>NZ_KI519400.1:0-175297 GCF_000482425.1 Bradyrhizobium sp. 22
AGGTTGGTCAGCACCTTGTTGGTGGCAGCGTTGTCGATGAAGTCGACACCGCTGGTCAGCGAGGCGAGGCCCAGACCCTTGGAGTTGTAGGTCACGCCGGTGATGCTGAGGTTCGACTTGCCGGTCTCGTCGAACACCAGCTTGAGCTGGTCGCCGTTCAAGAGGTTGACGCCGTTGAACGAGGAGTCCTGCGCCGTGGTGTCGATCTGGTTCAGGATGTTGTTGAACTGGTTGACCAGGTTGGAACGCGAGGTCTGGGCAACCGTATCCTGGACGGGGCTGGAAGCCGTCGAGAAGGTCAGCGCCGAGGTCAGCGTGCCGCCGATCGCACCGCCAGCGGCGCTCGAACCGATGGTCGAGGACGCGTAGTCGTTGGTGGTCGAGATCGTCAGCAGGCCGTTGGCGTCGATCGTCGCGGACAGGTTGTTGGCCTGCAGCTTGGTGTTGAGCTGATCGAGCGTCTTGACCGTGCCGTTGGTGCCGTCGCCGAAGGTGACGTCAACCGCCGTGCCGCCGTTGAAGGAGGTGAAGGTCAAGGTCTTGCCGGCCATGCCGCCGATGCCGGAGGTGCGCGCCGCGGTGAAGGCGGTCGCAGTCCCGGTGTTGCCGGCGAGGCCAAGCGCGTTCAGCGCGTTGCCCGTGCCGGTGACCGACAGGTCGGCATTGACACCGGTCGAGATCTTGAGCTGGCCGGAGGCGTTGATCGACGAGTTGGTCTGGCCGGTGGCGGTCGCAAGCGTCGCGGTGCCGTTGGCGCCGATCGTCGCGGTCTGCACGCCGGTGGCGAGGTCGATCGCCTTCAGCACGTCGTTGAGCGTGCCGCCCTGCAGGTAGACCGTCGAGTTGCCGGCACCGTCGGTGAGGACGTTACCGCTCGCACCAAAACCGGTCGGAACGCTCGGAGCACCGGTCGAGCCCGGGATCGGCGCGTTCTTGAAGGTGATGACGTGGCCGTTGACGTTCAGCGTCGAACCGTCCGTGATCGTCGCACCCAGCGAAGCCGAGCTGGTGGTGCGGTTGACGTTGACGGTGGCGTTGCCGCCGCCCACCGACGTGGTCAGGGCAAGCGCCTTGAGCAGGTCGGCCTTGCCGGTGACGCTCAGATCCGCGCCCGTCGAGCTCTTCAGCGTGACGGCGCCCGCAGCAACGCTCGAAGCGGTCTGGCCGTTGCTCGTGGCGATCGTCGCCGCACCCGAAGTGATCGAGACCGTCTTGACGCCGCTGGCCAGATCGATCGCGGACAACAGATCGTTGACGGTCGCAGCCGGGGTACCGGCGGTGCCGAGATAGACCGTCGAGTTGCCGGCGCCGTCGGTGACGATGTTGCCGCTGACGCCCGAGCCGGTCGGAACGCCGGTCGAGCCCGGAGCCGAGCCGCTGCGGAACGTGATGGTCTTGCCGTTCACGGTCAGCGTGTCGCCGTCAGCGGGCTGGGCGTTGCCGGCAAGGCCGGTCGCGGTCGTGCCGTTGGTGGCGATCAGCGTCATGGTGCCGCCGAGCGCCGTGGTGCCGTCGCCGGCCGTTGCGCCCGTGCTGGAGAAGGTGCCGATGGTGGCGCCGAGCGTCGTGGTGCCGGTCGCCGCGGTGGTGCCGCCGGCAGCGCCGCTAAACACGACGTTGCTGCTCGCGGTCGCGCTCGCATAGGAGGTCGTGCCGCGCAGGTCGGCCGCGGTCGCACCGGAGATCGTGGCGGAGACGTTCGACTTGGTGGAGTAGCCGACCGTGGTCTGCAGCGCCTGGTTGGCGATCGACTTCGCGCTGTCGATCAGCTTCTGCAGCGAGGTGATGCCGGTGTTGGCGGCCTGCAGCACCTGCACGCCGTTGGCGATACCGTCGAGCAGGTTGTTGATGTCGCTGGCGCGGTTGTCGAGCGACTGGGCGGTGAAGAAGTTGGTGGGATTGTCCAGGGCCGAGTTGACGCTCTTGCCGGTCGACAGACGGTTCTGCGTGGTGGCGAGGAGGTCAGCGGTGGACTGGAGGGAGAGCAGGTTCTGACGAACCGATGCGGAGAGGACGATACCGGACATGACTCTGTTACCTTTCTGGTAAACGACGCTACTGTTACACGTCTGCTTGGATCGCGATTGACCCAGCGACGGCGGACGGTGCCGCCGAGACCTCTAACGAAACATGAAATGAAACCCGTGCTTTTGCCCGGTCGCGCGTGATTCGGTCCGGGATGCCGCGCGCAGCGCTACGCCGGCGCACAGACGCAACGTTGAAATCATTGAGTTTTTTGGCGCGAATGGCGGGAATTTACAGCTCGTTAACTAGTTGCGAGCGAGAATCACGTCTTGGCAGGCCGCAACGAACGCTCGGTTACGAAAGCGTTGATGGAGAACAGGCAATGGCCCTCAAGGTCGAGCTCAGACCGCACGAACGCATCATCGTCGGCAACTGCGTGATTACCAATACGGACCAGCGGGCCCGTCTCCTGATCGACGGCGACAACGTGCCAATCCTGCGCGAGCGCGACATCCTCACGCCGGAGACCGCCGATACGCCTGCCAAGCTCGTCTACCTGGCGGTGCAGCTCATGTACATCTCGCCGGATCCGCAGACCCAGCACGGCACCTATTTCAACCTGGTGCGCGACATCGTCACCGCGGTCCCGAGCGCCTGGCCGATCATCGAGGCCATCAACAACAACATCCTGAACGGCGACCTCTACCGGGCGCTGAAGGATGCCCGCAAGCTGATCGCCTATGAAGAAAAGCTGCGGGGCCAGTTCGAGGCCGCCCATCCCAAGCCTGAAGCGGCCAAGGTTGAAGTGACCAAGGACGACGTGAGCTCCGCCGCCTGACCATCAACGTCCGCGTGGCGAAGCCTCGCGAAAGATCCAGCTCTGCAAACGACAACGGCCCCGGATCATCTCCGGGGCCGTTGTCGTTTCAACCATGCGCGGGCTATTGCGCCGCGAGCGGCGGCGCCTCGACCTCGATCACGCCGTCGCCGCATCGCCGTGCGCCGAACTGCAGCACCGCCGCGACCAGCACATCGATGTCCGCCTCCTCGGTGCGGTGATTGACGATCGCGGCACGGATCGCAAACCTGCCGTCCAGCGTCGTGCTCGACGGCGCCGCCACTCCCGACTCCTGGATATCGGCGACGATCTCCCGGTTGACCGCATCGTCGGCACGGTAGCGGAAACAGACGATGTTGAGGTTGACCGGAGCCAGCAATTCCAGCCGCGGCTCGGCCAGCACGCGCGCCTCGAGATACTTCGCCAGCGCACAGCTTCGCGCGATCGTCGCACCCAGCCGGTCGATTCCGAACGTCTTCAGAGTGAACCACGTCTTCAGCGCACGGAAGCCGCGCGACAGATCGGGGCCGAGATCGCAGGGCCAGACCGCTCCCGCCGCAAGCCCCCTCGCCTCACGGCGCAGATAGGCCGCGGGCTGTGCAAAGGCCTGCCGATGCTGCTCGCCGTCGCGCACCAGCAGGAAGCCGGCATCGTACGGCACCTGTCCCCATTTGTGGAAGTCGAGCGCGATGGAATCGGCAAGCTCGATGCCGGCGAGCAGCGGCGCAAGCTCGGGCGAGAAGATCGCAAGCGCACCGAAAGCACCGTCGACGTGAAACCAGATTCCCTCCTCGCGGCACAGCTCCGCGACGGCCTTGAGATCGTCGATCGCACCAACGTCCACCGTGCCGGCGGAAGCGACGACCAGGAACGGCTTGAAGCCGACCTCGCGATCAACGGCGATCTGCGCGCGCAACGCGGCAATGTCGATGCGATGATCGGCATCGACGCCGACCTTGCGCAGCGCATCGGTGCCGAGCCCGGCAATGTCCATCGCCCTGGAGACGCAGCCATGCGCGGCCTGCGAAGTGTAGGCGGTGAGCAGCGCACCGTCATTGCCGATGCCGTATTGCCGCGCCAGCGCGCCGAGCGCAGCGGTGCGCGCCACCAGCACCGCCATCAGATTGGCCATTGAGGTACCCGTGACGAAGATGCCGCTCGCGCTATCCGGAAAGGCGAACAGGCGGCGCATCCAATCGACGACCTGGCGCTCGACCTCGATCGGCATATGGTCCCGGCCGCCGAGATTGGCGTTGAGGCCTGCCGCGAGCATGTCCGCGAGCATGCCCACCGCGGTTCCGCCGCCATGCACCCAGCCCATGAAGCCGGGATGGACGTTGCCGGTCGCATAGGGCGCGACGTGATCGGCGAATTCGCGGTAGACCTCGGCGAGGTCGCTCGCCTCGCGCGGCACGTCGGCCTTGAAGGCCGCGCGGACGTCGTCAGGGATCGGCTGCCAGACCGGACGCGTCCGGATGTTGGCGATGCCGTCGATCGTCTCATCCAGCATGCGATGGGCGAGCGCACGAAACGCGCTCCAGTCCTGCGGATCGAGCGAGGTGTGCGCTACGGAGCTCTGCGCATTGCGGACGATCTCGTTCATCTTGCACTCCCCTCGCCCGCTCTTGCATGCCGCGACAGCATCGCCGCGAACGCCGCAAAGATCTTGCGCATCTGCGGCGGCTTGTAAGGAAACACGGCTGGCGAATCCATGTTGTGCACGACGGCGGTGTTGTCGGCTTCGAAGACCAGAAGCTCGTTGTCCTGGTTCTCCGCGCAATCGACGATGAAATAGTCGAGGCCGACCCGCCTGCTCATCTCGTCGAGCGCGCTTCTGTGGCGCGCCGCGAAGGCGTGGTCGAAGTCGCGCATGAAGATCGCCTCCTCCGCACGCTTCTCCTCGCTGAAGGCCATGTTGGCGTTGAGGTACCAGATATCCCAACGGTCGGCGATCGCCATGTGGCAGGCGTAAGGTTTACCGTCGACCATCGCGAGACGATACTTGCGATAGAGCCCGTCTGGATTCACGTAATCGACGAAACGCGCGACGAAGAAATCCTGCTCGCTACGCTCGGCAAGATAAGATGCGAGCGCCGCCGCATCGTCGAGCTTCGCGAGTCCGACGCCGGCATGCGAGCCGCGCGGCCGCGCGATCATCGGAAAGCGCAGTTCACCCGCAATGTCCCGGCAGGCGATCCGCCCGCTCGAAAGCTCCGACAATTGCGCCCGCGTCGCGTGGATGGTCGCGGGAATGTCCAGACCGGGCACGCCGGCCAGCAGCCGATGCAGCTTGTCGCGATCGAGATTGCCGATGCGATCGGGACGATTGAGCAGCGGCCGCGGCCAATGCGGCGCGGCCTTTCCGATCAAGGCGAGCGCCTCGCGGCATTCCTCGGAATCGGAGGCGACCACGATGGCGACGTCGTGCTCCGGCAAATTCTCCGGCAGGCCGACGCCCTTGACCACGTAGAGCGTCAACAGCTCGATGTCGGAGCCTTCGAGCAGAAAATCGATCGGCGTGTTGCCGCCCATGTCGATGTCGGCCGCGAGCGCGAGCACGCGTAGGCTGGGCTTCGGAGCGGCGCTCGGCGTGCGAAACAATTGATGGAAGGCCAGCACCTCCGACTGGATCGCAAGCCCCTGATCCTTGTCGCCGAGAAGCTGGGTGATCAACGACAGATCGAGCCCTTCGCCCGCCAGCGCCGTCCCCGCCGCGATCCGCGCCAGCAATTGGTCGCGCAGCGGATGCAGGTCGACACCTTCGAAGGCCTGACGCGTCAGCTGCGCAAAGCCGATGCGATCGGCATAGTTCGCCGCAATCATGCCGATCGGCGCGGAAAGCGGATGCTGCATCTCACACCTCGAACGCGGAGCTTACCGGCGCGGCGGCGACTGCGCCACGGTCGAGCAGCAGCTCGATCTTTACCAGGACATGGGCGATGCGATCGAGGACCTGCTGCACATTGCGTTGCGCCTCGGCCGTATCCGACGACCAGGCTTCGGTCACTATTCGGGCGCCGACGCAAAGGCGCAGCACGGCCTGCGGGGCCGCGTCCTGCCGCTCCAGACGGACCGGCTGGCCGATCAGGCAACGCTGCGCGGCGACCTGTCGGTCCGCCGCGGTGCCGCTGATCGCCTGGCTCATGTCACGCGCCAAAGCCTGATGGATGGCGTTGGTTTCGGCGATCGAAACCAGCTTGCCGCCGCGCAGCAGCATGAACGGAAAGATCGTAGTTTGTGCAAATTCCTCGTCATCCGCGTCGGCCGTGCCGGTCGCGGCTGCGACCGAGCGAAGCGACGGCGACAGCGCGATCATGCTGTCGATGCCGGCGGCGAGATCGGCGAGCGCCTTGGCGCGGAATGCACCGGGCACGGCGTAATAGCCGCCGATCTCGGCAAGCGCCGCCTCCCAGCGCAGCCATTGACCGAAATTCGGGCGGCGCTCGAAGCGCGAACGCAGCTTCGTCCAGGCCATCGGCCAATCGCAACGGCCGGCATAGTCGAAAATGCCGGGCGCGATCCCCTCGGCACGGTCGAGCGTCCGCGACAGGCTCTCGGGCACCAGCAGCGCACCGCTGAAGGCAGGCCCACCGTAGAATTTCGAGCCCGTGATCAGCACCATGTAGCCGCGGTCGAGATACGAGCGCAGGCGGCGGCGCCCGAGCCGCGCCTGACAGGCGTCGACGACAATCTGGACCTTGCGCGGCCAGCGTCGCGCGATCTCGTCGAGGCAGGCTGCGCTTGGTGCGCGCCAGCCGAGCTTCGACGCATCCATGATCTGGAGCAGCACGGGCGTGCCTTGCGCGATATTGGCTTCGACCGCACGCAGCACCGCGGCATCGGCATCCCCGCGCATCGCAAGCGCGGGGCCGGCCTCGAGCAGCGGCAAAGCAACACTGGCGCCGGCGAGCCCCGCCACCGCGCCGTCCTTGCGAACCGCAACGCCGCTAGCCGTGATGGAGCCGAAATGGTGCCCGCGCGCAGTATGGATCGTGCCGCTTCCGGTCTGGTCGGCGCCGACCACGATCGTCAGCGGCGGCGCCCCGAGCGCCGCGCGCGCCAGGAACAAGGCGTGAAGCTGGGAGTCCGTCCCGGAGGGCGAGAACACGATTTCGACGCGCGGTGGAAGCTGGAGGTGGCCGCGCAGCTCGCTTCGCATGTCCTCGCAGCGCGCGTCGAAGGCGACCTCGACTTCGTCGAACAGGCATTTGTGCACCAGCTCTTCGCGCGCCAGCGCGACACGGTCATAGGCAGCCGGCGAAATCGTCGACGCCGTCGAGGAGGCGAAATTCCAGATTTCCGGCTCCGGCGCGGCCGCGCAGCCATACACGTTGAGGCGGCCCGCGACGTCGAGCGCCAGCCGCGGATCTCCTCCGGAGACGAGCAGCGCATCGAGGGGCGTGAAGAGATCGCGCAGGCGGTACCGCGAACCGCAGTCGGATGCGCGTTCCGGTCCTGACAGGCGGGATGCGCCGGTGCTCATCCCGAAAGGCTCAGGCCGCATCGGCCGCCGCCACTGCAGGCGCCGGTGTGAATTGCGAGGCGATGTCGCCATGAAACACCGACGGCCCGACGTGATCGAGCGAGCTCTGGATGTCGGCCCAGATCTCGCCGCCGATATCGGTCCAGCGCTTGCAGAAGGCGAAGTCCTCGGAAAGATAAGTGCCGGTCGCCGGATCGATCATGCATTCGAACAGCGCGAAGCGGTTCTGGCTCGCAACCAGCGTGTCGTGCGAATGCTCGCGGAAGAACTGCAGGCCCGCATAGTCCGGGTGGCGGCACATCGCCTCCAGCGCGTGGCGCCGGATCATCAGGAAGCCGGTGCCGGCATAGCGCACGCGGGTGAAGCCGTTGACGACGACGATGCGGTCGGGATCCTCGATCTCGAGCACGTAGTCCAGCGAAGCCGCCGGCACGTCGGCCCGGCCCGACTGGATCGCCCGCGCGGCCTTGTCCCAATTGACCCGCTTGATCGGATAGCAGCCGGCAACGATGTCCGCGCCGCATTCGATCAGCCGGAACACCTGCTCCGGCTTGAAGCCGATATCGGCGTCGACGAACAGGAAATGCGTCGCGTTGGGATCGTCCAGGAACATCGCGACCAGATTGGCCCGCGCGCGGGTAATCAGCGCGTCGCCGTCCCGCAGCAGCACCTTGAGCTCGAGATTGGACATGCCATGAACGGCGCGCTGCAGCGCGAAGATCGAGCTCGCATAGATGCTCGACACCTGCCCGCCGAAGCATGGCGTCGCCACCACCAATTGCATCCTGTCCGACATCGGCAGCTCCGCCCCGCTCCAATCCTCACCAAGAGGTAAAGAGGCATGGTTAACGGCGCCTTAACGCGGGCCCTTACAGGAACTTGACCAGCGAGAGCTGCGCGAGGTTCGAGGTCACCTGGTAGGACGCTTGCAGCGCGTTCTGCAGCGCCAGGATCTCGCTCGCGACCTGGTCGGGCGAGGCCGATTCCGCCTGGTCGATGATGGTCTGGAGCTGCGCCTTGGCCTGGGTCTGGCGCGTGGAGGCGTCCTTCATCGTGTTCTGGGCCATCGCGATGTCGGTCTGGATGTCCTCGATGCGCTGCTGACCCGGCTGCTGCGTCAGCGCCTGCGTCACCCGCAGGCTCAGCGCGGAGACCTGCCCGCCCGAATACTGCCCGGTCGGCGAGGTCGAGAACGTCCCGAACACCGCGATCGCCTGCAATTGTCGGCGGATCGCGTCCTCGTTGGCCTGGGCGCCATACTGTACCGCGATGGAATCGTCGACCCGCGCCATCGCGGTGGAGCGCGCCGAGCCGGGCCCGTCATTGCCCAGATACCATTTCACGGTGTTGGCGGTGCCGTTGACCAGCGTCGTCGCCGAGCTCGCCGGTGAGGAGCCGACGCGCAGCGGCGGCTGCGTGGCGGTCACGGGCGTCGCGCCGAAGCCGAGCGAGCCCAGCGCGCCGGTGTTCGAGCTGGTGATGTTGAGGCTCGCCGCATCGTCGGTGTTGATCGTGATCGAGCCGCCATGGACCGTCGAGGGCTTCGACGTCCCCGTGATGGCGTCGATCTTGCCGAGCAGGGTCTGGATGCTGTCGGTGACGTTGAGCTGGTTGCCGGTCGCGCCCGAGGCCACGAAGGTCAGCGGGGTGCCGTTGACGGTGATGGTGTCGCCGGCGACGAAGCCCGGCGAGATCGAATCCGAGGGAGTCGCCCCCGACAGCGCCGTAGCGCCGGTGACGGGCGCCGGAATCGCCGCCTGGTTGTTGACCGGCGTGCCGATCGCAGAGCTGGCGGTGTTGAAGAAATTGTCGCCGGCGACGATCGCGGATGCCGCGACCAGCGAGGTGTTGGCGAGCTTCGTGATCGCGGTGTTCAGCGCGGCATTGAGATTTGTCGCGGTATTGGTCGGGTTGACGGGGGTGCTCGCATCGATCGCGAAGCTGCCGAGCGGCGTCGGCGTCGCCGAGGATGCGGTGAGGTCGATCTGCTCGGTCGTGCCGTCCGGCAGCGTGAACTGGATGCTGAGCTTGTCGCCGTTGTTCGGGTTGTTGCCGTTGAGATCGACCGAGAACGACACCGGCGAGCCGCTCGGGCCGCTGACGGTCGCGCCCGTCAGCGTCGAGGAGACCGCCTTGAGCTTGAGGCCGAACGGCGAGCCCGCGACGTCTTCCGACACCTGAATCGAGCTCGGCGTCGGCTGCGTCTGCACCAGACGGCCCATGCCGTTGGCGCCGAGGTCGGCGGCCTGGCGCTCCGCCATCACCGTCTTGAAGCCCGCCTGCGTCGTGGTACCGTTGATGATGTCGCCGGCATCCGTAACCGACTGCGTGTTGACGGCGGTTCCCGAGAACAGATAGCGGTTGCCGGTCTGCGTGTTGAGGACGCCGACCATCGAGCCGAACTGGGCCGCGGCGGTGTTCTGCGCGATGGTCTGGCCGTTGACGTTGAGATCCTGCGCGGTGTTGGCGGAGCCGGTCTGCACCGTGCTGCGGATCTTGGTCAGCGACTGCAACGCGGTATTGGCGAGGTTGATGCTGACATTGACGTTGGTGATGGTGTCGGTATAGGCGGCGATGTTGGAGAGCTGCGCGCGCCCGGCGATCGCGAAGCCCTCGTTGGTGCCCATGCCGGCATAGTTCTGCGACAGCTTGCCGGTCGAGAGCTGCGTCGACAGGTCGGTGAGCTGCTGATTGATGTTGCGGATCTGCGCGCCGAGAACCGACGATGAGTAGTTGATGCTGCTGATCGACATCTTTCAGAGCCCTGTTACTTGTTACCTTTGAGCCTGGATCAAGGTGTTCATCATGCTCTGCACCACCGACATGACATGGGCGTTGGCGGCATAGGCATTCTGAAGCTGGATCAGGTTCGACATCTCCGAGTCCAGGTTGACCTTGGAGGTCGAGTCGAACTTGGCCTGGAGCGTCGAGACCACGACGCTCTGGCCCTGCTGAAGCTGGGTGGCCTGGGTCGCGGCGTTGGCCTGCACGCTCAGGAATTGCTGGAGAAAGTTCGAGACGCTGCCGGTGAACGGCTGGCTCGCCGAGCCGAGGCCGCTCTGCGGCGAATAGGAGAACACCGCATTGGTGAGCTGCGAGTAGAGATAGTCCGAACGCGTGGTGTCGCCCGCGGGCGTCACCGGCGAGGTATTGTAGACCGACATCCGGGTGGGATCGGTCACCAGTTGCGTGTTCACGGCGATGCGCCCGGCAAGACCGGTCATCTGCGAGCCCGATGCCGTGATCGCGCCGGTATAGAGCGCCTGCCCGCCGTCGGTGAACAGCGGCAGCTGCGGATTGCCCGAGGTCAGCGATGACATCGTCTTGGTGGTCGAGGCCGAACCGACCTTGGCGAGCCCGGTATTGTCGTCGGTCACCCGCAGCGTCGTGGCGGTCGCCGGCGACGGGGCGGCGGAGAACGACAGGTGCGAGCCCGACAGCGCGGTATTGAGCGCAGAGGCGATCGCGCCCATGCCGCCGGCGAAGTTGACGCCGATCCGCATCGGGTTGGCGTTGGTCGCGTTCTGGAGCGGCAGCGCCGCCGGGTCGGTCACATTGACCAGCGTGACCTGGCGCTGCGTGTTGGTCGCGGTGTCCGTATAGGTGATGTTGACCGTGTTGCCCGGCAGCGCACCGGCGAGCTCGAGATCGAAGCCGGTCGGCGGGCCGGAGACGGTGCTGCCCGCCGTGGTCTTGTCGGACAGCGCGCTCGACATCGTGGCGGCGAGCTGGTCGATCTGGTTCTGCGCCTGCACCAGAATGTCGTCACGCAGCTTCAGGTCGGCCGCGATCTGGCCGGACGACACCACGTTGTTGGCGACGACATCGACCTGCGAGCCGTTCGGCAGCTTGATGTTGAAGGCGCCGACGCCGGACTTGGCGGGGTCGATGTTGTATTGCGACGTCGCCGACAGCGTGCCGGCGGAGGCAAAAGAGAATTCCGAGGCGAGCCCGGCGCCGACCAGCTGAATGCCGGTCGTGGTGTAGATGTTGGCCTGGTTCGAGTTGTCGGTGGTGACGCGGACGTCGACATATTTCGACAGCGTGTTGATGGCCTGGTCGCGCTGGTCCATCAGCGTTGCGGCCGAAGGATCGTTGGCCCCCAGGCCCTGGAGCCTGGTGTTGATGTCGGCGATCTGCTTCATGGCCGCATTGGCGGCCTGCGCCGAGTTGCCGAGATCCTGCTCGACGTTGGAGCGCAGCGACTGGATGCCCTTGGTGGTGACGTTGAGCTGCGTCGCGAGCGCCTGCGCCGCCCCGAGCGCGACCGTCTGCGCCGACGACGCACCCGAGCTGGTCGACAGCGCCTGCAGCGCCGTGGTGAACTTGTTCAGCGCGCTTTCGAGCGTGCCGGAATTGCCGGGCGTGCCGTAGACATTCTGAAGCTGCTTCAGGATGTTGGCCATCTGGTCGGCGTAGCCGCTGCCGCCGGTCTCGGTCCGCAGCTGGTTCTGCACGTAGGTGTCGAGCAGGCGGCTGACGCCGGTGGTCATCGCCGTCGAGCCGAACTCGCCGGTGGTGACCTCGATCTGGTTCGGGGTCTGGACGACGTAACCCGGCGTCTGCGCATTCGCGACGTTCGAGGAGACGATCGAGAGCGCGGCCTGGTTGGCACGCAGGCCGCTCATCGCACTGGCGAGGGCTGAACTCAAACCCATATCACTGGCCCGCCTTTGGTTGCCTCACGCGCCGATCAGCGCAACACGTTCAGGAGATCCTGCACCATCGAGTTCGCGGTCGTGATCACCTTGGTGTTGGCCGAATAGGCCTGCTGCGTCACGATCAGCTTGGTGAATTCGTCGGCGATGTCGGTGTTGGATCCCTCCAGCGACGAGCCGCTGATGGTGCCCGAGGCGCCGTCGATGGCGTCGCCCGATTGCTCGGTCGCGGCATAGGCGCCGCCGTCCATCGCCTTCAGGTAATTGGTGCCGTTGAAGTGCGAGAGCTGCACCTGGGCGAGGTTGAGGTTCTGGCCGTTGGAGAAGGTGCCGACCACGACGCCGTTGTTGTTGACGGCGACCGAGCGGAGCTGGCCGGCGGCATAGCCGTTCTGCGTGATGGTGTTGATGGTCACCGCGCCGCTGGTGCTGGCATATTGCGTCAGCCCGCCCGAGGAGATGTTGAAGGCGACCGAGCCGAGCGACTGGCCGCTGACGGTGACGTTGTTGATGGTGATGCCCGAGCCGCTCGGCGAGGTCAGCGAGCCGTCGGCGGCAAAGGTGAAGGTCTGACCAGTGTTGACCCAGCCGACGGTCGTGCCGGTCGCGTTCGGATCGGTCTGGTAGAACAGGTTCCAGCTGTCCGAATGGCCCGCGCCGAGCGAGGCGCTGTCGGTCTTGGCCCAGCGCAGTTGCAGGTTCACCGGGGTGCCGGCGGCGTTGTAGGCGGTCACCGCGCCGCCGCTGATCGATTCCTTGGTGAAGGTGGCGATGTCGTTGCCGATCACGCCCCCGGTGCCGGCCGTGCCGCCACCCTCACGATTCCGGGTGATCGTCGAGGTGAAGCCGAGCGCCGAGAAGGCGGCGCTGTTGGAGCTGGAAACCGTCAGGTTCGAGACGGTGCCGGTGTTGAGCGTGATCACGCCGCCGCTGCTGACCGACGACCCCGAGGCGCCGGAGAGCGCATCGATCTTGCCGAGCAGGGTCGTGACGTTGTCGCCAACGTTGATCTGGTTCGGCCCCGCAGCACCCGAGGCCATGAAGGTCAGCGTCTGACCGTTGACGGTGATGGTGTCGCCTGCGGAGAAGCCGGATGTGAGCACCTGGGCGCCGCCGGCCGTCGCGGAGCCGCTCAGCACGGTCGCGCCGGAGATCGCGGGCGAGGACAGCACGTTGCCGCCGCGGGTCACGCTACTGATGCCGAGCGCGGTCGCCGCCGTGCCGCTGCCGATCGCAACGTCCGTGCCGGTGCCGGTCGCGATCTGGATATTGCCGCTGACCGAGAGCGAGGCGGTGACGCCGGCGCCGCCGGCCGTCTGGATCGCGTTCAGGATGTCCGCCACCGTCGCCGTGGTGCCCGCACCGAGGCCGATCGTGGTGTTGCTGCCGACGGTCGAGACCGTGGTGCCGCCGTTGAAGGTGATGGTGTTGCCGTTCACGGTCAGCGTCTGGCCGCTGAGCGCGGTCAGGATGCTCGATGCCAGATGCGTGCCGGCGGCGTTGTCCAGCGACGTGGTCGTCGAGGCGACCGCCGAGGAATTGTTCTGCAGCGCGACGGTGCCGGTGGCCGTCGTCGAGGAATAGGCCGAGCGGATGTTGCCGGTTGCGGCCGCGCCGGAGACCGTCGCGTTGGCATAGGGCGCCGGCGGCGTGCCGACCGGCAGCGGGTTGGCGGCGAAATCGGACGGGTTCAGGCCGCCGGCCGCGAGCAACGTGCCGGTCGAGGCCGTGGTTTTCGCCACCGTGTTCGGCTGGGTCGGCAGGTTCGCCGCGTACTGGATCGAGGTGGTCGCCTGCGCCGGAATGAAGTTGTTCTGGAATTGCAGCACGTTCGCGACGCTGCCGGTCGGGTTGCCGGTCTTCGGGTCGACCGTGACGCCCATCAGGTAATAGCCGGCGCCGTTGACCAGATTGCCGTTGGCATTGAGCTGGAAGTCGCCGCGCCTCGTGTAATAGGTGACGCCGGTGAACACCGGCACGTTGTCGACGACGCCGCTCGCCTTCTGGATCGAGAAGAAGCCGTCGCCGGTGATCGCCATGTTGGTGGCGACGGTGGAGGACGAGATCGTGCCCTGCGTGGTGATGGTGGCCTTCGCATTGGCTTGCACGCCGCCTGCGACCTGCTTACTCGGGACCGACGAGTCGGGAATGAGGTCGACGAAGCTGGTGCCGATGCCCTTGTAACCGGTGGTGGACGAGTTCGCGATGTTGCCGGAAATGTTCTGCAGCGCGAACGACTGCGCCTGCAGGCCACCCACCGAGGTGTTCATTGCATCGAAGATACCCATAACTTTGTCTCCAAATCCGATCTCGGCGGCCGGTCGACCATGGCCGCAGTCGGGGGAGACCGTCGCAAGGGCTATGCCAATGCGGGTATTCTCGTGAAATCAACGACTTAATGAAAAAGCCCCGGCCTGGCGACCGGGGCACAATTGCCGGGACCGGCAACAATTGCCGGGGCCGGGTGTCGTTCCGGAGCGATGCAAGGCATCGAATCCGGAACCTCGAGATTCCGGATTCGATGCTGACGCATCGCTCCGGAATGACGGCCTCATGCCTACGTCGCCGACGCCGCCGCGGGATGGAACACCAGGCCGAAACCGTCGATGCAATAGCGCAATCCGGTCGGCTTCGGACCGTCGTCGAAGACGTGGCCGAGATGGCCGCCGCAGCGCCGGCAATGCACCTCGGTGCGAACCATGCCGTAGGCGCGGTCTTCGGTCTTGCCGACATTGCCCTCGATCGGCGCATAGAAGCTCGGCCAGCCGGTGCCGCTCTCGAACTTGGTCTCGGATGCAAACAACGGCAGATCGCAGCCGGCGCACGCGAAGATGCCCTTGCGCTTCTCCTTCAGCAGCGGGCTGGAACCTGGCCGCTCGGTGCCGTGGTTGCGCAGTATCTCATACTGCTGCGGCGTGAGCTGGGCGCGCCATTCAGCCTCCGTCTTCATGATCTCGAATTTCTTGGCGGTCTTCTCGCCGGCCTCGGCAGGCGTTCCCCTCAGCCAGCGAAGGGCGCCGAGGCCAAACAGTCCGGCGGCAGTCGTCAACAGGATGCGGCGGTCAAACATCTCATTCTCCGTGCGGGAGCTCCACGCCCTGAGATACGGTCTTGAACGGCCGAAGTTACACGTTCGGGCGGAATTTCACTCAACTTATCGGGAGGCCACGTCGTCATGCGAGGCCGGTTCCACGGCTTCGGCCGCCGGTCGCGGCGGCGGTGACGGTCGCGGCCGAACGCCGGGGGGCGGGCGGCGCGGCCCGGTGCCGGCGGCCCGGTTGGCCTGGGCGAGGCGTGCCTCGCGCTCCCTGTCCTTGACCCGCGCGCGCTCGCGGTAACGGGCCAGAGAGCCCGCCACCGCGGAGCTCGCCCTGCCCCAGATCCCGACCAATTGGCCTGCGACCCGCCCGGTGGCGCCGCCCGCCCAGACCAGTTCGAACGGCGAGAACAGCTTCCAGCGCTCGTCGCCGCCCAGGATGCTGCGCGCGATCATCTGCCCGGCCATGGCCGAGGTGTTCATGCCCTGGCGGCCGAAGCCGCTCGCCACCCACAGGCCTTTGCGCAACTGGCCGATCTGCGGCATGCCGTGCACGGTCTGGCCGATGGCGCCGCCGAACATGTCGGCGATCTCGACATCGCCGAGCGCTGGGAAGATCGTGCGGATCCGGCGTCTGACGGCGCCCGCAAAGCGCTGCGGACGCGCGGCCCAGGTGGTCTCCGGGCTCTCCCACATCAGCCGGTCGCCGTCGACGATGCGGAAATGATCGATACCGTCGCTGTCCATCACCGACCCCTTGAAGGCGATGATCTCATGCACGCGCTCGCCGAGCGGCGCGGTGATTCCGGCATAGCGCCAGACCGGCAGCAGCGTCTCCGACAGGCGCTTCAAGGGCGCGCCGAGATGGATGTTGCCCGCGAGCACGATGTGGGTGGCGCGCAGCCGCGCCGAGGGCGTGACGATGCGTTTGCGGATGCCGGAATGATCGATGCTGACGACCGGCGTGTCCTCGAAGATTCGGGCGCCTGCCCGCCGCGCCAGCGCCGCGAGGCCGTGCACATATTTGCGGCCGTCGACCTGGAACGCCCTGGGATAATACACGCCGTGGAAATAGCGATCCGTCTTCAGCGCCTCGCGGACGCGATCGACCTGCCACCCCTCGACCTCGGTGTCGAAATCCTCGTTCAGCATCTGCAACCGGCTGATCAGCCGGTCGCCGGCATCGACGTTCGAGACCTCCAGCACGCCCTCGCTCAGGGCGATCCCCGGCATGTTCTCCTCCGTGGCGTTGGCCCGGACGAACTCGGCGCCCTCCTTCGACAGCGTCCACAATTCGCGCGCGTCCTCGAAGCCGATCCGTTCGATCAGGTCGGTGAGCGGCAGCGCAAAACCCGGCATCACCGTGCCGAGCTGGTTGCCGGACGCGTTCCAGCCGATGTGGCGGCCCTCGAGCACGGCGACACTGGCCCCGAGCCGGGCCGCCTCCAGCGCGATGGTGAGCCCGGCCAGCCCCGCACCGATGACGCAGATGTCGGCGTCGAGGTCGAACGACAGCCGCGTGCGGTCGCGAAAGCCGGCTTCGTCCTGGGACACGCTTGTGTAAGTCTCGCTCATGCAGTTTTCTTAGAGCATGATCCGGAAAAGTGTGCAGCGGTTTTCCGAAAAGATCATGCTCGAAACAAAAATTCAAAGCGCGATGGGAATTTGCCCTAATCTCATCGCGCTTTAAAGGACCGATCGGGCGCCTGTCACCTTGTCCTCAACCGGCGCCTGTAGATTATTCTGGACGGGGAGCGATTCGAGAATGCCATGCGCCGTTTGATGTTGCTGCGTCACGCCAAGACCGAGACCGACGCGCCGAGCGGCCGTGACCAGGACCGCCGGCTCGACGAGCGTGGCCGCAGGGATGCGGCGCAGATCGGCGACTGGCTCGCCGACCATCCGCCCTTCCCCGATACCGTGCTGGTGTCGCACGCCGTCCGGGCCCGGCAGACCTGGGACATCGCCTGGGAGGCGATGAAGGACCGCGTCCCGGCGCCGCAGGTCGAGATCCTGCCGGAACTCTATGGCGCCGATCCCGCGCAGATCCTGGATTCCATTCGCACGGCAACGGCCCCGGCCGACCCGAAGCAATTGCTGCTGGTCGCCCATAATCCCGGCATGCACGAGGCCGCGCTCATGCTGATGGGCGGCGGCGATCCTGATGGCGCCAACGCGCTCGCCGACAATCTGCCCACTTCGGGACTTGCGATCTTCGACTTTGACGTCAAGGATTGGGCCGACGTGGCCTACCGCCGCGGCAAACTGGTGCTGTTCACCAGCCCCAAGCTGCTTCGATCGGGATGATCGCGACGTACCCGCAGACCGCTGACCGCAAATCTGGAGGCGCAGATGTTCAAGTCCATCCTCGTGCCCATCGACCTCGCCGACACCGATCTGGCCAAGCCGGCGATCGCGACCGCGGCAACGCTGTCGCAGACCTGGAGCGGCACGGTGCGGCTGCTCAACGTGCTGCCGATGACGCCGGTGATGCTGGCCGAATACGTGCCGGCCGATTTCGACGAACAGCAGCGCCAGACCTCGGAAGAGGCGCTCGCCATCGTCGCACGCGAATCCGGCATCGAGCCGGGGCGGATCTCCAGCGTGGTGCGCCAGGGCGGCATCTACCACGAGATCCTGGAGGAAGCCGCGCAGATGAAGGCCGATCTGATCGTGATGACCTCGCACCGGCCGGCGATGCGCACCTATTTCCTCGGCTCCAACGCCGGCCACGTCGTGCGCTACGCCAAGTGCTCGGTGCTGGTGGTGAGGCACTAGGGCTCGGATCAAAGTCATGAACGATATCGGCGGAGACGGACCCATGAGGTCCGATCGGTGATGCGTGAAAAGTGAAGGCGCTGGCAAAGGATACCGATCAGATTTGGGATTCGCCCAGGAACCAAACCGACGACGCGCTCGTTTGGACTACCTGCAACATTTCTCATTTTTGCTCTGAGGCATCGTGCAGCCCCCTATGAGGTACTGCCAATGACCTTGCTGCAAACTCGTTTCCCTTCGCTCGTCTCCAGCTGCCTCGGCGCCGTGAGGCGATATCCCGCGCTGGCCGCCGTGACCGGGGCCGTAACGGTGATGGCGGGGGCCGCCCTCATCAATCGGCAGCTTGCCAGCAAGGCACAACGCGATAATCCACCACAGGGACGGTTCATCGAGGTCAATGGCGTTCGTCTGCACTACGTGGAGCGTGGCAACGGCCGCCCGCTGGTTCTCTTTCACGGCAACGGCAGCATGATCCAGGACTTCGAGTCCAGCGGCTTGATTGATCTAGCAGCTGCAAACTACCGGGTTATCGTCTTCGACCGCCCGGGATTCGGACATAGCTTGCGGCCCCGCAATGCGGTTTGGACTCCTGAGACGCAGGCAGATCTGTTCAAGGAGGCACTCGGCCGTCTGGGTGTTCAGCGCGCGATTGTGGTTGGACATTCATGGGGAGCGTCGCTCGCCGTGGCGCTGGCGATCCGGCATCCAGCGCTGGTCGAAGCATTGGTGCTGGCGTCGGGATACTATTTCCCGACCGCCCGCACCGACGCCGCGGCCTCTTTGGCACCTGCAATCCCTGGACTCGGCGATGTCATCAGTTTCACCGTGTCCCCGATCTTGGGCCAGCTGATGTGGCCCGTGATGTTGCGCAAGCTATTCGGCCCGCGCGCAGTCCCCGAGAAATTCGCCGACTTTCCCAAGGCAATGGCTGTGCGGCCGGCACAGATGCGTGCCAGTGCCGCAGAAGCGGCCTTGATGGTCCCGGCAGCCTCTATCGCTGCAAAGACCTATAGCGAACTCAAGATGCCCACGATCATCATCGGGGGTGACGACGACCGTCTGATCGACATCGAAAAGCAATCGGTCAGGCTCCACAAAGAGATCAAGCAGAGCAAACTGCACCGGATCGCCGGCGTGGGTCATATGGTCCATCAATCTGCGACGCCCGAATTGATGGCGGCCATCGATGAAGCCGCTGCCGCGACATTGCACTAAACAATGGATACCACGAATGCCGGCGAGCACCGCGCCCTCCGCTATCGGACTGGCCGGACACGGCAGAATTTGGTGATGGGACGTGGCTTGGCCTTGCGGCACCCGGCATTGCGTCCGGCCGGCTGCATAGCCATCTCCTCTTCAGCGACGCCGCAGACCGGACTGTCGCAGCGAT
Organism: Bradyrhizobium sp. 22; assembly: GCF_000482425.1. Taxonomy (NCBI): domain Bacteria; kingdom Pseudomonadati; phylum Pseudomonadota; class Alphaproteobacteria; order Hyphomicrobiales; family Nitrobacteraceae; genus Bradyrhizobium; species Bradyrhizobium sp. 22. Next base: position 19,150 of record NZ_KI519400.1, read on the forward strand.
GCCGACCTGAGCTCGAGCCGACACGTCTCATCCGGCGGCCAATTCCGGTCAGCGCAGTTGGAGCCAAGGCCTAAGCATGCAAATCCGGGTCGGCTTCGAAATGGTCTACGACTTCCCCCAAGTTACGCCATTGATTGCGATGGTCGGAACGCATTTCACGCGGGCATCCGATGTTGTCATACCGGATCACCTCATCACCTCGCCTTCCGTTCCGATCACGCCCTATCGCGACAGTTTCGGCAACTGGTGCAGCCGAATCGTTGCGCCCCCCGGCCGCATGCGCCTTTCGGCCGACGGAACGGTGCGCGACAGTGGCTTGCCCGATCCGATCGTGCCGTCAGCTGCGCAGCACGCGGTCCAGGATCTTCCATCGGACACCCTGCTCTATCTGCTCGGCAGCAGGTATTGCGAAACAGATCGGCTTTCCGACATCGCTTGGAAGCTGTTCGAGAAGACGGCGCCCGGCTGGCTGCGCGTCCAGGCGATCTGCGATTTCGTCCACCATCACATCACGTTCGGATACGAGCACGCGCGGGCGACCATGACGGCGTGGGAGGTCTTCAACGAGCGGAAGGGCGTCTGCCGCGACTATGCGCATCTCGCCATCGCGTTCTGCCGCTGCATGAACATTCCAGCGCGCTACTGCACCGGCTATCTCGGCGACATCGGCATTCCGCCGCCGCACGCGCCCGGCGACTTTGCAGGTTGGTTCGAGGCCTACCTCGGCGGTCGCTGGTACACCTTCGACGCACGCAACAACACGCCGCGCATCGGCCGTGTCCTGATCGCCCAGGGCCGCGACGCGGCGGATGTTCCGATTGTTCATATTTTCGGACCAGGCGAGCTCATCAGCTTCAAGGTATGGACCGACGAACTGGTGTGAGCTGCTCGTCGGGGACGACGGACGAGATTGATCTCGCTAATTGGCAAGGTGGGTGCTACAAGACAGGCATCACCGCGCGCTTCCTGGCTGTTATCGGTGACTGAGAGCATCGCGCTCCCGCCTCCACCCGATAGAAGGCGGTCAGATGTCCGATTTGGTCAAATTCGACATTCGTGAGTGGCTCGTGCCACCTTTACTGGTGCCTATTTTCCTCGTGCTGCTGATCGCGATCGTGGCCGTTCTATAGTGGCAGGTCCGTTCAATTGAACCGCGCCAGAACGCAAGCGCGGCGCTTGAGCCGAGACTCGCAGACACGCGAGCCGAGACAGGAGGCGAGAATGGCAAACACAGCAATGATCAGAGATGCCTATGGCGTTCCGGCGGTTTTCACGGGTTCGAAGACAGGTCGGGACGATGCCCCCTTCGTGTTCGTGAGGGTCGGCGACGAGGAACGCAGGATGCGCTGGTCCGAATGGGATGCTCTGCCGGCATGGACCGGCGAGCGGCCCATTTGGGCGAGTAAAACCAAGTAAACATGGGGTGTTCAGCATGACAGCGGCTCGAACAGGCCCATGGACCAGAGCGCTCCTGCTGGCGGCGGCCCTGGGCACATCCACGGCCGCAGCGTTTGCAGCGGAGCCAAACTGCCGTGCGATCGAAAGCACCAGCGCGCGGCTGTCCTGTTACGATGCGGCATTTCCTCCAAAAGTAGCAAGGCCCGCCGAAGCCAGCATCGGCTCATCGTCAGGCTACAAGGACCCATTTGTTGCGGAAGAAGCCCGAACCGCCGCGAAGCTGAAGAATATTTGCCGCGGCTGCTGAGTTTCACGGATAGTTCCCGCGCGGCACCGAAATAAAGCGCTCGCTATCCCGCAGATAAGGTCGCATTGTCTCGCCACCGCCGAGCGGCCCGTAGCATCTATCGGTGGTGTGAACGCGAGTTGCGCTCCCGCTTACCCCGCAGCGGAGCATGAACATCTTGGCTCGACGATCCTCAGGACCATCATCGACATTCGAATATCGCCTGGCGCAAGAGGCGGTCAACCTTCGCCAGCAGGCCAAAGGGATGCCCGCCGGCATCCGTCGCGCGGAGCTTTTGCGAAAAGCCCGGCAGATCGATGTTGCCGGAGAGGTCAACAAGTGGCTGACCTCGCCGGGCCTATCGGCGCCGCTCTAGGGCTTCATCGCCAACGGGCTGAACCGATCTCCGCCCCGTAGAGACCAACTGGTATCGGGATTTTACTCTCACCCTCCCGGGCTGATCAGCCGCCGCCTGCGCTTCATTTCAAGCGGGCGGCGTTTTTGCTTGCGGCGGCGCCGAGGGAGCAGCACTCCATTCGACACGAGACCCCAATCCCTTGCGTTACCGGGCGGGCAAAACACCCAACCCCTCGGTCAATCCGCGCCACTGAAAATATTCCGCTTTACCGAAATTCGGAAATGACGTATGTGTCGCGCAACCCGGCCCAAGGAAGAGGGGCGTATCGCGATCGTCACGAACGCGGGCCGGGCGGCGGTGGACGCCGATGGCATCGGCGCGAAGGGTCTTGCAGGGCGGGCAACCGTGAGCAAGGCCGTCGCGCACACGACCGGTGCGATCGGCGTACGGCAAAATCGTGTGGTCCTGGCGCCCGGGGTCTGTGCGCCAAGTCTTGTGGTGATGCGGCGGCCCGACCGGGCCCGCGCATCGATCGTCCGCAAGGCGACGGGGGCAATAGTGCAACGCTCCCCGGGGAGAGCACGACATAAGCCGTTCCAACCACTGCGCAGGGAAGGCCGGGATGTCTCCGGTTGCCCTGTTCTCCGCTATGCAGCAGCACACGCAGTCTGCCCTTGGCATGGCGGTCCATGGGAGCCACCGGCTCCCGGCCTTCCCTGCGCCCTCGTTCAATTCAGAGGGCGAAGCGACAAGCAAAGCTCGGGCGACCAAGCCGCGAGGATGCGATCCCATGTCAATCATTCCCCGCTCTCGTGCCCCGGACGCAGCGCAGCACTCCCGGCGATGCGAAGCATCGTCCGGTGTGATGCGCTGCAGAGCCGGGGCCCATGCAGCAGCGAGTGCCGTGGCCTGCTGGGTCCCGGCTCTGCGCAGCAGCGCTTGCGCGCTGCAGCGCGTCCGGGACACGCACGGCTCGAGCGTCACACGTGCCTCACAGATACCGCGTCAGCTCGGCCTTGAACTGCCCGTACACCGCGTCCTCGATCTGGCTGCGCGTGATCCCGATGTCGCGCAGGGCGCGGTCGTCGAGTTCGTTCAGCGTCTTGACGGCGGAGCGGCGCTCCAGGCGGTCAAACAGCGCATAGGCGGCGTGGGCGAGCGTTGCAAAAAATCCGCTCGAGGAGGATGGGCGAAAGCTCCGCCCTGCAGTTTGCGAGATCGTGGTCATTCTTCTTTCTCCGGCCTGTCGTTCCGCGCGGCGAAGCCAATGCCGTTGGCGCGGGCGCCTGTGAGCGCCTGCACCTCATTTGCCATCGGATTGCTCTCGCTCTCCTCGGCTCAATCGCGGACCTTGATGGAACTTAAATGCTTCAGTACACTGCTCGGAGCAAGGAAAACATTGCTCTCGGTGCAATAATGTCCAAGTTCGAGTACGTGAAGCTTGCCGATGCCATTGCCGTAGATATCGCTAACGGCACGTTAAGGCCTGGCGACCGGCTGCCGCCGCAGCGCAATTTCGCCTATGACCGCGGCATCGCGGTCTCGACCGCGAGCCGGGTCTATACGGAATTGCTTCGCCGCGGCCTCGTGGTCGGCGAGGTCGGCCGCGGCACCTTCATCTCCGGCGACATCAGGCGCAAGGTCGAGATGCCGAGCGAGCCGGCCGAGGCGCGGATCAATTTCGAGGTCAATTACCCGCTGCTGCCGCAGCAATGGGCGATGATCGCCAAGAGCCTCGCCGGGCTCGAGCGCGTCGATGCGCTCGAATCCGCGCTGCGCGTATCGACCAGCACCGGCACCAGGAGCGCGCGCAATGCCGCTGCCGCCTATCTCGCGCGCAAGGATTTCGCGCCGCAGGCCGAGCAGATCGTCTTCACCGCCAACGGCAAGCAATCGCTCGCGGCCGCGCTCGCCGCGCTGGTCCCCACCGGCGGCCGCTGCGGCGTCGAGGCGCTGACCTATCCTTACGTTAAGAGCATCGCGGCGCGGCTCGGCATCACGCTGATCCCGATCCCGATGGACGAACTCGGCGCACGGCCCGACGCGATCCAGAAGGCGCATCGCGAGGCGCATCTGTCCGCACTGTATCTGCAGCCCATCATCCAGAACCCGCTCGGCGTCACCATGAACGCGACGCGACGCGCCGACATTATGCGTATCGCCGAAAAGCTCGACCTCACCATCATCGAGGACGCGGTCTACGGCTTCCTCGCCGACGACACGCCGCTGGCCGCGCTCGGGCCGGACCGCTGCATCGTGATCGACAGCCTATCCAAGAAGGTCGCGCCCGGCCTCGCGCTCGGCATCCTCGTGGCGCCGCCGCGCTTGCGCGAGAGCGTGATGAGCGCCGTCCGCACCGGCGGCTGGATCGCCTCCGGCCATGCGCTTGCGGCCGGGCAGCGGCTGATGGCCGACGGCACCGTCGCCGAGCTCACGCGGCTGAAACGCATCGATGCCTCGCGCCGTCAGCAGACCGCGGCAAGGTTGCTCGCCGGCTACCAGCTCGCCGCCGACCCGCGCTCCTATCATCTGTGGCTGACGCTGCCGCCGCACTGGCGCTCGCAGACCTTCGTCGCGGCCGCGGCCCGGCGCGGCATCGCCCTGACGCCGTCCTCCACCTTCGCCATCGCCCACGGCCACGCCCCGAACGCGGTGCGCCTCGCCCTCGCCCCGCCCAGCTTGGAGCAGCTCGATGCCGGCCTGCGCACCATCGTGTCATTGCTCGGCACCAAGGAAGAGGATTTGGACTCGACGGAGTAAAAATCGGTCTATGGCAGCACGGACCGGGGCAATCGATCGAAGCCATAGCTCCGCGGCCGGTTGCGGCGCACGAAGCCGCCGACCTGCCAGGCGAACAGCGCGGCAAAGCCGAGGATGAACAGCACCCCGGCGAACTCGCCGATCGCGAGCGCGCGGATCAACAGGCCCGCCATCGCGACCGTGAGCATCGCGAGGAACGCCAGCACCATCGCATAGGCAATGCGGCCAAGCCCCGACGTCAGCACCGCGCGGCTGCCGGCCTGCGCCATCCGCGCATGCAGTTCGACGATGAAGGCGCGAAAGCCGTTGTCCTGCGGCGCCATCAGCGCGGCGGTCTGCCAGCTCGTCGACAGGATCGCGATGCGGCGGCCGCTGCCGTGGGTGATATCGGCGCGAAAGCGGTGCTGCTGCATCGAGACCGGGCGGAACGACAGCCGGATCGCGCTGATCTCGTCATACGGCCACAGGCCCGAGCGGCCGCCGATGTGCCAGGACAGCCCCTGCTCCGTCAGCGCGAAGCGATGCGCCGAGCCGATGAGCGACGCCTTGTAGGCATAGCTCGTGACTGACGCGGCCTCAGCTTCCGAACCCTGCATCCCGACGATCGATCCCGTCCGCGCCACCGCGCCCGCGATCCGCTTGCGCGGTCGCCCTCGCCCATCCTACAAGCGAGGCATGGTTGAGACGACCTTTTTTCCGCGCCGCCTGATTCTCGGCGCCGCAATGATCTCCGGCGTGCTGCTGGCGCTCGCGGTGCACATGCTGGGCGCGCGCTACGGGCTCGACCTCGGCGGGCTCTGGCGCTCCGACTCGGCCGAGTTCATCCCCGCGGGTGCGGCGATCGCGTGGTGGCTGATCGCGACGGTCGGCTTTTCCGGCGGCTATTTCACCGCGACGCTGATGCAGAGCGCTGCCTCCGGCCAGATCCCGCAGCGGATGCGCCAATTCCTGATCGCGGTCGGCGTGCTCCTGCTCGCGGGGGCGGGTCAGGCAGCCTCCGCGCCGAGCCCGATCCCGACCGTCTCGGGCGTGCTGGCCGGGCTCGCCGCGCTCTGCCTCGGGGCCGTCATGGCGTTCTGCGGCGCCCATTTCGCGCTGCGCCGCGGCTGATCGCAGACACGGGCCCAAAAAAAAGAACGCCGCGCGGAGGCCGCGCAGCGTTCGTCGAATGTGCGCTCGGCTCAGCTCGCCGCGCGCAGGTTCACCTTGCTCTCGGCCAGCGTGGTCAGCTTCTGGTCGGTCGCCTTCTCCTCCTCGAGCGTCTTGGCGAGCACGGCGGCGCAATCGTTGCGGCCGAGCTGCTTGGCCCAGGCGATCAAGCTGCCGTAGCGCACGATCTCGTAATGTTCGGCAGCCTGGGCCGCGTTGATCAGCGCGGCGTCGAGCACGGCCTTGTCGGCAACTTCGCCGGCGGTCTCATCGGCTTCCTCGATGATGCCGTCGATCGCCGGACAGTCGACCGCCTTGACGGGGACGCCATGCATCTTGAACACTTCCTCGAGCCGCGACACGTGCTGCTTGGTCTCTTCGAGGTGCGTCAAAAAGCCCTGTTTCAGCTGCGGATCGGTGGCCTTGCTGGCCATCTTCGGCAGCGCCTTGGTCAGCTGCTGCTCGGCGTAATAGATGTCCTGAAGCTGATGCACGAACAGGTCGTTCATGGTCTTGATGTCTTTTGTGAACAGTCCCATCGTTCCGTCCTTTTTCGATTTGCTGGAACACGCAGGCAACGGCTTGCACGAAAAGCCGCTCATTCCGCCATGTTCGGGTTGCTGTTCGGACCCAACGAACGCGCGACATCGACGTTCCAAAAACACCCGCATGGCATTGCGTTGGAACAATGCGGGCGGCGCCGAGATCTGAAATCATAGGCTAATACGAACGCACGCTCCGGCCGGCTTCACGACTCATATGCTTAACGCGCCTCCGAGTGTGAACCGCGTATGACAAAGTTGCCGGTCCGGCGCAGAACCTATTGTTGTCAAGGGCTGCACAAGCTGCAGTTTTTGCCTTAAATGAGCTGGATCACGCCTAGCGATCGCTGCCTGCCTTTGGTGATGATCGCACCCGAACTGGCCAATGCCTGGCCCGGTCGGTCTTGCCCCCCGCCGGGAGGATGAATGCACGGACTGCTGCCCGCGCTGAAACGCGGCTTCAAGAGATGGATCGGCTGGCGACGGCTTGGAGTTGCCGCGAGCATCTTCATCATCGCCTTCGCGATCACCACGCTGGTGCGGACCCTCAAGGGCATCGATACCGGGGTCATCCTGACGGCGTTGACCGAGATCCCCCGCGGCAGCATCGGGCTGGCGGCGGTGTGCGTGTTCTTCGCGTTCTGCACGCTGACCTTCTACGATTATTTCGCACTGCGAACGATCGGCAAGAAGCACGTGCCCTATCGCATCGCGGCGCTCTCCAGCTTCACGTCCTATTCGATCGGCCACAACATCGGCGCCACCGTCTTCACCGGCGGCGCGATCCGCTTCCGGATCTATTCGGATTACGGGCTGAACGCGATCGACGTCGCCAAGATCTGCTTCCTGTCAGGCCTGACCTTCTGGCTCGGTAACATCTTCGTGCTCTCGATCGGCCTGGCCGTGCATCCGGACGCGGCGTCCTCGATGGATCAGCTTCCTCCATCGATCAACCGACTGATCGCGCTCGGCGGCCTGGCCTCGATCGGGGCTTATCTCGCCTGGCTCGTCATGGGCGAGAAGCGGCGCGAGCTCGGCCAGAAGGGCTGGAAGGTGGTGCTGCCCTCGGCGCCGCTGACGCTGGTGCAGATTCTGATCGGCGTTGTCGATCTCGGCTTCTGCGCCATGGCGATGTACCTCTTGATGCCGGCCAATCCGCCGATCGACTTCATGTCGCTGGCTGTGGTGTTCATCCTGGCCACCCTGATCGGCTTTGCCAGCCATGCGCCCGGCTCGATCGGCGTGTTCGACGCCGCCATGCTGGTGGCGCTGCCCCAGTTCGGCCGCGAGGAGTTGCTGGCGACGCTGCTGGTGTTTCGTATCCTCTATTTCGTGATCCCGTTCGGCCTCGCCATCTCCATCATGGGCACACGCGAGCTCTGGATGAACGTGGTCGAGCCCTGGCAGGAGCGGCGGCGGCTGGCGGAGGCCTGTGCGCAGGCAAATCTGCCCAAAGAGGTGACGCCGATGCAGCGCGAGCGGTTGCTGCGACAGGCCAACAAGCGCTGAAGCGGCCCGCCCGGACCTAAGGGTTGCGGGCGGCAGCGCAATGCCCTCTTATTTCCGCCTCAACTTTGCCGTTGAAGACGCGGGCCATGATCCCTGTATTGCTTCGTACCCTCTGCGCCAGCGTCCTGCTGCTGGCCGGACTTTTGACCGTTTTGCCGGCCGAGCGCGCCGCCGCGCAGGACGCCGGCCCCCTGCAGATCAGTTGGGAGGTGCGTAACCGCTTCCGGCTGTTCCGCGAGGAGCGCGACTTCCTGCTCCATGTCGAGAATGCGCGTAACCGCAGCATCCTCGCCGCAGAACAATCGCTGGAGCTCCAGAGCGAAGGCCGCGGCTGGGCGCGCAACATGGTCAACCGCCTCTGCATCGACCTTCAGGGCCGCGTCAACCAGCCCTGCACCCGCGACAACACCAAAGAGAACTACCTCACTCCGATCGACCATCCCGTCACCGTGCGTCTCGTCGGTGCGGTACCCGTCGGCGCCACCTGCGCCTGGTCGTTCGACGACGGCGACGGCCCGCAGCAATCGACCTTCGACTGCGCCGAACCGATCAACCTGCGTGTTCGCTACGGCAAGCAGACGGTCGCGACCGTCGATGTCTCCGCCGGCTCCGATCCGACCCAGCGGGTCCAGACCGAGATCCAGGTCCGCGACATCTTCGTCGCCGGCCTCGGGGACAGCATCGCCTCGGGCGAGGGCAATCCGGACCGGGCGCTGGCACTGTCCGACGAAGGCTTCTGCTTCCGCTCCTATCTCGGCACCGCCGGCGGGCAGTACTACCGGCCGAGCCGCCACGGCTTCAAGGGCGGCCGCGCTTGCGAGGCTCCGGATACGCTCGCCAACTGGCAACGCTACAGCGCGCTCTGGTTCAACGCGCCCTGCCACCGTTCGCTGTACAGCTACCAGACGCGCACGGCCTTGGCGCTCGCAGTGCGCTACACCCACATCGCGGTGACCTACCTGCCGCTCGCCTGCACCGGCGCCAGCATCGGCGACGGCCTGCTCGGCTCGCAGCGCGCCCGCGAATGCCCGCCCGGCAAGACCGGCGTCTGCAACACCAGCGTGAACGCGCAAGTCGCCGAGCTGCGCGAGGCCCTCACCGCGGCGAAGAAACGCCAGCCCGACCGCACGCTCGATCTCGTGCTGCTGTCGGTCGGCGCCAACGACGTCTATTTCTCGGGCCTCGTCGCCGACGTCATCGTCGACACCGCGACCGAGCGCGCGCTGTTCCGCCGCTCCGGCGTGATGGCGAGCGTCGACGAGTCCCGCGATGCGCTGGCGCGCGAGCTGCCCCAAAACTTCGTCAAGCTGCGCGAGGCGCTGAAGCCGCTGGTCGGCGGCGACCTTTCGCGCGTGGTCTATGTCTCCTACGCCAATCCCGCGCTCGCCGATGGCGGCGTGCCCTGCCGCGGCGGCCGCGCCGGATTCGACATCCATCCCTCCTTCAACGCCGACCCGCAGCGGCTCGCCCGCGTCTCGACTTTCGTCGATACCGAATTCCTGCCGCAGCTGAAGGGGCTCGCCACCTGCACCCGCGGCGCGCTGTGCCGCGATCCCGAAGCCGAGCGCATGACCTTCGTCGATGCGCACCAGGCCGCGTTCGCCGATCACGGCTTCTGCGCCCATTCCGGCAACGATCCGGAGTTCGACCGCACCTGCTTTGCCGAAAACGGCCAGAGCTTCAATCCCGATATCGTGAGCGCAGCGAGCCAGCCGATGCTGTGCGGCCGCGGCGCCTCGGAATATCGCGCCTACTGGCCCCGCGCGCGCTGGATCCGCGACGCCAATGACAGCTATTTTTCCGCGATGACCTATCCGCAAGGGCTGCCGGCGGCGAGCCAGCCGACCGACATCCACGACGCAACCTGGGGCGTGCTCTCCGCCGTCTATGGCGGCGCCGTGCATCCGAGCGCCGAGGGCCACGCCGCGATGGCGGACGCCGCCCTGCCGGCCGCGAGTGCCGTGCTCGGGCTCGACGCCGTGCCGCCGAACGTGACGCGGGGGCTGCTGCCGCAATTGTTGCCAGGCGCGCAGCAATAGAAGCGAAGGCGAACTGTCTCCTCGCGTCATTGCGAGGAGCTCGCGACAAAATTGCAAGCAATTTTGCGCTGATGCGATGAAGCAATCCAGACTGTTTCCGCAGACGCATTCCTGGATCGCTTCGCTGCGCTCGCGATGACGAGTTGGTGGCATGCACTTCCCACACCCGCGGCGACACCATCATCATTCCCCCTCGTCTGCGACCCATCAATCCAAAAACGGCATCGATCGATACCCGCTTGAACTTGGACCGGCGCGGCCGGCGCCTCTACGAGTCGTGAACGTTCCTCCTGAGGGCTCCCGTGGGAGCTCGACCAGGCAACTCAACGGCGGCTTCACGGCCGCCGTCTTTGTATCGGAGGTGATCGATGCTAGAAGTGCCGGGGAAGCGCCTTATCCATCTAAGGCATGTATCGATGTTCGACCTCAACCAGCTCCGCTGTTTCGTCACGGTGGCGGAGGAACTGCATTTCGGCCGCGCCGCCGCGCGGCTGAACATGACGCAGCCGCCATTGTCCCGGCAGATCCAGGTGCTCGAGCACATCATCGATGCGCCACTGCTGGAGCGCACCAGCCGCTCGGTCCGCCTCACCCCTGCCGGGCGCAGCTTCCTGCCCGAGGCGCGGCGCATCCTCAAGCTTGCGGAAAGCGCCTCGCAGGTCGCTCGCCGCATCGCGCTCGGCAAGATCGGCTCGTTGAAGATCGGCTTCACCGCGGCCGCGGCCTATGGCTTCCTGCCCGAGCTCATCGCCGCCTGCCGCGCCAAGCTGCCCGAGGTGGATTTCTCCCTGAAGGAGATGGTGTCGGGCGATCAGTTCGAGGCGCTGACCTCAGGCCAGATCGACGCCGGCCTGCTGCGGCCGCCGATCGCGCGGCCCGAACTCGCCAGCCGCCGCGTCGTCGCCGAGCCCCTGCTCGCCGCGATCCCGAAGAAGCATCCGCTGGCGAATGCCGAGAGCATCACCATCAAGGATTTCGACGATCAGCCCTTCGTGATGTATTCGCCCTATGAGAGTCGCTACTTCCACGATCTGCTGGTGGCGCAATTCACCCGCGCCGACGTGCTGCCGCGCTATGTCCAGCATCTCAGCCAGATCCACTCGATCCTGGCCATGGTCCGCGCCGGCCTCGGCCTCGCCATCGTGCCGGCCGCGGCTGCGGGCCTGAAGATCTCCGACGTGCGGCTGCGGCCGCTGAAGCTGAAGGGCCGCGTGCCGGTCGAGCTGTTCATGGTCTGGCGCCGCGACGACGAGAATCCGCTGCTCCCGGCGCTGGTCAAGATCGCCGGCGAACTGTCCTCCGCGGAGGTGGCGGAGGATTGATGCTCAATCCGCATCAGTCGATATAGGCTTTGGCTTGGACCCGCATCGAACGGTCTCTTAAACCACGGCGCATGGACGCGTAGGCCTTCAAGGCCAGCGTCCTCCGCAACACGCACCAAGGGAACAGTGCCCGTGAGCAAGATGACCCCGCAGGAGATGGCCCAGAAGATCGGATCCGGCCTCCTGTCCTTTCCCGTCACGCCGTTCAAGGCGGATTACTCCTTCGACGAAGCGACCTACCGCGCCAACATGGACTGGCTGTGCGGCTACGACGTCGCCGGTCTGTTCGCCGCCGGCGGCACCGGCGAGTTCTTCTCGCTGACGCCGACCGAGGTTCCTGAAGTCGTGAAGGTCGCCGTCGAGGAGACCAAGGGCCGCGTGCCGGTGCTTGCCGGCACCGGCTACGGCACCGCGATCGCCCGCGAGATCGCCGCTGGCGCTGAAAAGGCCGGCGCCGACGGCCTGCTCCTGCTGCCGCCCTATCTCACCCATTCCGAGCAGGAGGGCCTGGCCGCCCATGTCGAGGCGGTGTGCGCCGCGGTGAAGATCGGCGTCATCGTCTACAACCGCGACAACGCGATCCTCCAGCCCGACACGCTGGCCCGCCTTGCCGAGCGCTGCCCGAACCTCGTCGGCTACAAGGACGGCATCGGCGACATCGAGCTGATGACCCGCGTCTACACCAAGCTCGGCGACCGCCTCACCTATGTCGGCGGCCTGCCGACCGCCGAGACCTTCGCGCTGCCCTATCTCGACATGGGCGTGACGACCTATTCCTCCGCTGTGTTCAACTTCGTGCCGGAATTCGCGACCCATTTCTACGCGGCCGTGCGCAAGCGCGACCACGCCACGATCCAGGCCGGCCTGAAGAACTTCATCCTGCCGCTGATCGCGATCCGCAACCGCAGGAAGGGCTATGCGGTCTCGATCATCAAGGCCGGCATGAAGGTGATCGGCCGCGATTCCGGCCCGGTCCGCCCGCCGCTCACCGACCTCACCGAGCAGGAGCTCGCGGAGCTGACCGCGCTGGTGAAGAACCTGCCGGCCATCCGATCGACACAACAGGCGGCAGAATAGGCCGACCGCAATGAGGAGCGCGCAATGGCCCTGACCGAGATTTCCGGCGCGCCAGTCGCCGGTGCTCCAATCGTCACGGCGATGCAGGTGATCCCGGTCGCGGGCCGCGACAGCATGCTCCTCAACCTCAGCGGCGCGCATGCGCCGTTCTTCACCCGCAACATCGTCATCCTCACCGACAATGCCGGCCACACCGGCGTCGGCGAGGTGCCGGGCGGGCAGAAGATCTGGCAGACGCTGCAGGACGCCCGCGGTCTGGTGATCGGCAAGACCGTCGGCGCGATGAACAACATCCTCGCCGACATCCGCGCCGCCTTTGCCGATCGCGATGCCGCCGGCCGCGGCAAGCAGACCTTTGACCTCCGCGTCATGATCCACGCCGTCACCGCCGTTGAATCCGCGCTGCTCGATCTGCTCGGCCAGCATCTCGGCCTGCCAGTCGCAGCCCTGCTCGGCGAAGGCCAGCAGCGCAAGAGCGTCGAGACGCTCGGCTATCTCTTCTTCGTCGGCGATCGGCGCAAGTCGAAGCTCGACTATGTCGCGGGCGAGAGCGGCAAGGCGGAATGGTTCAACCTGCGCCATCAGGAAGCGATGACGCCCGAGACCGTGGTGCGGCTCGCGGAGGCCACCCACGACCATTACGGCTTCGCCGACTTCAAGCTCAAGGGCGGCGTGCTCCGCGGCGAGCAGGAGATCGAGGCCGTCACCGCCATCGCCAGGCGCTTCCCCAACGCCCGCGTCACGCTCGACCCTAACGGCGCCTGGTCGCTGGACGAGGCGATCGGGCTCTGCAAGGGCATGCACGGCATCCTCGCCTATGCCGAGGACCCCTGCGGCGCCGAGGCCGGCTTCTCCGGCCGCGAGATCATGGCCGAGTTCCGCCGCGCCACGGGGCTGCCGACGGCGACCAACATGATCGCAACCGATTGGCGCCAGCTGTCCCATGCGCTGCGGCTGGGCGCGGTGGACATTCCGCTGGCCGACCCCCATTTCTGGACCATGCAGGGCTCGGTGCGCGTCGCCCAGACCTGCCGCAACAACGGCCTGACCTGGGGCTCGCACTCCAATAACCATTTCGACATTTCGCTGGCCATGTTCACCCATGTCGGCGCCGCCGCACCCGGCAAGGTCACCGCGATCGACACCCATTGGATCTGGCAGGACGGCCAGGCGCTGACCAAAGAGCCGCTCCGGATCAGGGGCGGCAGGATTGCGGTCCCGGATAGGCCGGGCCTGGGCATCGAAATCGACAGGGCCGCTATCGACGCCGCGCATGAGCTCTACAAGCAGCATGGACTTGGCGCCCGGGATGACGCTATTGCCATGCAGGACCTGATCCCCGGCTGGACTTTTGACGACAAACGTCCCTGCCTCGTTCGCTAAGAAACTCTGGAGGAATGAGATGACTGCGATCCTGAAGAACTTCATCGGCGGCGAATGGGTCGATGGCTCCGGCGTCACCAGGAACATCAACCCTTCCAACACCAACGACGTCGTCGGCGAATACGCCAAGGCCGACAAGGCGCAGACCGAGAAGGCGATCGCCGCCGCCAAGGCCGCCTTCCCCGCCTGGTCGCAATCAACCCCGCAGGCGCGCTTCGACGCGCTCAACAAGATCTCCCTCGAAATCCTCGCCCGCAAGGAAGAGCTCGGCCGCCTGCTCGCGCGCGAGGAAGGCAAGACCCTGCCGGAAGGTATCGGCGAGGTCGCCCGCGCCGGCCAGATCTTCGCGTTCTTCGCCGGTGAAGCGCTGCGCCTGATCGGCGAAAAGGGCGCTTCCGTGCGTCCCGGCCTCGACGTCGAGCTCACGCGCGAGCCGGTCGGCGTCGTCGGCATGATCACGCCCTGGAACTTCCCGATCGCGATCCCCGCCTGGAAGATCGCCCCGGCGCTCTGCTACGGCAACACCGTGGTGTTCAAGCCGGCCGAGCTGGTGCCGGGCTGCGCGCATGCGCTCTCCGAGATTATTGCCAAGTCCGGCATTCCGGCCGGCGTCTTCAACCTCGTGGTCGGCTCCGGCTCGGTGGTCGGCCAGACCCTGCTCGAGCATCCGGACGTCGCCGCGATCTCCTTCACCGGCTCGGTGCAGACGGGACGCAAGATCGCGCAGGCCTGCGTGCTCTCGACCCCTATGAAGAAATTCCAGCTCGAGATGGGTGGCAAGAATCCGCTGGTCGTGCTCGACGACGCCGACCTCAAGACTGCCGTCGAGGTCGCCGTCAACGGCTCCTATTTCTCGACCGGCCAGCGCTGCACCGCCTCCTCCCGACTGATCGTCACCGAAGGCATCCACGACCGCTTCGTCGCGGCGATGGCCGAGCGCCTGAACAGCCTGTCGGTCGACGACGCGCTCAAGGCCGGCGTGCATATCGGCCCGGTGGTCGACCAGAGCCAGCTCGACCAGGACCTGCGCTACATCAAGATCGGCCAGGACGAGGGCGCCAAGCTCGCCTTCGGCGGCGAGCTGCTCAAGCGCGAGACCCCCGGCCATTACCTGCAGCCGGCGCTGTTCACCGAAGCCAACAACAACATGCGCATCGCGCGTGAGGAGATCTTCGGCCCCGTCGCCGCCGTCATCCGCGCCAAGAACTACGACGAGGCGCTGGCGATCTCCAACGACACCGAGTTCGGCCTCGCCTCCGGCATCTGCACCACCAGCCTGAAATACGCCTCGCACTACAAGCGCAACAGCGAGGCCGGCATGGTGATGGTCAATCTGCCGACCGCCGGCGTCGACTATCACGTGCCGTTCGGCGGCCGGAAGGGCTCGAGCTACGGCGCCCGCGAACAGGGCTCCTATGCGCGCGAGTTCTACACGACGGTGAAGACGGCCTATACGTTCCCGGGCTGAGCGGACATCGTAGGGTGGGTTAGCGCAGCGTAACCCACCCCTTCTGCTTCCAAGGATGAAGACCTTGGTGGGTCAGCCCTGCGATTGCGCTCCGCGCAATCGCAGGGCTGACCCACCCTACAAATCCGGAGTCCTCCCATGGACCAGGACGTCGCAGCGAAAGAGCAGCCCCGCTACATCAAGCTCAACGAACGCGACAATGTCGCGATCGTGGTCAACGATTTCGGGCTTCCCGCCGGCTCCCGCTTTGCGGATGGGCTGACGCTGCGCGCCTTCGTGCCGCAGGGGCACAAGACGGCGCTGGTCGACATCGCGCAAGACCAGCCGATCATCCGCTATGGCGAGATCATCGGCCACGCGCTGTCGCCGATCTTCGCCGGCGAATGGGTGGACGAGGCGCGCATCCGCATGCCGGAGGCCCCTGACCTCGACAAGCTCGAAATCTCCACCGCCGTTCCCGCGCCGCTGCCGCCGCTCGACGGCTTCACCTTCGAGGGCTATCGCAATCCCGACGGCTCGGTCGGCACGAAGAATATTTTGGGCATCTCCTCCTCCGTGCAATGCGTCAAGGGCACGATGGAATATGCGGTCAAGCGCATCCGAGCCGAGCTGCTGCCGAAATACCCTGCTGTCGACGACGTCGTGCCGCTCACCCATGCCTATGGCTGCGGCGTCGCCATCAATGCGCCCGACGCGGTGGTGCCGATCCGCACGCTACAGAATCTCGCGCTCAACCCGAATTTCGGCGGCGAGATCCTCGTCGTCGGCCTCGGCTGCGAGAAGCTTGCACCCGAGCGGCTGGTGCCGGAGGGCGTCAGCGATGCCATCGTGCGCATGCAGGACGAAGCCTTTGACGGCTTTGGCGCGATCGTCGACGCCATCATGACCCAGGCCGAGGCGCGGCTGAAGGTGCTCAACGCCCGCAAGCGCGAGACCTGCCCGGCCTCCGATCTCGTCATCGGGCTGCAATGCGGCGGCAGCGATGCCTTCTCCGGCGTAACCGCCAACCCCGCCGTCGGCTTTGCCGCGGATCTCCTGGTGCGCGCCGGCGCGACCGTGATGTTCTCAGAAGTGACCGAAGTGCGCGACGCCATCCAGCTGCTGACGCGGCGCGCCATCAACCAGGATGTCGGCCGCGCGCTGGTGCGCGAGATGGCGTGGTACGATTCCTATCTCGCCCGCGGCGGCGCCGACCGCAGCGCCAACACCACGCCCGGCAACAAGAAGGGCGGCCTCGCCAACATCGTGGAGAAGTCGCTCGGCTCGATCGTGAAGTCCGGATCATCCGCGATCACCGGCGTGCTCTCGCCCGGCGAGAAGGCGACGCAGAAGGGCATGCTGTTTGCTGCAACGCCGGCTTCGGACTTCATCTGCGGCACGCTCCAGCTCGCCTCCGGCATGACCTTGCAGGTGTTCACCACAGGCCGCGGCACGCCTTACGGTCTTGCGGCCGCGCCCGTGATCAAGGTCGCGACCCGCAGCGAGCTCGCGCGGCGCTGGAAGGACCTGATCGACTTCGACGCCGGCAGCATCGCCACCGGCACGAAGACCATCGAGGAGTGCGGCTGGGACCTGTTCCGCCTGATCCTCGACGTCGCCTCCGGCCGCACCAAGCCATGGTCGGACCGCTGGGGCATCCACAACGATCTCACGCTGTTCAATCCGGCACCGGTGACCTGAGCAACCAGGAGCAGAACTCGCGGCTGATTAGCTGCGAGCTGCGTCGATCGATACTGCGAAACCATCCGGAAACATTGACGCGAAAGACTTCGTCATCGTTTCATCCTGTCGCGTCACGCAATCAAATAGATGCGCTCACGGCCACATGATTGCTCGCACACGAGCGAACCTGTTCCTGCATCGTCACGACCAAACCTCCGATTGACATCTTCAACGGAGCTTTTCCAATGCGTATTCTCACAATGATTGCCATCGCCGGTGCCGTGATTGCGAGCTCGACCGGCGCGTTGGCCGCTGAGCTTCCCTCTTACGAAGTGAAGTCGTTGCCGATCTCGGCGACCCAGGTGCAGGTGCTCGGCGGCGCCGGCGTCGAGGAGCAGTCCGTCGCGCCCACCATGATCGTCGCCGGCATGCCCGCCTCGCCTGCCCAGGTCTCGGTGCTGTCGCCGCGCGTCAAGCGGCTCGCGAGCGCGGGTTCGGAGAGCGAGGCACGCTAAGCCTTCCGCATCGCTTGCGGCGTCTGCATCGGATGCGGGCGCCGTCGGCGTTTTTCAGGTCATGCTGCCCGGCATGAAGCAGCGCACGCGCGGATGACCGTCGATATAGTGCTTCCACACCATGGTGCGACCGATCTTGTTCGGCACGGTGATGACGGCACCGTCGGGCACCACGACCCATTCGTCGTCGATGCGGACGCGGTAGCGGCCGCGATCGGACTCCCAATCGACGTCGGCAATGATGTAGCCGTCGGCGTCGGTGCAGCACTGACCGAATTCGCTATGCAGGCTTTCGAACCAGGGCTTCAGCGGTGAGTTGGCGTAGCGCCCGTCGTCACGCGCCTGTGCCGAGAATGCCGGAAGCGCCGTCACGAACAGCAGCGTCGCTGCGCACGATCTTGAAAGTTTCATCTCGTCGTCCCGCGATCAAATGATCCGTGCGGGGGACAATGCCGTCGGTTGTCCGCGCCTTGAACCAGGCGCGGCCGGCGACTCGTTCCCCAGCAGCTGACGACGAGTATGCAAATCCGCTGCCAGCGCGCATTCCGGGGAATTACTGCCGCACGGCGCGAGGCCATGCGCCTTCCAGCGGATGCGGCCTAGGAACAAAATCCGAGGCCGAGAAGATCGTCAGAAATAGCAAGGCCAGCCTATTGCTTGGCCGGCGCCATCATCGTGCCGCCGCCCTTCTTCGGCGCGGGTGCCGGCTTGGTGGCCGCGGCCTGCGCGGGCAGATATTTTGCCACGATGGCGGGATCGACCTGGGCGATGTTGGCGTCAGGCAGGCGCGTCCAGGTCTCGTCCTTGCCGAGCAGCGAAATGCCGAGATAGCCGCGCAGGGTCAGGGTCTGGCCGTCGGGACTGACCTTCATGTTGGCTTTCCAGATCTGGCCGTCGCGCGGATTGAGCACGTTGCCGCCTTCGTACTTCAAGCCTTCGCGCTTCATGTTGCGGACGAAGGAGATGCCCAGCACCGGCGCGTTCTTGCGATCATCGGTGCACTTGCTGCAGACCTCGTTCGGATCGTCGCCGGGACGCGGGAAGGTCTTTGCGATCACGCCTTCGAAGACGCCGTTGCGGTCGACGAAGAGAAACCATCCGACCGTCCTGCCGTCTTCGACCTTCTGCCAGAGGCCCGCCGCCGTGGGCTCGGCGGTCTGCGCCGCAGACGGCCTCATCGTCGCGAGCGACAATGCGAGCGCGAGGAAGGAGAGCAGCCGAAGGCTGGAGAAATTCCGCATGAGATCACCTTGTTATTCCACGACCGGAATGGCCGCAGACTACGGCGATTTCGCGAACGGTTCCAGCACCAGAAACATGGGGCATGCCTTCCCGCCCCTGTTGCCGTTAGTTGACACCGAGCTTCTTCTGCAGGCTGGAGGACGAGGTCGTGTATTGGAACACGAGCCGCTTCTCCGGATAGACGTAGCGATGGGCTTTTTGCGACATCAGCGCGCCCTCGTGGAAGCCGCACAGGATCAGCTTGATCTTGCCGGGATAGGTGTTGATGTCGCCGATCGCGAAGATGCCCGGCACGTTGGTCTCGAACGCGGATGTCTCGACCGGCACCAGGTTGTTCTCGAGCGCAATGCCCCAGTTCGCGACCGGACCGAGCTTCATGGTCAGCCCGAAGAACGGCAGCATGGTGTCGCAGGCGATCTCGGTGATGCTGTTGTCGTTGCCCTTGACGGTGGCGCCGGTGAGCTTGCCGTCGGCGCCCGACAGCGCGGTGACCTGGCCGAGCTTCAGATCCATTTTGCCGCCGGCAACCAGCGCGCGCATCTGCTCGACGCTGTGGGGCGCGGCGCGAAATTCGTCGCGGCGGTGCAGCAGCGTGATGCGCTTGGCGATGGGATGCAGATTGAGCGTCCAGTCGAGCGCGGAATCGCCGCCGCCGACGACCAGCACGTTCTTGTCGCGGAACGTTTCCATCTTGCGCACCGCGTAATGCACCGAGGTGCCTTCATAGGCCTCGATGCCCGGCACCGGCGGACGCTTGGGCTGGAACGAGCCGCCGCCGGCCGCGATCACCAGCACCTTGCACTCGAACACCTTGCCGGCGTCCGTGGTGCAGCGAAACAAGGGATCGCCGATCTTCTCCACGGTCTCGACCATCTCGCCGAGATGGAAGGTCGGATGGAACGGCTTGATCTGCTCCATCAGCGCGTCGGTGAGGCCCTGCCCCGAGACCTGCGGAATGCCGGGAATGTCGTAGATCGGCTTTTCCGGATAGAGCTCGGCGCACTGGCCGCCGACCTTGTCGAGGATGTCGACGAAATGCGCCTTCATGTCGAGAAGGCCAAGCTCGAAGGCGGCGAACAGACCGCAGGGGCCGGCGCCAATAATCAGCACATCGGTTTTGATCGCGTCGCTCATGTCGTCTCTTTGTCTGTCGCTATCTGTTGGACGGCGCCCTTTGGGCCGAGGTGACCCCTGCCTGTCTAGCCAACGGGGATGGATGAGGGAAGGCATAAAAGCGGGAGCGCCCCGCGGCCGCGCCCACTTGCCGGGGCAGCATAACTGGGCTGTAACCAGCAAGGATATGACGGAGATCAATCGGTGAACGCACCAAGTCGCCTCGATACGACGCCGCGCCTGGAGGACTTTCCCTACCGCCTCAGCGACAACGTCCGCTTCGGCGACCTCGATCCCAACCAGCACGTCAACAACGCGGTCTACGCCACCTATTTCGAGACCGGCCGCGTCACGCTGATGAAGCTGCCGGAATACGGACTGACGCCGCCGGGCCTCGCCTGGATCATGGTGCGCCTCGACATGCATTTTCGCGCCGAGCTGCATTGGCCGGGCGCCATCGAGCTCGGCCTCGGCGTCGTGAAGCTGGGACGCACGTCCGTGACCTTCGAGCAGGTCGTGTTCTCGGAAGGAAAATGCGTCGCCTCGGCGACGTCGGTCGGCGTCTTGCTTGACGAGGCGACGCGCCGGCCGGCCCCGCTGACCCCTGAGGTGATCGAGAAATTCAGACCCTGGCACAAGCGCGGCATCGAGGTCGCGCTGCCGAGCAGCTAGTCTTGTCGAGGGACGATCAGGCCTGGCGTTCCGGCGTCGTCACGACGAGACCGTCGAGGTCGTCGGTGACCTTGATCTGGCAGGACAGGCGCGAATTCGGGCGCACGTCGAAGCCGAAGTCGAGCATGTCCTCTTCCATCGGGGTCGGGCTGCCGACCTTCTCGCGCCAGGCTTCGTCGACATAGACATGGCAGGTCGCGCAGGCGCAGGCGCCGCCGCATTCGGCCTCGACTCCGGGAATGCTGTTGCGGATCGCGGCTTCCATCACGGTTGCGCCGTTCTCGATTTCCACCGTGCGGGTTTCGCCCTTGTGGTCGACAAAGTGAATCTTGGCCATGTGTGCTCGTGTTGCCGCGGTGCTGGGAATGAAGGAGGGTCCGGGCTGTCCTATAACGGGTCGATCAGCCCGGCGCCATAGGGTTTTGCTGCGAAGTGAATACCGCTTTGCGGCAAGAAAATGCGTCAAAACAAGAGGCTAAGACAAGAGCCTGGTATCCGGCTCGGCCGCGCGGTCTCAAGCCTTCAGGATCGCCTCGATGGCGGCGCGAGCCTCGGTCACGGCCTCCTTCAGCGCGGCGAAGGCGTGGCGCTCGTTATGGCCGATCTGGATCGCGGTCTCCAGGCTCGCCGCGGCATCGGCCACCGCAAAGGCGCCGATCCCGCGCGCCGATCCCTTGAGCTTGTGGGCAAGCGCGGCGGCCTCGGCCGGCAATCCCGCCATAGCCGCCACCAGGCGCACCGCCTGCTCGGCGAACATGGCCAGCACTTCCTGCTCCAGCTCGGCGTCGCCGAGCGTCATCCGGGAGAGATGGTCGAGGTCGAGCGGGCTGTCGATGGGTGCAAGCGGGGGGGAGGGCATCCAGTCCATCCGTGGCAGTTCAGGCGTCATGGCGAAAGGCCCCGGCATCGCGCGACGGTTCCGCCGGTCCGGCGGTGAGTTCACCTCACCCAAGCATGGAAATGGTTAACGAAATGTTGGGGGTCGGAGACGCAGTTCTGCCCGTTTATTGACGAAAAGTTGCCGCAATCGGCCGAGTCCGGTGGAGAATTTCATTTATTGCTAAGGCGTTACGGCGCGATCCTGTTAACGATGATTAAGAATGTCTTAATCGCGGGCATTTCATTCGCGACGCTCTGCCAATAGGATGTTGCGGAAATTGGCGGACAAGCCGTCCGGGTGGGGACGGCTCGGAGATCCGCGCAAGCGGCATGATCCGGTCTGTGGGCTTGCGCAGGGCGCAGGGCTCGCGGGGGGACGCGTACAAGTAACGAGGGCTCGGACTGAACATGGCGAACACTCCGAAAAAGGTCAAAGACCCCACAGAAGTCGCGCTTTCTGCAATCCAGGAAGCCCTCAACATCAGCGACACCGCTGCGGATACCAGCCGCAACGCCGCGATGCGCAGCGAGACGGCGCCCCCGGTGACGCCTCCGGCCTTCGACGAGCCGAGCTTCGAGCCGCGCCCTGCCGCGAACGAACGCTCGACCGTGTTCGACCCGGTCGAGGAGCCGCGCGCCTCGCGTCGCGCCGCCAACGACGACCGCGAGACCATCGGCCAGCTGCTGCAGGCGCTGCAGAAGGGCCGCCCTGCCCGCAGCGTCTATACCTTCGCCACCATCTTCGCCGGCGTCTGGCTCGCCGCCTGCGCCGCGCTGACGTTCGGCTTCCTGCCCTCGATCCAGGCCGCCATGGGCCAGAGCGGCGGCGTGCTCGTCATCGCCGGCCTGATCGCGATGTTCTTCGCGCCGATCATGCTGTTCTACTTCCTCGCCAGCCTGGTCTGGCGCGGCCAGGAAATGCGCATGATCGCGCAGGCGATGGCGCAGGTCGCGATCCGCTTCTCCGAACCCGAGGGCTCGGCCTCCGATTCCATGGTCACCGTCGGCCAGGCCATCCGCCGCGAGGTCGCGGCGATGGGCGACGGCATCGAGCGCGCCATCGCGCGCGCCGGCGAGCTCGAGACGCTGGTCGCCAACGAGGTCGCCGCGCTCGAACGCGCCTATTCCGACAACGAAGTGCGCATCCGCGCCCTGCTCCAGGACATCGCGCATCAGCGCGACAACCTGGTCGGCCAGGCCGAGCAGGTCCGCAGCGCCATCTCCGGCGTGCAGATCGATCTGCGCCACGACATCGCGCTGATCTCGGACGCGATCGCCTCGCGCGTCGACGAGGTCGCCAAGTCCATCACCGGCGCGCTGGAAGAGCGCGGCGCCCACATCACCAGCGCGCTGAGCAATGCCGGCGACAACATGATCCTGGCGCTCGGCGAGCGCGGCGGCGACCTGCTCGACCGCCTCGAGGAGGCCAGCAACGAGACCACGCGCGCCGTGCTCGACGCCAGCGAGCGGCTGACCACCAGCCTCAACTTCAAGACCGGCCATGTCCACGACGAGTTCGTGGACCTCGCCGACCGCGTCCATGAGATGCTGAACGAGCGCATCGACCGCATCACCGGCGAATTCGAGCAGCGCTCCGCTGCGATCGTCGACGGCATCTCCGAGCGCACCGAGCAGGTGCACGACAGCCTGAAGAATTCGTCCGACTCGCTGCTGCTCGAGCTCGAGCTGCGCTCCAACGACCTTTCCGCCAAGATCGACGACGCCGGCAACCGCCTCGCCGGCCAGATCATGACGAGCGGCGACAAGGCGAGCGAGGCGCTCGACGCCACCGTCAACACCCTGGTCGCCAAGGTCGTCAGCCAGACCGAGACCGCGCACGATTCGCTGTCGCTGCAGATGAGCGCGTTCGACGAACTGGTCAGGAACCAGGGCACCGAGCTGGTCGAGAAGTTCGCCCGCGATTCCGGCACGCTGGGCGCCCTGATCACGCGCCACATCTCCGAGTTCGACCGCACCGTGAAGACCTTCGGCGGCGAGATCGTCGAGCGCATGGGCCAGCGCACGCAGGACATCCATGAGTCGCTGAAGACCTATGTCGACAATTTCGACACCCGCTTCACCGCCAACGGCGGCGAGATCACCGCGATCCTCGACCAGCGCCTGGCGCAGTTCGAGACCACCATCGGCGAACGCGTCAGCAATTTCGACGCCTCGC
This sequence comes from Bradyrhizobium sp. 22, assembly GCF_000482425.1. Classification (NCBI taxonomy): domain Bacteria; kingdom Pseudomonadati; phylum Pseudomonadota; class Alphaproteobacteria; order Hyphomicrobiales; family Nitrobacteraceae; genus Bradyrhizobium; species Bradyrhizobium sp. 22. The sequence continues at coordinate 42,700 of NZ_KI519400.1, forward strand.
TGAACGGCAAGATCACCGGCCTCGATTCCACGATCGAGGGCCACATCAAGACCTTCGACGAGCAGCTCGGCGGCCGCGTCACCGCGCTCGAGCAATCGTTCGACAGCCGTGCGAAGTCGATGACCGAGACGATCGACGGACGCATCAACACGCTGGCCTCGTCGCTGACCGACGGCGCCGCCCAGGCGATCCAGTCGATCGACAGCCGCCTCACCCACCTCACGAGCACGCTGACCAATGGTGCGTCGCAGGCCGTCGAAACCATCGATGCGCGCCTCAACCACCTCACGAGCACGCTGACCGACGGCGCATCGCAAACCATCCAGTCGATCGACACCCGTCTGACCCACCTCACGACGACGCTCACCGGCGGCGCCTCGCAGGCGCTCGAGTCCATCGACAGCCGCCTCACCTACCTGACCACCTCGGTGACGAACGGCGCATCGCAGGCCGTGCAGTCGATCGACACGCGCCTGACGCTGCTGACCTCGACGCTGACGGATGGCACCGCGCAGGCGATCGAAGCGGTCGACCGCCGCATTACCGGCGTCACCGAGATCATCGACGGCCGCAGCATGCACCTGACCGACACGGTCACCGCGCGCTTCCAGGAGATCCAGCAGGCCATCGAGACCAAGGTCGGCTCGGTCGCGAGCGACATCGACGTGCGCGTGGCGCAGTTCGAGGACCTGCTCGGCTCGCGCGTCGAGGCCGTTGCCGGCCGCATCGAGAGCAGCGGCCGTCAGGCCAGCGAGGACATGATGTCCCGCGCCGAGATGATCTCGACCGCAATCCGCTCGCATGTCGAGGACGCCGAGCGCTCGCTCACCAACCTCGTCGTCAACACCAGCGAGACGATCCAGACCGGCGCACGCGCCGCCCAGCAGTCGCTGATGACGGTCTCCTCCGACGTCAACGCCCAGCTCAAGATGACCTCCGCCGAGGTCGAGCGCGCATTGACTGCGGCCGGCACCGGTTCTGCGAACTCGATCCTGAGCAGCGCCCGCGAGGCGCAGTCGACCCTGGTCGCGGCGTCGGGCGAAGCCTCCACCCAGATCAAGGGGCTCGCGGCCGACGTCGAACGCACGCTGTCGGCGGCAGGCTCGGCCACCGCAGCCTCGATCCTGGCCGGCGCCCGCGAGGTGCAGACCACCCTCGTCACGGCGTCCTCGGACGCGGCCAACCACGTCAAGACGCTCACCGCCGACGTGCAGCGCTCGCTGTCGCTGGCCGGCACCACCACGGCGGAATCGATCACCGCCGGCGCCCGCGACGCGCAGAGCGCGCTGATCGCGGCCTCGACCGAGACCGCAAACCAGATCAAGGCGCTGTCCTCGGACGTGCAGCGCTCGCTCACCATGGCCGGCACCTCGACGGCCGAAACCATCATGAGCGGCGCCCGCGAAGCCCAGAGCACGCTGGTCACGGCATCCTCGGATGCGGCGAACCAGGTCAAGTCGCTCGCGGCCGAGGTGCATCGTTCGCTCTCGCAGGTCGGCCAGTCGACCGCCGAGACCATCACCACCAGCGCCCGCGACGCCCAGAGCACCCTGCTCACGGTCTCGGCCGAGCAGACCAGCCAGGTCCGCTCGCTCGCGGCCGAGATGCAGCGCGCGCTGGCGACCGCCGGCGGCGCCACCATCGAGGCGCTCACCAGCGGCGTGCGCGAGGCCCAGGGCACGCTGATCTCGGCTTCGACCGACGCCGCGACCCAGATCAAGTCGCTGACCACCGACATCGAGCGCACGCTGACCGCGGTCGGCGCCGACACCGCCTCGACCATCCTCAACAGCGCCCGTGAGGCCCAGACCTCGCTGACCTCGACCTCGGCGGACGCCGCGAGCCAGATCCGCACGATCTCAACCGAGATCGAGCGCACGCTGAGCGCGGCCGCCGCCAACGCGACCAACGACATCCAGACCAGCGCGCTAAACGCCCAGAACGCGCTGATCTCGGCCTCCAACGAGGCGAGCTCGCGGGTCAAGTCGAGCTCGGCCGACGTCGAACGTTCGGTGCTCGCCGCCAGCTCCAGCTTCGGCCAGGCCATGACCGGCAAGACCGACGAGATCGTCACCTACGTGCAGCAGCAGGCCGACCGCCTGTCGAACATGATCGACGCCAAGCGCGGCGCGCTGGTCGACGCGATCGGCTCGAAGACCAGCCAGCTCACGCTCGACATCGACCGCGTCACCTCGGACGCGCTGAAGTCGATCGAGACGCGCGGCCAGGCCTTCTCGCAGACCATGATGGGCAACGGCTCGGAAGTCGCCCGCACCATCAACGCGGCGAGCGAGATCGCCACCAGCGCGGTCGGCAAGTCGCTGAAGGACCTCGAGCAGGCCTCGCGCTCGGCGATCGACCAGTCGCGCCAGGTCTCGGTCGCGGCCGTCACCGAGATGCAGGAGACCAGCAAGATCCTGCGCACCGACACCGTGGCGCTGTTCGAGCGTCTGCGCGAAGGCAACATCCTGCTCCAGGAAGTGCTGACCGGTGCGCACGACAATCTCAACTCGCTGGAGCGGGCGCTGGTGACGCGCGTCGCCGACTTCGTCTCGGCGATGAACGACGTTACCTCGCGCAACGGCGCGGCGACGCAGAACCTGGAAGAGCAGCTCAACGTCTTCAACAGCAAGACCACGAAGGCGCTGCAGGACCTCGGCGAGTTGTCGACCCAGTTCGACGCGCACGGCAAGGCGCTGGTCGAGGCCGCCCAGGTCGTCGAGCAGAGCAACAAGAACACCACCGCCTCGCTCGCCGAGCGCAAGCAGGCGCTGGAATCGCTGGTCACCACGATCGACCTGCGCACCGCCGATCTCGACCAGCGGCTGTCGCGCTTCACCGGCCTGCTCGACGAATCGCTGGCCGCGGCCGAGGAGCGTGCCCGCGATATCGCGCGCGTCGTCGCCGAGACCGCCGGCGCCGGCTCGGCCGCGATCACCCGCCAGTTCGAGGCGGTGCGCGTGGCCTCCGAGGAGGAGCACCGCCAGACCATCGAGGCGATGCACGACATCTACCGCCAGACCACCGACGAGGCGGACGCGATGTTCAAGCAGTCGACCGAGAAGTTCACCAACCTCGTCGCCAGCATGAAGCAGATGGCCCTCGAGATGCACAACGAGCTCGAAGCCACCCGCAACGAGCTGCGCCGCGGCGTGCTCGAGATGCCGCAGGAGGCCGCCGAGAGCACCGCGCAGATGCGCAAGGTGATCGTCGACCAGATCGAGGCGCTCGCCGAGCTGAACCGCATCGTGGCCCAGCACGGCCGCGGCCTCGACGTCACCACGGCGGGCCGCGCCTCCGTCGCCGTGCATCGCCAGGAAGAGCCGGTGATGGCCGTTGCGGGCAACCGCGCGACCGAGACCCGCATGCGCGACACCGGCAGCGCCTCAACGCTGCCGCCGCCGGACCTCGGCATGCCGGCCGCGCGCCGCACCGAAGCGCCGCCGGTCGCGCCTTCCGGCAACGACCAGGGCCGTGACGGCTGGCTGTCGGACCTGCTCAGCCGGACCGACGCCAATCAGGGCGCCCCGGCCGGACGTGAGGCTCCCCGTGGCCGCGCCGCGCCGCAGCCGCAGGCCCCGCAGGCCAGCAGCAATCCGCTGGAATCGCTGTCGCTCGACATCGGACGGCTGATGGACCGCAACCTCGCCGCCGAGATGTGGGACCGCTACCAGCGCGGCGAGAACAAGGCGTTCACCAAGCGCCTCTACACGCCCGCTGGCCAGAAGGCCTTCGACGAGGTCGCCCGCAAGTACCGCGCCGACCGCAACTTCAAGGGCACGGTCGACCGCTACGTCGCCGAGTTCGAGCGCCTGCTCGACGAAGTCGCCCGCGACGGCCGCGGCCCGCAGGAGCTGCGCAGCCACCTCACCTCGGAGACGGGGCTGGTGTACACGCTGCTGGCGCACGCGGCGGGCCGGCTGGGGTGAGCGGCGAATAGCGAGTGGCGAAATAACGAATGAAAAACGGAGGCCTCGCGGCCTCCGTTTTTTTGCGGCGGTGCGCTGCAGAGCCGGGGCCCATGCATCCACGGAGCACGCGGCCCTGGGTCCCGGCTCTGCGCAGCAACGCAAGGGCGTTGCTGCTTGTCCGGGACACGAGAGCTGGCGCGACAATGAAGGAAACGTGGTGGCTCCTGCGCCCCTACCGTCTCGGCGCCGCCGCCGGCTTCGGCGGTTCGGGCGGCGGTGCGGACTGTGACGAGTTGCTGGCGCCGAACAGCACGCGGGTCGGGTTGCGGTCGAAATTGTTCACGGCGCGGCTGATGTCGCCGAGGGTGCGGCGGCCGTCGGCCATCAGCGCGCCGGAGCGCTTGTCGAAATCGTCGGCGAGCTCGCGGATCGACTTCACCGCCTGGAACAGCTCGCCGCCGTCCTTACCGCCGGCCAGCGTGTTGAGGCCGAGCATGAGATTGTCGGCCTTGAGCATGACGCCGTCGACCTTGGCCATCACGCCGTCGATCTTCTCGGAATTGCGCGCCAGCGAGTTGGTGAAGGTCTCGAGGTTCTTCAGCGAGTTCTTCACCGATTCCTGATTGTCGGCGACGATCTTGTTGACGTTCTGCAGCGTGGCGCGGATCGCCTCGGTGACGTCCTGCAGCTTGTTGGGATCGGCGGTGAGCGTCGGGATGCCGTCCTGGTCGAGCGGCGGCGGGGCCGCCGCCTCGTCCCCGCCCTTGAGCGAGATCGCGGCGACGCCGGTGAGGCCCTGGAATTCGAGGCCGACCAGGGTGTCCTTGCGGATCGGGGCGTTGTTCTCGATCATGGCGAGTGCGACAACCCGCCGCGGATTGTCGAGCTTCACCGAGACCACCTCGCCCACCCGGATACCGTTGAAATTGACGCTGCCGCCGTTGCGCAGGCCCGCCGCCGGGCCCTCGAACACCACGCGCAAGGGGCTGCGCTGCTTGGTGGTGTGCAGCGACTGAAACCACAGCACGAAGCCGATCGCCGCGGCGATCACCGCCAGCGTGAACGACCCGATCAAAATGTAGTTCGCCCGCGTTTCCATCAGGTGCTCCGGCTACTCATCCCAGCTACTCAAGTCATGACCGCGCGGGCGCGCTTGCCATGGAAATATTGCCTCAACCAGGGATGCTGCGAGGCCTGCATGTCGGCGATCGACCCTGCCGCAATGATCTTACCGTTCCCTAAAACGGCGATGCGGTCACATGCTGTGTATAGGCTGTCGAGATCGTGGGTTACCATGAAAACCGTCAGCCCCAAAGTGCGTTGGAGCGTCCTGACCAGCTCGTCGAAGTCGCCGGCGCCGATGGGATCGAGGCCCGAGGTCGGCTCGTCCAGGAAGACGAGGTCCGGATCGAGCGACAGCGCCCGCGCCAGCGCCACGCGCTTGATCATGCCGCCGGAGAGCTCTGAGGGAAAGCGCTCGGCCACTTCCGGCTTGAGGCCGACCATGGCGAGCTTGGCCATGGTGATCTCGTCCATCAGCCGCTGCGAGACCCGCAAATATTCGCGCATCGGAAACTGGATGTTCTGCTGCACGGTCAGCGAGGAGAACAGCGCGCCCTGCTGGAACAGGACGCCCCAGCGCCGCTCGACGTTGCGGCGCTGCGCGGTGCTGGAGGAATCCAGGTCGACGCCGAACACCTCGATCGAGCCTGCGACCTTGGGCACGAGACCGATGATGGTGCGCGTCAAGACGGACTTGCCCGCGCCCGACGGGCCGACGAAGCCAAGAATCTCGCCGCGCTTGACGTCGAGGTTGAGGCCATCGAGCACGCGCGTCGTGCCGAACTGCACGGTGACGTCGCGGACGCGGATGATGGGATTTTGAATCTCGCTTTGAACTTCTCTTTGAACTTCTCTTGCCATCGTCACATCCCGATCGAGGCAAAGAAGATGGCGAACACGCCGTCCATCACGATGACGAAGAAGATGCCCTTCACCACCGAGGCCGTGGTGTGCTGGCCCAGCGATTCCGCGCTGCCCTGCACGGCAAGCCCTTCGACGCAGGCAACGATGCCGATCACCGCCGCCATCACCGGGGCCTTGACCATGCCGACGATGAAATGATCGATCGAGATGGCGTCGCGCAGGCGCAGCAGGAAGGCTTCGGGCTCGACCCCGCCATAGAGCCAGGCCACCAGCCCGCCGCCATAGAGCGCGGCCATGGCGCCGAGGAACGCCAGGATCGGCAGCGCCAGAACCAGCGCCATCATGCGCGGCAGCACCAGCACCTCGATCGGATCGAAGCCCATGGTGCGCAGCGCGTCGATCTCCTCGCGCATCTTCATCGAGCCGAGCTCGGCGGTGTAGGCGCTGCCCGAGCGGCCCGCGACCATGATCGCGACCAGGAGCACACCGATCTCGCGCAGCACCAGCACGCCGAGCATGTCGACCACGAAGATGTCGGCGCCGAACCGCCGGAAATGGAAGATGCCTTGCTGGGCGATGATGCAGCCGATCAGGAAGGTGATCAGCACGATGATCGGCACCGCGCGCCAGCAGACCTGCTCCATGTGGTGCACGGTCGAGGTCAGGCGGAACGAGCGCGGATGGATCAGGACGCGAAACCATGCCGCGAGCACGGCACCGAGCATATCGACGAGGCCCGCGACCGTTCCGGCCAGGCCGGCCACGGTCCGGCCGATCTGCTCCAGCATGCCGGCGATGGTGATCGGGCTGCTGTCGACCACGGCCCCCGCCCTGACCCGCCGCACCTCGTCGACGAGGCTGGAATAATTGGCGGACAGCCCTGCGATCTGGGCCTCGACGGCGCCTTGGGTCAGGCTGCGGCGCAGCCGCTCGATCAGCCAAGCCCCGAAGGTGTCGAGCTTGGCGACTTCGGAGACGTCGATGAAGATGCTTTGGGGGCCGCCGGCGAGCTTCTCGGCGTCGGCTACCATCCGTTCCAGCACCGGCGCAAAGCTCGCGGTCCAGGTCCCAGTGGCGCAAAGTGCCAGCGCGTTGCCCTTGGCAATCCGTTCCAGCTTCGGATCGCTATCCAAATGTCCGCTCCCGTACCGGGGCGGAGAAAATCACAGAGTTGCGCACGCGCCCTTACCCAGAGAAGGTATCCCCAAGTGGTTAATGTTAGTTGCTAGAGGTAACTAGCAGGTTCAGATTTCGCCAGAGTTCAAAATGACTTCCATGAAATTTGCTGCCCTGGCGGGGCGAATCGAGCGCTTCCCGATCGCGGGCAGCTTTACCATCAGCCGCGGGGCCAAAACCGAGGCCGTGACTGTTGTGGCGGAGGTCAGCCGGGCCGGGCTGACCGGCCGCGGCGAGTGCGTGCCCTATCCCCGCTATGGCGAGACGCCCGAGGCGACGCTGGCGGCCCTCCAGGCCATGCAGCAGGCCGTCGCCGACGGTATCTCCCGGCAGGCGCTCCAGGCCGCCATGGCGCCTGGCGCGGCCCGCAACGCCCTGGATTGCGCCCTGATCGACCTCGAGGCCAAGGCGGCGGGCTTGCGCGCCTGGAACCTGCTCGAACGTCCGGTGCCGGGCGAGCGCACCACCGCCTACACGATCTCGTTGGGGACCCCCGAGGCCATGGCCGCCGCGACCGCCAAGGCGGCGCACCGGCCGCTGCTCAAGATCAAGCTCGGTGGCGACGGCGATCCGGAGCGGATCGCGGCGGTGCGCAAGGCCGCGCCCGAATCCGAGCTGATCGTCGATGCCAACGAGGCCTGGACCGAAGCCAGTCTGGAAGCCAACCTTGCCGCCTGCGCCGCCGTCGGCGTCACCCTGGTGGAGCAGCCGCTGCCGGCGGGCCAGGACGAGGCGCTGGCGCGGATCAAGCGGCCGCTCGCGGTCTGCGCCGACGAGAGCGTGCATGACCGCTCCTCGCTCGCTCCCTTGCGCGAGCGCTACGACGCCGTGAACATCAAGCTCGACAAGACCGGCGGTCTCACCGAGGCGCTCGCGATGGCCGATGCGGCGCAGGCGCTCGGCTTCGAGATCATGATCGGCTGCATGGTCGCGAGCTCGCTGTCGATGGCCCCGGCCATGCTGGTGACGCCGCAGGCACGCTTCGTCGATCTCGACGGCCCGCTGCTGCTGGCACGCGACCGTGACCACGGGCTGCGGTACGACGGCAGCCTGGTCTATCCGCCGGAGGCCTCGCTGTGGGGCTGAGCCATCAGCCGGTGCCGCGCCGACCAGATCAGCAGCGCGCCGCCGGCGGCCATCGCGGCCATGACGTAATACAGGCCGTCGCCGATGCGGGCGTAGATCGCGCCTGACGCGATCGAGGTGGTGGCGCCCAACAGGCCGTTGCAGGCGGCGTAATAGCCCTGCCCGCGTGCGATCTGATGCGGCGGCACGCGCTGCACCAGAAGATTCATCGTGCCGACGATGGTCATGCCGAAGGTAAAGCCGTGGCCGAGCTGCACGATCGCGAGCAGCGCCAGCGGCGGCTCGTTCGCGGTGACGATCCAGCGCACTACGGCGCTAAGCCCGCCGATCGCGATCATGGTGGAGGGATGCAGTGAGAAGCGCGGCGACAGCGCGAACACGACGATCTCCGCGATCACGCCCAGCGTCCACAGCCCCGCGATCGTCAGCCCGCTGATCCCGTGGAGCTGCCAGTTGATGGCCGAGAAGGTGTAATAGGCGACGTGGCTGCCCTGGATCAGCGCCGCCGAGACGATGACGGCCCAGAAGCCGGCATCGCGCAGCAGCGCCTTGCCGGCCTGCCTCTCCGCCGTCTTGCGCCTGAGATCGTCGAGCGGCTGAAGCAGCAGGCTGGCCGCGACCGCAACGACGGCCCATGCGACGATGATCCAGATCAGGTCGCGCGCGGCGATGACGTCGACGAGATAGCCGCAGGCGAGCGAGCCGGCGGCAAACGCCGCCGAGCCCCACAGCCGCAACGGTCCGTAATCGAGCCCGTAACGGGCGACGCCGCGCAGCGCATAGGCGTCGGTCAGCGGCATCGTCGGCGTCCACATCATGCAGGTCAGCGCATAGATCAGGAACAGCGCCAGCGGCTGCTGCTGCAGGCCGACCGCCGTAAAGCCGATCGCGGTCGCCAGCACCGACAGCATCATGGCGGCGCGGATGGCCTGTCGCTTCTCGGCAAAGGCGGTCACCTGCGGCAACGTGGTGAAGCGGGTGATCGCCGGCAGCGCGTTGATCAGCCCGATCCAGGCCGCGTCGATGCCGATCGCCTTCAGCCACACCGGAAAGAACGGCAGATGCGTGCCCGAGACCGCGAACACGGCCGAATAGAACAGGGCGAGGCCGACGGCGAATCGCCGCTTCCTCGATGCCGCGATGGGGATTTGTGATTCGGACTGCATCAAACCAATTGCGATTCGGTCGATATCGTGGTGATCGTTACAGTAACGCGTAGTGATTTGCGCGACGAGATCGTCATGGCCAACGAAGCATTCGCCCTCTCGCCTATGTCTGCCCGCGCGGCCGAGCCGAACGAGCAGGATTACGACGCGATCCGCGAAGCCTTCATGGAGACGGCACGCGGCCGCTGGTTCCTCGGCGAATACGCCAAGCGCAACCGCAATGCCGACACGCGCATGGTGCTCGACGCGGTCGCCAAGATCGAGGAAACCCTTGCGGCGCAGCGGCAACCCGTCGTCGAGGACCGCCTGCCCGAGGCGCTGGTCGAGATCCGCCGCGCGATTCGCGAGGCCGAGACCATTGCGCTTGCGGCGTTCGACCCCGCGGCGATCGAAGCCAGCCTCGCGCCGATTCCGCGCGGGGTGCGCATCATCAAGGAGATCTCCTGGCGCTGGCGCGAGATCGGCGCCGACGGGCGAATCTGCGACCTCATTGATTCGCAGCTCGCCTCGATCGAGGCCGCCTGCGGTCAGGCCCAGGCCATCGATCCCCGTGTCGAGCTCAGGATCGCCTTCGACCTGCTGAAGGATCGGGTCGAGCAGACGGAGGGCGGCGCAACGAAGCCGGCGGCTTCCCCGGCTCCGGTGCAGGAGGCGCCGTCATCCGTCGCCGAAGCCCCGGTCGAGACCGCGCCGGAGGCGATGGCCGGCGAAGCACCCGTGGCTTTTACGGAGCCGCTGCAGGACGCCGCAGCAAATGCGCCCGAAGCCGTTGCCGAGACGGCCAGCGCTGCCGAAGCGTTCGCCGCGGCCGAACAGGCAATGGACACGGCGGTCGCGACGGAGATCGCGGCCGAAAGTCAGGTCGCTGTCGAAAACGCCGCGCTCGACCAGGCCGCGCCGGAACATGTCGCGCGTGCAGATGCCGCGCCTGAAGACGTCTCGTTTGAAGAGCCGGCAACTGAACCCACCGCCTTGTCGGACGTCGTCGACGCGCTCGCGCTCGATGCTGCCGCGCAGGCCGAGGACGATGCCGTGCTTGAGGCTATCGCGCTGGAGATGGCCGCCCCCGATCCAGAGTTCGACGAGATCATCGCACCGGCGGAGATGGACGCGACCGTTCCGGAGCCGAGTCTCGCGGAGACCGCAGCGCCCGTCGCTGCCGAGACGGCCGCGCCTCAACCGGTCGTCGCTCCCGTGGTCGAAGAGCCCGCCGACGCGCCGATATCGATGGACTCGCTCGCGCGCCTCACCGACGCCATCGCGGAGGCCGCCGCCGAGGTGCGGGAGCAGCCGGCCCCGGCAATGGCGGCCAGTGCCATCTTCGCCGCGGCCCCGGCTACGACGCTGCCGACGCCCTCGCCCGTGCCGGAGCCCTCGCTCGGTGCCACCATCCTCGCCAGCGGCATTCTGCAAAAGCCCCGCGCGCCCGCCAACGATCCCCTCGCCCCGATCCGCCGCATGACCCAGGCCGAGAAGATCGCGTTCTTCTCGTAAGGGGGCGCTGCGTACTCACTTTCGTGTCCCGGACGAGCGAAGCGCAGAGCCGGCACCCAGAAGCCGCAATCTCAGTCGCAACATGGGCCCCGGCTCAGCAGCGCACCGCTGAAGAAGCGCTGCGTTGCGTCCGGGGCGCAAGCGGAAGAGGCGCACCCTCACCGCATCGTCATTGCGAGCGCAGCGAAGCAATCCAGAATCCCCTCCGCGGAAAGACTCTGGATTGTTTCGCTGCGCTCGCAATGACACGGAAGCGCTGTCCGCGCGCGCTCACCCGCAATTCCAGATCGGCCCGATCGGCGTGCGCGTCCAGCACGGACCGAAGCTGCCGCCGTTGTAGCGGCCGCCGTTGAAGCCGGGGCGGCCGAAATAGTGCCACTCGCCGTCCCAGCGGTAATATTGCGGAACCGGATCGATGTACCAGTGGCGGCGCTCATTGCGCGCGAGGCGCCGCATCGCGTCCTTCTGCTTGTAGAGCGGGATGCTGTTGCTCAGCGGCTGGCGATAGCCGGGCAGGAAGCCATAGCCTTTCCAGACCGGCTTGGGACGCTTTTGCGCGGCCTCAGCGGGCGCGACGGCGGGCAGCAGAGACAGGATGATGGCAACGAATAGACACATGAGGCGGGACATGAATTGATGATAGACGCTCGCCTGTCGGAAGACCATTCAAATTCGAGTGGGAGGCTTTTTGCCGCTTCGACACGTCGGCCTGTCCCGATAAGCTTGCCAGCGCAGCAGCAGCTGGGCGAATAATATTGCGGAGTGAACGCATGTCTGAAACCCCGCACGTCGGCGCTTTCGCCATCGTTCCAAGCAACGATCTTGCCGCTGCAATTCCGTTCTGGGAACGCCTCGGCTTTGCGCGCAGCGGCGGCGATGCCGGCTATGTCATCATGAGCGGTTGGGATTGCGAGGTGCATCTCACGCAAGCCGGGGACGGCCTATGGCGCGTGCCCGAGCATAATCCTTTCGGCATCTTCATCCGCACGCCCGAGGTCGAGGCCATCGCGGCGCGCGTGGACGATCTCATCATCCGTCCCGGCGGCGTGCTGCGTCACCGCGAATGGGGCATGTATGAGTTCGGCATCAACGGCCCTGACGGCCTCCTCGTTAGGATCGGCTGGCCCTCGGCGCTGATGAGGCCCGCTAGCTGATCACGCCCTTCCGGATCAGGAAGCAGCCATAGCCCCTGCTGTCGCCGACCTGCACCACGCCAAAGCCCGCCGCCGCCGCGCGATAGAAATCGGATCGCGAGAGCTTGCCGGGACTGACCGGACTGCCGCTGGCGCGTTCGATCTCGGCGAGCACCGCGCGCTGCACCTCGGGCACGCGGTCGGGATCGTCGACCGGCATCATCACGCGCACCGGATCGGGATCGAAATCGTCGAGCGGATAGACCGACATGATGGCGCGGATGGCAGTCTCCATCGTCATGCCCGGCAACTGGATCAGGCGCTGCGACGATGTGCTGCGAGCGATATGCGTGGCCGGGTGGTTGGCGTCGACGACCACGAGATCGTCGCCGTGGCCCATGGAAGCCAGCAGCCAGAGCAGGTCTGGCGTCAGGATCGGATCGATCGATTTCAGCATGTGACGACGGCTCCGCCCAGCGATCGCTAACCATAGCAGGTTCCAAGCGTGATTCAGATCACGTCCATCGCCATGGTGACAGGGATCACGGACCTCGCGCTCGAACGCGGCCAGGCTTGGTCGCAACCAATCTCGTATCGAGATGAGTGCCAAAGGAGCACGCCATGTTCCGCCTAAAGCCTTTTTTGATGACAGCCGGCCTCGTGGGAAGCCTGTTCGGCTTCGCCTGTGGGCCCGTTTCCGCGCAAGTCGCCCCGGTCCAGCCTGCTCCCACCGCGCTGCAAGGCCCGGAGCAGCGAGTGGCGCTGGTGATCGGCAATGCGAACTACCAGAACGCGCCGCAGCTTGCGAACCCCGACGATGATGCCCAGTCGATCGCGCAGTTCCTGAATTCCGCCGGCTTCGAGGTGGTTGCCGCGACCGACCTGACCCAGAACGACATGCTGCGCGTCGTCCAGGACTTCTCCGCCAAGGTCGCTTCGCGCGGTCCGAACACGGTGGCGATGGTCTATTACGCCGGCCACGGCGTGCAGCTCGCGGGCGAGAACTATCTCGTTCCGGTCGACGCCAAGGTCTCCAACCCGACCGAGCTCGTCAACAATTCGGTGCGCCTCGTCGACGTGATGTCGACGCTGGAGACGATCCCGAGCCGCATGCGCATCGTCATTCTCGATGCCTGCCGCAACAACCCGTTCCCTGAGGTCAACGACGCCGGCCGCGGCTTGGCCATCGTCGACGCGCCGAACGGCTCGATCGTCGGTTACTCGACCGCGCCGGGCGCCGAGGCGCTCGACGGCACCGGCGGCCACAGCCCGTACACGCAAGCCTTCCTCAACGTCGCGCGCGAGCCCAACGTGCCGATCGAGCAGCTGTTCAAGCGCGTCCGCCTGCAGGTGAACCAGACCACCAGCGGCGCGCAGATCCCGTGGGAGAGCTCCTCGCTGACGAGCGACTTCACCTTCTTCGGCGACACTGCCGTTGCTGCCAACCGTGCGCCGGTGAAGGCGCCGGTGGTGCAGATGGCCTCCAACCTGCCGAGCCGTTCGACGCGCCAGGCCTATGACTACGTCGTGTCCGAGGGCCGGCCGGAATATTATCAGGAGTTCATCCGGATGTATCCGCACGACCCGCTGTGCGACCACGTGCGCTGGCTGCTCAACAACATCCTGATCTCGCAGGCCTGGCACAAGACCGTACTGGCGAACTCGCCAGTCGCGTATAAGAGCTTCTATGACAGCTACGGCAACAGCCCCTATGCGCAGGTCGCGCTGAAGCTGCAGGCGCAGCCGAAGCAGATCCCCTTGATGCAGGCGACCAAGTTCCTGGCCCCGCAGACCATTGCCCCGACCTTCAAGATCGGCAATCTCGGCCAGCAGAAATACATGCCGCTGCTGCAGCAGGGCAATGGCGGCGGTCAGCTCAATGGCAACCTGCCGATCGTGCAGAAGCCGATCGACAATGTCATCGGCAAGCCCGGCAATGGCGGCCAGATCGTCAATCTGCCGGCTGGCAACAACAATCAGCAGAACGGCACGCCGTCGCAGACCCCGGGCAAGATCGTCACCCTGCCCGCGCCGACCACCACCAACAAGGGTGGCATCGGCAAGATCGTGACGCTGCCTGCGACCAGCAACAAGCCGGACGGCGGCAACGTCAATGGCAGGCCGGGCAAGATCGTGAGCATGCCGGTGAACGTCGGCAAGGGCGGCTCGACGATCGACGCAAAACCGGCCGCTCAGACCCAGGGTCAGCCGATCCGCGTCAACAACGGCAACACCGGCATCGTGAAGCTCAACAACAACCCGGTGAACAAGGTGCAGGTGCAGACCAACCGTCCGCAGCTCAACACGACGCCGAGCCGCATGGTCAACAGCAACAGCAACTTCCGGCAGTCGATGAACCAGGCGCCGAGCATGAGCAATGGCGGAAATCGCCGCAGCGGCTTCATGCGCTGATCGCGCGAGCCACACAACGACGAGGGGTGGGGCCGCGATGCTCCCCCTCCCTTTTCATGTCAGGGCAGCGCCCTATTCAGAGGAGCCGTCATGCCCGGGCTTGTCCCGGGCATCCACGTTCTAGGTGCTGCCGGTAAAGACGTGGATGGCCGGGACAAGCCCGGCCATGACGCCGTGGAGGCGACCACGCGCTCAAACACGCATCGGACGTGCGATTGCGGCCGGCAGGCAAAAGCGAGCGGACCGCTTTAGAAATCACGCCACCAGCTCGGCGAACAGATCCGCATCGACGTTGCCGCCGGAGAGCACGATGACGACGTTCTTGCCGGCGACGTCGAGACGTCCTGCCAGCAGCGCGGCAAGACCCACCGCGCCGCCCGGCTCCACCACCAGCTTGAGCTCGCGATAGGCGAAGGCGACGGCGGCGCCGACCTCAGCATCGGAAGCCGTGACGCCGCGCGCCAGCAGCTTGCTGTTGATCGCAAAAGTCATCTCGCCGGGGATCAGGGCCATCAGCGCATCGCAGATGGTGCGGCCCGCGGGCCCGTGCGGCTCGCGATGACCCGCGCTCAGCGAAATGCCGTGATCGTCGAACGCCTCGGGCTCGGCCACCACGATCTCGGCGAGCGGATAGCGTGCCTTCACCGCGGTCGCGACGCCCGCGATCAGGCCGCCGCCGGACGCCGGTGCCACCACGATGTCGGGGGAAAGGCCAAGCGTTGCCATGTCCTCCGCGATCTCGCGGCCGGCAGTGCCCTGTCCTGCGATCACGAACGGATCGTCGTAGGGCCTCACCAGCGTCGCGCCGCGCTTTTCGGCGATGCCGCGCGAGATCGCTTCGCGGTCGTCCTTGTCGCGATCATAGAGCACGACCTCGGCGCCGTAGGATTTGGTGCGCTCGCGCTTGGACAGCGGCGCATCGGCAGGCATCACGATGGTCGCCTGCATGTCGAGGATTTTTGCCGCCGCCGCCACGCCCTGGGCGTGATTGCCGGAGGAGAACGCGACGACGCCGCCGGCGCGCTTGTCCTGCGGGATCGAGAACACCTTGTTGAAGGCGCCGCGGAACTTGAACGAGCCGGTGCGCTGGAGCATCTCCGGCTTCAGGAAGACTTTCGCGCCAACCCGCTCGTTGAGCACCGGAAAGGACAACAGCGGGGTGCGGATGGCGTAAGGCGCGATCACGCGCGCTGCGGCGTCGATATCGGCGGGGCCGATCGGGAGAAGCTGTTCGGTCATATCAGACCTTATCGCGGCCATTGAGCCGCGGGCAAGACACCTCCGCGCGAGGAATCTTCCCCTCAGGCGACGAAGCGCGGCTGTTCCGTGCCGTCCCGGCCCGGCAGCACGCCCCCCACCGCCTGGATATTATCAACAAAAGCCCTCGCCGAGGCTTCCCAGGTGTAGTTGGCGGCGAATTCGACACAGTCCTGCCGGGAAATGTCGAGCGCCGCGAAGCAGGCGTTGCGGAGGTCGTGATCGAGGGCACCGACCGGGGCATTGCCGATCACGTCGCGGGGGCCCTTCACCGGAAAGGCCGCGACCGGCAGGCCGCTCGCCAGCGCCTCCAATAGCACCAGGCCGAATGTGTCGGTCTTGCTGGGGAATACGAACACGTCGGCCGCCGCATAGATGTCCGCCAGCGCCTCGCCATGCTTCTCGCCGAGGAAGATCGCTTCGGGATAGGCCTCTTCCAGCGCGGCGCGCGCCGGGCCGTCGCCCACAATCACCTTGGTGCCGGGCAAATCGAGGTCGAGGAACGCTTCGAGATTCTTCTCCACCGCGACGCGGCCGACCGACAGGAACACCGGTGCCGGCAGGCAGAGGTCGATGGCACGCGGATGGAACACCTTTGTATCGACGCCGCGCGGCCACAGCACGACATTGGCGAAACCGCGCTCGGCCAGCTCGCAGGCGAGCGCAGGCGTTGCCGCCATCACGGCACGGCTGGGCGCATGGAAGCGGCGCAGCGCCCGCCAGATCAGCGAGCCCGGAACCGGCACGCGGGCGCGGACATATTCGGGAAAGCGGGTGTGAAAGCTGGTCGTGAACGGCAGCCGGCGCTGGCGGCAATAGCGGCGGACCATCAGGCCGATTGGCCCTTCGGTCGCGATGTGGATGCTGTCCGGGCGCGCCTCCTCGATCAGCCTGGCAATGCGCGCGGGGCGCGGCATCGCCAGCCGCACGTCGCGATAGCTCGGCATCGCGAAGGTGCGGAACGCTTGCGGCGTCAGGAACGTGAACGCAACGCCGGAGCCTTCGACATCAAGCCCTTCGGCTGCGTCCGCCAGCTTGGTCAGCGTCCGAACCACACCGTTGACTTGCGGGTGCCAGGCGTCGGTCGCGACCAAAATGCGCATCGGGCGGCCTCGGTTATGCGGCTCTGGCTGCAACCTGCGGGACGGCCGCCGGCTTCTGCAGATGATCCGCCCAGGTGATGATCTCGAAACGACCGTCGTCGTGCTCGACGAGCGCGGTGCAGCTCTCGACCCAGTCACCGCAATTCATGTAGCGAATGTCGCCTTCGTCGCGGATCACGGCATAGTGGATGTGGCCGCAGATCACGCCGTCGGCGTCGTAGCGCCGCGCCTCGGCGGCGAGCGCCTGCTCGAACGCGCCGATATAATTGACCGCGTTCTTGACCTTCTGCTTGGCCCATTGCGACAACGACCAATAGGGCACCTTGAACAAGCGGCGGAAGAAGTTGACGAAGCGATTCATCTGGATCGCGAAGTCGTAGGCCTTGTCGCCGAGATGGGCGAGCCAACGCGCGTTCTGCACCACGAGATCGAAGATGTCGCCGTGGATGACGAGATAGCGCTTGCCGTCGGCGCCGGTGTGAACGGTGTTCTCGACCACGTCGATGCCGCCGAAATGCGTGCCGTAATAGTTGCGCAGGAACTCGTCGTGATTGCCGGGGATGTAGATGACCTTGGCACCCTTGCGCGCCTTGCGCAAAAGCTTCTGGACGAGGTCGTTGTGGGATTGCGGCCAGTGCCAGCTCGATTTCAGCGCCCAGCCGTCGACGATGTCGCCGACCAGATAGATCGTGTCGGCGTCGTGGTAGCGCAGGAAGTCGAGCAGAAGATCGGCTTGAGAACCGCGGGCTCCGAGATGAACGTCGGAGATGAACAACGTGCGAAAGCGCCGCTCGGGGCCCTCGTCACTCACATCGTAACTTCCCATGCGCCAGCCTGTAACAATGTCCCGTGACAGGGGGATGACCGATTGAACCCGTGAGGCACCTCTAGATACGAATCACGCCTAGCCTCGCCCTCCCTGCGAATATCAGTCGCATGCGACAATCAGGCGACACGGCGCCGCAGAAGGTGATCGTCATGCCCGGGCCTGTCCCGGGCACCACGTTCGTCGTGCTGCGTGGCAAGGCGTGGATGGCCGGGACAGGCCCGGCCATGACGAGGTGGGGGCTCGCGTGCCCCCAAACTGCGCCGCGGCGGCGCTCCCGCGCGCGCCCGCGTCAGTAGAACCTGTGAAAATGATGGATCGGGCCGTGGCCGTGTCCGACGCTGAAGCGGTCGGCGGCGGCGATCGCCGCGCTGATCCAGGTCTTGGCGTTGCGCACGGCGCTCGCCAGATCCTCGCCCTTGGCGAGCCCGGCCGCGACCGCCGAGGACAGCGAGCAGCCGGTGCCATGGGTGTTGCGGGTCGCGACGCGCGGCGCGGCCAGCGCGAGCGTTCCCTCGCCGCTGACGAGATAATCGATGCTCTCGGCGCCCTCGCCGTGCCCGCCCTTGATCAGGACCGCACGGCAACCGAGCGCCAGCAGGCGCCGCCCCTGGCTTTCGATCTCCGCTTCGCTTGCCGCGACCGGCTCGTCGAGCAGCGCCGCGGCCTCCGGCAGATTGGGCGTGACCACCGACGCCAGCGGTATCAGTTTCGTGCGCAGCGCATTGACGGCCTCCGCGGCGAGCAGGCGATCCCCGGACGTCGCCACCATCACGGGATCGAGCACGACGTGCCTCGGCGACCAGCGCAACAATGCGGCCGCGATCGCCTCGATGCTGGCGACCTGGGCCACCATGCCGATCTTCACCGCGCCGATGTCGAGATCGGAGAACACCGCATCGATCTGCTCGGCGACGAACGATGCCGGCACGGCGTGGATGCCGGTGACGCCGCGGGTGTTCTGCGCGGTCAGGGCCGTGATGACGGACGCGCCGTAGACGCCGAGCGCCGCAAACGTCTTCAGGTCGGCCTGGATGCCGGCGCCGCCGCTGGAATCGGAGCCGGCGATGGTGAGTGCGACCGGGGTCGTCATCGCCGGGCACCTTTGCTGGATACGGACACCGCCATGGCCTGTCCTAGCGCGACCGCGAAACACCGGCAAGCGCCCACCCGCCGGCGGCAGCCCGTGATTCGCCGTGGCGCCCCCAGTTCGAATCAGGCGAACTCGAGGGCCTCGGCGCCGCAACGGTACGGGATGCAACCGCGCGGAAACCCTTGGTATAGTCTCGAACTGCTTCGTCGATGCGGCAGACGTCGGGTGGTCGACCTGTCAGCGACACCGATGTTCCGGGCCGCAAGGCCGCTCGGAACGGAATCGTGGGGTGAAACGATGTGGGCCTTTTTCGAACGTCTCCTCGACTCGTCCATGCTTTCGCCGCACGGCATCTGCCTGTTGTGGGAACCCGAGCTGATCTGGCTTCACGTCGCCGCCGACGCCTGCATCGCCGCCGCCTATTTCTCGATCCCGATTGCCCTCGCAATCCTGGTCACCAAGCGGCGCGACCTCAAATTCGGCTGGATCTACTGGGGCTTCGCAATCTTCATCATGGCGTGCGGCCTGACCCATGTGCTGTCGATCTACACGCTCTGGGTCCCGATCTACGGCATCGAGGGCATCGTCAAGGCGGCGACCGCGGTGGCCTCCGTGGTCACGGCGGGCGCGCTTTGGCCGCTGCTGCCGAAGATTCTGGCGATCCCCTCGCCGTTCGAGCTGCGGCAGGTCCAGGCCGCGCTCGAGGAGGAGGAAATCAAGAGCCGCGACGCCGCGCTGCTGCTCCAGCAGATCAGCGACGCGCAGCGTGCGATGCGCGAGAGCATGACGCGCCTCACCGCCATCGTCGAGACCGCGGTCGATGGCGTCATCCTGTTCGATGCGCAGGACCGCCTCCTGCTGTTCAACCCGGCCTGCGAGCGCCTGTTCGGCTATTCCGCCGACGAGGTGATGGGCCGGAACGTCAGGATGCTGATGCCCGAGGCGGGCAGCCAGGCGAGTCATTTCGCGACCGCCGGCGAGGCCATTGGTCTGCGCAAGGACGGATCGACCTTTCCGATGGACGTGTCGGTCGGCCAGGCGCGGCAGGACGGCGAGTTGATCTTCGTCGGCATCGTCCACGACCTGACCGCGCGCAAGCTGACCGAGCAGCAGCTGCAGCAGGCGCAGAAGATGGAGACGGTCGGCCAGCTCTCCGGCGGCATCGCCCACGACTTCAACAACCTGCTGACCGTCATCATCGGCAATGCCGAGCATTTGAGCGAGCAGCTCAAGGCGAGGCCCGATCTGCGGCGCTTCGCCGACGACATCTGCCAGTCGGGCGAACGCGGCGCCGAGCTGACGCAGCGGCTGCTCGCATTCAGCCGCCGCCAGTTGCTGCAGCCTCAGACGGTCGATTGCCGGGGCCTGCTCGAGTCCATGTTCAAGCTGCTCAAGCGCACCTTGCGCGAAGACATCGAGATCAAGACGATCTCCGGGCCCGGCACGATCCTGGCCTTCGCGGATCGCGCCCAGCTCGAATCCGCCGTGCTGAACCTGGCGCTCAACGCGCAGGATGCCATGCCGGCCGGAGGTCACTTGACCCTGGCCACGGAGTTGACGATGCTCGACGAGGAGTATCGCGCCGTCCACCCCGAAGTCGCATCCGGGGCTTACACCTTGATCGCGATCGCCGACGACGGCGCAGGCATGACGCCCGATGTCGCCCAGCGCGCCTTCGAGCCGTTCTTCACGACCAAGGAGGTCGGCAAGGGCTCGGGTCTCGGCCTCAGCATGGTCTATGGCTTCGCCAAGCAATCAGGCGGCCATGTCTCGATCTACAGCGAGAAAGGCCTCGGGACGACCGTCCGGATCTACCTGCCGCGCGCGGACAAAGGACAATGGCAGGCCGACCTTTCCGACGGCGAGGACGCGGCCCCGCGGGGCTACGAGACGATCCTGATCGTAGAGGACGATCCGTTCGTTCGCTCCTCCACCATTCGCCGGGTGGAGGCGCTCGGATATCGCGTCGTCGCCGCGGTCAACGGCAAGGACGCGTTGCAGCAGCTGCGCACCGACCCCGGCATCGACATGCTGTTCACCGACATCGTGATGCCCGGCGGCATGAGCGGCTGGGAGCTCGCCGAGCAGGCGCGGCGGATTCGCCCCTCGCTGCCGGTCCTGTTCACCTCGGGCTACGCATTGGAGACCCTGGTCGAGCACGGCCGCGCCCACGCGCAGGCAATCGTGCTGACCAAGCCCTATCGCAAGGCCGAGCTTGCCCAGCGGCTGAGAGACGCATTCGCCGCGGCGACCGTGGCGTCCTGATTTGGAGCCTCGGGCCGGCGGCCGGCTGCCAGCAAGCCCGCTTGCTAAATCGTGCCGGGTTTGGCCTATTAGCCGGAAGAATACGCTTTCGGAGTGCCCGCGATGGTTCCTTTTTTCGTCCAGATCAAATGCAAGCTCGGCCAGTCCTACACGGTGGCCAATGCGCTTGCCGAAGCCGAGATCGCCTCCGAGATCTACTCCACGGCCGGCCAATACGACCTGCTCGTGAAGTTCTACGTCGACAAGGACACCGACATCGGCCATTTCGTCAACGAGAAGGTGCAGGTGCTGCCGGGCATCCAGGACACCCTCACCATCATCACGTTCAAGGCGTTTGGCGCCAGCTAGCGCGCAGCTAACCGGCTTCCTTGCCGGCTTCCTTGCGTTTGGGCCGCGGCGGACCGTCCACCGGCGGCAGCGATTTGAGGTACTCCGCCATCGCCGCAATATCCTCGTCGGGCAGTTGCGAGGTGTTCTTGATCACGCGCGTCATCGCGCCGCCGACGCTGTCACCGTCGGGCAATTCGCCGTTCTTGAGGAAATAGGCGATATCCTTCACGCTCCACTCGCCGAGCCGCTTCTGGGTGATGTTGGGCACCCAGCCCTCGCCTTCGGGATTGGGCCCGCCGGCGAAGCGCTGGGTCGAGATGATGCCGCCCAGCGCGTTGCGCGGGCTGTGGCATTCGGCGCAATGGCCAAAGCTGTTGACGAGATAGGCGCCGCGTTTGAATTGCGGTGACTTGCTGCTGTCGGCGATGAGCGGCTTATCGTCCAGAAACAGGAACTTCCAGATACCGACATTGCGCCGGATGTCGAAGGGAAACTGCATGTCGTGGTCGCGCACCTTGCCGGTCACTGGCGGCAGCGTCTTCAAGTAGGCGAAGAGATCGAGCACGTCCTCACGCCTGGCGTGCTGATAGGACGTGTAGGGGAAGGCAGGAAAATAATGCTGCCCGCCCGGCGACACGCCGTACATCACTGCGTTGACGAAGTCGACGTCCGTCCATTTGCCGATGCCGTCGTTCGGATCCGGAGAGATGTTCGGCGCATAGAACGTTCCGAACGGCGACTTGATCGCGACGCCGCCACCGAGCCTGCCACGATCGGGCTGGTCGGGCGTGGCATGGCAGGACGCGCAGCCCCCGGCGTTGAACATCACCTCGCCATTGGCAAGGTTGGCCACATGGGCCGGCGCGTTGCCCGCGGCCGCTACCTTCGGCGCGCTGAGCCACCAATAGGCGCCTGCGGCAACGAGCGCCGCGAGCAGCCCGATGAGAATTGTTCGTTGCAACATGCAGATCCATTCAATCGTCGCGGCAAACTTATGACCGATATCGTCGCGGCTCCAGCCACGAAGAATTTAGCCCGCCTCGGCCGGACACGGGAATAAACTGAAATGCCGGCTGTTGGAAGTTTGCCAGCCCGAACGGGTTCAGCAGGGAGAATGTCATGAACAAGACCGTCATTGCCGCCCTGGCACTCGGTGCCGTGACCTTCGCAGGCCCGGCCAACGCCGAAAAACTCAAAGCAACGCTCGACGGCAAGTCAGAGGTGCCGCCAACCGCGGGCAGCGGCACCGGAACCGCCGAACTGAACTATGATGCCGCCAGCAAGAAGCTGACCTGGACCGTCACTTATTCCGGACTCTCCGGTCCCGCCACCGCGGCGCATTTCCACGGGCCCGCCGAAGCCGGCAAGAATGCCGGCGTCGCGGTCGCGATCCCGAATGCGGCCGCAAGTCCGGTCAAGGGCGAAGCGACGCTGACGGATGCGCAGGCCGCCGATCTGCTCGGCGGCAAGTATTACATCAACATCCACACCGCGGCCAATCCGGGCGGCGAGATCCGCGGTCAGGTGACGAAGTAAGCCGCAACGCTGCTTCGGCGCGAAGGCCGGGCGCAGGGAGGGGGCGCCCGGCCTTTTCGATTTTGAGCGCGCTCAAGCCGCGTTCAGCGCCTGCGCGAGGTCGGCGATCAGGTCGGACGGGTTCTCGATGCCGATCGACAGCCGGATCGTGGAATCCAGCACGCCGATCTTGTGGCGGATGTCGGCAGGAACGCCGGAATGGGTCATGGTCGCGGGCAGGCTCGCAAGCGATTCGGTGCCGCCGAGGCTCACCGCCAGCTTGAGGATCTGCAGCGCGTTGAGGAATTTGACTGCCGCGTCCTTGCCGCCGACGATGTCGAACGAGAAGGTCGACCCCGCCCCGAGGCACTGCCGCGCGAACACGCGGCCCGCCGGCGAAGCCTCCTCGTGATGACCGAGGTAATGGACCTTGGCCACCTTGGGGTGATCGCGCAGATAATCCGCCACGAGGCGCGCGTTGCTGTTGGCCTTTTCCATGCGCAGGCTCAGCGTCTCGAGCGAGCGGTTGATCATCCAGCAGGAATGCGGATCGAGCTGGGTGCCGATGGCGCCGCGCAGCGCCTTGATGCCCTTCATGATCGCCTTCGAGCCGAGCGCGGCACCCGCGATCAGGTCGGAGTGACCGCCGACATATTTGGTCAGCGAATACAGCGACAGGTCCGCGCCGTGCTCGATCGGGCGCTGAAACACCGGGCCGAGCAGCGTATTGTCGCAGGCGATCACCGGCGTGTGCCCCTGCGTCTTTCCGATGGACTCGGCGACACGCCGGATCATGGCGACATCGACCAGGCCGTTGGTCGGGTTGGCCGGGGTTTCGATCAGGATCATCGAAACGCGGCCCTTGGCCATGGCCTCCTCCGCGGCCTGCCCGACGGCTGCTTCGTCGATCCCGTCGGCAAAGCCGACAGCGCCGATCGACAGACGCGCCAGCGTGTTGGTCAGCAGCGTTTCGGTCCCGCCGTAGAGCGGCTGCGAGTGCAGAATGACGTCGCCGGGGCGGACGAAGGCGAGGATCGTGGTGGCAATCGCCGCCATGCCGGACGAGAACAACGCGCAGCTCTCGGTGCGTTCGTAGATCGCGAGCCTGTCCTCGACGATCTCGCTGTTGGGATGATTGAAGCGCGAATAGACCAGGCCCGCGCCCATGCCTGCGGGCGGCTCGCGCCGGCCAGCGACGTAGTCGAAGAAGTCCTGCCCGTCATCGGCCGTCTTGAACACGAAGGTGGAGGTCAGGAACACCGGCGGCTTGATGGCGCCTTCCGACAATTGCGGGTCATAGCCATAGGTCAGCATCAGCGTTTCGGGATGCAGCATGTGGTTGCCAATGTGCGTCTTCGACGGAAACGGTTTTGCCATGGCCTGTCTCGCTGTTGATTGAGATCCTCGCCGCGCGCTGGAACTCCCGACGTCATGAGGCAATCGGGAAAGAGACGCGACTCGTCGCATCAACGCCGCGGCCGCTGCTGCGAACATAACCGTTCGGACGGCGATCCGTCAGACCCTGTAAACGGAAAAAGCCTGTAAACGGAAAAGGGCGGCTGCTTTCGCAACCGCCCTTTCTGAATTCCGAGTAGCCCGGATGGAGCGCAAGCGTAATCCGGGACGGAGGATCGACTCGGACAGCCCCCCGGATTGCGCTTCGCTCCATCCGGGCTACGAAGCTTTTCCTTGGCCTCAGCTGTTCTTGATGCGGTAGGTTTCGTGGCAGCCGCCGCATTCCTTGCCGATCGCGGGCATGCTCGCCTTGAGCGAATCCAGGTCCTTGATCTTGGCCTTGGCCTCGCCGACGACCTTGGCGAAGCTTGCGACCTTCGCGTCGAAGCCGGCCTTGTCCTCCCAGACCTTCGGCGAGGTCGAGTAGTCGCCGTCGAGCTTCACGCCTTTGGCGCTGGCCGGAAACAGGTTCGGCAGCTTCTTGGCGGTATCCTCGAACTGCGCCAGCGCGCTGTCCACGGTCGCCTGGTCGTAAGGCTTCTCGCCCTTCACCATCGCCGACATCGCGCCGGCGTTCTTGCCGTTGCCCTTCATGAGGGTCTGAACTTCCTTGACGGAATCCTGCTGCGCCCAGACGGCGCCCATCCCGAGCAGCAGCGCGCCCCCGACGATCAATACTCGCTTCATTCGCAAAATCCCTTTCCCTGATGCAGGATCGTGCCGACCCCTGAATGGCCAACACCGATTGGCAGATTTCATTCCATCCGGAGCGGACGATAAATCGTCGCACTCCGGATCAATTGGACTGAGCCCGCAAGACGCGTTCCGCGTTTGCCTGGACTTACAGGCTGTGGCGACGGTGATGCTCGCTGATGGCGATCCACACCCGCTCCGGCGTCGCCGGCATGTCGATGTGGTCGATCTTGTATTCGCGCCAGAGCGCGTCGACGATGGCGTTGACGATGGCCGGACAGGAGCCGATCGCGCCGGCCTCGCCCGCCCCCTTCACGCCCATCGGATTGGTCCTGCACGGGACGTTGTGGGTCTCGAACACGAAGGCCGGGCCATCCGCCGCGCGCGGCAGCGCGTAGTCCATGTAGGTCGCGGTGATGAGCTGGCCGTCGGTGGCGCCATAGACCACCTGCTCCATCAGCGCCTGGCCGATGCCCTGCATGGCGCCGCCATGCACCTGGCCGGCCAGCAGCAACGGATTGAGCGTCTTGCCGAAATCGTCGACGATCACGTAGTTGACGATCTTGATGATGCCGGTGGCCGGATCGATCTCGACTTCCGCGACATGGGTGCCGTTGGGATAGGTGCCGTCGGCGCTGGCGAAAGTCGCGCTGCCGTTCAGCTTCGACGGATCGACGCCGGGCCGCTTGGCAAGATCGGCGAACGAGATCGAACGGTCGGTGCCGGCGATCCGCACCACACCCTCGGAGATCTCGAGGTCGCCGGCGCCGGCCTCCAGCGCCTGCGCCGCGATCTCCTTCAGCTTCTGGCCCAGTTCGCGCGTGGCGCGCTCGACGCTGACGCCGCCGGAGGGGATCGAGGCCGAGCCGCCGGTGCCGAGACCGGTCTTGATCTCGTCGGTATCGCCCTGATGGATGTGGACACGCTCGGGCGCGACGCCGAACTGCTCGGCGACGATCTGGGCGTAGGCGGTCTGGTGGCCCTGCCCGCTCGATTGCGTGCCGATCAGGATGGTGACATCGCCATTGGGATCAAGCCGCACATTGGCGGTCTCCTCGCCCATGGTGCCGCAGACCTCGACGTAGCTCGCCAGCCCAATGCCGCGGATCAGGCCGGCCTTCTTGGCCGCCTTGGCGCGCTTGGGAAATTCCTTCCACTCGGCAATCTCCATCGCGCGCTTCAGATGCGCGGCGAAGTCGCCGGAATCGTAGACCTTGCCCGTGGCCGTCTTGTAGGGCAGCGCCTTCGGCGGGATGAAGTTCTTGCGGCGGACGGCATCCGGCGTCATGTCGAGCTTGCGCGCGCAGGCATCGACGAGGCGCTCGATGACATAGGCCGCCTCCGGCCTGCCCGCGCCGCGATAAGCATCGACAGGAACGCTGTGGGTGAAGACGGTGCGCACCCGGCAGTGGAAGGCCTGGATGTCGTAGAGGCCCGGCAGCATGCCGGCGCCGCCATGCGGGATGTAGGGCCCGAAGGTCGACAGATAGGCGCCCATGTCGCCCATCAGATCGCAATCCATCGCCAGGAACTTGCCGTCCTCGGCCAGCGCCATCTTCGCGGTGGTGACGTTGTCGCGGCCCTGGGCGTCGCCCATGAAATGCTCGGAGCGGTCGGCCGCCCATTTCACCGTCTTCTTCAGTTTCTTGGCCGCGACTGCCATCAGGGCGTATTCGCGATACGGGAACAGCTTGGTGCCGAAGCCGCCGCCGACATCAGGGCAGATCACCCGCATCTTGTCGGTGGGGATGTTGAGCACGTTCTGGCATAGGATATCGCGCAGGCGGTGGCTGCCCTGGCTGCCGACCGTCAGCGTCAGATGGTCTCGCTTGGAATCGTATTCGCAGACCGCCGCACGCGTCTCCATGAAGCTCGCGACCACGCGCGGATTGACGATCGATATCTCGGCGACCGCATGCGCCTTGGCGAAGGCCGCTTCGGTCGCCGCCTTGTCGCCGATCGAGACGTCGAACAGCACGTTGCCCGGCTTGTCCGGCCAGACCTGCGGCGCGCCCTTCTTCACGGCATTGACGACGCCGGTGACCGCCGGCAGCGGGCTCCATTTGACCTCGATCGCCTCGATCGCGTCGCGGGCCTGGTCGAGGGTCTCGGCGACCACGAAGGCGACGGCATCGCCGACATGGCGCACCTCGTCCTTGGCCAGAATCGGATAAGGCGGTCCGGTGAACGGATCGGTCTCGAGATTGAACAGGCAGGGCAGATTGCCGAGATCCGCAACGTCGTCGGCGGTCAGGATCAGCGCGACGCCTGGCAGGCCGCGGGCGCGGCTCACATCGATGGTGTATCTGGCATGCGCATGCGGCGAGCGCAGCATCAGGCAGCGCAGCGCGGCTTGCGGCGCATAATCGTCGGTATAGCGGCCCTTGCCGCGGATGAGCGCGTCATCCTCCTTGCGCAGCACGCTTTGGCCAACGCCGAACTTGATGGGAGCCGCCATTTTCTGATCCCGTCCTATGGTTGTTTTGCGGGCATATTGCCGTGGAAAAACTGGCAAGGCAAATGGCATTAGGCCGGCGCTGGACGCAAGGAATCAACCGGTGCTGGCCTGTAAAGTCGGGGTAATCGCATCAATTTCCGTGTGGCCGCCCTTCGAGACGTCCGCCGCTGAGCCAGCCCGACGACAGGCTCAGCGGTCGTCTCGAAGGAGAGGCGTCACATCCCACCACGGCCCCACAGAGTCCTCGCGTTGTCTCTCACCCTGTCGATGACACGCTCAGGTGCGATGCAGTCGATCTCGCTGCGCGTCAGGCCGATGTCCATCAGCTCCCTGTCGCTGAGGTCATGCAAGCTGACCCGTACGCGGGACCGCCGCGCCTGAAATGCAAGCCGGTATCGCTTGAGCAGGCTCAAGACCATCGAGAGATCGAGGCCGCGCCTTACGGCATCGATCTCAATTTCGGGTGAGATGTTCGTCAGTTGGGGTGGCATCGCACGCTCCTGCTGTTGAGCCGGCAGGGGGCGTGGCCAAAGAAAAGGCCCCGTCCGATGCCGGCGGGGCCTGGTGGAAAAGATGTCGTCGTCGAATTCCTAGCGCACGACTCCTTCCACGGCCCAGCCGAAGCGGGTCATGTGGTTGCGGTTGAAGGTGCGCGACGATTTGATCATGCAGCGCGAATACCACGGGAACAGCGCAAAATCAAGAGATGTGCGGATGTTCACTGCAGCCTGGAGGCGAATGCACTGCTGGCTTAACCACGCACCAGGGAAACCAGCCAGCTGCGGCCGAACAGGATGAGGATCGCGAGCGCGTAGACGATGCTGCCGCCGACCGCGAGCAGGACGAGCATCAACTCATCGTGGAAATGCATCGAGGCGAGAGATGCAGCACCGAAGCGCGCGATCAGCCAGAACGCGGCGGCGAGGATGATCCCGGTCAGCAGGAATTTGGCTAGCGACGTCAGCCAGCCACGGTCCAGCACGAGAAAACCGCGCCGCACGGCGAAGAACAGCACCAGCAAGAGATTGGTCCAGACCCCGACGGCCGTTGCGAGCGCGAGACCGATCTGCGCGAGCGACCCCATCAAGGCGACCTTCAGTGCGACGTTGACGGCGATGCCGGTCAGCGAGGCCCGCACCGGCGTCGCGGTGTCCTTGCGCGCATAGAAGGTCGCGACCGCGCTGCGGATCAGCACGAAGGGGATCAGGCCGATGGCGTAGGCGGCGAGCGTCGCGCCGGCCACGGCCGCGTCGGCCTGCGAAAACGCGCCGCGGGCGAACAGCGCCCGCATGATCTCGTCGGGCACGGTGAGGAAGGCCGCCACGAACGGGATCGAGAACAGCAGCGTGAAATCGAAGGCGCGGCGCTGCGCCTTCATCGCGCCGTCCTGGTCATTCGCGGTGATCCGCCGCGACATTTCCGGCAGCAGCACCGTGCCGATGGCGATGCCGATGACGCCGATCGGCAATTGATTGAGGCGGTCGGCGTAATACAGCGCCGAGAGCGCGCCGGCGGGCAGGAAGGTGGCGATGATGGTGTCGGCGAACAGCGCGAGCTGTGTGCCCATGGAGCCCAGCGTCGCCGGTCCCAGTGCCTTGAAGAAGTCGCGAACATCTTCGTCGAGCTTGAGCGGCGCAAAGCGCGGCAGGCCGCCGTGGCGGGCGAGGTCGCCCGCCAGCAGGAAATATTGCAGGAAGCCCGAAATCAGCACGCCCCAGGCGGCGGCGTGGCCCGCGGTAGGAAACCAGGCGGCGAGCGCCAGCGTCATCATCATCGCGACGTTGAGGAAGATCGACGCCGCCGCGGCGCTGGCAAAGCGCTGCATCACGTTGAGCATGCCGCCATAGAGCGTCACCAGCGTGATCAGCAGCAGATAGGGAAAGGTGATCCGCGTCAGCTCGATCGCGAGCTTGCGCTGCTCGGCATCCTCGGAAAAGCCGGGCGCGAGAATGCTCATGGCCTGCGGCATGAATAGCCAGGCGACGATCAGCAGCACCACCTGCGAGGCCAACAGCAGCGTGAAGATGCGATCGGCGAACAGATGAGCTGCCGCCTCCCCCTTCTCGCCATGGACATGGGCATAGGCAGGCACCCAGGCGGCGTTGAAGGCGCCCTCGGCGAAGATCGCGCGGAAATGATTGGGCAGCCGCAGCGCCACGAAGAAGGCGTCGGCCACGGGACCCGCGCCGAGGATCGCCGCGAGCATGATGTCGCGGGCAAACCCCGTCAGCCGCGAGAGCAGCGTGTAGCCACCGACCGTGAAGATGCGTCCGAGCATGCGTCTGTTTTAGAGCATGGTAGGATTTGGTCTAGGTGCTAGCTGCGGTGGAGGTCTGACGCAACAGTCTCCACAGCGTCATGGCCGGGCTTGTCCCGGCCATCCACGTATTGCCACACGCTCAAAGAACGTGGATGCCCGGGACAAGCCCGGGCATGACGACCACCGCAGCAAAACGGCGAACTCACCCCGCCAGCGCACCGCGGACGGCGGCGATGATTCGTTCCTGGTCGGCTTCGGTCAGATAGGCGTGCATCGGCAGGCTGATGACGTCCTGTGACAGGCTCTCGCAAGCCGGCAGGCCGCCATCGGCAACCGGGTATTGCTTGTAGGCGGTCTGCTGATGCATCGACTTGCCGTAATAGATCGCGGTCGGCACGCCCTGGGCTTTCAGCGCGGCGGCAAAGCCGTCGCGGTCGGTACCTTTGGGCAGGCGGATCGTGTACTGCGCCCAGACCGAGGTATTGCCGGGCGCCAGGCGCGGCACGGTGACGACGTTGCTGAGCCCGCGCGCGTAGCGCTCGGCGACCTTGTTGCGGGCGGCGATCTCGTCGTCGAAGATCTTCAGCTTCTCGATCAGGACCGCGGCCTGCATGGTGTCGAGCCGGCCGGTCAGGCCGAGCCGGACGTTGTCGTATTTGTCGACGCCCTGCCCGTGCACGCGGATGCTGCGCAGCGTTGCCGCGAGCTCGTCGTCGTCGGTGAAGATCGCGCCGCCGTCGCCGAAGCAGCCGAGCGGCTTTGCCGGGAAGAAGCTGGTCGCGGTGGCGAGCCCGAAGGTGCCGAGCTTGCGGCCCTTGTAGCTGGCGCCGAAACCTTGCGCGGCGTCGTCGAGCACGAACAGGCCCTCGGCTCTTGCGATCTCGGCGATGGCGTCGTGATCGGCGGGCTGGCCGAACAAATCGACCGGAATCACCGCGACCGGCTTGAGTCCGGCCCTGCGCGCGGTGGCGATGCCGCGCTTGAGCGAGTCCGGGCTCATGTTGAAGGTGGCCTCGTCGACGTCGACATAAACCGGCGTCGCGCCGGTGCGCGCCACCGGCGAGGCTGTCGCGATGAAGGTGAAGGACGGACACAGCACGGCATCGCCGGGCCCGACATTCTTCGCCATCATCACCATCAGGATCGCGTCGGTGCCGCTGGCACAGCCGATGACATGCTTGGCGCCTGAATAGGCGGCGAGCTGCTTCTCGAGCTCGAACACCTCAGGCCCGTTGACGAACTGGCAATGGTCCATCACGCGCTTGACGGCGGCATCGAGCGAGGCGCCGAGCCGGCGGCGCTGCGAGGCGACGTCGATGAAGGGAATGGGTTCGGAGCGCAGATGCTGGTTCATGGCCTGGTTCTTGGCGCCTTGCTGGTCTTGAGCGGTCGGCATGGACAGGGATCAGCCGGCGATGCGGCGCGGCCCCTTGATGGCGGGCGATTTGGCCGCGGGCCGCGACGGCGTCTCCAGGCACTGGGTGGCGATCTCGAGGCTGGCGACGCCTTCGTCGCCGGTGACGGCCGGCGTCTCGCCGTTGCGCACCGCCTTGAGGAACGCGATCAGTTCGGCGCGGAGCGGCTCGTCATGGCCGACCGGCAGGTGCCGCATCGAGTAGCTGCCATCGGGCTTGAAGCCGAAGCACTCGGTGACCTGGCGCGTCAAGAGATCGCCCATCACATATTTGCCGCGGGTCGCGACCGTGACGCTGCGCGCCTTGAACGGCGTCAGCCAGTTGGTGTTGATGTGGGCGAGCACGCCGTTGGCGGTGCGGAACTGCAACAGCGCGATGTCCTCGCGCTCGGCGACCGCGCTCGACAACTGCGGCTGCACCTCGACGATGTCGGATTCGGTGAACCAGCGGATCAGGTCGATGTCGTGCACGGCGAGGTCGATGACGACGCCGACATTGGACATGCGCGGCGGGAACGGGCCGACGCGGGTGATCGCGATGGAGAGAATGTCCTCGCCCGCAATGGCCTGCTTGACGGCGGCGACCGCCGGATTGAATCGCTCGACATGGCCGACCATCAGCGTCACGCCGGCTTTGTGCGCGGCGGCAACGATCTCGCGGCCCTCCGCCACCGTGGAGGCGATCGGCTTCTCGACCAGGACATGGATGTTCCTGGCGATGCAGGCGAGCGCGACCTCGTGATGCAGATGCGTCGGCGCGGCGATGGTGACCGCGTCGACGCCGGCGGCGATGAGCTGGTCGAGCGTCTCGAAACTCGGGCAATTGGCCAGTTCCGTGGCGCGGGCGCGATGCGTGTGCGAGGGATCGACGACGCCGACGAGGCTGATGCCGGGCAGGCCGCTGAGCACACGCGCATGGTTGCTGCCCATCACGCCGGCGCCAATGACGCCGACGCGCAAGCCGGCCTTTGCCGGTGCAGATCCTTTGGAACTCATCTGAGCAAACCCCGATTCAACGCAAATCCCCGGCGCGCTTCTAGCACGGACGCCACATTTGTGGCGAATGCCGCCCTCGCGGCCCGGACACGATTTGATTCAAAAAGTTACACGTTCCCCGGGCCTTAGGCGGAAAAATAGCGCCTGTCGGCCCGGGTCTCGTGATTCGGAGCTTGGTGGTTACGACCTTTGATAGTCGTCTTCAATCCGGATGATGTCGTCTTCCCCGAGATAGCTTCCGGTCTGGACCTCGATCAGTTCCAGCTGGATCTTGCCCGGATTCTCCATGCGGTGGACGGCGCCCATCGGAATGTAGATCGACTCGTTCTCGTGCACCGTCTTGACGGTCTCGTTGACGGTGACCTGCGCGGTGCCGCGGACCACGATCCAGTGCTCGGCGCGATGATGGTGTTTCTGCAGCGACAGCCGCCCGCCCGGCTTCACCACGATGCGCTTGACCTGGTGGCGCTCGCCGTTGTCGACGGACTGGTAGCTGCCCCAGGGCCGGTGCACCTTGAGGTGCTCCTCGGTGACCTTGGGCGCGAC
Source organism: Bradyrhizobium sp. 22 (assembly GCF_000482425.1). Taxonomy (NCBI): domain Bacteria; kingdom Pseudomonadati; phylum Pseudomonadota; class Alphaproteobacteria; order Hyphomicrobiales; family Nitrobacteraceae; genus Bradyrhizobium; species Bradyrhizobium sp. 22. The sequence goes on from NZ_KI519400.1 coordinate 75,215, forward strand.
CGCCTTCAGCTTGGTGACGAGGCGCTTCAGGCCGTTGGCATCCTTCTGGCGCGAGACCAGCACCGCATCCGCGGTTGCGACCACGACGAGATCGTCGACGCCTTCGAGCGCGACCAGCGCCTGGTCGGTGGTGACGTTGCAATTGCGGGAATCCTCGAACACCGCGGCACCGTGCGCGGCATTGCCCTGCGCGTCCTTCTCGGACAATTCCCACACCGCGTGCCAGGAGCCGACATCGGACCAGCCGCACGACACCGGCACGACCGCCGCGCGCGCGGTCTTCTCCATCACGGCATAGTCAATCGAGATCGCCTTCGCCGCGCCGAATGCCTCCGGCTCCAGCGTGACGAAGCCGAGATCGCGGCCGGCATTGGTGACCGCATTGGTGACCGCCTCGACGCTTGCCGGATCGACCTTGCGGTACTCGTCGAGCAGGACGCTCGCCGGGAACATGAAGTTGCCGCTGTTCCAGAGATAGCCCGAATTGACGTAGTCGGACGCCTTTACCGCGTCCGGCTTCTCGACGAAGCGCGCCACCGCATGCACCTCGCCGGAGATCACCTCGCCCGGGTTGATATAGCCGTATTCGGTCGCCGGCCGCTCCGGCTTGACGCCGAAGGTGACGATGCGCCCGGTGCTCGCGGCGGCAAGGCCCTCGCGGCAGGCGGCGACGAAGGCGGCATTGTCCTGCACGACGTGGTCGGCGGCGAGCGCGAGCACGATGGCTTCACTGGCGCGGTTCTGCGCGAACACCGCGCCGGCCGCGATCGCAGGCCCGGAATCGCGGCGCATCGGCTCGAGGATCACGTCGGCCTCGATGCCGATCTCGGCGAGCTGCTCCAGCACCATGAAGCGATAGGACGCGTTGGTGATGACGATCGGCCGGTCGAACAGGGAGGGATCCGAGACGCGCAGCAGCGTGTCCTGGAAGGTCGAGCGGGTGCCGAACAACGGCAGGAACTGCTTGGGCCGCACCTCGCGCGAGGCCGGCCACAGCCGCGTGCCGGCGCCGCCGCACATGATCAGGGGGATTATGCGTTTGTCCATCGTCATCTCAAACCTTGAAATAGTCCCGATACCAGGTGACAAAATTGTGGACCCCATGCTCGATCGGCGTTGACGGTGCAAAGCCGGTGTCGCGCGAGAGATCCTCGACATCCGCGAACGTTTCCAGCACATCTCCCGGCTGCATCGGCAGCAATTCTTTGATCGCCGTCCGGCCCAGCTCCCGCTCCAGAAGACCGACGACGTGCATCAGTTCCTCCGGGTGGTGATTGCCGACATTGTAGAGCTTAAACGGCGCATTTGCGGCAGAAGGATCCTCCGCAGGCACGAGATCGATCAGCTTCGAGACGACGCGCGTCACATCGTCGATATAGGTGAAGTCGCGACGCATCCTGCCATGGTTGAAGAGCCGGATCGGCTTGCCGGCCATGATGGCGCTCGCGAACAGAAACATGGCCATGTCGGGCCGTCCCCATGGCCCGTAGATGGTGAAGAAGCGCAGGCCCGTGACCGGCAGGCGATAGAGATGGCTGTAGGACTGCGCCATCACCTCGTTCGCCTTCTTGGTCGCGGCGTAGAAGCTCACCGGATGATCGGTGCGATCCGCAACCGCAAATGGCATTTTTGTGTTGGCGCCGTAAACGGAGGATGACGAGGCGTAGACGAGATGACGAGCGCCGTTGTTGCGGCAGCCCTCGAGCACGTTGAGGAATCCAACGAGATTGGACTCGGCGTAGGCGTGCGGCTGCTCGATCGAGTAGCGCACGCCGGCCTGCGCCGCCAGATGCACGACTTTGGCAAAACGATGTTGCGCGAACAGCGCGGCCATCGTCTCGCGGTCGGCGAGATCGGCCTCGACGAAGGAGAAACGGGCTTCCTCCTTGAGCAGCGCAAGTCGCGCCTTCTTCAGCGCCGGGTCGTAATAGCTGTTGAGATTATCGAGCCCGACGACGGACCGGCCTTCGCCCAGGAGCTGGCGGGCGACGTGAAAGCCGATGAAGCCGGCCGCGCCGGTAACCAAAATCGCCTGATCTGTCATCCTGTTCCCTGGGGATCCAAGCCGGCCCTGTTTAGCCGCCGGCTCGATCGGCTCGCAATAGGCCCGCAGCGCTTCATGAGGACTCCTCTCAGCGTCCTTAACGGGGCTATTGAACGAGGGCGATCGAACAAGGGCTATTGCAAGATTGGCGCCAAAACCATACCAAAGCGGCCGAATTCGGCGCCTTGCGTCGGGTTGCCTCAAATCTTCGCAAACCCAGTTCATGCGGGCGAAATGCGCCGAATCCTGCTTTCCGCGGCCAAAATCACGATTTCCGCGGCGCTGCTCTATCTGGCGCTGCGCAAGGTCGACCTATCCGAGCTGTTTTCGCGCTTCACCGTGACCAGCCTGCTCTGGATCGGCGTCGCGATCGCGATCACATTTCTGCAGATCCTCGTCGGCGTGCTGCGCTGGCGCGAGATCAGTGCTGTCTGCGGCGCGCCGCTCGAGCTCAGCCGCGCCATGCGCTACAACGTGATCGGCTCGTTCTTCAACCAGACCCTGCCGTCGGCGATCGGCGGCGATGCGGTCCGGCTGTGGCTGGTCGCGCGCGCCGGCGCCGGCTGGCGTGCGGCCACCTACTCGATCTTCGTCGACCGCGCCATCGGCCTGATCGCGCTGGCGATTCTCATCGTCGCGAGCCTGCCCTGGAGCTACACCCTCATCACCGACCCGCACGGGCGCTCGGCGCTGCTGCTCATCGACCTCCTGGCGCTCACCGGCGGCGTCGGCTTCCTGATCTTCGGCGCCCTGAAATGGCGCTGGCTCAAGACCTGGTGGGCCACGCATCATCTTCACGCCTGCGCGGTGATCGCCAACCGCGTGATCTTCAATCGCAGCCGCGGACCGGTGATCGCGTTCCTGTCGATCCTCGTTCACGTGCTCGCCGTCGTCATCGCCTGGTGCGTGGTGCAGTCGATTGCGGCCCCGGTTCGCTTCAGCGACGTCTTTCTGCTCGTGCCGCCCGTGATGCTGATCACGATGATGCCGATCTCGATCGCCGGCTGGGGCGTGCGTGAAGCCACGATGGGCCTGGCGTTCGGCTTCGCCGGACTTGCCGCCAACGAGGGCGTCAACATCTCGCTGCTGTACGGCGCCGTGTTCTTCATCGTCGGCGCGGTCGGTGGCCTGGTCTGGATCCTCAGCGCCGAAAAGGCCGCGCAAGGGGCCGCTCCGATCGGGGTGCCGGAGTGACGACGCCTGCCTCGGGCCCGGACCTTGCGGCCGGACTCATGCTGTTCGCGCTTGCGCTGGCCGCACTGATCTCCGCCGGTATCACCTGGCAGAGCATGCCGCTGCTGCAGCGCTACGCGCTGGCGCGTCCCAACGCACGCTCGTCGCACAAGATTCCGACGCCGCAGGGCGCGGGCATCGCGGTGATCGCGGCGACCCTGCTGGTGGCAGCGGCCTGGACTTACGGCGCGATTCCGCTGGCTCTGATCGGCTCCGCCGTCCTCATCGCCGTGGTCGGGCTCGTCGACGACATCAGGCCCCTCCCCGTCCTGGTCCGCCTCGTGTTGCAGGCGGCAGCCGTGGCCGCCGTCGTCTTCACCGCGCCCGAGAGCGCGCGCATCGTGCCGGCGCTGCCGCTTCCGCTGGAGCGCGGTCTCATCCTGCTCGCCGGAATCTGGTTCGTGAACCTCGTCAACTTCATGGACGGCCTCGACCTCATGACGGTGGCGGAGGTGGTGCCGGTCACCGCCGCGCTCGGGCTGCTCGGATGGCTGGGCGACCTCTCGCCGTCCGCCGGGCTGCTCGCCACCGCGCTGTGCGGCGCCATGCTCGGCTTTGCGCCGTTCAACCGTCCGGTCGCAAAGGTCTTCCTCGGCGATGTCGGCAGCCTGCCGATCGGCCTGTTGCTCGGCTGGTGCCTGCTGGAGCTCGCCTGGCACGGCCAACCCGCCGCAGCACTGCTGCTGCCGGCCTATTACCTTGCGGATTCCACCATCACGCTGTTTCGGCGCATCATCAGGCGCGAGCCATTCTGGTCGGCGCACCGCACCCACTTCTATCAACGCGCAACCGACAACGGGTTTACGGTCCCGCAGGTGATCGGCGAGGTGTTCGCGCTCAATCTCGTGCTGGCGATGCTTGCCATCGTCACCGTTCGCGCCGGCTCGACGACGATCATTGTTGCGTCCCTGGTCGCAGGCGCGGTCGCCGTCGGCTTCGTGCTGCGGCGTTTTTCCCGTCCTCAGGCGTCCTGATCCGACAGCGCCAGCCGCACCCCCTCCTCGAGGGAGACCTGCGGCTGCCATCCGGTGGCGATCGCCTTGGAGATGTCGAGCTCGAGCGAGCCGATCAGCCCGTCCTGCATCTCCTGACGGCCCATCACGCGGAGCACCGTGCCGAGCAGGTTCGGCGGGACGCCGAACAGCCGGGCAGTCTTGCCGGAGGCTCGCGCCATGCAGGCGATGAATTCAGGCGTCGAGACCCGCTCCCGGTCGGCCAGCAGGAAGATCTCGAAATTGCTCGCCGCGTCAGGATGGCGTAGCCGATGCAGGATGAATGACGACAGGTTCTGCACGGCAAGAAAGTTGCGGCGATTGCGGATCGCCGCAAAGGGCAGCGGCAGCCCCAGCCTGATTGCGCGCGCCAGCAGCGGGAAGTTGCCCTTGGCGTGCGCACCGTAGATCAGCGGCGGCCTGATCACCGAGATTTTCATGTAGACGTCGCGCGCCAGCGTCCTCAAGCCCGCCTCGGCCGCGGCCTTGGATGTGCCGTAGAGGCCGCGCGGCGTCGGCGAATCGTTCTCGCTGAACGGCGCGCGGCCGTCATTGCTGCGGCCATGCACCAGAACGGTGCTGATGAAGATGAAATGACGCACGCCGGCCGCCGCTGCGCAGCGTGCCAGGCGCAGCGTGCCCTCGACATTGACCTTGCGGTAGAGCTCGGCCGCGTGCTCGTCGTTATTGTAATGCACGCGTGCGGCCAGATGGATGACGGCATCGACGCCCTCGAGCGCCGCCCGCCAATCGGTGTCGGGACCGATCGAGTCGATCACGACCTCGCCGTCAGCCCCTTCCGGGCTGCGCACCGCGCGGCGGACCGACCAGCCCTCGCGCGTCAATGCGCGCACGACGTGACGGCCGACGAAGCCGCTCGCTCCCGTCACCAGCGCGACCGGCTTCGTCTCGCTCATCGTCGCTCCGACAGGACAGCGCGCAACACCCCATCGACCGGCATGGTCAGGCCGCCGTCGACCCGAATTCCGGCACCGCATCCTTCAGGATGGTCCTGATGGTGGCGCGGTCCTCGCGCGCGACGGCCTGCTCCAGCGCGCTGATCCATTTGCGCAACGTCTGCATCGGCGGCTGGTTCGGCTGTGCGGCCATGATGCCGGCAATCCCGATCTCGCGGGTCGGCTCCTCGGAGGCGAACAGGATCTCATACAGGCGCTCGCCCGGCCGCATGCCCGTGTACACGATCTCGATGTCGTAGCCGGGCTGCAGTCCGGAGAGGCGGATCATGCGCTCGGCGAGATCGACGATCTTCACCGGCTGGCCCATGTTGAGCACGTAGACCGAGACATCGGCACGCTGCGCGCCGAGCGCGTGCGTGGCCGCGGTGATGACGAGATCGCAGGCCTCGCGGATGGTCATGAAGTAGCGGACCATGTCGGGATGCGTCACCGTGACAGGGCCGCCGGCCTCGATCTGGGCCTTGAACTTCGGCACCACCGAGCCGTTCGACGCCAGCACGTTGCCGAACCGGACCGAGATCAACCGCATCGGCGACCTGGCGCCGCCGCTGGCTGCAGCGAGATCGCGATCGAGCGCCTGGCAGTACATCTCGGCGAAGCGCTTGGTGAGGCCGAGCATCGACACCGGCTCGATCGCCTTGTCGGTCGAGATCATCACCATGGCTTCGGCGCCGGCGTTGTGCGCGGCGTCGGCGACGTTGATCGAGCCGAAGATATTGGTCTTGACGCCCTCGCTCCAGTCGCGCTCGAGGATCGGCACGTGCTTGAGCGCGGCAGCATGGAACACGATATCCGGCCTGAACTCGGCCATCAGACGCACGATGCGCTCGCGATCGCGAATGTCGGCGATCCGTCCTTCGATCTCGGCTGCCACACCCCGCGCGGCGAGCCGTTCCGTGATCGCGTAGAGCGCCGGCTCGGAGTTTTCGACGATCAGGAGCCGCGCGGCGCCGAAGGCGACGACGCGCTCGCAGATCTCGGAACCGATCGAGCCGCCGCCGCCGGTGACGATCACAGCCTTGCCGTTGATCAGGGCTTCCAGGCGGGCATAGTCGATCGCCTCGCTCGGCCGCAGCAGGAGATCTTCGACCGCGACGGGGGTGAGCCGCGGCGTATCGCCGCTCTCGAGCGAGGGCATGCGGCTGACGATCACACCCAACTTGCGCGCCCGCATCAGGACCGATTCCGGATGCGCCTCCGGCTCGAACGCCGACGGCGTCATCACGAGGCGGGCAATCGGCTTGTTGCGTTTGGCGAAGTCCGCAATGATGTCCTCGACATCGTCGATGCCGCCCAGCACCGGCAGGTTGCGGATGATTTGGCCCCGGTCCGAAAACGACGGCGACAAGACGCCGACCGGCCAGATCCGCTTGATCGCCCCGCTCTCGATGCCGCGCAGCAGCACCTCCGCGTCCGCGGCGCGGCCGATCAGCAGCGTCGGCGCGGCATCACCGCCTCTCGCATGGCGCCGCACCCGCGTATAGCGGAAATAGCGATAGGTCATGCGCAACGCGCTGAGGAAGGCGATCTCCAGGAACCAGTAGAGGACGATCGTCGCCTTGCCGAGGAAGAAGGCGCCGCGAACGTTGGGGGCAACGAAGATGTAGTCGAGCACGAGCAGGGCAACCGTCAGCACGGTCGCCGCGCGAATGATGTTCAGCGCGTCGGGCAGCGAGATGAAGCGCCATTTCGTCGTGGTCAGGTTCAAGACGAAGAACACGACGACGCTGAAGGCTAGAAAATAGGGCAGGATCTGGAACAGCAGCGGCAAACGCTCGTAGAAGCCGTCGCCGCCCTCGAATCGCACGTAAAAGGCGGCGAAAAGCGCCGCCGTCGTCGCCAGCACATCGTGCAGCGCGATCAGGAAATTGCGCGAGGTGAGATGCGATAAACGCGTCATCCGCCGACCGATGAAAATCCAGTTAGATGCAACCTGTCCGCGCTGATAGCCCATCTGAACCAGACTTGCCAGCCGCGCGGCCGCTCAGGAACCGGCTTCCCCCATCTTCGCCTGGCCCCGTTGCGCCCGGATCACCATGCCGCCGGCGACGCCGACGCCGATGACGTACATCCAGCCCTCATGGAAGTCGAACAGATGGGAGTTGAACAGCGAGGTGAAGACGTTCTGCACCACCACCAGCAGCCCGATCCAGTTGGCAAGCCCGTCGCAGCGAAACAACAGCAGATGCAGGATCCAGGTCGCATAGAGAATGAGGATGCCGATCGCCCCCCATTGCACGGCAACGTTGAGCGTCTGGTTGTGGGGATTGCCGATCACCTCGGCCGAGGCCCGGTTCTGACCGACGGGCGCCGCGGCGCGTTCGAACAATCCGCGCGTCGAGCCGGTGCCGTGCCCCATGATCGGCGCCTCTGCCAAGAAGCTCAGCGACTTCCGCCAGAATTCGAGCCGCAGGCCGAGGGAGGTCGCCTCGCCCCTTTCCACATAGCCCGCGTAGTCGTCGGTAAATCTCTCGGCGGTATGGCGCAATTGCGGAGAAGCCTGCCAGGCCAGAACGGCGCCGGCGAGCAGAGCGGCGGAGATGATCGCGATGCTGCGCCATTTGAGGTGGAGCAGCGCGAACACGCCGAGCATGATCGGGATGGTGACGAGCGCGGTACGCGACACCACGACGAAGGTCATGTTGATGAAGAAGCTCAGCGCCAGCGCCGTCAGCAGTCCGGCGAGCCAGTAGCGCTTCTCGCGCAGCAACGTCACGATCGGATAAGCCAGCGCGACCGCGCAAAGCGCGAATTCCTGGCTCTGGTCGATGTAGTTCTTGACGAAGATGCCGCGCTCGGGCGGACCGGACTTGAGCGCGAGGTTGGGGTAGAAGGCGACCAGCCAGGACATCACCGACAACAAGGCGCAGGACACCAGAAAGGCGATGAAGATCCAGTGGCCGCGGGGCGAGCGCTCGAAATGATAGAGCAGCAACGGCAGCACGAGCAGCTTCACGGTCGGATTGACCGCATACAAGCGCGCCCCCCAGGTCGCGTCCGACCAGAGTGTCCCCACCAGCGCCAGCAGCACGAGCGCGATCGGCGCCGCACAGATCGGACGCTTCAAGGACTCCAGGAGCGCGCGGACGTCGAGGAACGGCACCATGCAGACCAGCATCAGCGCGTTGAAGATCCCCGCGAGCGAGGTCGACCAGGGCAGCGAGGCCGCGGTCAGGACCGCGAATATATCGACCGTCTCGCGCCAGGCGGCCGGGCTGCGCAGACGGCGAAGCAACCTTTCGCCGGTCGTCTCGCGTGCGAGCACCGTCACTTGCCTCCTCCCCGAGCGCGATGCACCAGTGCCGTCGTGCTGAAGCCCTGGAGGATGTCGACCAGCACGACCGCCCCGCCCGCTTGCTCGACGACCTCGTGGCCCACCACCTGCTCGCGGGTGTAGTCGCCGCCCTTCACCAGCACGCCGGGCTTGATCCGCCTGATCAGGTCGATCGGCGTGTCTTCCTCGAAGATGACGATGAGATCGACGGCCTCCAGCGCGGCCAGCACCTCGGCTCGCGCGCGCTCGTCCTGGACCGGCCGCTCCGCGCCCTTGAGCCGCCGCACCGAGGCGTCGCTGTTGAGGCCCACGATCAGCCGGTCGCAGGCTGCACGCGCCGCGGTCAGCACCTTGACGTGGCCGGGATGCAGGATGTCGAAACAGCCATTGGTGAAGCCGACGCGCTGGCCCTGCCTCTTCCACTCGACGAGCTGGGCGTCGAGCGCGGCCGGATCGAGCACGATCTTTTCCTCGGCCGCGAGACTGGCATGCGGCAGGATCTTGCGGCGCAGCTCGGCCGCGCTCACGCTGGCGGTGCCCTGCTTGCCGACCGCGACGGCGGCCGCGGCGTTGGCCATGCGCAACGCCGTGTCCCAGTCCGCGCCGGCCGCAAGCGACACCGCGAGGGCGGCGGCGACGGTGTCACCGGCACCGGAGACGTCGCGCACTTTCACCGGGAAAGCCGGAACGTGAACGGCCTCGCCGCCGCGCGGCACCAGCGTCATGCCGTGCTCGCCCTGGGTAACCAGGATCGCCTCGCAATCGGCGAGCCGCATCACGTCCTCGCTGGCATCAACGATGCTCTGCAGCGTGTCGGCGCGGCTGCGCGTCGCTTCGGAAAATTCCTTGCGGTTGGGCGTAAGCAGCGTGGCGCCGCGATAGATCGCCCAGTTCAGGCTCTTGGGATCGACGATTACGGGCTTGCCGAGCTTTCGCGCGGCGTCGATGGTGTGGCGAATGACGCGCGCCGTCAGTACGCCCTTGGCGTAGTCCGAAAGCAGCACGAGGTCGGCGCGCGCGATTCCCGGCAGGATCGCCTCGATCAGCTTGGTCTCGACCTCATCGGATACAGGCGCCGCCTGCTCCCAATCCGCGCGCAGCATGTGCGTGGAAAAATGTTCGGAGACGAAGCGGACCTTTCGCGTGGTCGGGCGCGCGGGATCGCACACCAGCACGCTTTCGATCGCAGCAAGCTCGTCAAGCGCCGTCTTGAGCCGTGCACCGGCATCGTCCTCGCCGACGAGGCCGACGAAGATGCAGCGCGCGCCGAGAGACGCGACGTTGCGCGCGACGTTGCCGGCGCCGCCGATATGGATCTCGCTGCGCTGCGCCGTGATGACAGGCGTCGGCGCTTCCGGCGAAATCCGCGACACCTCGCCATAGACGAACTCGTCCAGCATGATATCGCCGATGCACAGCACCGTGCGGCTTGAGATGGCTTGCGCGAGAGCGTCGAAATCGAGAATGGGCGTCGGCATGGTCAAGGAGCCTCAGCGGAAGCGGTCGGGCCGGTCGAGATAATCCCCGACAAAGGCCTTCACCGCGTCCTCGAGCGTCGTGAAGCCGCCGTTATAGCCGGCGCGGCGGAGCCGATCGACCTCGCTCTGGGTGAAGTACTGATAGGCCGAACGGATCTGCTCGGGCATGTCGATATATTCGATGTTGGGCTTGGTGCCGAGCGCCGCATAGGCAGCCAGCATCAGGTCCCTGAAGCTGCGTGCCTTGCCGGTTCCGACGTTGAACAGTCCGGACACCGACGGCGTCGCCAGGAGCCACATGATTACGCGCACGACGTCATCGACATAGATGAAATCGCGGCGCTGATCGCCGTCCTCGATGCCCTCGCGATGCGATTTGAACAATTGCACGACGCGGCCGGCCTTGACGTCGTCGAAGCGGCGCGCCAGCACGCTCATCATCGAGCCCTTGTGGTATTCGTTGGGGCCGAACACGTTGAAGAATTTCAGGCCGACACATTGCGGCGGCAGCGGATCGCCATTTGCCACGCGCCCGGCGACCGCGAGATCGAACATGTGCTTGCTCCAGCCGTAGAGATTCATCGGCCGAAGCTTCTTCAATGCCGAGATCGAGGCGTCGTCGTCGAAACCGCTTTCGCCGTCGCCGTAAGTCGCCGCCGAGGAGGCGTAGATGAAGGGCACCACGCTTGCCGTGCACCAGTCGAGAAGGCGCATCGACAGACGGAAATTGGTCTCGAACACGAGGTCGCCGTCGGTCGCCGTGGTCGCGGAAATCGCCCCGAGATGGATCACGCCATCGAGCTTGCGGCCTTTCAGCCAGTCCATCAATTCGGCCGGCGGAACGATATCCACAAGCTGGCGCTTGGCGAGGTTCCGCCACTTGCCGTCGGTGCCGAGCAGATCGCAGACCACGACGTCGCTACGGCCCGCGTCATTGAGCGCGGCCACGACATTCGACCCGATAAAACCGGCCCCGCCGGTCACCAGCAACATTCCGAAATCCCTGCCCGATTTTTTTTGCGATCCGGTCCTGCCGTAGCGCATGAGCCGCTAAAGTGTAAGCGGTTTTGGGATTGAGCGGTTTGCCGGCTTTACCTGCCGGCTGGGAGCGGCTACCGAACCGCCAAAATCATTGCGGCCCCTTTCAACGAATGAACCAAAATTCACAGTTTAGTGGAGATCCAGACAGGCGCGATACCCGCCCGATTCTGATCATTCCCTACATGTGGATCGGCGATTTCGTCCGGAATCACACCGTCGTCCGGGTCCTGAAGGAGCGCTGGCCCAACCGGCCGGTCGATCTCCTCACCACGTCGCTGTGCGCTCCTTTGGTCGATTACATGCCCGGCGTGCGCGAGGGGATCGTCTGGGACCTGCCGCGTGGCCGGCTTGCCGTGGGCCGTCAGTTGGCCTTGGCGAAGCTGCTGCGCGAGCGAAACTACGGCACCGCCCTGGTGCTGCCGCGCACCTGGAAGGCTGCCATCGCGCCCGCTTTGGCCGGTATTCCCGAACGGGTTGGCTTCGTCGGTGAATTCCGGTTCGGCCTGATCAACCGCTGGCGCTGGGGCGAAAAGAGGCTGCCCCGCTTCATCGACAAGAACGCCGCCCTGGCCCAGCCCGACGGGGCCCCCCTGCCCCCGGAATGGCCGGTGCCGCAATTGCGAGTCCCGGCCGCGGACATCGTCCGCTGGCGGCAGGCCAACGGCCTCGGCGCCAGAGCTGCGGTGGCGCTCGCTCCCGGCTCCGTGGGCGTCTCAAAGCGCTGGACTTACTATCCCGAGGCGGCCCGCCTGCTGACGGAGCGCGGGCTGGAGGTGTGGGTGGTCGGCGGCCCCGCGGAAAAGGGCCTCGCCCAGGAGATCGTGGCGGCAGGCGGCCCCGGCGTGCGGGACCTCACCGGCAACGACTTGCGCAACGGCGTGCTGGCCATGGCGGCCGCCGGCGTCGCCATCTCCAACGATTCCGGCCTGATGCATATCGCGGCCGCCCTGGGCACGCCCACCATGGGCATCTTCGGCCCGACCAGCCCCTATCTCTGGGCGCCGCTCAACGGCCTCGCCGCCACCGTGGTCCAGGATAAGGAGGTGCTGTCCTGCCAGCCCTGCCAGAGCACGATCTGCAAGATGAACGACCACAGGTGCATGCGGAATATCGCGGCGAGCGAGGTGGCGGCGATTGCGCAGCGGGTGCTGAGCGAGGCGGGAGCGAAGACGACGACGTGAGCCGGGCGGAGCCTGCGCCGATGGTGACAGCGTTCCGGTGTTTTGTCCGACGTGTCAAACCAGCCTCGCGAAATCGGCAAAACTGCGCAGGCGCAAGCCATTGATTTAGCTGGCCTCGCCTACTGTGCATGGGGTTGTTTTCGCAATTTTTGTTTCGCAGCCCCTGGAGCTATGCTCAGACCAGCGACCGATAGACCTCGCCGATCCGCGCCGCTTCGGCATCGAGGCTGAACTTTGCCAGCACCCGCGCCCGCCCCCGCTCGCCCATCGCCGTCGCAAGCGTCACATCGCGCATCAACGGCTCCAGCGCCGCGGCCAGCGCGTCGGCATCTCCGGTCGGGATCAGCACGCCGCTTACACCATCCTCGACCACGAGCTCGGCCGCGCCGGCGCGCGCGGCGACCAGCGCGCTGCCCGCCGCCATCGCCTCGATCAGCGTCAGGCCAAAGCCCTCGTTGCGCGAGGTGAAGGCGTAGATCGTCAGCCGCTGGTACCAGCGCTGCACCGCCTCGATCGGCAGCTCGCCGGTGATGACGATGCGCGATTGCAGGCCGGCGGCCTCGATGCGCTTGTTCAGATCGTTGGCAAAGGGCGTCTGCTCGGCCGTGACCTGGCCGACGATGACCGCGGTGAAATCCGGATAGCGCGGCAACAGGCGGCACATCGCATCGACGAAGAGGTCTGTGCCCTTCTGCGCACGCACGCGGCCGAAGCAGCCGATGGCGTAGCGGCCCGGCAGACCGCATTCAGCGAAAGCAGCTGCGCGATCGATCGGCGGCGCGTAAACGTCGGTGTCGACGCCGTGCGGGATCACCGTCGCCTTCACCTTCAGAAACGAGGCCGAGATGTCGCTCGTCGCGATGATCGCGTCCATGCGCCGGATCAGCCAGCGCGTAATCCAGCTGTGATGCCGCTGCGCCGCCGAGGTGAACACGAGCCTCAAGGGCCAGCCGAGCGCGCGCAGCACGACGCCGGCGATCATCTCGTTGTTGCGCCGCGCATGCCAGATCAGCGGCGCCTTGCGGCGCCATAGCCTGAGAAGATCGGCAACGCCGAGCCGCGCGATCCCGGCCGGCGCGTCGGAGCCGAACCAGGCGGCGCGATACAGCTTCGCCAGCCGCGGCGCCACCATCCGGTTGGTCGCGGTGACCCCGGAATACCGCCTGTGCAGATTTGGCACGATCACTTCGAGATCGCCGGGGGAATTGGCCACGTCGCGCTCCGTTTGACCGGCCCCCTATACGCAACATTAAGCATAGTGACCAGTTCGGCCGCGCCGATACCCCCTCTTCACCACGCAGACGTTAGCTTGCAGCGTTGATCTAAGACGGGTGAGATCATGACTGTGCTAGTCACCGGCGGCGCCGGCTATATCGGAAGTCACACGGTGCTCGCGCTGGCGGAAGCCGGCGAGGACGTCGTTGTGATCGACGATCTCTCCACCGGTTTCTCCGCCTATCTGCCTGAGGGCGTGCCGTTGTTCATCGGCGATGCCGGCGACGAGAACCTGCTCGAAGGCGTGATCGCGCAGCACGACATTGAAAGCATCATCCATTTCGCGGGGTCGGTCGTCGTGCCGGACTCGATGCGCGATCCGCTCGGCTATTACCGCAACAACTTCATGACCGCGCGCAACCTGCTGAACGTCGCGGTCAAGCGCGGCATCAATCGCTTCATCTTCTCCTCGACCGCCGCCGTCTATGGCAATCCGGACCAGGTCCCGGTGCCCGAGCACGCGCCGACGCGGCCGCTGTCGCCCTACGGCTCGTCGAAGCTGATGACCGAGATCATGCTGCACGACGTCGCCGCCGCCTACGGCATGCAATACGTGACCTTGCGCTATTTCAACGTCGCTGGCGCCGATCCGCACGCCCGCATCGGCCTTGCCACCGTTGGCGCCACGCATCTGCTCAAGATCGCGGTGGAAGCTGCGACCGGCCAGCGCGCCAAGATCGACGTGTTCGGCACCGACTATCCGACCCCCGACGGCAGCTGCATTCGCGACTTCATCCACGTCACGGACCTCTCGCAGGCGCATCGTTCGGCCCTCGCATATCTGCGCAACGGCGGCGCCTCGACGACGCTGAATTGCGGCTATGGCCGCGGCTATTCGGTGCTGGAGACCATCGACGCCGTGCGCCGCGTGTCGGGCCGCAGCTTTGCCGTGCAATACGCGCCGCGCCGGCCGGGCGACATCATGACCATGGTCGCCGACACCAGCCGCATCCGCGGACTGCTGGACTGGAAGCCGCAATACGAGGACCTCGAGACCATCGCGGCCCACGCTTTGGCGTGGGAGGACAAGCTGTTCCACGAGCGCCATGGCGAGCTTCGCCACGCCGCCTCGGCCTAGAATCATCCCAAGCGCAAGCCCTTAATTGGGCTTGAAAAACCGTAGCTGAGCGGGCACAGAGGCCCATCGATCCCTGACGCGCGGGCAGGCTTTGTCCTGCGCCGTCAATGGACCCCGGATGGCCCAGTTTCCAAAGAAGATCACCGACGATCCTTACGCGGCAATGGCCCTGGTGCGCCGCCTGGTCACGGAACAGGGGATCGTCTACTGGCGGCGCTACCTCGTTGCCTTCGCGCTGATGGCGGTGGCCGCGGCCGCGACGGCGTGCGCGACCTACGTGCTCGGCCAGGTCATCAACCAGGCCTATGTCGACAAGAACATCCCCGGCATCGCGATGTTCTCGGGGATCACGGTCGCTCTGCTCTTCATCAAGGGCGTGGCCACCTACGGCCACATGGTCATCCTGACCAAGATCTCGAACGCGATCCTCGCCACCAACCAGCGCCAGCTCTTCGCAAAACTGATGCGCGAGAGCGTCGGTTTCTTCTCCGAGCGCCATTCCTCCGAATTCCTGGCGCGGCTGACGGCCGGCGCCAAGTCGATCACCGACGTGCTCAACATGCTGGTCAACGCCATCGGGCGCGACCTCTTGATGCTGCTCGCCATGATCGGCGTGATGGTGTGGCAGGATCCGCTGATGTCATTCATCGGCCTCGTCGCGGTGCCGCCGGCGATGCTGGTCCTGCGCAAGCTGGTGAAGCGCATCAAAGGCCTCGCCTACAACCAGTTCACCGGCACCGCCGACATCATGGAGACGATGCAGGAATCGCTGCAGGGCATCCGCACGGTCAAGGCGTTCACGCTGGAAGAGATCATGCAGAAACGCATCGACGAGAACATCGCGATCGTCGAGCGCAACGCCAACAAGATGGCGCGCGTCGCCAACCGCTCCAATCCGCTGATGGAGATGCTCGGCGGCTTCGCGGTCGCCGGCTGCCTGATGTACGGCGGCTACAGCGTGGTCGCGCTCAATGCCACGCCCGGCGCGTTCTTCTCCTTCATGACCGCGTTCCTGATGGCGACCGAGCCGGCCAAGCGGCTGGCGCGGCTCAACATCGATCTGAACAGCCAGCTCGTCGGCGCCCGCATGCTGCTCGAAGTCGTCGACAGCCCGGCCAGCGAACGCTCCGACGACGACAAGCCGGCGTTGAAGCTCACCGACGCGCGGATCGAGCTGCGTGACGTCAGCTTCGCCTACCGCGCCGGCGAGACCGTGCTCAACCGCATGAGCTTCGTCGCCGAGCCCGGCAAGGTCACCGCGCTGGTCGGCCCCTCCGGCGGCGGCAAATCGACCGTGCTGGCGCTGCTGCTGCGCTTCCATGAGGTGACGCAGGGCGACATCGTGATCGACGGCCAGTCGATCGGCGCGGTCTCGCGCAAATCGCTGCGCTCGCAGACCGCCTATGTCGGCCAGGACGTCTATCTGTTCCGCGACACCATCCGGAGCAACATCGCCTTCGGCAAGCCGGGCGCAAACGAGGACGAGATCATCGAGGCGGCGAAGGCGGCCTGCGCGCATGATTTCATCATGGGCTTCCCGCTCGGCTACGACACCCCGGTCGGCGAGCACGGCACGCAGCTATCCGGCGGCCAGCGCCAGCGCATCGCGGTGGCGCGCGCGCTGATCAAGAACGCGCCGGTTATCCTCCTGGACGAGGCCACCGCGGCGCTCGATTCGGAGTCCGAGCGGCAAGTGCAGGAAGCGATCGAGCATCTGTGCCGAAACCGGACCACCATCGTGATCGCCCACCGTCTGCACACCATCATGCACGCAGACAGCATCCTGGTGGTCGAAGGCGGCGAGATCGTCGAGCAGGGCCGGCACGACGAACTGCTCCGCCGGGGTGGCCGTTACGCCTCGTTCTTCCGCCTGCAACACCACCACGATTCCGGCGCGCTGGCGCCGATCAGCGCAACCGCATAGAGTTCGTTCCACCTCAAGAGCCGCGAGACCGCTTCATGAACGCCGCCTCCTACGTCATCCCGCTTCCGCCCCAGGCTTCGCTTCCCGTCGTCGGGGAAAGCGGCCGTTATCCGGTTCGCCGCATCTGGTGCGTCGGCCGCAATTATCTCGAGCACATCCGCGAGATGGGCAATGACGAGCGCGCCCCGCCGTTCTTCTTCGCCAAGCATGCCGACATGCTGGTGCCCGACGGCGCCACGATTCCCTATCCGCCGCTGACCAAGGATCTGCATCACGAGGTCGAGCTGATCGTGGCGATGAAGAGCGGTGGCCTCAACATCCCCGCCGACAAGGCGCTCGATCACGTCTACGGCTACGCCGTCGGCATCGATCTCACCCGCCGCGACCTCCAGATCGCCTCGCGCAAGAAGGAGCGCCCCTGGGAGATCGGCAAGTCGTTCGACGGCTCCGCTCCGTGCTCGGCGATTCAGCCGGCCTCCAAGATCGGCCATCCCGCCAAAGGTAAGATCTGGCTCACGGTCAACGGCAAGGAAGCCCAGAAGGGCGATCTCACCGAGCTGATCTGGAACGTACCCGAGATCATCTGGCAGCTCTCGCAGCAGGTGAAGCTTGCCGCCGGCGACATCATCATGACGGGCACTCCGGCCGGCGTGTCGCAGCTCCAACCCGGCGACAAGCTCGAATGCGGCGTCGACGGTGTCGGCACGCTGAAGGTGTCGATCGGCCAGCCGGAATAAGTGCGAACGTAGGGCGGATTAGCGATAGCGTAATCCGCCACCTTCGCGCGGCAATCGGTGACGTCGATCGTTGCTCGACCGTACGGCGGATTACGCTTCGCTAATCCGCCCTACAACACCTATCAGGCCCGCACCGGCCGATTGGCAGGGCTTTGCCTGCGGGACCGCCGCAAGGAGGCCATCACCTGCTCCACATTCGGCAATTTGATCGCGGCAATGTTTGTTGCCATGGGCCGGACGATCCAGC
Source organism: Bradyrhizobium sp. 22 (assembly GCF_000482425.1). NCBI lineage: Bacteria > Pseudomonadati > Pseudomonadota > Alphaproteobacteria > Hyphomicrobiales > Nitrobacteraceae > Bradyrhizobium > Bradyrhizobium sp. 22. The sequence goes on from NZ_KI519400.1 coordinate 92,696, forward strand.
AAGATTTCAAGCCCGAGACCACTCGATCGCGATAGGGTAGCGTCGCAGCCGGATCCGATGCTTCGGCATGACCGGCCCGACTTGACGGAGCCAGATTCATGAACCGCCTCCTTCTGCTTGCCGCCTCTCTCCTCCTCGCCGGCAGCGCCGCCAGCGCACAGTCCAGCCACCCTTATGCCGGCATGGAAAGGCGCCCGATCAAGGCGCTGTCACAGCAGCAGATCGACGATCTTCGCGCCGGACGCGGTATGGGCCTGGCTCTTGCTGCGGAGCTCAATGGATATCCCGGTCCCAGCCACGTGCTCGAGCTCGGCGACAGCCTCGACTTGACAGCCGATCAACGCATCGAGGTCCGGCGACTGTTCGATGCCATGAAACAGGAAACCGTTCCGCTGGGTCACAAGCTCGTCGAACAAGAGCGAGCGCTGGAAGACCTTTTCTCGTCCCGTGCGGTCACGTCGGAAGCGCTCAAGACGAGCATCGGGGCCATTGCCGAAACCCAGGGACAGCTCCGCGAAAGCCATCTCAAGTATCATCTGTCGACCGCCGCCGTGCTCAATCAGAGCCAGATGCAGCGATATGCAGAGTTACGAGGCTACCAGCGTCCCGACAGCTCCGCAGGGCACAAGCACCGCCACTAGACGCAGCTGACCGAGAGCGGACGATCGTGGCAGGACGGACGAAAGCAATCCGCAGATCGGCACGACGCAAGGGCGAACCAAGCTTCGCCGATCCGCCCCACGCGTCGCTTCAATTCAGTGCCGAATACACGATAAGGCCGAGGATCAGCGCCGCCAGCGCGTATTTCAGCGTGTAGTAGACGTTGCGGTTCCACTCCTTGACCTTGCGGCTGGCGAGATGGATCTCGTAGAGCTTGCCGAACACCTTGTTGAGCACGCCGACATTCTCGCCCTCGACGTTCTGGGTCGCCGACGCCTTGACGATGTGATGGCTGACCCAGCGGTTGATTGCGGTCATGAAGCCGAACTTCATCGGGCGCTCGACGTCGCAGAACAGAATGATGCGGTTGACGTCGGTCGCATTCTCGGCGCTGTGAATGAAGGTCTCGTCGAACATGAAGGCTTCGCCGTCGCGCCAGACGCATTCGACGCCGTCGACCAGGATGCGGCACTTGTTCGAGTTCGGCGTGACCAGGCCGAGGTGATAGCGCAGCGATCCCGCGAAGGGGTCTCGGTGCGCGCCCAGCTTGCCGCCCGGCGGCAGCATCGCGAACATCGCGCCGTGCACGCTCGGGATCGACTTGAGCAGCTCAACCGTCTTCGGGCACAACGTGTTCGCCGAGGGCAGGAAGTCATCATACCATTTCAGGTAAAACCGTTTCCAGCCGCTCTTGAAGAACGAGTAGAAGCCCCAGTCATTGTTCTTGGCCGCCGCGCGGATAAAACCTTCGTCGAACAGGCGCACGGCCTCGTCGCGGATGGTCTCCCAATTCTCGCTCAGCGGCTTCAGCTCCGGAAACTGCTCGACCGGGATCACCGGCTTGTTCGGCACCGCCGAGCCCGCATACATCAGCACATTGTAAGGTGCCAGATAGGTCGAGTGGTCGCCGAGCTGGCGCGCAAAGCGCAGCCGCTGCTTGCCGCGGAAGTGAACGTAAATCGTCGAGGCCGCCAGCACGTAAAGAATGACAAGTTGCGGCGCAAAAAGCTGTTTCAACATCTCCCCGTTCCCCAGTGAACCCAGCCGGGGACGTCATCTACTCCGGCCGAACGTGTGCGACAAGATACTCGCTGCTGGGTTGCGTTCACACTGGGGAGAGCAGATTGGCGGACCTAGGGCGGTCAATCGACCCAGGTCACGCCCGGGACAGCGCCTGGAGACCCTTGAAGGTCAGGCGCTTGGGGTCGGTGACGCCGGCCAGATAGAGACGGCGGATGAAGGCGATGACGGCATCGCGGTCGCAATCGGTCAGCGCGACGACGGCATCGACGGCGATTCTCTGGGCTTCCATTGGGCTCACCTCGGCCTTGCGAGTAACCCCGGCCGAGACAGGCTAGGATTGATCCGTAAATTCGGCGTTAACCGTTTTGGAACCCTCGCCGATTCAGCCGGGCCGCCGTATACGCAAAATAACGCATTGCGGAGGTGCGAAGCGGCTCAGTGCGCCTTGATGCTCTTCTTCAGCAGCGCAAACTGCTTCTTCAGCCGGGGCACCGCGAAGTCGGTGAAGGCGCGCACCTTCGGCACCGAGAGCCGGCCCTGCGGGCAGATCAAATGCGCGGGCATCTCCGGGTCCTCGTCGCCGGCCAGGACGATCTCGAGCTCGCCGCGCGCGACCTGCTCGGCGACCTGGTACGAATACATCCGCGCCACACCCCGCCCGGCAACGGCGGAGGCCACTGCCGCATAGGTGCTGTTGACGACGAGCCGCGGGGTAAACTGAACCGTGCGCGGCACCGATGAACCCGCCTGTGGCGCGAAGGTCCAGGAGTTGGGCAGATGCGCCATGGCGACGATCTGGTGCTTGGCGAGATCGCCGGGCTCGGCGATGCGCGGATGCTGCTTCAGATAGCGCGGCGCTGCCACCACGACACGGCTGATCCCTCCGACCCGCATGGCAATCATCGCCGAATCCGCCAAGGGACCGATGCGAAGCGCGACGTCGATCCCCTCCTCGATCAGATTGACCGCGCGATCGAACAGCAGGAGCTTTGCCGACACGGTGGGATAGGCATCGAGAAACGCATCCAGAATCGGCCGCAAGACCATCTCCCCCGAGACCACGGGAGCGGTGATCGTGAGCAGGCCGCGCGGCGCCGTGCGCGGTCCAACCGCGATGTCGTCCGCTTCCTCGAGCTCGGCGAGCACACGGCGGCAGATTGCGGCATAGCGTTCTCCCTCCTCGCTCAGCTTGATCGCGCGAGTCGTCCGGTGCAGCAGTACGGCGCCGACGCGTTCTTCCAAAAACGCGATGGCCCGGCTCACCGCAGCCGGCGATCGGCCGAGCTTGCGCCCGGCGCCAGCCAAGCTGCCCTCGTCCACGGCCAGGACGAACACTTTCATCGCGTCCAGACGATCCATTCCCTTCCCGTCGCCCCCTGAGCTTCCGCTCGCAGGCTAGGCGTTCGCCGCAAGCTCGACAACTACCCGGGGTGCCGGCCCCGCATTCGTTCGCGCGGCGAAAGAGTGTCTGCCGGACAGCGGATATTCGCGACCGGCCCGTCGCAGCGTACCTCAGCACGCAAGCCGGCCGCTGCCGGCACAGATTCTCAGAGCCAACAACAGGAGCCCATCATGGGTATCGAGCAGAAGGTCGCCATCGTCACCGGTGCATCGCAGGGCATCGGCGCCGCATTGGTGCAGGGTTTTCGCGATCGCAACTACCGCGTCGTCGCCACGGCGCGCTCCATCAAGCCGTCTGGCGACGATGATGTCCTCGCCGTTCCCGGCGACATCGCCGACCGTTCCACTGCCGAGCGCGTAGTCTCACAGGCGATCGCCCGCTTCGGCCGGGTCGACACGCTGATCAACAACGCCGGCATCTTCGTCGCAAAGCCGTTCACGCAATACACGGCCGAGGACTATGCGGCGGTGATGGGAACGAACGTCGCGGGCTTCTTCAGCATCACGCAGCTCGCCATCGCCGAGATGGAGAAGCAGGGATCCGGCCACGTGGTGCAGATCACGACCACGCTGGCGGATCAGGCCAATTCCAACGTGCCATCCTTGCTTGCCTCGCTGAGCAAGGGCGGGCTGAACGCTGCAACCAGATCGCTCGCGATCGAGTACGCCAAGCGCGGCATCCGTGTGAACGCGGTCTCACCCGGCATCATCAAGTCGCCGATGCATCCGGTCGCGACGCATGCGCAGCTCAGTGCGCTGCACCCTGTCGGTCACATGGGTGAGATGTCCGACATCGTCGACGCGGTCCTCTATCTCGAGGGCGCCTCCTTCGTCACCGGCGAGATCCTGCATGTCGACGGCGGCCAGAGCGCCGGCCATTGAGACGGGGGGGAAGCACGATGCCCATCGTCACCATTCAAATCACCCGCGAGGGAACGAGGCCGGGAGCGGCGTCGCTCACTGCGGAGGAAAAGGCCGCGCTGATCAAGGGTTCAAGCAAGCTCCTGCTCGACGTCCTCGGCAAGCCGCTCGATTCCACCTTTGTGGTGATCGAGGAAGTGGACACAGACAATTGGGGCTGGGGAGGCCTGCCGGTGCAGGAATTCAGGCGCCGCCGCGCCGCCCGGACAGGATGATCCGCGCCCCTCGCGCAGGAAGATGACATGACCAACGCAGACACGAAGCGACACGTCGAGACCGGTCCGCAACCGCGGCCGGGCTCGGCCTTACGAACAACTTGGCGGTATGCCGTGGCGGGTTTGTCCGCATCGCTGGTCGGGCTTGGCCTCGCCCGCTTCTCCTACACGCCGCTGATCCCGGCTTTGATCGCCGCAAAATGGTTCAGCGTATCCGACGTCGTCTATCTCGGCGCTGCGAACCTCGCCGGCTATCTCGCCGGCGCGCTCGCAGCACGAGCGCTTGCCACCCGCATCGGCGCGGTCCGCGCGTTACGGACGATGATGCTGCTCGCCACCCTCTCCTTCTTCGCCAGCTCGGCCCCATTGTCGTTCAGCTGGTTTTTCGCGTGGCGCTTCCTGGCCGGCCTCACCGGCGGCATCATCATGGTGCTGGCGGCGTCCGTCATTCTGCCGCATACAGCGGCAGCACGGCGCGGCATCGTCGGCGGTGTGATCTTTGCCGGCGTCGGCCTCGGCGTCGCGGCATCGGGCACGCTGGTGCCATTGCTGCTGCAACAGGGTTTGCAGCAGAGCTGGTATGGCCTCGGCATGCTCTCCGCCCTGCTCACGCTCGCGAGTTGGTGGAACTGGCCTGCCGAGACCAAGGCCGATGCTGCGCCCTCGCATCCAGCCAAACCTCATCGCGTCTCGCCGGCCGCCCGCGCGCTGCTGGTTCAGTACGGCCTCAATGCGGTGGCCCTGGTGCCGCACATGGTCTTCATCGTCGACTTCGTGGCACGCGGCCTGGCCCAGGGCATTGCCGCGGGATCGCGCTATTGGGTGCTGTACGGCCTCGCCGCGATCGTCGGCCCGCTGATCACCGGTCATCTCGGTGACCGCTCGGGTTTCGGCCCGGCCCTGCGCGCGGCCTTCCTGATCGAGGCGGCAGCCGTGCTGCTGCCAACCGTCAGCACCGCGCCGGTTTCATTGGTCGTGTCGAGCGTCGTGGTCGGTGGCTTCACGCCAGGCATCGTACCGCTGGTGCTGGGTCGCATCCATGAGCTCGTGCCTCACTCCAGCCAACAGCAACGCGCGATATGGAGCCATGCCACCACCAGCTTTGCGCTGTTCCAGGCGGCCGCAGCTTACGGCTTCTCCTGGATCTTCGCCCAGACGGGCGGCGACTACCTGTTGCTGTTCGGCCTCGGCGGCGGCGCCGCAGTGCTGGCGCTCGCGATCGATCTTGGGTTCGCGCTCACCACACGCAAGGCATAGAGGCGAGCGGTGGCGCGATCAGGAATAACGCATCACGCCGTCGTCGATCCGGCCGAAGCGCAGGGAGACGATGTCGAGCGCGTAGTTCTGGTACAGCCGCCACGGCCGCTTCGAGCCCTGCTTCGGCATCTTGGCCACCGAGCGCTGCACATAGCCCGAGGTGAAATCCAGCGACGGCTGCGCTGTGATGGTCGAATCGTCATTGTGCGGCATGCACTGGCGGAAGTTATGCCGGTCCATGTAGTTGATGAGACGGCAGACATATTCGCAGGTGAGATCACATTTCAGCGTCCAGGACGCGTTGGTGTAGCCGAAGGCCGAAGCCATGTTGGGCACGTCGGCATACATCATGCCCTTGTAGGTCAGCGTATTGGCAAAATCGACGGCGCGGCCGTCGACACTGACCTCGAGGCCGCCGACGACCTGGAGCACTAATCCGGTCGCCGTCACGATGATGTCGGCCGCAAGCTCGCTTCCGTCCTTCAGGCGGATACCGTCACGCGTGAACGTGTCGATCTCGTTGGTGACGACGCTGGCGCGCTGCTCGCGGATCGCCTGGAAGAGGTCGCCGTCCGGCACCAAGCACAGCCGCTGGTCCCAGGGATTGTAGCGCGGGGTGAAATGGGTTGCGACGTCGTAGTCGGGGCCGAGCGCCATTCGCACGCCCTTGAGAATGAGGTCCTTGACCTTCGCGGGCTTGCGCCGGCTGAGCTGGAAGAAGAACATCCCCCACATCACGTTGCGCCAGCGGATCAAATGATAGGCCAGCCGCGCCGGGAGATTGCGGCGCAATTTATTGGCGAGAGGATCCTGCGCCGGCCGCGATACCACATAGGTCGGCGAGCGCTGCAGCATGGTGACCTGCGCCGCCTTCTTGGCGAGCTCCGGCACCAGCGTGACCGCGGTCGCGCCCGAGCCGATCACGACGACGCGTTTTCCCGCGTAGTCGATGTCCTCGGTCCATTTCTGCGGACGCACGATGCGGCCGGCGAAATCGGCAGCGCCCTTGAACTCCGGCGTGTAGCCCGCCTCGTATTTGTAATAGCCCGAGCACATGAAGAGGAAATTGCAGGTGAAGCGGACGAGCTCGCTCGCGCCCTCGCCCGTGATCCGCTCGGCCTCGACGGTCCAGCGTGCCTCGCTGGTCGACCAGGAAGCGCGCTTGACGCGATGACGGAAGCGGATGTGCTTGTCGATGCCGTTCTCGCTGGCTGTCTCGCGCACATAGTTCAGGATCTGCGGCCCGTCGGCGATCGCCTTCGGATCGGTCCACGGCTTGAACGAATAGCCGAGCGTGAACATGTCGCTGTCGGAGCGGATGCCGGGATAGCGGAACAGGTCCCAGGTGCCGCCGATGCAGTCGCGCCCCTCCAGGATGACGTAGCTCTTGGTCGGACACTTGGTCTGCAAATGATAGCCCGCGCCGATGCCTGATAGCCCGGCACCGACGATCAGGACGTCGAAGTGTTCTTGTTGCATGGTTTCCTCCGCCGGGGAGGATTGTCCGCCCGCCGCTGCTGGCCGTCAATTGGCAATCGGGCGCGCAGCAACCGTAAAGCGAGTTGAATTCCACGTCCCGAAACAACGAAGCCCCGGATTGCTCCGGGGCTTCTTGCGTTCCTGACGGACGACGCGTCTCAGTAGCGGTAGTGATCGCTCTTGTACGGGCCTTCCTGCTTCACGCCGATGTAGTCGGCCTGGTCCTTGCGCAGCTCGGTGAGCTTGACGCCGATCTTGGCGAGGTGCAGGCGGGCGACCTTCTCGTCGAGGGTCTTCGGCAGCACATAGACTTCCTTCTTGTACTTGCCGTCCTTGTTGTTGGCGAACAGCTCGATCTGCGCCAGCGTCTGGTTGGTGAAGGACGCCGACATCACGAAGGACGGATGGCCCATCGCGTTGCCGAGATTCACGAGACGGCCTTCCGACAGCAGGATGATGCGGTGCTTGTCGGGGAATTCGATCTCGTCGACCTGCGGCTTGATGTTGGTCCACTTCAGGTTACGCAGACCCGCGATCTGGATCTCGTTGTCGAAGTGACCGATGTTGCAGACGATGGCGCGATCCTTCATCGCGCGCATGTGCTCGATGGTGATGATGTCCTTGTTGCCGGTCGCGGTGACGAAGATGTCGGCACGGGGAGCCGCGTCTTCCATGGTCACGACCTCGTAGCCTTCCATCGCGGCCTGCAGCGCGCAGATCGGATCGACTTCCGACACCATGACGCGGCAGCCGGCCTGGCGCAGCGAGGCGGCCGAACCCTTGCCGACGTCGCCGAAGCCGGCGACCATCGCGACCTTGCCCGACATCATCACGTCGGTGCCGCGGCGGATGCCGTCGACCAGCGATTCACGGCAGCCATAGAGGTTGTCGAACTTCGACTTGGTGACGCTGTCATTGACGTTGATGGCGGGCCACAGCAGCGTGCCGGCCTTCTGCATGTCGTAGAGACGATGCACGCCCGTGGTGGTCTCTTCCGAAACGCCCTTGATGCTCTCGGCAATCGCGGCGAAGTAACCCTTCGGCTTCTCCTTGAGCTGCTTCTTCAGCAGCGCGAAGAAGACTTCCTCTTCTTCGGAGCCGGGCTTGTCGAGGAAGGCGGTGTCACCCTTCTCGGCGCGCAGGCCGAGATGGACGTACATGGTGGCGTCACCGCCGTCGTCGAGGATCATGTTCGGGTGACCGCCGCCGTGCCAGTCGAACAGCTTCGCTGTGTAGTCCCAGTACTCGGTCAGCGTCTCGCCCTTGACGGCGAAGACGGGAATGCCGGCGGCCGCGATCGCGGCGGCGGCGTGATCCTGCGTCGAATAGATGTTGCAGGAGACCCAGCGGATGTCGGCGCCGAGTGCGGCCAGCGTCTCGATCAGCACGCCGGTCTGGATCGTCATGTGCAGCGAGCCGGCGATGCGGGCGCCCTTCAGCGGCTGCTTCGGGCCGTACTCCTCGCGGGTGGCCATCAGGCCGGGCATCTCGGTCTCGGCCAGCGAGAGCTCCTTGCGGCCGAAATCGGCGAGCGAAATGTCCTTGACGATGTAATCGGTGAAGCCGGGCTTCGCGTTCATAGGAGGTTCCTGTTTGTTTGGCTCGTCATTCCAGGGCGCTGGTGAAGCGAGCGAACCTGGAATCCGGAAGTGCGAGATTCCGGGTTCGCCGCGGTTGCGGCGCCCCGGAATGACGCAAGTGACTTAGAGCGCGCGCTTGAGCTGCTCGACGAGGTCGGTCTTCTCCCAGGAGAAGCCGCCCTCGTTGTCCGGCGTGCGGCCGAAATGGCCGTAGGCCGAGGTGCGCGCGTAGATCGGACGGTTGAGGTCGAGATGGGTGCGGATGCCGCGGGGCGTCAGATCCATCGCCTGCGCCGCTGCCTTCTCGAGCTGCTCCTCCGGCACCTTACCGGTGCCATGGGTGTCGATGTAGATCGACAGCGGACGCGCCACGCCGATGGCGTAGGCGAGCTGCAGCGTGCAGCGGTCGGCCAGGCCGGCGGCAACGATGTTCTTGGCGACGTAGCGGGCGGCATAAGCCGCCGAACGGTCGACCTTGGTCGGATCCTTGCCGGAGAACGCACCGCCGCCATGCGGGGCTGCGCCACCATAGGTGTCGACGATGATCTTGCGGCCGGTCAGGCCGGAATCACCATCCGGGCCGCCGATGTAGAACTTGCCGGTGGGGTTGATGTGCCAGATCGTCTTCGGCGTGATCCAGTCCTTCGGCAGCGCCTCGCGCACATAGGGCTCGACGATCTCGCGGACCTGGTTCGAGGTGAGGTCCGGAACCAGATGCTGGTGCGAGACCACGATCTCGCGCACGGCGACCGGCTTGCCGTTCTCGTACTGCACGGTGACCTGGCTCTTGGAATCCGGTCCGAGCACCTTCTCCTTGCCGGAGTGGCGGGCTTCGGAGATCAGGCGGAGGATCTTGTGGGCATAGAAGATCGGCGCCGGCATCAGATCGGGCGTCTCGTTGGTGGCGTAACCGAACATGATGCCCTGGTCGCCCGCGCCCTCTTCCTTGACCTCGCCCGGCTGCAGCGCATCGACGCCCTGGGCGATGTCGGCCGACTGCGGATGCAGCAGGATCTCGATGTCGCAGGTCTTCCAGTGGAAGCCTTCCTGCTCGTAGCCGATGTCCTTGATCGCACCGCGGACGACGCCCTCGATCTGCTCGTTGGTCACCGACTTGGGACCACGGGTCTCGCCCGCAATCACCACCTTGTTGGTGGTGGCGAGCGTCTCGCAGGCGGCGCGGATCTGCCAGGGGTCGATGCCGGCCTTCGGCCCTTCGCGGTAGAACAGATCGACGATCTCGTCGGAAATGCGGTCGCAGACCTTGTCCGGATGACCCTCGGACACGGACTCGCTGGTGAAGAGATAGGACGCGCGCATCAGTAACCCCTTGTTCCGCCGCTAAGCCGGCGGGCGTTTGCGATGTTTACTTTTGATGATGTCAATCACGCCGGCGCGAGATGACGTAGGATTCGTCGAGAAACCAGAGCCCATTGTACTTTCGCAGCACGTCCCTGGCGGCATCCAGAGTGCGGCCGTTTTGAGTCATTTCTGTCAATCGGTCGTCCTCAATCTGAGCGACATACACCGCCGCATTCCACGCTGCAAAGGCCGTGGAGGTCCCGATCGTACCGGTGACCTCGTTGGGCAGCGCTTCCATATCATACCTGAAGATCGAACGGTTATCCGCATAAGCATTAAAATTTAAGTCGCGGCCCACCGATCCGAGTTCATACTTAACGGCGCGCAATAGCTCATGACGGCTCACCGCGAAAGGATTTTCTCCGGGCCAGATCGCCTGGATCATTTCCATGCCCGGATCCTGGCCATGGGAGTGGATCCCGATCAGCCGCCCTCCCGGCCGCAGCGCCCGCGCAAGAGGTGCGATGATCCGCTTGGCCCGGAAGTTCACCGACGACAGGGCGCGGTAGGGCTGGGAGGCGATGACGAGATCGAAATTGGCTTCGGTCTGGCCCGGCCGCGGAATGGTCGAATCCAGCAGGAACCTGTGATCCTCGCGATACAGCACCAGAACGACGGGCCGCTCATACAGCGGCATGGCGGTGCGCGGGCTGATCGCGGCGCGCCAGTTCTGCTCCAGGAACGGCCTCAGCTCGGCGATCTGCTGCTCGAACTCGCCCGATGAGGCGCCCCGCAGCGGGACCTCGTGCCAGACGGTCGCGGCCGCCGCCGCAGGCGATGCCGGCGTGAGCCAGGGCGCCTCCGAATAGAACATGTTGGTGAAGACGAACACCGACGCCGGGTGCTCGAAAATGCGGTCCGGCACCTTCTCCAGCGTCAGGCGCAAATCCTCGAGACTGAGCTCCTTGCCGGCGACGTAGAACGGCATGTGGGGAAAGCGCTGGTGCGTTGCGCGCAGCACCCGCGCCAGCACGGTACCGTCGCCGACGCCGGCGTCGAACAGGCGCAGGGCCGGGGGGCGCGGATGGATCGAGGCGAGCTCCAGCGCGACCCTGTCCGCGACCACCCGCTTTTCGCTGCAGGTATGGACGAATAGCAGGTATTTCTGGCGGTTCTCGAAGAAGCGGAAATTGCCGCGCGGATCGCGCTTCTCGGGCGGCACCTGAAGCCCTCGCGGCGGCGGCATGCCGCCGGCCATCGAGGCCGCCATGTAGGCCTGGATCCGCTCCAGCGTGTCGATGGTGATGCGCTTGCCCTCGCGCAGGCGATGCACCAGCTTCCCATCGTTCACCGCGCGCCGGCCAAATGTCGATTCCGCCATGTCCGCCTTGCGGCAGAACTCCGTGATCTGGCTGAGGATTTCGTCGTTCTTCATGAGGTGGGACGCGGTGGGCAGACTGGGTGGGACGCTCTCTCCTAGCAAAGTCTGCCCACTAAGGGAATAGCGGATCGAAGCGCCTCCCCTGCCGTTCGTGTCGGCGCCAGCCGTGAACCGCTGCGGTCTGCCCGGCAACAAACAGGCGCCTCTCCTCTGAAGGGCCATTCGCCATGCGCCGCCTGCTCGTCGCGCTCAGCCTGCTCACCGCAATCCTTGGATCCGCACCGGCGGTCGCGCAGGCGCGCAATCAGCTTGGGCCGCTCTGCACCACCGAGACGACGCCGGCGGAGCAGATGATCGATGCCTGCAGCAAGATCATCGCGTTGAAGGTGTTTCGGGGCGAGCAGCTCGCGACCATCCATTTCTGGCGCGCGGTGGGCTGGAACAAGAAGGGCAATTACTCGAAGGTCATTGCCGATGCCACCGAAGCGATCCGGCTCCAGCCGAGCCAAGCGGCCTACAATCTCAGGGGATCGGCTTATTACGACAAGGGCGACTACGAGATCGCCATCGCCGATTTCGACGACGCACTGAAGCTCGGACCGCCCAGCGGCACCATCTTCCACAATCGGGGCAACGCCTGGCGCGGCAAGCACGACTTTGCCAAGGCCATCGCCGACTACGACATGGCGATCAAGGCCGATCCGAAATCGGCATTCTCGTTCCAGAACCGCGGCATCTCAAAACAGGCACTCGGCGACCTCGACGGTGCGCTCGCCGACATCAACCAGGCGATCCGGCTTGATCCTTCGCTGCCGCAGCCGCTGATCAACCGCACCGCGATCTGGCGCGCCAAGGGCGATCTAGATCGCGCCATCGCCGACGGCAGCGAGGCGATCCGGCTGGCGAAGGACAAGCCGCCGGTCAACATCATGACGCCGCCGAACAGCGTGCTGATCTCCGGCTACACCCATCGCGCCCTCGCCTATGAAGCCAAGGGCGACTACGCCCGCGCGCGCGACGAGTACCAGGCGACGCTGGCGATCGTGGCGTCCGACGCCGGCAGCAAGGCCAACCAGGCCACCGCCAAGGTACGGTTGTCGCTGCTGACGGACGCCGGCGCGCCGATCCCGCGCGATGCGCCCTCGCCGACGACGCAGCCGGCGAACAATCCTGCCCCACAAGAGACCGGCGCGGCACCCGCCCCCTCGGCTGCTCCGGCCGCTCGCGGCGTACGCATGGCGCTGATCATCGGCAACGGCGCCTATGCCCATGTCAAGGCGCTGCCCAATCCCGCCAACGACGCGCGCGCCGTCGCCAAGAGCCTGCGCGATATCGGCTTCACCGTGTCGGAGGGCATCGATCTCGATCGCGCCGCGATGCAGAAGATGACGCGCGACTTCCTGCACGAAGCCGCCCGGGCGCAGGTCGCTTTGGTCTATTATGCCGGCCATGGCGTGCAGGTTGACGGCCGCAACTATCTCATTCCCGTCGACGTCGCGCTCAAGCCGGGCGCTGCCATGACCGAGGCGATGATCGACATGGACACGATCATGGCCGGCCTCGACGACCAGGTTCGCACCAACATCCTGATCTTGGATGCCTGCCGCAACAATCCCATGGCGCAGCAGGTGGCAAGCGCCGGCGCCAACCGCGGTATCGAAAGCGCCTCGGGCCTGGCGGCACCGACCAGCCTGGGCGCTGGCGCGACATTGGGCGCCGGCACGCTGATCGCCTTCGCGACCGCCCCGGGCCAGGTCGCGCTCGACGGCGAAGGCGCCAACTCGCCGTTCTCCGCCGCGCTGTCCCGTCATATCGGCACGCCCGGGCTGGAGGTGCAGCAGATGCTGACGCGGGTGCGGGCAGAGGTGGTGTCGAGCACCAGGAACAAGCAGGTGCCGTGGTCGAACTCGTCGCTGCTGGGCGAGGTTTATCTGGCGGAGAAGTGAGGACGCGTTTACGCGTCGTCATCCCGGGATGGTGCGCAAGCACCAGACCCGGGATCTCGAGATTCCGGTTTCGATGCTTCGCATCGCCCCGGAATGACACTTGACGTCAGTTGCCCCACACTTCCTTCGCGATCTCGACAGCGAGGCTGAGCTTGGCCCATTGCTCTTCCTCGGAGAGGATGTTGCCCTCTTCCGTCGAAGCGAAACCGCATTGCGGAGAGAGCGCGAGCTGCTCCAGCGGCGCGAACTTGGCGGCTTCCTCCAGGCGGCGCTTGATGTCGTCCTTCTTCTCGAGCTCACCGAACTTCGAGGTGATGACGCCGACCACGACGACCTTGTTGCCCTTGGGCAGGAAGCGCAGCGGCTCGAAGCCGCCGGCACGGTCGGAATCGTATTCCAGGAAGTAGCCGTCGTAATTGGTGCCGGCCAGCATGGTTTCGGCAACGGGCTCGTAGCCGCCCGAAGAAATCCAGGTCGAGCGGAAATTGCCGCGGCAGACATGGGTCGTCACCACCATGTCGGCGGGCTTCTCGGCCAGCGCGTAGTTGATGATGCGCGCATAGATCTGCTGCAGACCATCCGGATTGTCGCCGCGCTCGCGCGCCTTCTGCAATTCGTCTTGGGAGCAGAGATAGGCCCACACGGTGTCGTCGAACTGGAGATAACGGCAGCCGGCGTCATAGAACGCCTTCACCGCCTTGCGATAGGTCTTGCCGAGGTCCTCGTAGAAGGCCTCGAGATCGGGATAGACCTCCTTGGAGATCGACTTGCGGCCGCCGCGGAAGTGCAGCACGGCGGGCGACGGTATCGTCATCTTGGCGGTGACGTGGGCCTGGTCGGCGACCTTCTTCAGGAAGCGGAAGTGGTCGAGCATCGGGTGGTCGGCGGGAAAGTCGAGCTTGCCGATGACGCGCACCGCGTCGTGACGGGTCTGCACGCCCGCGAACTGGATGCCGGTGTCGGGATGGAACAGCTCGCAGCCGGTGAGCTTGGCCAGGAAGTCGAAATGCCACCAGGAGCGGCGGAATTCGCCGTCGGTCGCGAGCTTGAGCCCGATCGAGGCTTGCTTGTGCACGACCTTCTCGATCTCCATGTCCTCGATCTTGCGCAGATCGTCGGCCGAGATCTCGCCCTTCTCCAGCCGGATGCGGGCTTCCTTGATCTTGGCCGGACGCAGGAGGCTGCCGACCTCGTCGGCGCGGAAGGGGGCTCTGGTTCGCTGCATTCTTGTTTCTCCCGAAATTTCAGTCGGCGCTCGTTGTACCTCCTCTCACCGCAAGCGGGGAGAGGCGAAGAAAAAGTCAGTGGGCCGCCGCCCCCGCGACGCCGAGATGCCGCTCCAGGACCGAGGAGTCGGCCCTCAGCGCGGCGCTCGGGGCGTCGTGGACGATCGTTCCGCGCTCCAATATCACAACGCGGTCGGCCAGCCCCAGAATCTTTTGGGCATTCTGCTCGACGATGATCGAGCAGATGCCGCCCGCCCGGGTGATGGTCCCGATCGCCTTCAGGAGCTCTTCGACGATGATGGGGGCAAGGCCCTCAGTCGGCTCGTCCAGCAGAAGCACTTTCGGGTTGAGGGTGAGCGCGCGCCCGATCGCCAGCATCTGCTGCTCGCCGCCGGAGAGCTGATTGCCAAAGTTGGTCCGCCGCTCCTTCAGTCGCGGGAACATCTCGTACACCTTCTCGACCGTCCAGGGGCCCGGCTGGGCCACCGCGGTCATGTTCTCCTCGACCGTGAGCGAGCGGAAGATGTTGCGCTCCTGCGGCACCCAGCCGATGCCGGCGCGCGCGCGCTGGTCGGGCCGCAAGCTGGTGATGTCGGTGCCGGCCAGCACGACTGAGCCGGAGAAGCGGCGGGTGACGCCGACGACGGAGTTGATCAGCGTGGTCTTGCCGGTGCCGTTGCGGCCAAGCAGCGCCAGGACCTGCCCCTCGGCGAGGCGCAAGGACATGTTGGGCAGCACCACCGCTTCGCCATAGCCGGCGCGAAGTGAGTCGATCGCGAGCAGGTCAGACATTGACCGCCCCCTCGCCGAGATAGACCGCCTTGACCTGCGGATCGCGCGCGACCTGCTCGGGCGGCCCTTCGGTGAGCAGCGCGCCGGAGACCAGCACCGAGATGCGGTCGGCAAAGGAGAAGACGAGGTCCATGTCGTGCTCGATCAAGAGCACGGTGACGTCGCGCGGCAGCGCGCCGACCACGGCGAGGATGTCGTGGCGCTCGCTCTCGGGCACGCCCGCGGCGGGCTCGTCGAGCAGCAGCACGCGCGGCTTGGCGGCGATCGCGACCGCGATCTCGAGCAGGCGCTGCTTGCCGTAAGGCAGCGTCACGGTCTGCTCGTTCATGACGTCGAGCAGGTGGAAGCGGGTCAGGAGATCGGCGATCTCGCCGTTGACGTCGCTGCGCGTGCCCATCCGCCGCCACCAATCGCCGCCATGGCCGAGACGTTCGGAGACGGCAAGGCCGATGGTTTCGAGCGGGGTGAGATCGGGATAGAGCTGGTTGATCTGGAAGGTGCGCGACAGGCCGAGCAGCACGCGCTTGTGCACGGGCAGATCGGTGATGTCCTGGCCTTCGAGCAGGATGCGGCCCGAGTTCGGCTTCAGCACGCCGGTGAGCTGGTTGATCACAGTGGTCTTGCCGGCGCCGTTCGGGCCGATCAGCGCGTGGCGCGCCCCCTGCTCGACCTTGATCGACAGATCACGGGTGACGCGCAAGCCGCCGAACTGCTTCTCGAGCTTCTGGGTTTCGAGCGCGATGGTCATGCATCGCTCTCCGGCACGGCGACGACCGCCTTACGGCCTGCTACCTGCCTGATGACCAGATTCGGCACATACAGCACCCAGCGATGCAGGCGCTGCCGGCCGACCAGCACGATCACGACCAGCACGAGGCCGATCCAGAACTGCCAGTATTGCGGGGTGATGGTGGAGAACAATTCCTGGAGCATGCGGAAGATCACAGCACCAATCAGCCCACCATAGAGATAGCCGGTGCCGCCGATGACGAGCACCAGCATCAGATCGGCCGAGCGCTCGAAAGCGAAGACGTCGAGCGAGGCGATCGCGGTGGTCTGGGTGAACAGCGCGCCCGCGATGCCGGCATAGAACGCAGCCAGCGTGTAGATCGCGATCAGGCGGCGGTTGACGGGAATGCCGATCGCCGCAGCCCGCAGCGGGTTGTTCTTGATCGCGCGCAGCGACAGGCCGAATGGCGAATGCACGACGCGGCGGGCGAACAGGAACAGCAGGAACAGCACGGCCAGCGAGTAAAAGAAGCCGGCCTTGCCGAACATGTCAAACGGAATCTGGCCCAATATCGGCTGCATCTCGATGCCCTGCAGGCCGTCTGTGCCGCCGGTGATGTTGGAGAAGCGTTCGGCGAGCGCTTCCAGCAGCAGCGCGATGCCGAGCGTCACCATCAGGCGCGTGAGGTCGACGCCGCGGATCACCAGGAAGCTGGTGGCAAAGCCAAGCACCATCGCGGCCAGGCCCGCGACGAGCAGCGCGAGCACGGGCTCGTTGACGATACCGTGAAGCGCGAGAAGTCCCGCGGCATAGGCGCCGACCCCGAAGAAGGCAGCGTGGCCGAGCGAGACGATGCCCGCATAGCCAAGGATGAGATCGAGCGACATCGTGAACAGCGCCAGGCGCAGGATGTCGGTCATGATCAGATAGCGCGAGGGAAAGGCGAAGCCGCAGGCCAGCACGATCAGCCAGAAGGCGATTTCGCCGTAGTGCCAGCGCGCCTGGCGCTGGGCGTGATAACCGACGTCGGAAGCAGCGCTCATCGGCGAACTCAACGCGCGGCCGTGCGGCCGAACAGGCCGTTCGGGCGCCAGATCAGGATCACGATCATCATGGTGTAGATCACGAAGGGACCCATCTTCGGCACGTAATACTTGCCGGCGACGTCGCCGATGCCGAGCAGGAGCGAGGCCAGGAACGGGCCGGTGATGGAAGAGGAGCCGCCCACGGTGACCACGATCAGGAAGTAGATCATGAACTTCAGCGGAAAATATGGATCGAGGCCGAGGATCTCGGCGCTGAGGGCGCCGCCGAGGCCGGCGAGCCCGCATCCGAATGCAAACGTGAAGGCGAACACCTGCGGTACGTTGATGCCGAGGCCGCTCGCGGCACGGGGATCGTCGACCGCGGCGCGCAGGCGGCTGCCGAAGCGTGTCTTGGCCAGCACCATCTGCAGAGCGATGGTGAGCAGGCCGCAGATGACGATGATCATCAGCCGGTAGCGGCCGATGCCGACGCCGAACAGGTCGAACTGGCCCTGGAGCGCGGCCGGCAGATTGATGAAGACGCGCGATGAGCCCTGGATGTAGTCTACGGCGGCAACCGACATGAAGGTCAGGCCGATGGTGAACAGCACCTGGTCGAGGTGGCTGCGCGTATAGAGGTGGCGATAGAGCGTCCGTTCGAGCGCAATGCCGATCGCGGCCGAGGAGACGAAGGCGAGCGGCAATGCGGCGAAGAACGGCCAGCCCATCCGGTTGACCAGCACCATGCAGATATAGCCGCCGGCCATGGCGAAGGCGCCGTGGGCGAGGTTGACGAAGTTCATCAGCCCAAGCGTGACCGCAAGCCCGCAGGCGAGCACGAACAGCAGCATGCCGTAGGCAACGCCATCGAACAGGTTGGTGAGGATTGCGGTCATCGGGAGCGGGTGAATCCTGGTAGTCACTAGTCATTCCGGGGCAGCGCGGAGCGCTGAACCCGGAATCTCGTTTCAACAATCTCGAGATCCCGGGTTCGCGCTAAGCGCGCCCCGGGATGACGCGCTTTCGCGCGTCACTTCTTGGTCTTGCCGAGATCCTTGACCGCCTCGAAGGTGGCGAACTCGACATTGTACAGCTCGCCGTCGACCTTCTCGACCTTGCGGATGTAGATGTTCTGCACGATGTCGCGGGTTTCGGGGTCGATCGAGATCGGACCGCGCGGGCTCTCCCACTTCTGGCCCTTCATGGCTTCGATCAGCTTGTCGCCATTGGTATCGCCGCCGGTCTTCTTCAGCGCTTCGTAGATCAGGTGGATGCCGTCATAGCCGCCCACCGCCATGAAGCCCGGACGATTGCCGAACGCCTTCTTGTAGGCGGCGACGAAATCCTTGTTCATCTGCGAGGGGTGCGCCGCGGAGTAGAGGTGCGCGGTGACCGTGCCGAGCACGGCGTCACCCATGTTGTTGAGCAGGTCGTCGTCGGTGACGTCGCCGGGCCCGATCACCTTGATGCCGGCCTTGTCGAGGCCGCGCTCGGCATACTGCTTCATGAAGTTGCCGCCCTGGCCGGCCGGCACGAACACGAAGATCGCGTCGGGCTTGGCGTCTTTCATGCGCTGCAGGAACGGGGCGAAGTCGGGGTTCTGCAGGGGAACCTTGACCTCTTCTACCACCTCGCCGCCGCCGGCCGTGAAGTGCTGCTTGAAGAAGTTGAGAGCGTCATTGCCCGGCGCATAGTCCGAGGTCAGCGTCGCCACCTTCTTGATGCCGTTCTTCGCCGCCCAGTCGCCGATGATGGTCGAGGACTGTGCCAGCGTGAAGCTGGTGCGTACGATATAGGGCGAGCGCTCGGTGATGATCGAGGTGCCGGCCGCCATGACGATTTCCGGAATCTTGGCCTGCGTTGCCAGCGGCGCCGCCGCGAGTGCGGCGGGCGTCACGCCGAAGCCGGCGATGAAGTTGACCTTGTCGTTGACGATCAGTTCCTGCGCGGCGGTCTTGGTCTTGTCCGGGATCGCGGCATCGTCCTTGAGGATGATCTCGATCTTCTTGCCGGCGACGGTGTCACCCTTCTGCTGCATGTAGAGCTTGATCGCGTTCTCGATCTGCTTGCCGGTCGAGGCCTGGCCGCCTGTCATCGGCAGGATCAGGCCGATCTTAACGCTGTCCTGGGCCTTCGCAGGCGCGACGGCCGCGAGGCTTGCGATGGCGGCCGCTACGGCAGTCCGCGAAAGAATCTTGCGTTCGAACATCAGATGTCCCTCCCCTTCATTCCTGCTCTTGTGCCCTGGACCGAGTACCCGGCCCTTGCCTCAAACTTTGCCGACGCGCGAGAAATCATCGCTGACGACATGGGCGTCTTTCGCGCCAACCTTGTCAATCGGACGTTTGGCGACTATTCGGCGAGCCGTGCGTTCCGATGATCTGCCGACCGAAGCGGCGCCCCGGGTTACGTCGGGTTTCCAACTTGCCCACCTCTCATTTGTACGAATGTACAAAGAAAATGGACTTGTCAACGAAAACCCCGCCGCCAACCGACGCCATGTTGTCGCGAGCGCCGCATGGCAGTCTAGAACCGGCAGGGATCGCCGGCATGGAGGATTTCGTCTTTCGCTTGCAGAATATGTACATCCGCGCGTCCGGACTGCGCGCATCTCGGTAATAAATTACCTATCTCGAATAAGTCTATTTTACCTTGTTGAAGGCTAAGCTTCTGCCCTGCCGGCCCGGGCTGGCGTCCACTGACCGACTGCGCGCCCACACAATGTCCAAGACTTTTCGTTCCGCCCTCGTCCTCGCTGCGCTCGCTGCGGGACTGTCCGGCTGCGGGACGGTCAACGAAAAACTCTCCGCCGGCATGGGCGACTATGTCCCGCAATGGGCCGGCGGCCTGCCAGCCGATGCCCCGCCGCGACCCGGCACACCGCAATACGACGCCTACATGAAGGAACGCGAACGCAAGCGGCTGATGCCGGCGGCGGATCGCGAGAAGGAAGAGCAGGCGCAGAAGGGCGCGACGGGAACGACGTCGGCCGGCACGGTGCGCTGATGGGGCGAGTGGCGAATAGGAAATAGCGAATAGGGCCTCTTTTCTATTCGCTACTCGCCATTCGCTATTCGCTAGTCGACGAACACCACGGTCTTGCGGCCGTTGAGGATGACGCGGTCGTCGAGATGGTAGCGGATCGCGCGGGCGAGCACGCGACGCTCGATGTCGCGGCCCTTGCGGACGAGATCCTCGGGCGTGTCGCGATGACTGATGCGCTCGACGTCCTGGTCGATGATCGGGCCTTCGTCGAGATCGCGCGTGACGTAATGCGCGGTGGCTCCGATCAACTTGACGCCGCGCTCATGGGCCTGGTGATAGGGCTTTGCGCCCTTGAAGCCCGGCAGGAACGAGTGGTGGATGTTGATGCAGCGACCCGAAAGCTTGGCTGACAGATCATCGGACAGGATCTGCATGTAGCGGGCCAGCACGACGAGATCGGTCTTCGTCTTGCCGACGAGGTCGATGATCTGCGCCTCCTGCTCGCGCTTGGTCTCCTTGGTCACCGGCAGGTGGTGGAACGGGATGCCGCCGAAATCGAGCCCGCCATAGACCTCCCGCGGATGGTTGGAGACGATCGCAGTCAGCGTCATCGGCAACTCGCCGGTGCGCCAGCGATAGAGGATATCGACCAGGCAGTGGTCGGACTTCGACACCAGCAGCATCACCTTGCGATGCGCGGCGCGATCGCGCATCTGCCATTCCATGCCGAAACGCTCGGCGATCGCGGCAAAGCCGGTCTGCAGCGCCGACAGTTCCACGGCAAGGTCGGCCGCGGTGAACACCACGCGCATGAAGAACTTCTTGGTCTCGACGTCGTCGAACTGCTGGGCGTCGAGAATGTTCTGTCCGTTGTGGGCGAGAAACGTCGACACCGCCGAGACGATGCCGGGCCGATCCGGACAGGACAAGGTCAGAACATATTGATGGTCGGGCATGTTGATGGACGGGCTTGGCTCTTGATGAAGGTTTGTGCAGCGGAACGACCCCGCGACCTGCACCCTGCTCTAGCACCGACCCCGCCCTTGCGCCAATCCCAAGACGATCCCAAGACAACCCCAAGACTTGCTTCGACATCATGCGCGGAGTCAGGATGAACAGACGATTGCGATTACGGAGAATCCCATGGCCGACCGCCTGAACGGCTACCGCATCCTGATCCTGGAAACGCGCGAGGAGGCGCAGTTTTCCAAGCTGCTGGCCGAGCAAGGCGCCGAGGTCGTGCAATGCCCGATGTTCACCATCCACGACGCGCCGGACCCGGCCCCGGTCGAGGCCTGGATCCGCCGCGCCATCGACAAGCCGCTTGGCGATCTCGTGCTGATGACCGGCGAAGGCCTGCGGCGAATCATGAAGCTTGCCCGCGCCCGCGGGATCGACGCCGACTTTGTCGCCGCGCTCGCCAAGACGCGGACATTCACCCGCGGCCCAAAGCCCGGCAGGGCGCTGCGCGAGGTCGGGCTGGAACCGCAGCAGACGACAGAGAAACCGACCACCGAAGGCGTGATCGAGATGCTGAGCAAGCTCGACCTCAGGGGACGGCGCCTCGGCCTGCAGCTCTATCCGGACAAGGAGCATAGCGCGCTGACCGGCGCGCTGGCCGCACAAGGCGCCGCGGTCGATACGGTGCTGCCCTATGTCTACGATTCCAAGGCGGCCGATACCAACATCATCGCCGCCGTCGACGACATGGCCGCGGGACGGATCGACGCCCTCGCGCTCACCAATCTCGGCCAGGTCCGCCGACTGATCGAGGCCGCGAAGGCGCATGGCAGCGAGGCCAAGCTGCGCGCCGGCCTTGAACAGACGCTGATCGCGTCGGTCGGTCCGGCGGTCTCCGGCGAGCTCGCCGCCCACGGCCTGCGCACCGACGTTTCGCCGGCGGAGGAAGCGTACTTCATGCGACCGCTCATCTCGGCGATGGCCTCAGCCCTGGCGCAGCGGAAGCCGAGAGCCACGACGAGGTAAGAGCCGAACGCGGGGGCGGCCTGCGGCAGCTGCGATTGACACGAGCATCGCTGGCGCTAGCTTGCGAGCAAGAAGAAACCACACGGGCTGGGAAATCGCCGTGATACGAGCCATCGCGCCTTGAGCAGAGCCGCACGAACTTCCGCGCTCGCGCCGTTCCGCATTCGCAATTATCGTTTTCAATGGCCGTCGGATCTGCTCACCTCCTGGGCGTTCGAGGTCGAGACGCTCGTGCTCGGCTGGTACATTCTGGTCGAGACCGGCTCGGTGCTGCTGCTCACCGTGCTTGCCTCGCTCCAGTTCGTCGGGACATTGGTCGCGCCGGTGTTCGGCATGATCGGCGATCGCATGGGCCATCGCGATCTGCTGATCGTGATGCGTCTTGCCTATACGGTGCTCTCGTCAACCATCATGGTCCTGGCGCTGTCCGGTCATCTGTCGCCGCTGAGCGTCATGATCATCGTCGCAATCATGGGTTTGATTCGTCCCTCCGATCTCGGCGTCCGGGGCGCGCTGCTCGCCGAGATCATGCCGGCCGAGCAGCTGGTGGGCGCCATCAGCGTTGCACGCACCACCCAGGACAGTGCGCGCATCGCCGGCGCGTTGACCGGCGCCGGGTTGTTCGCCGTCCTCGGCATCGGCCTCGTCTATGTGGCGATCGCGTGCCTCTATCTGGCAGCCGCGCTTCTCATGCTATGCCTGACCCGGCCCAAGAGAACCGTCGTCACGAGCGATCTTCCGGCCAACAGCCACGCGGTGTCGCGACTGCTGGGCGAGCTCAAGGAAGGAATCGTCTACGCCTGGAATGGCCCGGGAATGCGCGCGGCGCTGTGCGTGGCGTTCCTGGCCAATCTCACCGCATTTCCCTTCACTGGCGGGCTATTGCCCTACATCGCCCGCGACATCTTTCATACCGACCAGACCGGCCTCGGTTACCTCTCGGCGAGCTTCGCGATCGGCTCGCTGATCGGCTCCATCACGCTCAGCCTCGTCGGCGGACTGCGCATTGCCCGGCTTCTGATCGGCGCGACGCTGGCCTGGTACGCCATGCTGCTGGTATTCGTCGAAATCAGGACCATGCCGGTGGCGATGGCCTGCCTCGTTCTCGCCGGTATCGCCCAGAGCATGTCGATGATCTCGGCAGCCGTGATCCTGATGCGGTCGGCCAGTGCGCATCTTCGCGGCCGCGTGATGGGCGTGCGCATGATGGTGATCTACGGCCTGCCGATCGGATTGCTCGCGGCCGGCAGCATGATCGACGTCATCGGCTATTCCGCAACCGGCTCGCTCTATGCCGCCGCGGGCTTCATCACGATGCTGGCGATCGCGATCCGCTGGCGCGCCGATCTCTGGCCGGTGCACGCGCCCGCCAATGCGCGATGAGGTCGCGTTAGTCCCCGTAGCCGCGCAGCCGCTCGATATCGAGGATGGTGACGCCGCCATATTCCAGCCGCAGCAGCCCCTCCTTCTCCAGCCGGTTCAGCGCGCGGTTGGCGTTCTGGCGGGACATGCCGGAGAGCGCGCCGATCTCCTCCTGGGTGATCTCCAGATGCGCGGTCGATTCCGGGTAGAGGATCGGGTTGAACAGCGAGGCGATGCTGCGGGCAAGGCGCGCGGTCGCATCGAGGGTCCGATTGACCTCGAGCATGCCGATGAACTGGCCGAGCCGCTCGTTGAGCTGGCGCACCAGAAAGCGGTTGAAGCCGACGCTGTTCTCGAACAGCCACATGAAGGCGCTGCGTTCCATCAGCGCGACGCGGCTGTCACGCAGCGCGACCACGTCATAGCGGCGCGGCTCGTTCTTGAGCACGCTGCCCTCGCCGAACCAGGCCCCTGCCGTCAGCCCGGCCAGGCTCGTCTCCTTGCCGTCCCGCGAGACCCCGCCCATGCGGGCAAGACCGCTGACCATGCCGGCCCAATAGGCGAAGATATCGCCGCGCATGAACACGGTCTCGCCGGTGCCGTAGGACCGCTCCGTGATTCCGGCGCGCGCGACCTCGATCTCCGCTTGCGTGAGCTCGCGCGACCAGGCGGCGACGCGCTTCAGATGATCTTCTGAAATCATGATCTCGCGGCCAGCCGCACCGTTTCGTCACTCCACCTTCTGTTGCATCGCAACATGATTATGACGACTGCCACCCGACGAAAGATGAAGGCCGCTGCCGCCCGGCAAACTTTGTCGCAGAATTGTCAGCCGGGAGACATTTCAAAATAGCGCTTTCCCCTATTGAGAACCACCTCGGCGATGCGGCTCTTGATCCCTGACGGGAACGAGAGTGGCGCGGGCTCCGGTCGAGACCATCTGCTGCATGGCCTCACCGGCACCACCGTACTAGGATCGCCGGACAGAACGGACGAAGAGCGCGGCTAAAAAGCGCCATCACCGGGAGGGTTTCGTTTGGTGGCTACCAGTCTTGAAGTGCGCGGCGTGTCCTTGCGATTCGGCGGCGTCCGTGCGCTGACCGATGTCAGTTTCGCCATCAAGGACGGCGAGCTGTTCTCGATCATCGGCCCCAATGGCGCCGGCAAGACCTCGATCGTGAACTGTATTTCCGGTCGCTACAAGCCGACTGAAGGCCAGCTCTTCTATGGAGACCGCGACATCACCGGCTTGACGCCGAATGCCCGGGCCTCGCTCGGCATCGGCCGCACCTTCCAGAATCTCGCCCTGTTCCACCACATGAGCGTGCTCGACAACATCATGGTCGGCCGCCATCATCTCCTGAAGAACAATTTCCTGACGGGCTCGCTGTACTGGCTCACCGGGGCGCGCAAGGAGGAGCTCGAGCACCGCCGCAAGGTGGAGGAGATCATCGACTTCCTCGATCTGCAGTCAGTGCGCAAAGCCACCGCCGGCACCCTCTCCTACGGCCTGCGCAAGCGCGTGGAGCTCGCCCGCGCCATGGCGCTGGAGCCTCGCCTCATCCTCCTCGACGAGCCGATGGCCGGCATGAACTTCGAGGAGAAGGAGGACATGGCCCGCTACATCGTCGACCTCAACGAGGAGTTCGGGATGACGGTGGTGATGATCGAGCACGACATGGGCGTGGTGATGGACATCTCCCATCGCGTCATGGTGCTGGATTTCGGCAAGAAGATCGCCGAAGGGGACCCCGCGACGGTGCTCGCCGATCCTCACGTTAGGCGCGCCTATCTCGGCGAGGAAGACGAGGTGCTGGTCGATCCCGACGATGCACCGCCTGCGCAGGAGAGCGCGGCATGATGGATTACGCAGGCCGCGTCGCGCAGGCCGACACCTATCCCAAGATGCTCCGGCTCAACGCCAAGGAGCACGGCAACGAGATCGCTTTGCGCGAGAAGGATCTCGGGCTCTGGCGCATTTTCACCTGGAACGACTACCAGGCCCGCGTGCGCGACTTCGCGCTCGGTCTCGTCGAAATGGGCCTTGGCCGCGGCGACGTCATCGGCATCATCGGCGACAACCGGCCGGACTGGGTCGCGGCGGAAGTCGCGACGCACGCCATCGGCGGCCTCAGCCTCGGGCTTTATCGCGACGTGCTCGACGAGGAGGCTTCCTATCTCCTCAATTATGGTGAGGCGCAGCTCGTCTTCGCCGAGGACGAGGAGCAGGTCGACAAGCTGCTCACCCTCGCCGACCGCGCACCGAAGCTGAAGCACATCATCTATTCCGATCCGCGAGGGATGCGGAAATACGACGACCCGCGCCTGATGTCGGCGGATGCGTTTGCCGAGCTCGGCCGGGCACGTGCCGCGCGCGAGCCGGAGCTCTACGACCGCCTCGTAGATGCCACCAATGGCGAGGATGTCGCGATCCTCTGCACGACGTCGGGCACCACGTCTCATCCCAAGCTGGCGATGCTCGCCGCCGGCCGGGTGCTCGGTCATTGCGCGACCTATCTCGCCTTCGATCCGAAAGGGCCGGACGACGAATACGTCTCCGTGCTGCCGCTGCCGTGGATCATGGAGCAGGTCTACGTGCTCGGCAAAGGCCTGTTGTGCCGCATGAAGATCAACTTCGTCGAAGAGCCCGACACCATGATGAACGATCTGCGCGAGATCGCGCCGACGTTCGTCTTGTTCGCCCCACGCGTCTGGGAATCCATCGCCGCCGACGTCCGGGCCAAGGTGATGGACGCCACGCCTCTCAAGCAGCGCCTGTTCGACATCGGCATGAAGAGCGGCCTCGCCGCGCTCGAACAGGGCAAGCGCTCCGCCCTTGCCGACGCCATCCTGTTCCGCGCGCTGCGCGACCGCCTCGGCTTCACCCGCCTGCGCTCGGCCGCGACCGGCGGCGCGGCGCTCGGCCCCGAGACCTTCAAGTTCTTCCAGGCGATGGGCGTGCCGCTGCGCACGCTCTACGGCCAGACCGAGCTGCTCGGGGCCTATACGCTGCATCCCGAAGGCAAGGTCGATCCTGATACGACCGGCGTGCCGATGGCCGAGAATGTCGAGATCCGCATCGACAATCCCGACGTTCACGGCGTCGGCGAGATCGTGGTGCGGCATCCCAACATGTTCCTAGGCTACTACAAGAATCCGGAAGCGAGCGTCGCCGACATCAAGGACGGCTGGATGTGCTCCGGCGATGCCGGCTATTTCAACGCCAACAACCAGCTCGTCGTCATCGACCGCATCAAGGATCTCGCCGAGACCTCGCGCGGCGAGCGTTTCTCGCCGCAATTCATCGAGAACAAGCTGAAATTCTCGCCCTATATCGCCGAAGCGGTGGTGCTGGGCGC
Organism: Bradyrhizobium sp. 22; assembly: GCF_000482425.1. Classification (NCBI taxonomy): domain Bacteria; kingdom Pseudomonadati; phylum Pseudomonadota; class Alphaproteobacteria; order Hyphomicrobiales; family Nitrobacteraceae; genus Bradyrhizobium; species Bradyrhizobium sp. 22. The sequence goes on from NZ_KI519400.1 coordinate 119,326, forward strand.
CGGCCGCGACGCGCTCGCGGCGATGATCTGCATCCGCTACTCCATCATCTCGAAATGGGCGGAGAAGAACCGCCTCTCCTTCACCACCTACACCGACCTCGCCTCGCGGCCCGAGGTCTACGCGCTGCTGCACAAGGAGGTCGAGACCGTCAACGCCACGCTGCCGCCGGCCCAGCGCATCTCGCGCTTCCTGTTGCTCTACAAGGAGCTGGACGCCGACGACGGCGAGCTCACCCGCACCAGAAAGGTGCGCCGCAGCGTCATCAACGAGAAATACGCCGGCATCATCGACGCGATCTACCGCGGCGATTCCGACATTCCCGTCGACACCGTGATCCGCTTCCAGGACGGCACCACACAGCGGGTACGGACGACATTGCGAGTGGTGGACCTCGGGATGCACGGGCACATGGCGGAGGCGGCGGAGTGACACAAATAGTCGTCATGCGCGGGCTTGACCCGCGCATCCATCCTTTTCCGAACAGTCTTCCTTCCGCATCGATGGATTGCCGGGTCAAGCCCGGCAATGACGAGTTGGGTGATCCGAAATGAACACCGCCTTCCTCATCCAGCTTCTGGTCAACGGCCTCGTGGTCGGCACGCTCTATGGCGTGGTCGCGATGTCGTTCGTGCTGATCTACAAGGCGACGCAGGTCGTCAACTTCGCGCAAGGCGAGCTGCTGCTGGTCGGCGCCTGGGTGTGCTGGGCGCTGCTGGCGAAGTACCAGGTGCCGTTCTGGATCGGCATGCCGATGACGCTGGTGTTCATGTTCGTGTTTGGCATCGCGGTCCAGGTCCTGATCCTGCGGCCGATGATCGGCGAGCCCATCATCTCCGTGATCATGGTGACGATCGGCCTCTCCACGGTGCTGCAGGCCACGCTGAAATGGATGTTCGGCGTCAATCCGCAGCCGTTCCCGCGCGTGTTCGAGAGCCAATCGGTCAGCCTGCTCGGGCTGCAGATCCAGACCGTCTATGTCATGAGCCTCGTGGTCTCCGTCGCCATGATGATCGGCATGGCCTGGTTCTTCCGTGCTTCGAAATATGGCCTGGCGATGCGCGCCACCGCGTTCAACCAGCAGGTCGCGCAATCGCTCGGCATTTCCGTCAAGAGCGTGTTCGCGATGGCCTGGGCGATCTCGGCGACGGTCTCGGCGGTCGCCGGCGTGGTCGTCGCGGTCGTAAACGGCGTGTCGTCGGGTCTTGCCGCCTACGGCATCAAGGTCTTTCCGGCGGCGATCCTCGGCGGGCTCGATTCCGTCGGCGGCGCCGTGCTCGGCGGCATCATCATCGGCCTGCTCGAGAACGTCGCGCAATATGTCGACAGCGAGTATCTGCACTGGGGCAATCTCTACGAGATCGCGCCGTTCTACGTCCTCATCATCGTGCTGATGATCAAGCCTTACGGATTGTTCGGCACCCACGACATCGAACGGATCTGACCCATGGCCGGCCCTGCCCTCATTCCTGCTGGTGATTTCCGCACCTCCTATGCGGCCGACACCACGATCTTCCCGACCGCCACCAGCCGCAACTTCGCCATCGCAGGCGTCGCGCTGCTGTGCTTCGCACCGCAATTCTTCAGCGGATACTGGCTCAGCATCCTGATCCAGATCGGCATCTTCTCGATCGCCGCGCTCGGCCTCAACATCCTGGTCGGCTTCACCGGCCAGATCTCGATCGGGCACGCCGCCTTCTTCCTGCTCGGCGCCTTCACCTCGGCCTACATCTCCAACAACGCGCCGATCCCGGTGTTCTTCGCCATCCCGCTTGCGGGAATCGTCACCGCGCTGGTCGGCCTGATCTTCGGCATCCCGGCGGCCCGGCTGAAGGGCCTCTATCTCGTCATCGCGACGCTGGCTGCGCAGTACATCCTGCTCGACTTCTTCTCCCGCGCCGAATGGTTCTCCGGCGGCTCGGTGCCGGCAAGTGCCGCGCCTTTCTCGATCTTCGGCTATACGCTGCGCGGCGACCGACAATATTTCTACGTCGTGCTGGCCTATGTGCTCGTGAGCTACATCCTCGTCACCAATCTGATGCGTACGCGGGACGGCCGCGCGCTGGTGGCGATCCGCGATCATTATCTCTCCGCCGAGATCATGGGCATCAACCTGACGAAATACCGCACGCTGTCGTTCGGGCTCGCCGCCTTCTTCGCCGGCATCGCCGGCGCGCTCTACGCGCATTACCAGCTCGTGGTGTCGCAGGAAGGTTTCGGCATCGAGCGTTCGATCCTGTTCCTCGCCATGATCATCATCGGCGGCACCGGCTCGGTCATGGGCACGCTGATGGGTACCGCCTTCGTGGTGCTGCTGCCGGAATCGATGGAATGGCTGAGCCATCATCTGAAGGGCGGCGCGATCGACCAGGCGCTGTCACTCAACACCAACATCACCTTCCTGCGCGAGATCGCGATCGGGGTGATCATCATCGCGTTCCTGATGTTCGAGCCCGATGGGCTTGCGCATCGCTGGCGGCAGATCAAGGCGTACTGGAAACTCTACCCGTTCTCGCATTGAGCGCGGGCAACTTCACTTAAACAATAAAGAGGAGGAACTGACCATGACCATGAAGTCCCTTTTGAGCACCGCATCGCTCGCGATCGCGATCGCCGCGTTTTCGACCGGCGCGCAGGCGCAGATCGCGATCGGACACCTCGCCGACTATTCCGGCGGCACCTCCGACGTCGGCACGCCCTTTGGCCAGGCCGTCGCCGACACTTTCGGCTGGGTCAACAAGAACGGCGGCGTCGGCGGCAAGCAGCTCAACCTCGACACCAACGACTATGGCTATCAGGTGCCGCGCGCCATCGCGCTCTACAAGAAGTGGTCGGCACCGGACACCAAGGTCGCCGCGATCATGGGCTGGGGCACCGCCGACACCGAAGCGCTGACCGGCTTCCTCGCCCAGGACAAGATCCCCGACATGTCCGGCTCCTATGCCGCCGCACTCACCGATCCCGGAGGCATCAGCGGCAAGGCCAAGCCCGCACCTTACAACTTCTTCTATGGCCCGAGCTATTCGGACGCGCTGCGCGCGATGCTGATGTGGGCTGCCGAGGATTGGAAGGCCAAGGGCAAATCCGGCAAGCCGAAATTCGTGCACATGGGTGCCAATCATCCCTATCCGAACGCGCCGAAGGCCGCCGGGGAAGCGATGGCGCAGGAGCTCGGCTTCGAGGTGCTGCCGCCGCTGGTGTTCGCCCTCGCACCGGGCGACTACAGCGCGCAGTGCCTGAGCCTGAAATCCTCGGGCGCCAACTACGCCTATCTCGGCAATACCGCCGCCTCGAACATCTCGGTGATGAAGGCCTGCAAGACTGCCGGCGTCGAAATCCAGTTCCTCGGCAACGTCTGGGGCATGGACGAGAACGCTGCGAAGACCGCGGGCGATGCCGCCAACGGCGTGATCTTCCCCTTGCGCACGGCGGTGAGCTGGGGCGGCGATGCGCCCGGCATGAAGACGGTGATGGAAATCTCCAAGATGTCCGACCCGACCGGCAAGGTCTATCGCCCGGTGCATTACGTCGCGGCCGTCTGCTCCGCGATGTACATGAAGGAAGCGATCGATTGGGCCGCCAAGAACGGCGGCGCCACCGGCGAGAACGTCGCCAAGGGCTTCTACCAGAAGAAGGATTGGGTGCCGGCCGGAATGGAAGGTGTCTGCAATCCCTCGACCTGGACCGACAAGGACCATCGCGGCACGCTGAAGGTCGATCTCTATCGCACCAAGATCTCGGGCACGACCGACGGCGACCTCAACGATCTCATGGCCAAGGGCACGATCAAGCTCGAGAAGGTCAAGACCGTCGAGCTGCCGCGCAAGCCGGAATTGCTGGGCTGGTGATTGAAATCTCCGACGTCATGGCCGGGCTTGTCCCGGCCATCCACGTCTGAACGCGCGGCACGAAGAACGTGGATGCCCGGGACAAGCCCGGGCATGACGACAGTCACGGATTGGCGGCAGACCCAATGACCGAGATCAGCGAAGCAACCCGTCCCTCCCCCAGCATCGTGGGCGCGCCTCCACTCCTCGCCGTGCGCAACATCGAGGTCGTCTATGACGACGTCATCCTGGTGCTGCGCGGTCTCAGCCTCGACGTGCCCAAGGGCGCGATCGTGGCGCTGCTGGGCGCCAACGGCGCCGGCAAGTCGACAACGCTGAAGGCGATCTCGGGGCTGCTCAAGACCGAGGACGGCGAAGTCACTCGCGGCGAGATCCTGTTCGAGGGCGAGCGCATCAACGGCATCGATCCCGACAAGATCGTCCGCCGCGGCATCTTCCAGGTGATGGAGGGCCGGCGCATCGTCGCCGACATGACGTCGCTGGAAAACCTCAAGCTCGGCGCCTTCACCCGCAGGGACCGCGAGGTCGATTCCGACCTCGACATGGTCTTCAATTATTTCCCGCGCCTGAAGGAGCGCACCGGCCTCGCCGGCTATCTCTCCGGCGGCGAGCAGCAGATGCTCGCGATCGGCCGTGCGCTGATGGCACGCCCGAAGATGATCCTGATGGACGAGCCCTCGATGGGCCTGTCGCCGCTGCTGGTGAAGGAGGTGTTCTCGATCATCCAGAAGATCAACCGCGACCTCGGCGTCACCATCCTCCTGGTGGAGCAGAACGCACGCGCCGCACTATCGGTGGCGAGCCACGGCTATATCATGGAGCAGGGCAAGGTCGTGCTCGACGGCAGTGCCGACGAATTGCGCGACAACGAGGACGTCAAGGAATTCTATCTCGGCGGCGCCGGCGACCAGCGCAAGAGCTTCAAGAACCTCAAGAGCTTCAAGCGGCGCAAGCGCTGGCTGTGATCCACAAGAAGCCTAGCCCAGCACCTGCTCCGCTTCCGTGACCGCGCAGAGAACATGATAGAACGACGACGCAGGAATGGTGTCGATCAGCGATTTGCCGTCGCGATCGAACTGGTCATACCAGCCACCCTTTACGGGATGGCTGAGATAATGCCGTTCGAGCCGCACCAGCGCCGCGCGCGCTTCGTCGGCCGCGCCGGCCTCGCCCGACTCGGCTTGCGCGATCCACGCCTTCGCGATCTCGGTCTGCGGCCACAGCCGGCGGGTGCTGCGGCGGATGTTGCCGACGTCGTCGCCTTCGTCGATCAGGCAGCCCGTGGTCTCGTCGCGATAGCGCAGCGCGGTCGCCAGGAGTTCGGCGCGCCGCTGCCCGGTCGGGCAGCCCGTGATGCGCTCGAACCCCTTCAGCAGCCAGACCCATTCCGCCTGATGGCCCGGCTCGACGCTGACCGGCTGGATCTTCGACCAGTCCTCCTCGAAATACTCCGTCAGGATGCGCTTTTGCTTGTCGTAGAGATTGGCCAGGAACAGCGCGAAGAATTCGCCGGCGCGGTTCTGGAACGACAGATCGTGGGTCGCGTCGAAACAGGCGATCATCGCCTCGAACAGATGCATGTGCGGGTTCTGCCGGCGCGGCAGCGAGACCGGAAGGCCTTCGTGCACGCCCCCATGCGGCGAACGGAGATGGCCGTCCAGGAAAGCGAGCAGCGCATCGATCTCGGCGCGAACCTGCGCGTCCTGGTCAAGCGCGTAGACGGTCGCGAGGGCAAACAGGATGAAGGCGTGGTCGTAGGCATCGCGCCGGCCGTCCAGCACCGTCCCGTCCGGCGTCAGCCGGTGCACAAAGCCGGGCCGGCCGTCGGGCGCCTTGGCTTTGGCCAGCAGATGTTCCAGTCCCTTCAGCGCGACCGCGCGCCCCTCAGGATACCAGCCCATCTGCGCCGCCTTGGCGTAACAATAGATTTGCCGGGCCTGAACGAACACGCGCCGCGGCGCAGCCGCATCCGCAGTGCCGTCCCGGTGCAGCCGGTCGATGAAACCGCCGGTAGCCTGATCCCAGCCGACGGTCGACCACAGCGGCAGCGCCTCGGCGACCATGCGGAGCTTCAGGCGCGCCACGACATCCGCAGCCTCATTCGCCGCCGCAACGCTTCCCATGTCCGCCATCGGGTCCTCTCCAGGCCTCGCCAATGGCGGTCTGATACCCATGCCGGTGGCGGCGCGCAACGGATGCCAACACGGAAAGAACAGCCATGACCGCCCATTACGACGCCCGCGAGACGCGCGAGCCGGCAGCCCGCGAGGCCGATCTGTTCTCCCGCCTGCCAGAGGTCTTGCGCACCGCGATGGCCGCACCGGCCTACGCCGAGCGGCTGAGGGGCCTTGATCCCGCCGCCGTGGCCTCCAGGGCCGCGCTGGCGGACCTGCCGGTGCTGCGCAAGTCGGAACTGCCTGCTTTGCACAAGGCTTCTGCGCCCTTCGGAGGCTTCGTCGCGGCGCCCCCCGGCTCATTCGCCCGCCTCTTCACCTCTCCCGGGCCGATCTTCGAGCCGGAGGGACGGCAGGCCGATCCCTGGCGCGGCGCAAGGGCCCTGTTCGCGGCCGGATTCCGGCCCGATGACATCGTCCTCAACACCTTCAGCTACCATCTCACCCCCGGCGGCTTCATCTTCGATGCGTCGGCGCGTGCGCTCGGCTGCGCCGTGATTCCCGCAGGGCCCGGCAATACCGAGCAGCAATTCGAGCTGATCGAGGCCTACCGCCCGGTCGGCTACAGCGGCACGCCGGACTTCCTCAAGATATTGCTCGATGCGGCGGCGAGCTCGGGCCGCGACGTCTCCTCGATCAAGCGCGCACTGGTTTCCGGGGCCGCGTTCCCGCCCTCGCTCCAGGCCGAGATCAAGGCGCGCGGCATCGACGCCTACCAAGCCTTTGGCACCGCCGATCTCGGCCTCATTGCGTTCGAGACCGGGGCGCGCGAGGGCATGATCGTGAACGAGGACCTGATCCTGGAGATCGTCAAGCCCGGCACCGGCGATCCCGTGGCGCCCGGCGACGTCGGCGAGATCGTGGTGACGTCGCTCGACCCGCATCATCCCTGGATCCGCCTTGCGCTCGGCGACCTCACCGCCGCTCTCCCAGGTCCGAGCAAATGCGGGCGCACCAATATGCGCATCAAGGGCTGGATGGGCCGCGCCGATCAGACCACGAAGGTCAAGGGCATGTTCGTGCGTCCTGAGCAGATCGCCGAGATCGGCAAGCGTCATTCCTCGCTCGGAAGACTGCGCCTCGTGGTGACACGACAGGACGAGACCGACGCGATGACATTGAGAGCGGAAACGGCGACCGCGAGCGAGGCGCTACGCGAGGAGATCGCCGGAACTTTGCGCGCCGTGACGAAGCTCGGCGGCGCCGTCGAACTGGTCAGCCCCGGCGCACTGCCGAACGACGGCAAGGTGATCGCGGACGAACGCTAAAGATGCCCTTGTTCTGGTAACAGCGAATATTTCGCAGATCTGCGCCCTGTTCAGACGCGCACCCGCGCAAAATCCGCGGAATATCCGAGGCTTACGCGCCTCTGGCGAGCAGCGGGCGGAAAATAACAGGGAATTCCAACCGCTATCAGGGAATTCCCAGGCCAAGAACAGGGAATCTGCAGAGCCGAAGCAGGGAAGCTAATCGGTCGGCGCGAATAGCTGCGTGCAAGACGTCTGGTTTGAGCCCTGGCGCGCCTGCCGCTCCAGCAACGCGCGGCCACAGGCATCAGTCCATCGATCTTCTTCCGTCGCATTGGAGGCCAGCTTGTTTGTCACGAGCTTGTGATCGAATCCGAAAATCCAATAGGAGGCCTCTACATTCGTCAATTGGACTCACCCGCTACCCCCATAGCCCTCCGAATCCGCAATATCGAATTTTGAGCGTTTACCAACGCGGTGCGCCGCGTTCCGCTGCAGCTCCATTCTCGGCTAGCGTCTCCGCACCAACGACCTCAAGGAGACACACAGGATGAGCATACCATTCGATCAGCAGCAGCTTCGCGACGATCCGCCTTGGTTCGTCCGGCACGAGCTTCCCACCACCAAGCGCCGGGGTCGCCCCCGCAACCATCCGGCCTTGGAGGACTTTACGCTGGATCAGATCGACCGGATCTATCCGTGGCTGTGCAGGCGGCTCAAGGCACGTCACGTGGCGAAGCCGCGCACCGCCGATCATAAGGTTATCAGCGAGCAGGCTTACGAGCTGTTGACCGATTGGGCGATAAAGCGCTTTCCGAACATTCATTGGACGACCCTCCGTAACAAGCACACCTTGTGGAAGCTTCGTAGTGTTTCCGAAGAAGACCGCCGAGATTCGGAGGACTTTGACGCAGAGATCGAGCGCCAGTTTCCGCATCATCCCGCAATCCGCAATCCCTGATTTTCCGTGAGCGCATTCCATAGCTCGATCTGCAAAAAACTCTCCCGGGGTGAACCGCCCCAAGCGAACTCAATAGGAGAGAACCTATGCAGATCGAGCGGCTGCCAATTGACACGTTGACGCCCTACTCAGGAAATGCTCGCACCCATTCGCCAAAGCAGATCAAGCAGATCGCACAGAGCATCGAACGGTTCGGATTTAACAACCCCATTTTGATCGATGATGAAGGCCAGGTGATTGCTGGGCATGGACGTCTGGCGGCTGCACGCCTGCTCAATCGCGAGACTGTGCCTTGCGTTCGCCTTTCGCACCTGAGCGAAACCGACAAGCGGGCCTATGTTCTTGCTGACAATCGTCTTGCTGAAAAGGCCGGCTGGGATAATGCAATCCTTGCGATCGAGCTGAAGCAGCTCGCAGACGTCGGGTTCGACGTCGATTTGACGGGCTTTGAAGCCGCCGAGGTCGACTGCATCATCGAAGACTTCGAGGAGGACAGCGAGCAGCCCGAAAACCGGATTCCGGAGCGCGGTGAAGGTCCACCCGTGAGCCGCCTCGGAGATACCTGGCGCCTCGGTAAGCACGTCCTCTTCTGTGGTGATGCGACGGATCCCGCAACGTACTGCAATCTCATGGATCGCGAGCGGGCCGACTTCATTTTCACGGACCCACCGTACAATGTTCGGATTGGTGGCAACGTATCCGGACTGGGCGCCATCAAGCATCGCGAATTTGCCATGGCGTCGGGAGAGATGAGCGAGGAGGAATTCACCACGTTCCTCTCAAAGATTTTCCGGCTGCTTTGTTACTACTCCAAGGACGGCTCCATCCACCACGTCTGCATGGATTGGCGGCATATGCGGGAAATGCTGCACGCCGGGGATCGGTATTATGCCGAGCTCAAGAACCTCTGCATCTGGAACAAGACCAATGCCGGGATGGGATCGTTCTACCGCTCCAAGCACGAGCTGGTGTTCGTCTGGAAGAACGGATCTGCCGCGCATACCAACACGTTCGAACTTGGTCAGCACGGGCGCTATCGAACCAATGTCTGGGACTATGAGGGCGCAACCAGTATGAGGGCGGGTCGGATGGAGGAGCTGAAGCTGCACCCGACGGTGAAGCCGGTGACCATGGTGGCCGATGCCATCAAGGACTGCTCTAAGCGCGGCCAGATCGTGCTTGATCCGTTCTGCGGTAGCGGAACGATTCTGATTGCAGCGGAGAAGACGGGTCGCTGCGCCCGCGCAATCGAGCTCGACCCCGCTTATGTCGATGTCGCCGTGCGGCGCTGGGAGCAGTACACCGGACAGAAGGCTTGGCTTTATCCCATGCAGGAGACCTTTGAGGAGCTTGTGGAGACAAGGGCGGCTTGACCGCTCATTGTTTCAAACCCCCGAGGAGTTTCTCGATCTGCCTCGCCGCTGCTATCAGAATTCGCTTCCGAATTGTCGTGAGCGCTCTGTCTGGCTGGTCGTGCTATTTGCCGTTCAGACTTCAAATCTGGGCAAAAGCTTATGGACGACCACCCAACTTCAATCACATCCACAGAGGCCGATAGCGCTCAATCAGGCTACGAGATTGGGTACAAATGTCCGCCCAGACATACGCAATTTCCCAAGGGAAGATCCGGAAATCCCAAGGGGCGCCCAAAGCGTCCCGAAGGGATTAGCCTGAAGGGCCTGCTCGATGGTGTTCAACGCACCCAGAATGGGAGCGCGTTCTCTCGACGAGAATTGATGGTCCGCCGCATCCTGAACGATGCGATGGCAGGAAATCCTCGCGAGTTTAGACGATTCCTGGACTTGATGGAGCGCGCTGGCCTCTTCCGGCGAGAGGCTGCGCAGAGCAGAGGTCCGATCATTGTGAAGACCAGACCGTCTGCAGTGTCGGATACCCCTGAATTGTCAGCACCAAACAAGAATAGCTAGCGGAGCATCTGAATGGACCTGAAGAATCGGCGATCATCACATACTGAAATGAGCACAGTGAGACCAAGTCGCCCCCGCCACACAGAGCGCGGGGCCACGCAAAACAGCGTGATTGCCATCTTTAAGCGGCTTGCAATGGAGCTCGTAACGATCCCCGATATTAAGGGCCGCGGACAAAAGATGACCCGAGCGGAGGCTATTCTCCTGAAGAACTACACTGCCGCGCTTCAAGGCGACAAGAGCGCGGGGAACAACATCTGGCGGCTTCTGGAGCGAAGCGGAGAGCTCGTCGATCAGAATGACCCCGCGATAGCTGGTAAGCCAATCGTTGTTCCGGAGAAGATCTGGAATACCGACGAGCTCCTGGAGGAATACGGTGTCAGTATTGTCCAGAGTAAGTCTACCCGAACAATCTGACGAGAAGCTCATCCATCCCGCTCAAGACGGCAAAGCTCGCCTTGCCGAGGTCGCGGTGCATAGGACGTTCCAGCTTCTGCCCATTGCTATCGCCGCGCGAATGCCGGCTGACCTTGGCGCCGAGATCAGGCAGTCGGGCTCCCGGCTCGCCACCGAACCAGAAGTACCGTTCGAACGCCAGGGTACGCTGATTGACTTCGAGCCAGATGACACAGGCGCTTGGCTTCTCCATCAGCCGGGTGCTGACGGTCACCTGGCGGACGCTCGACCCCGAAAAGGTCGACTTCAGCTGGACGTGCCGGACGATGCCGTTGGCCTCCAACACGATGTCATAGCCGCCCCGATCGACCTCACTCGTGAGCACCTCGATATCGTGGCGGCCCTGCTCCCAGCGTTCCGCCATCAGCTGTCCGAGAAAAAGATGCAAGAGCGCCTGCTCCCGAATGTGCGAGGCCCTGGAGTGAGCGGTAAGCGGGTTCTGGTGAAGTTCAGCTAACATTGGTGAGGCTCCTTTGGGTTGGTATGCCGCGCCAGTTGCGCTCCACAACCGGTACAAGTCCAGCGCAACCCGGGCTCTCGCACGCAGCTTCGCACTCCAAAGTTAATACAATCCTTTTTTGGGATAATCCCGATCTGGGATCAAATTGGCTGCCGCCGAATCACGAAGGCCCGGCGGCTATGGAAAAGTCCCTCAAATCCGCCGAATATGCCCGTTTCATCGCAATTCTTGTCGCAGCGCGACATAAAGCGGGCATCCGTCAGCAAGCCTTGGCCAAGAAGCTCCGCAAACCGCAGTCCTTCGTCGCGAAATATGAGGGCGGCGAACGCCGTCTGGACGTCATCGAGTTCATTGTCATAGCCGAAGCGTTGGGCGCCGATCCGCTCAAGCTGCTGCGCCGGTTCCTACAAAGCAGGACACGCTAGGCGGCCTTGCAACCCCTCTCTGGCGCGAGCATCTCAACCACCTGGCGCGGATCAGTTTGTGCTCCAACGCCCTCATGAGCCAAGAAATTGCTCGAAATCTGCTGGACTTCCCGGCAGATCCGAGCGTGCATGGCTCACCAAGCAATCGGTGAGCAGATATGGATACGAAGTCGATCGCACCGCTAATCAAATCCTGTTTCGGACAGATAGAAACGAAGCTGGAGGACGCTCGGCAAATCGCCAAGGCCGCGGAGGCATGTGCGGAGGCCGGTCGCGTCAATGAGGCCGTGCAGGTCTCCATGGGCATTGAGCAGCTCGTCTATGATGTGGACCGGCTTCACGATGCTGCTGTACTGCTCGGCCAAATGATTGCGGGGGACCGGTAGCGCCGAGCCATCCCCTTCGCGAGCGCAACAACGGTTTCAACACCAATCAGGAATGGTCCATCTTGAAGAGTCGAGTTCGAAGGAGTTTCATTCCTCCGTAGGCCGGCGTCGGGATGAGGTGAAAATGAGTAATGCGCTCGTCGTTCACAAAGCTCATCTGCCAAAACCGCTCCTTAGCGTACGGGCAGCGCAATATGTCCGCATGTCAACCGATCGGCAGCAGTACTCAATTGAGAATCAGGCTGCCGTCATCGCCACCTACGCCCATGCCCATCATCTTACGCTGGTGCGAACCTACAAGGACGAGGGCGAGAGCGGGTTGCTCCTCAAGAACAGGTCCGGGCTCCTCCAATTGCTTGAGGATGTCGAGAGCAATCTGGCCGACTTTGGTCATCTGCTGGTCTACGACGTAAGCCGATGGGGCCGCTTCCAAGACGTTGACGAAAGCGCGCATTATGAATTCGTTTGTCGGCGCGCTGGAATCAAAGTCGTCTACTGCGCCGAGCAATTCGAGAACGATGGGAGCATGCTCGCGAGCATCGTCAAGAACATCAAGCGCGTGATGGCCGCCGAGTACAGCCGCGAGCTGTCAGCGAAGGTCTATGCCGGTCAATGCCGCTTTGCGCGACTGGGCTACAAGCCTTGCGGACATGCCGGCTACGCGCTCGTCCGGGAGCTCGTCGACGAAAAGATGCAAACCAGACGAGTGATGAAGAAGGGCGACCGAAAATACCTCCTGACTGACCACATTCGCATTAGGCCGGGCGATCCCATGGAAATCGCCGTCGTGAAGTGGATCTTCGAACGGTTCTTGGAGGTTAGGTCAGAGACGGTCATCGCTTGGGAGCTCAACCGGAAGGGGCTTGTATCGAGTACTGGCGCGCCATGGACCCGCGCTGCGGTCGGCACCGTTCTCAGAAATGAGAGCTATATCGGAAATCTCATTTTCAACAGAAGGTCCCAAAAGCTCCGACAGAAGGCAGTGAAGAACCCGCCCGAACAGTGGATTAGAAGCGAGGGTTGCATCGAGCCCATCGTCGCTCGCGAGGTCTTCTTCAGCGTTAGAAAGATAATCGAGGAGCGACGAGTTGATCTGACCGAGGAGGAAATGCTCGTTCGGTTGCGCAAAGCTCTTCTCAGAGAAGGCCGCCTGACACCGACAATTATCGATCGAACGCCAGGGCTGCCCTGCTCTGCCACCTGCCAAACTCACTTCGGCAATTTTCGAAATCTCTATCGGTTGCTCGGCTATACCCCGAAGCGGAACTATGAATTCTTGGACTCTCGTTCTGTTTGGTCTCAGTTAAGGGCAAAGCTGGTCGAGCAAGCCGCGAGCGCCATTAAGGCGGCGGGCGGACGCACAAGTTCGGGCGGCTGGAGCGATTCTCTGCGCGTGAATGGAAGGGCCTGCCTTTCGGTCAGGGCGGCCCGTTGGACACCCGGCCAAAAGCCAACCCATGCACCCTACTGGAGCATCGAGCGCGAGGCGTGTCTTCCAGACGGCTGGATTGCCGCCATCCGCCTAGCCGAACACAACAAGACGGTCCTCGATTACGTCCTGTTGCCGACCGACGGCAAAGTGAAGCGCACCATCCGCTTCTCTGAATCGGCGCGGGCGCGACGAGGGATTCTGCGCTTTAAGACGGTCAATGGTCTCGTTCAAGCGATCGTCCGCCAATTTGTGAAGGCGCGCTCCACCTCGCGAACGCGGGCGGATCCGCAGAGCCAGCCGCCGAGGGCAAGGCGGCGCAAAGCCAAACTTTCCCCTGACCGCGCTGCCCGACGACCTACAATCGACTAGCTTGTGCAGCCCGTCGCGTTGAGCTTTGATACCGGCTTTGGGATCGTATGATGAGCGTCACGGCAATTGTCGCAAAAATCCTCAGAGAGGAATTGGCGGCGATCGGTATCCGATCACTGACCATCCCCGAGTCAGAGAAGATCGCAGCTCACATTTTCGAGCGGATCACTTATCTTGAATTGGGGCTTGCTGCGCGTGACTTCGGTGCTGCAGGCGGGAATGGAAACCAGTAGCCCTCCAGCATTCTGACGGGTACCGCTTCGACCCGGCAAGCTGCAAGCCAAGGCTGCCTTCTCCAACGACCATGTCTCGGGGCAGATTTCGAAGAACCAGGCGAAAAAGTGGGCAAGTTCCAGCCGTTCACGTTGGCCGTTCGCTGTGTTAAGCGTCTCTGGCGATCACAAGCCGGTCGCAATCTCAGTTCACTTCCCGCCGGCTCCCAGGCCGGCGGTTTTCTTTTGTATCCTTGGATCCACGGACGCTGCCAGCTTCTGTGCGATCTTAACGAAACTTTTAAGATCTATTGTGCGGCGGCATCCCTTATGGCTAAAAGGACAACCGGTCTCAGGACAGTTGCGTTTAAGAGTCATGACTACGTACAAGCAGTACCACATCCAGCGAGTTGAGCACGGCCACAAGCGCTGGACGGCCCGCATCACGCGGGCGGATGGCCAGAACATTCGCACCATCCTACCGGCTTCCGAGCATCCATACCTTGATACGAAGCCGGCCGCCTCCGCCGAGGAAGCCGAGGAGCTCGCAAAGGAAGGCATCGACTTCGGCGGGATGGTTTAGCTCAGCCTCGCGCGCAGAAGCTTACATCCCAGCGCTTTGCGGACGAGAACTCGTCATAGCGCTCGGAACATTGCTCATGCCTGAGTGCACCGCCGTCCGTGAATCTCCGTAGCGGGGGGAGTATGGCCGAAACCATGCGGGTCGATGTCGTCGATTGCCGCTCAGTCTGAAATCTGCAGCTCACAACGCGACACCCCGCCTCCCCAGCCACGCCAATGCCGCTGAACAAATGGCTGAAAGCAAAGCGGTCCAGAACCAGGACCGTCCGCGGGCGGCGCTAATCGAACGCAGATACAAGAATGCACCGAGAAGCTTTCCATAGTTCTTGCGAAATTCCCCGTTGAGCTTAGCTACTTCCGGCAGATCAGATAACGCCTTGCATTCGTCGGCCATCGGCTGGGCTCCCCATTACTGGACCAGCCCCCCATAAACCAGTGTTTTGCCCGACAATGCAAGTTCCATTTCGGTTTTTTCGATACGCTTGTCGGCGGTAACGCCTCGTTACCGTCGCGCACTAGCCGATAATGGCAGATCTAAAGCGCCTACTTACCTATCTCAGACTTGAATCGGGCCAGTGAGGAACCTCATCGGCCGGCCGAGATCGGCGCAAATACGGCCGCAGCATCGCGTAGAGGACAAAAAGTCCAATGGTGATGGCCAACGCGAGCAGTGGGAAAATGTAATTCATGCAGCCTCCAGGCTTCGAACCAGATAATAGCAGTTCTGCAAATACCGTCCAATCGGGAAGATGTTCCCCACCTACTAACCGGCCCCACTCAGCTTCTGCTTCGACGCTCCTATCTTGCTTATGGTCCTGATCCCTGGTCTCGCTTTACGCGTTTGAGGCCTCGCCGCTGCCGCGACAGGGCAGCTTTCTCATATCGTTCCAAGCGCGACAGAAATTTCATTTGCTTTGGTTCAGCCCTCTCAATCACGGCCAAGATCAGACCTAGCCTGATAGCTCGCAACCGATCCTGCCGATTCCTGGCTTGAGCCAGATCTTGAAGCGCGATCTCCGCTCCCGCACTCTTGAATTCCTCCGCAAAAACCGCATCGAACCTGGCGAGACCAGAACCATCGGTATCGTCCCAGCGAGACAAGCCATGCCGATAGGCATTGCGGCTCGAGATGACCTTTCCAGTGCTCGTTCGCGGGCCGGTACTCTTCGTCGCGTTTGCGCGATTGGCTTCGATTTGTCGCTTTGACGCCAACGTCCCTCCTTGATTTCCCGAGCCAGCAATCGACCACAGATCCTACGTTACCCCGCCTCCGCGTGACGCCCGTGATCGATGAGGACCGCCAGCGGACCCGTCCGCCAGCAGCGGAGCTAGGAAAGTGTGGAGGTTAGACCCATCAAACAGATGGGCTGCGATGCCGGCCGCCTGCGCTGCAGCAAGGTCGCTCTGCTTGTCCCCGATCATGAAGCTAGCATCGATATCCACTGCATAACGCTCAAGCAGGGCTCTAATCATGCCCGGTTGCGGCTTGCGACAGTTGCAGAGCACACGGTAGCGCTCAATCAAGCCGTCGGGATGGTGGGGGCAGAACTCAAACGCATCGATATGCGCACCCACAACAGAAAGTTCACGCGACATCCATTCGTGCAAATTGCGAACATGCCGCTCCTCATAATACCCCCTCGCGATTCCTGACTGGTTCGTCACGACAAACGCAAAATATCCGGCGTCATTGACTGCTTTTACTGCTTGTTGGGCTCCTTGGACCCACCGAATCTTGTCCGGATCAAAAGCGTAACCGTCGTCCTCATTGAGGACGCCATCACGATCAAAAAACACTGCCGGACGCTTCAAGCTCATCAGCTCGCGCTTGAGGGGATATTGCCGATCTTCCGACAATCGCCGCTTCATTTCAACACATCCGGCGCGGTTGAACAGGCTTCTAGGGCGGCCCGCGCGGCCCTCGGGGCATAGATTGGCTTCGTTTTGTCGTTTTGATGCTGGTCAGCCTCATCGTCGTCCCTGCCCTCCAAAGGTGAGAACAAGAGCAATTCCAGCCGCTAGAACGAGCAACAAGATTGCTGCAGAAAGGACTGGCGTTCCCCCGCGATTGGAGCGTTACTGAGTCGGCCGGGCGCCAAAACCGATTATAGCGCCGGTATCTCGCCTCGCGGACGCGGGGCTTCGGGCAGTGCGGCGAAGATCGCCGCTGTTCTTGAAGGAGATACCAGTGCGTAGCGTACCGAGTGACGACCAAATCGAGCCACAGCATCAAATCATCAGGTTCAATCCGAACGACCGCCGCCATTTCATCGGCGGCTCGGACGCCCGCATCATAATGGGGGATGATCAAGAGAGCCTGATCCGACTTTGGCGCGAAAAGCGCGGCGAAGCAGCGCCGCAGGACCTCTCGGAAAACCTCATTGTCCAGCTCGGCACCGTGACCGAGGACTTGAACCGCGCCTGGTATCAACGCGCAAGCGGGCACACGGTCAAGGACATCCAGAAGCGCGTCCGCCATCCCGTCCACAAATGGATGGCGGCAACGCTGGACGGGACCGTCGAGCAGACCGGCGCCGTCTTCGAAGCCAAGTTCATGCTGCCTTGGGCCTTCACCGAGGAAGCCGCAGCCGACAAGCATATGGCTCAGCTGCAGCATAACATGTGGGTCACCGCATCCCGCAGCGCCGTTCTCTCCATCATCACGGGCGGCGGCAAATGGGTCGAGATCAAGCTTCACGCCGACCCGCTGTACCAACACCTCCTCCTCACGGCCGAGAAGAAGTTTTGGCGCTGCGTCCAGAGCGGCGAACGCCCTACCCTGTTCAACATCGAAACGCCCCGCCCAAGACTGGAAGCCGTCAAGGTCGTCGACATGTCCACGTCCAACCAATGGGCAGAGCTGGCGGCCACCTACCTCCGAACCCGAGAGGCGCATGGTGAGCATGAAACCGCCAAGGCCGATCTGAAGAAACTCATGCCGGAGGACGCCAAGGAGGCAACTGGTCATGGCGTCAAGGCCAAGCGCTCCAAGTCCGGCGCGATAAGCTTCGAAGCCCAGACGGCAGAGGGATCCCATGCATCAGTCCAGTGAGCGCATCGGGACCATCGCCGCCGCCCTTGCCCGGGCCCAGGCTGAACTGACCAACCCCGAAAAGACCCTGACTGCCGTGATCCGGTCGCCCTTCCCCCGGGAGGATGATCGCACCTTCCGCTACGCGTCCCTGGCCTCCGGCCTGGACATCGTCCGCAAGACGTTAAGCCAGCAAGAGATCGCCACCATCCAGACCACCCGGATCGACCAGGGCACAGGTCAGATCCACCTCACCACCCTGCTCGCCCACGCCTCCGGGGAATGGATCTCCTCGGACCTACCGGTCTGCGCCTCCAAGGAGGTCGAGGCGCCACACCGGATGGGCTCCGCGCTGACCTATGCGCGCCGCTATGCCCTGTTTGCCTTGGTTGGAATCGCCGGAGAGGACGATCTGGACGCGCCTGACGTCGTCACGGAGCCTCCCGCTGCCCCGGAGCCGCAGGCCGCTTCAGGACCGAATAGGAGGCCGCCTGGCCGCGTCCCGAACCGGCCCGCGGTATTGCCGCCCGAACGCTCCGCCGCGCTCCTGGACCGGCTCCTGGGCGATCTGGCCAACCAAGAGGGCAGCGACGGACTGCTCGCCTGGGCCAGGATCAGCCTCCCTCTCAAGAACACTCTCCTGGAGGCGGACGCTCGTGTGCTCGAGGCCGCCTACCAAAACAGGTTCCAGGAAGCCGCGCTCCCAGAGATTGATCCAACAGAGCAGCGGCCCATATCGGCGGCCGGACAGCCCGGACGTGGGCAAGCCTCGGAGCTTTCCAGCGACGTTCGCGCACGTGCCAGCGCCTCTCCCGGAGAGCAGGCCGGTCTTGCCTTCCCGAAGGAGCCGCCCCGAAGACGCAGCAAGGATCACCTCGCTTTCATTCGCAGCCAATGCTGTTTGGTTTGTCAGAAGACACCTGCTGATGCGCATCACCTGAAGTTTGCCCAGCCACGCTCCTTAGGTCGCAAGGTCAGCGACGAGTTCACGGTGCCACTCTGCCGATCCCACCACCAATCTCTGCACCAACACGGAGACGAAAGAGCCTGGTGGAACAACCTGCAGATTTCGCCGCTGCCGATCGCGAAGGAGCTTTGGGATGCGAGCCCCGTCCATCTGACCAACGGAGCCAACATCGATGCGCCGACCCCACGTCCGCAATCGGAGGCACAAGGTCAATGAATGGTCCTGTCGATCTGCGCAAATCGCAACCGGCGAGCGTCTTGCCGCCCCAGTTCGAGGCGCTGTGTTTCCCGCCCCTACTTCTTCCTGGCGAGAACATCGACCACTATCAGGCCCTTCAGGCCCTGATCTTCCGCGACCTCGATCCGCACTCTGCCATTGAATGGCTGCTTGCGATCGACATCGCAGAGCTCTCCTGGGAGATGCAGCGCTATCGGGTCCTGCGGCATAGACTCCTGAGCACCTATCGCCAGAAGGCCGTCGAGATGACCCTTCGACGCGTCGATCTGGCGGGCATTGCACCGGACTTCCAGGATGTAGCCGAGATCTACATCATTGGTAATGCCCTGGATTGGCAATTGGATGCCTCTGCGGCGCTCGACATCGAAGCCCGCCTCCGATCGTACGGTTTCGATCAACACGCCGTGAGTATGGAGGTTTACGTCCAGGCGCGGGAGATTCTCTCGCTATTTGAATCACTTCTGAACGGAGCGCAGGTTCGGCGGCTGCTGCTGATCAAGGAATTCAATGCTCTGCGGCAATCGGCCAGACGGCCCTCAAACCGCCGCGCGCATAGAACCGCCTTGCTGCGGGGCGGCGAACGTCAACAAAGCTTGACCGATGACACCAATGAAGTGATCGAAGCAGACCAGCGCGAGCGCCGTCCCTGCTTTCGCAGACGATGCAAACACCGTCCAAGTATTAAGAGTATCGAAGGATCTGATTAGATTGTCTTCGAAGTGCCTCACCTTCAAAAGCGATGACGGCTCCCGTGGACAGCTCACGATAAATTAAGCGGGAGTAACCCGCTCTATCCCCCGAGCGACAGGTATGCTGCGTACGCCTGCTTCAGACCGTCCGTGAGGGGGGTCTTCGCGCGCCAGCCGAGCCCTTCAAGGCGGCTGACATCGAGTAGCTTGCGCGGCGTGCCGTCTGGCCTCGTGGTGTCAAAAGCGATCTCACCGTTGTAATCGACGATGTCTGCGACGAGTCGGGCGAACTCAGCAACGGCGATGTCCTTTCCGGTACCGATATTGACCAACCCGTCGCCGGAGTAGGTCTTCATGAGGTACACGCAGGCATCCGCCATGTCGTCGACATAGAGGAACTCGCGCCGTGGCGTGCCGGTGCCCCAAACCTCGACGGTCTTTGCGTCCGACAGCTTGGCTTCATGGAAGCGGCGGATGAGCGCGGCAACGACGTGGCTCAATTCAGGATGATAATTGTCGCCAGGCCCGTAGAGGTTGGTCGGCATCACGCTGATGAAGTCGCTGCCATACTGGCTGCGATAGGCCTCCGCCATCTTGATGCCAGCGAGCTTGGCGATGGCATAGGGCTCGTTGGTCGGCTCCAGCGGGCCCGTCAGCACCGAGTCTTCCCGTAGCGGCTGCGGCGCCAGCTTCGGATAGATGCAGGACGAGCCGAGGAACATCAGCTTCTCGGCATGGTTCACATGCGCAGCATGGATCACATTGGTGGCGATCGCGATATTGTCGTAGATGAACTCGGCGCGCAGCGAGTTGTTGGCGACGATGCCGCCGACCTTGGCGGCGGCGAGGAAGATCACCTGGGGCCGCACCTTCGCGAACCAGTCGAACACTTGCGCCTGGTTGCAGAGATCGAGCTCGCGACGCTCGACGGTGACGAGATTCACATCCTCCCGCGCCAGCCGGCGCACGATCGCACTGCCGACCATGCCGCGATGGCCGGCGACATAGACGCTTTTGCCCTTCAGCTCAAACGGTACGCTTGCCATGAGCTGCTTCCCGTTTGGCCTCGGCCAGATCGCCCTTCATCATCTCGTCGACGAGCTGCGCAAAAGTCCGCCTCGGCTTCCAGCCGAGCACCTTCTGCGCCTTGCTGGCATCGCCGACGAGCAGATCGACCTCGGTCGGGCGGAAATAGGTCGGATCGATCTTCACCACCGTCTTGCCGCTGATGGCATCGACGCCGGTCTCGTCGACGCCCGTCCCGCGCCATTCGATGCGGCGGCCGACATGGGCGAAGGACAGCTCCACCATCTCGCGCACCGAGCGCGTCTCGCCGGTGGCGAGTACAAAATCGTCGGGCTTGTCGGCCTGCAGGATCATGTGCATGCCCTCGACGTAATCCCTGGCATGACCCCAGTCGCGCTTGGCCTCGAGATTGCCAAGATAGAGCATCTGCTCCAGCCCAACCTCGATCCGGGAGACGCCGCGGGTGATCTTGCGGGTGACGAAGGTCTCGCCGCGGATAGGGCTCTCGTGGTTGAACAGGATTCCGTTGGAAGCGAACATGCCGTAGGCTTCGCGGTAGTTCACCGTGATCCAGTAGCCGTAGAGCTTTGCGACGCCATATGGCGAGCGCGGATAGAACGGCGTGGTCTCCTGCTGCGGGATCTCCTGCACGAGGCCGTAGAGCTCGGAAGTCGAGGCCTGGTAGAACCGCGTCTCTTTCTCCATGCCGAGGATGCGGATCGCCTCCAACAGGCGCAGCACGCCGAGGGCATCGGCATTAGCAGTGTATTCCGGGCTCTCGAAGCTGACGGCGACGTGGCTTTGGGCAGCGAGATTGTAGATCTCGGTCGGCCTTATCTGCTGCACCAAGCGAATAAGGTTGGTCGAATCCGTCATGTCACCGTAGTGCATCAGGAAAGGGACGGATCCGACATGCGGGTCTTTGTAGAGATGGTCCACGCGCGCGGTGTTGAAGGACGACGAGCGCCGCTTGATGCCGTGCACGGTATAGCCTAACGACAGCAGATACTCGGCGAGATAGGCCCCGTCCTGACCCGTCACGCCGGTGATTAAAGCGACCCGTTTGGTCATGGCCTACCTTGTTCCCGCGCATCTGAGATAAAACAGGCGCGACGAGGCGCCAGCCGAAGCATGTTCACACGTCTTCTTGGACAGATCACCATTCGCACGTCAACCCCCCAGCCCGGGCGTCTGTCAAACGTCTGCAAGCTGATGGAAACAGTGAGATGGCCAACCGACGGGACAGTGGCCAGGTGGTCACAAATATCACTCCGCCTTTCCCACTGGGCCTCCACACGAACTCAGTACCTCAATGTGACATGGAGGCACAGTTCGTCGCACGCACCAAGGGGGTTGCGCGAACCGCCGCGTCGGACCTGCTTCGATATATACTGGATTGATGGCATGAACCGCCCCGGGTTTGCCGGAGGCTTCAACTCCTGAGAGGATGGAGCCATAACAAGCAAGACAAACAACTTTTCACCGGAGGTCCAGGCCCGTGCGGTTCGGATGGTTCTGGATCATGCCCTCGAACACCCGTCGCGGTGGGCGGCGGTGACCTCGATTGCGGCCAAGATCGGCTGCACGCCGCAGACGCTGCATGACTGGGTCAGGAAGGCGGAAGTCGACAGCGGGCAGCGGGCCGGCATTCCTACCGAGATGGCCGAGAAGCTGAAGGCGCTGGAACGGGAGAACCGCGAGCTTGGCAGGCCAACGAGACCCTGCGCAAGGCAAGCGCCTATTTTTGCCATGCCCCTTTCGGCGAATGAAGACATCGCCTGTCGGGCGAGGGGAGCTCGACCGCCGGTCCAAGCCATGATCGCCTTCATCGACGATCATCGTAGGGCGCCTGGGGTCGAGCCGATCTGCAAGGTCTTGCGGATGCACCCTCGCAGCCCTCCTGCACGGCATAAAAGTTGCTCTATCGACCTTCTGGCGATTATTTCAGCCCCGCTCGCAATCGCCCGGTTCGCTACGGCCTAGGACCGCGAACGAGCCAATTCTTGCTCAGCCTCGATTCAGCATGTACGCTGCAGCGCAGATCGAGCGCAGCCCCCGTTTTCGGGCGGGCCGCGTGGGAACCGATCCGCCTTATCGAGAGTTGACAACTGTCGGTCCAAAAAGAGAGGTGCCATCTTGAACATCGAAGCATTCAAGGGCCCAATCTTCTGGCTTATTATAACGATTGCATTGTTTGTATACGTGATGGCCTTTCTGCCCTGGTAACCAGTGTTTGGCCGGCAGGGCGTCGATCCACTTCGCTGACCATAAGCTTTCATTCTTGGATCCACTCATTCGATACCGCGCAAATATGGCAGTTCAGCTTTCAAACGAGCAAAAGCCGTCATCTGGAGCGGGATAGGGGTTGAGAAGCCCGTGAGCTAGCCGAACTCGACGCCTCTTTCGGGGCGGCTGGTCATAGCGCGGACGGGCGTGACTGCAGCCCGCGCGATCTCAGGACGGTCTCTCGTGCGCCGCGTCCTTTCGGGCCTGCAATTGGGCGGCCTGCCGCTCAGGTCTGGAAAATTGCCCGCCGGTTCGGTTGCAAGTGCCGGCTCCCCCCGCTAAAACGGTCACCGGACGTTCATCAAACGTTGTCTAGGTCACGGGAAACGATGCCGGGGGGAGCGCTACACGAAGACCTGAGGCGCGAGGACGACACGTCCGGCCCCAGCAATCGGAAGTTCGGCCTAACGATCGGCGCGGTGTTGGCTGTCATCGCCATCGTCAAGGCTTTTCATGTTTCCCCTTGGGCCTATCTCTGGGGTGGGTTGGCCGCGACGTTCGGCCTTCTGGCACTGTTGCGGCCAGCATGGTTGTCGCTTCCGAACAGCCTCTGGCTGAAACTGGGACTGCTGCTGCACCGACTCGTCAGCCCGGTCATCATGGCGATCCTGTTCTATGGGACGATCCTGCCGATCGGCCTGCTCATGAGGGCCCTTGGCAAAGACCCGTTGCGCCTCAGACTCGAAAAGGATGTAAAATCCTACTGGCTGCCGCTGACCGACGATCGACAGCCGAATGCATCAATGCGTCAGCAATTTTGATCGAGCCCATGTCCTTCCTTCGTGAATTCATTGCCTTCCTCCTGGTGCGCAAGAAATACTGGCTCGCGCCGATCTTCATCGTCATGCTTCTTCTGGGCGGGTTGCTGGTGCTGACCAAGGGTTCGGCTGTCGCGCCGTTCATTTACACGCTGTTCTGATGGCGAGCCGCATTCTCGGAATTTCGGCCTTCTATCACGACAGTGCGGCGGCGCTGGTGATCGACGGCGGAATCGTCGCCGCGGCCCAGGAGGAGCGGTTCACACGCAAGAAGCACGACGCCTCATTTCCGCTTTCTGCGGTCCGATATTGCCTGGACGAAGCCGGTATCGCGGCGCGCGACATCGACCGCGTCGTGTTCTACGAGAAGCCCTTCATCAAGTTCGAGCGCTTGCTGGAGACCTATCTCGCCTTCGCGCCGCAAGGCTATCAATCCTTCCGCCTCGCCGTACCGCTTTGGCTCAAGGAAAAGCTGTTCCAGAAGCGGCTGCTACGTCAGAACCTGGAAGAGATCGACCCGGAGGTGAACTGGGAGGAAAAGCTTCTCTTCACCGATCATCATCAGAGCCATGCGGCGTCGGCGTTCTTTGCCTCGCCTTTCGAAGAGGCCGCGGTCCTCACGCTCGACGGCGTCGGCGAATGGACCACGACCTCTTACGGCGTCGGCCGCGGCAACACGCTGGATATTCTGCGCGAGATCCATTTCCCGCATTCGATCGGTCTATTGTATTCCGCCTTCACCTACTACACCGGCTTCAAGGTCAACTCCGGCGAATACAAGGTGATGGGCCTCGCGCCTTATGGCGAGCCGAGATATGCCGGCAAGATCTTCGACCATCTCGTCGACCTCAAGGAGGACGGCTCCTATCGCATGGACTTGCGGTACTTCAACTACTGCACGGGCCTGACGATGACGACGGATCGCTTCCACGATTTGTTCGGCGGGCCGCCGCGCAAACCCGACGGGCTTCTGGATCAGCGGCACATGGATCTCGCCGCGTCGATTCAGAAGGCGACCGAAGAGATCGTGCTGCGCCTGACGCGCAGCATCGCCAGCGAAACCGGCGCGCAGAATCTCTGCCTCGCCGGCGGCGTCGCGCTCAATTGCGTGGCCAACGGTAAGATCCTGCGGGACGGCAAATTCAAGAACATCTGGATTCAGCCCGCGGCCGGCGACGCTGGTGGCGCGGTGGGAGCGGCGCTCGCTGCCTATCATCAATTCGAGGGCGCGCAGCGGAATTCACCTTGCGGCGCCGATCGCATGCGCGGCTCCTATCTCGGGCCGTCCTACGCGCAGTCCGATATCGAAAGCCGGCTTGCGGGCAGCGGCGGGCGCTTCTCAGTCGTCGGTGACGACGAGCTGATTGCGCGGACGGTCGACGCGCTGGCCGATGAGAAGGCGGTCGGCTGGTTCCAGGGACGCATGGAATTCGGACCGCGCTCGCTCGGCGCGCGCTCGATCCTGGGTGATCCGCGGTCGGCGACGATGCAGCGATCGCTCAACCTGCGCGTCAAGTATCGCGAGAGCTTTCGACCCTTCGCGCCGGCGGTCTTGCGCGAGGACGTCGCCGACTGGTTCGAGCTGGACGGGGACAGTCCCTATATGTTGTTGGTCGCGGACGTCGTCGAGAGCCGGCGTCGGCAGATGACGGCCGAAGAGAAGGCGCTGTTCGGGATCGACAAGCTGAACGTGCCGCGATCGGACATTCCGGCAGTGACGCATATCGACTACTCGGCGCGGGTCCAGACGGTTCATCGGGACACCAATCCGCGCTTTCACGACCTGCTCAGCGCGTTCAAGCAGCGCACGGGCTGCCCGGTTCTGGTCAATACCAGCTTCAACGTCCGCGGCGAGCCGATCGTCTGCACGCCCGAGGACGCGTTCCGCTGCTTCATGGGCAGCGACATCGAGGTCCTCGTCGTCGGCAACTGCATCCTGCGCAAGGAGGATCAGGACGCCTCCTTGAAGCTCGACTACAAGAACGTGTTCGAGCTCGACTAGGACCCTTCGCAGCCCTTGGCGTCGTCCTTCGCCCACCTGTCAAAATCACCCTCTCGTGCCGCCTACAAAGAAAACTCCCAGCCGGATACTCGCGAGTCTGTCTTGGGCTTGGAACTTCTCAATCATTTAACTAGCGCCGCAATTCCGAAGCAAATTGGATCCTCTTACCCGCTGTTTCTTCCGTCTAACGAGCCCCTCGAACATTGCGGCGTTGCGATAGGCGATCTCAGTGGTCTAAATTTCGGCGATCGCGACATTATCATAGATAAACTGATTGCAAAGGTCGACCTCCTCGAGGCCGATGATGAGCAACCCACTTCTTCCAACGCCAGGCGCCGCACCAGGGCGCTGCCGACCATGCCTCGATGGCTCGAGTTGCTGAGCATGCGAAGACGCCGCTGCCACAAGGGTCAGCGCGACGGCTGCGCCGGCAAGGCGCGCGGAAAATCGAAACATCGGGACTCCGGCGACGAAAACGGACTTGCCCTTCAGCTCAAACGGTGCTTGCCACTTGCTATCTCTCGCCTCGCCTCGGCGAGATCGCTCCCCATCGTCTGTCGGGCGGAATTGGCGCGGATCGATCCGGACCACAGTCTTACTGCTCCTACCGTCAACGCCGATTTCATCGACGCCCTGAGCCCGGTCCGGGCAGAGGAGAGTTCGACCATTTCGCGCACGGAGCGGGTCTCGCCAGTAGCAAGCACACAAAATCGTCCGGCCTATCTCGGTCGACCTGATTTGCTGCACCAGGCGGGATCAGATTGGTCGAATCGGTCATGTCGCCGTAGTGCGCCAGCCCCGCGGGTCACTTCAAATTCCTCCGGGTGCGGTCAGTCAAACTCCTCCACCCCCAAGGCAGGACAGAAGTGGATTGTTAGTTTGACATTGTTTCGCGGGCAAGAGCTTCAGCGGCCTCTTTGAGCCGATAGCTGCGTCCGTCGAACTCAAGCAGATGGCAATGATGCATCAGGCGATCGAGGATCGTCGTGCTCATGGTGTTGTCCCCCAGGTATGTCCCCCAATCCTGCACGACGCGATTGGAGGTGACGATGACGCTGCGGTGCAGTTTGTAGCGCTGATGGATCAGGGTCTGCAGCAAGGCGCCGGCGTCGTCAGGGATGGCGCGTGCGAGGAACAGATCGTCCAGCACGAGGAGATCGCAGTCGATGATGGTTCGCAGGCGGGCCTCGCGCTGCGCCGGGGAGTTCAGGGCGTAGCGGTGGAAGAAGTCGTCGGTCTCAAGATACTGGACCTTGTGGCTTTGCAGGATCGCCTGATAGGCAATCGCCTTGGCGATGTGGGACTTCCCGGTGCCAGGTTTGCCGACGAGCAGCGCGTTCTCGCCGGCGGCAATGAACGCCAGGGTGTGGAGCTGGAAGCAGGTTTGGCGCGGCAATTTGGGATTGAAGGACCAGTCGAACTCGGCGAGCGTCAGTTTTTCGTCGAGTCCGGATTGCCGGTATCGTCGCTCGATAAGGCGGGACTGACGACGGTCCAGTTCGTCCTGCAGGATCAGGGAGAAGGTCTCGAGGAATGGCTGGTTGGCGCCCTGCGCCTGCAGCACGCGCGTCTGCAGCGTGTCTCGGACGCCTGACAGGCGCAGCTGTCGCAGGCAACGCTCAATTTCCGGCATGGTCATCATGTGGCTGGGTCTCCAGTTTGAGGTGAGAAGGCGCAGCGGGAGCGCTCGTGGCGCCGGAGCTGGCCGGGGTTGCGCAGGCGACACGAGCGCGGCTGTCGTGGGCCTCGGCCTGCCGGCCATTGTTGCCGGCATCGTGCCGCACAGCGTGGCTGAAGAG
This sequence comes from Bradyrhizobium sp. 22, assembly GCF_000482425.1. Classification (NCBI taxonomy): domain Bacteria; kingdom Pseudomonadati; phylum Pseudomonadota; class Alphaproteobacteria; order Hyphomicrobiales; family Nitrobacteraceae; genus Bradyrhizobium; species Bradyrhizobium sp. 22. The sequence goes on from NZ_KI519400.1 coordinate 146,599, forward strand.
GTCGCCGTATTCGGCGGCGGCGCGGATCAGCGGATGATCCTGGGTGAGCGGCGATGCCGGCTGTGGCGTCGCTCCAACCTGCGCGATCGCCTGTTCGAACAACCGCTCGACGGTCGCAAGCACATGCTTGTAACGGTAGATGCGGTTGCCGATGGCGTGCGCGCAGGCTTGCTCGACCAGCCATGCCGGATATTTCCGGCTCAGCCCGACAATGCCCCACATCGCGCGCTGTCCGGGGCGCCCCTCGGTGTCGAACACTTGCTGGCACAGCGCCCTGGTCTGCGGCCCGATGCGCTCGGCGCTCGCCAGCAGCACGGCGGTTTGCCGCGACGGATTGAACGGCCGTTCGCTGGTCGGCAGGACGACAGAACCGGGGTGCGTCGTCCGGGAATGAACACGCAGCAGCGCATGGGTGTGGCGATCACGGATCTCGATCGTGGAGGCGTAGATCAGCACCACGACTTGACTGCCGATGGGTGCAGGCCGCGCGGCGTAATAGCTGCTATCAACACGCACGGTGGTATCGTCGCAGACGGTCCGAACGACCTCGGTGAAGATGCGGAAGGCAGCCACTGGCAACGGCCGCAGGTGTGGCTTCTCCTCCTGGAACATCGCCTCGACCTGACGACGCGTGCTGCCGTGGATGCGCTTGGAGGCCCAATTCTCCTCCCAGTGCCTCAAGAACTCGTTCTGGGCTTCCAGTGTCTCGAAGCGCCCTCCGGCCAGCGCGGTGCCCTGGGTATGTTGAATAGCACTCTCGACGCATCCTTTCCGATTGGGATCGGCTACCCGCGCGGGATCGGCGACCACGGCGTAATGAGCCAGCATCGCGCTGTAAATCGGGTTGAGCTCGGGCTCGTACAAATCCGGCTTGAGGACGCCTTCCTTCAGATTGTCGAGCACGACATAGCTCGGCACCCCGCCAAAATACCGGAACGCCTCTTCGTGGAGCTGCGCCCAGATTTGCTGGCTCGACTTCCAGACCACCCGCCGGAAGCTACGCCGCGAGTAGCGCAGCGTCATCACGAACAGGCGCGGACGACGGTACCGCCCGCTCTTCGGATCAACCGTCGGCGCCCCCTCGCCATAGTCGACCTGAGCTTCCTCGCCGGGGAGGAACTCAAGCCGATCAAACTGCTCGGGATCGGCGTGCCGCAACGTGCGCACAAACCGCTTGACGCTCTGGTAGCTGGACAGAAAGCCAAATTGATCGACCAGGTCCTGGTAAATCGCCTGCGCGTTCCGCTTCAGGCGGACCTGTTCTTCGATCCACGTCCGATGCGCTTCGCAAGCCGAACGGGCTAGGCTGCTGGTGACCGTCGCTTCCGATGCCCCAAAAGCCGGTGGTCGGGGTGGGGGAATTTGGCTGTCCCCGCTCGCCGAGCCGGTGGTCACCTCCCCGGGGGAATTTGCCTCCGCACCAGCCCGCAGCGCTCGGTAACGCCGGATCGTCTTGCGATCGATCCCCGTCAGCCTGTGGATCTCGCGCTGGCTGGCGTTGCGATCGAGTAATGTAAATACAGTGCTTTGCAGGTGTGGCTTCAAGACGTTCAACTCCCAGTCCCCTTGCTGGATAAAAGGGGACGAAAATAAACGTCCTGCCGGACCGGCTACCGCTGTTCAGCGGCGCTGCCGGCGATCATCAGGTGGGGGAGTTTCAAGTGACCATACCCGGGGGATTTTGACCGACCCACGGGGGCCAGGAACGGCACGTTGCCCGAAATACGGATCCTGATAGAGATGATCGACCCGCGCGGTGTTGAACGATGACGCTCGTCGCTTTATACCGTGCACTATATAGCCGAGTGACAGCAGGTATTCGGCGAGATATGCGCCGTCCTGTCCGGTAACGCCGGTGACAAGAGCAACCCGCTCCTTCATACCAAACCCATTTTTTGATCCATTCGACGGGAGCTCACACTGACGTAAGTGTCTGGGCGGCTCATCGAACGACCCCCGTGACCCTTCCTGACCGTATCGGGTGACCGGGTCAATCCCGAAGAGAACCCACTCGCGGGCCATGCTCTCGGGCCGAGCCCGATTGGGGTCGCTCGGCCTCTGATGAGTACCTGAGCCTGACGTGCAATCCCTCTCCGGAAAGTAGGTCTTGAAGGAGAAGGTCCAGCTACAATGCAACGCGACCGAAGGCGCTGATGGACCGGAGCAGCTCCTTGGCCCAAGTCACGCAAGAGCAAACGCGCGGTCGGATCCGCGGATCAGAAAGAAGGCTGTCATTGATTTGCAGGAACAAGATCCGCGACTACACTGGACTGGCGGTGGGATCGAAGGAACCAGACGGTTGCAGCAATGCCATCTTCAATCCTTCGTTCATCGTCACCGTTGGCTTCCATCCCATCGATAGAGCCGCCGATATGTCGATTTCCATTGAGCCTACTATGCTGTCGCGCAACTCGGGTCGAGTCACACGAAATGCGAGCTCCAACAGCCTCACAGAAACCGGCAGTAAACATACCCGCCTACTCATTGCTCCCGCAATACGAGCGATGAACTCTGGCGTTGAAATCTGCTCATCGTCAGCAACAAGATAAATCTGAAGTCCATTCTTGTCAGAACGAAGGAGAGTCTCGATGAACGATCCCAAGTTGTGAACACCGATGAAGGCACGCCTGTTGCGAATTGACGCGAACGGAAGGGGGAGCCCCAGATCGATTGCCTTCACCAAATTCTTAAAGTTGCCAACCGCGCCAGCGCCGTAAACGAGTGGTGGCCTTACTATAGAGATCTTCATTTCGCATTGATTAGAAATGGTCTTCAGACCGGCCTCTGCGCGAGCTTTTGACAGCCCGTAAGCTCCGCGAGGAGCGAGTTCATCCGCTTCGGTAAACGCGCTTCGGCCATCCGTACAACCGCCATTTACCAGCACAGTGCTAAGGAAAACAAATGTCCGGACCCGTGCGCGCGCTGCGCTGCGTGCAAGCCGCAGAGTTCCTTCAACATTGATCGAGTCGTATAAGTCAGCCGCGCGCTCACGAGGATGATGGACTCTGGCAGCCAGGTGAACAACGGCGTCAACACCAGCGAGAGCCGCCTGCCAATCGGTTTCTGGACCGATCGAGCCGACCACGACCTCACCGTCCCGGCCTTCCGGACGGCGCACGGCGCGACGCACTGACCAGCCGTCGCGCGTCAGCATTGGCGCGAGATGGCGGCCGATAAAGCCGTTTGACCCGGTAACCAGCACCACTGGTTTGCTTTCGCTCATTTTGGCTCCGGTACTCTAGGAGAGCACAGCAGTTCACCAACCAGATCGGCATAAGCGTTCATAGCAGCGTGACGATCGAATTTAGAAGCTACCTGCACGGCACGCTCAGCCATCGCTTTGTCGTCACTGCGAAACGCCGTTCGGATCGCTTCCGCCAGTTGTTCAGGCTCTCCAGGCCCCACGACCCAGCCCAGCCGATCTTCCACTAAGGTCAGCGCGGCCTCTGCGTCGGGCTCGGAGACCAGAATGACCGGCCGACCGATAGCCAAGAGATTGTAGAAGCGGCTCGGAACCGAAACGCCCGTGACGTTCTTTCGGTAGGGGATTATCCAAACGTCAGCAGCGGCAAGAAATGTCTCGAGCTCCGCGTCTTCAACACGCCCCACCAAGGTAACGTTCGGCAAGCCCCACTCGGCTTGTAGCTGCTTCAACCGCTCGAAGCCGATGCCCCAACCAGAGAGGAGGAAATGGATCTCAGTCTCTTGCCGCAACAATCGTGCTGCCTCGAATACGATCTCCGGATCATGCGTAAAGCCGAGATTGCCGGACAGGCCGACAACAAAGCGCGCTTTAATCACGCGGCGGAAGGGATTCTCAAAGCTAACGGGGCGCAGGAAGGGAACAATCGTGGCCCAATTCGGAATGAAACGGACCTTCCCGTGCTTCACCCCACGATAGCTCACTATCCGGGCTTCGGCATCGCGGCCAATGATGATAACTGCATCGAGCGCGCGAAACATCCAAGCGTTCGCCGCACGGATCAAGGCGGTCACGATAGAATGGGGCTTCAACAGACCCGCCATGACGAGCACATCAGGAAAGAGATCGTGCATGATCAGCGCAGACCGGGCGCGCCTCAACTTCGCGGCCGCAGCAACGGCGTAAGGTAGCATAAAGGGCGCTGTCACAGTGAGCACAACGTCTCCGCGCCGCAACTCCTTTGTGAGGGCCACAAACGTTCGCAGAGCAAACAGGACCTCGGCCGACGCGCGCCGGACTAGCGCCGCCTTTTCTGTGATCCGACTCTTGACCGAAATCACGTGTGGCTTGCCCGGTCCGTTCAGAGCGCCAGGCAGGCCCCCAGGAGTACCCGACAACACGACAACCTGATGGTCTCGCGCAAGGCGACACGCAATGTCAGACATAATAGACGCCGTTGTACTATGGTCCGGCGGGTAATGCTGGCTTGCTACGACGACCTTCCCTGTAGAATGCATCAGAGGCTGCCGATATCACTTCGCAAAGCGTCGTTACGGAGAACAACGGTCACGCACTACCGAATTCCAGAACAGCATCCGTCAGGATGCTCGTGACTATGGGGCCTATCGTCTCCCCAATCGCGTGCCGAGCGGCAAAATGCATTTGAAGCAATGTCGGCATCAGCGACTCCATCTTAACATTCGGCAATCGTGATGCCGCAGGCCGCGGAGCCCGCACAACATCGCTCACAAGAACACCTCAATAGCAGACTCAAAATATCCTTCTCGACCCTTCAATTCTGTTACCAGTTCCTCACTGAAACAGTAAATACGTAGAGACGCTCGGTGACGGCGCGACGCGTGTCAACACTCACGGCGACCTTTAATCGTAGTTGTACAACATGCCTCAATGAGCAACTAAGTGCCGCACAGATCTATTGAGCGCATCTCAGGAACTAAAATCGCGAACCAGGTTCACGACCTCTTCCTGTTGTTCACGAGTGATCTCGGCAAACATCGGGAGCGAAAGGATCTTGTTCTGATCATCAAATGCCCTCGGAAACTGCTCAGAACGATGACCAAAGCGCTTGTAAGCAGGCAAGAACGGCAAGGCAGTAGGGTAGTTTATGGCCGTATGAATACCGTTCGCACTTAGGTAAGAGGCTAGAGCATCTCGGTTTGGGTGTTTGATCGTATACAGATGATAAACATGAACTCGGCCGGCGGCAACATGAGGCGTTTGCAGGCCCTTGATCTGATTTAGTGCCGCATCATAAAATCTTGCGGCCTCCTGGCGCGCCCTCGTCCACTCCGCCAGATGCGGCAACTTGGCAGACAAAATAGCAGCCTGCAAACCATCCAGCCGGCTGTTGATCCCCTCGATCTGGTGCTGATGCTTTACTAACCCGCCATGGCGAGCGAGCATCGCGACGTGCTCGGCAAGAGCCGCATCGTTAGTGACCACTGCGCCCGCATCGCCCATCGCACCGAGATTCTTGCCCGGGTAAAAGGAATAGGTTGCCACGTTACCGAACGTCCCGACCGCCCTTCCCTTGAATTGCGCTAAATGCGCCTGTGCGCAATCTTCGATCACCCACAATCCGTGCTTCCTCGCGATTCCCATAATCGCGTCCATATCAGCCGGCTGACCATAAAGGTGAACTGGAATGATCCCAACCGTGCGCGGCGTGATCGAGGCTTCGATTGCCGCCGGATCGATTGTGAAGGTAACGCCATCCGTGTCGCAGAATTTGATCGTTGCACCGGCATGAGTGATCATCGCGGAAGTCGAAATCCACGAATGGGCCGTGGTGATAATCTCATCGCCCGGCCTCACTTTCAGCGCTGCCATTGCCAGATAAAGCGCATCCGTTCCGTTGGCGCAGGACACACAATGCTCGACGGATGCACTCTTGGCAAACTCGCGCTCGAAAGACTCCACATACGGGCCGCGGATGAAAGCACTATCGCGGATCACGTCGGCCATTGCGGCGTCGATCTCGCGCTTGATGGTCTGATATTGAAGCTGAAGGTCAGCAAAGGGAACGACCATGCCTCTATTTCCCCGAGATGAGTAGCCGGGCCGGATTACCCACGTAGGTACCGGATACCATGATGTTTTTGGTCACGACAGCGCCAGCACCGATCACAACCTCGTCGACAATCTGCACCGGCATGATGGTCGCATTCGAGCCGATGGACACTCGATTCCCGACCTTGGTCTCGCGCCACAGTTCTTTTCGGCCTCTCGCGGGACCGCCACGTGCAAAAGTGTCGTTAATAAACATCACACCGTGGCCAATGAAGCAATCCACGCCTACAGTTACGAGCTCACAGATGAAACTATGCGATTGCACACGCGTCCGCGCGCCGATCACCACTCCGTTCTGGATTTCGGTAAACGGCCCGATGAAGCAGTTGTCGCCAATCGTGCAGCCATAGAGATTACAGGGTTCAACTACCTTCACCCCAGCGCCAAATGCGACGTCGCGGATGCCGGCCTGAGCCAGTTTCGGACTGCTCATGAGGGGACGCCAAGTCGACTGCGACGCGGCACGAAGCGGAGCGACACTTCCTGTCCAGTCTCTATGGATTCGTAGAGCGCCGAAATCAGCTCCAGGCTCTTGCGGCCCTGAAATCCATCGACGAGTGCGGCCCCGCGCTCGGCCAAACATTCGACGACATGCTCATAATAAGCTTGGTGGCCGAAGCCGTAGACGTTGGGTGGATTAACAGAGAACTTTTCAATTACTTCTTTATCCGATGGCAGTTGATCGACAAAGCGCCAATGCCGAATCTGATTCATTGCAAAGCCCCCGACCTCCACGGTTCCCTTCTCCCCGAGGATCGACAGCGAGCCTTCAATGTCGGTGGGACGCGCAGCGGTGGTGGCCTCGATGATACCAAGAGCACCATTGCGAAACTTCAGAGTTGCCACTGCAGTATCTTCTGTTTCGATCTTCACAAGGGCAGTACTGCTGCGCGCATGGACGCTCACGACGTCTCCAAAAAACCACTCGAGCATATCAATGTGGTGGCTGGCCTGATTGGTAAGCACACCGCCATCAAAAGCCCATGTGCCGCGCCAGGCGTCCTGATCGTAGTAAGCCTGCTCCCTGCACCAGCGCACGCGGACCGTGCCGAGCACGAGCTTCCCGAATCGGCCGGCTTCAAGCGCTTCGCGCGCCTTGACGATCGGAACATTGAAGCGATTCTGCTTCACGACGAACAGCTTCACCCCTGCCTCGTCACAAGCTCGGATCATGTCGTCCGCGTCCTGCAGCCGCAGCGCCATCGGCTTTTCGACCACGACGTGCTTGCCCGCGCGAGCGCAGGCGATCGCATGCTGCGGGTGCAGGCCACTAGGCGTCAGCACGGCAACCGCATCGACGTCCTTGCGTGAGAGCAACTCGTCGGGTTCATAGCAGGCGGAAACGCCGAACTTGGAAGCGATCGCATCCGCCCGCTCTCGCTCTCTATCGCAGACCGCGACCAGCTCGGCGCCTTTGATGTGGCCGCCCCCCAAGAGGTCGGAGTGACGCTTGGAAATACGCCCGCACCCTAGCAGGCCGAATTTGATCATTAAAGCCTTCCCTGCTGATCATCATCGCCCGCTGGACCAACGAGAGCCTCAACGATAGCTAGCGATCCGGCCACGAGCGTGCGGGTTGCGGAACGACGCGTGATCTATATGGACAAAAGCAACAGGAAATCAAGCAATTTAAGGCTGCCACTCCCCCATCTCCGAACAGTGTAACGGCAGCCATCGGGGAGAACTGGCGCGTCGGGCTGCTCATTCACTAGAATTTCGAAGGAACTCCGCCCGGAAGGGGCGACCGTGGACTTGGAATGAAGCTTCAGCTAAGAATTATTTCCGAATGAAGCCTTCGAAATCTGTAGTTGTAGAGCGATTTCAGTGAGAGCTGACGAATTCAAGATGGTCGGATGGACTCTCCATAGCTTACCGGTGCGGACTTCCTTCGTGGTCGCAGCGGGAACGTTTTTGATCCTCTGTGTAGTCATTTTCCTGACGCGACCGCACTATGTTGTACAATCACTGCTTGAAATCGGCTTTTCAACCGTCGACGGCAGACAGGACCCGATCGAATCTCCCGAGCAGGTCGCGCGGCAGATTGCCGGCCCCTATCTTTCTTCGGCCATCGTGACCGTTGCCAACAGCGGCGCATCAGCTCCGAAACCACTTCAAGCCCTACGCGCCGAGGCTATCGGACGATCGATCACTATCCAGAACACCATACCCGCAGAGCTCGAAAAGAACGCGAAAGAACTTCAGCAGATCATTCTAGACAAAGTGATCCAGGACCGCGCGCCTTTTCTGAAGACGTTGAAGGAAAGGCGGAAAATCCGAATAGAATCCGCGCGTCACCTCCTGCGAGCGCTGCAGGAACAGCGCGACTTGATCGAACGACAAGTGAAGAACGCGGGGCTTCTTGAAATTGAACTCCGAAGCGAGTCTGCTAGGATACCTGCTGATTCGTCCCCGCAACAGCAATTGCAAGATCGCCGTCAAGACCGAAAGCTTGAATTACCGACAGCATCGCTGGTTTCTCTCGCCTCTGTCCAGTTCAGCTTGGCCAGCCTGCTCATTCAGACTGACAAGCAGATCGAGGACCAGTTGAGGACCGTATCACTCATTGAAAGCGAACAGGCACCAGAGACGCGCATCCTGAGTCCTCCCGCTCTGATCCCGGCGCCGGTGGGACCGAATCGGCTCTATCTAATTGTTGCTGCGCTAGTGGTATCCGCGCTCTTTGGATTCGGAGCTGCAGCTCTGATGCATAACCTGTACGGCTCAAGGCCATGAAGGCGGTCGGGGAAGATAGCGCTTGATGCTGCGATCATGACCGAAAGCACGGATACGATCAGCTACGACGTGAGGGCAAGCTGGCTCGCGGGCCCAGGGCCAACATTCCTGATCTACCTGCACGTTATCATAAGCTGCTTATCAATGGTCTACGTCTTGGAGCACTATCAGTCATTCTTCAAGATATCCTTCGAGACCGACCGGTTTTATGACGCCGCTCTGTCCATATTGATCGTAGCCTTGATTTCGCCGCTCTTCACGCTCGCGAGATTTAGCTTCGGCTATATCATCGGCTTCTATTTCTACACAATGATACTTGGCTTTATTTGGTTGAGCTACTTCACCCCGCTGAACTACGATCACTTCCTGGCTCGCGTGTCCGCGGTTCTTTCTCTGACCGGCTTTCTGCTGCCGGTGCTCTTTATTACCTTGCCGCTCAAGCCGGTCTACGAAATGTCGGAACGGTCACTTGAGCGCATACTGTATGCGATCCTCATTCTTGCCGCGGGCGTGATCGTATCCGGAGCTACATACAATTTTAGACTAGTATCACTTTTCGATATCTATAATTTTCGAGGCGAGTTGCAGCTTCCCACCACCCTTCAATACCTGATCGGAATATGCACTGGCGCGCTTTTACCCTTTGCTTTTGCGTGCTTCGCGATGAGGCGCAACTATGGGCGGATGGCGATCGTGTTGGTTTTGCTTCTGCTCCTCTACCCGATTACGCTTAGCAAAGTGACTCTGTTTGCCCCCGCTTGGCTTCTCGGCGTAGCGGTTCTATCGATGGCTTTCGAGGCGAGAATCGCATCAATCCTCTCGCTAATGCTGCCCATGCTGGGCGGACTGGTACTGATTTCATGGTTCCAAGAAGGAGCGATGCTGTACTTCGGCAGCGTCAACTTCCGAATGATCGCAATCCCGGCGAGTGCGTTAGACTATTACAGCGAATTCTTTTCGAGGAATGAGCTCACCTATTTTTGCCAAATCTCGCTTCTGAAGCCGCTGGCGAACTGCCCGTATACTGATCAACTTTCGATCATTATGGCCCGAGCCTACAATGTAGGTAATTTCAACGGCTCGCTGTTTACAACTGAAGGCGTGGCATCGGTAGGATTGAAGCTTGCCCCATTATCGGCGCTTGCATGCGGACTCGTAATCGCTTTCGGCAACTGTCTGTCGGCTCACCTGCCTTTCCGCTTCGTTCTTATGTCCGGCGCGATCTTACCGCAGGTCTTCCTCAACGTGCCGCTTACCACCACATTGCTCTCCAACGGAGCGGCCCTCCTCTTTCTGCTTTGGTATTTGGTTCCTAACAAGATCTTTGAACCGAAGTAAACCTAATCGCGCCCCGGGACGCTTGCCTGCCTCGCCTATTGACGGTCAGAACACCGGCCCCTATTGCGGAGCACGATCAGCAATAGTATTTCATCCAATCCCGACCTTCTGTAAGACATCGCTTGAACCTGCGGTCTGTATCCGCCATTTCTTCGAGGCAGGCTTCCTTCAAAGTGAGAGTTGATCCAGAACTTCGAATTCATAGCGTTCAGGTCACCGGACGTGCAGGCTTCATCGGCCATAATCTGGAGCATGCCAGGTGGGTGGCGGTGTTGTTTTCCGTGCCCGAGCACGACGTCGTTCAGCCCCACAATGAGTGCGACAACCGCAACGTGGTCGACCTGATCCGCGACTCGATGAACCGCCCATCCGGCCGGGACAAGGGCTTCCTGGCGAGCTTGTCCTCATGCCCGGCTGGGACTGCCCGGACCTCCCGTTCGTTTACGGGCTATCTCGCCGGTCGCTCCGGTCACGACTACCGCGGTGCGAGCAGGGCGGGCGATGAACTCGGCAGCCACGGTGACACTGAGCTCAAAAGCAAGATCGAGCGGACGGTTCGTTGGCACCTTGATCACGAGAGGAGTGACGGCGGGAGGCCACCACCAGCGGAGCCTACAAGGTCTGGATTGAGGGCAATTAGGGTTGTCGCACTGCAGTCTGATTGCCCATGCGTATCCTAGTGCTCAATACCGACTATCCGCGCTTTCTTTTGTGGTTCTACCAGCGCCAACCTGAGCTCGAACAGGCCTCCTACGACGTGCAGATGGCGGCGCGGAATGCCAGCCTGTTCGGCGTCGCCGACTTCTACTCGAGAAATTTCGCAGGCCTTAAGCACTCGGCAGCGGAGATCCACGTTAACAATCCATTCCTGCAGACCGCCTGGGCCCGCGCGCACGGCATGGCGATCAAAGCTCCCGAATCGGTAGGCAGCGGAGAGCGGCGTACCCTTCCGAACTGGCTCGAGCGCTCCGTCAAGCCGTTCAAGCCGCTCTTGAGGCCGCTCGCCCGCAGGATTGGCCTCAGCCCATCGTTGGACGAGCAGGCGGTAAAGATCCTCCTTGCCCAGATCGAAGACTTCAGGCCCGACGTGGTACTTAACCAGGATGTCTTTCACGTCGACACCCGACTTGCGCAGCGCATCAAGAGCATCGGCAACCCGGTACTGATCGGCCAGGTCGGAATAGAGCCGTCGCGCGGTCATGACTGGTCGGCCTACGATCTGATGATCTCGCAGTTGCCGAAAACCGTAAGGTTGTTCCGAGCCCTCGGTGTTTCCGCCGAGGTCAATCACCTCGCATTCGAGCCGGCCATTCTCGAAGTATTGCCCGCAGCACCTGCGCTGGACACAGACATATCCTTTGTCGGAACCGTTTCCGTCGACCACCAGCAGCGAATTGCGCTCCTGGAGGCGGTCGCCCAGCGCTACAATCTCAAGCTATGGGGAAACCGGCCACAGACTCTGCCAGCCTCGTCGCCGCTTCATCGCTGCTTCCAGGGCGAAGTATGGGGCGCGGACATGTATCAGGTATTGCGCCGATCCCGCATCACCCTCAATTCACATATTGATCTCGCCGGGCAGGAGGCCGGCAATATGCGACTGTTCGAGGCCACAGGCGTGGGCACGTTTTTGCTAACCGACTTCAAGGATAACCTGGATACGCTGTTTACCCCGGAGCTCGAAGTCGCGACATGGCACAGCATCGATGATTGCTTGGCTAAGATCGCCCGTTACATCGAGGACGACGACGCCAGGGCAGAAATCGCTCGCGCCGGTCAGGACAGGACCTTGGCGCAGCATACCTACCGCCAGCGCGTTACCGAAATCCTCGGATTCACTGCGGACATACAGGCGCGGCGATGAAGCTTCCCGGTCCCGTTAGACAGGTTGGCAAGCGCATCATCCAGGCGACTCCCATCCTGCGTCGGCACGTTCTGGCATCCACAGACTACCGCCTGCTCAGCGGGCCGGAAGAGGCGCGAGCCATGGCGGGTTGGACCAGCGGATGGTTTGGTGCGCGCACCGTAGCACGGCAGGAGCGCGCCTACGCGAGATTGCTTGCCGCGATGCACCGCGGCGAACCGCGGATCGATTTTCAGGTGGCAATCGAGACTGTTGCCGCGACCGGCATTGCCAATCCGAGCCTGCTTGAGGTCGGATGCGGCAGCGGTTACTATTGCGAAGTATTCGCGACCCTTCTACCAGGACGCGTCCGCTACACCGGCGTCGACTATTCGAAAGCCATGATCACGCGGGCTCGCGCGCACTATCCGTCGGCCGCCTTCGAATTCGGAGACGCCACACGCCTACCCTATGGCGACAATACGTTCGACATCGTGTTCAACGGTGTCTCTCTCCTGCACATCGTCGACTATCAGGCGGCGGTGCACCAGGCTGCACGGGTCGCGTCGCGCTACTGTGTGCTGCACACCGTGCCCGTTCATCAGCACCAGACGATGTTCCTCAGCAAGTATGCGTATGGCGGACCAGTCGCCGAGATCATATTTAATAAGAAGGAGTTGATCTCGTTGTGCGTAAGCGCCGGGCTCCGCCTTGAGCACGAATGGCCATGCATCCCCTACGACGTCCACGACGTGACGGGGCATCACTCGACGACCGAGACCTACCTTTTTTCGAAGCAGGCCCGCTGATCGGATCCGGACACCGGAAAGCAACTCCTGGGCCTCGGGCGACTACTTCCAGCAGGAGCGCTGCGCCTCGAACGCGTCGAGGATATTAAATACGCCGCTCACGAATTCGCGGCCCGTCCATTTGGCTGCACGTATCTTTCCACGCTCGATCAATTGAACCCGCAGCGATGCATCGGTCAGCACCCGCGTGATGGCTTCAGCGATGGCGGCCGGGCTCGCCGGATCGACCAGAATTGCCGCGTCGCCCAATTGTTCTTCGGCGCCCCGGTAGTTCGAGACGATCGCGGGACATCCCAGCGCAAACGCCTCGAGGGGCGGTAGGTTTTCCGGACCAGAAAAGGACGGGTAGACCAGCGCACGTGCATTTTGGTACAGCGCAATCAGATTACCCGTGGGGACGAAGCCGAGAAAGATCACTTTGTGCAAAATGCCGAGCTCGGCGGCGCAGCGCTCAACGAAAGCGCGATTACCCTTGTCCGATCCGGCCAGAACAAGCGCAGGTGCGGTAGGGTCCTCATTCAGAACAAGTCGCAGTGCCTTCAACAGATTGATGTGGTTCTTGTGCGGCCAGAATTGGGCTGGGTAAAATAAGTAGTTCTTTGGAACGTCAGGCGGCAGCACTTGCGGCACGGCAGTCATCGATGCTCGTAAGGCGAAGCTCGGGGTAGGATGCGGCAAAATCGCGATATGCTCCTCGGGGACACCGAAGTATCCAACGATCTCATCCTTGCCTACACGCGTGCCCACGATGATTGAGGTTGCTCGACGCAGATGGCGCGTCAAAAACAGTTCCCGATGATCCCAGGTCCAATTCGCGCTGACTTCGGGAAACCAGGGGTGTGTGATATGCTGAACATCCCAGACGGTGGTGATGTAGGGAGTATCATATGTCTCGTAGGTCCCGCCCGGGAGCCAAACGATGTCTATGCCAAGCGAGGTGACTTGCCGCTCGAGCCGGCTAGCTCGGTGCCAGAAATAGCCGAAGATCGGCAAATAGTGGCGCAGCAACGAGGTTGCGCGGTCGAGTAAGGACGACGCGCTGCTCGCAACGATGGTCACGTTTTTGGCCAGCTTGCGCCCGCGGATCGAATCCGCGTAAGCATCAGGTGCCAGCACCGTGAAGCGGTGCGGACTTTCGGCGGCAAGACCAAAAAGAGCGTCAGCGACATCGTGGATGAAGGTAAACCCACCTCCAGCCTGCGGCTCAATATCGCGCAGAACCACAGCGACGTGCATCTGAAAAATCAGTTCCTTGCAGCGACGATCGCGTCGCGAACCAATTCTAGCTTCTCGTCGGACAAGGTTGGTGAGGACGGCAGATAGAGGCCGGTTTCCCACAGCCTGTCGGCAACAGGACAGTCATCTAAGCGAAACCCGGGAAGTTTCCTCAAGACAGGCTGGCGATTCATCGGGCAGAAGAAGGTACGCGTTTCGATGTTCGCCTGCGCAAGCCTGCTGGCCAGCTCGTCCCTGCTCAAGCCAAACTCGGGTTCCACTGTTACTGCGTACATCCAGTAGACATTCTTGGCCCAGTTGAGCTCCAAGGGCAGCCGAAGGCCCGGCACCTCCGCTAATAACTCATTATACTTGGCGGCCACCCGGCGTTTCTTGCCGATGATCGTGTCGATCTTTTCCAGCTGGGCGAGTCCCATCGCCGCCTGATAGCTTGTCATACGGAAGTTGTAGCCTGCCACATCGTGGCGGAAACGGGGTTTGGTGAAGCCCAGGTTGCGCAGCAGACGGAGCCGCTCGGCTAAACGGTCATCATTGGTGACCACCATGCCGCCCTCTCCGGTGGTGATCACCTTGTTCGCGTAGAAGCTGTAGCAGGCCATATCGCCGAAACTACCGGTCATGCGCCCCCTCACAGTCGCACCGTGAGATTCGGCACAGTCCTCAATCACGAAAAGGCCATGGCGCCTCGCAATGTCCATCAACTGATCCATGTCGACTGGATGGCCGAACAGATGGACCGGAATAATTGCCTTCGTATGCGGCGTTATCAATGATTCTAGAAGATTAAGATCTAGGTTCCAAGTCACATTCTCTGAGTCAACAGGAACCGGCATCGCATTGTTGTGGTAGACCCCGAGTGCAGTCGCAATATTTGTACTGGCGCTGATCAGGACCTCATCCCCCGATCCAATTCCGACAGCATCAACAGCGAGGTGAAGGGCGGTCGTGCCGCTAGTCACCGCTATGCCGTGCTTGCAGCCGCAATAAGCCGCGAACCCCTGCTCGAAGCGATCCAGATAGGTGCCGAAGTTTCCGGAAATCTCACCTCGGCGCAACGCATCCGTGACATAGGCGATCTCCGTATCGCCAATCATTGGCTCAAAAACTGGGATCATTGCTTAACTCTTATGTCGACCTTGTCTCGCTCGGCTCCGAGGAACGGACCCTGCTTGACGCTCACGCATTGCATCGTCTCGATCACTCGCACCGAGTGCGCGCCATCAATAAGTAGGATTGCATCGCCTTGCCGTAGAATGACCTCGCGAAACCGCTCCCCGCTATCGGAAAAGAAATCTACTGCGATGACGCCCCTCTGAACGACGAACATCTGCTGCAAATCGTTGATCGTTCGTTTGATCTGCGGATGATAGTGCGGCGTCTCAATGAAACTCGCCTCGTGCGCGAGGAGACCGAACTGAAAGGATGATTCCATTGGGGAGAAAAATATGGTCTTTTCGACGGAAGTATCGGCCCAGATGATCTCGGCATATCGTCTGCCATCGCGCTCAACTACCTCGAAAGCCATTCGGCACCCCCAATTCTTCAGCAAGGAGATCAATTCAGATCGCGGAGTCGGACAACCGCATTCCGTTCAAGATCGAAAACCAGCATTTCCGAAATGGCATGCAGGCGGGCCGCCCCCGAGAGGAATGTCAGGTTTCCATTCTCATCTCGGGATTCACGGAACTGCGATTCCACATAACCTTCTTCGGCGGTCAACTCCTTCTGGCCATTGAGCCGATCTAGCCGGATGAAGAAGGCATTGTTGCCGGCATTGTTGGAGCCTACAAACGCATAGCCTTTGCGGCGACCAAGTTCAACCAGCGCCTTGAGAGAGGCGCCCCAGTATAGTTGGGAACTATGGGCACGGGCGCGCACGAAATTCTTCTGGTACGGGACGGTCACCGCGTGCCGCGCACCAAAAACGCTATTGTATTCTGCCACAACAAGGACCGGACTTATGACGTCGATTTTTTCCCAAATCCAGTAGTCATTTCCATCGATATCGATGCTGAGCAGACCTATCTCGCCGGAAACGCCCGCACTCCGGATGATGTCATTGATATTGTCAGCGTCGATGAACGCGTCAACCGCTGTGAGATTGTGACGCCAATAGATTGAACTGTTGCGCACCCTGCGGATGTTGGAGGAGGAGCCGTCTATGATCAGCCCCCTCCAATTATCGTTGAGGACAAGAAAGCGCGTATTGGCCTCATCATAAGACTCGACGCCGAACTCGACAAAAGTGTGGTTCTGCGGCGCAATTTGTGCCTTTCTGACCAAATATTGGATGATGCCGTCCTCGCCAAATTGAGAGAATACCTTGAACTCGGCTATCCGAATATCATCAAGCGTTCCCAAACTTGCGATTTGCGAAACCAGCGCCTTTGCCGCCAGAACCTTCGCATCGTGAACGTGCTGGCTGATTGTTGGCAATCCGCGTCCATAGACATCCACCAAATGTTGGACTCTTCGCACCCAACGCATTCAAATCGTTCCACCCCGTCAAGCCTGGAAATGTCAAAACGCTTCAGGATCCGCTGATTACCGCAAGGGTAAAGTCACTGCAACCCAAAACGTGTGGCGCCCGGCAGCGGCAAGCTATTCGTTGAGCGCCAGCGGTCAAATGGTAATCCACGCTATTTCCAGTCAAATTCATCGAGAACGCCATCGGCATTCGCGCAACGCCAATAAGCCTCGATGCGGTCATTAGCCATTAATTCTACAGGGTATCTCTGCTGCTTGACGCGAACGTGCCGAAACCGCTCCTGCAACAACGAGCGCAGGTCGTCAATGGTCTGGAATATCTGCAAGTGATCCGGCCCTTCCGGACCAATGCTTTCAGAACCGCAAAATACGCCTTGAGGAGCAAGCGCCGAGGAAATCTTTTCCAGGACAGCAGAAGAGCCTTCGCGTGTGAAATGTCCGATGGCACCATCGAAGATAATCACGTCGTATCCCAAACGAGGAAATGGCTCATTCACCGCATCAAGTCGGCGATAGCTGATATTCACCGCACCGTTGTGCGTCGTTGCGTAGCTGATGGCACTTTCTTCGATGTCGATGGCATCGACAAGAGCAGATCGAGGAGCATAGAAGCGCTTGGTAAAACTGCCATCGCCACAACCGATATCTAGCACATTGTCGCCCTCTCGGATGATCTCGGCTGAAAGGAATGCCCGCGTGAAGGCGTAAATACCCTGTCCCAGATCGCCATTGAGCAGTCCGAAAAAGGCGCCGGAATGAATGCTAAAATGCGGCTCGCCGTAGACCTGCCAAGCCCACTGACGGCGAAACATGCTACGGTAGTATTTGGCCAACAGGCCCTTCGCAAAAATTTCCCGGATCTCGGATCCGAAAAGCGCCACCTCAGCAAGATGGGCCAGTTTACGCGCAATTGGATTAGCGCGGATCGTCCTCGCAATTGCCGATTTGGTTGATCTGCTCATTTCCACTTGACGGGTTCCCTCGACTGCAGCCCAGGGCTGGCAATTCGGGTGCCAGCGATGCGATGCCAGTGGTAACGGAACGAGCGCGAGCGCACAATGCCCCTAATATTCGATCTATCCAATTGATGAAATTGGATAATTCATAAATGAAGGAGCGCTACACCGCCAAAGCGATAAGTCTTGAACGGAATGCGTTCGGTGCCGTTCCTCGTCTCCTCGGATCAGTGAGGGATAAATGCAACAAGCTTTTCCCGAAACGCCCTATTGAGCAAAGGAGATGCAACCATTCCCATCGCAATCAACCAAGTGGCACATTCCACGAGAAAATGGACCATACCCATGCCAGGCACGAGGTGTCTGATAACTCCCCCCAGCGCCCAACCCAGCACGAGAATGACTATCATTCCTACTATCAGAAACGACGCGTGGGCTAGCGGACGTTTGAGTACCTCCTTGGCAACGAGAGAGAACAGGATTCCCGCTTGAGCCACAATGTCGCTCGCCACCAGCGCGATTGCGGCCCCCAAAGGTCCAAATGGTGGAATTAACAAGAACGAAAGCGTAGCGAAAATCGCCAACTGCAGGGATTTCGTCTTCAGCAGCAAATTACCTCGATTGCTATAATTCGCGTAGTTGAGGGCCAGCAATGCCGGTAAGCCGACGCATGAGCCAAGAAGCAATGTCGCAGTCAGGGTCCCGTTATGGGGAACGGCTCCGTGGGTCCAAATCGTAAAGAAGTCCTGCCAAAAAGCCAACGCACCAGCAGTGGTAGCCGCGGCGAAGGCCATCAGAACAGCCGACCCTCTCGCATACAGCCTATTAAGACTGTCGCGAGATCCAACGGAGTGATCATATCCAAGCTCAGCGGCCAGTGGAAGAGACATCTGAAAGGAAAGCCCTCTCAACAAGGCAGCAATCGTGCGCGTTAATCCCCATTGAGCGATTGCAGTGCGGTCCGAAACAAACGCGCCAATCAGAAGAATAGAAACGTAACTGAGCCCGATCTCGGTGAAGTTCATAACTCCAAACGGCAAAGCTCCTGCAAATTGCTTTACGACCCACCGAAGAGAACTTTCTGAGCCCCCACTATTCTTCAAAAAGGGAAAATGCCGACGTACATCAATCGTTAGAATATACAGCGTCGTCGCGATCTGGCCAACGACGTAAGCGACGACGACGACGAGCAAATTTCCGGTCGTCACCACTCCGACGATCTGGCCGATCTGGGCGATCAGCATTCCAAAGGTCTGGACGTTCACGATGCGCTGATAACGTCCGCTCGCGCGATAGAGGGCCGCGGCCAGATTGACCGGCAATGTCACGACCATACCGACAGTCATGACGGCGAATTCCAGATCGAAGTGCGGCTCGGAGCCGAAACCTAACACCTTCGATGGTGGGAAACTCAGAATTCCGATGAGAAGAAGGACAGTGAGAAATGCCGCGAACCACACGAAAATCGGCAGTGCTGCCCGATAGTATCGACCGGCTTTGAGATCTGTATCTTGTTGCGCCCTGAATGAAAGAAACTGGTTTAGAGTCCAGGCATGCAAGCCAGCATCAGCAGCAAACACAAGACTACCGGCGGCAAAAAGCGTCAGCCATGCGGAGAGAGTGTCGCTTCCCCAATATCTCAAAAAGAGTGGGATCAGAACGATTTGCTGCGTCAGGGAAACCAGCAGCTGAAAGATGTTCGCCGACCATCCTCCAAAAATGCGCAGAGCTCGGCTGGAAATCGAGGGCTTCACGCTTTCGCCATATGTGCCACCTCGCATCAATAGCATTCCGAAAAAACGCTATCGGCTTGCGGGCCCGATGAAGCGGAGATTGCGCTCAAAGTTTGATGATCAGACAGCCTCAAAGCTCGATGTTCATGATGAGGCCAAAATATACTTGGATTTTCATCCCAGTTGGGGTTATCCGTCATTGTTCATCGGAACCCTAACATTGTTTGCCCGAGCAACCTCCTGCGACGTGTCCCCCCGCAACCAGCCAATTCGCCTAGCCGGATATGCTTCGCGAACACGTCCAGCCTCAACGATCCTTGATCCCATCGAAATTTCCGTGGTTCTGCTTGAGGGCTTCGCACAGCGTTGCCTGATGTTTTCTTTCGACCTGCTGTTCGTCGGTTCTGAGCTTGAGAAGATCCACAACAAGCTAGCCAAGCTGGCGTTTCGACCCGCAGAAATTGTTCTTCTGGCCTCTCACAACCACTTTGCACCTGCGACCGATCACACCTATTCGGCCGTTCGCATTCTCGAAGCAAATTTCGTCCACGATCTTGCCGCAGCCTCAGACGGGCTGGTCTTGTACATGCTCCAGCAAGAACGGACGAATGCAACGCTGAAACTATTTCAAGGACAACTTAATCAATCTGTCAACCGCCGCCGCTATTGGCATTTCCGACAGTTAGTCGCAGTGATGGGTTGCAGCTCACCAATACTGGATGGTCCCCAATCCACGCGGGCCAAAGAATGAGCTTGCGACGCTCATGCTGCTCCGCGCCACGAAGAGCGGTACGCCCGGCCGCCATTTGCGGCAACTCTGTTGAACTGCAGCCTTTGGTTTGACTTACGCGATGAGCAAAGAGCTGGTCAATACAACAATGGCACATTTAAAAGGTCAGCTGGAGTCGTCGGCGAAATTGCTTGCACGTGCCGCCTCATGCGAGGTGACCCCGCGAGACCGGCCGGTCCGGCTAGCGGGCTATCTATCGCGCGAGGCGACATCGACCGTCCTCGACCCGATCGAGATTTCGGTCGTTCTGCTAGAATGCTCCGGACAGCGCTGCCTGATCTTCAGCTTCGACCTCATGATAATCGGAACGGAGCTTCAGAATCTGATCATCGAGAAACTTCACCGGATAGGATTCCAGCCCGATGAGGTCATGCTCCTAGCGTCGCACACGCACAGCGCTCCGGCAACCGATCAGGCTTGCGCGCGTCTCGGAATTCCGGAAGTCGAATTCGTCGGCGAGGTGGCCGAGGCCACGGAAAACCTGGTGCGCGGGCTTGGGCGCCAGCAGCCCGCCGAGATTAACTTGGAGGTATTTCGGGGGCGGCTGGAGCATTCCATCAACCGCCGCCGCTATTGGCCATTTCCGACCTTTGGACGTACCTACGGCTTCAGGCTGACGAGCATGAGCTTTGCACCAAACCCGTCAGGTCCCAAGGACGAATGCGCTACGGTTGCGCTGCTTCGCAAAGTCGATGATGGACAAGTACTCGGCATGCTCTGGCACTACACCTGTCATCCGACGGCGGTGGTTCCGGACAATGTCATTAGCGCAGATTATCCCGGGGTCGTGCGCCGCGCACTGCGAGAGCGCTTTGGCGAAATACCATGCGTGTTTGCGCAAGGTTTTTGCGGCGACGTCCGACCGAACATGCCGGCCTCGCAGCGTGCCGGCATGCGCGAGCGGCTTCGCCGGGTGATCCGCACTATTGCATCGGGTCCAACGTTTCCTCCCCCTTCGGTGAAGGACTGGATGTACTGGAGCCAAAGCCTGGCTGCAGCAGTCTGCGACATCGTCGAGGGGAGCCCGGCCAGGCGGCTGTCACCCTCTGCCTTGCGAACCGGATCAGCCCAAATCCCGCTTGGCGAGTTTTTTGCGGGGGCAGCTCCTGACAAGCTGCTGGCTGTCCAGCTCGTCCAGATCGGCGAAGAGCTCGAAATCGTTGCGCTGTCAGCGGAACCCTGCGTCGACTGGGAGCGTATCCTAGATCAAGCCGTCCCACGACCGGCGGGCCGGATCAGGCTTTATGCAGGTTACCTTGGCGCGCTGTTCGGCTATCTTCCCACCGCGGCACAGATTCCGGAAGGTGGCTACGAGGTGGAGGGATTTCAGCCCTTGTTTGGCCTAGGCGGCCGCTTCAACCCAGAGACGATCGCTCCATCCGTGATTAAGGGCATGCGGCGCGCGTTTGGAGACCTCAATCGAAGCCGATGATCCCTAGGATTGGGCCAAGCCTCGCCAGAGCAAACGCAGCGAGTAGCATTGGGGTCTTGTCCCACCAAAACCGTAGGTTGAGAGGATGCCCGGAACGGGGAGGAATATATCATTTGCTGGCCGACGACTAACTCGGCCTTCAGCAGTCAGACGAAGCCAATTGCAAAATAGGCCCGATCATCGAGCCCGAACGCTGGGCCCAGGGCAACCATGAGGATGCGGCCCACGGACTGTACTCGGCACCTTGGATCGCGTTACGGACGCTGCTGCGCTCGACCGAGATCAGGTTCTTGACCAAGAGGCTGGAGTTCGCTCCGGCTACACTGGAAGAAACTTGCGCACAGCTCCATCGCCCTCGATAAGCTCCACTATGAACCCTTCTGAGGTGAGAAAGAACTGGACCGGCGCACCGCCAAAGGCGATCGCTGCCTTTGCCGATCCCGTTGGCGTGGCACCATGAGCGCGGAAGTATCGCCCCGCTTCCGACAGATCCTTAACCCGGTACGCAACCTGATTGATCACTCCCCTGCGGGATGTTGCGATCTTTGCAACCGGAGAATTAGCACCGAGTGGCGAGATGAGTTCGAAGACGACATTGGTCACATCGCGCAGGAATTGCACGGAAACTCCAAGCAGCTCATCGTGATAGACCTGCGTTGCTGAAGCGATAGGCAACAAAGCACAAACAGTATTAAACCCTACCTTCAAATCCCGGACAACGAGACCAATGTGATCGAAGCTCATCTCAGGATGGATGGAAGATAACGTCAATTCGATCGTCCAACAATGCACGCTGAAATGGTAAGCTTATGCTTACGCGCCTGATCCAACGTGTGGTTTGTCATCGGAAAAAACTCCGCACGTTCTAATTCGAACCCAGCTTGCCTAACAGCGTCAACGGCATCTTCCGGCGTTCGTAACAAATAGAGATGATCCGGCGCAGGGCTGTTTATTGGGACGTTCACGAACAGGCGACCGCCGGGCTTGAGCAGGGAACGCAGTTTGAGCAAGGCGCCCTTGGGATCCTCCAGATGTTCAAGGACTTCGGAAAATGTGATGCAATCGAATTTTGCACTGTCGTCCGGGACGGCGTACAAGTCCTGCAGAACAAGCTCGGGCCGTTTGTCCGACATGCCGAGGATTGTAAGCGCGTCCCATGTCTGGCCGATGCTCGCCTTGCTGACATCCCAGCCCTTCACGCTGCCCGATCGCTCGTCCTTGAGAGCCTGATAGAGGAGCAGCCCGTGCCCCGGACCGATCTCCAGATAGTCGTAACCGGCAGGCGCCTGCTTCAGGAATACGTTGCGATAGAATTGATAGCACGCCGTGTGGTTCGACCAGTAGATCTGGGTCAAAAGCAGGCCATCCATGTACCTGCCCATGTATTCGGTGTTGCTGTAGACGAGGCGATTGGCTTCCTCGAAAGTCTGCAGCCTGTATCGCCCTTTCCGTCGGAAGAAGATTTCTTCTTCTCGAACGATCTTGCAAATGAAATCGTAGCCGTCACAGATTTCGCCAAGGCGCGGACCGGCGATCTGGCGAATCTGGCTGGCCAGCTCCTCGAGCGTCGTGAAATCTTCCGCCGACGCATGCGAGAACCGCATCTCGAGGTAGGCACGATGCGCCGGAGTCCTCTCATACTGAGTCCGCACCAGCGCGGCGAGCTGCGGAAAAAGCTGTTCATCGATCAGGCTTGATGCCGTGCTCAAGATATCTCTCCCTCAATGCGCGCCAACGGCATCGCGAATGCGGATGGGTGGCTTCTTGTCCTGATAAGTGTCCACGGCGAGCTCCCAGGCGGTTTCGCCGCCCGGACGCTCGCTGGTCAATTCGAACCCCAGATTACGATAATGATCCGCGACCATCATGTTCTTTTGTGTCGGGATATAGACGCCGCGCACGAACCTCTTGCCCAGCTGCCGGGTACGAGCGACGAGCCAATCTAGCGTCGCCTCGGGAACGCCGCGACCGAGCACGCGGCAGGACATCAGCCACGTATCGATCTCGATCGCATCGGCACCGATGTCCGCGATGATGACGCCAATCATGCCGTTGTCGCCAAAGACGTCACTGAGCCGCATCTGCAAGGTGATGCGACGTGAGTCGGCCTCCGCCGACGCCACATCTGCTTCCGAATAACGTCTGGTCGTCAAGTTGAACTGGTTGGACTTTGCGATTAATTGCGCGATCCGCTTGCGCCCGATCGCGTCGAACGGTTTGATCTGCAATTCCATCTCGAGCGACTGGAGATAATCCTCCTGTCGCGCGAACGATTTCAGTTGGGCCGTGCGCCTGGCATCGGCCCGATAGTAGGAGGCCCGCTCGCAGTCTTCCGCCGTGAACCCGGTCGTCTCGAAGTAGCAGGCGGATTGGAAGACCGGGATCCACTTCGTCACATCCTTGGGCAGCTCAGGCACGGCGACCTGAGGCAGAGCAAAGCGGATCTGCGCCCTCTCCGCAGGATTGTCGTCCAGAAAGACAAAGCTATCGAGGCCGAGGTTGAGAATGTCCGACAGCGCCTGCAGGTTGGCCGCCTTGTCGGTCCAGTTGATCTGGAAAACGGCGATGTCTTCCTCGACTAGAACCATCTCCGGGTGCGTGCGAAACGCATCCAGTGCAACGCTCTCCTCGTTCTTGGAGGAAACGCAGAGCACGATACCGCGGTCGCGCAATTCCTTCGCCATGGCCTGGAGCGCGCAATGAGCTTCGCCAACCGGGCTGCCGGGGCCGAGCAGCAGGTTCTCCTTGCCGTCGTCGCCGACGGTGCCGCCCCAAACGGTGTTGTCCAGATCGAGGACGAGAACCCGGCGGGACTTGCCGAACCTCAGCGCAATCAGCCTAACCAAATGCTCCGCATAAAGCGGCGCGTATTCTGGCGCGAACGGATACTTGGCCAAAGCCCAGTGCCGCGCGGAATTCCAATTCTCCTGACCGACCCTTTCGGACAGCATCGCGACGTCCAGCAGCAGGTCGCCGCTGGTTCGCACAAAATCGGACAATCCTGCATTGACCCGGCCAACAAGGTCCGCGTGCGAGCCCGGTATCAACCGATCGACATGCAGCCTGACGTGCGCGGGATCCGGCGTCAAAGTCTGAAAGATGACAGGCTTCTTGAGCGAGGAACGGATGCTCTCGCGGATTGCACGCAGGCGATCGATTGCCCGATTCGTGATTGCCACGGCGGCCTCGGGATTTCCGGGCGCCGCTCGCAAGCCGAAAGCATGCACGTCCATCGCGAGGACCACGATGTCCGGATTGAAAGTGCCGATGCCGTCACGGTCGCGCTCCAGCGAGACTTCGGGATCTTCGTATTCCGAGATCATGACATCGACACGCAATCCATGCCGGAGCCCGGTTCCGATCAGGGTTTCCTTCAGGTGCCGGGACGTGGAATTTGAGAGCAGCAACACGCGAACCGGCTGCAGGCCACTGGACTGACCATCCAATGACTGAATTCCGGCCAGGCATGTCGCAAGACGCCGAAGGCCGCCTGCGTCCCATTCATGTTGCGCCAGGCGAACCAGATCAGCGACACCGCTTCCGACAAGGCTGCGGCTGAGCTCGATGTCACTTGCCGTGGGTTGCGGCAGCCACCTCATCATCGGCTTGATCACGACAGGCTCGCTCGGACTGAGAAGAACTGGGCAACGTCACGCGTCGATCATCGAGATCAAATCGCTCACCGAGCGCACGCTCTCGATCTGCGCAGCATCGAACTCGCGGTCGAACTCTCTTTCGACTGCAGCAACGATACGAATTGTCGCAAGGCTGTCCCATCCGTCCACGTCGTCAGGTGTCGACTGCGCCGAAATCTGCAAATTCGGGAGATCGAGTTCCTCCCGGAAAATAGCCTGCAATCGGCCAATTACGTCTGCCTGCTTATCCACTATCCAAGCCCTTCGAGGTTGAGAAAACGCCTTCATATACTCCGATCGGCGTTGCTTCAACCAGAGTTTTCTCGTTTAATTTCAATGAAATAGTATCAGGTCATGAGGCGCCTGTGCCAAGGCATCCTGTACATGTTGATACCACGGCGACCGAGGGACACGCCGGTCATGATCGCGTCGCGTGCCGGAATTGACCACATCCACAAGTTCGACAGACGGAATTCGATGTACTGGTCGCGGGGATAATATCGGCCGAGCCACGCTGCATCGAAGGGGCCATTGCGGTTGAGATAGGTGTGCGTTCCCTCATTCCCGTCGCGGGTACGCCACCGATATGTGGTCGAGCCGTGAAAAATCGCGGCAAAGTCCGGATTCTCGCGGCGAAGAATGCTTTCGACGGCATGCAGGGGCGTCAGGGTCGCAAGAAACCTCCCTACTCCCAGCCCGACACAGAGAGCATCGACTTCCATTAGTTTCTGATAGGGGGATTCGGGATCCCACGGGGTCTCCGTCGTCTCGTGGTCCTTTACGAGAAACTCCGCGCGCGGCCCCAACGCAATAACCGACGACGAATTGTGAATGCTGCGCTTGACCCCCCGGTACCGCCTGAATGTTTCTGCGATCAGGCCGGTGGATACGGGTTCTCTGTGGACTTCGAGAATCTTACGGTCGTCAACCTTGAGGGGGATCGCGGACATCACCAGCGTTCCCTCGGGACCGATCATGTCGAGAAGCAAATCGATAACCGACGACGGCTTCCCTGAGTAATTATAGAACTCGTTCCAGGACGACTGGACCCAGACGGTCATTCCTGGCCTGATACCGAGCCTCTGAAACGCGGACCGCAACTCAGCAAGTGAGATCGGCGTCGTGAACAGCTTCTTTTCCAAGGCGAGCCTGCGGAGACGAACGTAGGACCGCACGTCTTTTCGGCCAACCACGCGCCGCAGCACGGAGATTGCAAGCTGTCGAAATGGGGTTAGCATCTGTATGGGAATTTGGCTCGCCACGATGGCTATTGATGCTCTGTCGCCAAGCGATCAGCTATCAGGTTCGGTCAAATATGTCGACAAGTTCGTTGGTACTGCAGCTGTCCGGCCGCCGGCGCAGAACGCACGACCAAGCTGGGTAAACGTCCACTATGCGCTGCCTGGAGAACCGCACGGCGACACCCCGTCAGAATCCGTCCGAACTATACTGCACTTCGTCAGACTGCTGGAGAGGACAACGAGATCGTTGATGCATTTTCGCGGTTCACGAGGGAGGACGCCTGCTGCGCAGCATCCGCTACCACGTACTGACCCTCGGCCCGCAACTGCACGCCCCCGACTGCTTAGCTAGACCGGGCTAGCCCCGCTATCCCAGCGCGACTTTGGTGCGATTGGACCGGTTAGCAGTATACGTCACCACAACGCTCGCATCTGCATTACGGTCAGCCGCTGTGCTTCGCGACCATTGCTCCTCCTGGGATAGTGTGCCATTTCTGAAAACATGGCGCAATGTGTAGGGCAACAAGACAATGATTCGGCGAGGGATCCGATTGGCGATGACCATCGCGCTCCTTTCCGGCTCGCTGGTACTGTCTGCGCTTTGGTTTAATTTCGGGGCAAAACTGGCTTATCAGTCAGACGATTTTCAGGCAAAGCACCAGAACGGGATCAGGATCGTCGACTTCGTAGAGGGCCGCCGCGGCGATATTTACGGCGACGACAGTGCTATCCTCCCGCATCCCTATCTTTTATACGTAAACCGACCGAATTTCTCTGCAAACGGCTTTCTCCAGCACGATGGATCTGGATACAGGATCGTTCCTCAGCCGGAACGGCCGCCTGGCTTGAAACCCAAAAAGGTCTTGGTCCTGGGAGGATCGACGACCTATAGTTATCCTTATATCCTCAATCCAGCTTACGCGTGGCCGAGCGTACTTCAGCAATTGCTTGGGCCAGGATTTCAAGTCATTAACGCTGGCCTGTCATCGGCAACGACCGCCGAGTTGCTGGCCGGATACATATTCCGTCACCGCTATCTGAAGCCCGACATCGTGATTGTTCACGAGGGCGGAAACGACGTGATGGCGATGATGCACCCTCACTACAATCCCGAATACAGTCATCTCAGGGCGGCAGCCTCCCGGCCAACCCCGGGCAGTTTGGACCGTGGCATATTGAGGTGGGGCGGATGGCCCGCGAAGCTTCTTTATGCATCGAATTGGAACGAGCAGGCCACTGTCTTCGTACCGGCCCCCACCAGCGGACTGCCAGCTCCACCTGAGGCGATGGACTCGGCTCTTCATGCGCCCACCCAAGGCTTCGAACGAAACTTGTCCCTGCTCGTGCGAAATATTCAAGAGGATGGAGCCGTCCCGGTTCTGTTTGGCTTCGTCCAGGCCAAGGAAGAAAATCTGTCGCGCAATCGTCCAGATATGGTTGGCAGGGAACACGCCTTTACGATCGCGCTCCACCGCAATTTACGAATCATGCAGCGCATCGCTGCGGATCACGACCTAATCTACCTCGATCCTGAGAAGTTCCAGACAAAGGACGAATGGTTCCTGGACAATTGTCATCTGAACGAAGAAGGAGAGGCCGCAAAAGCTAAGTTTGTTGTCGAGAGATTGCAGGCTATCCTTTACCCGGCAGAAAATTGATGAAGGACCAGCTATCGTCGGCATGGCGTCTTGGAGCGGTTCGGATTTCAGCCCCGTTGAATCAGAGCCGATAATTGCCGAGGACTGAGTGGTGATTGAGAAGGACCGACGAGATCGTGGAGCGTCCAGTGGTCCCGTCGCAAGCGCGCCATCACGCAAGCGCCATGGGAGACCAAGCAACTCCAGAGTGCGCGCGAATGTTACCTATCGCAGACTAGCGCTTGCGACCTTCGGAAGCTCGGTCGACCACGCGAAAAACTTCTAGGGGCGGCTATGGCCTCGCGAGGGGGAAATTCCCTCCGACGGAAACAGGCAGCAAAATGTTACCGAATTAGGAAGCCTTCGACAACAACCAATTCGTGGCCAACGCCGTTTTGATGAAGGTGTTCGGTGAACGGAGAAGAGCTGGGATCTGACTCACCGCCGTCCGCCGATGAAGTTGAAACAAGGTCTGGAATTGAGTTCCCTACCTCAACAACCCACGATACCTGATCAGTCGAACCTGATAGAGGACCGTTATTGAAGTGAAAACTATGTCCATCGGCGATCCCACTCGCTGAGGCCGAGGTCCCTACCACTCCATCCGCATTCAGATCCTGGTGGAATCTGCTCTCGGCCTGCTCCAGTATAACACTGGCCCCCGAGACCGTACCGGTGTGGCTAACATAGTTGCCACTGCTATCAGTGGACCAGATCGTGAATTGGTCCGTGCCGGCTATCTGCCAGGCGACCTCATAACCTGACGACGCCTGTTCTGCGCCGACGGGTACCCAACCTCCAAATTGTCCGGCAACGACT
>NZ_KI519400.1:176207-558427 GCF_000482425.1 Bradyrhizobium sp. 22
TGACGACGTCTGTTCTGCGCCGACGGGTACCCAACCTCCAAATTGTCCGGCAACGACTGCCGATCCACCGTACTTCAGCTCAGGTCCGCCCGTAGTCGGGTTCATGAAAAAGTTGTTGCCGGCCTGGACCAAGCTCGTCGCGCCGAATGCTTCGATGGTCACAGGCGGACTTGTCAGCGAGGCACTGGAGATTGAGCCGTCAGCGAACTGGAAATATTCGACCCCGGTGACAGTATCGGTGCCGTCAGGAGAACCGCCGCGCAGGTCGACCAGGGTGAAGGTCTGTGTCGTCGTGTTGTACGTAATCGTGTAATTGGCCCGGCCGCCCGAGTACACCGCGGTGTCGGTGCCGGCGCCGCCGGTGATGGTGTCGTTGCCCGCCCCGCCGGTGAGCGTGTCGTTGCCCCCGCCGCCGTTCAGAGTATTGGCGATGGCGTTGCCGATGATGGTGTCGTTGCCGGATCCGCCGATGGCGTTGTCGATGTAGGAGCGTGCGTCGCTATTGTAGAGATAGGCGTTGTAGACGTTGCCAGAGGCGTAATGGCCGTCACCGAGATATGCCAGTTGCACGGAGGAGAACACCGACGAAGCGCCGGGATTGAGGTTGATGCTCAGGTTCGTCGTGTAGTTCGACAGGTCGTAGGTATCGACGCCGCCGCCGTCCCAGACCGTCTCGTAGATGCGGTTGGCCGAGCCGCCGACCCCGCCGCCCGCCGCGAGCTGCCCGACGCCGTTGATGGATTGCTGCCCGGTGGCCGGATTCCAGGTGTAGACGGTGTTGCTGCTCTGGGTCGTGAAGTCCGCGCCGTACATTGTCTGGAGCGCGAGGATATCGTTCGCCATGTAGGTCTGCGAATATCCGTACGCCTCGTTGGTGTAGCCGCCCGTGGTCGAAGCGCCGACATAGCTGCGATAGCTCATGACGGTGTATTCGCTGCTGTCATGCGCGCTCGGCACCGCGACGTTGGCTGGGCCGCCGGCCTCCTGGCTGTGCTTGAGGCCGATCGCGTGGCCGAGTTCGTGGAGCGCAGTGGTGAAATAGTAATTGCCGAGCTTGGCCAGCGAGAAATTGTACTGGGTGCCGAACCAGATGTCGCCGCCGGGCGCATAATTGAAGGGATAGTAGGCGTAAGCAGTCGGATTGGCCGCCGGCGATTGCGCGACCATGATGTCGGCACCGTTCGTGCCCGCGTACTGGATGTTGGCGTTGGTGTAACCGAGGATCAGCCCGATCGCGTAGTTGATCGCCGCCTGGATCTGGGCCGGCGCAGAGGCAAAGCCCGACGTGGTCGGCTCGCTGTCGCCGCCGTAATAAGGGTTGGAATAGTCGCTCGAGGCGTCGGGAAAGCTATAGGTGATCGTGCCGGTCCATTTGTAACCGGACAGCAGGCCGTCGATCTCGGCGTTGTTGGTGGCACTGACACTGACAGCGGTGGCCAATTGACTCTCCAGAGCAACGCGTTGGGCGTGATTCGCCACGGAGGCACATGATTCTAGCTTGAGAGTTAAACGTTTGGTTTAAATGGGGCACTGGCGTGCGCGCGCCTTCGATAAGACGATGTTAGCCATCAAAACCCGTAGTCGTACGGGCCGCGAATAGGGTCTCGGTTCCCGGAACACCCATGATTTGCAGGGCTTTCATGACACGACCTCGATTTCCAGCTCGCCTGCTTGGCGCCCTGCTCGTGCTCGCCGGATTGAGCCATCACCCCCTCGAAGGACTGCCTGTCATGGTGGAAAAGGCCAAGGCCGACGACAAGGGCAAGGCGGTGCGCGCGCCCGTGATGCCGATGGCCCGCGACCCCGCTGTTGCGGTGGCAGAGGAATACGAAGCCGCGCACCGCAAGGGAACGCGGGAGGCCCTTGAGCTCTTCATCGCACGCCACCCCGACGATCCCCTGGCCGAGCAGGCGCGCGTCGAACTGAAACGCCTGTCGCGCTGATCTTGCAGGCAGCATCAGGCATGGCATTTCGGCAGGCGGGATCGGCGTCGGCGCGGACTTGTGGCATGATCTTTCGGCACTATGGTAGGCCCGCAATCTGTCCCGGAGCCTTTCAAGATGCCCTTTCCGCATGCCTCGGAAGCCCTGTCGCGCTTCACCGTGCTCGATCTGACCCGCGTCCGTTCCGGGCCGACCTGCGTGCGGCAACTGGCGGACTGGGGCGCAAATGTCGTCAAGATCGACGCGCTGACCGAGGACGCCGGCGGTGAGCAGCCGGGCGGCCCGCGGCAAGGTTCCGACTTCCAGAATCTGCACCGCAACAAGCGGGCCATGACGCTGAACCTGAAGGACGAGCGCGGGCTCGCCGTGTTCAAGCGCCTCGCCGCCAAGGCCGATGTCGTGGTCGAGAATTTCCGGCCCGACGTGAAGAAGAAGCTCGGCATCGACTATGACAGCCTCGCCGCGATCAACCCGCGCATCGTCTATGGCAGCATCTCCGGCTTCGGCCAGGACGGCCCCTATCACAAGCGGCCCGGCTTCGATCAGATCGCGCAAGGCATGGGCGGCCTGATGTCGATCACCGGGGCGCCGGGCCAGGGCCCGATGCGGGTCGGCATTCCCGTCGCCGACCTGACCGCCGGCCTGTTTTGCGCCATGGGCATCCTCACCGCGCTGCTCGAGCGCGAGGTGTCCGGCAAGGGCCAGTGGGTGCAGACGTCGCTGCTGCAGGCCCAGATCTTCATGCTCGACTTCCAGGCCGCGCGCTGGCTGATGGAGAAGGAGGTCGCCAGGCAGGCCGGCAACAATCACCCCACCAGCATCCCGACCGGCGTATTCAAGACCTCGGACGGGTACATCAACATCGCCACGACCGGTGGACGGATCTGGGAGCGCTGCGCGCAGGCGATCGGCGCACCGGAGCTCTATGCCCATCCCGACTATGCGACGGCTCCTGCCCGTTCCAAGAACCGCGACGCGCTCAACGCCGAGATCGAGAAGCGCACCGTGACGAAGTCGACCGAGACCTGGGTCCGTGAGCTCAACGAGGCCGGCGTGCCCTGCGGGCCGATCTATGCCATCGACCAGATGTTCGAGGACGCCCAGGTCAAGCATCTCGGCATCGCCCAGGACGTACCGAACGACGAGGGCCGCCAGATCCGCTTGGTCGGCCAACCCGTGACGCTGTCGCGGACGCCGAGCAGGATGGTGGCGCGCCCACCGGAATTCGGCGAGCAGACCGAGGAGGTCTTGAAGGAGTTCGGCCTCGGTGCGGACGAGATCGCAACTTTGAGAGAAGCCGGCGTTGTCTGATTTGCTCAACTCATTGAGCTGCGATCACCTTATAGTTAGCTCGCTTTTCAATTCGCATCTGTTCGATTTTGCGCCCGGCTGGATCTACGTCATAGGCGTCAGTCTCGCAGCAGGGCGGATCCTCCAACATAGCAACAAAGTTACGGGGCCCCAAGATAGAACAGCGGCCTCGACAAGTGCCACCTGGAAAAAATCACCTGACCGACTGCCCAGTTATGGAAGAACAACAAAATCGAACTTTCAGTTGTCGGACAGTGACGGCAACTTCGCCCCGCTCTTTTTGTAATCTGCCGCCAATCGCCATCCAGCAACATCGCTCGTTGCGCCACATGCGTCGCAATGCAAGTCCTTACGAACCGCGCATCGTCCCTGCGCGTAGGTGACCGACGAGGCTTGCTCAGAACAGTTTGGACAAACAAGCGGCATGTGCCTGACTCTCCAACGATCCAGGAGATAGAATAAACCGCCGAAGGCTAAATGGCGAAGACGATCTTCTCTCATTGTCTGCTCAATCGACACGTACTGTATCGCCAACTTGCTCTGGCTAGGCGGAGCGGATTTCGTTCCCCAGATCACAAGCCCAAAGCCGATGCTCATTTACAGATTAGGGGCGCTTCAAACCTAGACACTTGCTTTTCATTGCAGCGACCCGTGGCACCACTCGAAACAGCGAAGAGGCAAAATCGGCTCGTCCAGAAGCCGATGCCCTGTGGTCCCGGAAGAGTCAATAACAAATTGCCTTTGACGGCATGCCGCGCGGACGGTCAGGCAGTCCGTCGCTCATTCAGTCGGATCCAAGCAATAACAGTCTGGGTGGCTGGACGCCGAAACTCGCTCCCCCGGGTAAGATGGCCTCGCATCGAAGGCAGTTCGCGCTGGACAGTTCTGTAATTCGCGATGACGGGCGTCGGAGTGAACGATAGTTGAAGCCGGGCAGGTGAGTGTAAGCTGACGTCTACCTGGTTGGCGGTTCCGACTTTGGAATGATATCTGAAATGGGACAAACCCAGGCAGCTGCGTTATGAGCGAGCCAACTACTCCGAGTACTAGTACTAACCGCTTCGAGGGAAGTTCCCGAAAAGGAAGAAGCTTAAGGTCACTGGTGATGCCGCGCCTGCTCTACATCAACGAAAGGTTTGGTCACGACGCGACCATCATACTGGAGAACGGAGACGCCTGTTGGATCTACGTGGGCAAGAAGGGTGTCGTCGTACGCTCTCACAAGCACAGCTTTTGGGGCGGATTGCTCGGAAGCCTCCTTGGTACGAAGCTCTATCAGGAACGGGATGTCTACCAGGCGCTCAGCGTTGCTCAAGCTATTCTCGCAACCTTCCGGCCGGTTCCTCAAATTCGGTGTGGGGATGTGATGCTCAAAGCCTTCTGCACCGCCGTCTGGCACTGCCCCTCCCCCGCAGGCGTCAAAACCGTCCTAAATGATCCGGCTTTACGCACGGCGTGACATTGGCGCGGACGATCACTAACATGGCCCCTCTTAGCTGGTATGCCGATACCTGCTTTTGTCTGATCCGGCCAGATTCCTGAAGAATGAATACCCGTAGAAAAGTAAGTTTAGACCACGAACGGCGGAGAACGCGCTGGAAGGTGCAGTGGGGAGTGCCGGCCCGAGCCGCTGGCGGCACTGCAAGAGCAGCCGCGCTGTCAGGTGACGAGCGGAGGGAGATCGCTCGGAAGGCCGCCAAGGCCCGTTGGGCGAGACACTTGCCACAGGCGACGCATCGAGGCGTCCTTCGACTTGGCGACATCGAGATCGAGGTCGCCATCCTCGACAACGGCCAGCGTGTGATTACTCAGAATGGCTTCATGTGGGGCCTGGGCCGCATTCGTCCCCCCAAAGGGCGTCAGTATCGCAGGAGCGGCAACTTGCCCGCCTTCTTGGCAATGCAAAATCTCAAGCCTTTTGTCGGCGAAGATTTGGTCATACTGGCCAATCAAATCGAATTCCGCACCGAGCAGGGCATGAAGGCGGTTGGCTACGCAGCGAATTTCCTCCCGGAGATTTGCGCCATCTTTGCGCGGGCCCAACAGGCCGGAGTCTTAAAAGCCACTCAGCGGAACATTGCTTATCGCGCCGAAATTATCGCCGAGCACCTCCAACGCTCAGGCACGACGTCTCTCATTGATGAAGCCACAGGTTACCGAGAAAACTCGCGAGCTGTAGACGCGCCGGGTGGTTTTGGCCGCGGGGAATAAATCCAAGCGCCCCCTTAATCTTAGTCCTGCGATATCATCGGACTGCTTTCTGTCCAGGTGGGCTGCCGCTGTTCCATGCCCCTCGCGATCTTCGCTCATATAGGCCTTGCGGCGAACCTCTGTTGTCCCATTCTACGTGGGACGGGGGACGAGCGAACCATTGGATATGTTGCCGGATAGCCACGATGGCTGAAAATGCCGGGTGCGGCAGGCGAGAACCCGGCGCAAATGGATGTCCATTCATTGCAGGTCGTTGCGGCGCCATGGGAACATGGCGGGGCTGTCGGGCACGAGGATGCGCCCCGGTTGCATATTCATGATTGTTTCCTTTGCTGATTTGAAGAAGATCTAGATGGCCGGACCGTCAAAGGCAGGTGGTTGCATCGGAGACGGGCTGCGATCCATTGGGCGCCGTTCCCTCGCGATGCTCCTCGCCACCACCGCACTCGGCGTCGTCACCGCGCACGCCCTGGACGGCACCTGGACCGGCGGCTCCTCGGACTGGAGCAATCCGGCCAATTGGTCGTCCAACCCGGGCGTGCCCGACGGGACCGCGACCTTCGCCAACGCTGGCAGCACGGCGGTCGACAACAACAACGGCGGCGTCAGCATCGGCACCATCCGCTTCGCGAACACCTCGCAGGCCTACACGTTCACGATCGGCAACCCGTTCACCGTCAACGCAACGGGCATCATCAACAACGACACGGTCAATACCCAGAACTTCGAGGTCACCTCCGGCAACAATCTGGTGTTTCAGAACGGCAGCACCGCGAGCGGCGGCGCCGGGATCGTGATCATCACGAACGATGTCGGCGGCAACGTCAAATTCAGTCAGAGCAGCACGGCCGGAACGGCAAGTCTCGCCAACAGCGGCATCGTCACGTTCGAGAATTCGGCCTCTGCCGGCAGTGCCACGATCACCACCAACAACGGCGCAACGACGAACTTCACCGGCACGGCAACCGGCGGTAACGCCAAAATCATCACCAATGCCGGCGGTACCGTCGATATCTCAGGCCTGACCAGCGGCGGAATGACGGCCGGATCGATCGAAGGCGCGGGCAATTATGTTCTCGGTGCCAACACACTCACGACCGGCGGCGTCAACACCTCGACCCAGGTCGACGGCATCATATCCGGCGCCGGCGGCCTGACCAAGGTCGGCACGGGCACGCTGACGCTGGCCGGGACCAACACCTACAGCGGCGCCACGATGATCTCGGCGGGAACGCTGGCAATCTCCGGCTTCGGCAGCATCTCGTCATCCAGCGTCGTCACGGTGGACGCGACACTCGACATTGCAGCGTCCGCCGTTCCGTTCAACGCAATCGCGACGCTTGCCGGCAGCGCTTCCGGCGTCGTCGACATGGGTGGCAACGGGCTTGTGATCACCAATGGTTCGACCGAGTTTGCAGGCACGATCCAGGGCACCGGCGGGCTCGAGGTTTTCGGTGGAACGCAGACGCTGTCCGGCGTGAATACCTACTCGAACGCGACCCAGATCGATGCCGGCGCCACGTTGGCACTGAAGGGGGCGGGCTCGATCGCAAACTCGGCGTTCGTCTCGTTCAGCGCGGCAAATGCCACGCTCGACATCTCGCAGACGGCCTCCGGCACGTCGATCCGCGGCCTCGGTTCGCCCGGCGGCAGCGGCATTGTCGCGCTGGGATCGAAGACGCTGACGATCACGTCCGGCAGCACGTTCGGCGGCGTGATCCAGGACGGCGGCATTGCCGGCAGCAGCGGCGGCAGCGTCGTCATCGCCGGCGGTGCCGTTCAGGCGCTCGGCGGCGTCAACACCTATACCGGGACGACCACCATCCAGGCCCTCGGCGAGCTGGACCTCGTCACCTCCGGGGGCACTGATGGCAGCATTGCGACCTCGAGCAACGTGATCGCGAACGGCGTCTTCGACATCACGGCCTTGAGCACCGGCACTGCGATCAAATCGCTCTCGGGCGCGGGCACCATCAATCTCGGCGCCAACGCGCTGACGATCACGAGCGGCAACGGCACCTTTGCCGGCGTCATCGACGACGGCGGCGCCGGCGGCGGACTCACACTCACCGGCGGCGTGCAGACCCTGACCGGCATCAATACCTATACCGGCGCCACCACCGTGAACGGCGGCACGCTGGTGGTGGACGGCTCGATTCTCAACAGCCCGACCGGCGTCAACGCCGGCGGCACGCTCGCCGGCAGCGGCACGATCGCGGGCGTCGCAGTCAACGGCGGTACGCTGGCGCCCGGCAGCACGACGAACCCGTTCGGCCCGATGACGATCAGCGGATCGCTGACCTTTACCGCCGCCTCGACCTATCTGATCCAGGTCTCCTCGGCCAATGCGAGCCTCACCCAGGTCACGGGCGCAGCCGGTCTCGGCGGCGCGGCGGTGAGCGTCAACTTCACATCGGGTACGGTCAAGAAGCAGTACACGATCCTGACCGCGGCCGGCACCCTGGCCGGCAGCACCTTCAACCCGAACGTCGCCTCCAACGTGCCGACGCTCAAGGGAACGCTGAGCTACGACCCCAACAACGTGTTCCTCAACGTCAATGTCAATTTCGCGCAAGGTGGCGGGCTCAAGGTCAACCAACAGAATGTCGCGAACACACTGACCAGCTTCTTCAACACCAGGGGCGGTATTCCCTTGGCCTTCGCGGCACTGTCGCCAGCGGGGCTGACCACCGCCTCGGGCGAGCTCGGCACCGGTATCATCCAGGCGGCGATCAATGCCGACGGCCAGTTCCTCAACCTGATGCTCGACCCGACCGTCGCCGGACGCAGCGGTGGCTTCGCCAAGGCGGGCAGCGTCGCACAGTTCGCCGGGGGCAATGAGGGCGCCTCCTACGCCGCGATGCGGCCGGCCACCGCGCGCGAGCGCGAGGCTTATGCGATGGCGACCAAGGCGCCGCTCCTCTCCTCGCAGCCAAGCAGCCGCTGGAGCGTCTGGGCGGCC
The DNA here is from genome assembly GCF_000482425.1 of Bradyrhizobium sp. 22. Classification (NCBI taxonomy): domain Bacteria; kingdom Pseudomonadati; phylum Pseudomonadota; class Alphaproteobacteria; order Hyphomicrobiales; family Nitrobacteraceae; genus Bradyrhizobium; species Bradyrhizobium sp. 22. The sequence continues at coordinate 184,635 of NZ_KI519400.1, forward strand.
GGCTATGGCGGTTCGGCCCAGGTCGGCGGCAACGCACCGGTCGGCTCGCACGATCTGGCGGCGCGGGTCTGGGGCGCCGCAGCCGGCGCGGACTACAGGATCTCGGTGGACACGCTGGTCGGCTTTGCGCTCGGTGGCGGCGGCCTGAATTACTCGCTCGCCGACGCGATGGGCTCGGGCTCGGCCGACCTATTGCAGGCCGGCGTTTATGGCCGGCACAATTTCGGGCCGGCCTACGTATCGGCTGCGCTCGCCTATGGCTGGCACGACGTCACGACCAACCGCACCGTGGCGCCCGGCGGCTTCGACCAGCTCCAGGGCCGTTTCAAGGCCGACACATTCTCGGCCCGCTTCGAGGGCGGTCATCGCTTCGCGACGACGCTGGTCGGCATTACGCCCTACGCCGCGGCGCAGGTGACGAACTTCAATCTTCCCGATTACTCCGAAATCAGCCTCAACGGCGGCGGGCTGTTCGGGCTGAACTATGCTTCGCAGTCGTTGACCGATACCCGCTCTGAGCTCGGCCTGCGCACTGACAAGTCCTACGCGATGCAGAATGGCGTCCTGACGCTACGCGGCCGCGCCGCCTGGGCGCACGACTACAATCCGGGCCGCGCAGTCACCGCGCTGTTCCAGACTCTGCCCGGCACCAGCTTCGTGGTGAACGGCGCTCAAGTCGATGCCGACTCCGCACTCGTGAGCGGCAGCGCCGAGATGAAATGGCTGAGCGGCTTCTCGATCGCCGCCACCTTCGACGGCGAGTTCTCAAGCAACGTCACCAGCTATTCCGGTAAGGGCGTGTTCAAGTACGCCTGGTGAGCTGCAAAGCCGTGGCGTCCGGCGCGCGGCAGCCGTCTTCGAAATCGCGCCGGCTAACGACCTAAACTGCGTCGATCGACGTCCACGCCGTCAGCTCAGCAGGAATCCGTTGTCCTGCTGGATGGCCGGGCATGGAAGGCGGTTCGCGCAGGACAGCTCAGTATTTCGCGACGACAGGCGTCGGGGTGAACGCATAGTTGAAGCCGGCACGCAGCACGTGATCGTGGAAACTGACGTCCGCCTGGTTGGCGGTTCCCGCGAAGTAAGTCTTGGCGCCGAAATCCATGTAGAGATATTCGAGCTTGGCCGACCAGTTCCGGGTGAACTTGCGTTCGACGCCGGCGCCCAATGTCCAGCCGAGCCGGGTATCGCTGCTGGACACCGCCGCCCCGATCGGAAAGCTGAACGCGCCCACCGGCGTGGTGCCGCCGAGGCCCGGCCCGAAGACCTGGATTCCAAGATTGGTCGCGGACGAATACTTGAACTCGCCGACAGCGAGACCACCGGTCGCGTACCAGAGGGTCTGCGGATCCGACAGGATGCCGACGCGTCCGCGGAACGTCGCGAACCACTGCAGGTCGTAGGAAAGATTTGCGGTGAGCGTTGCAATGGAATTGAAGTCGGAGCCGATGGGAAGACCGATGATATTCGAACCGTAGCGCGCGCTTGTCGTGGTCACCGTCCGCGACGAACGCTCCCCGGTCGCCTGAATGTCGCCCTCGAGGCCGACGACCCATTTCGGATCGACCTGCCAGTTGTAGCCCAGCTGACCGCCGGCCAGCCAACCATCGACATTCTGGCCAAACGCGCCGAATTGCGTGGCCGGGAATGGCAGTGCGATCGGCGCGATGGTCGTGTCCGCGCGGCCCCAGCTGTATCCGGCGTTCAATCCGGCATAGAGGCCCGTCCAGCTCCAGACCGGATCGACGACCGGCGGGGCCTTCACGTAGGGTTTCGATGCCAGGTCGGCGGCCAATGCACTGCTCGCGAGCAGCGATGCCACCACAATGCCTATCACAACCTGTTTCATTGCAATGCCCTCTGAAAGACTGGAAATCCAGGGGGAGCATAGGCGCCAAGGACGGCCGAGGCTGTCGCCCGGCAGCAACATTTGGGGAGAAGCACTAGGCGTGAGCAACCGGCCTATCGCGACAGGACAAGCTAAGACACTGAAAAAACTCGCTTGTCATGGCCTCGCCGGTTTGTCCTGCTGACTCCAGCCGACCCGGCCGAGCAAGCGCTCGATCAGGGGCCAGAACAGCAGGACGATCGCGAGTGTCGTGATCGAGCCGACCAGCCCGTTCGACCAGAACACCTTCAGCGTGCCGCCGGAGCCGATCATCGAGAGGCGGAAGGCATCCTCGGCGCGGTTACCGAGCACGAGCGCGAGGGTGAACGGCGCCAGCGGAATGCCGATCTTCTTGAAGACGTAGCCGACCACGCCGAAGCCGAGCATCAGCCAGATGTCGAACATCGCGTTCTGGATCGCGTAGGCGCCGATCGCGCAGGACACCACGATCATCGGCGCCACCGCGGCAAAAGGCACGCGCAGGATCGAGGCGAAGATCGGCACCGTCGTCAGCACCAGCACCAGGCCAACGACGTTGCCGAGATACATCGAGGCGATCAGGCCCCAGACGAAGTCCTTGTGCTCGACGAACAGCAGCGGTCCCGGATTGAGCCCCCACACCATCAGCCCCCCGAGCAGAATCGCCGCCGTGCCCGAGCCGGGAATGCCGAGCGCCAGCATCGGCAGCAGCGCAGAGGTGCCGGAGGCATGCGCCGCCGTCTCGGGCGCGAACACGCCCTCGATGCGGCCCTTGCCGAAGCTCTCCGGCTCCTTGGCGAAACGCTTGGCAAGATTGTAGCCCATGAAGGAGGCCGCGATCGCGCCGCCCGGGGTGATTCCTAGCCAGCAGCCGATGAAGGAGGAGCGCAGCAGCGTCATCCAGTATTTCGGCAGGTCCCTCCAGACGCCGAGCACGACGCGCAGGGAAATGCTCGCCGCATGTCCGCGCAGCGCCAGCCGCTCCTCCATCGTCAGCAGGATCTCGCTGATGCCGAACAGGCCGATGACGGCGACCAGGAAGTTGATGCCGCGGAGCAATTCCGGCGAGCCGAAGGTCATGCGCAGATTGCCCGACACGGTATCCATGCCGATGCCGGCCAGCAGCAGCCCCAGCGACATCGAGATGACCGTCTTGTGCTTGGCCTCGCGTCCCAGTCCGACGAAGGAGCAGAAGGTGAGCAGATATACCGCGAAGAACTCGGGCGGGCCGAATTTCAGCGCGAAGGACGAGATCATCGGCGCAAGGAAGGTGATCAGCAGCACCGCGACCAGCGAGCCGATGAAGGAAGAGGTGAATGCCGCCGTCAGCGCCTCCGCGGCCCGGCCCTGCTGCGCCATCGGATAACCGTCGAAGGTGGTCGCGACGGACCAGGCTTCGCCGGGAATGTTGAACAGGATCGAGGTGATCGCGCCGCCGAACAGCGCGCCCCAATAGATGCAAGACAGCATCACGATCGCCGAGGTCGGATCCATCGTGAAGGTGAGCGGCAACAGGATCGCGACCCCGTTGGGACCGCCGAGGCCCGGCAGCACGCCGACGAAGATGCCGAGCACCAGCCCGACCATCATCAGGACGAGCATCTTCCACGTCAGCAGGACGGCAAAACCGTGGAGCAGGAGACCGAAAGCTTCCATGGCAGGCCCGCCTAGCGGCCGAAGGCCGCTTCGAGCGGCCCTTTCGGCATGATGACGTCGAAGGCGACGTCGAAAGTGACGAACATGATCGCCGTGAACACGAAGGCGGTCAGCAGCGACTTCCACAGCGCGATCCTGCCGACCAGACGCATGAAACCGGCGATCAGGAGGAAGCTCGCGACATAGAGGCCGAGGAACTGCATCGCCAGGCAGAACAGCAGCGTCGGCACGAACACCGCCAGCACGCGGCGGCCCTGCGCGCGCGTGACGAAGGTCTGGCGCGCGGTGCGGTGCGAGACGAGTGTCGCGATCAGGCCATAGAGGCTTCCGCCGCCGAGGATGATGGAGAGATAGAACGGGAAATAACCGGGCTCGGGCCCGGTCGAATCCCAGGACGCGCCGGTGCGCCAATTGTCGTAGCCGAGCGTGACGGCCAGCGCGAGCAGCAGGAGGCAGACGACGATCTCGATCGTGCCCGAGGACACGACGGAGGGCGAATCGTCTTCGGGCGCAGTGGGATCGTCGACGACGATTTCGATATCGGTTTGGGACATGAGCTGCCAGGGACGGAATGCGGCCAATTCCCCCTCTCCCCGCTTGCGGGGAAAGGGTTGGGATGAGGGGGAGTCTCCGCGATCACGGTGAGAATTGGACTCGCGGAGAGAGCCCCTCACCCCGACCCTCTCCCCGTAAGAACGGGGCGAGGGAGAAAGAAGAGCGGTTACTTCGCGACGAAACCGGCTTCGGTCATCAGCGACTTGTTGAGCGCGTCATCCTCCTCGAGGAACTGCACCATGTCCTTGCCGGTGAGGAAGATCGGCTTCAAGGCCTGCTTCTCCATGTAGTCCTTGTACTCCGAGGTCTGCGTCACCTTGTGGAAGAGATCGACATAGAACGCCTGCTGCTCGGCCGTCACCTTGCCGGGCAGGAACATCGCGCGCAGCATCAGATATTGCACGTCGACGCCCTCTTCCTTGCAGGTCGGAATGTCGGCCCAGGACTGGGTGTCGGTCACTTTGCTGGTGTAGGAGATGCGCTCCTTGTCGAACACGCAGAGCGGACGCACCTGACCCGCGCGCCAGACTTCGAGGTTCTCACTGGGGTTGTTGACGTTGGCTTCGGTGTGGTTGCCGACTAGCTGGGTCGCGGCCTCGCCGCCGGACTTGTAGGGCAGATAGGAGAACTTCGCGCCGGTCTTCTGCTCGAGGAAAACGGTCAGCACGTGGTCCTCGCGCTTGGAGCCGGTGCCGCCCATCTTGAACGGCGCACTCGCGGCCTTCGCGGCCGCGACGAATTCCTTCACCGTCTTGGGGCCCGCGCTGTTGTCCCACAACACGAACTGGTCGAGCGCGACCACCGAAACCGGGGTCAGCTCACGCCAGTTGAAGGGGATCTTCGCCGAAAGCGGCAGCATGTAGATCAACGAATAGGCGATCAGCACCTTGTTCGGGTCGCCCTCGCTGGACTTCATGTACATCAGCGCTTCCGCACCCGAGGCGCCGCCCTTGAGCGAGACGACGATCGGCTGCTTCATCAGATTGTTCTTCTGGATCGCGGCTTGCATCATCCGCGCCATCTGGTCGGAGGCACCGCCCGCGCCTGCCGCCACCACGATCTCGACCGGCTTGGCCGGCTCCCAGCCGGCAACGGCCGGCGTGCTCAACAACAGCGCCATTGCAGCGCCGACGGCTTTCACTGGAATTCGCACGAGTTTCGTCCCCTGATGTTTATTGAGTTGTAGCGCGGAAACTTTTATCCCTGCATTGTGCGGACTAACACCGACGGGTTCAAGCAAGCGAGCCAGTCGAACCCTATGACTTTCGGCTGACGAAGCCGAAAGCGCGTGAAACTCACCTTCCCTTCCAGACCGGCGCGCGCTTGTTGAGGAAGGCGTCCATGCCCTCGCGGAAATCTTCGCTCATATAGGCCTTCAGGATCAGGTCCTCGCCCTCTTCGCGCGACAGCGTACGGCGGATGCGACGCACGGCTTCCTTGGTCGCCTCCAGCGTGAGCGGGGCGTGGCTGGCCACGAGCTTTGCGGTCTCGTCGGCGCGACGCTGCAGCGTCTCGACGTCGGGTACGACCTCGTTGAGCAGGCCGAGCGCCAGGGCTTCCGGTGCCTCGACGAGGCGCGCCTTGAAGATCATATCCTTGGTTCGGGCGGGTCCGACCAAGGCGACCACGCGGCTGATGTTGGACATCGAGAGGCAGTTGCCGAGCGTGCGCGCAATCGGAAAGCCGATCCGCGTCGTCTCGGTGCCGATGCGCAGATCGCAGCAGGCGGCAATGCCTGCGCCGCCGCCGGTGCAGGCGCCGGCGATGGCCGCGATCACGGGCACGCGGCATTGCTCGAGCGTGCCGAGCACGCGGTCGATGCGCGCCTCGTAGTCGAGCGCGTCCTGCGCGGTCTTGAATGCACGAAACTGGGAAATGTCGGTGCCGGAGGCGAACGCCTTGTCGCCGGCGCCGGTCAGGATCAACGCCTTGATCGAGCGATCGGCGTTGATCTCCAGGCAGATCTCCGCCATGCGATCGTACATGGCGAAGGTCATGGCGTTGCGCGCCTGGGGGCGGTTGAAGGTGATCCGCGCGATGCCGTCCTGGACGGAGTAGAGCAGGTCTTCGTTGGTCGTCGCAGGTGCGTTCATCACGCGCTCACTTTCCAAGTTCGTTCAGGCCACCTGAGCCTTGGTCATTGGTACCGCCTCGCGCCCCTTCAGGACGTCCATGGCCGCCAACACGCCGCCGCTGCGGTGCGGAATTTTTGCGAGATCGAGGCCCATCTCGACGCCGGCGAGCGTGCCCATCAGCATCAGATCGTTGAAATGGCCGATATGGCCGATGCGGAAGACCTTGCCCTTGACCTTGTTCAGGCCGGTGCCGAGCGACATGTCGAAGTTCTCCAGCACCACCTTGCGGAACGCGTCGGCATCAAAGCCCTCAGGCACGCGCACGCCGGTCAGCGCCGGCGAGTGCGCGGCCGGGTCGGAGCACTGCGTCTCCAGGCCCCAGACCTTGACCGCAGCACGCGTGGCGGCGCTGTGGCGCTTGTGGCGGGCCCAGACGTTTTCCAGCCCTTCCTCCTCCAGCATCTTGACCGCTTCGCGCAGGCCGTAGAGCAAATTGGTGGCGGGCGTATAAGGGAAGGTGCCGAGCTTGTTGAAGTTGATGACTTCCTGCCAGTCCCAATAGGAGCGCATGCTGGGGTTGGCCTTGGCGACCGCGAGCGCTTTTTCCGAGACGGCGTTGAAGCCGAGGCCCGGCGGCAGCATCAGGCCCTTCTGAGAGCCGGCGACCGAAACGTCGATGCCCCAGGCATCGTGCTCGTATTCCATCGAGCCGAGGCCGGAAATGGTGTCGACCATCAACAGCGCCGGATGCTTGATCCGATCGAGCAGCTTGCGCACCTCCAGCGGCGGCGTCACGCAGCCGGTCGAGGTCTCGTTGTGAACGACGCAGACGGCCTTGATCGCATGCTGCTTGTCGGCGGACAGGCGCTTCTCGATCTCGGCGAGGTCGGCTCCATGGCGCCAGTCGCTCGGGATGAAGTCGACCTCGAGCTTGAACTTGTCGGCGATGCCGCGCCACAGCACGGCGAACTGGCCTGTCTCGCACATCAGCACCTTGTCGCCCGGCGCGAACACGTTGACCATCGCCGCTTCCCAGGCGCCGGTCCCGGAAGACGGGAAGATGATCACCGGCTGCTTGGTGCGGAACACCCGCTGCATCGCAGCAAGGACGGCAAAACCCAGCTCGGCGAACTCCGGACCGCGATGGTCCAGCGTCGGCATGTCCATCGCCCGCAGCACGCGATCGGGCACGTTGGTCGGCCCTGGAATCTGTAAGAAATGCCTTCCAGTATGCACGGTCATCGGCGTCCTTCCCGGTCTAGCCTTGGTTTGGTGGGCGCCGAATAGCACCATTTGACCGGCTTGTCCTCTTTCGAAAGGGTTGGTCCATCCATGGCGGACCGGCCTGCCCTCGACTGCCGTCCCTGCCATAGTCGCCCTCTTACGTGCCGACGATCTTCAGATGCGGCGAGGCATTGCCCTGCGGGCGCTGCTCCAGCAGCTTCATCGCGACGTCGACGCCACCGGCGCGGTGCGGCACGCCGGCGACCGAGAGGCCCATTTCGACGCCCGTGAGCGCACCGAGCAGCGTCAGCGCGTTGCATTCGCCAAGATGGCCGATGCGGAAGACCTTTCCTGCGACCTTCGACAGGCCCGAGCCGAGCGACATGTTGTAATTATCGAGCACGACTTTCCGGAACTGGTCGGCGTCATGCCCCGGCGGCATCAGCACCGCGGTGAGCACCGGCGAGTAGTCGGCCGGCTCCTGGCAGAGGATCTCGAGGCCCCAATGATTGACGGCGGCCCGGGTCGCAGCCGCCAACCGCTGATGACGCGCGAACACGTTGTCGAGCCCCTCCTCCAGCAGCATCGCGATCGCCTCGCGCAGGCCGTAGAGCAGATTGGTCGCGGGCGTGTAGGGGAAGAAGCCTTTTGCATTCGGCTTGAGCATCTCCTCCCAGTCGAAATAGGAGCGCGGCATCCGGTTGGCTTTGGACGCAGCCAGCGCCTTCTCCGAGATCGCGTTGAAGCCGAGGCCGGGCGGCAGCATGAATCCCTTCTGCGAGCAGCTGACGCTGACGTCGACTTTCCACTCGTCGTGGCGATAGTCAACCGAGCCGAGCGAGGAGATGGTGTCGACCATCAGCAGCGCCGGATGCGAGGCGCGATCGATCGCAGCGCGGATCTCGGCGATGCGACTGGTGGCGCCGGTCGAGGTCTCGTTGTGCACGACCATGACGGCCTTGATCGCGTGCGCGGTGTCATCAATGAGCTTTGCCTCGATCAGTGCGGGATCGGCGCCCCGCCGCCAATCGCCCGGGACGAAATCGACCTCGATGCCGAAGCGGCCGGCCATCTGCCGCCACATCGTGGCGAAATGACCGGTCTCGACCATCAGCACCTTGTCACCCGGCGACAGCGTGTTGACGATCGCAGCTTCCCAGGCCCCCGTGCCCGAGGAGGGGAAGATCACGACCGGACCCTTGGTCTGGAAGATCTGCTGGCTGCCTTCGAGCACGGCGCGGCCGAGCTCGCCGAACTCGGCGCTGCGGTGGTCGATGACGGGCATGTCCATGGCGCGCAGGACGCGCTCAGGGACCGGGCTTGGGCCTGGAATCTGAAGGAAATGACGTCCCTGATGCATGAAAACCTCCCAGTCGGCGACCCTGACCGACTTGACTCGCCCAATTTTGCATTCATTTTTTGTCATTACAATCGAATTTTGGTATTCGATTGTGGACGTCGACGCGACCAGACGGGCAAATTATTGTGCTGCAAATGAAATCCACGATTCCCGACAACGGGGTTCCGATCACCCCCGCCGCAGGCAATGGCGGCGACCGCCAGGAAAACCGTCACGAGGCCTCGCTTCATGGCGAGATCCTGCTGCGGCTGCGCGACTACGTGGTGGAAGGCAACATCCCGGAAGGGGCCCGCATTCCCGAGCGGCAACTCTGCGAGATGCTCGGCATCTCTCGCACGCCCCTGCGCGAAGCCCTGAAGGTGCTTGCCGCCGAGGGCCTGATCGAGCTTTTGCCCAACCGCGGCGCACGAGTGCGCCAGCTCAGCCAGCGCGACCTCGAGGAGCTGTTCGACGTGATGGCAGGGCTGGAGAGCCTTGCCGGGCGCCTTGCCTGCGAGGCGATCAGCGACGCGGAAATCACCGCGATCGAGCAGCTGCATTACGAGATGTATGGCCATTATCTGCACCGCGACATGCACGGCTATTTCCAGGCCAACCAGCACATCCACGAGAGCATCGTCGCGGCCGCGCGCAACGAGACGCTGAAGACGGCCTATGCCAATTTCGCGGGCCGAATCCGCCGCGTCCGCTACTCCGCCAATTTCGCCCGCAAGCGGCAGCGCTGGGCGGAAGCGATGCGCGAGCACGAGGCGATCCTCGATGCGCTGCGCCGGAGGGCCGGTAGCGAGCTTAGCGACATCCTGTTCCAGCACCTGCGCAACAAGCGGACGGCGGCGATCGAGCACCTGACCGAGCCCCAAGAGCCCGCGCCGGCCTCGCCTTGAAGGCAGCCAACCCGCTCACTTTTGCATTCATAACGCGTCGGTCGGGAACGATAATGAATAACTCAGTAAGGCTGAGCCTCACTGGATCAGTCCGGGATCAGGGATGACAAACGCCTCCTCGCTCGAACGGCGCCTGCGGTCGGAGCTGACCGGCGACGTCCTGTTCGACCCCTTCAGCCGCGGCCGCTACGCCACCGACGCTTCGTTCTATCAGATCGTGCCAGCTGGCGTGGTGGCGCCCAGGACCATGGACGAAGCGCTGCGGGCGCTGGCGATCGCCCGCGACGAGGGGCTGAAGGTCACTCCGCGCGGCGGCGGCACCTCGCAATGCGGCCAGACCGTCAATGACGGGCTCGTGGTCGATCTCTCCAAGCATCTGAACCGGATCCTGTCGCTCGACGTCGAGGGCCGGACCTGCGTAGTCGAGCCCGGCATCGTGCTCGACGACCTCAACCGGCAGCTGAAAAAGCACGGGCTGTGGTTTCCGGTCGACGTCTCCACCGCCTCGCGCGCCACCATCGGCGGCATGGCCGGCAACAATTCCTGCGGCGGTCGGTCGCTGCGCTACGGCACCATGCGCGACAACACGCTCTCGATGGAGGCCGCGCTCGCCGACGGCACGCTGAGCCGCTTCGGCGAAGTCTCGCGCGATCTCTCCGATGTAGATGCAGACGTCAAAGTCCGGGCGCTGTTTCGCGAAATGCTCGATCTCGGCTCCCGCGAAGCCGAGGAGATCGCGGCGCGGTTTCCCAAAGTGCAACGCCGCGTCGGCGGCTACAATCTCGATGCGCTGGTGCCGCGCAACGCGCCGAACAACATGGCGCATCTCCTGGTCGGCTCGGAAGGGACGCTGGCCTTCACCACCAAGGTGGAGCTGAAGCTGTGGCCGGTGATCCGCAACAAGGCGCTCGGCGTCTGCCATTTCGGCAGCTTCTACGAGGCGATGGACGCGGCCCAGCATCTGGTCAAGCTCAAGCCGATCGCGGTCGAGCTGGTCGACCGCACCATGATCGCGCTCGGCCGCGACATCGCGATGTTCGCACCCGTCATCTCCGCGGCCATCAAGGGCGATCCGGATGCCGTGCTGGTGGTCGAGTTCGCCGAGGAGGACCAGACGGACAACCTCATCCGCCTGAAGCAGCTCGGCGAGCTGATGGGCGATCTCGGCTTCGGCTGGAATAACCACACGCGCAAATGGGGCGGAGTGATCGAGATCACCGAGCCCGCGCTGCAGAGCGGCATCGCCGATTTCCGCGCCGCCGGCCTCAATGTCATGATGTCGATGAAGCAGGAAGGCAAGCCGGTCTCCTTCGTCGAGGATTGCGCGGTGCCGCTGCCGCACCTTGCCGATTATACAGCGCGGCTGAACGAGGTGTTTGCCAGGCACGGCACCAGCGGCACGATGTATGCGCACGCCTCCGAGGGCTGCCTGCACGTGCGCCCCGTGCTGAATTTGAAGCTGGAAAAGGACGTCAAGGCGATGCGCGCCATCGCCGAGGAGGCTTTTGCGCTGGTGCGCGAGTACAAGGGCTCGCATTCCGGCGAACACGGCGACGGCCTGGTCCGCTCGGAATTCCACGAGACCATGTTCGGCGCGCGTCTCGTGGCCGATTTCAGGGAGGTGAAGCAGCGCTTCGATCCCGGCGGCGTCCTCAATCCAGGCAAGATCGTCGATGCGCCCAAGATGGATGACCGCTCGCTGTTTCGCTTCAAGCCCGACTATCGCGTCAGTGAGCTGAAAACAAAGCTCGACTGGTCTGCCTATCCCGGCGCCGGCGGCGGTTTCCAGGGCGCGGTCGAGATGTGCAACAACAACGGCGCCTGCCGCAAGCTGGAGGGCGGCGTGATGTGCCCGTCCTATCGCGCCACGCGCAATGAGAAGGACGTCACCCGCGGACGCGCCAACACGCTGCGGCTTGCGATCTCCGGCCAGCTCGGCCCTGATGCGCTATCGTCCGACGAGATGATGGAGACGCTGAAACTCTGCGTCTCCTGCAAGGCCTGCCGCCACGAATGCCCTGTTGGTGTCGACATGGCCAAGATGAAGATCGAGGTGCTGGCGGCACGCGCGCAGTCCCATGGCCTGACGCTGCGCGATCGTCTCGTCGCGTATCTGCCGCGCTATGCCAGCCTCGCCTCGCGCTTCGCGGCGCTGGCGAATTTGCGCAATCGCAGCCCGTGGCTGCGACGATTGTTCGAGCGCTTTGCCGGCATCAGCGCGCGCCGGGCGCTGCCCGCCTTCCGCAGCGACGTGTTCGTGCCGCCGACCGAAAGCGTCGGCCCGCAAGCCGGCCGCGAGGTCGTGCTGTTCGCCGACACCTTCAATCGCATCTACGAGCGGGAAAACCTCGACGCCGCACTGCGCGTGCTCGTGGCCGGCGGCTATCGCGTACATCTGCCCAGGCCGGCAAGCGGCGGCCGCCCGCTCTGCTGCGGCCGCACCTTCCTCTCCGCCGGTCTCGTCGACCAAGCAAGAGCCGAGCTCGACCGGCTCGTGACCGCCTTTGTGCCCTTTGCAGCGCGTGGCGTGCCGATCGTCGGCCTCGAGCCGAGCTGCCTGCTGACGCTGCGCGACGAGCTCGCTTCGCTGCGCAAGGACAACGACGCCAAGGCGGTCGGCGCTCATGCGCTGACCTTCGAGGAATTCCTGGTGCGCGAGGCCGAAGCCGGCCGGCTGCAACTGCCGCTCGGCAGCGTGGCCGAGAAGGCCGTGGTACACGGCCATTGTCACCAAAAATCCTTTGGCGCCTTCAAGCCGGTCGAGCAGGTGCTCCGGCTCGTTCCTGGCCTCAAGGTCGAGACCATCGAGTCCAGCTGCTGCGGCATGGCCGGTGCCTTCGGTTATGGCGCCGACACCTACGATGCCTCGATCGAGATGGCCGAGCTGTCGCTGTTGCCTGCCGTGCGGCGCGCGGACCAGACGACGCTGGTCGTCGCCGACGGCACCTCCTGCCGCTACCAGATCCACGACGGCACCCAGCGCGAGGCGCTTCACGTCGCGCGCGTGCTGGCGCTGAGCCTCGATCGCGCCGAACCCCATTTGACCTCTCAAGCCGCAAAGGAACCCAGCCATGGCTGACCTCACGCTCGATACCGCCCGCAAGATCCTCGACGCCGCCTTCGCGAAGGCCGGCGAGCTCAAGCTGAAGCCGTTGGTCGTGACCATCCTGGACGCGCGCGGCGTGCTCAAGCTTGCCGCCGCACAGGACGGCACCAGCCTGATGCGCGCCGAGATCGCGCACGGTAAGGCCTATGGCGCACTCGCCATGGGCATGGGCTCGCGCGCGCTGTTCCAACGCGCCCAGGAGCAGGCCTATTTCATCGATGCCGTGAACACGATGGCCAAGGGCGCGCTGGTGCCGGTGCCCGGCGGCGTGCTGATCATGGACGGCACGACGCTGCTCGGCGCAGTCGGCGTCTCCGGCGACACCTCTGACAATGACGAGGCCTGCGCGGCGGCGGGCATTCAAGCCGCGGGGTTGAAGGCAAATGCGGGGTAGCTTGTCATTCCGGGCGCGCCACCATTTCCCCGGATCGTGTGCTGCACGATGGATTTCGGGCTCGCGCTACGCGCGCCCCGGAATGACGCTGGAGAATGTGGCTGCACTCTCTTTGAAAATCGAATGGAGCTGATGGACACGCTCTCGTGCCCCGGACGCAGCGCAGCGCTTTTGGCGGTGCGCTGCAGAGCCGGGGCCCATGTCGCTACGTGTCCCCGTGCCGCCCTGGATCCCGGCTCTGCGCAGCAACGCCGAGGCGTTGCGGCGCGTCCGGGACACGAGAGCGGTGCTCTCCTCTACCTTCCCGTCCAGACCGGCTTCCTCTTCTCGCTGAACGCCTTGAGGCCTTCCTTGGCGTCTTCGGTCATCGCGAGCAGCGCGATCTGGCTTTCGGTGTAGGCGATGCTCTCGTCGAACGACATCGCGGCGATCGCGCGCATGGCGTACTTGCCACGGCGGATCGCGGTCGGGGACTTGTCGACGATGCGGCCAATCAGCCAGTCGACCTTGGCATCGAGCTCGGCGGCGGGCACGACGTAGTTGAGCAGGCCCGCGGCTTGCGCGGCCTTGGCGTCGAACGGCTCGCCCGTGAGCGCCCATTCGTTGACGAGGCGCGGCGGCGCGATGCGCTGGAGCAGGCTCAGCACCTGCATCGGGAACACGCCGACCTTGACCTCCGGCAGACCGAAGATGACGTTGTCGGCGGCAATCGCCATGTCGGTCATGCACAACAGGCCCATGCCGCCGGCCATGCAGACGCCGCCGACCCGCGCAATCGCGGGCTTGGTGGCGTTCTGCGACAAACGCAGCAGGTCAGCATAGTCGACATTTGGCTTGGAATGGTCCATCGCGAAGGCGGCGCCGGAATTCTGCAAATCAGCGCCGGCGCAGAACGCCTTGTCGCCCGCGCCCGTCAGCACGATGACGCGGATGTCCTTGTCGTCATGCGCGTCGCGATAGCCCTTGGTGATGCCGGCGATGACGTCGCCGTTCAGCGCGTTGCGTTTCTCGGGCCGGTTGATGGTGATCCAGAAGGCCTGTCCGCGCTTCTCGGTGATGATTGCTGTGGTGTCGGTCATGGTAGGCTCGCTTCCGTCGCTTCGTGCCGCCATTTGCGGCAGCTGCGACGCAAGGTGCAAGCGCAAACTACGGCGCGGCGGCGCTTTAGCGTCTCGACGCAAATTTGCTCGAGATTAACGCGGAGCGCCCCTCAGGCCACGACCGCTTTCCTGATCCAGACCTTGTTGTCATGGAACGCGGCCCCGCCGATCGGCGCGACAGCTTCGGCGCCCGTCAGCATGTTGATGCCGCGGCCGCCGATATGGTTCTTGTTCGGATGAACGGATTCCGCAATCAGGACACCGCGCCGCACGCCGTCGAACAACGTTGCGATCAGCGTGGTCTCGCCGCGCGTATTGCCCAGCGTCACCGCGTCGCCGTCGGCGATGCCGAGCGCGGCGGCATCCAGCGGATGGATCATCACACTGGCCTTGCCCTCGCGGGCCTGCGAGGACGGCGTCTCGTTGAAAGTGGTGTTGAGGAAGCTGCGCGAGGGGCTGGTCGCGAGCCGGAACGGATGGGCCTGATCGATTTGCTCGATCACGGCCCAATGATCCGGCAAGGACGGCATCTTGTCGACATCGCCCATGGTCACGCCGAATGGCGGGTGCGCCCAATCGGCCTTGAAATGGAATTTGCCGTCGGCATGGGCGAAGCCGTCGAGATAGTGGGACGTGCGGAAATCCGGTTGCAGGTCGCGCCAGATGTCGGCCTCAAGGCCGCCGATGTCGCCGTGGCCGCTCAGCTTCAGAGTCGCGTCGATCAACTCGCGCGGAGTCATCTCGAAGCCCGGATGCCTGGCGCCGAGCCGCGGCGCCAGCGCCTGCAGAACCCAGTGGTTGGAGCGGCATTCGCCGGGCGGGTCGATCAGCTTCGGCCCGACCGAGATGTGCTGGTGCCCGCCGCCGTAATAGAGATCGTCATGCTCCATGAACATCGTCGCGGGCAGCACGATGTCGGCCATCTGCGCCGTCTCGGTCATGAACTGCTCATGCACCGCGACGAACAGATCCTCGCGCCCAAAGCCCTGCCGCACCAGCGCCTGCTCCGGCGCCACCGTCATGGGATTGGTATTCTGGATCAGCATCGCCTTGACCGGGCCCTTGCCACGCAGGGCTTCGCCGTCGCCGGTGAGGATGCGGCCGATCTTGGACTGGTCCAGTGCGCGGATGCCAGGATCGATGGCATCGTGGCCCTCGATGATGGATTCGTTGAAGTGCCACAGCGCGAAATTGTTGAAGAAGGCGCCGCCGCCTTCATACTGCCAGGCACCGGTGATCGCGGGAATGCAATTTGCCGCGTGCATCTGAGTGGCGCCATTGCGGCTGCGCGTGAAGCCGTAGCCGAAGCGGAAGAAGGTCCGTTTGGTCTCGCCGACTGCCTTGGCAAAGGCCTCGATCTCCGCCACCGGCACGCCTGTGATCGCAGACGCCCATTCCGGCGTGCGCGTCTTCAGATGCGCCTCGAGCTCGGCAGGGCAGTCCGTGTACTTGTCCATATAGGCGCGGTCGGCATAGCCGTCGCGGAACAGGACATGCATGACGCCGCAGGCAAAGGCGCCGTCGGTGCCGGGCCGCAGGATGATCTTGATGTCGGCCTGCTTCATGGTGTCGTTGTCGTAGATGTCGACCGCCGCGATCCTCGCGCCGCGCTCTTTCCGCGCACGGGCGGCGTGCGTCATCACGTTGACCTGGGTGTTGACGGGATTGGTACCCCAGATCACGACGAGGTCGGACAGCGCCATTTCGCGCGGATCTGCGCCGGCGATCTTGCCCGTCCCGATCGCAAAGCCGATGCGGGCGACATTGGCGCAGATGGTCTGATAGAAGCGCGAATATTTCTTCACATGCGTCAGGCGGTTGAGACCGTCACGCATCACCAGCCCCATCGTGCCGGCGTAGTAATAGGGCCAGATCGATTCCGCGCCGAACTCGCGCTCGGCGGCGTTGAAGCGGTGCCCGATCTCGTCCAGCGCCTCGTCCCAGGAGATCCGCGCGAATTGCCCGGAGCCCTTCGGTCCAGTGCGGCGCAGCGGGTAGATCAGCCGTTCAGGATGATGGATACGCTCGGCGTAGCGGGCGACCTTGGCGCAGACGACGCCGGCGGTGTAGGTCTGCCGCTTCGAACCTCTGACGCGGCCGATGCTGCGGCCCTCGACCACCTCGACATCGAGGGCGCACGCCGAGGGGCAATCATGCGGACAGGTCGAATGGCGGATTTCGATCTTGGCGTCGATCTTGGCGTGCTGGTTCATACTCCAATTCGTAACACCAAAATACCGGCCAGCCGAGGGGCATTTATCCGGCAGCGCCCATGCGAATTGCTCAAACCGTGTGCGCCGGCGGTTCCTGCTGCAACAGCGAAGACGGCACGGTTGCGCCACACGGCGGCCGTGACGCGCATGCGCAATGCCGAAACGGGCTGCGTTACTTTTGCAGCTGGGTAAGCCCGGTCGGCGGACCGTCGACGGCGGTCCAGCCGCCATCGACGAACAGCGTGCTGCCGCTGACATAGCTCGCGGCATCCGAAGCGAGATAGGCAACGGCGGTCGCGACCTCGTCCGCACTGCTCCAGCGGTTGAACACGGTATGGCCAGCATAGAGATTGTAGATGTCGGGCCGCTGCTTGAACGGACCGGTGAGCGCGGTCTCGGCGATGCTCGGTGCGATCGCGTTGACGCGCACGCCGGCATGGCCGACCTCGGAGGCAAAGCCCTTCACCAGCAGGCCGATCGCCGCCTTGGTCGAGCCGTAGACGCCGAGGCCAGGCTCAATGGTGACCGCGCGCACCGAGGAGCAGGCGATGATGCTGCCGCCCTTTTGTTCGACCATGATGCGGCCGAAGGCCTGGAAGAAGTAGACCGTGCCCTTGACGTTGAGGTTGAGGACGCGGTCGAGATCCTCCTCGGTGTAGTCGAGGATGGTCTTGCGGATGTTGAGCCCGGGCGTCGTGACGGCGATGTCGAGCCGCGGGAACTTCTGCATCACGAGCTTGGCGAGCGCATCGACGTCCGCAGCGCTCGCCGCGTCGCAGCTGGCTGCTTCCGCCCAGCCGCCCCCGTCGCGAATGCCGGTGGCGGTCGCCTCCGCCCCGTCAAGCGCGCGATCGGCACAGACAACGCGGGCCCCCAGCCCGGCCAGCGCCTCGGCCGACGATTTGCCGATACCCGAGGCGGCGCCGAGCACCACGGCCGTCTTGCCGGTGAGATCGAAGAGCTTGCGATAGTCCGTCACTGATAGCCTCTCCTGTACTGCTGCTATCCCTTGTAGCCCATCAAGAGGCGCGGCAGCCACAGCGAGAATGCGGGGACGTAGGTCACGACCATCAGAGCTGCGATCAGCGCAGCGTAGAACGGCAGGATGGTGCGCATCACCGCGCCCACCGAGATGCCGCCGATGGCGCAGCCGACGAACTGCGTCGTTCCGACCGGCGGCGTGTTCAGCCCCAGAGCGCAATTGATCAGCATCAGCATGCCGAACTGCACCGGATCCATGCCCGCCTTCATCGCGATCGGCAGGAAGATCGGGGTGCAGATCAGGATGGTCGCGGCCATGTCCATGAAGGTGCCGAGCACGAACAGAATGACGTTGATGAGCAGGAAGATCATCCAGGGCTGCGACGAGATCTTGCTCATCATTTCGCCGGCGAGGTCGGCCACCTCGTACAGTCCCATCAGATATTGGAACATGGTGGAGACGCCGATCAAAAGCAGCACCACGCCCGTCGTCTTCACCGCCTTGGCGGCCGCGCGCAGGAAATTGCCCCAGGTCATGGTGCGGTAGATGAAGAACGTCAGCAGCATCGTGTATGTGACCGCGATGGCCGCCGATTCAGTTGCCGTGAAGACGCCGGACAGGATGCCCGCCAGGATGATGCCGACGATCAGAAGGCCCGGCAGCGCGGCTGCCAACGAGCGGAACACCTCGGCCCAACCCGGAAACTTGCCGGCTGGATAACCGCGCTTCACCGCAACCGCGTAGGCAGCGACCAGCATGCAGACCATCAGCACGAGCGCCGGCAGCAGGCCGGCCGCGATCAGCGCGCCGATCGAGACCTTGCCGCCGGCGGCGAGCGCATAGATGATCATGTTGTGGCTGGTCGGCATCAAGGCGCCGACCAGCGAAGCGTGCGTGGTGACGTTGACGGCGTAGTCGGTGTCGAACCCTTCCTTCTTCATCATCGGGATCATCACCGCGCCCATCGCCGATACGTCGGCCACGGGCGAGCCGGAGACGCCGCCGAACAGGGTGCAGGCGACCACGTTCGACATGCCGAGGCCGCCGCGGATGTGTCCGACCAGATTCTTGGCGAGCTGGACGATCTTGTCGGCGACGCCGCCGTGCAGCATCAGCTCACCGCTGAACACGAAGAACGGAATCGCGAGGAACGAGAAGATGTTCATCCCCGACATCATCTGCTGGAAGATGACGGCGACCGGCAGGCCTTCGTAGAGGATGGTGCAGATCGCGGAGAGGCCGATCGCAAAGGCAACCGGCACGCCGAGGATCAGGAAGCCGAAAAAGGTGGCGCCGAGGATGATCAGTTCCATGAGGGGACGACCTCTTCGCGGCGCAGAAGAGCAATGATGTGCTCGATGGAAAAGGAGACGATCAGGAGGCCGGAGACGATCAGCGGCACGTAGCGGATCACCTCGGGAAGGCCGAGATTGGGGATCTTCACGGTGCCGACGGACGCCCCGAGGATCCAACCATTATAGGCCATGGCGACGCCGAACGCGGCGACCAGCACGTGGATCGCGATCTCGATCTTCTCTCGCGCGTGGTCGGGCAGCATCACCAACAGGCTGTCCATGCCGATATGTCCGGCATCGCGCACGCCGACGGCGGCGCCGATCAGCGTGACATAGAGGATCAGCACAAGCGCAAGGTTCTCTGTCCAGGTCGGACTGGAATTGAGCACGTAACGTCCGAATACCTGGTAGAAGACGATGGCGACGATGACGAGCAGTCCGGTCACCGACAGATACATGCCCACGCGCGCAATGGGGGCGTTGATCCGCGACAGCACGCCGTTGGACCGGCGCCCGGAGACCGCGTCATGCTCGTGATCTGCGACGTGTGGGTCTGTCATCCCGCGTCTCCTTGCGAGGGCCCGGGCCACCTCGCGGCGATGCCGGGCCCGCGGCGCTGGCGTCTACTTCGTGCCCTGGATGCGCTTGACGAGGCTCTGCAGCTTCTCGTCGCCGGCGAACTTCTGATAGACCGGCTTCATCGCATCGACGAATTCCGTCTTGTTGGCGATCGTGACGACCTGAACGCCGGCCGCCTCGACGGTCTTGCGGGACGCCTGCTCGCGCTCGTCCCACAGCTTGCGCATCACGGGCACCGATTCCTTGGCCGCCTTGCGGATCGTCGCCTGATCCTCCTTGCTCAGCGTGTCCCAGACCTTTTTCGACATCACGAGGACTTCGGGCGCGAGGGAGTGCTCGGTGATGTTGTAGAACTTGGCCGCCTCGAAATGGCGCGAGGACTCGTAGGACGGCCAGTTGTTCTCGGCAGCGTCGACGAGGCCGGTCTTCAGCGCGGTGTAGACCTCGCCATACGGCATCGGCGTCGGGTTGGCGCCGAGGCTCTGGATCATGCCGACCCAGAGATCGGATTGCTGGACGCGGATCTTCAGGCCCTTGAGATCGGCGAGCGACTTGACGGGTGCCTTGACGGTGTAGATGGACCGGGCGCCGCTGTCGTAATAGGCGAGACCGACCAGGCCCGCAGGCTCCATCGCCGCCAGGATCTCGTCGCCGATCGGCCCATCGAGCACGGCGCGCATGTGCTGGGTGTCGCGGAATACGAAGGGCAGGCACAGGGCGATGGTCTCGGGCACGAAGTTGTTGAGCGGCGATGCGTTGATGCGCATCATGTCGAGTGCGCCGATCTTGAGCTGCTCGATGGTGTCCTTCTCGGAGCCCAGGGCTCCATTGGGAAACACCTTCACACCAAGCTTGCCGCCGCTCGCCGCCGCGAGCTGCTTGCCCATGAACTTGACCGCCTCGACGGTCGGATAATCGGCGGGGTGGACGTCGGCCGAACGGAAATCCCGCGCGGACGCCAGGGGCGCTGAGACCGCCAGTGCAACGGCTGTGATGATACCGGTGAGTGTCTTCATCTGGGCTTTCCTCCTGGGTTGATTTTATCTTGGTCCGGCGGATGCTGCGGGCCGCCTTGGGTCGCTCCACCTCAAGCATGTAGTCAAGCGCCAATGTCGTCCGTAGGGCGGGCGGCATTCCCTGTCCAAGCCAAATCCGGCATCGATCGATGCAACACTTGCATCGATCGATTTCTGGCGCAATTCGCATTGCGATGGGGTCGGGCGGGCAGGCTGCCGCCCGGCACGTGACTTGACGCCAGCAATCGAGGCCCCTCAAGATGACCGCCACAGCGGACCATCTCGAAGGAATGCCCAATGCCGCGGAAGCTGATCGATATCTCGGTGCCGCTCAGAAACGACGTGACGGCCGATCCGCCGGGCAACCATCCGACCATCCAGTATATCGACCACCAGCAGGGCCTGCCGCGGATGCTGCAGTTCTTCGACGGCCTCAAGGCCCAGGATCTGCCTGACGGACAGGGCTGGGCCGTCGAGCAGGTCTCGTTGTCGACCCACAACGGCACGCATCTCGACGCGCCCTGGCACTTCCATCCGACCATGAACCACGGCGAACGGTCATGGACGATCGACGAGGTCCCACTGGAATGGTGCTTTCAGCCAGGCGTGAAGCTCGACTTCCGGCATCTGCCCGACGGCTACGTGGCGAGCGCCGACGACGTCGAGAAGGAACTGAAACGCATCGGGCACACCTTGTCTCCGCTGGAGATCGTCGTGGTCAATACCAGCGCCGGCGCAAAGTTCGGCAAGGCCGAATACGTCAATTCCGGCTGCGGCATGGGCTATGAAGCCACCATGTACCTGCTCGAGCGCGGCGTGCGGCTGACCGGCACCGACGGCTGGAGCTGGGACGCGCCGTTTGTCTATACCGCGAAGAAATATGCCGAGACGCACGACGCCGGCCTGATCTGGGAGGGCCACAAGGCAGGACGGCATATCGGCTATTGCCATCTCGAGAAGCTGCACAACCTCGACCAATTGCCTTCGACCGGATTCACGGTCTCATGCTTCCCGGTCAAGATCGAACGCGCCTCGGCGGGCTGGACCCGCGCCGTCGCCATCATCGACACTTAGTTGGACGCCGTCACTCGCCGTCGAGGCCGCTCTCGGCGAGTTCGCGCAGCGCATCCGTATCCAGCACGACGATGGCGCCGTGCTCGAGGCGAACCCAGTTGCGGCCGGCCCAGGCGCGCAATTGCTTGTTGATGCTCTCGCGCGTCATCCCCACCATCTCGCTGATCTCCTGCTGCGTGATGGCGAGCGTGCCGCTGCCGGAGTCGAACTTGCGCTCCTCGGTGAGACCGAGCAGCGCGCTCGCGAGCCGGCCCGGCAGATTCTGCAGGATCACCTGCTCGACCTGCTGGCTGGTCCAGCGCAGGCGTGCGCAGAGCAGCTCGATGAATTTCATCGCCAGCGCCGGCTGGCTCTTCACGAACGGCAGGAAGTCCCGGCGGTCGATGATGTAGAGCTCGCAATTGGTGTTGGCGGTTGCATCGGCCGATCTCGGCGCGCCGTCGAGCACCGCGATCTCGCCGAAGATTTCCCCGGGACCGATCAGGTTGAGAATCGCGTTACGGCCGTCCGGCGAGGAGGAGGAGATCTTCACCGTCCCCGAGATCACCGCGAACAGATTGTTGCCGGGATCGCCCTTGGCGGCGATCGTCGCGCCGCGCTTCACGGTGGTGTGCTTGGCGTAGCGACAAAGCTGATCGAGCGCTTCCGGCTCCAGATCCGCGAAGATCGGGTGCTTGCGCAGGACCGATAGCTTGTTGCCCGCCGACTGTCGGGGATCGCCGGTCTTGTCCTGAGGCACGCCGCGGCTCCTAAGACTGCGAGGCACTGAGGTTCCTGCGTAGTCAACGTTATCAGGCTTTTCAACCGGAAAGCACGCGCGGGGTTTGAGACAAATGAGGCGAAAAGGCCGCGATCGAGCCGAAAGCCCGCATCCGAAGGCTGCACCAGGGCATTCGAATCGATGCAGAGTTGCGGGCGACGCAAGGCCGCGATGCGTCGAGAGGCCGGCGAACAGCCAAGCCGGCCGGGCGAGCGTCAGCCTGTTGGCAGGTCTGGGCGGACGACGATCTTGGGAGCTTCAGCGCTTGGAATCCGGGTCGAGCCGGATGGAATTGGTTTGCCGGTCGGCCCAAGCCAGGACAGCGGCAAATACGACGAAGATTGCGACCACGATAACGGTCACCAGCAACGCGTCA
Organism: Bradyrhizobium sp. 22; assembly: GCF_000482425.1. Taxonomy (NCBI): domain Bacteria; kingdom Pseudomonadati; phylum Pseudomonadota; class Alphaproteobacteria; order Hyphomicrobiales; family Nitrobacteraceae; genus Bradyrhizobium; species Bradyrhizobium sp. 22. Next base: position 207,151 of record NZ_KI519400.1, read on the forward strand.
GCGGGCATTGTTCCCTCCCCCATGGTTTGCAGCATTATTTTGCTGCAGCGGGCCGGCGTCATTGATCGAGATCAAAAACGTCGGGCGCTGCGGCGGAAGGTCAGGCCGCGGCCAGGGCCTCGGCGCGCGCGGGATCGAGCAGGCTTATACCGCCGTGAATGATCTCGATTACGCCGTGACGCTCCAGCTTGGTGAAGGTGCGACTGACGGTTTCGATGGTCAGGCCGAGATAGTCGGCGATGTCCTGGCGGCTCATCGGCAGAGGAACCGTGTCGGACAGGCCCTTGTTCGCGACCAGCCGTTCACGCCAGCCGAGCAGGAAGGTCGCTACCTTCTCGTCGGCCGAACGACGGCCCAGCAGCACCATATGATCGCGCGCCTGACTCAACTCGCGAATGGCCAGCTCGTTGATCCGCTTGAGCAGAAGCGGCCGGTCTTCGATGAAACGGCTGAACGGAGCTTTGGCGAACTGGCACACGGTCACGACACCGATCGCATCGGCCGAAAAATTGTGCCGGCCGGAAAGGTTCATCCCCAGGAAATCGCCAGGCAATGCGAAACCGACGATCTGCCGCCGGCCGTCGGGCAGCAGCTTGTACAGCCGCATGACGCCCTCAAGGACGTTGTAGAACGAGGTCGTGATGTCCTCTTCGGAGAAAACGGTCTCGCCCGACTCGAAATGAACGCGGCGTCCGAGATGCTCGAACTCCCTGAGCTCGATCGCATTCAGCGACGAACAAACAGCCGCACCGCGTACAGCACAATCACTGCAAAAATGTCCGTTCGGCTCAATCATGACCACGGAAGGCTTCATCCACCGCTCCCCGCGCCGGCTGCACCCCGCCCCCAGGCCGAGTCCACCGCGCGGCTGGATTTTACTGCACTGCGCCAAAGCCAATTGACTCAGATCAAATTTGGGGGGCATCCCCGCTTTATTCTGCTCCAGAGTTCGACGGGATCATTCTTCCATGCTGCAAGGCGCCCTACGTCACAGCCTGATTGGGCTGCTTCTAATTGCGCCTGCCCTGGCGGCACCGACCGCCGAACAGCGCGGTAAGGCTTTTGCGAGGGCCAATTGCGCGCACTGCCATGCCATTGACCGCGCCTCCCGCAGCCCGCTCGAGGGCGCACCCCCGCTGCGCATCCTGCATCGGCGTTACCCCATTGAGACCCTGGGCGAGGCGCTGGCCGAGGGAATCAACACCGGTCACGCCGACATGCCGGCCTTCGAGCTCAGTCCAGACCAGATCCACGACCTTCTGTCCTACCTGAAAACGCTGGAATAGACGGCGTCATACCGCCTGCACGGTCCAGCCGATCAGCTCCCTGGCGATGCGGGCAAAGGCCGCGTCGAAGGCGGCGACTGAAGCGGCGGGCTCGACCTTGTCGAGCTTCTCGCTGGTCTCGACCAGGCGCGAGGCAACCACCTTGCCGTTCTTGTCGACGATCCGCGCCGACAGTCCGATCTCTACCCTTGCCTCGCCCTCCGTGGCGATCCGAAAGCGCCGGATGTCGATCAAGAGCTGGTAATCCGCCTGACCGAGATCGCTCGTGCGCAGCGGTGCGTGGGCGATGTCGTAATTCTCGAAACTGTCGATCAGGCGTGCCTGCACCAGCTTCGGAATGCTGTCGGCCCAGAGGAAGTCGGCAAAGCCCGGCCTGTCGCCGACGGGCACGAACAGCATGCGCTGGGTCTGCAGCATTGCGACCGCGCTCGGCTCAGGGATGGCCAGTGACGCCGAGAGCGTCTTGCCGGCAGGCCCGAGGTTCTGCGGAATGTGCAGGTCGTAGGTGACCTTCTGCGCGGGAGCGCCGCCGCCGGTCATCTTCTCCAGGCCGGCCAGAATGCCGTCGATCTTGCCGGTGTTGCGCGCGAGCCCATCGGAGAACGTCTTGAAATTCGCGATGGTGTCCTTCAGCGGGCCGGAATTGTCCTGAAGCACCGTATCGACCCGCCGCAGCGCATCACGCGCCGCCTGCGTCATGCTCTGACCGGCGCCGGCCTCGGCGATCAGGGTCACGGACTCGCCGGATTTGGCGACGATCATACCGCCCTCCAACGTCACCACCGGCACGCCGGTCAGGCCCTGGAATTCGAGACCGACCCTGGTATCGGAGCGGACCGGCGTGGCGGTCGCAACCGAAATCGTGGCATTGACGAAGCGCGGGTTGTCCGGCGCGAGCCCGAGCTGGGTCACCTCACCGACGCGGATGCCGTTGAACAGCACGCCGGCCCCGACCAGGAGGCCTGGGACCGGCCCCTGGAATTGCACATGGTAGTTCGTGCGCGGCCCGATACCGCCGGTGTTGTTCAGCCAATAGACGAAGCCGAACACCGCGAGGATCGCGGCCAGCACGAAACTGCCGATCAGCACGTAGGGAGCCCGGGTTTCCATGTCTTATCTCATCTCGTGTTGCAGCATCTGCGAGCGCTTGCCGTGGAAATAGGCGCGCACCCAGGGATGCTCGGATTGCAGCAATTCGCGCATCGGGCCAATCGCCACGATCTTGCCGTCGGCGAGCGCGGCAACGCGGTCGCAGACGGTGGTCAGACTCGCAAGATCGTGGGTCACCATGAACACGGTGAGCCCAAGCGTCTTTTGCAGCGTCTTGATCAGCGCATCGAAATCGCCGGCGGCGATCGGATCGAGGCCGGAGGTCGGCTCGTCCAGGAACAGGATCGGCGGATCCAGCGCGAGCGCGCGGGCCAGCGCCACGCGCTTGGTCATGCCGCCGGACAGCTCCGCCGGATATTTGTCGGCGTCCTGGGGACGCAGGCCGACCATTTCGAGCTTGGCGATCGCGATCTCGTCCATCAGCTCCTGCGATAAGACCAGATTTTCGCGCAAGGGAAACTGGACGTTCTGGCGGACCGTCAGCGAGGAGAACAGCGCCCCCTGCTGGAACAGGATGCCCCATGTCGTGGCTGCGCCTCGACCGTGCCCCCCGGTCGGTTGTCCCATGACGTCGATGGTCCCGCCGCGGCGCGGTATCAGGCCGATGATGGTCCGCATCAGCACCGACTTGCCGCCGCCGGACGCCCCGACCAGCCCAAGGATCTCGCCGCGGCGGACGTCGAGCGACAGATGGTCGAGCACCGTCTGGCGGCCGAAGCCGACCACGAGATCACGGACGCGGATCGCGAACTGGTCTTGCGATGCGTCCATCGTCACATTCCGATCGAGGCAAAGAAGACCGCAAACAGGCCGTCGAGCACGATCACCAGGAAGATCGATTTCACCACCGACGTCGTGGTCTGCCGCCCGAGCGACTCGGCGCTGCCCTTGACCCGAAGTCCCTCGCTGCAGGCCACGATCCCGATCACCAGCGCCATGAACGGCGCCTTCAGGATGCCCACCTCGAAATGCGTGACGGAGATGGCCTCGTGCAGCCGCGCGATGTAGATCGCCGGTCCCATGTCGCCATAGAATTGTGCAACGAGGCCGCCGCCATAGAGCGCGGCAATCGATCCAATGAAAGTGAGAATGGGCAAGGCAATGACCAGGGCCGCAACGCGCGGCAGGATCAGGACGTCGACGGGATCGAGCCCCATGGTCGACAGCGCGTCGATCTCCTCGCGCATCTTCATCGAGCCGAGCTCGGCGGTGTAGGCGCTTCCCGACCGGCCGGCGACCATGATGGCGACGATCAGCACGCCGAGCTCGCGCAGCACCAGGATGCCGACCATGTCGACGGTGTAGGACTCCGCGCCGAACCGGCGGAAATGGAAGAAGCCCTGTTGCGCGATGATGGCACCGATCAGGAAGGTGATCAGCGCAACGATGGGAATCGCCTGCCACCCGATGCGGTAGAGCTGATAGACCAGCGAGGTCAGCCGCAGCGAGCCCGGCCGGCGCAGCACGCCGACAATAGCCATGAACAAGGCACCGAGCATCTGGAGGAAGATCGTGATGTCCTCACGCGATCCGACCGTCGACTTGCCGAGATCGCCAAGCCTCGACAGCACCGGGTTGGGCGCAGCCGTGGGGGCCGGTGTGTGCTGGTTGACCTGGCGCACCTCATCCATCAGCCCGCTGAAATGATCGGCGACGCCGACGAACTGGGCCGACCTTCCGGATGATGCGGCCCTGCGCGACAGCTTCTCCAGGACCCAGGCGCCGAGCGTGTCGAGCGCACTGACGCCCGACATGTCCAGGGTGACGGCGCGCGAGCGATCGACGTCGGCTCCGACCGACCGGGACAATGTCTCGAGCGTCACCACATTCGCGGCGGTCCAGGGCCCTTCGGGGCGCAAGTTCAGCACGTCGCCGGATGGCGTCGCGAGCAACAGCGGTTCGTGGTTCACGCTTCCACCTCGTCGGGACAATCGGTCCCCATTCAGACGGCATTTCTAGGCCAGCATATGGCGGCGGGCTTGACCTGTCTCAAGAGCGAACTGCAGTGCCGATTGACGCAAATCAAGCGCGACCGGGCACGCGGGCCCTAGGCTTGCCTTCGTTCAATGGGGATATCAGGTCCATGTTCGACCGTGACAGGATGAGCGAAGAATTGCGCACGCTGAAGGTTGATGTGACGCGCTTGCTGAGCACCGCCGGCGAGGAGATGTTCGAGAGCTCGAAGGATCGCGCCGAGGCGCTCGCCGATCAGATCAGGGCTGCGCTCACGGAGCTCGGCGAGACCGTCGAGGAGGAGCAGGAGCAGCTCCAGAGCCTCATTGCGGACCGTCCCATCACATCGCTCGCCTCCGCTTTCGCGCTCGGCGTGGTCGTCGGCTTCATGCTGAGGAGACACTAGGTGAATACCGAGAACGTGGTCAAACACCTGCGCGCGCTGTGGCGCACCGACCGGATCATCGCGGACATCAGGCTGCGTCATCTGCTGATCGGCCTCGGCCTGCGCGCCTTCGCGGCACTGATTGCGGCGTTCGGGCTTCTGATGCTGGAGCTGGCGGCCTATTTCGCGCTGGTTCAGATCTGGAGCGCGATCGCCGCGGCGGCCATCCTCGGTGCCGTCAATTTCGCCATCGCGGCAGCCATCTTCGTCATCGCCGGCCGCGCTCCGTCCGGGCGTGACATCGAACTCGCCGGCGAAATTCACGACGCCTCCATCGAAGCGCTTCAACTCGAGGCCCGCGCACTCCAGGCCCAGGTGTCGGGCGCGGTGCATCATCCGCTGAGCACGATCGTGCCGGTGCTGGTGCCGCTGATCGCGATCGTCGTGAAGAATTTGCGGTCGACGGCCAGAGCATCGGCCAAGACATCTACCGCCGCAGGTTCGGCCGAACCGTCCTCCTGAGCTGGCGTTCAGAGCTTCAACTTGACGTCGCAGATGTCGGGTTCGGCCGGATCCGGCTTGACCTCGAAACCCAGGTTTCGGCACATTTCGAGCATCACGATGTTCTCCTGGAGCACGTCGCCCGAGATGACTTTCAGTCCTTCCGACTTGGCGTAGTCGATGATGAGCTGCATGAGGGCCCAGCCGAGCCCCCTGCCCTTCAGGTCGGACCGCAGCAGGATCGCGTATTCACCGTTCTCGTAGACCGAATCCGAATGGAGCCGGACCACGCCGACCATCTCACCGGTGGCCTCGTCGAATGCAATGAAGGCCATCGCGCGCGCATAGTCGAGCTGGGTCAGGCGCGCGATGAACTCGTGGGTAAACTCCTTCATCGGCGCGAAGAAACGCAGACGCAGGTCGTGCGGCGTGACGTGGCGCAGGAATTCGTGAATGGTCGGCTCGTCTTCCGGGCGCATGGGCCGCACGAAGATGCGCCAATCATCCTTGAGCTTGAGACGGCGCTCCCATTGCGACGGATAGGCGCGAACGGCGAAATTGGCCGGGCCGGAGCCGACGAACTTCCGCTGTGGCGGACCGACCGCGACGCGGGCATCCACCGCAGTCACGCCGGTTTCGTCCGCCAGCAACGGATTGATGTCGAATTCCCGGATCTCGGGAATATCGGCGGCCATCTGCGCCAGCTTGACCAGCACCATGGCGACCGCGTCCTGCTTGACCGCCGGCACATCACGATAGGCCTTCAGCAGCCGCGACACGCGCGTGCGGTCGATCAAATCGCGGGCGAGCTGCAAATCGAGCGGTGGCAGCGCAAGCGCCTTGTCGTTGATGATTTCCACCGCCGTGCCGCCACGGCCGAACACGACGACGGTTCCGAAAGTGGGATCGTCGGCGAGGCCCAGGATCAGCTCGCGCGCCTTTGCCTTGACGACCATGGCCTGGACGATGACGCCGCCGATGCGGGCTTCCGGGCGCAGCTTTTTTGCACGTGCCATAATGCCCGTGGCCGCGCCCCGGACTGCTTCGGGCGTCGTCAGATTGAGCACGACGCCGCCGACATCGGATTTGTGGACGATGTCCCGCGACATGATTTTCAGTACGACTGTGTCGCCCTGTGCGAAGATATCGTTTGCATAGGCCACCGCCTGCTCGACATCGGCCGCCGCATAGGTCGGCACCATCGCGATGTCATAAGCTTCGAGCAGATTCTTGATCTCGACCGGCTCCAGCCATTGCCGGCCATCCGCGATCGCGGCGGTGACGATCTGCCGCGCCCCTCGAGCGTCCGGAACGAACGTGTCGGGCATCGCGGGGGGAACCTGGCTCAGCTCCTCCACCACTTCGCGGTGCCGGACCAGATGCATGAAGCCGCGCACGGCGTCGTCCTCGGTCGGATAGTTCGGCACACCCGCGCTTGAAAGCGCCTGAATGATGTGCTGATCGGCGCCGACCCAGGCCGCCAATACGGGCTTCGCCCAGTTGCGGTGCTCCTTCCGGTATTTGCCGACGAGCTCCGTCACGGTCTGAGCGATCTCGGCCGCCGAGGCGATCGCAGTTTGCACGTTGAGAACCAGAACGGCGTCATTGTCGCGATCGGCCAGCAGCAGCTCCAGCGCCGCCGCATAGCGCGCGGCATCGGCGTCGCCCACGATGTCGACGGGATTTGCACCGGACCAGGTCGGCGGCAACGCAGCATCCAGCTTCCTGCGCGTCTCCGCCGAGATGGTCGCCGGAATTCCACCGAGTTCGACCAGTCGATCGACGGCGAGCACACCGATGCCGCCGCCATTGGTCAGGATGGCGAGGCGCTTTCCGGCCGGCGATTCGACGCGGCCGAGTGTCTCGGCACAATCGAACAGCTCACGCAGGTCGGAGACCCGCAGGACGCCCGCGCGGCGGAACGCCGCGTCGTAGACGGCGTCGGCGCCGGCGAGCGCGCCGGTATGCGTGGCAGCCGCCTTCGCGCCCTGCGCCATGCGGCCGGACTTCACCACGACGACGGGCTTCACGCGCGCGGCGGCGCGCGCAGCCGACATGAACTTGCGCGCGTCCTTGATGGACTCGATGTAGAGCAGGATCGCGCGCGTCTTGTGATCCATCGCGAAATAGTCGAGCAGATCGGCAATGTCGACATCGATCTGATCGCCGATCGAGACGATGCCGGAGAAGCCGACACCGCGTTGCGCGGCCCAATCGACCATGCCGGCGGCAATCGCGCCCGATTGCGAGATCAGCGCGAGGCTGCCCGCCCCCGGCATATGCGCAGCAAAGCTGGCATTCAGGCTGACCCCGGGCATCATGATGCCGAGACAGTTCGGTCCGATTAGCCGCATGCCGTATTTGCGGGCTGCGGTGATGGCAGCCTCGTGCAGAGATCCCGGTCCGTGGCCGAGCCCGGCCGAGACGATCAAGGCGCCCGCCGAGCCGCGACGGCCGGCCTGGTCGATGATGCCGGGAATCTCACGCGCAGGCGCGGTGACGATGACGAGCTCGGGCACGAAATCGAGAGCATCCAGACTCTTGACCGCGGCGATGCCGCCGATTTCGGCATGGCGTGGATTGACGAGGCCAAATCGCCCCTTGAATTCGGCCTTGCGAATGTTCTCGAGAACGGCGCGTCCCACCGAGACCGGACGGGCGCTTGCGCCGACGAGCGCAACTGAACGCGGCGCCAAAAGACTATTCAGACGATAAGTTGACATGAAAGCAAATGCACCCGCTCGGCGACGGTTCGATGGTTGACGATCAGGCTGGACGAATGGCGAGCCTAGTGCGAGATCATAACCCAGCATGGTGGCTCGCCAATGACGGTCGTCGTCACACCGCCCCAGACCATCTCATTCAAGGGCGAATGATGATAGGCGCCCATCACGATGGCGTCCACGCCGGGGGAATTCGCCCAATTTCGCAAGACCTTGCCGATCGAGCTGCCGCGGCTCTTCGCCGCCTCGAACGAGACATGGACATCGTGTTCCCTCGGATGATCGACCAGAGCGGTTCCGGATTGCACGATCGGGTCGGTCTTCTCATCCGCCACGGTCACCACGCGAACAGAGGCCGCCGCCTGCAGGACCGGCAACGCGTCGCCGACCGCACGTCCCGCATGCGCGGAGTGATCCCAGGCGATCATGACGTTCTCGAATTTTGGACCCGCGCGGCTGGCCGGCAAGCGGCAGAAAGACATTCTTGATGGTCATCGGGATTCTCCTTGGCGCCACGATAGGCCGGCGCTCGTCGAGACGCTTGATCCTCGTCAAGCCAAGGAAACGCGGTCTGGAGCCGGCGTTGACCGGCGTCAAGGACTGGCCCATCGGCTATTCTATGGATAGTTCAGTCGGAGCGGTTCGCCCCGGAGAAGCTCATGCGCGCGATGGTATTGCCGGCCCCGCGAACGCGGCTCCAGCTGGAGCAGCGGCCCGACCCGATACCCGGCGAGGGTCAGCTCCGCGTGAAAATCAGCGCCTGCGGGGTCTGCCGGACCGATCTTCATCTCGTCGATGCCGAACTGCCCGATATTCGCTATCCGATCGTACCCGGTCACGAGATCGTCGGCCGGGTCGATCTCGTGGGCCCAAATGTCGCAACGCATGCGCCCGGCGACCGCGTCGGCATTCCCTGGCTCGGCTTCACCTGCGGAAAATGTCGATTCTGCCGGAACGGCATGGAAAACCTGTGTGACGCACCGCTGTTCACCGGCTACACCCGCGATGGCGGCTACGCGACCCACACCGTCGCCGCCGCCCGCTACGCTTTCCCGCTCGGTGAGGCCGGCAACGACGTAGAGATTGCGCCTCTGCTCTGCGCCGGGCTGATCGGCTGGCGCTCGCTGGTACTGGCCGGCCCTGCCGAACGGCTCGGCCTCTACGGTTTTGGCGCGGCCGGCCACATCATTGCGCAGGTCGCGCACTGGCAGGGGCGATCGGTCCATGCATTCACGCGACGCGGCGATGCTGCCGCGCAAGATCTTGCACGTCGTCTCGGCGCCGTCTGGGCGGGAGCATCAGACGAGCTGCCAGACGAGCCGCTCGACGCCGCCATCATCTACGCACCATCAGGCGAGCTTGTGCCGGCTGCGCTGCGCGCGGTCCGCAAAGGCGGACGCGTCGTATGCGCGGGCATCCATATGACCGACATTCCAAGTTTCCCCTATGATCTGCTCTGGCAGGAGCGGCAGCTGATCTCCGTCGCCAACCTGACCCGGCAGGATGGCATCGATTTCCTCAAGATCGCTCCACAAGCGGGCGTGCGCACCGAAACGACGGCATTTCCGCTCGAGCAGGCCAACGAAGTTCTGACCATGCTGCGGGCCGGTCAGATTCTCGGCGCGGCCGTGCTGACGCCCTGATGGTGCTCGGATGCCGATTTCCATGAAAGACGAAATGGCGACCCAGGAGCGGGTCTTCCGGATGCTCACGGGCCATCCCGGCGTGACGCGGATCGACACACATGGAGCCTCGGTGTTCCTCGACGGCAAGCGCGCGCTGAAGATCAAGCGCGCCGTCCGGTTTCCCTTCCTCGATTATTCGACGCTCGAAAAGCGCAAGGCGGCGTGCGAAGAAGAGATCAGGATCAATCGGCCGTTGGCGCCGCAGGTCTATCATCGCGTCGTCGCGATCACGGAAGAGCCGGATGGATCGGTGCAGGTCGGCGGCGCCGGCCGGCCGATCGAGTATGCGGTGGAAATGTCGCGCTTCGACGAAAGCAAAACGCTGGATCATCTGGCAAAGTCCGGGCCACTGGATCCAAAGCTCGCCTTGGCCGCCGCAGACGCGATCGTGGCTTCGCATGCAGGGGCGGCCGACCCCGACGGAAAAGCATGGGTCTCATTCATCCCCGCCCTGATTGACGGCAACAGTCAGGGCCTGCGGGCTGGCGGGCGTTTTGGCCCGGAAGACATCGAAAAACTCAGTCAAGCCTCGCACGAAGCCTATTCGCGTCTCCGCCCCTTGCTCGCGGAGCGCGGCCGGAAGGGTTTTGTCCGCCGTTGCCACGGCGACCTGCATCTCGCAAACATCGTTCTGATCGATGACCGGCCCGTGCTGTTCGACGCCATCGAGTTCGATGCGCAGATGGCGACCGTCGACGTGCTCTATGATCTCGCATTCACGCTGATGGACCTGTTGCACCACGATCAGCCGCACGCGGCCAACATCGTCCTGAACCGATATCTCACCGCGACGCCCGCATATAATTTGGACGCGCTCTCGGCCCTGCCGCTGTTCATGTCCGTCCGGGCAGCGATCCGCGCCCAGGTGGCTTTGGCACGGCTGAGGCCGCCGCATTCCGACGACCCCGGCATTCTCGAGCAGGCACGGCGCTATTTTGACCTCGCCACGATGCTGATCCATCCTGCCGCCCCGCGCCTAATCGCCGTCGGCGGATTGTCAGGCACCGGCAAGACAGTTCTGGCGCAAGCGCTGGCGCCCCGCATCGCACCGCCGCCCGGAGCCGTCGTGCTGCGCAGCGACATCGTCCGCAAGCAGATGTTCGGGGTCGAGGACACCCACCGCCTGCCGCCCACCGCCTACACGCCGGAGCATGCAGCCCGCGTCTACGACACGCTGGCTCAGCTCGCCCGGCGGGTGCTGGCGCAAGGCCATTCGGCGATCATTGACGGCGTGTTTGCCCGCGAGGACGAACGAGACGCGATCGCGGCACTGGCGAGGGAGTGCAACGTGCCGCTGGACGGCCTGTTCCTGGTTGCGGACCTCGCGACCCGGCAGATGCGGATCGGAAGCCGCCGGGGCGACGCATCCGACGCTACGCAAGAGGTTGCCGCGCTGCAGGAGCGCTATAATATCGGCCGTGTCGGTTGGGCGACCATCGATGCATCCGGGACGCAAGAGCAGACGCTCCAGAACTGCCGGAACGCGATCGCTGCAGGCAAACAGGGCAATCTGATTGGCGCGGGCAAAGATGGCGCGACCTAGCACGATCTCGACGGCCGCGCGCGTCGCGCCGGCGGCACGTCGCAATGCCTTGCCCGGCCGCCTCAGTCCCGGCATGGCCTGCGATACCGCGTTCCGGATCATCGCGCGCCGTCACCTTGCCGCTATCCTCGCCCAGCATGACGGCACCTGCCGCGGCGATCCCGATGCGCTGCACCAGATCCGGATTGCCCTGACGCATCTGCGCACCGCCATCCGCTTCTTCTCGCCGATGGTCGACGACGCCCTGCGGCCGACGATCTGGGTCGAGCTGAAATGGCTGAACGGTCAGCTCGGCATGGTGCGGGACCTCGATGTGGCGATTGAGCGGGTTGTCGCCGAGAGCGGCGATGAGCTCGCCGTGATCGCCGAGCTTCAACACTGGGACGAAAAACGCGCCGAGAGCCACCGCGAGCTGGCGCGCGCACTGCAATCCCCGCGCTACCGCCGCCTTGTCGAGCAGACCTCGGCCTGGATCGAGAGCGGCCCCTGGTCGACTCGGCGCAGCAAGGAAGCCATCCGGTTGCGCCGCTGCACGCTCGCTGACCATGCAATGAAGCGGCTGGCCGAGTGGGAGACGACGCTGCTCAAGAAGGCGCGGAAGCTTCGCAAGCTCGACGTCGAGAAACGTCACAAGCTGCGGCTCCTCAACAAGCGAATGACCTATTCGATCGAGTCGCTCCAGGACCTGTTCGGCGATGAATCGCTGACGAAACAGAAGTCCATCCTGAAGCGATTGCGCAAGGCGCAACGGTCGCTCGGACAATTGAACGACGACGCGCGCGGCCAGGCGCTGGCCGCGTCATTGAACGGCGCCGGCCACGAATCCGGCAAGCGCTTCCTCAACCGCAAGCGGGAAAAGAAGCTGCTGCGGAAGGCGTCGGCCGCCTACCGCAAACTGGACAAGACCAAGCCCTTCCGCTCCTCGGATCTCGCGCCAGGATCCGAACCGGAATCTTAGGTGTGGACGTAATCCCCCGGCGCATCAGGCAGTCCCAGCGCGTCACCAACTCCGGTCCGCGGCGGATCGCAGGGCGCGCCAGAGTGCGCCGCTAGCCAACTGGCCCATTCCAGCCACCACGATCCCTCGACGTGCGGAGCCAGCTTCAGCCATTCGTCCGGACCAACGTAGGGCGCGTCGGCAGCCTTGGTCAGCACCTGATAGCTGTGGCCGGGCTCCTCGGGTGATGCAACGACACCGGCATTGTGGCCACCGCTGGTCAACAGGAACGTCACGTCGGCATCAACCTGGTAGTGGATCTTGTAGACGGATCGCCACGGCGCCACGTGATCGGCGAGGGTGCCGACCACGAACATCGGCGCGTGAATATCGGACAGCGAAACGCTCCTGCCGCCGACCTGATAGCGCCCGCCGGCCAGATCGTTGTCGAGGAACAGCTTACGCAGATATTCCGAATGCATGCGATAAGGCAGCCGGGTTGCGTCCGCATTCCAGGCCATCAGGTCGCTCGGCGGCGCGCCCTCGCCCATCAGATAGTCATGTGAAAGACGCGACCAGATCAACTCGTTGGAGCGCAACAGCTGAAAGGCGCCGGCCATCTGCGTCGTGTCGAGATAGCCGCGCTGCCACATCATGTCTTCGAGAAAGGCGACCTGGCTCTCGTTGATGAAGAGCGTCAGCTCCCCGGCCTCGGTGAAATCGGTCTGGGCAGCAAGAAGAGTGACGGTGCCGAAGCGGTTGTCGCCGTCGCGTTCCATCGCCGCCGCGGCGATCGACAGCAGCGTGCCGCCCAGACAATAGCCGAGCGCATGCGTCTTCCGCCCCGGCACGATCAGGCCGATCATGTCCAGCGCCGCCATGACGCCCAGCCTGCGATAATCGTCAAAGGCAAGATCCCTATCCCTCGCGTCCGGATTGCGCCAGGAGATCGCGAACACGGTGAACCCTTGGCCGGTCAGATATTTGACCAGCGAGTTCTGCGGCGAGAGATCGAGAATGTAGTACTTCATGATCCAGGCCGGCACGATCAGGATCGGCTCGGGCCTCACCTGCGCGGTGGTCGGGTGGTACTGAATGAGCTCGATCAGCTCGTTGCGGTACACGACCTTGCCGGGCGAAGCCGCCACGGTCTTGCCGACCACGAACTGATCCCCACCCGCCAACTTCGAGTTGGAGAGCAGGCGCATCAGATCACTGCACCAGTTCTGCCAGCCAAAGACGAAATTCTCCCCGCCGCTCTGGAACGCCTTCTCCAGCACCTTCGGATTGGTCGCCGCGAAATTCGACGGGGCCAGCATGTCGAGCATCTGGCGCATCGAAAACTCGACGATGGCCTCATTGGCGTGCGACACGCCACGCACGCCCGTCGCGGCATCGCGCCACCAGCGTTCTGCGAGCAAGAAGCCCTGCGCCAGCAGATTGAAGGGCGCAGTCTCCCATTGCGGTCCACTGAAACGGCGGTCCCGCCCCTGCGGCTGGATCACGGACCACGGCTTCTGCTCCGGCGACGCCGCGTGCGCGGCGGCTTCCGCCAGCCGGCCGATGTCGCGCAGGATAGTGCGGGAAATCTCCATCTGGCGCTGCGGCGCCGCAGCGAGATGCGAGCTCCAATCGAGCCAGGCCAGCGACAAGGCCAGCGGCGAAATTCCGCCGGTGAACCGTGCCAGCATGGCGTGAAAGGCGCGGTCGAGTGGATATGGCTCGGATTCAGGCAGAGGATCGGTGGCGACCGTCTTTTCTGCGGGCTTTTCGACGCTCGCCGTCGAAGCTCCGGGAGCATCGGCGGGACTGAGCGGGAGGGCCTGCACCGCCGGCTCCTCGGCCCGTGGAAATATCTGCACGACGCTCATGGCTCAATGATCCCAAGGGCTGCTGTCTGATGTCGATGGAAGAATATGGCGAGGCCTCGGATAAGCGTTGAGCTGCATCAAACCAGGGGCGGGTCACAATCGCTTCATTGGGACGGACGGGCTACGTCCCATTGACCTGCGTCAAGCCGCACCCGGGCGCCCGGGGTAGTTTTCGCGCATCGAAATTTGACAAGCCAGCGGAGTTGTCCATGCGCGCCCACCAGATCATGACCCGGTCGGTCATCTCGGTTACCCCCGACACCAGCATCGTCGAGGCAGCGAATATCATGCTGAAGCGGCATGTCAGCGGCCTCACTGTGGTCGACGAGACCGGCAAGCTGGTCGGCGTCGTCTCCGAAGGCGATTTCATCCGCCGCAGCGAAATCGGCACCGGACGCAAGCGCGGACGCTGGCTGCGGTTCATCCTGGGTCCGGGCAAATCCGCCAGCGATTTCGTCCACGAGCACGGCCGCAAGGTCTCGGAAGTGATGACCGACACGCCCATCACCATCACGGAGGATACGGCGCTCGCCGAGATCGTCGACCTCATGGAGCGCAACAACGTGAAGCGGCTGCCCGTGGTGCGCGGCGACAAGGTCGTCGGGATCGTATCGCGAGCCAACCTGCTGCAGGCGGTGGCGGGGCTCGCCCGCGAGGTGCCGGATCCGACGGCCGACGACGATCACATTCGCAGCCGTATCATCGAGACCATGGAGAAGAACGACTGGTGCCCGTTCGGGCTCAATGTCATCGTCCGTGACGGCATCGTTCACCTCAGCGGCGTCATCACCGAAGAGCGCACACGGCAGGCGGCGATCGTCGCCACCGAGAACGTCGAAGGCGTGAAGAAGGTGCATGACCATCTGTGCTGGGTCGACACCATGTCGGGCATCTATCTGAACTCGCCGGAAGACGACGAACTCGCCAAAGCGAGCTGACAAGGTAGGCTGACAAGGCGAGCCTGAGTCTGGGCGATCAGCGCGGAATGACGGCGGTGGCCTCGATCTCGACGCGAGCCGCCTTCTCCACCAAGCGGACCACCTGCACCAGCGCCATCGCGGGGTAATGTGTGCCGAAGATGGCACGGTAGACCTTGCCGAGCGCCTTCAGGTTGGACAGGTACTCGTCCATGTCGACGACGTACCAGGTCAACCGCACGAGGTGCTCGGGCCGCGCGCCGGCCTCGGCCAGGATCGTCGCGATGTTGCTCAGGGTCTGCCGCACCTGCGCAACAAAGCCGTCGGCGAGACGCTCCTCGGCGTCCCAGCCGATCACGCCGCCGGTGACGACGATGCGCCCTTCGGCGGCCATGCCGTTGGCATAGCCCTTCGGCATCGGCCAGCCCGACGGCTGGAGCACCTGCACCCGCGAACGGGTGCCATCCTCGGCGGCAGTCGGCAGCACCGCAAGCTGCGGGCCCTTCGGCGTCGTCACGGACAATTCGTCATCCTTTTCTCATTCCGCCGCGACGCCCGAGGACGTCATCGCGGCCTGCGCCAGTTGCCGCAGGGCAAAGCGCTTCAGTTTGCCGGTCTCGGTCTTCGGCAGTTGCGTCACGAACGCGATGGCCCGCGGATATTTGTATGGGGCGATCTCGCGTTTGACATGCTCCTGCAGCTCGGCCACGAGCTGAGCATCCGGCGTCACGCCGGGTGCAGCGACGACATAGGCCTTCACGATCATGCCGCGTGCCTCGTCGGGGGCGCCGACCACACCGCACTCGGCGACCGCCGGATGGGTGAGCAGGGCCGCTTCGACGTCCGTGCCTGCGATGTTGTAGCCGGAGGACACGATCATGTCGTCGGAGCGGGACTGGTACCAGAAATAGCCGTCGCTATCCATGAGATAGGTGTCGCCGGTGATGTTCCAGCCGTTCTGGACGTACTTGCGCTGGCGCTCGTCGGCGAGATAGCGGCAACCGGTCGGCCCGCGCACCGCGAGCTTGCCCATCGTGCCCGCCGGCACGTCATGGCCGTCGTCATCGACGATCTTGGCCTCGTAGCCCGGCACGGGCTTTCCGGTGGCGCCGGGACGGATCTCATCCTCGGTCGCGCTGATGAAGATGTGCAGCAGCTCGGTCGAGCCGATGCCATCCATCAACTTGATGCCGGTGGCCTTGAGCCAGGCGTCGAAGGTCGGCTTGGGCAGAGTCTCGCCGGCGGAGACGCATTTGCGCAGCGATGAAATGTCGCGCCCGGCGAGCTTGCCGATCATGGCGCGATACGCCGTGGGCGCGGTGAAACAGACCGTGATCCTGTGCTGCTCGATCGCCGTCAGGATGTCGTCGGGCGTCGTCTTCTCCAGCACCACGAAGGAGGCGCCGATGTGCATCGGAAACAGCACGCCGCCAAAGCCGAAGGTGAACGCGAGCGGCGCCGAGCCGACGAATCGATCCGTCTGCTCGGCCCTCAAGATGTTGCGCGCATAGCCGTCGCAGACCGCGAGCATGTCGCGGTGGAAATGCATGGTGCCCTTGGGATCGCCTGTCGTGCCGGACGTAAAGGCGATCAGGCAGACGTCGTCGGCGGCGGTATCGACGGCTTCGAACTCCGGACGTGCGTCGGCGATGAGCGCTTCGAGCGAGTCCGGCGCGCCGTTGCCCCAATAAACGATACGCTTCAGATGGGGGGCGGCAGCCCCCGCCTTTTCCATTTCCTCGGCGAGCTTGCCGTCGCACAGCGCCAGCGCGATCTCCGCCTTCTGGATCGGATAGGACAGCTCCTTGGCGCGCAGCAGCGGCATCGTGGCCACGACTATGCCGCCGGCCTTGATCACCGCGAGATAGGTCGCAACCATCAAGGGGTTGTTGGCAGAGCGCAGCAGCACCCGCCCACCGGGGACGAGGCCGAGCTTGCCGACCAGCACATTGGCGATCCGGTTCACGAGCGCCTGCAGATCGCGGTAGGTGTAACTGACGGCGGGGCTGATGACGCAGGGCGCATCCCCGTGGCCCAGCCCGACCCAGCGGTCGAGGAAGTAGCTGACACAGTTCAATCGGGGCGGATAGGTCAACTCCGGCCGCGTGAAGATGAAGTCGGGCCAGAGCTCGCGCGGCGGCAGATGCTGCTGCGCAAACGTGTCGACATGGGCCGTGGCGGCGTTGCCGTCATGCGAGCCCGTCACTTGAACCTTGGCGGCGTTGGCCATCGCACGCTCCTTTCAGCATGGATTGCACCCGGCAGCACGATCTGGAAAACATTTTAGGCTTAAAACAATTCGGCGCAATAGTGGATTTTGGGCATCCCGTGCTTTTTCATGCGGCAAAAGGGATGGGGCGGCCCTCCGACCCCGCGCTTACGGCCGGCGGCGCGCGGCCGATTTCTGCGCCGACGCCTTAGTCTTGGCGAGCAGCCGCATCAATTCGCGGACGTCTTTCGGCGAGAGATCGGCGAACAGATCGGCGATCCAGGTCTCGTGTTCCGCAGCCATCCGGCGGAACTCGGCGCGACCGAGCTTCGTGAGGCGGATCACCTGGACACGGCGATCCGTTTCCGACGTGCGGCGGTCGAGATGACCGGACTCCACAAGGCGCTCGACCAGCCCGGTGACGTTCCCGTTCGACACCATCATGCGTTTGGAGACATCGGACAGCGTCATGCCGTCAGGCGCCTTGTCGAGCTGCGCCATCAGGTCGAACCGGGGCAGCGTGACGTCGAACCGCTGCCGCAGCCGGCCGCGGACCTCGCCCTCGATCAGCGTCGTGCAGGTCAAGAGGCGCAACCACAGCCGCAGCTCGTCGGCGTGGTCTTCCGGCGTTTCGACGGCCTTGGTCTCGGAATCGAGCATCTCGATGCAGTCACTCTCGGCGGGCATTGGCGCCAGCACGGATTCCCCAACATTTTGAGCTTCAAGTAAATCGGAGCCGGCCGCAAGTCCAAAGCTGCAACAATCGACCGCAGAGGAATTTCTTTAGGCTTCAAATATTTGGCGCGCCGCTTGCATGCGTGCTGCCCGCTGGATGGCAATGGTTTGCGCGCTGCTTGCCGCGGCAGCCGTCATCGGCATAAGCTTGGATTGAAGTACGCGGCTTGCAGCGCAAGCCTCGATGTCACGGGGACAGATCATGAAGACGCAATTGACCTTGGCCGCAGCCTTGCTGGTCGGCACCGCCCTCAATCCAGCCGTGGCGCAGGAGAAGATCAAGCTGGGCGTGGTGGTGACCCTGTCGGGGCCCGCCGCTGCGCTGGGTCAGCAAGTCCGCGACGGCTTTGCGCTCGCGGTGAAGGATCTCGGCGGCAAGATGGGCGGCCGCGATGTCGAGGTGATTGTTGCGGATGACGAGCTCAAGCCGGATGCGGCGGTGACCAAGGTCAAGGGTCTGCTGGAGCGCGACAAGGTCGACTTCGTGGTTGGCCCGATCTTCTCCAACATCCTGCAGGCGATCCACCGGCCTATCACGGAATCGAAAACCTTCCTGATCAGCCCCAATGCCGGTCCGTCGACCTTCGCCGGCAAGGATTGCAATCCGTTCTTCTACGTGACCTCGTACCAGAACGACCAGGTGCACGCGATCCTCGGCAAGGTCGCGCAGGATCGCGGCTACAAGCGCATGTACCTGATGGTGCCGAACTATCAGGCCGGCAAGGATTCGGTGGCGGGCTTCAAGCTCGACTACAAGGGCGAGATCGTCGAGGAATCCTATATGCCGCTGAACACACTGGATTTCCAGCCGGAGCTGTCCAAGATCGCCTCGCAAAAGCCGGACGCTCTTTTCACGTTCATGCCGGGCGGTCTCGGCGTCAATCTCGTCAAGCAGTACCGGCAGGCCGGCCTCGCCGACAGCATTCCGGTGCTCTCGGCGTTCACGGTGGATGAATCGACCTTGCCGGCCCAGCAGGACGCAGCTGTCGGCATGTTTGGCGGTGCGAACTGGGCACCCAATCTCGACAATCCCCAGAACAAGAAGTTCGTGGCGTCCTACGAGGCCGCCTACAACGTCGTGCCCGGCACCTACGCCTTCCAGGCCTATGACGCCGCGATGCTGATCGACAGCGCGGTCAAGGCCATGAAGGGCGATCTGTCGAACAAGGCAGCGGTCCAGGCGGCGCTCAAGAAGGCCGACTTCACCTCGCTGCGCGGCGCCTTCAAGTTCAACACCAACGGCTATCCGATCCAGGACTTCTATCTGACCAAGGTCGCCAAGCGTCCCGACGGCAAGTTCCAGACCGAGATCGTGCAGAAGGTCTTCGAGAATTACGGCGACCGCTATGCCAAGGACTGCAAGGCGGCGAACTAAGCGGCGTACTGCGTTAAGGGAGGACTGCTGCAATGAAGAGTGAAATCACCGGCATCACGCGGGCCAATGAAGGCATCCAGGGCATCTCCTGGAATATTCTTGGCCAGACCTATGTGCCGAAGAGCTACGCCGAGAACAGTTTCTCCTGGCATGCGACGCTGCCGCCGGGCACGTTCGTTCCGCCGCACATCCATCCCGATCAGGATGAATATCTCTACATGCTTGAGGGCAAGCTCGATTTCGTGCTCGGCAATTCCGAGGCGCAGGCCACCGCCGGCGATCTGATCCGGCTCGGCATGGGCGTGCCGCACGGCATCTTCAACAAGTCGGAGCAGACCGCCAAGGTGCTGTTCTGGGTCTCCCCGAGCCGCAAGCTGTTCGACCTGTTCTGGGGCCTTCACAACATGAAGGAGCAGAAGCCGGAGGACGTGGTGGCGATGGCCGCCGAGTTCAACATCCACTTCCTGCCGCCGCCGCCCGGCGGCTAAAGCATGATCCGGAAAAGTGCGTAGCGGTTTTCCGAAAAGATCATGCTTAAACAACAACCTAAAGCGGTTCAGGCGCGCACCGCCGCGAGTCCCGGCACGGCGGCGAAACCGGCCTTGGCGGCATAGCCGCGCACGATGGCCTCGCGCTGGGAATAGCTCAGCACGTTGTCGACATTGTCGAATCCATCAGGGGCGAGCTGCTCGACGGCGTCGATGACGCCCTCGGGGCCGCCGCGCCGGTTGGAGCGAACGATATCGGCCGTCATCGGCAGCCGCTTCTTCTCATATTCGAGTAGCGCCTGGCGCGGATGCTCGGCGCGCACCAGCGCGTCGGCAAGGCAGCGCGCATCAAGGATCGCCTGCGAGGCGCCGTTGGAGCCGACGGGATACATGGGATGCGCGGCATCGCCGAGCAGCGTGACGCGTCCTGACGACCAGTAAGGCAGGGGATCGCGGTCGCAGGTCGGATATTCGTAGAATTCAGGCGTCGCCGCGATCAGGCTCTTCACGTCGATATAGGGCACCGAGAAGCGCGCGACGTGCGGCATCAGCTCCTCGCGGCGGCCCGGCCGCGACCAGTCCTCCTTGCGCGGCGGCGGAACGTTACCCTCCCCGACCTTCACCAGCACGGCCCAATTGGTCAGGCGGCTCGACGGACTTGATCCCTCCGCGATCGGATAGATCACCACCTTGGCATTGAGACCGCCGGCCACGATCATCGATTTGCCGGTCAGGAACAGCGGCCAGTCGCGCGCGCCGCGCCACAGCATCAAGCCGTTCCAGCACGGCGGCCCCTCGTTCGGGAACAACGTCTCGCGGACGCGGGAATGAATGCCGTCGGCGCCGATCAAGATGTCGCCGCGCGCGGTGTGGACATGTGCGCCGGCGCGATCGAAGAAGTAGGCGGTAACGCCGCCCTCATCCTGCGTGAACGCGCCCAGCCGGCAGCCGGTGTGGATGGCATCAGCGCCAAGCCGTTCCTCGACGGCGCGGTGGATCACGCCCTGGAGGCGGCCGCGGTGGATCGAGAATTGCGGCACGTCGTGGCCGGCGTCGATGCCGCGGGCTTCGCGCCAGACCTCCTGACCATGCCGGTTGAGATAATAGAGCTGATCGGTGCGGATCGCGACGTCGTCGAGCTTCTGGAGCAGACCGAGACCGGCAAGTTCCCGCATGGCATGCGGCAACGTGTTGATGCCGACCCCAAGCTCGCGAATGGTGTCGGCCTGCTCGAAAATCTCACAGTCGAGGCCGCGCGAGCGGAACATCAATGCCGTGGTGAGACCACCGATACCGCCACCGACGATAATCGCCTTCATCGCCCTTACTCCACTCGAAACACAGGCAATGGGTTAACGTCGCACGGGCGGTCACTCCGCCGCAAGCGGCTTTGTCGCCTCCGCCTTGAGCTCGGCCCGGGTCTTGGGCTTAGCCTTAATTCTCAGCTCCTCGAGGTCCTGCCGGTCGCGCACGCTGTTGCGGAAAATTTGCTCTTTTCCCGGCACATATTGCGGCGGGCAGAACGCGTTCTCTGCGCCGTACCAAGCCGCCGCCTTCATCGTGAAGAAGGGATCGACCAGATGCGGCCGACCAAGGGCGACGAGGTCCGCCCGGCCGGCTGCCAGGATCGTATTGGCCTGGTCGGCCGTCGTGATGTTGCCGACGCACATCGTCGCCACTCGCGCCTCGTTGCGAACCTGATCCGAGAACGGCGTCTGGAACATGCGTCCGTAGACCGGCTGCGCATCGCGCACGGTCTGTCCGGTCGAGACGTCGACGAGATCAACGCCGGCCTCGGCGAAGGCGCGCGCGATGGCGACGGCGTCGTCACCGGTGATGCCCCCGTCGGCCCAATCGGTCGCGGAAATGCGCACCGACATCGGCTTGTGCGACGGCCAGACAGCGCGTAGCGCCTCGAAGATCTCGAGCGGGAACCGCAGGCGGTTCTCGAGCGAGCCGCCATATTCGTCCGTGCGGGTGTTCGTCAGCGGCGAGATGAAGCTCGCGAGCAGATAGCCGTGGGCGCAATGCAGCTCGAGCATGTCGAAGCCGCAGCGCTCGCCGCGCTCGGCCGCCGCAACGAAGGCCTCCCTCACCGCGTTCATGCCGGCGCGGTCGAGCTCGCGCGGCACCTGGCTGTCCGGGAAATAGGGCAGCGGCGATGCCGAGACCACGTCCCAGCCGCCCTCCTCGAGGGGACGGTCCATCCCGTCCCACATCAGCTTGGTCGCGCCCTTGCGGCCGGCGTGGCCGAGTTGCAGGCAGATCTTTGCAGCCGAGTTGCCGTGGAGGAAATCCACGATGCGCCGCCAAGCCGCTTCCTGCTCGTCGTTCCACAATCCGGCGCAGCCGGGCGTGATGCGGGCATCGCGGCTGACGCAGGTCATCTCGGTGAAGATGAGGCCAGCGCCACCAATCGCACGCGAGCCGTAGTGCACGAGGTGGAAATCGGTCGGCACGCCCTCCTTCGCCGAGTACATGCACATCGGCGACATTACGGCGCGATTGGCGATCTCCATCTCGCGCAGCCGGAACGGCTGAAACAACGGCACCGCCGGCTTTTTGGTGTCGACCTCAAAGCCGCTGTCGCGAACCTGTCTGGCAAACGACTTCTCGACCTCAGCCACGAAGTCGGGCGCGCGAAGCCTGAGATTGTCGTAGGTGATCGCCTTCGACCGCGTCATCACGCCGAAGGCAAACTGTACGGGGTCGAAATCCCAGAAGCGGTCGACGTGCTCGAACCAGACCAGCGACACGTCGGCCGCGTGTTGCGTCTTCTCGACCTCCTCGCGGCGGCCGTGCTCGTAAATGTCGAGCGCGGCCTTGATGTCCGGGGCCGTCTCCATCGCGTCGGCGAGCGCGATCGCGTCTTCCATCGCGAGCTTGGTGCCGGAGCCGATCGAGAAATGCGCGCTCGCCTTGGCATCGCCAAGCAGCACCATGTTGTCCTTGACCCAGCGCTTGCTGCGGATCATCGGGAAATTGCGCCACATCGAGCGATTGGTGAGCAGCTTATGCCCATCGAGGAACCAGCCGAAGATTGCGGCCATCCGCGCGGCGGACTGCGTCTCGTCCAGCCCTGTCAGGCCGGCCCGCTCGAACGTCTCGGGATCGGTCTCGAAGATCCAGGTCGAGTGTCCGGCCTCATACTGATAGGCGTGGGCGATGAACGGCCCCCACTCGGTCTCCTGGAAGATGAAGGTGAAGGCGTCGAGCGGCCTGGTCGAGCCCATCCACGCGAACTTGTTGGCACGCAGATCGACTTCCGGCTCGAAATGATCGACATACTTCTCGCGGAAGCGGCTGTTGATGCCGTCGGCGATCAGGACGAGATCGGCATCGGCGAAGCGGGCTTCGTCCTCGATGTCCACCTCGAAGTGCAGGACGACCCCGAGCTCGCGCGCCCGCTCCTGCAGGATCAAGAGCAGCTTGCGCCGGGAGCAGCCGCAGAAACCATTGCCGCCGACCCGGTGCACGGTGCCGCGAAAGTGCACCGCGATATCGTCCCAGTACGCGAATTCCTGGGTGATGCGACGATAGCTCGGCAGATCATGCTTTTCGAAATTGTCCAGCGTGGCATCCGAGAACACCACGCCGAAGCCGAAGGTGTCGTCGGCCCGATTGCGCTCGTAAACGGTGATGTCGGCGCCGGGGCGCTGCTTCTTGAGCAGGATCGCAGCATAGAGACCCGCAGGTCCGCCACCGATGATCGCGACTTTCATGGGGAGCCTCGCCAATTCACCCGGCCATGAAACTATTTTAAGCCTAAAATAATTTCGCGCAAGTCCCCGTTGCTGGCCTAGTCACAGGCTGACCGGCCCTAGTCGCCTCGGAAGACCGGCTTGACCTTGTTGGCGAAGGCCTCGAAGGCACGCTCGAAATCGGCCGTGGTCATGCACAGCGCCTGGGCAACGGCCTCCGCCTCGATCGCTTCTTCCACCGACATGGCCCATTCCATCGCCAGCATCCGCTTAGTCATGGTGTTGGCGAAGGTCGGACCTTCCGCGATCTGCTTGGCCAGGACTTGCGCCTGGGGCAGCACCTGCTCGGACGTGACGATGCGGCTGAAGAAGCCCCAGCGCTCGCCCTCCTCCGCCGTCATGAAGCGGCCGGTATAAAGCAGCTCGGAGGCGCGGGACTGTCCGATGATCCGCGGCAGGATCGCGCAGGCGCCCATGTCGCAACCAGCCAGCCCCACCTTGTTGAAGAGAAAGGCAACCTTGGACCCGCTTGCCGCCAGGCGCATGTCCGAGGCCATGGCGACGATCGCACCAGCGCCGGCACAGATGCCCTCGACGGCGGCGACGATGGGCTGCGGACAGGCCCGCATCGCCTTGACGAGGTCGCCGGTCATCCGCGTGAAGGCGGTCAGCCCCTTGGTATCCATCTTCACCAGCGGGCCGATGATCTCGAACACGTCGCCGCCCGAGGAGAAATTGCCGCCGGCCCCGGTGACGACAATGGATTTGACCTCGTCGTCGAAGGCGCAGGCGCGGAAGAAGTCGGTCAGTTCCCGGTAGCTTTCGAACGTCAGCGGATTCTTCCGTTCGGGCCGGTTGAGCGTGACCGTCGCAACGCCATCGACCACGGCCAGAAGAAAATGCTGCGGCGAATAGTCCGCGAGCGGCACGGTGACGGGATTGGCTGGTCTGCTCATGCGATCTCCTTGGTATGTCTGTTCCGCGCGCTAGATTTCGCCGCCTGCGACTGCGATGGCCTGCCCGGTGATCGCGCTGGCGCCCTGCCCGCACAGCCAAAGCACGGCGTCCGCCACCTCTTCAGGCGCGATCAGGCGCCCTTGGGGATTGTGCTTGGCAAGCTCGGCGATGGCCTGCTCGCGGCTTCGTCCGGTCTTTTTCATGATGTTGTCGATGCTGCCGGCGACGAGGTCCGTGTCGGTAAACCCCGGGCAAATCGCGTTCACGGTTACGCTGCTGCCGGCGAGCTCGAGCGCAAGCGAACGAACCAGACCGATCGCAGCGTGCTTGGCCGCTACGTACGCGCTGACATAGGCATAGCCCTTGAGGCCCGCGGTCGACGCAATCACGACGATACGGCCATAGGGGCGGTCCTTCATGCCCGGCAGCACGCCGTGGATGGAATGAACCACGCCCATGAAGTTGATGTTCATCATGCGCGCGAACAGGGCACTGTCCGATTTCGCGAATGGCGCGGATTCGGCGCTGCCCGCATTGGCGATCAGGATATCGATCGGCCTTCGCGCATGGGCCTCGGCAATGGCGGCCTTCAGGGCCGTCTCGTTCGCAACGTCGGCGACCGCGCCGAAATGCGCGGCGCCATCATTGACCGCCTCATCGAGGACCTGGGCATTCCGGCCGATGATCGTCACGGTCGCGCCGGCGCCGACAAGGGCCGCCGCGATCGCGCGGCCGATGCCGCGGCCTCCGCCGGTGACCAGCGCGTGCGGCGAGTGCGGCAATCCGGACATGCGCTGGCTCCCTCGGATCTGTGACCGTTGCACCGATATATTTTAACCTTCAAACTTTTGCAACGAAGGCGCAGAACTCATGCGACGGAGACCGGCCCGGAAATTGCTTTAAGTGTAAAATTATAGCTTCCCATCCCCGAAAGGCCTGTTAGCATCGATGGGGCAAGCAAGAGGATGTCGCGTGCCGCAGCCTGGGCCAATGATAACAGAGGACGGACGCTTCGCCTATGAAACCGCGGGCGATCCGAACGCGATCCCTCTGATCTTCCTGCATGGCATCGGTGGCGCGGCGCGAGCCTGGCGACGGCAGCTGGCTACGTTCGGCGACCGCTTTCGCGCCATCGCGTGGGACATGCCGGGCTATGGCGGCTCGGCACCGCTCGCGAGCGTCAGCATCGCTGCCCTGGCGGACGCGCTCCAGCAATTCATCTCGCAGCTCGGTGCCACCAGACCCATCCTGGTCGGTCACTCGATCGGCGGCATGATCGTCCAGAAATGGCTCGTGCAATCCCCCAAACTGGCGCGCGCCGTCGTGCTGGCGCAGACCAGCCCTGCCTTCGGCAAGGCCGACGGCGACTGGCAAAAATCGTTCATCGCGGCGCGGCTCGGCCCGCTCGATCGCGGCGAGACGATGCAGTCGCTGGCGCCCTCGCTGGTGAAAGAGCTGGTCGGCGACGATCCAGACCAAAAGGGGATGGAGCTTGCGCGCGAATGCATGGGGAGCGTACCCGAGGCAAGCTATCGCGCCATGATGCTCGCTCTCATCGGCTTCGATCAGCGCAGCACGCTCAAGGATGTCTCGGTCCCCACGCTGCTGCTATCCGGTTCCAAGGACAACAACGCGCCGGCCCCGATGATGGCGAAGACGGCGACCTACATCCCGGGGGCCGAATACGTCGAGCTTCCCGGCGTCGGCCATCTCGCCAACCTCGAGCGGCCCGATGCCTTCGACGAAGCGCTGGGCAGGTTCCTGAACTCTCTCGCGACCAAAGCGTAAGGTGACTGCGCAATGACCATGCAAGTCAGCAAGACTCTCGGCACGACTGATAAGGTCGCGCTGGATGCGCCGATCTTCGATCCCGTCGCGTTCCGCCTGAGCGACGAACAGGCCGGCATCATCGCCCGCGCCAGGGAGATCGGGCAGACCGTGTTTGCCGATCGCGCCGCCACCTACGATCGCGAGGCAATCTTCCCGACGGAGAATTATCGCGATCTGCATCGCGTCGGCCTGCTCGGCATTGCCGTTCCCAAGAAACACGGCGGGCTTGGCGCGGACTACCAGACCTACGCCTTGGCAGCCGCCGAGATCGGCCGCTACTGCGGCGCGACCGCGCTGACCTGGAATATGCATGTCTGCTCGACCCTGTGGTCGGGCCCCCTCGCCGACGATCTCGACATGGACGCGGCGACCCGCGCCGACCACGAACGGAGACGCGCGATCCACTACAAGCGGATCGTCGAGGATGGCGCGATCTATTCGCAGCCTTTCTCCGAGGGTGGCGCGGCGGCCGCGGGCGGCGTCGCGTTCGGCACCGAGGCGAAGCCCGTGGAAGGCGGCTGGATCGTCAACGGCAAGAAGATTTTTGCGTCGCTCTCCGGCCATGCCGACTATTACGGCGTGCTCTGCACCGAGATCGAGGAAGGCGAGAAAGCGTCTCGCCGCAACACGCTTTACCTCGCCATCTCGGCCAAGTCGGAAGGCGTCTCGGTTGTCGGCGACTGGGATCCGCTCGGCATGCGCGGAACGGTGTCGCGCACGCTGCTGTTCAAGGACGTGTTCGTTCAGGAGGATTCTGCGCTGATGCCGCCCGGGGTCTATTTCCAGGCCGCGATGCGCTGGCCGCACATGTTCCTGACCTTGTCGCCGACTTATATGGGCCTGGCTCAAGCCGCCTATGACTTCACCGTGCGTTATCTGCGCGGCGAAGTTCCGGGCATGCCGCCGGTGAAGCGCCGGATGTACCCGACCAAGCAGATCGCGGTCGCGCAGATGCAGATCAAGCTGGAACAAATCAAGGGGATCTGGTTCCAGGCTGTCACCGAAGCCTGCGCCAATCCAAGCAAGGAGCAGGTGCTGCGGGCCTATGCTGCGCAATATTCGGTCATGGAAGGCGCCAATGAGCTGGCCGCGCTCGCGATCCGCACCTGCGGCGGCCAGGCGATGCTTCGCTCGCTGCCGCTGGAGCGGATCTACCGCGACAGCCGCTGCGGCTCGCTGATGCTGCCCTGGACGGCCGAGCTCTGCCTCGATCGCATTGGACGCGAGGCGCTATACGAGGCCGGCGAGACGGACGACTGACAGTGGACCTCTGCAGCCTGATCGATCGCAACGCGGCGTTTTCGCCTAACAAGACCGCTATTGCCTTCGAAGGCGAGCGGCTGAGCTATGCCGCGTTCGCGGCGCGCATCGAACGGACCGCAACGGCCTTGAAGCAGGAACTCGGCGTCGGCCGCGGCGATCGCGTCGCCATCCTCAGTCTGAACCGGCCGGACTATCTGGTCTTGCTGTATGCCTGCGCACGCCTAGGCGCGATGCTGGTGCCGCTGAACTGGCGGCTCGCCGTCGCCGAGCAGCTCTTCATTCTCGCCGATGCAGGAGCCAAGGTCCTGGTGCTCGAACGGGCGTTCGAGGGGGTTCTCCCCGAGCTTGCGCCGGGGACGTCAGTCGTTGGCCTCGACTTCGTACCGCCTCGCGGCACCACATTCGAAAGCCTGCTGGCCCGCAGTGACGGCACCAGCCGAAACCCGCACACCGACCTCTCTTCCCCGCTCCTGATCGTCTATACGTCAGGAACGACCGGACGGCCCAAAGGCGCGGTGCTGCGCCAGGAGGCGCTGTTCTGGAACGGCGTCATGAGCCAGCACATGCATAATATGACGTCCGACGACCACGTGCTGACGGTGCTGCCATTCTTCCACGTCGGCGGCCTCAACATCCAGACCACGCCGGCCCTGCAGCTGGGTGCGACCGTCACGATTCACGCGCGCTTTGCGCCGGATACCGCGCTTGCAGCCATCGAACGGGAACGACCGACACTCACGGTGATGGTGCCTGCGATCATCCAGGCCGTGAGCGAGCATCCCGCCTGGACGAGCACCGATCTTTCGTCACTCAGGGC
Organism: Bradyrhizobium sp. 22; assembly: GCF_000482425.1. Lineage (NCBI taxonomy): Bacteria > Pseudomonadati > Pseudomonadota > Alphaproteobacteria > Hyphomicrobiales > Nitrobacteraceae > Bradyrhizobium > Bradyrhizobium sp. 22. The sequence goes on from NZ_KI519400.1 coordinate 235,437, forward strand.
CGTCGCGACCGGCTCCACCATCGTGCCTCCGCACCTGATCGAGCGTTTCGTCGCCCGGAACGTTCCCGTGCTCCAGGTCTACGGCTCGACCGAGACCTGCCCCGTCGCCATCTACACGCGGCTCGGCGGCGATCTGTCGCGTACGGGATCGACCGGCCTCGCCGGCCTGTGCTGCGAAGCCAAGGTGGTCGATCATTCCGGCAGCGAGGTAGCGGCGGGCACGCCGGGCGAGATCGCGGTGCGCGGCCCCAACGTGTTCTTTGAATATTGGGGCAACGAAGCCGCAACGCGCGAGGCATTGCACGACGGCTGGTACCGCACCGGCGATATCGGCCTGTGCGACGCCGACGGCTATTTCTGGGTCCGCGACCGCAAGAAGAACATGATTATTTCAGGCGGCGAGAACGTTTATCCGGCCGAGGTCGAGCGCGTCCTGCTCGAACATCCCGATGTCAGCGAATGCGCCGTGATCGGCAGACCCGACCCACGCTGGGACGAGGTCCCCATCGCTTACGTGATCCGGAGATCCGGCTCTCCGCTCGAAGCGGATGAACTCAGAACACATATCCAGGCGCAACTCGCACGGTACAAGGTGCCGCGCGACATCGTCTTCGTCACCGATCTGCCGCGCACGGCGCTCGGCAAGGTCCAGCATTTCCTGCTGAAGCAGCTCGATGCGCAGTCTCGCGCGCAAGGAGAAGCATCTTGAAGGTTGCAGTTCTGGGTGGGGGAAACGGCTCGTTCGCAGCCGCAGGCGATCTTGCCCTATCGGGACACGAGGTGCGGCTTTGGCGCCGCGATGCCGATCAGGTCGCGGCGCATCGCGCCGCCGGCTCGCGCATTCTGGTGAAGGACCATAACGGCCGCCACGACGTGACGCTCGCGTTGGTCACGACCGACATCGCCGAGGCCGTCGGCGGAACGGCGCTAATCCTGTGCCCCGCCCCTGCCTTCGCGCAAGCAGATATCGCTCGCCTGCTCGCCCCGCATCTGCGGGACGGCCAGGTCGTCTTCTTGCCGCCGGCGACCTTCGGCTCCATGATCTTCGCTCAGGCCATGCGAGATGCCGGCAACCGTGCCAAGACAAGCTTTGCCGAAACCGGCACGCTGCCGTGGCTGACGCGCAAGCACGGACCGTTTGAAGTCGCCATCACCATCCGCGCCAAGCGGCTACCGGTCGGTGTGTTCCCACTCGACCAGGCGCCGCACGCCCTCGACGTGATCGGGCGGGCATTCCCCGAGGCGGTCGAACCGTGCGGAGACGCATTGTCCGGCGCGCTGATGAATGCCGGCCCGATCATCCATCCGCCGCTGATCGTGATGAACGCAGGCCCGATCGAGCATTTCGAGAAATGGGATATCCACAAGGAAGGCACGCAGGCCGCGATCCGGCGGGTCACGGATGCGCTCGACGCCGAGCGGATTGCCGTGCGCGAGGCGCTCGGCTATGGCGCGCCGCATTTCCCGCTGGCGCATCACTACGCCAGGGAAGGCGAGATCTGGATGTACGGCCGCGGCTCGCACGACCGCCTGACCGATTCCGGCGACTGGCGCGAACGGATCGTGCTGACCGAGCATCGCTATATGCGCGAAGATTTGCGGCTCGGACTGTCGCTGCTTGTCTCCATCGCCGGCCTGGCTGGCGTGGCCACTCCATTGGCAAAAGCGTTCCTGTCGATCGGCGGGGCGGTCTGCGGCGAGGATTTTTCGCAGGGTGGCCGGACGCTCAAGACATTGGGCCTCGACAATCTCAGCAAGGCTGAATTGCAGACGCTGCTTCGCAATGGATTCTGATCGATGACAAATCGCGCCAATATCGCCTGTCTCGGCGCTGGCCGCATGGGGCGCGGCATTGCCGTCGCGTTCGCCTATGCTGGACACAAAGTCACGATGATCGATGTCAAGGCGCGCTCCGCGGAGGAGTTCGCCAAGCTGGAGGTGGACGCGCTGGGTGAAATCGGCAAGACCTTTGCCAGCCTGTCGAAGCTGGGAATGCTGAGCGAAGCGGACGTTGGCCCTCTGATCGCGCGCGTCTCGGTAGTGCCCGTCAGCCAGAGCAGCGCAGCGCTATCCGACGCCGGCATGGTCTTCGAAGGGGTTCCCGAGGTCGTCGAGCTCAAGCGGGAGGTGCTCGGGGCGGCTTCAAGGCAGGTCGGACCTGACACGATCATTGCATCGACCACATCGACAATCCTCGTCGACGATCTCTCGGGTGCGATCGTAAATCCCCGCCGCTTTCTCAACGTGCACTGGCTCAATCCAGCCTACCTCATTCCGCTCGTCGAGGTTTCGCCTGGGAAGGCCACCGACCCCGCCATCATCGACGAGGTCAAGAGTCTGCTCGAACGCATCGGCAAGGTGCCGGTGGTCTGCGCGGCGACGCCCGGTTTCATCGTGCCGCGTATCCAGGCGCTGGCGATGAACGAGGCCGCGCGCATGGTCGAGGAGGGCGTCGCCAGCGCGGAAGAGATCGACAAGGCGATCCGCTACGGCTTCGGCTTCCGCTATGCCGTGCTCGGCCTGCTCGAATTCATCGATTGGGGCGGCGGCGACATCCTCTACTACGCAAGCCGCTATCTCGAGGGCGCGCTCGGCAGCGACCGCTATCGGGCGCCGGATGTCATTTCCCGCAACATGCATGAGGGCCGCATCGGCCTGCGCACCGGCGCCGGCTTTCTCGATTATTCGGGGATGGACGTCGACGCCTATCGCGCGAAGCGGCTGCAGGCCATGGTGGATTTGCTCCGCCACTTCGATCTGGCGCGTCCGCCAGTGCTCGATCCCGACTAGCCGAAGACGTCCTGAAGCACGCCTTCCCGGACCACCGCGACGCCATCGAGCTCGATCGTCGTTCCCATCATCGGCAGGTCGAAATGCCCCGCCGTGTAGCGGCCGGCGAATTCGTTCGCGCCGGTCGAGAACAGGAAATTGCCGGAGACGGCCCGGATCTCCGTGCCATTGGTGTCGCGCTGGTCGTACATCGAGAGCGCCTCATAACGCGCTCCGGGATTCATGCCAAAGCCGACATGCGAGACCGCATAGGCCTCGCGATCGCCCCAGGCTGCGAGATAGGCACGCATCATCGCGGCATCGGTGCCCTCGCCCTCCAGCTCGACGACATAATCGTCCTTCAGAGTCATCTTCACGGCCGACGTCAGGTAACGCTTGAACGTGAGATTGATATCGCCTGGCGCCATCACCAGCGTGCCGTTGATCGTCCCGCTCTTTGGAAAGCTGACGACGATGCCGCCAGGCCAATGCGCCAGCGTGCCGGGCTTGTCGGTCCAGCCCCACACACCGACCGTGGACGCGCCGACCATGTCGACGTCGAGCGCCGTGCCGGCCTTCGAGGTCACGCGCATCCGCTTGGTTCCCCGCAGCATCTTCGCCGCGGCCCGAACGCGCTTTTCGAGCGCCGAATCCGGCACCATCCGCTCCAGCGCTTCGGGATGCTCGTTCGAGATCACCAGGATCCGTGCTCCGGCCTTGAGGATCTCGGGCGTCTCCACCGCGTGCATCAGGCCCTCGATCGTGCAATCCACCACGAAGCCGGCCTGCTGCAGCGCGGTGATGACCGGGCCAAGCTTCTGGATCGCCTCGCTCGCGCCGGTGGAGCGAACCGGAACGATGTTCCGGTTGCGCGGCGTCGGCATCACCACGTGAAACGGCCGCGCGCCCAGGCGCAGCAGCGCGAGCTCCGCCAGATGAACGTTCAGCGCACGCGACTGCGTCTCCGACAGGATCGCCGCAGTATCGCCGGCCTTGACGGCACATCGCTCGAAAATCTCGCAAAATGCGTCGATCCATTTTGCCTCGATGCGGTCAGCCAGCATGGGTCACTCCCGGTCTTGTCTATTCTTCGTTCAGATCACGCGTCTGGAAAGCCGCGCAAGAGGTACGACCGCAGAGCACCCAGCAAGGCGTTCAGGATCAGCCCCAGCAGCGAGATCGTGATCAGCGGCACGAACATGTCGACGGCCTGAAAAGTCCGCGCCGCGGTCACGAGCGCGTGCCCCAATCCGTCCGTCGACGTGATCATCTCGGCCAGAAACACCACGATGCAGGAAATGACAAGTCCGATCCGGCATCCGGTCAGGATCGACGGCATCGCCGCCGGCAGCACCACCCTGAACAGAATCTGGATGCGCGGCGTTCCCGCCGCCATGGCCGACCAGATCAGCTTCTGCTCGACGGTCGACGCACCGTAATAGGTCGAGAGCAGAATGGGAAAGAGCGCGTCCGCGGCCACCAAGGTGACCTTCGATCCGTGGCCAAACCCGAGCAAGAGCAGGAGCGCCGGATAGAGCGCAACCTTGGGCAGCGGGGCCAGGATGCGGACAATCGGCCGAACCACGGCGTTGATCGCCGGACTTGCGGCAGCAGCAATGCCGATGCTGACGCCGAGCACGACTGCAATGGCGAACCCGGCAAACAGCCGGATCAGGGTCGCCGCGATCTCCTGCTGAAAGCCCCACGTCGCGAGCTGCTGGAGCAGCCGGCTGAAGACGAAGCCCGGGGGCGGCAGCAAGACCGCGGGCGCAAAGCCGAATGACACCAGCCCCTGCCACAGGGCGATGATCAGCGCGATCGGGGCAATGCCAAGAAGGACGTTTGCGGGAAGAAGGCGCGACATCAGGAGAAACTCAGCGGCATGTCGAACTGAGGCTCGGACCAACGCACGAGCCTGGCTCGGACCCTTTCAAAAATGGCGTCGAGGCAGATTCCCATGGTGCCCACGATGATGATCATCGCAAAGACGGTGTCGTACTGGCCCATGTCGAGCGCATTGAACAGGATGTTGCCGGCGCCGGACTGCCGCGCGATCATCTCGCTGGTGATCATCGTAATCAGCGCCAGTACCAGACCCGTGCGGCAGCCGGTCAGGATTTCCGGCAGCGCCGCGGGCAGCACGATCCGTACCAGGCGCTGCGCGGGCGAAAGTCCCATCGCGGCACCCGACCATAGCATCTTCTCTTCGACAGCTTTGGCGCCCTCGAAGCTGTGATAGATCACGGGAAGGCTGACACCGAGGAAGATCACCAACGTCTTCGTGATGTCGCCGACGCCGAGCCACAGCATGATGATCGGCATCAAGGCGGCCTTCGGCACCGGATAGATCACCATCAGGAGCGGATTGAAAAAAGCCGCAACGCTCCGGCTTCGTCCCATCAACAAGCCCAGCGGAATCGAAATCAGGACCGCCACACAGAACCCGAGCGCCATGCGGCGAAGCGACGCCAGGATGTTGAGGAGGGATTCCTTGTCGCCGAGAATGTCCGGAATCGCCCGGATCGCCTCGACCGCGGTCGGGAAGCTGTCGTTCTTGAGCGCGAGCGACGCAAGCTGCCACACCGCGAGCAACCCGATACAGGCCAGCACCGGAGCGGCTCGTCTGATCAGGGCAGCCGGCGACATCATACCGCAGTCCCGGCTTCGTCGCTTTCATCGAACATGCGCTCGATATCGACGACATACTTCTGATAGCGCGGGTCGAGCAACAGCTCGCTGCGACGGCGCGGCCGCGGCAGATCGATGTCGATGACCTCGCGGATGCGGCCGGGCGATTTCGACATCATGACGACTTTGTCAGAGAGGAAGACGGCCTCGTCAACCGAATGAGTGACGAACAGCACCGTCTTGCGATCGCGCTCCCAGATGTTGAGAAGGTCGTTCTGCAAGCGCGTCCGCGTATGGGCATCGAGCGCACCGAACGGTTCGTCCATCAGGAGCACTTCGGGATGGTAGGCGAGCGTCCGGGCAAGCGCCACGCGCTGCTTCATGCCGCCCGATAACTCCTTGGGATAGAAACTCTCGTAACCCTTGAGGCCGACCATCTCGAGCAAAGCCAGGCTCTGCGCTTCGGCCTCGCTAGCGCGCACACCTTGCTGCCGGGGGCCATACATCACGTTGCCGAGAACGGTCTTCCAGGGAAACAGCGCAAATTCCTGGAACACCGGCCCGCGATCTGGACCGGGGCCTGTGATCGCCTGTCCCTTCATCTTCGCCGCACCGCTGGTCGGATTGACGAAACCGCCGACGATATAAAGCAGTGTCGACTTGCCGCAGCCGGACGGACCCAGGATGGAGACGAAGGCTCTCTCCTCGATCGTCAGCGAAATGTCCGAGAGCGCCACATGATCCCTGCGCGCGGAGGTCTGAAAGACCTGCGAGACGCGATCAATCTCGATGATTGCCGAAGCCGGCTCTCGTGATGTCACCGGTCTCACCCATTCGCTCGATCTCGCAGGCACCACCGTCATCCCGTCGCTCGCTTCACCGTGAGGCACGGACTTAGCAAGAAGCCTGCCAGACTGACGATCGTCTTCGCACCCGTGCGATACGTCATTCGAACCACGGCCATTCTGCGGGGCCTTCATGCGTCACGGCTCCGCCCGGCGCCTGACCAACCAGTCGCGCATACTTCGCAAGCGCCCCTGCACGATGGCGTGGCGGACGCTGCTTCCAATCGCGTCGTCGCGCGCCGAGCTCACCCTCGTCGAGCAGGACGTCCATCCGCCGGTTTGCGGCATCGATCCGAATCCTGTCACCGTTGCGAACCAGCGCCAGCGGACCGCCGACAAATGCTTCCGGGGACACGTAACCGATGCACATGCCACGGGTGGCGCCGGAGAACCGGCCGTCGGTGATCAGCGCCACCTTTTCGCCCATGCCCTGCCCGTAGATCAGCGCAGTGACGCCGAGCATCTCACGCATGCCGGGGCCGCCGACCGGCCCTTCATTGCGGATGACGAGAACCTCGCCCGCCGCGTAGGTACGATCCCGAACCGCCTTGACGCAGGCCTCCTCATCCTCGAACACGCGCGCCACGCCTTCGAAGAACTGGCTCTTCAGTCCGGCAACCTTGATCACCGCGCCATCGGGACAGAGATTTCCCTTTAGCACCGCCACGCCGCCGTCAGGCATGATCGGCGCGCGAGCCGCGTAGACCACCTCTCCATCCGGTGCGTTGGCCGCGCCGTATTCTTCAGCGAGCGTGCGGCCGGTGATGGTGATGCAGCTGCCATCGATGTGACCGCTCTGGATCAGCTCGCGGATCACCACGGCGGCGCCGCCGATGTCGTAGACATCCTTTGCCGTGTATTTGCCGCCCGGCCGCAGGTTCCCAATCAACGGCGTCCTTGCAAAGACCTCGCCGACGTCATCGATCGTGAATGCAATGCCGGCCTCGTTCGCAATCGCCGGCAGATGCAGCGCAGCGTTCGTCGAACCTCCCGTCGCCGCAACGATCGCCGCGCCGTTCTCCAGGGCTTTCCGCGTCACGATGTCGCGTGGCAGCGGCCCGCCGCGTTCCAGCATCTGCATGATCAGGCGTCCCGCCCGTCGCGAGATCTGCGCGCGTTCGGCATAGACGCCGGGCACCATCGAGACGTTGGGAATGGTCAGTCCCATCGCCTCCGAGACCATGCCCATGGTGTTCGCGGTGAATTGGCCGGCGCACGCGCCGATGGTCGGCAGGCAGGCACGCTCGATCCGCTCGAGCGTGGCGCCGTCGATCTCGCCGGTCATGAAGCTGCCGACGGCCTCATAGGAATCGAGCACCGTCAGCGTACGCCCATCGACGCGGCCCGGCAGCGAGCTGCCGCCATAGATGAAGATGGACGGCACGTTGCAGCGAACCATGCCCATCATGACGCCCGGAAGCGTCTTGTCGCATCCGCCGTATCCGATCAGCGCGTCGTAGGCCAGACCATGGACGACAGCTTCGATCGAGTCGGCGATCAGCTCGCGCGAGAACAGCGAGAACTTCATGCCCTCGTGGTTCATGCTGATGCCGTCGGATACCGACACGGTCGAGAACTCGCGCGGTGTGCCGCCGGCTTCCTCGATGCCAGTCTTGGCCGCAGCCACCTGGAAGTCGTGGGTCATGTTGCAGGGCGTCTGCTCGCCCTTCATGCTGACGACGCCTACCATCGGCTTCGCGATCGCTGCGTCGTCGAGCCCCATGGCGCGCATGAATGCGCGATGCGGGGCCCGGTCGAGGCCGTCTGTCGTTACTCGTGATCGCAGCTTCTTCATGCGTGCATCTTCATTGTGCGGCGTCCCGGATCCGGGACGCGGCTGGATCCCTGCCCGGATCGCTGGCCCGCCTATTCCAGCGGAGCGACGATGGTCGGATGCTTGAACTGCGTGACATCCAGCTTCGGCAGCATTCCGGTCTCGGCGTAGATATCCAGCATCTTCTGGATCGCGGGGAAGTTCGGTGCCGCGCCTGGATCACGGCCGAAATCATTGTCCTTGAGCAGATAGGTCTCGAGCACCGGAACGGGCGCCTTCAGCACTTCGTTGACGACCTTGAGAGTCTCCTCGCGGTTCGCCAGCGCCTTCTTCATGCCCGAGGTGATGTCGCGAACATAGGTCTTGACCAGTTCGGGGTTCTTGTCGACGAAATCCGCGCGGCAGGCTTCCAGGATATGCACGATGTTCGGCATGGCCTCCGACAGAGAGAACAGCTTCCTCGTGCCGCCCTTTGCCTCCGCGCGCGCGGCAAACGGCTGGTTCATGTTGACCGCATCGACACGGCCTTGGCGCAGCGCGTCCTCGGAGACCGCGAAACCGACCTCGACCAGCTTGATATCCTTGGCTGGATCGACGCCATTCTGCTTCAGGAGCAGATTGAACGGACCCTGGGTCCCGCCGCCGATCACGGAAATGCCGACCGTCTTGCCCTTGAGATCGGCGATGGTCTTGATCGGGGAGTCGTCTTTGACAGCCCAGTAGACCGAGAAGCCGCCGGGCTTCTCGAACACGTGCTGCGCCACGATGTAGGCTTTGAGATTGCCGCCGACCACGCCATTGGCAAGCGACAGCGGTGCCTGCGTCGCGCAGTCCAGCGCGCCGGCTGCCAAGGCCTGCGTCATCGGCGCGGTGCCCTGAAATTGGGTCCATTCGATGTTGTAGGCCTTGCCGAGGTTGGGAAATTCAGCCTGACGGCGCATCATCCAGTACTTGGATTCCTCGGCCGGGATCGTCCAGCCAACGCGGATCGTCTGTTGCGCCCATGACGGGCTTGCCCCCGCGCTCACGGCAGCTGCCGCCCCCAAAGCCAGGATCCACTTCGAAACGGTTCGCATCGTGCCCACTCCGCTGCTCCGGCGCCGACGGGCGCCACCCAACCCGACCGCCTCAAATGTTTCATGGTTCAAACATTCAGGCAAGCCATGCGGGCCGAAGGGTTCTGCCGTCCGACGCGAAATGTATGATAAGCCGGCGTCGCGCTGCGACAGAATGAGGCAACCTATGGCTGATGCGAGCAAGGCAAACCCGCACGGCGCCGAGAGGCTTGGCTATCTCGGCCTCGGGCTGATGGGAACGCCGATGACCCGGCGCCTGCTCAAGGCCGGTTATCAGGTCACGGTCTGGAACCGCTCGGAGGGCAAGACGGCTCCGCTCATCGAGGCCGGCGCCAAGCGCGCAGTTACGCCTCGCGATCTCCTGGCGAACTCCGATATCGCCTTCATGTGCGTGACGGATGCGACGGCCGTCGAGGAGGTGATCTTCGGACCGGAGGGGCTCGCTGCGGCGCCTGGTGCCGGCAAGCTCGTCGTCGATTTCTCATCGATACACCCCGATGCCGCGCGCCGCCTCGCAAAGCGATTGAAAGACGCCAATGGCGCCGGCTGGATCGATGCGCCGGTGTCCGGCGGGACGAAGGGCGCCGAGGAAGGCACGCTTGCGATCATGGCCGGCGGGGAAGCAGACGATATCGAACGGGTCCGACCCTACGTACTGGCCATGGCGCGCCGGCTCACCCATATGGGCCCGACCGGCGCCGGCCAGACCACCAAGCTCTGCAATCAGGTGATCGTCGGGTGCGCGATGGCCGTGCTGGCAGAAGCCACGCGCCTTGCCGTCAACGCCGGGATTGACGCCAATCGCCTGCCCGAGGCGCTCGCCGGTGGCTTCGCGGATTCCATTCCGCTTCAGCTGTTCGTGCCGAGGATGGCGCAAGGCATTCACTCGCCGCCGCTTGGTCACATCGCCACGATGCTCAAGGATCTCGATACGGTAGCCGATGTCGCACAGGCGACCTCGACGCCGGTGCCGATGGCCTCGCTTGCCGGACAACTCTTCAGGTTGGCCAGGGCCGCGCACGGCGCGGATGCGGACGCATTGGAGATCTACAAGCTTTCAGCCGCAAAGGGCTGAGCTGTCGAGCGCACGCTAAAACCCATCAGGATCACTTCTTGCGCTCGTCGTCGGCGAGAAATCGGCCAAATGCCCCTCGCGCGAAGAGCAGCGGCTCGGTCGTGCTGTAGGTATAGGCCTCGACCGCACCGAGAAAGATCACGTGGTCGCCGCCATAATAGCGATTCACGGACCGGCATTGAAAGTTGGCAACGCTCTCGGCAAGCACCGGCGCCCCGCCGAGGCCCGGCGTCCAGTCTACGCCGGTGAACTTGTCGTCCGAGGATTTTGCGAATTTGTTCGCAAGAGCCTGCTGCGAAGCGCCGAGCACGTTGACCGCGAAATGGCTGGCGTTCTGGAAGATGGTCAGGCTCGAGGAATAGACGACGAGGCTCCACAGCACCAGCGGTGGATTCAGCGAGACCGAGGCGAACGAGTTGCACGTAAGGCCGTAAGGTTTGCCATCGGGCGCCGCGGCCGTGATGATCGTGACGCCCGTTGCATAGGTTCCGAGTGCGTTGCGAAAGTCGCGAGGATCGATTGACGAGCTGTCGCTCGCGAACTCGTTGGCGGGATGGGGCACACGGGGCTGCTGCGGCTGATCATTCATCGGCCGGCCTCACAGCGTGAGATTTTCGGACGGCAGCCCTAGCGCCACACGTCCATAATTGGTTCCGGCCGCATCGAAGTTGAACGCGAGATGCGAGTTGATCGCGTGCGCATCGCGGAACTGGCGCTGCAACACGCCGCTCGTGAACAGGCCGCGCGCCCCGCTCGCGGCAAACAGCATCGAGACCGCGTCCGTGCACAAGTTCACGGAAAAGGATCCATCGCGCCGATATCGGGTCTTGGTCGCCATATCGGCGATGTGACCGCGCCGCGCGTCCTCCATGGCTTCGAGGCATGCCGACCGCATGATCAGGCGTGCGGCGTCGATCTTCGCCGAGGCCTCCGCGATCTTGATCTGGGTACTCTGAAAATCGCTCAGCTTGGCGCGGTTGTAGGTCGAAATGCGGTGACGTGCGACCTCGACGTAATCGTCGAGGCACGCCTGCGCGTTCCCAAGCGCAACACCCGAGAGGACGTAGGGAAACAACGAGAACACAGGCAGCGCATACAGCGGATTCGGGTTGACCCTGCTCCCCGGCGTCCGGCCGCCGGCGAGATCGCCGACAGCGACGGTCATATAGTCGGCCACGAAGGCGTCCCTGACCTCCACGTCGCAAGACCCCGTCCCGCGCAATCCCGCGACATTCCAGGTGTCCAGCACGTTGTAGTCGCCCTTGGGCAGCAGAAAGATGCGATACTCGATGCCGTCCGCCTCGTCGTCAGAGTACACGACGCTTGCCAGCATGTTCCATTCACACGAGGCAACGCCGGAGGAGAACGGCCAGCTGCCGCGAAGCTGGTATCCGCCCTGCACCCGCGTGGCGCGTCCGGCAGGAAAAATGAACGAGGATGCGATCAGCACGTCCGGATCACGGTTCCAGACCAGATCCTGCGCCTTCTGCTCGAACATGCCGAGCATCCAGTGATGGCTCGCCAGATTGGCGAGATTCCAGGCGACCGACGCATCCGCTTGTCCGAGCAGCTCGGCGCAATCGACGAGGGCGACATAGTCAAGCTCTGCGCCGCCAATCCGTGCCGGTTGCAGCATTCGGAACAGGCCGGCATCGTGGAGATCCCTTTCGGTTTCCGGCGGGAGATGCCGCAGCTCCTCTGTTCGCGCCGCCCGCTCGCGTAGTCGCGGCACGAGCGCCCCAGCCTTCGCGATCATTTCTGCGTGGGCGCGTCCGCCGGCTTCCGGGCCGGCGGGCTGATCCATGCTCGGATTTCGACCAGGCGCCATTTGTGTCCCTCGCTTTCACACATTTATGCGGCCGCCCCACCGCCAAATCAAGCCATGCAGCCGGCACCGGCCCGCAAGCCGGAGCCCAGTGCCATGGGGACCGATCGCGCGGGGCTAGCCCGTCGAAGGTTTGCTCGCGCCAAAGATTCCCTTCTGGGCAAATTCGGTGATCCGACGCTCGTCGTAACCGAGAATATTGCGCATGACGTCCTCGGTATGCTCGCCCAACAGCGGGGCGGCAACGGGATCGACTGTGCCGGTCAGGCTCATGGTAATCGGCGGCTCGATGTTGGGCACCCATTCCGCCGTCGGGTGCCGAATCCGGTTCAAGCGCTGGCGCTCGCGTGCCTCGGGCGCATTGAACCCCTCCTCGACCGTCCGGAGATAGCCGACCGGGATATTGGCCTGCTTCATCTTCGCCATCCAGCTCTCGAGCGTATCGCTGGCAAAGACCTCGGCAATGGCTGCGCGCAAGAGCTCCTTGTTCTCGGAACGGGCCTTGCGCGTGGCAAACTTGGGATCGGTGATGAGATCTGGCCGGTTCAGGACCTCGACCACGAGCCGGCGATAGAGCCGATCATTGGCGCAGGCCATGTAAAGTGGCCCATCTGAGGCCTCATAGACGCCGACGGTTGGCGACCCGCTGGGCGAATTGCCGAAGCGGCCGGGATTTTCGCCGTTGATGAGATAAGCCATACCGTAGAAGCCGGTCATTCCCATCGCGACGTCGAACAGTGCGACTTCGACACGTTGTCCGCGGCCGAGCCTGTCGCGCGCGAGCAGCGCCAGCAGGATGGCGTTACAGGCAGACATCCCCGTCGCCATGTCCACGATGGGCGGGCCGGTGCGAACCGCGGGGCCGTCGGCAAACCCGTTGAGCGACATGAAGCCGCTCTCCGCCTGCGTGATGGGATCGAAACCGGGCCGCGAGGCGAACGGTCCGGAGCGGCCGTAGGCGGAGATCGAGCAATAGACCAGCCGTGGATTGAGCGGCGCGACCGACTCGTAGTCGAGTCCAAACTTCTTCATGACCCCGCTCGAGAAATTTTCCACGACGACGTCCGCCTTGCGGATCAGATCCAGCGCGATCTCGCGGGCTTCCGGCACGGAAAGGTCGAGCGCAATGCCGCGCTTGTTGCGGTTCAGGCTGAGATAGGCGGCGCTCTCGCCGCCGATTTCGGCGTGCTCATAGGCGCGCGTGTCGTCGCCGCCGTCGGGATTCTCGATCTTGATGACGTGCGCGCCAAAATCGGCCAGCGTCTGCGTGCAGGCTGGTCCGGCGACGACACGCGTGAAATCGATGACCAAGAGACCATCGAGCGCAGTCAGCCCTGCCGCCGCCCGCGACGGCCGTTCCGGCAATTGAGGCTTGTTGGGCATGGATGGCGCTCCCTTACATCGGCTTGTGGCCGCCGAATTTCCTGCAATAGCAAACTTAAAGCCCGGCACCACCAGCTTCGCAAGTACCTCGCTTGCTTTTCCCGAAACGCAGAAACGGCCCGGCAGCCGTCAAGCTGCCGGGCCGCTAGACATTTCCGGGTGTATGAAGGTCACGCGCGTTGCGCAGCCATTCTGGTTTGAGAAGGTCACGTTCCGCATCACGGGAAACCCGCTCCGATCGATCAGCGCAGCCATTTTCGCCAATAGAGCGTATGCGACCAGGCCCACGGCGCGTCGGGCTCGTAGAGCCGATAACCCGCACTAATAAAATTGTTGGCCGAGACCGGATTGTCCGTCGTATCGGAGACGATGCTGTCCCATCCGAGGCGCCGCGCTCGCACTTCGATAGCCCGCATCAGCCTGAGTTGAAGTCCCCGTCCCCAGTGCCGCCGCAAGACCCCGACCCGGCAGAAATATCCGCTGTTCCGCGCATGCGTCGACGGCACGACGCCGGCGAAGGCGACTGCGTCGTCATCGTGGTAGGCGATCCACCATGCCCCCGACTCGAACTGCGGCACGGCGGCCCCATCGAAGAATGTCAGCCGGTGCAACTCGCCGAGAGTCTCGGCGGTCTCGTCATCGTCCGCATCGACGATCCGAATTCTGTACATGGGATGGCCCTATTGGCAGGGATCGTCGCAACTGCGTGACCTGCGCCGCCTTAGTGGTCGAGGCTCACTTGCCCAGCGCGACCTTGACGCCGAGCCACACCGCCCCCATCAAGCCGGTTGCGACCACCGTGATCACAGCCTTGAAGGTATAGCTCTGCGCCTGTTCCACGCTCTTTCGCCAGCGCCGCAGATGCTGGAAGTCGGCCCGAAGCTCTTTCCGGTCATCGTCTTCGATTCCGAAGGAGGCCAGGACTGATGCCACCGATTTCAACACGATGGCGTCGACGCTCTCCTGCTGAACCCTTTGCTGCTCGGCCAGTGTCTGCGCGACAATCGCCCGAATCTCTTCGTCCTGAATCTTCACCGCTTGATGATCCTCGCAACGTTCTCGAAGCCGCGCTTGGCGAAGTAAAAGGAGACAACCAGATTTGCCGTGATCGCTGCAAACCCGGCCAGGGCGTCCGTGGAGCCCAAACCGAGGACTTTGTCCCAGACCAGCAGCTTCGCGAAATACAGCGCTACGCAATATCCCATCAGCTTATCCGGCTCGTGCCAGTGCCCGATTTCGGCAATGCGATATTGCATGACGGCGTTGATCTCGGCCGTCTGCGCCGCGATCTCGCCTGCTGCGAGATCGGCGGCAATCTTGCTGTCGACATTCTCGGCCTTCAGCTTGGCCTGGTAGGCGTCGATCAGCCCCTTGATGACGGGCCCGCCGAGGAATGAGATGATGGTCATCCACATCTTAGAGCGTCCGGCGCCTTGCGATTTCGGTAAGGATGCCGGCGGCAGCGACTGCGCAGAGCATCTTGAATGCCGATTTGGCGTCCATGCTCGTGAGCTGGGTGAAGTCGTACCCGGAAAATGCCGCGATCATACCGGCGGCGAGAATGCCGACGAGATACTGAATGCGCGCCCACAGGATCGTCATCGAATCCTTGAACCAGGCCTTGGTCTTGTCCCACCAGGTGGTCATGGCTTCCTCCTAGAGATGACGTTGAACATGTTGGCGATGAATGCGCCGATAGAACCCTTGGAAGGATTGGCGGCGGATGGTTTCGGCGAGGCCGGCGCGATCTTCGCGCCCGTGAAGGTGATGGTCGGGTCGATCGCCATCATCGAGAGCAGCATCGCCACGCAGCCGAGCTGCTGATCGACATGGCCGGGGTCATAGACGCCATCCCGGACGTACTTCCCGGAGGAGTACTGATTGGTGCCGGCCCAGAGATACGGGCTCGGAACGCCCTTGCTGGCGTAGCCAAGACCGTTGTACATCTCGAGCGCGATCAGGACGCCGGCCAGAGACCAGTCCTTGCGCTTGGCGAGGTAAGGGTGGCAATTGAGCAGCGCATCGATCGCAGCCTCTTCCCAGGAGCTGAACGGGCCGCGGCCTGCCGGAACGTGAACCGAGACCTTATTCCAGGGCTCGCCCTGGGCCAGCGACCGGCCCCAATTCTGGGACGATTCCCGTTCATGGATGACGGCGATCACGAACCACGGAACGCCGGTCTTGGCTTCGACCGCCTGATAGCGGATCTTGGCGGAAACCAGAGCCTGAGCGATCTTGTCGCTCAGGCTCTTCCGGGTCGGCTTGGCATTTTTCCAGCGGGTTAGGTTCGCCCGCGTGAGGGCGTTGAAGTCGGTCATTGGCAGATCCTTTCGGTTGCCTTGATCTATCGTGGGTTGCGGTGATATTCCTCCGGGATGGATGCTGAGATTTCCCGGTTTATTTGGCGTGCGCTGAGGTCTCGCTTCCGAGATCACCGCGCGGAACTTGCGGCCATTCGCGGCCACATCAGGCCGGGCGGCGTCGTGTGCGACGTTGGCGCCAACAAGGGCAGCTTCCTACTCTGGCTGTCTCGTTGGTGCGAAGCCGGCAAGGTGGTCGCGTTCGAGCCGCAGCCAGAGTTGGCGGCGTATCTCGCGCGAATGTGTTCAGCGCTGAAGCTTCAGAATGTTATCGTCGAAGAACGCGCCGCCTTTTCTGAAACCGGCGAACGAGAATTGTTCATCCCGAACGGGCATCAACCCGGCGCCTCACTGAAGGCCGGGGGCCTATCGTACGCTACGCTACACACGATCACCGTTCCCACCGTGGCACTGGACGACTACTTCCCCGAGCGCGATTTCGTTTCGGTCCTCAAGATCGACGTAGAGGGTGCCGAAACGGATGTCTTCCGAGGCGCAGACCGAATTCTCCGCAGAGACAAGCCGCTGCTGGTATTCGAGTGCGAAGCAAGGCACCTCGGAGAGAGCAACATCAGTGATGTATTCCGACGCCTTGAGAAGATCGGATATCACGGCTCCTTCGTCCGCCGTGGCAAGACATTCCCGGTCTCTCAATTCCGCGAAGAAACACACCAGCGGAGGGAGGGTGAATGGTTCTGGAAGAGCGCCGGATATTGCTCAAACTTTGTTTTCTCAGCTAGATAACTCGCAGCAACTTGTTCGCAACGATTGTCGGCTGCACGATGGAAAAGGGAGTGCTGGTGCCGCCCTGCGCCTCCCCAGTGAAGGGAAAGCCGCTGCCGAGAACAGCAATCGTCGTATTATTAGCGAATGCCGCAGTACCAGAGCCCCCGCCCTGCGGGTTGAAAGTTGTACTGTTCTGCTGAATGTTTACGAAGCTTTGCGATCCCGTTAGCGATCCTGCCGGCGTATAGGGAGGAAGGTTCGCGGTGATAAGCGTTCGCGATTGCGCACCGCCCGCATCGCCCAAAGCGTCGATGCCAGCAACGGCATCGGTCAGACGGTTGGCCGATACGCCTCCCATCCCGTCAGCGCCAGCGACGACGCGCCCGCGAAGATCCGGGACGTTGAACGTGGTAGAACCATCTCCCGCGCCAAAAGTCGTGCTCAACAAAGAGAACAGGCCCGAGTACATCGTGCGCGAGATCGCCTGCCCGTAGGCTAGTACGAACGAACTGTTCGGCGCGGTTGTGCCCCAATAGTCGATGCTCCCACCAATCGGGACGCTGTACGGATTGCCGTAGAAGCCCTGAAGATAGAACGCCGCATCGCTCGAATTGTATAGTGCCGCGTAAGGCGTTCCTTGCACTAGAACACCAGCCGGCAAGTCGGTCGAAGGCGCCGATCGCAGCGGCTTCGCACCAAGACCATCGACGTTGATGGTTACAGTCGCGCCATTCGTCGCATGCGGCGTGAACGCGATGACCTGACCGCTCAATTGCGCGAGGGTCTGAAACACCTGATAGCTGTTGACCGCATAGGCCGTGCTGGTGCCGGTCGTCACGATCGCGCCAGTCATGTCATCCCGGTATTTCGCAATCGCCGCCATCATCGCGCGCGCCGAGTCGTTGACGCTGGCGGGGGACTGCCCTTCCGCCCAGTTGATCGTCGAATCCGCAGTGGCGTCGACGGACGCCGTTTGAGACCATTTGTAGAGGGTCATACTGTATCCTTGGTGTGAAAAGGCGCTCATGAGCTGCCGATACGTAGCAAGCAACTCGCCGCTGCCCCGCCGTCAGTCCGGCGCCGTGGGCTCATTGCTGCATAGTTCGATGTACTGAGCGCAGCGACAGGATGGCGCTCGGGCCGTCAGCAGGTTGCGGATCACGCCCGTGGGGACGCCCGGACTTTCGCTTGCGATCCGGGCGACGCGTGCGTCGATGATCCCGTCGATCTCGGCTCGCAATTCCTCGATGCGGTCTTCAATTCTGGTCGCGCGTTGCGGCTTCGTTGCCATCAATCTTTCCCTCCTTGGTTTCGGTCTCGAACGCCGCCAGTTTCTGGCGGGCGGCCGCGGCCTCGTTCTGTGCGCGCCGGAGCGCGCGTTCGCGCTGGGCTTCGTGCGCGGCGAGATGGAGCTGGATGTCGTAGGGCAGCGCGGCGAACCGTTGCTTGAACGGTCCCGGCCAGGACCGCGGCGGGGGGATGGCTGCAATCGCGCTGATCGCGCTCGCGGCCGCGCCGCCCAGCGTCGGGTCGGCGAGGCCGAGCGATACGTGCATCCGCGAAATATCCTGCACGGCCGGCCAGAGACGGCTCATGCCGAGCGAGGCGCAGTCGGTGACGAAGCACGCCACCGACGCAGGCGACGCCGGACAGGCCGACACACCGTTCAACTCGCACCATTTGACGAACATCGGCGCATCGCGGAGGCGCGCCTGCGCAAGCGCCGTCAGCAGTGGATGGGTCATCGCCTGGCCTTGCGCAGCGCCTCATGGAGATTGCCCATGCGCCGGCGCAGATCGACCAGCTGAACGCGCTTTCGCAAGCTGTGCGGGCTGGAATCGATCTCGCCGCCTAGTTCAGCGTCGAATCGCTCGAGCGCGGCCACGCGCTTCTTCAGTCCATAGAGCGCGAAGTTCTCCGCGATGCGATCCGGCGACATCGGCTCGCCGTAAAGATTTCCGGTAATGGATTCGGCGCGTTCGATGAAATTCCTGTCGTCTTCAGTCATGAATATGCTCCCTCGGACGTTTCACTTCGATTGGCCGGTCAGTACGGCAAGAAGATCGGCGGCGGAATGCGATGCTCCGGTCTCTCGACCGATTGCGGCGTCGGCGTGGAGCCGGACATTGTGTCCATCGGGACCCCGGTTGCGGCCGACGCGTTCATCTCATCCATCGCATACCCGGAGGCCGGATATGGATTGAGCTCCCGTCGCATCATGTGATCCGGCCAGGACCAGATGAATTCTCCCCTCTCGTTCGGGCGGGGAAGAGCTCCTGTCCCGTACCCTTCGGTCACCACATAGAGATCGTCGCCTCTCTGGATGATCGACCGGAAGACGTTACCCGGATGGAGGACATGCCCAGGCATCGTGGCATTCACGATCGTCCATCGATCGTCATCCACATGCTGGCGAATCTGCCCCAAACCCGGGACATTCATGACCGCTCCGTTGCTGCTGATTTGGCCACCTTGAAAGGGTATCGCGTGTCTCTTGAGCGATTCGAACGCTGATTGGGGGGTGTTGCCCTGCCTGGTATTTCCGACCCACTGCTCCCTTCGATAATGGTGCGGCCCGCTCGGAACTGTGATCTGTCTGCCGCCTGAAAAGGGGATTCCAAGTTTGATTGGGGATTGCATCGTGGGGTCCACGCGAAATACTCCGCTTGCCTGCAATGACAATTGAGCGCACGGCCTCTCGAGGTGTGCGAGTCTCGATGGTTAAAGATGTGGAGGATCGATTAAGTAGGTCGAGCGCCGCGTAAGCGGCGCAGCGGCCTGAAGGTTTGCAGCGGCGCGGATGCGGGGCTCGCCCTCATGCCGATCGCAGAGCGACACCCAGCCAATGAACATCGAAAAGCGCAACCTGATCCGTGAAGCTGAAGATCCCAAGCTCAGGAATCAAGGTGGGAGCAGCAAACCGGCTCAGACGCCTGGCGGGGATTCGCCAGCGCCTGACCCCGGCTTGATCCACCTGAACAGGCGGCTTGCGGCCGCAACCGCGAAGAATGCAACGAGATTGGTTGCGGCCAGGACAAGAGCCACCGAGATGGGGCCATCTGCGGTTCGCGGAATGTCGTGCGGACCGGGCCACATCATCACAACGAGAACCCCTACGAACAATATGTTGGCGAGCGCCACGCCGAGCGTGAACCTCAGCCTCGGCGAAAATCTGACGCCAAACAGCTCCGGCATCACGACGAGAGTTGCGCCCACGAAAAGACAGACGAAATGCAGCATCGATAGAGAAATCGCCGCCATGACGAGCATCGCGATGGATATGAGCCCGTAGGTCACCAAGAGGCCCACCGCCGTCACAAGCACGAACTTGATTAAGACATCGAGCAGGACGATCGATAGCCACTGGACCGTCGATAAATTCATCTCGTCCTCCCGTTAGGCGCGCTGACGATCCGTCTCTGCGAGAGTCGTCGCGGTGTCCGGTGGAGCCAGATATTGTCGCTCATCCCAGCCATTGTGGACTCCTGTGAAGGCGAACCGATCGTGCTCAGCGACCACATCTAGATCGCGGTAACATACGGCCAACGGCAGATTGCCGCGCGCCCGGGCGCGAACCAATTTGAAGTCCGAGAACTGCAGATACAGAAGCCCTAAGGGACGATTCTCAACGTATTCATTTCTCTTGCGAGATTGCCCTTCGTAGATCCAAAGGCGAAGCAATGGCTCGGCAAGCTTCCTGGTAACCAGGCGATCGCCACCCCAAAAATAGCAACAATTGTCGCTGAGGCTGCGGCCGCCATCGGCGAAGACCATCACTTCATGGGCCCCTCGACGCTCGACGTAGAGCGATATCGCCAGATCCGATTTTGTCAGCTCGATCCTGCAACGCCTGTCGTACTGACATTCCTTCGTGCTCCCGACTTCGTTGAGCCCGCTCGTCGCGCCAGCGGCAACGTCCGCCCTCGTCGTACCGTCGAAGGCATACGAAACGATGTAGTCACCGGCAAAGGCGGCCTCGAGCGAGAAAAGAAGGCCTGTCGCGACAATCACGAGGGACAAAACAAGTCTGAACAGCATTGGCACCCTATCCAGTAAGCAGAGCCTCTATACCGAAACGACCAAGGTTGGTTCGATATTATGATACGCGAAGGCGCGCCGGTACACGCCTCATGGTCGAGCGGCCGTCTTCGCGCGATAAAGCGCAACCGCGTCCTTGAGATCGCCCGTGCTGGAAAGCCGCGCGTTCAGCGCTCGGAGATCGTGTTGATCACGTTCGCCCCGGCTTGACGCCATGCCCGGCCTTTGCACTGGCGGCATCGGCTTAGCCGTCACAGCATCCTTCGCCTTCATCATCAAGCGATATTTTCCGGCGTCGTACTGCAGTCCGCGGAAGATGATGAGCCCGTCCCCTGGTGTTTCGATCTTGTCGCTGAACAGCCTGAAACCGTGGCCGAGCCGCAGGCTCGCGATCTTGCCCTCGATCAGACGCTTGGAGGATTGCGCCAGCGAACGCTGCGCCTCGCGGATGCAGACCGCGAGCGTGCCCCGCTCGGCCTGGCAGGTCTCGACCAGGAGCTCGCCGAAGAAATGCGATTTGCCCGAGCCGCGCCCCCCGTAAACGCCCTTGTAGCGCGCAGGCTTCAGCAGCGGCTCGAAGATCTTGGCCGTCGGAATTTTCAGGATCGACAATGGCTACGCTCGCTCGCCCTAGGGCAGGCCGGTGCGCCTGCGCCACATCGCGGACCAGTCTTCGTGGTCGGGGGGGTCAGATTGTCCTTGCCGGGTTTGGCCCAGGTCAGGAGAGGTCGCGTTTTCAGAGAATGGCGGCCAGAGCCCGAAGAGCCCGCCGAACTGGTTCTGCGCAGCTGGTGGGAGCGTGGAAGCGGGGCCGACGTTCAGGACCTCTGGCGGCTTTGTGTCGAACGCGGATCGGTTTGGGGTTGCTGCAGGCATTCTCGTCAGAATTCTCACGTCTTTCCGAGAGGTTGCAGGAACGCCCCGTGCATCGCGCAAATATTCGCGATACTCGTCGACATAGGCGGGCGGTGCCGGGTTTGGATCTATTGGGCCTTGCTGCTCCCAAAACGCTTGTGGCTTGAGCCGTCGGCCGGCAGAGTCCTTCAATTGATAGTGAAGATGATGATCGCCACTTTCGACATACGGCTCCCTCACTCCTGTATTGCCCATCGTTCCGATCAACTGCCCTGCCACGACTGGATCGCCCACACTCACGAATCTCCGGTGCGTGTGCAGAAGCTCATGCGAAAAACCATTGGCGTCCCTGATCGCGATTCTGCCGGCGGTGCCTTCGCCAGCGTTTGTCACGATACCGTCTACCGGAGAACGCAACGCAGGATGCTTCAGATTGATTCCCCGCTGCCCATTGGGGCCGACGTTGTAATTTCCGTCTACGCCCCGATGTGGTGAGGTACCACGGTCCCGTATCGCATCGTATGGACTAGTTGTATGAGGTTCGAAACCCGCAATTGGGGGTAACATTCGCCGCAAGGCTTCCTGCCAAGACATTCCACTCTCCAATATTTCCAAGCACCATTCCTGAGCCGAGAGCGCGGTACCCGACGATAGAGCCCCTTGCTCAACTTCTGGGTGTTCCACTATTCTGCGCACGAAGACGCAACACATCGCGAGCGGCTGGACGCCCACCCTCAATGCAGGAGCAATTCGTGAGGCTTGATGAGATAAGACGTGGCGCGTCGTTCATGGCGGTCGTCGTTCTTCTGATGTTGGCAGCTGATCTGTCAGTTGTTGCCCAAGAAGGGCCCGCGATGGCTGCGGACAAATGGCGTCCTAAGGCCGGTGCCTATGCGGAACCTGGCAAGAATTTCGAGTCGAACTGCGACGAAGGCAATGACATGACGATCGATCTCGGCGAGAAGTCGGTCAGCGGCTCTGAATGGGGTTGCAAAGTCAAGAGAATTGTCGATCTCGCCCCGGGCTCGCTGAAAGTGGGAATGATCTGCAGCGACTACAATCTGGCGCAGAACCTCAACCCGCGCGATCCCAACTGGGAGACCAGGCAATTCAACGAAGTCATGTTCGTCAAGCGGATCGATGACGCGACGATCTCCGTTCAGAAGAGTTTGAACGGAAAGCTCAAGGACCCTCCCTGGCGTGCGGCTTATTGCCCTCTAAAGACCCAGCGCGCGATTGCCGAAGCCACGCTGAGGGCCAAGGTGGAAGCAAAACGGAAGGCCGAACTGGAGCAAGCTCTGAAAGGCGCTCACCCGCGGGACGGTGTTTATGCAGCGGCCGGCCCCGACTTTGAGGAGCGCTGTGCGAAGTTCAACGACACGGTCGTTACGTTCTCCGGAAAGTCGATCACGACGGCCTCGAATATCTGCCAGATCAGGAATACGCAGGTTCAGCTTCCCGACACGGTCAGGATCGACTCCGACTGCACGTTGCAATCCCCTCCAGGCCCTGACGCCGTCGGCGTGCAGGACCCGGACACCATTCAGGACCGCAAGAACCTGATGTTCAAGAAGATCGACGACAAGACCGTCATCCTCTGGATCATCAAGGACGGACACTTTACCGGCGATGGCCGAAAGCTGTCCTATTGCAGCGACCAGGTGCAGCGTGCCTACGCCGTGCAACGCCGGACCAGCAAGCAGACCAAGAATTAGCCGAAGGCATCGAACGAAAAACCGCGCTGGCCCTAGGGCAGGCCGGTGCGCCTGCGCCACATCGCGGACCAGTCTTCGTTGTTTGGTGTGTCGGATGGACTTTGCGGAGCTTGATAGACACCAGCAAGGACGCCGCCGGCAGGCGCCGGCCACGATCCGAATCGTCCCTCCAAGTCGCTTTGTGGCGAGAGCGGAAACGACTCATCGGGAGAGACAAAAGGCACCGGCGCGCCATCGCTCGAATTGAAGACGGATCGATCCGACTTTCCTGCGGACATCCGCCTCAGAATCCGCACATCTTCGGGGCGCGTCCCGGGGACGAGAGCCGCATCTTGAAGATATCGTTGATGCTCCGGAACGTAAACGGGGGGGCTCGGGGCCGGCAGTTCGCGTTGATCCCAATATTCCTGAGGGTTCAGACGCCGCCCGGCGGCATCGATCAATTGATAATGAAGATGATGATCACCACTCTCCACGTATTTCGCGCGCACTCCCATGTTGCCCATCGTACCGACCATCTGCCCAGCGACAACGCGATCACCGATACTGACGTATTGCCTGTGCGTGTGCAGCAGTTCGTGTGAGATGCCGTCGGCGTCCCTGATCGCTATTCGACCTGCGGATCCTTCGCCGGCATTCGTCACGATGCCATCGACTGGAGACCGCAAGGCGGGATGTCTCAGATTGACCCTCTGCTGTCCGTTTGGCCCGACGTTATAGTTCGCATCCACGCCACGATGTGGCGATGTGCCGACGTTCCGGAGCACACCGTATGGGCTGGTGGTGTGCGGTTGAAAACCGTCTGCCGGCGGCAACATTCGTCGCAGTGCGTCTTCCCAGGACATGCAGATCTCCTCGTGATCGAACGATTGTGCTTGACCAGGTTGCGTAAGAACGCACGGCCACTTGCCCAACCTGTGGTTGGTCCACTATTCTGAGATTGGCGCCCAGATACAGATCAGGACCAAATCTCTGGAGGATTGAATTGTTGAAATTGAACCGTATGAATCGCGTCACTATGGCGTCGACGCTTGCCGTGGTTTTATTGCCATGCGTCGGCCTGTCTCTCCACGCGCAGGAGGGCCCCAAGAGCACCTCCGGCAAATGGCGGCCAAAGGACGGCACCTATGCAGAGCCGGGCCCCAGCTTCGATGCGAGATGCGGAGAGTATGGCGACGCACAGATCGATTGGAGCTCCAACTTCATCTCGGGTGGCGAAGAGGGCTGCAAGATCACCAAACTATCGGATACCGCTCCCGGCAGCATCAAGCTCGATGTCGTCTGCCATTCTGCCGAGAGAGGAGAACGTTCCTACAAAGAGGTCTTTCTCCTGAAGAAGATCGACGAGAGGACGATCTTTGTGCGCGAGACCCAAGACGGCAAATTCAGGCGCCCCGGAGGCCCCATGGCCTATTGTCCAGACGCGATGCAACAGATCTATACCGATTCCAAGAAACGGACCTGACGTGGTCATGTCATAGCTCTTGAGCCAAAGCCCCCGCGATCACTTCAGCTGACACTCCGGACCTAGACGCCTCGGCACGCGGGGATTTAAGAAAGAGCAAAGAAAAGCGCAAAGATCCCGGCCCAATCGAGGACGAGGCAAGCCAGAACCACCGTGCTCCAAACGCCAACGCGGGATACAAGCGCGATGTTTGCAAGTACCGCGATGAGGATAACGACGAGCGGCGAAAAATAGACGACCGGAGAGAATATAGCCAACCGATCAAACTGATGCGGAGCCGGCCAAACGATCGTTGCCACAGCGACCGCCAACGTCGAAAGACCGGAAATGATGCCCAGGGACAGGACGAGCCTATAAGCCGCAGGCTGAAGACGAATAAAGTATGTTGGAAGCACGCATACGATAGAGGCGACCGTCGAGATATCATTGATCGCAGGCATCGCGTCCACGAGCTGCTCAGTGTCCATCACTCGCCTCCACCAACCTTCGGGGACGGCTACGTCCGCAGTGACCGCGGTTCGCCGATATCGGATGCCCCTTCGCAAAGTCGGACTTGAATCATGAAGGATTTCGACGATTCAAGGTCGGGATTGTGCAGAATTTGACGAAAGACGCCATCCCCGCCTCTGATGAGGCTCCCTCGCTCCCCCCTCGCCCGCATTCTCCACCCCGCCACAAACGAATCGAGACGAACACCGGATCGAGATATCCGGCATCTCAGGCCTTGGGGTCGGCATCGCCCTCCACGGCGTCCTCGGGCCGCACGATGATGCGCTCGACCCGGTGGACCGTTTCCAAGCCCTCTTCGCCGCTCTCGATCG
Source organism: Bradyrhizobium sp. 22 (assembly GCF_000482425.1). NCBI lineage: Bacteria > Pseudomonadati > Pseudomonadota > Alphaproteobacteria > Hyphomicrobiales > Nitrobacteraceae > Bradyrhizobium > Bradyrhizobium sp. 22. The sequence goes on from NZ_KI519400.1 coordinate 260,792, forward strand.
GCTGAGCCGACTTGCCCCAGCCGCGATCGAGGATGGCGTTGGCCGCGGAGAGGCGCACCGCCGGCGTCGCCTCGTCGTTGCGCATGAGGCCGACCAGCACCTTCAGGGCGGCTTTGGTGTGGCCACGCGCGAGCAAGCGGATCTCGGTCGGCGTGCGCGCCCTGGACTTTGCCTTCACCGCCGGCGGCGGTGAAGGCTCGCCTGCGATCTCGATGTCTTCGCTCACGACGCCATCTCCCACAGCGCGATTGCGACGAGGCCCGCGAGCGCGAGCGAAATCAGATAAGCGGTCATCATCATCCTCCATGCGAAGAAAATGCGCGGCAGATCGGCCAGGCGAAGCGCGATCGTTTCGGGCGCGAACCCTATCTCCGTGTCTTCCGGAGACCGCAGCGGCGCGGGCCATCGGCCCCAGCGCCGCAGGCCGGCACGTTCGCGCGTGCACGGCCAGCAATGGTTCGGACGGCGGCGCGCCGATCGGCGCTCCAGGTTTGTCGAGTGCGTGGCCGGATGCGCGGCCACCGTCCGATTCTGCAACCGAGACGAAAAAACCCGCGGCGGATGATGTCCGCGCGGGTCGATCATACTCGTCTCGATGATGTCATTCTGCCGGTGTTTTGCCCGACGTGTCAAACGAACCAATGCGCCGCGCCGAAGTTGATCGGTCGGAGGACCGTTATGACACCCACGACAGATCGCAAGCCGCGCAGCGACGCCAAGCCGCGCGGCGACGCCAAGCCGCGCAGCGAAGCCAAGCCGCGCAACGACAAGGACCGCGGCCCGGACCATGCCGTCATCGAACAGCCCGGCGAGGGCGCCGACGGCGGCCGCGACCTCGCGCGCGGCGAAGGCGGCACGATCGAACTTCCGGCGAGGCCAGGCGATTTGTCGAAGGACGATTAGGTGCGCCGGAACTTACGCGGCGAGAGGCGCGTTGACGTCCTGGTTGGAGGGAACGTTGATGAGTCACACTGTCCTGGTTGTTGACGACGATCCCCCCGTCCTCGAGACCATCGTGGCCATGCTCGAGGATCTCGGCTGCGAGGTGATCAGCGCCAGGAGCGGCGCGGATGCACTCGAGCGGCTCGGGGAGAACCGCGACATTTCGGTCCTCATCACCGACATCAACATGCCGGGCATGGACGGTCATGAACTGGCCGAGCTGGCGCGGCGCCTCCGCCCCGAGCTGAAGATGCTGCAATTGTCGGGGCGCGAGCCCCGGCGCGGCGGCCTGCCGATGATCCGGAAGCCGTTCTCGTTCGAGGAGCTCGCCGACGTCTTGCAGCGAACCGCAGGCATTCACTGACCACAGCCAATAAAAGAGGCCAATGAAAAACCCGCAGCGGATGGCGTCCGCGCGGGCTGAACTCAATTTTTTCGATGATGCCACTATGCCGGTGTTTTGCCCGACGTGTCAACGCGGCGGGTGCGGAAGCGAAAGCCCCTCCTCCCAGCTCAATATGTGGTGCGCGACGGGCTTGCTTCAAGTCCCCGATCCTGCCGTAGAACCCCCGACCCAACCAGACCATCGAGGGGGTCAACATGCCTGTCCTGCTTCCGACGTCCCGTTCACGCCGCAGCGCCCAGCGCGCCGACGCTGCAATGGCAACGCCGAGAGAGCATGCCGTCGTGATCGCCGGCGGCGGCCCGACCGGGCTGATGCTGGCCGCCGAGCTCGCGCTTGCCGATGTCGACGTCGCCGTGGTCGAGCGACGCCCCGACCAGGCGATCGTCGAGACGCGCGCCGGCGGCCTGCACGCCCGCACCATCGAGGTGCTCGATCAGCGCGGCGTCGCGGACCGCTTCCTGCGCGAAGGCGAGATCCTCCAGCTCACAGGCTTTGCCTGGACCCCGCTCGACATCAGCGATCTGCCCACGCGGCATCCTTACGGGCTCAAGCTGCGGCAGACCCGCATCGAGCGCATCCTGGCCGATTGGGCCACGGAGCTCGGCGTCCCCTTCTATCGTGAGCGCGAGGTCACCGGCTTTGCGGAAGACGAGACCGGCATCGCCGTGACGCTGTCCGGCGGCGCGCGCCTGCGCACAAAATATGTGGTCGGCTGCGACGGCGGCCGCAGCCTGGTGCGCAAGGCGGCCGGCATCGATTTCCCCGGCACCTCGCCGACGCTTGTCAACCTCATGGCCGAGGTCGAGATGCGCGAGGCGCCGGCGTTCGGCCTGCGTCACGATGCGCTCGGCTTTCACGGCCTCAGCAGGACCGAGAGCGGCCGCGTGCTGGTCGTGGTGACGGAAGCAACGCTCGCGGCGACCGGCCAGCCGGCCTTGCGCGATCTCAGCGAGGCCCTCATCGCCGTCTACGGCACCGACTTCGGAGTGCACAGCCCCGCCTGGATCTCCCGCTTCACCGATGCGGCGCGGCAGGCCGCCTGCTATCGCAAGGACCGCGTGCTGCTCGCCGGCGATGCCGCCCATATCCATCATTCCGTCGGCGGACAGGGCCTCAATTTGGGTGTGCAGGACGCGGTCAATCTCGGCTGGAAGCTGGCGCAGGTGGTCAAGGGCCTTGCGCCGGACAGCCTGCTCGACAGCTACCACGCCGAGCGCCATCCGGTGGCCGCGCGCGTGTTGAAGAACACGAGGGCGCAGATCGCCCTGCTCCGCCGCGGCGACGACGGCCGCAAGGCCGCGCGCGAGGCGATCGCCGAGCTGCTCGCCATGGACGAGCCGCGCCGGCGCTTCGGCGCGATGATGAGCGGGCTCGACATCGCCTACGATCTCGGCGAAGGCCACGCGCTGCTCGGCCGGCGCATGCCCGATCTCGAGCTGAGCATTGCGGGGAGGAAGCTGCGACTGTTCACGCTGCTGCATCGCGCGCGCGGCGTGCTGCTGAATTTCGGCGAGGAAGGCGGCATCGACCCGGCGCCCTGGACAAATCGGATCGATGTCGTCGACGCCGCCACCGATAACGCCTGGGAGCTTCCGGTGGTCGGACGGGTTGCCGCGCCGGGCGCCGTGCTGGTTCGGCCCGACGGGCATGTGGCCTGGGTGGGAGACGGGAGCCAGCGCGGGCTTGCGGAGGCGTTGACGAGGTGGTTTGGACCGGGTGGCGCGTAGAGCACAACGTGGCAGCTGCTCGAAATAAAGAAGGCCCGCGGCATGCCGCGGGCTCGATCCGAACTCTTCCGATGATGCTATTCTGCCGGTGTTTTGCCCGACGTGTCAAACGATCGATCTGATCGGCGTCGACCGCCCCGTACGGTCCTCACCGCGGTGGGAGCAACGGCCGTATCCAGCGCGAGAACCACTCCTCGGCGTCGGTACGAGGATTGCCTGGATTGTCCACGCCGAAGATCGGAGGTGGAACGAGATAGCTCGGCTCGTCGGCAAATAGACCGACCGGCCTGCTGGGCTGCGGTCGCCCGCCGCCAGCGATCGGCACTGTCCAGTTGCCGAACCGCTCGCTGAATTCCGTGGAAGGCAGATGAGGGACCGGCGCACTCCCGGACGTGAACACGCTGCCGGCATTGGACGCGTTGGTCCGCGTGAGGCGCCGAACGTTTTCGGGCGCCACTGTTCCGCGTGCAGGAGTGTCCGGCACGTTATCCACGTTCTCGGCGGGCACGGAGCCGTCTGGCGTGCTGGCCCAATTGCCAAAGCGATCCGCAAAATTGCTAGCGTGGGTCTCTGGATCGATCGAGGAAGCTCCGCCCAACTGTCGCCCGAGGCTCGATGAGGCCGAAGAGCCGGCGTTCCCAGCCGTGTCGTCGACGTTCAATCCAGTGCCGATGAACGGCGAGGCCCCTGTCGACAACACTCCTCCGCTAGGAGCGGCGGTGCCTGTCGTCGCGCCCCGGGTGCTTTCCTGGGCGTTGACAACGCGCGAAAGCGCCAAAGCGCTCCCTAGGGCAAGCAGCCAACTGGGAACGAAGGGAGCCGCTAAGACGGCGGCACCTCCGGCCAACCAAGGGAGAACACTGCGCTCCGGAGACGTGCCTCCAGCCAACGGATTGTCGTAGTATTGATACGTCACTCCGGAGTGCGGATCGGATTGGAGCACGAGCGGATCTGATGGAGCGGCGGTTGTCGGAGGCAATTGACCGATCCGTTGTTCATCGGGATCCAGCTGAGGAAACGGAGGCAGCGCGCGTGTGAAGCGGGGATCACTTCGCGCGAACCCCTCCTGTTGATCTAGACCTGCAATCGAGGGTGAATTGTAGCCCGGCAGCGGCGGGAAGTCGCCCGGCTTCGCTGGCGCGATACCCGGTGTGTGAAGAATATCCGAGGAAGGGTCGGACGCTTCGAACTTGGACCAATCCGTTCCGCGCAGATCGCGATTGCCAGCCGTCACGTTGGCATCGGGATTGCGAGCAATTGCCTCATCTATTATTTTCCGCCGCTCCGGATGATCCAGGTAGAGCAACCATTTGATCAGATGCTCCTGACCGGCGTCCGCTCCCCTTCGCTCGACATCTCTGATGAACCTCAATTGATCCGGATATTGACTGCTGTAAGCCTCAGGGTCCGCCAAAACCTTGCTAAGCTGTTCGACAACTTCCTCTCGTGTTTTACCGATAGGCACATTCGTATAGAGATGGCCGTTCAGGAAGCCGACGCGCATAGCATCGATGAGAGTTTTGATCTTCGCTAGTCGCTCGTCTGGACTCTCAATCTCTCCGATCTTCTTGAGCTTTTGACAAACGAGCTGCTCGTACGGGTCAAGATGCCCGCCGGGATGAGGCGACACGTTCAACCTTGCCGCGAGCTGCTGATCAGCGGGCAAGTAGACACGGTTTGCGGGCGCGTCGAGAACGTCTTCTTGTCGATACCTCGAAACGCGCTGTGGCCTCGAAGGGACTTGGGAATAATGTGATGATCGAAAAAAATCGACATGCACCCTCACAAAGGGATCTCATCAAGTATGGGAGCTGGCGAAATGAACGGATGAAGCGCGCAAGCGCGGCCGCCGCGGGAAGGCCCGCGCGTTCGTCAACAAGGCTTGGATATTCCGAAGGAGTTTGGAGCAGACGTATGATGATCAATCAGACCGACCGCAGTCGAACCTTATGGCGCGCTGAATTGGTCACGGGTCCGGAAGCCCCAGACCTTATGAAGTGCTATTTTTTGGAGGAGAAGAAGCATTGGCGGCCCGTCTGCTCGGTGGAATCAGCCTTGTCCGCTAGCAGAAATCAGCAGGCCTGAACCGATGGATCGTCGAAGCGAGGGCGGCCGGCTGCTCTCGCATGTTCGGCGAAGCGCAGCCGCCTGCAGCCAACGTCACCTCTCAGAAAGGCTCGACGTCAAAACAAGCCCTTTGAGGTGTCGTGGAAGCGAATTCCCTTCAGCCCCGCCGACTTGCAAGCGTCCTTTAATTCTTGATCGCAGATGACAGTCAGGTCGTTGTAGGCCATGCGGAAGATGTGCGCGTCGCCGATCGCAGCTTCTCTGAAGGCCAGCTTGAAGTCGGAAATGAGCGTGTAATATTTCTGGCCGTAATTGATACAGCGAACATCGTCCTGGACTCCGATGCTCACGGAAGACGCCGATTCATCCAGTGCGTCGAGGACGCGAACAACATCGCAGACCCAATAGTCCGGCCCATGATAGCGACCTCGCGGCACTCGCACGTCGCACGGCACAAAAACAAAGGCTTCCGGGTCAACCCTCTCGAAGACCGTTTTGGTTCGATCCGAAACAAGCCACCAAGCGAAGCAGAGAGCTAGGTCGTAATCCAGCCTGCCATCAGATTTGTCAAACATGTAAGGCACGGGCGGCATAGAAGCCGGCAGCCGACGTTCTCGGTAGGGAGGAAAGACGCTCTCGTCCAAAACCTGAAAGCCCGGTCGGCTGTTAAAACTGTGGCCGATTTCGTAGAAACGGCGCTTGCTCGGTCTGGGCCGCTTTGCAACAGAATACGCCTTGTCGTCGCTCATAACTTGAACCTATCAGGCCTCATGTCTGCAATGACGCGCGGCGAAGACCACGATCGACTGCGCAACAATAAACCTCGCGGCTTCCCGCGATCGGTCGGGCTCTTCCGATGATGCCATTCTGCTGGTGTTTTGCCCGACGTGTCAAACGACCGATTTCGAGCAATGAATCGTGCCGCCAGTCCCGATCGCAAGTCGCGCCTCGACATCACTGCACGAACTCATCCACGCAGTAAAACACCGGCATCCCGCCAAACGCCTCGGAGTCCTGGTGACGCACCAGGATTCGCTCGCTCGCGCTGGCCCCGATCGTGTCGCCGTCCTTCACCACGCTGCCATGCTCGATGAGATACGCGGCAAGGCCGGCCACCTTGTCGAACAACGCGGGCAGCGTGAGCTTGGCCGTGACGAACTCGATCTCGCGGCCGACGAAGGCCGACAATCCCATCGTGACCGCACCGATCCTGGCGCCGGACCGGAACGGAAGAATGTCGACCCAGAGCGTGAAGGGATAGTCGGGGAACGGTGCGAAAGCATCGCGGGACGTCTCGAGCCAGAGCTCGGCGGGCCGCGCGACCCGGCCGGCCCACACGACGCCGCAGGCTTCCGGCATCGTCGCGATCAAAGCCCCGATCACCGCGGTCGTGATGCGTGCGGAGACCAGCGGCTGCTCGCTCTTTCCGAGCGTCGATACGATCAGATGACCGCGATGCCGCCCCGCCACGGCCTTGCTCTCCGGCCAATTCGTGGCGGCCCGCGCCCACAGCCCCTGGTCGTGCGGGATGGGCGCCGGCATCGGCATGACGGCGACGAGCTCGTTGCCGCAGCGAATGAGCGGTGAATTTGCTTGGGCCTGCTGCGCCCGCTCTTCCCCGGTCGCCTCCGTTGCCAGCTCGGGATGGCGGGCGCGAAGAACTTTGGCGACCGCCGACATGTCCGGCGTCACCGGATCGTCCAACAAGACAAAAGCCAGAAGCGAGCTACTCATCGACTGCCCCGCGAAAAAAATCAGGCCAACACCGATGCGTCGGCGTTCGCCCACAGGTTGAAATATGGATCAACTAGAACAAAAAGAGAACGGTGTCAATCGACGTTTTTGGAGGAGCCGAGGAGGATCCCGGCCGCGCAGGAGACGGCCCGTGGTGCGCGCCGCCCCCGCGCGAACGCGGGCGTTGCCGCAGCCCGCACCGCCGCCGACGCGTCCTTCGCCACGCACTTGCCTTTGTTTGCGTTCGGCAAAAGTCGGCCGGCGGCTCGCGGCATGTGCGCACGCGCCAGCGAAATGAGCTCGCGCAAAGCCTCGCACTCAAATTGAGTAAGCCGCTCAACAAGCTCAGCTTGTGCTTCGAAATTTAATCTGGAGACGCATCAAAAGATACAGACTCACCCATGCAGCGGGCGTAGCCTTCAGGCATCACCGCAAGGCCCGTGGCACGAGACCGGTGTTGAGAACGCCGGTTCGCGCTCCCGCCCCCCTCGAACAAGGGACATGCGCCATGCTGACGCGTCGCCGTTTCAAGCAGACCAGAACACTGACCGAACGTCTCGCGGACGAAGCGGCGCGCTGCCGCGACGAAGCGCGCGCGCTCGCGCCGGGACGCCGCCGCGAGATGCTGCTGCGCCGGGCCCGGCAGGATGAGACGGCCATGCAGATCGAGGCCTGGCTGCGCTCGCCCGGCCTGAGGGCGCCGACATGAACCAGCAATATCGCGCTTATCTCGTCGGCGAGAACGGCGTCTTCCGCTCGGCCGAAGCCTTCGAAGCGGCGTCCGACGATTCCGCCCTGGCCTTCGCGCGGCAGTTCACGCGGCACGGTAAGGTCGAGGTATGGCAGCTCGGCCGCAAGATCGCGGTGCTCGAGTCCGGGCAATCCTGGCCGCCACCGCCGCAGCCATCGCGGCCGACGCTGACGCGTCAATGATCGCCGGATGGCGTTCGTGCGTTGAACGTCTCGATCGCGAAGCTGAATGTCACCTGCATGACAGGCCCGCCGGCGTCGCGAACGTCGATCGCCATCCTCCGCCTGACGCCGGTTGTCGGCGCGGAAAGAATGGCGTCGCGCGCCATGTCGCCGACCGACTTGGCGGCCTCGCCCTGAACCGCGCGCATGCTGGACAGTTCCAGCCCCTCCTCGTCGATCGCCGTGCCGAGCTCGTCATGTAAGTCGAAGTAATATCGCGGCATGTGTGTATTCCCTTTGCCCTAACAGGTCGAGAAGCAGGCAAAGGTTGCAAACGAGGAGAAACATTCCGTTCGACCCGATGGGTCCGGAGACTCCTGTCGCATCGACCGGCCGAGAGAAAGCCGGCCCGCTGACGCCAGTCCCCTACTCTTCCGCGAGCTTGCGCTCGATATAGGCGTCCACCGTCTCGGCGAACGAGCGCTGCACGCCGACCGCCACGTCGTGCTGGTCGAGTGCGTCGCGCTGGAGCACGCGCAGGCCCCGTCCGCGGCAGCTCACCGGCGCCGTGTTCAGATATTGATCGATGGCGCCCTTGGCGAGCGGGATGGCCTTGGGATCGCCCCTGGCGATCAGGAGCCGGAGCAGGCTCTGGCATTCGGCCAAACCGGGCATGGGTTTGCTTCTCACCTCTGCTGCGATTTCGGCTTCGGCCGCCGCACCGGCTGGGTGTGGGTGCCGAACAGCGCCAGCAGGAACGCGACTTCTTCCTTCGAACCGATCTGGATCATGATGATCTCCTTTTCGCTCCGTTGGTCGAGGCCCGGGCGAACGAAGTTCAGGACAATCGGGTTTCAGCATTGTTTCAGGCGTGTTTCGTCAGATCCTGACGCTGATGGCCCGCCTGCTTGTGTTCACAAATGAACCTGGGCAACGCCCTCAGGGAGCCCCTGCCCGCGCTTCGCTGTTCCTTAACGGGTGCGCCATAACGTCCGCGCAGGTGAAGGGCTGCAGGAGACTTGCAAGATGGGCGTGACGTGCGCCGGATGCGCTGACGGGGCGGAGTTGCCGTTCGAGTTCAAGATGGCATTCCAGCCGATCGTCGACGTCGCCGAGAACAGGATCTGGGGCTATGAGGCGCTGGTGCGTGGCCCCAGCGGCGAGAGCGCGCATAGCGTGCTCAGCCAGCTCACGGACAAGGAGCTTTACCGCTTCGACCAGGCCGCCCGCGTGATGGCGATCGAAACCGCCGGCCGGCTGTTTGTGGATCCGCGCACGCGGCTCTCGATCAACTTCATGCCGAACGCCGTGTACGAGCCGCGCGCCTGCATCCGGAAATCGCTGGAAGCGGCGCGCCGCGTGAATTTTCCCGCGTCCAGCCTGATGTTCGAGTTCACCGAGAACGAGCGGATGAGCGATCCGGCCCATGTCGAGAACATCGTGCGCACCTACAAGGCGCTCGGCTTCTGGACGGCGCTGGATGATTTCGGCGCCGGCTATGCCGGCCTCGGCCTGCTGGCGCGGCTGCAGCCGAACCTGATCAAGATCGACATGGAGCTGCTGCGCGGCATCCATCTCAGCCGACCCTAGCAGGTGATCGTCTCAGGCCTGGCGCAAATCGCGCGCGAGCTCGACATCACGGTTCTGGCCGAGGGCGTCGAGAGCGAGGCCGAGCTCGTCACCCTGCGCACCGCCGGAATCGCGCTATTTCAAGGCTATTATTTCGCAAGGCCCGCCCTGATGTCGCTGCCGGCGGTGCGGGGATTCGAACGGATCGACGTCTCGCTCGCGGGGTGAGGCAGTTTCCGCCTGAGCCGCTCATCAATCAAAAACCCGCGCGGATCGCTCCACGCGGGCTTTCGTTTGCCGCTTGCGCGGCCTCCCTCGAAAGCGCGGCGCCGAGGAGCCCCGGCGCCGATCGTCGTCTCAGTGCATCCTCAGTTCGAGGTGCAGACCTTGACGGTCTTCATGCCGGCCTCGGCTTCAGACCTGGTCTTGTAGATCGTGTCGCCGCTGACGACCGTCGTTTCCGTGGTGGTCGGCTTCGCCTCGGTGATCGTGCACTTCTTGGTCTTGACGTCCTGCACCACGTAGAACGACTGCGCGAATGCGGGCGCCGCGAACGCCGTCAGCACGGCGGCAGCAGCAATGATGGTCTTAATCTTCATAACGTCCTCCTCCAGCAACCCGGTGATCCGGACCTGTCTGCTTTAAACTTCAAATATTGCCACTTGTTCCCGGATTGGGCCTCGAACCAATTGCGAGCGCCAGCGTTGAAGGCGCAAACTGGAGGCTTCGATGCTGGATGTAAGACTTGTGACGACGTCGCTGGCGATGCTGATCGCGTTAATGTCCGTAGCGCTGGCCGAGCCGACAAAGGATCGCGCCGCCTCAGCCGTGCAGGGCGATGCGGAAGTTCGCCCCATCCGCGTCATCCTGCCGGCCCCGTGGGAGCCGGCAGCGACCCGCGCGGACGCTCAGCCGGCGAAGTAACGCGACCAGCCAAGCCGCCTATTTGCTGCGTTTTCCCGTCACAGTCCGCAAATCGATGCCGTGCTGCCAGGCCCGCGCCCTCACGGCCGCTTCGCTCCGTCGGAGCGCGGAGGCGATTTCGTCGGGCCGCTTGCCGGCCTCAGCCATGGTCTTCAACTGCTCATGCTCCTCCGTCATCCACCTCTTCAACAACGGATAGCGTGATTGCATGGTCTGAGCTGTCTCGCCTGCTGTGAAAGCGAAGACAATCGGTCGCCGGAGGCGAAGTTCCTCCGACTAGCGTGGCAATCGTTGCTCGCGCCCCTCACCGGCGCGACCGCGATCGAAGCAAGACGCCGCTGCCGCATTCGCAGCTTCGCACGATAGCAACCAATTCGAATCTGACGTGTTGTCGCCGGCACATTCACCGCCGGAGAACAAAACAATGAGACGTCTTACCGCACTCGTCACGACCTTGCTGATGCTCGCAGCCGTGCCCGCAAGCGCGCAGTCGCAGCCCGCCCAAAGCGGGCCGGGCAACAACGCCGTCAACAGCTCGGACCAGAACAATTCCAACAAGCCGGTCGAGGGCCGCAACAGCTTCACCGAGGGACAGGCGAAATCGCGGATCGAGGGCGCCGGTTATTCCAACGTGTCCGGATTGCACAAGGACGACCAGGGCGTCTGGCGCGGCAAGGCCGACAAGGCCGGCAGCAAGACCGACGTCAGCCTGGACTTCCAGGGCAACGTGAACCCCGCCAAGTAAGGCCGACCAAGTAAGGAATCATGCACATGACAACCACCATCTCCCGCCTGTACGACTCCTATGCCGATGCCGAGCGCGCCGTGACCCGTCTCGAAGGCGCCGGCGTGCCGCACTCCGACATCAGCATCGTCGCCAACAATTCCGATAATTGGTACGGCTCCCGCTCCGGCAAGGTCGATCGTGACCGCGACGGCGTCGACGACCGCGCCGAAGGCGCCGGCACCGGTGCCGGCATCGGCGCCGGCCTTGGCGGCGCGGCGGGCCTGCTCGCAGGTCTCGGCCTGCTCGCCATCCCCGGCCTCGGGCCGGTCGTCGCGGCAGGGTGGCTCGCCTCGATGGCGGCCGGCGCAGCCGCTGGTGCGGCCACGGGCGGAATCGTCGGTGCCCTGACCGAAGCCGGCGTCTCCAAGGAAGAGGCCTCGCGCTATGCCGAGGGCGTTCGGCGCGGCGGCACGCTGGTGTCGGCGCGGGTGCCTGACCAGGACCACGCGCGGCTCGATGCGCTGCTCAACGAGCGAGCCGTGAACCTGCAGGACCGCAGTGCGGCCTGGCAGAAGAGCGGCTGGACCGACTTCGATGCGGCAAGCCCGCCGCTGTCGCCGGAGGACATCGGCCGCGAGCGCGAGCTCTACGGCGCGGGTACGCGGCGATAAGCGCTCGTCAAGCAAGATAACGGCAAAGGCCCCGCAATGCGGGGCCTTTTTTCATGAGCGCGATCCACCTCTGCCCCATCGGGACAAACCGGAAATCGCACCAAATTTAGCAAAATCCGGCGCATCGGATTTGGCGGAATGAAAGCTCCTCGCGCCATGCTGAAGCGCGCCGCTTGCTCTCTTTGCGCGGGCGCCATCGGACGAGCCTCGGAGAGATCACCCATGTACTACGTCGCCGCTGCATTGCTGGTGCTGTCGGGACTGTTCTATTCGGCGAGCCATCACGAGATCGGCTCGTTCGGCGTCACCATGTGCACCTATGGTGGTGCATTCTGCGACAACCCGCTGATCGTCTTTTCCGGCGCGGCGCTGGCGGCGGCCTGGGGCATGTTCGTCAGCATCAAGTAGCGCGGCGGCGCAGGACCTCCCGTCGCGACCGCTCCAGACTCCGCCTGAACGCGATGGAGTCGCCCAAGCGACCAGCGGTTTAGAAGGCTTGCGATGATGGCAATCTACACGTGTTTTGCCCGGCGGTCAAGTTGAATTAGCATTTTCAGAAGCGGCGGCGCCCCCGCTCAGGATGGAACCTATGTTCCGTTCTTAGTATTTGCTATGAAAGCACCGCCCGATCGAGGTCCCCCTTCCATGAGCGACAGCGCCCTTACACCGACGAAATCCGCGCCGACGCTTCTGCAACGGCTGGGGCCGGGCCTAATCACCGGAGCTGCCGACGACGATCCCTCGGGCATCGCCACCTATTCGCAGGCCGGCGCGCAATTCGGCTACGGGCTGTTGTGGACGGTGTTTCTCACCACCCCCTTCATGATCGCGATCCAGCTCGTCAGCGCGCGGATCGGCCGCGTCACCGGCAAGGGGCTCGCCGCCAACGTCATGCAGATCGCGCCGCGCTGGACGGTGCTGGGTCTCGTCGCCATGCTGGTTGCCGCCAACACCTTCAACATCGCCGCCGACATCGCCGCGATGGCCGAGGCGCTGTCGCTCGTGATCGGCGGGCTCAACCACGAGCACGCGCTGATCTTCGCGGCGGGCTCGACCCTGCTGCAGGTCTTCCTGCCCTATCGCCGCTATTCGCCGGTGCTGAAATTTCTCACCCTGGCGCTGTTCGCCTATGTCGCGACCGCCTTCACCGTGAAGATCCCCTGGAGCACGGCGCTGCTCGCCGCGGTGTGGCCCAAGGCCCATGTCAGCGCCGATTATTTCCTCATGGTCGTCGCCGTGCTCGGCACCACGATCAGCCCCTATCTGTTCTTCTGGCAGGCCTCGCAGGAGGTCGAGGAGATGAACCAGGGCACACGCGACAAGCCGCTGCGCGAGCTCAAGCGCGGCGGCCATCGGGAGCTCGACCGCATCAAGACCGACACCATCTCCGGCATGCTGCTGTCCAACGGCATCGCCTTCTTCATCATTCTGACCACCGCGTCGGTGCTGCACGCCAACGGCATCACCAACATCGATTCGGCGACGCAAGCGGCCGAAGCGCTGCGACCGCTCGCCGGGGACTTCACCTTCGCATTGTTCGCGCTCGGCATCATCGGCACGGGCCTGCTCGCGATCCCGGTGCTGGCGGGCTCGGCCGCTTACGGCGTTGCGGAGATTTTCGGTTGGCGCGCCACGCTGGAGGCCAAGCCGGACGAAGCGGCCGGCTTCTACACCATCATCGCCGCGGCGACCCTCATCGGCTTCGGCCTCGGCTTCACCGGGATCGACTCCATCCAGATGCTGGTGTGGAGCGCGGTGCTGAACGGCATCGTCGCCGTCCCGATCATGGCGATGATGATGCTGATCGTCTCGAGCCGCGCGATCATGGGCCGCTTCAGGGCAAGGCCGTCGCTGATCGCGCTTGGCTGGCTCGGTACCGCGCTGATGGCGCTGGCCGTCCTCGCTTTGCTCGCCTCATCGGCGATCGGCTGACGCGACCAAGCTGCGAAGGCGAGCAGCGGGCTTTGACCTTCGCTCGCAAGGACTGACGAGATTACGGCGTCACGGGATTGACGACAGGGGACGTCTTGGGCCCGGGTCGGGCCGGCTCGATCGGCGATTTCGGAGTGGTCGGAAGCACCTTGGCCCCGGCGGCCCGTGCCGCTTCGCCCGTGGTCGCATACATCGCAACATGGGCCGGCTGGGTCTTGGCACGATTCCACGGGCCGTGATCGACGATCAGCATGGCCGCAATCGCCACGCCGGCCACGACCAACGCGATCACGCCGGGATGGCGAAGGGCGGTAGAAATCGAACTGCCAAAGCGACCGCTTTTCATCACATGATCCGCTATTGTCCTATTGCAGGTTAACTCGAAAGCGCCCCTGCCGGTTCCCTTGCAACGTCAACCTGGTTCCACTCGACATTGCGCCGCGGCGTCGCGGTGCTGCACGTGTCGTGCAATGAGGATGTTCAAGTCAGCAAATCATGGGACCCAGGTAGAATGCCGGGATGCTGACCATGATGGCCCAGCGGCACCACGTGTTCGTCCGGACCATGAGGGACCATTTCGACGATCGCCCTGAGGCCTTCCTGACCGGGCGCGGCGTGCGGGTTGTGATGGTCTTGAGGATCGACGGACCCGACGAACGTTGCCGCAGCTGCCTCGCCATCGAAGCGGAATACTGGCTGTTGATCGGCGCCGCCAGGATCGCTGGCAGCTTTTGCCGGCTGCGCGGGTTCTGATCCGCCTCCACCTGAATGCGCAACCTGTTGCGGTTTGCCATGGTCGGTGTCGCCGTTGGTTGCGACGCGCTCGTCTGCGTTCGCTCCTTGGGCCGAAGATGAATGGCCCGATTTGCTGTGACTGGCGCCGCCGGGTTCTGCCTCCGCCACCGCTCCTTGCGGACCATCCAAAGCCCGGGAATGGTGGTTGTTGTCCTTCCCGGCGTTGCTGTGCGGGTCGGGCCTGGCCTCGGCCATCTCGGCGGTTGCCGCCTTTGTGGATTCCGCCTTCGCAGCATGCTGAGATTTTCCGTGGTCAGTGTTGCCTTGCGTTGCGCCGCGCTCGCCTGCTTCCGCTGCTTTGCCAGAAGCCGAGTGGCCCGAATTGCCGTGGTCGGCGGCGCTCGGCTGTGGCGCGTTGGTCCCCCCCGGGGAATTGTCCGCAGCCTGGGAATGATGCTCCTTGTCCTTCCCAGCGCCATCATGGGATTTGGAGTCCGCTTCGGTCTTCTCCGCGACCCTTTCCGGTCCCGGGTCCGAAGCGTGATCGGAATTGCCACGGCTGACGCTGTCGGCCGTTTGGAGACCCGGTGGCACCATCTCGTTCTGCGTGGTCGACGGAGCGCGGGCGTTCGCCGGCTCACTCTTCGAGGTGGGATTTTCGACTGTCGGAGGCGTCCCACCATGACCCGCCACGATCGGTGATGCGGAGGCGGACGCGCTGGACTCTCCGGCGCTGTCCTCAGTCCTATCCGTCGGGGCGCGCGTGAAGGCGCCGGACTTTGCCGGCGTTCCGGAGCCTGTCCCAACGCGTGCGAATTGGAAGCTCGAATTGTCGTCTGCCAAGGCACTCCAAACCGCGCCAAGTGCACTCCCGCTCCCATGGATGCTGTCCGTACTGGAAGCAGCCTCATCGCTTGCCGTCACGGGTATCAGCGCTTGTTCGAGCTGCTCCAGCGTGACCGCGACAACCGCGCCATCTGATTGGTGAACGACATCCAGGTCCGCGACGGATACGATTCCCTGCAGATGGATTTCCAGCAGGCCGCGATCCCCGATCTCGAGGATATGGTCGGTCGGATTGACATAGACGATCGTCTGGTTGCTTGCGGGATCGTAGATCCAGGCCAGGGTATGTGGCGGTATGAATTTGGCTGCCGCCGTCAGATGCAAGTAAGCAAGTGCCCCGAAAGCCGCCAGATTGAGCCTGTCCGGTTCGGCTACGACATCCGCCGTGTCGGAAGAGCTGGACTTCGAATCGGACGAGCCGCGATGAACAACGTTTTCGACGTTGCCGTCCATCAGTTGATCGCGGCCATCGCCGCCGGGGCCGGAAGGATCGCCAGGATTCAACACGCCATCAATTCTGTGGCCATTGTCTCCTTGGCCAATGTCGCCTGCCGCGCCCCGGCCCGTTTCCCCCTGAACGCCTTGGTGAGCCAGGTCACCGCTTCCGGTCACAGGGCCGGAAGGCCGGCCATCATCGTGCGGAAGGAAATGCGGGGCTGAGTTCTCAGCGCGATCGGCGTCGACATGCGTGATCGCGGCGAGCTTTGTGGCCGCATCGTCTCCGGTGCCGGTCAGGAAGCTGTCGATCGATGCCTGATCCAACTCACGCGCCTGCGCGCCATGATGGGAATCATTGAGGGTGTAGATCAACGCGCCGGCGAGAGCGGCGAAGGTGGCATAGCCTCCGGGGATCGACGTTGGATGGACAACCGACCGCGGAAGGTGATTTTCCGCGGTAAGGTCACCTGCGGTCGGAGTGTCGTTGGCTTCTCGCTGCAAGAGCGCAGCAAGACTTGGCGCGCCGGATCCGACAGCAGCGCCGTCTTTCCACGGTCGCGAACCCAGGAATTGCTCCGCCGCGCGCAGCGCTTCCATTGCCGTCGCGGGGTTCGTGGCTTGGCTGGCTTTCGCAAGCAAGTCCCTCGCGGCAAGCGGGAACGTCTCGCCGGATTCCGAGACGATGAAGCGCTGGAGGATGGCCTTCTTCCAGACCTCATATCCGGCCTGCTCGGCCGTCTGGCCTGGGCCATCGTCGTTCGCCAACATGTCGTTCGCGTCCGACGCCTTGAGTTCGTCCGCAATCGCGAATGCCAGAAAGGCCAGTGCGAGCGCGCTGAAGCCGGAGGTGCGTTGCAGCCACGAGAGGGTCGCAAGCACCGTTCTGTTGGTGATTTCGAGCTTCTGAAAGATGTTGTGCAGGTGGACCTTGACTGTCCCCTGGGAAACGTCGAGCCGGCGCGCGATCTCCTTGTTCGACATCCCTTCCGCGACCAGTCGGACGATCTGACGTTCTCGCGGCGTCAATAGCTCCAGCATCTTTTCGAGCTTGCTGCCGCCGTCGCCGTCCTCGCCGCCTGGTACGAGATCGGTCTGCTCCAGCGACACACCGCTCTTGGCCATCAGCCGCAGCGATCGCAGCATGGGGCCGGGAGCCACATATTTCGAAATCACGCTGCAGGCGCCGGCAGCGATCGCTGCGGCCAGACCGTGGTTGGCGTCGGATTCGACAAAGAACACCAGGCGTGTCGAAAGCTTCTCGGCCTTCGCGATCGCGAGGATGTCGGACGCCGTCAGGTCCTGCAAGGTATCGGCAATGAGCGCGACGTCGGGCGACAGAGTCCGGATGGCCTCGAGGCAGCTTGCCCCGTCGCTGGCGGACGCAACAACATCGAAATCCTGCTGTGTCCCGAGGACTGACTTCAGTCCCTGCAGGACGATCGGTTGCCGATCAACAAGCACAAGCCGGATGGGTTTGAGGATTCCCTGCTTGGCGGACGCGTCCAACATCGACTTTGCCTCGGCCCGGTCCTCTATGTCCTTCGGCATATGGCCGTGGCCGGGTGGAATAATAAAATACAAGCAATCGATTTGGTTCCCCTGGCCTCAATAAGGTTGGACGGCAGTCAGTGACAAATATCTCCTTTGACCCCATGGCCGTTGCGGTCGACTGGCTTGACGCCTATCGCGCCGGCGACATCGAAGCGATCCTGGACCTTCATGCCGACGATGCCGTGGTGCACTGCGGCTGCAACGGCGTCCAGACCATCACCGGCCGCGAAGCACTTCGTGCCTATTGGATCGAGCACCTCCGAAAATATCCGGCGGGCACGTTGGACGATCTCAATCCTTCGGACCGCGGAACCGTGATCTCCTACCTCACCAGCACGGGCGTCATGAGCGCGGCACTGGCGTTTGACACCTCCGGCAGGATCAAGGTCCTGGACTGCAGTCCCCTGCCCTAGACCTAGAGTCCTTCGGCGCGATCCGGGCCGGCATTGCGGGGTGTCTCCGCAACTAACCGCCGAAGACGATGCGCAAGGCGATCACGATGACCGCCGAGATGAGAAACGAAATCGCCAGCAGCGTCCAACTCGGCCTTGTGCTTCCGCGGGCTACGCGCGCGACGAGCATCTTCATGCTCGTCAACATTCGTCGCTGGGAAGCCGGGACAGGTAGGCTATCCCGAAGCTGACGAGCTCTTCGGCATCGCTCTCGCGCTCTTCCCTTCTCCTGAGCAAATGGCGTTCCAGCAGGCATCGCCGACTGTCGCATGCGTCGACGTCGGGATTCCACGCCCGGTACACCGTCCAGGCCGTTTCGGCGGCGTTCTTCAAAACGTCGTCCACGATGCTTGCTCTCCACGACACCGGATCCATCGCTGCCAACTCAAGGCACTCCTGATGTTTCCAGTTTTTCCCGGCATCTTTAGTCGAACGGACGACATCGCGCGGGACGGTTTCGGTCGTGGGGGGCTCTGACGCAGGCAGACTGGCCCTTGGCGGGGACGATCTTTCACTTGGCAACTATTGCCTATTTTTCCCATTATCTCCGGGGCGGATGTCATGCGTTGTGAACGGGTATCTCGATGAACAAAATCGCAATGCAGCCGCGCTCCCCAGGAGCGCGGCTTTTCTCTCGATGAGGCGCGCGTCTTGCTAGGTTCGCGGCGCTGGCTGCGCCGGCGCAGCAGGTTGCTGTGAAGGTGCGGCAGGCGGCTTGGGCGGCTCCGCCGGCGCAACAGACTTTTCCCCGCCATGGGGCACACAGGTCCCGACGTTGCTGAGCAGTCTCTTCGCCTCGAGTTCGCGGGCCTTCCTGTAATCGCTACGCCGGTCGATTCTTGCCGCGGCGACTCGGTCCCAGGCATCGAACGCGTCAGAGTAATGCTGTCGCATTTGCGCCTCGGCGGACAGGCAGTCGCTGAACTTGTCGAATACGAGATCGGTATTGACCGGCGCGACGCCACCGACGAGGACCACAAGCATCCATTTCATGGCGTCCGCCTACGTTCGTGCCTGCGCACCTGGAATGGTGATGCGCGGGCAGAGTTCCGGCCGCGCCCGCGGCCCGGTCTTGATAAAAAAAGGGCCCCAGCTCGCGGGGATCAGGGGGGCGTTGGAGCTGGGGCCACCGGGGTCACCCTTGGGGAAGGGCATCGGGAAAACTTGGCAATTACAGGAAAGTTCCTGGCCCGCGGAATTGGACCCGACTATTCCACTCTTGAATCCAGGTGATTTGTTCCGCCGGGGAACAAACGGCGCTGTGTACACTTTGTAACAGACGGGGAAGATGACAGGGGGACTGGTGCCGTGACAGAGCGTCCGATCATTCTTGTTATCGAAGACGACGATATGATCCAGGCTATCGTTGAAGATGCCTTGACCGAGGGAGGCTTCGAGATCGCAACCGTGAAGACGGGCGAGGAAGCCAGTACACTGCTGAAGGGCCGTCTCAGGCCCTACCGGGCTCTTGTCACGGACGTCAATCTCCTCGGACGCCTCGATGGCTGGGAGGTCGCAAGAGCGGCCCGGGAGATCGATCCGAGTTTTCCGGTGGTTTACATGACGGGCGGCGCTGCCGATCAATGGCCCGTCCTAGGGGTGCCGAACAGCATCCTGTTGCAGAAGCCATTTGCGCCGGCCCAAGTGGTTGCCGCTGTATCTCAGCTCTTGAACGCGGGCTCGCAGCAAACGGGTCCCGCCTGAGGTTTCCGCAATCCGTGAGTGCTTCAATTCTCCTCGTCGACGATGAAGCCCTGATACCGCCAAGCGACAAGCTGGGACCTATGGCAGATTGAAGCTCATCATCATCATCGCCGACGCTTCACTCGCCCGGAGCGATCGCGTTGCTCGGCGTCGGCCGGTCGGTGATCTGCTGGCCGAACAGGCTGCCGATCAGCTCGACAGCCGTGCGTGCCGTCCGGCCGCGTTCATCCAGGAAGGGATTGAGCTCGACGATGTCGACCGATCCGACCGCGCCGGAATCGTGCAGCAGCTCCATGATCAGGTGTGCCTCGCGATAGGTCGCGCCACCCGGCACCGTGGTGCCGACGCCCGGCGCCACGCAGGGATCGAGGAAATCGACGTCGAAGCTGACATGCAGCACCCCGTTGCTCGCCTTGACCCGCTCGATGACGCGCCGGATCAACACGGCAACGCCGAACTCGTCGATCTGGCGCATGTCGACGACCCTGATCCGGCGCGCGCGCATCAGCTCCTTCTCCAGCCTGTCGATCGAACGCGCGCCGAACAGGTCGAGCCGGTCCGGATGGATTGACGCGCGGGGGTCGTCGCCGAGCAGGCCGTCGAGGCCGGGTTCGCCGCACAAGAACGCGGCCGACATGCCGTGCATGTTCGCGGTGATCGTCGTCTCCGGCGTGTTGTAATCGGCATGGGCATCGAGCCAGAGCACGAACAGCTCCCGGCCACGCTCCTGCCAATGGCGCGCCATCGCATTGACCGATCCCATCGACAGCGTGTGATCGCCGCCCAGGAAGATCGGCAGCGCACCGGTCTTCGCGATCTCATAGCCTTTGCGGCTCAGAGCGCGGGTCCAGCGCTGGATCTCGCGGTAGTGATTGGCTCTTTCCGGCGGCCTGTCGGTGAGGTCCGGGACTCCGCCAGCGGAAAGATCGCCGTAGTCGACGACCTCGAAATCCAGGCTTTCGAGCAGTGTCGCAAGGCCCGCGGTGCGCAGCGCCGCAGGACCCATCAATGTGCCGCGCTGCGATGCGCCCATATCGATGGGCGCGCCGAGCAAAGCGATGCGCCGGGCTCGATCCGTCATGGTCCGATCGGTCACGGCCGCCTCCTGATCCAACAAGGTCGAGCCAGCCTAACAGAGATTCGCATCCGTCGTTTCACGGGGCACTTGCCATCCGACTGGAACAAAAGCCCCTGCGCTGCATTGCCCATCCAAGGCCGGCACCCGCCGTTAATGACGGCGCCTGTCGCGGATAGCCAAAGGTCGTCAGACCCGCTGTTCAAAACAAGCGCTCGCGCGGATAGCCAAAGGTGCCGGCCTCCGCCATCAGGTTTGGAGGTCGCGCACTTGAGCACGGAGATACCGCAATCCTCGTCCCAACCCGGCATGGCCGAGCGTGCCATCGATACGGCAGCGGATGTCTCCCGCACGATCGGTGAAGTCGCGGGCGGCTTGCACGCGGCCGTCGACCGCTTCACCTCGACCATCGAGGAATCGCGCAAGCCCGGCGGCGCCCTCGCGACGGTCGCGGCGATCACGCGCGAAGCGCCGCTTGCCAGCCTGTTCGTGGCTTTCCTCTTTGGCGTCGCGGTCGCGCGGCGGCGTTAGCTTTCTGCGACCGCCCCTTCGGTGAGACTGTCCTCCATCTGGACGAGCTCGGCGCTGCGGTTCGGCCCCAGCCAATGTGCTGAGGGCGCTATTCGTCGCATTGCTGAGGTGGCACCTGCACACGGCAGCGTTCGCGCTTAAGGTCGAATGCTGAGCCCGGTCGCGCAAGCCTTCGCCAAGCGCGTTCGCGACGTCGCCAAGCCACATGCTCAAGGCAAGGCGGGCACGGCCACTAGCAGCTTACCTACGCGAACAGCTTAACGTGCCAAGTCACCGCCAATGGTCAAATGAGCACGGTTCGCGTCCGGTCCACCACCCATTGCGGTCGTCGGTTGACTCGCCGTCAATCTGAGTGGTTAGGTCATGCCGTCACAGTTCAATGGCTGAGTCGAACCGGTGGTCACTGCACGAAAGAAGAAGCGCGCCGACATTCCGGCTCGCGACCGAATCCTTGAAGCAGCAACCAGACTGTTTACCCAACGTCGGTTCGACGAGATCTCAGCGGAAGATATTGCCCGCGAAGCGGGCGTGGCCCATGGACTCACGTTCCACTACTTTGGATCGAAGTCCAAGCTTTACGAGGAAATTTCACAAGCTGCCGCCGACCGGCTGGACCGTATTCATCTGCAGGCGACACTCACGGGGTCGGGTCCCGAAAAGCTCCGCAGCTTCTTGGTCGCGCATATGGAGGAGGTCTATCGACGCCGAGTCGATTACGTTTTCCATTCGCGCGGCGGTGGGACTGCGGCAATCCAGGACATTTGGGAACGTTCGCGCAGCCACGGAATTCGGCTGGTCCTGGGCTTCTATGGCGTGACTGCGCCCTCGCTCGAACTTGCTGTCGCGACGCGGGCCTGGCTCGGCTATTTCGATGAGCTCGTTCTGGCCTGGGTTCAGGGACAGATCTCGAACAAGGCGGCCATCGTCGAGATGGCTTTTCGGCTTTTCCCGCTTGCGGTTGCCAACGCCGAGCTTCTTGGCGAAAAGAATCTTCCATCCGTGTGACAGAGGGTTGATGGCGCATACCGCGCCGCGTCATTGACTGTCAGTCAAAATTATATTGACTGTCAGTCAAAGTTGCGCTTGGTTCTCGGTCGCGAAAAATAATTCAGGGCGATCGGGAGGAGGTCTCATGGAGACCGAAGTGGCAATTGTCGGTGCCGGACCGGTGGGTCTGACGGCTGCCGGCTTGCTGGGTTCGTTGGGCGTGAACACGATCCTCATCGAACGAAATGCGTCGACATCGGCTCATCCGCGGGGGCATGTGGTCAACGCGCGTACGATGGAAATATTCCGATCGATCGGTTGCGACGAGCCAGTAGCAAAGGCCGGTTTGCCTCCAGAGCGCAACGCGGGAGTCTCGTTCCTGTCCCGGCTGATAGGACCGGATATCGCGGTATTGGCGACGCGGGGCATTCCCGACCGCGACCGGGCCCATCAAGCCGCCAGTCCGAGCCGCAAGACGTCATGCCCTCAAGACGTGCTTGAGCCGATCTTGGTTGATGTCGCGCGAAGCTTTGCGCCCGTCAAATTGCTGTTCTCGACCGAGCTCAAAGAACTCGCGTCCCGACCTGATGGTGTGCGGCTCGAATGTCGGCAGGGGGCCGGCGACCTCATGATCGACGCGCGCTACGTGGTTGCCGCGGACGGCGCGCGCAGCTTCGTGAGGGAGCGCCTCGGCATCGGGATGACGGGACGAGGACGAATCGGCCGGCAGATCGGCATCTACTTCGAGGCCGACCTATGGGAGTTCGTCGAAAAGCGGCCTTACCTGCTGTGGTGGATCTACAACGCCGCGACATGCGGAGTGCTCATTGCTCTCGATGGCCGACGACGTTGGACGTACAATTTCGCCTTCGATCCAGACCAGGAAAGCGTCGAGTCGTTCACGACCGAGCGCTGCGAAGCGATCGTTCGCGCAGCCATCGGCTCGAACGACGTTCCGCTCGAGATCCATAGCATCCTGCCGTGGAGAATGCAGGCTCGCCTTGCGGACCAGTTCAGCAAAGGTCGGGTCTTCATCGCGGGGGACGCCGCCCATCCGCTGCCGCCGACGGGCGGGCAAGGAATGAACACCGGCATTGGTGACGTGCACAATCTGGCGTGGAAATTGGCCTTCGTGTTGCGCGGCAACGCTCCGGCCTCGCTTCTCGAAAGCTATAACGAGGAGCGCCGTCCTGTCGCTCAGACCAATATCGAGCAGAGCGTTCACAACGCAATGAAGATGGCGGAGAGTGGTCTCTCCGGGATGGCAACGCACGACAGCCCGATCGCCAAGATGCTCGAGGGCCCGGATTCCGCCGCAGCGGAGCGTCACATTCGGGACGTGATCCCGAGCCTTCGCGAGCATTTTGACTACATAGGTCAGACATTCGGCCAGGCCTATTCCTCCCGATGGATATCGCCTGACGGGACGTCGGCTCCGCCCTTCCGCATTGAGCAGTACGAACCGGTCGCCTGTCCCGGACACCGAGCACCCCATCTCTGGCTGCAAGGACCAAGCGGAAGATTGTCGACCGTCGATCTTGCCGGTGCCGGCTACTTCTTGATGCTGACGACGCCCGGCGCAGAAGATTGGCGGCGCGCCTTTGCGAAGGTTTCCGCAGAGCTTCATGTTCCAGGGCGCTCCTGCAGCATTGGCGCGGGCGGCGATTACATCGATCAAGACGGACTCTTCGCCCAATCGTACGGCATCGGTCCGCGAGGGATGGTCCTGATCAGGCCCGACGGCTACGTAGCCGCGCGTAGTTTCAACGCCGTGCCCGATCCAGAAAAATTCGTCGAACGTGCTCTTGGAACGGCATTGGCGGGAGCGGACATCAGAAGCGACGAGGAGCCGTCCGCCGCTTGAGAGCAACGCAAATCACGACATCAACAATAATGCCAGGGAGGACTCTATGAACAAGGGAATGCAGTACGCAGGACGAATATTGAGTCTTGCGATGATCGCTCTGGGCGCCCTGCACGGCTCCTCGCCAGCGCTCGCACAATCGCCGGTCCCGACAACGATTGCCTTGCCGGCTCAATCCCTCCTATTCGCGCCGCTCTACATCGCGCAGGAGCGCGGCTTCTTTCGCCGACATGGGATCGAGCCGAAGGTCATCTATGTCGCCGGTCCCGGCGTCATCAACGCGATGCTCGGCAAGAGCGCAGACTTCTCGTTGATCTCGGGAGGCATCCAAATCGCGGCCGCGGCCCGAAATCAAAAGCTCGTCGCGATAGCCAATACACAGGATCGCTTCACGACGGATATCGTGATCCGCGACGCGGTAGCCAAAAAGCTGGAAATAGCGCCGAACGCGGACGCAACGGCGAAAATCCGCGCTTTGAAAGGACTCACGATCGGGGTCGACGCAATCAATGGTCTGCCCCACAGTTTCCTGCGGTTTGTCGCGGTCAAGGCGGGAATGAACCCGGAAACCGATTTCACGATTACCGCGCTACAGCCACCCGCGATGGTCGCGGCGCTCAAGGCGGGTACGATCGACGCCATGGTGTTCTCGCCTCCGTTCTCTCTTCTGGCCGTCAAAGAAGGGGGTATTCGATGGCTGTCGGGGCCGGAAGTATCTCTCCCCGAGTTGAAGCCCTTTCCATATAACGTCGTTCTGGTTCGGCCGGGCTACTGCGATACCGAAACGGTGCGCTGTCAGGGATTCGTGGCGGCTCTGAAGGACGCGATCGCGTTGATGAAAGCGGACCGCTCCGCGAGTCTGGAGGCGCTCGGCAAGTCATTCGACAAGATGGAGCCTGATATCCTGAAGGCATCCTACGAGGTGTTTGCCCCGTTCGCTCAGCCGGACATGAAGCTGACCAGCGCGATGCTGGACAACGTCATCGCCTTCGATCGGATCAGCGGAATCATTCCTCCGGACGCCAAACTGCCCCCCGAGTCGGAACTTTATTCAACAGCGTTCACTCCGTAGAGGGACCGCGGAATAGAACCCATGAGTAGAGCAACCTTCGATAGATTCGGGTTCGGAGCCATGCTGCTGCTTGTGTGGCAAGCAGCAAGTGTCTGGACTGGGCCCGAGTTGATAAGTTCGCCGCTTCTCGTTGGGCAGCAGCTGTATCTGTGGTCGCTCAACGGCGTCCTGGGTGCCAACGCAGGCTATACGTTGCTGGCTGCCGTCCTCGGATTTGTTGTCGGCGGATTGCCGGGCGTGGTGCTTCCGTTTGTCCTGCGGAAACGGCCGTTCGTGACGGCGGTGCTCGATCCATTCATTTTGATTGGATACGGGCTGCCCAAAGTCGCATTCATTCCCCTCTTCATCATTTGGTTTGGAATCGGCATCTGGAGCAAAGTTGCACTCGTCGCGAGCGTCAGCTTCTTCCTCGTGTTCTTCAGTACGATGGAAGGCGTTCGAGGCGTCGATCCTCGCCTGCTCCGGATGGCAAAGGTTGCTGGTGCGAGTGAAGCGCAGTTGTTGCGCACCGTCGTCTGGCCTTCTGCTTTGCCGTTCATTTTTCAGGCCGTGCAGGTCACGCTACCTCTTTCGATTGGCGGAGCAGCCATTGCCGAACTGATCTCCTCGAACCGCGGATTGGGGTATCTTGTTCAATTTTCTGCGGGGAATTTCGAAGTCACGGGCGCGCTCGCCGCCGTAACTGCTCTCGCGCTAGTCGTAACCATCACCAACGTCGGCATCGATCGTTTGCACGACCGCCTGCTGGCTTGGAAGGGTTCTCATTCCAAAGGCGTTAGTTCGGGAAGCCTCACATGAGACAGAATGGTAAGCCGCTCCTGGATGTCTGCAATCTTGGCAAGCGATTCCAAGGGCAGAGCAAAGACGGAATTCGCTGGGTCGTAGAGGGAATGTCGTTTGCGCTCTACGAAGGTGAATTCGTCACGCTGATCGGACCCTCAGGCTCCGGAAAATCGACGTTGCTCAATATGATCGCGCAGATCGATATTCCTTCGAAAGGGGAGATATTGTTTCGCGGCGAAGTCATCAACGACTCGAGCCGCAGCAGGCCTTCTCCGGGATGCGGCGGTCGCATCGGATATGTGATGCAAGACGATAATCTCTTGCCCTGGCGGACTCTGCGGGAAAATGTCGAGTATCCGCTCGTTGTCCAGGGTCGACTCAACAGCGAGACCAGGGCGCGCGTCGACGAGTTGATCGATACTGTGGGGCTAGGTGGCTTCGAAGGGTATTACCCACACCAACTTTCCGGCGGCATGCGCAAGCGCGCGTCCATCATCAGAACGCTGGCCTACGATCCGCCCGTCATCCTGATGGACGAACCATTCGGGGCGCTCGATGCCGAATCTCGGCTCCATATTCAGTCGGATCTCGTCAAGTTGTGGCAACGAGGAGAGAAGACGATCCTGTTCGTCACCCACGACATCAATGAGGCGATCGCCCTTGGAGACCGGACGATCACGCTGACGAAGTCGCCCGCTTGCGTTCGAGGCGAACACGTCATCGATATCCCACGCCCCAGAGCACTCGATAGCATCGTGACCGCACCGCAGTTCCCGGGCTTGTTTAGCCGAATCAGGGCGCAAGTCTGATGCCGAATTCGTCAGCTATCTCGGCAGGTCGGTCGCAGATGGCGATCGTTCCGTCGCCATTAATCATCGCGCGCACGGCGGTCGCGGTCGTGCTGGTTGGCATGTGGCTCGCCGCCGCGCGGGCGTATCCGACGCTTGTGGCGACGCCGCAAGCCACTCTGCAGAGGGTTATCGAGCTGATCTCGAATCGAGAACTTTTCCCGATGATGGCGACGACCGCCGCAGAGGCCGGCATAGGCCTCATGCTGGGAGCGGGTCTCGGTGTCGTCCTTCCCTTTCTCGTCCAACTGTCCGAGCGGCTTCGGATGGTCGTCGAGCCGTTCGCCCGAACCGCCGTCGGAATTCCCAAGCTGGCGCTGAGTCCCATCCTCATCCTGTGGTTCGGCATTGGCCTTGGTTCGAAAATCGTGCTCGTCGCGTTGATGACGTTCTTCCTGGTGTTCGTCGCGACGGCCGCCGGAATACGATCCATCGGCCCGAACCTCGTCCAGACAGTTTCGATCTTCGGCGCAAGCAGGATCGAAGTGGCGCGCGAGGTGATATTTAATAGTGTCCAGCCGTTTGTGTGGGCGGCGCTGCGGGCCGCGCTTCCATGGGCCATCAATGCCGCGCTTGTCGGCGAGTTTCTCGCGGCCGAGAACGGCGTGGGTCATTACATCGAGCAATCCTACAACTCTGTGGACATTGCGGGCGTCTATGCCGGCATAACCTTGATCGTACTCATCGTCTTCGCGTCCGACGCAGTGCTTATGGCCTTGCAGCGGCGATGTCTTGCGTGGCGTCCGGTCGATCAGGATGTCGTTTTGCATTAATCGGGAGACAAATGATGAAGCTCTACTTTGCGCCCGGCGCCTGCTCGATCGGCATTCACTATCTGCTGCAAGAAATCGGGTGCCGTTTCGAACTGCGGAAAGTCGATATCCGCAATGGCGAGAATTTTCAGGCCTGGTACACGGCAGTCAATCCGAAACGCAAAGTGCCCGCGCTCGAACGTGCAGACGGCTCGGTGCTCACCGAATTCCCGGTGATCGCGCGATATCTCGCCGAACAGACGCCTTCCGCGGGCCTGGTGCCGTCTGACCCGGAGACGCTTCTGAGCGCAAGTGAGCTGACCGAGTTCATCGTTTCGACCATCCACATGCAGGGCTTCTCGCGCGCGTTTCGTCCGGACAAGTTTGCGATGGCTGAAGAAGACCACGAGGCGACGCGGGCGCGTGGGCGAGAGATCATCCAAGAGGGATTTCTCGTCGTCGATCGTCACCTGCGACAGAACACAGCGCCGTCATTCGCCGATGGCGCGCTCTTCTACGTTCTTTTCTGGGCTTGCGAGCGTCTCAAGCTCGAAGTCCCGGCGGCGTGCGCCGCTCGGTGGAGCGAATTCAAGTCCCGGCCATCCACGCAACGCGTATTCGCAGCAGAAGGAATAGCCCTTTAGGCCTGCGCGACCGGCGCCGAAAATTAGGCAACGCATCGAACTTGGGAAACGGCGGAGGACACGGTTCATGGCACTCGAATCATTGGGCTACGTCGGCGTAGAATCGACCAGGCTTGAGGACTGGGAGGGCTTCGCGACGCGCCTGCTCGGTATGCAGAAGGTCGACGCAGCCGCCAAGGTTCGGGCGTTTCGCATGGACGATCGACAGCAGAGGCTCGTCGTGACCGGCGCTGAAAGTGACGGTCTCGGCTTCCTTGGCTGGGAGGCCGAAAGCAAGGCGGATCTCGACGAGTTGGCAGCTCGTCTGGATAACGCCGGCGTGGCTGTCGCCAAGGGCACGCGCGCTCTTGCGGACGAGCGCCGTGTCGCGGATCTCATCACGTTTCGCGATCCGGGGGGCCACCGGGTGGAAGTGTTTCACGGGCAGGAGATCTCGCCCGACCCGTTCAAGCCAGGTCGGCCCATCTCGGGCTTCAAGACCGGCCCTCTCGGGATGGGTCACGTCGTGATGAACGTCGCCACGGTGGACGATCTGTTGCCGTTCTACCGCGATCTGTTGGGCTTCCGCATCACCGATTATGGCCTGTCGCCATACCCGCTCTACTTCCTGCATATCAACGGACGCCACCATAGCTTTGCCATGGTCGGCTCGGGCAAACGCAGTTTCCACCACTTCATGGTCGAGATGCAGAGCTTCGACGATGTGGGGCAAGGCTATGATCTCGCCCAGCTCGAAGAGGGGCGCATAGCCTATACGCTCGGTCGGCACACGAACGATCACATGACATCATTCTATGCGCACACCCCGTCCGACTTCTTCGTGGAGTACGGCTGGGGCGCGCAAGTGATCGACCCCGCGACATGGCAGCCTTTCGAAACCTTTGATGGCCCGAGCCTATGGGGGCATGAGCGACTGCACCTTCCGGAGGAGCAGCGAGCTCGCATGCGCAACATGCGACTGGATGCTGCAGCCCGTGGCATCCGGGTCCCGGACCCGAACTGCGCCTGGCTCGCCTCGGTCGTGGCCCAAGAGTCGGTAGTGGACCAGGAGTAGTAGCTGAGCGCGCACCGTCATTGGACGCCGAATACCAGATGTTGACCCGCGCGACGTGCTCGCCAAAACATCCAGCCTCCATTCGCAGTGCTGGCGTCAGCGCGCAGGCGAAAGCCGCTCGCTCAAGCGGCGCTGACAGTCTGGAGTTCAGCCACCAGGCACTGTTTCTCAAACGCCTCGGCAGGCATCGGACGGCCGAAGAAATAGCCCTGCCCTTCCTCGCATCCCAAGCTGACCAGGAAGTCGGCCGTTGCTTTGTTCTCGATGCCTTCGGCCACGACCGTGAGGCCGAGCTGCTTGCTGAGACCGATGGTCGAGCCGACGATCGCGGCATCGTCGGAATTGGCGAGCAGACCAAACACGAACGACCGGTCGATCTTGAGCCCGTCGAGCGGAAACTTCTTCAGATAGCTCAGGCTCGCGTAACCGGTGCCGAAATCATCGAACAGGACCCGGACGCCGAGATCCTGAATCCGCTTGAACATGGCCAGCACGCGGCGCTCGTCATGAAGCAGGATGTCCTCGGTGACTTCGATTTCGAGAAGCGACGACGTCAGCCCGGTCGTCTCGAGCAGTGCTGCGACCGAATGCGCGAGATCGCCGGATTGGAGTTGTGAGGGCGAGAGGTTGATGGCGACGCGCACGTTGTTGCCGGACAATTCCCAGGCTCGCGCCTGACGGCAGGCCGTCTCCATCACCCAGTTCGCGATCCGCTCGGACAGGGCCGATGTGTTGACCACCGGCATGAATTCGGCCGGCGAGACGTAGCCGCGCACCGGATGGCGCCAGCGGATGAGCGCCTCGGCTCCGACCAGGCTGCCGTCGACCAGGCGAACCTGCGGCTGGTAGAACAGCTCGAACTCGCCGCGATCGGCGGCAAGCGCCAGCTCGCTCTCCAGCGTCAACCGGTTCTCCAGCTCCTGCCTGATTGCGGTTTCGAACAGAACATGGCCGCCGCGCCGCGTCGCCTTGGCGCGGCTCAGCGCGAGATGGCCGTTGCTCAGGAGATCGTCGGCGGTTTGCCCGCCTTCCGGATAGACGGCGACGCCAACGCTGATCCTGATGCGGTGCTGCCGGGCGCCGGCCGCGAGGGGGGCCTCGAAGGCCCGCGCGATGCGCTCGGCGAAGGTCGCGACCGGTTCGTCGATATCCGCACAAGCGAGCGCGATGGCGAATTCGTCGCCGCTGAGCCGGGCGATGGTCGCCTTGCCATCGGCTTCGGCGCGGAGCCGCTCGGCGACTGCGCGCAGCACGAGATCGCCCGAGGAGTGCCCGAGCATGTCGTTGATCTCCTGGAAGCCATCGAGCCCGAGCACGAGCAGAGCAACGCCGGACGACTGCCGCTCCGCCGCAGCGATCAGGTCGGTGAGGCCTGTGTGCAGCATATTCCGGTTGGCAAGACCCGTCAGCACGTCATGTTCGGCCAGATATTGAATGCGTTCGGCCTCGCGCTTGCGGACCGAGATATCGCGCAGGATCGCGCCGTATTGAAAGCCGTCCGTTCCCTGCCAGCCCGAGAAGCTCGCCTCGACGGAAAAAGTCTCACCATTCTTGCGCCGGCCCTCGAACTCGACCACGACCGCCCCGCCTGG
This sequence comes from Bradyrhizobium sp. 22, assembly GCF_000482425.1. Taxonomy (NCBI): domain Bacteria; kingdom Pseudomonadati; phylum Pseudomonadota; class Alphaproteobacteria; order Hyphomicrobiales; family Nitrobacteraceae; genus Bradyrhizobium; species Bradyrhizobium sp. 22. The sequence goes on from NZ_KI519400.1 coordinate 291,331, forward strand.
AACCAGGAGCGCCTGGCGCGCGGCGTCATGCATGGACGATCTGGCATCGCCGTCCACCGGCACAGCGCACAGCGTTTCGAACGGGCGGCCAATCATCTCGGCCGGCGTGTAGCCGAAGATCGCGCTCGCGCCGGGATTCCAGACTGTGATCCGGTGATCCTCGTCGGTGCAGACGAGACCATCGCCAAGCGACATCGCGATGCGGTGAAAGCGGCTCTCGGCGATACGCCCCAGCAGGCCACGGAAATCGATTTCATCCAGCGCGATCGCGGTCAGATAAGCGATGATCGCAATATGAAATAGCGACGTGTCGATGACGAGGGGCCATCTTGCCTGCACGAGGATCGCGGCCAATCCCATGGCTGCCCCGGAAGCGACCAGCGCTGCGACGCGAATCCCCGGCCCGAAGCGCCGCCACGAATACATCATCAGCAGGCAGAGCACGCCCAAGCCCAGGATCATGCCGATATCCGAGGTCCAGCGCAGCATCCGGCCCTGAAGGATGGATTCCGCGGCCAGTGCCTGGAGCACCGGCCCCGAGACGATCTTGCCGTTGGGAACGCTGAAGCGGTCGCCAAGCTCGAGCGCGGTGGCCCCGACGATGATCTTCTTGCCTCTCACTTTGTCGAGCGCAGCAGGATCGCCGCGCAGCACGTCGATATAGGAGACGGTCGGAATGGAGGCCGCGCGAATGCTGAAATCGATCAGGAAGGGCGGCCGTCGGTTGGCGTCCTGGCCGGCCAGCACGACCGCCATCGAGGGCAACAACTCATCCCCGAGCTTCTCGGCGACCGGGTAGCGGCGAACGCGCCCGTCGGATTCGACTGCGACGTTCACGACCGCCGGCCACGACTGGTTGCTGAACGGCTTCAGCGGACGATTGACGTGGGCCGCGCCGCCGTTCGGCGTCGGCTGCTTGAAGGACGGCAGGATCGTCGAGCCGCCGGCATCGCGAAGGGCCTTGACGAAAGCCTCGTCGGAGGCTGGATCCGACGGCGTGCTGAAATCGACATCGAACGCGATGTCTCCCGAGCCCGCCGCCTCGAGTCTCCTCAACAGGTCCGCGTGAAGCCGGCGCGGCCAGGGCCACACGCCGATCTGATCGATGGATGGTGCGTCGATGGCCACCACCACGACCTTGCCGCTGGCGTCCCGCGGCTGCCAGGCGAACCGCAGATCGGTGAGCGCGTTGCGAAGTGCGCCATGCCATCCCGTGGACAGCACGATCGCAAGCGCGATCACAACCAGGATATGCGGCCGATAGCGTTTCACTCCGATCCTCCCCCGTCCCCGCTTCTGCGGGCACGCCCCTCATCCCCTAGGAAATCGCCTCAGCGTCTGCCGTAGCCGTGACCATTGCTGCCATTGCCGCCACCATTGCCGCCGCCATTCCCGTTGTTGCCCCTGCCGTTGCCGGTGGCGCCGTTGTTGGCATGGCCGCTGCCGCCGTGAGCGTTATTGCCGCCGTTGCCGTTGTTACCGTTATTGCCGTTATTGCCGTTATTGCCGTTGTTTCCGTTGTTTCCGTTGTTTCCGTTGTTTCCGTTGTTGCCGCCATTGCCGTTGTTGTGACCGGAATTGCCGTTGCCACCGGCGTTTCCGTTGTTGGCGCGCGGGGCATCGCTGGATGCGCCGGCTGTCATTGCGGCGATCGTGGCGTTCACGCTGGCGGGCCCGCCAGCTGCCGCGCCACTGGATGCGGCCGGGCTGGCCTTGCCATCGTTCCAGACCGTCTGGCTGTCCGCCCTGGCATTCGCATTACGCGCCTGCCCTGGCGGAACGCCGCCGTGGGCGAGGCCGCGCGTCGCCTTGTGGACGTTCAGCTTGACCTCCCCCAGCGCGGTCGAAATGCGCACGGCTCCCGCCCTGGGGGCATGCCCCGCGGCCGCCTGCCCCGATGCCTTGGGTGCACCGGCTGCCTTGCCGCCCTTGTCGACCGGGCCGAGTGCATGGATGGATTGACCGCTCGCGGCATTGCGCGGCGCCGTCAGTCCCGATCTCGGCACTTGGACACGCTCGATCGTCGGGGCGCGCGGCTTGCCCTGCTCGATCGGACTCAGCTTTCCTGGGCCGCTCAGACTAAGGCCCGGCTTGCCCTGTTCGAACACCGTAGCCGCTTGTCCCGGCATGACCTGGGCAATCTGCCCCGTCCTGAAGTCGGAGACCTCGACCTGGCCGCGGAGCACGCCGACCTTGGTGCTGCCCGCCTCCACCGTGACGCTGAACTGGGTTCCCTTGACCACGGCCGCGAGATAAGGCGTCTCGACCTCGAAGTGCTTGACGTTGCGCTTCTCGACCTCGAGCAGGATCGAACCCGCCTGCTGGATGATGGTGGTCGAGAGGCCCTCCTTCTTCTCGGCCGGCAAGCCGACCACCGAGTTCGGAGAGATCAGGATCGTTTCCTCGCCGCGGACCAGCAGCACCCGGCCATTGCGGCCGGTGCGGATGGTATTGCCGGGCTTGAGCGTCTCGTCCCGGTTCAGCGCGACCTGTTGCGCGCCGTCGGTCGCGACCCACACTTCACCGGTGGCCTTGCTGATCGACCAGACACCGTCCTCCGCAGCGAACGCGCCGGGAGCCGTTCCAAGAGCCAGCGCCACGACGGCACACCGCATTCCAATTCTGTCGAGCATGACGATCCTCAGTCTGCGTTACAGCCAGATCTGAGGGGTATCCGAAATCACTCAAGAGAGGATTAGCAGGAAGCGGCCAGTGGAGCGGCGCCATTAACCAATCATTGACCTTAAAAAACTATGAAAAATCATGAGGCTAACGACCCCCTCCCGTCCCTCGGCAATTCCTCCGTCAAACTACGGGGAAAGTTTCGCCGCGCGCGCCGGAAAGCGGCATCTCGTTACCGCAATGGCCTTGCTGGTCCTGATTTTTGCCGGAGCTCTCCAAGCGTTCGCACAACAGGCGAACCAGCCGGGCTTCGATCCGCGCCAGCCCGAGAAATACTTTGAAAACCAAACCGAACGGGAAAAACTGAACCGCCCGCCGGTCAGCCTGCCGACGGTTGGCCAACCCGATACCCGCGGCGATACCAAGCCGCAATTCGTCCTGCGCGGCGTTAACGTCAGCGGCGCCCACGCGGTTTCCCGCGACCGTATTGCCGCAGTCTATCAGCCGTATCTCGGCAAGAGGGTCTCGCAGGCGGATCTCGCCGGGATCGCCGGCGCGATCAGCGAGCTCTACCGCGCCGACGGCTTCCATCTCAGCCGGGCGATCGTGCCGCCGCAGGACATTGCCGACGGCCGGGTCCGGATCCAGGTGATCGAGGGCGCCATCGTGCAGGTCGAGCTGAAAGGCGACGGCGCCGAGCAGTTCGGCGTCAGGCCGATGCTCGGGCCGGTTCTCGCCGAGCAGCCGTCGCGGCTCCCGACACTCGAGCGCCAGCTCTTCCTCATCAACGCCAGGCCGGGCGTTCGGATCACCGACAGCGCGCTGGAGGAGATCGGCAGCGGGTCCGGACGCTTCCGTCTCACCGTCTATTTGAAGACTTGGCACGTCTTCTCCTCGTTCGGCTTGGACAATCTCGGATCATCCTCGGTGGGCCCGTGGCAGACCTACGCCACCGGCGCGTTCAACTCCTACCTCACGCCCGGAGACACGCTGGCCGTCAACCTGTCGACCATTGCCAACGATCCTCGCCAGCTCGGCTTCGCACGGCTGTCGTATGACGCGCCCGTCGGCGTCGATGGCCTACGTCTCGGCGCTTCCGTGCTCTACAGCGCGGTCCGGCCGGGCGATGCCCGCCGCCTCGACAGCGACATCACGACGACCGAGGCCTTCGAGCTGCGCGCCAGCATTGTTCCGCTGCAGTCGCAATCCTCCACGCTCACGCTGACTGCGGCGACGAGCTTCAGCAATGTGTCCGAGCATGACCTTTACGGCCCCTGGTACAACGACCACATCAGGACCGCGAGCCTGACCGCCGACTACAGGCTGCAGGACCGCTTCGGCGGCACCAGTTTCGCGACGCTGATCTACCGCCAGGGCCTCGATGTCTTCGGTGCCTCGCATTTCGACGACGATCTGTTGTCGCGCGACGGCGCCTCATCGAACTTCTCGGTGCTGAACCTCTGGTTCACGCGCTACCAGACGCTCAGCGATGCCTGGTCGCTCAAGCTCGCGGCAGCGAGCCAGACGGCGTCGCGGCCGCTGTTCACCTCGCAGCAGTTCTATCTCGGCGGTGCGGCCTTCGGCAGGGGTTACGGCGCAGCCGAAATTAGCGGCGACAATGGCCTCGCCGGCTCATTTGAGCTGCGCTTCGATCAGAAGCTCGATTTCCGCTACTGGACCGGCTATCAGCTCTATGCCTTTGGCGACGCTGGCGCCGTCTGGAACGACGGCTACCGTTTGAGTGAAGGCCTATCGCTGACATCGGCCGGAGCCGGTGTGCGCTTCTTCCTGCCAAACGATCTCCAGGCCGATCTCGGCGTGGCCGTGCCGTTGAGCTACCGGGCGCCGGACAATGAACGTCGTAGCCCCCGCTTCTTGTTTACACTGTCGAGCGCATTCCGGCTCTGTCCCGAACGCGGCAGGTCGGGGTGTCTCTGACCAGCCGGTCGTTTGCGCCACTGGACCCCGGCATCCGGCCATTGCGGCCTTGCTCACAGAGTTGCCAAGATTTAATCCCGTAACCTGCTCACGATCGCTCGATCGGAGAGTTCCCGATGACCATATTCAGCCGAACGTGATTTGAGACGAAGCCATGAAGAGGGTGTTTGCGATCCTGGCGTTTCTCTGCGTCCTCGGCGTCGGGGAATATTTCGTCGTCAGCCGGTTCGCCATCCGCCATGAGACTTTGGAGCTGTTCGACGCCTCGCGGCAGCGGCCGATCTCGGTCGAACTGGCGGTGCGGCGCGACTACGAGACCAAGGCCAATCTCGGCCTTTGGAAACTCCCGCTCGCCATCATCAGTAACGGCAACACCGTCAAGGCCACCGAATATTCCTTCCTCGCCAATGTGCTCGCCGCGCGCGGCTATCTGGTTGCCAGCATCCAGCAGGACCTGCCGACTGACCCGCCGCTCATGACCCATGCCGGTCAGCAATATGTCGGCCGGCGTGAGGTCTATATCCGCTGCGAGGCCAACATTCTCTTCGTGCTGGATAAGCTGAAGAGGCAGCAGGAGAACGTCGATTACGATCACATCACCCTCGTCGGCCACTCGAACGGCGGCGACGTCTCCATGTATGTCGCCCATCAGCACCCGGAACTGGTGTCGAAGGTGATCACGCTCGACAATCTGCGGGTGCCTTTCGTGACCAGCGACGGCATGAAGATCCTGTCGTTCCGGTCGAAGGACCCGCATTTTGTGACCGATCCCGGCGTGCTGCCGACGCCGGAAGAAGCCAAGGCGCACGGCATCGACATCGTGCACACCGGCGCACAGCACACGGACATGAGCGATCGCGGCCCCAACGCGGTCAAGCAGAAGATCCAGGAAACGCTCGACCGCTTCCTGCGTGACAGTGCCAGCAGCGCGCTCGCGCCAGCCGATATGAAAAGTCCGATGATCATGAATCCGGGTGACTATTAGCCGGGAACGCTTTGCGGCAGATCAAGGCGGCTCCGAGACGGCAGGATAGAAAAGCCATATGGCCTCGGAGAGACAGGTGTCGCATTCCGTCGAAAGTCTTGATACGAAGGGGCTCGATGCAAGAAGCCTGAGCCTACCGGCGGCGAGAATGCCGGCAGGCGTACGGCATCTCTATCGTTCGGTCCGCAAGCTGCTGCGGTCGATCATCGCCCGCATTGATCTCTCACAATTTCCGGGATCGTGCTGCGGATAGGCTTGGCCGACGGAATGCATGAAGGTTACCCGATGCACCAGCATTTGAGACGACTCTGCCTGATGCTTGCCGTAACCTCGAGCGTTGGCACGTCGCCCGCGCTCGCAGCCGATGCCGATCACGGTGCCGACCTTGCCAAGCGCTGGTGCGCAAGCTGCCATATCGTCGCGAACGGCCAGACCCAGGCGAGCGCCGACGTCCCCTCCTTTGCCTCGATCGCGCGCAGGCCGGACTTCAGCCCGGAGAAGCTCGCCTTCTTCCTGCTCGATCCTCACCCGAAGATGCCGAATTTTCCCTTGAGCCGGACCGAAGCGGGCGACATCGCGGCTTACATCGCATCGCTGCGCTAATGGATGATCCGGAAAAGTGCGCGGCGGTCTTCCGAAAAGCTCAAACAACAATCCAAAGCGCGATGACGATTGTTCCTAATCTCATCGCGCTTGAGTGCCGCGCCGACCACAACACCTGCCACATATATAAATAAAGATCCCTGCCGGAGGACCGACAGGGATCAGCAGAAGAGATGACGGACGGCGAACAAGGTCATTCGGTGGCCCGTCATGGATCTGCGCCCGCATCGAAAAGCGGATCGCCGCGCCACGCAAGTTCAATTTGTGGGCATACTGCGTACAGAATGAGAATCAGGACTTGTCCTTGCCCGATTGCATAAGGCTGCCGGTCATCTGGCGCATGTGATCTCCAGCACTGGTGAACTGGCTGCGCAGGAAATCGGACTGGATTCGCATCGCTTCCTGAAGGTCATTGGCATGAACCAGCTTGCGCGCATGCTCGAAGGCCGACTTCATATTCTGCTCAGTGAAATTCAACGCCTGCTTCGACACCTCCGTCCCCGCGCCCGGAACGGACGACATTGACTTGCTGGCGGCTTCGAAAAACATGCCGAACGCTTTTTCGGCTTGATCAATCGTCTTCTCGGCCAGGTCGCGCAGTTCGGCCGGAACTTCCAGCTTCGGTTCGATCATGGTCGCACTCCTCCCGCTTTCCCGACTGAATACCACACTTGCCGGATCGCCTTCCAGCGGCCAGCCTCGGGGAAACCTCGCCGGGGGGCCCGGCTAGGGCGTGATCCGGCAAAGTGCGCAGCGGCTTTCCGGAAAGATCATGCGCGAAAAGCCTGAAGCGCTATGACAATTCGCCCGAATCTCATCGCGCTTTAAGGCAGGAAATGACGGCACGAGGCCGGACTCAGGACAACGGGCGCTCGGGAAGGGCTTCTTCGGTGGCGAGATCTTCGACCAGCTTGATCACCTCGAAACGCTGTCGCGGTGCGAGCTTCAGGAACGCGCGGAGCAGGCGCAGACTTTCGACCGTGCCGCTTGCGGGCGCGCCGAGCTTGAGGTGCAATTCAGCCGCGAAATTGAGGTTCTTCATCTCGCACCTATGACAAGCGTCAGCCTTCGTGATCTACGCGAGACCGAACGCCGCAGCAAGACGCCACAATAGGACCTATGGCGACAAACTGTCGGCCGGGTGGCCCCGACCAGCCGGCATGCTGAACGACATGCCCCAACAACGCTCAACCACTTGGTTGCAATTATGTCAGGGAACAACCCGTCCGGCAAGTCCGACAGCGAGCGCAGAGATGCTTCGTCTGCATCGCAGCGCGGCAATTCCGGATAACAGGAATATCGGTTGCCGTCACCCACCTGCGTCAAGAAGCGGCATCCATCACGCCAAACAGTCCCGACCGCTGTCGATTGGCACAGCGTTTCGGCTTGTTTCCGACATGAATGCACATTGGCTGCATACGTGCGCTTCTCGGCGCATACACGTAATTGTTGAGTCTGGCCCCAGCGGTTGTATCGGCGACAAATGAACATCGACCTCGAAAGCTGATCTCAGCGTCCCGATCTCGACACGGATGTCGCATCGTCGGTCAGCAGGTCTCGCCCATGAACCATTGTCGATATGCGAGCGACCAAGCCGGTGCGACACGGCCACGCAGATTACGGGCGCCATGGCTGAACTCTTCGATTCGGGCGCGCCTCAGCACCAAGGACGACGGCATGATTTCTCGCTGCGATCTCATCAAGGGCGCCGCGGTCGCGCTTTTCACCCTCTCGATACAAGGCGCATGGGCGCAGGAGACCAAGATGAACCTGTTCAAGATCATCACCGTCAAGGACGAAATCGTGATCGGGTTATCGACAGAGGAGCTCCAGGGGCTCGGCGGCAATGATGCGAGCGCGGTTGCGCACGCGCTTGCGCAGAAGGGCGACCTCACGGTATGGCAGTACAACGTGCATCGTGGCCCGAACGGCGAATTGCAGCAGGCGCCGACCGCCAAGATCGGGCTTCTGGCCAATGCCTCGCTGCGCGTCGAGCCGTACACGACGCCTTATCGGATCGTACCGCACCCATAAGCGACCGACGGTCTTCACCCGCGCCGCTCTGCCCGTCGGGCGCTCGTTTCCGTCGCAAAGCCGTAGATCAGCGCCAGCCGGTCCAGACATTCGCGAAAGCGCCGCGCAAAATAATCGTTCCAGCGCTGCGTCCGAACGGCGCGACGCGCGCCGATCTGATCCATGGTCAGGCCCAGGATCAGCACGTCGTGCACCAGCGCCGCGCCGTCGGTGCCGAGCTCGCGCTCGACCCGATTCAACCGAAACACCGCCTGGCGCTGGCTCTCGGTGACGGGGTCGCGCGTGCGCGTGCCGTCGACATATTCCCGGGTCGGGTCCACCGCCTGAGGCCCCCGCTCTGCCCTCTCCCAATCGTTCTGGAAGGCACGCCCGCCGCGGTATTGCGCCTCGTCGATCTGGTGGTGTGCGTGCAGCCGCCCCAGCGGGTCGCCACGGATCGACCGGATGGCCAGGATCTTCTCACCGGCATCGAGCGCCAGCGGATTGTCGATCTCGACCTCTGCCACTTCGGCATTGAACGGCACCTCGCGGGACCGCCGATCGTAGATCTTGGCCAATTTGTAGGACTTGCTGCGTCGGACACGAGCCACTCGGATACTCCTTGCGAAATTGACGACGGAACGGATGGGAGCTCAGGCAGCGGAGACCAGCCTCAGCACGACGGGACCGGGGGCGCGGGCAGACGCCGCACCGGAGCGGCGCGTCAGGCGCGCATGCGGCGCGCAATAGCTGGAGCCTGGCCGGCAGGGATGACCGCAGAAGGCGATTTCCTCCCCGTCCTTGTCGCCGCCATAGGGATAGCGGCAATCGGCCGGCTCGAGCTCGACCAGCTGGATCAGGCGCGGCTGAACGCCGACGCAGCGCAACTTCACCGGCGCCGTAGGCTTCATTGCGGATTTCGGCGGCACGTTCAGGTTCGGCAACACCGCGCGGCGCGGCGAAACCGGAGCCTCGCCCGGCAAATATGGCGTGATCGACGGGCTCGTTATCCATTCCGGGACGACGAGCCCGAGCCGCTTGGCGCGGCCGATTACCGCATTGCGAGTATAAGCCGTTCCAAACCTTGCATTAATTTGTCTTCCGATCTCCGCATAAGACATGCCCTTGCGAAAATAGTCGCGAAGCGCGTCGGAATGCTCCGACGGCCAATAGCCCGGTTCCATGATGCTGTCCTGTGATGCGCTTCCCTCGTCGAGCGACCGGGAGGCGAAACACACATTCCGGTATTCCGAAGCGAGAGTCAAGCAATAATTCTGATATTCATAATTGCATCAATTCCGAATTTCGGATTACAAGAGCCAGGACGGTGCGCAATCGAGGGAATCACCATGTTGGACGTTGCAATGATCGAGCGGGGCCTGGAGAAGACGGGCAAGAGCAAGGGCGGCCTGGCGGCGGCCATGGGCGTGCGCCCCGGCGCGGTCTCGGAGATCCTCGGCGGCGAACGTCTGGTGAAGGCTTCGGAGATCATTCCGATCATGGAATATCTCGAGCTCAATCTCGCGCCGATCATGGGCCGGGTCGGCGCCGGCGCCGTGATCGAGCCGGACTACGAGCAGGTTCCGCCGGAGGGGCTAGGCGACATCACGTTGCCCTTCCCGATCATGGAAGAAACCGTCGCATTCGAAATCGTGGGCGATTCGATGCTGCCCAAATACGAGAGCGGCGACGTGATCGTGGTCTACAAGGATCAGCGCCATCCGCTGTCGAGCTTCTACGGCGAGGAGGCCGTGGTCCGGCTCAAGACCGGCGAGCGCTATCTGAAGACCATCGAGCGGGGGAAGAGTCCGTCCGTCGTCAATCTTACCAGCTTCAATGCCAAGCCGATCGTCGGCGTCAAGCTCGACTGGGTCGGGGAAATCTGCCTGTCGATGCCCAAAGGGCAGCTCGAGCGGCTGCGCGCCAAGTCGGCGCGGCCGCGCAAGAAGAGCAAGTAAGACCAAATTCCGTTTTTCAGAAACAATCCTTGACTTTATTCCGTTTTTCGGAAATACTCTGCCGCGCTCCCGGTGACGGGAGCGCGGCAGGATCGTTTTCATGCAATATTTCGTCGTGATGATCGATTATGGGCGGCGCGGCCGCGAGGCGGTCGTTGATCCCGAAATCACCAGGCGCGAGGTCGTCTCCCGCATCGCCTCGGGCGAATACCAGAATGTCTCGTTCATCCACGAGATCGCGGAGAACTCGGTCGAGGACGTCACCGAGGCCATCCTGACGGAGGCGACCCTGCCCCAGATTCCACCGGAAGAGGTCGACCTCCAGGCAGCCCGCCTCGACCACGCCCGCGATCTGCGCAAGCACGAACGGGCGTGACGCAGGAGAGCCTGCGCCAACGTCCCGGAGCGGATCAGACCGTGAGGACGGTCGATCCCGTCGTCTTGCGTGCGGCGAGATCGGCATGCGCCTTGGCGGCATCCTTCAACGGATAGGTCTGGTGCACCTCGATCTTGACCGCGCCGGACTTGACGACGTCGAACAGCTCGCCGGCCATCGCAACCAGATTTTCGCGCTTCGCGGCGTAGGTGAACAGGGTCGGGCGGGTGACGTAGAGCGAGCCCTTCTGAGCCAGCAGGCCGAGATTGAGCGGCTCGACCGCACCGGAGGACTGGCCGAACAGCGCGGCGATGCCGAGCGGCGCGAGGCAATCCAGCGATTTCAGGAACGTGTCCTTGCCGACGGAATCATAGACCACCGGCACCTTCTTGCCGCCCGTGATCTCGTCCACCCGCTTCACGAAGTCCTCCCGGGTGTAGATGATGACGTGATCGCAGCCATGCGCCTTGGCGAGCTTGGCCTTCTCGTCGTTGCTGACGGTGCCGATTACGGTGGCGCCGAGGTGCTTAGCCCATTGGCTCAGGATCAGGCCGACGCCGCCGGCCGCCGCATGCAGCAGGATTGTGTCGCCGGCCTTCACCCGATAGGTCTGCCGGATCAGATATTGTGTGGTGAGCCCTTTGAGCATCATCGCCGCCGCGGTCTTGTCGTCGACGCCGTCCGGCAGCTTCAGCAAACGGTCGGCAGGGATCAGTCGCGCCTCGGAATAGGCCCCGAGCGGCGAGGCGCCGTAGGCGACACGATCGCCTGGCTTCAGATCGGTGACACCGGGCCCGACCTCCTCGACGATTCCGGCCGCCTCGCTGCCGAGCCCGCTCGGGAGTTGCGCCGGGTACAGGCCCGAACGGTTGTAGATGTCGACGAAGTTAAGTCCGACCGCGGTGTGGCGGATGCGCGCCTCGTCCGGCCCGGGCTTGCCGACGCTGACCTCCTCCCAGACCAGGACTTCCGGACCGCCGGTCTTGTGAAAACGAATGGCATGGGTCATGGGCGTTGCTCCCTTTATCGTTGGTGAAGGTCCGAGAAAGCCGGATTGGCCGCAGAAATAGGCATTCCGTCTGCCCGTTACAGTACAGACACGTAACAAGAATGTCACAGCGAGCGACAAACCCCCGCCGTTCGACCTCCGTTCGAAAAAGTTGATGACGCGCATGAAGCGACCGGCAGTAGCTTCCGCGCGGGGTTTGGTGGTCGCCTGCGAAGGAGAGCCGAGATGCCAGCTTATGTACAGCATCATCAGGACGTCGAGATCGCGCCCGTGAATTGCCCCGCCTGCATGGGGTTCCTGCCGATGTATGTGCGCGAGGTCGAGCCGCATTGGAGCCTTGCCAAGATCGACTTTGTCTATGAATGCGCCGATTGCGGCGCCGAGGTCAGACAGACCATCCGCAAGCCGGAAGTGCTGCGGCACTGATCCCGCGCACGGCGGACCGCTCAACTATTTGCGTTCAGCGGAAAAAACGCCGCTGATGCGGGTCTGATGTCTCCCAAACGAGGCTTGTTCTTTGCCGGGAACGCAGGCAGAACAAGCCTCAAGCAAGACCTTGGGAGCGCCCATTCGTGGCTGATCAGAAGGCCTCGACCTCGATCGAGGCAGTGGAGAGCGGCCTCGCCGCGCAGGGCTACATCGCGAGCCGGCAGATCGCGACCGCCGTCTATTTGTCGCAGCAGATCGAGAAGCCGATCCTGGTCGAGGGCCCCGCGGGCGTCGGCAAGACCGAGCTTGCCAAGGCGATCGCCGCCTGGCGCGGCATGAAGATGATCCGCCTGCAATGCTACGAAGGCCTCGACGAGGCCAAGGCACTCTACGAGTGGAAATACGCCAAGCAGCTTCTGTATACGCAGATTCTCAAGGACAAGCTCGGCGAAGTCCTCGGCGGTGCGCAAACGTTGCATGCCGCGCTCGCCCAGCTCCACGATTTTGGCGACGTGTTCTTCTCCAAGGAATTCGTCGAGCCGCGTCCCCTGCTCCAGGCGCTGGAGCAGCCGGGCGGCTGCGTGCTCCTGATCGACGAGATCGACAAGTCGGACGCGGAATTTGAATCGCTGCTGCTGGAAATCCTGTCCGACTTCCAGGTCACGATCCCCGAGCTCGGCACCGTCTCGGCCATCACGCCGCCGACCGTGATCCTCACCTCCAACAGCGAGCGAGACCTCGGCGACGCCTTGAAGCGACGCTGCCTGCATCTGCATATCGGCTTTCCCGAGCAGCGGCTCGAGGAGCGCATCGTCGAAAGCCGCGTGCCCGGCATCTCGCAGGCGCTGCGCCGGCAGATGGTCGGCTTCATCCACGAGATCCGCTCGCTGGACCTGAAAAAGCTGCCGTCGGTCAGCGAGACCATCGACTGGGCACGGGTCCTGGTGCTGCTCCAGGCCGCCGAGCTCGACACCGATATCGTCAAGGACACCCTCAACGTGCTCCTGAAATACGAAGCCGACATCGAGGCCGCATCGCCGCAGGTGACGACCTTCATTGCCAAGGCGGCACGGTCCAACGTCTTCGGTTGACGCCGATGCGCGAGAACCTCCATCGTTTTTTTCGGGCAGCGCGGGGCGTCGGCGTTCACGTTTCGCCTGCCGAAAGCATCGATGCGATGCGCGCGGTCGCGCAAGTCGGCATCTCCGACCGTGCCGTGCTGCGCGACGCGCTGCTGCTGACGCTCGCCAAGTCGAAGGACGAGAAGCTCGCGCTCGGGGATTGTTTCGATCTGTTCTTCAGCCAGCCGGAGCTGCGGCAGGACCAGCCCGAGGCGACCGACGACGACCCCTCGCAGGACACGGAGTCGCCCGCTTCCAGCTCGGCCAGCGAGCCGGGCGAAGGGCAGCCTCCTGAGGGTTTGGGCCCGCTTGCGCAGATGCTGCTATCGCAGGACCGCAATGCGATCGCAGCCGCCATCGCCAGCGCCTCCGGTGCGGCCTCCCTGTCTGAGATCCGCTACTCCACCCAGCGCGGCATCTTCTCCAGCCGCATCCTCGACGCCATGGGCCTGCAGCGCCTGCGCGACGATCTCGACCAACTGACCGCGACCAATCCCGCGCTGGCCGAGCGCCTGCGCGCCGCGCTCGATGCGTTGCGCGAGGCGGTGCGCGACACGGTCGCGCAGGGGCTTGCGCTCTATGCCCGCGAGGAGGCCGAAAATCTTCGCAACGAAATCCTGCGCAACGCGCCGCTTGCCCGCATCGAGCGGCGCCAGGTCGCCGAGATGCGCGCCCTCATCCGCCAGATCGCGCGCCGGCTGCGCGAGCGCTATTCCAAGCCGCGCAAGCGCCAGCGCCGCGGCCATCTCGACGTCCGCCGCACGCTGCGCCGCAACGCGGCCTGGGGCGGCGTGCCGTTCCTGACCGCGTGGAAGCGCAAGCATCGCGACCGGCCGAAGATCGTGGCGCTCTGCGACGTCTCCGGCTCGGTCGCCCAGGTCTCGGATTTCTTCCTGCTTCTGATCCACTCCTTGCACGAAGTCGTCGATGACGTCCGCTCCTTTGCCTTTTCCTCGCATCTGATCGAGGTCAGCGACATCCTGGAGGCGAAATCGCCGGAAGAGGCGATGGCCGAGATCATGTCCAAGGTCGGTTTCGGCTCGTCCGACTACGGCTCTTCGCTGGTCGACTTCGAGAAGGACTTCATGAGCGCGCTGACGCCGCAAACCACGGTGATCGTGCTCGGCGATGCCCGCAGCAACAATCTCGACCCGCGCGCCGACATCCTGCGCCGCATCTCCGAACGTTCGAAGCGGCTGGTCTGGCTCAATCCCGAAGGGCGGCTCGCTTGGGGCTTCGGCGATTCCGAGATGCCGCGCTACGCGACCTTCTGCAGCGTCGTGCGCCAATGCGCCACCGCGCAGCAGCTCGAGCGCGCCGTGTCCGACATCGTGGCGACTTATCAGTAGATCCGCGCGCGGCCAACCTCGTTTGCGAAACGTCAGTTTCGCGCAAGCTCCGCTTGGCCGAGATTGCACTCCCGGAAGTGATAGGCGATTTCGTCGAGCGCGCGTTGCTCCCATTCCTCGGCTTGCGCAAGCCAGAACAGTCGGCGATCCAAATCGAGGGCCGCACGCTCCCGGCACAGGGATTCCTGACTGCGAATTTCGACCAGCCTGTTCATGCACTCCACTCCTGCCGCGTGAAGTCATTCCCCGCGAATCAACCTAACAGAATCCCAGATTGCTCGCTTCACCATTTCTGTGCATATCGCGACGCATCATGGGACAGCGATGCTTCCCGTGCACTGCAACAGCCCCGCAGCGCAACATCAACTGCGGATCATCAATTGGTGATCGAGCCACGGATCTATTCCCGATCAGGCGATCTTCTTCTGTTGTCGCAACGAAGTGCGGCAATTTGTGAAGAGGTGTTCTAAACGGCCTACCGAATTCCCGACTCATTGTCGTCGCATGGTCTTCATGCGGCGCCGCTAACAGGGCGCCAACGGCACGATCTCTCGAGGCAACATGAGCAACGATTTCGAATTCGAACTTGCGCCGGACCAGTGGGAAGCGCTGCGTACACTTCGCAACCCGCTGCCGAACGGCCGCCTGGCGAAGTCCTATCTTGTCGAAGGCCTCGTCGAGCTCGGCCTCGTTGCCATCAACGACGGCGTACCTGCGATAACGCCGGCCGGACGCAAGGTGCTCGTGCGCGGATCGTGCCGGTTGCTTGATCTAGCGGCGTGACAGATTTGCGCTGACCCTCGACGACATCCCTGCCGGCATATCGCCGCGCAGATCAGTCGTTCCATTGCAGGAGCGGCGATCCATATGCCCTCCTCCAGACAGACAGGAAGCGCGGAAACCAGGAGTGGGCTACCGCGCCCTTATAGGCCCAGGTGCGATATTTCAGCCCCTGCTCGGAGATCAGCTCCTGATATCCGCCGTGCAGCTCAGTCGCAGCTTGTATGTCCTTCAAGATTCCCTGGGCGCAGGAACGGTAGGTGTCGCTCCCCGAAAATTCATCATAGTCCAGCATGCGATCCGCGAATTCCACGTTGAACGTCGGCCAGGAGGTACGTCCCTGGTAGGCAGGCGCCGCAATCTTGTGGATCAGCTTGTTCCGCGGGTTATCCGCAGATACCAGGAAGTGGAACGTGCTGGGGATGCGAAAGCGCGGCTCGGCAATGATCAGATCCGCCGTGGCCGCGAACAGCGCCCGCTCGCCAGCATCGTTCAGATTCCAGAAGCCGCGATGCACGCTGACGAAATCCAGCGCAACCGATGACGCCGGCGGGCCCTCCGGCCCGTCGAGAGAATGCCTGATATATCCGTCCCTGCCGAACAGACGGAGCAGATCCTCCTTGTACTGCACGAGGTCGCGCCCGAGCAGCCGCTTCAGCTCGCTCTCATCGACGATTCCGAGCTGCACGCTCCACACGAAGGTCGTGTGGACGCAGGCGTTGGTGACGAAGCGCCGGCGCTCGGCGCGGGTATCCGTTGCGGCGGAGCGAGGACCACGAGCGTCGCACAACAGATAGGAGCTGCCGTCATAATCGAACGGCTCGAGCTCGCTTGCGAGCTTGAGGATTGCGCGCCTCAGGTCGCCGCCATATTCAGCCAGCAACAGGTGCCCGGCATGCGCGCATTGTGACATCGCCAGATAGGACGGCGCCCTCTGGTCGGCCAAGATCATCTGCTGCAGACCGGCCAGAATGCCGAGCAGCGTATCCGACGGGCGCGAGAAGTAGTTCACGCCGAGGTAACGACCGCGCCCGGCCGGGACGATGGTCGTCGTGACCACATCGGCGCGAACCGCCTCCAGCAACAAGCGGATGCTCCTATCGAGAAGCCGCGCACGCCGCACCGCGTCCTGCGCATCCATGATGGTTTCGGGGTCGAGGACGTCAGGATAGAACCAGGCGAAGTCGCGTGGGTAATAGGCGGATGCGTGGGGTGCGCCGGTGACGAGGAAGGCTTCGGTCACCGAAAATGCGCTGTCCATCGCGTGCCGGTAGAGGTCCTCGATGGCCGACAACGAATGCTGCGATTTTCTCAGGAATCGGTCCCCGAGAAAATTGACCGCCTGGAGGGCGTTGGCGAAAAACGTCGCAGCCACACCTCGGTAGAATCGGTTTCCGCGATCTGAAGACAACGAGATATCGCTATTCATATGCGAGCTAGAGTAACTCCGGCGGTGCGGTCACCGTCCGAAGTTTGGCTGATTCGTATTTCGTCCAGATGACTTGCCGGCTGCCGGCTTGCATCAACCCGGGCGATGCTTCCCACTGACCGAGAGCGCAGCCGCGCAGCGGCGTCGGCACTGCCGTGATCGCGCAACTTCGCTCACTGCGACGTCGGGTCGTGCATAGCGGGTTCCAATTTGGCCTGGACCGTCACATATCTGCAACAGGCGCCCGCTTCCTGCCGAAGCGTTAAGCAAGGGATGACGCATTTTCCCACCTTACGCCGGGCTCCAAACTGGCCCACTATCGAGCCCTTCACCCATGCAAGCGCATCAGCGAATGTTGGATCCGTTACCTGACGGCCTGAAGTCCGGCGAATCTCCGCTGCTGCGGACGATCGGGCTTACCAAGCGATACGGCGATTTCCTCGCCAATGATTCCATCGACATCGATATCTGGCCCGGCCAAATCCATGCGCTGCTCGGTGAGAATGGGGCCGGCAAGTCGACGCTGGTCAAGGCGATCTACGGGCTGATCCAGCCCAGCTCCGGCGAAATTTACTGGCAGGGCCAACGCATCGTGCTGTCCGGCCCCTCGGAAGCCCGCAGCCGCGGCATCGGCATGGTATTCCAGCACTTCTCGCTGTTCGACAATCTCACGGTCGCTGAGAACGTCGCGCTCGGCCTCGACGGACGGGAATCCTTCAACGACATGTCGGCGCGGCTGGCGCAGGTGTCGAAGACTTACGGTCTTCCGCTCGATCCCCGGCGCGAGGCCTGGCAATTGTCGGTCGGCGAGCGCCAGCGCATCGAGATCGTCCGCGCGCTGATGCAGGACCCGAAATTCCTGATCTTGGACGAGCCCACCGCGGTCTTGACGCCGCAGGAATCCGATCAGCTTTTCATCGTGTTGGAACGCCTCAAGTCCGAGGGCCGTGCCATCCTCTATATCAGCCACAAGCTCGAGGAGGTGAAGCGGCTCTGCGATACCGCCACGATCCTGCGCGGCGGCAGGAAGGTCGGGACCTGCGACCCCCGGCGCGAGACCGCCGCTTCGCTCGCGCGCATGATGGTCGGCGGAGAGATCAAGGAGGTGAAGGCGGCGGCCCGCCGGACGACGACCGTGCCGCGGCTCGTCGTCAACGATCTGTCGCTCGCACCGAGCGAGGCGCATGGCGTGCGGCTCGAGCACATCTCGTTCGAACTGAAGGGCGGCGAGATTCTGGGCATCGCCGGCGTCGCCGGCAACGGTCAGGACGAATTATTCGCCGCGCTGTCGGGCGAGCGATTGTCGAAGGATCCGGGCACGGTGGTGATCGAAGGCATTTCCGCCGGCCATCTCTCCATCACGCAACGGCGCAAACTGGGGGCCGCCTTCGTTCCCGAGGAGCGGCTCGGCCACGGCACGGCACCGCGCATGAAGCTCTCGGAGAACGCGCTGCTCACCGGACATGCCGCAAGCGGCATGGTGCATCGCGGCTTCATCGATACCGCCGCCACGCTGAAGACCGTCGACCGTGCGACCGAGACGTTCGACGTGCGCAAGGCCAAGCGCGATCCCGAAGCAGCATCCCTCTCCGGCGGCAATCTGCAAAAATTCATCGTGGGACGTGAGATCCTGCGCAAGCCTGCAGTGCTGGTCGTGAGCCAGCCGACCTGGGGCGTCGACGCCGGCGCCGCTGCCGTCATTCGCCAGGCGCTGCTTGATCTCGCCACCGCCGGCGCCGCCGTGCTCGTGACCAGCCAGGATCTGGACGAACTCGCCGAGATCGCCGACCGTATCGCCGTGATGTTCCACGGCAAATTGTCAGCGCCGCTCGCCGCCAGCGAGGCGACGCGCGAAAGGCTCGGCCTTCTCATGGGCGGCAGCAGCCTGGAGCCGAAGGAGGCGGCGCATGCAGCTGGTGCTTGAGAAGCGCGCCGAGCGCTCCGGCACGATCGCGCTGGTTTCGCCGCTGATCGCGGTCGGCCTCACGATCGTGACGATGGTGATCCTGCTAGCGATCCTCGGCAAGAATCCGCTGCTCGCATTGCACGCCTATTTCATCGCGCCCTTGACCGACGGCTATTCGCTCCAGGAGATCGCAGTAAAGGCCGCGCCGCTGGTGATGATCGCGATCGGACTGTCACTTTGCTATCTCGCCAATGCCTGGAACATCGGCGCCGAAGGCCAATTCCTGATCGGCGCGGTGGCCGGAAGCTGGATCGCGGTGAGGACGCAAGGCACCGACGCCGGCGCCTGGGTATTGCCGGCCATGTTCGTCCTTGCCGCCGCCGCAGGTGCGCTCTATGCGCTGATCCCGGCGATCTGCAAGGTGAAGTTCGGCGCCAGCGAGATCCTGACCAGCTTGATGCTGGTCTATGTGGCCGACCTCCTCCTCGACTATCTCGTGCGCGGCCCCTGGCGCGACCCGCACGGCTTCAACTTCCCGACCACGGCCGAGTTCGACCCGGTGGCGACCGTTCCACTGCTGATCGAGGGCGGCCGGCTGCATCTCGGCGCGGTCATCGCGCTTCTCGTCGTGGCGGCTGCTGCAATCCTGCTCGGGCGAACCATCAAGGGTTTTGAGATCCGCGTCGTCGGCGCCGCCCCCCGTGCGGCGCGGTTCGGCGGCTTCAAAGCCGACCATCTGGTCATCCTGACCTTCGCGGTGTCAGGCGCGCTCGCGGGCCTTGCCGGCATCATCGAGGTTGCAGGTCCCGTCGGCCATCTCCAGCCCGGCATCTCCCCCGGCTATGGTTTTACGGCGATCATCGTTGCCTTCCTCGGCCGGCTGAATCCGCTTGGAATATTGGTTGCAGGCCTTTTCCTTGCGTTGACCTTCATCGGCGGCGAGCAAGCGCAGATCGCGATGAAGATCCCGTTGGATGTCACCAAGGTTTTCCAGGGTGTTCTGCTGCTCTACGTGCTCGCCTGCGATTCCCTGATCCTCTATCGCTTCAGGCTGGTCTTCCCGAACCGTCAGGTGGCCCGTGGAACTCGTTGAAGCTATCGTCCTTTCGGTGCTCGCCGCATCGACACCGCTCCTGATCGCCGCGACCGGAGAGCTCGTGACCGAGCGCTCCGGCGTGCTCAATCTCGGCGTCGAGGGCATGATGATCGTCGGCGCGGCCTGCGGCTTTGCCGGGGCCTGGCTCACCGGATCGATCTTCATGGGCGCATTGTGCGGCATCGTCGCGGGCACGATGATGTCGCTGATCTTCGCATTGATGGCGCTCGGGCTCGCCGTCAACCAGGTCGCGACGGGGCTTGCGCTGACTATCCTCGGCGTCGGGCTGTCCGGACTGGTCGGTGCCGGCTTCGTCGGCGAGCGCATCACGCCGGCAGTTCATCTCTCGATTCCGGGCCTCACCGATATCCCGCTGGTCGGCCGCGTGCTGTTTGGGGAGAACGCTTTCGTCTACGCCTCCATTGCGCTCGTCGTTGCCGTCTGGTGGTTCCTGTACCGCACGCGCGCGGGACTGATCCTGCGCGCCTGCGGCGACAATCACGTCTCCGCGCATGCGCTGGGTTATCCCGTGTTGCGCATCCGCACCTTCGCAGTGATGTTCGGTGGCGCCTGCGCCGGGCTTGCCGGCGCCTATCTGCCGCTTGCCTATACGCCGTTCTTCATTCCCGGCATGACCGCGGGCCGCGGCTGGATCGCGCTGGCGCTGGTGGTGTTCTCGTCCTGGCGGCCGGGCCGGCTCGTCGTCGGCGCCTATCTCTTCGGCGCCGTCACGATCCTTCAGCTGCATGCACAAGGCTGGGGCGTCGGCATTCCCTCGCAATTCATGTCGGCGCTGCCTTATCTTGCGACAATCGTCGTTCTGGTTCTGCTCTCCCGCGCGCGCAGCGGCGGCTCGACCGCACCGGCCGCGCTCGGGACCGTGTTCGTACCTGACCGCTGATTTACATTTTCGCGACGGGCGCGATGGGGCGCGCAGGTTGCGGATCGTGGCTTTCCCCTGATGTTTGGAGATCGATGATGAGGAAATCACTTCTTGCGCTGGCCGCCACACTGTTGCTCGCCGGGAGCATTGGTGCAGCCTCCGCCGCCGACAAGCTGAAGGTCGGCTTCATCTATCTGGGCCCGATCGGAGACTTGGGGTGGACCTATCAGCACGATCTGGGGCGCCAGGCTCTGGTGAAGGAATTGGGCGACAAGATCGAGACCACCTATCTCGAGAATGTGCCCGAAGGCCCCGACGCCGAGCGCTCCATCGAGCAGCTGGTCCGCGCCGGCAACAAGCTGATCTTCACGACGTCGTTCGGCTACATGGATCCGACGCTGAAGGTCGCCAAGAAATATCCGAACGTACATTTCGAGCACGCCACCGGATACAAGCGCAACCCGAACATGTCGACCTATTCGGCCAGATGGTATCAGGGCCGCTACATTCAGGGCCTGATCGCGGCCAAGATGTCGAAGTCGGGCGTGCTCGGCTATATCGGCTCGTTCCCGATTCCGGAGGTCGTCTCCGGCATCAACGCGACGATGCTGGCGGCGCAGACCATCAACCCGAACATCAAGGTCAAGATCATCTGGGCCAACACCTGGTTCGATCCGGGCAAGGAGGCCGACGCCGCCAAGGCTTTGATCGACCAAGGCGCCGACGTCATCATGCAGCACACGGATTCGCCCGCGGCGATGCAGATCGCCAGCGAACGCGGCAAGCTCGCCTTCGGCCAGGACTCCGAGATGATCAAGTTCGGGCCGAAGACCCAGCTGACCTCGATCCTCGACACCTGGGGCCCCTATTACATCGAGCGCGTCAAGGCCGAGCTCGCCGGCACCTGGAAGTCCGGAGACACCTGGGGCGGCCTCGATAGCCACATGTTCACGATGGCGCCCTATACCAACATGCCCGACGAGGTGAAGAAAATGGCGGAGGATGCCCAGGCCGCGATCACCTCAGGCAAGCTGCATCCGTTCAAATGCCCGATTGTTGGGCAGGACGGCAAGCCGGTGGAGTGCAGGGGCGGCGATCACCTCGATGACAGCCAGATCCTCGGCATGAATTTCTACGTCAAGGGCATCGACGACAAGCTGCCGAGCAAGTAGCACGCTTCTTGCTTTGCCCAAATCACCTGCTCCTCCCGGAGGAGGTCCGGAGGGGGTGGCCAGAAGCACCCGGCACTTGTGGTCGCCCCCTCTTTCAATTTCTGCCCCTATCCCGCCTGCATGGCCCGCGCCGCGGAACTGTGGCGACGGATGAGATCGGCGGCATCCAGGCCCGGAATCGCACTGTCGATCACGACCCATTGTCCAGCTACCATTACGCGGTCGGCCCGATGCGCCCCGCACAGCACCAGCGCGGCCAGGGGATCGCCGTGGCCGGAGAAGCGCAGCTCGTCCAGCTTGAACAGCGCGAGATCGGCGGCCTTGCCGACGGCGATCTCGCCGAGTTCCGGCCGGCCGACGCAGGCCGCCGAGCCCTTTGTGGCCCAGCGCAACGCATCCTTGTGGCTGACTTTCGTGACGCCATAGCGGGCCCGTTGCAGCAGGAATGCAGCCCGCACCTCCTGCATCAGGTTCGATCCGTCGTTCGAGGCCGAGCCGTCCACGCCGAGCCCAATCCCGACGCCGGCCTCCTCCATCTCGCAGACCGGACAGCAGCCTGACGCCAGCAACTGGTTGCTGCACGCGCAATGGCTGATGGTCGTCCTGGCCTTGCTGAGCCGCTTGATCTCGTCGGCGTTGAAGAAAATGCCGTGAGCGAGCCAGGTTCGCGCATTCAGCCAGCCGCACTGTTCGAGATAGTCGAGCGGGCGGCATCCATACATCTGCTCACAGAACTTGTTCTCGTCCTCGGTCTCGGCGAGATGGGTATGCAGGCGCACATCGAGCTTGCCGGCGAGATCGGCCGTCGCGCGCATCAGGGACGTCGTCACCGAGAACGGCGAGCACGGTGCCAGCGCGATCTGCACCATCGCATCCGGACCACGCTGGTGATGTTCGGCGACCACGCGCGCGCTGTCGGCGAGGATCGTGTCCTCGTCCTGCACCACGCTGTCGGGCGGCAAGCCGCCGTCGCGCTGTGACAGGTTCATCGAGCCGCGCGTCAGCAGCACGCGCACACCGAGCCGCTTTGCGACGCCGACCTCGATGTCGATGGCGCCTTCGAGTCCTGTCGGGAAAACGTAATGATGATCGGTCGTGGTGGTGCAGCCCGACAGCAGCAGCTCGGACATCGCCACGGTGACGCCGAGCTCGAGCGCCTCAGGCGTCAGCCTCGCCCACACCGGGTAGAGGGCCTGGAGCCAGGGAAACAGCTCGCGGTCCAGCGCCGCCGGCAGCGCCCGCGTCAGCGTCTGGTAGAAATGATGATGGGTGTTGATCAGACCCGGCAGCACGGCGTGCTCGCTTGCATCGAACACCGCGACATCGGCGGTGGCAGGCGTGCCGCCGGCCGGCACCAGCTCGGCGATCCGGCCGTCCGTCACCACAATTCCGCGCTCGGCACCGTCGGCGAGGATCGCCAGAGGATCCCTGATCCAGATCGGCCTTGTGTCGCTCATGATCCCGCTTCTCCTCACATTCGTTGACGACAGGACCGCAAGGCGGAGGCGGGTCCGATCGCCGTCTTGCTGCGACTTGTCGTTGCGACTTCTTGTTGCGGCTTGGCTCCGGTCTTGCAAGACTCTCTGTCGGACGATTCACCCGACGCGAGCTGGGCGCAGCCATGGACTTGAATACCATCACAGCGGTCGCCCATCCGCAAACGCGCGCACAGCTGCCGGTTTGGACGGCGGGGGATGCATGGCTGGCAGGCGGCACCTGGCTGTTCTCGGAGCCGCAGACTCATCTGACACGTTTGATCGATCTCACCGATCTGAAATGGCCGGCGCTGTCGGTCACTGAGACCCATCTCAGCATCGCCGCGACTTGCACCATCGCACAGCTCGATGGTTTCGTCTGCCCGCCTGACTGGCGCGCAGCGCCGCTGATCGGCCAATGCTGCCGGGCCTTTCTGGCCTCGTTCAAGATCTGGAAGACCGCGACCATCGGCGGCAATCTCTGCATGTCGCTGCCGGCAGGGCCGATGATCTCGCTCGCTTCCGCGCTCGACGGCGTCTGCACCATCTGGAAGGCCGGTGGCGGCGAGCAGAAGATTCCGGTCATCGACTTCATCACCGGCAACCAGCGCAATCGCCTGACGCCGGGTGATCTGCTTCGCCGGATCGATGTTCCGATTGCCGCGTTGAAACGCCGCACGGCCTTTCGCCAGATCTCGCTGGCACCGGTCGGCCGCTCGGCGGCGCTCCTCATCGGCAGCCTCGATGCCGATGGCACGTTGACGCTCACGGTTACCGCATCGACGGTACGGCCGATCCGGCTGCCCTTTCGCGGCGTCCCGGACGGGGGTGCGTTGCACGCGGCGATCGCACAGCAGATCACGGACGATCTGTACCACAACGACATCCACGGCAAGCCGCTCTGGCGCAAGCACATGACGCTGCGGCTCGCCGAGGAAATTCGCCGCGAACTCCTGGGAGCGATGTGGCCATGAGTTTCGAGGTCAACGGGAAGGCATTTTCGCAGGAGCCGCGCGCCGGCCAATGCCTGCGCACCTTCTTGCGCGAGCTCGGCCATTTCGGCGTGAAGAAAGGCTGCGATGCCGGCGATTGCGGCGCCTGCACCGTGCTGCTCGACGGCGAGCCGGTGCATAGCTGCCTGATCCCGGCATTCCGCGCCGAGGGACGCCCCGTGACCACGATCGAAGGTCTTGGCGGAGACCACGGCACGCATCCGATGCAGCAGGCCTTCCTCGACGCGCAAGGCTTCCAATGCGGCTTCTGCACCGCCGGCATGATCCTGACCTGCGCCTCGCTGAACCAGGCCCAGCGCACCGATCTCGGCGCGGCGCTGAAGGGCAATATCTGCCGTTGCACCGGCTACCGCTCGATCGAGGATGCATTGCTCGGCAAGACCAACGTCGAGACAGGTGTCGAGGCCGGCGCCGCCTTCGGCCGCAGCCTGCCGGCGCCTGCCGGCCCCGACATCGTGCGCGGCACGACACGCTACACCCTCGACACCGCAATCGACGGCCTGCTCCACGTCAAGCTGGCGCGGTCGCCTCACGCCCACGCCAGGATCGTCGCGATCGACAAGTCGGACGCGCTGAAGATTCCCGGCGTGCACGCGGTGCTGACGCACGAGGATGCACCTTCGGTCCTGATGTCGACTGCGCGGCACGAGATGGACTGGATGGACCCGGAGGACACCCGCGTTCTCGACGAGGTCGTCCGCTTCATCGGCCAGCGGGTTGCCGCAATCGTCGCCGACAGCGAGGCCGCCGCCGAGGAGGCGTGCCGACGGCTGAAGATCGACTACGAGATTCTGCCGGCGCTGATCGATCCCGAGCAGGCGATGGCGCCGGGCGCGCCCGTCATTCATCCCGATCGAACCACCGCGAACCGCATCGCCGATCCCCGGCGCAACCTCGCGGCGGAGACGCATGGCGAATTCGGCAACGTGGCCTCGGCGCTCGCCGCGTCCGCCGTGACTTACGAGGGCACTTTCCACAGTCATCGCGTGCAGCATGCCGCGCTGGAGACCCACGGCGGCCTCGCCTGGCTCGATGAGTCCGGCGTACTCAATGTCCGCAGCTCGACCCAGGTGCCGTTCCTGACCCGCCGCGCCCTGTCCAATATCTTTGAGCTCCCCATGGACAAGGTCCGTGTGCTCTGCGAGCGCGTCGGCGGCGGCTTTGGCGGCAAGCAGGAGATGTTCGTCGAGGACATCCTGGCTCTCGCTGCGCTGAAGACCGGCCGCCCTGTGACGCTGGAGTTCACCCGCGAGGAGCAGTTCATCGCGACCTCGACGCGGCACCCGATGCGGATCCACATCAAGGCCGGCGCCGACGCCGGCGGCAAGCTCACCGCGCTCCAGCTGGATTTGCTGTCCAACACCGGCGCTTACGGCAATCACGCCGGGCCCGTGATGTTCCACGCCCTGGCGGAATCCATCGCCGTGTACAACTGCCCGAACAAGCGGGTCGATGGCTTTGCGGTTTATACCAACACGGTGCCGGCGGGGGCGTTTCGCGGTTACGGCCTGCCACAGGCGCTCATCGCCGTGGAAGCCGCAATCGACGAGCTGGCGAACCAACTCGGCATCGGCCCCTACGAGATGCGCCGGCGCAACATCGTCAGGCCCGGCGATCCCATGCTGTCGCCACCGCCGTCCGAGTATCACGACGTCGTCTACGGCTCCTACGGGCTCGACCAGTGTCTCGACCTCGTCGAGCGCGCCATGCAGGCCGATGGTCCCCAGCCGGATCTGTCGCCGGAATGGCTGATCGGCGACGGCGTCGCGCTGACCATGATCCACACGGTGCCGCCGGCCGGACATATCGCCGACGCCACGATCGTGCTCAACGAGCACGGCGGCTTCGAGCTCACCGTCGGCACGGCCGAGTTCGGCAACGGCACCAGCACCGTGCACCGGCAGATCGCGGCGACCACACTTGCGACCACCGTCGACAGGATCCACCTGCGCCAGTCCGACACCGCCCATGGCGGCCATGACACCGGCGCCTACGGCAGTGCCGGCACCTTCGTCGCCGGCAAGGCGACCCATGCGGCTTCGATGCAGCTCGCGACCGAGCTGAAGGCGGCCGCCGCCGGCGCGTGGCTGTGCGACGTCGAGACCTGTGTGCTCGAGGACAATGCGGTCGTCTGCGGCGTACGGCGCATGTCCTTTGTGGAGCTGGCGAAGCTCGGCGGCGAACGCGGACGATCATTCACAGGCAGCGGCAATTCCGGCGGCACGCCGCGCTCGGTCGGCTTCAACGTGCAAGGTTTTCGCGTCGCCGTGAACCGGGGCACCGGCGAGCTCAAGATTCTCAGGAGCGTGCACGCCGCCGACGCCGGCGTCGTCGCCAATCCCATGCAGTGCCGCAGCCAGGTCGAAGGCGGCGTCGCGCAAGCGCTCGGCGCCGCGCTCTACGAGGAGATGGTGATCGATGCCGAGGGGCGCGTCATCAACCCGAAATTCCGCGACTACCACCTGCCCTCATTCGCCGACGTGCCCCGCACCGAGGTGTTCTTCGCCGAGACGTCCGACAGCATCGGTCCGTTGGGCGCGAAGTCGATGAGCGAGAGCCCGTATAATCCGGTCGCCGCCGCGCTCGGCAATGCCATTGCCGATGCCACCGGCATCCGCTTCACCGCACCGCCGTTCAAGCCGGACCGGCTGTTTCCGGCGCTGCTCGACAAGTTCGGCGCCTAGCTGCCGCGATAGGTCGAATAGCTCCACGGCGTGACCAGCAGCGGCACGTGATAGTGGCCTTCCGGCTCGCTGATCGCGAAGCGCAGCGGGATTTCGTCGAGGAACGGCGGGTCGGTGAGCTGGACGTTGCGCTCGGCGTAGTATCCGGCAATGCTGAATCTGAGCTCGTAACGGCCGATCGGCAGCGGCCGGGCGCCGATCAGCGGCTGTTCGGTGCGGCCGTCCGCATTGGTGACGGCGCGCGTGATGACGCGGTTGTCACCGAGCGCGGAAAGTTCGACAAGCTCCACCGGGATGCCCGCCGCGGGCCTGCCGATGTGATTGTCCAGCACATGGGTCGACAATTGGCCATGCACCTTCAACACGTCGTCGGCAATGACCAGCTGATCGAGCCGCAGCGCCGAGATCCGGCCGATCTCCTCGATCGCACGCCGCGTCTCGGTCTTGGCGATATTGCGCAACCGGACCTCGAAATCGCGCAGCACGGAATCCCGGGTGTGCCGGCGCACGCAGACGATATAGGGAAAGCCGAACTTGGCGCGATAGGCGTTGTTGACGCGCTCGAAGGCGGCGTATTCGGCAGCCGACAGGCGATCGAGGCCGGCGCTGCTCTGCTCATTGGTCGAGTCCGCCGTGAGGCCTTCCGCGCGCCGGGCCTTGCTGGCGAGATCGGGATGCGCCCGGATCAGCGCGAGCTGCACATCGGGGTCGGCGCTTTGGATCGCCGCCATCAGTGCCGCGTGCAGCTGGTTGATGCCGGCGAACGGCCGCTTGTCGGCGAGCTGCTCGGCGATCCACGGCGAATATTCGACGACGTTGGCCAGCGCGGCGACGAAATCGGCCCTGGCAGCGGCATTGAGATCGGAGAGGGAAAGCTGCGACATCGTCAACCGATCTCAAATGCGTCGGCGGCCAGAGGCGCGTGCCTGGCGTGCCAGTGCTGCGCGATCTGCAACCGCGTCGGCACCCAGACCCGCTCGTGCCTGCCGATATGGTCGAGGAAGCGGATCAGGCCCGCAGCGCGGCCGGGTCGGCCGGCGAGCCGGCAATGCAGGCCGACCGACATCATCTTGGGCGCGGTCTCGCCTTCGGCATAGAGCACGTCGAAGGCATCCCTGAGGTAGGTGAAGAACTGCTCGCCTTCGGCAAACCCTTGCGGGTTGATGAAGCGCATGTCGTTGGCATCCAGCGCATAGGGAATGACGAGCTGCTTGCCGTTCGCGCCCTTGATCCAATAGGGCAGATCGTCGGCATAGGAATCGCAGAGATAGAGGAAGCCGCCCTCCTCCATCAGCAGACGGTTGGTGTTGATCGAGGAGCGTCCGGTGTACCAGCCGAGCGGCCGCGCGCCGGTGGCTTCGGTATGGACGCGGATCGCCTCCGCGATCTCAGCGCGCTCCTGCGCCTCGGTCATGTCCTTGTGCTCGATCCATTTCAGGCTGTGACTGGCGATGTCCCAGCCCGCCTCGTTCATCGCCGCAACGATCTCGGGGTTGCGCTTGAGCGCGGTGGCGACGCCGAACACCGTGGTCGGCCAGTTGCGTTCGCCGAACATCCGCCACAGCCGCCAGAACCCGGCGCGCGAACCGTATTCGAACATCGATTCGATATTGGCGTGGCGCTGGCCGGGCCACGGCTGAGCGCCGAGCACGTCGGACAGGAACGCCTCCGAGGCCGGGTCGCCGTGCAGGATGTTGTTCTCGCCGCCTTCCTCGAAATTGACGACGAACTGCACCGCGATGCGCGCATCGCCGGGCCATTGCGGGTGGGGCGGGTTGCGGCCGTAACCGCGGAGATCGCGCGGGTAGCTCTTATCGGTCACTCAAACTTCCTCAAAGCGGATCGGCTGGGCGCCCTTCCACAGCACGCTCTTGCCCAGCGTTGCCAGATTCTCCAGGCCGGAGGTCAGCGTGATGAAATGGTTGCCGGCGAGCTGGCCCATCTTGCTCGCGAAATGCACGCCGCCATAGGCCAGCAGGATCTCGGTCTCGCTGATGCCGCCGGGATAGAGAATGATCTGGCCGGGCGCGGGGTAGCTGGTGTGGTTCTCGTAGCCGACGCCGAAATCGAGATCACCGAGCGGCATCCACACGCCCTCGCCGCTCCAGCGCACATGGATGATGTGGCTTTCGAACGGCAGCGCCTTGCGAAAGGCGGCGACGGTCTTGGGTGCCAGCTGCTCCTCGAAGCGGGCATCGAAGGTGAAATCGCCGGCGCGGATAACGAGCTTGCTCATCTCATCTCTCTGGATCGGGGCCGGCCGCCCCGGCTCAAGCAAGAGCACTCCCGACGACTTCGCGCAAGTGGCGCGGTCGCATCATCGGCGGTCCCAGGACCAACCGAGCATGGCGCGCCGCCGCGGCGCCGGTTCCGGCTCGGCGCAGGCCGCGGCGTCTCCTCGCCGCGGTGTATGCCGCAATGGATTCCATTGAACCGGATTGGGAGAGGCAAGTCCATCGGCGCCAGTGGGCATGATTGCCGAATATTTAGCCGGCATGGGCCGGGCCGGCGAGCGGACCGCGTCATCGCCACTCGCTCTCGTGTCCCGGACAAGTCGCAACGCGCGAGCGTTGCGGCGCCGGGCCGGGACCCAGGGCGACACGGTCCAACGCCGCGACATGGGCCCCCGCTCTGCAGCGCACCGCACCGGACGATGCTTCGCATCGCCGGGGAAGCGCTGCGCTGCGTCCGGGGCACGAGAGCGGTGGGTGGCGCGCATACTCCCTCATTGCGAGGAGCCCTTGCGACGAAGCAATCCAGAATCCCTCCGCGGAGGCAGTCTGGATTGCTTCCGCCTTCGCCAAGGCTTCGGCGGACAAGTCGCTTCGCTCGCAATGACGGAGGACGCCGCAACGGCATCGCTCGTCCCGGACCATCTCGCTTGCAGACACGTCTTTCCGTTCTCGCGGCTGAAATCGCCCGAGTTTTGCTTCGTCTCCGCGCCTCTGGAAGCCAAGAGGGCGCAGGGAAGGCCGGGTGCTGACAACGCACCCGCGGTCTGCTGCGCAAAATGCACACGCAGGAAGAACCGCACAGCAGCATACAGGTGGTGCCGATCACTCGGCCTTCCCTGCGCGATGGTCGGACGGCTTATGCCGTGCTCTCCCGGGAGCCGAACTTTCCTTCTGGCCTCCCTCACCCCGCGAATTCACGATGCCGTCTGCCCGGTTGGGCTCGCGCACATCTCCGCGACAGGCTTGACCGTAGCAACGACGGCCAGGACCACACGGTTTTGCCGTACGCACGGCCCGCCATGTCGCTGCAGTATTCCCGTGCCTCGTCGACGAAGCCGGAAACTTACGAGCGAGACGAAGCCTAGCAGCGCCCTTCGTCCGCACGCGGTTACGGGCTCACAGGGACTACCCGCCCTGCCCGCACCTCTCGTGCCGACGCTGCCGCGTCCACCGCAAGCCCGGCTCGCGATCAAGACGACCTCGAGATCGCCCCTCCTGGATGAGCCGGGATGGGCGACACATACGTCAAAACCGAATTTCGGTAAAGTGGAATATTTTCAGCGGAACGGATTGACAGAGGCCGACACAGGCACGGTGCCGTAGCCCGGATGGAGCGCAAGCGCAATCCGGGAGAGTGCGCGATACCAGACGAACGCCCCGGATTACGCTCTCGCTCCATCCGGGCTACAAGAGCACCGACGCAACAAAAAGGGCGGTACAAAGCACCGCCCTCCTTCACCAGTCCAATCGGGCCACGTCGAAAATGATGGCGCGATACGATCCCTAGTAGCCCGGATCGTAATAGAACCGACCGCCACCGCCGTAATAGCCGGGTCCGCCGTAATAACCGGGACCGCCGTAGTAGGGACGCCCGCCATAATAATAGCGATTCTCGTAGTAATCGCGGCGCCGCTGCTCGGCGATCACGCCCCCGATGATACCGGCCGCTGCGCCCATGAAGGCGAGACCTGCGGCGTTCGACCCGCGTCGATAATGGCGGCGACGGTGGGCGCTGAAATCGGTGACTTCGGAGGAGCCCTGCCCCGCCGTGACAGGCTTTGCAGATGGCGCCTCGGCCGGCCCCGCAGCCGAGGGCGATGCGGAGGTTGCGACCAATGCCAGGCTCGTGAACGCGGCCAGCACCATGTTGCGACCGGCTGCAGAAATCATCGGTCTCGCATTCATTTTGACCTCCTATGTTCTTGCCTATGTTCTCTCACGACGTAGAGATATGCAAACCCTGTTTAATGCGCAAACCATTGAAATGGTTTCTCGATCGCGGCAATCCGCCACGCTTTGAACGATTATAGACCGAGCGACCAAATCCCAGCTTGAACCATCCAACCTGAGCGGATCATGAACAGCCGCGACGTTTGGCGGTCGCCGCCCGGCGCCTGGGCGCTATCCTGTCCGGCCGCCTTTCCGACGCTGCTCATAGTGCTGCCGCTGGTTTGGCGGATCGTGACCTGCCTCGTTGCGACCCCCACCCCGCCGATAGACGCGCCTACGACAACGCCCCCAGCACGCCGCGCGTCGCCTTGTCGATCTCCTCGACATAGCGACGGCGGGCGAAGGTTTCGGTGAGAAAGCCGATCACCTTGCGGCTGTCGGTGGAATCGACCACCGCCAGCATCTCGGCCTCGGCCTCGTCGAACACCGCCATCGCCGACTTCACATTCATTTCCGGGATCAGCACGATGTCGATCAGGCGGGCGAGCTCGACCACCTGGATGTCGTCGGCGATGCTGTCGAGATCATTGGAGAACAAGTCGGGCAGCATGACCAGCCCGACATATTCGTCCGCGTTGTTGACGATCACGATTCCGGGCCGCGAGCCCAGCGCGAACTCGCGGCGGACGGCGGCGATCGTCGTGGTCGAGGGCACCTTGCCGACGTCGGAGCGCATCAGCCGCTCCACGGTGAGATTGCGCAGCCAGCCGACGTCGTTGGCGCTGCGAATGGTCTCGCCGCGCAGATGCAGGCGCCAGGTCGAGAATGAATGGCCGAACATGAAGCGGACGCAGATCGAGGTGACGATGCAGCCGGCCAGCACCACGGCGGTGACGTCGACGTTGCGGGTCATCTCGAGCACGAGGAACGACATCGTCAGGGGACCGCCGACGATGGCGACGCCGAGCGTCGCCATGCCCGTCAGCATCGCGACCAGCGGATCGATCGCGAAGTTCGGGCTGATCAGGAGCAGCACCGCGGCAAAGAACTTGCCGATCAGGCTGCCGACGAACAGCGATGCGAAGAACAGGCCGCCGCGGAAGCCCGAGGCGAGCGAGATCAGGCAGGCCGTCACCTTCAAGGCGATGATCAGCGCGATCAGTCCGATCGTCATGTCGTGAAAGAGGTCGAGCACCATGGCGCCGTGGCCGGCCGCCAGCACCTGCGGCGTGATGATCGCGAAACCGCCGACGATCAGGCCGCCGATCACCGGGCGCAGCCAGACCGGCAGCCAGGCGAA
Organism: Bradyrhizobium sp. 22; assembly: GCF_000482425.1. Lineage (NCBI taxonomy): Bacteria > Pseudomonadati > Pseudomonadota > Alphaproteobacteria > Hyphomicrobiales > Nitrobacteraceae > Bradyrhizobium > Bradyrhizobium sp. 22. The sequence goes on from NZ_KI519400.1 coordinate 323,596, forward strand.
CAGGCGCTCGAACATCGGCGAGGAGCGCATCACGGCGATGCCGACGCCGCTGGTGATGAGCGCCAGCCCGATCAGTGCCAGATATTGCTCGACGCCGACGGCGCTGACCTTGGGAATCTCCAGCGAATACGGCGCACCGCCGAGCCATTGCGCGGTCAACGCGCCGGCGAGCGAGGCGGCCAGGATCGGCGCGGCGCTGCCGACCGAATAGACGCCGACGATCAGCTCGCAGGCGTAGAAGGCGCCGGTGATCGGCGCGCCGAACGCCGCCGCGATCGCGGCGGCAGCGCCGCAACCGACCATCAGGCGGAGATCGTTGCGGCGAAGATTGAAGAACTTGCCGAGCAGCGAAGCAATTCCAGAGCCGATCTGGGTGTAGCCCGCCTCGAGGCCGACCGAGGCACCACAGCCGTTTGAGATCAGCGTCTGGCTCGACACCACCACGCTGTCGCGCATCGAGAGATTGCCGCCGCGCAGCGCGTTCGCCTCGATCGGGTCGACCGCGTTCGATATCTTCATGCGCCGCCGCGACCATTCCATGATTCCGAGCGACAGCCCACCGAGCGCGGGGGCGATCAGGGCCGCCCACGGACTGACGCTTTCGTGAGCCGAAAGATGAACATCGATGGGAATGCCGTAGATCACCACATGCGCGATCTGGGCGATGTGGGCCATCAGCGTCACGACCGAGCCCGCGAGCGTGCCGATCACCAGCGCGAGCGGGATCAGGTAGAACTCGTTGCTGCGCAAGAGGGCGCGCAGCCGAACCATGGTGCGGTTCGTCCCCTTGCGATCGACGAGATGCCTGATCCGTACGAACACCCTCTGCCTGCCCTACCCTTCCGACAGGCCGTAGCCGGCCATGCGCTGGCGGACCCGCTCGATCTCGGCGCTGGGGAGCAGCGGCGGTTGTCCGATCTGGAGGCAGCCGTGATATTGCCGCGCCAGCGTCTCGACCTCGACGGCGAGCCACATCGCCTTGTCCAGCGTCTTGCCGATCGCGATCATGCCGTGATGGTCGAGCAGACAGGCAAGCCGGCCCTCCAGCGCCCGCACAGCATGTTCGGACAGCTCCGCCGTTCCGAACGTCGCATAGGGCGCGCAGCGGATGCTGTCGCCGCCGGCCGCCGCGATCATGTAATGCACCGGCGGAATCTCCATGCCCATGATCGCCAGGATGGTGCAATAGGTCGGATGGGCGTGCACGACGGCGTTGACCTCGGGCCGCGACTTCAGGATGTCGCGATGAAACCGCCATTCGCTCGACGGCTTCTGGTCGGGCCCGTGTGCGCCGTCCATGGTCATGAACACGATCTGCTCGGGCGTCATGGCCTCATAGGGCACGCTGGTCGGCGTGACCAGAAGCCCGTCCACATGGCGGACAGAGATATTACCCGAGGTGCCCTGGTTGATGCCGAGCGCATTCATGCGCCGGCAAGCGTCGATGATGGCCTGTCGCTTGGCGAGCTCGTCCGTTGTCATCGACATCCCGATTTCCCGACGATGGTCTTGTTAGACCGGAAGTACGTCAAAGCAATATGGCAGTGCAAGCGAAAGCGGCCCGGATCGGGTGTCAAAACCGCGAAACGGACGGCAAAATCAATGGATTCACTGCTGTCGCGACGCTATGGCAGGCCGGCCTGGTAGGCCGCAACCGCGTTGATCACGAACTGCCCGAACAGGCCGCGAGCAGCATGCCGGGGACGCGCAAGAGCACGGCATTTCCGGTGGGTCCGAGAGTGCGTGCGATCGCGGAAGGTCATCTGATAGGACGCGCCGAACAGCAGCAGCCCGCCGGCAATCTGGAGGGCGGGATGCCGATCCCGAGCCGGTGCAGCAGTCGGTTTCCGAGCGGCGCAATCACCACCAAAATCGAGGCCGCGATCATGGTGGGCGCAGCGGACAGGGCGAATCCGAGCATGTCTCGCCGGGATCCCGGAACGCTGGAACGATGGCGGGCGGACTGACTTAGCCCGGCAGGACCGTTTTTGCAAAATCACTGGAGACGATCGATGAGCGACAGTGGAATCGGAATGCTGCTCGGCCAGCTCTCGGCCAACCTGCTCTGGCTCTGGTTCATCGAGCATTCGTGCTCGGCGGGATCCTCGTCTTTGGCGTGATGAAGGCCGGCCACCTCAGGCGCGGCGAGCGGGCGCAGCTCGATCGCAACACCGAGGCGCGGCAACGCCAGGAAGATCCGTATAAGCGCCCGACCTGAGCGTAGACCGGTTGCAGATTGGAACTTTCGTTAATGAAGCGGCTTTGATCGCCTGAGGATTGAGGAGGGCGAGGCCTTCCCGTGTCACCTCGTGAGGAGGACCTATGGCTAAGCAAGCAAAGAAACGCACGACCAGGAAGACCGCGGCGCGCCGGCCGCGTCAGGCACCGAAGATGCTCAGCGACCTGTTTCTGGAGACGCTGAAGGACATCTATTTCGCCGAGAACAAGATCATCAAGACGTTGCCCAAGATGGCGAAGGCAGCACAATCGAAAGAGCTGGCCGCGGCCTTCAACAAGCACCTGCGCGAGACCCAGGGTCAGGTCAAGCGGCTCGATCAGATCTTCAAGATGCTGGGCAAGCCGGCACGCGGCAAGCCCTGCGAGGCCATCAACGGCATCACCGACGAGGGCGCCGAGATCATGAAGGACTTCAAGGGCGCACCGGCGCTCGACGCCGGACTGCTCGCGGCCGCCCAGGCGGTCGAGCACTACGAGATCTCCCGCTACGGCACCTTGCGGACCTGGGCCGAGGAACTCGGCATGCAGGACGCGGCAAGGCTGCTTCAGGCGACGCTGGACGAAGAAGAGGCGACCGATCACACACTGACGGAGCTCGCGACGTCCGTGATCAACCTCGAAGCGGAGGAAGAATACCGCGCCGCGGCCTGACCCGCGCCGCTCTCGATGACGGAACGCCGCGGCTAAGGCCGCGGCGTTTGTTTTTGGATTACACGACAGCGCATGGCACGCCGGCGCCGGCGCACTGGATTTTCCGGGAACCGGCCCCATATGCAGGCTTTCCCACCCCTGAGCCTTCCACATGCAACCCAAAAATCCCCTCGACTGGATGCTGTCCGAAGCCCTGGATTCGCTGACCCGCGCCGACCGGCTGCGCCAGCAGTTCGGCCGCCAGGAAGCCTGCTGGGAGCCGCCGATCGACGTGCTGGAAACCGAGCACGAGCTCCTGATCCTGGTGGCGCTTCCGGGCGTCAATCCGGACAATGTCGAGACGGTCATTCATGACGGCGTGCTCGTCATCTCCGGGCAGCGCACCCTGCCGCCGGAGCTCCGCAACGCCCGCATCCACCGGCTCGAGCTGCCGCAGGGGCGTTTTGAACGCCGCATTGCATTACCCATCGGCCGCTACGCCATCAGCCGCTTCGTGATGGACGGCTGCGTCGCACTGCGCCTCGCCAAATCCTGAGGTCGATCATGGCCACCGAACAGATGAACAACGAACAGACCAACAACGACGTGAAGATCCCCGACGACGCGCTGATCATCATCCCCGTGCGCGAGATGGTGCTATTTCCCGGCGCCATCGCGCCGATCACGATCGGCCGGGCGAAGTCCATCGCCGCCGCCCAGCAGGCGCTGCGCGAGCAGCGGCCCGTCGGCATCGTCCTGCAACGCAGCCCCGAGACCGACGCGCCCGGGCCCGACGATCTCTACCGGGTCGCGACCATCGCGAACATCGTGCGCTACATCACCGCGCCCGACGGCACCCACCACATCGTCTGCCAGGGCGTGCAGCGCGCACGCCTGCTCGACTTCCTGCCGGGGACGCCGTTTCCCGTGGCGCGCTTCCAGCAGATCCCCGAGCCGACCACGACCTCGCCCGAGATCGAGGCCCGCGCCCTGAACCTGCAGCGTCAGGCCATCGAGGCGATCGAGCTGCTGCCGCAGGCGCCGCCCGAGCTGGCCGCGATGTTCCAGGGCACCAGTGCGCCCGGCGCGCTGGCCGACCTTGCGACCTCGTTCATGGACATCAAGCCGCAGGACAAGCAGGAGGTGCTGGAGACCATCGACCTCGTCTTGCGCGTCGAGAGGGTGTCCAAGCACCTGGCCGAGCGGCTGGAGGTGCTGCGCATTTCCAACGAAATCGGCCAGAAGACCAAGGCCTCCTTCGACGAGCGGCAGCGCGAGGCGATCCTGCGCGAGCAGATGGCGACCATCCAGCGCCAGCTCGGTGAAGGCGACGGCAAGGCGGCCGAGGTCGCCGAGCTGACGGCTGCCATCGCCAAGGCCAATATGCCGCCCGAGGCCGACGCGCACGCCAAGAAGGAGCTGCGCCGCTACGAGCGCATGCCGGAGGCCGCCGGCGAAGCCGGCATGGTCCGCACCTATCTCGACTGGCTGATCGAGCTGCCCTGGGCGCTGCCCGCGGAGAAGCCGATCGACATCAAGGAGGCGCGGGCCATCCTCGACGCCGACCATTTCGGCCTGGAGAAGATCAAGGGCCGGATCATCGAATATCTGGCGGTCCGCAAGCTCGCCCCGCAGGGCAAGGCGCCGATCCTGTGCTTCGTCGGTCCGCCCGGCGTCGGCAAGACCTCGCTCGGCCAATCCATCGCCCGCGCGATGGACCGTCCCTTCGTGCGCGTCAGCCTGGGCGGCGTGCACGACGAGGCCGAGATCCGCGGCCACCGGCGCACCTATATCGGCGCGCTGCCGGGCAACATCATCCAGGGCATCAAGAAGGCAGGCAGCCGGAACTGCGTCATGATGCTGGACGAGATCGACAAGATGGGCCGTGGCGTGCAAGGCGATCCCTCGGCCGCCATGCTGGAGGTGCTCGATCCCGAGCAGAACGGGACGTTCCGGGACAATTACCTGGGCGTGCCGTTCGACCTGTCGCGCGTGGTGTTCATCGCGACCGCCAACATGCTGGACCAGATCCCGGGCCCGCTGCTGGACCGCATGGAGCTGATCAGCCTCGCCGGCTACACCGAGGACGAGAAGCTGGAGATCGCGAAGCGCTATCTGGTGCGGCGGCAGCTCGAGGCCAACGGCCTCTCGGCCGAGCAGGCCGAGATCGAGCCGGAGGCGCTGAAGCTGGTGGTCAAGGGCTACACCCGCGAGGCCGGCGTGCGTAACCTCGAGCGCGAGATCGGCAAGCTGTTCCGGCACGCTGCGGTGCAAGTCGCCGAGGGCACGGCCGAAAAGGTCGTGATCGCGGCGAAGGACATCGTCACCGTGCTCGGCCAGCCGCGGTTCGAAGGCGAGATCGCCCAGCGCACCAGCATTCCGGGCGTGGCCACCGGCCTTGCCTGGACGCCGGTCGGCGGCGACATCCTGTTCATCGAGGCATCAAAGGTGCCCGGCAAGGGCGGCATGATCCTGACCGGTCAGCTCGGCGACGTCATGCGCGAGAGCGTGCAGGCTGCGATGACGCTGGTGAAGAGCCGCGCCTCGCAGCTCGGCATCGATCCGCAGGCGTTCGAGAACAGCGACATCCACGTTCACGTGCCGGCGGGAGCAACCCCGAAGGACGGACCGAGCGCGGGCGTTGCGATGTTCACGGCGCTGACGTCCCTGCTCACCAACCGCACCGTGCGCAGCGACACCGCCATGACCGGCGAGATCTCGCTGCGCGGCCTGGTGCTTCCGGTGGGCGGCATCAAGGAGAAGGTGGTCGCAGCCGCGGCCGCCGGCCTGAAGCGGGTGATGCTGCCGGCGCGCAACAAGCGGGATTATGACGACATCCCGAAGAGCGCGCGGGACAACCTCGAATTCATCTGGCTGGAGCACGTCGACGAAGCCATCGCCGCAGCGCTCGAACCGGTCGAAGCTCAAGTCAACGCGAAGGTCGAAGCGGCGGAGTGAGGCGATGAAGAAATTGCTGGAGCAAGCGAAGGGATCGCGGAAGGCGCAGCGGCTGCGCCAAATGCTCGATCGCGCGATCGACCGGCTTCGCGATGCGCTGGCGGCCCCGAGGCCGCAGCTTCAACCCGTTCCGGTCAGGGTGAAGCGCCGCAAGGGTTGAGCCCTCCGTCTCAAGTCCTCGCGGCTGCCCCAAGCAAAAGGCCCCCTTATCCGAGGGGGCCTTGCGTCGTTAGCCCACGGCGTCCTTGGCCGCCTTGACCGGGCGGGCGCGGACGATCTTGCGGGCCGGCTTGGCCTTGAACATCATCTCTTCGCCCGTGAACGGGTTGGTGCCCTTGCGTGCCTTGGTCGCCGGCTTCTTGATCACGACGAACTTGGCGAAGCCCGGCACCAGGAACAGGCCGTTCTTCTTGAGCTCCTTGTGACCGACGTCGGTCAGCGTCTCCATGACGTTCTTGACGTCGCGCTTGGAAAGCTCTGTGGCGGTCGCAATCTTTTCGATCAACTGCGATTTGGACATTTGGGTGGCCATCGTGTCTCCTCTGATTCGTGACGGCTGCATATTAGACCAACCGGCGAAGGCCTATAGCCTTCTGCACAGTTTTGTCGCGGTTTTACGGGCTTTTTTGGCCCCATGTGACAAAAAACCCTGCATTTTAGCCACTTCCAGTGCGGAAGAAGCCTTGAGCAGCGGATTTTGCCTTGTTTCAAAGGCCCGCACGACATCTTGCTAGAACTGATTCGCCGCTTTCGACAAGCGACGACCGGCCTCTTTCTGACGGGAAGCGCGCGATTCACCCTGAAAAATAAGGGCTGGATCGATATCGCCGGTCTTCCTCCCCGTAAAAGCAGGGAGAAAGTGAGGGGCGATCGGCTAGACGCGCTCGATGATGATGGCGGGCGCCATGCCGCCGGCGGCGCACATGGTGACGAGACCGCGCTTGAGATCGCGCCGTTCGAGTTCGTCGAGCACGGTGCCGATCAGGATCGAGCCGGTGGCGCCGATGGGATGACCGAGCGCGATCGAGCCACCGTTGACGTTGACCTTGGCACGATCGAGCTCGAGGTCGCGGATATATTTTTCCGCCACCACCGCGAACGCCTCGTTGATCTCGAACAGGTCGATGTCGTCCACGGTCAAGCCCGCCTTCGCCAGCACCTTGCGCGTGGCCGGCACCGGCGCGTTCAGCATCAGGGTCGGCGAGTCCCCCATATTCGCCATCGCCACCACGCGGGCGCGTGCTTTGAGGCCATGCGCCTTGGCGTAAGCGGGCGAGGCCAGGAGGATCGCCGCGGCGCCATCGACGACGCCGGACGAGTTGCCGGCGTGGTGCACGAAGTCGATCTCGAGATCAGGATATTCCTGGAGGATCAGTCCGCGATAGGTCGTGCCCTTGTCGTCGAGCGCATAGTCGGCGATCGCCGGGAATGCCGGTTTCAGGCTGCTGAGCCCCTCCATCGTGGTCTGCGGCCGCGGATATTCCTCGTGGTCGAGTGCAAGGCTGCCGTCCTCGCGGTGAACAGGCACGAGGCTCTTCTTGAAGTAGCCATTCGCGATCGCGTGCGCGGCCCGTTTCTGACTCTCCAGCCCGAGCGCGTCGACATCCCCTCGGGTAATGCCTTCCAGCGTCGCGATTGCATCCGCGCAGACGCCCTGATGCGACTGCGGATGCCGCGCGCGCAGCCGCAGATTGCCGTTGTCCATCATCATCGGGCCACTGCCGCGGCGGCCCTCCATCGACATCATCTCGCAGCCGCCGGCGATGACGAGGTCTTCCGCACCGGCCATGATCGAGGATGCCGCCATGTTGACGCTGGTGATGCCGCTTCCGCAAAAACGATCCAGCGTCACGGCGCTGGCGCGCACGTCGTAGCCGGCATCGAGCGCCGACATCCGGCCGAGATCGCCGCTTTGCGTTGCGACCTGCGCGCTGCAGCCCCAGACGATGTCGTCGACGTCGGCGGTATCGATGCCGGTCCGGTCGGCGAGCGCGCGCAGAACGGTTGCGCCGAGCTGCTGCGGATGAATGCCCGAGAGTGCCCCCTTGCCGGCCTTGCCGACGCCGCGCGGGGTCCGGCAGGCATCGATGATCAGTGCGTCAGCCATTGGCGTTGTCCTCTCGTTTATGGATGTTGAGAACGGTTTTGGATAAGCGCGAGAAGAGAGTCAATGCGCGGCGTTTAAGCCCCGCAGCCGGATTTTCCGCTGCGCGAAAGCCCCCGCGACGTCATGGCCGGGCTTGTCCCGGCCATCCACGCCTTGCAACGTCGCACGAAGAACGTGGATGCCCGGGACGAGCCCGGGCATGACGATCTCTCAGTGGCTCTAGATGGAAGAAAACCGCTACGCCCCCGCCGCGTTCTTCGCGATCACGTTGCGGTAGAAGCTGGCGCTGAGCTTCGGCGTGCGCACCTGGGTATCGAAATTGACGTGATAGAGCCCAAAGCGCTTGTTCAGCCCGTAGACCCATTCGAAATTGTCCATCAGGCTCCAGAGGAAATAGCCGCGCACCGGCACGCCTTCGGCCGTGGCGCGCTGGAGCTGGGCGAGATAGTTGCGCAGGTACATGATGCGGTCGGTGTCGTAGATCTTGCCGTCGGGCGTCACGGCGTCGTCGCCGGAGGCGCCGTTCTCGCTGATATAGATCGCATCCGTCTTCCAGATCTTTGCCGCGAGCTTCGGCACCCAGTAGATCGTCTCGGGTCCGACGCGCAGCCAGTCCGAGTTCATATGCGGAAACGATTTGGGAATCGGCAGCGGCATGAAGCCGGCGCCCTGATCGGACGCCACCACGTAGTTCTGCGGCGCGTAGATGTTGAGGCCGAGGAAATCGACCTTTGAGGAGATGATCTTCAGCTCCGCATCGGTGTATTTCGGCGCGTTGGGCCCGGCGAATTTCAGGAAGGCATCGGTATAGCGGCCCGTCATGATGACGTTGAGATAGCCCGCGTTCATCTCGCGCAGCGCGATCTCGGCGGCGCGAACGTTTTCCGGCGTGTCGATCGCGGGCGCGCAGGCATCGACGTTCTCGGCCGGCCCGACCCTCGTGCCGCGGCGGCCGTGGGCGCGCACTGCCTGCACCGCGAGCCCGTGGGCCAGCGCACTGTTGTGCCTGATCTGGTTGACGTCCGCTTGCGGCAGCTGCAAGCCCGGCGCGTCGATGCCGGTGCCGTAGCCGAAATAGACGAAGCGGCCGCTCTCGTTCAGCGTGAAGACGTTCTTGACGCGATCGGTCAGATGCTTGGCGACATAGGCCGCGTAGTCGCCGAAGATCTTGCAGGTCTCCGTCGAGCGCCAGCCGCCGAAGCGATCCTCAAGCGATTGCGGCAGGTCCCAATGATAGAGCGTCAGCCACGGCTCGATGCCGTTCTTCAGGAGCTCGTCAATGAGCCGGTTGTAGAAGTCGAGCCCCTTTGGATTGGGCTTGCCGTCGCCGTCCGGAAACGACCGCGGCCAGGCCACCGAGAAGCGGTAGGCCTTGCAGCCGAGTTCCTTGATGAGGGCAATGTCCTGCTTGTAGCGGTGATAGTGCTCGTTGGCGCGGTCACCTGTGGTGCCGTCCTCGATCTTGCCGGGGATGCGCACGAACTTGTCCCAGATCGAGGCCCCTCGCCCGTCCTCGTTGACCGCGCCCTCGACCTGGTAGGACGAGGTCGCTGTTCCCCAGACGAAGCCGGCCGGAAAGCCGGCGCGCGGCGCTGCCGGTCTCGCTTCGGCTGCATCGAGCGAACCGGTCAGGCCGGTCGCGGACAGCCCCGCGAGTTTCGCGAAACGGCGACGCGAGACCTTGTCCGACATTGATGCTTCTCCGCTTCCAATCCTGTTGCGGGCGCACAATGGCGAGTTCAGGGCAGTTTGAGAAGCAAGCTTTGGGAGAAACCGGATGCAGAATCGCGCGGTCCGGGGGCCGACATTGGGTTGCCGGGCCAACTGCCCCGCGTGCTTCCCGGCTCAGCGCGGACGCTTGGGCAACTTTGGCAACTTGGCGAGGTTGAACGCCGGGCGCGACTCGGCTCGCTGTTCACGTGCCGGCAGCGGCGGTTCGCTGAGAATGAGCGTTCCCTGCAGAATCATTCCCGGCACTTGCTGTGCCGTCGCGGTGTAAGTGGCGATCTTGCCGGGGCAGTTTCCCTCGATGTCCAAAACGAGCTCGTCCTCCACGCCAAACACCGTTGCACGACCGTCGGTGTGGCGCTTGGTCGAGACGGTGGCGGTGAAGCGATCCCCATCGACCTGACAGGAGCCGTGATAGGTCATCAGGCTGTCGCGGCCCCAGATCTGTCCGTCGGCGACATGGACGATCCCGGTCCCCTGATCGAGCGGCGTCTGGTACCACGCCGCATATGTCCCGTCCTTCAGCATGGGAGCAGTCTCCCCTGGCATTCCCTCACGATCATCCGCACGATCAGCGCTAAGAAAGCGTTAATCACGCGGCCCGTGCCATTCCGGCCTGTCCTTGCGCAGCTCGGCTTCGAGCTCCTCGACGATGCCGTGAAGCAGACACGCGGCCAGCGGATCCGTCACCTCCCGCTCCAAACGCCGATAACGGGCGATCCGGCATTCCTGCTCTCTCAATTGGTGCTCTGTCATCACACGGGCCCTCCGGCGAATTGACGCGGAGAGCGCCGGGCAGTTTCGTTAAAGTTTTCAGATCATTCTTGATGGTTTCTGATTGGTAAAGACGGCGCTGCGCGGCAGCGGGGCCAAGTCGTCGCGAAGGCGGCATCGTCTCTAGGTGGACAGGCGAAGCCAGACGTCCCTGCTCGCCAGCGTGCCGTTGGGCGTCGCGATCTCCATATCCACGACGTGCAGGGAACCGGGCTCGTCTCCATAGATGTACTTGAGGTGCCACATCAGGCCCAGGTCCGGTGAAACGACAAAATCGTCCAATGCGTCCGTGATATCTCGAACGGCCTCACGGTGCGTCAAGGGCGCGGAAAACATCGCATCGATCAGGTCGGCGAGGCTCATGCCCTCGACGAGCATCATTCGCGCGATCTCGTCGCCGTAGACATGCCGAAGCGCTGCAACGATCGCAGCGACGGCATCCGGATTCTTCAACGACACGGCAAAGCAGGCCTCCGAACCTATCATGACGGAGGCGGCATATTCTGCAAGCTCAGCGAGCACTCCGGCAAGAGCAACGGACGCGGCGTCGGAAGGCGCCCAGCCTGGCCAGGCTCAGCGAGCTCAGGTCGGCGAGCGCCCCACTATTGGCGAGATTGGGCAAGGCTTCGCCGTCGACGCCCCGGCGGCTGCTTCCGATTGCACGCCGGGTGTGCTTCTGCTACTTTGAGGTACGTGCCTCATTTTACCTCGCCGACCCCACGTCGGGGAATGGCGTTTGGGCACAAGCAGAGTTGGCCTGCATCAAGGGCCGACCGCCTTAGGGAGGATGATATGCAGCGTCTCTTGGTTGCAGGTGTCTCTATTGCCTTCGCGGTAGCAGCGGGTGTCGGCTCGGCCGGCGCAGCGGACAAGAAAGTCCTGGCCTTCGTCGTCAATGGCGCATCCGACTTCTGGAAGATCGCTGAGGCCGGCATGAAGAAGGCGCAGGGCGAGCTGCCCAACTACGACCTCCAGTTCAAATATCCGGAACAGGCTGCGGCCGCCGTGCAGCAGCGCGTGATGGACGACCTCGTCGCCGCCGGCGCCGCCGGCATCATGGTCAGCGCGGTCGATCCGAAGAACCAGACCGGTCACCTCAACAAGGTTGCGTCCCAGACGGTGCTGTTCACCACCGACAGCGACGCGCCGCAATCCAAGCGCGTGGCCTATATCGGCTCCTCCAACACCGATCTCGGCAAGGAAGCAGGAAAGCTGATGATCAAGGCGCTGCCGAACGGCGGCAAATGCGTCGGCTTCGTCGGCCTGCCCGGCGCCGACAATGCACGCGAGCGTATCGAAGGCGTGAAGGAGACCATTAAAGGCTCGAAGGTCGAGCTCGTCGACGTCCGCGGCGACGAGATCGACCAGACCCGCGCCAAGCGCAACGTCGAGGACATCCTTGCGGCGATGCCCGACGTGAGCTGCCTCGTCGGCTTTTACTCCTACAATACGCCGCGCATCTATGAGGTGCTCAAGGAAGCCGGCAAGCTCAACAAGATCAAGATCATCGGCTTCGACGAGGATCCGATCACGCTCGGCGGCGTCAAGGAAGGCAGCATCGTCGGCACAGTGGTCCAGCAGCCGTTCGAGTGGGGCTATCAGGGCATGAAGCTGATGGCGAACTACATCGGCGGCAACAAGTCTAGTGTTCCGGCCAACGGCATCATCATCGTGCCCGGCAAGGTCATCGAAAAGGCGAATGTCGACGACTTCATGGCCTCGATGAAGCAGATGCTGAAGAAATAGGAGATATCCCCGCTGCCCGGGCCGCAGCCTGCCATGTCGGAGCCGTTCCTCGAGCTGATTGACATCAGCAAGAGCTATCCAGGCGTGGTCGCTCTCGATCGCGTCGGTTTGCAGGTGTCGCCCGGCGAGGTCATTGCGCTGATCGGCGAGAACGGCGCCGGCAAGTCGACGCTGATGCGCGTGCTTGGCGGGGTGGTTGAGCCGAGCGGCGGCGTCATCCGTGTGGACGGCGCCGCGCGAAGCTCGCTCACCGTGACGGATGCGATCAAGGCGGGCATCGCCTTCGTCCATCAGGAACTGAACCTGTTCGACAATCTGGATGTCGCCGCCAACGTCTTCATCGGCCGCGAGCCCGTGCGCGGCGGGCCCTTGCGGCTGATCGACCGCAAGCGCATGCATGCCGACGTCGCTCCGCTGCTCGACCGGCTGGGCTGCGATTTCGCGGCCGATGCACCGCTCGCCGAATTGTCGCTGGCGCAGCGCCAGCTCGTCGAGATCATGAAGGCGCTCTCGCTCGATGCTCGCCTCGTCATCATGGACGAGCCGACATCGAGCCTGACGCTCACGGAGACCGACCGCTTGATGCGGATCGTCGCCAGCCTGAAAGCCCACGGAGTCAGCGTCATCTTCATCACCCATCGCCTCAATGAGGTGATGCAGTGCGCCGACCGCGCGGTCGTGCTGCGTGACGGCCGCGTGGTCGGCACACTGACACGCGCAGAACTCTCGCCGGCGGCAATGATCCGCCTGATGATCGGCCGCGACCTGAAGTCGCTTTACGTTCCGCCGGCCGCACCACCTGGGAACAACGTGCTCCAGATCGTCGAAGCCGTCACCGACACCTACCCCGACCGCGCCGTGAGCCTGTCGGTCCGCAGCGGCGAGATCCTCGGACTTGCCGGCCTCGTCGGGTCCGGCCGCACCGAGCTCGCGCGCGCCGTCTTCGGCATCGACCGGTTGCGTGGCGGCGCGATCAGGCTCGATGGCGAGCCGATCCGTATCGCAAACCCGCGGGCCGCCATCGAGCAAGGCATCTATCTCGTCCCGGAGGACCGCAAGGGCTCGGGCCTGCTGCTCGACGTCTCGATCAGCGAGAACATCTCGCTGCCGGATCTGGCGTCCTATTCGCGCTTCTGGCTGGTGGATACGGCGCGCGAGCACGAGAATGCGATGCGCCAGCGGGAGCGTCTCAATATCCGCGCCCCCGACGTCGAGACCGTCGTCGGCTCGCTGTCGGGAGGCAATCAGCAGAAGGTCGTGCTCGCCAAATGGCTGTCGATGCGGCCGAAGGTCCTGATCTTCGACGAGCCGACGCGTGGTGTTGACGTCGGAGCCAAGCAGGAAATCTACGACATGCTGCGCCGCCTCACCGACGCCGGCGTCGCGATCCTGATGATCTCCAGCGACATGGAGGAGGTGATCGGGATCAGCGACCGGATCGCGGTCATGCATGAAGGCGCAATCTCGGGCTTCCTTGATCGCAGCCAGTTCAGCGAGCACAATGTGCTGCAGCTTGCCGTCGGTCACGCAATTGGACCGGAGGGACCTTGAGCAAGAAAGACCTGAGCCTTCTGGTCCTGATCCTCCTGGTCGGAACCGTCGTCGCCCTCATCAATCCGAGATTCCTGTACGTTGGCAACCTCTCCAATACGGCCAACCAGGTCGGGCTGTTCGGCATCTTCTCCATCGCACAAGCCTTCGTCATCATCATCGGCGGAATCGAGCTGTCGGTTGGTTCCGTGATCGCGCTGCTGGGCGTCCTGTTCATCGACCTCATCGTCAATCACGACGTCGACTGGTTGGCGGCAACCGCGATGATCGTTGCGGCCGGGCTCCTGATCGGCCTGATTCATGGCACGCTGGTGACCAGGATGCGGATCCAGGCCTTCGTGGTCACGCTGTGCGGCCTCCTGATTTATCGCGGCGCGGCACGCTATTATACCGAGGACTCGACGGCGGGGTTCGGCTTCGGCGCGAGCTTTCCGATGCTGGAATGGCTGGCCGCCGGCCGCACAAATGTCCTCGGCTTTCCGCTGCCGCACAGCGTGGTGGCGCTTGGCCTGGTGACCATCATCGCCTGGGTGGTGCTTCACCGCTCCGTATTCGGCCGCTACCTCTATGCCGTCGGCAAGAACGAGGAGGCGGCACGCTACTCCGGCATCCGCTCCAGCCGCGTGATCATCTCGGCCTATGTAATCTGCGGTGGGCTGACCGCATTTTCAGCCATCCTGATCGCGATGTACACCCGTTCGATTTCGCCGGCCGTGCACGGCTCGTTCTACGAGCTCTACGCCATCGCCGCCGCTGTGCTCGGCGGCTGCTCCTTGCGCGGCGGCGAAGGCTCGATCATCGGCGTCGTGCTCGGCACCGTGCTGCTCCAGATGCTGCAGAATCTGGTCAACCTGCTGGGCATTCCGAGTTCGCTCAATTTCGCAGTGATGGGAACGGTGATCCTGGCCGGAGTGCTCGGCGATCAGTATCTGGTGCAGCGACGCAGCCGCGTCGGGGCGACCAAAGGCCGAGGGCAGACGAGCGCCGCGGCCGCACCGATCGAGAAACTGAAGGCGGAGTGAAGGCGACGGTTTGCGCCGGTGTGTATCCGGCACGGACGGTCGATCACGGGAAGACGACAGCACTTCCAAAGTATCCGGAGCGCGATGAGACGAGGAAGCATCGTCATCACGCTCCAGGCTATTGTTTCAGCATGAGCTTCTCGGAAAGCCGCTGCGCACTTCTCCGGATCAGGCCTTAGAACGTCACCCGCATCCCCGCATAGAACGCGCGCGGCCTGGCCGGGCTGAGCGAGCGCGGGTCGGTGAATTCGGCTCCCCCGTTGGCGAAGTTCGGCAGCGCTTCCCTGTCGAAGAACGTGCCGAGCGTGGAGTAGCGATTGTCGAAGATGTTGTTGACGCGCCCATAGAGCTGAATGTTCCGGGTGATCTGGTAGGAGCTGTGGAGATTGAACACGGCGTAGGACGGGAGCTGTGGAAACTGGTTGGACTCGTCGCCGACGTAATACTGGCTCGAAACAAAGAGCGCGTCGCCTCCGACTTTCCAGACGTCAGTCACCGCATATTCGACGCTGGCCTTGATGAGGTGCCGCGGCAAGCGCGGAATCTGGTTGCCCGGCAGGACCTGGATGTTGCCGTCGGCGTCTGCGAACGGGCTATCCGAGCCCAGCGTTAGCGCATCGAGGAAGCGCGCATCGAGGAATGCATAGCTCGCCTGGAACTGCAGCACGTTCGACTTCACGCTCACCTCGGCTTCGAGCCCCTGCCTGCGCGTGCGACCAATGTTCTGGAAGAAGCCGAAGCCGGTCAAGCCGGGGATCGGCGTCGCAACGATGTCGTCGTAATTGGTGGCCCGGAAAGCGCCGATCTTCCATCCGAGCGAACCGATCTGCAGTTCCTTGGTGCCGCGGAAGCCCGCTTCAACGGTCTTGGACACGACTTGCCGCAGCGGAGGATCGGCGACCAGGAATTGTCCGATGATGCAGGGCCTCGCCGGATCGGCGCAACCCAGCTCGAGCGGCGTCGGCACCCTGTTGGCCTCGGAATAGCCGGCATACGCCGTCACTTCGGGCGTGATCCTGAAGGTGCCTCCGACGATCGGATTGAAGCGGTAGAAGGCATGATCGCCGTTGAGCGCGGTGCCGAGCTGGTCCATCAGGGAAATCTGGGCGGCATTGAACCGTCCGCCGCCAGTGACCGCAAAACGATCCGTCACGTCGAACGTGTCCAGTGCATAGAGGCCCTGATACTGGTTGACGGTGCGAAGCGACACCGGACCGATCGACGTCGGCTCGCCCGACTGACCGAGGAATATGCCGCTTCCCGTGACGACGTAGTTCGTGCCGATCGTTCCCAGTTCGGTGCTGCCCGTGAAATGCGTCTTGCTGAGGTCGTAGCTTGCGCCGACCACGAAGCGGTTGCCGTGACCGAACAGCTGATCCGTGTTGGTCGCCTGCCCGGATATGCCGAACGACGTCGACTTGGTGGAGGTGCGATCGATCTGGCTCAGGATGGCATCGGGGCCGAAGGTATTGGCGAGCTGCACGCCATTCAGGCCGAACGCGGGGACGTCGTCGTCGTCGAAGCAAAGCAGCGTCGGGTCGGCGCAAGGCACGGTATCGGTCGGGTTACCGTCGACGGTACTTTGCTTGAAGTGCCGCAAACGCGCCGTGCCTTCGAAGGTCCAGGTCGGCGTTGCCTCCACCTTTCCGGTGAAGTTGAGATAGCCGACCTTGTTGGAGATGGTCTGCGGCGTCGTATAGGTGGCGCCCCAATATTGCTGGAGCAATTCGGCCGGAACGGTACTGGGGCCTGCCAAGGAGTTGTTGGCGACGCCGCCATTGAGATGGAATTCGCTGCCCTCGAAGCGATATCCGACATCGCCATAGAAGCGTCGCACGTCGGACGATGAAAAGTTGCGAAAGCCGTTGTCGTGGATGCCTTCGAGCGCGCCGTAGACGGACCAGTTCCTGTCGATCTGCTTGCCCCATTGCGCGGAGCCCTGAATGCGGCCGAACGAGCCGCCCATGACGTCGATCTCGGCGCCCTGATAGTTGAAGCCGTTCTTCATCTGCAGATCGATGGCACCGCCGAGCGCATTGAGCCCATAGGCGGGATTGTTGGTCACCGCGACGGCTGATCGGATCGCAGCCGTCGGAATGAGGTCCCAATTGACGATGTCGGAGAAGGCCTCGTTGATGCGGACACCGTTCTGGTAGACGGCGAGACCCTGCGGCGTCCCGGCAAGCGGCGACGCGACGTAGCCGCGAAACTGGATATCGGGCTGGAAGGGATTGCCGGTCACCTCATTGATGCTGACGCCGGGCACGTGCTGCTGCAGGGCATCGGCGATGTTCGGCGAGTTGGTGCGCCTGATCTGGCCGGCGTCGACCGCGTTGATCGCCGAGGGAACCTTGTCGACGTCGAGACCTTTGCCGCTGCCCGGCGAGGTCGGATAGACGTAAAGGCGGGTCCTCGGCGCGGCGGACGACGGGGCCCCGATGCGCGCGACGGGCCGGGACGGAGCACTGCGCCGCACGGCCGGCGGCGGTGCCTCGACCTCGACCGGCGGCAAATTCTGGATGTTGGTTTGCTCATCCGGCGCGGCGCCCGCCTCGGTCGCCACGACCATTCCCGTACAGATTGAAATTACGACCAGACCCCGAACGCCCATCCGTCTCCACCCACATTTTCCGGCAATCTTGTTCCCCGCCGTTCAAGCCAACGTACAGGCCAAAAGCCGCGGCACGCCAGCCGTAAAAGGTCCGCCCTCTCCACGGCAGGAAATCCCGATCAAATCGGGAATTCTTCCCGATCCGGTCGCCACGCGATCGTCGACTTACCTCGACTCTCGGGAACTATTCCCGGTGCCGGCGAGACTTTATGCTCAACCCGACCGATGGTCTCTGTGCAATCCTTGACGCGACATCGCGACCTCGTCGCGAGTCATTCATCCGTAGACTCAACACCCCGCCCTTCGTGGCGGGGTGCCTTTACGGGACGCAAAAGAAAGTCGGAGGAAACGATGAGGCTGCGGGAACGCATTTCCGTTCGAGATCTATTTGTCCGGCGCGTCCGCCGCCGCCTCGTCACGGGGTTCGCCGCGAGTCTTGGCGTCGCCGCGTCCATCGCCGCCGCAGGCGCGCAGGACACGACCAAGAGCTTGACGCCCGACAGCATCAAGGCCGCGATTGCCCAGGTCGACAGCGCCTACATCAAAGCCAATGCGGCGACATCCAACAATTGGCCGACGATCGGCCTGGACTACGCCGAGACCCGCTTTTCGAAGCTCAATCAGATCACGAGCGACAACGTCAAGAACCTCGGTCTGGTCTGGACCTACAATCTCGAATCCTCGCGCGGAGTCGAGGCGACGCCGGTCGTCGTCGACGGCATCATGTACCAGACGGCCTCCTGGAGCATCGTGCATGCGATCGACGCGCGCACCGGCAAGCGCATCTGGACGTTCGATCCGCAAGTCAACCGCGAACTCGGCTACAAGGGCTGCTGCGATGTCGTCAACCGCGGCGTCGCGCTCTATAAGGGCAAGGTGTTCGTAGCTGCCTATGACGGCCGCCTGATCGCGCTCGACGCGGCAACCGGCAAGAAGGTCTGGGAAAAGGACACGCTGATCGACCACGAGCATTCCTACACCATCACCGGCGCGCCGCGCGTCTTCAACGGCAAGGTCGTGATCGGACAAGGCGGCGCCGAATATGGCGCGCGCGGCTACGTCACCGCATACGATGCCGAGAGCGGAAACCAACTCTGGCGCTGGTTCACCGTGCCCGGCGATCCGTCGAAGCCGTTCGAAGACGAGTCGATGGAAAAGGCGGCCAAGACTTGGGATCCCGCCGGCCAATATTGGCTCAACGGCGGCGGCGGCACGCCATGGGACACCATCACCTTCGACCCCGAGCTCAACCTCGTCTACATCGGCACCGGCAACGGCTCGCCCTGGAACCGGAATGTGCGCAGCCCCGCCGGCGGCGACAACCTCTATCTCGCCTCGATCGTGGCGCTGAACGCCGACACCGGAAAATACGCCTGGCACTATCAGGAGACGCCCGGCGATCACTGGGACTACACTTCGACCCAGCCGATGATCCTCGCCGACATCAGCATCGACGGCGCGCCGCGCAAAGTCATCCTGCACGCGCCCAAGAACGGCTTCTTCTTCGTGATCGACCGCACCAACGGCAAGTTCATCTCGGCGAAGAACTTCGTCGATGTGAACTGGGCCACCGGTTACGATGCCAACGGACGCCCGATCGAGGTGCCGGCCGCGCGCGGCGATGCGGCCTACGACTCGATCCCCGGGCCCTACGGCGCCCACAATTGGCATCCGATGTCGTTCAACCCGCAGACCGGGCTGGTCTATCTGCCAGCGCAGAATGTGCCGGTGAACCTCATTCCGGAAAAGATGTTCAAGCAGAATGCCGCAACGCCGGGCAAGTTCGGCGGCGCCACCGGCTGGAACGTCGGTTTCGTCCTCAACGGAGAGCCGCCCAAGAGTCTTCCGTTCGGGCGTCTGATCGCGTGGGACCCGGTCAGGCAGAAGGAAGCCTGGCGCGTCGAATACCCCTCGCCATGGAACGGCGGCACGCTGACCACGGCCGGAAACCTGGTGTTTCAGGGCACGGCGGATGGTCGGTTCGTCGCCTATGACGCCAAGACCGGAAAAGCGCTGTGGGAGACACCGACCGGCACCGGCGTCGTCGCTGCGGCTTCAACCTATATGCTCGACGGCGTGCAGTATGTCTCGATTGCCGTCGGCTGGGGCGGCGTCTACGGCATGGCGCAGCGGGCGACCGAGCGGCAAAGCCCTGGAACGGTCTACACCTTCGCGCTCAACGGCAAGGCGCCGCTGCCGGAATTCGTGAAGTACCAGACCGAAGGCCTGCTCCAGGGCGTGAAGTACGATCCGAAGGACGTGCCGGAAGGAACCGCGCTCTATGTCGCCGCCTGCGCCACCTGCCATGGCGTGCCCGGTGTCGACAAGGGCGGCAACGTCCGCAATCTCGGCTACGTGCCGGCGGAGGAGATCGCCAACCTGAAGAACATCGTCTTCAAGGGACCGTTCCGCGACAAGGGCATGCCCGACTTCACGGGCAAGCTGACGGAAGCCGATGTCGTGAAGATTCAGGCTTTCATCCAGGGCACGGCCGACGCGATACGGCCGAAGAAGTGACGCGGCGACACGGCTGCGGCAGGCATTGCCGCAGCCGGCGGAGATGGTTTCAAGCCTAACGTTGCATCAATCAGGCGCGATGCAGACCAGAGAGTTCCATTTGAGCCCGATACTCGTCGTCGATGATCATCCAATCATCGCAGAAGCGTGCCGCGTCGTGCTGGGCGACGTCGAGGACGTCGTCGCTGCGCGTGATGTGCCGAGCGGCTATCAGGCATTCCTGGAGCACCGGCCCGGAGTCGTCATCCTGGATCTGACCTTTCCCGGAGAAGCACTGGGCGGCGTCGACCTACTGCATCGGATCTCCTCGGATGCACCGCTCGCGCGCGTGCTGGTTTTCAGCATGCATGCGGACGCAAGCATCGTCGCGTCCGCAATCAAGGCGGGAGCCATCGGATATCTGCTGAAGGACTCGGCGCCGGACGAGCTGCCGAAGGCGGTGCGCCAGGTCAGGCTCGGTCATCGCTATGTCGACGAGCGGATCAATCTGCGCGGCGTGCCCCTGCCCGATCACGTCGAATTCGGCAAGGCCGCCACACTGACGCGCAGGGAAAGAGAGGCGCTCAGCCTGCTCGGCCAGGGAAACGCCTACTCTGCGATCGCCGAAGAGCTGGACATCACGCCGCGCGCCGTCGCGCGGCTCGTCAAGCAGGCGAGGATCAAGCTCGGGATCCGTCGCACCAGCGACCTGCTCCGCCGTGCGTACGAGCTCGCGGGCGGCGCAGACGGTTCGAATTGACCCGGCGCGGCGCGCGACATCAATTCGGATCAGGACGCGGCCGTCGGTACCAAGGCCTCCACCGTCACCCCTCCGTCACCGGACACGACATTAAGCGTGCCGCCCAGCGCCAGGATCCGCTCACGCATCCCGACGAGGCCGAAGCCGAGCTTCTGGCCGGGCTCCATGCCGCGGCCGTTGTCGCTGACCCGCACCCGGGCGCAGGAGCGGCCGTCGTGAGCCGTCTGCTCCGCCGGTTCGATGACGACATTGACCGAGGTCGCGCCGGCGTGGCGGAACACATTGGTGAGCGCCTCCTGCACGATGCGGTAGATGGTGAGATCGGCGGTCTCGCCGGTGGGCCCGAGCGCGGGTGAGATCACGGTCTCGACCGCGACATCCGGATGCGATTCCCGCCACAGCCGCGACAGCGATTCCAGCGCCTGGCGCAGGCCGAGCTCGGCGAGCCCGACCGGGCGGAGGCGCTCCAGCACGCGGCGATTGAACTGCTGCAGCGCGTTGATCTGCTCCAGCATGGCGCTGCCGTGTTTTCGCACGGCTTCCGCATTGGGAACCCGTCCGTCCGCCTGCTTCGCCAGCGCGCCGGCATGTGCGCGCAACGAGAACAGATACGGCCCGAACTCGTCGTGGAGCTCGCGCGCGATCTCCTTGCGCTCGATGTCCTGAAGCGAAACCGCTCGCTCGGCGAGGCGCCGCTTGTCCTCGACCGCCTCATGAAGCGTTGCGGCAAGGTGGTTGAGCTTGGTGCATATCGCGGCGAGCTCCGGCGCACCGCCCGGCGTGACGCGGGCCTCGTAATGTCCGCCTTCGAGCTTCCCCATCGCCTCCGCCAGCGACTGCAGCGGCGCCAGCGCCCGGCCGACCACATTCATCATCAACAGGAACAGCGCCAGCGCGATCGCCGAGCCGACCTCGAGCTGGGTCACGATGCCGTCCCAGATCTCCGCGATCTCGTCATCGGGATGCGAGGTGATCAGGAGCGAACCGGGCCGGCCATGGACCGTCACCGGAACGCTCACCGCGGTCTGGTCGGGATGAACCAGGCTGACGAACCAGGCTGGTGGCCCGTGCGTGTCCGCATCGGCATCGGCCCGCGGCGGCGTCAGCGGATGGCCGGCGGCATCCCGGAGCGTGATGCTGACATGGCGCAGACGGCTGAGATCGCGGGCGATCTGGTTCAGCCTGGCGTCCGGATCGGGGGCTTCGTTGAGGTCGGCCACGATCATTTCGATGAACTCGCGCGCGAGGCGGATCACGCTCTGGTCCTCGGCCTGCACGCGGGGACCTGCCTCCGCGATCTGGCGGCCGATATTGACGGCGAGCCCCAGCGCCAGCAGCAGCGCCAGCAGGAGGTTGATGCGCCCGCGCAAGGATAGATTTTGCCACATGGGTATCGCTCGTGCCTCGCGAAGCTCTGCCCGCCGCTGTCCGATGACGTTGACAGGGGCGGAGCGGCGGATATCTAATCGGAAGCGTACAGCAATCCCGGCCGGGTTGCATGAGGCGAGCTCGGACACATCGCTCACGCGCCTGTCCCAGGTCGGTATCATGCGGCGCAGAGCAGGCAAGTTCGTCGCAGGAAACGCTGTCACGGGGAACGCCTATGCGCATTCTGATCGTGGATGATCATCCCATCGTCGCCTCCGGCTGCCGCGCCGTGCTGGCCGACGAGGGCGAGATCGAGATTTTGGAGGCCGCCGACGCCGAAGACGGCGAATGCGTCTTCATCGTCGAACGTCCCGACCTCTGCATCATCGACATCAATTTGCCGACCGTCTCCGGATTCGAGCTCGCGCGCCGCATTCTCGAACGCGCGCCCGAGGCCCGCATCATCATGTTCAGCATGAATGACGACCCGGCCTTCGCCGCGCGCGCGATCGAATGCGGGGCCAAGGGCTACGTCTCCAAGACCGGCGATCCCGACGACCTCGTCGAGGCGATCCGCGCCGTCGGCGGCGGCGGCACGTACCTGCCGAGCGCGATCGCACGCAGCATCGCCTTCGCCGGGCCGACGCTGGCGCAAAGCCCATTGTCGAAGCTGAACGCGCGCGAGATGGAGATTTTGCGGCTGCTCAGCGCCGGAAAGAGCCTGTCGGAGATCGCCTGGCTGGTGCAATCGTCGTACAAGACGGTCGCCAACACCTCCTCCATCATGCGGCAGAAGCTCGGCGTGAAGACCTCGGTCGAGCTGGTGCGGCTGGCGATCGACAGCGGTGTCGCCTGACGCGGGCCGCCGCCACACTTTCGCTCACACAAGCGTTGCAATGTTGATGTGGTGAGATGCCACGGAGCTAGGGCATGACGATTCAGACTGTCTCGACCAACAAATCCTACGGCGGCGTGCAAGGCGTATACCGCCATGCGAGCCAGGCGACCGGAACCGACATGGTGTTCTCGGTCTATGTTCCCCCGCATGCCGAAGGCGCGAAGCTGCCCGTGGTCTGGTATCTGTCCGGCCTCACCTGCACGCATGCCAACGTCACCGAGAAGGGCGAATTCCGCAAGGCCTGTGCCGAGCTCGGCCTGATCTTCGTCGCGCCCGACACCTCACCGCGCGGGCCGGACGTTCCCGGTGATGCCAACAATGCGTATGATTTCGGGCTCGGGGCCGGCTTCTATGTCGACGCCACGCAGGAGCCGTTCGCGCGCAATTATCGGATGTGGAGCTACGTGACAGACGAGCTGCCCAAGCTCGTGGCGGGAAATTTTCCCGTCGACGCCAAGCGGCAATCCATCATGGGTCATTCGATGGGCGGTCACGGCGCGCTGACGGTGGCGCTGCGCAACCCGCACCGCTATCGCGCCGCGAGCGCATTCGCGCCGATCGTGGCGCCCTCGCTCGTGCCCTGGGGCATCAAGGCGCTGACCGGCTATCTCGGACCGCACAAGGAGGCCTGGCGCAGCCACGACACGGTGGCGCTGATCGAGGACGGCGCCAAGTTCTCCGGCTTTCTGGTCGACGTCGGCGAAGCCGACAATTTCCTGAAGGAGCAGCTCAAGCCGGAGCTGCTCGAAGCCGCCTGCACCAAGGCAGGCATCCCGCTGACGCTGCGGCGTCAGGCGGGCTATGACCACAGCTATTATTTCATCTCGACCTTCATGGGCGATCACCTGCACTGGCATGCGGAGAAGCTGAAGGGGTGAGGCCTTCTTACCCTCCCCTGAAGGGTAAGAGTCCCCTACTCCCGCCTGCCGTAATTTGGCGCGAGCAAGCGGTTGCGGATCAGGTAGCTCATCGCGCGCGTCCAGGCTTCATCGGTGTTGCCGCGCATGTCGACGCTCGCCGCGGTGATCATGGCGCCGGTCTTCACGTCGCGCAGGTAGACGTTGAGGTTGATGATCAGGTTCGAGACCTTCTGCACCATGCCGGTGATCTCGAGCTCCGCTCCCAATTGCCCGGCGAGCTTGAGATCGCAGCCGCCACAGGCCTGCAAGTTGGCGCGGCGGGCGGCGTCCCTGACCGGCGCGATGTCCAGCACCTGGAACCTGCCGGAATCGGTCAATTCCTTGCGGAGCTGCTCGCTGATGCGCAGGAGCCGCGCCTCTTCGGGCCTGGAGCCGTAGAACTCCCCGGGCAGGCTGGTGTCGATCAGCTCGAAATCGAAAACGGCCAGCTTCGGCGGGTCGGCGCGCGCGACCGAAGGCGTCAACAGCAAAGCGGCGGCCATCATCGATGCTCGCATGATCGTGATTCCGGACGCCGCCAGCGCGCGGACGAAATGCGGGGTTGCATGCCCTGACAAATTGGTCATGCTTGAAGCAGAGACAATTCTCCACCTGGGGTCAAGCCGGGGAGATCGTCCGGAGGAAACATGATCCGATGGTTGGCCGGTCTGATCGGCATTGGTCTTGCTGCGACGAGCGCGCTCGCGGCGGAGCCTGTCCTGATCGGCGTCGGCTATCTCGGCCTCGCCGCTCCCCGATCGACGCTGTCGCTGCTCGATCAGCCCGCGGAGAATGACGGCCTCGCCGGCGCCCGCCTCGCGATCGATGACAACAACACCACCGGAAAATTCCTCGGCCAGCGGTTCGCGCTGGAAGAGCGCCGCATCAAGGAAGGCGACGACCCGGTGCAGGCCGCGACCGCGCTGGCAGAGAAGAACGGCTTCATCATCGCCGACCTGCCGGCCGATGCGCTGCTGAAAGTCTCGGATGCCCTGCGCGAGCGTGGCACGCTGCTGTTCAATGCGGGGGCGATCGACGAGCGGCTGCGCGAGGCCGATTGCCGGGCCAACGTGATCCACACTGCGCCGACGCGCGCAATGCTGGCCGATGCGCTCGGGCAATATCTGGTCTGGAAGAAGTGGTCGCGCTGGCTGCTGGTGGTCGGCTCGCACGACGAGGACAAGCTGTTTGCCGACGCGCTGCGGCGCACCGCCGCACGGTTCGGCGCCAAGATCGTGCAGGAGAAGACTTTCGAAGACAAGGGCGGCGCGCGGCGCACCGACAGCGGCGTCACGCTGATCCAGCGTCAGATGCCGGTGTTCACGCAAGGCGCGCCGGCCTACGACGTGCTGGTCGCTGCCGACGAGAGCGAGGTGTTCGCCGGCTACCTGCCCTATCGCACCTGGGATCCGCGCCCCGTCGCCGGCTCGGCCGGCCTGGTGCCGCGCAGCTGGGACGCATCGCAGGACCAGTGGGGCGCGATCCAGATGCAGAACCGCTTCATGAAGCTGAATTCGCGGCGCATGACCGCGCGCGACATGCAGGCCTGGACCGCGGTGCGCATGATCGGCGAAGCCACCTCGCGCACCAATTCAGGTGACGTCAAGAAGGTCACGGACTTCATCAAGGCCCCGGATTTCTCGGTCGCCGCCTTCAAGGGCACGCGATTGACCCTGCGCGACTGGAATTTGCAGCTGCGCCAGCCGATCCTCCTGGTTGACGGCCGCATGGTGGTGTCGGTCTCGCCGCAGGAGGGGTTCCTACACCAGGTCTCCGAGCTCGACACGCTCGGCTATGATCGTCCGGAAAGCAAATGCAAATTGAAGTGAGCGATGTGAGATGAGATCGAGCTGCCACCGCGACGACGCTGCGCCCCCTCCCCCGCTTGCGGGGGAGGTTAAGCCAACTCGCAGCGGAATGCCACGCATGTGGCGTGTGGGGCTTCTCGCCGGATTGGCGCTGGCGGCAGCGCCCGCGCAGGCCTTCGTTGCCTATGTCTCGAACGAGAAGAGCAACACGGTCTCGGTGATCGACACCGACAGCTGGACCGTGACCAAGACCATCAAGGTCGGCCAGCGCCCGCGCGGCATCGATTTTACGCGCGACGGCAAGTTCGTGATGGTCGCGGTCGGCGACGACGACACCATCCAGGTGATCGACGCCAAGACGCAAGTCGTGGTCGACAGCCTGCCCTCCGGCCCCGATCCTGAACTGTTCGCCCAGGATGCGGCCGGAAAAACCCTCTACGTCGCCAACGAGAACGACAACACGGTCACCGTGATCGATCTCGAGAAGCGTACCCGGCTCGGCGACATCCAGGTCGGCGTCGAGCCCGAGGGCATGACCATCAGCCCCGACGGCAAGACGCTGATCAACACCTCCGAAACCACCAACATGGCGCATTTCATCGACACGGCCACGCGCCAGATCGTCGCCAACGTGCTGGTCGATGCCCGGCCGCGCTATGCCGAATTCAAGCACGATTCGTCCGAAGTGTGGGTGTCCTCCGAGATCGGCGGCACCGTCTCAATCATCGACCCCAGGAAGCACGAGGTGATCGGCAAGGTCACGTTCGAGATTCCGGGCCTGCGGAAAGAGGCGATCCAGCCGGTCGGCATCGGCATGACCAAGGACGACAAGACCGCCTTCGTCGCGCTCGGCCCTGCCAACCGCATCGCCGTGGTCGACGTCGCCTCGCGCAAGGTGACGAAATATCTCTTGGTCGGCCAGCGCGTCTGGCACATGGCGTTCACGCCCGATGAAAAATATCTGCTGACCACCAACGGCGTCTCGAACGACGTCTCCGTCATCGACGTCGCCGCGCAGAAGGTGATCAAGACCATTCAGGTGGGCGAACTGCCCTGGGGCGTCGCGATCGCGCCATGACCAGCCCTGCGCCGAGTCCCGAACCACAGGAGGCGCCGAGGCTGGAAACAGCGGCGGTGCCGGCGCTGTCGATCGACGGCCTCAGCCATGCCTATGGGTCGCGCCGGGCGCTGATCGACGTCTGTTTCGATGTGCAGCCGGCAAGCTTTACAGCCCTGCTCGGCCTCAACGGCGCCGGCAAGAGCACGCTGTTCTCGCTCATCACGCGCCTGTTCGGCATCCAGTCCGGCCGTGTCGTCATCTTCGGTCACGACATCAGCAAGAGTCCCGGCGAGGCGCTGCGGCTGCTGGGGGTGGTGTTCCAGCCGCGCACGCTCGACCTCGACCTGTCGCTGACGCAGAACCTGCTCTATCACGCCGCACTCCACGGCATCGGCCGGAGCGACGCCGCAGCGCGCAGCGCCGAGCTGCTTGGCCGCATCGGGCTGGAAGAGCGCGCCGGCAGCAAGGTACGCGATCTCTCGGGCGGACAGATGCGGCGGCTGGAGATCGCGCGTGCGCTGCTGCACCGGCCGCGGCTCTTGTTGCTCGACGAGCCGACGGTCGGCCTCGATGTCAAGGCGCGCGCCGACATCATCGGCCAGGTCCGCCAGCTCGTGACGGAGCAAGGCATCGGCGTGCTCTGGGCCACGCACCTGTTCGACGAGATCATGCCCAGCGACGACCTCGTGGTGCTGCACCAGGGCAAGGTGCTGGCGCAGGGGCCGATGAGCCGCGTCGTCACGGAGGCCGGCGCGCAGGACGTCAACACCGCCTTCATGCGCCTGACCGGTGCGCAAGCGATGCCGGGAGGCGGCGCATGAGCAGCATCACGGCGCGCGAGGCCCCGCGTGGCTTCTCATTCGCCGAGTACATGACCTGTCTCACCGGCATCGTCTGGCGCGAGGGCCTGCGCTTCCTGCATCAGCGCGAGCGCTTCGTCTCGGCGCTGGTGCGGCCGCTGGTATGGCTGTTCATCTTCGCCGCCGGCTTCCGCCAGGTGCTCGGCATCTCCATCATCCCGCCCTACGAGACCTACATCCTCTACGAGGTCTATATCGCGCCCGGGCTGATGGCGATGATCCAGCTCTTCAACGGCATGCAGTCCTCGCTGTCCATGGTCTACGACCGCGAGATGGGCAACATGCGCACGCTGCTGGTGAGTCCGCTGCCGCGCGGGTTCCTGCTGTTCTGCAAGCTGCTGGCGGGGACCGCGGTGTCGCTGCTCCAGGTCTATGCGTTCCTTCTGATCGCCTGGTTCTGGGACATCACGCCGCCGTCGTCGGGCTATCTCACCGTGCTGCCGGCGCTGATCCTGTCCGGGCTGATGCTGGGCTCGCTCGGCATGCTGATCTCGTCCGGGATCAAGCAACTGGAGAACTTCGCCGGGGTCATGAACTTCGTCATCTTTCCGATGTTCTTCGCCTCCTCCGCGCTCTATCCGCTCTGGCGGGTGCAGGAGGGCAGTCCCTATCTGTACTATCTCTGCGAGGCCAATCCGTTCACCCATGCGGTCGAGCTGATACGTTTTGCACTCTACGGGCAGATCAACTGGATCGCGCTGGCGGTGGTCGCAGCATGCACAATCGTCTTCATGATCGGTGCAATTCTGGCCTATGATCCCTCGCGCGGGCTGGCGCGACGGGGGCCCGCAGGAGGCGAGGGATGAAGATTCTGGCGATGGCTGTTGTGGCGCTCGCGCTGTCGGGCACGGTCGCCCGCGCGGCCGATCCGCGCCATCCCAACTGGCCGTGCACGCAGGCCAAGGTGCCGGAGATCTCGCTCGCCGCCGTCTGGGCGGGGCCCGCGCTCGACGACGCCGAGACCAGGTGGAAGAACGACGCGAAAATCACCGCGCTGGTCGCAAAGCTGTCGGCGCGCAAGACCCCGATGGATGAGGCCGCCAAGCTGGTGAAGGACTTCCTGGCTGCCTCTTCCGCCGACAAGACGACCAACGCAAAGCTGCTGTTCGCCGGCCTGTTCGATACCCTCAACGCCCAGCGCTCGCAGGTCATGAACGGGCTCGAACGCGTCAGCCGCAAGCAGCGCGAGGCCGCCGAGAAGATCCGCGAGGAGACAATCCAGCTCCAGGCACTTCAGGGCGCCACGCCGCGGGACGAGGCCAAGGTCGAGGCGCTCAGCAACGAGCTGATCTGGAAGACCCGCATTTTCGAGGACCGCAACAAGGTGGTGCGGTTCGTCTGCGAGGTTCCAACCACGATCGACCAGCGCCTGTTCGCGCTCGGCCGCGTGATTCAACAGGAGATGGAATAGCGTCAGCTTCCCTGACGGCACTCGCAAGTTCCGCAATAGCGTTAGATCGTTAACCCTCGCCGCGGCTATCCGGCGGAACCAAATCGATCTAGGATGGCTTGTCGAAGTGAACTCCAGGACGTCGGGAGGCCTCGATGGGAACCACCAAGTTTATCTGGGCGGGCGCTGCGGCCCTCAGCCTGCTCGCAACCAGCGCTGTTGCTGACGATATGACCGGCATGGTGATGCGGATCGATCGGCTCAACGGCACGATCTCCATCCAGCAGACGCAGAAGGGCACGGTCGGCGCCAGCACCGGAACTGCCGGCGCGCTCCAGGAGTACAAGGCCAAGGACGCCGCGATGCTGGACGCCGTTCATGCCGGCGACAGGGTGAACTATTCTGCGACCGACAATAACGGCACCGGCACCCTGACGAAGCTGCAGAAGCAGTAGCCTGCTTTGCCTTCCCGCAAGCGCGGAGAGGCAACACGGCCTGCGCTCACTCGCCTATTGCTCGGGTCGCGGTTCCGGCTGCGACTCTTCTGTCGGAAGCTTGGCCCGCTCCCATCCGTCGGTGCCGTCGGGGTACCAGGCGATGTTGGAATAGCCATAAGCCAGCGCGCGCTTGGCGGCGTTCCAGGACATCCAGCAATCGGCGAGGCAATAGATCACCAGCAGCGCGGCCTTGTCGCCGCCCGAGACACGAGCGAGCCCGCGCTGGAAATAATCATCCATGGCCGCTGGCAAAGTGCCGTAGCCGGTATCCGGCAGCCAGACGCTGCCAGGAATGTTCCTGCGCGGCGCATCGCGCCACACCGTGCCTTCCGGAAGATTCTTCGGCTTCGGTGGGCGCGGCAGCACGTCGATGAAGACGCCGCTCTTCGCCCGCCAGATCGCTTCGGCTGCCGCCGTGGTCAGCACACGCGCGCCGGCCAGCGTCGCCGGCACCGGCGCGCGATAATTGTCGGCGCGAAAATTCTCAGGCTCGAACGGCTCCTGCTGCTGCGCCTGAACCGGCGCCGCCAGCACGGCAGCGACGAGCACAATGGCGGGAAGCCGCCTCATGGCGTCTGCCTCACGGCGTTTTCTTGGCCGTCTCCGCACTGAGCGGCCGATCGCTTTCGTCGAGCAGCGGAACGCCGAAGTCGAGCAGGATCTTGTTGATCTCGCCCTGGTTCTCCTGGATCAGCTTGTTGAGCTGCCGTTTCCAGTTCTGGTCGGCGGGACGCACGCCCATTCCGATGCGATAGACCAGCTTCGGCCCCGTGGTCTCCTTCACCAGCGGCGTGACATGAAGCGAGCCGACTTTCTTCGCGTAGTAGCCGGCCATCGGACCCCACAGCACGCCGGCGTCGATCTTGCCGGCCGCGAGGTCGTCGATCATGGCCTGCGCCGAATTGTCGAAGCGCGTGTCGACCATCAGCGGATAGGGTTTCGCATTGCTCATCAGGCCGGCGATGGCCATGTTGGTCGCCGGCGGGGTGCCGGCGACGATGCCGACATGCTTGCCCTTCAACTTCGGGTCCTCCAGCGTATCGACGCCGTCGAGTCCGCTGCCGGTCTTGGCGACCAGCGCATAGGTGGTGCGATAATAGGGATTGGTGCCTTGCACGACGTCATCGCCCTGCGGAAAGCCCATGATGACGTCGCAGCGATGCGCGCCCAGCGTCATCCGCACGAAACCCGTGGCTTGCGGGAAGAAGACATAGTCGAGCTTCTTCTTGAGCCTGTCTGCAAACAGCTCGGCCAGCTTGTTCTCGAATCCCTCGCCCTTTTCGTTCGAGAACGGCAGATTGCGTGGATCGGCACAGACGCGTAGCACGTTCGGGTCGACCAGCTCGAACGAGAGGTCGCCGCTGTCATTGGTCTGCGCGATGGCGACATCGCCGAGCGCGCAGGACGCAACCAGGACCCACAGTGAAAACAACCAGCGACGATGTCGTCCGGCCTCCGTCATCGCGCTTCCTCCTCGTTTTGTTTGAATGCTATCCATGCAACGCATGACGCGCCATGTTTTGCCAAACCTTGCTGGGTTTCTTTGTTGCAGTGCAATGCAGGCCATCCTTTGAACTGAGGCGGAAAAGTGTCTCGCATCGCTCGAGTGATCGCAGCCTTGTCCCTGCTGGGGACAGCAACGCTAGCACGGGCCGGGGCGGCCGAATTGCCTGTGAGCGAAGTCGCGCCGGGAATCTTCGTACACTCCGGGGCCATTGCCCTGATGAGCCGTGAGAACGAGGGCGACATTGCCAATGTCGGCTTCATCGTCGGCGATGATGCCGTGGCTGTCATCGACACCGGCGGCAGCGTGCGCGAAGGCGAGGCCCTGCTGGCGGCGGTGCGGGCCCGTACGCCCAAGCCGATCCGCTATGTCATCAACACCCACGGCCACCCCGACCATGTCTTCGGTAACGCGGCCTTCGCCACCGCAGGCGCAAGCTTCGTCGGCCATGGCAAGCTGCCCCAGGCGCTCGCGACGCGCGGACCCCACTATCTCGACAATTTTCGCCGCATCATGGGCAGCGAGCTGATCGATCCCGTGAAGATCATTGCTCCCACCCTCCTGGTTTCGGACACGATGACGCTCGATCTCGGGTCGCGCCGTTTGGCCTTGCGCGCCTGGCGGGCCGGACACAGCGACAACGACGTCACCGTGTACGACGAGACGACCAAGACCCTGTTTGCAGGCGACCTCGTCTTTCTCCGCCACATTCCGGTCATGGACGGCAGCATCCGCGGCTGGCTCGACACGTTGAAGGAGCTGGAGACGATTCCGGCGCTGCGTGTCGTTCCCGGTCACGGCCCCGTGAGCGACTGGCCCGCCGCGCTGGCCGACGAACGGCGTTACCTGTCAACGCTGCTGTCCGACGTCCGCGCCTCGAACAAGAAAGGCGAGCCGATCCGGGCCGCCGCCGACAAGGCGGCTGCCGAGGAGCGACCGCGCTGGGAGCTGTTTGGCGATTACAACGCCCGGAACGCAACTGCAGCATTCTCGGAAATTGAATGGGAGTAGCCGGCGCGCTAACATAAGCAAATCGGCTTCGCTGACATCCGGGGACGAGATCGGCTTCGCTGACTCAGAGGACCATGGCCATGACGGGATGCACACGCCGCCTGCCACTGATCGCCGCACTGCTCGGCATTGCCTTTGCCGTGCCGGTGCAGGCCGAAGAAGCCTACGATCCCTGGCCGGGCCTGGTGCAGGACATCTTCAATGGCCGTCCGATGAATGACGGCAGCGCCGTCATCGGCATCGAGATGCCGTATCGCGCCGAGGATGCGGCGATCGTGCCGGTGACCCTGCGCAGC
Source organism: Bradyrhizobium sp. 22 (assembly GCF_000482425.1). Classification (NCBI taxonomy): domain Bacteria; kingdom Pseudomonadati; phylum Pseudomonadota; class Alphaproteobacteria; order Hyphomicrobiales; family Nitrobacteraceae; genus Bradyrhizobium; species Bradyrhizobium sp. 22. The sequence continues at coordinate 355,808 of NZ_KI519400.1, forward strand.
AAGCTGTCGCCCGCAGACAGCCGACGGATCCGTTCGATCACGCTCGTGATCGACCGTAACCCGGCGCCGATGGCGGCGAAGTTCGAGCTCGGCGCCGACGCCAATGTCACCGAGATCTCGACGCGCGTGCGTGTCAACAATTACACCGACGTCCACGCGGTGGCCGAGCTCAGCGACGGCCAGCTCTATGTCTCGAAGGTCTACGTAAAAGCCTCCGGCGGCTGCTCGGCGCCGGCGGGAAAGAATGTCGAGGAAGCCAACAGCCGGCTCGGCAAGATGCGCTACCGGCAATTCGCGCGCGAGGAGGCGCCGGCGAGCCGCGTCCGCGAAGCGCAGATCATGATCGGCCATCCCAACAATTCCGGCCTGCAGATGGACCAGGTCACGCAGCTCTATATTCCCGCCTTCTTCATCAACCAGCTGAAGCTGACGCAGGACGACAGCCCCGTGCTGTCGATGGAAGGTGGCATCTCGATCTCGGAAGATCCCAATCTGCGCTTCACCTACGTCTCCAACGGCGCCAAGCGTTTCCGCGCGGAAGCCAGGGACACGGAGGGACACGTGTTCCGCAACGAATGGGACGTCGAGAAGCCGGGGACTTAAGTCTCTCGATCGTCATGGCCGGCCGAAGGACGGCGTCGCTTTGCTCGCCTATGTCCCGGCCATCCACGAACTGCACGCCTTCCCAAAGAACGTGGATGCCCGGGACAAGCCCGGGCATGACGAATACGGCTGGCATGATGCGCTGTCAGAAACACCGCACCTCGGCTTCCGCCTGCGCCCGCCGCAGATCGTTCATCGCCGTGTTGGCCTGCTCCGAGGTGCGGAACTGGACGCCGAGATTGCCACGCACTTGCGACATGCTGAGCGCGGTCTCCGCGGTCACATAGCGCTCATAGGGGATGATCGAGGCCACCACGTCGATCGAGCAGGAACATTGCTCGATCGACTGCCGGCTCTCGCCATTGGCCTTCATGCAGCCATAGACGTACTCCGCGCGCGCCGACGTGGGATAATCGTTGGCATCCTCGGCCTGCGCCACGCACGCCGTCGCCGCCAGCACCGTCAATGCGGCGACAATCGGTCGTAGCTGTCCGGCCAGTTTCATGCGCATCCTCCCGCTGGTTGCGATCGAAGCTATGCTATGCGTATTGTCCTGAAAAGCATTCTGTCAGAGGAAACGGCTCACAAGGTGATGAGAGCACTTGGCCTGATAAGGGCACTTGGTCTGATAAGGGCACTTGGTCGACCATTGGCGGTCGCGGCGACGCTGGCGCTGACGCTCGTCGCACCCGGCCACGCCGCGGAGACCATCCGCCTTGCGGTGCAGAAGACCGGAACATTCTCCTGGGAGCTGGCCGCGATCCGCGCCAGCGGGCTCGACAAGGAAGCCGGCCTCGCGCTGGAGGTCACCGAGCTCGCGAGCACCGAGGCCGGCAAGATCGCGATGCGCGCAGGCAGCGCCGACATCATCCTGTCGGACTGGCTGTGGGTGTCGCGCGAGCGGGCGCTCGGTGCCAAGCTCACCTTCTATCCCTACTCCAGTGCGCTCGGCGCAGTGATGGTGCCGGCGTCATCACCGATCAAGTCGCTTGCCGACTTGAAGGGCCGCAAGCTCGCTGTCGCGGGCGGAGCAATCGACAAGAGCTGGCTCCTGCTGCAGGCGCGCATGAAGCAGGACGGCATCGACCTGAAGTCGGAGGCGACCGTCGTCTATGGCGCCCCGCCCCTGCTCGCCGCCAAGGCGCTCGACGGCGAGATGGAGGCGAGCCTCAACTTCTGGAATTTCTGTGCCCAGCTCGAAGCCAAGGGTTTCAGGCGCCTCGCCGGCATCGAAGACATTCTACCGAAGCTGGGCGCCAAGGGCGCCGTCTCCGCGGTCGGTTACGTCTTCGACGAGAATTGGGCCGCGAGCCATCGCGACGCCGTGGCGCGCTTCATCGCGATGACCCGCAAGGCCAAGCAATTGCTGGTCAGCTCGGATGCGGCCTGGGACAAGATCGCGCCGCTGACCGGCACGAGCGATGTCACCCTGCTCAAGACCTATCGCGAGCGCTATCGCGACGGTATTCCACGCCGGAGCATCGCCGAGGAGGAGCAGGACGCGCGCGTGCTGTATCGCGTGCTGGCTGAGATCGGTGGCCGAGATCTCGTCGGCCCCGCGGCCGAGCTCGATCCCGGCACGTTCTACCACGCCGTGCCTGGAGACTGAGGTGCTGCGTCTTCTCTCCTTCGCCCTGCTCCTCGCGACCTGGTGGATTGCCGCGCTGTTCGTCGGCGGCGCGAAGCTGCCGTCCCCGCCGGCAGTACTGGAGGTGATGATTGCGGAAGCCTCATCCGGCGCGCTGTTCCTGCATCTCGGCGCCACGCTGGCGCGCGTCGCGCTCGCCTTCACACTCGCGATGTCGCTCGGCAGCGCCATCGGCTATTTGATGGGCCGGGTCAGGCTTGCCGACCGGCTCGGCGATCCCTGGCTGATCCTTCTGCTCAACCTGCCCGCACTGGTCGTGATCGTGCTGGCCTATATCTGGGCCGGCCTGACCGAGACCGCCGCGATCGCGGCGATCGCCATCAACAAGCTGCCGACCGCCGTCGTCACCTTGCGCGAGGGCACCCGCGCGCTCGACCGCTCGCTCGACGAGATGGCAAGCGTGTTCGCGATGCCGCGCTGGCGCGCATTCCGCCATGTCGTGCTGCCGCAGCTTGCGCCCTATATCGCGGCCGCCGCCCGCTCCGGGCTGTCGCTGGTGTGGAAGATCGTGCTGGTCGCCGAGCTGCTCGGACGTCCGAACGGCGTCGGGTTCGAGATCGGCGTCGCCTTCCAGCTGTTCGACACGCCGCGGCTGCTGGCCTATTCGCTGACATTCGCCGCGGTCGTGCTCGTGATCGAAACCTTGCTGGTGCAGCCGTTCGAAGCCCGCACAACACGGTGGCGGCCCCGTGCGGCTTGAGGTCGACATCACGGGCAAGACGTTCACGAGTGCCGCGGGCGGGACCCACGAGGTGCTCGCGCCGCTCAAGTTCGCGCTTTGCCCCGGCGAGGTCGGCGTGCTCATCGGTCCGTCCGGCTGCGGCAAGAGCACGATGCTGCGCATCATCCTCGGGCTCGATGACGATTTCAGGGGCCATATCGCGCGGCCGCCGCAGGCACGGATCGGAATGGTGTTCCAGGAGCCCCGGCTGCTGCCTTGGCGTTCGGTCGAGCAGAATGTGCGGCTGGCGGCCCCCGATGTGACCGAGGCGAAGCTGTCGGAGCTGTTCAGGATTCTGGAGCTGGAGGCGCATCGCAGCCACTTTCCCGGCGAGTTGTCGCTCGGCCTTGCCCGGCGCGTCGCACTCGCCCGCGCTTTCGCCGTCGAGCCCGACCTGCTGGTCCTCGACGAACCCCTTGCCTCGCTCGACGACGCCCTTGCCGGCCGGTTGCGCGACGAGATTGCAATGCTGGTGGCGCGGCGTCCGGTGATGACACTGCTCGTGACCCATAGTCTCGACGATGCGATCCGGCTCGGCGACCGCCTGTTGGTCTTGTCGCCACGCCCCGCGCATATCGTGCAGGAGGTGCCGATCGCCATTCCGCGCGCGATGCGCAGCGAAGCCGATCTCGGCCGCATCAGGGCCGAGCTCGCGGCCTTGCCGCTTGAATCGAAATGACAACGCGTGGTCAACTGGACCGACATATCGAGGGAGATTCACCCATGCGGCGAACGCTGATTGCGATCGGCCTCCTCCTGGTTGCGGTGCCGAACGCCGCACTGGCGCAGGCCAAGGGCAAGGGCATCAGGCTCTGGAACCTGACCACGGAGACGATCTCCGGATTCCAGCTCTCACCGGCCGGGAAGACCGATTGGGGTCCGAACCAGTGCCTGAACGACAAGGACAAGGAGGTTGACCACGACGAGCGGCTACGCATCGCCGGCGTCGAGCCCGGCCGCTACGACGCCAAGGTCGGCTATCCCAGCGGACGTCAATGCGTGGTCCGCGACATCGAGATCAGGGCCGACGCAGTGTTCTCGATCGCCGACAAGGATCTGAAGGACTGCACCAAGTAGCGAGACGCCTCACGCCTTGTCGTTCGGGTGCGGGTATTCGCAGCGCCAGCGCACCGCCTGCCACTTCGGATGCTCACCGACCCATTGCGCGATATAGGGCGGCGCGGCCATCATGCATTGACGAGGCGACCCCGAATAGTTGAACAACAGATGCTGCTCCTCGCAGGTCGCAGGCGAGAGCACCGCACACACAGTCACCACCAGGTCAATCGCGTTCATGCCGGGATCCTCTCACGGGGCGATGGAGATTAGCACGAAAGGATACGTTCCGCGGAGGGGGAAGTTTCACTTTGCAGGGGAATAGGGCGGGAACCGCTTCTCATCTCCCTGACACGAAGCAGAACGCCGAAGCCTCCGTCGTCATGGCCGGGCTTGTCCCGGCCACCTTGCCGCGCGGTACAAAGAACGTGGATGCCCGGGACAAGCCCGGGCATGACGACCGTCTTCGCTAGAAGTTCACCCCGAACACCATCCGGGCCTGATGGCGCTCGAAATTGACGAGGTCGAGATTTCCGCCCGATCCGGCCGGGCGCCCCCAGGCCTGCATGCTCCAGCTCATGGTCAGGCGTGAGCGGTTGGACAATTGGAAATAAGCGGTCGGGCCGACGAACAGGGCCTGGCCCGAAAGCTCGCCAAGGCCGATGCCGTCATATTGCCGGAAGTAGCGCAGCTCCCCGCCGAGCAGCACATTGGGCCGCACACGCACCAGGCCCGCCAATGCCGCCCCGATCGTCGAGCTCCTCTCTGACACGCCCGTCACCTCGAAGCGCGCCCATTCCGGCTGATAGATCAGGTTGAGAGCGCCGATGGCGAAGTTCGGAACGAGTTCGCGGTCGAACGCCAGCGTGAATTCCGTGCCGTACATCCGCCCTTTCGCGCCGCTGGTCTCGTCGATCCGGTCGCCATGGAGCTCTCCGGCGATGGTGAGGCCGAACGGCGCACGCGCGCGGTCGAGCAGACGGTAGCGCAGATCGAGCGAGGCGCCCTGGACATTGAACTGGCGGCGGTCGTCGATATCGGGAACGCCGGAGATGTCGTGCAAGCTCGCGGTGCCGCCGATCTCGATGCGGACGTTCGGCAGCGGCACGACCTCGATCTCGAATTCGTGCTCGAGGGCGCGATATGTACCGCCGCCCTTGCCGAAGCGCCCCGTCGTCTGGCTCTGGAATTCGCGCTCGCCGGGATTGCCGATATCGGTGCCGATCATGAAACCGAAGATGTGCTCGGTATCGAAGCCATCCTCGGCGCGGACGCATACCGGCAGCAGCACGACCGCGCAGGCAGCAATGGTCCAGAAGCTGTTGGCTCTCGCGCGCATTTCCGACACTACCACGGCTTCGACGGCGTTTGCCATCGAAGCCGCGGCAGGTCGTCAGTCCTACTTGCGCGAAGCGCAGGCGTACATGTTGATTTCCATGCCGACCGGCACTTCCACGATCTTCGGAGCTTTCCAAGCCATTCGGGGTCTCCCAAGGTATTGAGCGCGACATCGCGCGGCGCAAAACCTAGGGCTGCGTCAGGTGCAGTTCAAGCCTCGATTCGTCTGCCGAGCGCGTCTGTGTCGATTCTTCGCGGCTGCATTTCTCTCTCGGACAAAGCCAGTTCGCTCTTGGTCAAGCACGACCTGCGGGGACGCCGGCTGTGCGACGCACCGCGCGTCGAATCGACACGAACGACACCGCGCCGTCAGCAGTCTTTGCCGGCCATTGCCGAGCCGCTCGGCTTGGCACCGTCGGCTCGCTGAGCCGCCGTCGGCTCGCTCTGCATTTGCCGCTGCGCATCTTCGGATGAGGCCGGCGTTTCGCCGCTCGCACGATTCATCGTGCTGGTCGGCGGATGCTGGCTGGAATCGCCGGCTGAACCGGACGAGTGCGATTGCGCTGCGCCAACGGTGACCGGACCAGAGCCGGCATCCTTATTGGTGCTGGCACTGCCCGTGTTGCACGGTCCGGCGACGGCGAGGCCGGCGCTCAGGGTCAGGATCGCGCAGGCGGCAAGAACGGTACGTTTCGTGGTCATCTGCATCTCCTCTTCTCCCGCCGCGCGGCCCCGGCGCCGGGCGGGATATCGCGGAGAGAACAGACCGAGCTGCCTGATGTTCCCAGTGCCGGCTCGCAAAAGCCGCCTTCGTCACGTTTGTTCCGATTGCCCGCTCAGCGCATCAATCGCAACAGCGCACGGCCGGCGCGCGAGTTCAGCTCTTTCGCATCCAGCGTTCCATCCCGGTCGGGATTGGCCGCATTGAAGCGCTGCTCGACCACGGACAGGTATTCGTCGAGCGTCAGTGTCCCGTCGCGGTCGGGATCGGCAGCGGCGAGTTGTTTCGCCGTCAACCGTCCGCGCAATTCGCGGGCATCGAGCGTGCCGTCGCGATCCGGATCGAGCTTTGCGAACAATCCGGCCGCCACCTTCTTGACCTCCGCCAGATCGAGCGTGCCGTCGTTGTCGGTATCGAACAATTTGACCGCATTGCCGGAGGCCGACCACGCCGGACCGGACAACAATGCAAGCGAGAGCGCAAGTGCAACTGAGCGACGCGAAATCATCAAGACCTCCAGACCAAGAGCCCCGGTGCGGGACGGACCAGCAACGAGATAAGTCCGCAAGCGGGTCCGGTTCAAGTCCTGAATTACAACTTGTGCGCGCTACAACTCACGGAAACCTTGCGGCTCGGCCAGACCACCCTGGATCGGAGCCGCTTCGTGGCGCGGAATTTTCCCAGCGTCTCTGCACAAGTCGACCGGTTTTCATGAAGTGACCGGCGCGGGCGTCCAACGATATCGGCACCACACTTACGACTTTCGTATTGACGCGTTCTGCATTCGGGCGGAGATTTGTGCTTGCAGCGTCAAAAGGCGCGCATATTGGGAGGAACGGATGAAACGCTTTGCGATGGCCGCGGGCCTCGTCATGCTTGCGTCGACGTGTGCAAGTGCACAGACCACCGAGCAGTTGGTCAAGGGCGCGACCGACACATCGAATGTTCTCAATTACGGGATGGGCTACCATCTTCAGCGCTTCTCGACGCTGAACCAGATCAACAAGGATACGGTCAAGAACCTCGTCCCGATCTGGAATTACAGCTTCAACGACGATCGTAGCGAGGAATCCCAGCCCATCGTCTATCAGGGCGTCATCTACGTGACCACGCACAACGCCACCATGGCGGTCGATGCCAAGAGCGGCAAGCAGATCTGGAAGAGCAAGATCGAATATCCGGCCGAGACGCCCCGCATCGTCTGCTGCGGCATCATCAACCGCGGCGTCGCGATTCACGAGGGCAAGTTGTTCCGTACCACGCTCGATGCCCACGTTGTCGCCATCGACGCCAAGAACGGCAAGGAGCTGTGGCGGCAGAAGGCGGCCGACATCAAGGAAGGCTATTCGATGACCATCGCCCCGCTGGTCGCCGAGGGTGTCGTCATCACGGGCGTCTCAGGCGCCGAGTTCGGCACGCGCGGCTTCATCGATGGGTGGGACCCGGCAACCGGCAAACACCTCTGGCGCACTCACTCGATTCCTTCGCCAGACGAGCCCGGCGGCGACACCTGGAAAGGCGACACCTGGAAGCTCGGCGGCGGCTCGACCTGGATTACGGGCTCATACGATCCCGAGCTGAAGACTGTCTATTGGGGCACCGGCAATCCCGGCCCGTTCAACGCGGCGGTACGGCCGGGCGACAATCTTTATACCTGCTCCGTGCTGGCGATGGATCCCAAGACCGGCAAGATCAAGTGGCACTACCAGTTCTCGCCCAACAATCCGTTCGACTACGACGCGGTCGCCGAGATGGTCCTCGCCGACATGAACGTCGAGGGCAAGCCGGCCAAGGTGCTGATGAATGCCAACCGCAATGGCTTCTTCTACGTGCTTGACCGCACCAACGGCAAACTGCTCGCGGCCAATCCTTACGTGAAGGTGAACTGGGCGACCGGCGTCGACATGAAGACGGGCCGTCCGGTCGAAACCGACGTCGCCAAGGATGCGCGCGAGGGCAAGAAGGTGACGGTCTATCCGTCGATCCTCGGCGGCAAGAACTGGGAGCCGATGTCGTTCAATCCGCAGACCGGCCTTGCCTACGCCAACACGCTGAACTTCGGCGGCAAGTACAAGGCCGAGCCCGTCACCTTCAAGCAGGGTGAATGGTATCTCGGCATGGACCTGAGCGATCCCTGGGAGTTCGGGGACGGACCGCGCGGTCATCTCAAGGCCATCGACCCCATGACCGGCAAGTCGAAATGGGAAGCGCCGAGCGACATTCCGCGCTTCTCGGGCGTGCTGTCGACCGCGGGCGGCGTCGTGTTCTCGGGCGCCCTGACCGGCGAGTTCGAGGCCTTCGATGCCGACACCGGCAAGAAGCTCTGGCAATTCCAGACCGGCTCCGGCATCGAGGGACAGCCGGTCACCTGGCAGCAGGATGGCGTGCAATATGTCGCGGTGACCAGCGGCTACGGCGGCGTCTACTCGCTGTTCTCCGGTGACGAGCGGCTTGCCAAGGTGCCGCCCGGCGGCTCGCTGTGGGTCTTCGCGGTCAAGCAATAAACGCAGGCACGATGCTGAGAGAAATGCTTCACAAGACGGTGGCGAGCCTCGCCACCGTCGCGGTGCTGACGGTCGCGCTTGCGGCGACCGTCCGTGCCGCGGACGACGCGAACGGCAATCCACTGCAGGCTCAAATCGACCACGGCAAGTCGACCTATGCCTCGAAATGCTCGCACTGCCACGGCCCCAACCTGATGAATTCCGGCACCATCACGCCGGACCTGCGCGCCATTCCCGACGACAAGACGCGCTTCGTCACCACGGTGAAGAACGGCAAGAACAACAAGATGCCGCCTTGGGGCGACATCCTCTCCGACGACGAGATCGGGAATCTCTGGGCGTTCGTCTCCAGCCGGAGAAAGCCATGAGGAGCCGGGCCGTCGCATGGAGCGTTGCTGCGCTGCTCTCGACGATGGCGTCGGCCGCGCTTGCGGCCGAGGATCCCCTGAGGATTTGTCTCGACGAGGACCGACCGCCGCTCTCGATGCATCGCCGCGGCAAGCCGGATGCCGGCTTCGACGTGCTGCTGGCGCAGGCGGTGGCCGAGCGGCTCGGACGGACGCTGACGATCCAGTGGTTCGAGACCAAGCTGGACGAGGATTCGAGTCCCCAGCTCGAGGCCAATGCGCTGCTCTCGGATGGGCGCTGCTCGCTGGTCGGCGGCTACGCACTGACCCAGGATTCGCTGGTTGCCCCCGGAATGAAGACGGCGCGCCTGCCGGGCTTCGCCGGGGCCACGCGCGACGACCGGCGACGCCGCGTCGCCGTCGGCGTGCTCGCGCCGAGCCAGCCTTACGTGTATTCGCCGATGACAGTGGTGCTCGGGCCGAAGGCAAGCGGCCGCAAGATCGGCGACATCGGCGATCTCGCCGGGCTTCGCCTGGTCGTCGAAAGCGGCTCGCTCGGCGACGCCATCCTGATGACCTTCGACAAGGGGCGGCTGATCGACAGCATCACCCATCTCGTTCCCGGCCGCGACGATCTCCTCGGCGCGCTGCAGCGCGGCGACCATGACGCGACGCTGATCGACCTTGCGCGCTTCGACGCCCACCGCGCCGCGCACCCCGACACGGCGCTCACGGCGTCCGGCTATTACTATCCGATCGGCGCCAATCGCGGCTATGTCGGGCTTGCCAGCGATGGCGCGCTGATCGAGGCCGTCAACAAGGCGTTGAGCGCCCTCGCCGCCGAGGGCAAGATCGCCGAATTCGGCAGGCAGGCCGGCCTCACCTATTTACCGCCGCGCGAGCCCGCCATTCTGGGCGACGTCTGGACCAAGATCATCCAGCGGTGAGTCTCTCGTGTCCGGACGCGGTGCGGCACGCAGTGACGCTCCGCCGAGCCGGGACCCAGCAGGCCACGCAATTCGCTGCTGAATGGGCCCCGGCTCTGCAGCGCACCGCGGAAGTCGCGCTGCGCCGTGTCCGGGGCACGAATCTGCTCTGACGTCGCGAACGGGAAGGTGTGGCGAATGCGCCAATCTGTCTCGCCTGACGCGCGTGGCAGCGCCAGCCTGGTGCAGTACCCTGCCCGGAACCGGGAGAGAATCATGTCCAAGAAAATCGATCGCCGCCACTTCATCGCCGCCGGAGCCGGCGCATTCGCGATGCCGTTCATCTCGCGCGGCGCCTCGGCGCAGGCTGCATCACAAGGCCCTTGGCCGTCGCGGCAGATTCGCATGATCTGCAGCTATCCCGCCGGCGGGCAGACCGACCTGCTCGCGCGCGCCTACGGCGAATTCATCTCCAAGCAGGTCGGCAAAACCGTGGTCGTCGAGAACAAGCCCGGCGCTTCCGGTGCGATCGGCACGGCGGAGGTCGCCCGCGCCGAGCCCGACGGCCACACCATCCTGTGCTCGATCTCGACCACCTACATCATGAACCGGGTGGTGATGAAGAATCCCGGCTACGACATGGACAAGGATCTGACCCTCGTCAGCGTCATTCCGGGCGCCGGCCTGTTGCTGGTGGCCAACCCGAAGACCGGGGTCAAGACGCTGGAGGATTTCGTCGCCTTCGCGCGCAAGAGCGGCAAGGTGAATTTCGGCACCTACAGCGCGGGCTCGGCCCCGCACATGACGATCAACGAGCTCAACAAGCAGTACGGTCTCAACATCGAGCCGATCCATTACCGCGGCGAGGCCCCGATGTGGACCGGGATGCTCGAAGGCACGCTCGATGTCGCGATGGGAAGCTACACGGCGGCCCAGTCGGTCCTGCAAAGCGACCGCGGCACCGTGTTCGCGGTGCATTCGAAGAAGGTCGACGCAATTCCGGCCATCAAGACCCTTCCCGAGCAGGGCGCGACGTCGAAATTCTTCACCGTCAGCGGCTTTTCGGGGTGGGCCGTGCCCAAGGCAACGCCGCAAGCCGTCGTCGACCGTCTCGCGGAGCTCTGCGTCGCGGCCAACAAGGATCCGAAAGTGAAGGAGGTTCTCACCACCTTCGTGCTCGAGCCTGCCATCGGCTTCAAGGAGACCAACGAACTCTATCAACGCGAATTGCCGATCTGGATCGAGAGTGCGAAGTCCCTCGGCCTCGAGCCGGCCTGAGTCTCCGGGCAGGCGCCGGTCGGTCTTCGCGGCCCGGGACTCGACCAAAGTCCAGTGCTGGACACGCATTCTGCTGCTATGATTGCGCATCTCTGCGGACAACGAGGGCCGAGCGCATGACACCGGATGCAGTCGCCGTCGCCGTATTGATCATCCTGCTTTTTCCGATGGGCTATTTCACGCTTGCCTCGCCCGCCTTCCTGCTGGTGAAGCTCGACATCCGGCCGATCGGCTTGCTGCTGCGCGGAATGTTCAACGCCCATTTTCTGGTGATGCGCGTTGCGGGACTCATCGCGACGGTGGCTTTGCTGCTCGATGGTCGTCCGCTCGCCGCGATCAGCATCGGCCTGCTTGCAGCTGTCGCGATCGGCGGCCGCGGCTGGTTCTTGCAGCGGATGGACGAACAGCTCAGCGCCAGCGAAGCTGGCGATACCGGTGCCGCGGGGCGGCTGCGGAGGCTGCATTGGAGCGGAATGCTCTGCAACGCCGTGCTGCTTGCCGCCCTCCTGGCCAGCATTCCCTACATGTCTGCGTCGGCGTGAGCGGGATTTGGTCCATCGAGCGAATTGATCGCGGCAGCGGCTTCGGCAGCGTCCGATCTAATGCTCGTTCGAGTTCGCCGCGCTCTGCTGCGCCTTGTGGATCGAGGACGGCACCACGCCGAAATATTTCCGGAACACGCGGCTGAAATGCGACGAGCTGGAGAAGCCCCAGGAGAACGCGACGTCGGTGATGGTCTTGCCGGCGTGAGCCTCGAGCTCCTGGCGGCAGTTCTGCAACCGTGCCTGCCAGATGTAGTCGCTCACCGTGGTGCCGCGCTCCGAGAACAGCATGTGCAGATAGCGCTTGGAGCAACCGAGCTCGGCGGAGATCTGGTCGATACACAGATCCGGATCGCGCAGATGCTCGCGGATGAAGAACTGCGCGCGCACATACATCGCTTCGGGCCCGACCCGGTCGAACATCGTGTCGGCTTCGCGCAGCGGCAGCAGCAGCAGGTCGATCAGCGAATCGGCGACGCCGACCGCGCTGTTCGCCGAAAGCTTGGCCGCCTCGTCGAAGGTCGCATGGACGAAATCGTGGGCGATCCGTCCCGTGCCCGTCCTCGCCGACAACTTGCACGCCGGCATCCGCTGCGAGGGGAACCCGCGGTCGCGCAGCAGCGCCTTCGGCACGATCACCACGTCGTGACGGGTGAAGGCCGGGCTGATGATCGAATGCGGGCAGGAGACGTCATAGGCGATGATATCGCCGGGGTTGATCTCGATGTGGCGGCCTTCCTGCTCGAAGTAAGACACGCCGTAGGTCTGGAAGTGAATCTTGATGTAGGGATGCTCATTGGCCTTGGCGCGCGCCAGCGTGTGCGCGATGCGATGCTGGCTCACCTCGATCTGGCAGAGCTTCAGGCGCGAGACGCTCGTGTAGTCGATGCGGCCTTCGAGCGAGGACGCCTCCAGCGGATCGACGTCGAAATGCCCACACAGGCTCGTCAGCCCGTCGATCCAGCTCTGGATCTGGCGCTTCGGCGTCATACCGGTCGTCGAGAGCGTGTGAATGGTGTCGGACATTAATCCAGCCACTGTTTTGATCCGGAGATTCGACGCGAATCGCGACCAGTGCTTGCTGAAGCCCTCAGCCGTGATTGCGTGACGTTTACCTCGAATTTGAGCGGTCTCTTGGCACGAGCGCCATCGTTCCATTGCCACCCTTGAAAGTTAATCCTCCGCCTTAGTTGCACCGCCGTCAAGGGGAACCTGAGCGTTGAAAGTGCCTCCATGCCGCACGGAAGCCGCTGAATTCGCTACTGCAAAATCAAAATCTTTTCCTCCGTGCGCTGTCGAGCAAACCGGGTTCTCTCTTGGGCAAGTTTCCCGATGGCGAAGTCGTTAGGAATTGCGGCAGGAACAACAAGAACGGGCCGCTCCTGCACGTGGACCCGTGGCTCTCATCAGGAGGAGGAAACAGCACAGCATCGTTTCTGGTCCCGATCGTGACCGCCCTGCACGAGCAGACGCCGGACGAGACGTCCGGTGAATCAATATTGCTTCGGAAAAATAACGAGACCAACGGAGGAATGACTATGCGCAAGGTGCTACTGGCGACCTTTCTTGGCTCCGCGGCGGCTCTCGCCGTCGGGAGCGCCTCAGCCAATGACGCGCTGATGAAGATGTCGCAGAACCCGAAAGACTGGGTCATGCCGGCGGGCGACTACGCCAATACCCGCTATTCCAAGCTCAACCAGATCAACGCACAGAACGTGGGCAAGCTTCAGGTTGCCTGGACCTTCTCGACCGGCGTGCTGCGCGGCCACGAAGGCGGCCCGCTGATCATCGGCAACATCATGTACGTCCATACACCGTTCCCGAACAAGGTCTACGCCATTGACCTTTCGCAGGAGAACAAGATTATCTGGAAGTACGAGCCGAAGCAGGATCCGAACGTCATTCCGGTGATGTGCTGCGACACGGTCAACCGTGGCGTGGCCTATGGCGACGGCAAGATCTTCCTGCATCAGGCCGATACCACGCTCGTGGCGCTCGATGCCAAGACCGGTCAGGTCGCCTGGAGCGTCAAGAACGGCGATCCCGCCAAGGGCGAGACCGGCACGTCGGCCCCGCTCGTCGTGAAAGACAAGGTGATGGTCGGCATCTCCGGCGGCGAGTTCGGCGTTCAGGCGCACATGACCGCCTACGACATCAAGACCGGCAAGCAAGTCTGGCGCGGATATTCGGGCGGGCCGGATGACCAGATCCTGGTCGATCCCGAGAAGACCACCGCGCTCGGCAAGCCCGTCGGCAAGGATTCGAGCCTCAAGACCTGGCAGGGCGACCAGTGGAAGATTGGCGGCGGTGCCACCTGGGGCTGGATCTCCTACGATCCCGAGCTGAACCTGATCTATTACGGATCGGGCAATCCCTCGACCTGGAACCCGAAGCAGCGCCCCGGTGACAACAAATGGTCGATGACCATCTGGGCTCGTAACGCTGACACCGGCCTCGCCAAGTGGGTCTACCAGATGACGCCCCATGACGAATGGGACTATGACGGCGTCAACGAGATGATCCTCTCCGATCAGCCGGTCAACGGCCAGCCGCGCAAGCTGCTGACTCATTTCGACCGCAACGGTCTTGCCTACACCATGGACCGCGTGACGGGCGAACTGCTGGTCGCCGAAAAGTACGATCCGAAGGTGAACTGGACCTCGGGCGTCGACATGGACAAGAACTCCCCGACCTACGGCCGGCCGAAGGTGGTCAGCCAGTTTTCGACGGAAGCGGGCGGTGAGGACAAGAACACGAAGGGCATCTGCCCGGCCGCGCTGGGCACCAAGGACCAGCAACCGGCGGCATACTCGCCGGACACGCAGCTGTTCTACGTTCCGACCAACCACGTCTGCATGGACTACGAGCCGTTCAAGGTGAGCTACACCGCGGGCCAGCCCTATGTGGGCGCAACGCTCTCGATGTACCCGCCCGCGGGTGAAAGCCACATGGGCAACTTCATCGCCTGGGACAACAAGACCGGCAAGATCGTCTGGTCGAACAAGGAGCAGTTCTCGGTCTGGTCGGGTGCGCTCGCAACCGCCGGCGGCGTGGTGTTTTACGGCACGCTCGAAGGCTACCTGAAGGCGGTCGACGCCAAGACCGGCAAGGAGCTCTACAAGTTCAAGACTCCCTCCGGCATCATCGGCAACGTCACCACCTATGAGAACGGCGGCAAGCAGTATATCGCCGTGCTCTCCGGCGTCGGCGGCTGGGCTGGCATTGGTCTCGCCGCAGGCCTGACCGATCCGACCGCAGGTCTCGGTGCCGTCGGTGGCTACGCGGCTCTCAGCAACTACACGGCGCTCGGCGGTACGCTGACCGTGTTCTCGTTGCCAAACTAGGCCCATCAGCATCGCTCCGGCGCGTGGATCCATCCACGCGCCGGCTCGTCTCCCCGGGGGCTGCTTCAAGGATGAATCTCTTGCGTAGAATCTGCTCTGTCATTGCTGCGACGATCTTGGTTGCGTCCGGAGGAATTGCGGTCGCGGACGGTCCGGGCGATCCGGCCGCGGTGAAGAAGGAAGACGACGGCAAGTGGCTCGATAAAGAGGGAATACCGACCTACAAGATCTCGGCCGATGGCACCGTGGACTGGTTCACTTATTCCGGGTACCGCCGCTATCACTCCGACTGCCACGTCTGCCATGGGCCTGACGGCATGGGCTCCACCTACGCGCCCGCGCTCAAGGATTCCGTCAAGACGATGAGTTACGGCGACTTCCTCGGCGTGGTGGCCTCCGGTCGCAAGAACGTCTCCACCGCACAGGAGAACGTCATGCCGGCCTTCGGCGACAATCCGAACGTCGCCTGCTACATGGACGATCTCTACGTCTATCTCCGCGCGCGCTCCACCGACGCATGGGGCCGGCAGCGTCCTTCCAAGAAGGAGGAGAAGACAGAGGCCTACACCAAGGCGGAAGACGCCTGTATGGGCAAGAAGTGAACGCTACGAGGACTGCCAAGACCACTTCCTGGCGTCTGATGAGAATTTGAGGAGCTACCGATGAAGACACGTGCCGCCGTCGCTTTCGAAGCCAAGAAGCCGCTCGAGATCGTCGAGGTCGACCTGGAAGGCCCGAAGACCGGCGAGGTCCTGGTCGAGATCAAGGCGACGGGCATCTGCCATACCGACGCCTATACGCTCGACGGCTTCGACAGCGAGGGAATCTTCCCGTCGATCCTGGGGCATGAGGGCGCGGGCATCGTCCGCGAGATCGGCCCCGGCGTGACCTCGGTGAAGCCGGGCGATCACGTCATTCCGCTCTACACGCCGGAATGCCGGCAGTGCAAGAGCTGCCTCAGCCAGAAGACCAATCTCTGCACCGCGATCCGCGCGACGCAGGGCAAGGGCGTGATGCCCGACGGCACCAGCCGTTTCTCCTATAAGGGCAAGCCGATCTACCACTATATGGGCTGCTCGACGTTCTCGAACTTCACCGTGCTGCCCGAGATCGCGGTCGCCAAGATCCGCGAGGACGCCCCGTTCGACAAGAGCTGCTACATCGGCTGCGGCGTCACCACCGGTGTCGGCGCCGTCGTGAACACCGCGAAAGTCGAGCCGGGCGCCAACGTGGTCGTGTTCGGCCTTGGCGGAATCGGCCTCAACGTGATCCAGGGCGCCAAGATGGCCGGCGCCGACAAGATCATCGGGGTCGACATCAACGACTCCAAGGAGGAGTGGGGCAAGCGGTTCGGCATGACCCACTTCGTCAACCCGAAGAAGGTGACCGGCGACATCGTCCAGCACCTCGTCGGCCTCACTGACGGCGGGGCCGACTACACCTTCGACTGCACTGGCAACACCACGGTGATGCGGCAGGCGTTGGAAGCCTGCCACCGCGGCTGGGGCACCTCGATCATCATCGGCGTCGCCGAAGCCGGCAAGGAGATCTCCACCCGCCCGTTCCAGCTCGTTACCGGACGCAACTGGCGCGGCACGGCGTTCGGCGGCGCGCGCGGCCGCACCGACGTGCCGAAGATCGTCGACTGGTACATGAACGGAAAGATCCAGATCGATCCGATGATCACCCACGTGCTCAAGCTCGAGGAGATCAACAAGGGCTTTGACCTCATGCACGAGGGCAAATCCATCCGTTCAGTCGTCGTGTTCTAGCCCGAAACCGTCACCCCAAGGAGGATCGACCCATGACTGTTGCACTCCACCCCTCGATCGACAACGGCCTCAAACAGGGCAGCGGCAGCTTTGCCGGCGGCACGCTCGTCTGCAAATGCAAAGACCATCCGGTCAAGGTCGGCATCAAGGGCGACGTCGCCCACAACCACGCCTGCGGCTGCACCAAGTGCTGGAAGCCGCAGGGCGCGACATTCTCCGTCGTCGCCGTGGTGCCGCGCCAGAACGTCACCGTGCTCGAGAACGGCGACAAGCTCCAGATCGTCGACCCCTCCGCGGTGATCCAGCGCTACGCCTGCAAGGCCTGCGGCACCCACATGTACGGCCGCATCGAGAACAAGGGCCACCCGTTCTACGGCCTCGATTTCATCCATCCCGAGCTATTCCAGGAGCAGGGCTCGCAGGCGCCGCAATTCGCCGCCTTCGTCTCCTCCGTGATCGAATCGGGCGTGAAGCCGGAGCAGATGTCCGGCATTCGTGCGCGGTTGAAGGAAATCGGGCTCGAGCCCTATGATTGCCTGTCACCGGCGCTGATGGACGCGATCGCGACCCACGTCGCCAAAGCCAAAGCCGCCTGAGCAAGGCCAGCATGATCCGGAAAAGTGCGCAGCAGTTTTCCGAAAAGATCATGCTTAAACAACACCCTAAAGCGCGATGACCATTCATCCTAGTCGCATCGCGCTTTAGACGTTCGCCGGCCCCCGTCCGCTCGATGGCCTCGACCAGCGCCAGCGAAGCGGACGGGCCCCGGTGCCGGGACGATCGCGGCGATGCCGCCGCCTCTGCAACTCACGTGGCCATGAGGGTGACGAGCTCCCTCAGTCCTGGTCTCTGAATGACTGCGTAGCGCCTCCGACTTCCGTCTCGAAGTCCCGGCGTCTGCGTTTCTCCCTCCCTCGACTGAGGCATCCTGCTTCGTCCGTGCAGTCTTGCTGGCGGACGAAGCCTTTTTAGCCGCAGTCACGTTTTGCGAACGCGACGTGCACGCGGCGCGCCGGTGCGCCCTGCTTTTGACAAATCATCGATGCAGTCTTTTCCCGGTGAGAACACCCGGCTGTGAACGCCGGGCCGGCGCGATCTCTGCTACGATCGCGCCGTCACGATGCCGCGCGACATACAATCAAACAAGAACAAACGGGAGGTATCGACCACATCCGGACATCGAGATTCGTATTCCTGCCCCCTGCCGGGATCTGCCCGTGCGGGATCGTGGGCCGGGATGCGATGCAACTGGCATTGCGCCGACCGGCGTCGGCGAATTTTCAATTTGGCATGCTTATGAAGAGCGAGGGATGACCATGATCAAGGTGAAGATCAACGGACAGGAACAGAGCTGGGACGGCGACCCGGATCTCCCGCTACTCTGGTTCCTGCGCGACGAGGTCGGGCTGACCGGCACCAAGTTCAGCTGCGGCCAGGCTCTGTGCGGCTCCTGCACCGTCATCGTGGACAAGCAGGCCGTGCGGGCCTGCGTCACGTCGGTGAACGACGTCGCCGGACGCGAGGTCACCACGATCGAGGGATTGCACCCGAACGGCGATCACCCGGTGCAGAAGGCCTGGCGCCAGGTCAACGTGCCGCAATGCGGCTTCTGCCAGGCCGGCCAGATCATGCAGGCCGCCGCGCTTCTGATGGACAACCCGAAGCCCTCGCATGACCAGATCCGGGAGGCGATGTCCGGCAACATCTGCCGCTGCGGCTGCTACCAGCGCATCGAGAACGCCGTCCATCTCGCATCGACGGGAGTGTGACATGAATTTCATCGACAATCCCCGCAAGCTTCGCGGCTTCGAGAAGCATATCAGGGTCGAGAAGGTCTCGCGCCGCAGCATCCTGAAGGGGCTCGGCGTCACCGGCGGCTTCGTCCTCGCCGCCCCCGTGATGTCGCGCCAGGCGCTCGCCTATGAGACCGGCGCCGGCAAGATGCCGCACGGCGTCGTGGTCGATCCGCGCGTGTTCGTTTCGGTGGCCCCGGATGGCATCGTCACCATCGTCGGGCACCGATCGGAGATGGGCACCGGCGTGCGCACCAGTCTGCCGCTGATCGTGGCCGAGGAAATGGAGGCCGACTGGAACAGGGTCAAGGTGCAGCAGGCCCACGGCGACGAGGTCAAGTTCGGCAACCAGGACACCGACGGCTCGCGCAGCACGCGGCACTATCTGATCCCGATGCGCCAGATCGGCGCCGCTGCCCGCACCATGCTGGAGCAGGCTGCGGCGAAGCGCTGGGGCGTGCCGGCGACCGAGGTCAAGGCGGTCAATCATGAGGTCGTCCACGGCGCCAGCGGCCGCAAGCTCGGCTTCGGCGAGCTCGCAGCCGACGCCGCCAAGCAATCGGTGCCAGCAATCGAAGGCCTCAAGCTGAAGGACCCCAAGGACTTCCGCTACCTCACCAAGGGCCAGATCGGCATGGTCGATCTGCACGACATCACCACCGGCAAGGCGCGTTACGGCGCCGACGTGCGGCTGCCGGGCATGAAATATGCCGTGATCGCGCGCCCGCCGGTGACCGGCGGCAAGCTCGTCTCGTTCGATCCGGAGGCGGCGCTGAAGGTCCCCGGCGTCGAGAAGGTGATGAAGGTTCAAGGCTGGCCGTGGCCGTCCAAGTTCCAGCCGCTCGGGGGTGTCGCCGTGATCGCGCGCAACACCGGCGCGGCGATCAAGGGCCGTGACGCATTGAAGCTGACCTGGGACGACGGCCCTAACGGCAAGTATGATTCGGTCGCCTATCGCAAGGAGCTCGAGGAGGCCTCGCGCAAGCCCGGCCTCGTCGTGCGCAAGGAGGGCGATGCGGAGGCAGCCTTGAAGGGCGCGGACAAGGTGATCGTCGGCGAGTACTACCTGCCGCATCTTGCTCATGTCAGCATGGAGCCGCCGGTGGCGGTCGCCGACGTCAAGGGCGACAAGGCCGAGATCTGGGCGCCGGTGCAGAGCCCGGGCGGCACCCGCGAGGACGTCGCCAAGACGCTCGGCATTCCCGAAGGCAATGTCACGGTCAACGTCACGCTGCTGGGTGGCGGGTTTGGACGCAAGTCGAAATGCGACTTCGCGCTCGAAGCCGCCCTGCTGTCGAAGGAGCTTGGCGTGCCGGTCAAGGTGCAGTGGACGCGCGAAGACGACATTCACAACGGCTTCCTGCACACCGTCTCGGTCGAGCGGATCGAAGCCGGCCTCGACAAGAGCGGCAAGGTGATCGCCTGGCGCCACCGCAGCGTGGCTCCCAGCATCGCCTCGACCTTTGCCGCCGGCGCCGTGCATCAGGCCCCGTTCGAGATCGGCATGGGCCTCGCCGACCTGCCGTTCGAGATCGCCAACATCTCCTGCGAGAATCCGGAAGCAGCCGCACGCACCCGCATCGGCTGGTTCCGCTCGGTCTCGAACATCCCGCGCGCCTTTGCGGTGCAATCGATGGTCGGCGAGATCGCGCAGGCGACCGGCCGCGACCAGAAGGACATGCTGATCGAGCTGATCGGCTCGCCTCGCATCGTCAAGCCGAACGTGAAGGACCTCTGGAACTACGGCGAGCCCCAGGACAGCTACCCGATCGACACCGCGCGCCTGCGCAAGGTGGTCGATCTGGTCGCGGAGAAGGGCGAATGGGGTCGCAAGGTGCCGAAGGGCCACGGTCTGGGCATCGCGGTGCACCGCAGCTTCGTCAGCTACATCGCGACCATCGTTGAGGTCGCCGTCGACGACAAGGGCAAGCTGACGGTGCCCCGGGTCGACACCGCGATCGATTGCGGCACCTATGTCAACCCCGAGCGCATCGCCTCGCAGATCGAGGGCGCGGCGATCATGGGCCTCAGTCTCGCCAAATACGGCGAGATCACCTTCAAGGACGGCAAGGTGCAGCAGAAGAATTTCGACGACTTCCAGCTCGTCAGGATCGACGAATCCCCTGCGGTGACCAACGTCTACATCGTGCCGCCCGGACCCGACACGCCGCCGAGCGGCGTCGGCGAGCCCGGTGTCCCGCCCTTCGCGCCGGCGCTGATCAACGCGATCTTCGCGGCGACAGGCAAGCGTATCCGGAGCTTGCCGATCGGCAAGCAGCTGGAGGCGTAGGACGGAACGGAAGCGGCCTCGGGCCGTTTCCATCGATCTGACAGGAGCAGATCGATGACCAAACTCTCAAAGGCGCTCGCAGTGTCGCTGTCGAGCGCCTTTCTTTTGACGGCCGCAGGCGCATTTGCCCAGAGCAATACCGCGCCGCCGACCTCGGCCACCCGTCCCAGCACGCCGGACCAGACCTCACTGCCCAACGCCAATGCCCCGCCCGCCTCGACCACCCAGACCACCGGGCAGCATAATCCGGATCCGAAGGTTCAGGAGATGAACCAGAAGGAGAAGGACAAGGTGGATCGCCAGGGCAAGTAAGCTTGTGCGACCTCATGCCGTCATGGCCGGGCTATCCCGGCCATCTACGGCCTTTTTGCGCGGCACGACGAACGTAGACGCCCGGCCCTTCGCCGCGCCGAGGCGGCTACGGCCGCGCAGGCGGGACAAGCCCGGGCGTGACGACGCGTATGCGGCCCGCGGGCAATCCCAGTACACAAACAAAAATGCGGCGGACGTTGCCGTCCGCCGCATTCCCACCCCCCTGCTGCTCCGCTGTCTTCGATCCGCCCGCGGAGCTATTTCTTCAATGCGAACACCCAGACCACGCCGCCTTGGGGCACATTGGCTTCGATGCCGATGTTGTTGGTCACCAGCGCGTCCTGGATGCGCTGCGCGTCCACGCCCCAGCCCGACTGGATCGCGATGTACTGCGTGCCGTCGATCTCGTAGGACACCGGCATGCCGACGATGCCGGAATTGGTCTTCTGCTCCCAGAGAAGCTCGCCGGTCTTGGCGTGGAAGGCCCGGAAGTTGCGGTCGTTCGTGCCGCCGACGAAGACGAGGTCGCCCGCCGTCGCCGTGACCGATCCGAACAGTTGCGACTTGGGGAAGTTGTGCTGCCACACCTTCTTGCCCGTGGCGGGATCCCAAGCCTGGAGCTCGCCGAAATGATCCGCTCCCGGCCTCGTCTTCAGGCCGATGTCCTCCGGCTTGGTGCCGAGCCAGAGCTCGCCCGGCTTGAGCGGGACCTTCTCGCCGGTGAATCCGCCGCAGAAATTCTCGTTGGCAGGGACGTAGACGAGGCCGGTCCTCTGGCTATAGGCAGCCGACGGCCAATCCTTGCCGCCCCACAGCGACGGACAGAACTCAACGCGCTTGCCCATCACCGGCTTGTGCGCGGGATCCACGATCGGCTTGCCGGTCTCGTCGATGCCCTTCCAGACGTCCGTATGAACGAACGGCCAACCGGCGACATAGTTGATCTTGGTCGGCGTCCGCTCGAGCACCCAGAAGATGGCATCGCGTCCCGGATGCACCAGGCTCTTGATGGTGCGGCCGTTGCGCTGCAGATCGATCAGCATCGGCGCCTCGACCTCGTCCCAATCCCAGGAATCGTTCTGATGATACTGGTGGTAGGCCTTGATCTTGCCGGTGTCCGGATCGAGCGCGAGCACCGAGGAGGTGTAGAGATTGTCGCCGGGGTGGGAGTCGCCGGGCCACGGCGCGGCGTTGCCGACGCCCCAATAGATCGTCTTGGTCTCCTTGTCGTAATTGCCGGTCATCCAGGCCGAACCGCCGCCGTTCTTCCAATCGTCGCCCTGCCAGGTGTCGTGACCGGGCTCGCCTTCGCCGGGGATGGTGTAGGTCCGCCACAGCTCCTTGCCGTCCTTGGCATCATAGGCAACGACATAGCCGCGCACGCCGAACTCGCCGCCGGAGCCGCCGACGATGACCTTGCCGTCGACGATCAACGGCATCAGCGTCAAGTACTGGCCCTTCCTGTAGTCCTGGACCTTGGTATCCCACACCACCTTGCCGGTCTTGGCATCGAGCGCGACCACGTGATCGTCCGTGGTGGCGAGGTAGAGCTTGTCTTCCCACAAGCCGACGCCCCGGTTGGTCGGATGCAGCTGGAACAGATCGTCGGGGAGCTGCCGCTTGTAGCGCCAGTATTCGTCGCCGGTCTTCGCGTTCAGCGCGATCACCTGCCCCATCGGGGTCGTCACGAACATCGCGCCATTGTTGACGATCGGCGGCGCCTGGTGGCCTTCGACCACGCCGGTGGCGAAGGTCCAGACCGGCGTGAGGTTCTTCACGTTCGAGGTGTTGATCTGGTCCAGTGGACTGTAGCCGTGCCCGTCATAGGTGCGCCGGTAGAGCATCCAGTTTTTCGGCTCCGGATTCTCTAATCGCTGTGCGGTGACCGGCGAGTAGTTCTCGATCGGACCGGACACGGCGGCAGTGGATGCAAGACACGTGAAGGCGACGAAGCCGGACAGTAACCATTGCTTCCTGGTCATGGAAGTATTCATGGACGTTCCCCTTTTTCATCCGTTCTGAATTCTTGTTGTGAATTCTTGTCGTTCGTCCCCCGTCCGCCGTTGGCGGATGCGGCCTTTCGTGACGCGGGCCCGGCCCGCAACTGTCCATCATCCTGGCTGCGCGCCACCTACCTTTCCCATGAAATTGCCGGCGATGCTGAGCGAACCGTCAGCCAGCGCCAGCGGTAGCGCGGCGAGCCGTCGCGGCGCCGGTCCGAACACGACTTGCGCGCCGGCGCGCGGATCGAATTCGGAGTTGTGGCACATGCATTTGAACACCTCCTTGTCGCCGACATCGCTCTTCACCCAGGCGGTGACGGGGCAGCCCGCATGCGAGCAGATCGCCGAATAGGCGATGATGCCGTCGACGGCCCGCGCGCGGGTCTTCTCGTCGAGCTCGGCGGGATCGAGCCGGATGATCAGGATCTCGTTGAGCCGCGAGCCGCTGCGCACGACCGATGTGTTGGGATCCTTCGGCCATGCATGCACCGGCGGTCCGCCGGCGTTCAGATCGGCCGCGGTGATCGCCTTTCCCTCCTTGTCGCCTTGGGAGTAGACGAGCACATCGCCTTTCTGGGGTCGTTCGTCGGACCCGGGCGGATCCTCACCTGCGCGCGCATGCGCGGAGCAACCGAGGCAGGCGGTGACGGCGAGCGCGCCGAGCAGGACTGTTCGCCGCGTCTGCTCGGCATCGACCTCGGCGTCGGGTTCCCTGGAGCTTTCGGACGATAAGGAATTGGTGGTGAACGATGCGCGGGACATGTTCACAAGCAGGCGCTGGAACTCTGCCAAAAACAAGGCGAAGAATTGGCGCCGCAGTGCATCAATATGACTTTGCTCGCGCTGATTGAGCAAGACCGAATGCAACCAAAGCGTTTTCGCGATTGCAACGTCACGCCACGCGATCGGCATGATGATTTTGCAGATCAGACCGATGATACCGGAATTGGTGCAGTGCGCTTTTCGTCGCGCTGCGCAAACGCAGCGCGACCGCCGCTGCATAAGCTGCAGGCAGCCGGTGTCCTCAGGGCCTGAGGACGTGGCGCGGCGCGGCGATCGAACCGGCAACGGTTGCAGACGCCATTTCGAAACTGTCGGCGATGCGACGCGCCTTGTCGATGAACAGGCTGGCCGCTGGCGGCGGGCAGACCTCGCGCGCGGTCTGCTCGAACAGATCGAGCCAGCGGTCGAAATGGTCACCAGCCAGGCCGAGCGGCAGATGCGCCCGCATCGGCGAGCCGTGATAGCGGCCGCTCATCAGCACCACCGAGGACCAGAAATCCCTGAGCCTGGCGAGATGCTCGTCCCAGTTCTGCACGACTCCAAACACCGGACCCAGCTTTGCATCTTCGCGCACCCGTCCATAGAAGCGGGTGACGAGTTCCGCGATCATCTCTTCGGTGATCCCGGTGCGCTCGATCGCATCCTGCGTCAGCAGGCTCCGCCGTGCGGCCGCCGCCTCGCGCTCGGCCTTCAGTCGATCCGACATATCTCTCTTCATCCGTTTCGTCTTTCCCTCTCCCCTTGTGGGAGAGGGTGGCTCGCCGCGAAGCGGCGAGACGGGTGAGGGGTCTGTCTCCGCGCACTCCTCAAGCAATGGAGATTGCGGAACCAACCCCTCATCCGGCGCTTCGCGCCACCTTCTTCCACAAGGGGAGAAGGAAGGGCGCCTACGTCATGCTAGGCGCAATGCGCCACGACCGTCTTTGTCGCAACGCAAATAACCTGACTCACGTACCGTAGCTGTAAAAGCCCTGCCCGGTCTTGCGGCCGAGATGGCCGGCATCGACCATTTCCTTCAGCAGCGGCGCTGGCCGGTATTTAGGATCGTTGAAGCCCTTGTAAAAGACCTCCATCACCGAAAGCATGGTGTCGAGCCCGACCAGATCGGCCAGAGCCAGCGGCCCGATCGGATGGTTGCAGCCGAGCTTCATGCCGGCGTCGATCTCTTCCGCGGTCGCGATCCCTTCCTGCAGCGCGAAGATCGCTTCGTTGATCATCGGACACAGGATGCGATTGACGGCAAAGCCCGGGCTGTTCTTGGCGGTGATCGCCACTTTGCCGACGCGCTTGGCGAAATCGAGCGCCTTGGCATGGGTGTCGTCGGAGGTCTGCAGGCCGCGGATCAGCTCCAGCAGGGCCATCACCGGAACCGGGTTGAAGAAGTGCATGCCGATGAAGCGATCGGGACGGTCGGTCGCGGCGGCGAGCTTGGTGATCGAGATCGACGAGGTGTTGGTCGCGACCAGCGTGCGCGGCGACAAGGTGGCGCAGAGGTCTTTCAGGATCTTGACCTTGAGCTCCTCGTTCTCCGTCGCGGCCTCGATGACCAGGTCGCAATCCGACAGCTTCGCCCGGTCGGTGGTGCCGGTGATGCGCTTGAGCGTGGCGTCGCGGTCGGCCGCCGACATCTTCTCCTTCTTGACCAGGCGCTCGAGGCTGCCGCCGACGGTCGAAAGCCCGCGGTTCACGGCCGCATCGGAAATGTCGACCATCACGACCGAGAGCCCGGCCGCTGCGCAGACCTGCGCGATGCCATTGCCCATGGTCCCTGCCCCGATGATGCCAACGGTCTGGATCATTGCCTCATATCCTTCATCCTTGCGGGCGCGCCAGCCGGCACGGCCCATTGTTCCTGCACCAGGGTCTAGCACCGCCACAACGCGGCCGCGACCTGATCCGCCCTCTCCTTAAAGCATCCAGGGCCGGAATAAAGCCGCCCTCGGCCGCGAAACGGCACGATTTTGCCGCCCGCCAAGCGGTTTGACCCCCGAATTTGGCCCGGCGCCGCCCGGCGGAGAGACGGGCCGGCCCGGACGCTTCGGATCGCCCTTGAGCTCCACGAATGGGACCACGCGACGCCCGCTTCTGGAAATCGCGCCGTGAATCGTGGTCTAGTCCGCGACAGGCCCGTTGCCGGCTCGCCGCGGCGAGACCGCGCGAGGGTCCGGAAGCAGCTCAGCTGCTGCTGAGCGTGGGGGCTTTTCGAATGGACGTGATCATCTACCACAATCCCGAATGCGGCACGTCGCGCACGACGCTCGCGACAATCCGAAACGCCGGCATCGAGCCGCATGTGGTCGAATATCTGAAGACACCGCCATCGCGGGCATTGCTGCAGCAGCTCATCGCACGCATGGGGATCTCGGTGCGCGAGGCGGTTCGCGACAAGGCGCCCGCTTACGCAGAGCTCGGGCTCGACGACCCCGCGCTGACCGACGATCAGCTGCTCGATGCGATGATGGCGCATCCGATCCTGATCAACAGGCCGATCGTCGTGACGCCGAAGGGCGTCAGGCTTTGCCGTCCCTCCGAACGGGTGCTCGATCTGCTGCCGGCGCAACAGCGTCAGGCCGGATGAACGACTTCGCACGATCCATTGGCGCTGCGTTCTCGCTCATCGGCGAAGCCGACGCCGAGCTGCTCGGCATCGTCGCCTTGTCGGTGCGCGTCAGCCTGACCGCGAGCATCATTGCTCTCATGATCGGCGCGCCGATCGGAGCCTTGCTCGCGATCACCCGTTTCCGCGGGCGGCAGGTGATCATCGTGCTGACCAACGCGCTGCTTGGCCTTCCGCCGGTCGTGGTCGGGCTCGCGCTCTACCTGCTGCTGTCGCGCTCGGGCCCGCTCGGAGCGGCCGGGCTGTTGTTCACGCCGGCCGCCATGATCATCGCGCAGACGCTGCTGGCCGCTCCCATCGTGGTCGCCCTGGTGCACCGGCCCGCAAGCCTGCTGTGGGCGGAGTACGGCGACCTGGCGCGGATCGACGGGCTGTCGGCCCTGCGCAGCATGGCGCTCCTGTTCGCACTGGGCCGGACCTCGCTGCTGACGGCCTTTCTTGCGGCGTTCGGCCGCGCCATCGCCGAGGTCGGCGCCATCATCATCGTCGGCGGCAACATCCGCGGCTTCACCCGCACGATGACGACGGCGATCGCGCTGGAGACCAGCAAGGGCGACCTGCCGCTGGCGCTCGGCCTTGGACTGATCCTGCTCGCGCTGAGCGTGGCGGTGTCGACCGTCGCGTTCCTGCTAGTGGGGCGCGTTGGGGAAAAATAGCTGCTCGCCGCCGACCTTGTAGCCGGCGATCGCGTCCTGTCCCTTCGACGAGACGAGCCAGTCGATGAAGGCCTGCCCGTCCTTCGCCTTCACGTTCGGGTGCTTCTCGGGATTCACCAGCATGACGCCGTACTGGTTGAACAGCCGCTTGTCGCCCTCGGTCAGGATGGCGAGCTCGCCGCGGTTCTTGAAGGAAAGCCAGGTGCCGCGGTCCGACAGAACATAGGCGTTCGACGACGACGCCATGTTCAACGCCGGGCCCATGCCCTGACCAATCTCTCGGTACCAGCTGTCCTTGCCGGAGCTGAGGTCGACACCCGCCTCTTTCCACAGCCTCAGTTCGGCCGCATGCGTGCCGGACTTGTCGCCGCGCGAGATGAACGGCGCCTTCGCGGTCGCGATCTTGCGCAGCGCCTCGACCACATCCTTGCTGCCGGATATCCGCGCCGGATCGCTCTTTGGCCCGACCACGATGAAGTCGTTGTACATGACGTCGAAGCGCTTCACACCCTGCCCTTCCGACATGAACTTGTCTTCGGCGGGCCGGTCATGGACGAACACGACGTCGGCATCGCCACGCCGGCCGATGTCGAGCGCCTGGCCGGTGCCGACGGCGACGACCTTCACCCTGATGCCTTCGGCTTTCTCGAACAGCGGCAGCAGATGGCCGAACAGGCCTGATTGTTCCGTCGAGGTGGTCGAGGCGACCGTGATGGCGCGATCCTGCGCGACCGCGATGGTGGACCAGAGCAGCAGCGCTCCAAGGGTGGCAATCTTCCTCATGCGGCGTTCCTAGCAAGCAATGACGGTCCCTCAATAGCCGCTTGGGACGTTGACGGGAACCAGCAACGTTCAACCGCTCAGGGTTGAAGCGATGGCCGCAATTCGGCAGGAACGTCGCCGGCGCAGGCGGATTGTCTGGGATGTAAAGTCAAGGAGAATCCCATGAAGAAGCTCGTCTTGGCATCGGCATGCATCATGGCGCTGGCGACCGGTAGCGCCGTCGCGCAGACACAACCCGCCCCGGGCGCCTCGGGCCAGAGCGACGTCGGCCCCTCCTCGCGAGGTCCCGCCACCAAGGGCATGACGACCGGACGCTCGTCGAACATGCAGAACGAGGCCAGCGACGGCAAGGGTGCGCAGCAACCATCAGCCGGCGGCACCAACACCAACAGCACTGGCAGCCAGACCGGCGGCAGCGCGGGCGCCGGCAAATAGTCGGAAGATCGAAATCCCGCTTCGCCGTCCTTCCTTGAAGGCGAGTGCTTGACACGGCGCGGACATATCGTGGTCGCGTCACGTCGGTGGCGGCCGATGACGCTCGGACTTCACGGCGATTGGTCTGTCGGTGATGACTGGCACTTCATCAGGTCACCCACCGGCACCGACCACCCTGTTGATGTTCTGCAATTGATCTCGGCTACATTGACAGAGGTGTGACGGCCGGGGCAGTTTTTCACATTGCTGGCGAATCAGCGATTGCCTCACGCCGAGTATCTCTTGGACAACGCCTAGTGCTTTCGAGACTGATATCGTTGCTGCGCCGTATCCCTGCGGTGAAATGGGCGTTCACCCGGCTTCGGCCCGTGCCGCAGGGCGGTAGCATTGATGCAACGCCGGCCGTGGCAGACGTCTCGTCCGTCATCGTCCGAGACACCGCGGCCCAGGATGTCGCGGCTCAAGGCATCGCAGAAGCCCCTTCGACTCAGGTCGCCGAAATTAGCACGGCCTCGCGGCTCGATGAGGCCGTGAGCGAGGCCGCGGCTCCGTCCGCCGAGGATGATGCCGCGATCTCCGTCATCGCGGAGAGCCCACCGGCAGCGCCGACCGAGGCCGTCGCCGGCGACGATTCCGCCCGGCACACGCCGTCCGACATTGAGCCGGTCGTCGATGAGAAGGCTTCGGCCGCCGAGATCGAAACCACGGCGGAAGATGCTCCCGAGCCAGCCATCAGCAACGATCCGGTCGCGGCCGAGGCCGTCGCCGCGGTGGAGACATCGCCGTCGCCCGTCGCGGTCGGGCGTGATCCGCTTGATGGCCCCGCCCTTGCTGTAGACGACGATCGCCCCTCTGATGCGATCGTGGACGTCGAGCGAAGCGGAGACGCGCCGTGCGTCACATCTGCCGATGCCGAAGTTCTGGCAGAGCCTGTCTCCGAGATCGATTTCGACAGCGGTCCCTCGCCGGACGATGCGGCTGCCATCGCGCCGGTAGTTGCGGAAAGTGCTGCGCCCGTCGCAGCGGTCTCCGCAGAGCACGACCCCGCCGACACGGCCAGCGTCATCACCGAGATCGCGCCTGCTCCGGCGCTCGTGTCGCCTGCTCCGGAAGTCCGCAGCGCGCCGCAGGTTCGCGCGAGAGCCGCGGAGCCCCTCGATCGTACCGCGCTGATCCGGCAACGCTGGGCGGAAAGCGGAATCAGGATGTGGAATCCGCGGCTTCACGGCACCGGCGAAGCCACGCTGAACATCCAGGGAAGCGTTGGGCTGCTGCCGCCCGCCCCCGGCGAGACGATGCCGCGCTATGACAAGCTGGAATTCAGGATGCTCGGCGGACAGATCGTCTGCGAGGGCGTCATCGTCGAGGGCCCCGCGCAGGCGAGCCAGCGCAGTTTCACGCGGCTCGCCGAGCCTGCGAAACTCGAACGAGTCCGCGAACCGGCCCGGGAGCGCCAGGCCGCTCTGGCCTGATCCTTGACTGCTGCAACGAAAGCCGCGATCTGCTCGGCTGATATTCCGACATGGGAGATCGCCCCTATGCGATTACCCGCCCCAGCGAGGTGAGGTGGGGCATCACGTTGCGCCGCCACGCATGGTTAGCAGAACGTAGCAGCGGCTTCTTGCCGGAATTTGCAGCCGATGCGCCCGCTTCTGCGGCCCCTTATCGTTAACGCGGCCTCACCGACGCCTGCAAACGGAAGAGATGCTGTGGCCCCCGACCCGATCCGGTCCGTCGGTGCGCATCAATCTAACGCGCCCTTTACCCCCATCATGCAAGATCGCCGGCGTTTTCAGGGTAGCCGGGGCTCGTATTTTCAATGCCTGTTGCAGATTTGAAGTCTCTTCTCGCCGCCGCAGTTCGGCTGTTTCGCGTTCCGGCCGACAATCCGGATCTGATGCGCGCGCAGTTCGGCGCCTTCTCCAAGCAGGTCCCGCTGCTCTACTTCATCCTCATGAGCAACACGATCGCGGTGGCCTACACCTACGTGAACGTGGCGCCGGACTGGCTGACGATGATCGTGCCCGGCGTGCTGACTGTGCTCGCAGGGTTGCGCGGCTATTGGTGGCTACGCCAGCGTCACCAGGTGCGCAGCGACGCCGACATCCTGCGCAATCTGCGCGCGACCAACTGGCTGACCCTGCCGATCAGCGCCGGATTCACCGCCTGGTCCTTCGCGCTCTATCCCTACGGCGATCCCTTCGCCAAGAGCCAGGTCGCCTTCTACATGGCAGTCACGGTGATCGGCTGCATCTTCTCGCTGATGCATCTGCGCTCGGCGGCGCTGATCGTGACGCTGATCGTCGACGTGCCTTATGTGCTGTTCTTCTTCGCCACGGGCGAGCCGACGCTGAAGGCGACGGCCGTCAACAATCTCCTGGTTTCCGGCGCGATGGTAACGGTGCTGTTCATCTATTACCGCGATTTCGCCGATCTCGTCGCCAGCCGCAAGTCGCTGCTCGCGCAACAGGCGGCGACGCAGGCGCTCTCGGACGAGAACTTCCGCCTCGCCAATCTCGATTCCCTCACCGAGCTGCCGAACCGCCGCCGCTTCTTCGCCGAGCTGTCGAGCGCCTTTGCCGACGCCGAGCGCAGGCACGTCCGCGTCGCGGTCGGGATCATCGACCTCGACGGCTTCAAGCCGATCAACGACAATTACGGTCACTCGGTCGGCGACCGCGTCCTGATCGAGGCGGGCCGGCGCATCCGCGAGGTCTGCGAGGGCTTTGGCCCGCAGCGCGTGGAATTCGCCCGGCTCGGCGGCGACGAGTTCGGCCTCATCGTCTGCGGCGACCCCGAGGACGCGGACCTGACGCGCCTCGGCGAACGGATCGCCAGTCAGATTAAGTTGCCCTACCAGCTCGACACCGCTCATACCGGTCTGTCCTGCTCGATTGGTTTCGCGTCGTTCCCGGACTCCGCGACGACCTCGGAAGCGCTCTATGAATGCGCCGACTACGCGCTCTATCACGCCAAGCGCCATCAGCGCGGCCGCACCGTGATCTTCTCGAGCGAGCTCGAGGCCGAGATCCGCAGCCGTGGCGTGATCGAGAATCTGTTGCGCACCTCCGATTTCGGCGCCGAGATGGAGCTGGTTTTCCAGCCCATCGTCGATGCCATGAGCGAGCACACCGCGGGTTTCGAGACGCTGGCCCGCTGGCACAGTCCCCGTCTGGGCTGGGTCTCTCCGGCCGACTTCATTCCCGCCGCTGAGCGCATCGGTCTGATCCGTCCTTTGACACAGGCGCTGCTGGCGCGCGCCCTCGCCACGGCCAAAACCTGGCCCGACGACCTCCGCCTGTCGTTCAACCTGTCCGCTCACGACGTCTGTGCCGCCGAGGGCATATTGCCGCTGATCTCGATCATCGAGAAAAGCGGTCTGTCGCCCCGCCGGATCGACTTCGAGATCACCGAGACTGCCGTCACCTTCGATTTCGTCCGCGCGCAGCAGTCGATCGCCACGCTGAAGGCGATGGGTTGCGGCATTTCGCTGGACGATTTCGGCACCGGCTATTCGTCGTTGAGCCACGTGCACCGGTTGCCGCTCGACAAGATCAAGGTCGACCGCAGCTTCGTCGCCGAGATCAACGAGAACCCGGTCAGCCACAAGATCATCAAATCGCTTGCGGGCCTCTGTGACGACATGGAGATCGCCTGCGTCGTCGAGGGCGTCGAGACCCGCGCCCAGCTCGACAGCCTGCGCCGGCTCGGGTGCGATTTCATCCAGGGCTACTATTTCGCGAAACCCATGCCGGCTGATGCGATCGCCGAGTACCTGGCGAACGAACGCCAGCGTCTCGACGGCCGCGGAGCCAGGGTCGTGGCCTGAGGCGCCGCTACTTCGCAAGGCTTGGCAGATCGAGGCCCTTGTCGCGCGCGCAGTCGATCGCGATGTCGTAACCGGCGTCGGCGTGGCGCATGACGCCGCTGGCGGGATCGTTCCACAGCACGCGTTCGATGCGCTTCGCAGCCTCGGCCGTGCCGTCGGCGACGATCACCATGCCGGCGTGCTGCGAATAGCCGATGCCGACGCCGCCGCCGTGATGCAGCGAAACCCAGGTCGCACCGCTGGCGCAATTGAGCAGCGCGTTCAGCAGCGGCCAGTCCGACACCGCATCCGAACCGTCCTTCATCGCCTCGGTCTCGCGGTTGGGGCTCGCGACCGAACCGCTGTCGAGATGATCGCGGCCGATCACGATCGGCGCTTTCAACTCGCCGCGCGCCACCATCTCGTTGAAGGCAAGGCCGAGGCGGTGACGATCGCCAAGGCCGACCCAGCAGATCCGCGCCGGCAGGCCCTGGAATTTGATGCGCGCCTTGGCCATGTCGAGCCAATTGTGAAGATGCTTGTCATCCGGCATCAGCTCCTTGACCTTGGCATCGGTCTTGAAGATGTCCTCGGGATCGCCCGACAACGCGGCCCAGCGGAACGGTCCGACGCCGCGGCAGAACAGAGGGCGGATATAGGCGGGCACGAAGCCCGGGAAATCGAAGGCGTTCTTCAGGCCCATGTCCTGCGCCATCTGGCGGATATTGTTGCCGTAGTCGAGCGTCGGAATGCCCTGCGCGTGGAAATCCAGCATGGCCTGGACGTGCTCGACCATCGAGGTCTTGGAGGCACGCTCGACCGCCTTTGGATCGGACGCGCGCTTGGCTTCCCACTGCGCGAGCGTCCAACCCTTTGGCAAGTACCCGTTGATCGGATCATGCGCGCTGGTCTGGTCGGTAACGATATCAGGCTTGACGCCACGGCGCACCAGCTCAGGGAAGATCTCCGCGGCATTGCCGAGCAGGCCAACCGAGATTGCCTTCTTCGTCTTCGCGGCATCCGCCATGATCGTCAGCGCGTCGTCGAGATTTGCGGCCTGGCGGTCGAGATAGCCGGTGCGCAGGCGCATCTCGATGCGGCTTGGCTGGCATTCAACCGCGAGCATCGAGGCCCCCGCCATGGTCGCGGCCAGCGGCTGTGCGCCGCCCATGCCGCCCAGGCCGGCGGTGAGAATCCATTTGCCGGCGAGGCTGCCGCCATAATGGCGCCGCCCGACCTCGACGAAGGTCTCGTAGGTGCCCTGCACGATGCCCTGGCTGCCGATATAGATCCACGAGCCCGCCGTCATCTGGCCGTACATCATCAGGCCCTGGCGATCGAGCTCGTTGAAATGATCGAGCGTCGCCCAGTGCGGCACGATGTTGGAGTTCGCGATCAGTACCCGCGGCGCGTCGGTGTGGGTGCGGAACACGCCGACCGGCTTGCCGGATTGGACCAGCAGCGTCTGGTCGGCTTCGAGCTTGCGCAAGGCCACAACGATCCGGTCGAAACTCTCCCAGTCGCGCGCGGCACGGCCGATGCCGCCATAGACGACGAGCTCGCTCGGACGTTCCGCGACGTCAGGATCGAGATTGTTCATCAGCATGCGCAAGGGGGCTTCCGTCAGCCAGCTCTTGGCGCTGATCTCGCTGCCGCGCGGCGCGCGGATGGTGCGGTCATTGTCCAGTCGGCGGTTCATGCGGACCTCTCATCAAGTCTCGGAAACGGATCGGATGGAAGCGCTGTGAGCGCGGTAGCAGGCAGAGTGTCGGCCTCGACCAGCGCAGCGGCCTTGGCGAGATCACCGGCCATGTAGCGATCGGCACCCAGCGCGGGCACCTGCTCGCGCAATACGGCGATGACAGCAGCCAGCGGCCTGCTCGTCGCATGCGGCGCGCGCAGCGTGATGCCTTGGGCGGCGACCAGAAGCTCGATGCCGAGGATGGCGGCGAGATTGTCGGCCATGTCGGACAGCCGCCGCGCCGCGTGCGCCGCCATCGAGACGTGGTCTTCCTGGTTGGCGCTGGTCGGCGTCGAATCGATCGAGCAGGCAGCTGCGCGCTGCTTGTTCTCGGCATAGAGTGCGGCGGCCGTCACCTCGGCGATCATGAAGCCGGAATTGATGCCGGGATCGGGAGTGAGGAACGGCGGCAGGCCGAAATTGAGCGCGGGATCGACCAGCGTCGCAATGCGCCGCTCGCTGATGGCGCCGATCTCCGACAGCGCCAGCGCAATGGCATCGGCGGCGAATGCCACCGGCTCGGCGTGGAAGTTGCCGCCAGAGACGATCTCACCGGTTTCGACCAGCACCAGCGGATTGTCGGTGACGGCGTTGGCCTCGACGATCAGCGTCCGCGCGGCCTGCGTGATCAGATCGAGCGCGGCGCCCGCGACCTGCGGCTGGCAACGCAGGCAATAGGGGTCCTGCACGCGCTCGTCACCTTCGAGATGCGACAGGCGGATGTCGCTGCCGTCGAGCAGTGCAGTCAGCGTGGCGGCCGCGGCGATCTGGCCGGCATGGCCGCGCAGCGCCTGAATTTCGGGACGGAACGGCGCCGTCGACGCCATCGCCGCATCGACCGACAATGCACCGGTGACGAGCGCGGCGCGCACCAGGCCGAAGGCGCGCAGGACGCCGGAGACGGCGTAGGCGGTCGAGAACTGCGTGCCGTTGATCAGCGCGAGGCCCTCCTTGGGGCCCAGCGTCAGCGGCACGAGGCCGGCGGATGCCAGCGCCTCGCCGCCCGGCACGACTTGTCCGTCAACGATGGCCTGTCCCTCGCCGATCATCACCGCCGTCATGTGCGCGAGCGGGGCGAGATCGCCGGAGGCGCCGACCGAGCCCTGCTGCGGCACCAGCGGAGTGACGCCCCGCGCCATCATGGCCTGCAGCTGCTCGATCACCGCGCGGCGTACACCGGAGGCGCCACGGCCGAGCGAGACGATCTTCAGAGTCATCATCAGGCGAACGATCGGCTCCGGAGTCGCGGGGCCGACGCCGCAGCAATGCGACACGATCAGATTGCGCTGGAGCAGCGCGGTCTGGCCGGGCGCAATGCGCTTCGAGGCGAGCTTCCCGAACCCCGTGTTGATACCGTAGACCGGCGCAGCGGCTTGCGCGGCCTTTGCGACGATTTCGGCAGCCGCCTCCACGCGCGGCCAGAACGATGGGTCGAGCACGACGGGAGCGCCCGCAATCACGCCCGCGAGATCGGCGAGGCTGACCGTTCCCGGCGTGACGACGATCGCTCCGCCCTGCTCCGTCACTGGCCCCTCCATACCCGGCGATGCAGCGGATTGAAGCCGATGCGGTAGACGAGCTCGGCGGGCCGCTCGACGTCCCAGATCGCGAGATCGCACCATTTGCCTGCTTCCAGCGTCCCGGTCTCATCGAGCACGCCGAGTGCACGCGCGCCTTCGCGGGTGATCCCGGCAAGGCACTCGGCCACATTCATCCGAAACAGCGTTGCGCCCATGTTCATGGTGAGCAGCAGCGAGGTCAGCGGCGAGCTGCCGGGATTGCAATCGGTCGCTAGCGCCATGGGCACTCCATGTTTGCGGAAAGCCTCAACCGGCGGCTTCTGCGTCTCGCGAATGAAGTAGAACGCGCCGGGCAGCAGCACCGCGACAGTTCCGGCTTTCGCCATCGCGGCGGCGCCGGTCTCGTCGGTATGCTCCAAATGATCGGCCGATAGCGCCGAGAATCTTGCAGCAAGTGCCGCGCCGCCGAGATTCGACAGCTGATCGGCGTGGAGCTTGACCGGTAGCCCGAGCGCTCCCGCCGTCTCGAACACATGCGCCGTCTGCGCGGCCGAGAACGCAATGCCCTCCATGAAGGCGTCGACAGCGTCGGCGAGGCCCGCCTCCGCAACGGTGGGCAGCATCTGTTTGCAGACGAGATCGATATAGCGATCCTTGTCGCCATCAGCCTCCGGCGGGAGCGCGTGGGCGCCGAGAAAGGACGTGCGTATCGCAACCGGCCGCTGGCGACCGAGGCTGCGCGCGGCCGCCAATTGCCGCATCTCGGTCTCGGTATCGAGGCCATAGCCGGATTTGATCTCGACGGTGGTAGCGCCCTCGCCAATCAACGCATCGAGCCGCGGCAGCGCGCTCGCGACGAGCTCTGCCTCGCTCGCCTTGCGCGTCGCCGCCACCGTGGAGACGATGCCGCCGCCGGCGCGCGCGATCTCCTCGTAGCTCGCACCTTTCAGGCGTAGCTCGAACTCGTGCGCGCGGTTGCTACCATAGACGAGATGGGTGTGGCAATCGACGAGGCCGGGCGTGATCCAGCGCCCCTCGCAGTCGATCCGCTCGTTCGCATCCGCATCCGCGGGAAAGTCCGTCGCCGCACCGGCGTAGACGATACGGCCGCCGCGCGCGGCGATGACACCGTGCTCGATCTCGCCGAGATCAGGACGGTCGGCCCGCATCGTGACGAGACGGGCATTGTGCCAGATCCGGTCGAAGCGCTCTGCCATGCCACTTCCCCTGGGGTGGGATGCTTGACTTATATGTCTAGACATATAATCGTAAGGTGGTTCTGTCCAGCCGGCGTGTATTGATCATGACCCGACTGCATTTCGCCTCCGCGCTCCTGCCCTCGGGCTGGGCCAATGACGTGCAGGTGGTGATCACCGCCGGCGCGATCGCGGCGGTGACCGCGGGCGTGCCCCCTGCCGCCGGCGACGAGCGCCACGCCATCGCACTTCCGGGTTTGGCGAGCCTGCACAGCCACGCCTTCCAGCGCGGCATGGCAGGGCTTGCGGAGCTGCGCGGCGACAGCACCGATACGTTCTGGACCTGGCGCGAGACGATGTATCGCTTTGCGCTGGCCATGACGCCGGACGACGTCGCGGCCGTTGCGACGCTGCTTTATGTCGAGATGCTGGAGCGCGGTTTTACCCGCGTCGGCGAATTCCACTATCTGCACCACGACCGCGACGGCTCTCCCTATGCCGATATCGCGGAGATGGCCGCGCGGATCGCAGAGGCTGCCGAGGCATCGAGCATTGCGCTGACGCTGCTGCCGAGTTTCTATGCGCACGGCTCCTTCGGCGGCGCTGCGCCGCAGGCCGGCCAGCGCCGCTTCGTCTGCTCGGTCGATCAGTACGCGGCGCTGATGACGGCGTCGCGCAAGGCGATCAGCACGTTGCCCGGCGCCAACATCGGCATCGCGCCGCACAGCCTGCGCGCGGTGACGCCGGACGAGCTCGCGGCCATCGTTCCACTCGCGAACGGCGGACCGGTGCACATTCACGCCGCCGAACAGGTGAAGGAAGTCGAGGATTGCCTGGCCTGGGCGGGCCGCCGCCCGGTGCAGTGGCTGCTGGAGCACGCGCCGCTGGACCGGCGCTGGTGCCTCATTCACGCGACCCACATGACGGATGCGGAAGTGAGCGCGTTCGCGGCGACCGGCGCGGTCGCGGGGCTCTGCCCGATCACCGAAGCCAGTCTTGGCGACGGCATCTTTCCCGGCCGCGAATTTCTCGACGCCGGCGGCGCATTCGGCATTGGCACCGATTCCAACGTGCTGGTCGGCGTCGCCGACGAATTGCGTCAGCTCGAATACGGCCAGCGGCTCAAGCACCACGAACGCAACGTGCTGTCTGCCGGCGCCGGCCGCTCGACCGGACGCACGCTGTACGATCATGCGATCGCGGGCGGCGCCCAGGCGCTGGCGCAGACGACGATCGGCCTCGTGCCCGGCGCGCGCGCCGACATCGTCACGCTCGACGCCGCACATCCCTCGCTGGCGGGACGCCAGGGCGATGCGGCTATCGACGGCTGGATCTTCGCGGCGGGCAGCGGCGCGATCGACTGCGTCTTTTCCGGCGGCGAAAAGGTTGTCGAGGGCGGCCGGCACAGGCTGCGTCAGGCGGCGCGCGAGCGCTTCAACGCAGCGGTGCGGAGGCTCGTTGCATGAGCCTCGTCACCGATGCCGCGGACAAGCCGACGCTCTACAAGCGGATTCGCGCCGACATCGAAAAGCGCATCCTGACCGGGGAATGGCCGCCCGGCCATCGCATTCCGTTCGAGCATGAGCTGGTGGCGCGTTACGGCTGCTCGCGCATGACGGTGAACAAGGCGCTGTCGGAGCTCGCGCAGGCAGATCTGATCGAGCGGCGGCGGCGCGCCGGCTCGTTCGTGCGCCGGCCGCAGCACATGTCGGCTGTGCTCAAGATCGCCGACATCCGCGCCGAGATCACCGCGCTGGGGCGCGCTTATGGCTATGAGCTGATCCAGCGCAAGCTGCGCCCCGCGACCGCTGCCGACCGTGATCGTCTGGGCGTGAAGAAGGCCGGCAAGGTGGTTGCGGTCACCTGCCGGCACAGCGCCGACAACGTGCCGTTCGCCGTCGAGGACCGGCTGATTGACCTGTCGTCCGTGCCTGACGCCGCGACCGCGGATTTCTCGCGCGAGCCGCCCGGCTCGTGGCTGCTTCACCACGTCCCGTGGACGGAGGCCGAGCACACAATCAGCGCCATCATTGCCGACGATCATATGGCGGCCGCGCTCGCGATCGCCGTCGGCGCGCCCTGTCTGGTGATCGACCGTTACACCTGGCGCAGCGCGCGCACGATCACCGCCGTGCGCCTGCTCTATCCCGGTGACTCTCACCGCCTTGTCGCACGGTTCAAGGGAGGCTGAGAGAACATGTCGGCACAAATCGTGCAACGCTTCGAGCAACGGCCCATCGGGGCCGATATGAAGATCAACAGGACGTCAATCCACCGATCGGCAGAGGACGACAATCATGCGTAATTCGACGATATTTGCGACAATCATTGCTCTTGCGGCCGCCACGCCCGTGCTCGCCGACGACGTCAAGGTCGGCGTCGGCATCTCCGGATGGACCGGCTTTGCGCCGCTGACGCTGGCGAAGGAGGCCGGCATCTTCAAGAAGAACGGCCTCGACGTCACCATCAAGAAGATTCCGCAGAAGGACCGTCATCTCGCCATCGCTTCCGGCGACATCCAGTGCGCGGCGACGACCGTCGAGACCTGGATCTCCTGGAACGCCAACGGCGTTGCGACCAAGCAGATCTTCCAGCTCGACAAGAGCTACGGTGCCGACGGCATGGCCGTGCGCAACGACGTCGCCGCGATCAAGGACCTGAAGGGCAAGACCGTCGCCGCCTCCGCGCCCGGCACCTCGCCCTATTTCGCGCTGGCCTGGATGCTCAAGAAAAACGGCCTGTCGGTGAAGGACGTCACCGTCGTGAATCTGGAGCCGGCCGCCGCCGCACAGGCCTTCGTCTCCGGCCAGAACGACGCCGCGATGACCTACGAGCCCTATCTGTCGACGGTGCGCGCCGCCCCCGACAAGGGCAAGATCATCGCCACCACGCTGGACTATCCGATGGTCATGGACACCTTCGGCTGCACGCCGAAATTCCTCACCGAGAATCCCAAGGCCGCCAAGGCGCTCGCCGACAGCTATTTCGAGGCGCTCGACATGATCGCCAAGGACCAGGCCAAGTCCTATGAGATCATGGGCGCCGACGTGAAGCAGACCGGCGAGCAGTTCGGCAATTCGGCGAAATATCTGCGCTGGCAGGACAAGGCCGCCAACCAGAAGTTCTTCGCCGGCGACTTCCTGACCTTCAACAAGGAGGCCGCCGAGCTTCTGCTCGAGATCGGCATCATCAAGTCCGCGCCGAAGGTCGAGGACCTCTACGACGCCAGCTTCATCAAGTAAGTCGCTTCAGGAGCTGCCGGCTCCGTCTCGCGGCGGGGCCGGCAGATCCGTTCACTGCCCGGATAATCGTCGATGCGTCCCCTGGATCCTGTTACATCGAAGCAGCGCGTGGCCTATGGCCTTGCGTTCTTCGTGCTGTTCGTTGCCCTGTGGTCATGGGCGACGCTCGGCGGCTACGTCTCGAAGACCTTCCTCGCCAATCCCCTGACCATGGTGCAGGAAGGCTATGACCTCCTCGCCAAGCAAGGCTTCGTCTACGACATCGGCATGACGATCTGGCGCGTCGTCGGCGGTTTTGCGCTCGCCGCGGTCATCGCGGTGCCGCTCGGCGTGCTGATGGGCGCCTACAAGCCGGTCGAAGCCTTCCTCGAGCCGTTCGTCTCGTTCGCCCGCTATTTGCCCGCTTCCGCCTTCATCCCGCTGCTGATCCTGTGGGCCGGGATCGGCGAATTGCAGAAGCTGCTCGTCATCTTCATCGGCTCGGTGTTTCAGGTCATCCTGATGGTCGCCGTGACCGTCGGCGCGACGCGGCGCGATTTGGTCGAGGCCGCCTATACGCTTGGAGCGAGCGATCGCGGCATCATCCGCCGCGTGCTGCTGCCCTCCTCCGCGCCCGAGATCGCCGAGATCCTGCGGCTGGTGCTGGGCTGGGCCTGGACCTATGTCATCGTCGCCGAGCTGATCGGCTCCTCCTCGGGCATCGGGCACATGATCACCGACAGCCAGGCCTTGCTCAACACCGGTCAGATCATCTTCGGGATCATCGTGATCGGGCTGATCGGCCTGCTCTCGGACTTCCTGTTCAAGGCCTTCAACGCCTGGCTGTTTCCGTGGAGGCTGGCATGACGATCCTCAAGATCGAGCAGGTCTCGCGCACCTTCCCGGCGCGCCACGGCAACGCGCCGACCAGGGCGCTGGAGCCGACCGACCTCGTCATCGGCAACAATGACTTCGTCACCATCCTCGGCCCCTCCGGCTGCGGCAAGTCCACCCTGCTGCGCATCGTCGCCGGCCTCGACCGTCCGACCAGCGGGCGCGTCACGCTCGACGGGCGCGAGGTGGCCGGCCCCGGTGCCGATCGCGGCATGGTGTTCCAGTCCTACACGCTGTTTCCCTGGCTCACCGTGCGCGAGAACATCGCCTTCGGCCTGCGCGAGCGCGGCGTGGCCGAGGCGGAGCGCCATGGGATCGCCGATGCCTTCATCCGCCAGGTCGGGCTGTCCGGCTTCGAGAATCATTGGCCGAAACAGCTCTCCGGCGGCATGCAGCAGCGCACGGCGATCGCGCGTGCGCTCGCCAACGATCCCAAGATCCTGCTGCTCGACGAGCCGTTCGGCGCGCTCGACAACCAGACCCGCGCCTTGATGCAGGAGATGCTGCTGGGGATCTGGGAACGCGACCAGAAAACGGTGCTGTTCGTCACCCACGACATCGAGGAAGCCATCTTCCTCGGCAGCCGCGTCATCGTCATGAGCGCGCGCCCCGGCCGCATCAAGGCCGAAATCGATGTGGACCTGCCGCATCCGCGCTCCTACAAGATCAAGACGACGCCGGAATTCGTCCAGCTCAAGGAACGGCTGGTCGAGGAGATCCGCACCGAAGCGCTCAGGGTTGCCGAACATGCCTGACACTCGCGCCGACGGACATCGCGTGCTTGCCGATCTCCATGCGCTGCGCGCCTTTGGCGCCTACAAGAGTGGCGTGCACAAGCCGACCTTCTCCGAGCCGCACAGGCTTTCGCTGGAATGGCTCGTGCAGAAGCTGCCAGAGGCCAATCTCTCCGCGGCCGTGGACGGCATCGGCAATGTCTTCGGCACCAGCGCCAAGCCCGGGCCGAAGCTGCTGGCAGGCTCGCATCTGGAAAGCCAGAATTACGCCGGCTGGCTCGACGGCCCGCTTGGCGTCGTCTACGCGCTGGAAGCTGCGCGCGTGCTGAACACCGATCCTTCCTTCAATGGCGCGGTGGAAGTCGCCGCCTGGTGCGACGAGGAGGGACATTTCGGCCATTTCCTCGGCTCGCGCTCCTATGTCGGCCAGGTCACCGAAGCCGACATCGACGCCGCGCGCGACCGCACCAGCGGCCGCACCATGCGCGAAGCACTTGCCGACATGGGCCTCGCGGGACGCCGGCGCATCACCACCGAACCGGGACGGCACGTCGGATATCTGGAAGCTCACATCGAGCAGGGCGACACGCTCGAAAGCGGCAAGCTCGCGATTGGCGTCGTGACGTCCATCGTCGGCATCTGGCAGTACCAGATCAACTTTGTCGGCGAGCAAAACCACGCCGGCACCACGCGCATGGCGGTGCGCAAGGATGCGGGGCTCGCGCTCGCCAAGTTCTGCGTGGCGATCGACGAACGTTTTCCGGCCGCCTGCGGTCCGCGCACGGTCTGGACCACCGGGCGGATTACGCTCGATCCGGGCGCGCCGAGCATCATTCCGGGCGGCGCCGAGATGCTGTTCCAGATCCGCGACGACGATCCCGCCGTAATTGCCAGGCTGGAGCAGCTGCTGCGGACCATGGCGAATGATGCCAGCGCGAGCGGCCCGTGCACCGTCACCGTCGAGAAGCTGCGCACCGGCGCGCCCGCCATGATGAACGCAGGCTTTCAGGATGCGATCGAAGCCGCAACCAAGGCCATGGCCGGTGGACGATGCGTTCGCATGCCCAGTGGCGCCGGCCACGATGCGCAGATGCTCGCGACCGTGATGCCCGCGGGCATGCTGTTCGTGCCATCGATCGGCGGCATCAGCCATCACTGGACCGAGAACACCGCCGACGCCGATATCGTCACCGGCGCAGAGGTCTTCGTCGATGCCTGCCGGCGGATCCTGGCGGGTTAACAACGTCCCCCGCCGAGCTTACGCTCTCCCGACGACGTCATCTGCAAGTGAGTGGCCCCTCTGCCGCCCTGTCGTGTCCCGGACAAGCCGCAGCGCGCGAGCGTTGCGGCGCAGAGCCGGGACCCAGGGCGACACGCCGCGACATGGACCCCGGCTCTGCAGCGCAGCGCACCGGACGATGCTCGCATCGCCGGGGAAGCGCTGCGCTGCGTCCGGGGCACGAGAGCGGTGGGCGGCGCGCTGTCTCAGTCGTCATTGCGAGCGCA
The DNA here is from genome assembly GCF_000482425.1 of Bradyrhizobium sp. 22. NCBI lineage: Bacteria > Pseudomonadati > Pseudomonadota > Alphaproteobacteria > Hyphomicrobiales > Nitrobacteraceae > Bradyrhizobium > Bradyrhizobium sp. 22. The sequence continues at coordinate 398,900 of NZ_KI519400.1, forward strand.
GCGAAGCAATCCAGAATCCCTCCGCGGAAAAACTCTGGATTGCTTCGCTGCGCTCGCAATGACGGAGTATGAGGAAACGACATCGCTCTTCCAACTGCATCTGAACTCGCAGACGCGCCTTCGCATTCTCGCGGCGCGTTTCGCCCGAGCTTTGCTTGCGTCTCCACCCTCAAATCCAAGAGGGCGCAGGGAAGGCCGGGTGCTGACAACGCACCCGCGGTCTGCTGCGCAAAATGCACACGCAGAAGAACCGCACAGCAGCATACAGGTGGGTGCCGATCACTCGGCCTTCCCTGCGCGATGGTCGGACGGCTTATGCCGCGCTCTCCCGGGAGCCGAATGTCCTTCTGGCCTCCCTCGCCCCGCGGATTGGATGATGCAGTCTGCCCGGTTGGGCTCGCTCGCACCTCCGCGGTAGGCTTGACCGTAGCAACGACGGCCAGGACCACACGGTTTTGCCGTACGCACGGCCCGCCATGTCGCTGCAGTATTCCCGTGCCTCGTCGACGAAGCCGGAAACTTACGAGCGAGACGAAGCCTAGCAGCGCCGTCGTCCGCACGCGGCCACGGACTCACAGGGACTACCCGCCCTGCCCGCACCTCTCGTGCCGACGCTGCCGCGTCCACCGCAAGCCCGGCTCGCGATCAAGACGACCTCGAGATCGCCCCTCCTGGTTGAGCCGGGATGGGCGATACATACGTCAAAACCGAATTTCGGTAAAGTGGAATATTTTTGACGAGGCGGATTGACATGGGGCGACACAGAGCCAACGAGCTGCCGCCGACATAAAGTCGCAACAATCTTCGGGCTTGTCATTCCTCCCGCCTCTGTTCCCCCCGGAGATTCCATTGTCCTCTGCCGACCGGCCGGCGACACGCCTTGCGACCCGGCTTGCCTTCCTCGTTGCCGGCTTCGGCATCGCATGCTGGGCGCCGCTGGTGCCGTTCGCGAAGACGCGGCTCGGCGTCGACGACGGCGTGCTCGGTCTGCTCCTGCTCAGCCTCGGCATCGGCTCGGTGGTCGCGATGCTGCTGACCGGGATCGTGAGCGCGCGCTACGGCAGCAGGCCGATCATCATCGCGGGCGGGTTCGGCCTGGCGCTGGTCCTGCCCCTGCTCGCGGTCGCAGACTCGCCCGCGACGCTTGCGCTGGCCCTGTTCGCGTTTGGCGCCGCGCTCGGCTCGATCGACGTCGCCATGAACATCCATGCCGTGAAGGTGGAGCGCGCCGCGAAACGCCCGCTGATGTCCGGCTTCCACGCGCTGTTCAGCATCGGGGGCTTCGCCGGAGCCGCGCTGATGACGGCGCTGCTCTCGCTGCAATTCGGCACGCTCGCCTGCACGCTGATCTGCTCCGTGCTGATGCTGATCGCGATGGCCGTGACCGCGCCGCGCCTGCTCCGCTCGGTGCAGGTACAGGAGGGCCCGCTGTTCGTGCTGCCGCACGGATCGGTGCTGCTGCTCGCGCTGCTCGGCGCCATCACCTTCCTGGTCGAAGGCGCGATGCTGGATTGGGGCGCGCTGCTCGTGATCGGCGCCGGGCTCGTCACCGAGGCGCAGGGCGGCGCCGGCTACATCGTGTTCTCGATCGCGATGACGGTGGGCCGGCTCGGCGGCGACGCCGTCGTTGCCCGCATCGGAGACCGCGCGACGTTGCTGTGGGGCAGCCTAATCGCGATCGCGGGCTTCGTGATGCTGCTCACCGCGCCCGTTGCAGCACTTGCCATCGGTGGTTTCCTGTTGATCGGGCTCGGCGCGTCGAACCTCGTGCCGGTGCTGTTCCGCCGGGCGGCGCGGCAAACGGTGATGCCCGCCGGCCTGGCCGTCGCGGCCGTCACGACCGCGGGCTATGCCGGGGTCCTCATCGGTCCGGCCGGCGTCGGCTTCATCGCACAGATTGGCGGGCTGCCAGCGGCATTCGGGCTGCTGGCAGCGCTGATGGGCCTCGTCACGCTGTCAGCGCCGATCGTCACGACAAGCGCACGTCAGGGCACGGCGAGCTAGCCGCCCACCGCAGCCGCGCGGCGGGGCAGCTTCCAGCCGGGCCGGATGAAGTGGCAGGTGTAGCCGTCCGGATAACGTTCGAGATAATCCTGATGCTCCGGCTCGGCCTGCCAGAACTCGCCAGCAGGCGCGACCTCGGTCACCACCTTGCCCGGCCAGAGGCCCGACGCCTCGACGTCGGCGATGGTGTCTTCGGCGATCCTTTTCTGCTCCTCGCTGGTGTAGAAGATCGCCGAGCGGTAGCTCGTGCCGAGATCGTTGCCCTGGCGATTGAGCGTGGTGGGATCGTGGATCTGGAAAAAGAACTCCAGCATGGTCCGGAAGCTGGTCCTGGCCGGATCAAACATGATCTCGATCGCCTCGGCGTGGCCTTCGTGATTGCGGTAGGTGGCGTTCTTGACGTGTCCGCCGGTGTAGCCGACCCGGGTGGAGATCACGCCCGGCTGCTTGCGGATCAGATCCTGCATGCCCCAGAAGCAGCCTCCGGCCAAAACTGCGCGCTCTGTCGTCATCTGTCCGCTCCCGATTGCTTTACGTTCGACATCTGCCGCAACATATGCTTTCGGCCGCCCGGCCGAAAGCCATGCCTTGCATGCCTGCCCGGCCGGTTCCTCGAACCGTGGGCCCGTAACGAGCCCCCGCCTTAGCCCAGCTTGGCGTCGAGCGTGATCGCGGCGTTGAGCACCTTCGACACCGGGCAGTTCTTCTCGGCCTCGCCGGCGAACTTGGCAAAGGCTGCCTCGTCGAGGTTCGGCACCTTGGCACGCAGCGTCAGCGCGGACTTGCTGATCTTGAAGCCCTTGCCTTCGGGCTCGAGGGTCACGGCGGCTTCGGTCGAGAGCTCGTCCGGCGTGAAACCGGCCATCTGGAGGCCGAAGGCCAGCGCCATCGTAAAGCAACCGGCATGGGCGGCCGCGATCAATTCCTCGGGATTGGTGCCCTTCTCGTTCTCGAACCGGGTCTTGAACGAATAGGGGGTCTGCGCCAGCACGCCGGATTCGCTCGTCAAATGGCCCGTGCCATCGCGACCGGTGCCCTTCCAGACTGCCGTTGCCTTGCGGATCATCTCGGTTCTCCTCGTTTGATTGCAGTACCGGCACTCGTATCCGTGGAAGGCGGCATCGGCATGACCGCCTGCCCTTCCAAATCGGCCGTGCGCCGCAGCGGTTCCATTAGCCCTATGCCGGATCGAACGCGCGGATCGGCGGCAGATTGCCGGTGAACTTCTCCACCTCGACCGTCGTCAGCTGACCGGTGCAGCCCTGCGCCAGGGACGAGGTGCCGACGTCGCGGGTGAGCACGTTGGGATTGCCGTGAACGCAGAGCGGCGCCTCGTCTTCCGGATCCATCGGATCGTACCAGGCGCCGGTCGGAAGCTGCACGACGCCAGCGGCGATGCCGTCGGTGACGTGGACTGCGGCCAGGCAGGCGCCGCGCGCGTTGAACAGGCGGATGATGTCGCCATCCCCGATGCCGCGCGCATCCGCGTCGACCGGGTTCATGCGCGCCACCTCGCGGCCGCGATGTTTCGAGCTAAGCGAATGCCCGCCGAAATCGAGCTGGCTGTGCAGGCGCGTCACCGGTTGATTGGCGACCAGGAAGCACGGCGAGCCGGGCTTCGGCGTGTCGGACTTCTCCAGCCAGACCGGATGCCCCGGACAATCGGCGTCGCCATGGGCCGCGATCTTGGCCGAATAGATCTCGATGCGGCCGCTCGGCGTCGGCAGCGCGTGATTGACGGGATCCTCGCGGAAGCGGCGCAGCCGGCCGCCGTCGTCGGGCTGCTGCGGCACGACCAGGCTGCCGCGCGCCCAGAATTCGTCGAAACTCGGCGCCTCCAGGCCGCGCCTGGCGAGCGAGGCGCGGGTCGGCTCGTAGAGATGCTCCAGCCATTGCCGCGACGTGCGCCCCTCGGTGAAGGGTTCACGGGCCCCTAGACGCTCGGCGAGATCGGCGAAGATGTCGTAATCGTCGCGCGCAAGACCGAACGGCTCGGCGATCCGGTGCATGGCGACCATGAGGGGGTCGTTGGTGGAATAGCCGATGTCCTCGCGCTCCAGCGTCATCGTCGCGGGCAGCACGATGTCGGCATGCCGGGCCGTGGCAGTCCAGGCCAGCTCGTGCACGACGAAGGTGTCGAGCTGCGCAAAGGCCTTGCGCAGGCGGTTGAGATCCTGATGATGATGGAACGGATTGCCGCCGGCCCAATAGACGAGACGGATATCGGGATAGGTGCGCGTCTCGCCGTTGTAACGATAGGTGGTGCCGGGATTAAGCAGCATGTCGGCGATGCGGGCCACTGGAATGAAATCGGCGATGCCGTTGCGGCCCTGCCCCAGCGTCGGTCCCGGCACGTCGTTGACACGGCGGCCGTAATAGCCGATCGCCCCGAGCGAATAGGCGTAGCCGCCGCCGGGAAGGCCGATCTGGCCGAGGGCTGCCGCCAGCACCATGCCCATCCATACCGGCTGCTCGCCATGCTCGGCGCGCTGCAGCGAATGCGAGACGGTGATCAGCGCGCGTTTTCCGGCGAGCCGGCGCGCCAGCTTCCGGATCGTGTCGGCCGCGACGCCCGAGATGGCCGCAGCCCATTCGGCATGCTTGGCTTGCCCGTCGCTCTCGCCGGTGAGATAGCGCAGGAAGACGGGCCAGCCTTCGGTGTAGTGATCGAGGAAGGCCTGATCATGCAGCCCCTCGCTCACCAGCGTGTGGACGATGCCGAGCATCAAGGCGGTGTCGGTGCCGGGCACGCAACTCATCCATTCCGCACCAGCTTCCACCGGCAGATCGTCACGCAGCGGGCTGACCAGGATGAATTCGCAGCCGCGCCGCCGCGCCGCCGCCATCGCGCCGCGCTCGACGTGCTTGCTGATCGAGCCGCCGGCTACCATGGAGTTCTTCAGCGCCATGCCGCCGAAGGCCAGCACGATCTCGGTCTCGGCCGCGATCTGCTCCCAGGTGACGTTGCGCTTGGTGATGTCCTCATAGCCCGCCAGAATCTGCGGCAGCAGCACCGAGGACGCCCCCGACGAATAGGAGTTCACCGAGCGCACATAGCCGCCCATCGCGATGTTGAGAAAGCGATGCACCTGGCTCTGGGCATGATGAAAGCGCCCGGCGCTCGACCAGCCATAGGAGCCGCCGAACACGGCGCCCGGCCCGCGCGTATCGCGGATGCGGCCGAGCTCGTCGCCGAGCAGATCGAGCGCCTTCTCCCAGCTGACCGGGACGAACTCATCGCGGCCGCGGCGATCGTCGGGGCCCGGCCCGCGCTCGAGCCAGCCACGGCGGACCGCCGGCTGGGCGATGCGCGCCTGGTGGCGGAGCGCACCGGGAAAATTGTCGATGATGCCGTTCGGATCGGGGTCGCCCGCATAGGCCCTGACCTCCAGCCCGGCCGCGCCCTGACGCGCCGAAAACACGCCCCAATGCGAGGTGTGCGGCCTGAAGCCGTCCGACAGGTCAAGACCGGGATCGGGAAAGCCAATCGTATCGTCCATCATCTGTTCCTTGTTCCGGCACGAGGTGGCAGTATACCGATCATCCCGGGATGTCGTCGAGATCAGCGCCGACAGGGCTGTCGTGCGCGAGCACCGCCTGGCAACCCTGGTCCGGACCATGCGGTGGCGATACGCAGACACCGGCGCTCGCGTTTGCCTGGAATGTGCGATATGCCGCGGCTCTCACAGCGACAACGGATGTCTCATGATCAAACGCGTCTTGCCGTATGAAGGTCTGCTCCACGAAGTGGTCGAGCACAATGGCGTGCTTTACATCGGCGGCATCGTCCCCGAGGACACCAGCCTCGATATGGCGGGCCAGGCCAACGACGTGCTCGCCCAACTGGCGCAGCTGTTGAAGACCCTCGGATCCGATCCAGCCCACGTCTTGCAGGTGACGATCTACATGACTGATCTCAACGAGAAGGCAGCGTTCAACGCGGCCTGGAAAGCGCACTTTGCAGAAGCTCATCTGCCGGCACGCGCGGCAATCGGCGTGGCCGACCTCGGTCCGGGCGTCAAGCTCGAGATGACGGCCATTGCTGCCCGGCCATAGCGGCGCGCCAAAGCCTGGCGTGGGGGCCCGCCGGCATCATCCACGCGCGCAGCAATCGACCAGCAGCTGCCAGATCCGCTGCGTCTCACCTCGCTCGTGCCCCTCCGCCACCTTCTCGGCGCCGGGCCGACCATATCGGACGATGGCGTGCATTTCGCGAGGCACGATCCATCGTTCCGAGATCGGGTCGTACCATTTTCCGATTTTCACCTCAGTCACGGCGATCGACTCACAGATTTGATCAACGGTCTGCGATGCGCCTGCCGCGGCCTGATCGGAAGCCATTCGGCGAGACGTCACTCAGTTTACCAATCATGAGCCCGCACGATCGTTCCGCTTGCCTGCATCATCCCGGCCGGGCGGGGTGAATTGTGCGCGGATGCCGCTCATGCAGCAGCCGAGCAAGCTCCTCGCGCTCGGTCTCGCGCCCCTTCATGGCGGTCTCGAACAGCGCCTCCTGGATGTCGCGAGGCATGTCGCCCCACACGTCCATCGCCGCGCGTCCGAGCAGGCCCGCAAGATGATCAATTCCGTCGTTCATTCGGCTCTCCTGGTCTTCACCACCGATTGGAACAGCTGCCGCCGTAGAGCGTTCCACTGCCATCATTGTGAAAAGGAGCGTCTTTTATGGGTTTCTTCACCAAGGACATCAAATCGATGGAAGACCTGCTGCTGCACGGGCTGCAGGACATCTATTACGCGGAACAGCAGATCCTGAAAGCGCTGCCCAAGATGATCGACAAGGCGACCAACAGGGACCTCGCCGCAGGCCTGAAAGCGCATCTGGACGAGACCAACAAGCAGGTCGAACGGCTCGACAAGGTGTTCGCCAAGCTCGGCAAGCAGCCCAGCGGCACGCAGTGTCCCGCCATCGACGGCCTCATCGATGAAGCCGATGCGACCGCCGGTGAGATCGAGGACAAGGCCGTGCTCGACGCCGCGATCGTCGCCAACGCGCAAGCGGTGGAGCATTACGAAATATGCCGCTACGGCACGCTGATCGCCTGGGCCGAAGAGCTCGGCCACGACGACATCGTGCGCTTCCTCACGACCAATCTGAACGAGGAGAAGGCGGCCAACACCAAGCTGAACACGGTAGCGCTGCGCAAGGGCGTCAACGCCAAGGCGTCCGACGCTGCTTGAGCAAGCGTTGCAAAGCCGAATGGATTGGTTGAATCGATTGCTGCGGCTCCGGCACCTCTCCCGCTTGCGGGAGAGGTCGCGCCTAAGGCGCGGGTGAGGGCTTTCTCCTCTAGGGGATTGTCCCATTGCGGATGCACCCTCTCCCCGACCCTCTCCCGCAAGCGGGCGAGGGAGTGCGCCGCGACTCTTGTGTTAGACCTCGTCTCACATCGCCCTAATGCTGTCAGATGAACGGCTTCCCGCCGGTGACGGCGAGCGTCGCTCCCGAGGTGTAGCTCGAGAGCGGATCGGCCAGCATGACATAAGCCGTTGCGAGCTCGGCCGGCTGACCGGCGCGCTGCATCGGGACCTGCTTGCCGAAGTTCTTGACCCTGTCCTCAGGCATGGTCGACGGGATCAGCGGCGTCCAGATCGGCCCCGGAGCAACGGCGTTGACCCGAATACCCTTCTCGGCAAGCATCTGGGCAAGCCCACCGGTGAAATTCTGGATGGCGCCCTTGGTGGTGGCGTAAGCCAGCAGCGTCGGATTTGGCATGTCCGAGTTCACCGACGCGGTGTTGATGATGGCAGCGCCTGGCCGCATGTGCGGGACAGCGGCCTTGGTCAAATAGAACATGGCGTGGATGTTGGTCGCGAACGTGAGCTGCCATTCCTCGTCGCTGATGTCGGCGATATCCTTGAACGTGGCCTGATGTGCCGCATTGTTGACCAGGATATCGATGCCGCCGAGCTCCTCCACGGTGCGACGCACGATCGACCGGCAGTGGTCGGGATTGCTGATATCGCCGGGGATCAGGACGACCTTGCGCCGCTCCCGCTCCACCAGCGCCTTGACCTCGGCCGCATCCTCGTCCTCGTTCAGATAAGAGATGACGATGTCGGCGCCTTCGCGCGCGTAGGCGATCGCGACCGCGCGGCCGATGCCGCTGTCGCCGCCGGTGATCAGCGCCTTCTTTCCGGCCAGGCGTCCGGCGCCCTTGTAACTCTCCTCGCCGTGGTCCGGCCGCGGCTGCATCGCCCGCGTCGAACCGGGCATCGGTTGCTGTTGCGGTGGATAAGGAGGCTTTGGATAATCGGTCATGGACAACTCCCGGGAAGCTCGCTGCGCTAACGGAGCGCCGCCGAAACTGTTCCTGGGATGGTCCGGACGACCGTAGCCCTATCCGGGTGAGACGACCCCGATCTGCGACACCGCACCTTGCGCATCCCCTGATCGGGCCTGACGATAGAGGTGACCTGGCTCTGCCCACAGGAACCCGTTCGAGAACGGCACACCAGGATAGGCCGCCGCAAGCCGGCGGTTGCCGCCATCGACATCGTCGCGACCGTCGAGCACGTCGCGAAAAATCCTGGCGACGGCGACCATGTCGCAATCCTGCGGCGACAGGCGCAGCGAGCCGACTTTGCTCTGGCGCAACAGTTCGGCCTCGCCCAGCAGATTGGCGCAAGTGTGAGACAGCGTCTGCACGCCGTTGATGGTCAGAAACTCCTGCTGCTCCAGCGTTTTCAGGAGCAGACCATCCGGATCCTTCTCGCAGACGAAGCGGCAATTGTCCTTGGCGAGCTTGTGAAGGCGCGCATGATAGCAGCGGGCCGAGATCGCCAGCGGCACCCTGCCGAACGCGAACACCTCGATCGTGACATCGGGAACGGCCTTCGCGATCGCCGCCACCGAGGCCAGCGGCAACTCGGGCGGCAGGCAGATGCGCCCCGCCCCATGCGCGGCGTGAAAGGCCGCGCTCGCCTCGTTGTAGATGTTGACGAAGGGCCCGATGGCATGCGGCCGGCCTGCGAGCGCCCTGAGACAGGTCAGATCGTTCACCTCGACCAGCGCGCCTTCGGCCGAAGCGAGCTCTTCGGTCTGGCGGCGCTCGCGCCGCAGCGAGACCAGGATCAGCGAGCCCAGCAGCACCTGCTTGCCTGCCTTCTGCAGCCGCTCGACCACGGCCGGGATGTGGTCGGCGAAGAACGGCGACCGCTTCGAGCAGACGATCTCGCCGACCGATACGATGTCGACCGGCGCTTCCTCGGCGATACGGAAATAGAAGTCGCGCCAGCGTTCCGGCGCCCAATTGTACAGAACTGGACCGAGGCTGAGTTGCATCGCTTGAGCTCACATGTTTCGAAAGACTAGCGCCAGGTCTTGCGATAGGCGCCGAGCGTGGAGGCCTGGCCTTCGGTGAACGGCTTCAGGCTCGCAATATCCGCCTCGCTGCCGCTCTCGAGCGCCGCGAGCGCGTGACGGAAATGGCGCACCACGCTTTCGACATAGGCGCGGCCGCGCTGGCGTCCCTCGATCTTGAGCGCCGTGACCCCGGCATCGCGCAGGCCCCTGAGCAGCGTGGTGGCGTCCAGGCTGACGGGATCCTCGAAAATGTAACCGGCGCCCTGCGCGGTCGAGAAACGGCCCTTGCACAGCGTCGGATAGCCGGCGGGCTCGCTCGTTCCGAACCGGTTGATGGCGAAGCCGCCGAGGCTGGACTTCGTCCCCTCCGCGGTCTGTTCGTAGGTCACATGGCTCGGCGGCGAGCAGACGCCTTGCATGTTCGGCGACTTGCCGGTGGCGTAGGACGACAGCGAGCAGCGCCCCTCGGCCATCACGCAGAGGCCGCCGAACACGAAGACCTCGGTCTCGCAGGCGGACTCCCGGGTGATCTCGGCGATCTCCGGCACGCTCAGGACGCGCGGCAGCACGACGCGCCGCGCCCCGAAATTCTCGGCATAGAAGGCGATGGCATCCGGATTCGCGGCCGCGGCCTGGACCGAGACGTGCAAACGCTGGTTCGGGTGGCGCCGCGCCGTGTAGTCCATCAATCCGATGTCGGCGAGGATCAGTGCGTCGGCGCCGGCACTCACAGCATCATCCACGGCGCGATGCCAGATGTCGACGGCGCCGGCGCGCGGAAAGGTGTTGATGGCCACCAGGATCTTGGCGCCGCAGTCATGCGCGAGCGCGATTGCCTTGCGCAGCTCGTCGCGGCTGAAATTCAGGCCGGGAAAGTTGCGGGCGTTGGTCTCGTCGTTGAAGCCGCAATAGATCGCGTCGGCGCCGGCGTCGATGGCGCTCTTCAGCGCCGCCGGCGTCCCGGCGGGACAGATCAATTCCATCATCTCGATTGCTCGCTATGTCTCGATGAGCCGATCACATGACCGCGGACGGCCTCGCAGGCGCGCCTCGCCGGCACGCCCAGCGGGCCGAACAGCGAGGACAGTTCGGCGGCGAGATCGAGCTGGGCGTCGTCGATCGCATTGCGCAGCGCCAGCACCGCCTCGACATCGCCCTCGATGACGAGCTCGCGCGAGAACATCAAGGCATCGCCGTCGACCTTGCCTTCGAGCAGAGCCAGGAGATTGGCGAGCGAGGCCGAGATGCGCGCATCCAGGCCCTTCGGCAGCTCGCGCACGACGGACAGCCGCGGCGGCGTCGCCTCGACCACGAAGGCAAAGGGCAGATCGGTCGGCTTGATGCCGAACCGCGCGCGCGCATGCGCGCCGAGCCGGTCGAATATCGCTGGGTTGCGCCGGTGGATGCGCCGCAGGACGCCGCCGAGCACGAGCTGCAAAGGCAGCAGAGGCAGGGGACGCATCGCCAATGCGACGAGCGGGGGAATCGTCGGCAACGGGCCGGGCGATGCGGCGGACGGGTCATTCATGGCGCCACATCTGGACGGATTGCACATTGTTGTATTTGAGCCGGAACAATGAAGACCAAAAACAGGCCGGCTAGCTGTGATTTTTTGGGAGCATCTTCAGTTGCAACGTGATGTGCCGCGCTTTCGCGACCTGGCCGACTTCCTGCGCTTCATCGAAGGCCGGGGGCAGTTGCGACGCATTCGCGAGAAGGTCTCCGTCGTCCACGAGATCACGGAAATCCACCGGCGTGTGCTGGGGGCGCACGGACCGGCATTATTGTTCGAGCAGCCCGTCAGGGCCGACGGCGAACCATCGGAGATGCCGCTCCTCACCAATCTGTTCGGAACGGTCGAGCGGATCGCGTGGGGCATGGGGATTGCGCCCGACCGCCTCGAAGAGCTTGGCGAGCTGATGGCCGAGCTGCGCGCGCCGCGGCCGCCGAACAGCATCAGGGACGCCTTCGGCAAGCTTCCGCTCGCCCGCGCCGCGCTAGCGACGCGCCCGCGCACGCGCGCGGCGGCACCGGTGCAGGATTGCGTCACGATGGGGCCCGACATCGATCTCACGAGATTGCCGGTGCAGATCTGCTGGCCCGGCGAGCCGGCGCCGCTGATCACCTGGCCGCTCGTGATCACCGTGCCGCCGGACTCGACGACGGCGGACCAGGAGGAGAATGTCGGCGTCTACCGCATGCAGGTGCTCGGTCGCGACCGCGCCATCATCCGCTGGCTCGCGCATCGCGGCGGCGCCCGCCATCACCAGCAATGGAAGGCGATCGGCCGCGACATGCCGGTCGCGATCGTCATCGGGGCCGATCCGGCCACCATCCTGGCCGCGGTGCTTCCGCTGCCCGAGACCATGTCGGAGCTGCGCTTCGCCGGAATCCTGCGCGGCGAGCGGCCCGATCTCGCGCCATGCCTCACCGTCCCGCTCGCGATCCCGGCCGAGGCCGAGATCGTCATCGAGGGCCTGGTCTCTGCGACCGAGACCGCGCCCGAGGGGCCCTATGGCGACCACACCGGGTACTACAATTCCGTCGAGGAATTCCCCGTGATGCGCGTGACGGCGATCACCAGCCGGCGGCAGCCGGTCTATCTCTCGACCTTCACGGGCCGTCCGCCGGACGAGCCGTCGCGGATCGGCGAAGCACTCAATCGCCTGTTCGTGCCACTGATCCGGCAGCAATTCCCTGAGGTGACCGACTGCTGGCTGCCGCCGGAGGCGTGCTCCTATCGCATCGCGGTCGCGGCGATCAAGAAGCGCTATCCCGGCCAGGCGCGGCGGCTGATGCTGGGCCTGTGGTCGATGCTGCCGCAGTTCAGCTACACCAAGCTCCTGATCGTGGTCGACGACGACATCGACGTCCGTGACTGGAAAGCCGTGATGTGGGCGGTCTCGACGCGCAGCGACGCCTCGCGCGATCTCGTGATCCTCACCGACACGCCGATCGACTATCTCGATTTCGCCTCGCCGAAATCCGGGCTCGGCGGCAAGCTCGGCATCGACGCCACCACGAAGATGCCGCCGGAGACGGATCGTGAATGGGGCGTTCCGCTGGCGATGGATCCCGCCGTGGTCGCACGTGTCGATGCGATGTGGGCGAGTCTCGGCCTTTCCGGCATGCCCGTGCGCGCGCCGATCCTGACATGAGCGGGCGGCAAGGCATCGTCGTCGGCATCAGCGGCGCCTCGGGCGCCGCGATCGGCATGCGCATCGTCGAGCTGCTGGCCGACGATCCGCACTACGCGGTGCACCTCGTGGTCTCGCCCGCGGCCGAGCGGACGCTGAGCGAGGAAGTGGGCAGCGATGCGCTGGCGCGGCTGCGCGCGCTCGCCTTCCGCCATCATCTTCACTCGGACGTCGGCGCCGCGATCGCCAGCGGCTCGTATCCGGTTGCGGGCATGATCGTGGCGCCGTGCTCGATCCGCACGCTCTCGGCCATCGCCTGGGGGCAGCTCGACAACCTCCTGACGCGCGCGGCCGACGTGCAGCTCAAGGAGCGACGGCGGCTGGTGCTGCTGGTCCGCGAGAGCCCGCTGCACCTCGGCCATTTGCGCAGCATGCTGCAGGCAACCGAGATCGGCGCGATCATTGCCCCGCCGATGCCGGCCTTCTATCTGAGGCCACAATCGCTCGACGAGGTGATCGACCAGATCGCCGCCCGGGCGATCAACCTGCTCGACCTGACAAAGCTTCGCGCACCCGCAAAGGCCTGGTCGGGCTCGGAAGGCGCATAGCCGGCTCGCCGGATCAATTCACCTCGGCAAAGCCGAGCGATGACCTGACGCCCGGCGAGATCATCGAGGGCTGCCAGGGCGGCTCGAATGTCATGGTGACGTCGACCGATTCGACGCCCGGAACCAGGCACGCGCTGCTCGCGACCCCCTCCCTGAGGAAGGACGCGGCGGGGCAACCGCGCGTGGTCGCCGTCATGGTGATGTGAGCGGCGCCGTCGTCGACCGACACGTCATAGATGAAGCCGAGGTCGACGATGTTGTGGCCGAGCTCCGGATCGATCACGACCTTCAGTGCCTGCCTGATCTGGTCCACGAGATCATCATCGTTGATCGTCATGGCTGCACCCTCACCGTCAACTGATAGGAATCCTTCTGCGGCGTGAAGCCGCCGCGCCATTGATGGCCGCGCTTGCTCAACTCCCGAAACAGGAAGACCGGTTCGCGGCTGAGCAAGGCGGACAGCGTCTGGCCCGGCGCGAGCCGCTCCAGGGCGGCCAGAATCCGAACCATCGGCTCGGGCGGATCGAGGTCGCGATTGTCGAGATGGACCGCGGGCTCCGGCCAATCGCCCTCGCTCGCGGCCGCGAGGACCGGTTCGGCCGCCTCGACCGAGCCGTCGTCCGGCATGAAGCGGATCTCCCATTCGCCGCCTTCGAGCTCGGCTGCCCGATGAGCAAAGCCCCTGCTCGCCATGACGTCGAACAGAGGGACCGGCTTGAAGGGAGCATAGAGCCGCAGCCCCTCCCCGGGCTCGAGCCGCTCGAGCGCGGCCATGATGATCGAGAACGGCTCGCCGCCTGCACGCAGGATCGGCCGGACATCGACGTCGATGAATTCGGTCATTGCAGTCTCCTTTCAGTTTCTTGAGACCAACAGATGAGGCGCGGCTGCTCCCGCCGGCAGGCGTAGCGGCGCCGCCACGTCCGCAAGCCGCCGGGCCCTGATCAACTCTTCACTCAGGCCGAGCGTCGCAACCGTCACGATCGCGACGGCGACGCGAAATCCGAGTTGTGCGTCGATCAGGAGCATCGACGTCGCCGTCCAGCTTCCGGCAAAGAACAGCACGAACCATTTCGACGCGCGGCGCTCGGCGACGAGATCCTGGACGCGGGGCGTCGGCACTCTGCCCATCACCGGACCATAGGTTTCGAGCCAGGTCAGGAACGGCACGATCTTGTAGAGATTGGCGAGCACGAGGCCCGTGAGCCAGCCGAACGCGAGGAGAAAGGCGAGCGCGCCGACATGGGACGAGAAGGTGCCGGTTGCAAGACAAGCGACGCCAAGGATCGCGACGGCGATGAGGCTCGCCAGCGCCACGAGGCTCATGCGCGTGTTGAGCTCGAGCGCGCGGCGTTTGCGGGTCCTGTACAGGCCGAGCACGTCGCGGCCGTAGGCGGCCAGCGACAGCAGCGCCGCTGCTCCTACCAGCACAAATGCCAGGTTCAGCCCCGTCATGCGCCAAAGTGCGAGCACGCCGCCGACAAGCCCGACGGCCAGCGCAATGATGCCGGCAGACCAGGCGAGACGGCCGAGCCGCACATCGCCGTCGGGCGCGAGCATGAACATCGCAAGCAGGCGATAGCTGACGCCCATGGCCGTGAAGGTCAGCCAGCCGCCAAGGCCGGCGAGCGCGTGGATCGGCACGCCCGAGACCAACAGCTCCGGCCATTGCGCGCCGATGGCGGTCCCGGACAGCACCAGCGAGAACAGGCCGCCGAACGCCACCGTGACGCAGATGCAGACAAGCCCTCCTGCAACGAACCGCGCCGGTCGCGGCAGCGGACGGGCCGACCACAGCGTCATGCCGAGATTGGCAACGACCAGGGCGAAGCCTGCGATCAGCAGGCCGGCCCCAGTGGGAAGCAGCGAAGACGGCCCGTTGATGTGCCCGCCCAGAGCCAGAAAACCCGCGAGCAGGACTATCAGCCCCAGCGTCAGCAGCGCCAGAGCCGGCAGCGTCCAGCGTTCAGCATAGAGCGGCCTTGCGACCAGCACCGGCACGAACTGGAACAGCGCGCCGCACAGCACCGTGCTCAACCAGCCAATGCTGACCATGTGGACGATGACGAGCGTTTCCGGAGCGCCGATATCGTGGTTCGGAAAACCAAACCCAACGACCATCAGTGCTTCTGCGAGCAGCAACCATACGATCGCGACTGCGAAGTAACTGATGGCCCATCTACAGAGGCTGGTTCCGATCACGGCCTGCTTCCCATCGACTGCACATGAATTTCCATGTCAGCACCCGAAAACGGTAAGCGGCGGCAGTCGCAACCACTTTGTCGAGGCGCAAACTCCGGCGCCATTCACGACAATGGGACCGGCGTCGACGCCAGGCCGTGGAAGGATTGATGCAGCGCAAGAGCACAGCCCGCGGCGCTGATATTCAAGACGTTCAATCGGCAAGGAGTGGTCGGATGACGCTAAGGAATTGGTGTGTGGTGCTGGCGATCTCGGCGGGCGCGGTCACATCCGCGATTGCGCAGTCCAGCTTCCAGCCCTCCCCGAACGCAAAGCAGGATGCGCCTCGCCTCACCCAAGTCATGAGCATGGCGCAGCTTCAGCATCTCAAGCTTTGGTACGCGGGCAAGGCGAGAAACTGGGATCTCGCCGCGTACGAGCTGCGCCAGTTGACGAACAGCCTGGCCGAAGCGGCGATCTTCTACCCTGCAATTCCCGTCACCAACGTGACCACGATGAACGAGCCGCTGCTCGCGGTCGCCGACGCGATCGCGGCGGGAGACGATCGCAAGTTCGCCGGCTCCATGCGCGCGCTGACCGACGGCTGCAATGCCTGTCACAGCTCGATGGGCCGCAGCTTCATCGCCATCGCCGTACCGACCGGCGGGCAGCCGCCCGCCAATCAGGTATTTTCCCCGTCAGGAAACGGCCGGAAGAAATGATGCGGCCGGGGGCTCTTTGCTCCCGGTGTCCGCCTCCTGACGACGCCGTCCGAGATCTGATTGCGTTGCATCAATCCGGGAAACGAGCAGCCCCGTACCCTTGGCTTCGCCTGGATATCAGCGACCGCCGAGCCCTTCCATGATCGAACAATCCAGCCCGGCCAAGGTTTTGGCCGAGGCGTTCTGGCAAATGCCAAAGGCCGAGCTTTACCGCGCGCTCGGTTCCGGCCCGGACGGCCTCTCGCGGGGCGAAGCCGCCCGACGGCTAAAGATCCACGGGGCGAACCGCGCCGACGCCTCGCCGGGCCGGTCGGCCCTGCGCAAGCTCGGCCAACGTCTGTGGAATCCGCTGATCGCCATGCTGCTGGCGGCTGCACTCCTCTCCGGGTTGAGCGGCGACATCGGCAGCTTTGCCATCATCGCCACCGTGCTGTCCCTGTCCATCACGCTCGATATCGTTCAGGAGCACCGTGCCGAGCTCACCGCCGAAAGGTTGCGGGAATCGGTCGCCATTCAGGCTGACGTGGTCAGGGACGGCAGGGATGCGACGATTTCGGTGACGGCACTGGTCCCGGGGGACGTCGTCAAGCTCCGTATCGGCGATTTGATACCGGCCGACGGCATCGTCCTCGATGCGCAGGATCTGCAGGTCAATGAAGCCCTGATGACGGGCGAGCCGTTTCCGGCCTTCAAGACCGACGCGACCTGCTCCGCTGCATTGCCGGCAGACGCCACCAACGCCCTGTTCGCGGGAACCAGTACCGTCGGCGGCAGCGGCAGGATGCTGGTCGTGACGACCGGGGGCCGGACGCGCTTTGGCGCGATCGCCTCGGCAATGGCCGCCAACGCACCGCCAACGGCGCTCGAGCAGGGCGTCCGCAGGCTCGGGCTCCTGATCCTGCGGCTGACGCTCTTCCTCACCCTCTTCGTGCTGATGGCTCATCTCGTCGCGCAACGCAACGCGATGGAGTCCTTCCTGTTCGCGATCGCGCTCGCCGTCGGCTTGACACCCGAGCTGCTGCCGATGGTGATGACGGTGACTCTCGCCCGCGGCGCCCTGCGCATGGCGAAGCGGAAAGTCATCGTCAAGCGGTTGTCCGCAATTCACGATCTGGGCGCGATGGACACGCTTTGCGTCGACAAGACCGGCACGCTCACGGAAGCCCGGATCACGCTGCAGGCACATGTCGATCCCGAGGATCGGGCCAGCGATCGCGTTCTGAGCTTGGCGCGCCTGAACAGCACGTTTCAGGCCGGCATCAGAAGCCCTCTCGACGACGCAATCCTGTCGGCGAGCCGCGACGATCACGACGGCTGGGTCCGGCTTGCAGAAGTCCCGTTCGACTTCGAACGGCGATGCCTGTCCGTTCTGGTCGGACGCAACGGCGAACAGACGCTGATTGCCAAAGGAGCTCCGGAATCCATCCTTTCTCGCTGCGTGGCCGTGGAAATCGATGGTCTGGCTCATCCGCTCGACGCCGTCTGGCAACGGAAGATGGCCGACATCCAGGCGCGCTATGCCCGCGACGGCTTCCGGCTTCTTGCCGTCGCCATCAGGTCCATTCCGGCGGGGCAGCAGACCATTGCCATCGGCGACGAGACCAATCTGAC
Source organism: Bradyrhizobium sp. 22 (assembly GCF_000482425.1). Lineage (NCBI taxonomy): Bacteria > Pseudomonadati > Pseudomonadota > Alphaproteobacteria > Hyphomicrobiales > Nitrobacteraceae > Bradyrhizobium > Bradyrhizobium sp. 22. Next base: position 416,487 of record NZ_KI519400.1, read on the forward strand.
CATGATCGGCTTTTGTGCCTTCGCCGATCCGCCGAAGCAGGATGCAGCCGCAGCCATCAAGGCGCTCGGCTCGCTCGGCGTCACCATCAAGATCATTTCCGGCGACCATGGCGCCGTGGTCGCGCACGTGGCGCGATCGGTCGGCCTCGGCGCGGACCGGATCATGACCGGTGCCGAGATCTCCGAGCTGACCGATGCCGCGCTCATCGCCCGGGTCGACCACGTCGACCTATTTGCCCGCATCGACCCCGACCAGAAGCGGAGGATCATTGCCGCGCTCAGACACCGCAATCACGTCGTCGGCTTCATGGGAGACGGCGTCAATGACGCCCCCGCGCTCCACGCCGCACATGTCGGCATATCCGTCACGGGCGCGACCGAGGTCGCCCGCGCGGCCGCCGACCTGATCCTGCTGGCGCCCGACCTGTCCGTGCTAGCGGCCGGCGTGCGCGAAGGCCGCAGGACGTTCGCCAACATCCTGAAATATGTCCGGATGGGAACCAGCTCGAATTTCGGCAACATGCTTTCGATGGCCCTGGCCTCGATCGTTCTTCCATTCCTGCCGTTGCTGCCGCTGCAGATCCTGCTGAACAATCTGATCTACGATCTCTCCGAAATCGGCATCCCTTTCGATGACGTCGATCGCGAGGACATTGCGCGGCCGGAATCCTGGGACATGACAAGCATCCTTCGCTTCACCATCGTCATGGGAATGGTGTCGTCCCTGTTCGACGCGATCACCTTCGCCGTTCTTCTCAAACTGTTCGATGCGGATGCGCCGATGTTTCAAACCGGCTGGTTCCTGGAATCGATAGCGACCCAGATCCTGGTGATCTTCGTGATCCGGTCTCGCAAGCTGCCGTGGCGCGCAAACCGCCCCCACGCCATCTTGATCGCCACGTCCCTGGGTGCCCTGCTTGCCGGCGTGGCGCTTGCGCTCGGCCCATGGCGAGGCGCATTCGGCTTTACCGCGCTGCCTGCGGGACTGCTTGCGACGATCATCGCCATCGCCACGGCCTATCTGATCTCGGCAAGCCTCGCGAAGCGGCTGGCGATCTCGGATCCCTAACGTCTCAAGACGAAGGCGGGGCTCACCGAACCGCGTCCGGATAGATCTGCTCGCGGTGAACTTCGCGGCCGCTCTCATCAATGATGACGACCTCAAGCTCGGGATGGCCGTTCGGCTTCTCCCGGCGTATCCGGTCGGCCAGGTTCTTGCTGTGCGCGATGGCGGCCCCGTCGCTGACAAGCTCCAGTCCGGCTCTATCGCGGACGGGCACGCCGTCCTTCATGTCGAAATAATATGTGGGCATGAACTCATTTCCGCGTTCCACACGCGGCTCGGTTGACGTCACCGTCCCGGAAAAATGGGAGCGACCGAGGGGGCGGCCGCAGCGACCTGGAAAGCCGCATCATAATGCGTCTGCCGGGTCAGATCTTGACCCGGATCAACCCGGGAAAATCAGGCGGTCCCCCGAAGCCCCGCCTCTTCTGGCGGCATCATGACAGGGCGCTGCCGGCGCCCGGCGCCGTCATGCGGCAACCGGCTCGCTTTCGCCGCTGCGCTTGCCGCGCAATGGCGCAAACTGCTCGGACGTCACCGTTTCGTTTGCGATCAACAGGTCAACGCCGGCGTCGAGGTCTGCCCGCCTCTGCTGGAGGATGTCGCGGGCACGGCGATCACCCTCCTCGATAAGGTTGCGGACGGCGAGATCGATCTCGCGCCCGGTCGCCTCGGCGGCGCCAACGATCTTGTCCTGGGCCGCGCCAAGAAAGGCTTGCGGCTTGGGTGCGTAAGTGCGTTGCCCCACCGTCTCGTCCATGCCGTACTTGGTCACCATCTCGATCGCGACCTCGGTCGCGCGTTGAAGATCGTCGGCGGCGCCGGTCGAGATCGCCCCGTCGAAGATCAGGCGCTCCGATGCGCGTCCGCCCATCAGCACCGCGATGCGGTTCTTCAGCTCCTCGACCGTCAGCAGGAACCTGTCCTCGGTCGGTCGCTGGATGGTGTACCCCAGCGCACCGATCCCGCGCGGGATGATCGAGACCTTCTGCACGGGGTCGACGCCAGGCAGGCTGGCGGCGACGAGGGCATGGCCCATCTCATGATAGGCAACCCTGCGCCGTTCGTCCTTGCTCAGCACCCTGCTCTTCTTCTCGATTCCGGCCACGATCCGTTCGATCGCCGTGACGAAATCGTCGAACGTGACCTCGTCTCCGCTCCGCCTGGTCGCCGCGATTGCGGCTTCGTTGATCAGGTTCGCAAGGTCTGCCCCGGTAAATCCGGTCGTGAGACCCGCCACCTTGTCGAGGTCGACGTCGCTGCTCATGCGGATCTTGTGGGCATGCACCTTCAGGATCGCAACGCGTCCGTTCTTGTCCGGCCGGTCGACCAGGACCTGCCGGTCGAACCGACCTGCACGCAGCAGCGCGGGGTCGAGGATCTCCGGGCGGTTGGTGGCCGCCAGCAGAATGACGCCGGCGCTCGGATCGAAGCCGTCGAGCTCGGACAACAGCTGATTGAGCGTCTGCTCCTTCTCGTCGTAGCCGCCGAACGATAGCGGCCCGCGGCTGCGGCCGAGTGCGTCGAGCTCGTCGACGAAGATGATGCATGGTGCGGCCTTGCGGGCCTGCTCGAACAGATCCCGAACCCGCGCCGCGCCGACACCGACGAACATCTCCACGAATTCAGAGCCGGAGATCGAGAAGAACGGAACGCCGGCCTCTCCCGCCACCGCGCGGGCCAGCAGGGTCTTTCCCGTTCCCGGCGGTCCGACCAGCAGGATACCCTTGGGGACGTGCGCGCCCAGGCGACCATAGCTCTTGGGATCCCTGAGAAACGACACCACTTCCTGGAGCTCGAACTTCGCCTCGTCCACGCCGGCGACGTCCGCGAAGGTGACCTTGATGTCTTTCTCGACGTAGACCTTCGCGCGGGACTTGCCGATCGCCATCAGCCCGCCCAGGCCCTGGCCGCCGCCCATGGAGCGGCCGATCCAGAGCCAGATCACGAAGAAAGCGATGACCGGAAAGATCCAGGACAGCAAGGTCTGCAACGCGCCGCCGCCGGGGACGCCGGTGACACTGGCGCCCTTTGCCGCGAGCTTCTCGGCCAGGGCCATATCGACCCGCGCGGTCACGAAGGCGGACTTTCCGCTCGGCAGCGGCTCCTTCAATTTGCCTTGAATCGTATCCGGGCCCACGGACACCTCGGCGATCTTGTCCTGGGCGAGCAGCTGCTCAAATTGGCTGTAGGGAATGGTTTCGATCGTATTGTAGGTCGACAGACCGAATTGCAGCATGGCGAGGAGCATGCCGCCTGCCAGGATGGCGGCCATTGCGATGCCCTGCTTCCGTGAAACTCGATCGGACTCCACCCTGCTTCTCCCATCGCCGTCGACTGCGGTGCGAACGGTAACGGAGAGCGGCGGCTGCCGCTTGATTCAGCTCAACGTCGGGGGGAGTCCAGCCGCCAACAGCCGTCGTCCAATCGAGCGAGACCCGGCCCTTCTTTCCTAGGGCCGCAGATCCATGTCGATCCGCACGAAGTCGCCGCGATAGGTGACCTCGCCGAGATAGATCACGGTGCGGTCCGCGGTCGTGAAGATGCGGCGGACTTCGGCCACCGGCGAATTCAGCGGCACGCGCAGCAGCCGCGCCGCCTCGATATCCGCAGTGCCGATCGTCAGGGTCTGGCGCGCGCTGGCGATGGCGGGATCCCTGAGATCGTTGAGGATCGGGATCACGGTCTCGTTGCGAAAACGCCTCGGCGACCTGCGGAAGATCTTCTCGTCGAGATAGATGGAGATGACGCAGTAAGGCTGCTTCTGCCGCGAATGCAGCCGGCGCATGAAGACGTATTTTTCCGCCGGCTTGCCGTCCCCGGGAAGCAGCGGGGCATCGCTGCGGCTTTCCGAGATGTTGATGATCTCGGGCGAGGTGTCGCGGTACATGTCGGCGAGATCGGAGAGCGTGGTCTCGACCTTGAGCCAGCGATCCTGCCGCACGGTCCCCGTGACGAAGGTGCCGCGGCCCTGCTGTGCCTCGATCACGCCGTCGCGTGCGAGCAGCTCCACCGCCTGCCTGATCGTGACGCGCGACACACCGAATTCGGCGGCCAGCTCCTCGTTGGCCGGCAGCCGAAAACCCTGGGTCCAGACGCCGCGTGCGATCCGCTGCCGGAAGATGTCGGCGATCTGCGCGTATTTGGGGACGTGACTATCGGAACTCAATTCCATCTCGCCCTCCGGAATTCAGGCCGCGCGATCACGCCATGACCAGCGCGGCGCCCCGTTCGCCGATCATCAGGCTGGTCGCATTCGTGTTGGCCGAGGTGATCTGCGGCATCACCGAGGCGTCGATCACGCGCAGGCGCTCGACGCCGCGCACCCGCAGCTGCGGGTCGAGCACGGCCCGCGCGTCCCGCCCCATGCGGCAGGTCCCGACACAGTGAAACACCGTGCCCCCCGTGTTGCGCGCAAAATCCCACAGCCCGGCATCATCCCTTGCCGCTTCGCCCGGCACCATCTCGACATCCCAGAGCGGGCGAAAGGCCTTCTGCTGATAAATCTCGCGCAGAATCTTCAGACCCGCAACAATGGTCTTGCGATCGATCTCCTCGGCGAAATAATTCGGCACGATGCGCGGCTGCTCGAACGGGTCAATCGAGCTGATCGCAAGCTGGCCGCGCGACTTGCCATGGCACTGCCAGACCGAGGCGGTGAAGCCGGAATAGCTGTGCAGGGGCTCGCCAGGCTTGTCGACCGAGAGCGGCATCACGTTGAACTGCACGTCCGGCCTCCCGCCAACCGCGTATTCCGTGCAGGCTGCGCCGCCCACCTGCCCCGCGCCGACCGTCAACGGGCCGCTGCCTGCCAGCATCCATTGCAGGCCCATCCTCGCCAGCGCGACGGGATTGCGGACCTGGTCGTTGAGCGAAATTCGTTCCTTCAGGCGGACGATCAGCCGGGCCTGGTAGTGGTCCTGGAGATTGGCGCCGACCTCAGGAGAATCGACAACCACGGCAATGCCGAGCTTGCGCAGCAGGTCGGCCGGACCGACGCCAGAAAGCTGGAGGATCTGCGGGGATTGCAGCGCGCCGCCGGACAGGATGACCTCACGAGCAGCCACCGCACTGTGGACCTGCCCCTTGCTGATCCACTCGACGCCGGTCGCGACGCGACCGTTGAAAACGACCCTGCTGACCTGCGCATGGGTGATGATGGTGAGATTGGGACGGCCGGCGATGGGGCGCAGAAACGCAGAGGCGGAGCTGGTCCGCCAGTGCCGGCCGATGCCGAGCTGGTAGGTGCCGACGCCCAGCGTCGTGGCGCCGTTGAAGTCGGGATTGCGCGGCAGGCCGAACTGCACACCCGCCTCGACCCAGGCCTTCGAGGCCGGATTGTCATTGCGAAGGTCGGAGACCTCGAACTCCCCGAGCCCGCCGTGAAACTGGCTCTCGCCGCCGCGATAGCGTTCGTAGCGCCGAAAATACGGCAGAAGCTCGCGATAGCTCCAGCCGTTGGCACCGAGGCGTTCCCAATCGTCAAAGTCCTCGTGCTGGCCGCGGATGAAGATCAGACCGTTGATCGACGAGGAGCCCCCGAGCACGCGGCCGCGCGGCCAGACAATGGCGCGGCCGCCGCTCCCTTCCGAGGGCTCGGTCCTGAACAGGCGCGAGAATCGCTCGTTGTAGATGGTCCGGTAGTAACCGACCGGAAGTTTCAGCCAGAAATTCCGGTCGGGTCCGCCGGCCTCCAGCAACAGAACGCGGCAAGATGGATCGGCCGACAACCGGTTCGCAACGACGCAGCCGGCCGAGCCCGCGCCGACGATGATGTAGTCGTAGCCGCGAGCTGGCATCAGATGGTCCGGTATTGCGCGATGGAAGCGAGATCGGGCGTGATGCCGAGACCCGCCTCGTCACCGAGCTCGATCATGCCGTCGCGGACATCGAGCACGGGACCACAAAAGCGATCGCGCAGCGGGTTTTCGTTGCAGTCGACTTCGAGCAGCCCGTCGCCGCCGACGCCGGCGAGGAGATGCGCGGATGCCAGAAGACCGATGCCGGCGCCAAGATAGTGCGGACAGAACATCTTTCCCGACGCCAGGATGTCGCGGGCAATGCTGGTGCAGGCCGACAGCCCGCCCCATTTGGCGATGTCGGGCTGGACGACGCGGAGAATCGGCTCACGCAGCACCTCGGCAAAGCCGGCGTGGCTCGCAATGTTCTCGCCGGCTGCGAGCGGAAAGCGAATGGCCTCGTACAGCTGTTGCCATTCTTGCCGGGGGCGATCAGCACGGATCGGCTCCTCGAGCCAGGCGAGACCGAAGCGCTCGAGCTGCGGTGCAAGCTCCAGTGCCTGCGCCATGGTCCAGCCCTGGTTGACGTCGGCAGCAAGCAGGCCTTCGCCCACAAGACGGCGCAGCGCGCCGAGATTGGCGCGGTCAGTTGCCTGATCGAAGCCGATCTTCAACTTCAACGCGCGGTATCCGCGATCAAGGGCCGCTTCAGCCGTCCGCTCGGACCCGACCGGATTGATGCCACTGGCGTAGACCTTGATCTTGCGCGTCGCGCCGCCGAGCAGCGTCCACAACGCAACATTCCGGCGCCGCGCGTAGAGATCCCAAACGGCGAGATCGATGCCGGCGATCGATTGGGCAAACGGGCCGGCTTCTCCGGACTGCAGCGCCAGCACCGAGGTTCCCTGTGTCAGGCGTTCGAACGCGGCAGAGGGCTCGGGCGCATTGAATCCGATCAAAGCCGGCGCAAGCACCTCGTTGACGAGCCGGACCCGATGCTCGGCACCGGGTGCAGGAAAATTGCACCACACTTCGCCCCAGCCGATGTTTCCGTCGGTGTCTTCAACGCGGACGAAAACAGCAGGCCGATCCGCCATCCGCCCGAAGGACGTGATGACCGGCGTGGTCAGCGGGTAGCGATAGCCAAAGGCCTGGACGCTTCGGATGGTGAAAGGCGGGGAAGTCATGCGGGAAAGCCTGCGACGCCTCCGATCAAAGGCACCACTTGTATGGTCATCCTATTTATAATATGACTTCCGAAAACATCAATCGCAATCTGGGTGGACGCGTCGAATGAACGGAGCTGGCCTGAGACGTCTTGGTCTCGGATTGATACCGTGGATCGGCGCAATTCTGCTCTGGTACGCCGTGCGCTGGAGCGGCTTCGTCAACGTCTCGCTGATCCCCGCGCCGCACCAGGTCGCCGCAAAGTTCTTCGAGCTTCTCACCAGGGAAGGGCTGCTGATCGACATCTTCGCCTCGACGCGGCGCGTCTTTCTCGGCGTGGCGCTCGGCATCCTCGTGGCCGTGCCGGTCGGCTTTCTGCTCGGGTGGTATCGCCCCGCCCGCACCTTTGCCGATCCCATGATCAACTTTTTTCGCGCGCTGCCCCCGATCGCTCTGATCCCGCTGGTGATCGTCTATTTCGGCGTCGACGAGCTCGCAAAGCTCGTCATCCTGTTCTACGCCTCGTTCTTCTCCGGCGTGATCGTGATGTATGAGGGCGTGTCGCAGATCACGCCGCTCTACATCCGCGTGGCGCAGACGCTCGGAGCGAACCAGGCCGAGATCTTTCACAAGGTCATCATTCCCCTCACCGTCCCGCACATCCTCACGGCGTTGCGCGTGGCGTTGGGCGTGGCCTGGGCGACGCTGGTCGCATCCGAGCTGATCGCTGCACAGCGCGGGCTCGGCGCCATGATCCAGAATGCCTCGACCTACTTCCTGCTCGACGTCATCTATGTCGGCATCATCTGCATCGGCCTGATCGCGCTGATCATGGACTTGATCCTGCGCAAGATCACCGCGCGGCTGCTGGTCTGGCAGGATCGGGCCATCGCATGACCAAGCGCGCGCAGTTCGACAAGGTATCGCTGTCTTTCGAGACTGCGAAGGGCCGTCTCCAGGTGGTCGAGGACGTCAGCTACGACATCAACGACGGCGACTTCATTGCGGTGATCGGCCCATCCGGCTGCGGCAAAACCACGATGATGAGCATGCTCGCCGGCTTCCAGAAACCGACGACCGGCAAGGTCCTGTTCGACGGACGTCCCGTCGCCGGCCCCGGCCCCGAGCGCGGCGTCATCTTCCAGGAATATGGCGTATTCCCCTGGTTGACGGTGAAGCAGAACATCGCCTTCGGCCTGACCCTCAACGCCAACCGCGTCGCGGCTGCCGAGCGCGAGGCGATCTGCGATCACTATCTCGGCCTGATGGGCCTGTCCGACTTCGCCAATTCCTATCCGAAACACCTGTCCGGCGGCATGCGGCAGCGGCTCGCGATCGCGCGAGCCTATGCGGTGAAGCCGCAATTCCTGCTGATGGACGAGCCGTTCGGCGCGCTCGACGCCCAGACCCGCTCCAACATGCAGAACCTGCTGCTCAAGGTGCTGGAGACCGAAGGCAAGACCGTCATGCTGATCACCCATTCCGTCGAGGAGGCGATCTACCTCGCCTCCCGCATCGTGGTGGTGACGGCGCGGCCGGCACGGATCAAGCAAATCATCGACGTTCCGTTCGCCTATCCGCGCGACGAGTCGATCCAGGAGCGGCCGGAATTCGCCGAGCTGCGAAGCCATATCAGGCAGCTCGTGATGGACGAATATCGTGCCCAGCAGGCGCAGATGCGCCCAGTCTCATTCTCGGAATAACAAGCAAGACGGAGGACGCATCATGGATCGGCGGCAATTTCTGAGCACGACGGCAGGCCTTGCACTCGGCACATTCACGGCCGCAGCCCCCGCGATCGCGCAGGCAAAAACGAAGGTTCGCGTCGGCTATCTCCACACCGTCGCCGTCGACGGCCAGATCTGGACCGGCATGGATCGCGGCTCCTTCGAGAAGCAGGGCCTCGATCTCGAGCTGCGACAGTTCAACACCGGGTTGGAGATCTTCCAGGCCTTGATCGGCGGCAGCCTCGACGTGCTGTCGACCGGCGCGGTGCTTTCGAACTTTCCGGCTCGCGGCCAGGGCAAGGTGTTCCTGATCAACGACATCGAGGTCGCGACCGCTCAGCTCTGGGTGCGTGGCGACCAGGGCATCAAATCGTTCGAGGATCTGAAGGGTAAACGCATCGCGACCGCGACCGGCACGACCGCGCACGTATTCCTGGATACCGCGCTCCGTGCCAACAAGGTCGATCCGAAGGAGGTCGAGCTCGTCAACCAGACCATGCCTGCCGCCGTGACCGCCTTCATTTCCGGCGCGGTGCCGGCCGTAGCGCTTTGGGTCCCCTTCAACGTCACGGTCCGCGACAAGGTGCCCGGCGCGGTCAAGCTCGCCGACGCCTCTGCCTATTACCCGAAAGCCGCGATCATCGGCGGGTGGGCGGCCGCCAACGACTATTACGAGCGCAACAAGGAGACGCTGGCGAAGCTGATCCTTGGCTGGGCGGATGCCAACGACTACATCGTTGCAAACAGCGTCGAGGCCATGGAGAAGCTGCAGAAGGGCCATTACAGCCAGACGCCGCTGGCCGACATCACCGAATCGTTCAAGGCCCAGAAGATGTTCACGTCCAAGGAATGGAAGCGCATGTACTCGGACGGGACCGTGACCAATTGGCTGCAGCAATCGACGGACTTCTTCATGGCCAATGCCGGCATCAAGGACTTCACGCCTGCCAGCAAGTATTTCGATCCGAGCTTATATCTGAAAACGATTGCGTGAACGATCTGCCGTCCGCGTGGCAGGCAAGAACGTCGGCCGCGCAGAGAGCGCGGCGCAGCTGCCCCAATTCGCTGCCGACGACATGAAAAGAACGGGGAAGATGCCGGCCATGTCGGGCGGCATCGAGGAGGCGGCGCCGTCGGACCGCCTTCTAGACGCCCTTTGGCCTCCGCCGAGACGAGCAGCTCACAAATCCGCTAGCTGTAGAAGATACCACCGTCCACATTGAGGGCCTGGCCGGTCACGAACGCGGAATCATCCGACGCAAAGAATGCCACGGGACCGACGACATCCTCCGGCTGTCCAAGCCGGTGCAAGTCCGTGACCTTCTCGAAATAGGCGACGCGCTCGGGATCACGAAGATTGTTCATCCCCATCTCGGTCACGATGATGCCCGGGCAAACGGCATTGACCGTGATGCCGAAGCCACCGAATTCCATCGACGAAACCCGGGTGAAGCCGACCACGGCCGACTTCGATGCAGCGTAGTGGGACTGTCCCGGACCGCCCGTTCGTGCTGCGAGCGAGGCGATATTGACGATGCGTCCGTATTTGCGCTCCTTCATGTGCGGCACCACGGCCTGGGTCATCTGGAACACGCCGCGCGTGTTCACGGCGAATGTCTGATCCCACGTCTCGGTCGTCAGCTCGTCGATCGTGGCCAGTCGAAGTATGCCGGCGTTGTTGACGAGGACGTCGATGTGTCCCAGCCCCTGCACGGCTTCAGCTACGGCCCGCTTACAATCCCCGAGGTCGCTGACGTCGCCAAGCACCGGGATGCAACGACCACCGAGCGCGCCGATCTCGGCGACGGTCTCAAGCAGAACTTTCTCCTGAGGCGCGATGTCGGTCAGCGCGAGATCATAGCCTCGCCTGGCAAGACCCATGGCGATTGCTCGGCCAATACCGCGGCTTGCTCCCGTAACGATTGCATGTCGGGCCATGTTATTTTCCCCTATCGGTCGGATTGACGTATTGATGATGTGATCGGCTCAGGCCTGAGCGGGCTTGCGCACCGGAAGCGAGTTCATCGCCTTCACGGTCTCCTCGAATGACACGAGGTTGGCGCCGGAGCCGAGACCCGTCGCGACAATTGCGGATGTCGCCGTCGCAAGCCTGGCGCAGTCCAGCAAATCCCAGCCGCGCACGAGACCCGCGATGAAGCCGCCGGTGTAGGAATCGCCGCATCCCGACGTATCACGAACCTTCACCTCGAAGGCCGGTACGGTGAACTGACGTCCGTCGCGCGTCATCACGAACGAGCCGTCGGCGCCCATGGAGATAGCGCAGGCTCCGGCCCCCTTCTCGATGAAGAAACGCGCGCATGCGGCCGGATCCGCGGTTCCAACCATCGCATGGGTCTCGTCGATGCTTGGCATGAAGAAGTCGACATGGGGCATCAGAGGCTCGACCAGTGCCAACGTCTCACCGCGAGCCTGGATCAGGTCGAGCGTCGTCGTGCAGCCGGCCACCTTAGCATCGCGCAGCAATGCGACGGACGGCGCGCCGTCCATCGCCAGCAGGGAGCCAACCCCACCGAGATGCAGGATCTTGCTGCGGCAAGCGGCCTCTTGCACCTGCGGCGCGATCCGCCAGCGGGCGGAAGCGCCCCTTGCGTGCATGACCGGACGCGAGCCGTCGGGCCGGATCGGCAGGATCGTGGCCGAGGTCGGACTGCCGGCCATCCGCTCCATGAGAGAGATGTCGATCCCCTCACGCTCCAGCGCATTCAGCATCCAGTCGGCCTTCTCGTCGGAGCCGACCGCGCCGACCGCGAGCGCCTTGAGACCGAGACGCGCGCAAGGGACGACCGTTCCGCCGGCGGTGCCTGCGACCGCGAGCCGAATTTCTTCGATCAGCAAGCGGCCGCCGCCGGGCGGAATCTCGGTCACCGGGACGCCCAGAATGTCCAGAATGTAAGTGCCGCAGACGCTGACGTCGTGAGAGTGAGCCATGATTTCTCGCAGGATGGTGGTTCGATCGTGATCTAGCTCGAACGCTGGGGGATCTTGGGCGCGCCCTCGCTATCGCGCAGGCCGTATTGCCCCCATCGCTTCAAAATGCTGTCGATTTCCTCGTCCGGCAGCAGCGGAGGAGTACCGAGCTGAAGACAGCCGTGATACTGCTTGGCGAGCACCTCGACCTCGACCGCGAGCCACAAGGCCTTGCGCAGATTGGGCCCGACGGCGATCAGCCCGTGATGCGCGAGCAGGCAGGCGCGGCGATAGCGAAGCGCGTTCAGCGCCGCCTGCGACAGCTCGGCCGTGCCGTATTGAGCATAGGGCGCGCAGGGAATGTCGTTCCCGCCGGCGGCGGCGATCATGTAGTGAATCGCAGGGATCGAGCGATTCATGATCGCGATGATGGTGCAGAACACCGGATGGGCGTGAACGACGGCGCCGACCTCCGGTTTCGACTTCAGGATGTCGAGGTGAAAGCGCCATTCCGTCGACGGAACGTTGCCGGCCGGCGCGCTCCACGAGCCGTCCCACTTCATGGCCACGATGTCCTCGGGCCTCATGCGGTCGTAGGGAAGACCGGACGGCGTGAGCAGCATGCCGTCGTCGGTTCGGACGCTGATGTTTCCTGACGTCCCCTGGTTGATGCCCTGCGCCGCCATCTCGCGGCAGGCATCGATGATGGATTGACGAAGTTCGAGCTCCGCTTCGCGGCCGGTCATACCTTGCTCCCACCCTCTTTCATGCACTTGCTCCGAGCTGGACCTGACGGTCGACCAACAGCCAGGTGGCTCGCGCAGTCGCCAGCACCTCCTGCTCCGCATCGAGCAAAGCGCTCTCGGCAAACAGCTTGCGGCCTTCCCGCCCGGTCGGCCACGCCACCACCACACATCGATCTTCCGGGCGCGGCCGGCGCATGATCCGTGCGGCCATGCGTCCGAGCAGGGCCGTTTCGTCACCATTCAATCCGAGATGACGGGCGCCCACGCTGCAATAGCCGGTCGGGCAATCGAGAGCGGCCCAGACGAATTCGGGCGCGACATAGCCGTCCTCGCCGGACAGGCTGCCGTGAGGGACCCAGGAGGCCGCGAATACGACCGGCTTGCCCGGGACGGTGCCCGCCTTGAGCGGACCTGCGAAGATCCGGAGCCCGTCGCCGTGGCCACGTGCGGGGCCGCAGACGAAGCATCCCGGAAGGTTATGGGTCTGCTCGTCATAGGGCGTTCTGCCGACCGCCTCTTCGGCCGCCGCGTAGCTTACCCTGGGAATGTCCGACATATCGAGGCCTGCTGCACGCGCCGTCGCGAGCAGCCCGTCTTTTTCGCGCAACTCGATGACGCCGTCGGTCCCCGTCAGCACGTCGAGCGGCCGCTCCAGCGGCGGCGGGGCGCGCAACGTCACTTCGGCGTCACCGGCTACGTGCCTTGCGAGACATCCGCATACATAGCCGCCATTGCCGGAATTGGGCGGGCCGCGGAAGCGCCTGTCGATGACCAGCGATACCATTGCAGTTCTCGTTCGCGGCGCTCAGCGTCCCATCGCGAAGAACTCGTCGTTCGGACGCATGCTGGTGACGTTGGCGAGGCGGTTGGACATGCCGAAGAAGGCAGCGATGGCCGCGATGTCCCAGACGTCCTCCTCGGTGAATCCGTGTCCTTTGAGATCGGCCATGTCGCTATCGTCCACCTCATAGGCGCGCGCCGAGACCTTCATCGCGAAATCGAGCATCGCCCTTTGCCGCGCGGTGATATCGGCCTTGCGGTAATTGGTGGCGACCTGATCCGCGATCAGCGGATTCTTCGCACGCACGCGTAGGATGGCGCCGTGCGCGACGACGCAATACTGGCATTGATTGGCGCTGCTGGTCGCGACCACGATCATCTCGCGCTCGGCCTTGGTGATCGGACCGGGCTTGTCCATCAGAGCATCGTGGTAGGCGAAGAACGCCCGGAACTCGTCAGGACGATGCGCGAGCGTCAGGAAGACGTTCGGGACGAAGCCGGACTTCTCCTGAACCGCCTCGATCCGCGAGCGGATGTCCTCCGGCAGCGTGGCGATGTCGGGGACGGGAAAACGGCTGATGGCGGGCGCAGACATGTTCCTAGCTCCTGTTAGACCGCCGCAAGCGCGACGAGCGTTTCCCGATAGGCCTCGAACGCATCGCGCCGATCGGCGGCGTAGGGCTCGACCCGCACGAGGCAGGTATGGGCCGAGCAGCCCTGGCCGAATTGAGAGGTGCCGATATCGAGCGTGAGCACGTTCGGATTGCCGGCGACCTCCAGGCTGCTATTGCCGGTCGGCGTGAACCAGGCGCCGGTCGGAAGCACCAGCACGCCTTGCCGGACCTTGTCGGTGACCTCCGCCGTCGCAAGGCACTCCCCGCGGCCGTTCCAGACGCGGATGGTCTGGCCGTCTTCGACGCCGAGAGCAGCCGCGTCGTCAGGATGAAGCCGAGCCTGTTCACGGCCATTGCGCTTCATGGCCCGGCTCGACGCGCCGGTTTCGAGCTGACTGTGAAGACGGCCGGCCGGCTGATGCGACACCAGGTGCATCTGGCCGGCGTCGGCATTGCCGAGCCATTCAGCCGGCTCGATCCACGCGGGATGCGGGCGGCAGTCGGCATAGTCCAGCTGGGCCAGGGTTTCGCTGCCGAGCACGATCTTTCCGCTCTCGGTCCTGAGCGCGTGCGCCTCCGGCTCGTTGCGGAAGTCCGCCAGGAAGGTGTGTTCTGCCTTGACCGGGCAGCGGGCATAGCCGGCGTCCCAGAACGCATCGAAATCCGGCATCTCGAAGTCGAAGCGCTGCGAGGCGTCGCTGCGGCAGCCTTCGTAGAGATGCCGGACCCAGCCCATTTCATCCCGGCCTTCGTTGAACCGATCGGCCACCCCGAGCTTGCCTGCGATCGCGTTGAAGATCGCGAAGTCGGAGCGGGATTGGCCCAGCGGCTCGATGGCCTTCTTCATTGCCAGGATGAAGTCGGAGCGCCTGTTGCCGGCAAGATCGTTGCGCTCGATCGACGTCGTGGCCGGCAGCACGATGTCGGCGCGCTGGGCCGTCGCGGTGAACATCGGATCCTGCACGATGATCGTTTCGGGCCTCGTCCAGGCTTCCGCCAGCCGATTGAGGTCCTGATGATGGTGATAGGGATTGCCGCCCGCCCAATACACCAGCCTCGTATCCGGATAGGTGCGGATCTCGCCTTCGTAGCTGAACGGTTTGCCGGGATTGAGCAGCATGTCGCTGATCCGCGCCACCGGAATGAAGCTGTCGATCGGCCTGGTCAGCTGTGAAATGGCTGGAGAGCGACCAAGGTTGAGCGGTGCCCCCACGCCCCCCAGGGAGGCGTAGCCGTAGCCGACGCCGCCGCCCGGCAATCCGATCTGGCCGACAACCGATGCAAGTCCGAGCGCCGCCCAGAACGGCTGCTCGCCGTGATGGGCACGCTGCAGGCTCCAGCTCACCGTCAGCATGCTGCGGGTGTCGACCAGGCAGCTCGCGAGCCCGGCAATCCGGGCCGCGTCGAGCCCGCAGATGCCGGCGGCCCACGCGGCGTCCTTGTGCACGCCGTCCGCCTGGCCTTCGAGATAGCCAAGCAGGCGATCCGCACCGCTGGTGCAGCGCGCGAGGAAATCCGTGTCGTGCCGGCCCGCCTTCACGATCTCGCCGGCAAGGCCGAGCATCAGCGCCGTGTCCGTGTTCGGCCGGATCGGCCACCATTCGGCGCCGACCCAGTCGGGCAGATCATCCTTCAGCGGCGAGACGTGGATGACCTTGACGCCGCGTTCGACGATCTGCCTGAGATAGGTTTCGAGCCGGTGGCTGCCAATTCCTCCGGCCTCGTTTTGCGCCGTTCGCGGCGACAGGGCGCCGAACACCACCAGCGTCTCGGTGTGCTGCGCGATGGTGTCGAGCGTGTTGGCACGGCCGCCGCATGCATCGTCGTTGCCGAGCGTGTGGCGCAGGATGACGGGGCCTGCGGCGATCGAATAGGTGTCGACGTGCCTGGTGAAGCCGCCGACCAGATTGAGCATGCGCTTCAGAAGCGAAGACGCATGATGCAGGCGGCCGGAATTGGTCCAGCCATAGGAGCCGGCGAAGATCGACGCATTGCCGAACGTGCCCGCTACGCGGCGCACCTCGTCGGCGACGAGCGTCGTCGCCTCGTCCCAGCTGACCGGCACGAATTTCTCACGGCCGCGTCCGCGGCGATCGCTTTTCTCGCGCTTGTCCAGCCAGCCGGAACGAACCATCGGCCGTAGCACGCGCCGCTCGGGATTGGCCCACTCGGCGATGGAATGGATGATCGGGGACGGCGCCGGATCGTGCTCGAACGGTTCGACACCGACGATGCGGCCATCCTCGACGAGGATGGTGTACGCACCCCAATGGCTGCAATGCGGGACCCGCTTGATCGTGCTCATGCGTCGACCGCTCCGAGCTCCCGCCGCATCTGCGCGGCGAATTCGGGATAGGTCTCGGCGAGTTCGTCGAACACGCGGCCGCGGAGCAGGTCGAGCGTCGATCGATCGGGCAGCGGGGTCTGCCGCGGCTCGGCATCATGGCCAAACCGGAAACCGGTCGCCTGCTTGATCTCGGCGAGATCGTGCCCGGGATGGACGCTCTCCAGGTCGAAACCAGGCCGGGTCTTGTCGAATCGAAACAGACCCTTGCCGGTCAGGAGGGCAACGGGGCCGCCGCTCCGGAAGACACCTTCAGGACTGACGCCCGGCGCACTGATGAAGTCCACGTGCTCGACGAAGACGCGCGGCGTATGCTCCTCCCGGAAGAGGATGACCCGCGGCACGACAAAATAGAGATAGGCCGACCCGAACGAGCCGGGCCAGCGCACGCTGGAGCGCGGATAATCGCCGGTGCCGACGAGGTTCACGTTGCCGCGGCCGTCGATCTGGCCGCCACCGAGGAAGAACGCATCGATCCGGCCTTGACCCGCACAATCAAACAGCTCGGCCGAGCCGTTGGTGAAGAAATTATGCTCGACAGAACCGAGGATGGAAATGCGCGGACCGACGGCGCCGCCCGCCTCCTTCATGGCACGCAGCAGCATCGCGCCTGCGGCAGGAATCGGAGAAGAGGCGCCTACGGCGACATGCCTGACGCCGTCGAGCAGCCGCGCGATCGTGCAGATCAGCACTTCGCGAGAGAGAACGTCAGACATCACGCGGGCTCCATCTGCGCCTGCGCCATATAGGCGGAGAAGCCGTCGGCCGTTCGCGCGGCCTTCGCGTAACGTGCGATCTCCGCGCTGTCGGCGGGATACTCGCCCCACAGCCCGTAGGGCCACGCGCCCTTTGGCGCGCGCGCGATGGCCGTAACGTAGAGTGCCGGCAACACGCCGGCCGCGCTCATCTCGTCGGCGAGCAGATTCTCCTCGACGATTCGCTCCACCGTGACGAGAACAATCTGCGAAGCGTAGGCCATGGCGGCAAGCTCGCGTCGACGGCCGACCCAGACATTGCCGAAGCGATCAGCCATGGGCACGTGGAAGATCGTGACGTCCGGCTTGATGGCCGGGATCAGCACGATCGGATCGCCGCCATCCGCCAGCGGATTATCAATCACGCGCCAATCGTCGCGATGGCGGAGCAGATCCGTTCCGATCAGCCCCCGCAGCGGCATGAACGGACTGCCCTTCTGCGCCGCCATCAGGCCGGCATGGATGGCGGGGCATGTCGCGTCCTTCAGTCGAACCGCGCCTTCCTTGACTGCCGCATTGAACCGGGGCGCTGCACCGGCTTCACCCAGCGAGACGGCGCTGGTCTCCACGGTCCGGACAAGACCGGCGCCGATGAGCTGGTCGACCTGCAATCCGCCGGTGGGCACGCAGACGAGATCGAGATCACCCGCGCCATGCTCGATGATCGGCCGCGTCATCGCCATGGAGACGCCGGCGTAGTCGACCGGGAGCGCTACGCGCATGCCCGGCTCGATGTGCTTCGCCATTGCGCGAGGCTCGCTCAACACCATCATCCTCCCGTTCTGTTCTATATTGTAGAACGCTATTCCACGTTTATGTTGGCGGATCCCGACGAGAGTGTCAATCTGACTTGGTCGGCGAAGCCTTTGTTTGCAGGAGATCTCACCTCCGCATCGACCGCAGCGGGGCGCCATTGCGCCGCGAGCGGTCGCTTCGACTTGACAAGACGGCGCGCTACGCCAACAATAATTGGAATAGTGTTCCACAATATAGAACGTCTTGGGAGGAGAGAATGGGTGAGCCCACGGCTCTGCGCGCAATGCGCTCCGGCGATGCGAACGTTGGAACGTCGCCGACCGGCCGCCTCCGTGACCGCGACGCCATCGGATCAAGCATCGCCGTCCGCGACGCAGTGAAGACCTACGGCAGCTTCCACGCGGTCGACCGCATCAGCATCGACATCGAGCCGGGCGAATTCATCACGCTGCTCGGCCCTTCCGGCAGCGGAAAGACGACGCTGCTCAACCTCGTGGCGGGCTTCCAGAGCCTCGACAGCGGCGAGATCCTCGTCGACGGCAAGCCTGTCCACAACGTGCCGACGCACAAGCGCGGCTTCGGCATGGTGTTCCAGAGCTACGCGCTGTTTCCGAACATGACCGTCAGCCAGAACGTCGCGTTTCCCCTTCGCATGGCCGGTGTCGATCGGGCGACCGCGGAGCGACGCGTCGCCGAAACGCTGGAGATCATGCGGCTGACGGAGCATGCGGCGAAGTCTCCCTCGCAGATGTCGGGCGGGCAGCAGCAGCGCGTCGCCATCGCCCGCGCGATCGTCAGGAGGCCCAAGGTCGTGCTGATGGATGAACCCCTCAGCGCCCTTGACCGGCGTTTGCGCGAGCAGATCCAGATCGAGATCCGCGACCTTCACCGGACCATCGGCAGCACGATCCTGTTCGTCACCCATGACCAGGGCGAAGCCCTGACGATGAGCGACCGCATCGCGGTGCTCAACGCCGGCAAGATCGTGCAGATCGGCCGCCCGCTGGACATCTACCGGCATCCGATCGATCGGTTCGTCGCCTCGTTCGTCGGTGAGAGCAATCTGATCGAGGCGGAGATCTTGCAGAAGCGCGGCTCGACGCTGACGATGAAGAACCGTGCAGGATACGTGTTCAGCGCCGAAAGCCGGGACACGATCGACGTCGGGCGCGCAACGGTGCTCGTGCGTCCGGAACGTATCGCCGTGTCGAACGAGCCGACCGCGAACTCCACGCCCGTCAGCGTCACGTCTGCGATCTTCCTCGGCGAGATCCTGCGGATCGAGGCGCAAATGGAGGGTGGAGATCCGCTCCTGATCCGGTGCACCGACATGGCCGACCGGCCGTTGCCGAACGTCGGGGACCGTCTGCACGTGAGCTGGGGCGCCGCGGACTGCTGGGTGCTTGCATGACCTCGGCATCGATCGGCGCCCAGGCGGACCGTCCTGCGGATCTCGATCTCGTGAGGAGGTTGAAGGATCCGGCGCTGCTGCTCTTGCCTGCGCTCGCGTTTCTGGCCTTCATCTACCTCCTGCCCCTGATCGATCTCATCCGTATCAGCGTGAGCGGGCCGTCTTGGACGTCCTACTTCGAGCGGGTATTCGCGATACCGCTCTATTGGGATTCGCTCGTCCGCACGATGCAGATCTCGGTCACCGTCGCGTGCCTGTGCCTGCTGTTCGGATATCCGACTGCGCTGCTCATTCACCGCAGCCGCGGCATTGCCCAGGCCCTGATCGCGACCGCGATCGTGCTGCCCTATTTCATCGCCATCCTGATCCGGACCTACGCCTGGATGGTCCTGCTCGGCCGCAACGGCCCGGTCAACAAGATGCTGGTTTCGATCGGCATCCTGAGCGAGCCGGTGCAGCTGCTCTTCAATCGCGGCACGGTGCTTCTCGGCATGACCGCGGTGCTTCTGCCGCTGATGGTGCTGACGATCTATTCCAGCGTGGCGCGGCTTGACCAAAGCCTGACCCGCGCGGCGCTGGCCAGCGGCGCAGGGCCCATTGCGGCGTTCTGGCGCGTGATGCTGCCACTGACCTTGCCCGGCATGGGCGCCGGCTTCCTGCTCGTCTTCGTCGCCGCGATCGGCTTCTTCATTACGCCGACCCTGCTCGGCGGACCCGGCGACCAGATGTTTGCCATGCATATCACCCAGCAGGCGGACTCGGTCACCTCGGAGGGCTTCCTGCAGGCGTTGGGTGTGGTGCTGTTGACGATCACATTGGCGGTGGTCGCGGTGGCCGGACGCTTCCTCGGATTCGAATTCATCTGGGGCGGCCGCAAGCTGACGGAGGCTACACCGAGGACGATAGACCGCCATGCCGTCGATGCCGGCCGCCGCAGTCTCGGCGCGTCAGCTGCCGACGCGATCGGTTGGCCGCTTCTGAGACTGTTCGGGCGGCTGCCGGCGAGCTTCGGGACCTGGACGGTTCGCCTCATGGGCGGACTGGTCATTGCCATTCTCATCCTGCCGATCATCGTGGTGATGATCATTTCCTTCAGCAGCGCAAGCTATCTGACCTTCCCGCCGCCGGGCTTCTCGTTTCGCTGGTACGAGCAGTTCTTTTCCGATTCGAACTGGATGCGGGCGTTCTGGACGTCCCTGGTGGTCGCAACGATGTCGGCGGGAATCGCGATCGTGCTGGGCGCGTCGGCCGCCCTCGGCATCGTCAGGAGCAGCATTCGCGGCAAGTCCACCATCATGCTGCTGCTCGTCAGTCCGATCATCGTGCCTCCGGTCGTGCTCGGCCTGTCGCTCTACAGCCTGTTCCTGCGTTTCGACCTGGTCGGCTCCATCTTCGGCCTTGCCGCGGCGCATGCGATCGGCGGCCTTCCCCTCGTCGTGGTGATCCTGTCCGCATCGCTCCAAGGCGTCGATACCAGGCTCGAACAGGCCGCTGCCGTCCATGGCGCATCGTCCCTGACGGTGTTCCGCCTGGTGACCCTGCCGGCCATCATGCCGGGCCTGGCTGCGGCGACATTCTTCGCCTTCCTGCACTCGTTCGACGAACTGGTGCTGACGCTGTTCCTGTCGAGCGCGGAGCTGAAGACGCTCCCCCTCATGCTGTGGGGTGACGTCAATTATCGGCTCAATCCGGTGCTGGCCGTGGTCTCGACGCTGGAGGTGCTGCTGGTGATCGCAGGGCTGGGCCTTGCACGACCGGTTCTCGCCACGTCGCGGAAGGCAACGTGACGCAGATCAAGTTTCAACTGGAGGAAAGAGAAAATGCTGGGAATGAAACGCTTGCGACTATCGGCTTCCGTGCTGGCCTCGGTCCTGTTCGTCGCGATGGGGACGGGTCTGGCTCAAGCGCAGAGCAACGTCGTGATCATGCAGGACCCGGGCGGCGGTTATGGCGATGCTTTGCGCAAGGTCATGTACGACCCCTTCGAGAAGGAGACCGGCATCAAGGTGGTCACCGTCCAGGAGGCCCGCAGCGGCCCGCGCATCAAGGCCCAGGCCGAAGCCGGCAAGGCGCAATGGGACCTGACGTTCATCTTCGACCAGGAGACGAAGCTGCTCGGTGACTGCTGCCTGGCCGACATCGACTATTCCAAGCTGTCCGACGCGGCGAAGCAGACGCTGGCGGCGATGCCGGACAATCTGAAGCGCAAGAAGGGCGTGGCACTGCAGGTGATCGGCGTCGGCCTCGTCTACAACAAGGACAAGTATAAGGGCGAGAACGTACCGACCAGCTGGGCCGACTTCTGGGATGTGAAGAAGTTTCCCGGCCGCCGCTGCATGCCCGCCTGGCCGCGTTTCGTGTTTGAAGCGGCCCTGATGGCTGACGGCGTGGAGAAGAGCAAGCTCTACCCCATCGACATGGAGCGGGCACTGAAGAAGGTCAAGGAGATCAAGCCGCACATCGCCAAATGGTGGACGACGTCCGCACAGCCGCCGCAGCTGCTGCTCGACGGCGAGGCCGACATGTGCATGGCCTACACCGGCTCGATGAGCAAGCTCGCCCTGGAGGGCGCGCCGATCGAGCTGACCTTCAACCAGGGTTTCATCTACTACGACTTCTTCTCCATCCCCAAGGGAGCGCCGAACTATGATAACGCGCTGAAGCTGTTGTCCTGGCGGCTCGAGCCCAAGCGCGCGGCGCAGCTCACCTCGACCTTCCCGGTCGCCCTTCCCTCCCAGGTCGTGTTCGAGGCCGCGACCGACAAGAAGCTCGCGCGCTACTGGGCCAACAACCCGGACAACGTCTCGAAGGCGATCGAATGGAGCCCGGATTATTGGGGCGCGGCTTCGCCGGCCGGAAAATCCACGAATGAAGAGTACGGTCAGGAGAAGCTGAACGCCTTGCTAGCGCAATAGGCAGGCTGACCGGCCCCGATCCAAGGATCGGGGCCGGTCCCCACACGCCGGCTGTTGCGGATCGCGCAACCATGCTAGACGATGTAAAAGATCATTCTACTTTGGCTGGTGGATGGATAAGGCTTTTACCAAGGGGCTGCGTCTCCTGGAAGCACTTGCTCTGAGCGAGCAACCCCGCGGGGTCACGGACCTCGCGAGCGAGCTGAAGCTCACCAAGAGCAACGTGCATCGGCTGCTGATGACATTGCAGTCCCAGGGCTATGTGCGCCAGATCCCGCCGCACAGCACCTACGAGCTCACGACCAAGATCTGGGCGCTCGGCAGCCACGTCATCCACCGGATGGATCTCATCAACGTCGCGCGACCGGCAATGACGAAGCTTGCCGAGATCACCGGCGAAACCATCCATCTGTCCGTGCTCGAGGATACCGACGTCGTCTACGTCGACAAGATCGAGAGCGCTCACCACATCCGCGCCCATACGAGCGTGGGCATGCGCGCCCCAGCTTTCACCATGGCGACAGGCAAGGCGATGCTCGCGCATATGCCTGATGACTATCTGGAACGATTCCGCCCGCATCTCAGGCGTTACACGGAAACGACGCGAACGACGATCGAGGAGCTGCGGGAGGACATCGAGCTGGCGCGCGCGCAGGGCTATTCTTCCGTGCTGCACGGCGAATGGCGCGAGGGCATCGCGGCCTGCGCTTGCGCGATCCTCGGCCGTTCCGGCGAACTCGTCGGAGCGATCGGCATGTCCGGTCCCGACAGCCGCATCAAGCGCAAGCAGATCAAGGAATATTCGGTCCACGTGATGGAGGCAGCCAGAACCATCGGCGCCGCGCTCGGCTATTCCAATAGGCTGGCATACACCACAGCAAGAGGCGATTCTCCGCCTCCACATCAATCGCGACGCGCACCTTGATCTTGCCCGCCGCGGCGTCTGCGGCAGTGCCGACAGAGCCTCCGTACGACCATTGGTGGACGCCCAGCGGCGCTGCGGGAACGATCTATGCAGCGCGCCTTCCTTCGCCGCAAACGGACGGCAAAGGGGTCAGTCACGTTGCAGATCCTGCGATCGGAATGGGACCATGCGGAGCTGCATCATTTCAGTAGGCGCGTGCGAAGTCACCTTCCTGCTTGATGTCGGTGAAGGCCGGAAAGCGTGCCTTCCACGGCGTGCCCTTGGCCGTGGTCAGCTCGTTGAGACGTTCAAGCACGCCGAGGCCATCCTTGCGCAGGCTGGCCGAAACCGCCGCACGGTCCGGGAAATTCTTCAGGACGGCGTCGAGCCAGATGGTGCGACCCGCCAGGAAGCCGCTCGCGCCCGCGGCATAGGAATAATCGAGCACCCGCTCGAACTTTTCGGGCGCGGCGCCGCCTGACAGCAGCACCCAGGGGATGTTGCGGCCGCGGCAGATATCCCCGATCGCATCGAACTCCTTCTGCGCGGCCTTGGCCTCCGCGCTGCCGTCGCGGGCGGGCAGGCTGCCCGCCGCAAGCGGGCTCTCCAGCTTGAGGAGATCGACGCCGTATTCCGGCTTGGCGAATTCGCGCACGCTGTCGATGACGAGGCCGGGCAGCTTGCCCGGCGATTCCACGTAGTCGGCGGTGTGATTGGCGCTGCCGAGGAACGGATAGACCAGCAGCTCCAGCACGTAGGGGATGTCGTGGCGGGCGCAATCCTCGCCGATCTCGCGCACGAACTTCTTCTGATGTTCGTTCACCGCGGCATCAGCGTCCGGCCGGTACCAGGCCAGCACCTTGACGGCGTCACCGCCCATGGCGCGGATCTTCTCCACGCTCCAGTTGGTGATCGCACGCGACTTGCGGCCGCCCGCGGTCTCCTCGACGCGGTGCTCCTCCAGCGTCATGATCAGGCCGCAGCGCGGCGGCAGCAGATCGATCGCGGCGGGCACCGCGAAATTCGGGTCAAACAGCATGGAGCTGCAATGCGGCGCGAGGTTCTCCACCAGAAGGCGCTTGGCCGCCGTGACGTCGGAATATTCGACCTGCTCCCGCGCAATGCCTTTGGCTTTGGCGATGGCATCGAACAGTGGCGGCCGCTGATCCAGCGCGACCATGCGAAAGTGGCCATCCGCGTCGGCAAGCCGTGCCAGGCCGCGGTTCTTTCCAATCGTTCTCATGGTTTCGTCCTCATGAATGCAAGACACTCGTTGATATCGGGGATTCCGTTGCGGCCGCCGGCGTGGCGGCATTTCATCGCGGCTGTCGCCGCCGAAAACGCCATGGCGGCCCGCACCTCGAGGCCGGCGCCGATCGCCAGCGCATAGGCGCCATGGAAGACGTCGCCCGCGCCGGTGGTGTCGACGACGTCGACGGCATAGGCGGCCTGCCGGTGCAACTGGCCGTTCCCGTACCAGCTCACGCCGCCCTCGCCGCGGGTGACGGCAAGGACACGGCAGCCGAAGCGTGCAAGCGCAGCAAGGCTCTCATCCTGGGCCGAGCCGGCAAAGGCTTTGAGCGCGGGCTCGGAGAAGATGGCGTGGTCGGTCAGTGGCAGCAGCCGCTCGAAGACATCAGGCTCGGCCATGTCACCATCAAGCACCGTCGGAATGCCGCGCCCGCGCGCTTCTCTGAACAGCGTCGCCGCGCCCTCGACCCAGCGCGGATCAGCCAGCACGGATGAGGCGCGCGCAACGAGTTCGATTGGAAGCCAGTCGGCGGACTCCGGATAGAGGCCGCGGAAATTCACGATCTGCCGCTCACCGGAGCTGTCGACGATGATCCCGGAGACGGAGGAGCGGCCATCGGGAAACAACCGGAAGTTCTCGACATCGACCCCCTCGGCCGCAAACGCCGATTTCATCTCGTGGCCGGCGGCATCGTTCCCTGCCCGCCCCCAGAACGCGACGGACGCGCCGAGCCTTGCCACCGCAACCGATGCGTTGGCCGCCATGCCGCCGCCGAGCGTGCCGTACGCGAGTGCCTTGATCTTCTCGCTCCCACCCGCGAACGGCCGATCGACACGCCAGACCTGGTCGAGCGCGGACAGGCCGAGACAGATGACGTGCACGGGCCTTGCCTTGGACGCGACGTTCGCCAGCGCCGAGAGATCGCCGATGCCGACCGACGCGCTCACCGCAGGACCTCTCCGTTGCCGGCATCGAATAGATGCGTCTTGCCCGGCTGCGGGCGCAGGTTGATGCGATCGCCGACTTTCGGCCGCAGCGCCGGATCAACCCGCGCGATCGCCGAGCCGCCGCCGAGATCGAAGTGGATCAGCGTATCCGAGCCGAGCGGCTCGACCAGCTTGACGTTGATCGCGACGCCATCGGCGGAATCTGGAGCCACCGCGAAATGTTCGGGACGAATGCCGAGCACGGCGCTGCCGGCATTGCTCAGGCGGGCTGCGGTCTCGCCGTCCAGTGGCACCACCGTCCCGCCTTGCGAGAGAACCGCACGGTCCTGCCGCCACTCGACCGGGAAGAAATTCATTGCGGGCGAGCCGATAAAGCCGGCGACAAACTGGTTGGCCGGGCGCTCGTAGACCGTCTCCGGCGTGTCGTATTGCTGGATCGTGCCGCTCTGGAGCACCACGATCCGGTCGGCCATGGTCATGGCCTCGATCTGATCGTGGGTGACGAAGACCATGGTGGTCTTGAGCTCCTGCGACAGCGCCTTGATCTCGGCCCGCACCTGCCCGCGCAGCTTGGCGTCCAGGTTCGACAGCGGCTCGTCGAACAGGAACGCCTTGGGGTTGCGCACGATGGCGCGGCCCATGGCAACGCGCTGGCGCTGCCCGCCGGAGAGCTCCTTCGGCTTGCGGTCGAGATAGGGCTCGATGTGCAGCAGCGCGGCGGCGCGCCTCACCCGTACGTCGATCTCGGCCTTCGGCACGCCCCGCAGCTCCAGCGCGAACGACATGTTGTCGTAGACCTTCATGTGCGGATAGAGCGCGTAATCCTGGAACACCATGGCGATGTCGCGTTGCGCGGCCTGCACGCCGTTGACGCGCTTGTCGCCGATATAGAGCTCTCCCGACGAGATCGGCTCGAGCCCGGCGATGATCCGCAGCAAGGTCGACTTGCCGCAGCCGGACGGGCCGACGAAGACGACAAATTCATGGTCCGCGATCTCCAAATTGAGATCGGGGATCACGGTGAAATTGCCGTAGCGTTTGGTGAGGTTGCGGATCGAGATCGAGGCCATGATCGCTCAGTCCAGCGCCAACACAGGCTTGATCAGCTCGCCCTTGGCGAAGCGGGCGAAATTCTCGGGGAGAGCCGACAGCCCGAACTCGCCGTCGACCAGGACGCGGTATTCGTCCTTGTACTTGCGCAGCAGCTCGATATTCGGCTCGAAATCCGAAACCGGAAAGTAGAAGGTGCGGATCATGTAGAAATCCTTGCGGCGGAACACCTTGCCTTCCTCGATGGTCCAGGGCGCGGCATTTTCACCGACCAGCACCAGGGCGCCACGTGGCAGCACGAGCTCGATGCCGAGATTGCGCGCCGCATGCGCGCCGGAGCATTCCATGATGAGGGCGAAGCGCTTGGAGGTATCGCCGACCGGGTGCGCCTGCGCGCCAAAAGCTTGCGCGATCCGGAGGCGCGCGGCGTTGGGATCGGCGACGTGGATGTCATCGTAACCGAGCGCACGGAGCGCCAGCACGACGCCGAGGCCGACGGGCCCTGCCCCCATCACGAGGACCGGTCCGGCCTCGGCCGGCGGCACAACGCGGCTGACGAAGCGCACGGCGTGCCCCGACGTGCCGATGGTGTCGAGCAGCAGCGGGGCGAGGCTGTCCTCGATATCATCAGGCACCGGCAGCAGGCAATTCTCCGGCACGGGCACGTATTCGGCATAGCCGCCCGGCCTGTTCCAGCCGATCAGGCTGGACACTTCCAGGCACATCTGGGTGTCGCCGCGTTTGCACGCTTCGCAGTGATCGCAGTGCAAGGGGATGTAGACGGCGCAGCGCCGCCCATGCAGCCTGTGACCGGGCTGCTCGACCACGCCGAAGATTTCGTGGCCTGCAGTGAACTCGGCTCCCTTGTGCCACAGCTTGAAGTCCGATCCGCACAGCGCGGTGCGCGAGACGCGCACGAGCACCTCGCCTGCGCCGACATCAGGTATCGCCACGCGCTCGATGGTGATGCGATCGTTGCCGTGGAACACCGCGGCCTGCATGATCGAATTGGGACGGGGCGATACATTCATCAGAGGTCTAGCCTTTCACCGCGCCGAGCGTCAGTCCGGACACTAGCCAGCGCTGAACCAGGGCAGCCAGCACCAGCGGCGGCAATGCGATCAGCGTCGCCGCGGCCATGAGGGCGCCCCATTGCGTCGAGCCTTCGCCGATGAAGTTGAAGGCCGCCGCGATCAGCGTCTTGGTGTCGCCATTGGAGAGCACCAGCGCAAACAGGAAGTAGTTCCACGAAAACACAAAGGCGAGGATCGCCGCGACCGCAATCCCTGACGCCACCAGCGGCATCGCGATGCGCCAGAGGATGCGCGTGACGCTGCATCCGTCGACCTGCGCGGCCTCGAAGACGCTGCGCGGAATGGCGTCGAAGGACGGCAGCAGCACCCAGATCACGATCGGCAGCGTGATCACGGCGTGGCTGAGGATCAGTGCGGTGTAGGAGCCGATCATGCCGACCTGCCGGAACATCACGTACCAGGGCAGCAGGAACAGCGTGCCCGGCGCCATGCGCGCGGCCAGCGTGAGAATTGCCGGCCACGTGATCCGCGTCCATGACACAGCGAAAGCGGCCGGAATACCGAACAGCAGGCCCAGCGCGGTCGAGCCGACGGTGACGATGAGGCTGTTGAATGCGTAACTCAGGAACGGCGTGGTCCTGGTCAGTTCGACGTAGTTCTCCAGCGTCGGCGAGAAGACCAGCGTCGGCGGATAGGCGGTGACCTCGAAGGACGGCTTGAACGAAGACAGCACCATCCAGACCGTCGGCGCCATGATCAGCGCGCCGGCCAGCACGAGCTGCACCGTGTTGAGCCATCGGATCCAGCGATCGGTATTGGCGGCATCGGTCATGGCATCACCAGGCGACTGCGCCGCGCAGGCGGTTGAAGGCGAGCACGGCGCCGAACACGATTGCCGTCAACGTCAGCATCAGGGCGCTGGCATAGCCGATGTTGAAGAACTCGAAGCCGACCCGGAAGCCGTAGATGTTGAGCGTGTTCGAGGCGTTGCCCGGACCGCCCTGGGTGGTGATGTAGATGATATCGAAGAAGCGCAGGAGATCGACGCTGCGCAGGATCGCCGCGGTGACGATGGTCGGCAGCAGCAGCGGCAGCGTGATGCGCTGGAAGGTCTTGAACGGGGACGCGCCGTCGATCTGGGCGGCCTCGTAGACGCTCGTCGGGAGCGACTGCAGACCGCCCAGCACGATCAGAGCGACGTAAGGCGTCCACTGCCAGCTGTCGATCAGCGCCACGGTCGGAATGACCCATGTCGGAGAGGCCAGCCAGTCCGATGGCGGCAGGCCGAACGATTGCAGGACGTAGTTCGCGGCCCCCAGCGACGGATCGAGGATCACCAGCCACATCATGCCGGCGACCACGGGCGGCATCATGAAGGGCGAGATGAACAGCGAGCGCACGATGCCCGGCAGGCGCCTGGCGTGGAACAGCACCAGCGCCAGCCAGACTCCGAAGACGAGCTGCAGCAACAGCGACAGCACATAGAGCGCGATCGTGACCCACAGCCCGTGCCAGAACTCGACGTCGGAGATCAGCTTGGAATAGTTGGCAAGACCCGCGAAAGATTGCTTGCCGGTGGAAGAAAAGGTCTGGAAGCCGAGCCAGATCGTATAAACGACGGGAAACGCGATCATCGCGACCGTGAACAGCACGGCCGGTGCCGAGAGCGCCGCCATCTCCAGCTTCTGCCGGTCCTGCGTGAGTGGCGCAGCCGTATCAGACATGCGTTCCTGTCCTTCGATCGAATGAGGTGCCGGCAGGCAGCGAGCCGGCCGGCACCGGGCGGTCAGTTCAGCGCAATCAGCGCGTCCAGCGCCTTGTCGGCATCCGCGCAGGCCTGGTCGATCGGCTTTTGCTTCAGGATCAGATCCTGCACGGCCTGGCCGATGAACTCGCGCGATTGCGGATTGGCGACGATGGGATAACCGACTTCGGACGTACCCTTGGTGGCGAGCACGTCGAGCGCGGCCTGCCATTCCTTGCGGACCGGCTCCTCGTCGATCCACTTGCGATATTCCGGGTCCTTGGCGACCGACGGGCGCGGCGGCGCGATGCCCTGCAGCGCCATCTTCTTCTGCACCTCGGGGCTGGTCGCCCACTGGACGAAATACCAGGCCGCATCAGGCTGCTTGCTGTGCGAGGACACCGCCATGCCCCAGCCGATCGTGGTCGGCACCTGACCGGCCTCGCCGGCCGGGAACGGCAATAGGCCGGTGTCCTTCAGGCGCGCGCCGCCTTCCATGACCGTGCGGAGCTCGTTCGACGACTCGAACGCCATCGCGGCGCGGCCGCTGCGATACAATGCGGAGATCTGCTGGAAGCTGTAATTGACGACGCCGGGCGGGCCGAAATCGCGCAGCAGCCGGCTATAGGTGTCGAGCGCCTCCTTGCCCTTGGCCGAGCAGAGATTCGACTTGCCATTGGTGATGTACGTGCCGCCGATATTGTGCAGCATGTTGCTGAAGGTGTAGGCGACCGCGGGCTTGAGGCCGCGCGAGACGAACGGCGTCACCGTGCTGTCGCAGGTCTTGATCTTCTCGGCGGCAGCCTCGACGTCCTTGATGGTCTTCGGCGCCTCGAGCCCACACTTCTTGAAGATGTCGGTGCGGTAATAGAAGATCGGCCCCTCGATATTCATCGGCATGCTGGTGAGCTTGCCGTTGAATGTCGCGGCTTTCAGCAGGGCCTGGCTCAGCCCCGCTGGATCGTAATCCTTGGCGACCTGGTTCTTGGCCATCGCCGTGAGATCGCCATACCAGCCGGCTGCGGCGAACTGCTCGCCCTCGCGCGAGGGCAGCGTCATGAACACGTCGACCTCGTCGCTGTTCGCATTCATCACGGTGACCAGACGCTGGCGCATCTGCTGTTCCTGATAACCGTCGACCTTGAGAGTCATGCCGGTCAACTTCTCGAAATCGGCCTTATAGGTCAGCAGCGCCTGTGAGACCGGGTTGTTGTTGGCGAGAAAGGTGACCGTCTTGCCCTTGAACTTCATCCAGTCGAAATCGGCGGCATGGGCCTGCCCGCTGACGGCTATTGCGAGAACGGGCAGCGCGACATGCGTCGCGAGCATCCTGGCCTTCATCGAA
This sequence comes from Bradyrhizobium sp. 22, assembly GCF_000482425.1. Taxonomy (NCBI): domain Bacteria; kingdom Pseudomonadati; phylum Pseudomonadota; class Alphaproteobacteria; order Hyphomicrobiales; family Nitrobacteraceae; genus Bradyrhizobium; species Bradyrhizobium sp. 22. The sequence goes on from NZ_KI519400.1 coordinate 446,708, forward strand.
CTCTCCTCCCGGCTGGCTGCCTTGTGTCGGCAAGCCTTCTTGAACGCATCCTGATTAAACAGGCTTTGAAAACGGTTACAATCTAGCTCTGATATCCACTGTGTCAAGCGATGGACACGCGTTGTAAGTTGCAGCAAAATTAGGTTGTTCAGCCACTTCACGCCTCGCTGTCCGCGATGTAACGTTACATTCCATGAGATTGACCAGCGCCAAATCAGTGAAACAGGGCATTCGAGCCGTGGCGGCGCGCGCCGGCGTGTCGACGGCCTCGGTGTCGCGCGCCCTCAACAATCCCAACGCGGTGAGCCCTTCCCTGCGTGCGCGGATCGAGCAGGCCATCGAGGCACTCGGCTATATTCCGCATGCGCCCGCGCGCATCCTCTCGTCGCGGCGTTCGCGGACCCTTGGCGCAATCGTGCCGACCATCGACAACACGATGTTCGCGCGCGGCATCGCCTCGCTGCAGCAATATCTGTCGTCGGTCGGATACATGCTGTTCCTCACCACGAGCGGCTACGATCTCGACGTCGAATTGCAACAGGCGCGCAACCTGATCAGCCGCGGCGTCGACGGCCTCGTGCTGCGCGGCGACTGCCATCACGACGGCTTGCGAAAACTGCTCGCGGACAATGCGGTGCCGTTCATCAATGTCGGCATCTACCAGCCTGACAGGCCCTACCCTTGCGTCGGCACCGACAACGAGGCGGCCGCCCATCGCGCGGCTGCGCATGTGATCGAGCTCGGTCACCGCCGCATCGGGATCGTCTCGGCGCTTCAGCGCAACAACGACCGTGCCAGCGCGCGCGTCGCCGGCTTTCGCCGCGCCCTGAGAGAAATCCGCATCGAGCTTCCCCCGCAATGGCATGTCGAGGTGCCCTACACACTGGACGACGCCCGCGAGGCGGCTCGCTATCTCCTCAATCTCAAGGACCGCCCGACGGCAGTGGTGTGCGGCAACGACGTCATCGCCTATGGCGTGCTGCTCGAGGCGGAGCGCGACGGATTCTCCGTGCCGCGCGATCTGTCGGTGGTCGGCTTCGACGATCTCGACTGGAGCCGCCATTTGCGGCCGAGTCTGACCACGATCCACGTTCCAACAGGCGAAACCTGGCAGCGCGCCGGCGAATACCTCGTACGCAGCCTTGCCGGCGAGCAGACCATCATGCACCGCGAGATCGACTTCTCGCTGGTGGTTCGCGAATCCACGGCGCCGCCTCCGAAATCCTGAAGTGAGACCCTCCCGATGAGTTCGAACTTTTCTCTCGCGCCCGGCTTTCATGCCGTCGTGATCGGCGGCGCCGGCGACATTGGTGCAGCGATCAGCAACCAGTTCTGCGATCTCGGCGCGACGGTGACGGCAACGGGCGCCAATGACGCGGATCTCGCCCGCACTCTGCTCAAGCCACGCGCGGGTCTCATGCTCGCCAAGCTCGATATCACCGATGATGCGGCCGTCGCCGCCTTCGCCCGGCAGCACAAGCGCGTGGACGCGCTGGTGAATTGCGCCGGCATCCTGGTGCGCGACAAGGAATTCGAGATCGAGACCTTCATGAAGGTGATTGACGTCAATCTCACCGGCACGTTCCGGACCTGCATGGCGTTCCATCCGTTGCTCGCGCAGCAGAAGGGCTCGATCGTCAACATCGCCTCGATGAACGCGACACTGGCGCTGCCGCGGATCCCAGCCTATTGCGCGAGCAAGGGCGGCGTCGTGATGCTGACCAAGGCACTGGCTCTGAAATGGGCCGACGATGGTATCCGCGTCAATGCGGTGGCGCCCGGCTACGTCGAAACCGCGATCAACGCCTCGGGCCGCGCCGACCTTGCGCATTACCAGCGGATCGCCGACCGCACCGCGTTCAAGCGCTGGGGGCAGCCCGAGGACATCGCGGGCGCGGTTGCATTCCTCTGCATGCCGGCGTCGACATATGCGACCGGCACTGTCGTCGCTGTTGATGGCGGGTTTCTCGCCGGGTGACGTCGCGCGAGCGCTCGCGGCTATACGTCGACGAAGACGTACATCGCGCATCATCGATTCAACCATCTCTTGTCGGCACCGGGGCTCTGAGGGCCGCCACATGACGTCCTCGGAGCCCGGACGCGCGGCGATTGTGTCGCGGTTGACTTGTTATAACATTTAGGCAAATGTCCTAACTAACCGGAAGTATAAATCCGGATTTTCGGGAGGACAGCATGCCGTCATTCACGCCGACGCGACGAACGCTACTCAAGACCGGAACCGCAGCCGCCGCTCTCGCGACGCTTGGTCCGGCCTTTCTTCGGCAAGCCGCAGCGCAGGACGCCGACCTTGCGCCTTACAAGGCCGCTCAGATCGATTGGCAGCAGGTCTCCGGCGAGACCATCACGGTGGCCGTGATTCCCGCGAGCTATTTCGAGAACCTCATCACCCTGGCGCCGCAATTCAAGGCGTTGACCGGCATCGACGTCCGCTTCGAAAAAATTCCGCCGGCGCAGATCCGGCAGAAGAGCGTCATCGACCTGACCTCGAAGACCGGCACCTACGCGACCCACGCCGCGGATCCCATGTATTACGCGCTCTATGCCGCGAACAAATGGGTCGAGCCGCTCGACACTTATCTCGCCGACAAGTCGCTGACCGACCCGGCATGGTTCAAGCTCGACGACATCATCCCGGCCTGGCGCAGCGCCAACGGCATCGACGGCAAGCTCTACGGCATGCCCTATGACGGTGAAGTCACCATTCAGGTCTATCGCAAGGATCTCTACGATGCGAAGGGCCTGAAGCCGGCCGACACGCTAGAGGCCTACATGTCCAACGCGGCGGCGTTGAACACGCCGAACGATCGCGTCTGGGGCGCGGCGCTGCGCGGCGTCGCGGGTGCCGGCCAGAACATGTACATCTATCCGTCGATCTTCCGCGAGTTCGGCGGCGATTGGATGAAGGGCGGCAAGCTCACCGTCAACGGTCCCGAGGCGGAGGCGGCGCTCGCTTGGTACATCGACATCATGAAGAAGTACGCACCGACCGCGGCGGCCAACTGGAACTGGCCGGATATCGCTGATGCCTTCTCGCAAGGCACCGTCGCCAGCTACATCGACGCGCACTCGTCGGCTTCGGTCATCAACAATCCCGAAAAGTCCAAGGTGATCGGCAAGGTCGGCTATGCCCGCTGGCCCAAAGGCCCGTCGGGCAAGCGCACGACGTCGATCTGGAACTGGGGCTTCCCGATCAATTCCGCGCTGCCGGAGAAGAAGCGCAAGGCGACCTGGCTGTTCATCCAATGGGCCGCGAGCGCCGAGACCCAGGCGCGCACCGCGCACAAGTTCGCCGGGCCCACCAAACGCTCCGGCGTCAACCGCACCTCGGTGTGGAAGGACCCCGACTACATCAAGCTGATGAACGGCTTTGGCGAGAACTTCGTCGAGGCCACGATGGGCGCTCTGCAGGAGGATACCGACGTCGACTGGCGTCCGCGCGTGCCGCAATGGCCGGCAATCGGCGACACCATGGCGACCGCGATCCAGTCCGCCCTCTCCGGCCAGGCCACGATCAAGGCTGCACTGGACGATGCGCAGCGCCGCATCGAACCGATGATGCGCGGCTGAGCCATGGCGACCACAGCGGTGACATCGGCCGGGATCGCGAGCGAAGAACCTCGCAGCGATTTCGGCCGCGTCCTGGCGCAGCGCGAACGCCGCTTTGCGGCGGCCCTGCTTGCACCGGCGTTTCTTGCGCTGCTCGCCACGACGACGTTTCCGCTGCTCTTTCTGGTCTACACCAGCACATTCCGGATGGATCTGGCGATGCCGTTCACCAACGGCTTCGTCGGATTCGAGAACTACCAAGTGCTGCTCTCCGACGAGCGCTTCTGGACCTCGCTGCTGGTGAGCCTCGTCTATACCGGTTCGACCGTCGCGCTCCAGGTCATCATCGGCCTGGCGCTTGCCCTACTGGTCATGGACATGAAGCGCGGCCAAGGCTGGTTCAGGGTCATCGCCATCCTGCCCGTGGTGCTGTCGCCGGCCGTGGTCGGCATGATCTGGCGCACCTTCATGCTGGCGCCGGAGTTCGGCATCGTCGACTTCCTCGCCATCAACGCCGGCCTCGGCAGCCAGAACTGGCTTGGCGATCCCACGCTCGCGATGGTCTCGGTGATCGCGATCCATACCTGGCAGTGGACGCCGTTCGCTTTCATGGTGCTGCTGGCCTCGCTCGCCTCACTGCCTGAGGATATCTACGAAGCCGCGCGGCTCGATCGTGCCTCCGCCTGGCAACGCTTTCGCCGCATCACACTGCCCTTGCTGCGCCCGGCGATCGTCATGGTCATCATCATGCGGACCATGGTGGCGCTGACCGCGTTCGCGGCGATCTTCACCGTCACCGCCGGCGGCCCCGGCACGGCAACCGAGATCCTCAATCTCTATGCCTACCGGAAATCCTTCACCGAGCTCTCGATCGGCTACGGCTCGGCGCTCGCGGTCGCGCTGTTGATCGTGACCATCATCATCTCCGGCATCCTGTTCGCGATGCGGAGGGCGAAATGACCGCAAAGCGCCTCCGCATCATTGCCTTGCTCGCGATCTCCACGGTCTTCCTGCTCGCCTGGGCGTTCCCGATCGTCTGGAGCGTGCTGAACTCGCTCAAGACCGATTCCGACGTATTGGCCTATCCGCCCAAGCTGGTGTTCGCGCCGACGCTGGAAGCCTATCGCGACGTGCTGTTCGGCTCCGGATCGATCCTGCCGAACCTGCTCTCCAGCGTCATCATCTCGGTCGGAACCACCATCGTCACCATGCTGATGGCGGTCCCGGCGGCCTATGCGCTGGCGCGACTGCGCTTCCGCGGCAAGAAGTTCGCGGGCTTCTACGTGCTGGCCACGCAGATGCTGCCGCCGGTCGGCATCATCATCCCCTACTTCCTGGTGCTCAGGAACATCGGCTGGATCGATACCTATCAGGGCATCATCCTGATCTATCTGTCGTTCTCGCTGCCGTTCGCGATCTGGCTGCTGGTCTCCTATTTCGAGGACATTCCCTTCGAGATGGAGGAAGCCGCCTATCTCGACGGCGCGAGCCGACTGAAGACGTTGTGGCGGATCATCATTCCGCAGGTCCGCGGCGGCATCGCCGTAACGATCGTGTTCGTGTTCCTCAATGCGTGGAATGAATTCCTGTTCGCCGTCGTGCTGAGCGGCAACACGGTGCGTCCGGTCACGGTCGCCATGTTCAATTTCGTCTCCGTCGAGCAGACGATGTGGGCCAAGCTCGCCGCGGTCTCGGTCCTCGCCATGCTGCCTGTCGTCGTCCTCGGCGTGGTCGCGCAGAAGCATATCGTGAAGGGGTTGACGGTCGGTGCAGTCAAGGGCGGAGGGCGCCGATGAGCGGTCAAGGTCAGGTCAGTTTTCGCAACATCGTCAAGCTGCACGGCCAGTTTGCCGCGTTGAAGAACGTGAATTTCGACATCAAGCCGGGGGAGTTCTTCGCCCTGCTCGGCCCGTCGGGCTCGGGCAAGAGCACCACGCTGCGCATCCTCGCCGGCCTCGACGCGCCGACCACGGGCCGCGTGCTGATCGACGACAAGGACGTCACCTCCACCGACGCGCGCGACCGCGACATTGCCATGGTGTTCCAGAGCTACGCGCTCTACCCCCATATGACGGTAGCCGAGAACATCGCCTTTCCGCTCGAGATGGCCAAGCTGCCCAAATCAGAGATCGCGCCCGCCGTGAAAGACGCGGCGCGCAAGGTGAAGATCGATCATCTGCTCGACCGCAAGCCGGGCCAGCTCTCGGGCGGCCAGCAGCAGCGCTGCGCGCTCGCCCGCGCCATCGTGCGCAAGGCACGCCTGTTCCTGCTCGATGAGCCGCTGTCGAATCTCGACGCGAAGCTGCGGCTGGAAACGCGCGCCGAACTGAAGAAGCTGCAGCGCTCGCTCGGCGTTACCGCGGTCTACGTCACTCACGACCAGGAAGAGGCCATGACGCTCGCGGACCGCATGGCGGTGTTCATGTCGGGCGAGATCCAGCAGGTCGGCACGCCGGCCGAGGTGTTCGCCCGCCCGAACTCGATCGACATTGCCGGTTTCATCGGCAATCCCCCGATGAACCTCGTCCCCGCCCGGTACGTGGATGGCGACGTCATCATCGCAGGCCATCGCCTGAAGACAACGACCACGATCGCCGGCGAGCGCGACGTGGTGGTCGGACTCCGCCCCGGCGCGCTACGCATGGCGGAAGGCGGTCTCGGCGCGCGCGTCGATCTGATCGAGGATCTCGGCGATACCGCCGTGCTCGATCTCGACTGCGCCGGCACCATGATCCGCATGCGCGTCGCCGACGGCAACATTCCCGGCGAAGGCGACATGATCTCGATCACGGCCCGTCCGCAAGACATTCACCTGTTCGATCCAGCGACACGCATGCGGCTCTGACACCATGGCAGTTCAAACGCGCAAGAAGAAGCCCGTACCGCTCGGCAACGATGCGGTTCCGGAGGGCTCGACGCCCCTGCATATCAAGATCCGCGAATCCATTCGCAGTCAGGTGCGCGACGGCAAGTTGATCGACGGGACCGGTCGCCTCATGACCGAGGCCGAGCTCGGGCGTCATTTCGGCGTCAGCCGTATCACCATCCGCAACGCCATTGCGCCCCTCGTGAACGAAGGCATGTTCGACCGCTCGCGCGGCCGCGGGACCTTCCTGCGCTCGAACCAGCCTGAAAACTGGGTCGGCCGTCTCATGGGCTTCTCGGAAACGATCCGCGACGCCGGCTATCAGGCCGGCGCCAAGATCCTGCAGCAGGGCATGACCAACCGGCACGACGCCGCCGTTCGCGAGCAGCTGCGCGAACGCGCGGTCTGGCAGCTCCGGCGCTTGCGGCTCGCGGACGACACGCCGATCGCCATCGAGCACGCCTTCTACCCCCCGGATATCGGACTCGAGCTCGAGAAGCGCGACCTGGTCTCGATCATCATGTACCGCGTCTTCGAGGACGAGCTTGGCCTCGCCATCAAGGACGCTCAGCAGACCATCAGCGCGGACCTCGCCGACGCCGGCAGCGCCAAGCTGCTGGGGGTGAAGGTCGGCTCGCCCCTGCTCTCCATCGAGCGCGTCACCTTCGGCAAGGACGGGCGGGCGCTCGAGCTGCTGCGCGCCGTTTACTTGCCGAAATATTTCCGCCTCAGCATCAGCCTGACGCGCCGCCACTAGCAACGCCACACGTCAAGAACGAGGACACAAAACATGCCGAATGGCGCAAAGACCTCCGATAGCCCCAACATCCTGCTCATCCTCAACGACGACATGGGCTTTTCGGACATCGGCTGCTACGGCGGCGAGATCCAGACGCCGAACCTCGACCGCCTCGCGGCCAATGGCTTGCGCTATTCGCAGTTCTACAACACCGCCCGCTGCAGCCCTTCACGCGCCTCGCTGCTCACCGGCCTGCATCCGCACCAGACCGGCATCGGCATCCTCACCTACAGCAACGGCCCCGAGGGCTACGCTGGCAATCTGAACAAGAGCTGCGTGACGATCGCCGAGGCGCTGAAGAGCAAGAACTACACGTCCTATCTCAGCGGCAAATGGCACATTGCCAGCAGCCTGACGGAGCCGACCGACGCATGGCCGATGCAGCGTGGCTTCGACCATTTCTATGGCACCATCATCGGGGCCGGCAGCTTTTACCATCCCAACACGCTCACCCGCGGCAACGACAATATCGAGCACGAGGCGGAGAAGGATCCGTCGTTCTTCTACACCGACGCGATCAGCGATCAGGCCGCCGCGTTCATCCGCCAGCACAAGGCGCAGAAGCCCAACGCGCCGTTCTTCCAGTACGTCGCCTACACGGCGCCGCACTGGCCGCTCCATGCCCATGACGAGGATATCGCCAAGTACAAGGGCCGCTTCGATGCGGGCTGGGACAAGCTGCGCGAGGAGCGCCTCAAGCGCCTCGTCGACGACGGCATCATCCATCCGAACTGGCGCCTGACCGACCGCGATCCGACCCAGCCGCCGTGGACCGACGCCGAGCAGCGCGAATGGACATTGCGCTGCATGGAGGTTTACGCAGCCCAGATCGACCGCATGGACCAGGGCATCGGCCGGATCCTGAAGGCGCTGGAAGAGACCGGCCAGCTGGACAACACGCTGATCATCTTCCTCTCCGACAACGGCGCCTGCGCCGAGGACATTCCGCAAGGCGTCACGGCAAAGGAGCTGGTCGACCAGCTCATGATCGCCCAGGCCAAGACACGCGACGGCAGGCCGGTGCGTTTCGGGAATGACCCGACCCTGATGCCTGGCGCCGAGGACACCTACCAAAGCTACGGCACCGCCTGGGCGAACCTATCCAACACGCCGTTCCGTCTCTACAAGCACTGGATCCACGAAGGCGGCATCGCGACCCCGTTCATCGTACACTGGCCGCGCGGCATCTCCGAGAAGGGCGGCCTGCGGCACAATCCGAGCCAGCTCACCGACGTGATGGCGACCATCCTCGACGTCACCGGCGCCACCTATCCCAAGGAGTATAACGGCAACGCCATCCTGCCCTGCGAGGGCGAGAGCCTCGTGCCGTCATTCGCCTCGGCCTATGGCAATCGCGGCCCGCTGTTCTGGGAGCACGAGGGCAATGCGGCCGTGCGTGTCGGCAAGTGGAAGCTGGTGCGGAAGTATCCCGGCCCCTGGGAGCTCTACGACATGGAGACCGACCGCACTGAGATGAACGATCTCGCCGCGCAGCATCCGGACCGCGTCAAGGAGATGACGGCACAGTATCAGCAATGGGCCAATCGCTGCGGCGTGATCCCTCGCGAGAAGATCCTCGAGCTGATGAAGGCGGAAGGCGGCACCGCTTTCTGGGAGGAAGAAAAGCAGAACTAGGACATGACGGGGGATCGCTCACATTGTTGCATCCAGCGTGCCGCCGGCAGCGGACTGCCGACGGGCGAGGATGCACGAGCGGCGATCCCTCCCAGTCCAACCCCGATCCAACGCCGCTGGAGTTCGCTGATCGGTGGAACCTTCCACATGGGATCTGCCGGCATCGGCTTTGTCGAAGACGGCGAAGGCCCGGTGAGACCCGTCACGCTGTCGCCCTTTGCCATTGCCTGCCATGCCGTGAGCAATCTGCAATTCGGCGACTTCGTGCGTGCCACGGGCTACACGACAGACGCCGAACGCTTCGGCTGGAGCTTCGTCTTCGAGGGGCTGCTGCCGCAAGATACACGTGTGACCCGCACGACGCGGGTTCAGGAAACGCCATGGTGGGTCCCGGTGACACGCGCCTACTGGGCACAGCCGGAAGGGCCGTCCAGCAGCATCCTCGACAGGCTCGATCACCCCGTCGTCCACGTCTCCTGGAACGACGCACAGGCCTACTGCCAATGGTCCGGCACGCGCCTTCCAACCGAGGCGGAATGGGAGATGGCCGCCCGCGGCGGGCTGGACCAGGCCACCTACCCCTGGGGCAACGAGCTTCAGCCCGGCGGCGAGCATTGCTGCAATATCTGGCAGGGCAGCTTTCCCGATCGCAACACCGTCGATGATGGCTATTTCGGTACCGCGCCCGTTCACAGTTTCGCGCCCAACGGACATGGCCTGCACAATGTCGCCGGAAATGTCTGGGAATGGTGCGAGGACTATTTCTCGCCGAGCTATCACCGCCTCACGCCATTACGAGACCCCTTGAACCGCGAGCCAGCTCCCAATCGATCGATGCGCGGCGGATCCTTCCTCTGCCACGAATCCTACTGCAATCGCTATCGCGTCGCGGCGCGAAGCTCCAATACGCCCGACTCCTCGTCCAGCAATATTGGCTTCCGCGTCGTGCGCACCGAGCCGCTGCAGGATTCGGCCTAGGATGGCGCAGGCGTCACATCCTGCGAAGCCGGCCACGGCTCCCGGCATCCGCCTGCTGCCGTTGTTCCTGCGCAATTTCGTGCGCAACCGCGAGACCGGCCTTGTGCTGGTCGCCATCGTTGTCGGACTGCTCAGTGGCTTACTGGTGGCCGCGATCTCGAGCCTCAGCCAGGTCTCTCACGCCCTGCTGTTCGACATTCCCTTCGACGCCCACCTCAGCGCCACAGGCGTGATCTCCTGGCAGCGCACGCTGCTCGTCCCGATGCTCGGCGGTCTGGTGCTCGCGCTCATCGGACTGTACTTCGCCCGGCGCGTGAAGGGACAGCAGCTCGCCGACGCGATCGAAGCCAATGCGCTCTATGGCGGCCGGGTGTCTTTTCGCGGCAGCCTGCTGATCTCGATCCAGACGCTACTGTCCAACGGGTTCGGCGGATCGGTCGGGCTGGAGGCCGGCTACACGCAGATCTGCTCGATGTTCGGCTCTCATGTCGGTCAGCGCCTGGCCGCCCGCCGCAACGACATGCGGCTGCTGGTGGCCTGCGGCGCCGCGGGGGCGATCAGTGCCGCGTTTTCTGCACCGCTCGCCGGCGCCTTCTACGCCTTCGAGGTCGTGCTCGGCGCCTATACGTCCGCCGGACTCGTGCCGGTCATCGCCAGCGCCGTCACCGCGTGGCTCGTCGCGCGGCAATTGACGCACCAATCCTTCTTGATGGTGCCCGGCTTCCCCTCACCGGTTTCCGTCGAGATGATCGGCCAGACGGTACTGATCGGCATCATTTGCGCCTTCGTCAGCATCCTCGTGATGCTCGCCGTCGCATTCTCCGAGCGCTGCTTTCAGCGCATCACGGTGTTCAAGGGCCTGCTGCGGCCGATTCTCGGCGGTCTCCTGCTCGGCAGCCTCGCCCTGCTGACGCCGACCGTGCTCGGCGCCGGCCACGGCGCCATGCAGATCCTGCTGGTCAGCAATCCGACCTGGATCCTGCTCACGACCACCATCGTGTTCAAGATCCTGGCCTCCGCCATCTCGCTCGGCTCGGGCTTTCGAGGCGGCCTGTTCTTCGCCTCGCTCCTGCTCGGCGCGCTGATCGGACAGCTCTATAGCGTCGTGCTGACCGGCCCTCTTCCCACGATCGCGCTTCAGCCCGGCACCGCCGCGATCGCGGCGCTCGCCGCGCTCGGAACCGGCGTGCTCGGAGCGCCCTTCAGTATGGTCTGTCTCGCGCTCGAAATCACCGGCGATTTCTCCGTCACTGTTGGAGCGGTGGTCGCGTCATCGGTCTGCGCGCTGATCGTTCGCGAGCTGTTCGGCTACAGCTTCGCGACATGGCGCTTTCATCTGCGCGGCGAGGCCATCCGCGGCCCGCAGGACGTCGGCTGGGTCCGGCAGATGAGCGCAGCCTCCCTGATGCGCACCGATTTCGAGAATGCGCTAACGACGATGCCGATCGGCGAAGCGCAAAAGCTGTTCTCGCCGGCGCAGGTCCGCCAGATCGTGCTGCGCGATCCCAACGGCATCTATGCGGGAATCGTGCCCGCCGCGACGTTGCATTCCGTCGCCAATCAGGACGAGGAGCTGCTCGGGTCGCTGGCGCAACAACTGGACGAATACCTGCTTCCGACCACGCCGGTTCGCGAGATCTTGAAGGCCTTCGAACGCAGCGAGGCTGACGTGCTCGCGGTTGTCGACCGCTCCGACCATCGCGCCACGATTGGCACCTTGAGCGAAGCTCACGTTCTGCGCACCTACGGAGAAGAGCTCGAACGCCGGAACCAGGAGCTGTTCTCACGTTAAGGGTGCTAGGGCCGCAGATCCATGGCTTCGAAAATCATGATCGGGCTAAGAAGCATCGCCCGTTGTTGAGGACAATTACATCGCGATCGGGGACGTGGCATCTGAACGACACGACGTTGCCATCAGTCCACATGTCGGTCACGATGCGATCGCCTGGATAGACCGGCGCAGAGAAGCGCGCATCGAACGACCGCACCCGTCCCGCGTCGCAGTCGCAGATCGTCCGCAGCACGGTACGGCAGGCAATCCCGTAAGTCGCGAGCCCGTGAAGAATCGGTCGCGCAAACCCTGCGCGGCCGGCCACCCCGGGATCGGCGTGGAGTGGATTGCGATCTCCGTTCAAACGATAGAGCAGCGCCGCCTCCGGGCGCGTTTCGAACATGTCGGTCTGGTCCGGCGGCCTCTCGGGAAGCTGATGCGGCTCGGGGCCCGAATCTTGAGGTCCTCCGAATCCCCCGTCACCGCGCGCGATGATCGTCATGACGTAGGTAAAAAGCGGTGCATTATCTGCTGCCGATCGCGCGGTCGTTTCCAGCAACAATACGGCGCCCTTGCCGGCGCCTTTGTCATAGACAGCCGCGACGCGTGAATTCGCCAGCAGCTCGCCTGCGGCCGGCAGGCGACGATGCAGGGTGAGCCGTTGCTCGCCATGCAGAACCTTGGCGAAGTCGACGCCGGTCTTGCGAATTATCCCGGTCGATGCCAGCACCACCGCCATCGTGGGAACGGCCTGCAGCGCGGCGCCTTCGTAGACGAACGGCAGCTCGCGCAGGTCGAGCGGATCGCGTCCCATGCCGATGCTGAGCGCGTACAGCATCGTCTCGCGCTCCCCATACGCAAACCGCATGTCGGTGATTTCCAGCGCCTGGAGCGCCTCGAGGTTGATCGCCACCGGGGTATCCTAGATGCTGATATTGAATTCGTGGATCACTGAGGCCCATCGCTTGACCTCATCGTCGACAAAGCCCGCAAAATCGGCGATGTCGCTCATGTCCTCGAACCCGAGATCAAGCAGCTTGGAATTCACATCGGGAAGCGCGACGATTTCCCGCAATTCCCTGTTGAGCCGATCGGCAACGGGCTTGGGCACGGCCGCCGGCGCGAAGAAGCCGCTGAACCCGGTCAGGCCGAGCACGGGAAATCCTGCTTCGTCAAAGGTGGGTATATCGGCATAGCGCTTCATACGCGCCGGATTGGCGATCGCCAGCGTCAGCGCGTTCTCCCTTTGAGCCACTGCGCCACCGACCGATACGAAGGCACTGTCCACTTCGCCGGCAAGGATCGCGGTCAGCGCCGGCGCCTCGCCACGATACGGCACCTGAAGCAGTTTGATGCCGGTGTTCTTCATCAGAACTTCGCCGATGATATGCGCGCTCGAGCCAAGGCCGTAGGTTCCGTAACTCAGGGGTTTGGGGCTGCTGCGGGCCTTCTCGACGAAGTCCCGCAACGTGGTTACGCCGAGCGTCTTTGGCACGATGAACGCGATCGGCAAGCGGCCGAGAGGCGCCAACGGCAACAAGTCCGACATCTTGTAGCTCGGCGACTTGTGCAGCGAGACGTTCTGGACGATCGAGCTCATGGTGGAGAGGATGGTGTAGCCGTCGGGGTCCGCCCCCGCGACCGCGCTCGCAGCGATCATGCCGTTGGCGCCGGGCTTGTTTTCCACGATCACGGACTGGCCCAGGCGCTGCGCCAGCCGGTCGGCCACGACGCGCGTCAAACCGTCCATCACGCCGCCCGGCGGCAACGGCACGACGATCTTCAACAGCCGGCTGGGCCATGGCGATTGCGCCAGCGCGGGCGTCGCGGCAAATGTTGCAATGCCGACGGCGCTTCTCATGAGTGAACGTCGCGTAAGCATGGTCCCTCTCAAATACGTGTTGAACGTCCGGCCCAGAACGGCTCGCGCAGCTTTCGCTTGAAGATCTTGCCACTCTCTTCGCGCGGCAACGTGTCGTGGAAGACCACCTCGCGCGGCACCTTGAATGCCGCCAGGCGCTCGCGGACGAAGTTCCTGACATCGTCCTCGGTCAGCACCGCGCCCGCGTCGCGTTGAACGGCCGCATAGATGCGCTCGCCAAACTCGTCATCGGGAATGCCAAAAACGGCACAGTCCTGAACGCCCGGACAGCTTTGAAGCGCCGCTTCGATCTCGGCCGGATAGATGTTCACCCCGCCCGAGATGATCATGTCCCGCTTGCGGTCGTTGAGGAACAAATAGCCGTCGGCATCGAGGTACCCGACGTCGCCGCAGGTGATCAGGCCGTCAATTTCCACAGAGCGGCGATCATCATCGCGGCCGTGATAGTTGAAATCCGGATAGGCCGGCGAGCGTGCGTAGATCTCGCCGCTGACGCCCGGCGGCAGTTCGCGGCGCTGCTCGTCGAATATCTTGATCGTTCCGCCGGGAGCGACACGCCCCACGGTTCCGGGTCTGGAGAGCCAGTCCTGTGACGTGCAAATCGTGGCGACGCCGGTCTCGGAGCCGCCGTAGGTTTCGACGAGGACCGGTCCCCACCAGGCGATCATCGCCCGCTTGACATCCGGCGGACACGGCGCGCCCGTGTGCAGCACCAGTTCGAGCGAGGACACGTCGTATTTGCGCCGCACCTCTTCCGGAAGCTTGAGCAGCCGCACAAAGAACGTCGGCACCATCACCAGCGTCGTCAAACGGTGGCGGTCGATCTGCCGGAGCAGTTCTTCAGGATCGAAGCGCGATGACAGCACGAGCGTATCGGCCAGCGCCAGGCCTTGCCGCGCGAAGGCGTTGGGCGAGGCGTGATAGAGCGGTCCGCCGACATATGAGCGCATGCCTTCGCGGCAGCCATAGACGACACGGAACAGATCGCGCATCGCCGCGGCCTGTTGAGGCGTTGCCGGTTCGCGACGGACGCCCTTGGGCCGGCCTGTTGTTCCAGAGGTGTAGATCCAGGACGCGCGTGGCGGCAGCGGCGGCCTGTCCCATTCCGGCTGTGCATCCAGCCAGCGGTCCCAATCCTGATCGCCATCCCGCACAGCAACGGGATGGCCAGCATCTGCGCTCGAAACGACAAGGACCTCGCACGCTGCCGGAATGATCCGGCGCACCGGGTCAAGCAGGTCGGCGTGAACGACCAGCACCTTCGGCTTCGCATCTCCCAACATATAGGTGATTTCGTCGGGGCTCGCGTGCCAGTTCAATGGCACAGCATAGGCGCCAATGGCATTCGCGGCATGGGTCGCTTCGAGGAAGGCGAAATCATTCCGCAGCAACAGGGCTACGGCGTCATTTTCGCGAACGCCGAGCCTCGCAAGTCCGGTGGCGGCCCGGCGACCGCGCGCCAGCAGCTCGGACTTCGAGCGGGTGCGTTCACCGACGATGATGGTCGCGGTTTCGTCGCTCACATTTCCTCCGTCCGCGGGTCTTCGCCCAACTTGACTTTGGCATCAATATAATGGACTGACCATTAGATCAATAGACCAAGGAGATATCTTTGAGCATTCGGGGCAAGGCCTGCATCGCCGGCATCTACGAGCACCCGACGCGGAAGGCCGACGGGCTGTCGCTCGCCCAGATCCACGCCGAAGTCGCGCGCGGCGCGCTTGCCGACGCAGGCCTCAGCAAAGACGACGTGGACGGCTATTTCTGCGCCGGCGATGCACCGGGGCTCGGCCCGATGAACATGGTCGAGTACCTCAACCTCAAGCCGCGTCATGTCGATTCGACGGATACGGGCGGCTCTTCCTATGTTCTGGCGGTCGGCCATGCCGCGGCCGCGATCGCGCTCGGAAAATGCAGCGTCGCCCTGATTACCCTGGCAGGCCGGCCCCGTGCCGCCGGCCAAAGCCAGGTCCGTCCGGCGCCGGGCGCAACGGCGGACGCGCCGTTCGAGTCGCCCTTCAATCCCGTGATCGCGACGATGTACGGCGCGGCCGCCAATCGTCACATGCACGAGTTCGGGACCACGTCGGAACAACTCGCCTGGATCAAGGTCGCGGCATCCCATCACGCTCAGCACAATCCCCACGCCATGCTGCGTAACGTCGTGACGGTCGAAGACGTGTTGAATTCTCCGATGGTGGCGGATCCACTGCATCGCCTCGACTGCTGCGTGATCAGCGACGGCGGCGGCGCAATCGTTCTCGTCGCCCCGGATATCGCGCGAAGCCTCAAAAGACCGGTCGTCAGCATTCGCGGGGCCGGCGAGGCGATCAAGCATTCCGCCGGTGGCAGGATCGATCTTACCTACAGCGGCGCTGTCTGGTCGGGACCGCGCGCATTTGAAGAGGCCGGCGTCCGTCCATCGGATATCCAATACGCCTCGATCTACGACAGCTTCACCATCACGGTGCTGATGACGCTGGAGGATCTCGGCTTCTGCGCCAAGGGCCAGGGCGGCCGCTTCGTGGCCGACGGAAATCTGATCTCGGGACATGGCAAGCTGCCCTTCAACACCGACGGCGGCGGCCTTTGCAACAACCATCCCGGCAATCGGGGCGGCATGACAAAAGTGCTCGAGGCCGTCCGTCAGTTGCGCGGCGAGGCCCATCCCGCCGTGCAGGTGCCCAACTGCGCGCTGGCCCTGGCGCATGGCACCGGCGGCTCGCTCGGAACGCGCCATGGCAGTGCCACCGTGATTCTGGAAAGGCAGTGATCCCCGTGTCGCAAACCCCTGCACCATCCGCAAATCCCGAGATCCAGCCCTATTTCGAGGCCCTTCGCGACGGGAAGCTGCTGATCAAAGCATGTACGCAGTGCCGGCAACCGCATTTCTATCCGCGCGCTGGCTGCCCGTTCTGCTTTTCGGACGCGACCGAATGGCTGGAAAGCCGCGGCACCGGAACGATCTACGCCTACAGCGTGCTGCGCGCGGCCAAGGACCTGCCGGTTCTTGCCTATGTCACGCTCGACGAGGGCCCGACGTTGATGACATCAATAGTCGACAGTCCGCCGAGCGCCTTGTCGAATGGCGCCGCCGTCCGCCTGGTCGTTCGCCCGGGCGCCGACGGCGCACTCGCGCCGATGTTCACTCTGATCTGAAGCTTGAGGACGCAAGCCATGCGCAACATCGTCTCCCTGGAAGGCAAGACTGTAGTCGTCACCGGTGCGGGCCAGGGCATCGGCCGAGCCACGATCAACCTGGCGCGAGAGCTCGGCGCCAACGCAGTTGCCATCGACCTCAATCGCGACACGCTGTCGACTTACGATACGTCCGACCGCCAACTGATGACGATCACCGGCAGCGTGACGGACGAGGCGTTCGCAACGGATGCAGTCGAGAGGATCGTCGAGCGGTTCGGTGCGATCCATGGCCTCGTCAACAATGCCGGCATCACCCGGCCAGCGATGTCGGAGAAGATGACGCTTGCGCAATGGAACGCGGTCATCGAGGTGCATCTGACAGGAGCGTTTCTGTGGACCCAGGCGGTGGGCCGCACCATGCTGCAACGCGCAAAGGGCGGAGAGACCAACGTCGGCTCAATCGTCAATATCTCGTCCGACGCAGGGCGTGCCGGCGCGATGGGCCAGATCAACTATGCCGCCGCCAAGAGCGGCATGCTGGGGATGACGATGACCTCGGCCAAGGAATGGTCGAAGTTCGGGGTCCGGACCAATTCGGTCTGCTTCGGCGTGGTCGAGACCCCCATGACCGAAACCATTCGTGGCGACAAGTTCCGCGAGGGGATACTGGCCCGCATTCCGATGGGGCGCTGGGCCCAGCCCGAGGAAGTGGTGCAGCCGGTGTGTTTCCTGCTTTCGGACGCCGCCTCCTACATCACCGGTCAGCACATCGCGGTCAACGGCGGTTTCCACATATCAATCTGATCGGCCAGCGGAAGCTCTTGCAAAGAGGCCGGTGCGGGCTGATGAAGACCTGATAACCCCAGGGACGACTCATGCCGCAGCAACGATCCAGGCCAGAGCCGCGTACCGGTCGAAAGACAGCGGCCAGCACGCCAGCGCCATCGTCTGGTGATCTCAGGGATAGCCGATCTGCCGGAAAGTCCTTCCGTCCCATCAAGACCCGCCGGATCTTCGAAGAGATCTGCGATGCGATCCGCGCCAAGCTCGTCAGTGGCGAACTGAAAGCCGGCGACCGGCTGCCGTCCGAGCGCGAACTGTCCGAGATGCTCGATGTCAGCCGCACCGCGTTGCGCGAAGCCATCCGCAGCCTCGAGATCGCCGGCATCGTCGAGATGCGAAAGGGAAGCCGGGGTGGCGCCTTCATCACCCGGAGCGGCGCCGGGCAGGTCACCCGTACCTTCCGTGACATGCTCGACTTCGGTCATGTGTCGCTGGCGACGCTGCTCGAGGCGAGGCTCATGGTGATGGACGCCGTGGTGCGCGCCGCCTGCGAGCGCGCGAAGCCCGCCGATATCGAACGGCTGAGCAGGAACGTGGCCGAGACCGTCGAGTTGACGAGGCAGGGCCGTTACGAGGAGCGGACCTTGAAAGCCGTCGAGTTCAGCACCTTGCTGGCAAACTCGACCGCCAACCAGGTAATGTCGGCAATTCTGGAAGCCATGGCATCCGTGATCCGCCGCTTTGTCCTGATCGCCGGACCACCCGCCCATGACCCGGTGATCGCCTCCCGCCTGCGACTGATCGAGCAGATCAAGGCCAAGGATACCAAGGGCGCTTGTGAGACCATGCGCAGCTATCTCATCAAACTGAACGAGCACCTGCTGAACACCGAGAAGGTCCGTCTGCGCGGCGACGCCCGCCGCCGCTCGCGCGCGCCGGTCTGACTTCGGTTGGCCTCACCTCACCGCCTTCATCCGGCGGCCTGCCAATGCAGCAATGAATATCGCGGCACGGCGTCATGGTGATGCTCGAATACGCCCTGGACATCAGTCCCGATGGTGATGGTTTGCATGGGATCGCCGAGCAGGTTCCCCACCATGCGCACATGTCCGGCATGCGGCAGCTCCACCAGGACGGCAAGATAAGGTCCACGCCCGCGCAATGCGTCGTGGGAAGGGCTCCAGATCCGCTCCCAGCTGAAGATGCGGCCGCGCGGCTCGACCTCGGTCCATTCAACGTCGAACGAATGGCAGCCGTGGCAGAGCCATTCCGGCCCGAACTGCCACGTCGTGCAGTGCGGGCAGCGCTGCACCAGCAGGCGGTTCTGCTGCAACCCCGCCCAATACGGTGCCGACAATCCATCGTTTTCGGGGACCGGAATCGGCAGCCCCTCGGGAAGATAGGCCGCGCGTGGAGTGTCGCTCATAGCGTTGCTCCGGAACCGAGCAGCAGGTTGCTGGCCGGCGTCACCATCGGCCCGCCGATCACCATCGCCACGTCGTTGCGCTTGACCTGGTTGACCGACTGGCCGCGGATCTGGCGCACCGCCTCGATCACCAGCTCGAAGCCGTGCATGTAGCATTCGGCGAGATTCCCGCCGCTGGTATTCAGCGGAAGCCGCCCGGAGGGCGCTATCAGATTGTCGAGCACAAGAAAATCGTTCGCCTCCTCGGGCTTGAAGAAGCCATGCTCGGCCAACGCCATGATCACGCCACCGGTAAAATTCTCATAGCTTTGAACGACGTCGACGTCGGCGGGCCGGATCCCGGCCATGCGGTACAGCGCGGGCGCGAGCGTTTCGAAACTGGCGCTGGCATATTGCGGCGAATTATGCGGCATCGCCCCGCTGCGATATCCAGCACCGGTGGCTGCACCGAGAACGTAGGCGGGCTTGTTGCGGAAATCGCCGGCGCGCTCTTCGGGCACCAGGATGATCGCCGCGGCGCCGTCATTCTCCATGCAGCAATCGAAAAGATGAAACGGCTCTGCAATCCAGCGCGAGGCGTTGTACTTTTCGGGATCGAGCGGCTTGCCGAACATCACCGCACGGGGGTTCGACTGCGCATGATGGTACGAGGCCAGCGCAATCGCCTGCATGGCTTCCTGCCGCACGCCATGCTCATGCATGTAGCGCCGCACGCGCATGGCAAAACGCTGCGGCGGCGCCAGCACGCCATACGGCATCAGATAGGCCCTCTCGCCCGAGATGGTGCTGATGCTACCGGCTTGTCCAAAACGCCCGTACTGCCCTTGCGCCAGCGAACGGAACACCACGACGCAATCCGCAAGCCCAGCAACGATCGAAGCAGCGGCGTTGGCCACCGCTGCGCAGCACCCCCCGCCGCCCCCACCCCATTGCATCGTGGTGGTGCTCAGCCGGCGTATCCCGAGCGCTGCCGCCAGGCGCGACGCATCGCTGCGGTCGTCACTGTACGACGAGAACCCGTCGATATCGCGCGGATCGAGCCCGGCATCGTTGCAGGCTGCCAGGATCGCCTTGAGTGCCAGCTTGAATTCGGGGTCGGGCGATGCGCCGTGACGATAGTAATCCGTCTCGCCGATGCCGATTACGGCAACACGGCCCCGCAGCGTGCGTTCGCCTGTTGCCCGCGCCGTCATGGCTTGGCCGCCCGCGGGAGGGCGTCCGCACCAAAAGCGCCGGCCTCGGCCAGCCGCACGAGGCGGGCTTCATCGTAGCCAAGCAGATCGCGGAGCACCTGCCCGGTATGCTGGCCGACGGCGGGAGCGGCTACGGGGTCCACGACTGGCGTTTGCGAATAGCGGATCGGCAGGCTGACGTTCGGTATCCACCCCACTTCACCATGAGGAATCCGCGTGACGATGCCGCGCTCGCGCGCTTCCGGAGAGCGGATCGCCTCACCGACGGTCCGGACCTTGCCGCAAGGTACAGCCGCAGCGCGCATCTTCGACTGCCAGTGCGACCAGGGATGCTGCGCGAACGCTTCGGCGAGAATCGAAAACAGTTCATCGCGCCGGCGAATGCGGTCGGCTCCCGTCGCATAAAGATCTGACGATGCAAGATCGGGACGATCGATCACCTGCGACATCAGGCGCTGGAAGATCTTGTCGTTGCCGCAGTTGATGTAGAAGGTGGAATCGGTGGCCTGAAAGACCCCCGAGGGACAGGTGTCCGGACTGGTATTGCCGTGGCGCTGCGGATCCGTTCCGGTGAACAACTGCTGCATCGACGCATAGCCGGTCATCAGAACGGCAGTGTCGAACAGCGATACTTCGATGGCCTGACCAATCCCGGTGCGTTCGCGCGCGACAAGTGCGCCGAGAACGGCATTGCTGGCCATCATGGCCGTGCTGATATCCATGACCGGCGACAATGCACGCACGCCCTCGCGGTCCGCGTAGCCGTTCATGGATACAAATCCGCTCTCGACCTGGGCGATCGGATCGAAGCCAAGCCGGTCCGAGAAAGGTCCCTCCCGGCCGTAGGCGGAGACCGAGCAATAGATGATCGCTGGCGCGATCTGACGACAATTCTCGTAACCAAGCCCGAAGCGCTCCATGACCCCCGTGGAGAAATTCTCGACCACGACATCCGCCGTGCGGATCAGGTCCCGTGCGACCGCGACGCCCTCGGGCGATTTCAGATCGATCGCCACGCTTCGCTTGTTGCGATTGGTCCACAGGAACGGCGCGCCATAGTTCAGCCTGGCATCGACTGGCGGGTAGCGCCGTAGGTCGTCGCCGCGCACGGGGGCCTCGACCTTGATCACCTCGGCGCCCATGTCGGCCAGGATCATCGTCGCGAACGGCCCTGCAATGAAATGCGAGAAGTCCACGACCCTGATCCCGGCAAGCGCCTTGGGCGCATCGGATGTCCGGGGCGTGTGCTCCGGAAATTCCGTTTCGATCCGATCCAGCATCTTTCCACCCATATGCCTTCGTTCCGAGATGATCCGGTCAAAGATCCAGCACCAGCGTGCCGGACTTCGATCCAGAGCAGCAGATCATGATGGTCTTGTTCGCCGCCTGCTCTTCCGGGCTGAGGAACAGGTCGCGGTGATCGGGAATTCCCTCGATCACTCGCGTTTCGCAGGTCCCGCAAACGCCTTCCGAACAGGAGTAATTGGCCATGACGCCGGCATCGAGGAGGGCATTCAGAATGGTCCTGCCCGGCTCGACCGCGATCGTGCGATTGCTGCGCGCCAGCCTGACTTCAAATCCGCCGTCGACGGCAGGCGCCTGCTTGGCCTGGAAATACTCGACGTGGACATGCCCCACCGGACGGCCGGTGGTGGCCTTCTCGAAGGCTTCCAGCATCGGCACCGGGCCGCAGCAATAGAGATGCGTGCTGGCCGGCGCATGTCCGACGATGGTGGCAAGATCGAGGGGCCGCCCGCCATGCTCATCGTCAAAGTGGACATTGAGCTGTGCGTCCGGGCCGATCGCGCCGAGTTCGTCGAGAAATGCTGCGGCCCGCCGCGTCCTTGCCGCATAGAACAGTTTCCACGGTCGCCTCAGCGCTTGCAGGCGCCGGATCATCGACGCCAGCGGCGTGATGCCGACGCCGCCTGCGATCAGCAGCGACGATTCCGCATCCTCGCGCAGCGCAAAATTGTTCCGCGGCATGGAGACCGTAATGATATCGCCGGCCTTGAAGCTGTCGTGGACGAAGCTCGAGCCGCCGCGCCCGGCAGCATCCCTGTTGACGGCAATGACGTAGCGATGCCGTTCACTCTGATCGTTGACGAGCGAATAGCTGCGGATCATGCCGTTGTTCAGATGCAGATCGATGTGGCTGCCGGCGGTGAAGGGGGCGAGGTCGCCTCCTGCCGGAAGCACCAGCTCATAGGAATTGATGCTCTCGGCCTCATAGCCGATGCGCTTCACTCGCAGT
Organism: Bradyrhizobium sp. 22; assembly: GCF_000482425.1. NCBI lineage: Bacteria > Pseudomonadati > Pseudomonadota > Alphaproteobacteria > Hyphomicrobiales > Nitrobacteraceae > Bradyrhizobium > Bradyrhizobium sp. 22. The sequence continues at coordinate 469,003 of NZ_KI519400.1, forward strand.
TCCTGCAGGTCGCCGGCCATGTCGTAGCGCTCAAAGCTCGTAACCGAAATCCGCCCCGAGCTTCGCCCGCATGAAAGGCGCGCCGGAATCGATCCAGGAGTCCTCGGGCGGCAGCCGCAAGGACACCGCCCGGACCATGAACACGTCCGGATCGGCGACACCCTTCGGCCGGGTGCCGTGGTCGCGATAGGCGCCGAGTGCTTCCAGAATGAACCGCCTGGTCATCGCGATGCCGGTATCGCTGGAACACAAATTCTCCCTGGTGCGGTCGGCGACCGGCGATACCCCGCTCTGGCACGCCCCGTCCTGGACCCAAAGACCGGGGAGACCGGAGAACCACGTCGTCCGCTGTGCCTCGTAGTCGAACTGATATCCGTTCTGCGGATTGTACTTCGTCCAATAGTCGGCGTATGGCACCGTCACCGGCTGCTTGACCAGCGCGTGGTGGCTGGCGTGGCCGCTCTCCCGGCCCTTGTGCCCTTCCGCGAAGACCTCGCGCGTCTTGGGCAGCAGCGGCTGCGAGGGATGATAGGAGAACATGATGCAGAGCGTGTTCTCGTCGTCGATCGGCACCCAGGCGTGACCGCTCAGATCGGGAAACGGCGATAGCGGCGGAACGAGCGTGTAGAACGGCAGCATGAACTGATTGACGCGCCAGTAAAGCGTATTCGCGTCGTAGTTCCGGCGTGCCGCAATGCTCATGCCGAAATCCTGCTTGACGCATTCGAAGGTCGGGCGGAGGTCGCGCTTTTGGATCCAGGCGCTGGTGGTGCCCTGCGCGTCGAGACGGCCGTGAAGCAACGGCGCGTGCGCGGAATCGATCTCGCCCTCGACGGCCTGCAGCCAGTTGCACTCCTGAACCCGCACCGAGATGTGGACCTGCTCCTCGGGGACAAGATTCCACTCGACATTCGGCAGCGGCGGAGGCGCGGCCTGATCCGGCCCGAGATAGGCCCAGATCATTCCGTTGCGCTCGCGGCAGGCATAGGCCTTGATGCGCACCCGCTCCTTGAGCCGGCTGCGGACCGGTTCGGCCGGCATGTCCGTCACCGCGCCCGTGACGTCGAACTTCCAGCCGTGATAGACGCAGCGCAGGCCGCAATCCTCATTGCGAGCGAAGACCATCGGCGCGCCCCGGTGCGGACAGGCCTGGTCGACCAGACCAACGCGGCCCTCGGTGTCGCGAAAAGCCACCAGATCCTCGCCGAGCAGTCGGATGCGCTTCGGCTGTCCATCGCGCGCCAGATCGGCGGACGGCAGAAACGGAATCCAGTAGAGCCGGAACAACTCCCCCAGCGGAGTGCCCTTGCCAACTCTTACCAGCCGCTCGTTGTCCTCGTGCGAGAGCATGATTTTCTCCTCGATCGTTTTTGTCAGGTTCGATTTTGGGTCGTTCGCGCGTCCAGCAAGGCTGTGACCCGATCGGACAATCCGAGATCGCGCGCCGTCCATAACGGGTCGGATGAAGCCAGCGGCCGTCGCGGAATCGGCGGCAGCTTTCCGTCCTCGACCAGCCTGACGATCATTTCGATCCGCTGACGTTCCAGATCCTTCAGCACGTCTTCAACGACGACGCCTTCCGCGGTGCAGCCGGGAAGCTCCGGATAAGCGAGACGGACGAGCCATTCTTCGGGCTCGGTCTCGACGGCTTCCGCCTCGAGCAGATAAGGAATCGACAACAGAGCGCGCAGATCCAACGCAGGGCCTCCCTTGGGGCCCTCTTGTTCGAGCCGCCATTTAATACGTATACGTATCATATCGTTGTCGTCCTGGCAACCGTTCGGATGCGGACGGGACAAATCCCCGTTTGACCGGCGGTTGAGAGACCACGCCCAAGCTGCTAACGGCTTCTTGCACTGGAGCAGCCGGGGAACGAGCGCGATGTCGGTCAAGAAGGACGAAGCTGGAGATCCGGCGGCCGTGCTGGCCCATCAGTGGAGGCTGGAAAGCGGCATCGGATTTCTGCTGCGCTTGCTCGAGGCCAAGTATGACGGACTCTACCAGAGCGTAACGCGGCAGAGCGACATCACCCCCCGCCAGTTCGGCGTGCTGATGGCGCTGCTGCAGGAGGGGCCGATGACGGCGTCGGCCCTTGCAGAACGCATCAGTTGCGACCGGAATACGCTGAGCGAAATGCTGAAGCGGATGACCGCACGCAGGTTGATCTCCAAGAAGAGCCATCCCGGCGATCGCCGTTCCATCCAGGTCCAGATCACGGCCAAGGGCACCAGCGCCCTGATGGCCGTGGTTCCAGCCGCCGCCCGGCTGCAGGATCTCATGCTTGCTCCCCTGAGCCAGGACGACCGCGCGCATTTCCTGCGTTGCATGCTGACGATCGCAAAGTCTCCCCCTCCCGAGCCCGGCGCCTGAGTCCCGCAGCCGCGGCCAGACCCCCGCTTGTCTGGCCACGGCTGTTGTAATCCTTCGGCCGATACGATACGTATACGTACGAAATATATTTCCGAGGCGCCATAGAGCGTCCGTCGAGGGGAGAACGCTGATGCGCGCGCTGGTTTTGCTGCTGTCGTTCCTGTTTGTGGCCCCCGTTCTGGCCGAGGGGTATCCGGAGCGTGCGATCCGCATGATCGTGCCTTATCCGGCGGGCGGCTCCACCGACATCCTCGCGCGGGCGATCCTGCAACCCCTCACCGAAATCCTTGGCAAGCCGGTCATCATCGACAACAAGTCGGGTGCCGGAGGCATCATCGGCACGACAGAAGCGGCTCGGGCAACGCCGGATGGATACACGATCGTATTCGGCAATCTCGGGCCGAACGCGCTGAACGCGAGCCTCTACAAGAAGCTCGCCTACGATCCCGTCCGCGATTTCGTGCCGATCTCGAAGGTCGTCGACGTGCCGTTCCTGCTGGTAACGGCGCCGTCGACCGGGATCAGCAGCGTCACCGATCTCATCGCGCGCGGCAAGAAGGATCCCAACGCGCTCACCTATGCATCGGTCGGGCAAGGATCGGCCTCCCATGTCACGGCGGAGCTGTTTCGCCGTCAGGCCGGCATTGAAATGCAACACATTCCGTATCGTGGGGGCGCACCGGCAACGAACGATACGCTCGCGGGCCAGGTTTCGGTCTACTTCATCACGCCGCTCGAGGGCATGGGCCAGGTCCAGGCCGGCATGCTCAAATCGCTCGGCATCAGCACGGCGGAGCGCTCGCCGCTGTTTCCGGACACGCCGACCATCAACGAGGCGCTTCCTGGATTTCAGGTCGTAGTGTGGTTTGGCATCCTCGCGCCTGCCGGCACCCCGTCCGAGATCGTGGCCAGGCTGAACGACGCAATCACGCGCGCGGTCGCAACGCCGTCGGTGCAAGAGGCTCTCAAAAAGCTCGGCGTCGAACCGAAGAGCTCAACGCCGGAAGCTTTCGCGGCCACCATCCGCGCCGATGTCGACAAGTGGGCGAAGGTGGTGAAGGAGGCCAACATCACGCTCGACTAGCACCGTACTCCGCTATTCGGTCTTGACGTTGCGTTCCTCGATCACCTTGCGCCAGGACGGGATCTCTACGGCGATCAGGGCGCGCAACTCGGCAGGGGTGCTGGCCTTGGCCTCGACGCCATAGGAGAGGAAGCGCTCCCGTATTTGCGGCATCGCCAGCACCGTGCCAAGCGCGGCGTTGAGCTTGGCCACAACATCAGGCGGAGTGCCCGCAGGGGCGAGAATGCCGAACCACGTTTCGACCGAATAGCCCTTCAAGGCGGTGCCGATGGATGCCGCACCGGGAGCGACCGGCGAAGGACCGGGCGAGGAAACGCCGAGCAGCTTCACCTTGCCGGAGCGGATGTGCTCGTTCAGCGTATCGGAAGTGGTGGTGAGCAGAATGTCGACCTCGCCGGTAAAGATCGCAAGCGTCGTCGGCGCCTGGCCCCGATATGGGACGTGGACCATTTGCAGACCTGCCTGATTGAGGAAGCGCTCTGTGCTCAGATGCCCGAGCGAACCTGGCCCGGCGGATGCATACAACATCGGCTTGCTCTGCGCCTTGGCATAGGCAAGCAGCCCGGCGACGTCGTTCACGGGTACCTTTTCGCTTGCCACCAGGACCAGCGGCGCTGTGGAAACCAGCGACACCGGCGCAAAGCTCTTCAGCGGATCGAAATCGATGCCCTTTTGCAGCAACGGCGCGATCGAGATCGGGCCGTTGTTGGCAAACAGAAGCGTATAACCGTCGGCATCCGATCGAGCCGCTTCGTTGGAACCGGTCGTGCCGGCCGCCCCGCCGCGATTATCGATGACGATCGGCTGGCCGAGGATCTTCGTCATCGGCTCCTGCAGTGCACGCGCCATGATGTCGGTCGAACCGCCGGCGGGATATGGCACGATGAGCCGGATCGGACGCGATGGATAATTGTCCGCTACGGCGGGCGCGACGAGCATCGCCGCTCCGAATATGAAAGCCAGAACACGTAGTCCCTTCATGTCGATCCTCCCACGATATTTTTTGATTATCTTGCGGTAGAAAATTCGCGGCTGGCAGCATCAAATCACGGTGACGCTCCACCCTTTCCAAATGCGCCGGCGGCAGCGGCCTGCTCGAGGTCGTTTTCGGACAGGCCGAGCACGCGCGTCAGAATCTCGTCCCGGTGCTCGCCGATGGCGGGGATGTCGCGGCCGATTCCAGTCCGCGCGCCCGACATCCGCCACGGCGCGTTGACGCCCTTGAACTCGCCTGCGAGGTCGGCGATCGGCGCGAAGACGCCGCGGGCAGACAAATCCGCATCATCCAGCGTTTCCGCGGGATCGCGAAAGCGGGCGCTTGGAATGCCGGCGCGATCGAGCGCTGCCAGGCACTCATCCACCGTGTGCTGCATCGTCCACCGCTCGACGACCTGCATCATCGCGCTCCAGTTCGCGCCACGCGCTGCGACCGAAGTGAAACGAGGGTCGGACGAGAGCTCCGGCAGGCGCGTCAGGTCGCGAAGCGCCGCAAAATTGCGCGCCGATACCGGCGCGATCAGGACGTCGCCGTCCTTGGCGCGCACGGGGCCATAGGTCGGCCGTGCCACCGGCGCCGAGAATTGCGCTTCCTGCAGCTCATACACCATGAGGTTCAGCATGCAGTCCATCAGAACGACATCGACGTGCTGCCCTGCTCCCGTACGCTCCCGTTGCACCATCGCCGTTTGAATCGCCGAGAAGCCGAAAACGCCGCCGAGAATGTCGGCAACGAACACTGCTCCGGCCGCCGGCCGGTCGCGATCACCGGCGTATCGCATCAGCGCGCGGTCGAAGCCGCTCTCGGCTTGAACGATCATCGCATAGGCCGGTCGTTCCGACTGCGGACCGGTCTGGCCGTAGCCGGATATCGAGCAATAGATCAAACGGGGGTTGATCTTGCGAAGCGCCTCATAGCCGAGACCGAGGCGCTCCATGACGCCGGGGCGGAAATTCTCAACCAGAATATCTGTGCTTTCGACCATGCGATGCACGAGCCTGATCGCCTCGGACGATTTGAGGTCCAGTGCAATGCTCTTCTTGCCCGCGTTGAGCTGACCGAAATAGGCGCTTTGGCCGTCGCGAAGGGGCGCGCGCAGACGCATCTCCTCGCCTTCCGGCGGCTCGATCTTGATCACTTCGGCGCCGACATCTGCCAGCAGCCGAGCGCAATAGGGTCCGGCGAGCATGATGGAGAAGTCCAGCACGCGAACGCCCTCGAGTGGTTGCCTCAACGATTGTCCCTGCATCATCCGTTCCTATCGAGGTAAGCCAAGCGCACGCTGCGCAATCAGGCTGCGCTGAATTTCGTTCGTTCCGATGCTGATCACCCACATCAGGGAATGACGCAGGTTTTGCTCGAACCGGCCGTTGTCGATGGCACCCGGCATCTGTTCGGACAGCGTGGCGTGCATGCCGAGGATGTCGAGCGCGGCTTCGCCAAAGCGTTCCATCAGCTCGCTGGAAAAGACCTTGCTGATCGCGCCATACTCCGGCGGAGTGATGCCGCCGGCGGCGAGGTGAGCGCAATGCATCATCAGTTGGCGCCCGATCTCGATTTCGCACGCGAACGCCGCCATGCGGTCCCGAATGATCGGATCCCCGCTCAACTCCTGCCGGGCGATGACGTGCTGGCGCAGTTGTTCAAAGGCATGCGCGACTTTCAGCACGATGCCGCCGCCGACCAGCCCTCGCTCGAAAGCGAGCGCACCGGTCAGGACTTTCCAGCCATCGTTTTCAGCGCCGACGAGGTTCTCCAGGGGCACGCGAACATCGTCGTAGAAGATGTTGGCGAACGTTCCATCGTACATGGTGGTGGCCGGCCGGATCGTGATCCCGGGCGTGTTCATCGGCACGATGAACATGCTGATGCCGGCATGAGGCTTGGCGCTCTTGTCGGTTCGCGCCGCCAGGAACATGTATTTGCCCCACCAGGTCGTGGTCCAGATCTTCTGACCGTTGATGACCCAATGGTCGCCATCGCGGACCGCGCTGGTCCGCAGTGCCGCAAGGTCGGATCCTGCCTGCGGCTCGCTGTAACCCATCCCATGCATGGCCTCGCCGCGCAGAATTTCCGGCAGATATTTCTTCTGTTGCTCGGACGTTCCGAACATCATCAAGGCGTTGGCCTGGATCGAGGCGCCAATACGCGGAGCCTCGTTTTGCTCCATGGTTTCCATGAAGGCGATTTGCTCGAGCGGCGAACGCGCCTGGCCGCCGAACTGCTGCGGCCAGCCGAGGCCGATCCAGCCGGTGCTGCCCACATCGGCAGCAAATTCAGCGTCGAACTCCCGCTCGGCGAACGGCTTGGCGTCGAAGGCGGCTTTTCTGCCGTCCGCCCAGTTTTGCGCGAGCCATCGTTTGACCTGGTCGCGTAGTTCGTTGCCGGCGGCGCCGAGGTCATATTGCGGCATCTCCGCACCGCCATTGTCGAACAGATAGGCGGCGAGGCTTCGTCTGGCATAGGCGGCGCCACCGAGCGCTACGGTGTCCAGATGGACGCGCTTGAAATGCAGTGGTGCTTCGTGTTCTTCGGCGTAGCCGATGGCGCCGAACGTGTGCTGCGTCTCCAGCGAAACGCGTCGCAAAGCAGGGCCTGCGAACGCCATGGCGCAATCGGAGAAATACGGCCAGTCGAGATCGCCGTCGTCCCGCAGCTTTGCCGCGTGGTCCAGAACGAGACGCACACCTTCGAGGTCGATGAGACAGTTGGCCAGCTTGTGCTGGATCGCCTGAAACCGCCCGATCGGCTGGCCGAACTGCCGCCGTTCCCCGGCATAGACTACTGCCAGCTCGAACGCGCGGCGCGAGGCGCCATAGGCGCGTGCCAGTAGCATCAGGCGCGCGATCGATCGCAGGTCGCTCAGGCTGATCTCGGCAGCAGGAACAAGTCTTGCCGGCACCGCATCGAGCGTCAGCTCCCAATTGCCCCACGCCCCCATCGCGCGCGTCGGTATACGATCGACGCCGGGAGCCCGAACGTCGACGAGCACGAGCTGCGCCTCATCCACCGGCGTGAGCAGGTGGGTCGCGCTTCCCGCGGCCTCGACGAACCGGAGGGACCCCGTTGCCGTCTCGCCATCAAGCGTGATCGAACCGACACCGGGATCGGGATCGAACGCACCGAAGGAGAAGACAATGCGCGCCGCGCCAGCGTGAAGCGCCTTTCGCAGTTCGGCTCCCTCGGAGGATGCATCCGGCAGCACGAGGTTGGCCAGCACGGCAGACCACATCGGAGCTGGACACGCCGCGCGGCCGAGCTCTTCCATCACCGCCAGGATCTCGCGAAGACCGCCCTCCTCCGGATCGGCGCCCAGAACCGCGACACCCTGCTGGGCCAGCTTATCCCAGATCTCGGTGATCGCGTCCGGCGACGCACCGTCCTTCAGACGATCGGCGCGCCAATGCGTTGCGAGAAGCCCGCGCAAGGATGCGCGAAGCATGCTCGCAACGTCGTCGCTTTCCATGCCGGAGGCCGCCATCGCGAGAGCCTAAGCCTGACCGAACCTCGGCTTGCGCTTCTCCTTGAAGGACATGGTGGCCTCCTTGTGATCTGCTGTCTCGAATGTGACCTGCTCGAGCGCCATTGACGCCTCCAGCAACATGTTCACGCGATCCTTCACGATCTGGTTGATCGACAGCTTGGTCCAGCGGATCGCCCAGGTCGGGCCGTTCGCCAGTTCAATGGCGATTTCCCGCGCCTTGCCCAGCACGTCGGCACGAGGAACCACGTGATTGACCAGGCCAATCCGTTCGGCCTCCCTGCCCTTGAGCAGCGTGCCGCGGATCAGGAACTCCTTGGCCTTGTTGATGCCGACCAACAGCGGCCAGATCACGGTGCCGCCGTCGCCGGCAACCAGCCCGACGCGGGAGACATGCGTGTCGCCGATGCGGGCATCCTCGGACATCACCGTGATATCGCACAGCAGCGCGTGGGTCGCAGCCAGCCCAATGGCATCGCCGTTGATCGCCGCGATGATGGGCTTGTCGAGCTCGAGTTGCCGGGTAACCCCGCGGCGGCTGATCATGGGATCATGGATCTCGCCCTCTTCCAGGACGTCCCCGCCGGGACGCTCCGACATCGCCTTGACGTCGCCGCCGACACTGAAGAAATCGCCGGCGCCGGTGAGCACTACGACGTTGACGGCGTGATCGTCGGCCAGATCGTCCCAGATCGTCCTGAGTTCGCGGATCAGTTTCTGATTGATGGCGTTACGCGCCTCCGGCCGGTTCAGCGTGACCGTCGCGACTTTGTCCGCGACCTCGACTTTCAGGCATTCGTATTTGGCATAGATCGACACGGTTTCCTCCGTTTTGGCTCATCGCTTCTCGTTCAGGGGCGCATGCCCGGCTGCATCTCGGCAAGCGCGACCTGCAGCGACATCGCACCGGGATCCTGTTCCAGCATGCGCTGCACTGACTCGAGGTGGGTACGCATCAGCCGTGACGCAGTCGCTGCATTTCGTGCCCGGAGCGCCGTCAGAAATTTTCGACGCGTCTCCACCAACCGCGCCATGGCGACACCGCTCGACACCACCTTGGCATAGACGAACCGCATGTGGATCTCGGTGACCGAATCGAGGATCATCGCGATCACCTTGTTCCCGGTCGCAACCGCAAGCAGCTTGTAGAACTCGCGCGAGCATTCGACGCGGTCGAGCAGACGACCCTCCTGCGTCGCAAGCTCCGTGCGCTCGATGTTGGCCTCGAGCGCGTCGAAATCGACCGGCTTGCCGTTGGCACAGGCCAGCCGAACCACGAGATCCAGCACGTCAATTCGCGCTTCGGACAGCTCGCGCACGGAGATCGTGCCCAGACTCAGCATGTCGCGCATGACGAGATTCATGCGGCCGGTATCGCCCTCGCGCACAAAAGCGCCGCCTTTCACGCCTTTTCGCAGCCGAAGCACTCCGGCCATCTCCAGGCTCCGCAGAGCTTCACGCAGGACGTTACGGCTCACGCCCAACTGCTGGGCCAGGTCGCGCTCCGGCGGCAGTTTGTCGCCCGGCCTGAGGACGCCCAACGCGAGCTGCTCCCTGATCCTCTCGCAGATTTCCTCGAATGCCCGACGCGTATGGATCGGCCGGAATTTCGGCGCCGTTGGCGCCCCAGCGGCGCGGCTATCCGCGGGGCGGTCGCGTCGGCCCGATGTTCCGGACTTTGAGGGAGTGGATGTCTGCGGTCTTGACTTCATCATCACGGCAATGATTATTAAATGGATCACCCATTAAATGGAAGCTCTTTCTTTGGAGCTTTCTCGCAAGGAAATGCCGCGATGAGTTTCACCGAAGAGCAGACCGCGTTCCGGGAGAGCATCCGCCGGATGGTGGCCAGACATGTGGCCCCGATCGCGGCGGAGATCGACGAGACTGATCGCTTCCCGACCGAACTGGTGAAACTGTTCGGCGAGATGGGATTGATGCAGCTCTGGGTACCCGAGCCGTACGGTGGCCCCAATGGCAACCTCACCATGATGTGCATCGCGCGGGAGGAGATATCGAAGGTCTCTCCCGCCTGCGCGTCCATTGCCGGACTCAACACCATGTTCATCATGCCGCTGCTCCATTTCGGCTCGGAGGAGCAGCGCCGCAAGTTCCTGCCGATCATCGCCAAGGGCGGCGTGGTTACGGCTATCGCGATCTCCGAGCCGCAGGCCGGCTCCGACGTCACCGCCCTCAACACGCGCGCGCAGAAGGATGGCGACAGTTACATCCTGAACGGCCGGAAGCAGTGGTGCAGCTATGGCGTGGAGGCAGAGTTCATCGTGTTGATGGCCCGGACCGGCGACGGGCCGGGCGCCGACGGCATCAGTGCCTTCATCATCGAGCCAAAGAAGATGCCGGGCGTGTCGTTCGGCCGACATGAGCGCAAGATGGGCTTTCGCGGCGCGCCCAATACGCCGATCTTCCTCGACAATGTGCGGGTGCCCGCCGAAAACCTCGTGGGGGAAGAGGGCAAGGGCTTTCGTGCCTCGATGCGCGCGCTCGATCTCAACCGCCCGACGATCGGCGCTCAGTCGGTCGGCCTGGCCCAAGGTGCGCTCGATGCCTGCATCGCCTACGCCAAGGAGCGGAAGCAGTTTAGAAAGTCGATCTCCGAATTCCAGGGCGTGCAGTTCATGCTCGCAGACATGGCGATCCAGATCGAGGCCGCGCGCGCGCTCGTCTATGAATGCGCACGGGCCGGCGATGAAGGCGACTGGAAGCGCCTGAATCTGCTCGCCAGCATGGCGAAATGCTTCGGCAGCGATGTGGCTATGAAGGTGACGACTGACGCCGTCCAGATCTTCGGCGGCTATGGCTACACCATGGACTACCCCGTCGAGCGAATGATGCGCGACGCGAAGCTGACTCAAATCTTCGAGGGAACCAACCAGATCCAGCGCGTGGTAATCGCCCGCGAGCTGTTGCGATAGATCTCAAGCAGATAGAAGTCGGAGGAAACGTCGTGGCGTTTCGAGTCTCGGAAGCACGCCAAAGCCGGCTACGAGATAGCTGATCCGATATTCTCCGGCAGTCAGCGGGGAAAACACGGTACCAACACTCTCCTCCTGACTATCGCCGATCCGAGAGTGCTCAACTGCTCATCAGCGGCAGCTGCAATGCTAGTGTCCGGAACCGCGCCTCTTGAACCAGCTCTTCACGTTACCGACCGTAACCGGCATCATCTCAGATACATCAATCGTGAACTGGAATATTTTTGCTGCCCTTCCCTCGTCGTCCGGATCGAAGAACGTCAAGGACAACTCCCAGCAGTCACTGTGCATTCGACATACTGGGCTCTTGGTCACAACGATGGTGTCGAGCACGCGCCCTTCATCGACTGCTGCAGCAAAAACCGATGCAGCCTGAAACACATTCGTTGCTGCGAAGTTCATCGCACGATCTCGGGACATCTGCCCCAGATTGTGCAACTCGAAGTACACGCGATTGAGGAAGTCGGTTACTGCATGATGGAGAAATGCGCGCGCCGGAGTAGCCTCTGCGCCGTGTATCCTGTCCACGGCGTCATCGACTAGCTCATTGATCTTCCAACCGTAAATGCCGCGCAAATCAGTGACGGCAACGATTGGAAGCTCCGCCTTTGATTGAAGCCTTATCATTTCGCCGGTGCGGCGGCCCGGAATGCTGATCCTCTCGATGAAATCGGATTGATCCGGTGTCAGGCTTTGACCGGCCAAGAGTTGCAGAAAGGTCTCGTATATTGTGTCGGCATAAGGGCCTTCGGGAACGAGCCCATAGACCGGCGAGCCGCCGATCACCAGAGTCCATATCAGACAGTCCCGCTCCGTCCGGCGCCGATCGAGATATTCGATGAGGTGTTGCACCTCGTGCGGAGTCGGCCGGTCCGGGCCGGCACGCCCCGCCTCCCGGCCCATATACTGCTCGAACTCCTGCCGGCCGATCTCGGATCCGAAGTCGTAGGCCAAGCTGCCGAGCGCATAGACCAGGCCCGAATGAGCGGTGCTTTGTTCGATGCCCCCAGTCGCGCCGACCGAAGCCGACGCCGAAGCGGCAGAGTCCGCTACGGTCGGTGGCGAAGCCGATGGACAGAGGGTGTCCTCGACGGACGATGATGCGGCACTCGCCATCACGCCCGTCTGGGGAACGAGTCCGACACCGGCGAGGAGACGATCGTCTCCGCCGCTCGCACCAATCCCGCCACGCGACGTGAACAGCGCCTCGAAAGCCGCGGGCAGATCCAGAACGCCTCGAAGACAACGTTCCGGCTCGTCGATGACGGCTGGGTCACATAAGCGCGCCGTATCGAGCAGCGCCGCGCGGATCGCCGCTGCATCAATCTGCTGCCCGGCCTGCAATTGCTTGCTCATCAACAAGGCGGCGATGCCGGTAACGATCGGCGCCGCCACGCTCGTCCCCATTTCGCGGATCGGCTCCTCCGTTCCCGGTTGCGCTCCGAGGATGTTTTCGCCCGGCGCCATGATGCCGTCTGCCGAATAATTGCCGCCCCAATTGCTGAACTTGAACGGTTTGCCGTCGTCCTTCAGAGCGCCCACTGCGAGCGTCCCCGGAAGTGCGGCAGGAAAGCAGCGGCAATCGCCCGCGTTATTGCCGGCCGGCGCCACGATCAGGATGTTGTCGTCGAGACATCGGCGGACCGCGCGCGCCAGCAGGTCGTGTGGCGCATCCGTTTGAGTCGGCACGCACGCGGCGCAATGAATCACGTCAGCTCCCCAATCATGGGCCAGATCGAACGCCCGGGCGAGATTGAGCGGCGATATGAACTCCCCCGCCTCGCCAACTTGGTTCATCGGCACGACGATCACCCGACAACCCGGCGCGATGCCCGGCGCCGGTGTGCCACGCCGACCTGCGATGACGCTGGTGATATGAGTGGCGTGACGGTCGCCCAGAATTCGAAGCAGGATGTCTGGCGAGAACTCGGTAAGAAGTCTTTCTTCCTTCTGCTCATCAGGAAGATCACTATTCGCGATCTCGCGGAACAAGGCGTGCTGCTCAGCCGTGATCGGGCTCGCCCGCTCATGCCAATACGGAAGCAGCATCGAGATCCGATCGCTGCGAAGACTAGACAATGTCAGGTCGGGGTAGCCGTCGAGAACGACGATGGTGACTCGAGGGTCGCCCAACGTCCGCTTTCGGAGCTCGCCGAGACCAGGAATGCGGCCATCCAAATCGTGGGGCATTGTGACGGCACCGGCATCGACAATCAGGTTGGACGCAGTCACGCCTCTCGCGGTGGAGGAACCGTCGACAAACCGCCCATGCAGGTCCGCAGCTCGCACAGATGGGGCGTTCAGAAGTCTCGAAGAATCCAGACTCATCGGGCTGCTCGCTCGTCTGAGATCATCCAAACGCTCCCTCCCGCTGCCGCTGCAATCGGCAAAATCGCGCACGGCCGATTGACGTTGTCAGAAGCTCGATCACTCGGTTTCCGGGATTGGGAGCGCTCGCCGCGCCGGCGACGAGCGCTCCCCTTCAAATTCGACAGATCACCAATGAACCGTCGTCTTTCAGTTGGTGACTGTCGTCCGGGTTCTATTCGGCGCTACCCGAATAGGCGCAGGTGATCGTAACCGAGCCGACGCCGGGAACACTGACGCTGACCGACGCGGTCACGCCGGCAAGGGTTTCCTCCGACAGCTCGGACAACAGGTCGGCCGAATTGCCGACGATGCTGCGAGAGACCGGCGCGATCTGCACGGGCTTCTTGTTCGTGATCTTCATAGGTTGTCTCCTTCGATAGACGCATGCTCGACCACTTTGAGCGGGTCGCGTACTCCTCCTCCTTGCGGAAGAAGCCAGGCTCGCCGTGAGCGTCCGGTGCTAGCGGAACCCGCGGCGTCAACTAAAACGGCATCGGCGTCGGGTTGAGCAGTGCTTCGGGGGTTGGTTCATTCAACCAGGCGAGCCTGACAGGCACATCGTAAAGACGCCCCGGCGCAAACCTTTTCCAGAAGAAGCGCATGCCCGGCACGACGACCTTGACGACGTTGAGCCCGATGTCGGGCCGCGTGAGGTCGAGAACCAGGACCTCGAGACCGATGCGCCGGCAAGCGGCAACGGCAATATCGACATCGTCGCGTATGTCGCCCGTCCAGGCTGATTTGAAATCAACGGACTTCGTAGCCGGTGCCAGCCGGTCAGGGACAAGGTAAGGCTTGTCCTCTATTCGCGCGCCGAGCAGCCACTCGGCGCCTTCTGCATCGATCAGCTCATCAGGAATCTTGTCCAACTCCAGGCCGACCTGACTCATCTCGGTCAGCGCTCTCGTCACGGCAACGGCTGGATCGAAATGGGCTCCGTAGCCGACAATCAGCCGTTCACTGCTGCCCGCGATCCTTCGGGAGACCGCGGCCACGACCGGGATCCCGAGATCAGCAGTGAGATCGAGGAGCCACATCTCCCGGCCGACGTCCCGATAGTACTGCTCGAGATTGCGGAAGTACGGATCATCGAAGCTCGCCAGATCGACGGCCGGACGCCGCAAGCGGTTGTACCACCAAAGCGCCACACAATCCCGCTCGACGACTTCCAGGAATCCCTGACAGATCGCTTCTTCCAGGTTGTTGCCGGCGGCGTTCCCGTTTGAATCCGCCCGACAGAACTCATGATCCCTTGGGAGCGGGTACCATTGGTAGCAAGCGGCCGTCGGCAGAAATTTCTGGTGTCCATGCGTGAGCGACCAAACCGGTGTCCAGTCGATCGGCCGGCCAGGGTCGAAGCGCATAGGAATCCAATTGTTGCCGACTGCCGAACTTGCATTCAACGTCTCGCGATCTGCGTACTGCGCCTCGCTGAATTGTAGACAGCATTCGGGACGGAGCGCGTTCTCGCCCATCTCAGCCAAAGTGGCGTTGATCCGCGGCTCGTCACCTTGATAGATGAACGAGTAGCGTTCGATCGCCTCGCAGAGACCGCTGGCGCGGGCTTGCTCGCTGGTCTTGCCTTTGCCGGAGCTGGTGTGTCGGAGGATCCGGCGCAGGCCGCGCAGAGACCCGACGGTGCCCCGGCTATGGCTCGATCTATAGGTGTGAACCAAATGGTTGGCGGGATCTGAGATCCTCGTCAATTCCGTGACGACCCCGGAGACAGGGCTGATCAGGTGCTGATAGCGGGCGACGGTCTGCTCTGGCGTCATGGAGCGGTGGCCGCTTTCCTCGACATACTGCTTCGGCGACGATTCCAACATGATCGGCCGAAACCCTCGACGGGCGATCAGGGCGTGATCGCCGCAACAGCTGCACTGGGGCCGATGCGGCAATGAATGCGTTTGGCAGCCGTGACTCAGATGATCCAGCGTGAGGATCTTACCCGCCAGGGTCTCCGCCCTGACATTGCCGTCCTCGGGCCCGAGCGTCCGCCCTGCCAGCCATTTCGCAATCTCCGTCGTCGTCCAATGCAGCGCCAGGTCGACAGTTGACGAAAGCGCAGGCCGTGACGTCGGCAGACAAATGGGAGCGTCGACCTGGGCTTTCCTCTGCCGGTGTATGGACTCCTTTACTTCGAGGTTGCCCCGCAAGCGGTGAGCCAGGCACTGCCAGCAGCCGGTTTCGCCCGGCACGAAGATGGGACCGAGCCAGATGACGCTGCCGACCGGCTTGACGAGCATCCAGGGCCGTCGGGTCTTCAATGCGATCCGGTTTATCTCCTCGATCTCCGGACGCAGGTAGTCGTCGGTCACGACGACCTGAAGGTCGGGCAGAGTTGCTGCCGCATCGCCGCTTCTCTGAACTGCCCGGATATCAGCAACGAGGCCCGCCTCCGATATCGACGTCAGCAATCGCGCGACGGAGACATCGCCGACGGCCACCAGCGAGATCCTGCTCTGCCGGAGCTGCATCACGACCCGGCCTGGATCGAAGCCAAGCTCGCTCCAGAATGCCGCGACGCCGGGAGCTGTTCCGTCGACGGCCTCGACGAGAAAGCCCAGCCTGCTCAGTCGTGCGATCACATGGTCTACAACGTCACTCGAGATTGTCTCAGACAAGAGCGAACGAATCTCGGCGATGGTGTATCGGCCATCGAGCAACGGCACGATGGCGCAATACAATTGCCCTGTCAGGACGTGAGATGCGTGCTCGCTGAGCAAATATACATGCATCGGCTCGACGAGCTCGACACTGAAGTTCGGCTTGATGCACAGCCGCACCGGGCTCGCGCAACAACTCGCCGTATAGTCGACAACCTCAGCCTGCATGTCTCTCATCCGATCCCTTCGTCATCGAGCCGGGCGATTGCCCCCGTCCGCCAAGCGCCTATGCCCAAATCCTTCCTCGCAGGTACGATTTGTCGGCATCTTCCGCTTCGGCCGTCGCTGCTTTCGCGTTCCTGTCCACTAACCCCGTCAGTCCTTGGAGGTAGCTGCGATAGCTCATGCCCATCGCTCTTGCCTCGTCCCAGGTGATCGACCCGCTGGGGCGCTTTTTTTCCGTTCGCGGCTTCTTCGTCATTGCCGACAGCTCCTCGTTCGCTGCGAAATAATCTTGCTGAACTCGTTCGGCCTCGCACGATGGTCGCCCGGCACTGCCGGCCGATCATCGCGTCCCGCGTCATGATGTTGTCAAAACCTCCCGTGGACGAATGCCGAACTTATGACCTGCTCAGGTGCAGCCCATTCAAACGGAGCCGGATCGTTATAATTCGCGCCGTGGATCAGCGAGATCGCCAGAGATATCAAATCCCCTGGCCTTCCATGCACCACATCGACACATGTCGATGGGTCCACGAAATGCGGACGCTTCACCGGCCTTGAAAGGATCGGATTGATGTTGACCATGCGTGTGTCCTCCCGAAATCAATTGGGTTGGGTCCACCACCGCACCTCGCCCATGGTGACGGGTATGAGGTCGCTCACATCGACCGTATAGCGGAATATCTTCTTGGCGCGTTTGTTGTTCTCCGGATCGAAGAACTTCAACTTCACATCCCAACAATCGCTGTCCATCCGACAGAACGGGCTCTTGTCGACCGCAATTTCATCGAGCTGCATTCCCTCTACGAGCGAGTTGCTGAACGTCGTGGCCGCCTGGAACGCGTCGGTGACGGCGAAGTTCAGCGCGCGGTCGCGGGATGTTTTTCCGAGATTCCTCAGGTCGTAGTAAACACGGTTGAGAAATGCTTCCAGCGACGAACGGATGCTCTCGGCCTGATCCGACTCCACCCCATCGCTGGCAAGCGCATTCAATGCGTTATCGATCAGTGCGTTGGTTTTCCAGCCATACATTCCGCGCGTATTGACCGGCTGGATCACCGGCACGACCTGCCCCGAGAACAGCTTGACCGTGCGCTTCGTCAGCACGCCTGGAATGGCCACGCGCTGAACGAAATCCGCGTCCGACTCCATCTTGATCTCGCCGGCGAGCATGGTGAGGAGCACTTCATAAACGTCGCGGGCAAATGCTCCGACCGGCTCGATGGCATACACCGGCGTCAGCTCGATGTTCAAAGTCCAGATGAGCGATTTGGCTTCCGCAAGATTGGTTTTCAGATAGTCGACCATCTGGCGGGCGTCGTAAGGATTTGCAGGAACCTGGTTGTAGTCCGGCATCAGCTGCTTGAAGCTGTCCCGTCTCGCCTCCGTCCCAAAATCATAGCCGAGCACGCCGAGTGCATAGACCAGACCGGCAGGTTCATCCATGTCCGGGATGGAGCTCGGCACCACGGAGCTGAGTGCCATGCCGGGAGCGGCGCGTGCTGCAGCAGGCCGGGGGCCGGCGCCCTCGTCCGGCATCCGGCTGCCACCGATCGCCATCGCAGCCAGCGACTGTATAGCGCCTTGCGACGACTCCAAACGCGGGTCCGCCGCATTCGGCCCCGCTACTTCGGCCTGTGCCACCGTGTTCGGCTCCTCGAGCTCGTTGCAAGCGCACTGAGGGCTGATCGCCGTATTCGCCGTCATCGTGGTTCTGGTCATTTGTCCTATACTCCGTTTCAAGAGTTCGAAAGCACCTGGTAAGTTCAACCTCCCCGCCAAGCATCGGTCAGACTCGTCCGAGCCCAAGCCGTCGCATGGCAACGCACTGTCGAGCAGCAGCTGGCGAATGAAATGCGGATCAGGTGGTTCGCCTCGATCGACCTGATGGCTCAACAACAGCGCGGCAGCAGAGGCCGCGATGGGCGCCGCAAAGCTGGTGCCGCTGCGACGCGTCACGCCGCCGCCCGGCTTGGCGCCAAGGATGTCCTGGCCTGGGGCCATCAAGCCTCTGGAGCGATACGCTCCGCTCCAGTTGCTGAAATTTATCGGTCGGCCCTGGCGATCCAGCGCGCCGACGGGCAACACCATCGGGAGCGCTGCCGGAACGTGCAGACACTCGCACCCGTCGTTGCCGGCCGCCGCCACCACAAGGACATTGCGATCGGCGCAGAGGCGCACTGCGTTCTCCAGCCAGGCGTCGGCCTCCCCAACGTCCGTCAGCTGACCGCCGCTGATATTGATGATGTGCGCACCATGATCGACAGCCAGCTCGATGGCACGGCCCAGATCGAGCTGCGATGCGCTCCGGCGATCTTCGAAGAAGACCGGAATAATGAGCCCACTGCAGCCCGACGCGAGCCCTTCGACTTCGCTGCCGGGTTGACCGAAAATGACGCTCGTAATGTGAGTCCCATGCGCGGCCATCGGGCCCAACGACTTTTGATCCGCAGGGAGCATGCTGGGCAGCAGAGCAAGATGAGCACCTCGGAAGCATGGATGTTCAAGATCGACACGGCCGTCCAGCACGGCGATACGAACGCCCGGCGAGCCTCTACCGGCATCGAATCTTTGCACATTGTTAGAACTGCCCTCAGGCGTCCACAGCACGCTGCGCGTCTTCACACCCGACGGTGACGAGCCTGCGGCGCCAGACCCGGACGGCCGCTCAACATGCCTGCCAGCAACTAAGGCAGATCGACTTGCCATCTCGTTCGCTTCCTTCGAATACGCACCTGAAATCTCAGTTCGACGTCGGCCGCTCCAGCTCTTCAAGCTGCGTTAGAGTTGCCGATCCCAGCGACGACGTCCGCCGGTGAACACGATCTCAGTTCGCAATAATATCTGTTGAACGATTTCTGTCGCGTGAGATAAGCGTGATTTTTCTTATCGCGGATACGACCCACCTTCCCGCGAACTTCGGACGCCGAATGCATGAAGTCGTTGATAGGTGCGCGGCCCGATCGCGGGTCGACGCCGACTCCGCAATCAATCAATGACTCGCTATAGGGGTGAGTGCGCGTCGTGATCGCAGCGTCCCGCCGCAGATCAAGATGAAATGCGCAACGCCCCGTTTTCGACCGAGCACTGCGGGCCGCTCGGCGAACCAGCGCTGACGTCATGAGGCTGAATGGGACTGTCGATCCAACGGCCGGTGCAGACAGCTCGTGGCGCCTTTGAAGCATCAAGGAGCTCACTTAGTTCGAATGCTGGCCAAAGCCGCCAAGTCGCAATGAGCTCAAGACAAATGGCGTCGCGCCTTAGCTTTCATATTTGCATGATCATTTCGAACAGCCCGCTGCGCACTTGGCACTATCGCTGCCCTTCGCGTGGGGGTCGTAACCTTGACGCTCGATCTCTGGCCCAAGGCGTGTACCGTGTCGGCAGAAGAGCGCGCACAGACCGATGTAGCCCGGCGCGCCGCATTTCGGAAGGATCTCGATCCTGTCGACGCTCAGGTCAAAAGATCTGACCGACCAGATCGTCGATCACACTGCCAAGATGGCTTCCAAGATCACTGAAGAAGCCTTGTTGATGGATCGACCCATCCAACTGCGCCTCGACGTCAGCCGTGCCCGAACCTGCGGGATCGTGCCCGATCTCTCGCGACGACAAGCTTTTGTTGAGAATGCTGCGACCGATCGGTGCCGATTGAACTGGAAACATCACTTGGTCCTCCTGATGGGATTGATGGAGCCATGATAGCCACGGCGCCTGCTTTGTCACGTGAGTTAAGCGTGAACTGAACTTTGAATGCCTGCACCGCGTTGAGATTGCCGCCTTCTGTGCTTGAGATGGACAGCTGCGCGACGATTGGTTTTTCCGGCGGTTAAAGTCTTTGCAGCGCCGGCGCCGCTACGATCGATAGCGCGGTCAGGATCTCCTGGAGAGAAGCAAGGACGCCCGCCACCTCCGCTGCCGGCACCAGGACTTCGCTCAGCGCAATCAACAGCGCCGCGACGCCGGCCGCGATCCGGACACGGTTGAAGTACCTGACATAGTCGCCCTTCACACATAGAATGTAGAAGATCAGGCCTGGAGCCTGCCGGCGCAGGCTGAGGATCAGATCGAGCTTTTCGCCTTCAGGCGTGAGGAAGCGCCCCAGCACGACATCGGTCGGCACATACTTCTCACCGGGCTTGTAAGGCAGACCACGCGCCGCATAGGCTGGAATGATGCTATTCAGCTTGATCCACGCCTCGCCCGCACTCCAGACGCTGGCCGGTTTGATCTCGTACCATTCCTTGAAGGCGCGGTGCGAGATGATGTCCGGACGCCGCATGCTGGCCAGTTCGTCAATGCGCGCTGGCGGAACTGTCGGATTTCTCGGCTTAAGGAACGCCGTGTAGTTCAGCGGGCCCGCCTCGTCCAAAAAATCGTCGGCGGTGCAGGGCCCCGTCCTCTCGCAGAAATTCTCGAAAACGAACGGCTCGATGAATCGACCGAGCGCCTGCGCGATGAAGCGATCAAACAGAAATGAGGCGCGAAAACAGGCCCTGTCGCCAAATTCCCATTGGTCCAGCACTTTCTGACCGATCGACATATCCCCTAACGTGTTCTCGACGAAGCCCGCGTGGACAGGATCGAGCACGAGGGTCTTTGTGTCCAGCGTCGCGACGTCGATCAGTCCCGCTCCATCCCCACCTTCGAGCCATGTGATCTCGCGGTCCAGACGTTTGATCGTCCCAACCCCGACCACGGGGTCGTTCGGAAACAGACCGCGGTCGGTCTTGAAAGCGACTACGGCATTTCCCGTTTCCTGACCGAAAGCTCCATCGACGCCGGCAGCTTGCAAGGGGAATCCGATGGCGAGAAGCGCTTGCTGAACCAGCGCCACGCTATCGGACACCTCGGGCGCCAGCATGCGACGCCCGCCGGACGCGATCAACTCGAGGTCTGCGTGTCCAGAAAACAACTGAGATACTAACATGCCTGTTCTCCCTGGCTCTGAGCGTGAAGCGTAAAGGCCCTGTGACACAGATTTGCCGGATATCGCGTTCTGAGGTCGGGAGCCGAACGGCCCGAGACAGCGATTCCGTTGATCGTGCCAGCGGACGTGAACAGCGCGCTCTCACCTTTATTGGCCGAGCGATGTCGATACGAAGAATATCGGCGGCTTGCTTTTTGTCGCGTGAGATAAACGTGAGTGCGTCCCTCGGGCGCAGCCGACGCGCTCAACTCGCTGCGTCGCTCCTTCGCGCTCGACGGCAGTAAATGGCGGAAACTGAGCACCCACCCGGCTCAGCCATCATGCCGGATCCGGTTGTAGAGCAGCTCGAGCACCCCCGTTAGTTCACTCGGCGTCCGGCTAGAGATCATGCTCGCTAATGCGGTCAACCAACTGGATCAGCCAGAAGATTGTCTGCCGCTCGTCCGGGGAAAGGTCGGCCCGATCCAGCATCTGGGTGGCCGTTTGCCGAAAATCGGCCCAGCGGGAGTAGAACTCCACCACGTCACGAGGAGCCTCCAGGCCGGATCGCCGACCTTTTTCGTCCTCACCCTCGCCGCCCGATTTGGCCATACAGAACAGTAATGCGAACATCCAAAGCTGGCGGCGTGAAAAATGTGTGAGGACACTTGGATATGCGCTTGATACAGTGTTAGGTTGTATTCATTGCGGAATGACAAGTTGTCTCACCTATGGGATTTCTGTGGTGGAGATCAAGCGCATTGAAATCAATCTGTTTGGAGCCTGCGTGGTCCGGTCCACACAGGCGGATGGATTTGAGATAACCGGAGCCAAGCACAAGGCGCTTTTTGCCCTCCTGGCGACCGCACCATTTGGGCGTCGGACCAGGCCGTTCCTTCAGGACACACTATGGGGCACGGCTTGCTATGATACGGGCAGACAGAGCCTGAGACGGGCCTTATCCGATATCAGACAGATCATGGGAGACTGCTTCACAGACGTTCTGAGCAGCACGAATTCCGACCTCACGCTCGACCTCGCCCGCGTCTCATTCATCGGGCGGCCGGGATCTGGGGAGCTGCTCGAAGGGATCAACCTCAAGGAGGACGGCTTCAACAGCTGGCTTGGCGCGATGCGCCAAAATCCTCAGCAGATCTATTCGCTGTACGGTTGCTCTACGCAGTCGCTCACCGCGCCGATGCTGCCATTCGTCGCAGTGCTGCCGTTCCGGACGATCGGTGGAACACCGGAGCATGCCGTTCTCGGCGACTGGCTGGCCGAGGAAGTGAGTCGCTCGCTTTCACGATCGAACCTGACCTCCGTGATCTCCCATTGGTCCAGCAGGGCGCTCGATCACCGAGCCGTGGACATCGCAACAGTTCGCGCGCAGCTTGCTGTCGACTATTGCTTGGTCGGCACCCTTCGCGTTGCCTCACGCGAGATCATACTCGACGCGGATTTGGTTGACACGATATCGGGCCGCATCCTGTGGACCCGGCAATTCGCGGGACCGATCGGCCGCTTCATGGATAGGTGCGCGGAAGGCGTAGCGGAGATCGTGCGCGCCATTGGCGCCACGGTGGCAGACGATGCGATCTCGCATGTGTCTGATCGTCGACTCTCCGACGTGGAAGATCATCGGCTCCTGGTGGCCGGAGTGGGGCTCATGCATCGCCCGGCACTTCGCGATTTCGCAAGGTCGCGCGAACTTATCGAGGAGACGTTGAAGCGCGCTCCCAATGCCGCTGAAGCCCACGCCTGGTTCGGGAAGTGGCACGCATTGAGTGTCTTCAATGGCTGGAGCACCGATCCGGCCAAGGATACGCGGATCGCCCTCGACAGCACCGCGCGCGCTCTCGACATCAATCCGGACAACGCATTTTGCCTCACGATCGATGGTTTCGCACACAACAATCTGCTGCGTCGTATGGATATCGCCAGTGCACGCTACGACGAAGCGCTGCGCCGCAACCCGAATGAGGCGCTGGCTTGGCTCCTGAAGGGCGCGCTGAACGCATTCCAAGACCATGGACCTACGGCGGTCACGGCAGCCGAAAGGGCGCGGCGCCTGTCTCCGATCGATCCCTTTCGATACTACTACGAATCGCTCAGCGCGACAGCGCTTCTGTCCGCCGGACGATACGCCGAAGCGCTGGATTTCGCCGAGCGCTCGCTGCAGAGACATCATCGCCACATTTCCACTTTGCGCACGAAAATCGTGGCTTTGCACAATCTGGGTCGAAACGAGGACGCCAAGCGGGCGGCCTCGGACCTCTTGACTCGTCAACCACACTTCACGGTCTCCGCTTATCGCCGGGATCATCCGGCTGCGGACTACAACTTCGGCAAGCGGGCGGCCGAAGCGCTGAGCGCTGCCGGGATCCCTTCTTGAACAAAGGAGCGTCTGATGTCGATTGTAGGCGGAACGGGCGGCACCGGTGGGACCGGGGGGACGGGAGGCACGGGAGGTACAGGCGGAACTGGGGGCGGGAACCTCAATTTTACCGGGCTTGGCTCTTTCCTCGGCGCCGGCGCCGACCCCGTCTACGATCCGATCCTGGTGCAAGGTCTGCAGATCGCCGAGCAGGCAATCACCCACGTCGCCAGCCGCGATACGGCGGAGGACATCGAGGAACTCGCCTTCTCGTCCGCCGGCAACATGGCCTTGTGGGCCGACTGGGTGAGAGCCTCGCTTTACATCACCGAATTCTTGAAGGAACTCGATTGGTGCGTGGACGACAGGACCGTGACCCTCAGCTATGGCCCCCGTCGACATCACGGTGACAGCGGTGACCATGATCGCGGCGAGCGGAGCTTCTACGCCGTGCGGCGTCCGGACAGCGGTTGTTTCAAGGAGCAGTTGAAATTCATGAGGTCCTACCTGGACCAGCGGCCCGACCGAACGCCTGAGATTATCACCCAGCTCGGCTTTCCCACGCCGTATTTTGCGATGTTGCTCGGCCTTCAAGTCGGCGCCAACACTCATACGTTCGAGCTGATCACGATCACTCAGGTGCTTGCCGCCCACGTTGCGATGGTTGTGAAGCACCATCTGGCCTGTCGGCGCCCCGATCGCGCCGGCGCGCAGGTCATGCCGATGATCCCGACCCCGGCTCACGGCACCTTCCCGAGCGCACACGCCACCGAAGCGTTCGCAGTCGCGACCGTCCTCAACAGATTTGTCGAACGCCAGCAACAGCACTACCCGGACGTCAAGGCGCGCCAAGCGCTAATCACCAAGCTGGCGGAGCGCATCGCCGTCAATCGGACCGTGGCCGGGGTACATTTTCCGATCGATACTTGGGCAGGAGCAATCCTGGGCCGCGCCATCGGTCAGATCGTGCTGGCCAAATGTCGCGCCGGCACCACCGTGACTGGTTATAGGTATTCCGCCAAAGGCGACCTCGACTTCTTCGTCAAGGAGTTCGCGAAGGGCGACAACCGGGGCTTCGGCGTGACCGAGACCGGATCTATCGATGTTGGATCGTCCGAGCTTTTCGAATGGCTTTGGAACAAGGCATCCGGTGAGTTTGACCTCATCCAGGAGGCATGATCATGACAGACGATGGCGCGAGCGATGATCTTGCTGATGGCTCAGACGGCGTGCCAGTCTACCTCAGCCCCTACGAGTTCTGGAACTTCGGAATTGGCCAAGGCTATTCCTTTCCGGCCATCCGCGACCACGCGAAATACATCACCGCTCTAGCCGAATTCCCGAAAGCGGCGAATATCAACGCCATCTCCAATCTTCGGGGGGACCGTCGAATCGCATGGTTTCCGACGCTGTGGAATGCCGCAAAGCTGTCCTTCGTTCCCTTCGTCGTCGAGAACCCGCTCGACGACGTCAAGGGGCCGAAAGCGCTTCGCAACCTTATCAGCAGAGGCCTGATGCAATTGAACACGGAATTCGCCATCGATGCGAATTTTGCCACGATAGAGGAGGCTCGGACACGCGTTGCATTTCCGGTGCCTGAGCGAGCGATGCATCCTGGTCAAGGGCGCTATCCGGAGCGGCCGGACTGGCGCCCCGACGACGGGCTCCGCGGACGGATATCAGGGCAAAAGCGAATCACCATCATCGCGGTCATCGACGATGGCCTGCCCTTCGCGCACCGTAATTTTCGAGACCTTGGCGGGACGCGAACACGCGTTGAGTTCTGTTGGCTGCAATCAGCCATCGCCAATCCGCAGCAGGACAGCGTTCTGTTCGGGCGGGAATACATGCGGAGCCAGATCGAGGATTACATCGCGCAATACGGAGACGACGAAGACACGCTGTACCGCAAGGCCGGAGCAGCCGTCGACACGGAGGCCCTAGGCAGCCTGATCGACCGGCGCGCTACCCACGGTGCTCACGTCATGGATCTTGCCGCTGGATGCGCCTCTGAACGCGGTGACGACCCAAGCGAAGAAATTCGCATTATCGGCGTGCAGTTACCAAACACCGTCGCCTGGGATACGTCAGGCTTCGGCAAGGACATGTACATGTTGTCGGCATTTCACTACATCTTCGACCGTGCCGACGTCATCGCCAGAGGATACGGCATCGACAAGCCGCGCCTGGTCATCAACTTCAGCTATGGTTTTTCCGGAGGGCGTCACGACGGCGGGACGGAGCTCGAGGCAGCGATCGATGAGATGGTTGCGCTCCGCCGCCACTCGACAGGCCCGACGGCTCTCGTGGTGCCGAGCGGAAATAGCTTTCTCGATCGCTTGCACGCGGTCGTCAGCGAAGCGGATTTCGATCGCGGACAAGCCAGGCTGAATTGGCGCATCCAACCAAACGATCGGACACCCAGCTATCTCGAGCTCTGGTTTGCGAGGAACTTGGAGCCATCCGGCTACACGATCAAATTGATCGATCCTCTCGATCGCTCACGCGTCTCCTTGCCTGTTCAATTCGATCAGATGAAGACGGGCGGCGATCCAAGATCACACAAACCCCTCTTGAACGCCGAAGGCCGGCCAGTAGGTCTGATCAGTGCTGATTTGCACAGGGGGCAACGATGGCGGGTCTTGGTCATCCTGGCGCCAACGGAACCGGAAATGGCTTCACTTCCGGCCATCGAATCCGGCCAATGGACCGTCGTGATCAACCGAGACGAGAACACTGCACCGCTTGAGCAGCCGATCCAATGCTGGATCCAACGTGCCGCGGACCCCGAAGGTCTGCGCTCGGGGAGTCGGCAGAGCTATTTCGATCAACCTGCGAATACTCGCTACACCCCTGAGGGAGATCTCAGTGAAACGGATGCGGCGGGATCGATCGTTCGTCGCTTCGGCAGCCTCAACGGATTGGCCACCGGTCGCACCTCGCTGATCGTGGGCGGTTATAGACTTGGCGCTGGGCTCGGCTCTTCCCTCAAAGGCGTCCGTCCAGCAGCCTACAGCTCTGCAGGGGCGCTCGAAAGTGGATGGCCGGAGGCCAGGGTCGCGTGCTCATCCATGTCTGACCGATCACGAGTCCTGACCGGAACGATCGCAGCGGGGGTTCGGAGCGGCGCACGGTCCCGATTGGACGGCACCAGTACAGCTGCCCCATTCGTGGCCCGGCAACTGACAGCAGCCTTCGTCACGGCCGGAGATGAGTGCGTAGAGAAAGCCGCCCTTGAGAACTACCGGTCGTTACTTTGTGGGTATTGGGAGGATCACGGCGCGGACGACAATGACAGCGCAGTTCTGAGGAAGGCGCGACTTGGTTTCGTGCGCGTACCTCCGCACTGGCAACCTGGCTTCGACGATTCGAGCGACGACCGAATCGGCTGACTTGATTTCACCTGGCAGAATTGGTCATTTTGGCTCGCCAATGTGGTCATGATGCGAAAAGCGGTGGTTCGGCCCCCGACCGGGCCAGAAAGTCAATCGATCGGGGCACGACGAGTGTGCCAGTCCGTCACCGACTGGAACGCATGCCCGGTGCGGGCGAGCACATCCTCCGACAGATGCGGGCCGACGAGCTGCATGCTGAGCGGCAGGCTATCCGACGCCATGCCATTCGGCAGCGTGATGGTCGGACTGCCCGAGAAGTCGAACACCGCGGTGAAGCGCAAGATGCTGAGCAGCACGTTCGGATCCGCGCCGTACTCGCCCATCTTGGTCAGCGTCGGAATCGGCACGGGCATGGTGGGGATCAGGAGCAGGTCGATATCGGCAAACAGGGCCGCCAAGCTGCCGCAGAACTTCAGCCTCTCGTGATGGATCTGCGCGATCTCGACGCCGCTCATCGATCTGCCCTGCTCGATCAATTGCGCTAGATCGGGGCCGTATTCCGACTTCCGGGACGGATAGGTTTCGAGATGCGCCTCTGCGGTCTCGATCGAGCACATCGGAATCCACATGCTTACCAGCTTCTCGTAGGCCGGGAACCTGACCTCGCGGATATCGGCCCCAAGCGCAGCGAGCGTCCGCTCGGCTTCCAGCAACGCGGCGGCCACTTGCGGATCGATTCCGTTCTGGGTGTAGCTGCGGTCTACGCCGATCCGCAGGCCTCGGACCCCGCCACCGATACCTGCGAGATAGTCCGGCACCGGCGCCTGCAGGGCCGTCGGATCGTTGACATCGGCGCCCGCGATGACGCCGAGCATGGCGGCTGCATCGGCTGCGCTCCGGCACATCGGCCCGACATGATCGAGCGAATCCGCCAGGGGGAAGACTCCATAGCGGCTAACGCGTCCCCAGGTCGGCTTGATCCCGGTCAACCCGCATGTTGCCGACGGAAACCGGATTGAGCCGCCGGTGTCGCTACCGATCGAGCCGAAGCAGAGCCCCGCCGACGTCGCCACACCCGATCCGCTCGAGGACGAGCCGACCCAGTAATCGACACCCCAGGGATTGAGCGGCGCTTGGTCGTTCGGATGGTGGCTGGTGTAGGCGCCCTCGGTCATTTTTAGCTTGCCAAGCGTGACGGCGCCGGCCTGTTCGAGCCGGTCCACGATCGTCGCGTTGAAGGACGGGACGAATTTGGCGTGGATCATGGTGCCACCAGCCGTCGGCGCAAAGGTCGTGTAGCAGAGGTCCTTCAGTCCGATCGGCACGCCATGCAACGG
Source organism: Bradyrhizobium sp. 22 (assembly GCF_000482425.1). Taxonomy (NCBI): domain Bacteria; kingdom Pseudomonadati; phylum Pseudomonadota; class Alphaproteobacteria; order Hyphomicrobiales; family Nitrobacteraceae; genus Bradyrhizobium; species Bradyrhizobium sp. 22. The sequence continues at coordinate 497,081 of NZ_KI519400.1, forward strand.
CCCGCGCCAGATGCCCTTGGCGAGCTCGGCGTCACAGCGCTTCGCCTGTGCGATGGCGCGCTCGGCAAGGACGAGCGCATAGCCGTGGAATTTGCCGTCGAGCCTGGCGATCCGGCTCAGCATGGCCTCGGTCACTTTCGAGGGTAGAAGCTCGCCGCGGCGGAACAGCTCGGAGAGCTCGGTGATCGACTTGTAGTGGATTGGATCTGCTGACATCTGACAGCCTTGTTATTGTCGGAAAATGGCCCTGCCCGCCGGCGCCGCTGACGGCCCGGTTTCGTCGCTGCACGGCTCGGAATGCGCCTAAAACTGCACCCCGCGCGTGAGCGCACCGTCGACCACGAGGTTGGTCCCGGTGATAAAGCTCGCAGCCTTGCTGGCAAGAAAGACCGCGCCGTTTGCCATTTCCTGCGGCGTGCCCATGCGGCCGGTCGGATTGAGCGCCAGCGCAGTCTTGTACAGCTCGGGATTGCCGTCCTTGATCTGATTCCAGACACCGCCCTCGAAATAGGTGTTGCCCGGCGACACCGAGTTGGCGCGGATGCCCTTGCCGGCGAGCTGGAAGGCGAGCCCCTGCGTGTAGTGGATGATCGCGGCCTTGAATGTGCCGTAGGGACCGCTGGCGAAATCGACCTCGCGGCCCGACACGCTGGAGATGGTGACGATCGCGGCGGCCTTGCTCTTCTCCAGATATGGCATCGCCGCATTGATCAGCCGCACCGTGCCCATCATGTCGGTGGAGAACTCCTTCTCCCAGCTCTCCTCGTCCTGCCCGATCGATAACGCGCTGACATTGGCGACGACGATGTCGATGCCGCCGAGCTTGGAGGCCATATCCTCTACCCAGGCCTTGAGCGCCGGACCATTGGAAACGTCGACCGAGCTGCCGAACGCGGCGACGCCCTTCGCCTTGATCGCAGTGACCGCGCTGTCGACGTCCGCCTGGTTGCGCGCGCAAATGCCGACATTGGCCCCTTCTGCCGCGAAGGTGTCGGCGATCGCCCTGCCGATCCCCTTGGTGCTGCCTGTGACGAGAACCTTTGCGCCCTTGAGTCCGAGATCCATGTTCTTCCCTCCCTATTGACGACTTGAAAGCACGCCTGAGGCCGTTCAGAGCAGAAGCTGTTCGCGCACGTTGTCCTCGTTGACATCGGCGCCTGCGAGCGACCGCGTAATCTTGCCCTTCTCCATGATGTAGCAGCGTTCGGCGATCGCCAGGATCGTGTCGAGATTCTGCTCGACGAAGATGATGGTGGTTCCGAGCTCGTTGCGGAACGACCGGAGCGCCTCACAGATGTGCTGAACGATCGACGGCTGGATACCCTCGGAGGGCTCGTCCAGGATCATCAGCGACGGATTGCCGATCAGCGCGCGACCTATGGCGAGCTGCTGTTGCTCGCCGCCCGACATGGTGCCCGCGGCCTGTCGCCGTCGCTCCTTCAGCCGCGGGAAATACTCATAGACCAGCTCCGGCAGCTTCTTGCCTCCGGGACCGCCGATCAAGCGACCGACCTCGAGGTTTTCTTCGACCGTCATCTGCGGAAACACGTCGCGCCCCTGCGGGATGTAACCGAAGCCCGCCCTCGCCCGTGCGTCGGCCTCCAGCGAAGTCACGTCCTGTCCGACGAAACTGATGGTGCCGCGCCAGGTTTGGAGCAGCCCGATGATGCATCGCATCAGGGTCGACTTGCCGACGCCGTTGCGGCCGATCACGCCGACGATCTCGCCTCGCGAGACCGACATGGTCACCCCCTGCAGGATCGGTGTCGCACCGTATCCGGCCCATAGTTCCGCAACGTCCAGAATCCGGTCGGCGGCATCGGGCTTAGTGAGCATGGGTTTTCCCGAGATAGATTTCAGCGACCTTCTCGTCCTGCAGGATGCTCTCGAGATTGCCCCGCGCGAAAATCCTGCCGAGATGCAGCACTGTCACGCGCTGGGCGACCTGGCGCACGAAGGCCATGTCGTGCTCGACCACGAGCACCGTCATTCCTTCTGCGTTGAACGACTTGATCAGTTCGCCGGTCTTGAAGGTCTCCTCCGGAGACATGCCGGCGGTCGGCTCGTCCAGCAACAGCAGTTGCGGCTTCAGCGCCAGCGCCATTCCTATTTCGAGCCATTGCTGCTGGCCGTGCGATAGCGCGCCCGCGAGCTTCTCGCTGTCCGAGCGCAGGTCGAGCAGCGTCAGCAGACGATCCTCCTCGGCGATGCGTTCCGGGCCGGACAGTCGCTCCTGCAGCGCGGTCTGGATGTTCTGGCGGACAGGCAATTCCTTGAAGACGCTCGGGGCCTGCATCTTGATGCTCATGCCCCGCTGCACCCGCGCGTAGGGCCGCTCGGCCGTGATGTCGACGGTGTCGAACAGGATGTTGCCCTCGGTCGGCGGATAGAGCCCGACGATCAGCTTGAACAGCGTGCTCTTGCCGGCGCCGTTGGGTCCGATCAGGCAGTGGATCTCCCCGGCATTGACCGTGAGATCGACGCCAGAGACCGCCGTCAGCCCACCGAAACGCTTCGATACGCCTTTGACTTCGACCAGAGCCATGATCAGGACTCTTCCGGTTGCAGGCGGCCGGCTTCGGCTACGTCGCTGCGCCGCCGGCGTGCCTGCCACCAGTCGCCGGCGAGCTTGCCGATGCCGAGCACGAAGCCTTGCGGCGCCAGCATCACGGTCGCGAGCAGCAGTGCCCCCATCAGCACCAGCGCCGCCTGCTGGCTGTAGACGGTGATGGTCTGAAAGCCGAAGAGAAGCAGAAATGACCCAACCAGCGTCGCAGTCAGATCGCTGCGCCCGGAGAAGGCCACCCATACGATCGGCATCGCGGCCGCCGGCAAGCCGATGCTGGATGGCGTGATGAACTGCCCCCAGGATGTGTAGAGCGCGCCGCTGAGGCCGGCGAGGCCGCTGCCGATCACGAAGGTCAGCAGCTGATATTTGCGGACGTCGTAGCCCAGCATCTCCGCACGCTGGGGATTCTCCCGCGTCGCCACGATGACGTTGCCGATGCCCGAATTCACCAGAACACGCAGCGCGAGATAGACGATCACGATCAGCGCGACCATGACGTAGTAGAGCGCCGATCCCTCGACGTAGACGTCTCCCACCGTTAGAGGGTCCATACCCTTCATGCCGTTGAAGCCGTTCAGCCGCGCGGAGCCGATGTGCCATTCCGGTCCGGCCGTTTGTCCGAGGAAGAAGGCGAGCACCAGCGTTGCGGACAGCGTCACGATGCCGAAGAAGATGCCGTTGATGCCGCCCCAGATCATGAAATAGCCGAGGATGCCCGCCGCGATCATCGCGATGGCAACGGAGAGCACGAGCGCGGCGATCGTCGCGGTGCCGCCGCCCATGTTGATCGCAAGCACGCCGTAACCGTAACCGGCGATGCCAAAGAACAGGGTCTGGCCGAACGACAGCATGCCGCCATAGCCCCACATCAGGCAGAGGCCGAGCGCCATGAAAATCCAGATCAGGAAGTAGGCGAAATTGCCGACATCGTAGGAGTCGGCGAACAGCGGGTAGGCCAGCGCTCCCCCCAACACAACGAGGAAGCAGGTCCAGAACATCCTGCCGCGTCCGAGCGTCTGTGGGCCTTCCAGCAGCTTCAACATCAACGTTTCCCCCTAGCGCCCACGACGAACCAGCACGCTGGAGAGCCCTTCGGGCAACACGCGAATGATCAGGATGACGGCCACCAGCATACCGATCTGCCCGATGATCTGGCCGTAGCTCGCGTTTAGCGCCATCCGGATCATCGCCAGGAACACCGCAGCCGGCGCCGTTCCGAGCAGCACGTTGGCGCCGCCGATCACGACGGTCACAAAACTCTCGACAACGAAGGTCGCCCCCATGGTCGGGATCAGCGTCATGGTCGGCGCGTAGAGCGCTCCGCAAAGTCCGGCGAGGCCGGTGCCGATTCCGAAGCTGATGGCATAGATGCGGCCCGTGCGCGCGCCGAGTGCCTTCGCCATCGCCGCATTCTGCATGGTCGCGCGGGCGATCACGCCGAACCGCGTCTTCATGAAGATGATGTAGAGCCCGGCCAGCACAGCTACGGCGCAGGCGAACAGCACGAGGCGATAGGTCGAGAACGTGTAGCCGCCGATGGCAAAACTTCCCTCGGGCGTTCCGATGCCGCGCACGGCGGAGCCGACGATCAGGAGCATCGATTGCGTCACGATGAGGCTGAGGCCCCAGGTCGCGAGCAGCGAATCCAGCGGCCGCTTGTAGAAGCGCCGCACCACCAGGAACTCGACCAGGACACCGATGAGGCCCGCCGTCAGCGCCGCCAGGATCTGCGCGACGGCGAGCGGGACCCCAAGGTTCACGAGGCCAACGGTGACATAGGCGCCGCACATGATGAACTCGCCATGCGCCATGTTGATGACGCCCATCATGCCGAAAACGATGGCGAGGCCTGCGGCCGAGAGAATGAGGAACGCGAACACGTCGGCGAACTGATAGAATACCGAGAACACTTCAGCCGACATCTTGATCCCCTTGCCGCTCCCGGCGCCGCATCGTTGCGGCGCCGGCCTTGTTCAAGTTCGTGACGCTCAACACGAGCAAGATCCGTGCCCCGACGTCACGATTTCTTGGGAAGGTGGCTCGGCGTGTACTGATCCTTGTCGTTCTTCTTGGTCAGATCGCAGCCGATCTCGCCAAGCCAGTAAGGCTGGATGGTGCCGTAGTCTTTCTCGACCTTCACCTCGTGCTTCGGCCCGACCGAGATCAACCGCATCCGATGCGAGGTGTGCTGGCTCTTCGGATCGATGCAGACCTTGCCCTCGGGGGCATCGATGCAGGCGTCACCGGTCGCGATCACCTTGCGCATGTCCTCGAGCTTGGTCGACTTCGCCTTCTCGACCAGCGTCTTGTACATGTAGAGCGCGTTATAGGCATTGTAGCCCATGTCGTTGATGTAGAGCTCGTCGGGGAACTTGGCGTGCCAGCGTTTCTTGAACTCGGTCGCCTCCGGCGTGTCGATCTCCTCGAACCAGTTCGCGGTCGCGTGCATGTTGTTGAGCGCCGGCGGCTTGAAGCGCTTGTGCTCGAAGCCGAGCATGACCTTGATCGACGAGCCCATCGGCAGGTTGAGGTTGGCCGCGGCCGCCTGCTCGAAGAACGAATCCTGGGCGGCGCCGACGTTGATCGTGAGCAGCCAGTCGGGCTTCGCCTTCTGGATGTTCTGGATGGTCTGCGCGAACTGCGACACGCCGAGCGGGATGAACTCCTCGCCGACGACCTGGCCGCCGAGATCCTTCATGATCTTGCGGTTCCACTCCGCCGAGATCTGGCCGAAATTGTAGTCGGCGGCGATGACATAGACTTTCTTGCCGAATTTCTCGACCATCCAGGGAATCAGCGTCGAGAATTGCTGCTCGGGCACCGCGCCCATGCTGATCATGCTGGCGTCGCAGACGCCGCCCTCGTACTGGTTGGTGTAGAAGTACGGTGTCGTGGTACGATCGACGATCGGACGCAGCGCCTCGCGCGAGGCAGAGGTGATGCCGCCGATCAGCAGGTCGACCTTGTCGCGGTTGAGCAGACGCCGTCCGAACTCCTGATAGCGCGCATTGTCGCCCTGCGGATCGAGATGGATGAGCTCGATCTGCCGGCCCAGAATGCCGCCGCTCTTGTTGATTTCCTCCACGGCGAGCTGCGATCCGTGCAGCTTCGGCATGCCCATGAAGGCGAGGTCGCCCGACACGTCCTCGAGCAGACCTATCTTCAACGGAGGTTCCGCTGCATGAGCGCCAACGATCGATGCTGCCGTACCGAGCATCGCGCCGAGCAAAATAGCACGCAACTTAAGTCCCGAATTCATCGTGATGTCCCCTGTTGTTGAAAGTGCTGACGTCATGGCTTGAGGTAATTCTTCAGGATCGATGCCCCCATCGTGTATTTGGGGTCGACCATGTTGCCGAGGCGCATGCGGCCGGCCTGGCTGAGCAGCATGTAGGCGTCGATCTCGTCGAAGCCGTAATCGGCCGCCATCCACCGCACGAGCTCGCGATAGGCGATGCGGGCTGCGTCCTCGAGTGGACGCGCGCTGCCGATCGTCATGATGAAGTCCCTGGTCTCGAGCCTAGGCCACGCAAAGGTCCAATTCTTGATCAGATCGACCTGGAGCGTGACGGTCGCGCGCTGCTCGAGCGCGACGCCGGAGAGCTCGCCGTCACCCTGCGTCGCGTGGCAGTCGCCGACGTAGAGCATCCCGCCGTCGGTGTGCACCGGGAAATAGATGATGGCGCCGGGCGCGACGTCGGGAAGATCCATGTTGCCGCCGTGATAGTCCGGCTGCAGCGAAGAGATCGCCTCGATCTCCGGCGAGACCCCGATCGTGCCGATGAAGGGCTCGTAGGGCAGCGTGAGCCTGTCGTTCCAGCGCACGCCGTTCCTGTCGACATGCACTTTCTTCACGCGTTCCGGCAGCGGCGGATTGAGCAGCGCCGTCGAGCCTGTCCCGACCAGTCCGCCGAATTCCGGGATGATGCAGGTCGTGCCGGCCGGCTGCTCGCCCCGGGTCTCGACGTCGCGAATGTAGATCGCGAGGCAGTCGCCCTTCCTGGCGCCATTCACCGCGATCGGCCCACATTGCGGATTGAGATAGGGAAAGTTCAACTTCGCGGTGGGGCTGTCGGTCTCCTTGGTGAGCGCGCCACCAAAGGCATCTTCGGTCTCTACGACGACCACTCCGCCGGGATCTATCGACAGGGTCGGCTTGGCATAAGGACCGTAGACGTAGTGGAAGCCGCCCTGCTGCTCGATCGTGAGACTATGGGTCGTGCCGCTCGCGCCCTTGGCGACGGCGCGCCTGGCCATGATGGATGTCTTCAACCAGTCTTCGGACATGTGATCGGCTCCTCGATTCAGATCGCGGGATGACGCTTGTGCCAGTCGGTCACGCGCTGGAACGCATCGCCCGCGCGAACGAGGAGTGCCTCGTCGAAATGACGCCCGACGAACTGGAAGCCGACCGGGCCGCCATTCGCCGCAAAGCCGCCGGGCAACGTCACGGTCGGACTTCCCGTCATGTCGAACGGACATGTAAAGCGGAGCAGGCCTCCGATCAGCGAGGCGTCCTCTCCGAGCGCTGCCATCTTGGCAAGCGTCGGCGCTGCAAACGCCTGGGCCGGGATCGCGAGGAGATCGACCGTCTCGAACAGCGCGCGCACAGCGCCGCGAAACGCTTCGCGGCGGAGCACGATTTTCTGGTAGTCCATACCGGACTGTTGCCGTCCGAGCTCGAGCAGGCCGGCCAGCGCCGGGCCGTATTCGTCCTTGCGCGCCGGATAGGTATCCTCGTGCGCGACCGCGACTTCGATGCCGCAAAGCGGGAACCAGTCGTCGATGATCGCCTTGGGATCGGGAAACGCAATTTCCTTGATCTTCGCCCCGAGATCGGCCGCCACGCGCAAACCCTCGGCCAGCACCTTGGCCGCATCGCCGTCGGTGCCTTCGCTGGTCCAGCGCCGGTCGACGCCGATGGTCACGTCGCGCAGATCGCCGGTCAGGCCGGCGAGATAATTGGGCACGGCCAGCGGCACCGCTGTCGTATCCTTGGGATCCTGCCCGGCAATCACGCCGAGGATGGCACCGCAATCGACCGCACTCCGCGCCATCGGGCCGATGTGGTCCAGCGTCGCCGCAAGCTCGAATGCGCCATAACGGCTGACCCGTCCCCAGGTCGGCTTAAGTCCTGTGACTCCGTTCGCCGCGGACGGAAAGCGGATCGACCCGCCGGTATCGGTACCGAGCGAGCCGAAGCAGAGGCCCGCCGCGGTCGCAACGCCGGAGCCGCTGGAAGAGGCACCGGGCCAGAGATCCGCGTTCCACGGATTCCTCGGCGGATCGATCTTCGGATGATGGTCGGCGTAAGCGCCTTCGGTCTGCTGCAGCTTGCCGAGGATGATCGCGCCGGCATCCTTCAGCCGTGCGACGACCGTTGCATCCTCAGTGGGGCGGAAGTCGCGATGGATCGTCATGCCATGCGCGGAAGGTGCGCCCTTCGCCCAGCAGAGGTCCTTCACCGCCACCGGCACACCGTGCAGCGGCCCCTTGATTTTGCCGGAGGCGATCTCCTTCTCGGCCGCGGCTGCTTCCGCAAGCGCCGAGTCGGCCATGACATACGCAAAACTCCTGAGCTTGCCGTCGAGCTCGTCGATCCGGCCGAGCAACGCCTTGGTGACTTCGACCGATGACAGTTCCTTTGCCTGGAGCTTTTGTCCGATCTCGACGAGTCCAAGATAGTGGAGATCTGTTGCCGCCATTGCTCCTCATCCTCTCGCTCGACATGACACACGGCCGTCAGGCGCATGCGTCACCGTTCTGGCGATGCGGACGCATCGCCAGCTGTCCTGGCGGCAAAAACGAAAAAAGCCACCCGCCCCTCCCGAATGAGGTGACGAATGGCTCAAATGCCGCGGCTATGATCTGTCGCTTAGGGTCCGTGATCGAACGAAGCAATTAGGTAGCAAAGAGCTGGACGTCATCGGCCAGATCAGCGCACGCGAGGTTCGACAGGTCGCCCTGTAGGAGAAAAGTCTAAGTAACTGCCCATCATGTTGTCAACGATGCCGCCTGCCTAAATTTCGAGAGTGCTGCGCAGCAAAAGGGCAAGCCACTTGCGCTGTCGTCGGCGATGATGATCTCATGCTCGCGTTCCGCGACCGAAAGCCGTCAATGACAAAGCCGTCTGTTCCCGTTGGCATCGTCTGCTCGCAGTCCGGGCCATATCAGGCGATGGGCCGCGAGATCCTCAAGAGCGCGATCATGGCGGTCGACGAGATCAACGGCCAGGCGGAGTTCGACTTCTCGATCGCGCCCCATATCCGCGACCCCCGCGGCATCGTCTCCGAATATCACACGGTCTGCGACGACCTCATCCGCAACGTCGGCGTCGAGCACATCATCGGCTGCTACACCTCGGCTTCGCGCAAGCAGGTGCTCCCAATCGTGGAGCGCACCGATCGCCTGCTCTGGTATCCCGCCCGCTATGAGGGCTTCGAGTGCTCGGACAACGTGATCTATGTCGGCGCCTCGCCCAATCACAACGTGTTGCCGCTGGTCCGTTACGTTCTCGACAATCTGTCGCGGGAATTTTTCTGCGTCGGCTCCAATTACGTCTGGACATGGGAGACCAATCGCGTCACCCGCGAATTGGTCAGCGCGGCAAACGGCCACATCCTCGCGGAACGACTGCTCGAGCTCGGCGAAAGCGCGGTTGGGCACATCGTCGACGAGATCGTTCGCCGAAAGCCGCCAATCGTGTTCAACACTCTGGTCGGAAGCTCGAGCTACGACTTCATCCGCGCCTTCAACGCCGGCACCAAAGCTGCCGGCCTGGAGATTCCCATGCTGAGTTGCAGCCTGTGCGAGCCGGAACTAGCGATCGTCGGGCCTGCATCGGCCGGCTGCATCACGTCGTCAGCCTATTTCGAGAGCATTCGCTTGCCCGAGAACCGCGCCTTCGTCACGCGCTGGAGGGCGCGCTATGGCGAGGACAGCAGTCCCTCCGTCGACGGTCAATCCGCCTATGTCGCGGTGTATCTGCTGGCGCGCGCTCTGCAGCGCGCGGGCACGTCCGACATTGCCGAAGTGCGGCGCGCCGCGGCGGGATATCGCTACAATTCGCCGCAAGGACCGGTGTGGATCGACGGCGGCAACAATCATTGCGTCCTTACACCGCGGCTTGCCGTCTCCAACCCGCAAGGACAGTTTGATATCTTCTGGGAAGCCGACGCGCCTGTTAAGCCTGATCCCTACCTGACGCAGCTCGACGTCGCCGTCAGCCCGTCGAAAGAAACCTCGGCGGGCGGCGCATTGCCGAACGCGCCGCATTTGCGGGTTGTGAAATGAGCAGACCGTCTTCATTTTCGCTACGCGGACGCAAGGCTCTCGTCGCCATCAAAGACGAACGCGACGCAACCATCGTGCGACGCCAGTTCGAGCGTCTGGGACTCGAGGGTGTCGCATGGACGCCGGCGGAGCCCGTCGACTTCGCACCGGATCTGTCGTTGATCGACGACGAATTCCTGCCCCTGCTGCAACCGGCGCAACGCGCATTCCTGACGCGATCACCTGTCATCGCCCTGCTCGGCACAGAGACGCCAAGCCGACTCAAGCTGGTGTTCGAACTCGATCCAGCTTCGTTTCTCATCAAGCCGTTGCGATCGGCCGGCATCTATGCAGCTCTCGTCATGGCATTCGAGCGGAACGAACGCACGAGCGAGTTGAAACAACAGATTTTCAAGCTCGAACAGCGTCTGCGGTCACGTCGCATCGTGCTCGCCGCCGTTCTTCAGGTAATGCATTCGCATGCGCTCACCGAACCTGCTTCCTTTGCACTGATCCGAAGAACCGCGATGGAGCAGCGCAAGACGATCGAAGAACTCTCGGCGGAGATAACGGCAAAGGGCATGCTTCCGCGCGCAACGGGTTAGATTGCTTCCTGTTGGGAACGATCCCGAGACGGAAGAATCGAGATCACCGAGGCATAAATCGGTCTATCGGCGTTTCGAGGCGGCGTCCGTTCTTCTCTACGATCACATGGCGGCCTATCGCCCGGACAACATGAGGGTCCACGTCGACTTCAAGCACTATTTCGATGACAGCGCGGCGCAGCTGCCCCAATGCGTCGCCTACCTGGCCGTCAAAAAACACTGTTTGAAAAACCGCTCTAGTTCGGCCTTCTCGAACGGTCTGTCTCGCTAAGGTCTTGATTTAAATGGTGGGCGCACCAGGGCTCGAACCTGGGACCCGCTGATTAAGAGACAGCCCTGGCCTTAGAAAACTCAATGACTTACTGATCGCACGACCGGGCTTAGCCGACCGCAAATGGGTATTCGTCGCACGATGGGCAGTCAGTAACCAACAGCGGCGCCGTCGCTGCGCGGGTCAGACCCTCCACTCAATATGCCACTTTGCGGATCGATCGTTATTCCGTGGGCGTGGCCTGCCATCTCGTTCCAAGCCTCCCAGCGGTTTATGATGTGGCCTCTCTGCGCAAGGTCACGTACAACCTCATCGGAGAAGCGCCCCTCCAGGTGCAGGGTATCGCGCGCTTCGCCCAGGCCAAAACGGCCCGACAGGAAGCGCGGCATTTCGATCGCCTCCTGAATATCGAGGCCATGATCGATCATCGCGGAATAGAGCTGCAACTGGATCTGGGGCTGTCCGTCCGCCCCCATGCAGCCGAGCACGCTCCACAGCCTGCCATCGCGCTTGGCAATCGACGCGATCAAGGTGTGCAGGGGAATCTTGCCGGGCTCCAGGCGATTGGGATGATCGGGATCCAGCGAGAAATAGGCGCTGCGGTTCTGAAGCACGACGCCGGTACGGCCCGCGACCAGACAGGAGCCGAACGCGCCATACAGGCTCTGGATCAGCGAGACCGCGTTGTCCTCACTATCGACCGCGGCAACATAGACGGTGTCACCGGCCAGACTGCCGTAGGACGGGACTTGGTCCCATCGCAGCGCCAAGCGGGTATCGATCAATTCGGCGCGCTTGGCCGCGTACGCTTTGGAGATCAGCCTTTCGACCGGAACTTCCGCGAAGGCTGGATCGGCAAGCACGCGGTCGCGGTCGTGATAGGCGATCTGCTTTGCCTGCACCATCAGATGCACGCGGTCCGGGCCGAGCAGATCCTTCCTGTGCAGCTCATGGGGCTCGAGCAGGTTGAGCATCTCGAGCACCGAAAAGCCCTGGGTCGGCGGCGGGGTGTTGTAGATCTCGACGTCCCGATAACGACCAACCAGTGGTGTGCCCCAGCTTGCCGTCTGGCGCGCCAGATCGTTCTCTCCAAAGAAGCCGCCCGCCTCGCACGAGAAGCGCGCGAGTTCCTCGGCAACCGCACCGCGATAGAAGCCGGTCCACCCCGCGTCTGCAATCGTCTGCAGCGTGTTCGCGAGACCAGGATTGATGAGCTTAGCGCCTGGCGCGGGAGCCGCTCCATTAGGTAGGAACAAGGCAGCCGCTTCGGCCTGTCCCGCAAGCTCGTTTCGCATCAGCTCGATGAAACTCGAAAGGCGCGCGGTCACTGGAAATCCGTCCCGCGCGTAAGCGATCGCATTTTCGAGCACTTTCGCCAACGGCAGGCGACCATGAGCCTGATGCGCTTCGGTCCAGCTTGCGACGGCGCCAGGCACCGTGAGCGTCGCCGGCACGATCCCGCGCAGCGGGATCTCGCTCATGCCCCCCTCGCGCAATGCCGACAGCGTCGCGGTACCGGCTGCCTTTCCGCCTCCGTTCAGGAATCTTGCTTCGCCAGTCCGTCCATCGTGAATCAGCCAAAACGCGTCGCCGCCCAGCCCGGTCATGTGCGGATACACCACCGCCAGGACGGCGCTTGTGGCGATCGCGGCATCGATGGCGGAGCCACCGGCGCGCAAGACATCGACGCCGGCGCTCGAAGCCAGCGCGTGCGGCGATGTCACCATTCCGCGCGGCGCGAGCGTCACGGGGCGACCGGTGCGAATGTCGATTGGCATGGCTTTGGCCGATCAGATGCCGGGCGGCCGGGCGAAACTGCCCAATGCCTGCTCGACCAGTTGGGCAAATCTGAGTGTGGTGCGATCGCCGAGATACGGTCCGACGACCTGCACACCGGCGGGAAGGCCACCAACTCTGCGGCCCGTCGGAATGGCGGTGGCCGGAAGATTGGCGACAGTGACTAGGCCCGGCCACGCCAGATTGTCCATGTAGGGAATAGTGCCGCCGTTCACGTTGAGGCGCCGGGTGAATTGCGCGGCGAGATCGAGACGTTCGATGTCGTGCGGGAACGCCACCGTGGGTGTGACCGGGCATAGCAACACGTCGTGATCGGCAAAGAACTGGCGCCAAGCGCGATAGAGCTGATGCCGCGCTTCCGTCGCTCCGAAATGTTGGGACAACGACTGGCCCACCGCAGCGGCGATGCGGCGCGGATAGCTGCCGCTCTCCGCCGCCTCCCCGGCAGCGACCAGCGCTTCGCGCGCCTGCGGCGGCAGGCCGCTGCCGATGATGCCGAACAGGGTTTGCAGATAGACGTCGTAGCTTGAAGCTGGATCGATGGGAGGTCGTGCTTGCCTGTCCACCTTCAAGCCAAGGCGTGCGAGATCATCGACCAGACTCTCGATCGCGGCTGCGTAAGCATCATCCAGCGGATAAGCCTGCCCATCGTTCCAGACGGCAATGCGGAACGATGAAAGATCATCGTGGCGTGGGGGCGGCAGCCGCAACTCCGCGCCATCGACATCGGACGTCCCGAGAACCACATCGAATAGCAGCTCGAGATCGAACGCGCTGCGTGCCAAGGGGCCAGCGACGCCCAACTCCACGGGGGCGACATGGCCGGGTGGCGGCGGAATGTGCCCTTCGGTGCTGACGAGACCATGGCTCGGCTTGTGGCCATAGACGCCGCAGAAATGCGCGGGCACGCGAATCGAGCCGCCAATGTCGCTGCCGAGCTCCAGCGCGGTCAGCCCCGCCGCAAGCGCGGCGGCCGAGCCTCCGGAGGAGCCGCCGACGGTGCGCTCGCCATGCCACGGGTTGCGCGTCAGGCCGAACAGTGTGTTGCAAGATTGGTGGTCGGCGGCGCCCGCCGGCAGATTGGTCTTGCCGAAAGTCACGGCACCGGCGGCGCGGATTTTTGCGACCGCGACCGCGTCCTCATCCGGGCGATAGTCGCGCAACTCCTCCAACCCACAGGTCGCGGCCATGCCAGTAACAGCGAACGAATCCTTGATCGTCATCGGCAATCCATGTAGCGGTCCCGTCATCTCGCCGCGCGCGATCTTTTCATCGGCTGCACCAGCCTGACGGCGCGCCCCTTCTTCGTCGAGCGCAACCACGGCATTGCAGGAGGGATTGACGCGCTTCACTCGATCGAGATGTAGGTCGAGCAGCTCGCGCGCGCTGATGCGCCTCGCCTTCAACAATGACCTCTGCTCGGTAGCGGTGAGGAAACAGATCTGGTCAGCAGACATTTCACAAGAGGACATGACTTTTATCCCAATTGTCCGGCCTTCCCGGCCAGCGGGGCGATATCTGGTGGCGGGATCGGTGCCGCCCGGCCAACACCGAGAAGCTTGAGGCCGAATCGATCGCGCAGCGGCGGCCAGAGACCTCGCGGCGACCAGAGCATGACGATGACCGCGATGGCACCGAGCGCCACCAAGTACCAGCCCGCCGAAAAGCCGAGCTGGTCGGTGATGAGCTCCCGCAAGCCGAAGAATATCACGGTGCCGATGATGGGGCCTTCCAGCGTCCCGATGCCGCCGATCATCACGATGAACATCATATAGACGACCCAGTTCACGTCGAACGCAGCCGCGGGAGAGACGTAGAGATTGCCGAGGAAGGAGACCGCGCCGGCAAGCCCGCAACCGGCCGCCGACAGCACGAAGACGATAAACCGGTTGCGCTGGACATCAACACCGACGCTCATTGCGGCAAGATCGTTGTCGCGCACGCTCATCAGCCCGAGGCCGAAACCGGAACGCATCAACATGAACAAGCCGCCGATCGTCCCCAGCGCCAGCGTGCCCGAGATCCAGAACAACACCGGCTCGAACCAGTCGAGGTCGAGCAACCGGCTGGATTTCAACGGCAGACCGGACGTGCCGCCGAGCCAGCCTGCTTTCATCACCAGGGCCACAACGATCTCGGAGAACACCCACATGGCGATCGAGAAATAGGCCTCACGCAAGCGGAACAGCGGGAGCGCGATAACGGAAGCCACTATCGCACCGGCGAGCGGCGCGATCGGCAACACCCAGTAGGGCGACAGATCGAAGGTATCGGAGATCAGGAACAATCCGTAGGCACCGATCCCGACGAACACCTGATGGCCGAAAGAGACAAGACCAGCATAACCCGCGAGCAAATTCCACATCTGCGCCATGGCCAGGATCAGTAGGCACTCGGTCGCAAAGCGCAAGGCTCCCTCGCCGAGCAACAACGGTCCCGCGACGAGCAGCAGGGCGGCGAGGACGCTTGAAATCGCAATTCCCTTCGACATGAAATCAGGCCCTGCTCGCGACGAGACCCGCTGGACGGATCAGGAGCATGACGAAGAACAGCAGGTGTGCGTAAAGCAAGCCCGCGTTCGGGTCCCATTTCAGGCCGACTAGCTGCGCCATGCCGAGCACGATGCCACCGAGCAGCGCCCCCCAGAACGACCCGATGCCGCCGAGCACCACGACCTCAAAGGCGATCAGCAGGCGCTCCACGCCCGAGAATGGCGTGAAACTCGATCGCACCGCGAGCAGCACCCCTCCGATCGCACCCAGCGCCAACGACAGGCCCATGACGTAGTTGTAGACAAGGTCCGGCTTAACTCCGAACAGGCGCACGATGTCGCGCCGGTCGGCGGTCGCCCGCACGATGCGGCCGTAGGTCGTGCGCTTGAGCGCCCATTGCAGAAGCAGGAACAGCAGCACGGCCACGATCAGTGTCAGCAAGGGCATGACGCCGATGCTCAGCCCGAACAGCTTGATGCTCGCGCGCGAGAGTTCGCCGAGCTGTAGTCCCCGGACGTCGGCGCCGAACACTTCAACCATCAGGTTGCGCAACACGATGGAGACGCCGAAGGTCAGCAACAGCGGCGCGAGTGGATCGGGTGCCCGCGCCACCCGATTCATGATAGCAGCCTGGTAGAGGTAGCCGACCCCGAACGCCGCGAGAACGACCGGGATCAACACGAACAACGGATGGACCTGTGGGAATAGGCCGACGAGGATCACGGCGAGATAGGCGGCGAGCACCATGAACTCTCCGTGCGCGATGTTGACCAGCCGCATCACGCCGAAGACAAGCGCAAGCCCGATGCCGAGCAGACCATAGAGGCCGCCAAGCAGGGCTCCGTTCACCAGCGTCTCGATCCAGGCCATGTCCCCTCGCTCACATCCCGAAATAGGCTTGCGTCAGTTCGGCGACGCTGACATCGCCTGCATTTGCCGTCAGCGACACACGCCCCTTTAGCAGGCAGTAGATGCGATCGCTGGCGCTTGCGGCGCGCTTGACGTCCTGCTCGACCAGCACCAGGGCCGTTCCTTCCCGGCGGATGTCATTGAACGCGCCGTAGATCTGCTCGACCATGACAGGCGCCAGACCCAGCGAGATCTCGTCGCAGAGCAGCAGGCGCGGATTGCACATCAGCGCGCGCCCGATGGCGACCATCTGCTGCTGGCCGCCCGAAAGCTGCCTCGGCATGTGGTTCCGCCGCTCGTCCAGGGCCGGAAACAGATCGAACACCCGACGCAGCGTCCATGACCCGGGCCGCTTGGTCACCTTCCCCATCAGGAGATTTTCCTCGACGGTCAGGGTGTCGAACAGCATCCGTCCTTCCGGCACCATGCCGAGACCAAGCCGCGCGATGATCTCCGCCGGAGTATCCTGGATGTCGCTGCCGCCAAAACGAATGCTGCCCTGTTTGCTGGCGATCAGGCCGACCAGCGCGTGCAAAAAGGTAGTCTTGCCGGCGCCGTTGGCGCCAACGAGCGCGACCGCCTCGCGTTCGGCGACCTCGAATGCAAGCCCGAAGACCGCCTGGAGGTCGCCGTGAAAGACATTGAGACCTTCGACCTCAAGCAACGTCATCGGCCGTCAATCCCATGTAGATTTCCTTGACCGTGCGGCTTTCCATCACCTCTGCGGGCAGGCCGTCGAGCACCTTGCGACCGAAATTCAGCACAAGGATGCGATCGGCGACCGCCCGCAAGGCATGCGGAATGTGCTCGATCCAGATCATTGCGTAATCAGCCTTCACGCCCGCGATGATCTCGATCAGTCGCTCGACCTCGGGTTCGGTCAGCCCCGCCGCGATCTCGTCGAGCAGGATCAGGCGGGGCTTCGATGCGAGCGCCTTGGCGAATTCGAGCCGCTTGCGGTCGATCAGCGGCAGGGCGCCAGCAATCCGGTCGGCCTTGGCGGCGAGTGACGTGCGGCTCAGCACGTCCATGGCCCAGTCGCTCGCCGCCGCGCCGTGCAGACCGCCGCCATAAGTCGCCGCCACCAGCACGTTCTCGTAGGCCGTGAGATGCGGGAATGGCTGCGGAATCTGGAAGGCCCGACCGACGCCGAGCCGAGCGCGCCGATGCGCCGGCACGTGCGTGATGTCCCGGCCATCCAGACTGATCGAGCCGCCGTCCGGCCTGATCAGACCGACGATCAGGTTCAGCACGGAACTCTTCCCGGCTCCATTCGGTCCGATCACACCGAGACATTCGCCGAGCGTGATCGCGAAATCGAGGTCATCAGCGACCCGGATGACCCCGAAGCTCTTCCTCAGGCCGGCAACGCGCAGCACTTCGCTCATCGTCATGTGTCCGCGTCGATCCGCGCTTTCGCTCACGCAAGTTTCGAGAGCAGCACGAGATCGGCCTGCTTCGGGATGAACGGCGCGGTCCCGTTGTGCACGATCAGGAGCTCGTAAGGCGACTTTCCGCCCTTGCTCTTCCGCCACTGCCCGCCGGACAACGAGGTAACCGCGACGTTCTTGATCGGACTGCCTTTGAACTTGACCCGGCCGACGACCGTTTCGAGGTCGAGCCCCGCGATGGCGTCGCGCAGTGAATTCTTGTCCTTGGGGTCGCTGTTGCGCAGCGCCGCGAAACCGACCTCCCAGAGCGCGTGGGCGTAGCCTATCGGCTGCGTCCATTGCTTGCCGGTCGTCTTCTCCCATTCGGCGGCAAGCTCCGCGGCGCTTTGGCCGGTGAGCGACGATTTGAACGGATAGGCCGGCGTCCACCAGACTTCCGTCGACATGCCGTCGCCGCGATCTCCAAGTGCATTGACCGCGCTCGGAAACAGGAAGGCGGCCGCGACCGTGCAAATTTGCGGCTTGAACCCGGACTGCGCAGCCTGATTCCACAGCGTCACCCAGTGATTGCCGTAGGTGAAGCCGGAGACGATATCCGCGCCAGCGTTCTTGAAGGTGGAGACCTGGTTGGAGAAGTCGTCGGTCGCGATCTGGAAGCTGCCGGTCGTGATCTCCTGAAAGCCGGCCTGCTTGATGCCGGCCGGCAGGCCGCGCTGCTGATCGGAGAAAGCCGTGCCCGCCGGATTGTCGATATAGAGCGTTCCGACCTTCTTGTTGGTCTCGACCGACTGCCACATGCCGACGAAATTCTTCACGACGTCGTCGGCGCCCCAGAAGAAATGGAACGTGTAAGGGAAGCCCTTGTCCGGCGTCGACTTGCGCGGGAACATCCAGCCCTGCCAGGGCAGCATGGTCGAAATCGTAGGCACGCCGCGCGCATCCGCGAGCTCGCCGATCGGGATCTCCGCGTCGCCGTCCTCGACCAAGATCAGGTCGCACCGTTCGCGAAGCACGAGTTCACTGGCGACGACCGATGAGCGGTTAGGATCGGACTGATTGTCCTTGATGACGAATTCGACCGCATAATTCTTGCCGCCGATCTTCAGGCCATTCTTGACCAGACTCTTCATACGCTCGTGGATCCAGGGATCGGGCTCGGCAAAGGCGGCGCGCACACCGGACAAGCAACCACACCAGCCGATCTTGATCGTGCTCGACGCCGCGCCCGCGATACTGACCAGCGGCACGTTGCTTGCTGCCGCCAGCCCCGCAGTTCCGGCGGCCTTGAGCAGGCTGCGCCGGCTGATCTTCTTCCCACCGCTGACCTTGGTCGCTGTTAACTTTGTGGTCTCGCTCACGACATGTCTCCTGCAAATCATCCGTTGATTGAAAGCCGTTCCATGTCACGCGGCCGGGCGCGTGATGCTCTCGCGACCGATCTCTCCGAACCGGGCGAGCGTGCCCTCGATCGCCTCACGCGGGATGTCGCGAACGATGAAGACGAGGCGCGAACTGCGGTCGTCGGACGGCCAAGTGTCCAGCGCGATCGGCGGGTGCAGCACGTGCTGCACGGCATGGACCACCACTGGTCCCTGCGGCCGGTCGGCGACGTTGACCAGCGCCTTGAAGCGCAAGAGGTCGTCGCCCTTGAGGGCCGCGACATAATCGAGCCAGCGCGAGAACGCCGCCCAGCGGATCGGCTCGCTCACGATGAGACTGAAGGAGGAGATGCGCGAGCCGTGCGCGTGATGGTCGTGATGATGGGCGGCGGCCGTCGCAGCCGCGGCGGTGACGAACCAGCTTGCAACCTGCTCCGACCTGGTGTGTGGCGCGAACAGGCCGGCCTCGAAGATAGCGATGGGCTCAATCGATCCATGGTTCACGCGTACGACTGAGACGGTCGGATTGATCGCGCGGATCCGCTGCTCTACCACTGCAACGGCGTCCGCCTCGGCAAGGTCTGCCTTGGTCAGGAGAATGCGGTCCGCGACCGCAATCTGCTTGACCGCCTCGGCGTGATTATCGAGTGTGCGGAGCGCATTGATCGCATCGACGGTGGCGACGACGCCGTCGATGCGATAGCCGGCTACCACGCCAGGTGCCGTCATCAGTGTATGCAACACAGGCACGGGGTCGGCGAGACCCGTGGTTTCGATGAGGACGCGCCGGATCGGCGACATCGCCCCGGAGGCAGCGCGCGACGACAAGTCTTCGAGAAGCGTGACGAGGTCCTCGCGGACCGAGCAGCAGATGCAGCCATTGTCGAGCAGGGCGAACCGCTCCTCGCTCGTCTCCACCAGGAGATGATCGAGCCCGACCTCGCCGAACTCGTTGATGATTGCCACCGTCCCGTCCATGCCGGGCTGGCGCAGCAAATGATTGAGGACCGTGGTCTTGCCGCTGCCGAGAAAGCCGGTCAGCACGGTTACGGGAATGAGGGGTTCACGGGTCATTGGCTGCGCTCATAGACCTTGCGACCCTCGAAGAAGGTCATCTCGACATTGGTCGCCGCGATCTGATCGGCCGGGATATTGAATAGCGCCTGATCGAGCACGATCAGGTCGGCGGACTTGCCGACCTCGATCGATCCCGTGATGCCGCCGAGGCCTGCCGCGCGCGCAGCATTGATGGTGTAGATCTCAATGACCGTTTCGAGGTCAAGTGCCTGCTCCGGCCAGAGCGACGCCCCGGGAAAGTCGCCGGCGGGATTGCGCCGCGTCACCATGCCCTCGATGCCGTGCCAGGGATCTGGATTCGGGATCACAGGCCAATCGGAGCCACCTGCCATCAGCGCGCCGGCGATCTTGAGATCGCGATTGGGCCAGAAGCGCTGCGCCCGCTCCGCGCCCATCGCGGCCTTGTGCGCCTCCAGGAATACAGTCGGAAACCAGATGATCGGCGACAGGTCGGCGGCGACGCCGAACTCGGCGAAGCGCGGGATGTCGTCCTGCGTAATGTAGCTCGCATGCGCGATGTGATGGATGAGCGCGGTCGGCCCGTTGAACGAGCGCACCACCTCGATGGCATCGAGCGCCTGCGTGACGGCCGCATCGCCTGCGCAATGGATCTTGGCCGCAAGCCCGAGCTTCTCGCATTTGCCGAGCCAGCGGATCAGCTCTGGCACTGTCAGCATGGTTGCGCCGCGGAAGCAGCAGCCGCGCACTGGATCGGCGACATAGGGCTCGTGAAACGCGGCCGTCTTGGCGCCGGGCACGCCGTCCAGAAACATCTTCGCGTAGTCGGGCTTCACATGGGCGGAGCGGTACTGGTCGCGCAGCGCGAACAGCTCCTCGCCTGCCGTTCCGAACATGAAGCCGGGCTCCACGATCGGCATGGCGCAGACGGCCCAGGCCGACAGCTCGCCGCGATCATCGAGCCCCTTCAACGCCGCCAGGATCGGCTGCATGCTCGCGGCATCTACGAAACCGGTGACGCCGAACGAATTCAGGACGCCGATCGAGCGGGCGACCGCCGCGCGGTCCATCTCCGGCGTATAGTGTCCGGCCTTGGCCAGCGCGCGCTCGATGATGCCTGAGGCTGCTTCCACCATTAACCCGGTCAGGCGGCCGCTCTCGAGGTCCCGGCCAATCTCGCCGTCGACAGGATTTGGCGTCTCCGCATCGACAGCCGCGATCCGCAAGGCTTCACGGCTGGCCCAGCGATTGTGATAGCTGTCGTCGCGCAGCAGCACGGGATGGCCGAGGCTCGCAGCATTGAGCTCGGCGGCGGCGGCATCGGTGTTGAGCTTGGACAAGAGGTCGTTGCCGAACTGACCGCCGACGATCCAGCTTCCGGGAGCAGCCTTCGCGGCCGCCTCCTTCACGGCGGCGGCGATCTGGGCAATCGAGTGGCTCGACGGGAAGCGCAGCTCGTAAAGGTCGGCCTGCCCGCCCATCATGATGTGGTTGTGGATGTCGATGATGCCTGGCATGGCGGTACGACCGCCGAGGTCGATCACGTTGGTGTCGCGGCCGACGAAGGATGTGACGTCGCCCTCCTCGCCGACGGCCACGAAGCGTCCGGCCTTCACCGCCGCGCAACTCGCCCAAGGCTGGTCGCGATTAACGGTATAGATTCTGCCGTTCCTGAACAGCGTATCGGTGCTGGTCTTGATCTCGCTCATTCCCCGATCCCGATTGTGTGGGCAGCTTGTTCCGCATGCGTGTGGGTCACAATCAGCCGTTCGGTTGATGAGACTGCCGCAAGGCGCGTCAGCTCCATTGCCGTTCGACGGCAAAGCCGGTTTCGGGAAGCGTAGTCCCGCCGTCGACCACGATGCTCTGCCCTGTCACGTAGCTCGCCTGCTCGGAAGCGAGATAGAGCATGGCGTAGGCGACGTCGTCCGCTGTGCCGATGCGTCCCATCGGAACGTGCCGCGCGATCCGCGACAAGTTTTCCGCAGTGCTTAACGACCCGCGCCCCGGCTTGGCGATAAAGCCGGGCTCGACGACATTGGCGGTGATCCCATCTCGCGCGAGTTCGAACGCAGCGCCGCGAATGAATGCGTTGACGCCGGCTTTGGCTGCGGAATAGTGCGCGCCGCCGCCCATGGTCAGGCGCGAGGAGATCGACGATGTCACCAGAATGCGGCCATAACGCCTGATACGCATATGGGGCACGGCAGCCTGGATGAGCCAGATCGCCGCGGTGAGGTTGATCGACAAGGCCTCTTCGAGCTTGTCCTCGTCAAGGTCATCCAGCGCCGCCCAGGGGCAACCGCCGGCGTTGTGGACGAGGATATCGAGCCGGCCGAACCGGCCGGTCACGCAATCGACGAGCACGCCCAGAGCGGACCGGTCCAGCTTGTCGAATGGTGCCGTGCTCACAGCAAGACCACGGCGGATCAAATCGGCCGCAAATGCGTCGGCGACGTCCTGGGAACGATTGGCGATGACGACCCGGGCGCCTGCTTCCGCGAGGCGCGTCACGATTGCGGCCCCAATGCCCCGCCCGCCCCCTGTGACCAGCGCGACACGTTCGGTCAGGTCGAACGGCGGTGTCATGGTCAGGCCACTCCCGCATCGTTCACCAGCGCAACAAAACGCTCGAACACGTCGCCGTGCCATTCAACGTCGGCCCCCGACGTCGCCGGACACGTCAACAGCATGCCGTGGAATGGCGTGATCAAGATGCCTTCGTTCATATAGAAGGCGTGCATCAACGTCTCGAGATCGGGCTGTCGTCCGGCGATCACGTCGGCGCCGTTGCGTGGCGCGTTCGGCATGAACATAATCTCGATGCGAGCGCCGATCTGGGTCACATGCCAGGGCAGATCGTTCCGCGAGATGACGTCGCGAGCGTGCGCGGCCAGTCGTTCGGCATGCGCGATCATCCCGGCATAGGCGGGCGCGGTCAGCACCTCTTCCAGCACCGCGCGCATGGCCGCAACGGCCAGAGCGCCGCCGGCCAGCGTGCCGCCAAAGCCGAGATGCGCCGATTGCCGTTGCCGCGGATTGACGAGAGGAGCGATGCGCCAGAGCCGTTCGGCGGTCGCTTGGTCGAGACCGAAGATGCCGGCCGGGATCCCACCGGCGATCGCCTTGCCAGCGACAAAGATATCCGGCTCGAGGCCGTGCAGCGCGATATAGCCACCGGGCCCGCAGGACAGTGTGTGCGTCTCGTCGATGACCAGCACCGTGCCGGCCCGCCGCGTCGCTTCCCGCAAACTTTGGTGAAAGCCGTCCGCGACCGGGATCATCCCGAAATTCGTCATCACCGGCTCGGTGAGCACGCAAGCGACGTCGCCCGCTGCGAGCGCAGCCTCCACCGCCGCGATGTCGTTGAACTCGACGATCCTGGTCACAGCATCATAGTCGACGGCGTTCGGGTGGATCATGTTACGCAACCCAATCCGCCCTTCGCGGATCTCGACATGCGCCTCATCGACACCGCCGTGATAACAGCCCGAGAAGACCAGAACCTTGGTCCGTCCAGTGATCATGCGCGCAATGCGGATGGCGGCACGATTGGCGTCGGTAGCGGACGTCGTCAGGGTCCAGTACCGAGGACCGAAGCGGCGGGACAGCTCGGCGCCGACCCAGAGGCTGTCCTCGGTCGGCAACATCATGGTAGCGCCGCGGCTGATCTGCCGCGTCACCGCGCGCGTGACGGCCTCCGGCGCGTGACCGCACATCGCGCCGGTGTCGCCGAGGCAGAAATCCACGTAGTCGCGGTTATCGATGTCGCGAAGACGAGCCCCCGAGGCGGCTTCGACATAGATCGGAAATCCCCCGGCCCAGCGCCGCATCCAGTGGGACGGCGCGCCATAGAGGAAATGACGCTGCCCTTCCCGCCACGCGGCTGCGGAGCGCGGATGCAGGCGCAGAAAACGCGCCTGCTCGGCGTCGATCAACCGGCCGAGCTCCGTCGCTCGGGACTCAGTTGCCGCAGTCATAGCGCGATCCAGGCGGTTTTCCGATCGGTATACTCATCGAAGGCATGCAGCGACTTGTCGCGACCGAAGCCGGACTGCTTGAAGCCACCGAGCGGAACCGTCACGTCGGTGCCGCCATAGGTGTTGACGTGCACGACGCCGGCATTGATCGCGCGCACCATCCGGTGTGCCGTGCGGAGCGACCCGGTCCAGACCGCAGCGGCCAGTCCATAGGCGCTCGCATTGGCGAGCTGCGCCGCTTCCTCCTCATCCTCGAAGCGGGTCACCGCAAGCACCGGCCCGAAGACCTCTTCGCGCCAGAGGTCCATTCCGGGATCCACCCCGGCAAGAATCGTCGGCGCCATGTAGTAGCCGCCACTCTCTTCGTGGAGACGCCCCCCGCCGCACATGCGCTCGGCACCGGCCTCCTCCGCCCGCTGCACGGCATCGAAATTCTTCCGCAGCTGCGCTTTGGTGTGGACGGCACCGATGTCGAAGGCGAGATCGAGAGGATCGCCGATCCTGAGCTTGGCGGTCGCCGCGAGCAGCTCACTCATGAACTGGTCGTAGATGCCCGATTGCACCAGCATTCGCGAGCCGGCGACGCAGACCTGCCCGGAGTTGCGGAAGATGCCATTCGCCGAGACTTTTGCGGCCTGCTTGATATCCGGGACATCGGAGAACACGACGTTGGGCGATTTGCCCCCGAGCTCGAGATAGACCCGCTTCAGGTTGGAGCGTGCCGAGTATTCCAGTAGCCGTCGTCCGACCGGACCGGATCCAGTGAACGCCAGCACGTCGACATCCATATGCAGCGCCAGTGCCTCGCCCGCGGTCGCGCCGCGCCCGGTGACGACGTTGAGCACGCCGTCGGGCATGCCGGCCTCGCTCGCGAGCGCCGCCAGACGCAACAGCGTAAGCGAGGCGGTTTCCGGCGGCTTCACCACCACGGAATTGCCGGCGGCCAGCGCAGGCGCGATTTTCCACGCGCCGATCATCAACGGGAAATTCCAGGGCACGATCACGCCAACCACGCCGAGCGGCTCGCGGTGAATGAGGCCCAGCACGTCGCGCGCCGTGGGCGCGATCTCGCCATAGATCTTGTCGATCGCCTCGGCGTAATAGCGAATCGTCGCGACCGCCGAGAGCGGCTCGGCCTTGTACGCCATGCCGATCTCAGTGCCGTTGTCGCGCACGCCGAGCACGGCGAGCTCCATCGCGTGGCGTTCGATCAGCGCCGCGAATTGCAGCAAGATCTTCTTGCGTTCCGCGGGCGCGGCGCGCGACCAGGCCCCGTTGTCGTAGGCTCTTCGTGCTGCCTGCACTGCGCGATCGATATCGGCGGCACCGCCGTCGGCGATCGTCGTCAGCCATTGACCGTCGATCGGAGAGAGCACGTCCAGCCTGGCACCGCCTGCACCGTCCACCGCAGCACCCGCAATGAAATGCCGCTGCGGTGAAATGGCCGCTGTTCGCAGCGCATCGATTTCGGATTGCAGCATGAGCGAGCCCGGGTGTGGAGACTGTATCGGCGATTGCGCAGCCGATTGCGATCATGCTTTCATTCAGCTTCCACGCGACGTCTTTAACAATCCACCGATAGGTGGATGTCCTGCATCGCAGCAAGCTCATAACGTCGCCGGCGACAATCACCCCGCGCGCGGGCCTGCGCCGTTGCGCGCTCCCTTCGCCCGGCACCGGCATTCCGAACACATGACCAACAGATCACGTCCGCGCATTTTGCTGATCGGCACCGGCGACACGAAGTCCGACGAGCTTCTGTTCATGCAGCGCTGCATCGATGATGCCGGCGGCGAGACGGTCATGATGGACATCAGCGTGCTCGGCGATCCGCCGTACACCGCCGCATACGATAAGCACGCGGTGGCCGCCGCCGCCGACACGACGATTACGGGGGTGATCGCGAGCGGCGACGAAAACACCTCGATGACGCTGATGGCGCGCGGCGCTGCGCGGCTGACACGACAACTGTGCGACGAGGGTCGGATCGACGCCATGATCGCGATCGGTGGCACAATGGGCACCGACCTCGCGCTCGATGTCGCGCTCTTCCTGCCGCTCGGCTTTCCAAAGCTGATCGTGTCGACCATCGCCTTCTCTCATCTGATTCCGCCAGAACGCATCGCCGCGGATCTGATGATGATCCTGTGGGCCGGCGGTCTCTACGGGCTCAATGGCACCTGCACAGCGGTGCTGTCGCAGGCCTGCGGCGCGATCGTCGGCGCGGCCCGCAGCGCGGCCAGACCGCAGCCCGATCGACCGATCGTAGCACTGACGTCACTCGGCAAGAGCTGCCTCAGCTACATGGTGGAGCTGAAGCCGCAGCTCGAGGCACGCGGCTACGAGGTTGTGGTGTTCCATACCACCGGCATGGGTGGCCGTGCGATGGAATCGATCGCAGCGCAAAGCGGGTTTGCCGCGGTGCTCGACCTCAGCCTGCAGGAGGTCGCCAATCAGTTGATGGGCTCTGTGGTGAACTCCGGCTCGGACCGTCTGACGAACGCCGGCCAAAGCGGCATTCCGCAGATCGTGGCACCCGGTGCCATCGACATGGTGGACTTTCCCGCCTGGCTGCCGGTGCCGACCGAGCTCGCCGATCGCCCCTTCCATGCACATAACCGCCTGCTTGCGTCCGCGACCTCCGGGGCCGACGATCGTCGCCGGATCGCGCGCGCCATCGCCGCGAAGCTTGCAGAGGCGACTGCGCCAGTTGCCTTCGTCCTTCCGACCGGCGGTATCCAGCAATGGGATCAGGAAGCGGAGCCGCTGTATGACCCCGAAGGCCTTGGCGCCTTCGTCACGGAAATGCGGGCCGCGATCCGTCCGCCGGTCGAGCTTCACGTGATCAAGGACCACATCAACCACCCGGGCTTCGTCGCGAAGGTACTGGCAATCTTCGACCGCTGGGTGGCCGATGGCGTCGTTCCAGCCGGCAAGATTCCGGTGAGGCGGACATGAGCGTATCCGCGGCAAGCGCGCTGGTGCTGGATTTCGGCGGGGTGATCTCAAAGACCCTGTTCGAAACCCACGACGCGACGGAAGCCGCGCTCGGCCTGGCGAAGGGAACGCTGACCTGGCATGGGCCGTTCGCCGAGGACACCGATCCGCTCTGGTCAGCGATGCAGCGCGGCGAACTGTCCGAGCGCGACTACTGGCTGACCCGCAGCCGCGAGGTCGGCAGGCTCGTCGGCGAGAACTGGGACGACATGCAGACCTTCGTCCGCCGCGCGCGCGGCGCCGATCCGACGCTGGTGATCCGCCCCGAGGCCGATCGCGCCATCCGGATCGCACGCAATGCCGGGCGCAAGCTCGCCATTCTCTCCAACGAGCTTGACCTGTTCTACGGCGCGGAATTTCGGCGCAGGCTACCGCTGCTCGGGCATTTCGACGTTATCGTCGACGCCACGCATACCGGCATCCTGAAGCCCGACCCCCGCGCCTATGGCGCCGTGTGCGATGCTCTCGGGCTCGCGCCGCAGGCTTGCGTGTTCGTGGACGATCAGGAACGCAACATCAAAGGCGCGATCGCCTGCGGATTGCCTACCGTCTGGTTCGACGTCCGACACCCCCGAGACTCTTACCGGCAAGCCCTGCAAATGCTCGGCCTTGCCTTCGACTGACGACACGGAGCCTTCCATGCGCGAAATCAACTTTCTGGTCGAGAACAATGCCCGCCGCATCTGGCATCCGATGGCGCATCCCAAGGATATGCAGGACCATCCGCCCCGGATCATCATGAAGGGTGAAGGCATCCACGTCACCGACATCGAAGGCAAGACCGTACTCGACGCAGTCGGCGGCCTCTGGAACGTGACGCTCGGCTATAGCTGCGATCCCATCAAGAAGGCGATCGCAGACCAGCTCGACGAGCTGCCCTATTATTCCGGCTTTCGCGGCGTTTCGACGGGGCCTGCGATCGAGCTCGCCTATGAGCTCACTGAGTGGTTCAAGCCGGAAGGCATGGTGCGCGCGTTCTTTACCTCGGGCGGCTCTGACTCCGTCGAGACCGCGCTGCGGCTCGCACGGCAATATTGGAAAATCAAGGGCCAGCGCGACCGCACAAAGTTCCTGGCGCTGAAGAAGGGCTATCATGGCACGCATTTCGGCGGCGCATCGGTGAACGGCAATGCCAATTTCCGCCGCAACTACGAGCCGCTGTTGCCCGGCGTCTATCACATCCCAGCTCCCTGGACCTACCGCAACCCGTTCAACGAGGCCGATCCGGCCAAGCTCGCCAAGCTCTGCGCCAATGCGCTCGTCGACGAGATCGAGTTCCAGGGCGCCGACACCATCGCAGCTTTCATCATGGAGCCGGTGCTCGGCGCCGGTGGCGTCATCGTGCCGCACGAGAGTTTTATGGGCCTGGTGCGCGAAATCTGCGATCGCTACGGCATTCTCCTGATCTCGGACGAGGTCGTCACCGGCTTCGGCCGCACCGGCGCTTGGTCCGGCGCGCGGCTCTGGGACGTCAAGCCGGACATGATGACGATCGCAAAGGCCGTCACATCGGGCTATTTCCCGCTGGGCGCGACCATGATCGGCGAGACGGTCGCCGAGGCCTTCGAGAGCGACGAGACGAGTTTCGGCTCGATCGGCCACGGCTACACCTATTCCGGCCATCCTGTCGGTTGCGCGGCCGGCGTCGCCGCGCTCGCCGAAACGAAGCGACTGCAGCTCGACGCCAGGGCCGCGGCCTCCGGCGCGGTGCTCAACGGGGCGCTCGCGGCGCTCAAGCAGAAGCACGAGATCGTCGGCGATGTCCGCGGCAGGGGCCTGATGGCGGCGCTCGAGCTCGTCGCTGACCGCGACAGCAAGAAGGCGCTCGAAAAAAAGCGCGTCGGAGCAATTGCCGATGCGATCTACGATGCCGGTGTGATGGTGCGCGTATCCGGCAGCAACATCATCCTCTCGCCGCCGCTGATCATTACGGCAGACGACGCCAAATCGATCGCAAGCGCGATCGACCACGGGCTCGCGATCGGCTGACGCAAGGAGGCGTGGCCGCTAGTTCGGCCGCGCCATCAGCGCCACCACCGCGGAGCGCGTCTCGACGCCGAGCTTCTCGAAGATGTGGATCAGGTGGGTCTTCACGGTAGCGTGCGCGATGTTGAGACACTGCGCGATCTCGCGGTTCGTACGACCACAGCAAAGAAGTCGCACGACATCCATCTCGCGACTGGTCAGGCCATAGCGTTGCCCGTCCTCAGGCGCGGCAGCGCGACCAACCAGGTTGAACTGAAGATACTGATGTATCTTCTCGGCAATGGTGACGGCACCCTCCGGGATCCTTGCATCCCTATCCCATGCGACGCTCATACCGGCGACGATCTGATCGTCGCGCCGAAAGAAGAAATCTACCATGTCGACGATGCCACATTGATCGACGAAGGAGCGGTACAGCGCCGTCTCGCGCGGTTGCCGGTGGGCAATCGTGTTGCTCAACCGCGCGACCGCAAGGCCCCCCGCATGACGCGGATGCTGCGGGTCAAACTCGCTCATACCGTCGAGATACTGTCGGTGAAACGGCTCCGGAATCCCCGACAACAGGAAGCGCCGAAGGTTATAGCCCTCATCGACCTCGTAGAAAGCAGTCGCCGACCCCTCCAGCATGGACTGGGCAAAATGCACCGCTTCGCTCGTTGCAGGGTCCGAGCGGCCCATGAGCATCAGCATGGCCTACCCTCCTCGATTCCACTCCGTTCGGGACATCTGCCGTGTCCTCGCGCAGGCGACGCTGGGACAGGCACCACGTTTAGTCAAGCAATTTCCGGACCAGCGCCTCCACTTGCTGCCGAACGCAGGCGCCGCGTCATCCGGCCCTCCACCGAAGGGTTGATTGACTGGGCAGTCTCACCGCCGCGTGGGCGGGAGTCCACCACCCGGTTGATTGCCGAACGCCCAAGCGGACCTGATCGTAACGCCCTGACATCAAGACGGGACAAGAATGAAACCCCATCACATCATGGCGGCGTTCCCGCCGATGGAAGACCAGCAGGTGACGCTTGCCAATTGGCGGCAACATCCGTTCAGCACATGGGCGTTCCGCAACGTGCGCGAATTGTTGCCAACAGCCAACATCGCGCGCTCGCCTGAGTCGATTCCGCTATCCGTCGGGCAGATATATCTTGAGGACGTTAACTTCGCGGGCCGGAACGGCGAGCCGACACACCTGAGCAAAGCGCTCCGCACGAGCCACACCGACGGGATCGTCGTGATGCACCGCGGGCAAGTGGTGTCCGAGTGGTATGCTAACGGCCTTGCGCCCGACACACCGCATCTAATTTTCTCCGTCAGCAAGTCGATCGCGGGCACGCTGGGCGGCATCCTCGCCGATTGCGGCAAGCTCGATCCGGACGCGCCGGTCACGCGTTATATCCCCGAAATGGAGGGGTCGGTCTATGGCGGCGGCTGCACGGTCCGGCACCTGCTGGACATGAGCGTCGGCATCCACTTCGACGAGGACTACATGGCGCGCGATGGCGATGTCATGAAGTATCGACGGTCGACCGGGTGGGAGCCGCCGGAGGCAGGCATTCAAGCGACCCATCTGCGGCAATATCTGCAAACGCTGCGGCCGGACGGCACACCACACGGACACACCTTTCACTATGTCTCAACCAACACCGACGTGCTTGGCTGGGTCTATGAACGCGCCTGCGGCATGTCCTACGCGAAGATCCTGTCGCACTACCTCTGGCAACCAATGGGCGCACAGCACGACGCCTACATCACCGTTGATTCCCGTGGCGCTGCGCGCGCCGCCGGCGGCATCTGCGCCACATTGCGCGATCTTGCGCGCTTCGGCGAAATGATGCGCAACTACGGACTCAGCGGCGATCGACAGATTGTTCCGGCCTGGTGGATCGACGACATCAGGCGCAACGGTAATGCCGAGGCCTGGTCGCGGGGCGACCTCACGAAGGTCTTTCCGAACGGAAACTATCGCAGCAAGTGGTACACGATCGATCGCAGCCAAAGTCCCTTTGCCGCTGTCGGCATCCACGGCCAATGGATCTACGTCGATCCCGCGAACGAGATGGTCATCGCCCGCGTCTCGTCGCAGCCATTGCCGATGGATCTCGATCTTGACCACATGTGGCTGCGCGCCTATCGCGCGATAGCAACCAAGCTGGATGACGACTCCTGAGTCTCGGAATCGCATCCCGCCCCACGCAGTTTCGCATGGGCCCGAAGGGCTGCCATCACGGGTGCAAGACCGTGAAAGATCGTAGTCTGGCATGCAAAATCGTACGTTTGGTAGCGGGGAGCGCATCGAACCCCCGACGCGAACAATCCGATTTCCGGTTCTGCAGCAAACCGAGCCCTGCAGCGACGGGCAGAACAGACCATCCGTTTTGTTCGCCCTGATATTCCATTCTACGACGAGTGCGCGATTCGTCTGTACCGTCGGACCTCTGCGCTGTATCGAATGAGTGAAGGTACGGAAACAAAGGAAAAGTCGCACAGCAATCTGGCCGCGAAGCTCCTAAACGAGAAAACGTCGCCCCAGACCCGGCTTGTTCTGTCGTGAAATCGAAAGAAGCCCTTACTGGGCTTCACCAGCCCAGAGTGGGCATTCGTCGCACAATCAAGATCGTCGCGCTGGATGATATCTGAACACGCGCTCCTCTGATTGACGAGAGTCAACTGCGACCAGGCTATCGATTGATAGGTCCAAACCGGGCACGCACATTCACCGGTATCGACATTCAGTCAACTTTGCGCTCGCCAACTGCGACACTGCGTTCGAACGTGGCGAGCATCTTCCAAATTATTGATCTTTCTTGGTGTGATGTTCCTCGCCATCCCATCTCGTTTATGGTCGCTTCGTCGAATCCAATGCGACTTCCTTCCTCTGCAGGGTGCACGGCCGTCACACGCTCGGATGACGCCGCATAGGTAAGACAAGGCTTGAGACCGCGCGCGAGCGCCGCCCGGATGCCGGCGTGAAATCAATAGCCAAGCGCGCAGCCGTCCTTTCGATGGTCCGAAGCGCCCACGAGCACGCCGCCCTGCCAGTCGATCCCGATGGCCTGCGCCCCGCCTATCGGCCAACGCGGCGCCTGAACTTTGAGACCGCGCTCGCCAAACCCCTCGACGATCGAACCTCTAAGCCCCGCTTCCGCCTCGACGGTGGTGGTGCCCGGCAGCGGAAACAGCCGTGGTTCGTCCACCGCGGACTGCAGATCGAGCCCGTACTCGTAAAGCCTGGCCAGGAAGTGGGCATGACCCATTGCCTGATAGTGGCCGCCCATCACGCCAAATGCCAGAGAGGGCCGGCCTTCCTGATAGACCATGCCAGGAATGATCGTGTGCAGCGGCCGCTTGCGGGGCGCAATACAGTTGGGATGCTCCGGATCGATCACAAAGCTCTGCGCGCGATTGTGGAACAGAACGCCGCTCTTCGGCTCCATCAAGCCGGCGCCGTAGGGATGGAAGAGAGAATTGATGAAGCTGACCGCGTTTCGATCCTTGTCGACGGTGCAGATATAGACCGTATCGCTGTGCTCGGTGCCCGAGAACGGCGGCATGTCTCCGATCGCCTTGTTCAAGTCGATCTTTGCGGCCAGCGATGACGCGAGGTCGTCGGACAGCATATAATCCACAGGCACGGTTGCCATCGCGGGATCCGCCAGCAACCGATCCCGCGCCGCATACGCCAAGCGCGTCGCCTCCACCTCGATATAGAGGTTATCGACGTCCCGCGGCGAGCCGGATCGCTCGAACCGGGAGAGGATCTTCATGATCATCAGAGCGATGATACCCTGCCCGTTCGGGCCGCATTCGTAGACCGTGCGGCCGCGATAATCGATGGCGATCGGATCGGTGTACTCACCCTTCGCCGATGCGAAGTCGGCGCTCGTGTGGAGACCGCCCCTATCCGCCAGGAAGCGGGCGAGTGCGGCGCCAACGTCGCCGTCGTAGAAGGCCCGCGCTCCTTCGCGGCCGATCAGCTCAAGCGTGTCGGCTAGCCTCTCCTGCCTCTGGACGGAGCCGGCTTTCGGCGCATTGCCGGATATCAGAAATGTCTCACTACAACCGATGTCCACGCAGAGCAAGCTGGTCTGGTTGGCGAGATCGAACGCGACGCGTGGCGTCAGAACATAACCGCGGCGAGCTATCTCCACGGCAGGGGCGAGGATCTCGCGAAACGGAAGGCGGCCATGGTCTTTTGTGAGCGTCGCCCATGCCTCCACCGCCCCCGGAACCGTCACCGCGTGCGGCGTCTGCCGGTCGATGCTCCGGATACCATGCCGGACATACCACGCAGCTTCGGCCGCAGCCGGTGTTCTTCCGGAGCCGTTATAAGCAATCGGCTTTGCACGTCCTGGGGCAGAAAACAGCGCGAAACAGTCGCCGCCGATACCCGTCGATCCGGCCTCGACGACGCATTGCACCGCGCAGGCTGCGATCGCGGCGTCGATGGCATTGCCGCCCGCCTTCATGATCTCGAGCGCCGTCAGCGTCGAGAGCGGATGGGACGTCGCTGCCATCGCACCTTTGGCATAGGCCAAGGACCGTCCGGGCAGTTCGAAATTTCGCATCGTTGAGAACCTTGTAGGGTGAAAGCGGTAAAGGTCCGCGAGAGCGGTGCTGCTCGGGCCCAGCGATCGCTCTAGGAAGTCAAGCCGCGGCGGCGGGGCGGCCCGCCTGCAGCCAGGCGTACGTCTCGTCGAGAGCGAGCCGGGCGCGGGAATACATGTCCGCGATCTCCGACTTGGAAATGATCATCGGCGGACAGAAGTTGACGGTGTCGCCGAGCGCCCGCGTGATCAGACCATGCTTGAGGGCGCGCTCGCCCACTTGGGTCGCGACCCCCCATGAGGGGTCGAACACCTCTTTCGTCGGCTTGTTGCTGACGAGCTCCAGCGCACCGATCAGACCGATGCCCCGCGCGTTTCCCACAAGCGGATGATCGGCAAAGGACTGCAAACCCTCCTGGAAATCGCCCATGATCGAGCGGACATAGTTCACGATGTCCCGCTCCTCATAGATCTTGAGAGTCTCAAGGGCGACAGCGGTCGCGACGGGATGGCCGCCATAGGTGAACCCGTGACCAAAAGTGCCGATCTTGCCGCTTCCCTCGCGGATCGCCGCATAGACCCTCTCGTTGATCATCACGGCCGCAATCGGCTGGTATGCAGCCGAAAGCTGCTTCGCCATGGTGATGATATCGGGCTTCATGCCGAAAGTCTCGGAGCCGAACATATTGCCGGTGCGGGCAAAGCCGCAGATGACCTCGTCGGCAATCAGCAATATCTCGTACTTGCGCAGAACCGCCTGGATCTTCTCGTAGTAGGTCGGCGGCGGAACGATGCAGCCGCCGGACGCCATCAAGGGCTCGGCGAAGAATGCCGCGACTGTATCGGGTCCTTCTTTCTGGATGAGCTGGTCAAGCGCATCGGCGCACCGCGTCGCGAAGTCTTCCGGGCTCTCTCCCGGCTCTGCATAGCGGTAGTGGAGCGGGCATTCGGTATGCAGAATGCCCTTGATCGGAAGGTCGAAATCGCGGTGGTTGTTGACGAGACCCGTGAGGCTTGCAGAGGCAATGGTCACGCCGTGATAGGCGCGCATCCGCGAGATGATCTTCTTCTTGCCAGGCTTTCCGATCGCGTTGTGATAGTACCAGACCATCTTGATCGCAGTGTCATTGGCTTCCGATCCGGAGCTGGCGAAGAACACCTTGCTCATCGGCACGGGGGCGAGATCGACCAGTCGCTCAGCAAGTTCGACGGCCGTGTCGTGCGACTTGCCGCCAAAGCTGTGATAGAATGGAAGCTGCTGCATCTGCCGGTGCGCCGCATCGACAAGCCGCTGCTCACTGAAGCCAAGAGAGGCGCAGAACAGTCCGCCGAGCCCCTCGATGTATCGATTGCCTTCGTTGTCGACGACGTAGATGCCATCGCCGCTTTCGATCATCATGGGTCCCGTCCTCTCGTGGACGACGGCGTTGGTGTAAGGGTGCAAGACGCGCGCGACGTCGCGGGCTTCGATCGAATTCGGACGTATGGTCATTCTTCGGCTCTCCTCGACGATCGGGCTGCCCGGCGACGATTTCGTTGCCGATGGAGCCGAACTGCTCGCTTCCTTGAAAAGGTCGTATCAATGTATGTGAAACGATATCTTCTTCATGATGGCTCCAGGGCCGAACCGACGAGGTTGTGGGCCGCCAGGCCCGGCACCGAGGCAATCAACATTCGTGTGTAGGGGTGCTGTGGGTGGGACAGCAGCTCCCGTGCGGGTGCTTCCTCGACGATCTGGCCGAGCTTCATCACCGCGATGCGGTCGCAGATTTGCGCCGCAACCCTCATGTCATGAGTGATGAACAGCATGGACAGACCGAGCTTGTCGCGAAGACCTTCGAGAAGGTCGAGTATCTGCGCTTGCACCGATACGTCGAGGGCCGAGACCGGTTCATCTGCGATCAGCAGCTCTGCGTTCATAGCGAGAGCCCGCGCGATACCGATCCGCTGACGCTGCCCTCCACTAAACTCATGGGGCCATCGGACAACAGCCGACGGATCGAGCCCGACGAGCTGCAGCTTCTCCCGGGCTATGGCCCGCGCCTCTGCTGCACTGGCTCCGTGCGCGATCGGGCCGTCCGAGATGATGTCGCCAACGGTGCGCCGTGGATCCAGCGACTCGAACGGGTCCTGAAACAGGAACTGGATTCGCTTGCGAAACGGCTTCCATTGCTTTCGAGATAACGAGCGAAGGTCGGTTCCCTCGAATCTGATCTCGCCGCTATCGGGCGTGACCAGGTTCACAATGGTCCTCGCGAGGGTCGACTTGCCAGAGCCGCTCTCGCCAACAAGCCCGATGGTCTCACCCTTCCGCAGATCTAGGCTGATATCGTTGAGCGCAGTCACCTCCTTGCTGCCGCGCCAGTAGATCTTGCGCAGTCCGAACGTTTGGAGAATAGCTCTGTCGGCTCGTGGTCGCGGCGCATCCATGTTCGGTCGGGGGACGGCGGCGAGCAGCTTCTTCGTGTAATCGTGCACCGGTCGCTCGAGGACGGCTTCGGCGCTGCCGTGTTCCACCAGCTCACCATCCTTCATGACGATCACGCGGTCCGCGATTTCCCGCACCACGCCGAAGTCGTGCGTGATGAACAGCACTCCGGTGTTCCGTCGCCGCTGGATATCGCGAATGAGCTTCAGAATCTGGGCCTGCGTGGTGACGTCGAGTGCGGTTGTCGGCTCGTCCGCGATCAACAGCGCGGGCTCGAGCGCGATGGCCATCGCAATGACGACGCGCTGGCGCTGGCCGCCGGACAGCATATGCGGATACACGCGAACCAGAACTTCCGGGTCGGGCAAATTCACCGCTCGGAGCAGATCGGTCACCCGCTCCTGGCTGCATGCTATGCCATGGACCTGGAACACCTCCGCGATCTGGTCACCTATGCGCATCAAAGGATTGAGCGCCGCCATAGGCTCCTGGAACACCATTCCCATGCGAGAGCCGCGTAGGACTCGCAGTTGCGCCGGCGTCTTGCTCAGAAGATCAACGCCTTGAAGGTCGATCCGCCCACCGAGAACGGGCAAATTGCCGGGAAGCAATCCCATGATCGAATTGGCGATCATTGACTTGCCGGAGCCACTCTCTCCGACAACGCAGAGGATCTCGCCCTCACCAAGCGAGAAGCTGACCTCGGACACAGCTCGCGGACGATCGGCGTGGGAGGGAAGACCGATGGACAGTCCTTCAACGTTCAGAAGCTTGCCAGTCATGGCATATCCCGCTTTGAAAGACGCGGATTGAGCCATGTCTGAAGACCTTCACCCAGAAGATTGAGACCAAGCACCGTCACGACGATAGCAACACCGGGAAGGACGCTGATCCACCAGCCGATCCGGATCACGCTACGCCCCGACCCGACCAGGAATCCCCAGGACATCCAGTTCGCATCGCCGAGTCCGAGAAAAGACAGGGCGGACTCCGTCAGGACCGCGTTGGCGACCATGAGGCTGCCCAGCACGATCACGGGCGGCAGAGCATTGGGAAGAAGCGTTTGCCAGACAACGCGAAAATGGGAGACGCCGAGGACTTCCGCCGCCTGAACAAACTCTCTCGTCCGCAATGAAAGGAACTCGGCTCTTACAACCCGAGCAACAGGCGGCCAGGATACCAGGGCAATCGCCGTTATGATGGAGAACATGCTCGGCCGGAAGATCGCGACGAGAAGAATCGCGAGCAGGAAGCTTGGGATGGTTTGGAAGAACTCGGCGAACCGCATGACCGCGTCGTCGACCCGTCCGCCGACATACCCGGCGAGCGCCCCAAGGCCGATCCCGATGCCGAGCGATGCCAAGGTCGAGACACCGCCAATCAGCAGTGAAACCCAGGCCCCATGTGCCAACCCGGCCGCGATGTCGCGCCCGAGTGCGTCGGAGCCCAGAATGAAGCCAGGGCTGCCCGGTGGCTCGAACGGTGCCCCACGCATCTCCCACGGAGAGAACGGGAATAGAATGGGTGCAGCGACCGCCATGGAGATCACCGCGAGGATGATCAACGTGCCAATGGCCATCCGAGGATAGCGCCCGATGAAGGATCTCATAGTGCCTGAACTCTCGGGTCGAAGGCAAGATAGACAAGGTCGGTCAGGAGATTGAAGGTCAGGACGACGACCGACGTACATAGGAAAATGCCGAGCAGCAGGTCGTAGTCGCGCGCGAGCAGGGCCTCGAACGCGAGACTGCCGATCCCCGGCCAGGCGAATACCGTCTCGACGAGAACGGATCCGCCGATGAGATGGCCGGCCTGGATTCCGGCCAGCGTGATGACGGGCAGCAGCGCGTTCCGGAGCATATGGACCCATCTGATCCGGGTCTCCGAAGCGCCTTTGGCGCGCGCCGTCTTGATGAAGGGATAGCTCGACACCTCCACCATCGAGGCGCGCGTCAGGCGGACGTAGACGGCCGAATAGAACACCGCGAGCGTGATCACAGGAAGAATGGCGTGCCGGGCGATGTCCGTGACGCGCGCGAAGCCCTGGAGCGGCACGTCGACCGTCTCCATGCCGAATGTCGGCAGCCAGTTGAGCCAGACCCCGAACACCAGCACCAGCACGATGCCGACCAGGAAGAGCGGGGTTGCGTAGAAGAACAGCGACGCGCCCATGATGATCGTATCGGCCATGCCGCCTGGCCTACGGGCGGCGCGGACCCCGAGTGCGACCCCGCTCGCCAGCGCGATCACGAACGCAGTTCCCGTCAACAGTAGGGTCGCCGGCAGCCGTTCGAAGATCACGGTGAGAATCGGCCGCTGAAGACGATGCGACACCCCAAGATCCAGGGTGAGGACTCGTTCGATGTAGATCCAGAGCTGCAAGGGCAGTGGCTTGTCGAGACCGAACTGCTCACGCAATTGCCGCATGAACTCGGCATCGGCCTGTCCCGACTGCCCAGCTATGGCGCTCGCCGGATCACCCGGCGCGGCGTGGATGAGCAAGAAGTTGACGACGACGATGGCCAAGACCATCGCCGCCATCTTGAGCACCCGCCATCCGATCAGGCGGGGCATCGCCTGAAGACGATTCGAACTCATGCGAGGAAGACGTCGTCGAAGTCGTCGGCAATGCCCATCGCCGTAGTGATCGTGTTGTTGAGCCTCTTCGCGTAATAAGTCGGGAAACTCATCTGGAGCAGATAGATGTACGGCATGTCTTCGACGGCGATGCGCTGAAACTCCGATAGCAACTTCTGGCGCTCGACGGGATCGATGGCATACCTTGCCTTAGCGAGGACCTCGTCGACGCGCGGGTTGCTGTAGCCACCGACATTGTTGAACGCGACGTTCTTGATGTTCTCCGAGGTGAAGTACTGTTCCATGCCGATGTTGGCGTCGCCGACCTGGTAGATGTAGTTGATCGACGTCTCATAATCCCATTTCGCCATTCGGGCCGAGTGGCTACCCGCGTCGGTCGTTTCCATCGTCACGTTGATGCCGATCTTCTGCATCGACGCGCGGAAATACTCCGACAATCGCGTCCACACTTCGCCGTAAGGAAGCGGCAAATGGCGGATCGTGAACCGGACGCCGGAGGCATCGGGCTTGTGGCCGGCGTCATCCAGAAGCTTGTTGGCGGCAGCCAGGTCGAATGGCGGCAACTTGACCGAGGCATCGTAGAACTTGGTCGTTTCGCACAGCGGACCCGTGGCGACTTTGCCACTGCCGAACCAGAGCTTCTGCAGGATGAAACTGCGATCGAGCGCCATGCTCATGGCGCGCCGGACGCGGGCATCATCCAGCGGTTTGATCCGCTTGTTGATGTCGATCCATGCCAGCGGGCCGTAATACTCCCACCCCTTCAGCGTGACGGCTAGGTTCGGCTGTGCCTGGAAGCGCGGCAGGTCGAATGGCTCGATGTCGTTACCGCCGGCAAGCTGGACCTGGCCCGACTGCAAAGCGAGAGCGCGGCTTTGGCTGTCGGGGACGATGCGGTAGACGATCTCGTCGAGGTAGGGCTGGTTCGGTTTCCAGTATTCCTCGTTCCGGCGCAGCCGGATGAAGCTGCCGCGCTGCCATTCGACGAACTTGAACGGTCCGGTGCCGATCGGTTTCGCGTTGTTGGGATTGTTGCGCATATCGGCAACGTCGTAGAGATGTTTGGGGACGATCGTGAAGCCTGTCCCGCCGAAGCCATAAAGGAAGGGCGCGAACGGCTCCTTCAGGGTAAAGACCACCGTGTGCGGGTCCGGTGCCTCCGCCTTCTCGATCCGGGCAAAGACGATGCGTGCCCGCAGCGACAGGGTCATCCAGAACTTCATCGCCGAGAAGATGACGTCGTCGGCGGTCATGGGCTGACCGTCGTGGAACTTCACGTTCTCTTGGAGACGGAACGTATAGACCTTCTTGTCGTCCGAGATGGTCCAGCTTTTTGCCAGCACCGGCTCGAAATCGAGGGTCGGCGTATATGTGAACAGCGGCTGGAAGATCTTGCTGACGACCGTCAGGGTCGGAGCCTGAGCGTTGACGCCAATCATGAGAACCGGGGGCTCGGGCGTCAGGAGGCTGGTCAGCGTGCCGCCGCGTTTTGGGGTGATCCCTTGAGCCATCGCTTCATTGGCGCGCATGAGAAACGGCGCGGTCGCCGCCGCGGCAACTCCTGCTTTCAGCAAGGCACGCCGTGACGGAAGGCGGCCGGGATGACCGTTGGCCAAGTCTCGCACGGGATCAAAATCGCTCACGTCTCTACCTCCTCACCTGTATGATCGGATATCCGGCCGGTCGTCTCGAACGACGAACAACCGCATCAATCGTTCGGACGCTGTGCGCGCTCGAGTGCCATGTTGGCCAGAACGTCGCCGCCGGCTTTCGCATGATCAGGTTCGCACCATTCGAACTCGCTGTGCGAGATGCCGTCACGGCACGGCACGAAGATCAGCGATGTCGGGCACACGACGTGCATGTTCAGCGCATCATGCGCAGTCCACGTCGGTAACCGCATGGATGAATAGCCGAGATCGGCCGAGATGCGCTCTGCCAACTCCACGAATTCCATGGGAAAGTCGAACTTGTGGCGCTGCGGATTGCGGGAGAAAGATACGGCGAGCTGGGTTTCCTTTCCGACCCTGGTCACCGCAGCCTCGATCAGGTCGAGGATCCGGTCACGTCCCTCCGGTTCGGCATGAACGGTCAGGAATTGCAGCACCGCCTTGTGCGGAATGTTGATCCGGTTGTTCGGCAGGATGTCGATGACGGTCGCACTCGCCATGCCCTGGGGTTCCTGCGCCATGCCGATCTGCTCGATTGCTTCGACGATCCTGGCGGCACCGACCAGCGCATTGCGCCGCTTCGACATCCTGGTCGTTTGCGAATGACCATTCTCCCCGAGGATTTCGATGAGGCCACCGCCCTGGCATGACGTATGGGTTACCGCGCCGATCGTGACATTCGCGGCTTCCAGCACGGGGCCCTGTTCGATATGCAGTTCGATATAGCTGTCGACCGGTCGCTGCCCGACCTCGACATCGCCCGCATAACCGATACGTTTCAGTTCGTCCCCCATCAGGATGCCGGCACGATCCCGGGTCTGCAGCAATGTGTCCAGCGTCGTGCGGCCCGCAAAGAGATTGGAGCCGACGACACCGGGCGGAAACCGCGCGCCTTCCTCATTGGTCCAGTTCACGATCTCGATCGCGCGCCGCGTCTTGATGCCAGCGCGGTCGAGGGTGCGCACGACCTCGAGCCCGGCCAGCACGCCGAGCACGCCGTCGAACCTGCCGCCGGGAGCCTGGGTGTCGAGATGGCTGCCCACCATGACGGGCGGCAGGCTGGAATCCTGCCCCTCCCTCCGCGCGAAGATGTTGCCGATCTTGTCGATGGTGACGGTCAGCCCGGCCTCCTTCGCCCAATGGACGAAAAGGTTGCGACCGTCGCGATCGGCGTCCGACAGCGAAGTTCGGTAAGAACCGCCCTTGGCCGTCGCCCCGATGGCGGCCATCGTCATGATGTCCGACCACAGCCGCTCACCGTCTATTCTAACTGCCATGAGATTTGCCCTGCTTCCTGACTGCCAGTCTCAATTCGTCGGCTCGATGCCGCACCAATCGGCGACGAAGTAGGCGATCGCCTTGGTCGTTTCCCTGAGCGAATCCAGATTGAGACGCTCGTTAAAACCGTGAATCCGCTCTCCCACTGGGCCGTAGCAGAAAGCCGGAATTCCGAAGTGACGATCGTAGAAGCGTGCATCGTTCAGCGATGTTGCGATGCGCCGCGCGAGAGGACGTCCGGTCGCGGCCTGATGCGCCTCTTCGAGCACTCGCCGAACAGCCGGATCATCGCGCATGACGTAACCATGCGAGAGGTAGCCGGACCACACGATCTCGGGTGGATTGTTCGCGAGGAAGGGCATTTTCGACGCCGCAGCGTCGACACAGGCTATGATTTCCCTCTGACAAGCATCCACGCTCCAGTCGGGCAGAAGGCCGATGCGGCAATCGACGTCGCACCAGGCAGGTACACTCGATGCCCAATCGCCCCCATGGATGATGCCGGGGTTGAAATTCAGCGGATGCAGGACCTCCCCATAGATGGGATGGCCGGCGGCCCGTTCATTCCAGCTTTGCTCAAGACCTTCAAGTGCCCGCACCATTTCCATCGCAGCCTTGATGGCATTAAAGCCTTCTCCGGCATCCGAAACGTGCGTCGGCTCGCCCGCAACCCGCAAGCGAAACCAGATCACGCCGAGGCAAACATCGCCAAAACGCTGGCCGGTCGGCTCGGGAAGGAGCGCGCAGTCAGCGCGGTAGCCGCGCTGGAGCGCGGACAACGCACCGATGCCCGTGCTTTCCTCCTCGATGACCGACTGGAAGTGTAGTCTTCCCCTGAGGCGAAAGCCGGCTTCCCGGATCGCGTCGACTGCGTGGAGGGCAGCCAGCGTTCCGCCCTTCATGTCGGCCGCGCCCCGACCATAGAGCCACCCATCCCTGACTACAGGCTGGAACGCGGGCGACTTCCACATTTGGGCCGGCCCCGCTGGAACAACGTCGCAATGGCCCTGGAGAATGATGGATCTGCCGGATTCGACCTGCGGCTGAAGGGTCCCGACCACGGTCCGAGCCCGTGAAAAATCGTGCGAAATCACGCCGACGTCCGGCAACCCCTGCAAATCGGACAGATCGATCTGCCAATCGTCGACGACGTAGCCTCTCGCCCGGAGTTCGCCTGCCATGAAATCCTGCGCGGGCCACTCGGCGCCCCTTGTGCTCGGAATGGCAGCGAACGTCTTCGTTCGCTCGACCTGTTGGTCGAACCCGCGATCGGCGGCCGTGGCAATCAATCCCCTTTGCTGATCGGCGAGCGCCATCTTGCCTCCTTCCCCTTTTCAACAATCTGGTCAAATGACCAAATTTAGTCAAGCGACCAATTTTGGGCACCGTTGCTGACATTTTGGGCGACTGGACGGGAATTGCCCTTATCGGATTTGACAGGCTCGGCCACATCATTGAACAT
Organism: Bradyrhizobium sp. 22; assembly: GCF_000482425.1. Lineage (NCBI taxonomy): Bacteria > Pseudomonadati > Pseudomonadota > Alphaproteobacteria > Hyphomicrobiales > Nitrobacteraceae > Bradyrhizobium > Bradyrhizobium sp. 22. Next base: position 539,741 of record NZ_KI519400.1, read on the forward strand.
CCGGCGCATGAAAAACATGACGGCCAAGAGCGAGCTGACGCGCGCGCAGATCATCCAGGGGGCGCTGCAAGCTCTGGAAAAAACCGGTGTTCTCGGCACGACGACGAGGAAGATTGCAGCCGCAGCGAATGTGAAACTTGCGACGCTGCACTACCATTTCGAAAGCAAGAGTGCGCTTTTGGTCGCAGTGCTCGAAGTCTTGATTGAAGAGATCGCCGAACGGCTGCGTGAGGACAGGGCTGGTACCGATCCGTCCTTGGACGATCGAATCGAGATACTTGTTCGCGGCACCTGGCGGTCGATCACTCGGTCGCGCGCGCGGCAAATTGTCCAATATGAATTGACGCTCTATGCCTTGCGAGAGGGCGCCCAATGGTTGGCTGATCAACAGTACGAGGCATATCTGCGCCTCTACCGGGATCAGCTGGCAAGCAAATCCGGAAAGCAGGAACTATCGGCTCGGGGTTATACGACCCTTGCGCGATTCATCTTGGCTGGGGTCGATGGGCTCATTCTACAGGAGCTGGTCAAACCGAGCCGCGCCCGTTCGAATCTGGCAATCGAGGCACTCATTTTTGCGACCAAGCAGCTGTCTCAACAGCTGCTGTCGGATGAACGCAGCAGTCGGGTCCTCGCCGGATGAGCCGACGGATTCGGCTGCTCCAGATTGGCGGCTCGCTCTTTCGACGGGATCACCACGCCGGACCAGACGAGGGCGAAGACGATGGAGCTATTACGCGGAGTGCTTCCTTTCCGCGAAGGACAGACCTTGTGACTTGCAACTGCTTCGGACATCGTCGAACCAAGCCATCGATCGCTATGATCCCGACCTGAGACAGCCGCAGCTCCCAGCTTCCGACCGACGGGTTTCAGAGCCGCTTTGAGGCGGCGATTGCAAGAGGGGCCAAATGTCCCCCCTCTATCGATCCGCGCTCCATCGTGTGTCCCGCAATTGGATGGCTGGCCCGGACTGACGCCCCAATTCCAGATGAACAAGCCAATTCCGGGGCGCATCAGGCACCCAGGGGAAGACGGCTGCTGCGTGTCGAATGCGAAGAGACGTGGCAGGACCTCACGCTTCCGACTGACCTGTGACGAAGGGGCGTGTGTCTGTTCGCAAGAACATCAAAGGCCATCCGACAAACGGATCGCTCAACCAGCATTGGACCCGCGATGGGTTTTGGCGGCTTTCTCGAAGCGGTTGCTCCCCTCGACCTCACCGCCGAAGACCGCTTTCAGCCGAGGGATCCACGTATCGTCACGTAAAGACCCACGCCCGCCACGATGGTGGCGAACACCATTGTGAGGGTCCTCTTCTGGCCGGCCAGCCGCGCGGCGAGACGTCCGCCGAACAGGCTTCCGCCGAATCCGCCCAGGACGAACAAGGCAACCAATCGCCAATCAATGAATCCCGATAGCGCGTAGTTCCCCGCTATCGTCAACCCGAACGCGAACACCGAGACCAGGGATGATCCGATCGCCGCCAGCAACGACATTCTCGCACCGGCGATTAGGCCCGGAACGACGAGAAAACCGCCCCCGATACCGAAGAAACCCGCGAGCAGCCCCGTTCCCGTACCGAACGCCGCCAGGCGCGGAGCAAGGGACGCGGCGCTCGTTCGCGACAACGGAACGAACTCCTTGAGTCACCACTCGGCTTTCTGAGCATGAGAAGCGCAATCAGCATCATCAACATTCCGAACAGGGCCAGGAGCCGCTGACCGTCGAATGCCTTGCCGATGGTCGAGCCGATGCCGGCGCCAATTTTGAGATGGTTAGCGCTGGAAACTACGTCAACAGCTCTTCCAAGAAGTTTCGCAAAGCGACGATCTTGCGGAGGCTTGCCTTGTGGCTTGGCCATACGAGGACGATCGGCCGCGGCTGGAGAGTGATGCCCTCCAAGCGAAGCAATCGACCTGACTTCAAATCGTCCTCGATCAAAAAATCCGGCAAGATAGCCGCCCCCATGTCGGCCAAGGTCATCTCGTAGATCGAGTAGATTTCACTTAGGATCATACGCGGAGTGATCTGTAGAGTCCTGGCCGTCCCATCTTCGAATACTGACCATGTGACGATTGGTGCATAGGTTCGCTGAACCAAGCAGCGGTCGATCTCCAGGTCTTTCGCTCTTTCGATCGGGTGTGATCGAAGGAAGCTCGGTGTCGCACAGATGGCTCCGCCAACTGGTCGAACCACCTTTGCATCGAGCCCTGACGTCCGCGGTTCCGCAAATCTGACGGCGAAGTCGTACCCTTCCTGAAGAATATCGACGTAACGATCGGACAAGTCGATATCGAACCGAACTTTGGGATGAAGCTTCGCGAAGCTCGCCAAACCAGGCAAGATGAGCGATCGTCCCAGACCGAGCGGCATTGTGATCCGCAGCGGACCTTCCGCTTCTGTGCTCCTGTCTTTCAGATTGTCGTCTGCTTCTGCCAAGCCGGACATGAGCGCTTTGACGGTCTCGTAGTATCGAGCGCCCGAATCTGTCAGGAGCAGCCGCCTGGTTGTTCGCTCAAGCAACTTACAGCTGAGATGCCCCTCGAGATCGGCAACCCGTCTGCTTACAGTCGACTGCGTCACTGCCAGTTCCCGCGCCGCAGCGGCAAACCCACCGACCTCGACAACTTTGAGGAACGTCGCAACATTCTGGAGATTGGGGCTATTCATCGAAATTGCCGATAAGTGAAATGCAGTGTCGCCCTGGAGTTTTTGGGCTTGAAACAGCCTAATATGCCGCCGGCCTCGATACAAACATCAATCTAATCAGTCACTTCTTCAAATTGAGATGTTCAGTCAATGAATGTGTCCGATGCGATCACGCGACGAACCTCTGTGCGCGCGTTCCTGCCTCAATCTGTCTCCGAAAGCGTGATGCGAGACTTGCTGGAAAGGGCTGCTCGGGCGCCCAGCGGGGGTAATCTGCAGCCATGGCGCCTTCACGCCTTGGCGGGTACTCCCCTGAAGCAACTGCTCAACGTGGTGGAAGCACGCGGCCCTGACTCGAGCCCTGGGTACGCCATCTATCCGCCAGACCTGTGGGAGCCATACCGGTCGCGCCGCTCCCAGAATGGGGAACAGCTTTACGCCTCGATCGGCATCGGTCGCGAGAACAAGGCCGGCCGCCTCGCGCAATTGATGAAGAACGCAAGGTTCTTCGGCGCGCCGGCCGGGGTCTTCATATTCATCGATCGGGGCATGGGGCCTCCGCAATGGGCCGATCTTGGAATGTATTTGCAGAACCTTCTGTTGCTGGCAGTCGAGCGCGGGCTGGCGGCCTGTCCGCAGGAATATTGGGCACTTTACTCGAACACGGTCTCAGAGTTTCTGGAAATTCCGCCGAGCCAGATGCTGTTCTGCGGAGTTGCAATCGGTTACCCCGATGCGGCTGCACAGATTAACAGCTTCAAGACCAACCGCGCTCCCAGTGCTGAGTGGCTGTCAATGCGTGGGTTCGCAAGCGACTCCGTCGAAAGCGCACGGGTAATCCCAGGAGCAACATTGTGAAAGTCGTCCGAGCCGAGAAGATCGGCAGCGTCGATGATTACGCCCTTGTCGACGTCGCAAACCCGACGCCTGGGCCAAAAGACGTTCTGATCGAAGTTTATTGTTGCGGAATGGGGTACGTAGACGCTCTCGTTGCGCTCGGTGGATATCAGGTCAAGCCCCCGGTGCCCTTCACGCCTGGCCTCGAATTCAGCGGGCGCGTTGCGGCGGTTGGAGCCGAGGTATCGCGGCTGCGATTGGGCGACCGGGTGATGGCCTCCGGCTTCGGCGGAGGCCTTGCCGCTTACGCTTGCGCTCCGGAAGCGTCGGTTTGGAGGATTCCGGACGCCCTGGGCTTCGCAGAAGCGGCCGCTTTCCGGACCAACTACCTCACGGCGCTTCATGGGTTGCGGGATCGCGCGGCGCTAAAGGGCGGCGAACGGTTGCTGGTTTTCGGAGCGTCCGGTGGTGTCGGCACGGCCGCGGTGCAGGTCGGACGTCTGATGGGTGCGGAAGTTATCGCCGTGGCGTCAACCGAGGAAAAGCGTCTGTTCGCTGCAGCGCACGGTGCGCATCGCGTGCTCGATACCAATCCCGAGGGCTGGCGTGACCGCCTAAAGGCGATCTGCGACGGACCAGGACCTAATGTAGTATTCGACCCCGTCTGTGGCGCTCTGATGGAAACGGCGTTCCGGTCTCAGGCCTGGGGCGGGCGCTACCTCGTCGTGGGCTTCGTCGGAGGACCGATCCCAAAGCTGCCGGTCAATCTGTCGCTGATGAAAGGCGCATCGCTGGTAGGTGTCGACGTTCGCCAATTCGTCGAGTTCGAACGCCAGCGCGCCGACGAGCAGATCGCCGAGCTGCTCGACTGGGCCGCTCAGGGCAAGCTGAAGCCGGCTACTGGCCGTCGATTCCCTCTGTCCGAGTTCAAGGCGGCGATGAACTTCGCACTGTCCGGTCAGGGAAGCGGGAAACCTATTATCGAGCTCGTTGACAATTGATCATCTCACTCGCGCCAAGACAAGCCGTGGCACCGCGGCGGCAAGATTGCTGCGGGTCAAATGGCGACCGCGACGGAGGCGTGAGCGGGTCCGCTGAGGGTCACAGCGGAAGTCAACGTGGACCGGAATGAAAGAGGCTGCCAACTGAGGGCGGCCTTGGTTCATCTTGCGGCGAAATTTTTGGATGAGCTTGCGCTGCTCCTCAATCCTCACGGACCATCTGCCGCAGATCCTCGGTGCGGTCCCTGCCCGAGTTCTACAAGCTGGGCGCGAGCCCGCACCGTTTCCAGCTCACTCCGGATGAAGTCGTCAGCGTGCGCGCTGAGGGACACATGACGGCGATAGCTTTCACCTGGCATTGTTCACCGGGCAGCGCCAGACCGATCGTCTAATTATGCGCAATGAGAGCGACGTCGAGGGCCGCCACGCGTTCCGGCAGAGCAAAACTGGCGAGCTTGTCGACATAAAAGAGGCGCCGCAACTCAGCGCACGGCTGAATGCCTCGCGTGCACGAGTAAAGGAGCTAAAGCTTCGGCTTCAACTGGATAGGGTGCCACCCGAGCTGGTGGTCAATGAGGACAATGGCGAGCCTTATGACGAGAGTACTTACCGCCACTGGGTGTCGACCGCTCGAGCTGTCGCTATATTCGGCTTTCTGAAGCGCGACAACGCGCGCCAAGCAATTGGCCGCGCAGAGCGACTGAACGCCGAACTGATTAAGAATGTCGACGGGCTGTTCGCCTCTTTTCCTCTTGACGAGGAGAACAAGGCGCAGCGCGCTCGAGCGGTCGACCAGCGCAAGCGCGCATTAGCGGAATGGCTGGAGGCGCAGTCTGCTCGCGGCAGCAATGGCGACGAGACAGCATGGCACTTGAAGCCTTGCCCCACCCTAATGTTCGTCAACGGCGCCGGGGAACTGGACCAAAAGCATGACCAGGACCTACGCGATACCTGCGTCATGCTTCTCGATCAAGCTGGCTGCGATTTGCTGACGATCTGGCATTCATACCGAAGCGCGCAGACTATCGTGAAGCACTACCGCGCCCGCAATGCGGCTCGGGCTGATTCCGGTATCGACAGGCTTGAATTGCAGGTGCGGAAGGAAGGCATGAAGAGCTGAAAGCAGGGCCAGTGGCTCTCATGTGACTGCGCGTTTCGGCGGTGGATGTCCCTTCGGCCCTAATATCCAATTCGTCGCACGGCGTGCGACGTACGACCACCAAAAGCGTCGCACGAGACCCGGTTCGTTCTGCCGCGGAATTTAAAAAAGCCCCTGCGGGCCAATGTCTTAAGGGTGGTGGGCGCACCAGGGCTCGAACCTGGGACCCGCTGATTAAGAGTCAGCTGCTCTACCAACTGAGCTATGCGCCCGAAAGGCCGGTCAAAGCCTTGCGAGGCCGGTCGTTTAGCAAAGCGATCCGGGTCTGGCAAGCGACCGGCCGCAAGTTTTCCAAGGTTCTTCCACAGCGCCGGAAAAGCGAAAAGCCGCTGGATTCCAGCGGCTTCGCCAGGGTTGATCCCGAGGGCTGATTCCCCGCAAAAACCCGCCTCGTTCAGAGCCGGCCCTCGCGGTCGCGGTCCTCGCCGGCGTCGCGGCCATGGTGGAAATGCTCCATGCCGTGCCCCATCATGCGGTCCATGCCGCGCTCCATGAAGTGGCGGTGCCGCGGGCCGTCCTCGCCGCCGCCGAACGGGCCGCGGTGGCGGGTCAGCACGGCGAGCCGCCGCTTCTGGCCCTCGTCCAGGGTCTTGTAGAGCGGATCGGCGGCGTCGGCGATCTTCTTCAGGGCCGCGGACGTCGCGCCCATGTCCTCGGCGCGCTGGCGCAGACGGGCGACCGGATCGTCCACCTTGTCGGCGTCCTTGCCGGCATCGCCGGGGCCAGCATTCATCCGCGCATTGGCGCGGTCGATGCGCAGCTTGGCCAACTCTCGCACGGCAGCCTCGACCGGCGGCCACAGCTTCTCCTGATCGGCGTTGAGCTTCAGCCCGGCATGGACGGCGGCGATCCGCGCATCGACCAGGGCGGCGCGATCCTCGGGGTTCATGCGCATGTGGCGGACGTGCTCCGTCCACGGGCGATGGTATTGGGCGTAGACCGCGCCTGAGCCGGCGATGCTGAGCACGGCGATCGCAGCGATGGTGAACTTCTTCATCCGAACCTCCTCTGGAAGGATGTTCATGAAGATGGGCGCGGTGCGGCTGACGCGCAACTTACAAGTTGGACAGGGAGCGCGTCCTTACCAAGATGTAACGAGCGATTTTACCGCCGCAATCGGAATCGTTCGCAACAAAAAGGCTTCCGTGCAGACCGCACGGAAGCCTTCGTTCATCGCTACACGGATCAGTTGGTCGTGCTCTTGGCCTCTTTGAGGAATTCGTCGATCAGCGGCTGACCGATGCGGCTTGCGGCATCCTTGTAGACCGGCTCCATGGCCTTGCGCATCGCCTCGCTCTGCTCCGCCGTGAGCTTGATGATCTCGCTCTTGCCGCTCTTCTTGATTTCGGCGAGCGCGTCGTCGTTCTCCTTCTGCGACTGCGTGTTGCCGAAGTCGGTCGCTTCCTTCATCGCCTTGTTGAGCTGGTCACGGATGTCGGCCGGCAGATCGTCCCAGAACTTCTTGTTCACGATCACGACGTAGCCGATATAGCCGTGATTGGTCTCGGTGATGTACTTCTGCACCTCGTGCATCTTCTGGGTATAGATGTTCGACCAGGTGTTCTCCTGGCCGTCGACCACGCCGGTCTGCAGCGCCTGATAGACTTCCGAGAACGCCATCACCTGCGGCAGCGAGCCGAGCGCCTTGAACTGGGCCTGCAGCACGCGCGAGGACTGGATGCGGAATTTGACGCCCTGATAGTCGGCGGGCGTGATCAGCTTCTTGTTCGCGCTCATCTGCTTGAAGCCGTTGTCCCAATAGGCAAGCCCGGAGATGCCCTTGGCGTCCAGCAGCTTCAGCAGCCGCGTGCCGAGCGGCCCTTCCGTCACCTTCCGCAGCGTCTTGATGTCGGGCAGGATGTAGGGCAGATCGAACACCTCGAACTCGCGGATGCCGAGCGGTCCGAACTTGGAGTTGGAGGGCGCCAGCATCTGCACGCTGCCGAGCTGGAGCGCCTCGAGCTCTTCCTTGTCCTTGTACAGCGTCGAGTTCGGGTAGACCTCGACCTTGACCTTGCCGGCGGTATATTTCTCGGCCAGCTCCTTGAACTTCTCCGCCGCCTTGCCCTTCGGCGTGTCGGTGGCGACGACGTGGCTGAACTTGATGATGATCGGCGATTGGGCCGATGCCGGCCCGGCCAGCCCGAGTGCCAATGCCGCGATAGACGCGGCGATCGCGAAGGTGCGCATAATCTCTCCCTGGTGCTATTTGGGCCGCCCGGCATGCCGGGCGGCCAATCCTCTTGCCCGCCTGCATCAATACAGGCCGGCGGCTTGCGCCGCTATTGGCCCTTAGCAGGGCAGGTATTCATGGTGAATGCCGCCTGCGCTCCCTCTCCCGCCTTGAGTTGGGGAGAGGGTGTTTCGGCAACGGGACATTGCCCCGTGGGGAAAGACCCCTCACCCGCCACGCTTCGCGTGTCGGCCTCTCCCGCAAGCGGGAGAGGCGAAGAAACGTCAGCTCGCCGCGGCCGTGGTCACGGTGTCGCGCTGGCGCTTCATGACGATCTTGTTGAGCGCACCGAGATAGGCCTTGGCCGAGGCCACCAGCGTATCCGGATCCGCCGCGCGCGCCGTCATCGAGCGGCCGTCCTGCGCCAGCCGCACCGACACTTCCGCCTGCGCGTCGGTGCCCTCGGTGACGGCGTGGACCTGGTACAGCTCCAGCTTGGCCTCGTGCGGCACCAGGCGCTTGATGCAGTTGAACACGGCATCGACCGGACCGTTGCCCTCGGCTTCCTCGATTCTGATCTGACCGTCGACGTCGAGCTTCATGGTCGCGCGCTGCGGGCCGTGGGTGCCGGCGATCACGGTCAGCGAGGCCAGCTTGATGCGGTCGTGCGAGGCCGCCATCTCCTCGTCGACCAGCGCCTCGATGTCCTCGTCGTAGATGTCCTTCTTGCGGTCGGCCAGCGCCTTCATCCGCGTGAACGCGTCCTCCAGCTGGTTGGGGCCGAGCTTGTAGCCCATCTCCTCCAGCTTGTGCACGAAGGCATGGCGGCCGGAATGCTTGCCGAGCACCAGCGAGGACTGCTTCAGGCCGACCATCTCCGGCCGCATGATCTCGTAGGTCGAGGCGTCCTTCAGCACGCCGTCCTGATGGATGCCGCTCTCATGCGCGAACGCGTTGCGGCCGACGATCGCCTTGTTGTACTGCACCGGAAACGAGGTCGCTGCCGACACCACCTTGGAGGCGCGAGTGAGCTGCGTGGTGTCGATCTTGTTCCAGTAGGGGAATTTGTCGTTGCGCACGTTGATCGCCATCACGATCTCTTCGAGCGCGGCGTTGCCGGCGCGCTCGCCGATGCCGTTGATGGTGCACTCGACCTGGCGCGCGCCGCCGACGATGCCGGCCAGCGAGTTCGCGACCGCCATGCCGAGATCGTTATGGCAGTGCACGGAGAACACCGCCTTGTCCGAGTTCGGCACGCGCTCGATCAGCGTCTTCATGAAGTGGGTGTATTCCTCCGGCACCGTGTAGCCGACGGTGTCGGGGATGTTCACCGTGGTGGCGCCGGCCTTGATCACGGCCTCGACGATGCGGCACAGGAAGTCCATCTCGCTGCGGGTGCCGTCCTCGGCCGACCATTCGACGTCGTCAATCTGGTTGCGGGCGCGCGCGACCATGGCGACCGAGGTCTCGAGCACTTCTTCCGGCGTCTTGTTCAATTTCACCCGCATGTGCAACGGCGAGGTCGCGATCACGGTATGGACGCGGCCGCGCTTGGCGAACTTCACGGCCTCGGCGCAGCGGTCGATGTCGGCCGGATGGGCGCGCGACAGGCCGGCGATCACGGAATTCTTGGAGCGGCGGGCGATCTCGCTCACCGCTTCGAAGTCACCCTGCGAGGTGATGGGGAAGCCGGCTTCGATGACGTCGACGCCCATATCGTCCAGCAGCTCGGCGACCTCGAGCTTTTCCTCGAAGGTCATGGTGGCGCCGGGGCACTGCTCGCCGTCGCGCAGGGTGGTGTCGAAAATGATGACGCGGTCCTTCTCGGACTTGTTCACGGTGGCCATTTCAGATTTCCTTTTGAGCTTTTGCGCCGTTCAGGCCGTCTTGGTCCCTGGCGCTTGAGGTGTCCGGTGATCTCGACCAACCCCTGAGCGCCCAGGCGCATGGCGCCCAGCCGGCCCTCAGGGGCAGCTAAGAAGAAGCCCGCCAATCAGCAGGGTGGGCAGCAGCGCGGCCGGGATCGTGGCGGCGGCCAGAGCCACCTCCCCCGAAATCCCCTCGATTTGGCCGCGAATCAGCATTGCCGGACCCTTTGAGCCCTCAAATCCTCGGTCAAACCCGTTGACGGTTGGTTGCCGGGGGGCTCACTGGCCTGTTTCTAGACGAGAAATGGCCGCAACTGCAACGCCAAAAGATGGTCAAGGGGGCTGACCTGGTTGGGGGCGCCGCGGCCGGCTCTCGCGTGTCCCGGACGCGCCGCAACGCGCAAGCGTTGCGGCGCAGAGCCGGGACCCAGGGCGGCACGGTCCAACGCCGCGACATGGGCCCCGGCTCTGCAGCGCACCGCACCGGACGATGCTTCGCATCGCCGGGGAAGCGCTGCGCTGCGTCCGGGGCACGAGAGCGGTGGGTGGCGCGCATACTCCCTCATTGCGAGGAGCCCTTGCGACGAAGCAATCCAGAATCCCTCCGCGGAGGCAGTCTGGATTGCTTCGCTTCGCTCGCAATGACGGAGGACGCCGCAACGGCATCGCTCGTCCCGGACCATCTCGCTTGCAGACACGTCTTTCCGTTCTCGCGGCTGAAATCGCCCGAGTTTTGCTTCGTCTCCGCGCCTCTCTAAGCCAAGAGGGCGCAGGGAAGGCCGGGTGCTGACAACGCACCCGCGGTCCGCTGCGCGAAATGCACACGCAGGAAGAACCGCACAGCAGCATACAGGTGGTGCCGATCACTCGGCCTTCCCTGCGCGATGGTCGGACGACTTATGCCGTGCTCTCCCGGGAGCCGAACTTTCCTTCTGGCCTCCCTCGCCCCGCGAATTGATGCAGTCTGCCCGGTTGGGCTCGCTCGCATCTCCGCTGGACTTGACCGTAGCAACGACGGCCAGGACCACACGGTTTTGCCGTACGCACGGCCCGCCCTTTCGCTGCAGTATTTCCAGCCCTGTCGACGAAGCCGGAAACTTACAAGCGAGACGAAGCCTAGCAGCGCCGTTCGTCACACGCGGTTACGGGCTCACAGGGACTACCCGCCCTGCCCGTCCCATCTCGTGCCGACGCTGCCGCGTCCACCGCAAGCCCGGCTCGCGATCAAGACGACCTCGAGATCGCCCCTCCTGGTTGAGCCGGGATGGGCGACACATACGCCAAAACCGAATTTCGGTAAAGTGGAATATTTTCAGCGGAACGGATTGACAGAGGCCGACACAGGCACGGTGCCGTAGCCCGGATGGAGCGCAAGCGTAATCCGGGACGATGCGAGATGCAGGGCGAGCGGCCCCGGATTGCGCAGCGCTCCATCCGGGCTACAGAACAACGCCTCTATCCCGCGCGGCGGGCGCGGGCCCTGGTTTCCCAACGGTTCAGCATCTGGCCGAGCTCGCCGTTGACCACGGGCACGGCTGTGATGGCGCTCGTGATCTCGTTGGTGTTGGCCGGCGCGTTCGCGTTGAGCCAGTCCGGCTCGGTGTATTCGCGCCAGCGGCGGGCTTCCGCGCGTCGTTTGTTGGAGATGTGGTCACGCGTGAAATAGCCGGCCGCGAATGCGATCCCCAGCAACACGATCAATACGACGACGCCAGCCACGTTCAACTCCGTTCATCGCCCCCGGACGGTGTTTGCGGGGCAATGCGCGCGAAATCATGGCTTGAACCGGGCCGAATGCGTTGCATGCCGCGCTTTGCCGCAAGCAAATTTTTGCGCTGGCCTGCGGAACATTTTCGAGCCCTGCGAACTGCGCAAGGCGGATGCGGAGCGCGCCCGCTCCAAACGCATTCGAATATGACGGGATTGCGGCCCCCGACATCGCGCGAGAGCAATTCCAGTCTCGCAACCGGCGCCGGACCGCATTAACCTCCAGTTGCTCGGCCGGATCAACCGGCCAGCCGAACGATATTGGGAGGACGCGATGACACGCCAGGAACAGCGTGAGCAGGAGCTTGCGCTTTCACGACGAACACTTGTCCGGGGGCTTGCGCTTGGCGCCGCCGCTACCGTCGCCGGCCCCGCGCTGGCCCAGACCGGACCCGCCGCACCGCCGACCACCATTACCACCCCGCCGCGCGATTTCGGACCGCACGGCGCACCGACTACCTATTTCTGGGACCCCGACATCATCGCGGTCGATCCCTCCTTCAACGATCTCGCGCAGCCCAACACCGCGATCAAGCGTCTCTACACCGGCTTGCTGTGGGCCGAGGGCCCGGCATGGAGCGCGCAGGGACGATATCTGTTGTGGAGCGACATTCCCAACAACCGGCAAATGCGCTGGAGCGAAGACGACGGCCGGGTCAGCGTGTTTCGCACCCCCTCCAACAATTCCAACGGCAACTCCTTCGACTTCCAGGGCCGCCAGCTTTCCTGCGAGCATCTGACCCGGCGGGTGACGCGCTACGAGCATGACGGCACCGCCACGGTGCTGGCCGACTCCTATCAGGGCAAGAAGCTGAACTCGCCGAACGATGTCGCCGCGCATCCCGACGGCAGCTACTGGTTCACCGATCCGCCCTATGGCGGCCAGCTCTACGAAGGCGAGCCTGACGTCGCGGGCGGCCCGAGCAATGCGGGCGGCAAGCTCAATCCGCGGATCGGGCAGCCGGCCGGCTTCACACCGGGCAGGCGCGAGCTGCCGACCAACTGCTACCGCATCGATCCTTCCGGCCGCGTCGACCTCGTCGTCACCGAGGAGCAGGTGCCCGATCCGAACGGCCTCTGCTTCTCGCCCGACTACAAGAAGCTCTACATTGCCTCCACCGGCAAGGGACCGGGCGATACCGGCCCCGGCGGCAAGGGCGAAATCTTCGTGTTCGACGTCGGCAGCGACAACAAGCTGTCCAATCTCAAGAAGTTCAGCGATTGCGTGGTCGACGGCGTGAAGTGCGGGCCGGACGGCCTGCGCTGCGACGTCAACGGCAATCTATGGGCCTCGAGCAATGCCGGCCGCGCTGTCGGCTATAGCGGCGTGACGGTGTGGTCGCCCGAGGGCAAGCTGCTCGGCCGCATCCGCCTGCCGGAAGTGTGCGGCAACGTCTGCTTCGGCGGCCCCAAGCGCAACCGCCTGTTCATGGCCGCGAGCCAGTCGCTCTACGCGGTGTTCACGGCGACGCAAGGCGCAGGGCCGGGCTGAGCGGCACAAGCACGGTGACGACACGGCGCCGGCGTATCCCGCTGGCGCCGCATTGTCCCGACGGTCGTCCTGCTGCATCGACGGGACCATGGAGGTGACTCCCGGACAGAGCGCGTGATAATTGAGCCATGGCAGACAAGATTCGCGTCGTTGTTCTCTATGGCGGCAGATCGGGTGAGCACGAGGTCTCGCTGAAATCCGCCGCCTCCGTGCTCAGGCAGCTCGACCGCTCGCGCTTCGAAATCATCCCCGTCTCCATCGACAAGGCAGGGCGGTGGCAGTGGAACGATCTGCATGCGATCGATCAGGCGCAGGCGGCGTCCTTGCCGATCCTGCCCGACGCACCCGAGATACGGCTCGCCCGAACACCCGACGGACGCTGCGCGCTCATGCCGATCTCGGAAAGCGGAGCTGGCCCGCTCGATGTCGACGTGGTCTTTCCGGTGCTGCACGGGCCGCTCTGCGAGGACGGCGCCGTGCAGGGCCTCCTGGAACTGGCTGAGGTCGCCTATGTCGGGTCGGGCGTTCTCGCCTCCGCCGTCAGCATGGACAAGGATATCGCCAAACGCCTCGCCGGATTAGCCGGCATTCCGGTCGCGCCCTATCGCGTGCTGACCCGCAAGGCCTTCGCCCGGGACCGCGCCGCATCGGTCGCCAAGGCGACCGAGGGCTTGGCGCTCCCGGTCTTCGTCAAGCCGTGCAACATGGGCTCCAGCGTCGGCATTCACAAGGTCAAGACCTGGGATGCGCTCGGCGCGGCGCTCGACGACGCATTTCGCTATGACGTCAAGGTGCTGGTCGAACAGGGCATAGACGCCCGAGAGATCGAGGTCGCGGTGCTCGATGGCGAGACGCCGTTCGCGAGCGTCGCCAGCGAGCTCAATCCCAACGCCCATCACGAATTCTACTCGTATGAGGCCAAGTATCTCGATCCCGACGGCGCCCGGGTCGATCTTCCGGCCAGGCTCGACGCCGCCCAGATGGCGCGCGTGCGCATGCTCGCGGTGCAGGTCTTCACGGCCCTCGAATGCAGCGACCTCGCGCGCGTCGACTTCTTCCTCGACCGGCACTCCGGCGAGTTCTATTTCAACGAGATCAACACCCTGCCCGGCTTCACGTCGATCAGCATGTACCCGAAGATGATGGAAGCCTCCGGCGTACCCTATGGCGAGCTGCTGACGCGTCTCGTCAACCTGGCACTGGATCGGCACCTGCAGCGTCGATCGCTGGAACGCGCCTACGCAAGCTAGGTTATCTGTCGGCACAGGCGACATCTGATCGCCGCGCGAAGCATGCGCCGCGCGGAGCCGCTCCCGCCGCGGCCGGAGGATCCAGATGGATGATCGATCAGAACCGACCGGCAGCCTGATGCAGGACAATGGCTTCGTCCGGGTGCGGGGCGCACGCGAGCACAATCTCAGGAACGTCGATGTTCGCATTCCCCGCAACGCGCTCGTGGTCTTCACGGGCGTGTCGGGCTCCGGCAAATCCTCGCTCGCCTTTGGAACGATCTACGCCGAGGCGCAGCGGCGCTATCTGGAGTCGGTATCGCCCTACGCGCGTCGGCTCTTCCACCAGATGCAAGTCCCTGAAGTCGACGACATCGAGGGCCTGCCGCCCGCGGTCGCGCTTCAGCAGCAGCGTGGAGCGCCGACAACGCGGTCGTCGGTCGGCAGCGTCACCACCATCTCGAACCTGCTGCGAATGCTCTATTCCCGCGCCGGCGACTATCCGCGGGGACAATCGATGCTCTATGCGGAGGCGTTCTCGCCGAACACGCCGGAAGGCGCCTGCCCGACCTGCCACGGTATCGGCCGGATGCTCGATGTGACCGAAAAGTCCATGGTGCCCGACGACACCAAGACGATCCGCGAGCGTGCGGTCGCGGCCTGGCCGAGCGCTTGGCAAGGTCAGAACCTCCGGGACATCCTGACGACTCTCGGCAACGACGTCGACAAGCCCTGGCGCGAGATCCCGAAGAAGGACCGCGACTGGATCCTGTTCACCGAGGAGCAGCCGACCGTTCCCGTTTATGCCGGCTACGACGCCGCCGAGGTCAGACGCGCCCTGCGCCGCAAGGAAGAGCCGAGCTATCAGGGCACCTTCACCGGCGCCAAGCGCTACGTGATGCAGACCTACGCCAAGTCCGAGAGCGCGATGATGAAGCGCCGCGTCGCGCAATTCATGATCACGCGCGACTGCCCGACCTGCCATGGCACAAGGTTGAAGCCCGAGGCCCTCAAGGTGAGGTTCGCCGGGCTCAACATCGCCGAAATGTCGCACCTGCCGCTCTCGCAGCTGCACCGGCTCATCAAGCCGTTTGCAATAGCATCTGCGGACAGGTCGGAGAAGGCCGTTGTCGCCAGACGCATCTGCGACGATCTGTCGGCCCGGCTCGCCGTCTTGCTCGACCTCGGCCTCGGCTATCTCGCCTGCGAGCGCAGCACGCCGACGCTGTCGCCGGGCGAGCTGCAACGGTTGCGGCTTGCGACCCAGGTCCGCTCCAACCTGTTCGGCGTCGTCTACGTGCTCGACGAGCCCTCCGCGGGCCTGCATCCCGCCGACACCGAGGCGCTGCTGCGGGCACTGGACCGGCTGAAGCACGCCGGCAACTCGATCTTCGTGGTCGAGCACGAGATCGAGGTGATCCGGCACGCCGACTGGCTGGTGGACGTCGGGCCAGACGCCGGCGAAGGCGGTGGCCTCATCCTCTACAGCGGGCCACCGGCAGGGCTCGGTGACATCGAGCAATCGCGAACGGCCCATTATCTCTCGCGACCAAGAAAGCCCCTGCCGGCCGTTCGTCGCGAACCGAAAGGGCATCTGAAGATCAGGGGTGTGGTCCGCAACAATCTCCGCGGCCTCGACGTCGACATTCCCTTGGGCGTCATCGCTGGGATCACCGGCGTATCAGGGTCCGGCAAATCCAGCCTGATCAGCCAATTCCTCGTCGACACCGTCGCTGCGCATCTCGGCCACACGCTTGCTGCCGATTCCGATGACGACAGCCTGGCTCCGACGGTCGAGACATTGGGCGGCAGGATCGTTGCCGGCCTCGACCAGGTGAACCGTCTCGTCGTGGTCGACCAGAAGCCGATCGGCCGCACGCCGCGGTCCAACCTTGCGACCTATACCGGCCTGTTCGACCATGTGCGGCGGTTGTTCGCGGCAACGCCGCAGGCAAAGTCCCGCCGCTACGATGCCGGACGCTTCTCCTTCAACGTCGCCAAGGGCCGCTGTGCGACCTGCGAGGGCGAGGGTTTCGTCTGCGTCGAGCTGCTGTTCCTGCCCAGCGTCTACACGCCCTGCCCGACCTGCAAGGGCGCGCGCTACAACGACAAGACGCTCGAGGTGAAGATCCGCGGGCGATCGATCGCGGATGTGCTGGCGATGCGCGTCGACGACGCCTTCGCGTTCTTCGAGGGCGATGCCACGCTGAAGCGCTCGCTCTCGGTCGTGCGCGAGGTCGGCCTCGGCTATATCCGCCTCGGCCAGTCGGCCACCGAATTGTCCGGCGGCGAAGCCCAGCGCATCAAGCTCGCGACCGAGCTGATGCGTCCGCAGCGCGGGCACACGCTCTATGTGCTGGACGAGCCCACCACCGGCCTGCACCCGCGCGACGTCGAACGGCTGATCGCCCAGCTCGAGCGGATCGTCGAGGCCGGCAACAGCGTGATCGTGGTCGAGCACGACATGGACGTCGTGGCCCACAGCGACTGGATCATCGATCTCGGCCCCGGCGCCGGTGACGAGGGCGGCCGCATCGTCGTGGCGGGAACGCCTGAACAGGTCGCCAAGGCCGGCGGCAAGACCGCGCGCTATCTGGCCCGGCGCTTGACCCAGTGATCACGCGTCATCGCCCGCCTCGCCGTCGTTTCGCATTTGCGTTCCATGCCGCGGACGACCGCCCTCGACTTTCGCGATGTTGACTTTCCGTCGGCGCGCTCCCCATACTTCGCAAAAAAGATAACAAGTCACTCGATGGTTTTGAGGGAGGATAGGATGCCGACTTCACGCAGGCAGCTGCTGAAGGGTACGGCGGCTGCCGCCGCCACGCTCAGCCTCGATTGGACCCGGGCCCAGGCGCAGGCCGAGAATTTGCGCATCGGCCTGATCTACGATCTCACCGGCCCGTTCGCCGCCGGCGGCTCGGTCGCCTCCTCGGTCGGCGCGCAGATCGCCATCGACCTCGTCAACGAGAAGGGCGGCATCGGCGGCAAATACAAGGTCGCTCCCGTCGCCGCGGATTCCCAGAGCAAGCCCGACGTCGCGATCAACGAGGCGGAACGTCTGATCAGCCAGGAGAAGATCGACATCCTCAACGGCGTCTATGCGAGCTCGCACGCGGTGCCGCTCGCGGCCAAGGTCGAGCAGCAGAAGAAGATCCTATGGATCACGACGGCGGTCTCGACCGCCGTGTTCAAGGACAAGAACCTGCAATACGTGTTTCGCGCGCAGATTCACTCGGATCAGTACGGCCAGGCTTTCGCCGCCTTCCTCACCGAGCACGCCAAGGCCAAGCTCGGCATGGAGCCGGGCGAGGTGAAGGTCGCGCTGATCCACGAGGACGGCCCCTACGGCGTCGGCGTCGCCGCCGCGGACGAGGCCTACGCCAAGCAGGCCGGCATCCAGGTCGTGCTGCGTGAAGGCTATTCGGCTTCCGCGCCCGACTTGTCGGTGCTCGTCACCAAGATCAAGCGCGCCAGGGCGGACGTGATCTCGCACGCGGGCTACAATCCCGACATCACCCTGTTCCTGCGCCAGGCCCGCGAGAGCGGATTGCGCTTCAAGATGCTGTTCGGCGCCGGCGCGGGCTACAGCCAGCTCGACAAGCTGCGCGCGACATTTGGGACCGACATCGACAATTTCTGCAACATCGACCCGGTGCCGGCGCAGCTGCTCGATCCCGCCAAGCTCGCACCGGGCATGGGCGAGCTGATCAAGACCATGGTCTCGCGCTATCAGGCCAAGACCGGCGCCACCGACGTGCCGCCGCATTGCTCGATGGGCTTCAACCAGACCTGGGTGCTGCTCAACAACGTGCTGCCGGTCGCCAAGGAGAAGTACGGCAGCTTCGAGCCCGAGGCCATTCGCAAAGCCGCGCTCGACGTCGACATTCCCGCCGGCGGCACCATCCAGGGCTACGGCGTGAAGTTCTTCCCGCCGGGCACGCCACTCTCCGGCCAGAACGAACGCTCGACCCCGGTGGTGATGCAGAACGCCGGCGAGCACATCTCGGTGGTGTGGCCGACCAACATCCGCACGCGGGACCCGGTATTCCCGCTGCCGAAGGGCTCGACCTATGGGGCGTAGCTTTGCTCCCCGCGAAGGCGGGTGAGGGGTTCTTTGCCCGAGTCCAACTCTTAGCAAGCGCGTGGAGAGAACCCCTCATCCGGCGCTTCGCGCCACCTTCTCCCACAAGGGGGCTGTTTGATCTTCCCCCGATAAAGTGGACGGGTTAAGCGGCTTTTAGCTCCATCTCGATCGGGGGGATATATCCGAGTGCGGAATGGAGCCTTGTCCGGTTATAGAATCCTTCGATGAAGCTGAAGATATCGCGCTGGGCCTCAGTGCGGGTCTTGTAGTTGCGATGATGGACGAGCTCGGTCTTCAGGGTATGGAAGAAGCTTTCCATCGGGGCGTTGTCGTAGCAATCGGCCCTGCGGCTCATTGATGCCGTCATGCCGGCCTCCATAAGGGTGCTGCGATAAGCGTGCGAAGCGTATTGCACACCCCGGTCG
>NZ_KI519400.1:560222-926511 GCF_000482425.1 Bradyrhizobium sp. 22
AAACGCCGCATGCGACTGACCTGCATCCGCTACGTTGGTCTGATGAAGGCAAGCGGGCAGGTCCTACTCGCCTCGATCGCCTTCAACATGAGGCGGTGGGCCACGATCGCGGCCTGAGCCGCCCACCGAGGGCGACAACTACAGACTTGCCGGGCAATTGCCGTGTCCGTGTCCCTCTCTCCTGACGGCCTCAGCCTCAAAGGCCGATAACGCAACAGGCCCACAAGGGGAGAAGAATTGGCACCATGCTCGTGGCACTCACTGCCTCTACAACATCACCCGTCGTCCCTCCTCCGCCGCCCAATACCCGGCGTAGTTCACCTTGATCGTCTCATACGCCAGCGCGAGATCGGACAGCGGCTGCCGCCCGCTCGCCACGCATTCCATGAAGTCCTGGATCTCCTGCAGATAGCCGCGCGTCCATTCCTCCTCGAGGCAGACATATTGCCAGCCGGTTTTGCGGTCGACCTTCTCCGTGATGTAGACCGAGGCGAGCTTCTCCTCGCTGGTCTGGTAGCTCATCAGATGATTGTTCGGGGTGATGTTGGCGAACAGCGCGCCGCCGGACGTGTAGGTCTCGATCAAGTTGCGCACGCCGCCCATGATCATGTCGCCGGAGAACACGGTCGCCTTGGTGCCGTCGGAGAAGGTCGCGGTGAGCGTGCCCCAGTCTTCGACGTCGACGGGATTGGCCTTGATGTAGGTGCGCTCCTCGGGCTTGAGGCCGGCGGTGACGTTGCCGACGTCACAGGTGACGCTGGCGACGCGAATGGTCTCGCCGCGCGCCCTGGCCTCGACCTGCTTCAGATAGAGCACCGCCGAGAGCGGATGGCAGCCCATGCGGATCAGCGAGCCGCCGCCGGTCATGGCCCATTGCGCGGCATGGGCCGCATGCGAGCCGGAATGGCTCTCCTCGCCCTTCATGAACAGGATCTTGTCCCTGGTCGCCCTGACGATCTCCGCAATCTTGGTCACCGCGGGCGCGTAGACCCAGTCCTCGGCATACATGAAGAGCTTGCCGGTGCGCTCGATCGCGGCGCGCGTCTTGTCCATCTCCTCGATCACGCGCTGGTACATCAGCGCCTTCGGCACGTGCTGGCCGATCGGCCGCACATCGCCGTCGCGGCCGAAATAGCCGGCGAAAGGCTTTTCGCAGATCACGTGCTTGCCGGCCTGCATCGCCGCAACGATCATTTCCGCGTGAAGATTGGGCGGGGTGCAGATGTCGACGACGTCGATCGCGCCGTCCGCGATCAGATCGGCGAAACTGCGATAGACGCGTGTGATGTTGTGGCGGCTGGCGAATTCGACGACACGGTCGCCGCGCGCGGCCACCGCGGCAACCTCGACATCGACGCCATAGACGCGCCGGAACGCGTACATGTGCAGCTCCGACACGAAGCCGCAGCCGACGAGTCCCACCTTGATCCCAGCCATAGCCCTCACCTTTGCCTCGGGCGGCACTATAGCGCGCGGGCCGGCCTATTCCACGGAGACCCGCACCACGCCGGCGCTCATCATGCCGAGCGCACGGGCGGCCGGCACCGAGAGATCGACGATCCGGCCGCGGATGAAGGGGCCGCGATCGTTGACGCGGCACTGGATCGTGCGGCTGCCATAGGACACCCTGAGCACGCTGCCGAACGGGCGCGTGCGGTGCGCGCAGGTCAGCTCGCCGCCTTTGCCGACTTTTCCGTAGCCGTAATACGAGGCAAGGCCAGTTTCGGCCTGGGCAACGGAAATTGCACAAAACGAAAAGCTGGCCAGAGAGAAGAAAAACGTGGTTTGCGCGCGCACGGCACCGCTCCCGGTTGGCCCTGCCCGGCGCTGCAAACGTCGCTTTGTTCCCGCGGGTTCCAGCAACACTGCCGCGCAAGGCGCGGCAGTGCGATCACAGATTATTTCCGTCTGTGAAGATCAACGTGTTTTTGAGGCGCGTCTCGCCACGATCATGCTCATGCAGTTTGCCTGCATGAGCTGATCGCCTGACTCTCCCGCCACCTACGCGGGCACTCACCAATGTCGGCGGTGATAGTGACGGTGATAGACCCGGTGCGGCCGATAATAGCCGTAGCCGTAGTACGGACGATAGGGCCGATAATAGCGCGGATAGGCATAGACCGGCGCGTAGCCGTAGCCGTAATAGGCGGGGGCATAACCATAGCCGTAGCCGTAGCCGTAGCCCGGATAGCCGTAGCCGCCGTAATAATAGGGTCTGCCGTAATAGCCATACGGCGCGCCGCCGGCGATGGCGCCGCCGATGATTGCACCTGCCGCGAGGCCACCAATGGCCAATCCCCATCCACCGCCGCGCCAATGCACCGGCGTGACGTCGTCGCCGACCGCGGCCTTCATGGTCGCGACGTTGGTCGGCAGCGGGGCCGCCGCCGCCTGCTGGATTTGACCGGCGATGACCACGCCGGCCAGCGAACAGGCAATTGCCGTTTTCCAGAACCTCATCGTCTCAGCTCCTGTTTGACGTTTCGCTTGGAAAAGGATCGCAGCGGCATGATCGGGCATCGTTGCGTTATGTCAAATCCCGGGTCTTCGAGCCGGAATTTTGCGTGCGGCGCACAAGTCCCATTCATGCCTCCTGGCGAGAGGGCCGTCGGCATGCAAGCACCCGAACCATCCGCCGCCCGGCGTCGCCGCCGCGGTGCCGGAGCCGGGCGGGCAGAGCATTAAGCTTCCCGCGCTCGCAACCAACAACCTACTTCACGATTTACTATGCGTACCGCTACTATCTGTTCCAAGGGCGCGAGGGCTTCTCGCGACAAATGGCCTCGGTCTGCGCCGGGCGTGAGTGGGAGGATGACATGAGTGCCGTCGGTAATGAGCCGCTCGCCCGTCAGGCGCTGGCGTTCGTCCTGGCTGGGGGACGCGGCAGCCGGCTCCTGGAGCTGACTGACCGGCGCGCCAAGCCCGCCGTCTATTTCGGCGGCAAGTCCCGCATCATCGATTTCGCGCTGTCGAATGCCGTCAATTCAGGCATCCGCCGCATCGCGGTCGCCACCCAATACAAGGCACACAGCCTGATCCGGCATCTCCAGATGGGCTGGAACTTCTTCCGCCCCGAACGCAACGAGAGCTTCGACATCCTCCCCGCGAGCCAGCGCGTCTCCGAGAACATGTGGTATGTCGGCACGGCGGATGCGGTCTACCAGAATATCGACATCATCGAATCCCACGCCTGCCGCTTCATCGTGGTGCTGGCCGGCGACCATATCTACAAGATGGACTACGAGGTGATGCTGCGCCAGCACGTCGAGAGCGGCGCCGACGTCACGGTCGGCTGCCTGGAGATGCCACGCGCGGAATCTTCCGGCTTCGGCATCATGCATGTCGACGAGAACGGCTGGATTCAGGAGTTTCTGGAGAAGCCGAAGGATCCGCCGCCGATGCCGGGCAAGCCGGACGTCTCGCTTGCCAGCATGGGCATCTACGTCTTCGACGCAAAGTTTCTGTTCGACCAGCTCAAGCGCGACGCCGAGGACCCGGACTCCAACCACGATTTCGGCAAGGACATCATTCCCCACCTCGTCAAGAACGGCCGCGCCATCGCCCACCAGTTCTCGACCTCCTGCGTCCGCTCCAGCCGCAACAACACTGCCTATTGGCGTGACGTCGGCACCGTCGACGCCTACTGGTCCGCCAATATCGATCTCACTGACGTGGTGCCGGAGCTCGATCTGTTCGACCGCGCCTGGCCGATCTGGTCCTATTCGGAGATCACGCCGCCGGCGAAATTCGTCCATGACGAGGAAAGCCGGCGCGGTCAGGCGGTGAGCTCGCTGGTCTCCGGCGGCTGCATCATCTCCGGCGCCTCGCTGCGCCGCTCGCTGCTGTTCACCGGCGTGCGCATCAACTCCTACGCCAATGTCGAGAACGCGGTCATCATGCCCTATGTGAATGTCGGCCGCGGGGCTCGCCTGAAGAACGTCGTGATCGATCGCGGCGTCGAGATTCCCGAAGGCCTCGTCGTCGGCGAGGATCCCGAATTCGACGCAAAGCGATTCCGCACCACCGAACAGGGCATCTCCCTGATCACCCAGCCGATGATCGACGGGCTCAATAGATGATGCCTGTTCGCGTCCTCGCGGTCGCTTCGGAAGTCTATCCCATCGTCAAGACCGGCGGCCTCGCCGACGTCGCCGGCGCGTTGCCGGTCGCGCTGAAGGCGCACGGCGTCGAGATGCGCACCTTGATGCCGGGCTATCCCGACGTGATGCGGCAGGTCGCCGGCATGGCGGAGATCCAGACCTGGCCGGATTATTTCGGCGGACCGGGGCGGCTGCTGGCCGGCTCGCACCAGGGGCTCGATCTGTTCGTGCTCGACGTGCCGCATCTCTATGCGCGGCCCGGCAACCCCTACGTCACCACCGAAGGGGTCGACTGGCCGGACAATGGCGTTCGCTTCGCGGCACTGTCGCGTGTCGCCGCCGATATCGGCCACGGCCTCGTGCCGGCCTTCGTGCCCGATGTCGTGCACGCCCATGATTGGCAGGCCGGGCTCGCGCCGGCCTATCTGCATTATGACAATCGCCCGCGGCCGGCGACCGTGATGACCATCCACAACATGGCCTATCAGGGCAAGTTCGCGCGTGAGCTGATTGGGTCGATCGGCCTGCCCTGGGGCTCATTCAACGTCAACGAGCTCGAATATTTCGGCGGCATCAGCTTCCTGAAGGCCGGCCTGCAATTCGCCGACCGCATCACCACGGTATCGCCGACCTATGCCCAAGAGATCCAGAGCGACGAAGGCGGCATGGGGTTCGGCGGGCTGTTGCGCGAACGCGCCAGCGTGCTGAGCGGTATCCTCAACGGCATCGACATCGAGGTGTGGAATCCGCAAACCGATCCCCACATCGCCTACCGTTACGGCGCCGAGGACCTCACGTTCCGGGCCGCGAACAAGGCGGTGCTGCAGCAGCAGTTCAACCTCGATTCCTCGGACGAGGCGCCGCTGCTCGGCGTCATCAGCCGGCTGTCGTGGCAGAAGGGGCTCGATCTCCTGCTCGAGGTCATTCCGACCATTTTGGACCAAGGCATGCAGCTCGCGCTGCTCGGCAGCGGCGACCGCGATCTGCAGGAGCGCTATCAGGCCGCCGCCCGCGCCAATCCCGGCCGGATCGGCGTCGTGATCGGCTATGACGAGATTCTGGCGCATCTGATCCAGGCCGGATCCGACGCGCTGATCGTGCCCTCGCGCTTCGAGCCGTGCGGCCTCACCCAGCTCTGCGCGCTGCGCTATGGCGCCGTCCCGATCGTCTCGCGCGTCGGCGGGCTCGAGGACACCATCGTCGATATCGGCGAGGCCGACGCCTCGGGACGCGATGCCACCGGTTTCAAGTTCGCGCCCGTTACGGCCGAAGCGCTTGCCTGGACACTGCGCAAAGCCAATACCGCTTTCCATAACAAGGCGGCTTGGCGACGGCTGCAGCGAAACGGCCTTGCGACCGACGTCTCCTGGCGCAACCGCGCCGGCGACTATGCCGCGCTCTATCGCGATATAATCGGGGCCCACGGCTGAAGCATGACCGCCTTCGAATCCGTGCTATAGAGCCGGCATGGAACCCTTCATGATCAAGTTGATCGGCTTTGCCGCCGCGACCTGCACCACCGTGGCCTACGCGCCGCAAGCCATCAAGGTGTGGAAGACCCGCTCCACCGGCGACATCTCGCTCGGCATGTTCCTGGTGATGGTGCTGGGTCTCGCGCTCTGGCTGATCTACGGCCTGCTCTCCGGCGATGGCCCGCTGATCGCCTCGAACGCCGTCACCATGGTGCTCGCCGGCGGCATTCTCGTGATGAAGCTGCGATACGGGTGAGGGTTGTTGCTGCGTAGGGTGGATTAGCCGAAGGCGTAATCCACCACCTCAATTGCGGCCCGACGGTGGATTACGCTTCGCTAATCCACCCTACGAACTCACCCAAACACATACGACGCCATCGCGACACCCGCGACCTCGTCGACGAAGACGCGCCTGCCGACATCGCTGCCGGCGGCCCCGGCGGCCACCATCAGCGGCAGCAGATGATCTTCGCGCGGATGTGCCAGGCGCGCGCTCGGCGCGTTCTCCCAATCCACCAGCATGGCGTTGCGGCGAGCGGGATCCGGGTTGCTGATCGCCTCGTTCAGATAGGCCTCGAAATCATAGGAGACCGGCTTGGACTCCGGCCGGTTGAAGCCGCGCATGTTGTGATAGGTCAGCCCGCTGCCGACGATCAGGATGCCTTCGTCGCGGAGCGAGGCGATGGCTTCGCCGGCCTTGATGTGCTCGGCCGCATCGTAAGCAGACTTCAGCGACAGCAGCACGATCGGCATGTCGGCGTTCGGATACATCAAGCCGAGCGGCACGAAGGTGCCGTGATCAAACCCCTGATTGGGATCTTCCCGGCAATCGAGGCCGGCCCGCGTCAGCAGCGCCTTCACTTGCGCCGCGAGCTCCGGCTTGCCGGGCGCCGGATATTTGAGGTGGTAGGTATGCTCGGGGAAACCGTAATAATCGTACACCATCGGCGGCTGCGCCGAGGTCGACACGGTGAAGGCGTCGGCCTCCCAATGGCCGGTGATGACGAGCACGGCCTTCGGCCTTTCCGGGAGCAGCTGCGGCAGCCGGGCGAACTCCGCGGCGGTCTTGGCATATTGCACCCGCCTGTCCTCCATGAACGGCCAGGGACCGCCGCCATGCGACAGGAAGAGCGTCGGAAATCGCGTCATGTTGCTGGTCTCATCGGCAGGAATGCGCGCCAGTGCCGGCGCGGCCGGCGGCGAGCATAGGCAAACCGGCATGGTTAGCAAGTCGTTAACGATTTGCCGCCCAAAATCTCCGGCGTGGCCGAAGCAGTCGGCCTGAAGACAAGTGAGACGTGAGATGAGGAAGTTTGCGCTGGGGGACGTCGTCAACAGTGACAAGGGCCGCCGCGGCATCGTGCGCGCCGCCTTCAAGTCGCGCGAAGGCCAGCAATTCTACGCCATCGAGAAGGACGGCGCGATGGACTATCTGGAGGAAGACCGGCTGACGCCGGCACCGCGCGTCGAACTCGCCGCTTAAGTCCACTGCATCTCATCACGCTAGCGCGTGAGCCGGTCCAGACGCTCCGCGGCGGGATCGTCCCCGCTCGCGATGGGATCGTTGGAGATCAGCAACAGGCGATCGCGACCGGCCTCCGCGTCCCAGTGCGGCAGACCGGGACCGTTGGGATCGCCGCTCCTGGCAAAGTTGATCCAATAGGACCGCATGCGGCCTGCGACCTCGCGATCGCCTCGCGCGAAGATGCCAGCTCCAGGCACGCCTTCCGCACCGAAAATGAACTGCAACTCGCGCCCGTGCCCGCCCTCCGGGCTGGCGCGGCGTGCCTCCGGCACATAGCCGAAGCGATAGCGAAAGGTCGCCGCGCCGCTTGCGGCATGCAGGCGGGCCAGCAATCGTGCCGGTTCGGAAAAGACCTTGTCGGTATAGAACCTTGCCGCAAGCTCCGACGGCCGGACGAGACCGGGATAGAGCTCGCGCAGCTCGTCGCTCGTGAGGCCTGACGATGCGACCTCCTCCCTGATATCGGACTCGCTGTCGAAACCCGTCTCGTCATCGTTCGAGCCGATGATGAGGGGAATGCGGCTTTGATGTCTGGCCGCAAAGCCGGCGGCGATATCCTCTGTCACCAGACTTCCATCTCTCATCGGCGCGAAGCTGCGCCGCGAGGTCTGCAACAGACGGCTTTGGGCGGCCAGCAGGCGTCGCGGTTCGACGCCGCGCAGATCCGCCTGCGATCCCAGCGCCGCCGCGAACTGCCGGCCGACAGCCTCGGCCTCCTGCACCGGGCGCAGATGCGCGCGGGCGGGGATCGATTGCAGAATGGCCTTCTGAAAGAGGCCACGCGCTTGCGCGGACAGCATCAGAAGCGCGATCGACGTCGCACCGGCGCCGCTGCCGAACAAGGTGAGGTTGCCAGGATCGCCGCCGAAGGCCGCGATGTTGTCGTGAACCCAATGCAGCGCGGCGATCTGGTCCATCAGGCCGTAATTGCCGGAGCCGCCATCCGACAGCGCGGGATGAGCAAGCCAGCCGAGCGCGCCGAGGCGATAATTCGCGGTCACCACGATGAGGCCGGCCTGCGCCAGCCTGGCACCGTCGAACAACGGCTCGTTCGCGGTGCCGCTGACGAAGCCGCCGCCATGGATGAACATCATCACCGGCAGCGGACCGTCGACCCCGAAGGGGCGGAACACGTTCAGCGTGAGACAATCCTCGCTCGCCTCCGGCAAAGCGGGCTGAAGACACGTCGCGCCGTAGGCGTAGGCGGTATGCATCTCCGAGCTTTCGGGCGTCGGCTGCGGCGGACGCCAGCGCAACGCGCCGACCGGCGGCGCCGCGTAGGCCAGCCCCTTGAACGATGCCACCTCGCCTTCGACGGCCCCGAGCATCTGTCCTTCACGCGTCAGCGCGAATGGAAACTGCCCGACCGGCTGAGCCACGGCCGAGCCGGCAAGCCAGAGCAATGCGGAAGCCGCAATGAGCGCAAGCAGGGATCGCATCTTCTGGGTATCTCGATGCGCAGACGGGTTCGCGCGAGGTTATGTCCGCGGCGCGCCCGCAGGCAAGCCTCGCGGTTCACTCACCGCGCTTCGCTAGAATCTCCGCCAGCGCGCGGCGCGCGACGATGCCGAGCTCGCCGAGCGTCGAGTGCCCGGCCTGCGCGGCCTCGATCAGGCGCTCTGCGATGAATCTGCGGCTGTCGTGATCGCCGCCATGCGGCAATTGCCGGCACGTCTGCTCCAGGACGACGTCCATGTTCGCTTTGGTGCGCTCACTCAACTCTGGCATGACGCTCGGTCGCTACGCGTGGCTTGTAACCGCAAGCATACACAGGCAGATCGGGCATGATTAGCCCGGGCAATCACGGCCATTGTGCATCGCGATGCGTGCACCGCGCGCGACATTCGCGCGGCCACGATGCCGCCGCAAACGACCACCGAAGATTGCACTTGCTCTGATGACAAGCTGAACCTGCAGCGCTAGCCTGCCGGCAAAACGAAACATAAGGGAGGAATGCCATGTCTGATGCGATGGTTGCTACACGTGCCTCCGAGGAACGCGGAACCGCTCAGCAGGTCGACGTCGCCGTGGTCGGCGCCGGCTTTGCCGGCCTCTATCTCCTGCACCGCCTGCGCAAGGCCGGCTTCAAGGCCGTCGCCCTCGAAGAGGCCGGCGACGTCGGCGGCACCTGGTATTGGAACCGCTATCCCGGAGCGCGCTGCGACATCCAGACCATCGACTACAGCTACACCTTCGATCCCGAGCTCGAGACCGCCTGGACCTGGTCGGAGAAATACGCGACCCAGCCCGAAATCCTGCGCTATCTCGGCTTCGTCGCCGACCGCTACGATCTCAGGCGCGACATCCGCTTCGGGACGAAGGTCACCGAAGCCAGATGGGACGAGACGGCGGAGCGCTGGCTGCTCACCACCGACAATGGCGACCCGGTCTCCTGCCGCCATTACATCATGGCCACCGGCTGCCTCTCGGCGCCGAAGCCGCCGGAGATCGACGGCGTCAAGGATTTCAAGGGCGAGGTCTATTTCACCGGACGCTGGCCGCATGGCGGTGTCAATCTCGCAGGCAAGCGCGTCGCCGTGATCGGCACCGGCTCGTCGGCGATCCAGTCGATCCCGCTGATCGCCGAGCAGGCCGCGCATCTGACCGTGTTCCAGCGCACGCCGAACTTCGCGTTGCCGGCGCATAACGGCCCGGCGCCGTCGGACCGCATGAGCCTGCTGCAAAGCGACCGCGCCGCCTATCGCGAGCAGGCGCGCCAGTCGATGGCCGGCGTGCCTTATCCGCAGCAGACGGTCGTGAGCTGGCAATTGAGCGATGCCGAGCGCCGTGAGCGGTTCGAACGCGCCTGGGCAGCCGGCGACCTCGTCCACATCCTGACCCAGCTCTGGGCCGACCAGGCGGTCGACGTCGACGGCAACAAGATCGTCCAGGACCTGATCCGCGAGAAGATCCGCGCGGCCGTCAAGGACCCCGAGACCGCTGCCGCACTCATGCCGGACGATCACCCGTTCGGCGCCAAGCGTCCCTGCCTCGATACCAATTATTACGCCACCTACAACCGGCCGAATGTCACGCTGGTCAATCTACGGCAGGAGCCGATCAGGGCGATCACCGACAGCGGCATCACGACGGCGAAACGCAGCTTCGACCTCGACGTCATCGTGTTCGCGACCGGGTTCGACGCCATGACTGGCGCGATCCGCGCCGTGCATCCGATCACCGGGCGGGGCGGCAAGTCGCTCACCGATGTCTGGGCGCAGGGGCCGCAGACCTATCTCGGCCTCACCGTCGCGGGCTTCCCGAACTTCTTCATGATCACCGGCCCGGGCAGCCCGTCGGTGCTGTCGAACATGGCGGTCTCGATCGAGCAGCATGTCGACTGGGTGGTCGACCGCCTGGCCGCGCTGCGCGACGCCGGCCTCACCACGATCGAGCCGACCGAGACGGCGCAGGCCGGCTGGAACAGGCACATGGCCGATTGTTCGATGCTGACGCTGCACCGGCTCGCCAACACCTGGTACACGGGCGCCAACGTGCCCGGCAAGGTGCAGGGCCTGATGCCCTATACCGGCGGCGTCGGCCCCTATCGCAGCATCTGCGACGAGGTGGTGAGCCGGGGCATGCTCGGCTTCAAGCTCACCGGCCCTGATGGCGCCGCGCAATGCAATGACGGCGAGGTGGTGCGGCTGCAGCCGGACGTGCGGCTGGTGCTCAACTTGCTGGCGTCGCTGAACCTGCCGCCGATCGAGTCGATGGGCGCGGAAGGCGCGCGTGCCTTCGTGAACGAGTTCAACAAGAGCCGGCCTGCGGGACGGCCGATCGGCGACATCGTCGACGGCACCCTGCCCGTCACGGGCGGCGCGTTGCCTTACCGCGTCTACAAGCCGGCAACGCCGGGACCGCATCCGGTCGTGGTATATTTCCATGGCGGCGGCTGGGTGCTCGGCGACGAGCAATCGGACGAGCCGTTCTGCCGCGACATGGTGCGGCGGACCGGAATGATGTTCGTCAGCGTCGGCTATCGTCACGCGCCGGAGCATCGCTTCCCGACCGCCGCCGAGGACGGCTATGCGGCGACGCGCTGGATCGCCGAGCACGCCGAAGAGCTCGGCGGCAGAGCGGGCCCGGTGCTGGTCGCCGGCTGGAGTGCCGGCGGCAACGTCGCTGCCGTCACCTGCCAGCTCGCACGCGACCGTGGCGGGCCCGAGATCGCCGGCCAGCTCCTGATCTGCCCGGTCACCGATTGCAGCTTCGATCGTTCCTCCTACAACGACAATGCGACCGGCTACTTCCTGACGCGCTCGCTGATGTACTGGTTCTGGGACCTCTACTGCTCGCCGGCGGACCGCACCGATCCGCGCGTCTCGCCGCTGCGCGGCAAGGTCGCCGGCCTGCCGCCGGCCTTCGTGGTGACCTGCGAGTTCGATCCGTTGCGCGACGAAGGAATCGCTTATGCCGAGGCGATGTCGGCCGCAGGCGTCCCGGTCGAGCAGCTGAAGGCGCCCGGCCATTTCCACTCCTCCTTCACCATGGTGGATGTGGTGATCACGAGCGTACCGGGCCGGGTGCAGATGGCGGAGGCCTTGCGTCGCTTCGCCGGGCAGGCCAGCCCGGGGCACAAGATCGCGGCGGCGGCGAGCTGATCAGGCAAGCGGCCGGGAACCTTTTCCCGGCTGCTGCATTAAGGCGTCGTGGCATTGAGATGCAGCGACAGGTGTAGGCCCTGGCACGCATATTTGCGTGCTGGGGCGTTTTTTGCGTGAGGCGGGACGATGGGGGACGTTGTCGGGGAGTCAAAGGTCGATTTCGGTGCGCTTGCGGTGCTGAACAAATGGCCGTCGCTGGCCAATCAGCGTCAGCCGGACCGGGAGCCCTATCAGGTCATCGAAGGCACGCTCGACGATTGCATCTCGGCGTTCATGGACAAGCCGGTGGCGACCCGTCATCTCTATGAGATCCGCACCGCGGCGCAGCCGCCGCTGGTCACCGAGGTCCTCTCGCCCGAGCACGTCGTCGAGCTCTGGCGCCTCCGAGAGTTTCTCTGACGGCACTTCACGGAATCGCGCAGGAACCTTCTTCCGGTTTGTCCCGTTAACGGGGATCGGAAGCCAAGTCCTAAGCCAAGTCCTAAGCCAAAGTCGCGAGTGCCTGAGGATGCTTGAAGCTGGCGTATCATCATCGATCGTGCCCTACGGGGCGGACCAGACCTTGTTCGTGGTGGTCGATCGCCGCGATGAGAGCACCGAGATCCGCGTCGAACGCAACGACCTCGAAGCCACGATCGGCGAGCTCGTCGCCGGCTGCTTCAACGATCCCATCAAGGTAATCTCCTTCAACACGCTCGAGCATTGGATGAAGGATATCTCGACCGACGTCGCCGGCGAGATCCGTGCGCGCTGCGACATCGACGGAATGGAGCTGCCTGATTATCTCAGCGACTTCGTGGAAAGCCATTCCTGAAAGCGCTCTGCTTGCCCGAACAAGAAAAGCGCTGCGCCCCCGGCGCATTTGGTGTCACCTCGGCGGTGCCAACGTTCAGGCCATGGATTGTGAAGCGTCTAAGCGCGCCGGTACTTGCCGGCGATGACCTCGATCTCGCGACGGCGTTCGTCGGCAAAGGCGAGCAGCCTTTCGATCGTCAGCGTATCCGTGATCCGTCTGGCGAGCCGCTCGGCGCGCGCGGCCTGATCTTCGAGATACTGGATCGTGTTCAAGGGTCGCTCTCCCCACTGCCCCAAACTGCCCGGACACACATGGTGCTCGATAAGCCGCTAACACCCGGTTAAGCGCGGCGTCTTGTGTTGATGTGCGTCCTATTGCACGACCTCGAGCCGGACATTGGTGATGCCCTTGTCGACCATGCCGAGCGCCTCGGCCGCGGACGGCGTGATGTCGACCACGCGTCCGCGAACATAGGGTCCGCGATCGTTCACCCGGACCGTGACGAAGCGGCCGGAATCGGTGTCGGTGACGCGCAGCTTGGTGCCGAACGGCAGGGTCGGATGCGCCGCGGTCAACTCGTTCTTGTCGAACCGCTCGCCGCTCGCGGTCTCCGTATCCGAATAGAAGCTGGCAATGCCGTGCGACACGGTTTGCTTTGCGTCCGCATCGGGAGCGCGCGCCCGGCTGATCGGGCGCGGATGCAGCGCCGCCACGCGCTGCGGGCGCTCGACCGCGGCCTGCCGGCTGGCGCCGGCGAGATCGGCCTTCTGGCGGCCGACCGGCGCTTGCGCGCAGGCGGCAAGCGAGGCGGCGCCGGCGACGGCAAGCAACACCCGGCACGAGGTCGCGAAGGAAATCCGGGAAGCTTCGGCACGTGCAATGCGAGACATGATACGCCCTCCGAACGGGGGCGATTTTCGGTCGGCAATGAGGGCAGAACCTTGTCGGAACAAAAGCAGGCGTGCGGCCACCGCCATTTCGCGTCAGCTGTGACGATTCCACCACAGTGACGCGTCCTGAATCGGGACAGCCGGGCGAGGCGGACCGGCCGACGCGGTGTCTCAGTAATGCGGCTCGTACATCTGGGACTGGACCAGGGCCTTGACGTCGTTGGGCGCCGGTCCGGCCGCCAGCCCGCGCTGATAGGCGACGTCGGCAACGGCCGCGGCGATGCGGACCGAGACCTCGCGAATGCGCGGCAACGCCGGATAGAGACTGCCCTGGGCGAGGTCCTCCTTGCCGACGCAATCGGCCAGCGTATGGGCCGCCGCCATGAACATCTCGTCGGTCACCAGCTTCGAGCCGCTGGCGATGACGCCGAGGCCGACGCCGGGGAAGATGTAGGAATTGTTGCCCTGGCGCGGCACGAAGCTGCGACCGTTGAGCTTGACCGGATCATACGGGCTGCCGCAGGCGAACAGCGCCCGGCCCCCGGTGTAGCGATAGGCATCCTCGGCCGAGCATTCCGCCTTCGAGGTCGGGTTGGAGAGCGCGAACACGATCGGCTGTTCGTTGAGCTCGGCCATGGTCTTGAGCACCTCCGGCGTGAACGCGCCGCCGACCGCGGCGACGCCGATGATCGCCGTCGGCTTCAGCGTCTTGATCGCGGTGAGGAAGTCGGAGATCGGCGCCTGGCCGGCATGCGCATAGCGCAGCTTGTGGCCGGAGAGACCGTCGCGGCCGCCGACGACGAGGCCCCGGGAATCCACCAGCCAGTTGCGCCGGAGCGCGTCCGCTTCGCTAGCGCCTTCCGCCATCATGGCCGACACCACGAGATCGGCGATGCCGGTCGCCGCCTCGCCCGCGCCGAGGAACAGGATGCGCTGATCCCTGAGCTTGCCGCCGGAGATGCGCAGAGCCGAGAACAGTCCGGCGAGCGCCACCGCCGCGGTGCCCTGGATGTCGTCGTTGAAGACGCAGGCTTCGTCGCGATATTTGTGCAGCAGCTTGAACGCCGAATGATTGGCGAAATCCTCGAACTGGATCAGCACGCCCGGAAAGGTCTTTCGTGCAGCCTGCATGAACTCGTCGACGAAGCTGTCATAGGCCTCGCCCGTGAGCCGCCGCTCGCGCAGGCCGAGATAATAGGGATCGTTCAGCAGCTCTTCGTTGTTGGTGCCGACGTCGAGCACGATCGGCAGGCACGTTTCCGGGTGCACGCCGGCGCAGGCCGAATAGAGCGAGAGCTTGCCGACCGGGATGCCCATGCCGTTGGCGCCGAGATCGCCAAGCCCCAGAATGCGCTCGCCGTCGGTGACGACGATCAGCTTGGCCTGGTAGGGCCAGTTCTTCAGGAGCTCGGCGATCTGGCCGCGATCGCGCGATGAGATGAACATGCCGCGCGGCCGCTGGAAGATCAGGCCGTATTTCTGGCAGGCGAGCCCGACCGTCGGCGTGTAGATGATCGGCTGGATCTCGTCGATATGGTCGACGACGAGGCGGAAGAACAGCGCCTCGTTGCGGTCATGCAGCGCGTTCAGCGCGACATATTTTTCCAGATCGGTCGGCAGCGTGCGCAGATTGGTGAGGACGCGCTGCGCCTGCGTCTCCATCGTCAGCACGCAAGGCGGCAGCAGGCCGCGCAGGCCGAGTGCGGCGCGCTCGGATTCCGTGAAGGCGGTGCCTTTGTTGAGCAGGGGATCGCGCAGCAGCGCCATGCCTTGCGGCGGATTTGACGACGTCGATTGGGCAACGACCCGAGCAGGTCTATTCACGAATTCCCCCAAGGAGCTTCACATTGAACAGCGGACATTGTCGGCCAGCGCCCCATCGAGATCAAGGACGTAGAGACTGAGGCGCCGATTGTGATCTCGCACCGCAGCGAGATTGCCGCGAACGACTGGCGGTTACGGGAGCAAAAGTTAACGCGGCAAGACAGCTCTCTCTCCTCATGGTGAGGAGCGCGGTACGCGCGTCTCGAACCATGAAGGACGAGGTCTCGCCCACGGCCATCCTTCGAGACGGCCGCTGCGCGGCCTCCTCAGGATGAGGAAAAGTGCTTACGGCGCCATGCACAGCTATTCCGGCTTGATGTTGGCCGCCTTCACGATCGGCCACCATTTCGCGGTCTCGGCCTTCTGGAAAGCCGCGAGCGCCTCAGGCGTCTGCTGGTCGGGCGGTGGTATCTCCTGACCCAATTCGGCAAAGCGCCGCTCGACCGCGGCATCGGCAAGCACGCCGACGATGGCTGCGTTCAGCTTGGCCACGATCTCCTTCGGCGTGGTCTTCGGTGCCCAGATGCCGTGCCAGTAGGAAATATAGAGCCCCGGCAGGCCCGCCTCGTCCACGGTCGGAATGCCGGCAGCGGGCTGGAGACAGAGTGAACGCTGCCGGCTGGACGGAGGCAAGCCGGAAATTTCCGCGGGCGACTAACCGGCCGCCCGCCGCGGCGTCAGATTGGCCGCGGCATCTGCCGGCGGCGCGATGTGCATCAGGATGGTCTGGGTGGCGGATGCGATGTTGATGCCGTTCTGCTGGAAGCGCAGCTTCATGCGGCGGTTGAATTCGCGCTGGACCGGCCAGCGCCCCGCCTCGGTGCAGCGGATCTGGCCGACGATCGACACCATCGCGCCGTCCACCTTGTCGATGCCCCAAAGATCGAGGTCGCCGCGGATCAGCGCGCGGAATTCGGGTTCGCGGCGCATCTCGTCGACGATGTCCTTGAGGATCTGGCCGGCGCGGTCGGTGTCCTCCCTGTAGGCGACGTTGACGCTGACCGAGGCGTTGCCGGCGCCGCGGCTGGCATTGGTGATGGTCGTGACCGCGCTGAACGGCACGATGTGCACCGCGCCGTCGCCCGCGCGCAGGCGGATGGTGCGGATCGAGACGTTCTCGACCGTCCCGGACAGCCCCGACACGCTGACATTGTCGCCGACCTGCACCGTGTTCTCCAGCAGCAGGAACAGACCCGTGATGAGATCCTGCACCAGCTTCTGCGAGCCGAAGCCGATGGCGATGCCGACGATGCCGGCGCCCGCCAGCAGCGGCGCGACATTGACGCCGATCTCGCTCAGCGCGGTGAGGCCGACGATCGTTGCGATCAGGCAGAGCAGCGCGGTGCGCAGCATCGGCTGAAAGGTGCGCAGGCGCGCGGCGCGGGCATAGTGCCCATCGCGCGACAGCGTGTTGATCTGGCGGTCCAGCAGCGCGTTGCTGGCTTCCCAGATCGCGGCGGCGATGAACACGGCGAGGCCGATCGTCACCAAAGCGGAGATCAGCCGGCTGCCGATCTGGCCGCCGTAGAACCAGACGATGGCGTCCACACCCCAGACTTCGAGCACCGCCACCAGGCCGATGAAGACGATCACGCCCGACACGATCTTGCGCAGCAGCGGCAAATAGCGGTTGGCGCGGATCTCGAGGCCCGGAAAGCGCTGGAGAATCTCCGGCTGGATGCGGAAGCCGCGGTCGATCAGGCTCAGCGTCAGCATGACGGCGAGCCGCGTGATCACGGCGACCACGATGGTGCCGACGAAATATTGCAGCAGCAGCGAATAGCCGTTGCGGATGTTGAGCGCCCACACCGCCCACAGCGCGAGATCCAGGGCGATGGCGAGATAATGCCAGCCGCCGGCGATGCGGTTGCGCAGGCGGGCCGCGATTCCCTGCCGGTCGGCCGGCGCGCGGATGGCCTCGGCAACCTGCCGCCGGCATTGCAGGATGATGACGACGACGAAGAGGTGCACGATCAGCATCACCATGCGCAGCAGCGCGGCATAGCCGGCGCGGTGCAGACCGAGCAGCAGCGCGACATTGGCAAAGGCGATGCCGGCGACGCCGACGCCGACGATGCGGCGCGCCCAGATCTCGACATAGGCCGCCGTCTCGGCGCGCACCGGAAACAGGCCGAACGGCCCTGCCGACGCGCGCACCACGCAGATGAGCCCGCGCGAGAACGCGTAGGCGTTGACGACGGCGAGGATCACGAGGCGGACCGTGGTAGGCTGGCCGATCTCGGTGCCGAGCAACGCCGTCGCGACGCCCACGAAGACGAGAACGGGAAGCAGCTCGAGCACGAGGCGGCCGAACACGGGGGGCAGCCGCAGCATGACCTGCCAGACGCGCGCAAGGCTGTGACGGCGCTTGTGCAACTCGGGCGCGGGGGTGACATCGGCGACCGAAGACGGCGGATCGGCAATCGGCAGCACCTGCGCCGGCAGATGCGCGGCTTGCGGCACGCGTCCTTCCAGGAAGGCAACCGGGCGGCGGATCAGGCGGAACAGCACCCACTCGGCCACCAGCGCGCAACCGAGCACCAATGCGAGCTTCCAGGCGATCTCGATCAGAAGGTTATAGGCCGCGGGATCGTTGGCGGTCCGCACGATCCAGTAATAGAACGCCGGGAAATGCGTGATCGTCCGCGCCACGCTGGCGATCTCGCTCGAGATCTCGCCGATCTCCTCCGACACCGTGAGCAGGAGCTGCGCACCGAGGCCGTCAGCCGAGAGCGGGATCGGCGACGTCTGCGCGGCCGCAGGCGTCGCGGGCTGCTGTGGACCGGACGCATTGGCGATCGCGCGCAGCGTGTCGATCATCTGCGCGCGTTTCTTGTCGTCCTGGAGCGTCTCAAGCGCGCGCCTGGCCTCCTCGGGCGACAACGCGGCCGCATTGGTCGTCGCGGGCTGCGCCTGCTCGGCGCGCACGCTGGGGAAGGAGAGCGCGAGGAAGAGAACGGCGAGGAAGGCTTGGGCAAGCTTCTGCGACACGAGGATTCCCTGAAAAAAATGCATGCGCCGGCGGCGTCGGGACCACCGAAACACATGCGTCATGTCGGATTGCCGCTATTCGCCTCTCGCCTGTGTCGGAAATTGGCCTTCGAGGCGACATTCTCTTGGCATTTGTCGCGATGCGAGGTGAGGGAACTACGTCTCTGCGAAGCGAGCTTCCCGGAGGATCGCATTGAGGTCGGAGGCCATCACGCTCCGAGCGCAGGCCTCGCCCTTCGAGACGCGCTCTTCGAGCGCTCCTCAGGGTGAGGCTCAGCAGCATTGGTCCTCGTTGAAACTGCAGCCGCGCACTCGATCCTCATCCTGAGGGCCCGCCAACGGCGGACGTCTCGAAGGATGCGCCGTGGGAAAGCGGCTCTCGATGCGAGGAGGAAGGAGGACAAAAGCAGGATGTGATCGGCGCCGCCGCTTGGCCACGGCCGGCAGCACGATCGATGCGATAAAAAATACAGCGCCGGGAAGGTAGGGGCTCTGCCTCACTGATGCAGCCCGCTAAACCTTGACCCGGCGTGCCGTTCGCGGTTTTTGCCGCTATGCGATAGTCCGAACGAGCTCCATCGCACTTAACGCGGCTGGATTTGCGGAGGTGGAGTCATAGACCTCCCCTTGCTCATGAGGTGGACGTTGCGCGTCGCTTGTTTGCGACCGTCGGCATGGTCCTCCTGTGACACAAAACTGTCAAGCGGGATCAGCCGGGGTGCGACATCACAATTGAGCCGCCGGTTCCGCAGGGCGCGCCGAGCGTCTGTTTTGCCCGACGCGACAAAATTCGCAAATTTAGAACTCTTTCCCGGCGACCCCAAGCCGTTGATTTTGCTGCCACCGGCTACTGTGCATGGGGTTGTTTTCGCGATTTTTTTGTATTGCCTCTGTTTTCTTCCTGCTCCAGCGCCTTGCGCACCTCGTCGAACTCGCGCAGCGAGGCCTTGTCGGCGCGGGGAAAGCGCAAGTCGAGCTTTTCGAGCGTCGCATTGATCACTGAGCCGATCACGACGCGCGCGAACCATTTGTGGTCGGCCGGCACGACGTACCAAGGCGCATGAGACGTCGCCGTGTGCCGGACGATATCCTGGTAGACCGCCTGGTAGCGCGGCCACAGCGCGCGCTCCTCGATGTCGCCCATCGAGAATTTCCACTGCTTGGCCGGATCCTGCAGCCGGTCGAGGAAGCGCTCGCGCTGCTCGTCCTTGGAGACGTTGAGGAAGAACTTCAGCACCACGGTGCCGTTGCGGCAGAGATAGCGCTCCCATGCGGAGATGTCTTCGAACCGCTCCTTCCAGATGTTCTTGGTGAGGAGCCTCTGCGGCAGCTTCTCCTTGGCGAGAAGCTCCGGATGCACGCGCGTCACCAGGCATTCCTCGTAGTGGGAACGGTTGAAGATGCCGATACGGCCGCGCTCGGGCAGCGCGATCACATGGCGCCAGAGGAAGTCGTGGTCGAGCTCCTTGCTGCTCGGCGCCTTGAAGGCATGGACCTCGCAGCCCTGCGGGTTGATGCCTTCGAAGATCGCCTTGATCGCACTATCCTTGCCGCCGGCATCCATGGCCTGGAACACGATCAGCAGCGACCAGCGGTCCTGCGCGTAGAGCTTCTCCTGAAACTCGGTCAGCCGCTTCTTGTTGGCGTCGAGAATCGCCTGCGCCGCCTCCTTGTCGAGACCGCCCTTCTCGCTGGTCTTGTGATCCTTGAGATGAAACTTGCCCGAACCGTCATAGCGGAACGGCGTAATGTAGCGGTCAAGCTCCTGGGCGAGCGGCTTGGACGGTTTCTTGCTCATGAGCGCGGGGCACCTTGCGTTGCGGCTTCAATCGGTCGAGCAAGCTACCAAGGATGCCCTTGGGAAGGAATATGATGAAAAGCACGAGCAATAGCCCGTAGACAAGGTTGTCCCAGCCGACCGCCTTGGTACCGAAACCGATGCGCAGGGTCTCGGCCAGCATGATGGTGATGATGGCGCCGACGGTCGGGCCGAGCGAGACGAACAGGCCGCCGACGATGGCCGCGAACACCATCTGCAGCGACACCGCGATGCCGCTGACGGTGTCGGGCGTGATGAACATCTGGTACTGGCAGTAGATCGCGCCCGCCAGCGCCGTCATCAACGCGCTGAGCAGCGTGATCTTCAGCTTCTCCGCGGTGACGTCGACGCCGGCGGCGGCCGCCGCGTCCTCGTCCTCCGAGATCGCCTCCAGCGCATAGCGGGCCATGCTGCGGTCGACCCAGTGCCAGACCACGATGCCGAACAGCCAGACCCCGAGCGCGATCAGGTACCAGGTCGTC
Organism: Bradyrhizobium sp. 22; assembly: GCF_000482425.1. Classification (NCBI taxonomy): domain Bacteria; kingdom Pseudomonadati; phylum Pseudomonadota; class Alphaproteobacteria; order Hyphomicrobiales; family Nitrobacteraceae; genus Bradyrhizobium; species Bradyrhizobium sp. 22. The sequence continues at coordinate 580,729 of NZ_KI519400.1, forward strand.
TTGTCGTCGAATTGCAGCGCCAGCAGCTTGCTGCCCGAGGTCCGGTTCGGCGTGTAGCCCAGCGAGCCGCCGGTGTAGTCGCGCGTCGCGGTGATGACCTGGAGCACGATGCCCGACAGCGCCAGCGTCACCAGCACGAAATAATGCCCGGTGATGCGGAAGCGGAAGCAAGGATAGCCGACGATCAGCGCCAGCGCGCCGGCCGCGATCATGCTGATGGGAATGCCGATCCAGGGCGACAGCCCTGCGTGATTCCAAAGCAGCGCGGTGACATAGGCGCCGATCCCCATGAAGCCGCCGTGCCCGAGCGAGACCAGGCCGAACCGTCCCATCACCGACCAGGAGGTGTAGGCGAACGACCAGATCAGGATCAGCACCAGGATGTGCAGATGATAGGGATCGCGATAGACGAACGGCAGCGCGACCAGCGCCGCCAGGCCTATTCCCCATGCCGCAAGCCGCCCCTGCCCCGTCATCGGCGCCTCGCCAGGAGGCCCGCGGGCCGGATGAACATCATGACGATGAAGAAGGCGAAGGCGAGCACGTAGCCCCATTCGAGATCGGAGAACAGGCCGCCGAGCGAGATGATCTCGGCAAACACGAAGGCGGCGATGAAGCCGCCGATGAAGTTGCCGAGGCCCCCGAGCACGCAAATGAGGAAGGTGATCGGCCCGAACGACAGGCCGACGAAGGGGTGCACGTCATATTGCAGCACGAGAAGGCAGGCGGCGAGCCCGGCCAGCGCGCCGCCGAGCGCGGAGGTGATGAGATAGATCCGCCTGGTGTCGACACCCATCAGCGCCATGATCTGGCGGTCCTGCGAGATGGCGCGGATCGCAGTGCCGGTGAAGGTGCGCGTCATGAACAGGTAGACCGCGACCATGCCGACCAGCGCCGCCAGGAACGACAGCAGCCGCGCATAGCTGAAATTCATGTCGCCGAAGGCGAGCACCGGCAGGCGGATGCCGAGATTGCGGAAGTCGATGCCGAAGGCGACGGTGGCAAAGCTCTGCAGCACGAACAGCACGCCGCCGGTCGCGAGCAGCTGGTTGATCGGCGGCGCGGTCAGTAGCGGCGCGATCACGAGGTAATGCAGCGCCGCGCCAAGCACGGCGACCAGCAGGATGGTGAGCGGGGCGGCAACGAAATAGCTGACGCCGTAAACCTGCACCAAGAAATACATGCCGTACATGCCGATCATCACCAGCTCGGCGTAGCAGATCCAGGTCACGTCGATGACGCCGAAGATCAGGTTGAGCCCGAGCGCGAGCAGCGCCAGCACGCCGCCGAGCAGGATGCCGTTGATCACGGCCTCCAGCAGGTAGATGTCGAAGACGTCGAGGAATCCCTGCATGCCCATCACACCCCGAGATACGCTTCCTTGACCGTATCGCTCGCCAGCATCTCGGCCGCGGTGCCGGACGCGCGGATCGAGCCGGCCTCGATCAGATAGGCGCGATCGACCACTTTCAGCACCTGCTGCACGTTCTGCTCGACGATCAGCACCGTCAGCCCGCTGGCGCGAATCCGCTTCACCAGCTCGAACACCTGCTGCACCACGACCGGCGCGAGCCCCGCCGACGGCTCGTCGAGCAGCAGCAACTTCGGATTGGACATCAGCGCGCGGCCGATCGCGCACATCTGCTGCTCGCCGCCGGACATCGTGCCGGCCATCTGGTGCCGCCGCTCCTTCAGGCGCGGGAACAGGTCGAACACGACCTCGAGCCGCTCGGCATAATGCCCGCGCGCCTCCTTCATGAACGCGCCCATCTTGAGATTGTCGTCGACCGTGAGCTGCGGAAACAATCGCCGGTTCTCCGGCACATGCGCGATGCCGAGGCTGACGATCTTGTGCGGCGGCGTTGCCACGACGTCGACGCCTTCCATCCGGATCGAGCCGCGCGAGGGCCGGATCAGGCCGGAGATGACGCGCATCAGGGTGGTCTTGCCGGCGCCGTTGGGGCCGATGACGCCGACGGCTTCGCCGGCCCTGACGTCGAGGCTGACGTCGAACAGCGCCTGGAACGTACCATAGCCGGCATTGACGGCGCGGAGCTCCAGCATCGGCTAGCCTCCCGCGCGGCGGCGCGCTTCGGCGGCCGCGGCCTGCGTCGTCTCGGCATCGGTGCCGAGATAGACCTCGATGACGCGCGGATCGCCGGCGACCGCGCTCGGCAGGCCTTCCGAGATCTTCTCGCCGTGATCGAGCACCATGACGCGATCGACGACGCGCATCAAGACGCCCATGATGTGCTCGACCCAGATGATGGTGATGCCGAGCTCGTCGCGGATGTTGCGCAGCATGTCGGCGGCCTGGTCCATCTCGGCCTCGTCGAGGCCGCCGAGGCTCTCGTCGGCCAGCAGCAGCTTCGGCGCGGTGGCGAGCGCCTTGGCGAGCTCGAGCTTCTTCAGGCCGGCGGCACCGAGACCGTCGACGCTGGCATGGCGATCGGTCGGCAGGCCGACCATCGCAAGCGAACGCTCGGCCGCCTCCTCGGCCTTGACGCGGCTGTGGCGGCCCTGCCCATAAAAGCCCGCGAGCGCAACGTTCTCGAAGATGGTCAGGCGGCGGAACGGCCGCGGAATCTGGAAGGTCCGCCCGATGCCGCTGTTGATGATCCGGTGCGGGGCGAGGCCCGCGATCTCGGAGCCGCCGAACAGGATCGAGCCCGAGGTCGGCGCCAGCGTGCCGGAGAGCATGTTGAAGATCGTGCTCTTGCCCGAGCCGTTGGGGCCGATCAGGCCGAGGATCTCGCCCTGGTCGACCCGAAACGACACGTTGTTCACGGCAGTGAAGCCGCCAAACCGCTTCACCAGCCCGCTGACTTCCAGCACCAAGGCTCTCCGCCGCTACTGGTTGCTATAGGTGGTGCCCTTCGGCAGCGGCAGCACGGCCTCGCGCTGCGCCTGGCTCTTGGGCCACACCACGTAGGACTTGTCGTCGACGTACTGGATCACGACGGGGAACGAGCGCTCGTTCTGGCCGGCCATGGGCGAGCCCTCGCCGTGGAATTTGACGCCGAAGCCGAGCATGGTGCCGCCTTCGGGGATGTCGGTGTCGAGTGCTGCCTTGCGCAGGGAGTCGGGATCGATGCCGCCGTATTTCTTGATGGCTCGCGGCAGCACGTCGGTCAGGAACAGGTGGGTGTTGGACGCCGCCATGCCGACATGAGCCGAACGGATGGCGAGGCCCGGCTTGCGCTTGTCGAACTCCTCGCCGACCGCCTTGATGATCGGCGGCAGCTTCGGATCCATGCTCTTCTGGTTGGCGAGCCAGATCGAGATCGGATCGGTGTTGAAGACGTAGTTGACATCCGCGCCGAGGCCTTCCTTCAGCTTTTCATAGACCCCGTAGCCCGCGCCATGTCCCACCAGCGCCCCGAACTTCAGCCCCTGCTCGCGGGCTTGCCGGAGCAACAGGGTGATGTCGGGATTGTAGCCGGTGTGGAAGACCACATCCGGCTTGGCCCGCTTCAGCTTGGTGACCAGCGCAGACAAATCCGGGGCCGTGGCCGAATAGCCTTCCCTGAGCACGATGTTGAAGCCGGCCTTCTTGGCACCGGCTTCGTTGCCCTTGGCGACGTCGACGCCGTAGGCGCCATCCTCATGGATGATGGCGACCCGCAGATCCTTCGGCTCCTTGCCCAGCTTCTCCTTCGTGTTCTGCGCGATGAAGTCCATCGTCATCATGCCGAACTGATCGCCGGAGGCCTGCGGCCGAAACACGTATTTGTAGTTCTTGTTCTCCAGCACCGCAGACGAGATGCAGGTCGTGATCCACATGAACTTCTTCAGCTGCTCGACGCGCGCTGCCACCGGCACGCACTGCGCCGAGGAAAAGAAGCCGAGCAGCATGTCGACCTTTTCCTGCTCGATCAAACGGATCGCTTCATTGATGGCGACGTCCGGCTTGCTCTGAGCATCGGCATAGATCGCCTCGATCTTGTAGCCCTCGACGTCCTTCCCGCTGTACTGATCCAGCATGATTCTCGCGCCGGTATATTGCAGCTCCGAGCCGCCACCGGCGAGCGGGCCCGTCAGATCATAGATGACACCGATCTTGAGCTTCTTGTCCTGAGCCTTGTCTTGGGCCTCGGCGGACACCGCCAAGCCTGTCGCTGATATCGCGACCAACAGCCCACGTAGCAAACGGGCAGCCATGCGCATGCGCATCAGAACCTCCCTGGACGATTGTGCGTTGCATTCGTCTTGATCTTGCTTGCCCCCATCACATGGGCAGAGCGCAGGGATGTCAAGCCTTGCGCATCAGCGCGAGGCGAACTGCTGCTCGATAAAGGCCGTGACAAATCGCGGCATGGTCGGCTTCAGATCACTCATCCCGCGCACGAGATGGATGGCCGACAATTCGGGCTCGTCCTCGCGGGCGAGGTTGGCTTCGATCCGGGCGCGGGCCTCCTCTCCCGACATATCCAGGTTGAGCACCTGCATCATCGCAATCGTCGGACCGCTGACGACGCAGTGCCATTCCGGCTCGGCCCGGTAGTCCGCCGGCGTCAGGCCGGTCTCCTCCTCGAGCTCGCGGACGACGCTGCCGGGGATGTCCAGTGCGCCGTCCCTGACGTCGTCGAGATCAGGCGTGCCCGACGGGAAATAGATACGGCCCGCATTGGCGGTGTGCTGCGCCATCTCGCCCATGATGAAGGCGCCGTCGGAGGTACGCAGCGCGCCCATGCCGAAACCGTTGAACACGGGGACGCCGGGAAAACCCCAGTCGCGCCAGGCGAGGAAGCTTGCAAAATCGGTCTCGAAATAAGTGGAAGCGAAATGGCCGCCCGCGAACACGGGATCGCGCCCGAGCAGGACCCGGCCGTTCCAGATCTTCGGCCGCTCGCGCTGCTTCTCGGCGAAGTGCGCCGCGATCTCGTCACGGCGCTCCTCCGCGAACGGCCAGACGATCGGCCGCACCGCAAGAGCGAGCGTCGTGACGCGATGAATGATCGGTGACGTCATGCGGAACGGCTATCGCGTCGGCTATTTGACGTTTCCCGTGGTCTTCTTGGCTTGTTCGACGAACTTGTTGGTGAAGGTCTTGCTGACGTCGATCTTGGCATTGGCCACCTCGGGCGAGCCGACGCTGAACACCGCGAGCACGGCGTCCGCCCCCTTCGGGTCCATCTTGCCGGTCTCCGAGTACATCGGGATCGTGTTCTTCAGCGCGGCGAGATAGAGATCCTTGTTCTTGCCGACCGTCTCTTCCGGCATCTTCGCCATGATCTCCTCTGGCGAGTGCGAATGGATCCAGGCCAGCGTGGCGAGGATGGCATTGGTGAGCGCCTGCGCTTCCTTCTCGTGGCCGTTGATCCAGGCCACGGTCGAGTAGAGCGCGCCGCCAGGATACTCGCCGCCGAATGTCTCGAGCGTGTCCTTCTGCGTGCGGGTGTCCGAGAGGATGCGCAGATCCTTGTGGCTGCCCTGAAGCACGGTCACCGAGGGATCGAGCATTACGGCAGCGTCGATCTGGCCCTGTTGCATGGCGGCGACCGCGGTGGCGCCGAGACCGACGCCGATCACGGCGACGCTGGTGGGATCGATCCCGTTCTTCTTGAGCATGTATTTGAGGAAGAAGTCGGTGGAGGAGCCGGGCGCACTCACGCCGACTTTCTTGCCGGCGAGATCCTTGACCGATTTGATCTCATTGGTCCGCGAGGGCGCGACCACCAGCACGAGGCCGGGATAGCGGTCATAGACCACGAAGGACTGGAGCTCCTGCTTCTTGGCGGCGAGATTGACGCAATGGTCGAAATAGCCGGAGACGACGTCGGCACTGCCGCCGAGCACGGCCTTCAGCGCGTCCGAGCCGCCCTTGAGGTCCACGAGCTCGACATTGAGGCCGGCCTTCTCGTATTCGCCGAGTTGCCTGGCCAGCACCGTCGGCAGATAGCACAGGCAGGAGCCGCCGCCGACCGCGATGGTGACCTTGCTTTGCGCCTGGGCAAGCGAGACGGTGAGCGTCAGCGCGAGCAGCGCGCCGGCGAGCCTGGCAATCGTGTTCTTCATTGGTTTCCTCCGTTCGGCCGGCGGCACCATAGAGCAGCAGGGCTGCCTTGAGAAGCGCTTCGCCGGCCATTCAATCGAGACCGTTACAGCCTAACCCCGCCCGTCCGACGCCGTCGGCCGCCACACCAGCAGGCGCCGCTCCACCAGCGTCACCCCGAAGTCGATCAGGATCACGAAGGCCGAGAGCACGAACATGCCGGCGAACACGCCGGCAACGTCGAACACACCCTCGGCCTGCTGAATGAGGTAGCCGAGCCCTGCCGCAGACCCCAGATATTCCCCGACCACCGCGCCGACCACGGCGAAGCCGACCGAGGTGTGCAGCGAGGAGAACATCCAGGACAGCGCCGAGGGCCAATAGACGTGCTGCATCAGCTGCCGCTCGTTCATGCCGAGCATGCGGCCGTTGTCGAGCACGGTGCGGCTGACCTCCTTGACGCCCTGATAGACGTTGAAGAACACGATGAAGAACACCAGCGTCACGCCGAGCGCGACCTTGGACCAGATGCCGAGGCCAAGCCACAGCGCGAAGATCGGCGCCAGCACCACGCGCGGCAGTGCGTTGATCATCTTCACGTACGGATCGAACACCGCGGCCACCAGCGGCTGGCGCGCGAACCAGAAGCCGACCAGCACGCCACCGGCCGAACCGATCACGAAGGCCAGGATCGATTCCGTCAGCGTGATGCCGAGATGCTTCCAGATCACGCCGGAAGAGAACCATTTCACGATCTGGCTGAAGACGTCGAGCGGATTGGAGAAGAAGAACGGCGGCAGCAGGATCTTGCCGAACACGGGAACGGTCGACAGCACCTGCCACAATACCAGGCCGACGACCGCGACCAGGACCTGCAGCGCGAACAGCGTCGGGCGCGACATCAGACCGCCTCCGCCGCTTGCGTGGATTGCGCGTAGCCCTTCATCACCTCGTCCTTGAGCACGCCCCAGATCTCGCGATGGAGCTCGTGGAATCCCTTGTCCAGCCGCACCTCGAAGATATCGCGCGGGCGGGCCAAGCTGACGCGCCAATCGCCGATGATGCGCGAGGACGGACCGGCCGACATGATCACGACGCGGTCGGCGAGCGCGATCGCCTCTTCGAGATCATGGGTCACGAACAGCACGGCCTTGCGGTCGGCGCTCCAGAGGTCGAGCAGCAGATTGCCCATCACCTGGCGGGTCTGCGCATCCAGCGGCCCGAAAGGCTCATCCATCAAGAGGATCTTTGGGTCGCGGATCAGCACCTGCGCCAGCGCCACGCGCTTGCGCTGGCCACCGGAAAGCATGTGCGGATAGCGGTTCGCGAAGGCGCCGAGGCCGACCGATGTCAGCCATTGCTGCGCCCGCGGCAGCGCTTCACTGCGCGGCATGCCCTGCACCTCGAGCCCGATCGCGACATTGTCGAGCGCGGTCTTCCAGGGGAACAGCGCGTCGGCCTGGAACAAATAGCCGGCATCCCGGTTCAGCCCGGCCAGCGGCCGGTCGAAAATCCTGACGCTGCCGGCGGCCGGCTTCAGCAGCCCCGCCGCGACGTTGAGCAGCGTCGATTTCCCGCAGCCCGTAGGCCCGACGATGGCCACGAACTCGCCCTGCGCAACCGCAAGATGGGCTTTCTCCACCGCCGTATAGACCCGCCCGTCCCCGAGCCGGAACGCGACCTTGGCATCTTCCAGCGCCACCGCCGTGGGCGTCGACATATGCTTCCTCCGAATTTCGCTTGATGCCTTAGCCGCTCGCGCGGCCAAGTTCAATCAAGGCGCCAAGCGTGCTACGCATGGGCTTGCCGCGCTCTTACCCTCCCCTGGAGGGGGAGGGTCGGTGCGCATGAAGCGAAGCGGAATGCGAACCGGGGTGGGGTGCCGGTCTCTCCACGTCCAACAGTGCCCGAGTTGAGAGATCACCCCACCCCGCTCGCGCTTCCGCGCGATCGACCCTCCCCCTCCAGGGGAGGGTAAGGAGAGCGAGCCCAATTGAGATGCCTTCCAAACCGGCCATCAGCTATTCCCACGTCAGCAAGAGCTTCGGCTCGCTGAAGGCCGTCGACGGCGTCTCGCTCGATGTCGCCGAAGGCGAATTTCTGGCGATCGTCGGCGGCTCGGGCTCCGGCAAGACCACGCTGCTGCGGCTCGCCAACCGGCTGATCGAGGCAGACAGCGGCAGCATCACGGTGGAAGGCGAGGACGTGCAAAGCGTCGATCCGGTCGCGCTGCGGCGGCGGATCGGCTACGTGTTCCAGAGCGGCGGGCTGTTTCCGCATCTGAGCGTCGTCGACAATATCGGGGTCACACCGAGGCTGCTGGGCGAACCGGCGGCGGATATCGCAGCGCGGGTCGACGAATTGCTGGAGCTGGTGCAGCTCGACCGTGACGCGCATCGCGACCGGCTGCCCGAGGCGCTCTCCGGCGGCCAGCGCCAGCGCGTCGGGGTGGCGCGGGCGCTTGCGGCGAAGCCTCGCATCGTGCTGATGGACGAGCCGTTCGGCGCGCTCGATCCGCTCACCCGCGACGCGCTCGGCGAGGACTATCGGTCGCTGCACCGCAAGCTCGGCCTGACCACCGTGATGATCACGCATGACATCACGGAGGCGATCCTGCTCGCCGACCGCATCGCGGTGATGCGCGGCGGGAAGCTGCTCGCCCAGGGCACCCCCGCCGAACTGTCGACCAGCGGCGAGGCTTACGTGCTGGAGCTGCTGCGCACGCCGCGCCGCCAGATCGAACGGCTGAACGCGCTGCTGCCGCCGGGCGGCGCGGCATGAGCCTGCTTGCCGATCCACGCTGGGGCGAGGCGCTGGCGCATCTGCCCGATTATCTCGGCAACCACGTCCGGGTGAGTCTGGCCGCGCTCGCGCTCGGTCTCGTCGTCAGCCTGCCGCTGGCGATCCTGACGCGCAACCGCCCAGCGCCGCGCGCCGTCCTGCTCGCGATCGCCAGCATCGTGCAGACGGTGCCGGGTCTGGCGCTGCTCGCGCTGTTCTATCCGCTGCTGCTGCTGGCGGCATCCGTGACGCTGGCCTGGTTCGGCGTGTCCTTCTCGGCCTTCGGCTTCCTGCCGGCGATGCTGGCGCTCGCGCTCTATTCGATGCTGCCGGTGCTGCGCAACGGCATCACCGGGCTCAACGGCATCGATCCCGCACTGATCGAGGCCGCCAAGGGCGTCGGCATGACCGCACGCCAGTCGTTGATCATGGTCGAGCTGCCGCTGGCGTTGCCGGTGATGATGGCGGGCGTCCGCACCGCCGCGGTATGGGTGATCGGCACCGCGACGCTGTCGACGCCGATCGGACAGACCAGCCTCGGCAATTACATCTTTGCCGGACTTCAGACCCAGAACTGGGTGTTCGTGCTGTTCGGCTGCTTTGCCTCGGCCCTGCTCGCACTCGCCGTCGATCAGCTGCTCGGCCTGATCGAAGGTGGCCTGCGCCAGCGCAGCCGCGCCCGCTCCGCGCTCGGCGCGGCCGGCATCGCCGCGCTGGTCGCCGCCACGCTGGTGCCGACGATGGGGCGGCCGTCGCAGGGCTATGTCGTCGGCGCCAAGACATTCGCCGAGCAATATGTGCTGTCGGCCCTGCTCAGGGACCGCCTGCGGGCCGCCGGCCTGTCCGCGGCGGCGCGCTCGGGCCTCGGCTCCAGCGTGATCTTCGGGGCGTTGAAGGCCGGCGACATCGATCTCTGTGTCGATTATTCCGGCACGCTCTGGGCCAACCAGCTGCATCGCACCGACATCAAGCCGCGCGCCGAGCTGATCGCGGAGCTGAAGACTGCGCTGGCAAAGGACGGCATCACTCTGCTCGGCGAGCTCGGCTTCGAGAACGCCTATGCGCTGGTGATGCCGAAGAAACGTGCCGAGGCGCTCGGCATCCGCACCATCGCCGATCTCGCCACGCACGCATCGACGATGTCGATCGCCGGCGACTACGAATTCTTCTCACGGCCGGAATGGGCGGCGCTGCAGAAGGCCTACGGCCTCTCGTTCCGCGCCCAGCGCCAGATGCAGCCGGACTTCATGTATGCGGCGGTGGCCAGCGGCGAGGTCGACGTCATCGCCGGCTACACCAGCGACGGCCTGATCGCGAAATACGATCTGGTCGCGCTCGACGACCCCAGGCAAGCCATCCCGCCCTATGACGCGATCCTTCTGCTCGCACCGAAGCGCGCCGGTGACGAGCGACTCAAGGCGGCGCTGAGACCATTGCTCGGCAAGATCGACATCGCCACCATGCGCGAGGCGAACCTGCGCGCCAGCGGCAACGACGCGAATTCATCACCGGACGTGGTGGCGAAGTGGCTGTGGGAGAAGGTGGGCGGGCGATAAAGTGAGATCTCGCAGGGTAGGCAAAGGCGCGTAAGCGCCGTGCCCACGATCTCTGACAGGTGATGGGCACGCTTCGCTTTGCCCACCCTACAGTCCCCTAATCATCCCCGCATCGATCAGCAGACGGTTCAGCCGCCGCGCTTCGGCGCCGTTTTTGCAGCCGTAGAAGATGCCCTTGCAGCGGAGCATGATCTCCCTCTGCTCGGCAAAGGACGGGTCGAGCGGGATGCCCGCGGCCTCCTGGATCACCAGCGGCAGATAGGGACCATCGATCGTGTCCATCACGGACTCGCTTCTGACCGGCTCGAAATTCAAGGCGTCGATCGCATAATAGGTCGCATAGAGGCGCGGATCGTAGGCGTCGAGCTTCTTGCCGAGAGCGCCCTCGTCGAGCCCGGGCTCGAGGATGGCAGGCGCGAACTCCGGCTGATGATCGCCGTAACGCACGATCAGGAAGGGCTCGCCCGGAAATTTCTTCTTCAGCCCCGCGACGAACGCCTTGTACTGCTCGGCGCTCATCGCCTGCCGGCGCAGGTATTCGTCGATGGACGCCACATTGCCCGGCGCGCGCCAATTCGGCAGCAGCTCGGGACGGAAGCGCGTCTCCCAGGGGAAATGATTGGCGCCGAGATAGATGAAGGTGAAGAGCGGCTTGTTGGGCGGCTGCTGGCCGATCAGCTGCAGCGCCTTGTCATAGAAGAAGCTGTCGGGCTCGACGTCCTTGGCGCCGAGATCCTTGGAATCGAGGAAGCGTTCGATACCGGTCGTCATCTGAAAGTTGCGGGCGGCCATGAAGCCGCCATGAGCGGGATAGAGCGACATCGTGTCGTAGCCGCAGCGGCGCAGCGCAAGCGGCAGCCCGCGCTCGACGCGGCTCGAGGCGATCCGTGTCACAAAATAGGCGAAGCGGCCGAACGAACGCGAGGAGAGCCCCGCAAGCACGTTGTATTCGGTGAACCAGCTCGGTCCGCCATTGCTTTCTGCCAGGAACGTGCGTTGCTTGCCGTCCCAGGATTTGAAGTGGCTGCCATAGCCCTGCGGCACCTTGATGCCGCGGGCCGCTCGGATGTCGAAGCTCGATTCATCATGGATCATGATGATGTTCGGCCGGCGCCCGGCGGGGTGACAGGAGTCGACCAGCGGCATGTTGAGCCGCTCATTGGTCGCGGCGGCCGATTCCATGAAGCCGTATTGCACGAAATCGGAGACCGAACTGACGCCGGAGCGGAAGAATTTCGAGAGATAACCGTCGTCGTAATAACCGCGCCAGGCCTCGTCAGGGTGATAGAGCGAATAGCCGACCAGCGCGGCAAGACAGGCCAGCTTGCAGGCGAGCGCGGGCAGACGGCGGATGCGGAACGGATCGAGCCACCACAGCGCATACATCAGCGGCAGCGTGACCAGGCCGGCCAGGATCACCGACCAGCGCAAATTCGGGAAGATCGCGAACAGAAACGCGACGGTGTCGCGGTCGATCATCATCAGGTCGATGAAGTTGACCGTCATCTGCACGACGTCGTGCTTCAGCCGCGACAGCAGCATCAGCACGACCACCATGGTCAGCGACAGCGCGCCGGAGAGCGCCGGCCGGCGCAGCAATGTGATCCAGAAGAAATTGAGGATGCCCCAGGCCAGCGCGAAGGAGAGCCGCGAGCCGAAATCGGTCTCGGTCTGGTACATCAGGGCGAGGGCGGCAAGGTGCGGCGCGGCAACGGCGAGCAGCCGCCAGATGCCGAGCGCGGCGACGCTCGCCAGCACGGCGGTGGTGGCAGAAGGACCTGGATTGGGCGCGGACGCCATCGAGGACACGCAACTCTGGTCCGGTGCGGTGATGCCAAGCCGTCTGGCCGGCCCGAAAACGACCAGGGCCTCCGGCGCAGCCGGAAGCCTGCACCATGTCATAGAACTGTAACGGAACGGTCAAGGACAGGCAACGCGCGTCGTGATCCGACCTTCGCTTAATGTCGGCGAGCGGCGCGCCGCGATACGGTGGTCGAGATCGCCAAGCACCGGCCTAGCGCTTTGCGATGCCTGAGATGAACAGGTCGAGCACCGCTTCCGCCATCCGCTCGATCTCGCCCTCCTCGACGCCCCAGCGCGGACAATCCCTCTGCCTCCAGTTGCAACGCAGCATCAATCAGGACACGGTACCTTACTGGGGCAGGAACCCGAGCCGCTTGGCGATGATGCGATCGAGCGTCCGCTTCGGCAGCACGGCCGCGATCAGGTGGCGCATCGGGTCGGGCGTGATCTGGTAGCGCACCTTGGGGCTCGCCGCCGTCAGCGCCTCGAACACGATCTCGGCGATCCGCTCGGCCGGCAGGCCCTTGGCGCCGAGGTCCATCATGAAGGCCATGACCTTGTTCAGCGCCGGCAGGTAGGGCGAGTTCTGGTAGATGGAGAGATCGATCTGCTCGGCCTTGCTCCAGATCGGGGTCTTCACGGCGCCGGGCGCGACGATGATGACGTCGATGCCGAACAGCATCAATTCGCGGCGCAGGCTTTCCGCCAATCCCTCGATGGCATGCTTGGAGGTGCAGTAGGGCGCCGACAGCGGATTGCCGTTCTTGCCCGCGACCGAGCTGATCATCACGATCCGCCCCTTCGGCCCCTTCAGCGAGGGATCGGCACCGAGCAGCGGCCCGAACGCCTGCGTCGCGATGACGGGGCCGATGACGTTGATGTCCATCTGGCGGCGAAAATCGTCGGCCGACAATTCGAGCACGGGACCGGCGACCGCGACGCCTGCATTGTTGACGAGGCCGGCCAACGTTTCCCCGTCCAGCGCCTCGCGGACTTCTCGCGCGGCGGCAAGGACGGCAGCCTCATCGGTGACGTCGAACAAGAGCGGGGTAAAATTGGCGCCGAACTCGGCCCTCAGCCGGTCGGCGTCGGCCTGCTTGCGAACACTGCCAAAGACGCGATAGCCGCGCCCGGCCAGGAATTTTGTAGTGGCCCAGCCGATGCCAGTGGACGCACCGGTGACGACGACAGATCGCATGGTCCCCTCCCTGGAGTTCCCCGCGATCATGCCTCGGATTTTCACCCGTGTCCCGGACAAGCGCAGCGAACCGAAGCGCGGAGCCGGGACCCGGGAGCCGCATGGACCCCGGATCAGCAGCGCACCACACCGGACGATGCTTTGCATCGCCGGGGGCTGCGCTGCGTCCGGGGCACAAAGACTTAGTTCTTGCTCTTGTCGACCAGCGCGCCCTTCTTGATCCAGGGCATCATGTCGCGCAGCTTGGCGCCGACTTCCTCGATCGGGTGCTCAGCGAGCTTGGCGCGGGTCGCCTTGAACGAGGTCTGGTTGACCTTGTTCTCGAGCATCCAGTCGCGGGCGAACTTGCCGCCCTGGATGTCGGCCAGAACCTTGCGCATCTCCTTCTTGGTCTCGTCCGTGATGATGCGCGGACCGGTGACGTACTCGCCGTACTCGGCGGTGTTGGAGATCGAGTAGTTCATGTTGGCGATGCCGCCTTCGTAGATCAGGTCGACGATCAGCTTCACCTCGTGCAGGCACTCGAAATAGGCCATCTCCGGGGCGTAGCCGGCTTCGACCAGCGTCTCGTAGCCGCCCTTGATCAGCTCGACCAGGCCGCCGCAGAGCACCACCTGCTCGCCGAACAGGTCGGTCTCGCACTCTTCCTTGAAGGTGGTCTCGATGATGCCGGCGCGGCCGCCGCCGATGGCGGAGGCGTAGGACAGGCCGAGGTCATGGGCGTTGCCCGAGACGTCCTTGGCGATCGCGATCAGGCAGGGCACGCCGCCGCCGCGCTGATATTCCGAGCGCACGGTGTGGCCGGGGCCCTTCGGCGCGATCATCAGCACGTCGAGATCGGCGCGGGGATCGAGTAGGTTGAAATGGACGTTGAGGCCGTGCGCGAACACCAGGGCCGCGCCCTTCTTCATGTTGTCGTGCAGGTGCTCGCGATAGATGTCGCCCTGGAGCTCGTCCGGGGTCAGCATCATGACGAGGTCGGCCCATTTGGCAGCTTCGGCGACTTCCATCACCTTGAAGCCGGCGTTCTCCGCCTTCTTGGCCGAGGCCGATCCCTTGCGCAGCGCGATGGCGACTTCCTTGACGCCGGAATCCTTCAGGTTGAGCGCATGGGCATGGCCCTGGCTGCCATAGCCGACGATGGCGACCTTCTTGCCCTTGATCAGGTTCAGGTCGGCGTCGCGATCGTAATAAACACGCATGGTCGTTTCCTCGTTCAGGGCCGAAAATCGGCCATTGGTCAGTGTCCGAAGGGTGAAATTTGCGGATTTCGGGGGCTGTCTAGAGCATTTTCAGCCCTGAGGGAAACCCGTTTCTGCATGGAAATCCGCGACATCATGCATCCATGAAAACGGGGTAGAGGGAGGCCAGCAGCAGGATCGCCATCAGGATATTGAAGGCCCGGACCAGCCGCTCCGAAGTCAGGACCGGCCGCAAGGCGGAGCCGAACAGGGCCCAGACCACGGTCGAGACGGTACCGACGATCAGGCTGATCAGGGTCTGGATCGCGATATTGAGCGGGAATTGGGCGATCGCCGCATAGGCGGTGATGGTGCCGATCACGATCACCCAGCCCTTGGCGTTGATCCATTGGAACATCGCCGCGCCCCAGAAGGTCATCGGGCCGCGGCCATCCCCCTCCCCCGGCTTGGCCGGGCCGGACATGGCGATCACGGCGGCAAGATAGATCAGGTAGGCGGCCCCGGCATATTTCAGGATGGTCTGCAGGATCGGATAGGCCAGGAAGACGGAGCCGAGCCCGAGGCCGACAGCTGCGACCATGAAGGCGAAGCCGAGAACGATGCCCACGATGTGGGGGATGGTGCGCCGGAAGCCGTAGGTCAGGCCCGAGGACAGCAGCATGATGTTGTTCGGCCCGGGCGTGAAATACATCACGACCATGAAGATGAGGAAGGCATAGAGCAGCGACTGGGACATGCTCACCTCACGCCGTCTTCGGCAACGGTTCTTCGGGTAGCGTATCGGGCCGCTTCGCCAGCACCATCACGGCGATACCGCCGATCACGGTCACCATGCCGGCAAGCCGCAAGGGTCCGAACCGCTCGCCGAAAACGATGCTGGAGGCCGCCGAGCCGACGAATGGGACCAGCAGCGCGAACGGCACCACTTGCGCGGCGGGATAGTCGCGCAGCAAGCGGCCCCACAGCCAATAGGCGATGCTGGTGGAGATGCCGCCAAGCGCCAGCATGCAGAGCGCCGATGTCAGCGACATCCGGCTCAGCGACGTCCAGGTCGGCGCCGGGCCGTCGGCGATCAGCGTCAGCACGAATAGCGGCACGGCCGAGGCGAGGCACAGCCACGCGAACAGGTCGAACATCGGCACGCCGCGGGCCTTGCGCAGCAGCAGATTGCCGACCGCGAAGCTGAGCGGCGAGATCATCAGCACCGCGAACGCAGCGACGCTGAAATCGTAGCCGACCGTGCCGCAGATCATCAGCAGGCCGATCGCGGCGATAGCGATGCCGAGCGTCTGCATCGGTGTCGGACGCTCGCCAAAGGCGATCGCGGCAAAACCGATCGTGAACAGCGCCTGGCTCTGCACCACCACGCTGGTGAGCCCGACCGGCACGCCGTGAGCGATGCCATAGGCCTGGCTGAGGAACTGGCCGAGGAACAACGTGGAGCTGATCGCGATCAGCAGCGACCAGGTGATCTTGGGCTTGCGGATGAACAGGCACGGCACCGCTGCAATGGCGAAGCGCAGCGTCGTCATCAGCTCCGGCGACAACTCGTCGAGCGCGAACCGGCTCGCCACGAAGGCAAGCCCCCAGATGACCGCCACCAGGACGGCGATGAGGATATCGGCCGGCTTCATTGTTGTTCTCGGTTCTGCCCTGTCGTGCAGCCCTGTTGTTATTCGTCTAGCCTTGCTCGCCGGCCTTTACGTGGAAGAATTGGGTTTGCGCAGCAGATACGTGCCGTGCATCGGTGCGTGGTAGTCGGCCGAGACCAGCGTGAACCCGACGTCGGTCAGCATCCGCTCCATCACCCAGCCGAAGGTGGAGTATTCGTCGCGCATATGTGTCACCACGCTTTCGCGCGCGAAATCGTGGTTCTTGATCTGGAAGTCGGCCCATTGCTCGACGTCGCGCTCGATCGCGTCGGGCATCGCGGTGTAGACGATGTCGCGCAGGTAGAACGTCGCGCCCGGCTTGAGCGCGCGAAAAATCCGCGACATCGCCACCGCTTTCCAGAAGTCCGGCAAATGGTGCAGCGTGAACTCGCTGACGACGAGATCGTAGGATTCGGGCCGATAGGCAAAGCTGAGCAGGCCGGCGGACTGGGTGCGCACCGGCGCCTTGCGGTCGCGCGCGTAGATCTCGGCGAGCGCCAGCATCGCTGGCGAGATGTCGATGGCGTCGACCTCGGCACCCAGCAGCGCCGCTTCGGTCGCCAGCACGCCGTTGCCGCAGCCGATGTCGGCAATGCGCCAGCCGCGCTGGACTCCCAGCATCTTCAGTGCGGCGCGCGCCCGCAGATCGGCATCGTCGTGGGCGTCGTAGATCGAGGCCACGGCGGGCCCGATCCCCATCCGGTTCCGCTCGTTATAGTACCAGTCGCGCGCCAGCATGGCTCACATCCCTTCAGGCCCGCGGCCGATCGCGGCAACGCCGGTGCGCGACACCTCGACGAGGCCGAGCGGGCGCATCAAATCGATAAACTGGTTGATCTTGTCCGTGTTGCCTGTGATCTCGAACACAAAGCTCTCGGTCGTGGCGTCAATCACCCGGGCGCGGAACGCATCCGCCAGCCGAAGCGCCTCGACGCGATGCTCGCCCTGCCCGCGCACCTTCACCATCGCGAGCTCGCGCTCGATCGAGCGCCGGGTCTGGGTCATGTCGACGACCTGATAGACCGGGATCATGCGGTCAAGCTGGTTCTTGATCTGCGCGATCACCATTGGCGTGCCGGTGGTGACGATGGTGATGCGCGACAGATGCTTCTGGGCCTCGGTCTCCGAGACCGTGAGGCTTTCGATGTTGTAGCCGCGACCCGAGAACAGGCCGATGACGCGGGCGAGCACGCCCGGCTCGTTCTGCACGAGCACCGCGAGCGTGTGCGTCTCGTTCGGGTCGTGGCGCTCCTCGATGAAATAGGCGGATGCGGGCTGGTTCATTGTCGTCCCCTCTTGTCTCTCCGTCACGCCATCGCTGGCGCGTCCGTCCCGACCCAACGGCGGAACAGATCGAAATCGATATTGCCCCCGGACAGCACGAGACCGACGCGCTTGCCCTTGAGCTTGCTCTTTTCCTGCAGCGCCGCGGCCAACGCGGCTGCGCCGGCGCCTTCGGCGAGATTATGTGTATCGGTCCAGTAGGCGCGGATCGCGGCGGCAACCTCGTCGTCGGTGACCTCTACGATGCGCGCGGCGCCCTTGCGGATCAGCGCAAATGCATCCGCGTCGGGGATGCGCGTCGCCATGCCGTCGGCGCGCGTGTTGCTGGTTTCGGTCGTCACGATTTTTCCGGCCGCGAACGACAGCGCATAGGACGGCGCTTCCGTCGATTGCACGCCGACGATCTCGGTTTTCAGGCCGAGCAGGTCGCGCGCCATGATGCAGCCGCAGATGCCGGAGCCCTGCCCGATCGGCACATAGAGGACATCGAGGTCGGGCGCGGCGCGGAACAGTTCGAGAGCGTAGGTCGCAACGCCAAGAACGAGATCCGGGTGGAACGAGGGCACCATGTGGAGCCCGGCGAACTGCGCGCGGCGCTCGGCTTCCTCGCGAGCCGCCTGAAAGTCCTCGCCGTGCTCGACGAGTTCGGCACCAAAGGCCGTCATCGCGCGGTTCTTCTCGACCGAGTTGCCGCGCGGCACATAGATCACCGCGGGTACGCCGTGGCGACTCGCGGCAAAGGCGAGGCTCTGACCGTGATTGCCGCGCGTCGCCGAGATGATCCCCGATGTCTTCGGCCGCTCGCGCTTCAGCCGTTCGAGATAGACGAGGCCGCCGCGCACCTTGAAGGCGCCGATCGGCGTGTGGTTCTCGTGCTTGACCACGACCTCGGTGCCGAGCCGACCTGCGAGCAACGGCCAGGCATGCGCCGGCGTTGCCGGCACCGCCTGCCCCACGATCGCATGTGCGCGCTCGAGCTCCCTCAGGTCGAACATGGCTTCACACCAGCGCCTTGCCACCGGCGAACGCCTTCGCGGTCGCCTCGTCATTGGCCTGCTCCGGCAACAGCATCTCGTTGTGCGCCTTGCCGGACGGAATCATCGGGAAGCAGTTTTCGAGCGCCGCGACGCGGCAGTCGAACAGCACCGGCCGCTTGACCGAGATCATCTCCTTGATGGCGCCGTCGAGATCGCCGGGCTTGTGCACCTGAAGGCCGACGGCGCCATAGGCTTCGGCGAGCTTGACGAAATCCGGCAGCGCCTCCGAATAGGAATGCGACAGCCGGTTGCCGTGCAGCAGCTGCTGCCACTGCCGCACCATGCCCATGTACTGGTTGTTCAGGATGAAGATCTTGATCGGCAGCTCGTACTGCACCGCCGTCGACATCTCCTGCATCGTCATCTGCACCGAGGCATCGCCTGCGATGTCGATGACGAGACTGTCGGGATGGGCCACCTGCACGCCGACCGCGGCCGGCAGGCCGTAGCCCATGGTGCCGAGACCGCCCGACGTCATCCAGCGATGCGGCTCCTCGAAGCCGTAGAACTGCGCCGCCCACATCTGGTGCTGGCCGACCTCGGTCGTGATGTAGGTGTCCCTGCCGCGCGTGGCTTCGAACAGGCTCTGGATCGCATGCTGCGGCAGGATGACGTCGTTGCTCTTCTTGTAGTAGAGCGAGTTGCGGGCGCGCCATTGCGCGATCTGCTGCCACCAGCTCTTGATGTCCGGCTTCTTCGCCTCCGCCTTGAACACCTGCAGGATGTCGCCGAGGACGTTGCCGCAATCGCCGATGATCGGCACGTCGACGCGGATGTTCTTGTTGATCGAGGACGGGTCGATGTCGATGTGGATCTTCTTCGAATTGGGGGAGAACGCATCGACGCGGCCGGTGATGCGGTCGTCGAAGCGCGCGCCGACGCACAGCATGACGTCGCAATCATGCATCGTCATGTTGGCCTCATAGGTGCCGTGCATGCCGAGCATGCCGAGCCAGTTCTTGCCCGATCCAGGATAGGCGCCGAGACCCATCAGCGTCGAAGTGATCGGGAAACCGGTGACCTCGACCAGCTCGCGCAACAGCCTGGTCGCTTCGGGGCCGGAATTGATGACGCCGCCGCCGCTGTAGATCACGGGACGCTTGGCACCCGCCAGCAGCGCCACCGCTTTGCGGATCTGCGCCGCATCGCCCTTCACGCGCGGCGCATAGGAACGGTGCACGTCGGACTTGCGCGGCGGATGATAGGTGCCGGTCGCGAACTGCACGTCCTTGGGCACGTCGACCAGCACCGGCCCGGGACGGCCGGAGGTCGCGACGTAGAAGGCCTCGTGCAGAACTTTCGCGAGATCGTTGACGTCGCGGACCAGCCAATTGTGCTTGGTGCAGGGGCGCGTGATGCCGACCGTGTCGCATTCCTGGAACGCGTCGTTGCCGATCAGATGCGTCGGCACCTGGCCCGAAATGCAGACCAGCGGGATCGAGTCCATCAGCGCATCGGTCAGCGGCGTCACCATGTTGGTGGCGCCGGGGCCGGAAGTCACCAGCGCGACGCCCGGCTTGCCGGTCGAGCGGGCATAGCCCTCGGCGGCGTGGCCCGCGCCCTGCTCGTGACGGACCAGGATGTGCTGGACTTCGCTCTGCTGGAAGATCTCGTCATAGATCGGAAGCACGGCGCCGCCGGGATAGCCGAAAATGTCGGTCACGCCGTGATCGATGAGCGCGCGCACGATCATCGCGGCGCCGGTCATCTGGTTCGGATCGTGGCTCTTGTCGCTCATTGGCTTGCTCCGGATGCGCTGTTGTCAGCGGCTTCGTTCGTGTCGGGTTCGGGAAATAAAAAAGGCCCCGAAGAGGGCCCATGCACACCGCCTGTCTTGTGGATGGCAGCTAGCCATCCCCGGCGGTGTGCCTGGGTACGACGGCGATAAGGAGTTTGGTAATAATGTTACGCATGGCAGGCGCTCGGCTTCCCAAAGGTTGCGCGAACATAGCGGCCAAAGCCTGGATGTCAAGGCAATGCGGCCGTCTCCGCGCGATTTTGGCAGTGTAGCGATGTTCCCCGGGTTCGGCGAGAGGTAAATGAGGGAACCCGGATGGAAAAATGCGTCAGCCGCGGGCGCGGACCGCGCTGACGATCGCAGCGCCCCATCCCCTCGCCTGCTCCGGCCTGACCCATTCGAACTCCGGCAATTGATGCCGGAACCAGGTGAATTGCCGCTTGGCATAGTGACGGGTGTCGGCGCGGCCGATGGCGGCGGCCTGCTCCAGGCTGAGTTCACCGCGCAAGTGCCGGATCAGGGCGGGCACGCCATGCGCCTTCATCGCCGGCAGCAGCGGATCGAGCTGTCTGGCGGCAAGCCGCTCGACCTCCTCCAATGCGCCGGCGGCCAGCATGGCGTCGAAACGGGCGTCGATCCGTGCGTAGAGCGCGTCACGCTCGGGTGCGAGAAACACCGCGCGAAAACTGTCCCTCGGCAGCAGCGGAGGCTGGCCTTCCCGGTGCCAGTCGAGCAGCGAGCGTCCGGTCGCCTCGACCACCTCGAGCGCACGCGCGATCCGGGTGCGATCGCGCAGGTTCAATCGCTCGGCGGCGAGCGGATCGCGACGCGCCAATTCCGCATGCAGCGCCTCCGCACCGTTCCTTTCCAGCCGAGCGCGCACGTCCTCGCGCACCTCGGCGGGAATTGGCGGCACCACGGAGAGCCCGGCGGTCAGCGCCTTGAAATAGAGCCCGGTGCCGCCGATGAAGATCGGCAGGCGGCCTTGCGCGCGCGCCTCGTCGAGCACCTTTGCCGCGTCGGCCACCCAGGCGCCGGCCGAGAAATTCACGGCTGCATCGACATGGCCGTAGAGACGGTGCGGAGCGCGGGCCTCCTCATCCTGTGTCGGCCGTGCCGTGATGATGCGCAGGTCGCGGTAGACCTGCATGGAATCGGCATTGACGACGATACCGCCGCTGACGAGCGCGAGCTCCAGCGCCAGCGCCGACTTGCCGCTGGCGGTCGGGCCTGCGATAAGCACGGCCTCGCCAAAGGGCCTCCTGCCGACTTGCTCCTCGCTCACGAAAACCTCAAATGTCCCTCGTCGCCACGCTGATCTGCAACCCCGACAATCCCGCGCTCGATACGACCATCGTCGACGGCGCCCGCGCCGTGCTGCCGCAGGCCGCGCCCGCGCACTGGCTGTTCGACGGGGTCGCGGTCGATATCCCGTTCGGCGCCGACAGTCACCTCGAAGCCGACCGCCACGCCATCGAGCAGCGGCTGCGCGAGCTTCGCGGCGACCTGCCGATCGACATCGTCGTGCAGCCTGTCGGCTTCAGGCGCAAGAAGCTTTTTCTCGCCGACATGGATTCCACCATGATCGGGCAGGAATGCATCGACGAGCTCGCCGATCTGGTCGGAGTGAAGGCGCATGTGGCCGCCATTACCGAGCGCGCCATGCGCGGCGAGATCGAGTTCGAGCCGGCGCTGCGCGAGCGCGTCGCGCTGCTGAAGGACTTGCCCGCCAGCGCGGTCGACGAGGTGCTGGCCAAGCGGATCACGCTGACCCCGGGCGGCAGCACACTGGTCGCGACCATGCGGGCCCACGGCGCCTATACCTGCCTCGTCTCCGGCGGCTTCACGCTGTTCACGACCGCGGTTGCCGCCAAGATCGGCTTTCAGGAAAACCGCGCCAACGAGCTCGTCGTGCGCGACGGCAAGTTCACCGGCGAGGTGAAGGAGCCGATTCTGGGGCGCGCGGCCAAGCTCGCCACGCTGGTCGACCTGATGGAATCGTTCGATCTCGACGACATCGACTCGGTCGTGGTCGGCGACGGCGCCAACGACCTCGCGATGATCCAGGCGGCGGGGCTCGGCGTGGCCTATCACGCCAAGCCGGCCGTCGCGGCGGCGGCGGCCGCGCGGATCGATCACGGCGATCTCACCGCGCTGCTGTATGCGCAGGGGTATAAGCGGGACGAGTTCGTGGAGACCTGACACTCTCTCCGCCGTCATGCCCGGGCTTGTCCCGGGCATCCACGTCACAGTCCGTCCGCGTGGCAAAGCGTGGATGGCCGGGTCAAGCCCGGCCATGACGAGAGGTCAGAGCGAACGCCCCTTACTGCACGCTCAACGCCACGAACCGCAGCTCGCCCTCGGCGTTGGAGACCAGCAGCAGCACCGACTTCTTGCCGTCCTTCTTGAGCTGATCGACCCGCTTCTGGATGTCGGCGCCGCTGGAGACGGCCTCCTGCGCGACCTCGACGATGACGTCTCCGGCCGAGAGGCGCTTCTCCGCGGCGTCGGAATTGGCATCGACCGAGGTGACGACCACGCCCTTGACGCTCTCCTTGATCTTGTAGCGCGTGCGCAGATCCTTGTTCAGCGCGGCGAGATCGAGGCCGAGCGCCTTCTGCGTCACCGGCTTCTCGGGCGCCGGCTCGTCGGTCTTGACCGCGGCCTGCACCTTTTCGGGATCCTGGAGGCGGCCGAGCGTGACTTTCTTGGTCTGCTCCTGGCCCTTGCGGATGATGACGACGTCGACCTCCTTGCCGACCGCCGTGTCGGCGACGACGCGCGAAAGATCCTTCGGATCTTTCACGTCCTTGCCGTCGAACCTGACGACGACGTCGCCGGGCTCGATGCCCGCAGGCTTGGCCGGGCCCTTGTCGTCGATGCCGGCAACCAGCGCGCCGCGCGCCGGCTTGATGTTGAGGCTCTCGGCGATCTCGTCGGTGACGCTCTGGATGCGCACGCCGAGCCAGCCGCGGCGCAACTCGCCGAACTGGCGCAGCTGATCGACGACGCCCACGACCGTCTTCGACGGCACGGCGAAGCCGATGCCGATCGAGCCGCCGGAGGGCGAGATGATCAGCGTGTTGACGCCGATGACGTCGCCATCGAGGTTGAACAGCGGCCCGCCGGAATTGCCGCGATTGATGGAGGCGTCGGTCTGGATGTAGCTGTCGTAGGGACCTGAGGAGATATCGCGATTCTTGGCCGAAACGATGCCGGCGGTGACCGTGCCTCCCAGGCTGAAGGGATTGCCGATCGCGACCACCCAGTCGCCGAGGCGAAGCTTGTCGCTGTCGCCGAACTTCACCGCGACGAGGGGCTTCGGCGGCTTGATCTTGAGCACCGCAAGATCGGTCTTCTTGTCGACGCCGACCAGCTCGGCCTTGATCTTGGTGCCGTCGTTGAGGATGACGTGGATCTCGTCGGCATCCGCAATGACGTGATTGTTGGTGACGACGACGCCCGCCGTGTCGATGATGAAGCCGGATCCGAGCGAGTTGGTCTTCTTCGGAGCGCTGCCGCCGTCGCCGCCCTTGCTGCCGCCGGGGCCCCTGCGGTTCTTGAAGAAGTCGTCGAAGAACTCCTCGAAGGGCGAGCCGGGCGGCAATTGCGGCATGGTGTTGCTGCCGCCGCCGCTGCCCTTGGCCTCCACGGTCTGCGAGGTCGAGATGTTGACGACCGCGTCGATCACCTTCTCGGCGACGTCGGCGATGCCATCCGGTCCGCGCGCCTCGGCCGGTGTGCCGAACGCACTGAAAGCACTGACGACGAGCGCGGCCAGCCCTAAACGCAAGCGGGTCGGGGCAATGGTGCCAGCGGGCATTGGTATCTCCAGAGAATAAGGATTCGGTCCAGACTGCGCTCGAACGGGGGGATGGCGCAAGCACGGAGCTTAACGGGCCTCAAGAGCCCGATAATACGGCGAAAACCGGTCCTTCGGCTTCACTTTGGCGTTGGTGGCGAGGTCTAGACCGGACGCCGCATCACCCAGATCAGGACCAGGCCGACCACGGCCGAGCCGATCCCGACCGCCCGCAGGATGTTATCCGGCGTGGCGATGGCGCTCTTCATGGCCTTGCGCATCCAGTTTGGACTCGCCGCAAACATCAAGCCCTCCAGCACGAACAGGATGCCCAAGCCGATGAGGAAGTCGGCGAACGCAATGGACCTCATCGGATTGGAACCTCCCGTTGTGCTGTTCTTGTCTGGACGAAGGGCGGCCGGACCTGCCGCCCCCGTCTCGCTTACGGCGTCTCGCTTACGGCTTCGCCGGCGTATCGGTTGCCATCTTGCCGGACGGGTTGCTGAAGTACCGGAAGAAATCCGTGTCCGGCCGCAACAGGAAGCGGGTGTCGCTGGAACGCAGCCCGTTCTCGTAGGCGGACATCGACCGGTAGAAGGTGAAGAAGTCGGCGTCCTTGCTGTAGGCTTCGGCGAACAGGCGGTTGCGCTCGGCATCGCCCGCGCCCCGGGTTTGCTCGGCCTGCGAGTTGGCTTCTGCGACGATCACGGTCGCCTCGCGATCGGCCTTGGACTTGATCTCCTGGGCCTTCTGGCCGCCTTGAGCGCGGAACTCGGCCGCTTCGCGCTCGCGCTCGGTCTTCATCCGCTGATAGACCGCCTGGCTGTTCTGCTCCGGCAGATCGGCGCGGCGGATCCGGACGTCGACGACCTCGATGCCGTAGCCCTCGGCCTCGCGGTCGAGCTGCTCCCGGATACGCTGCATCAGCTTCTCGCGGTCGTCACGCACCACGTTGATGAAGGTGACCTCGCCGAGCACACGGCGCAGCGCCGCGTTCAAGAGCGTGGTGAGCTGGACGTTGGCAGCCTGGATCGAGCCGATGCTCTGATAGAAGCGCAACGCATTCTCGATCCGGTAGCGCGCGAAGGCATCGACCACGAGCCGCTTCTGGTCGGACGCAATCGCTTCCTGCGACGGGTTTTCCAGGTCGAGGATCCGCTTGTCGATGTTGATCACCGAATTCCACGGCGCCTTGAAATGCAGGCCGGGCGCGGTGACGACGTCGACGGGCCGGCCGAACTGGAGCACGATGGTCTGCTCGGTCTGTTGCACCGTGAACAACGACATGTAGCCGACGATCACGACGAGCAGGAGTCCGAGCAGCGTGACCATACCTGTGACCGGAGATCTCATCGGTTGCCTCCGCTCGACTGCGGACCGGTGGCAGGCGGCCGCTTGGTCGTCAATTCGCCAAGGGGCAGATAGGGCACGACGCCCTGACCCGAGGCGCCGCCACCGTCGAAAATGAGCTTGTCCGCGCCACCGAGCACGCGCTCCATGGTCTCCAGATAGATCCGTTCACGCGTCACGTCGGGCGCCTTCTTGTATTCCTCGTAAACGTTGAGGAAGCGCGCGCTCTGGCCCTTGGCCTCGGCGACCGCCTGCTCCTTGTAACCTTCGGCAGCCTGCAGGATCTGCGCGGCACGGCCGCGCGCCTGCGGGATAACCTGATTGGCGTAGGTCTGCGCCTCGTTCTGCAACTGCTCCTGGTTGGCGCGCGCCGCCTGGACGTCGCGGAAGGCGTCGATTACCTGCGCCGGCGGATCCACCTTCTGCATCTGCACCTGACTGATCTGGATACCCGCGCCGTAGCTGTCCAGAGTCTTCTGGATCAGTTCGTGCACGTTCTGCTCGGTGACGTTCCGCGCGCCGGTCAGGATCGGCTGGATCTGCGAGCGGCCGATCACCTCGCGCATCGCGCTCTCGGCGACCGCCTTCACGGTGCCTTCGGGGTTCTGGATGTTGAAGAGGAAGTCGCCGACGCCGTCCGGCTTGATGCGCCAGAGCACGGTGAAGTCGACGTCGACGATGTTCTCGTCTCCGGTCAGCATCAGGCTCTCTTCCGGCACGTCACGGATGGAGCGGCCGCGCCGCGCCGGATCCTCGATCAGCGTCATGCCGATGGAGATGGTGTTGACGCGCAGCGCTTTCGGCAGCAGCACGGTCTCGATCGGATAAGGCAGATGATAGTTCAGGCCCGGCTGCACGGTGCGCACATGCTTGCCGAAGCGCAGCACGACGCCGAGCTCTTCGGACTGCACGCGGAAGAAGCCCGACAGCAGCCAGAACGCGATGATGAGCAGGACGATCAGCGTGATGCCGATGCCGGAGAAATAGCCGCCCGGCATGATCTGCTGGAGGCGGTCCTGGCCGCGCCGCAGAAGGTCTTCCAGATCCGGCGGCCTCGGCCCGACCGGTTGCGGGCCTGAGCCCCACGGTCCCTTTGGACCCGAGCCCCATGGGCCACCGCCCTGATTCTTCCACGGCATTCGACGCTCTCCTCGGCAGGGTGGAATTGCCCCCGCCCGCTTTGTCCGGTCCGGCTTTATAGGGGACAGGCAGGTCCCTTACAACGCGGCCCTGACCGTCTTCCGAGCTATGCTCGGGCACGAAAATGTCAATGTAAACATTGACGAAAGCGGTTAATGGCCGCGCCGCCGACGATATGTCACATAGGAGAAGTCGGCGCTGTCGTTGGGTCCGGCAGGATGGCGGATACGGTCGACCTCGTCCCATTCCCCTTTGTCGATGTCGAAATGCGTATCCCCTTCGGGCCGGGCATGGACTTCGGTGATTTCGAGGCGATCGGCGCGATCGAGCCATTGCCGGAAGATCTCGGCGCCGCCGATTACCGCGATGTCAGTGGCCGAACGTCGCAGGGCATCCCCGCGCGCAACCGCGCCGGCGTCGG
Source organism: Bradyrhizobium sp. 22 (assembly GCF_000482425.1). Taxonomy (NCBI): domain Bacteria; kingdom Pseudomonadati; phylum Pseudomonadota; class Alphaproteobacteria; order Hyphomicrobiales; family Nitrobacteraceae; genus Bradyrhizobium; species Bradyrhizobium sp. 22. The sequence continues at coordinate 607,688 of NZ_KI519400.1, forward strand.
CGGCGGATGTCGTGACGATGGCCCCGTCGGCACGATAGGCCGGGTCGCGCGTGATCACGATATTGGTGCGGCCCGGCAGGGGACGGCGGGGCAGCGATTCGAAGGTCTTGCGGCCCATGATCACGGGCTTGCCGATGGTCAGCGCCTTGAAGCGCGCCATGTCGGATTTCAATCGCCACGGCATCGCATTGCCCGCGCCGATGACGCCGTTCTCCGCGATCGCGACGACGAAGACGATCTCCATCAGGCAGAGCTCCCGGCAAGCCGCCTCAGCGCAGGCCCGGTGACGCGGCATAGCGTCCAGTCGTCCATCATGACGGCGCCGAGCGATTTGTAGAACGCGATCGACGGCGCGTTCCAGTCGAGCACCGCCCATTGCAGGCGCGCCCAGCCGTTGTCGACGCATTCCTTCGCGAGATAGACCAGCAGCGCCTTGCCCAGCCCCCTGCCCCGATGCGACGGCCGCACGTAGAGATCTTCGAGATAGATGCCGTGGCGACCGCTGAAGGTGGAGAAATTCGTGAACCAGACCGCGAAGCCGACGGCCTCACCATCCCATTCGGCGATCGCACAATAGAGTTGCGGTCTCTCGCCGAACAGCGCGTCAGCGACGTCGGTCTCGGTCGCCTCGACCTCGTGCGAGAGCTTCTCGTACTCGGCGAGCTCGCGGATGAAGGAGAGGACGAGCCCCGCTTCTCCGGGCTGCGCACGGCGGATGGTCAACGACATTGGCGTCAGACCGCGACTTCCGCCTTGATGTGCGGATGCGGGTCGTAGCCGACGAGCTCGAAATCCTCGAAGCGGAAGGAGAAGATGTCCTTTACCTCGGGATTGATCCGCATCGCCGGCAGCGCACGCGGCGCGCGGCTGAGCTGGAGCTTTGCCTGCTCCAGATGGTTGGAATAGAGATGGGCGTCGCCGAACGAATGCACGAAGTCGCCGGGCTTCAGGCCGGTGACCTGCGCCACCATCATGGTGAGCAGCGCGTAAGAGGCGATGTTGAAGGGCACGCCGAGGAAGACGTCGGCCGACCGCTGGTAGAGCTGACACGACAGCTTGCCATTGGCGACATAGAACTGGAACAGGCAATGGCACGGCGGCAGCGCCATCTTGTCGACTTCGGCCGGATTCCACGCCGAGACGATCAGGCGGCGCGAGTCCGGATTGCGCTTGATCATGTCGACCACGTTCGCGATCTGATCGATGCTGCGGCCGTCGGGCGCGGGCCAGGAGCGCCATTGATGGCCGTAGACCGGGCCGAGATCGCCATTGGCATCCGCCCACTCGTCCCAGATCGTGACGCCGTTGTCGCGCAGATATTTGACGTTGGTGTCGCCCTTCAGGAACCACAACAGCTCATGCACGATCGCCTTCAGCGGCAGCCGCTTGGTCGTCAGCATCGGGAAACCGGCCGACAGATTGAAGCGCATCTGGTGGCCGAACACCGAGAACGTGCCGGTGCCGGTGCGGTCGGTCTTCTCCGCGCCGTCTGAAAGAATCCGCTCGAGCAGGTCCTGATACTGGTGCATGTGCGACTATGCCTTTGGGAAGGCGGCGAACTTAGCGGCCACCCCGCGCTGCAACAGCGGCGATTCGCTGTCCGCACCGATTATACCCGGAAAAGTGAGCGTTCCCGGCGCAAACGACAAGGGGCGGAACCCGGCGTCCCGCCCCTCTCCTATCGACCTGATGGCGTTGCCTAATTTGCCGCCTTCAGCACCGGGCTCCACTTCGCGATCTCGTTCTTGACGAGGGTCGCCAGCGCCTCCGGCGTGCGGTCCTTTGCCGCCGGGATGACGCTGCCGAGTTCGAGCAGGCGCTTCTTCACGGTCTCGTCGTCGAGCGCCTTGATGGCGGCTGCGTTCAGGCTCGCCACGATGGCAGGCGAGGTTCCCTTGGGCGCGAACATCGCGTTCCAGGCCTGGGCCTGGAATTTCGGCAGGCCGGCTTCAGCCGTGGTCGGCACGTTCGGCAGCGACGGATTACGCTCGGCCGTGGCGATCGCATAGGCCTTGATGGTGCCGGCGTTGATCTGCGGTACGGCGTTGACGATCTGGTCGCACATGTAGTCGACCTGACCCGCCACCAGCGCGTTCATCGCAGGTCCGGTGCCGCTGAAGGGCACGCTGACCGGCTTGACGTCGAGGATCGAGTGCAGGAGCTCGCACGAGACGTGCGAGACCGAGCCGACGCCGGCATGCGCGGCGTTCACCTTCTCGGCGTTGGCCTTCACGTAGGTCACGAACTCGTTCAGGTCCTTGGGCGGGAAATCCTTGCGCGCCAGGATCAGGATCGGCGTGCCCGCGAGCAGCGCGATCGGCTCGAAATCCTTCTCGGGATGATAGGCGAGCTTCGGATAGAGCGGCACCGAGGCGGCATGCGTGCCCATATGCCCGGTGATCAGCGTATAGCCGTCATTGGCCGCGCGCGCGGCGCGCGTCGTGGCGGTGGTGCCGCCGGCACCGACCACGTTCTCGATGATGATGCTCTGCCCCAGCGTCTGCGCCATGTGCCCGGTGACGATGCGCGAGATCACATCGGTCGGTCCGCCGGCCGCGAACGGCACGATCATGGTGATGCTGCGGGTCGGATAGGTCTGGGCCTTTGCCGGTGCGACAAAGGCGCATAACGAGGCAAGTGCTGCGGCACATGTGCCCGAAACCAGCGTGCGAATGGTCGTCATATCGGTCCCCCGGGACAAACTAATGCCGGCCACAAGGGCCCACATTTTCATTTCACGAAGCCGTCACACAAGTCGATTCGACTTCCGAATGCGGCGTGCCGACGCAGCTGCGCTGCGTCGGCACGCCACGGTGCTCAATTCTCGGATTCGGTGAACACCTCGTCGCGCTTCGATCGCAGCGAAGGCAGCACGGTAAGGACGAGGAGGCTCGCCGCGACCGCCAGCAGCACTGCCGACAACGGACGCGTCAGGAACACGCTCCAATCGCCGCGCGAGATCAGCAGCGCACGGCGCAGGTTCTCCTCCATCAACGGTCCCAGCACCATGCCGAGCAGCAGAGGTGCCGGCTCGAAATCGTGCTTGATCAGCCAGTACCCGACGAGGCCGAACACGCCGGCGAGGATGACGTCGACCGGCGCGTTGTTCACCGAATAGATGCCGATCGCGCAGAAGATCACGATCGAGGGGAACATCAGCCGGTAGGGCACGCGCAGCAGCCGCACCCAGATTCCGACCAGCGGCAGGTTGATGATGATCAGCATCAGGTTGCCGATCCACATCGAGGCGATCATGCCCCAGACGAGGTCCGGCTGCTTCTGCATCACCTGCGGGCCCGGCACGATGCCGTGGATGGTCATCGCGCCCACCATCAGTGCCATCACCGCGTTCGGCGGGATGCCGAGCGTCAGCAGCGGAATGAAGGAGGTCTGCGCGGCGGCGTTGTTGGCGCTCTCCGGCCCCGCCACGCCCTCGATCGCGCCGCGGCCGAACCGCGAGGGATCCCTGGCGAGCTTCTTTTCGAGCGTATAGGCGCCGAAGGATGCAATCGTCGCGCCGCCGCCGGGCAGGATGCCGAGGATCGAGCCGAGCACGGTGCCGCGCAGGATCGCGGGCGTCGAGTCGGTCAGATCCTTCCTGGTCGGCATCAGGCCGGTGATCTTCTGCTGCACGAGGTCGCGGCTCATCTCGGCGCCGGCGTCGAGATTGCGGATGATCTCCGCGAAGCCGAATACGCCCATCGCCACCGTCGCAAAACCGAGGCCGTCGGCGAGCTCCGGAATGTTGAAGGCCATGCGGGAGGCGCCGGTTTCGATGTCCGAGCCGACCATCGACAACAACAGGCCGAACACGATCATCGCGATCGCCTTCAGCACCGAGCCCTTGGCCAGCACGACCGCAAAGATGAGGCCGAGCACCATCAGCGAGAAATATTCAGCCGGACCGAACGCCAAAGCGAGCTTGGTCAGCGGCGCGCCGAGCACGGCGATGAGCACGGTCGCGACGCAGCCGGCGAAGAACGAGCCGATCGCGGCGATCGCCAGCGCCGGGCCGGCACGGCCCTGCTTGGCCATCTGATGACCGTCGATGGCGGTCACCACCGATGTCGCCTCGCCGGGTATGTTGACGAGGATCGACGTGGTCGAGCCGCCATACTGCGCACCGTAATAGATGCCGGCCAGCATGATCAGCGCGCCGACCGGCGGCAGTCCGAAGGTGATCGGCAGCAGCATCGCGACGGTCGCGATGGTGCCGATGCCCGGGAGCACGCCCACCAGCGTTCCGACGAGAGCGCCGATCAGACACATCAAGAGATTGATCGGGGAGAACGCGACGGCGAAGCCGTGAGCGAGGTTGGCAAAAATATCCATCACACCCTCACTGGATCAGGAAACGCGGGTACATCGGCATCGGCAGCCCGAGAATGTATGGAAACAGGATTGCGCAGCCGATCGTCAGGCAGGCGCCGACGATCAGCGCTTCCAGCCACCGCGTCTCCTGCGAGCCCGCCGCTGCGATCATGAAGCTCGTGAAGGCCGTGACCACGAGGCCAAGAGACCGGATCGACAGGGCGAAGAAGAGGATCGCGGCGACCACGAACAGCGGTCCCCGCCAGGAATAATGGGCCATCGACGGCCCATCGGTCAGAAGACCGGTCAGGGCGATGGCCGCGGACAAGGCAACCAGCAGTCCGCCGAACATGCGCGGCGCGGTGCCGGCACCGAAGGAGAAGCCCCGCATGCCCTGCAGATCGCTTCCCGCCCACAACGCGAACAGGGCAACCGCCATCAGGACGACGCCGCCGACATAATCCTGCGCCGACCGTACCGTCATGAACAGCGTCAGGATCGCCACGACCAGCAGCGGATAGGAATAGATCAGGGCCAGCAGGACCTCGGACGACATCTTCTTGGTGCCGCTGCCGAACGATCCGAAAATCGCACTGGGCGCGCCTGCGAGCAGCGCCGTCACGTGACTGGTGACCACCGTCCCGGGGCCGCGGCCGGTGCCCCAGCCGAAGATCGTCCCGATCGACCAGATCAATTCGAAGATCTGCGGCGCAATCGCCAGCAGACAAAAACCAAGCGCCAACCGGGTATTTCGGGTGGCTGTCGCTGAGTGGCCCATCGTGTCGGCCATGCCTGTCTCCTCCGCGACCCGTAAGTCACGAGCACTGTTGTTCTAAATCGGCTGGAACTGGATCCCCCGCCCGGAACACTGCCTAGCGATTTTCATGACACAATGCCAGCAAAACCCAACAGCCCGCCGGCAAGCAACAGCCACAGTGGATTGATGCGCGAGATGGATGCGATCACCGCAACCATTGCGGTCAGAAGCAGTGCAGCAATCGTGCGATCGGTCGACTGGGCCAGGATCAGGGCACTCGCCGCCATCAATCCGATCGAGAGCGGAACCAGTGCAGCTTGTATCAAGCCAGGCCAGCGCGACTGGCTGGGCCGATTCAGGAGCCGGCTTACATAATAGGCAAGCAGCGCCGTCGGCAGGCACATCGCCAGCGTCGCCGCCAGCGCGCCGGGGATGCCGGCGACGGCATAGCCGATTAACGTCACGATAAGAACGTTCGGACCCGGCGAGAGCTGTGCGATCGCATAGGCATCGGTGAACTGCTTGTCGGTCATCCAGTGATTCACCTCGACCGCGATGCGATGCATCTCGGGCACCGCCGCCGCGGCGCCGCCGACTGCGAACAGCGACATCAGCCCGAAGGTGGCGATCAGGGCCCAGATCGGATTGTCGGCGTTCATGCTGCTACTTTCCGCCGCAGGAAATAAGTGGCGCCGATGCTCACGGGGATCGCGACCAGCAGCACCGCCTGAAGCGGCAGACGGAGCACGCCGATGGCGAGGAACACACCGAGCATCAGGATCAGCGCGAGGAGGTCCGTCCGCTTCAGCAGCGGCGCCATCATGCGGAACACCACCGCGATCAGGAGACCGACGGCCGCGCAGGAGATGCCGGCGAGGCTGCGGCGCAGCACGTCGAGGTCGCCAACACGGGGATAGATAATCGCGAGAACCATCATGATCAGCGTCGGCGGCAGCAACAGCCCGGCAAAGGCGGCAACCCCGCCGGCGATGCCGCGCAGCCTCGATCCGAACACCATCGACAGATTGACGATGTTGGGCCCGGGGAGGAAATGGCACAGCGCGAAGGTCTCGTTGAACTCGTCCGCCGTCATCCAGCGGTGCTGCTCGACGATGGCCCGCCGGGCAAACACCAGGACCCCGCCGAAACCGGCCAGCGACATCCTGGCGAAGGCCAGAAACAGTTCCAGCAGGCCGGGCGCAGGAACGCCGGGCGCCGGCTGCTCCGGCAGTCGATCTGATGGTTGGCCGGCCGGTGCTGAATCCTCGGACATCTCAGAAGCTTAGACCGCCGGCGCCGATGCGGCCAAGATCAGGCCCCGCCTCGGCGCGGAACCTATCCAAAGAGAATTGGGCGAGGCATGCAAAACCCCTGTTTTTCGAAACCCTTGCGCCCTATATTGGGAGTGCCGGTTCGCCGGCTATGGAAATAAACGGTCGTCGCAATAAACCATTCGGACCCGGGGGCGGTACCCGGCGCCTCCACCAAAGCCCACCAACCGGCTATCCGGAAGCGGGCTTTGGCGGGGGCGAAATAGGATCGACGAGGGCGTAAAGGGCGTACTTTTTCCCGGTATTGTTCCGCCGTTATCGGGCTACTGCAATAGTTGCCAACGACAACTTTGCTCCGGTTGCTCAGGCTGCGTAACGCAGTTTGAAAGACCATCTTAAAGTCCTAACGGGTTAAGCTCCGTTAGGCGGGGTTCGGAGGCACCTGGCAACAGAAGCCTCCACTTGCCTTTCTTTCTTCTCCGGCGGGGACTCCTGCTGACCCGTCAGGCGCGATATTGTTGCGGCTTGGCGAGTCGAGTCGGTAGGGTCCGGCTTCGGGGACGCAACAGGACCACCATGGCGACCGATCATATCCGATACGATGTGCTGGCCCGCGACGCGCTGCGCGGCGTGCTGCGGAAGGTGCTGACCGATGCCGCGGCCCATGGCCTGCCCGGCGAGCACCATTTCTTCATCACCTTCGTCTCGAAGGCCGAGGGCGTGAAGCTGTCGCCCCGGCTGCTGGCGCAATACCCGGAAGAGATGACGATCATCCTGCAGCACCAGTTCTGGGATCTGACCGTGCTCGAGGACCGCTTCGAGGTCGGCCTGTCCTTCGGCGGCATTCCGGAGCGGCTGGTGGTGCCGTTCAGCGCCATCAAGAGCTTCCTCGATCCGTCCGTGAAGTTCGGCCTCCAGTTCGACACGTCCGATGTCGCCGAGGTCGCGCCGGAGACTTTGCCGGCGGCCCCTGCCCCTTCGGCCGTAGCGGTGCCCGCCGCCACTGAAAAGGCGGAGACCGCGGAAGAGCCGACCCCGCCGAGCCAGGGCGGCGCCGAGGTGGTGCGGCTCGATCGTTTCCGCAAGAAATGATCTAGGTTGGCTTTCCAGCCGTCGCGGCCGGCCAAACTGCCTATATAGAAGAGCACATGAAGAGGCCGCGCGGCGTTTCGCGCGGCGGAATGGATGTGCTCATGGCCAAAGCTTCCCGCTCGAAGACCGCTCCTCCCGCGACCCGCACCGAGACCGACAGTTTCGGTCCCATCGAGGTCCCTGCCGATCGCTATTGGGGCGCGCAGACCGAACGCTCGCGTCAGAATTTCCGCATCGGAACGGATCGCATGCCGATCGCGCTCGTGCACGCGCTCGGCATCGTCAAGCTCGGCGCCGCGCAGTCCAATCTGGAGCTCGGCCTGCTCGACAAGCGCCGCGCGGGCGCCGTCATCCGCGCCGCGCGCGAGGTGATCGAGGGCAAGCTGGATGACCATTTTCCGCTGGTCGTATGGCAGACCGGCTCCGGCACGCAGACCAACATGAACCTCAACGAGGTGATCGCCAACCGCGCCAACGAACTGCTCGGCGGCGAGCTCGGCGCCAAGAAGCCGGTGCATCCGAACGACCACGTCAACATGAGCCAGTCGTCGAACGATTCGTTCCCGACCGCGATGCACATCGCGGCCGCAACCCGGATCAATGCCGATCTCATCCCCGCGCTCACCGAATTGCTGCGCGCGCTGCGCAAGAAGGAGAAGGCGTTCGCAAAGATCGTCAAGATCGGCCGCACCCACACCCAGGATGCGACGCCCCTGACGCTCGGCCAGGAGTTTTCCGGCTACGCCGCGCAGGTCGAAAGCGGCATCGCCCGGCTCAAGTCCGCAGTGAAGGAGCTTTATCCGCTGGCGCAGGGTGGCACCGCCGTCGGCACCGGCCTCAATTCGAAGCCGCGCTTTGCCAAGCTGTTCGCAAGGCACGTCGCCCGCATCACGAAACTCCCGTTCACCAGCGCCGCCAACAAGTTCGAGGCGCTGGCCTCGAACGATGCCTACGTGCTGGCGCATGGCGCCATCAATTCGGTGGCGACGGGCCTGTTCAAGATCGCCAACGACATCCGCCTGCTCGGATCCGGCCCGCGCTCTGGGCTGGGCGAGCTGATCCTGCCGGAGAACGAGCCGGGCTCGTCGATCATGCCGGGCAAGGTCAACCCAACGCAGTGCGAGGCGATGACCATGGTGTGCTGCCAGGTGTTCGGCAATCACACCGCGATCACGGTGGCCGGCAGCCAGGGCCATTTCGAGCTCAACGTCTACAAGCCCGTGCTGGCCTACAACATGCTGCACTCGATCCGCCTGCTGGCGGATGCGGCGCGATCCTTCACCGAGCATTGCGTCAGCGGCATCCGCGCCGACGAGAAGCGCATCGACGAGCTGATGCAGCGCTCGCTGATGCTGGTGACGGCGCTGGCCCCGAAGATCGGCTACGACAACGCCGCCAAAGTGGCCAAGACGGCCCATGCCAACGGAACCACGTTGAAGGAGGAGGCGCTGCGGCTCGGCTTCGTCTCGGCCGACGAGTTCGATCGCCTGGTACGCCCGGAGAAGATGACCAGCCCGGGATAAATTCCGAATTCCGATAGCCATCCGTAATGATACGGACCCCCTGCGTCCAGAAATGTGCGGCTTTGGGGGTGGGATTTGATTACCGTCAATGTTCCGGCGGGACGGCGTGCTACGCAACCCTTCCGCCCCCCGACGGGGCCGAATTCATCCTTTGATGGCCCAAGGGGCTGATTGACGAGGACGAGCGAATGGCGATCAAGTCTTGTAGGGCGCAACGCGGCGCCCTGTTTCTGAATGTTTCATCCCGCCTGACGAGGATCGGATGATGGAGACGCGGCATGGGGAACGTCATCAACCTGAATCGTTTCAGGAAGCGCGTCGAGCGGGAAGCCTCGGCGAAGCAGGCGGACGCCAACCGGTCGAAGTTCGGCCGCACGAAGGCGGAACGGTCGGCGGAGGAGACGCGCGCGGACAAGGCGAAGGCGCAGCTGGATCAGCATCAGTTGGACCGGCATCAGATCGACCGCGAGGAGCAGCCATGAAGTCGCCCGTCGTGAAGCGGTCGATCGTCGTCGCCGGGCACAAGACCAGCGTCAGCCTGGAAGAAGCGTTCTGGAACGGCATGAAGGAGATCTCCGGCCTGCGCAACATGACGTTGTCGGAGCTGGTCGGCGAGATCGACAACAACCGCCAGCAGGGCAATCTGTCGTCGGCGATCCGACTGTTCGTCCTGGACTACTTCAAGAGCCGGGCGATGGCCGCCCAGCCGGACAAGGTCCCGGCCCAATAGCCAGCCCTCGGGGGCGCCTGTGAGGCGCCCCGCGATCCGCGCTCTTTAAAATCACTCTAAGGTGCGGTTTCGGCGAGCGCCCGCGCTTGACCTCAATGCCTTGCGTTGAAAATACAGGGCATGACCGACACCAACGACACGCGCCCGCACATGCCGCTCGGCCTGGCCCAACGCGGCTATTCCGGCGTCATCCAGCACCTGTCCGCTAGCCAGGCGGGCTCGGCGCTTTCCGACATCGAGCTCGAGAGCCGCCTGATCGAGCTCGGCTTCGTCGAGGGCGCCCGGGTCGAGGTGCTGCACGAGGGGCTGGTCGGGCGCGATCCGATTGCGGTACGGGTCGACAGCATCACGATCGCGGTCCGCCGCCGCGAAGCCATGGCGGTCATCGTCGCTTAGCCTGCGGCCGGACGCCTCATCACAAGCCGTTTGCCAGGCCTTGATCCCATGGAATTACCCCTGCTGCATCTCGCCCTGGTCGGCACGCCAAACAGCGGCAAGACATCGCTGTTCAACGCCCTGACCGGCAGCCGGCAAAAGGTCGCGAACTATCCCGGCGTCACCGTCGAGCGCAAGGAAGGCTTCTTCGTCACCCCCCTGGGGCGCCAGGTCTCGGTGGTCGACCTGCCCGGCACCTACTCGCTGCGCGGCCGCAGCCCGGACGAGGAGATCACCCGCGACTTCGTGCTCGGCAAGGCCTCCGGCGAGACCGTGCCGGATCTCGTGCTGTGCGTGGCCGATTCGACCAATCTGCGGCTGACCATCCGCCTGCTGCTCGAGCTCAAGCGCACCGGACGGCCGATGGTCCTCGTGCTCAACATGTTTGACATCGCGGCCCGCCGCGGCATCAATGTCGACGTCGAGCGGCTCGCCAAGGAGCTCGGCCTGCCCGTGGTCACCTCGATCGCGGTGCGCAAGGGCGGCACGGCCGAGCTCTTGAAGCTGACCGACGAGATCTCGGCGAAGCTCGCCGCCGGGGCGGAGGCGAACAGCTGGCGCGCGCTCAGCGTCGCCGAATTGCGCGCGACCCAGCGCGAGGCCGACCGCATCATCGCCGACTGCGTCAGCCTGCCTGCGAGACCCGACACCTGGACCGCGCGGATCGACGCAATCGTGCTGCATCCCGTCGGCGGTCTCGTCGTGCTGACGCTGATCCTGTTCGTGATGTTCCAGGCGGTGTTCGCCTGGGCGCAACCGGCAATGGATCTGCTCAAGTCCGGCTTCGACGCGCTCGGCGAGCTCGTGCACACCACCCTGCCCGAGGGCCTCTTGCAGAGCTTCCTGGAGAACGGCGTGATCTCGGGCGTCGGCAGCGTCATCGTGTTCCTGCCGCAGATCATCCTGATCTTCCTGTTCATCCTGCTGCTGGAGGATTTCGGCTACATGGCGCGCGCCGCGTTCCTGATGGACCGCATCATGGGCGGCGCCGGCCTGCACGGGCGCGCCTTCATTCCGCTGCTGTCGAGCTTTGCCTGCGCCATCCCCGGCATCATGGCGACCCGCGTGATCGACAACAAGCGCGACCGGCTGACCACGATCCTGATCGCGCCGCTAATGACCTGCTCGGCGCGCATTCCGGTCTACACGCTGATCATCTCCGCCTTCATTCCGGCAAAGGAGATCTGGGGCTTCATCAATCTGCAGGGCCTCGTGATGTTCGGCCTCTACGCCGCCGGCATCGCCAGCGCGCTGATCGTCTCGTTCCTGATCAAGTTCTTCATGCTGCGCGACTTTGCGCCGGCGCCGTTCATGCTGGAGCTGCCGGACTACAAGATGCCGCGGCTGAAATCGATCGCGATCGGCATCTACACCCGCGCCAAGATGTTCCTGGTGCGCGCCGGCACCACCATCTTCTCGATGATGGTGCTGATCTGGTTCCTGGCCTCGTTCCCGCAGCCGCCTGCGGGCGCCACCGGGCCCGCCATCGACTTCAGCCTGGCTGCGATGATCGGCAAGGCGCTCGAGCCGCTGCTCGCGCCCGTCGGCTTCAACTGGCAGATCGCGGTCGCGCTGATCCCGGGCATGGCGGCGCGCGAGGTCGCGGTCGCAGCGCTCGGCACCGTCTACGCGATCGAAGGCGGCCAGGAAGCGGCCGAGCAGATCGGCCAGGTGCTGGCGACGAAATGGTCGCTGGCGACCGCACTGTCGATGCTGGCCTGGTACATCTTCGCCCCGCAATGCGCATCCACGCTGGCCGTGATCCGGCGCGAGACCGGCAGCTGGGCCTGGATGGGTGTGACCTTCACCTATATGCTGGTGCTGGCCTATGCGGCGAGCCTTTTGACGTACAACGTCGCCGTCGCGCTCGGGGCGGGATAGACCCCTGAAGCCAAAACTGAGAAAACAACCCCATGCACAGTAGACGGGGTCAGTGAAATCAATGGCTTGAGTCGGGCGCGAAAACCATCTGACCGAGAACTCCGCACCGCTTGCTCCGTCGGCCAAAACAGGGGCATGATGTCATCATCGACCGCAACGACAGCGGTATGAGCGACGACACGCCACCGAAGCGGCGATCTGTCTCCATGAACCGTTTCAGCACCGACCGACTGACCGCCGAGAGGCTGAACGAAAGCCACCTCGCCGACCTCGTCGCGCTGCATCTCGATCCCGATGTCGCCCGCTATATCGGCGGCGCCCGTTCGGCGGAGACGACAAAGGCTTACCTCCATGTCAACATGGCGCATTGGGACGAGCACGGCTTCGGCCTCTGGGCGCTGCACACGAAAGACGGAGCATTCGCCGGACGCGCTGGCCTCCGGCACATCGTGTGGACGACATCGACGAGATCGAGATTGCCTACGCGTTCACGCGCAGCCTCTGGGGCCGGGGATTTGCGGCCGAGGCCGCGACCGCGATGACGCGCATCGGCCTCTCCGAGCTCGCCCTGCCATCCCTTATCGGCATCGTGAACATCGCAAACGGCGCCTCGCGCCGCGTGCTGGAGAAATCGAACTACCTGCTCGAGCGGAGCACGAACCGCCATGGCAGCGACGTCGTGATCTACCACATCCACCGCCGAACGCTGCAATGACACGATTGGAGCACGTTGACCGGCGGGACTATGTTCAATTTTGAACCGAGTTGGCCGCAGCGGTCGGCACCTGCCCACAGCCCGCCAAGCTCCGGTGGCCGGGAACCGGGGTGCTGCTGAAGAGTTCCTCGTACGGGCCTTCTTTGGTCCCGGCTCCAGCCTGTCGATGCTGGGGGCCTAGCGCTCTTCCGACATGTGCTGAGGGGGTTCAATGACTGATCCATCAGGGGCTGCTTCGGCCAGTGCCCTCAAGGATTTGCCGAGAATTTCAACGGGCAGCGAAGGTCTGGACGACATCCTGGGCGGCGGCTTGGACCCCAATCGGATGTATCTCTACGAGGGACGTCCGGGCACCGGCAAGACCACGATCGCGCTGCAATTCCTTCTCCGGGGCGCGCGCGACGGCGAACGTGTGCTCTATATCTCCCTCTCCGAGACGAGGCGGGAGCTCGAGCTTGTCGCGCATCGGCACGGCTGGTCCCTGCAAGGCGTCGACATCTTCGAGCTGGTCCCGCCGGAGACGACACTCGACCCCGATCGGGAGCTCACGGTCTTCCATCCTGCCGAGATGGAGCTCAGCGAAACGACTGGCCTCATCTTCAAGGAGGTCGAGCGGCTCAATCCCACCCGCGTCGTGCTCGACAGCCTGTCCGAGCTGCGCCTGCTGGCCCAGAACCCGCTCCGCTACCGGCGCCAGGTGCTGGCCTTGAAGCATTTCTTCACCAACCGCAATTGCACCGTCGTGCTGCTCGACGATCTGTCCTCCTCCCAGGACGATCTGCAGCTGCATTCGATCGCACACGGCGTCGTCATGCTCGAGCAACTCGCGATCGACTACGGCGCGGAGCGGCGCCGGCTTCGCGTGATCAAGATGCGCGGCATTCGATTCCGCGGCGGATACCACGATTTTACGATCTCGCAAGGCGGCTTGCGGATCTTCCCGCGGCTCGTCGCGGCCGAACATCACAAGACGTTTCCCGGCAATTTCGTCTCCAGCGGCAACGCGGAGCTCGATCAGCTGCTCGGAGGCGGGCTCGAGCGCGGCACCAACGCGCTTCTCCTCGGATCCGCCGGTGTCGGCAAGTCGTCGGTTGCGCTGACCTATGCCATCGCGGCGGCCGAGCGCGGCGAGCATGCAGTCTTCTTCGCCTTCGATGAAGGCCGCGGCACGGTGGAAGCACGGGCCCGGACCCTCGGTCTGCCCCTGGAGAAATATCTCAATACCGGGGTCATCCGGTTTCAACAGGTCGATCCGGCCGAATTGTCGCCCGGTGAGTTCGCGGCGACGCTGCGCCGGAGCGTCGAGGTCGACAATGCCCGCCTTGTCGTCATCGACAGCCTGAACGGTTACCTGAACGCGATGCCGGACGAGCGCTTTCTCATCCTGCAGATGCACGAACTCCTCAGCTATCTGGCGCAGCAGGGCGTGCTTACGATCCTGATCCTCGCTCAGCACGGACTCGTCGGCCCGATGGAGACGCCGCTCGACATCAGCTATTTGAGCGATGCGGTGGTGATGCTGCGCTATTTCGAGTTCCGCGGCACGGTGCGGCGCGCGCTGTCCGTCGTCAAGAAGCGCAGCGGCAATCACGAGCACAGCATCCGGGAATTCCGGCTCGGCAGCAGGGGGATCAAGCTCGGTCCGCCTCTCCAGGAGTTCAGCGGCATTTTCTCCGGCAATCCCCATTACTCCGGCACGGCGTTACCCGAAGGACCGGCCGAATGAGCGCCGAACGGGCAAACCGTGTGCTGATATTCGCCCCGATCGGCCGCGACGGACCGGCATCGGCGGAGCTTTTTCGCGGCGCGAACCTGAAGGCGGTCAATTGCCGAGGTCTGCCCGAACTCGTCACCGAGATGACGGCTGGCGTCGGAGCGGTTTTTCTGGCCGAGGAGGGATTGTTCGGCAAAGACACGGCGCCGCTCGCGCAATGGATCGCGAGCCAGCCGCCATGGTCCGACCTCCCCTTCGTCGTACTCACCAGCCATCGGGAGCAGCCGGCCGTCGTCGCATGGAGACGCAGCATCGTCGAGCTGCTGCGTAACGTTTCGCTGCTCGAACGGCCGGTCCAGCCGATCACGCTGACCAGTGCGATTCAATCGGCAATCCGCGCCCGGCGGCGTCAATATGAAATCCGGGCCCTGCTCGAAGCGCGCGAGCAGACGGCGCAGGAGCTCGAGAAACTGGTCGTTGAGCGGACGCGAGAATTGAAAGAAGCCAACGAGCAGCTTCGCCTCGAAATGAACGAACGCACGCGCGTCGAGGAGACGCTTCGCCAGGCTCAGAAGATCGAGGCGATCGGCCAGCTCACCGGCGGCGTCGCGCACGACTTCAACAATCTTTTGATGGTGATTTCCGGCGGCCTCGACATGCTCGACCGCCAGGCAGACCCGAACCGGCGCCGGCGGCTGATGGACGGCATGATCCAGGCGGCGCAGCGCGGCGCCAGCCTGACGAGGCAGCTCCTCGCCTTCTCGCGCCGGCAGAAGCTCCGGCCGGAGCCTGTCGACGTCGCTGCACAGATCGGCGGCATGCGGGAGCTGCTCGATCGCAGCCTGAGGGGGGACGTCCACGTCGAATTCGATTTCCCGGACTCGCTATGGCCGGTCGAGGTCGATCCCGGGGAGCTCGAGCTGGTCATCCTCAACCTCGCCGTCAACGCCCGCGACGCCATGCCCAACGGCGGGACCATCGTCGTGCGCGGGGAAAATCTGCCAAGCCTGAACGACGATCAGATCTCGGGCGACTATGTCCGTCTGTCCGTCGTCGACACCGGCGTCGGCATGGCTCCGGAGATCCTGTCCCGCGTATTCGAGCCGTTCTTCACGACCAAGGACGTCGGCAAGGGTTCGGGGCTCGGGCTCGCGCAGGTCCATGGATTCGCCACCCAGTCACGGGGCACGGTCCGTATCCGATCGGAGGTCGGCCGCGGCACCAGGATCGAACTGTATCTGCCGCGATCGTTCGACGTTCCTTTGAAGGAGCGGCATCTCATCGATCTCACCCGGATACGGCCGAAGAAGAACAATCATGGCCGAATCCTCCTGGTCGAAGACGACGACGAGGTTGCCGCGCTGGTCGGCGAGATGCTCGGCCAGCTCGGTTACGAGGTCACGCGCGCCGCGAGCGCCGCGGCGGCGCTCGGCGCTTTGGCCGATGGTCGCTCCGTCGACCTGATCTTTTCGGACATCATGATGCCGGGCGGCATGAATGGGGTCGAGCTCGCGCGGGAAATCAAGAAGCGACGAAGTGACATCCCGGTGCTGCTGACCAGCGGATACGCCGAAGCCTCGGTCCATGAAGCACAGAGGGCGGGTGTCCAGATCCTGGCGAAACCTTACCACATCGACGAGCTGGCCGCGGCATTGAGCACGGCAAAGTCGAACCTTCGGCTCAATACAGAACCCCAGCGCTCCGGGTCCCGTTGACGTCAGCCCTGATCGGGCTGTGTTCCCTCGGGCTGCGGAGCTCTACCTGAAATACCCGAGCACGAGATCGACGTCGGCGCTGCGGGCCACCGTGCCGGTCAGCTCGGCGTCGATGACGCGGCGACAGGCTTCGATCGCGGCGTGGTCGCCGAGGTCATTGGCGGCTTCGAGCACGAGCCAGGCCGCGTCGACCGAGGCCTTGTCCGGTGCTCCGCCGCCGAGATCGCCGGGGGCGGCGCTGTTGAGGTTCTTCTTGCGAACGGCGGTGCCGAATTGAGGCAACATTGCAGATACTCCCCTGTCCTTCATGTACCTGTCAGTGAACTTGGAGCTCGGGCTGACGGCCCGCATCGGCACCCGCGCCGGTCTTGCGCGACTGGTAGAACTTCAAGATGCTGCGCGAGGTCTCGATCTTGAGCCGACCGTACTCGCGCTCGTTGTCCTGGAGCTCGCGCGCCGTGATCAGATGATCCTTGGCGCCGAGGAAGAGCAGTGACATCGTCGTGTCCCAGGAGAAGTCAAGCGCCTTGCACAAGACCAGGATCATCTCGCGATTGCGGTCCATCAGCGCGCGCTCGATCACGTCGACCGGCAGCGACGAGAGCAGCGACAGGCCGATCTGGACCTCGTCGAAGCGGTGCTGGCGGGCATAGTTCGAGATCGAATCCTGGTTGAGATTGCCTTGGCGGTATTGCGTCGTGACCACGCGCTTGGCGACGAAATAGCTGCGCGAGGACGGACCGAACTTGGACTGAAGGTCGCCGGTGACCTCGGTCACCGAGCTCTGGATCTGCGCCATCATCTCGGGCCGCTCGGTCTCGAGACGGCGGCGGACGTCTTCCGAGGCCTTCGAGATCAGCTGCTGGAAGATGTGGCGCGGCACGTCCTTGCGCAGGCCGAGCTGCTCGGCGAGGATCGAATCGCCCTCGGCGCGGCGGACCATGTGCAACAGGCCCGAGCCGGAGAAGCGCGCGCCCTCGTTCTTCGCGACCGACGTCACGACCTCCTGGTTGCCGCGCTTGACCAGCACGTCGGTCACGGCCTCGCCGATCGACTTGCGCTGGGCGATCGCGAGCAGATGCGACTGGCCCTTGGTCATGGCGCTCTCGACCAGCATCCTGTCGTCGATGCGATTGGAATCGCGCAGCACGGGACCGGCGACCGCGATCTCGTCGTCGAGGGCGAGCTTTTCGATGACGTTCAGGGGCGCGTGATCGCACGCCGACATCACCTCCGACAGCTGCGTTCGCGCCGCGACCTCGATCTCTTCGGCGAGCCGGCCGATCACCTCGCCGAACGTGCTGATCTCGTCGTCGCTGTAGCGGCCGGTGATCAGAATGTCGGTCGCATGCCACAACGCCTTCGCCCGGCTTTCGTCGGTACCGCGCGCGATCGCGTCGTCCAGATCCTGCAGAAGCGATTTCGCCCCGTTCATCTCGATCACCCCAGTTCTTGGTCGTTCTCTTGCGGACCGTTGCGCCGCAATCGACGCGACGCCGAATTCCTCTGGAACCGACGCTAGAGAGGAAACGCGAGAATTCGGTAAAATCGGCAAATCAGTTTTGCCGGGCAAAATTCATTCAAATGCGAGGGAATGGGTTAACGGGCGGGGAAGGTGCGGCGCGGGCCGAGGAGCTTGGCGCACCGAGGCCTCTCCGGCGTCATGGCCGGGCCTGTCCCGGCCATCCACGCTTTGCCACGCGGTATCAAGAACGTGGATGCCCGGGACAAGCCCGGGCATGACGACGACACCTCACGGATTTTGCGGCGTCAGCACCAAAGGCGGCTTTGGCTTCGGCTTGGCGGGCGGCGGGCCCGGGGCAGGCTTGACGTCGATGGCCGGCGGCAGCGGCGCGAGCTGCTGGCTCGCGAGCGGCGGGCTTGTGAGTGAAGGACTCGGGGCAGCGGGAGCCGCTTGCGGCGGCCTCGGCGTCGGCGCAGCCTTTGGCTTTGCAGGCGGGCGGCGCGGATCCTGGCCGGGCAGCGGCACATGCGCGGGCGCCTGCTCGGGCGTCGGATCCGGCGACACCAGCGTCGGCAGCGCCGCGGTGGCCGGCGGCGGCTCGCCGCGTTCGATCGCGTCCAGCCGCCGCGTCTCGCGGTCGATCGTGCGCACCGCCAGCCAGGACGACAGCGGCGCAAGATCGATGGTGCTGTTGAGCTTGTCGGGCGGACCCGCGGCAAACAGCTGAATCTCCGGCGGGGCGCCGGAGAGGCCGGTCATGATCGGCGTCAGGCTGGCGCGGATGTCGGCCTGGTCGGCGGGAATGTCGTAGCCGCCGGACACGATGGCGCGGGCGTTCTTCGCTTCCAGCGGCGTCGCGCCGACGCGCAAGCGTCCGTCGCGGATCGTGAAGGGAATCTGGGCCGACGCCACCGCGATCGGTGCGGCGGCAAGCGCGGGCTCGACCAGCTGCCGCAAGCGGCTGTCGTCGGCGACTTGGCCGCCGTCGCTGGCGCGGATCGCGATCTCGAAGGCGCGCGGATTGAGGCCGCCGATCTCCGCGGCCTCCAGCGTCACCGTGCCGTTGCCGGCGAGCGCGCCGGTCAGCGCTGCGACGCTGCGGCCCTGGCTGCTCAATGCCATCTGCACCGAGGCGCGTCCCTTCGGCAGCGCGAGGTCGCGGTAGCGCAGCGCCGCCGCATCGACATTGGCGAGCTCGATGCGCGCATTCAGAGCAAGGCCATTGGCACTGTTGCGCGCGTCGAAGCTCGCCGACATCTCGCCGCCACCGAGCGTGCCCTTGAGCCCATCGAGCGCGAACGACTGGCCGTCGCCGCGGATCGTGCCGCCGAACGGACGCAGCTCGATGCCGCCGGGCAAGGCCCCGCGCAACGCCTGGAAGGCGATCCGGCCGCGCCAGCCGGCGACGAGCCCCGCGCCGAGGGGCTCGCTCGCATCGCGCCCGGCCGCGCCGACCGCCATCGCGAGCGCCGGCGCAAGATCGAGCGTATCGAGACCGACTTCGCCGTCGACGCTTCTGTCGGAATCCAGCATCACCGCCAGATGGCCGCGCAGATGCGCGCCGGCCGCATTGCCGTCGAGATCGTCGAAGGTCAGCCGATTGCCCGTCAGCGTGAGACGGGAGGACAGGCTGACATTCTGCACCGATTTGTCGGTCCGGCTGGTCCCGAGCAGCGGCGCCAGATTGACGTTGCGCACGCGCAGGTTCACGCTGCCCTTCGGCTCCGACAATTCGACACTGCCCTGCGCGTCGGCATCCAGCCCGCCGCCGCTCAGCTTCGCGCTCAGTTGCAGCGGCCGCCGCCAGGCGCCGGTCAGCTTGCCCTCCAGCTGCGAAGCGCCCTCGCCTGCGGCCACCATGCGATCGAGCCCGAGCAGCGCCAGCAGAGCGCCGGCCTGCGGCGTCGACACCTTCGAGTCCAGCGTGAAGTCGCTGCTGCGCAGACGCTCGAGGTCGATGCCGCCGACCGCGGCAGCCGGCGTCTGCGCGGCCAGCGCCGCGGTCGCCTTGAGCTGCGGCGCGTCGAGCTCGAGCACGGCGCGGGCATTGCTGCGATCGGCATGCTCGGCGTTCTTGTCGAGGCTGAGATCGAGCTTGAGGCGGGTCGCGCCTGATGCGGCCGGGATGGCATCCATGCGCGCGCGCAGCGCGGGCGCAAACGGCTCGATCAGCGCGGTGAGCTCGCGCAGCGAATTGGCCGAGGATTGCAGCGCGAGCTTGCCGGTGGTCCTGGCGCGGTCGAAGCTGCCGCTCGCCACAGTGGTCACGCCGCCGGACTGGCCGAAGCGCAGCTGCTCCAGCGACAGCACGGCGGGGCCGTAAGCGAGCTTGGCGGCGAACGGACGCAACTCCTGACCGGCGGAGATGGCGCGGCCGATATCGAGCGAGAGCTTGGCTTCCTCCGGCCACTCGCCCTGCGGTCCCGCGAGCGCGCGCACGAAGCTTGCGGCGGAGTCGAGATCGAGCCGGTCGGCCTTGAGGTCGGCGTCGATCCGCGAACCCTTGCTCGCGCCTGTCTGCACGAAGGCGATGCGGCCTTCCACGGTGCCGCCTTCGATGTCGGCCTTCAGCCGATCGATGGCGAGATGGTTGGCGGCGATCGTGACCTCGCCGGCAAGGCGCAGCGGCCGCGTGCTGCGGCGGTTGACCTCGCTGCGGCCCTGGAGCCAGGCCACCAGCGTGTCGGGATCGGAGGATTCGACGCTGAGGCGGCCGCTGAAACTGTCGGCGCCGGGCGTTGCGCCGTTGAGCGAGAGCTGCGTCATGCCGGGCGCGCGCAGCTCGAGCCGCTGGAAGGTCCAGGACCGTCCGTCGGTCTGGAGCTCGGTCGTGATGTTCTGCAGCGGACGGCCGCCGAGCATGATCTGGTCGGAGTTGAACTCGATCTGGGCCGGGATCGGCGCCTGCGGAATGGCAGCGAGCCCCGCGCGCAGCGCCGGCAGGATGCGGAGCGGCTCGGCATCGTTCTTGTCCGTATTCTTGGCGGCGAGCCTGTCGGCATCGACCTGCCGCGCCGACAGCACCGCGCGCAGCAGCGGCGAGGCACCGAATTTGAGGTCGCCGACGCCGCCGAGCTTCAGCGCGCTATCTTCGGGGCCGAAGCTGGCGTCGATCTGCTCGAACTTCGCGCCGGCCGGATCCGCCCTAAGCTTGGTCGTCAGCTTCCAGGGGGTCGGCCCGGCCGCGCCGGCCGTCTTGACCGCCGGCACGGCCAGCGTCAGCGCGCCGTCGAATTTCGGCAGGCGGTTGTCGAAGGCGAGCACGCCTTCGAGATCGGCGAGGATGGCGCGCTCGCCGGGATCGATGTTGAGGTGGAGACGGGTGGCGTTGCCATCGGCGCTCGGGCCGGACGAGACGCGGAACGGATAGCGCACCCCATTGGCGGTGAAGCCGCCGTCGCCGCGCACCGAGCCCGCGAGCGAGCGGACGTCGCCGGAGAAGGCGATGTCGTTCAGCTCAAGCGTCGAGCGGCTGGCGGCATCGTGCAGGGCGATGCGGCCGGTCAGATTGAGCCGTTCGATGGCGAGGGATGCCAGATTGAAGGTGCCGCTCGCGGTGGAAGGCAGATCGACCCGCCCACGCGCATCGAGGCCGAGATCGACCGCCATGCCGCCCACCGAGAGCTCGGTGGCGCGCCATTCGCCGCGCATCAGGGAGCTGAGGCTGAACTCGACGTCGAGCTTGTCGGCGCGCAGGCGGCCGAGATCGTTGTTGCCGCCGAAGGTGACCTGGCGCAGCCGCAGCGTCGGCGCCGGCAGGAGCCGCGCGTCGAGCTCGCCCGCGACCCGCACCGGCACGCCGATGATCTTGCCGGCCTCCGCCTCGAACTGGGGCCTGAACTGGTTCCAGTCGACGTAGTAAGGCCCGATCAGCGCGGCCAGCAGCGCAATGATGAAGGCAATCGCCAATCCGAGCAGCGTCGTCTGCACGGGTCTCCCCTCGGCCAAACCGGCACCCGGACCAAACCCTGGCCTTCAATGGACTTCAGGCGTGCCGGAACAGCCCCTTATATAGGGGGAAGTATGGCGAAGTCACAGCGACTGTTGCGCGCGGAGGTTAACGCCTGGGAAGCCTCACCAGCTCGCCGGCAGCCGCTTCAGGCCGCGCAGCACGAAGGTCGGCCGCCATTCCGGGTTCTCGACGTCGTCGATGCGCAAGTCCGGCAGCCGCCGCAGCAGCGTGGCAATGGCGATCTCGGCCTCGATGCGCGCCAATTGGGCCCCGAGGCAGAAATGGATGCCGCCGCCGAACGACAGCGGCTTGACGTTCTGGCGGGTGACGTCGAGCCGGTCGGGCCGGTCAGGATAGACCGCCGGGTCGCGGTTGGCCGAGCCAAGCAGGCACAGCACGGTCTCGCCCTTGGGGATCCGCTTGCCGCCGAGATCCTCGATCTCCTCCAGCGCGACGCGTCCGGTCATCTGCACCGAGGAATCGTAACGCAGGAATTCCTCGATCGCGCCCTCCATCAGCTCGGGGCGTGCCTTGAGCAGCGCAAGCTGGTCCGGGTTGCGATGGAGCGCGAGCAGGCCGTTGCCGATCAGGTTGACCGTGGTCTCGTGGCCGGCGCCGAACAGCAGGATGATGTTGGCGGTCAGCTCCTCGTTGCTGAGCTTGTTGCCGTCTTCCTCGGCCTGCACCAGCTGGGTGATGAGGTCGTCGGCGGGATTTTTGCGGCGCAGCTCGAACAGCTGCTGGAAATACATCTGCGCCAGCAGGTTGCCCTCGTTGCCCTTCTTGATCTCCTCCGGCGTCAGGGGCACGGGGTCGAGCAGCCGCCCGCCGTCGCGCGAGCTGTTGTAGAACACCTCGCGGTGCTCCTCGGGGATGCCGAGCATGTCGCAGATGATGGTGATGGGCAGGCGGAAGGCGAAATCCTCGATCAGGTCCATGTGACCGCGGTCGATCACGGCATCGATCGCCTGGTCGACGATCTCCTGGATGCGCGGCCGCATGTCCTCGACCCGGCGCGCGGTGAAGGCCTTGACGACGAGACCGCGCAGGCGGGTGTGGTCCGGCGGGTCGGCCTGCAGCATCCAATGGCTCATGCTGCGGAACACCGGCTCGTCCATGATCTTGTCGCTGTAGCGGCGTTTCGAGCGCTCGACGAAATCCTTGCCGAAGCGCTTGTCGCGCATCACCAGGCTGACGTCGGCATGGCGGCTGGCGACGAATTGGCCGAACGGCGTGACATGGATCGGATCGATCGTGCGCAGCCGGTCGTAATGCGGATAGGGATCGCGGATGAAGTCCGGCGAGAGCGGGTTGAACAGCGGCGCGCCGCCGGCGCCTTGCACGTGCTCGTTCATGGTGACCTCAAACCGGTTGCCGCATGACACGAATACGCCGACGCTTGCCTGCTCGCGCGGCGTAACCATCCCTTGAAATTTTCAACTCGATACATTGTTGTATCGAGTTGCATTCTGCCCTACCCTGCTCCGATGTCAAGGGTGAGAACCAGGCCGACCAGGGACGATACGCGCGACAAACTGTTCGAGGCGGCCGCGCGCGTGTTCGAACAGGACGGCATCGGCGGCGCCAGCATCGAGGCGATCGCGGCGGCGGCGGGCTTCAGCCGCGGCGCGTTCTATTCGAACTTCAAGAGCAAGGACGAGCTGATCATCGCCATGCTCGAAGACCATGTCGAGCAGTCGATCCGGCGCAACATGGACATCCTCGCCCAGCACGACAATCTCGACGATTTCATCGCCGCGCTGAAGGCGATGGACCGCACGCGGCAGGATCCGCTCGGCCGCTCCCCGCTGCTGCACATCGAGATGATCCTGTTCGTCGCGCGCGCCGAGAAGCGCCGGCCCGAGCTCGCCAAACGTCTGCGCGCGCGCCGCAAGCTGGTCGCCGACATCGTCGAGGCCACGCTCAAGAGCAACGGCAAGAACGGCAATCTCAATCCGCCCTGGATGGCCTCCGTCGTGCTCGCATTGGAGGACGGCTTCCGCCTGCACCGGCTGATCGATCCCGAGACCACGCCAGCCGACAGCTTTCTGCGCGCGATCACCGATCTCCGGCGCCGGACGGGATTGGCGGCGAGCCAGGGTACATCTTCATAAGGCGCGAGCCGGCTTCATCTCGAATGCGGCTGCGACATATGGCCGAGCGCCTTCGTCGCGGCGCCAGGCCTATCCACGCTGATGAGCTGCAATTCGCTTACTTCTTCTTTGCAGGTCCGAAATCCGGCTGCCAGGCGGCTTCCTTGCGGCTCGGGGCCGCGGCGATGACCTTGGACTTTTCCTTCTTCGGCTTCTTGGCTTCGCGGTTGCCGCGTTGCTGGCCCTTCGCCATGTCGCTCTCCTTTGCCGGTTCAAGTTGGTCGAATTCATCGGGTTGCAGGACAAGTCCGCGCGGGGTGCAGACCCTGACATCCATGTAGCCTTCACGCAGCAGCCTTCGCGCGAGACGCAACGCGACCGCTGCGGTGCCGCGGCCCAGATTGGAACTGCCGTATTCGTTGGTCCCACTGACCAGATACGGCACGCGTATCGCCCTACCCATTGAGGATGGCAGCTCCGCACACGAGAAGCAGAAGGAACAGTGGAACGATCACCGGCGGCACGACCCATTCCGAGATGCGAACAGGCGACATCGAACGCTCCTGCGAAGCCTTCGGCGGGAGCATACGTGACCCTCAGTCACCGGTCGAAGCCGTGAAACGTGCGGTGATGACGGCGATCTTACGCCCGCACTGAGGCGATAGCGAGCGTTTAAATGCCTCGCGTGCGTTTGTCGCGCCGTGATACCGCCGTCTGCTGCGCGACGACGATAGTGCTGGCAATTGCCGCGCCAAGAGCGCATGCTCGCGACGGCCGGCACCGGTTGGGGCTTCACTTGCGAAAGGCAGGCGTGCATGACCATCCGCTCGCGGCGAGAAACCGTCACGTTCAGGCATCCGTTCCGCATGCGCGGCATCGATCGCGTGTTGCCGGCCGGCGCCTATGAGGTCGTCACCGACGAGGAAACGATCGAGGGCCTGACCTTCGCCGCCTATCGCCGCATTGCCACGATGATCACGGTGCCCGCCGAAGGCGCCGGCGGCGTCATGGAGATGCTGCCGATCGGCTCGGTCGATCTGGCGAACGCGCAAGCCGCAGACGCGAGCATTGCCAATGACTGATCATCCCGTGGACCTCGACAAGCACCGCGGCATGGCCGCACAGAAGGCCACCGACCTGCGCCGCGCGCTGGCTGAGGTCGAGGCCAACACCAGAGAGCTGCGCGAGCGCGAGGCCGATCTCGAGCACCGCATGATGACGGTGCCCGCCGCGTCCTGGTCGGAGGCCGCGGTGAAGGCCCGTCATTTGCTCAACCTCTATGCCGCGAGCCTGCCCGCCGAGGACACGCGCCATCGCGCGCTGGTGGCGGCGCTGTTCGACGATTTTGCCCGGCTGTCGGGGGAGAGCTGAGGCGAACGACCGCCGCCTGCATTCTCAACGTGCCATGCGCGACGGGAACGCAGGCGGCCGGTCCCCGCGCTGATTTGAGAGGGGGGCGATCGTGCCTGGCAATCACGCAACGGAGCACGCCATGACATTGACCAGCGGCCGCTTTATCAGCCACGAATACGACCGGATGATCGTCCGGTTCTCGATGCATGACGGCACCAGGGAGATTCCTTGCGCCGTCTCGACCTCTGCGATGGACGATCTCGAGCGTGGCCCCCAAGTCAAGCCCGAGCAGCGGGAGGCCCAGTTCACCCGCCTGCGCGACCGCATCGAAGCACGCGCGGCGAGCAAGTATCACGCGACGGAGTTCGAAGGAACGCCGCCGGGCATCGTGCTGCGCGGCATCGATTTCAGGTCATAGCGACGGCAGCTTTCTCTAATCCGCCCGCGCCTTGATCTCCGGCAAGGGCGGCTTGCGTTCAAAGGGCTTCTTCTTCGGCGGCGCCGGCAGCAACCCCTCTCTGATCGCTTGTTTCCGGGCCAGCTTGCGCGCGCGACGAATGGCTTCGGATTTCTCGCGGGTCTTTCGCTCGGACGGTTTTTCATACGAGCGCCGCTGCTTCATTTCGCGAAAGACGCCCTCGCGCTGCATCTTCTTCTTGAGAACGCGGAGCGCCTGCTCGACGTTGTTGTCTCTGACGAGTACGTGCAATTGATCCTCCCGACCGGGGGCTGCGAATGGCGACACGTCCTGCAGGCAGCCAATCGCGCAGGAGCTTCATTGCGAATTTTGAGGATAGCGGCGGCGACGTTGGTCGCGGCTTCGGACGCAGGTCTGCTTGTCACGGCGATACAGACACCGTGACCATTGTCATGCAGCGCTGTCAATCGCTAACGTCCCGCTGCCAGATCGATAGAGTCACGCAAAGCGCCTCGATCGGAACAGACGAATTGGCTCGTTCGAAAACAAACCAGCCTTGCTCCTTGCAAAATCCTGGGGATCATATATATTGAAGTTGTTCGATTAGCCGCTGTGCCTTGTTGAATGCGCCCGCGGGCTCCTTTTCCAAAGACATCGACGAAGTTGAAGATGACCGCGTGATTGTCGCGCGGAATGCGCTCGCGCGCTTTGGAGAAGAAGATGACGACAGGTACGGTCAAGTGGTTCAATGGCCAAAAGGGCTTCGGTTTCATTCAGCCGAACGACGGCGGCAACGATGTGTTCGTTCACATCAGCGCCGTTGAACGGGCTGGTCTTGCAGGTCTCGGAGAGGGCCAGCAGGTCAATTTCGAGGTCAAGACCGACAAGATGCGAGGCAAGGTCAGCGCTGAGAATCTCTCGCTGGCTTGATATCGTGGCGCCGTTTCACGGATGTACTGAAACGGTCGCCCTGCCCGCTCAATCCCAGGATTGAGCGGGTTTAGTCGTTTGCGGAGCCGGGTGGACGATGAGCACCAAGAAGCCGGCAGAGCCGTCACCCGAAAGCGTCGCGCGATCCGATCGTCGCCGCGTGGCCGCTGAAGACGGAGCGCGGGCAATGGCCGACGCCGAACGGCAGGCCATCGAAGTTCGCAAGAACATGGCGCGGCTGCGAGCCGTGCGCGAGGCCAAGGAGGCGGCTGACGAAGCTGTTCGGCTGGCTTTGCCGACGCCGGCGCCCAAGAAGCGCTCGAAGAAGCCGGCACGATAATCGTCTTCAAGCCGCCGCATCGAGGGGCCGATCACAGGCCGGAGGGTGCAGATTGTGCCTAGAATCAAGCCAGACCACGGAACTATCACCTTCTTTCTCGCGTCCGGCGCAAATCGGCAGGTGTGCCAGCTTGCCACGACATTCAACACGCAGAAGCAGGCTTTCAGCTATCTGCAGAAGCATCGAACCGAGTTCGAGCGCATGGCGCGGGAACGGCTTGCTTCAGGCGAGCTCCAAGACGGGGTGGTCGTGCTTTCCATGCTTTAGCCGCAGCGCCGCGACCGTATGGCGCCTGTCGCAGGAGAAGTGCGACGCCTAAGGCGTCCTCTCGGACCGGCTCCGCAGTTCAGCCTCCCTCGCCAGCCGTTCGGCCTTCAGTCGTTCCCGATTTGCCTGGAAAGCCTGTTCCGCCTTCTCGTAATCGGTCGCCGGCTTCGCCGCGGCCTGTTGCTTGAAGTGGCTGTTCGCCTCGTTCGCTGCACGCGATGGGGAATGCGGTTTCATCTGACGTCCTCTATGCTTCTAGCGGCTCGAAGTCCCCCGGTGTCGGGGCCCCTGTGCTCGCCTTATTCCTGAACCGGCTTGCTGCGCTTGGCTCGATCAATTCGCACGTGGTCGAATTCCTTGGGTCCATCGAGCAGAACCCGCTTGCGGATCGCCCGATCATCGGCCGTCGTGGCGGGGTCCGCCATGCGATCAATCGCATCCCCAGCCATCTCGCGGGCGCGTAGCTTCTGTCGATCCTCGTCGGTGTGCGCAAGTCCCAGCTCTACCAAGCGACCTATTGCCTGGGACAGGCTGGGTCTTTCGTCCTGAAGCGCCATCCATGCTGTGATGGCTCTGAGCAGCGATTGCGAAGGCCGAAAACCTGCCGAATGAACCAAGGCGGTGGCTTTTTCCGGTCTTTTCGTCGCAGCCATGCACTCTCCAGACTGGATACGGCGTGGCGCCCCTCCGGCAGGTCTCACTCAAGCAAACCGCCGATCTGCCGATGCGTTCCTAATTGCCGGGAATATCGCCAGAAAGCAATCGATTATGCCGACCGCCTCACCGCGCGGGGACCGCTCGGCGCGACATCGAGCTTCCCCAGCATCGACCTCGCCTGCTCGGCGCAGTGCTCGATCAGCCAGCGCTCGAACGCGACGGGCGGAAGCGCGGGGGCGTAGAGAAAGCCTTGCACGACGTCGCAGCCGAGTTCGGCCAGCGTCTTGCGCTGCCCCTCGGTCTCGACACCCTCGGCGACGACGGTCATGCCGAGGCCCTGGCCGACGCGCACCACGGCGGTGGCGATGGCGAGCGCACCCGCGTCGCGCTCGATGTCGCGCATGAAGCTGCGGTCGATCTTGAGTTCGCGGATCGGCAGATGCGCAAGGCGGCTGAGGCTGGAATATCCGGTGCCGAAATCGTCCACCGCGAGCCCGACGCCGAGCGCGCGGATCGCGGTCATCGTCTCCAGCGCGGCGACGCTGTCCTGCATGAACGCGCCCTCGGTGATCTCCAGCATCAGCGCATCCGCCGGCAGGTCGTATTCGGCGAGGACGTCCTTGAGGCGCGCGGCGAGCGTGACGTTGCGGAAATTGATCGGCGACAGGTTCACCGACACGCAGGGAATGTTGAGGCCGGCACGGCGCCAGCTCGCCATCTGCCGGCAGGCTTCGCGCACCGACCACAGACCGATCTGCTCGATCAGGCCGCACTCCTCCGCGAGCGGAATGAACTTTGCCGGCGAGACGTCGCCGAGCGCGGCATCGTGCCAGCGCGACAGCGCCTCGACGCCGTGGATCGCGCCGTCGCAGCTGCGGATCTGCGGCTGGTAGCTCAGGCTCAGCGCGCCTTCCGCGATGGCGCGGCGAAGCGCTGCGATCAGCGCCAGGCGCTGCTCGGTGAGCCCGTTCATCTCGGCACTGAAGATGCGATAGGTCGAGCGTCCGGCCTGCTTGGCCATGTACATGGCGGCGTCGGCCTGCTGCATCAGCGTGTCGATGTCGGTGGCATGGTCGGGGTAGAGGCTGATGCCGATGCTGGCCGACATCGGCATCAGCTTCGATCCGAGCTTCAAGGGGGCGGCCAGCGCCTCGGTGATGTCGGCCGCGACGCCTGCGGCGCTCTCGGCATTGCGTTGCGGCAGCAGGATGACGAATTCGTCGCCGCCGAGCCGTCCCAGCATGTCTTCGGGCCCGATCTGCTCGCGCAGACGCTGGGCGAGCTGGACCAGCAGCTCGTCGCCGGCCGCGTGACCGAGCGTGTCGTTGACGTCCTTGAAATGGTCGACATCGAGGAAGGCCAGCGCGACATGGCTGCCGGTCGGGCAGGCATCGATCGCGGTGGTGATCAGGTGCCGCAGCTGCGCGCGGTTCGGCAGGCCGGTGAGGATGTCGTGATAGGCGAGCCGCGCGATCTCGGCGCGCGCCTCCTTGCGTTCGATCGCGAAGGCGCCGAGATTGACGCAGGCCTCGACGATGCGCCGGTGCCAGTTGCTCGGCGCGCGCGGCTCCCGAAAGTAGAAGGCGAAGGTCGCGATGACCCGGCCGTCCTTGGACTTGATCGGCGTCGACCAGCAGGCGCGCAGGCCAATCCCGAGCGGCATGGCCTTGTAGGGCTGCCAGCGGGCATCGGTCTCGAGGTCGGTCGCCAGCACCGGCTCGCCGTAGAAGGCGGCAGAGCCGCAGGAGCCGACATTCGGGCCGATCCCAATGCCGTCCAATGCACGGGAATATTCCTCCGGCAGAGAGGGACCTCCGAGCGGGTGGAGCAGGCCGGCGGCATCGACGTGGAGCAGCGAGCAGACGACGTCGGGCGCGATCTGCTCGACGCGGCGGCACAGCCTGTCGGCGATGTCGGCAATCGGAACCTCGTCCGCGAGCGAGGCCATGATGAGCTGCTGCAGCGAGCGCAATTGCCTGGTCTCGGTGATGTCCTCGATCAGCGCGAGGATGTGCTTGACCCGCCCCTTGCTGTCGCGGAACGCGTCGATCCGGGCCCAGATCCAGATCTCCTCGCCGTGCTTGTCGTAGGCGAGCACCTCGGCCTCGCCGCGGCGGCCGCCACGCATCAGACGCTCGACCAGCTTCGCGATCGCCTTGCGGTCGGTGTGGCGGCCGGCGATGAGCTCATCTGCGCGGTGGCCCTCGGCCTCGGCGCTGCTGTAGCCGAACAGCGTGGTGAAGGCCGTGTTGACGTAGACGATGGTCTGCTCGGTGTCGGCGATGATCACTGCCCGGTTGCTCTGATCGGCGACGGCGTGGAGAAGCCCGATTCTGGCGCGGCGCTCGGCATCCGCGGTGACGTCGCGCGCGAACACGACGCGATGGGTCGCGCCGTCATGCGCAATGGACGAGAGCGATATGGCCGCACGGATCCTGCTGCCATCGTGCCGCACGAGGCTGATCTCGTCGCGGAATTCCGCGACCGGATCGGCCTGAAGACATTTGAGGGTGAGAATTTCGGCATCGCGGCCGAGCGCGTCGGTGCGTGCGAGCTTCCAGATCCGCTCCGCACTGGCGTTGAAATGCGTGATGCGGTGCGCACCATCGACAATGACGACGCCATCGTCGGCGCGGTCGAGTGCGGCCAACAGCACGTCCGGAGTTTCTGTCGCAAGATGATCGGAGGCAGACATCGGAGACCGGGAACATCGGGAAGAAGCGGCAATCGGCCCGAAGCTACGCTCCGATGGTGTCCAAGACGTTTTTGAAAATCGCCTCGCATCTGCCAAGCCACGACATGCTTAACATTCGGCAAAAGCAGCGCAGGTAATGCGGTGTTTGCCCGCGCCTCACTCCGCGGTTCGGCTCTGCGGCTTGTGCAGCCGGCCGGCCACCGCCCTCACCTTGCCCGGCGATGCCCGCCAGATCGCGAGCGCCGACAATCCGCTCACGATGATCGCGAGGCCGAAGGCGAGCGTGTAGTCGCCGGTGCGATCATGGAGCACGCCGGTCAGCCATGGTCCGGCCGCTCCGCCCGCGAGCGCCGCCAGCATGATGGTGCCGAAGATGCTGCCCTGGTGCTTGCCCTGGAAAATCTCGAACACCACCGCGCCCATGATCGAGGTGAGACCGTAGCCGAGCGCGCCTTGCGCGAGCACCATGAGGTAGACGAGCCAGAGCGAGGGTTGATACTTCAAGCCGATCAGCGCGGCGAAGCAGATCACGAAGCCTGCGCAGCTGATCGCCCAGACCCACTCCCGCCCGATGCGGTCGGAGACATGGCCCAGCACGATCTGCCCGGGAATGCCGAGCAGGCTGACGGTGCCGAGCGCCCACACCGCGACGGAAGGGCTGAAGCCGATGTCGAGCAGGAACTTGGTCTGGTGCACCTGCACCGCGTACCAGATGTACAGGCCAGCGAAATAGCCGAGCGCGATCCACCAGAAGCGCGCGGTCGCGACGGCGCGCTTCAGCGTCCAATCGGTATTGACCCAGACCGGATCGACGATGTTGGAGACCGGCTGGGCACCGCCCGCAGCCAGGGCGGCATCGCCGTCCGGCTCGAGGCCGATGTCCTGCGGGCGCTTGTGCAGTAGCAGGTTCACCGGCGCCAGCACGATCAGGACGAGCAGGCCCATCGCGGTGCAGGCGGTGCGCCAGCCGGTCGCTTCGATCATGTGCTGCACCCATGGCAGCAGCGTCACCGAGCCGATGCCGACGCCGGCGAAAGCGATGCCGATGGCGAAGCCGCGCTTGCGGATGAACCAGTTCGGCAGGAACAACGACTGGCCGGAATAGCCGAGACACACCGAGCCGGCACCGACCATGACGCCGATGGTGACATAGAGATGCCAGGGCGCGCTGGTGAGCGGCGCAAGCAGCAAGCCGCCGCCCATCAGCACCACCCCGAGCTCCATCACCGCGCGCGGGCCGGCGCGGTCCATCAGGCGGCCGATCAGCGGGCTGACCACGCCCGACACCACGAAGCCGAAGGAGAAGGCGCCGGCGGTCACGCCACGCTCCCAGCCGAACTCCGAGATGATGGGCGGAAAGAACAGCGAAAAGGCGGTGCGCGCGTTGACGCCGATGGCCATGGTGACGAAGGTCACGGCGACCACGACCCAGCCGTAGAAGAACGGAAGCCGCATGATGTGCTTGTTTCATCCCTGGACGGTCCTTCCGACCATCCGGGGGTGCTCAGGTCAAGCGCTTTTCGTGCATGCCCGTCGCGCCGGGCGCTCAGGCGGCGTCGCGCCGCGACCGTTTGACGGGGGCATCGAACAGGATCCGCTCGATCGGCTGCGGGCGGCCGAACAGATAGCCTTGGGCGAAATTGACGCCGAGCGCCTTCAGCCGCTCGTACTCCTCGCGGGTTTCGACGCCTTCGGCCGTCACCGACATGTCGAGCCCGCGCGCAAGCGTCACGATCGCGGAGATGATGGCGGAGCTGCGCGGCTGATGCGTGAGGTTGCGGATGAACGACTTGTCGATCTTGATCTTGTCGAACGGGAACGCGGTCAGATAGCTGAGCGAGGAATAGCCGGTGCCGAAATCGTCGAGCGCGAGCTCGATGCCGAGACGCTTGAGCCGCTCCATGAAGGCGTGGTTCTCGCTGCCGCGCTCCAGCAGGACGGATTCGGTGATCTCGATCTCCAGCCGCTGGGGCGGCAGGCCGGAATCCGCGAGCGCCGCGCCGATCATCTCGAACAGCTCGGCTTCCTTGAACTGGATCGGTGACAGGTTGACCGCGACCGACAGATCGGAGGGCCAGCCGGCCGCATCCGCGCAGGCGCGCCGCAGCACGAATTCGCCGAGCGGCACGATCAGCCCGGTCTCCTCCGCAAGCTGGATGAACTGGTCCGGCGGGATCAGGCCGCGCGTCGGATGCCGCCAGCGCACCAATGCCTCGAAGCCGCACCGCGCTCCGCTGAGAGCGTCGACGAACGGCTGGTAATGTACCTCCAGCTGGCACCGCGCGATGGCGTCGCGCAAATCCCCCTCCAGCGTGTTGCGGGCCTCCAGCTCGGCCGACATCGCCTCGTCGTAGATGGTGAAGCAGTTGCGGCCCGCCGATTTCGAGCGATAGAGCGCAAGGTCCGCCTTCTTCAGCAATTGCTCCTGATCGCTGCCGTGATCCGGCGCGATGGCGATGCCGATGCTGGTGCCGATCTCGACGCGGTGGCCGGGCAGCAGGAACGGTTCGGTCAACAGCTTGGCGATCCGCGCCGCCAGCTCGGTCGCACAGGCGCGCTGATCCGCGCCGGCTTCCTGGATGATGGCGAACTCGTCGCCACCGAGCCGGGCCAGCACGTCGGTGGCGCGCAATGCGGATTTCAGCCGCTGTGCCACCTGGCGCAGCAGCGCATCGCCGGCCCCGTGACCGAGGGAGTCGTTGACGTTCTTGAAGCGGTCGAGGTCGAGCATCAGGATCGAGAACGGCAGTCCCCGCACCCCCAGCTGGTTGTTCATCTCGTCGAGCCGGCTCAGGAAGAAAGCGCGGTTCGGTAGTCCGGTCAGGACGTCGGTTTGGGCGAGCTCGAGCACCCGCCGGTTGGCCAGTGACAGCCGCCGCGAGTTGCGGCTCGCCAGCATGAGATAGGTCGACAGCGACAGCGTGAGCAGCATGCCGACGATCAGCACCGCGACCGCGCGATCGTAAGTCGTCTCCAGCGGACCGCCGGCGGTGGGAACGGCCCGCACCTGCCAATCGGTATCGCCGATCTTGAGGCTGCCCGACCAGTGCAGTGCCCGGGCGACGTCCCGCATCGACTGCGGCGCCCTGGCCGCCGACGAATAGTCCGGCAGCATCTGCTCCAGGCTGACGATTTGCCCCGTGAAGGGCGGATAGACGTTGATGCTGACCGCGGGGCTTGCTCCGGTGGTCACGCGAATGGCGTGAATCAGCAGCGGCAGGTCGAAGATTCCGACCACGAAGCCGGCGAGATTGCGACGCCGGTCCGCAATCGTCTCGCGCGACGTCCCCTTGGCGTAGACGGGAACGGCAACGAGGACGTCGGGCAGCCGGCCTCCCTCCCTCGGTTCGAACAGGCGGGTGCGGATGGCTGCGACACTATCGTGGTCGCGCGCGCGCTCCAGAATCGCGCGGCGCTCCGGAACGGTGGCGTAGTCCATTCCGTAGACCGACGAGGTCTTGGGCTGGGTCGAATAGAACACCGGAAAATATTCGTCGCTCTGCGGCGCCGTCGCGAAGCTCTCGCCCTGGAGCGACTTGATGCGATAGCCGGAGACGCCGTCCGTGATCGCCGCGGCCTCGTAATCGGAGCGCTCCTTGCGGTTGATGCGCGGCACCCAGGCCACGCGCAGCATGCCGGGATGGCGTTCGAACAGGCGGGCACTGAAAGTCTCGAACTCGCTGCGGGTAACTTCATCGTTGGTCGATTCGAACAGCGTGCGGAGGGCGAGCAGCCTCGAGATGTATTCGCCCATGCCGTTCTGCATGACGATCGCTTCGGTCTCGGCCGCGTTCTCGAACTCGATCCTGTTGACGCGATCTTCCCACCGCGCCACGGCGGCCGCGCCGACGACCGAGAACAGAAGACCGACGCCGACCGCGACGAGCGCGGGGCGATACAGCCCGAGCAGCAGCGCGGCACGCCACCATCCGGTCATACGCCTCCGATCCTGATCGTGCTGATCGTGACCGCCCATTTCGAAGCCGCCGTCCCCTATCCCGCGACAAACCGAACCTCTGGTTGAGGCATCGGTTTGGCTATCGGAACAAGACCGCGGTTAAGAAACTGCACAATTTCGGAACCGGATCATGCCGCAATGCACCGGATTAGTTAATGAAGTGCGCGAGCGATCCGGTAGTGTGGAAACAAGTTGCCGATTTTGCCCGGAGTCCTACGGGGCGCCGACACGGTGCCGATTAGCCAGCTGTTCAGGCTCGCAGGGATATGTTGCGGTTTCTTCCCACTGTCCGGCAAGGCCTCCCGATGCATCGATTTCGATCGACGAGATCCGTGATCCTGACCTGCGTGCTCCTGGCAGCGACCACGCTCACGGCCGGGGCCGAGGAGGCCGGCGTCAGCGAGGACGCGGTCCTGTTCGGCCAGGCCGCCGCGCTGGAAGGTCCCTCCTCCGCGCTCGGGCAGCACATGCGGCAAGGCATCGTCGCAGCATTCGCCGAGATCAACGCCAAGGGTGGCGTGCACGGCCGCAAGCTCCAGCTCATCAGCCGCGACGACGGCTACGATCCCGATCGTTCGGCGGCCGAGACGCTGCGGCTGATCGAGGACGACAAGGTGTTCGCGCTGATCGGGGCGGTGGGCACGCCGACCGCGATGGCGACAATTCCGATCACCAGCGCCAGGAACGTTCCCTTCATCGGCCCGTTCAGCGGTGCCGAATTCCTGCGCGACCTCGAACTTGCGAACGTCGTCAACATCCGCGCGAGCTACGGTGCGGAGGCCGAAGCGTGGATCAAGCACCTCACCGAGGATCGCCACTTCACGCGCATCGGCATTTTCTACCAGGACGATGCCTTCGGCCGCGACGGTCTGACCGGTGTGAAGCGCGCGCTCGCCAGGCGCGGCCTCGAGCTCGCCGCCGAAGGCACCTTCGAGCGCAACACCCGCGCGGTCAAGGCCGCCTGGCGAACGATCAAGCGCGCCGAGCCCGAGGCCATCGTGATGGTCGGGACCTATGGCCCCTGCGCGGAGTTCGTCAAGCTCGCGCACCGCAGCGGCTTCTATCCGACCTTCGTCAACATCTCCTTCGTCGGCGCCAACGCGCTCGCCAGGGAGCTCGGCCCCGAGGGCGAAGGCGTCGTCGTCTCGCAGGTCGTGCCATTTCCGTGGGACCGCTCGCTCAAGCTCGTCGCCGACTATCAGGCGGCGCAGAAGGCGGTCGATCCGACGCAGACACCGGACTTCGTATCGCTGGAAGGCTACCTCTCCGGCCGCCTCGCAGCCGCAGCGCTGGAGCAGGCAGGACCTGAGCCGACCCGCGCAAGCCTGCTGCGCGCCATCAACGATGTCGGCCGCTTCGACATCAGCGGCAGCATTGTCAACGTCGGCGTCCGCATGATCGACGCGCCGCCGAAGGTGTTCTTGACGGTGATCCAGAAGGACGGGACGTTCAAGGCGGTGGACCGCCTGTAGGGCCGTTCATGGCCGCCGCGTCCAGTGCTCGGCGTTCACCGCGCCCGGCGGCACCTCGCCCTTCACGATCGCTTCGACCTGCCGCACGGTTTCCAGCGACTGATATTCGATTGCCTGTGGCGTCAGCCCGCCGACATGCGGGGTGGCGATCACGTTCGGCAGCTTTGCGAGCTCCGGTGTCGGCATCTGGTCCGGCGCGCGGCCGACGTCGATCGCTGCACCGGCAATGCGGTTCTCGCGCAACGCCTGCGCCAGCGCCGGCTCGTCGACGAGATTGCCGCGCGAGAGATTGATGAAGAACGCATGCCTCTGCATGCGCGCCAGCGCCGCCGCATTGACCAGATTCTCGGTCTGCTCGTTGGCGATCGCAAGGCAGACGACATAATCCGATGCTGCGAGCAGCTGGTCGAGGCCGACCTGCCGGATCGCGGCATCGCTGACATCGGCGAAGGGGTCGCAGACCAGCACCTCCATGCGCAGCATCTTTGCGATCCCGGCGAGATAACGCCCGATGCTGCCATAACCGATGATGCCGATCGTGCTGCCGGCAAGCTGGCGGCCCATCCGCGCCTCCGGCTTGCGGCCGGCCTGGTAGTCCGCCGTCGTCCGCGACACGCCGCGGGAGAGATCGACCATGAAGCCGAGCGCGAGCTCGGCGACGGCTTGCACGAAGCCGGGGCCGGCGCGGGTGACGAGCACACCGGCCTTCGAGGCCGCTTCCACATCGACGTTGCGGATATCGACGGCGCAGCGGACGAAGGCGCGCAGACGCGGCAGCTCGGCGAAGATTTCGCCGCGGCCTTCCGTCATGCGATCGGCGACGATGATGTCGGCGTCCTTCGCGGCCCGCACGAGGCCGGCGGCGTCCAGCGGCTGGTCGCTTTCGTGCAGGATGACCTCGGCGGCCGCGCGCAAACCGTTCAAGCTGCGGTCGCCGTAATAGTTGCGCCGCATCTCCGGCGTGTGAGCAAGCAGAACCTTCACGACTGGACTCCTTCCATCACCGAATGCCCGCGGCAGCGACCGTCGAGACCTGGCACAACGCCGGCTGCGGCAGGCATCCTGTCACAATTTGCCGCAGCGCGTAGCGTGACCCAGCGCACAGACGGATAGATGGCGGCCCTCTAGGAAAAGTGACATCATCGCGCGTATTGCCGTTGGAGGTGACATCATGCGCCACCCAGTCTTTTCCAATCTGCTCGTTGCATGCGGTTTTTTCACCCTCGCCCAGTTGATGACGCCGACGGAGGCGGCGGCCGAAGCGCGGCTTGCGCTGGTGATCGGCCAGTCCGCCTATCGCACCGTGCCCGAGCTGCCCAACGCCGCCAACGACGCCAAGGGCATGACGGAGCTGCTCGGCAATGCCGGCTTCACCGTCACCACGGCGGCCAATCTGGGACAGAATGAAATGCGCGCGGCGATCTCGGATTTCGCCGGCAAGGTCGGCGCCAGCGGCGCCGACACCGTCGCGCTGGTGTTCTATGCCGGCCACGGCCTGCAAATCGACGGCGAGAACTATCTCGTTCCGGTCGATCTCGACCCCAAGCGCGAGGCCGACATTCCGCTCCAGGGCGTGCGCCTCAACGACCTGCTCAACACGCTCGGCGCGCTGCCGACACGCGCGCGCATCTTCATGCTCGATGCCTGCCGCAACAATCCGTTCCCGGCGCTGAGCGGCGCCGGCCACGGCCTTGCGATCGTCGACACCAAGGCCGGCGCGCCCGGCTCCTTCATCTCCTATTCGACCTCGCCCGGCGCCGAAGCCGAGGACGGCAACGGCATCGACAGCCCCTACACCGCGGCCGCGCTGACCATCGCCAAGCAGCCCAATCTGCCGATCGAGGAAGTGTTCAAGCGCATCCGCGTCGCCGTCGCGCAATCGACCGACGGACGGCAGATCCCGTGGGAAAGCTCCTCGCTGACCACCGACTTCAGGTTCTTCGGCGAGAGCAGCGGCAACACGCCCGCCGTTCCCGGCGCCTCCGCGATGGCGCTCGCCGGCGGCACGCGCAGCGTCGAGGACTGGCGCAAGACCTTGCAGGGCAAGCCGGCCATGGCCGCCTATGAGCTGGTGATCACCGAGGACACCGTGGAGGCGTATCAGGCCTATATCGAGCTGTACGCACAGGACGCCCGCACGCCGCGCCTGCGCACGGTGCTGGAACGGCGCCGGCAGATGCTGGCCTGGGAGCGCGCCACCGCGATCAACACCCGCGCCTCGTTCGAGGCTTATCTGGCCAACTGGGACAACAGCGACCTCGCCGCGACCGCTCGCCGGCTGCTGCTGCGCGTGCAGAACCGCAATTATGGCGTGCCTGTCGCCGCCGCGGCGACCCCGGTCGCGGTCGCGATGGCTCCGACCTGCCCGTGCTCGGCCCCGACGGCGCCGGCAACGCCGGCCAAACCGAGCGTCGCGCCCGTGATCAAGAAGCGCGTCGACGACACGCCGCCAAAGCGCAAGGTGGTCGAGACGCCGCCGAAGCGCCGGCCTCCGCCCGACGACGTGGTCTACGAGCGCGCCCCGCCCCCCGGCCCGCCGCCCGGTGCCATCATGCAGGGCGTCGGCATCGGGATCGGCATCGGCGTGGGAATGGGCAGCCGCGGCGGCGGCGATCATTACCGCGGCGACTACAACCGCAGGTACTGAGACGATCTCGAGCATGGACGCCGCACCGGCCCGCGCCTTGCGCGGGCCGGTTCTATTGCGCCAGCGCCGGATAGTCGCGCTGCACGGCCTCCCGGACCCAGCCGGCCTGAATCGCCCGAAACAGGATCTGCGCGGTCTTGGCGTCGTCGGCCTTCATGCAGAGGTCGACGATGCGGCGGACCGCATCGTCGCGCATCAGATCGTCTGCGATCTTCATGGCGATTTCCATCGCGACGCGGGCGGCACGTTCGTAGCGCTCACGCTGGCCGGGCTGCGCGGAATCTGCCGCGCTCGCGGCAGCGGCATCGCAGATCGCGCGGATGCGCGCGGCGGCTTCGATGTCGCCGAGCGGTGCATCGATCGCTTCGTCCCAGATGTTCCCTCGCGTCCTTCGCGCGAACCAGCGCATTGCCCGCTCCGTCACTGATGGAGCGAGCATAAAGGGCGCCTACGCTGCGCGCTACGGCTCCGGCACGATCTTGCCCGGGTTGAAGATGTTGAGCGGATCGAGCGCCTTCTTCAGGGCCCGCATGGCGTCGAGCGCCTCGGGGCCGAGCTCCGCCTTCAGATATTTCTGCTTGCCCTGACCGATGCCGTGCTCGCCGGTGCAGGTGCCGTCCATCGCCTGCGCGCGCTCGACCAGGCGATGCATGAACTCCTCGCCGCGCGCCATCTCGCCCGCGTCGTTGGTGTCGCAGACCAGCGAGCAGTGGAAATTGCCGTCGCCGACATGGCCGACGATCGGCGACAGCAGGTTGAGCCGCTTGAGATCTTCCTCGGTCTCGCTGACGCAGTCGGCAAGCCGCGAGATCGGCACGCAGACGTCGGTCGCGACCACGCCGATGCTGTCGCCGGGCCGCAGCGCCTTCACGGACCAATAGGCATCGTGCCGCGCCTGCCACAGCTTGGTGCGGTCTTCCGGCTTGGTGGTCCAGGAGAAATCGCCGCCGCCGCAATCTCTGGCGATCTCGCCGAACGCCTTGGACTGCTCGGCGACCTCGATCTCGCTGCCGTGGAATTCCATCAGCAGCAGCGGGGTCTCCGGCAGCGTCAGCTTGGAATAGGCGTTGCAGGCCTTCACCTGCGCGGCGTTGAGCAGCTCGATGCGCGCGACGGGAATGCCGGTCTGGATCGCCAGGATGACGGCCTGGCAGGCCCCGTGCACGCTCGCGAACGACACCGCGCCCGCCGCGATCGTCTCGGGAATGCCGCGCAGTCGGATGGTCAATTCCGAGATGATGCCGAGCGTGCCTTCGGCGCCGACGAACAGATGCGTCAGGTCGTAGCCGGCGGACGACTTCTTGGCCCGCGTGCCCGTGGTGATGATCTCGCCGTCGCCGCGCACCACCTTCAGCGCCAGCACGCTGTCGCGCATGGTGCCGTAGCGCACCGCATTGGTGCCGGAGGCACGGGTCGATGCCATGCCGCCGAGCGAAGCATCGGCGCCGGGATCAATCGGGAAGAACAGACCCTGGTCGCGCAGATGCTCGTTGAGCGCCTTGCGGGTGACGCCGGGCTGGATCACGCAGTCGAGGTCCTCGGCATGCACCGCGAGCACCTTGTTCATGTCGCGCAGATCGATCGAGATCCCGCCGGCGGGCGCGTTGACCTGGCCCTCGAGCGAGGTGCCGGTCCCGAAGGGAATGACGGGGACACGGTTCTTGGCGCAGATCCGCACCACGTCCTGAATGTCGGCGGTCTCCTGCGCCATCACCACGCCGTCAGGCGGCTGGTTGGGAAGCCAGGTGGTGGTATGGCCATGCTGCTCGCGCACGGCCTGCGAGGTGATGAGGCGGTTGCCGAAGCGTGCGGCGAGCTGCTCCAGCGCGCTCGCGAGGGCTTTCGGCTCCGGCCGCGGCGGATTATTGGTGATGGTGGTGCCCACGGAATTCCTCCCGACAGAAGAACCGTGGCAAAGGACATAAAGCCGGTCAAGTCAAGCGACCGGACGCATAGCTAGGGAATGAAGCATGCCGGAGAGTGCCGCCACCGCCCCAACGCCTGAGCCATTCCGCGCCTCGATCATGCAGATCGAACCGCAATGGATCGACTATAACGGCCATCTCAACATGGCCTATTACAACGTGATGTTCGACCGCGCGATCGACCAGCTTTGGCTCGAGCTCGGGATGGGGCCGGCCTACATGAAGGAGCGAGGCGGCTCGAGTTTCACCGCCGAATGCCACGTGCGATATTTGCGCGAGATCCACCTCGGCGATCCCGTGCAGATCTTCGCCTGGGTGCTGGAAGCCGACGACAAGCGGATCCACACGTTCGAGGAGATGCGGCACGCGACCGAGGGCTGGCTGTCGGCCACGTCCGAGAACATGTCGCTGCACATGGACATGAATGCGCGGCGCGTCGCGCCGTTTCCGCCCGACATCAGCGAGCGCATCGCTGCAGTCACCAAGGCCCACAGCGCGGTGCCGCGGCCCGAGGGCATCGGCCGGAACGTGGCGATGCCCTCGAAGCGGTGAACGCTATACCCTGTTGCGGCCGCGCGCCAAACCGACCACGGCCGAGACCAGGAACAGAACGACCGCGATGAAGAAGATGATCTTGGCGATCTCGATCGAAGCGCCGGCGACGCCGCCGAAGCCCAGGATGCCGGCGATCAATGCGATAACCAGAAACGTCACAACCCAGCCTAGCATGGTCAAACCCTCGTCTTGATGTTGTCTGCGTCCGGCGCGGCTTGCCGCACCACCTGCCAGACAATCTCAAGGCGGGAACGATGGTTCCGACCCGGTCAAGGAGGAAATTCGCAAGGCGCACGGGAACAAATTGGCCCGCCGCGCACGTGGAAAACCTCTTTTCGCCGCCCCATATAGCCACCATCCCTGTTAGAAGGCTCCCTTCCGCCACCCCGCGGTGCCATCGTGGGGCCAATGATTCGCATGACCGAGCCGAGCAAGATCACAGGCGTACCCGACCACCAGCCCGCAGCCGGCGGCATCGCCGCGCGTGCGCGCGCCTCGGTGGGCCCGCAATATCTG
This sequence comes from Bradyrhizobium sp. 22, assembly GCF_000482425.1. Classification (NCBI taxonomy): domain Bacteria; kingdom Pseudomonadati; phylum Pseudomonadota; class Alphaproteobacteria; order Hyphomicrobiales; family Nitrobacteraceae; genus Bradyrhizobium; species Bradyrhizobium sp. 22. The sequence goes on from NZ_KI519400.1 coordinate 649,075, forward strand.
TCAGGGCTCAATCCGGAGCAGCGCGAGGCTGTGGAGACGCTGGAGGGCCCGGTCCTGGTGCTGGCCGGCGCCGGCACCGGCAAGACCCGCGTGCTGACGACACGCATCGCCCATATCCTGAGCCAGGGCCGCGCCCGTCCCGCCGAGATCCTGTCGGTGACCTTCACCAACAAGGCCGCGCGCGAGATGAAGCACCGGCTCGGCCAGATGCTCGGCCATGCCGTCGAGGGCATGCCTTGGCTCGGCACCTTCCACTCCATCGGCGGCCGCATCCTGCGTGTCCACGCCGAGCTGGCGCAGCTCAAGTCGAACTTCACCGTGCTCGACGTCGACGACCAGGTCCGGCTGCTGAAGCAGCTGCTTCAAGCCGAGAACATCGACGACAAGCGCTGGCCGGCGCGCATGCTCGCCGGCCTGATCGACGGCTGGAAGAACCGCGGCCTGACGCCCTCGCAGGTGCCCTCGGGCGAAGCCGCCACGTTCGCCAACGGCAAGGGCGGCAAGCTCTATGCGAGCTATCAGGAGCGGCTGAAGATCTTGAACGCGGCCGATTTCGGCGATCTCCTGCTCGAGAACATCCGCATCTTCCGCGAGCACCCGGATATCCTCCGGCAGTACCAGCAGCGCTTCAAGTACATCCTGGTCGACGAGTATCAAGACACCAACGTCGCGCAATATCTGTGGCTGCGGCTGCTGTCGCAGGCGCCGTCGAAGCCAGCCGCTCACACTGTCATTCCGGAGCGGCTCGAAGAGCCGAATCCGGAATCCCGAGATGAGCCCTCAGCTCTGGATTCCGGGTCTGCGCCTGCGGCGCATCCCGGAATGACGGAGCGAGCGGCGCTGGCGGCTGCTTCTGCGGCGCCCACCAAGAACATCTGCTGCGTCGGCGACGACGACCAGTCGATCTATGGCTGGCGCGGCGCCGAGGTCGACAACATCCTGCGCTTCGAGCACGATTTCCCCGGCGCCAAGGTCATTCGCCTGGAGCGCAATTACCGCTCGACCGGCCACATCCTCGCCGCCGCCTCGCACCTGATCGCGCACAATGAAGGCCGGCTCGGCAAGACGCTGCGCACCGAGGACCAGGACGGCGAGAAGGTCACGGTCACAGGCTCGTGGGATTCCGAGGAGGAAGCGCGCGGCATCGGCGAGGAGATCGAGCAGCTGCAGCGTCGCGGCGAGAAGCTCAACGAGATCGCGATCCTGGTGCGCGCCTCCTACCAGATGCGCGAGTTCGAAGACCGTTTCGTCACGCTCGGCCTGCCCTACCGCGTCATCGGCGGCCCGCGCTTCTACGAGCGCGCGGAAATCCGCGACGCGCTGGCCTATTTGCGCGTCATCAACTCGCCGGCCGACGACCTCGCCTTCGAGCGCATCGTCAACGTGCCCAAGCGCGGCCTTGGCGATGCCACGGTGCAGATGCTGCACGACCACGCCCGCAAGCGCCGCATCCCCCTGTTCGAAGCGGCCCGCGCGGTGGTCGAGACCGACGAGCTGAAGCCGAAGGCGCGCGGCTCGCTTCGCGACGTCGTGGCCCAGTTCGACCGCTGGCGCGCCCAGCGCGAGGTCACCGCACACACCGATCTCGCCCAGATCGTGCTCGACGAGAGCGGCTATACCGAAATGTGGCAGAAGGACCGTTCGGCGGACGCCGCGGGCCGGCTGGAGAATCTGAAAGAGCTGGTGCGCTCGATGGAGGAGTTCGAGAACCTGCAAGGGTTCCTCGAACACATCTCGCTGGTGATGGATCGCGAGGGCGGCGCCGAGGAGGACGCGGTGTCGCTGATGACGCTGCACTCGGCCAAGGGCCTCGAATTCGACAACGTGTTCCTGCCCGGTTGGGAGGAAGGCCTGTTTCCGAGCCAGCGTACGCTGGACGAGCAGGGCCGCGCGGGCCTCGAAGAAGAGCGCCGGCTCGGCCATGTTGGCCTGACCCGCGCCCGCCGCCGCGCCATGATCTATTTCGCCACCAACCGGCGCATCCACGGCACCTGGTCGACCACGATCCCGTCGCGCTTCCTCGACGAATTGCCGGCGGCCAATGTCGAGATCACGGAGTCCAAGGGCGGCTCGGCCTGGGGCGGAACCGGCGGCTACGGCGCCTCGCGCTTCGACGACATGGAGGCGTTCGGCTCCAGCTACACCACGCCCGGCTGGCAGCGCGCCCAGGCCAACCGCAACCGCGGCGGCGGCCGCAATGGCGGCGGCCGAAGCGGCGGCTTCGAGGAAGAAGCCGCGACGTTCTCATCATCATCGGGGCCCGATTTCGGCAGCTTCGCCTCGCGCCGTCGCGGTCCGCTGACGATCGAGGGCGAGCTGGTCGCCAAGTCGACCGGCACGACGTCGGAATTCTCGCTGTCCGACCGCGTCTTCCACCAGAAGTTCGGCTACGGCCGCGTCACCAAGATCGACGGCAACAAGCTCACCATCGCCTTCGACAAGGCCGGCGAGAAGAAGGTCGTGGACAGTTTCGTGCAGCGGGCGTGAGGCCCCGATATGGCTCAGTACGTCGCCATCATCGAGGATACCGAGCCGGACGAAGCCGTGAACCTGTGGTTTCCGGACCTGCCCGGCTGCTTTTCGGGAGGTGACGATATCGACGAAGCGCTGGAGAATGCGCCCGAGGCCCTCGCGCTCTACGCTCAGGACCTCGCCGCTGACGGCCGCGCGCTTCCCCCGCCGCGGACATTGGACGAGCTCAAGGCAGACGTCGATGTGGCCGGTGACCTCAGAGACCACACGGTCGCCTTGATCGAATGGCCGCCCCTCGACGCCGCCGAGTGAGGATTGTTCGCCGCACTCCCCTCGCCTTCGACGGTTCTGCGCCGAACAGGTCTTGACCATCGCCAACTTCCCCGTATCAGATGCGGCCATGGTCCGGGGCATCGCACTGATCTTGCTGGCATTGGGGATGCCGTCGCTGGCGGCGGCGGAGACCATGAGCTTTGGCGATTCGATCGGCAAGCTGGCGGCGAGCTGCGGCGCGGAAATCGTCGCCAATTGCCGCGGCGTCAACCCGGATTCGAACCGGCTGAAGGAATGCCTGTCGCGCAACCGCGACGTGCTCTCGCCGCAATGCGCGAGCGACTATCTCGGCGTCTTCGACGCCATTCAGAAGCGCGTTGCCGCGCGCGTCACCGTGGCGAACGCCTGCCAGCGCGAGATCGTCAAGGTCTGCGGCGGCTCGACCAAGGAGACCAGCAAGTCGGTCCCCTGCCTGGTCTCGACCCCCAAGGGCATCAGCAACAACTGCCTGAAAGCCGTTGACGACGCGGGGTATCGCTGATGCGCGCGAAACGGCTCACCACCGCGGGACTGGGCATCGCGCTGGGCTTCGCGCTGCTCGCCGGCCCTGCACGTGCGCAGACGGCGGCACCGACCCGCGACGACATCGTCGCCAAGCTGAACCGTTTCGAGCAGGCTGCCGAGGTCGATCTGCCCGCGCTGAAGCAGCAGGTGATGGAGCGCGCCAAGACCAGGATCAAGAACGATCCGGGACCCGTGAACCGGCCGCTGATCGCGCCCGATCTCGCCAGGCTGCCGGCCTTCAACGCGCAGATCCAGTTCGATGCCGACACGCCCATCATCCAGCCGGCCTCCTACCAGACCGTCGGCCGCATCGCGGACGCGCTGGTTCATTCCTCGCTGCTGCCCTACACGTTCCTGATCGTCGGCCATGTCGAATCCAATTCGAAGACGCGCGAGGCCAATGCGATCCTGAGCCAGCGCCGCGCCGACGCGATCCGCGACGTGCTGGTGAACACGTTCAAGATCTCGACCAAGCGCCTGCATCCGATCGGCCTCGGCGAGGAGCAGTTGCTCGACCGGGCCAGGCCGACTTCGGCCGTCAACGGCCAGTTGCAAATCCTGACCTACGCCAAGCTGCCGGAGGAGCCGCCTCATCCGGCGGCGCCGGCGCCTGCGGCGAAAAAGCCCGCCAAGAAGCGCTGAGCGGAGACGGCTGCGCGCCTGGCGGAACCTTTTGAAGTCCTGATCGTTTTGGGGCCTGTCCAGCACGCACCCATACGGCCTTGCGCGACAATAGTGCCGGTTTGTGCACCGCCCGGTCCAGTGCTATAGCGACTGCTCGCCCTTCCCGATCCCGTGCTGCATGAGACCAAAATGGGTGGCTTGTTCCAGCGCCAACTTGCCGTTTACGTCGAGTACCATCGCGATCCCCGCAACACGGCGATGCATGTGGTCGGTATTCTCCTGCTGTTCACCGGCGCGGTGCTGCCGCTGACGCTGGTCAGGCTTCCGCTGTTCGGTTTCGACGTCAGCCTTGCGGTGATCCTGGCCTTGCCGGTTCTGATCTATTGGCTGCTGCTCGACGTGGCGCTCGGGATCGGCATTCTCGCGGTCTCCATCGTTCTGTTTTCGGTTGCGTCGACCATCGCGGCGCAGGTCAGCACCGCGGCGATGTGGGCGATTTTCGCTGCGCTGGTGGTGCTCGGCCTCGCCGCGCAGACCATCGGCCACAAGGTTTTTGAGGGGCGCGAAGCCTCGCTGTTCACTTTTCCTTCGCATCTTTTCCTTGGACCGATGTTCGTGATGGCAAAATTGTTCATTGCCTTGGGCTTCCGTCGCGACCTTGCCGCGATTCTGGCGCCTCTTCCGACCAATTCCCTTTCAACCCGATAGCTCTAGAAGCGAAACAGCAACCTTCTGCATGGCTCTCGTCCTGGTTACCGGTGGCAGTGGCTTCATCGGACATCATCTCGTCGAAGCGCTCCGCGCCCGCGGGCAGCGGGTGCGTGTTCTCGACGTCCGTGCGCCGGCCGCGGCGAACGCCGACGTCGAACACGTCCATGGCTCGGTGCTGGACGGCGCCGCGGTCGATGCGGCGCTCGCCGGGGTCGATCAGGTCTATCACCTCGCCGGTCTGCCCGGCATGTGGGTCGCCAACAAGCAGGACTTTCACGAGGTCAATTGCCGCGGCACCGAGATCGTGCTCGCGGCCGCAATGAAGCGCGGCGTGTCGCGCTTTCTGCACTGCTCGACGGAATCGATCCTGTTCCCCTATTCCGACCTCAAAGGCATTCCCGCCGAAGAGGCGCTGCAGCCGGCCGACGCCATGCCCGGCGCCTATACGCGCTCGAAGTCCCTCGCCGAGCATTGCGCCGCAAAGGCCGCGGCCAGGGGGTTTCCGCTCGTGATCGGCACGCCGACCATGCCGATCGGCGCGGCCGACCACAATCTGACGCCGCCGACCGCGATGCTCTGGTACTTCCTCCAGAAGAAGGTGCAGCCGCATCTCAACTTCCTGGTCAACCTCGTCGACGTCCGCGACGTCGCCATGGGCTTGGTGCTGGCCATGGAACGTGGCCGCCAGGGCCAGCGCTACATCCTCGGCGGCGATTGCGTTCCGCTCGGCAACATCCTGCGGATGATGTCGGCGATGAGCGGCCGCCGGCAGTACCCGATCGTCGTGCCCGGCAGGCTCGCCGAGCTCTCCGGCATCATGCTCGAATATCTGGCCGACAACTTCACGCGCAGGCCCCCCAACGGCACCGCCGAGGGCGTGCGCATCGCGCTCGCCGCGAGCGATCTTTCGATCGGCAAGGCGCGCACCGAGCTCGGCTATTCGCCGCGTCCGATCGAGCCGGTGCTGCGCGAAACCATCACCCACCTGCTCGCCCGCAACGGCCAGCAGCCCACCGGCGCCATCGAGCATCGCGCGCTCTCCTCGCGCGCGGGCTGACGCCGCCGCTTCAAACGCAAAGAACCTTCATGTCTTTCGATTTCAGCAAGCTTCTCTCTGTCGCCTGGGGTGGTTGGACCACGACCTGGCCGACGCAACTGCTCGCCCTGATCTGGCTCGCTTTTCTGGCTAGCTGGGTCGGCGCCTCGTTCTGGCAGGGGCAGACCAAGAAGCAGGTCATGACGCTGGAGTCTCAGCGCTATCGCCTGCCGATCCTGGTCGGCGGCATCCTGTACACGCCGTTCATTGCGGAAGCGATGGGCTGGAAGCCGCTTTGGGTGCTCGGCAACACCGGCATCATCATCGCTGCGGTCCTCTCAGTCGCCGGCATTGCCTTCGCCTGGTGGGGCCGGCTGCATCTCGGAAAATTCTGGTCCAACACCATCACCCACAAGGAAGACCACCGCGTCATCGACACCGGCCCCTACGGTATCGTCCGTCACCCGATCTACACCGGCCTGATCTTCGGCATGCTGGTGACCGGCGTTGCGATCGGCTTGGTGACGACGATCCTCGGCGCGATCCTGATCTCGCTCGGCATGTGGCAGAAGGGCCGGATGGAAGAGGTGTTCCTCTCCAAGGAGCTCGGCGAAGACGCCTACGGCGCCTATTGCCGCCGCGTGCCGATGATCATTCCGTTCCTCTCGCCGCGGTAAGGGCGTAGCAACTGCCTCACTCTCGTGTCCCGGACGCGCTGCAACGCGTAGCGTTGCTGCGCGTCCGGGACCCAAGGCAACATAGGAACGCTGTGAGATGGGCCCCGGCTCCGCAGCGCACCGCGAAGACGCGCTGCGCCGCGTCCGGGGCACGGACGTATCGTCCAGCGACAAGGAACCGCCCCTCCATTCGCCCGTTACCCCTCGACACCTGCAACATGTGCAGAGCATCGAGCCATGTCGGATGCCTACGATTATTTTCGCGCGCACGCGATCGCCGCCCTGCGCAAGGCGCGCGCGCTGCCGCCTGGGCGGTCGAAGCAGAAGCAGCGCACGGTCGCGCGGGTCTATCACCTGCTGTCCAGGGAGGCCGCGCTGGCGCCGAACATCCAGCATCTCGACGATTTTCGTGCGGCACGGCAGTTGGAGCGGCAGATTGGCCGCTGATCTCCGGGCACTATTCGTCGGCGCTCGCCCCATGCAAATTCGATCGGCTGCCATTCCGCGGGATTGGGCCCCGGCGGCAGGCCGCACCGGTTGACGTCTGCCCCGCCAGCCAGTTGGATGCGCGCGCAAACAGGGGCTCCTCATGACCTTCTCCAGCATCTTCGCGCAGTTCGTCGCGATCATCGGCGGCGTCGCGCTGCAATGGCGCAAGATGACGGGCACCGAGCCCGCGCCGGCCTGGGGAGAGACCCCCGCCATTCCCGAAGCGAAACCGCAAGGCGCGATCCCGACCTTGAAGATGCCGAGTGCGCGCGGCTGGCGTGAGGGCCAGAAGCCGACCGTCGCTCCCGGACTCAAGGTCAATGCGTTCGCGACAGGCCTCGACCATCCACGCTGGATCGAGGTGCTGCCGAACGGCGACGTGCTGATCGCGGAGGCGACCCAGATCGCAGGCGCCCCCCGCAGCGTGTTCCACTATGCGATGCAGGCGACGATGCGCCGGGCCGCCGCGCTTGGCGTGTCCGCCGACCGCATCACGCTGCTGCGCGACAAGGATGGCGACGGCATCGCCGAACACCGCGGCGCCTTCATGGAGAACCTGAGCCAGCCCTTCGGCATGGCGCTGGTCGGCGGCACCTTCTATGTCGGCAACACCGACGGCGTGATGGCGTTTCCCTATGTCGCGGGCGCCGACCGCATCACCGCGCCGGGCAAGAGGCTCACGACGTTCAAGCCGGGCGGACATTGGACGCGCAGCCTGCTCGCCAGTCCCGACGGCACCAAGCTCTATGCCGGCGTCGGCTCGCTCAGCAACATCGCCGAGATGGGCATGGAGGTCGAGGAAGGCCGGGCCGCAGTGTACGAGCTCGACCTCGTCGCCGGCACGCACCGCATCTTCGGCGCGGGCCTGCGCAATCCCGTGGGCCTTGCCTGGGAGCCGAACACGAACGTGCTCTGGACCGTCGTCAACGAGCGCGACGGGCTCGGCGACGAGACGCCGCCGGATTATCTCACCTCGGTGCGCGACGGCGGCTTCTACGGCTGGCCCTATTGCTACTGGGGCAAGACCGTGGACGACCGCGTGCCGCAGGATCCGGCGATGGTCGCCAAGGCGCTGCAACCGGACTATGCGCTCGGCGGCCACACCGCTTCGCTCGGCCTGTGCTGGATGCCCGCGGGCACCCTGCCCGGCTTCGGCGACGGCATGGTGATCGGCCAGCACGGCTCGTGGAATCGCAGCAAGCTGTCCGGCTACAAGCTGGTATTCGTCCCGTTCGAGAACGGAAAGCCGTCCGGTCCCGGTCGCGACATCCTGTCGGGCTTTCTGTCACCCGACGAGAAGGAATCCTACGGCCGCCCGGTCGGCGTTGCGATCGGCCCCGACAAAACGTCGCTGCTGATGGCCGACGACGTCGGCAACGTGATCTGGCGCGTGACGGGGGTGTAGGCCGAAATAGGCGAGATCAGCGCCGCGGACTGGCTGCACCTCTCCCGCCTGCGGGAGAGGTCGCGGAGCGAAGCGACGCGTGTGAGGGTTCTTTCCTCTGGGGGAGTGTCCCGTTGCGGAGAGACTCTCTCCCGCAAGCGGGAGAGAGGACGCAGCGTCGCCTTGATCCCCTTCACGTCCCCACGCACAGCGTGGCGCGCTGCTTGCGCAGCAGCGCAATCACCGAGAGCGCGGTGATCAGGCCGGTCTTGGGATTCTCCGACGGGATGTTCTCGATGCCCATCGAGAACCGCGCCGAATCCGCCTCGACCTCGATGCGGTGAACGTTGCGCGTCACGGTCGGGTCGGCCCAAACCTGGATCCGGGTCCGATCGGGACCGATGCCCGCCAGCGACAGCGCGACGGCGACGTTGACGTTCGCCGGAAAGCCCTTCGCCGCTTCGCGCGCGCTGCCTTCGAACAGCTTGAGCGGCTCGCGCAGATTGTCGATGTCGATGTTGTTCGCGACGATGAACGGCGCGCCCTTCAGCCCGTCGATCGGCTTGCGCGTCACCATCTGCACCGAACGGATGGTGCCGACCGCGGCGGCGTTGACGGCATCGAGCCCGATCAGCGCGCCGGTCGGCACCAGAATGCGGCCGCCATTGGCGCGGGCGAGATCGACGAGGTCGAAATTGTCGAGCAGGCCGCCGACGCTGACCACGACCGCGGCCCTACCGCGCTTCACCGCCGGCTCGACGATGGACCGTAAATGATGGCTCGGCGCGCATTCGACCACGATGTCGGCGACCTCGCCGAGCTGCTCGATCGGCAGAACTTGTGGCGGGCGGCGCAGGCTGCTGATCAAAGCCTGATGCTTGGCGGGATCGCGCACCGCAACGGCCGACAGGGTCAGTCCCTCGATGCCCTGATCGAGCGCGGTCGCGACCTTGGTGCCGATCGAGCCCAGCCCCGCGATGGCAACCCGCAATTGGTTGGTGGCTTCCGGTCCGGACATGGCATCCCTGCTTTCGCGTTGGATGATGTCATAGCGCAACATTTTCTGTATAAGCCAGCCCGAATTGGTTTGCCTTGCCGACCCGCCAAGCCTCGCTGCGGCCTGGACTGATCCCCTGGCGCGAACCGCTGATGTGTCCCGATGGAGGTCCTGATGCGCACTCATTCGATCGCCGCCATTCCCGCCGACGGCATCGGCCCCGAGGTGATCTCGGCCGGGATCCGCGTGCTGGAGGCTCTCGCGAAACGCAGCGGCGACCTTGCCTTCAACGTCAAGACGTTCGACTGGGGCTCCGATTACTACAAAAAGCACGGCGTGATGATGCCGGCGGACGGTCTCAGCGAGCTGAAGAAGTTCGACGCGATCTATTTCGGCGCGGTCGGCGCCCCCGACGTGCCCGACCACATCACGCTGTGGGGCCTGCGCCTGCCGATCTGCCAGGGTTTTGACCAATACGCCAATGTGCGGCCGACGAAGATTCTGCCCGGCGTCGCCTCACCGCTGCGCAATGTCGGTGTCGGCGACCTCGACTGGGTGATCGTGCGCGAGAATTCGGAAGGCGAATATGCCGGCATGGGCGGTCGCGCGCACAAGGGCCTGCCGGAAGAGGTCGGCACCGAAGTCGCCGTGTTCACCCGCGTCGGCGTCACCCGCATCATGCGCTATGCCTTCCAGCTCGCGCAGTCGCGCCCGCGCAAATTCCTGACCGTGGTGACCAAGTCGAACGCCCAGCGCCACGGCATGGTGATGTGGGACGAGATCGCCGCCGAGGTCGCGAGCGAATTCCCCGACGTCACCTGGGACAAGATGCTGGTCGACGCCATGACCGTGCGCATGACGCTGCATCCGAAGAGCCTCGACACCATCGTCGCGACCAATCTGCACGCCGACATCCTCTCGGACCTTGCCGGCGCGCTGGCGGGAAGCCTCGGCGTGGCGCCGACCGCCAACATCGATCCGCAGCGCCGCTTCCCCTCGATGTTCGAGCCGATTCACGGTTCGGCCTTCGACATCACCGGCAAGGGCATCGCCAACCCGGTCGCGACCTTCTGGACCGGCGCGCAGATGCTCGAGCATCTCGGCGAGAAGGACGCCGCAGCCCGCCTGATGGCGGCGGTCGAGCGCGTCTGCGCGGCCGGCGTGCTGACGCCCGACGTCGGCGGCAAGGCAACGACGAAGGAAGTCACGGACGCCGTGGTCGAGGCGATCCACGGAACGAATGTGTAGGTCTCTCCCTCTCCTCGCACGCGGGGGAGACGAAGCAGCTACTTCCGCTTCGCCGGAGCCGCCGGCGGCATCGCCATCGCGGCTGCGGGCTCGGGCGGCGTCAGGTGGCGCGGGACGATGATGGTTTGCCCGGGCGTGAGCTGTGCATTCTCCGCAAGCGAATTGCTCTGCGCGAGCGTCCACAGCGGCACGCGATTGGCGGCGGCGATGCTCTCCATGGTGTCGCCGCGGCGCACCGGGACCCGCACACCGGAATCCCACAATTCGACCAACGTATCCGCAGGCACGAGATAGCGCAGCGGCACGGCATCGGCCTCGGTCTGCGGTGGAATGCGCGGCAGCCGCGTCACCATCTCGACGATCTGGCGATGAATGTCGTCGGACTTCTCGATGTTGATGTGCGAGACCCGCGCGTTCTCCTTCAGGTCGTAGCTCGCGTAATGGCCGCGAAAGCCGGGGACCGCGACGACGTCGCCGCCGCCGAGCACGCTGTCGGAGAGGAAGATGTTGATGAAGCGCTCGACATTGAGCGGCACGTCGCCGGTCGCATGCGCGGGATCGATGGCAATGACGAGGCTGATCGGGATGTTCTCCTTGGCCGCCATCTCGGAGATGACGATCGAGCAGAGCCCGCCCATGGAATGGCCGATGAGCACGATCGGCGCCGGCGATTCCTTGTAGCTCGAGATGGCGCGATCGCCGATCCACCGGCAGATGGTGAATTCGTAGACGTTGGCCGAGAAGCCGGCCTTCGTTAGCTTTTCTTCGAGCCGATCCATGCCGGTCGAGAAGATGGGACCCATGGCGCCGCGGAACAGATAGATTTTCGGCGGGGACAATGGCTCGAACGGCGGAGTCGGGGGCGGCGCAGCGGGGGCGGCCGCGTTGGTCTTGGACTTGGCTGGTGCGGCAGCGGCCGTGCCGGTGCCGAAGGCGAGCAGCGCAACCACCGCCAGCACGAGGAGCCGCCTCAAATCAATCATCAGTTCAGCAGTCCCACCACGAGAGGCAGAGGCCTCCCCTGACTCGCTTAGTGGCGTCCGATTTAGCGGATTTTGGGGCGCGGGAACTGGAACGCGACGCACCGCCGCGCGCATCAAGACTCTGTGACCTGCGGAATGGGCCGCTTCCGACCATCACTGCCTGCTCTTGAGCCGGCTGCGATGCGCCGCCTGCTTGGCGCGGTTGCCGCAGACTGCCATCACGCACCAGCGGCGCGCGCGCCTGTGGGTATGGTCGGCGAACAGCATCGTGCAGTTATGGCCCTCGCACGCCTTCACGTGAGAGAAGTCCTCCTCGCAGACGAATTTGGCCAAGGCTTCACCGACCGGCAGCAGCAGTGATTCCGACGATCGCCAGCGCCGCATCCCTTGCAGCGAAAGTCCTTCCTCACCGTGGCGAGGCGCGATTTTCAGGAAGGCCTCATCGCGCTCCAGGAGGCTGTTCAAGGGGCCAAGCTCGCGCAGCGCCTCCACGGTCAGCGGCCGGCCTGCATGCTCCAAGACAAATCCCCTGAACCACTCGCGCAAGGCGCGCGCCTGATCTGCGACCTTGTCCAGTTCGCCCGGCTTCGCGCCCGCCCGGAATACGTGCAGCTCATCCGCGGGCACCAGCTTCGCCTGCTCCAGCCAGTCGATCAGGCCATCGCCATCGTCGATCCAGTCGATCGGCGTATCGACCGGTGTCGCCACCGAGTTGAGGAAATCGAGACCCAGCGAGTCGGCGACGAACATGGCGGGCGGGCGGTACATGCGCGGATCCTCGGCCTGGATAAGGTGCGTCACCTGTAACCTGTAAAATAGCGATTGACAAGTTACTGAACGTAGATAACCTGATTATAGGCTTTTAACAGGTTACTAGGATCGGAGACAGCCAATGACCCTGACCAGCTACCGCACCGCCGACGTCGACGGCTTCAAGGTGTTCTATCGCGAAGCCGGCCGCCGAGGCGCGCCGAAGCTCCTGCTGCTGCACGGTTTCCCAAGCGCCGGTCACATGTTCCGCGACCTGATCCCGCTGCTTGCCGACAAATTCCACATCGTCGCGCCCGACCTTCCCGGCTTCGGCCAGTCGGACATGCCTGCGCGCGAAAGCTTCCACTACACTTTCGACAACGTCGCGCAGGTGATCGAGCGCTTCACCGAGGTCATCGGCTTCGATCGCTTCGCGGTCTACGTTTTCGACTATGGCGCGCCGACCGGCTTCCGACTTGCGCTGCGTCACCCCGAACGGATCACCGCGATCATCTCGCAGAACGGCAACGCCTATGAGGACGGCCTCAGCGACGGCTGGACTCCGATCAAGGCCTATTGGCAGGATCCCTCGCCCGCCAACCGCGAAGCGTTGCGCGCCTTCCTCACGCCGGAAGCGACGCGCTGGCAGTACACGCATGGCGTCTCGGACCCGGCGACCGTGTCGCCGGATGGCCAGAACCTCGACAATTTCTACCTGGCGCGGCCGGGCTCGGACGACGTGCAGCTAGACCTGTTCGGCGACTACAGGAGCAACGTCGCGCTCTATCCCGCCTTCCAGGATTATTTCCGCAAGCACAAGCCGCCATTCCTGGCGGTCTGGGGCAAGAACGATCCGTTCTTCATCCCGCCCGGCGCCGAGGCGTTCAAGCGCGATAATCCCAATGCCGTGGTGCAGTTCTTCGACACCGGCCATTTCGCGTTGGAGACGCATGCGAGGGAGATCGCAGAGAGCATTCGCAGGTTCTTGAGCTAACGATGAACGTGCGCAGCGACGGGCTCCCGATCTGCGCGCCCACCGGCCATGGCCGATAGACACGGCCGCAACCAGCCGGTCGCTGGTCGGAACTTTAGTTTCTCGCAGGCGCCGTAGCCGCCGCCGCGCGAGCGGGCCGCGGTACGCCGGGTTCGGCGACTCGCGCTGCCGGAGCGCGCGAGCGCATGATCGCGGCGTCGATCTCGGCGATGACGCGGCGCTGGATCGCCTCGTTCTTGTCGATCGAGATGTGGCCGACGCCGGAGCCGCGCACGTCGACATTGTCGAGCTTGCCGCGAAGGCCCGCCGCGGCCCGCACCGGCTCGCCGGGCCCGTCGCCAATATAGATATTGATGTAGCGCTCCGCCCCGGTCGAGAGCTTGGTCTTGAACACGGAGTCGAGACCGATCGCCAGCTTCACGGGCACGCCGAGCTGGTTGAGCTTGGCGATCATGTCGGGCAGCGCAGTCGCGCCGGAGGAATGGCCGACCAGGACGATGGTCTTGAGCCGGCCGGCCTTGTAGGCGGCCGCCGCTTCGTCGGCGAGCGAGGACCAGGACACGAAATTGGCGACCGTCACCGGGATGCCCTGCGCCTGGAGCCGGGCGCCGATCGTGTCGAGCCCGAGCGAGAAGATGTTGAGCACGCCGCGGAGCAGATAGACATGCGTGGTCGCGGCCTGGGCCTGGCTCGGCGCCGCGGTGGCGGTGGTCGGGCTCATGGCAACAGCTGACAGCAAGAGCAGGCCCATCGCCCACACGCGGAGGGCTGACAACTGGCTGGCGCCGGCGGTGTGACGGCCGTTCGGTCTCATCGATGTTTTCCCTGGGGACATACGCTTTGCGATTGGCCGGAATCGTAGCCACGGCCCGCTCGCAGACGCAACAAAGAGCCACGTGAACGGCGATCTTAGCCACAGCCCGTGTCCATCGCGCAACACTTGCCTGAAACCTGCCACCGAAGGGCCTGTTTTGAGACCATTTTTCCCCGGGGAATTGCGGGCAGGCAAGTGCGTTCCTATTTCAGGGCTCCGCTGACCTCCCTCCGGGACCGGTCCGGCCCCTCCCCAACCTTTTGCCCCTCAGCCTTGCGGCCATCATGTCCTCCATCATCTCCGTCGCCAATCTGTCAAAGACCTATGGGTCCGGCTTCAGGGCGCTCAAGAACGTCAATCTCGATATCAAGCGCGGCGAGATTTTCGCGCTGCTCGGGCCCAACGGCGCCGGCAAGACCACGCTGATCTCCATCATCTGCGGCATCGCCAACCCGAGCGAGGGCCGCGTCGTCGTCGGCGGCGAGGACATCCAGACCTCCTACCGCAAGGCGCGCTCGCTGATCGGCCTCGTGCCGCAGGAATTGCACACCGACGCCTTCGAGAGCGTGTGGGCGACCGTCAGCTTCTCCCGCGGCCTGTTCGGCAAGCCGAAGAATCCCGGCCATATCGAGAAGGTGCTGAAGGACCTCTCGCTGTGGGACAAGAAGGACAACAAGATCATCACGCTGTCCGGCGGCATGAAGCGCCGCGTCATGATCGCGAAAGCGCTGTCGCACGAGCCGCAGATCCTGTTCCTGGACGAGCCCACCGCCGGCGTCGACGTCGAGCTGCGCAAGGGCATGTGGGAGGTGGTGCGCACCCTGCAGCAATCCGGCGTCACCATCATCCTCACCACGCATTACATCGAGGAAGCCGAGGAGATGGCCGACCGCATCGGCGTCATCAACAAGGGCGAGATCGTGCTGGTCGAGGACAAGACGACCCTGATGCAGAAGCTCGGCAAGAAGCGTCTGACGCTGCATCTGCAGGGCAAGATCGCCGCGCTGCCGGAGAGCCTTCGCCATTACGAGCTCGAGCTCTGCGACGGCGGCGCGACGCTGGTCTACGATTACGATACCCAGGGCGAGCGCACCGGCATCACCAGCCTGCTCGGCGACCTCCGCACCGCCGGCATCCGCTTCAACGATCTCGACACGACGCAATCGTCGCTCGAGGACATCTTCGTCGACCTCGTGAGGACGTCATGAACCATCGCGCCATCCGCGCCATCTATCTGTTCGAAATGGCGCGCACTTGGCGTACGCTGCTGCAAAGCATCGTCTCGCCGGTGGTCTCGACGTCGCTCTATTTCGTGGTGTTCGGCGCCGCGATCGGCTCGCGCATCAGCCAGGTCGAGGGCGTCAGCTACGGCACCTTCATCGTGCCGGGCCTGATCATGCTCTCGGTGCTGACGCAGAGCATCGCCAACGCCTCGTTCGGGATCTATTTCCCGAAATTCACCGGCACGATCTACGAGATCCTGTCGGCGCCGATCTCCTATGTCGAGATCGTGCTCGGCTATGTCGGCGCCGCCGCGACCAAGTCGATCATTCTGGGCCTGATCATCCTGGCGACCGCCGGCCTGTTCGTGCCGCTGCACATCCACCATCCCATCTGGATGCTGGCCTTCCTGGTGCTGACGGCGGTGACGTTCAGCCTGTTCGGCTTCATCATCGGCATCTGGGCCGACGGCTTCGAGAAGCTGCAGATGATCCCGATGCTGGTGGTGACGCCGCTGACCTTCCTCGGCGGCAGCTTCTATTCGATCGACATGCTGCCGCCCGCCTGGCGCACGGTGGCGCTGCTCAATCCGGTGGTCTACCTGATCTCCGGCTTCCGCTGGAGCTTCTACGAGATTGCGGATGTCAGCATGGCCGTCAGCGTCGGCATGACGCTGGCGTTCCTGGTGATCTGCCTCGTCGTGATCTGGTGGATTTTCCGCACGGGGTATCGGCTGAAGAACTGACCGCTCCGTCATCCCGGGGCGGGCGCAGCACGAGCACGGGAGAGGGTCGGCAGGCACCGGAGTGACATCGTCAACGCGCCGCGCGGCCCGAATGGTTTGCGCCTTTGTGACGAATTGTCGGCATCGAACGCACGTCCGGCTCGCGAAAATGTCAGCGCCGCCGCGCGCGGCGCGGCACCCAGCGGCCTTGCTTACGCCCCGCATCACGTTAACGATGGGCAGGCTGGCCGCTGGAACCAAAGCCGGATTGCAGGCATATTGCACGCCGGGGACGGAGAGCCGCGGCGGCTAGCGAGACAAGGCCGGAGGCCAGGATTCAAATGCGTTTCCAGATGCGTTCATTTTTCATTGCTTTGACGTCCCTGATGGTTTTGAGCGCGGGCACCGCGCAGGCCAAGGTCGAGATCACCGTCGACAAGGACAATCAGCAGATGACCGTCGCGGTCGACGGCGTGGCGCGCTATCGCTGGCCGGTATCGACAGGCGTCCCCTCACGCGAGACGCCGAACGGCGCGTTCCGCGCCTTCCGCATGGAAGAGGATCACTATTCCAAGGAATTCGACGACGCGCCGATGCCTCACGCGATCTTCTTCACCAAGGTCGGGCACGCCATCCACGGCACGGATTCGGTCGGCCGGCTCGGCTCGCCCGCCTCGCATGGCTGCGTGCGGCTGTCGCGCCAGAATGCCTCGACACTCTATGCGCTGGTGCAGCAGCAGGGCGTGCTCAACACCACGGTGACGCTGACCGGTTCGGCGCAGGTGGCGCTGGCGCGCAACCCGCGCGGCCGCGCCAACGCTGCGGTGGCCCGCGCTCCGCAACAGCCCGCCGAAGAGCAATACGCCACATCGGGCGATCCCGTGAACCTGTCGCCGCCGGCGCAGCCCGCGCGCCGCTACATGCCGCAGGACGACAATTACATCTATCCCGCCGACGGCAGCGACACCGGCGCGCGCTATCCGGCGCCGCGTTCGGCCACTCGTCCGCTCTATGACGCGCAGGTCTATCAGCAGCAGCCGCAACCCTATTACGACCAGGGCTACGGCCAGCAGGGCTATTATCATCAGCCGCAGCCCCGGCAGGTTTATCAGCCGCGCGGCTATTACTACCAGAACTGACGCAATCGCACACCAATCGACCACACCGGCCGAGGCACCATGCCGTCACGCGCCGCAACGATCCTGACCGTGCTCTCGCTGCTCACCGCAGGACAAGCCATTGCAGGACGAGGCATCGTAGAACAAGCCATGGCCTTCGATCTCGAGGCGCATCGCGGCGGGCGGGCGCTGCTGCCGGAAAACACCCTGCCCGCCTTCGCCAACGCGCTGTCGATGGGCGTGGACACGCTGGAGCTCGACGTCGGCGTCACCGCGGACGGCGAGATCGTCGTGTCGCATGAGCGCGGGCTCAATCCTGATCTCACACGCCGCGCCGACGGCGCTTACATCACTCCGCCCGGCACACCCTTCGTCAAGCTGCGGCTGGACGAGGTCAGGACCTATGACGTCGGCCAGATCAGGCCGGATAGTGCTTACGCGAAACAATTTCCCGACCAGCGCGCGCTGCCGGGGACGCGCATTCCGACCCTGCGCGAGCTGTTCGCGCTGGTAAGAAAATCCGGCAACGCGCGTGTGCGCTTCAACATCGAGACCAAGATCGACCCGAACCGTCCCGACGAAACGCTGGGTCCGCAGGCCTTTGTCGCCAAGCTGCTGGCGCTGATCGAGACCGAAGCGTTTTCCGACAGGGTCATGATCCAGTCGTTCGACTGGCGGACCTTGCAGCTGGTCCAGCAGCAGGCGCCCAAGATAGCGACGGCGTACCTGACGCTCCAGCGCGGCTCGGCTCCGACGGTGGCGCTGGACAAGGCGACGAACTGGACGGCCGGCTTCAATCCGGCCGATCACGGCGGCTCGCTGCCGCGCACGATCAAGGCGGCGGGCGGCGCGATCTGGTCGCCCCATTTCGGCGACGTCACCGCCGCGCTCGTCGCGGAGGCCCACGGACTCGGATTGCGCGTGGTGGTCTGGACGGTCAACAAGCGGGAAGACATGGCGCGGATGATCGAGCTCGGCGTTGACGGGATCATTTCCGACAGACCCGACCTGCTGCGGCAGGTCGCCGGCGAAAAGGGAATAGCATTGCCGGCGGGGACGCCGGTCGAGCCGTAAGAGGTCTCGTGTCCCGGACGCGGCGCGGCATGAAATGACGCGACGCAGAGCCGGGACCCAGGACGCCGCGGCATGGGCCCCGGCCCTGCAGCGCATCACTTCGTGCTGCGCAGCGTCCGGGGCACGGAGTTTGCCTACTCCCCGTCCCGCAGACGCCGATGCAGCGCGCCCAGGATGTTGGAATAGTCGTCGGTCCAGACCCGCACCCTGTCGTCGGCTTCGGTCTGCTCCCACGATTTGGAGGCGGCGAGCCTGCCGATGTCGGCTTCCTCGCGCGCCGAGATGACGACGTCGGTCGAGAAGATGTAGTCGCTATCGCGCCCGGAATCCTCGTTGAAGACCCAGCTCTTGAGATCGTTGGCGTCGGCGATGCCGACCACGACGGTCTCGAGATCGAGATGCCGGTTGGAGACGTGCATCACCACGGCGCCGTGCGGCGCGAGCTTGTCCTTGTAGATCTTCATCGCCTCTTCGGTGGCGAGATGGATCGGGATCGCATCCGACGAATAGGCATCGACAATGACGAGGTCGTAGGCGCCATCGGGCTCCTTGGCGAAGGTGAGGCGCGCGTCGCCGATCACGGGCTTCATATCCGGCATGCAGCTCGAGATGTAGCGGAAATTTCTGGGATCGCGCGCGGCATCGACCATCGACTGGTCGATCTCGAAGAATTTCCAGTCCTCGCCGGGCGCGGCGGCACAGGTGAGCGTGCCCGAGCCGACGCCGATCGCTGCGACCTTGAGCGGAGCGCCCTTGCGTTCGCGGATGGCGCTGACGGCCTGACCGATGCCGCCGTCCGCGTGATAATAGGTGATCGGCTCGGGGCGGCCGGTCACGGGCGTGCCGTCATTGTTGCGGAAGCGCTCGGCGCCGTGAATGGTGGTGCCGTGCATCAGCACGTGGAAATAGCCGCCGGGCGTCACCACGATCTTGTGCACGCCGAAGAAGCTGCGCACCGTCGTGACGCGGCCCTCGTCCGCGGGATAGACGCGGATCAAGGCCAGCGCGAGCACGACCGTGGCAAAGATCTTCCAGCGGCTGGCATTGAGCGCCAGTGCCAGCAGTGCCGCGAGCACGCCGACGCTGCCGGCGACCCAGACGCGGTGATCCTCGAACCAGGTCGAGACGCCGCCCGTGGTGGTGGACGGCACGACCAGCGCCACCGCGAGCGCGGCGAGCGCCAGCCAGTACCATTTGACGACACCGGCAAGCCGTTCGTTCGCAATCGGCCGGCACAGCGCGGCGAGCGCGACCAGGATCGGATACTCGGCGATCCACGAGAAGGTGAAGGGAGCGAGGAGACCGGCAAACAGGCCACCGACCATGCCGCCGAACGACAGCGCGACATAGAAACCGGTGAGATATTTGGCGGCCGGCCGGGTCCGCGCCAGTTCGCCGTGACAGGCCATGGCGATGACGAAGAAGCACAATTGGTGGCCGCCGAGCGTCAGCAGCAGATTCTGTTCGCCGCCGAAGGCGAGCAGGACGACAACGCCCGCGATCGCGACCGGCTGCAGCGTCAGCATCCATTTGTGCGGCAGCAGCGGCCGCGATTGGAACACGACGACCCAGGTCAGCAGATACAGCGACAGCGGCAGCACCCACAGCAGCGGCGCCGCCGCGACGTCGGTCGAGATGTGCGCGGTGACGGCAATGAGCAGGCCCGAAGGCACCGCGGCGAGGAAGATCCAGCGCAGCCGCGTCAAGAAGGCCGGCGCCGGCGCATTGATCGCCTCGGTTTTCGCGTCGACCATCGCAAGTTTCGGCGAGCGCAGCAGCAATACACCGCAGGCGCCGATCAGCAGGATCAAGAGGGCATAGCCGCCAGTCCAGAGCCGGTTCTGCATGTGCAGCGTGAACACCGGCTCCAGCAGGAACGGATAGGACAGCAGCGCGAGGAAGCTGCCGATGTTGGAGGAAGCATAGAGGAAATAGGGATCATGTCCGGCGGGATGACCGGTGCGGACGAACCAGGCCTGCAACAGCGGATTGTTGGCCGCGAGCGCGAAGAACGGCAGGCCGATCGAGACCACGAACAGGCCGAGCAGCCAGAACGCATAGTTGGAAGCCGGCGGCTCGCCATAGCCTGAGGCGATGCCGAGCGGCAGCATGGCGAAGGCCGCGATCAGCAGCACCAGATGCACGGCCACCGGAACGACGCGGCTCCTCGCCTGCATCAGGAAATGCGCATAGGCATAGCCCGCCAGCAGCAGCGACTGGAAGAACACCATCGCCACCGACCACACCGCCGGCGAGCCGCCGAGCCGCGGCAGCACCATCTTCGTGAACAATGGCTGCACCGAGAACAGCAGCAGCGCGCTGACGAAGATCGCAGCGGTGTAGACCGTCAGCACCAGCCGGTTGCGCGAGGCGGACGGCTGCTCCGTGGCGGCGGGTTGCACGATCGAATCCATGGAAGCTCCGGCTGAGAACCCGGCGGGCGCCGGACGCGCGCAATGGAGCACAAGGCGCCTGAACGGGCAACAAAGGGGGCGTGGTGTTGCAGCGAGGAATGCTTGATATAGAGATGTCGTTCCGGGGCGATGCGGAGCATCGAACCCGGAACCTCGAGATTCTCCGGTGCGCAACCGCGCACCATAGTTCTCGCTTCGCGAGCCCCGTACTGACCGAAACCGAGCCTTTGCATTCTTCATGACCGAAACCGACGTCGTCATCATCGGCGCTGGCCATAACGGCCTCACCTGCGCGGCCTATCTCGCGAAAGCGGGTTTGCGGGTGCGCGTCGTCGAACGGCGCAAGGTGATCGGCGGCGCAGCGGTCACCGAGGAGTTTCATCCCGGCTTCCGCAATTCGGTTGCGGCCTACACCGTGAGCCTGCTCAATCCGCAGGTGATCGCTGATCTCGATCTCGTCGGGCAAGGCCTGCGGGTGGTCGAGCGGCGCGCGCAGAATTTCCTCCCCGCGCCTGATGGCAACTATCTCCTCACCGGCGAGGGGCGGACCAAAGCCTCGGTCGCGCGGCTCAGCGCGCATGACGCCGGCGCGCTCGACGGGTTTTCACGCGAGCTGGAAGACATCGCCGACGTGCTCAGGCAGTTCGTGCTGCGCGCGCCGCCGAACCTCGTCGACGGTTTTGGCACGGCGGCGTTGCGCGAAGGCGTCAACGCCTGGAAGACCGCCGGCATCCTGCGCGGCCTCACCCTGGAACAGAGCCGCAGCCTGCTCGATCTCTTCACCCGCTCTGCCGGCGAGATGCTGGATGAACGTTTCGAGCATGATCTGGTCAAGGCGCTGTTCGGCTTCGACGCCATCGTCGGCAATTATGCCAGCCCCTACGCCGCCGGCTCGGCCTATGTGATGCTGCATCACGCCTTCGGCGAGGTGAACGGCAAGAAGGGCGTCTGGGGCCATGCTATCGGCGGCATGGGCGCGATCACGCAGGCGATGGCGCGCGCGGCGCGCGACCGGGGCGTCGTGATCGACACGGATGCCGGCGTGCGCGAGGTGATCGTCGAGCGCGACCGCGCGGTCGGAATCGTGCTGGAGACCGGCGAGGTGATCCGCGCAAATTATGTCGCGGCCAACGTCAATCCGAAGCTGCTCTACACGCAGCTGATCGCGGCCGAGGCGCTGCCTGCGGACTTCCTCGCCCGCATCCGGCACTGGAAGAACGGCTCCGGCACCTTCCGCATGAACGTGGCGTTGGATCGCCTGCCCTCGTTCACGGCGCTGCCGGGCGAGGGCGACCATCTCTCGTCGGGCATCATCCTGGCGCCGAGCCTTGCCTACATGGACCGCGCCTATCTCGATGCGCGGACGCAGGGCTGGAGCCGAGAGCCCGTGGTCGAGATGCTGATCCCCTCCACGCTCGACGACACGCTGGCGCCGACGGGACAGCACGTTGCGAGCCTGTTCTGCCAGCACGTCGCGCCGGAGCTTCCGGACGGAAAGTCGTGGGACGACCATCGCGAGGAGGTCGCCGATCTCATGATCGCGACGGTGGACAAGTATGCGCCGGGTTTTGCGGCGAGCGTGCTGGGCCGCCAGATCCTGTCCCCGCTCGACCTCGAACGGCAGTTCGGCCTCCTCGGCGGCGACATCTTCCACGGCGCGCTGACCTTGAATCAACTGTTCTCGGCACGGCCCATGCTGGGCCATGCCGATTATCGCGGGCCGTTGCGAGGCCTCTATCATTGCGGCTCAGGGGCCCATCCCGGCGGCGGCGTCACCGGTGCGCCCGGCCATAACGCCGCGCAGGCGATCCTCAGGGATCACCGGTCGCTGTTCGGACGCCGTGGATAGATCTGTGGACTGCTTGTGGACAGGCTGTTGAACGGTCTGTGGACAAGCCGCGGATGCCTGGACCATGGCGTCCGGACCACCGGGGGAGAGAGGGTGGATAATTGCAGGGACAATTGCGGGATAAGCCGCGGGATAACCGGTGGATAGCGTGCCGACGAGCAGCGTATAAGCTGTGAATATCGGAAAAGCGGCGTCGGGAATGACCTCGCCCGCCAGGGGGAATTCCCCTGGCGGGCGGCGATCAGGATAGCCTCGGAAGAAAAAGCAGCCCCCGCTGGGAAAGGAGGCGGAATTTACTTCAGGTTGGTGCTAATCGACGTGAACTTCTCGTTCATGGTGCTGCCCAGGCTGTTCACCACGGTGATGATCGCCAGGGCGATGCCCGCGGCAATCAGACCGTATTCGATCGCCGTCGCACCGGACTCATCCGACCAGAACTTCTGAATCATGCTCTTCAAGACTGCCTCCGTTTCAATTCCAAGCTGTGTTGGCTTCATTCGACATCCGAGAATGTACGAGGCGGAACCTTCAGCCGGGTAAACCGGGAACCGCAACTTGCACGGAAAATTGCCGTCAAAAATTGCAAAAATTCAACGCAACGGAACCCTGAATGCAGCCTGCTCCAACCCATCGCGCCAGCTTTTCGATCGGCAGCGAGGCCGACGCCAGGCGCGTCGTCGACGTGCTCACGGAGGTGTTTTTCGAGGGCGACGCGGCGGTTGCGGCCTTTGAGCGGCCGGACGGACAATGGGACGTCACGCTCCATTTCGCCGCGGCGCCTGATGCCGCATGGCTGCGCGAACTCATTGCAACATCAGCAGGAAATGAGATCGCCGCGACGCTCGCCTTCGACATTGTCGAGGCCAGGGACTGGGTCAGGGCCAGCCTGGAGGATCTCGTGCCCGTCCCGGCCGGGCGCTTCGTCGTGCATGGCAGTCATGACCGCGACCGCGTGGCGCCGAACAAGCTGGCCATCGAGATCGAGGCGGCGCTCGCCTTCGGTACCGGCCATCACGGCACGACACGTGGCTGTTTACTGTTGCTTGACCATGTCCTGAAGAGTTCCAGCCCGAGGAACCTGCTCGACCTCGGCACCGGGACCGGCGTGCTGGCGATCGCTGCGGCAAAGGCGCTGCATCGCGGCGTGCTCGCCTCCGACATCGATCCGCCCTCGGTGCGGGTGGCCTCCGAGAACGCCTCGCTGAATGAAGTCGGCAACCGTGTGCGGGTGATCCGCGCGACCGGCTTCGGCGCGCCGGATTTTGGACAGGCCGGTCCGTTCGACCTGGTGCTGGCCAACATCCTTGCCAATCCCCTGAGGCAATTGGCGGGCCCGATGGCACGGCATCTCGCGCCCGGCGGACGCGTCATCCTCTCCGGCCTGCTGACGCATCAGGCCCCCGCCGTGATCGCCGCCTATCGCGCCCGCGGCCTCGTGCCGTTGAAGCATCTGCGGATCGAGGGGTGGAGCAGCCTGTTGCTGCGGAAGATGTCGTAGTGCGGACTAGTGAAGCGTAATCCGCCAAAGCATGCGGCGCCAAAGCGGTGGGTTACGCCTTCGGCTAACCCACCCTACGGCACCGGGGCCGTCCTACTCCGCCGGCTTGTCGTCTTGGCGCATTGCCCGCTCGACCTGCAAGGCGCGTCTGGCGCGGCGCTCGGCGATGCGATCGATCATCTGGCTGATGACGCTGCGCGGCTTCTGCGGTGCCGTCGCAGACGGCGCCCGGCGCGCCGGCGGGGAAATTTTCTCAAAGGAGAATGCTGGCATCGTGTGTCCCCTCGCCGTTGAGATGAACCACCTGCTCGAATATCGCTGTCATCGGGACGAAGCGCGGCTGCCGCATCCTTTACTCCACTCAATTCAAGTGGAACCATTCAAGCACAGTCCATGCCAGATGCGACGCAAATTGCGTCCAGATTGCGGACTCGTCCCCATGATCCTAAAGTGATCCACCATGTTCGAAGCACACTTCCAGACATTCGAGGAGCCGGAGGCCGGCGTCGCATTGACGGCACGACTGGCCGCATTTCGCGAAGAACTCGCCCGTCGCAAGCTCGCCGGCTTCATCGTTCCGCGCGCCGATCAGCAGCAGAACGAATATGTGCCGCCGTCGGAAGAACGGCTGGCCTGGCTGACCGGCTTCACGGGCTCGGCGGGATTCGCGGTGGTTCTGGCGCAGGAGGCCGCATTGTTCGTCGACGGCCGCTATACGCTTCAGGCCGCCAAGCAGATCGATGCAAAGGCATGGGTGGTGGAATCGCTGATCGACCCGCCGCCGGAGAGTTGGGTGTCGGCGCATCTGAAAGCCGGTGACCGCCTCGGATTCGATCCGTGGCTGCACACTTTTGCGGCAGCCGAGCGCCTGTCCGCCGCCTGCGCCAAGGCCGGCGCCGAGCTGGTTGCCGTCGACAGCAATCCGATCGATGCGATCTGGCAGGACCGCCCGCAGCCGCCGCTCGCTCCCGTCGCCGTGCACGGGCTCCAGCATGCCGGCGTCACCGAAGCAGAGAAGCTGGCGCAGATCAGAGGCGAGATCGGCAAGCTCGGCGTCGACGCGCTGGTGCTGTCCGACAGCCACGCGGTTGCCTGGACCTTCAACATCCGCGGCGCCGACGTCGCCCATACGCCGCTGCCGCTGTCCTATGCGCTGGTGCCGAAAGACGGACGTCCCACCATCTTCATCGATCACCGCAAGCTCTCCAACCTGACGCGCGACCATCTCGAGCAGTCCGCCGACGTGCGCGAGCCCGACGCGATGGCGCCGACGCTGATGGCGCTGGCCAAGGGCGGCGGGTCGATCGCACTGGACAGTGCCACCGCAGCCGACGCGCTCAGCCGGCTGATCGCGAGCGCCGGTGGCAAGCCGGTGCGCGGCAGCGATCCGATTGCGCTGCTGAAAGCGGTCAAGAACGCGACCGAGATCAAGGGGACGCAGACCGCGCATCGGCGCGACGCGCTGGCGCTGGCGCGCTTCCTGGCGTGGGTCGACCGCGAAGCGCCAAGCGGCAAGCTCACCGAGATCGACGCGGTCGAGGCGCTGGAGACGTTTCGCCGCGACACCGGCGCGCTGAAGGACGTCTCGTTTCCGACCATCTCCGGCACCGGCCCGAACGGCGCCATCGTGCACTACCGCGTCACGCGCAAGAGCAACCGGCGCATCGCGCCCGGCGACCTCCTGCTGATCGATTCCGGCGCGCAGTACGAAGACGGCACCACCGACGTCACCCGCACCATGGCCGTGGGCGAGCCGACCGCCGAGATGCGCGACCGCTTCACGCGCGTGCTGCGCGGCCATATCGCGATCGCGCGCGCGGTTTTCCCGGACGGCACCACCGGCGCGCAGCTCGACACGCTGGCACGGCAATATCTCTGGGCCGCCGGCGTCGATTTCGAGCACGGCACCGGCCACGGCGTCGGCAGCTATCTCTCGGTGCACGAAGGGCCGGCGCGCATTTCGAAGCTCGGCACCACGCCGCTGAAGCGCGGCATGATCCTCTCCAACGAGCCCGGCTATTACAAGACCGACGGTTTCGGCATCCGCATCGAGAACCTCGAGCTGGTCGTCGCCGCCGAGATCGAGGGCGCCGAGAAGGCGATGAACGCGTTCGAGACCCTGACGCTCGCACCGATCGACCGCCGGCTGATCGATGCCGCGATGCTGAGCAAGGATGAACTCGACTGGCTCAACGCCTACCACGCGCGCGTGCGATCCGAGGTCGGGCCGGCGCTGGACGAGGCGACCCGGGCCTGGCTCGATCGGGCGACGGCGGAGCTGAAGGCTTAGGGTCTCACTGCCGCAGCGCATGGCGCCACGTCCCCTGCGCAGAGCTCTTTCCCCAACACAACTGTCATGCTCCGCGAAAGCGGGGCATCCAGTATTCCAGAGCCAGCAAACCTGCGCGGGGAATGTCAGCAGAGGCTGACGCCAACATCGTGCTTCCATCATCACCCTCCCGGAATCCGTATAGCCGCATTCCGAAACGCCGATATCGGTCTTGCGCCGGCGCGCTACAGTCGATTCGAACGCAAAAGATTGACACGCATGCACGGCATCATCAGCAAGCCGCCGGAAGGGACGCGCAACCTCGCGACCTCGCGCGGGGTGCTGTTGCTGCTGGTCGTGATGACCGGGATCGCGCCGATCTCACTCTACATCCTGGTTCCGGCACTGCCGGTGCTGGCGACGAATTTCGGCAGCGACATCTCGATCGCGCAGATGACGGTGTCGCTCTACATGGTCGGCATCGCGTTGTCGCAGCTGATCATGGGCCCGCTATCCGACCGGTTCGGACGGCGCCCGGTGCTGCTCGGAGGCTTGGCGCTGATGGTGGCGGCCAGCATCGCCTGCATCTTTGCCGAAACCCTGCCGCAGCTGATCGCGGCCCGCTTCTTCCAAGCCCTGGGCGGCGCCGCCGGCATGGTGGTGAGCCGCGCCATCATCCGCGACATCTATGAGCGCGACCGCGTCGCCTCCATGATCAGCCTGGTGGTCGCGGCGCTGATGATCGGACAGATGGTATCTCCGCTCACCGGCGGCCTGATCGAGACGGCGCTCGGCTGGCGCGCGATCTTCTACGCCATCACCATCGCTGCAATCATCGTCGCCGTCGGCATCGCGGTGGCGCTGCCGGAAACGCGTCGCAGCCGCGCCGCCGGCGGCGGCTTCCGCGGCGACGTCGCCGTCCTGATCAGGAGCCGCGCCTTCGTCGGCTACGTGATGTGCCAGGTGCTGGCCTCGCAGATCATCTTCACCTTCGCGGGCGGCGGCCCCTACATCGTGGTGACGCAGATGGGCCGGACCAGCGCCGAATACGGCGCCTGGTTCGCAACCACGGGATTTGCATTTCTCGTCGGCAACCTGCTCTGCGTGCGCTTTGCGCCCAGACATTCGCTGGAGAAGCTGATCTGGTTCGGGCTCTCGCTCCAGATCTGCGGAAGCCTGCTGAACCTGCTGTGGAGCTTCACGGGGTGGAACGAGGCCCCAAGCTGGCTGTTCGGCACGCAGATGATCGTCATGGTCGGCAATGCCTTCGTGATGGCGAATTCCGCCGCCGGCGCGATCAGCATCCGTCCCGAAGCCGCCGGCGCCGCCTCGGGCGCCATGGGCTTCCTGCAACAGGGCATCGGCGCGCTGATGTCGCAATTCGGCGCCTATCTCGGCGGCCATTCCTCGACCACGTTGCCGCTTACCTCCGCGGTTCTCGCGGTCTCGCTGCTCTGTGCCTGCATGATGATTTTCGTCGTTCCCCGCCGCGAGGTCGTGGTGAGCGAGAAGCTGATCGAGCAGGCGGAGGAGGAAGAGAGCGGGATGATGTAGCTGTCGGTTGAGCGACGGCCGTTGCAACACCCTCAGTGTCATCCCCCGCGAAGGCGGGGGATCCAGTATTCCAGAGACGCCGAACGAATACGGAGAAGCCGCGGCGTACTGGATTCCCCGCCTTCGCGGGGAATGACAGCAGAGCAAGAGGCGCGAGCGGAGCGAACCTCACTCCCCGATCAGCTTCAGCCACTCGTCCTCGGTCAGCACCTTGACGCCGTGCTTGTTGGCCTCCGCCAGCTTCGACCCGGCGCCCGGTCCGGCGACGACGAGATCGGTCTTCTTCGACACCGAGCCCGAGACCTTCGCCCCCAAGCGCTCTGCGGTGGCCTTGGCCTCATCCCGCGTCATCTTCTCCAGCGACCCCGTGAACACCACGGTCTTGCCGGCGACGGCCGAATTGCTCTTCGGCTTCTCGGCGTCGACGATCTCGACCTCCTTGGTCAGCCGCTCGACGATGCCGCGATTGTGGCTCTCGCCGAAATAATCGGCGATGCTCCTGATCACGGTGTCGCCGATCTGATCGAGCGCGTCCATCTCGGCGATCGCCTCCTCGTCGCCCTTGGCGACCTTGAGGCAGGCATCGTGGAAGGCGTCCCAGGAGCCGTAGCCACGCGCCAGCGCCAGCGCCGTGGTCTCGCCGACATGGCGCATGCCGAGCGCGTAGACGAAGCGCTCCAGCGCGATCCTGCGCCGGCTCTCGATCGCGCCGAACAGATTGCGCACCGAGGTCGCGCCATAGCCCTCGACCTCTTCGAGCTTGAGCCTGGAATTGCGCTTCTCCAGCGTGAAGATGTCGGCGGGCTCCTTCACCCACCCCTCGTCGAAGAAATATTGCAGCTGCTTCTCGCCGAGACCGTCGATGTCGAAAGCACGGCGCGAGACGAACAGCTTGAGGTGCTCGATCTTTTGATAGGGGCAGGCGAACTCGCCGGTGCAGCGGGCACGCGAGCCCTCTTCGCCCGCCGCCGTCTCCTCGCGCACCACGTCGGTATGCAGCGGACATGGGCACTTCTTCGGGAAGTGGAATTCCCTGGCGGACTTCGGCCGCTTGTCGAGCACGACGTCGACCACCTGCGGGATGACGTCGCCGGCGCGCTGGATCACGACGGTGTCGCCGATCCTGATGTCGCGCCCCTCGCGCAGCACCTCGCCCTTGTTGCCGATGCCCTTGATGTAGTCCTCGTTGTGCAGCGTGACGTTCTGCACGATCACGCCGCCGACACCGACCGGCTCGAGCTTGCCGACCGGCGTGAACGAGCCGGTGCGTCCGACCTGGATCTCGATGTCGCGCAGCACCGTCATGGCGCGCTCGGCCGGGAATTTGTGCGCGATGCCCCAGCGCGGCGTGCGCGAGACGAAGCCGAGCCGCTCCTGCCAGTCGATGCGGTCGACCTTGTAGACGACGCCGTCGATGTCGTAATCGAGCCTTGCGCGCTGCTCCTCGATCGCATGATGGAAGGCGAGCAGTCCCTCGATGGAATGGCAGAGCTTGGTCAGCGGGTTGGTCTTGAAGCCGCAGCGCTCGAACCAGCCGATCATGCCGCTCTGCGTCTGCTCCGGCATCGCGCTCATCTCGCCCCAGGCATAGGCGAAGAAGCCGAGGGGGCGCGAGGCGGTGATGGTCGGATCCTTCTGCCGCAGCGAGCCCGCGGCCGAGTTGCGCGGATTGGCGAAGATGGTGCCGCCTTCGGCCTTCTGCCGTTCGTTGAGCGCGAGGAACGCCTTCTTGGTCATGTAGACCTCGCCGCGCACCTCGCAGATATCAGGGACGCTGCGGCCCTTCAGCTTCTGCGGCACGTCTTCGAGCGTGCGGATGTTGGCGGTGACGTCCTCGCCCACCGCGCCATCGCCGCGCGTCGCCGCAGTGACGAGCTCGCCGCCTTCGTAGCGCAACGACATCGAGAGGCCGTCGATTTTCGGCTCGGCGGAGAAATCGACCTTGCCGTCGTCGAGCTTGAGGAAGCGAACGATGCGGCCGACGAAGTCGCGCACGTCCTCTTCGGCAAAGGCATTGTCGAGCGACAGCATCGGAACGGAATGCCGCACCTTCTTGAAGCGCCCCGACGGCGCGGCGCCGACCTTCTGCGAGGGCGAGTCCGCGCTGACGAGCTCCGGGAAACGCTTCTCGATGGCGTTGAGGCGCTGGCGCAGCGCATCGTATTCGGCATCGGTGACGGTGGGCGCGTCCTCCTGATAATAGCGCTCGTTGTGCCCCTCGATCTCGAGCGACAACCGCATATGCTCGACCTTGGCCTGGGCCTTGGTGAGATCGGCGACGTCGCGAAGCGGTTTCGATTTTGCTGCTCTGGCCATTATACTTAAGATTGTATCTCGTCGTTCCGGGATGGTCCGAAGGACCAGACCCGGAACCTCGAGATTCCGGGTTCGCACTTCGTGCGCCCCGGAATGACGAAGTCGTGGGAGGGGCTCATGGCGTATTACGTATATATTCTAGCAAGCCGACGAGATGGGGCAATCTACGTTGGCATTACGAAAGATCTTGTGCGTCGCGTCCACGAGCATCGAATCAAGGCCGTTCGGGGCTTCACGGCCAAATACAACATCACGCAGCTTGTTTGGTTCGAGGTCTACGACGATCCGATCTCGGCAATCTCGCGCGAGAAAGAGCTCAAGAAGTGGAAGCGGGCTTGGAAAATCCAGCTGATCGAGAAGGACAATCGAAACTGGGGTGATCTCTACGGGTCGATCTGCAGATGAGGAGTCATTCCGGGGCGGCTCGAAGAGCCGAACCCGGAATCTCGAGATTCCGGGTTCGATGCTTCGCATCGCCCCGGAATGACGGTGTATTTAACTAAGCCGTTGCCGCCTTCAGCAACCGCTCCGCGGCGGCCCTCGCCTCCGCCGTGATCTCGGCGCCGGCCAGCATGCGGGCGATTTCCTCGCGGCGGTGGTCGGCGGCGAGCGCATTGACGCGGGTGGCGACGCGCTTGCCCTTGTCGAGGGCGTCCTTGGAGATCAGCAGATGCTGGTCGGCGCGGGCGGCGACCTGCGGGGCGTGGGTCACGGCCATCACCTGAACCTTGCCCGCCAACCGCGCCAGGCGCCCGCCGATGGCGTCGGCGACCGCACCGCCCACGCCGGTGTCGATCTCGTCGAACACCAGCGTCGGCGCCGAACCGCGATCGGACAGCACGACCTTGAGCGCGAGTAGGAAACGCGACAGCTCGCCGCCGGAGGCGACCTTCATCAGCGGCCCCGGCTTGGTGCCCGGATTGGTCTGCACCCAGAACTCGACACGGTCGAAGCCTTGCGGCCCCGGCGCGGCCTCGTCGGTCTCGACCTGGGTCATGAACCTGGCGCGCTCGAGCTTGAGCGGCGCGAGCTCGGCGTTGACGGCCTTGTTGAGCTTCTCGGCCGATTTCTGCCGCGCCAGCGACAGCTTCTTGGCGGCGGCGGCATAGCGGCCATCTGCCTCGATCGCGGCCTGCTCCAGCTTCTTCAATTGCGAGGCACCGGCGTCGATCAGCACGACGTCAGCGGCATATTTGGCGGCGAGCGCGGCGAGCCCGTCGACCGGCGTCGAATATTTGCGCGAGGCGGCGCGCAAAGCGAACAGCCGTTCCTCGATGCGTTCGAGCTCGGCCGGATCGAAATCGGTTGCGGCCAAGGCGGCCTGGAGATGCTGGTCGGCCTCCTCCAGCGCGTTGATCGCGGCGTCGATCGCCTTGACGGCCGGCTCGACCAGGGCCGGCGAATTGACGCCGCGGCGCTCCAGCCGGCGCACCGCGGCCGAGAGGGCCGCAACCGGCGAATGGTTGCCGCCGACCGCCTCCTGCGCCTCGCGCAGGTCGGAGGCGATCTTCTCGCCCTGCATCATGGTGCTCCGGCGATGGGCAAGCGAGGTCTCCTCGCCGTCCTTGGGCGCGAGCTGTTTCAGCTCGGCGGAGGCGTGGCGCAGATAATCGGCCTCGCGCGCGGCGCGCTCCATGCCGGCGCGATGCTCCTCCAGCGCGGTGTTGGCGGTCCGGCGTGCGTCCCAGAGCGTTTCGACCGCGGCGACGTCCTTCTCCAGGCCGGCGAAGGCGTCGAGCAGGCGGCGATGGGTGGCGGCGTCCACCAGCGCGCGCTCGTCGTGCTGGCCGTGAATCTCGACCAGGGCGGCGCCGACCGCCTTCAGCGTCTGCACGCTGATCGACTGGTCGTTGATGAAGGCCCGGGTGCGGCCGTCGGCGAGCTGCACGCGGCGCAGGATCATCTCGCAAGATTCTTCAACGCTGGTGTCGTCGAGGCCGTTCTCGGCGAGGATCTTCGCCGCAGGGTGATTCTTGGGGACGTCGAACACGGCGGTGACCTGACCCTGCTCCGCGCCGTGGCGCACGAGGCCGGCATCGCCCCGGCCGCCGAGCGCCAGCGCAAAGGCATCGAGCAGGATGGATTTGCCCGCACCGGTCTCGCCGGTCAAAACCGCAAGGCCCGGTGCGAATTCGATATCGAGCCGTTCGATCAGGACGATGTCGCGGATCGATAGACGCGCCAGCATGGAACCAAATTTCCTAGCCGAGGCCCATCTTCTTGAAGGTCTTGCTGATCCAGGACCCCTGATTCTCGCTCGGCTCGAGACCGCCGGATTTTACAAGATTATAGGCGTCCTTGTACCAGCGGCTGTCAGGAAAATTGTGGCCAAGCACGGCCGCCGCGGTCTGCGCCTCGCCGACGATGCCGATCGCCATATAGGCTTCGGTCAGCCGGTACAGCGCTTCCTCGACATGGCGGGTGGTCTGGTACTGGGTGACGACGGTCTTGTAGCGGTTGATCGCCGCCGTGTAGTCGCGCTTCTGCGCATAGTAGCGGCCGACGTTCATTTCCTTGCCGGCGAGCTGGTCGCGCGCACCTTCGATCTTGGCCTTGGCGGACGTCGCATATTCCGAGTTCGGATATTTGCGCACCACCTCTTCCAGCGCGGCGATCGCCTTCTCGGTGCGGGTCTGGTCGCGGCTGATGTCCGGGATCTGGTCGTAATGGGAGGCCGCGATCAGATATTGCGCATAGGCCGCATCCGGGCTGCCGGGATGCAGCGTGACGTAGCGGGTGGCCGCGCCGATGCAGCCGTCGTAGTCGCCGCTCTGATAGGACGCATAGGCGGACATCAGCAGTGATTTACGGGCCCAGTCGGAATAAGGATGCTGGCGGTCGACCTCTTCGAACTTCTTGTTCGCCGCCTTCATGTCCTTCTTCTCGTTCATGAGGTACAGGCCCTCATTGTAGATCTTGTCGGCGGGCTCCTCGACGAAGGTGTCGTCCTTGGCGGTGAACTTGTCCCAGAGCGCACCCGTGCCGCATCCGGCGAGCGGCAGCGCGAGCAGGATGAAGGTGACGGCCTGAAGCAGCCCACGAGCTCGCAAGGAGATCGAGAAATATCCGCGCGTCATACGCTGTGCCGACATGAGTTTAAGCCCTGACGCCCTGTGATGCGGTGCCCGCCAGCCCATGACCCCGTCACGGGCGCGAAATGGTGCCGTGGTGCCTGCCATGCGACCACGCCGATGGATCCTAAAAGCGATCTTTAACCAACCGGATAGGCAGGCAATTCGCCCGGATTAAGGCGAACTTGCCGCAATGCTAGCCGATCATGGTTACCAGGAGTTTCCCGGGGGTGCGCCGCGGCCGGAGGCCCGCGGCAACTGCTCTGTTCAGGACACGTCCGGCCCGTAGGCCGCCGCAACCCGGCCGCCGACGATCCCGCGGCCAACTTCGCCCACGGGACGCGTGGTGCGGCGGATCGCCTCGCCCTCGACCACCCGCCAGGCGGTCCGATCGGCCAACAACGCAGTCAGGACGGCATGGTTGAGCTTGTGGCCGCCACGCACCGAGCGGTAGGCGCCCAGCAGCGGCAGGCCGGCCAGCGAGAGATCGCCGATCACGTCCAGCACCTTGTGGCGGGCGCATTCATCGGCGTAGCGCAGGCCTTCGGTGTTGAGCAGCCGCTCGTCGTCGAACACGACGGTGTTGTCGAAGGAGGCGCCGAGGGCATAACCCGCGCTCCAGAGCCGCGCGACATCGGACATCAGACCGAAGGTCCGGGCCCGGCCGACTTCGCGGCGGAAACGTTCCGGGTTGAGGTCGAAAGTGTAAGCCTGCTGGCCGATCACGGGATTGGTGAAATCGATCTCGACCTCGACACAGAACCCGTTGGCGTAGGGCCTGATTTCGCCGAAGGAATCGCCGATCTTGACCGAGATCGGCTTCAAGACCTGAATGAAGCGGCGTTGTGCCGGCTGGGTCACGATGCCGGCCTGGTCGATCGCCGCAATGAAGGCCGCGGCGCTGCCGTCCATGATCGGCACTTCCGGACCGTCGATCTCGATGGTGGCGTTGTCGACACCCATGCCCCGCAGTGCAGCAAGAACATGCTCGGCCGTGGACACCAGCGGACCGCTGCGATCGCCGAGGACGGTGGCGAAGTCGGTCGCGATCACCTGATCGGCCGTCGCCTGAACTTCGCGATCACTTCCCTCAAGGCCTGTCCGGATAAAAACAAAACCCGCGTCGACAGGCGCGGGCCCAAGCGTGAGAGTGACGGGAAGACCGGAATGAACGCCCACGCCTGCCACGGAGGCTTGCGCACCAAGCGTTGTTTGCCGGCTAAATTTCATCAGGAACCCGCCCCACTACGACCCATTGCGACTTATACGAGACCAACTTGCCCGGCCAGTGCCGGCGCCGCGAATCCGTATCCCCAAGTCACGGCAAACCATAATCACTGCCCCAAACAGCGCCAACTCACGCTTTTTTACCGATTGTTACCCCAAACCCGCCGTATTCGCGCCAAGGCTTAACCAAATTGCGCCGAGCTTTTGGGCCGCCGCCGGCAATTCTACCGAACACCCAAACGCGTAATTAATCATTTAAAATCAGCTGCTTGATTGCACAATCCGGGCATGCACGGGAGCAAAGAAAAGGTCCCGGCAAGCTGGTTGCCGGGACCTGTTTTCGTCTGCCTTATTGTAACAATCCTCAGGTCGCCTGCCGCCGCAGGAAGGCCGGGATATCAAGATGGTCGTCGCCCTGTGGCGCCGGCGCAACAGGCGCGGGACGGCCATGCATGTCCAAGCCCTGCGGGGCCGGACGGCGAGCGTACTCGGATACCGGTTCGTTCGATGCGATCTGCTGTGCCACGGTCTTCTGCGGCCGGCGCTCGGGCAGCGGCGGCATCGCGGGGCCGGTGGTGCGGGCCGCAACGGGCGCCTCGCTTTCCTCGTCGCGACGGCCGAGGCCGACATTGGCGAGGCGCTGCAGCAAGGACAGGCGGCTCTTCTGCGGCGCCTCCTCCTCGACCTCACCGCGCGCCTGGCGCAGCTCGGCCTGGGCCGGCATCGGCAGTTCGTCGATGCGCGGCATCCTGGGCGTGCGGACCGGGCGCTCGGCCTGCGGCGGGATGAAGGTTTCGGGCGTCATCGGCTCCTGCATCACGGCCGGAGCCTGCTCGGGCTCCGGAAACAGGGTCGGCTTCTGCGCGATCGGGCGCACGGTGACGTCGCCGTAGGTCTGCATCGGCGCCGGGGCCTGCGGAACGTCGGCAACCGCAGCCGCGATGGCGGCGAGCGCGGCGCGCTCGACGTTCGGACGGGGCGCCATCGGCGCGGCAGCAACCGGAGCCTGGCTTGCGGCCGGGATCTGCGCTTCCAGCTTCTGGGCGCGCTCGGCCATGCGCTGGTTGTCGGCGCGGAGCCGCGCGGTCAGGTCGGCGAGACGGCTCTCGGCGGCCGCGGCCGGAGCGGCGGGCGCCTGCTGCGCCTGCGGCGCCGGGTTTGCGACGGGGGCGGAGGTGGCCTGGCTGTTGCGGGCGATCGCGGCCTGCTCGATGCCGGTGGCGACGACCGAGACGCGGATCAGGCCGTCGAGCGCTTCGTCGAAGGTCGCGCCGACGATGATGTTGGCGTCCTGGTCGACCTCCTCGCGGATGCGGGTCGCGGCTTCGTCGACCTCGAACAGAGTGAGGTCCTTGCCGCCGGTGATCGAGATCAGGAGGCCCTTGGCGCCCTTCATCGAGCTATCATCGATCAGCGGGTTGGCGATCGCGGCTTCCGCGGCAGTCAGCGCGCGCTTGTCGCCGGAGGCTTCGCCGGTGCCCATCATCGCCTTGCCCATCTCGCGCATGACGGCGCGGACGTCGGCGAAGTCGAGGTTGATCAGGCCTTCCTTGACCATCAGGTCGGTGATGCAGGCGACGCCCGAATAGAGCACCTGGTCGGCCATCGCGAAGGCGTCGGCGAAGGTGGTCTTCTCGTTGGCGACCCGGAACAGGTTCTGGTTCGGGATGATCAGCAGCGTGTCCACGACCTTGTGCAGCTCGGCGATGCCGGCTTCGGCGGTGCGCATGCGGCGGCCGCCTTCGAAGTGGAACGGCTTGGTCACGACGCCGACGGTGAGGATGCCCATGTCGCGCGCGGTCTTGGCGATCACGGGAGCTGCACCGGTGCCGGTGCCGCCGCCCATGCCGGCGGTGACGAACACCATGTTGGCGCCCGAGAGATGGTCGCGCAGCTCGTCGATCACCTCTTCCGCCGCCGCGGCGCCGACGTTCGGCTGCGAGCCGGCGCCCAACCCTTGCGTGACCGCGGTGCCCATCTGCACGATGCGCTGCGCCTTCGACATCGTCAGCGCCTGCGCGTCGGTGTTGGCGACCACGAAGTCGACGCCCTGAAGGCCGGCCGTGATCATGTTGTTGACGGCGTTGCCACCGGCGCCGCCGACGCCGAACACGGTGATCCGGGGCTTCAGTTCGTGAATATCAGGAACATTGATGCTGATGGTCATGGTTGCCTCTCGATCACGCGCGCGTGGGTTCGCCCCGGCCGGCGGCCGCGGGTGTTGGTGAAAGTCGGGAATTGCGGAAATGAATCATCAGAAGCCCTCGCGTAGCCATCGTCCGACCTTTCCGAAATAACCGCCGGTCCCTGTCTTGACCTGGTGCCGCGTATGCCGCGGTTCGACATGTTCGAGGTGAACATATTGCGGGTAGACGAGGAGTCCGGCCGGCACCGCGAACGCGGCGTTCTTCGCCTCGTTGGGCAGCCGGCCGAAGCCGAGCGGACGTCCGACCCGCACGGGCCGGCCGAGAATCTGGGTACCGAGCTCGACGAGGCCGGTGAGCTGCGAGGCTCCGCCCGAGAGCACGACGCGGCCGTTGGGCTCTGAGGCGAAGGGCGAATCCTTCAGCTTGTCCCGAACCATTTCGAAGACTTCCTCGGCACGGTGCTTGACGATGTTGGCGATGGTGGCGCGGGAGACGATCTGCGGCAGATCCTGCTCGTCACCGGCTGTCGGCACAGACATCAGCTCACGCGAGTCCGATCCGCCGGTGATGACGGTGCCGTATAACGTCTTGATTCGCTCGGCATCGGCAATGGTCGCGGAGAGTCCGCGCGCCAGATCCATCGTGATGTGTTGCCCGCCGACCGCAAAACCCGCCGCATGCACGAAACGGCCGCCTGAATAAACGGCAATCGTGGTGGTGCCGGCGCCCATCTCGACGACGGCAGCGCCGAGATCGGCCTCGTCGTCGGTCAGCACCGACAGGCCGGCCACATAAGGACTCGCTGCCATGGCTTCGACATTGATGTGGCAGCGTTCGACCGCCAGCATCAGGTTCCGCGCCACGGTGGCGTCGCAGGTGACGACGTTCATGTCGACGCCGAACTGATGGGCAACCATGCCGCGGGGGTCGCGGATGCCCTTGACGCCATCGAGCGTGTAGCCGACCGGCAGCGCGTGCAGCACGGTGCGGCCCTCGCCGGTGGCGTGACGCATGCCGGTGGAGGTGACGCGGCTGACGTCGGCTTGCGTCACCGCACCACCCCGGATGTCGGCGGCGGCTTCGACCAGCTGGCCCGACAGCCGGCCGCCGGAGACCGAGAGCAGCACGGACTCGACCCGCACCTTGGCCATCTTCTCCGCGAGCGCGACGGCCTGGCGCACCGCCTGCTCGCATTCACCGAGATCGATCACCGCGCCGGACTTCATGCCGCGCGACTGGATCTGGCTGTATCCGATCAATTCCACCGCATGGGTGCGGCCGCGCAGCGCCTCGCTCGGCGGCGACGGCTTCAGCCGCGCGATCATGCAGGCGATCTTGCTGGTGCCGATGTCGAGGCAGGCGACGAGGCCGCCGCGCTTGTGCGGCATCGGGCGCGTCTTCGGCGTCTGGGTGCGATCGAGACCGGTCATGCGGAATCCCCGGCCTTCTTTTTCTTCTTGTCCTTGAACAGATCCTCGCGAGCCTTGGCGGCGTCCTCCGACAGCTGCACCACCAGCCGATCGGGCAGGCGCATGTCGACGGCGACGATGTCGCGGGAGAACAGCCTGTCCTCCTTGTCGAGCCTGGACAGCATCGCGAGCGCGTTGCCGACGTCCTGCTCGGGCAGACGGATGTCGAGGCCGTCCTTGAGCCTCAGATTCCAGCGCCGCTCGCCGACGTAGATCGCGGCTTTCGTCACCGCATTGACCTGCGGATAGCGCGCCAGCAGCGCCAGGAAATCGCGCGCCTGGGTCTCGGCGCCCTTGCCGACCACGAGCGGCAGCGTCAGGAAGCGACGCGAGACGTAGGGCTCGAGCACGGCGCCGTCATCGGCGATGACCGAGAGCCGGCCGGCCTCCTGCCACAGCGCGAACGCCTTGCGCTCGGTGAGCTCGATCATGAGCTGGCCCGGATAGAGCTTCAGCACGGTCGCATCCGCGATCCAGGGATTGGCCTTGAGCTTGTCGCGCACCGCGTCGGCGTCGAGGAACAGCAGCGAAGACCGGCCGCTGACGCCGCCGATCGCCAGGATCTCGTCCTGGGTGAGCTGCTTGCGGCCGTTGATCACGACGGAGGTGATGCGGAATCCGGCGGAATTGGCCAGCGCGTTGCGGGCGTCGCTGACCGCGGTGATGAAATCCTGGAGATGGCCGCCCTTGACGATGCCGAAGCCGCAGCTGCCGATCAGCAGCAGAACGGTCATGCTGATTCCGACACGGCGCGGCAGATAGCGCTCGACCAGCGCGACCACGCGCGGCGGCGGCTCGCGCTCGACGACGGCCTTTGCCCTGGTCTTGTCCTTGGCGGCGGCACGCGCCGCCTCAAGTCTTTCCTGGCGCTTGTCCTGCACCCACTCGCGCAGAAGCACGACCGCTCCGACAGCGGCCGCCTTCAGGTCAGCTTGGGGCCTCAGCGATCTGAAAAGAGACCGGGTGAGGCTTCCTGCTCCATCCATTGCACGAGCTCGTCAACAGTTTGGCCGCGACATCGCGCGGATCCTGGCGAACATGACGTCCTGGACGTGCCGGGCCGGGTGCTGGTCTTCAGCAGAAGAAAACCTCTCCCCTTCAAAGCGTTCGCTGGAGGTGACATCACCCGCGACAGCTCACGCGCCGGCAGCCAAAGCGCCATATGCGCCGCCAGCGTTAACCTTCGGACGTCCTGGTAAACAAAAGGTAAAATTCGTTAACGTCCGGCGCATTTTGCCGGGCCATGTGAGGCATTTGTGCCGCGATGTCCGGCATTTTACCGGTTTTGGACGCCAAACCGGCCCGTTTCGCCGATCCGGCCGTTAACCAGTCCTAATTATTTCCGCACGCCCCGCTGCGCGAGCTCCACCAGGTCGCGCAGGAAGTCGACGAATGCGATGCCCTCGGCTTTCAGCGCCTTGGGGTAGAGCGAGGACTTGGTCAGCCCGGGCAGCGTGTTGGTCTCGAGATAGACGAGGCCCTTGTCCGAGACGATGAAATCCGACCGGGAATAGCCGGTGCATGACATCGCGCGGTGCGCCAGCATCGCCTGCGCCTTCAGCGCGGCGGTGATCTCGGGCGCGAAACGGCCGGGGCAGATCTCCTGGGTCGATTTCAGGAGATATTTCGCGGCGTAGTCGAAATTGCCCTCGCCCGGAATGATCTCGATCGGCGGCAGCGCGATGATCGAGCCATCGGTGCGCTCCAGCACACCGCAGGTCGCCTCGACGCCGGCGATGTAGGGCTCGATGACATACTCTTCGTGCTTGGCCGCGTTACGGACGGCGACGAGATCCTGCTTGGCGTTGACGAAGATCAGGCCGTAGCTCGATCCGTCGCGCGCCGGCTTCGCGATCAGCCTGCCGTATTCGGCAAAGGCCTCGTCGATGTTGTCGAGCGCAACGTTTGCCGGCGGCGTCACACCGCCGAGGGCGGCAAACCGCTTGGCCGCGACCTTGTCGAAGGCAAGATGCGAGGAGGCCGAGCCTGAGCCGGTGAAGGGCACGCCGCGCGCCTCGCACATCACCTGCAATTCGCCGTTCTCGGCACGCCCGCCATGCAGACCGAGCACCAGCACGCGCCCCTCGGCCTTGGCCTGGTCGAGTGCCTGCTCCAAGGGAATGCCACGCGTGCCCGGCTTGAACTCGTCCTCGAAGGGGCGAGCATGTTCGAGCAGTTGCTTGGACTGCACGACATGCACCTTGTCCTCGACGTCCCACCACCAGAGATCCGCCTCGGGCAGCGCCTGATGCAGCGCCTGCGCCGAGGCGACCGAGACAAGACGCTCCCGGTTGGAGCCGCCGAAGAGGATGGTGATGCGCATGTTTCCTCGCATTAGTCATTCCGGGATGGTGCGCAGCACCAGACCCGGAATCTCGAGATTCCGGGTTCGCGCTTCGCGCGCCCCGGAATGACTGTTAAATCGGAATCCCGATCCGCTTGATTTCCCAGTGTAGCTCGATCCCGGAATTTGCCTTCACCCGTTCGCGCACGGTCTCGCCGAGTGTCTCGATGTCGTGCGCGGTGGCATCGCCGGTGTTGATCAGGAAATTGCAGTGCATCTCCGAGACCTGGGCGCCACCGACGCGCAAGCCGCGGCAGCCGGCGGCGTCGACCAGCTTCCAGGCGGAATGGCCGGGCGGATTCTTGAAGGTGGAGCCGCCGGTCTTCTCGCGGATCGGCTGCGCGGTTTCGCGATGGTTTTGCACCTCCGCCATGCGCGCGCGGATCGCATCCGCGTCCCTGGTCTCACCACGAAAGCGCGCGGAGGTGAAGATGATGGAAGGATCGACGCCGCTGCTCCTGTAGACGAACTTCATGTCGGCGTTGGAGAACACGTGCTTGGTGCCGTCGCGGCCGACGCCCCTCGCCTCGATCAGCACGTCCTTGGTCTCGCCGCCGTTGGCGCCCGCATTCATGCGCAAGGCTCCGCCGATCGTGCCGGGAATGCCAAAATAGAATTCGAGCCCGCCGATATTGGCGGCGGCGGCGACTTCCGCCACCCGCTTGTCGAGCGCAGCGGCGCCGGCGGTGACGACCTCGCCGCTCGCGCTGGCCTCGCCGAAGGCCCGCGGCGAAAGGCGGATCACCACGCCCGCGATGCCGCCGTCGCGCACGATGAGGTTGGAGCCGACGCCGACGACGTAAACCGGAATGTCGGCAGCAAGGTGCGCGAGGAAGTAAGCCAGATCGTCCTCGTCCGCCGGCGTGAACAGCACCTGCGCGGGGCCGCCGACGCGAAACCAGGTGAGTTCGGCCAGCGACTGGTTGGCGAGCAGCCGGCCACGAAGTTCCGGCATCGCGGCTTTGAGAGTGGGCGTGATGTCGGGGAAGCTCACCACCCTACCCCAGCGCCTTCAATTCGCCGGGCAATGCATACGCCCATTGCGTGATATTGCCGGCGCCGAGGCACACGACGAGATCGCCCGGCTTCGCGAGCCCCTTGACGATGCCCCCGAGCTCTGATGCCGCCGGCAGCGGGATCACCTCGCGATGGCCGTGCGCGCGCAAGCCGGCGACGAAATGGTCGCGGTCGATGCCCTCGATCGGCGCTTCGCCGGCGGCATAGACGTCGGCAACGATCACCGAGTCGGCGTCGTTGAAACAGGTGCAGAACTCCTCGAACAGCGATTGCAGGCGGGTGTAACGATGCGGCTGCACCACGGCGATCACCTTGCCGGTGTAGGAATCGCGCGCCGCTTTCAGCACGGCTGCGATCTCCACGGGGTGATGGCCGTAATCGTCGATGACGGTGACGCCGTTCCACTCGCCGGTCTTGGTGAAGCGGCGCTTGACGCCGCCGAAGCCGGCCATCGCCTTGCGGATCGCCTCGTCCGAGACGCCGAGCGCATGCGCGACCGCAATCGCCGCCGTCGCGTTCGAGGCGTTGTGCCGGCCCGGCATCGGCAGCGCGAGGTCGGCGATCTCGTGCATGGTGCCGGCCTTGCGGTCGCGGATCACGACCTTGAATTTCGAGCCGCCGCCGCCCGCGGTGAGATCGACCAGCCGCGCATCGGCCTGCGGATTCTCGCCGTAGGTGATGATGCGGCGGTCCTCGATCTTGCCGACGAGGCTCTGCACCACGGGATGATCGATGCACATCACGGCAAAGCCGTAGAACGGCAGGTTCTCGACGAAATGACGGAAGGCGTCCTGCACGGCCTCGAAGGTCTTGAAGTGATCGAGGTGCTCGGGGTCGACATTGGTGACGATGGCGACATCGGTCGGCAGCTTCAGGAACGTGCCGTCGCTCTCGTCGGCCTCCACCACCATCCAGTCGCCGGCCCCCAGCCGCGCGTTGGAGCCATAGGCATTGATGATGCCGCCGTTGATCACGGTGGGATCGAGCCCGCCGGCGTCGAGCAGCGTCGCGACCATCGTCGTCGTCGTGGTCTTGCCGTGCGTGCCGGCGATGGCGACGCAGCTCTTCAGCCGCATCAGCTCGGCCAGCATCTCGGCGCGGCGCACCACGGGAATGCGACGTTCGCGCGCGGCCATCAATTCCGGATTGTCGCGCTTGATCGCGGAGGACACCACCACGACCTCGGCGCCGTCGACATTCTCGGCCTTGTGCCCGACTGAGACCTTCGCCCCCTTCTTGCGCAGACGGTCGAGATTGTAATTGTCGGAAGCGTCCGAGCCCTGCACGGCATAACCGAGATTGACCAGCACCTCGGCGATCCCGCTCATGCCGATCCCGCCGATCCCGACGAAGTGGATGGGTCCGATCTCGCGCGGCAGTCTCATGGCTGTATCTCTGTCTAGTCCGGCTGCGGCCGCGGCATTACCCCCGTCGTGGCCGGCCAGCGGCGAATCTCCTCCACTTCATGCAAGACCGGACGGATCGGGACAAGCCCGGTACGGCCTCCAAACGAGGTAATTTCCCGGTTGGATGCCCCATTTTGGCCCGTTTCGCGGATCGCGAGGCTCGCACTCGGATCACGGGGGACCATGTCGCCGCTGCGGTCAGATGGAGCCGGTTCGCGCGGCCGCCTCATCCTGGAGATCGAGCACGCGAAGATAGTTGCGCAGGCGATTGGCCTCGAGTGCGCCAAGGAGCTTGTTCTGATGATACGGCAACAGGAGATCGGCGAGCGGCGCGCTCCAGGGCGCGTCCAGATCGAAGATCACGCCGAGCCCGAATACGGCCGGGATCTCGGCAAAGCCGAACTCGCGGCCGCCCCTGAGCGCGTCGGCCAGAAAGTCGTCGATCGCCGTCATCACGCCATTGCGCGCACCGCCGGAGACCTCGGCAAACGCGAACTGGCCCATGCCGCGAAAGCCTCGCCCATCGACCAGGCCTGCCTGACCGGGAACCGCACCGGCGTCAAAGCTGTAGGCATGGCGATACTCGGGTGGAATTCGTTGGGGCGCATAGTAGAAATCGCGCCGACCACACGGCCAGCCGATGTCGTGCACAAAGGCCAGAAGCGGCTTGCCGGCGCGACGGCTGATCGCATCGATGTGGCCGAGCTCGTTGTAGACCGTGTACCAGTTGTGATCGCCATCGACGACCCAGGCATCGGCCTCGTCGACATCGGCGAACGCCTCCAGGCTCGTTTTTGCGAGATGGCGAACGTCCGATGTGGTCTTCAGCCACTCCATGAATTCGTGCTTCGGCGCGGGATCGATGGCGGTGAGGCGTCCGCCGCGCTCACGACAATGCGCGGCAAGGAAGGGCGACATGCCTCCGTATTCCGAGCCGATCTCGACGATCTCGCGCGCATCCGCGAGCCCGAGTGCCTCGAGGACCAGATCGGAAAACTCCGCGAGGGAGTGAATCAGCAAGCCTGCCACAAGCAAATTCTCCATCGGGCACGATTGAACATGCCGCGCGTGCGACCATCGGGCCGAGCGACCCGTGTGCAGGCTTGAACGGCGCGGACGCTAAATTCCGGCGGTTTTCACCACGAGGTCGGCGAGCCTCTCGGCCGCATCGAGCCGACCTGCCCCCTTCGCAGCCGCGGCCATGGCGGCAAGGCGCGCCGGCTCGGCGGCGAAGGCAGAGATTTCGGACGCCAGCCGGTCGGAGGTGAACTCGGTCTGCGGGATGCGGATCGCGCCGTCGACCTGGGCCAGCACGCCGGCATTGGCGAACTGGTCCTGATCGATCGAGCCGGGCAACGGCACCAGGATCGAGGGCCGGCCAATCGCCGCGAGCTCGGCGACGGTGCCCGCGCCGGAGCGCGACACGACCAAGTGGTTGGAGGCGAGCCGCGCCGGCAGATCGGTGAAGAACGGCGCGAGTTCCACCTTGATCTTGAGCTTGTCATAGACCGCGCGCACGCGGTTCATGTCTTCTTCGCGCACCTGCTGGGTGAGGACGAGGCGGCTCCATAACGCAGGCTCGAGCCGCTCGATCGCGCCGGGCACGATGTCGGCCATGATGCGCGCGCCCTGGCTGCCGCCGACGACGAGCAGGCGCAGCGGGCCGTTCACTTCGGGCGCGGCATAAGGCACAGCGGCGGCGGCGAGCACGGCCGGACG
The DNA here is from genome assembly GCF_000482425.1 of Bradyrhizobium sp. 22. Taxonomy (NCBI): domain Bacteria; kingdom Pseudomonadati; phylum Pseudomonadota; class Alphaproteobacteria; order Hyphomicrobiales; family Nitrobacteraceae; genus Bradyrhizobium; species Bradyrhizobium sp. 22. The sequence goes on from NZ_KI519400.1 coordinate 693,528, forward strand.
CATCGGCGTGCCGACCGTCGTGGTCTTGCCGGAGAGCGCGGGATCGCGGTCGAGCACCCCGGGCAAGGAGGTCGCGATGGCGCGGACGTGGGCGGACAGGAACCGGTTGGCGCGGCCGAGCACGGCGTTGGCGTCGTGGATGATGCCGGGCACGCCGGCGAATTTCGCCGCGACCAGCGGCGGCAACGTCGGATAGCCGCCGAAGCCGACGACGGCGACGGGCTTCAAGCGCTTGATCAGGCGATACGCGGAGAGCGTGCCGGCGGCGAGCGTGAAGCCGGCATAGGCGAGTTGCAGCGGATTGCGGCCGCGCGCGGTCTCGCTGGCCACGACGTCGATCATGTCCTTGCTGAACAGCCCGCTATAGCGCAACGCGCGCTCGTCGGTGACGAGGCGGACGCAATAGCCGCGCCGGATCAATTCGACGCCGAGCGCCTCGGCCGGAAACAGATGGCCGCCGGTGCCGCCCGCGGCAAGAAGAATCAGGGGGGAGTTGTCCATAATGGAGGAGGTTTACAGTGTCTCAGCCGTCATTGCGAGCGCAGCGAAGCAATCCAGAATCCCTCCGCGGAGACAGCCTGGATTGCTTCGTCGCTTCGCTCCTCGCAATGACGAGCTAAGCGTAACTGCGCATCGCCTCGGCGTGGCCGCTGGCTTCGACCTCGGTGCGTGGGCGCAGCCGCGTCAGCGCCAGCATCATGCCGACGCCGTAGGCGAGCGACACGATCGAGGAGCCGCCATAGGAGATGAACGGTAGCGTCATGCCCTTGGCCGGGATGAGCTGGAGGTTGACCGACATGTTGATCGCCGCCTGCACGCCGAACAGGATCGCCAGACCCGAGGCGGCAAAGCGCGAGAACATGTCCTCATTGGCATAGGCGCGCGACAGCGTACGGAGGACGACGAAGGCGAACAGCGCCAGCATGGCCAGGCATAGGATGATGCCGAACTCCTCGGCAGCGACGGCGAATACGAAGTCGGTGTGGCTGTCCGGCAGGCTACGCTTGGCGATGCCCTCGCCCGGCCCGAGGCCAAACCAGCCGCCGTTGTAGAAGGCTTCCATGGCGGTATCGACCTGGAAGGTGTCGCCGGAGGCCGGATTCATGAAGCGCCTGATACGCCCCGCCACGTGCGGGACGAACAGATAGGCGCTGAACAGGCCGGCGGCGCCAAGGCCTGCGAGACCGAACACCCAGATCATGCGCATGCCCGCGATGAAGAACAGCGAGCCCCACACCATCAGGACCAGCATGGTCTGGCCGAAGTCGGGCTCCATCACCAGCAGCGCGACCAGCATCAAGAGCAGCACCAGTGCCATCGTGGTCGCCGGCATCTCCGGGCGCCTGGTCGATTCCGCGAACAGCCATGCCGCGATCACGACGAACGACGGCTTTGCGATCTCGGAAGCCTGGATGTTGACGCCGAGCAGCGTGATCCAGCGCCGCGAGCCCTTCACCTCCGGGCCGATGGCGAGCGTCAGCACGATCAGGACGATGCTGATCGCGAAGATGATCAGCGCGCTGCGGCGGATCGAGCGCGGCGACAGGAAGGACACTCCGAGCAGGACGATGCAGGACGGCAGCAGGAACAGCACGTGGCGGCTGAAGAAGTGGAAGGGCTCGAGCCCGATGCGGGTCGCAACCGGCGGGCTCGCCGCCAGCGACAGGATCACCCCGGTCAGCATCAAAGCCAGGATCGCGCCCATCAGCGGCTTGTCGACGGTCCACCACCACTCGGAAAAGGGGGTGCGTTCTTCACGGGAGAGCATGGGCGGCCGCTTTCGGACGGAGGTCCGTCCATTGGTCGCCGAGGTTGGTTACCGGAGGGTTAATAGCTTGTTCAAGTTTTGAAGAGTCTCGTGCCCCGGATGCAGCGCAGCGCCTTTTGCGGTGCGCTGCAGAGCCGGGGCCCATCTTTCTCTGATACCTTCCGAGAATTTTTCTGGGTTCCGGCTCTGCGGAGCGTCACTTCGTGCCGCACCGCGTCCGGGACACGAGACCGCTCACACCACCGGCTTCACACCCGGCAGCGCCTGCACCAGCTCGCGGAACCTGGTGCCGCGGATCTCGAAGTTGCGGTACTGGTCGAAGGAGGCGCAGGCGGGGGACAGCAGCACGACGGCGTCGGTGAGGCCTGCGGCGGCCGCATCGCGCGCGGCGTGCGCGACGGCGACGTCGAGCGTCTGGCTGATCTCGTGCGGCACCTGCGTGCCCAGCGTTCCCGAAAATTCCTGCGCGGCCTCGCCGATCAGATAGGCTTTTCGGATGCGCGGGAAGAAACCGGTCAGGCTGGTAATGCCGCCGGCCTTGGGCTTGCCGCCGGCGATCCAGAAGATATCCGAAAATGACGACAGCGCGTGCGCGGTGGCGTCGGCGTTGGTGCCCTTGGAATCGTTGACGAACAGCACGTTGCCGCGGCGGCCGACCTGCTCCATGCGGTGGGCAAGACCGGGAAAGCTGCGCAGGCCGTTCTGCAGCACCTCCAAGCTGATGTCCATCGCCAGCGCGGCGGCGGCGGCACAGGCCGCGTTCTGCGCGTTGTGCTGGCCGCGCAGCGAGCCGATGCCGCCGAGCGCGGCCACTTCGCTGCGGGCGCCGCCCGACGAACGCACGATGTCGCCATGCTCGACATAGATACCGCTCGCCAGCGGGTTCTTGACGGAGATGCGCACCACGTTCTTGCCGGCACGGTCGAGCCGGTCGGCGATGTCGCGGCAGAAGCCGTCGTCGACGCCGACGATCGCCGTGCCGCCGTCCTGCACGCCGGCGACGAGGCGCTCCTTCACGGCGGCATAATGCTCGATGGTGCCGTGGCGGTCGATATGGTCCTCGCTGACATTGAGCAGAATGCCGACTGAGGGATCGAGCGAGGGCGTGAGGTCGATCTGGTAGGACGACATCTCGATGACATGGACGCGGCCCATGCGCGGCGGTTCCAGCGACAGGATCGCGGTGCCGATATTGCCGCCCATCTGGGTGTCGTAACCGGCGACCTTGGTGAGATGCGCGATCAGCGCCGTCGTGGTCGACTTGCCGTTGGTGCCGGTGATGGCGATGAACGGCGCATCCGGCGCGTGGCGCCGCCGCTCGCGGCAGAACAGCTCGATGTCGCCGATCACCTCACAGCCGGCCTCGCGCGCCTTCAGCACGCTCCAATGCGGCACCGGATGGGTCAGCGGCACGCCGGGCGCCAGCACGAGTGCCGCGAAATTCGCCCAGGACACGCTGCGCAGATCGGCGGTGATGAAACCAGCCTGCGCGGCCTTGGCGACGTTCTCGGCATTGTCGTCGGCGGCGATCACCTCGGCGCCACCCGCCTTCAGCGCGTGGCAGGAGGCGAGCCCCGAGCCGCCGAGGCCGAATACCGCGACGGTCTTGCCGGCGAAGGAGGCGACGGGGATCATCGAGCGATCACCGCAGCTTCAGCGTCGACAGCCCGGCGAGTGCCAGCATCACCGAGATGATCCAGAAGCGGATCACGATCTGCGGCTCGGTCCAGCCGAGCTGCTCGAAATGGTGGTGGATCGGCGCCATCTTGAAGATGCGCTTGCCCGTGAGCTTGAACGACACCACCTGCACGATGACGGAGACCGCCTCCAGCACGAACAGGCCGCCGATCACCGCGAGCACGATCTCGTGCTTCACCGCGACCGCGATGGCGCCGAGCATGCCGCCGAGCGCGAGCGAGCCGGTGTCGCCCATGAAGATCGAAGCTGGTGGAGCATTGAACCAGAGAAAACCGAGGCCGGCACCCAATAGCGCGCCGCAGAGCACCGCGAGCTCGCCGGTGCCGGCGACATATTTGATCTGGAGATACTCGGCGAACACCGCGTTGCCGGCGAGATAGGCGATCATCGCAAAGCTCGCGGTCGCGATCATCACGGGAACGATGGCGAGGCCGTCGAGACCGTCGGTGAGGTTGACCGCGTTGCCGGAGCCGACGATGACGAAGGCGCCGAAGATGACGAAGAACCAGCCGAAGTGCAGCACGGTGTCCTTCAGGAAAGGAATCGTCAGCGCGGTCGAGGCGGGGTCGCGGTTCAGCCGCACCAGCGCGTAGCAGGCCACCAGCGCGATCGCCGCCTCGATCAGGAGGCGAAGCTTGCTGCCGAACCCGGTCGTGGTCTGCTTGGTCACCTTGAGGTAATCGTCATAGAAGCCGACGAAGCCGAAGCCGAGCGTCACCGCCAGCACGATCCAGACATAGGGATTGAGCGGATTGGCCCACAGCACGGTGCCGACGGTGAGACCGGACAGGATCATCAGCCCGCCCATCGTCGGCGTGCCCTTCTTGGCGAGATGCGATTGCGGACCGTCGGTCCGGATCGGCTGGCCCTTGCCCTGGCGGATGCGCAAATGGTCGATGATCCAGGGCCCGAACAGGAACACGAACAGCGCGCCGGTGACCACCGCGCCGCCCGTGCGGAAGGTGATGTAGCGGAAGACGTTCAGGAAGGTGCGGACGGCACCGAAGCCCGGAAATGTGTTGGAGAGCTCGATCAGCCAGTAAAACATTCAGTCGGTCCTATCGCGCCAATGCACGCGGTCTTGGCCTGGGTATTGGCTTGAACGTGCCTCACGCGCATTCGCTGTCTTCATCATGGGTCGCGCGCCCCAGGGGAAACCAGATCGCTTCGCGCCGCAAAGGGTGGGATTCGGGAACGGCGCCTTCCAAGCAGTTTACGCCTTCGCCTGCAAGGCGGCCACCAGGCCGGGCACAAACTTGTTGACCCAGAACATCTTCTTGCTGCCCTTGACAACCACGACATCGCCTGCCTGCAGCAGATTTGCGACCTCGCCCGGCTTCAGCGTGGCGGGATCATCGTGCCAGCCGAGGCGCTTGCCTGACGGCAGCACATCGTAGAGGTGGCGCATCAGGGGGCCGACGCAGTAGACCCCGTCGATGCCGTCGAGGTGCTTGGCAAGGGCGGTGTGGTAGTCTGGCGCGTCTTCGCCGAGCTCCAGCATGTCGCCGAGGACCGCAATGCGGCGGCCTCCGCTCATGTGGCGGGCCTGCAGGCTCTGCAGCGCGGCAGCAACGCTGGCCGGATTGCCGTTGAAGCTGTCGTCGATCACGGTGATGCCGCCGACCGCCTGCTCGACGCCGCGGCCGGTCATGATGCCGACGCGGTCGAGCTTGATCGCGAGCGTCGCCGGATCGAGATGGGCCGCGCGGATCGCGGCGAGCGCGGCCAGCGCATTCTGCACGCGGTGCGGCGCGCCCGGCGTCAGGCTGAAGGCGATCTCCTTCTTGCCGATCATGGCCACGACCTGCCAGCTCTCGCCATGCGGCGCGTGCGCGACCTCATGCACCTCGGCGTGCTCGCCGAAGCGCACGACCTTGCCTTTCCATTCGGAGGCCTTGAGTCCCGCAGGCAGCACCAGCACGCCGTCCTCGGGCAGGCCGAGCGCGATCGAGACTTTCTCGTGCCTGATCGCTTCGAGCGAGCCAAGCTTTTCCAGATGCACGGGCTGGACGTTGACGACCAGCGCCACCGTCGGCCGCGTCAATTCGCTGAGCCGCGCGATCTCGCCTTTCTGGTTCATGCCCATCTCGACGACCCAGAGGCTGGCGTTGGGCCGCGCGTTGCACAGCGTCAGCGGCACGCCCCAGAAATTGTTGAAGCTCGAAGGGCTGGCATAGGCGTTCGGATAGGCCGCCAGAAACTCCTTGGTGCTGGTCTTGCCCGCGCTGCCGGTGAGCCCGATCACCGGCCCCTTGAAACGCGCGCGTGCGGCGCGCGCGAGGCCCCAGAGACCGTCGATCAGCGTATCCTTGACGACGATCTGGGGAATGCTGATGCCCGCGATCTGGTGCGGCACGATCATGGCGACCGCGCCTGAAGCCTCCGCCTTGTCGGCGAACTCCCAACCGTCGCGCGCGCTGGCGAAGGCCGAGACGAAGCCGCCGCTCGGCGTGCCGCTCAGCGCCACGAACAGGCTGCCCGGTTTCACGAGGCGGCTATCCTGGGTGACGAAATCGATCGGGGTGTCCGGGAAAGATCCGTCCGCGCCCAGCGCGCGCGCCACTTCGGCAACCGTCCAGATCGGCGCGCTCATGCAACCCTCGACGCTAATGCGGCGGCGACCGCCTCGTGATCACTGAAGGGCAAGACCCCTCCGCCGACGATCTGCCCGGTCTCGTGGCCCTTGCCGGCGATGAGCAGCGCATCGCCCTCCTGCAATTCCTCGATCGCGGCGCGGATCGCAGCAGCGCGGTCGCCGATTTCGCGGGCGCCCTTGGCGGTGGCGAGGATCGCGGCGCGGATCGCCTCCGGCTTCTCGCTGCGCGGATTGTCGTCGGTGACGATGATGCCGTCGGCGTTCTCGGCCGCGATCTCGCCCATGATCGGGCGCTTGCCGGCATCACGGTCGCCGCCGGCGCCGAACACGACCACCAGCCGGCGCTTGGCATAGGGCCGCAGCGCCTGCAGCGCCTTCGCCAGCGCATCGGGCTTGTGCGCATAGTCGACGAAGATCGGCGCGCCGTTGCGCTCGCCGACGCGCTCTAATCGTCCCTTGGCACCTTCGAGATGCTCCAGGCTTGCGAACACGTCGGCTGCATCGCTGCCGGTGCCGATTGCAAGACCGGCCGACACCAGCGCGTTCTCGATCTGGAATTCGCCGACCAGCGGCAGCCGGATCGCATGGCGCTTGCCGCGATGTTCGAGCGTCAGCCGTTGCGAGAAGCCCTCGACCGCGGCGTCGGCGAGACGGATGCCCTCACCCGCCCCGTCGCCGCGGCGGCCGACCGCCATCACGCGGAGGCCGCGTGCCTTCGCCGCGTCGATCGCCTCTGCCGAGCAATCATGATCGGCCGAGATCACCGCCGCGCCGCCGGGCGGCACCAGGTCGCGGAACAGGCGGAGCTTCGCCGCGAGATAATGCGCGACGGTCGGATGGTAATCCATGTGGTCGCGCGACAGATTGGTGAAGCCAGCGGCGGAGACGCGCACGCCGTCGAGCCGGTACTGATCAAGCCCGTGCGACGACGCCTCGAAGGCGAGATGCGTGACGCCCTCGCGCGCGATCTCGTCGATCTGCCGGTGCAGCGCGATCGGATCCGGCGTCGTCAGCGAGCCGTAGATGGTGCGCTTGGGCGAGACGAGGCCGATGGTGCCGATGCTGGCGGCGGCGTGCCCGAGCCGCTCCCAGATCTGGCGCGTGAAGGCTGCGACCGAGGTCTTGCCGCTGGTGCCGGTCACGGCCGCGATGGTTGCCGGCTGGGCGGGGAAGAAGTTGGCAGCGGACAGCGCCAGCGCGCGCCGCGGATTGGCAACCGCGACGAACGGCACCTTGCTGCCATCAGGGGCATGGTCACCGACCACAGCCACGGCGCCCGCGGCAATCGCAGCATCGATGAAGCGTGCGCCGTCGGTCTTGCTGCCCGCCAGCGCGAAGAAGACATCACCCGGTTTGACCGCGCGGCTGTCGAGCGCAAGGCCGGTCACCTCGAGCGCGGCGGCAGCGGGCTCGATCGCAGCGTCATTGCCCAGAATATCCTGACCCAGGAGGTCGCGCAGCTTCATGGTCTTCCAGTCGACATGCCTTGCCGAAAAGCCGAATCCGGGGGAAAAGCCCCGACTCAGCCGCGGCGAAAAGCCTACCCCGTTGATTACTGGGTTGTCCTGGATGCTGCAAGAATAAGGCGCTCCGCAGGCGGCAGGTCGAACCGCGGCTCGACGCCCAGAAGCGGCGCGATCCGCTCGATCACCTTGCCGCCGGTCGGCACCGCGTTCCATCCCGAAGTGATGAAACCATGCGTCTCGGGCAACGCCTGCGGCTCGTCCAGCATGATCAGGACGTGATATTTGGGGTCGTCGCAGGGCAGGATGGCGGTGAACGAGTTGAGCACGCGCTTCTTGGCGTAGCGGCCGTTGATGACCTTCTCGGACGTGCCGGTCTTGCCGCCGACATAATAGCCCTTGACGTCCGCCTTTCTTGCCGAGCCGACTTCGGCATTGAGCCGCATCAGGAACCGCATCTTGTCGCTGGTGTCCTGCTTGATCACGCGCTTGGCCAGCGCCGCGGCTTCGGATTCGCTGCGCTTCATGAAGGTCGGCGGAATCAAATGGCCGCCGTTCACCAGCGCGTTGATGCCCATCACCGCCTGGAGCGGCGCCACCGACATGCCCTGGCCGAACGCGATGGTGACGGTGTTCAGTTCCCCCCAGCGTCGCGGCACCAGCGGCGCCGCGCTTTCCGGCAGCTCGGTGCGCAGCCGCGTCAGTTGCCCCAGCTTGGCGAGGAAGGCCTTGTGCGCCTCGACGCCCTGGTTGAGCGCAATCCGTGCCGCGCCGATGTTGGAGGAGTAGGTGAACACTTCCTTGGTGTTGATGAAGCGCCCGAGCGGATGGCTGTCGTGGATGGTGAACTTGCCGTAGTGCAGGTTGCCGCGTGCGTCCCACATCGAGTTCAGATTGATCTTGCCGGAATCCAGCCCCATCGCCAGCGTGAACGCCTTGAAGGTCGAGCCCATCTCGTAGACGCCGGTGGTCAGGCGGTTGATGCGGTCGGGATCGTGCGCTTCCTTCGGATTGTTGGGATCGAAATCCGGCAGCGACACCATCGCGACGATCTCGCCGGTCTTGACGTTGGAGACGAGGCCGGAGGCGGCCTTGGCGTGGAACTTGTCCTTGGCCTTCAGCAGCTCGTCGCGCAGCGCGTGCTCGACGCGCAGATCGACCGAGAGTTCGATCGGCTTCTGCAGCCGGTCGGTGGCGAATCCGGCGCGATGGAGATCGGCGAGGCCCTGATTGTCGAGCCACTTCTCCATGCCGGCGATGCCCTGGTTATCGATGTTGACGAGGCCGATGAGGTGGGCGACCTCGTTGCCGGTCGGATAGACGCGCTTGTTCTCGCGCAGGAAGCCGATGCCGGGAATGCCGAGCTTGTGAATCGCCTGCTGCTGCTGCGCCGTGACCTCGCGCTTGAGCCAGACGAAGCCCTTGCGCGTCCTGAGGCGTTCGCGCACCTCGGCCTCGTCGAGGTCGGGCACGGTCGCGGTGAGAAGCTCGATCGCCTCGTCCTTGTCGATGATGCGGCGCGGCTCGCCGAACAGGCTCGCCGTCTTGACGTCGGTCGCGAGGATCGCGCCGTTGCGGTCGACGATGTCGGGCCGCGCGGTCGCAACCACCTCCTGCGAGGCCGCGCGACGCGCACTGTGGGCATCGGCGCCGATCGCGAACATCACGAGCCGGCCGCCGATCAGGGCGTAGACCAAGCCGAAGGCGAGCATGGCGAGACCGACGCGTGCGCGCGCCTTTACGGCGCGGTCGACGTTGCGTCCGTACAGCAGGCTGCGGATCAGACGCTGCCGCCAGGGTTCTGCAGATTTGGCCGGAGTCGCAGCGCTCATTGCTTGTCCTCGGGCTGAGGCACGGAGCCCGTCACATTGTCGGGATCGCTGGCGGCTTCGATGGTGTTGAGCATGGCGCCGATCGGATCGGGCTCGCCCGGCCTGAACATCCGCGGCGGACGCTCCGGCAGGTTCTTCAGCGAATCGTACTGCGTGCCGTTGACCGGCCTGAGCTGCAGATGCCGGTCGGACAACCCTTGCAGCCGCTGCGGCGCGTCGAGCTTGGCCCACTCGGACCGCAGCGCCGCGATCGCGTCGCGCTGCTCGCGGATCTCCGCATGCAGTCGCAGCACCTTCTCGGTGCGCGCGGTGGAGTCCATCTTGATCCGGTAGACATAGGCCGCCGCGAAGATCAGCGCGCCTATGACGATGAGGTGGATGATGCGCATGCGCTACCCGCCCCTGATCACGTCGGAGAGTTTCGGCCAGGACGATTGCTCGCCATCCTGATGCGCCGGCGCCGAGGTGCGTTCGGCCGCACGCAATTTCGCGGAACGCGCCCGCGGATTGTGCGCGACTTCGTCGTCACCGGCGACGATGGGCCGCCGCGTCAGCAGCTGGAAGCTCGGCGCAACTTGCGCCAGTTCCGGCAGATGCCGCGAGCCGCCGCCGGTCTTCGAGCGCTCGGCGAGGAAATTCTTGACGATGCGGTCTTCGAGCGAATGAAAGGAGACCACGACGAGGCGGCCGCCCGGCTTGAGCACGCGTTCGGCGGCCGCCAGCGCGGTCTGCAGCTCATCGAGCTCTTCGTTGACGAAGATGCGCAAGGCCTGAAAGGTCCGCGTCGCCGGATGAATGTCGCCCGGCTTCGATCGCACCACCCTGCCGACGAGATCGGCGAGCGCGCGCGTGGTCGTGAACGGCGTCTCCTGCCGGTCGGCCACGATGGCGCGGGCGATGCGGCGCGAATGCCGCTCCTCGCCGAGCTGATAGATGATGTCGGCGAGATCGCCTTCGGAGGCACGCGCGACGACGTCGGCTGCGGTCGGCCCTGACTGTCCCATCCGCATGTCGAGCGGACCGTCGAAGCGGAACGAGAAGCCGCGGCCGGCCTGGTCGAGCTGCATCGAGGAGACGCCGACATCCATCACGACGCCGTCCACGGTGTCGAAGCCCTGTGCCGCGCAGACATCGGCGAGATTGGAGAAGCGGTCCTCGACAAGGATCAGCCGGCCGGCGGAGCGTTCGACCAGCGCGGCGCCGCTCGCGATCGCCGTGCGGTCGCGATCAATGGCGATGAGCCGGGTTCCCGGCACGTCCAGGATCGCACGGCTATAGCCGCCGGCACCAAACGTGGCGTCGACATAAAGGCCGCCTTCGCGCGGAGCGAGATGGACGATGGCCTCGCGGCCAAGAACGGGAATGTGCGGGGCCGGGCTCATGCGCCACGCCCGCCGAAGGCCCTGCCTGACGTCCAAGCGAGATCGGGGACGAACAAGCCCATAACGCCTCGAATCATTCCGCGTCGCGGCGGTTCCACGACAAAGCCCCAGTCCGGCATAGTTACCGAGCCCGGTCGTCCCGGGCCGCAGACCGAGTGTTCCCAGCGGAATGTGTCGGGCAGCCATGGGATTTCGAGCCAAAATACGCTTTGGCCGCCTCCGGACGCGGGTCGGCTCTTCATCTCTCAGTAACGGCCCTTAGCGTTAAGAAAGCGTTGATCGACTCGTTACAAGTCGCAAAGGTGAAGCGGTGGTGATGCCTCTTCCACACACATCCGCAAAATGCATCCGTTAACCGCGCCGCGCGATTGCGTACGGTTGACGGTAAAGGAATAGTAAAGAGAAGGGCTTGGCCCATTCGCGTCCGACCTGAGTTGTCCATGCCGCCGTCCGGTTCGTCCACACCATCTGGAACTGATTCGAAGCGTCACCGCGTCCTCCCGGTTCCCAAGGCCGCGGCGAGCATGCGGACGTTCGAGCCGGACTCCTCGATCGTCTCCGACATCATCCCCTCGCCGAATTACGGCGAGCGCAACAAGGGACGGCAGCCCGATATGATCGTGCTGCACTACACCGGCATGCCCGATGTCGAGGGCGCGCTGGCGCGGTTGTGCACGGCCGGCACCGAGGTCTCGGCGCATTATGTCGTGCTGGAGGACGGCCGCATCGTGCAATGCGTGCCCGAGACCAAGCGCGCCTGGCACGCCGGCGTGTCGTCCTGGGCTGGCGAGGACGACATCAACTCCTGCTCGATCGGGATCGAGATCGTCAATCGCGGCCATGACTGGGGCTATCCGGAGTTTCCGTTGCGCCAGATCGCCGCCGTGATCGCGCTGTGCCGCGGCATCATGCTCCGCCGCAAGGTGCCGTCGCACCGGGTGCTCGGCCATTCCGACGTCGCGCCCGCGCGCAAGAAGGACCCCGGCGAGAAGTTTCCGTGGCACTCGCTCGCCAATTCCGGCGTCGGTCACTGGGTCACGCCCGCCCCTGTCGTGCGCGGCGAGACCTTGATGCTCGGCACCATCAGCGACGAGGTGCTGAGCCTGCAGCAGGCGCTCGCCAGATACGGCTACGGCGTGCCGCTATCAGGCAAATACGACGCCGCGACCATGGAGGTCGTCACGGCCTTCCAGCGCCATTTCCGCCCGGCGCGGCTCGATGGCGTCGCGGACCACTCGACGCTGTCGACATTGCAGGCGCTGCTGGCCAGCCTGCCGCCGGAAGGGACGACCGTCGCGTCGAAGTGACGACGAGAGCCGGACGCGCCATCGCCGCGTCCCGTGTCCCGGACGCACTGGGCACACATCTTCAGGATGAACTGTTGCAGGCCGTGCGCTCGGCGATATCGGCTTGACGGGACGGTCACAAATGCCCCATGCGTTACCGGTCAGTCGGCCGGACGGCCGCTCCGGCAGGTGCCGAAAGGCCGCCGGGGAGGAAAGTCCGGGCTCCCTTGACATGCGGTGCCGGATAACGTCCGGCGGGGGTGACCCCAGGGAAAGTGCCACAGAGAACGAACCGCCCCGCTTCGCCTTCGGGCTTCGCGGGGTAAGGGTGAAAAGGTGCGGTAAGAGCGCACCGCGGCTGCGGCAACGGAGCCGGCATGGCAAACCCCACCGGGAGCAAAACCGAATAGGGACGGCGTAGCGGGCTGTTCGCGAAAGCGATAACGCCGCGGGGCGATGTCAGGCCCGCCGTCCGGGTAGGTTGCTCGAGGCCGTGTGCAAACACGGTCCCAGAGGAATGGCCGTCACGTATCGTTCGCGCAAGCGGGCGGTGCCCTACAGAACCCGGCTTACAGGCCGGCTGATATCTTGCAACGAGGGGTTCGGCGCCAACGCGCCGGGCCCCTCACCATTTTAGCCAAGCGCGTCGCCCCTAACCGGTGTCATTCCGGGGCGCGCGCAGCGCGAGCCCGGAATCCATCGCGCAGCAGAATTGGTGGAAGAATGGATTCCGGGCTCGCGACTTCGTCGCGCCCCGGAATGACGAGCGAGAATTAGGCGACGATCTCGTCCAACATCCGCATCAGCGCTTCCGGCGCAGTGACATTCGGCGCGTGGCTGGCATCGAGCTCGAAAGAGCGCCATCCCTTCTCGTTCTTCGCACGCGTCGCGAATTGTCCGAACACGTCGCCCGGCGGGATGCGGGTGCAATAGATGTAGCTGCGCGGGATCGTGGGCTCGCCATGTTCGAGCCTCAGCTTCGTCTCGAAGCACTTGATGGGCATCGGCACCCGGCGCGCGTTCAGCCAGTCGAGATCGGCCTGCGGCGTATCCGGCGGCGGCGGGTTCGGCGGAATGCGATATCCGTCGCCAGCAGCTGCCGCCCTTCGCATCGGCTCGCGCCCGCTTTCGTTGAGGTCGAACAGCGACTGGCCGTCGCGCGGCACGAAAGCATCGAGATAGATCAGCTGCCTCACGCGCTCGCGGGCGCGGTCGGCGATACCGGTCGCGACCATGCCGCCGTAGCTGTGACCGAGCAGCACGATGTCGTCGAGATCCTCGAATCTGATGACGTTGAGGATGTCCTGAATGTGCATGTCGAGATCGATCGCCGGGCTGGCGAGATGCGCGCGTTCGCCGAGGCCCGTATAAGTCGGAGCCACCAGGCGATGACCGGCCTCAGCCATCAGCGGATGCATCTTCTTCCAGGCCCATCCGCCGGACCATGCGCCATGACAGAGCAGGAAGGTCTTCGCGCGTGCGGCCATCGGCGTTTCCATCGTTCTTGTTTCGACGATGGAGTGTAGCGACCGGCCGCGCGATGTAAACGCCGCCTCATGCGGCGCGGGCGTCGGCCTTCACCAGCCCGGGCGCGAGCTCGCCCGCCTCGCGCCGCAGCTTGCCCGCCTCGAAGCCGTGCATGCCGAGCTGCCATTGCAGCCCCACGATGGCGCCCTTGGTCGGCTGCAGCAGTGCGAGCGAGGCGAACAGCGTCACCGGAAGCCACACGGCGAGCTGCAACCATTCCGGCGGCGCATAGGCGGTCTCGACCGCGAGGATCGCCGGCACCACGAGATGGCCGACCACGACCATCACGAGGTAGGCCGGAAAGTCGTCTGCACGTTGGTGAAACAGCTCCTCGCCGCAATGATCGCAACTGGGGGCGACTTTCAGGAAACGGCCGAAGAGATGCCCTTCGCCGCAATTCGGGCACTTGCCGCGAAAGCCACGCCACATCGCCTTCCCCAGAGAGACTGAACCGGCCGCCATGACCACACCTCTTCCTTTTCGACGACCCATACAATAATAGGCTGTATCCATACATTCAAAGGATAGGGGCCTGAATTGCATGGATTGGATCCCGACAATCTCGGAGCTGTCAGGCCCGCGCTACCAGCGCATCGTCGAGGCCATGGAGGCGGACATCGCCGCCGGCCGGCTGGTGCGCGGCCAACAGCTGCCGACGCAGCGCGCGCTGGCGAAAGCCCTCGGCATCGATCTCACCACGGTGACGCGCGCCTACACCGAGGCGCGGCGCCGCGGCATCATGGAGGCGCGGGTCGGACAGGGTTCGTTCGTGTCGGAGACCAGCGCGCGCCGCCCGGTCGACCTGCCGCATCCCGTCGCGATCGATCTGTCGATGAACGTGCCGCCGCATCCGCTGGAGGCGCAGCTCGACGAACGCATCATCGCCGGGCTGGAATCCATCCGCGCGCAATCGGGCCTGACGGCGTATCTCAACTACCAGCCGCCCGGCGGCAGCGCGCATGAGCGCGAGGTCGCGGCGCGCTGGCTGCGCGCGCGGGTGCCGCACGCGCATGCCGACAGGCTCGTGGTCTTTCCCGGCGCGCAGACGATCCTGTTCAACCTGCTCGCGCACCTCGCGAAGCCCGGGGATATCGTGCTGACGGAGGCGCTGACATTCCCCGGCATCAGGGCCGCAGCCGTGCAACTCGGCATCAGGCTCGTCGGGATCGCCATGGATGATGGCGGCATTTTGCCCGATGCGCTGGCCAAGGCCTGCCGCGTGCACCGGCCAAAAGCTGTCTATCTCATTCCGACGCTGCACAATCCGACCACCGCGACGCTTTCTCCCGAGCGCCGCGACGCCCTCGCAAAGATCATCCGCGACGCCGCCACGATCCTGATCGAGGACGACGCCTACGGCCTGCTCGACCGCTCGGCATCGCCGATCGCCAATCTCATTCCCGAGCGGACGTATCTGGCGACCACGCTGTCGAAATGCATCGCACCGGCGTTGCGCGTTGCCTATCTGGTGACCCCCGACGGCGACGCACAGCGACAGATGCGCACGTCTCTGCAGGCGACCGTGCAGATGCCGGCGCCGCTGATGGTCGCACTGGTAACGCATTGGATCGAGACCGGCGTTGCCGATCGCATCATCACCGCCATTCGCAACGAAGCAATCGGCCGGCAGCAGCTCGCGCAACGCACGCTGAAGGGCTTCCAATTCCTGGCGAGGCCGGCAGCGCACCATCTATGGCTGCGGCTGCCCGAGCGCCGGCCCGATGTCGCCGCAGATCTGCTGCGGAACGGACTTGCGGTCGTCGCCGCCGATGCTTTCACGGTCGGCGGGATGCCGCCGCACGCGGCCCGCGTCTCGCTGGGGGCGGCCCGGAACAGATCTGAATTGACGGAAGCGCTGCGCATCCTGGTCGGCGCGCTGCAGAGGCCCGTCGACACCAGGCAGATCGTCTAGACCATCGACGACGAGGGCGATGGCCGCAGCGCACGATCGTCGCCGCCCTTCGCGAAAGCCCGACGCGCCGCAGATCACGCTTGCATGCGGGATGGATTGACTTGCACGGCAGCAAGCGTGCTATGCGGGCGGCGGCGATCGACAATTCGGAATCGCCGCGGCGAAGGACAATCCGTTGGAAATGCTCACCTACGTCCTGCTGCTCCTCGGCGCATTGGCCGGCGGCTTCGTCTCGGGGCTGGCAGGGTTCGGCACGGCGCTGATGGCACTCGGCATCTGGCTCTACGTGCTGCCGCCCTCGCTCGCGGTGCCGCTGGTGCTGATCTGCTCGGTGATCGCGCAGACATCGACGTTGCCGTCGATGTGGAAGAGCTTTGACCTCTCGCTGGTCTGGCCGTTCCTGATCGGAGGGCTGATCGGCGTGCCGCTGGGGACCATGATGGTCGCCTCGGCCGATCCTAAAGTGTTCAAGCTGAGCGTCGGCATTCTAATTCTGATCTTTTCGAGCGCGATGTATCTGAACAAGAGGCCGCTCGCGATCACGTTCGGCGGCCGCATCGCCGACGGCGCGATCGGCTTTGCCGGCGGCATCCTGGGCGGCCTTGCCGGATTGTCGGGTCCGCTGCCGATCCTGTGGGCCAACATCCGCGGCTGGAACAAGCACGAGCGGCGCGGCATCTTCCAGCTCTTCAACTTCACAGTGCTGGCCACCGCGCTGGTGCTGCAGACCGCATCGGGTCTCGTCGAGCTCAAAGTGGTCTGGCTCGCGCTGGTCGCCTTTCCAGGTACCTTGATCGGCGCCTGGGCCGGCGCACGCGTCTACCATGCCCTCAACGACAAGCATTTTGGCGATGTCGTGCTCGGCCTGCTGTTCCTGTCGGGCCTGACCCTGGTCTGGAACAGTCTCGGCGCGCTCTAAGCCGCGATGAGACTTGGATCAATCGTCATCGCGCTTTAGATTGTTGTTTGCGCATGATCTTGCCGGAAAACCGCTGCGCACTTTTCCGGATCATGCTCTAGCTCTTCCGTCCTTTCCAACGAACGCAACGCAAGGAACAAGCTGCCGTCACACCGGCTCGCGGGCGAGAGGCGCGACGGGTTCGGGGGTCGCCTGCTCCGGGGTCTTCTCGTTCGCTGCCAACGTCAGGCGCTTGTTGAACTCACGATGCAGCAGCCACAGGCTCAAGCCGGCCTGCAACGTGGTCGTCGCGACCGAGAGATACCAGACGTGCTCCATGCGAAAGCCCGGCTGCGTCGAGAGCCAGATCGCCGGCAGGGAGTAGGTGAACACGCGCGTCGCCGAGGTCAAAAGCACCGGCTTGGTGTTGCCGAGGGCCTGGAACATGCTCGAGCAGGTGAAGATCAGCCCTTGCGCGATCATGTTGAGCGAGATGATCCGCAGGAACAGATGGGCGATCTCCATGGTCTCGCGGTCGTTCGAGAATCCGCCGAGCAGCAACTCCGGCGTCACCTGCGCAAGGATCATGAAGCCGGCCATCACGAGCGTGACGATCAAAGCGGTCTTGATGAAAGTTTCCCGCACGCGCGCAGCGTTGGCTGCGCCGAAATTCTGGCCGGCGATCGGCCCGGCCGCCAGCCCGACCGCGAGCGCAGGCATGTTGATCAGGCCGAGCACGCGCTGCCCGATGCCGAATCCCGCCTGCGCCGCCGCGCCGAAATCGCGCAGCACGTAATAGATCACCGCCATGAAGATGAACATCATCGCGAACTCGCCGCCGGCCGGCAGGCCGACGTCGAGAACGCGCATGAGATGGCGCGGCTGCGGCCACCACTGCGCCGCGCTGAAAGCGACATAGCGCTCGACCTTGCAGAAATAGACCAGCAGCATCAGCGCGCCGAGGGCAACCGCGATCGAGCTCGCCAGACCCGCACCGGCCACGCCGAGCGCATGGCCGGTGCCCCATCCCGAGATCAGAACCGGCGCCAGGGCGATGTTGACGACCACGGCAAGCGTCTGCACCAGCATGACGGGACGAACGATACCGGTGGCGCGCAGCGCCGATCCCATCACCTGGGTCGCGAACTGCAGCGCGAGCGCCGGCATGAACCACAGCAGGTAAGTGGTCCCGGCCTCGATCGTGGCCTGGTCCGCCGCGATCGAATGCATGTAGGGACGCGACAGCGCGGCACCTGCGAGCAGGGTCAACGCTCCGAACAGCACCGACAGCACCATCGCCTGGTTGAAGATCAGGTTTGCATCCGCCCGGTCCTTGCGTCCCACGGCATGCGCGATCAGCGCCACCGCGCCGACGCCGAGCACCTGCATCAGCCCGTTGACGAGGAAGCCGGCATTGCCGGCCGCGGCAACGCCCGCGACCGCGGCATCGCCGAGGTCCGACACGAAATAGAGGTCGACCAGCTGGCAGATCATGATCGTGACCATGCCGACCATGATCGGAGGGGCCATGGCCAGGATGTGTCTCACGATGGAGCCGTTCGTCAGGTCTTTCATGTCGTTCCATCCTTGGCGCATTCCTCGGCGGCGTGACAGCGGGGCGCCCGCCGCCCCGCGCCGTTCATTCCGCCGCCGCGATATGTCCGAGCTCCACCACCTGGCGCTCGAACAGGCCGCGATAGATGCCGCCGGGCTTGCTCGCGAGCACGGCGTGGGTGCCCTGCTCGACGATCTCGCCGCGGTCGAACACCAGGATGCGGTCGAGGCTCCTCACCGTCGACAGCCGGTGCGCAATCACGATCGAGGTGCGACCCTTCATCAGCCGCTCCATCGCCTGCTGGATCAACGCCTCCGATTCCGAATCGAGGCTCGAGGTCGCCTCGTCCAGGATCAGCACCGGCGCATCCGCCAGGAACGCGCGCGCCAGCGCCACGCGCTGCCGCTCGCCGCCCGACAGCTTCACGCCGCGCTCGCCGACCAGCGTGCCGTAGCCCTTCGGCAGGCGCAGGATGAAGTCGTGCGCATTCGCCAGCCGCGCCGCCTGCTCGATCGCCTCCAGGCCGGCACCCGGCCGGCCATAGGCGATGTTCTCCGCGAGCGTGCGGTGAAACAGGATCGGCTCCTGCTGCACGATCGCGATCTGACTGCGCAGCGACTGCTGGGTGGCGAGCGCGATATCCTGCCCGTCGATCAGCACGCGGCCGCCGCTGACGTCGTAGAGCCGCTGCACCAGCTTGACGAAGGTGGTCTTGCCGGAGCCCGAGCGTCCGACCAGGCCCACGCGTTCGCCGGCCCGGATCGTCACCGACAGCCCGTCGTAGAGCGGCGCGCGATGGCCGCCATAGTGGAACGTGACGTCGTCGAACACGATCTCGCCGCCCTCGATCGCGATCGGCCGCGCATCGGACGCATCCACGATCCCGATCGGCTCGTCATGGATCGCCACCAACTCGTCCATGTCGTTGACCGAACGCTGCAGGTTGTTGATGTGCATGCCGACGTCGCGCAAGTACGCATGGATGACGTAATAGCTCGTCAGCACATAGGTGACGTCGCCTGGCGAGGCATGTCCGGACATCCACAGCAGCACCGAGCCGCCGATCACGGAGGCGCGCAAGGCCAGCAGCAGCGACAGCTGCGCCATGGCGGTGTAGTTGTAGCGAAACCAGGTTCGCCGCACGCGCACCCGCCACCGATTGATGACGCGGGCCAGCCGCGAGTCCTCGCGCATTTCGGCGCCGAAGGATTTCACCACCGCGTTGCAGGTCAGCGCGTCCGCCAGCGTGCCCCCGACCTTGGTGTCCCAGGCATTGGAGACGCGTGCAGCCGGCGCGATGTAGCGCGTCGAGAACACGACCGTGGTGGTGACGTAGAGGATCGCCCCGATCGCGATCACGAGGCCGAGCGAGGTCCAGTGCACGCCGATCAGGATCATCGAGCCGACCAGCACCAGCAGCGAGGGCGCCAGCGCCATCAGGATGGTGTCGTTGAGCAGGTCGAGCGCCCACATGCCACGGGTGATCTTGCGCACCGTGGAGCCGGCAAAGGAGTTCGCGTGCCAGTCGGTCGAGAAGCGCTGCACGCGGGTGAACGCGTCCTGCGCGACGTCGGACATGATCTTCAGCGTGAAGGGCACGATCGCCTGCAGGCCGACGAGCCGCAGCACCATCGAGGCCGCGCCCAGCGCCACGATCGCGCCGAATGCCACCAGCGCGGCGTGGCGCGCCTCGAGATCGGACGGGCCGCGCGTCAGCGCATCGACCAGGTGCCCCGAGAACACCGGCATGAACAAATCGGCGATGGTCGCACCCAGGAGGCCGCCGGCCACGATCAGGCCGCGCCCCGGCTGCTTCAGCCAGTGCCGGAATACGAAGGGCAGCACCACGCGAATTGCGGCGGGTCTCTTGGACAGAGCGGTCATGACATTATCCGGCCGCACGCGCGGGCCGGCTCCATCGACGGACACAGGCCGGCCACGAGGGCCGAAACAGCGTCAATCAAAACTGACTTTGACTTGGGAAGCGGAGCGATCGGGACGCTTGGTCGAAACCTTGGCCCAATCGAAGCTGGCGGAAGAGGCCTCTAACAGGCCGCGTACATACCGAGCCAGAACGTGATCGAGGTCATCATCGAGCGCGGGCGTACGATCTGCGAATGCGACGAAATCATGCAAATCCCTCCCGGTTCGATTGAATGAGGTGCGCTTTATAGATGTGTGGCGCGCGCATTGCAACGGGGCCCGTGCGAGATCACGGAGGAGTGTTGCAAATTAGTGCGCATCGCCCCCGGCACCGAACGGCGACGGCGGCCTGTTCAGCAGCAGCACCAGGAAGCTGAGCGCGAGATAGAACAGCGTCAGCATGAAGAAGGCATCGCCGAAGCTCATCACCACGGCCTGGCGATGAACCAGTTGGGAAAGCTGCTTCATGGCCATCAGCGCGGAATCGCCAAGTCCCTGAAATTTCTGCATGAACATGTTCAGGGTTTCGGTGGCGGTGGCGTTGCCCCAGGTCACGCGCTCCTGCAGGCGGCTGATGTGAAGATCGGTGCGGTCGTTGAGCACGGTGTTGATGACGGCGAGGCCGAGCGCGCCGCCGAGATTGCGCATCAAGTTGAACACGCCGCTCGCGTTCTTCACCTTGTCGGGCGGCAGCGTGCCGAGTGCGACGTTGTTGGTCGGGACCATCGCGAACATCATGCCGACGCCACGCAGGATTTGCGGCACCAGCAGTTCATAGAAATCATAGTCCCGCGTCATCCAGGTCATCTGGTAGGAGCCGAGCGCGAACACGACGAGGCCGAACGCGATCATGTAGCGCATGTCGACCTTCGCCATGAGCCGGCCAACCAGCGGCGCGACCAGGAACATGGTGATGCCGGAGACGAACATGGTGTCGCCGATCATCAGCGCGCTGTAGCCGCGCACCTCGGCGAGATAGCGCGGATAGATGTAGGTCAGGCCATAGAGCCCGATGCCGATGCAGAACTGCAGCGTGCAGCCGACGGCGAAATTGCGGTCCGAGAAGGTGCGCAGATTGACGATCGGCTCGGCCGCCGTGAACACGCGCCAGAAGAAGGCGATGGCCGAGAGACCGCAGATCCAGGCGCAGATCGCGACCGACGTGTCCTGCATCCATTGATATTGCGGGCCCTCCTCCAGCACATATTCCAACGTGCCGAGGAAGCTCGCCATGAACAGGAGGCCCCACCAGTCGAAGCGGTCGAGCAGCTCGAAATGCGGCTCGTCGAAATCGACCAGCGCCAGCACGCCGACGGTGATGCCGATGCCGGGCACGACGTTGATGAAGAACAGCCAGTTCCACGACATCAGGTCGGTGATGTAGCCGCCGACGGTCGGGCCGATGGTGGGAGCAAGGGTCGCGACCAGCCCGATGATGGGGCCGACGATGTGGAATTTCGTTCGCGGGAAGACGGTATAGGCCGAGGCGAACACCGTCGGGATCATGCCGGCGCCCAGGAATCCTTGCAGCGCGCGCCAAAGGATCATCTCCTCGATGGTGGTGGCAAAGCCGCAGAGCAGGCTCGCGGCGGTGAAGCCGGCCGCCGAGATCGCGAACAACAGCCGCGTGCCAAAGGCGCGCGACAGGAATCCCGACAACGGAATCGCGATGACCTCGGCGATCAGATAGGCGGTCTGGACCCATGAGACTTCGCTGGAGCTTGCCGACAGGCCCGCCTGGATCTCGCTGAGGGACGCCGAGACGATCTGGATGTCCAGGATCGACATGAACATCCCGAACACCATGATGATGAAGGCGAACAGCCGCTTCGGCGCGATGCGCTCCGACGCCGGGTCCGCCATCATGGCAGGTGAAGCGGTGGTGGCGGTTGCCATGGGTCAGCTCGGGATCGCGCCAGCCGCGGGGTCGGTGCACCTCTTACGCCTGCGGGAGAGGTCGGCGCGTAGCGCCGGGTGAGGGTTCTCTCCGCCTAGGGACTGTCCCATTGCCGAAGCACCCTCTTCCCAGCCCTCTCCCGCAAGCGGGAGAGGGAGCGCACCTGCACTTGCGGCTGCGGCGCAATTCATTTCACCGCATCCTACTGCGGATGGACCGCGGGATCGTCGAGATCGACCTCGCTGTCGGCGTCGGCCGCGCCCTTGTTGGTGTCGACGGTGGCATAGACCGACATGCCGGCCCGGAGCAGGTTCTGCTTCGCCACCGACTTCGGCACGCGGATGCGGACCGGCACGCGCTGCACGATCTTGGTGAAATTGCCGGTGGCGTTGTCGGGCGGCAGCAGCGTGAACACCGAGCCCGCGCCCGCCGCGATGCTGTCGACCACGCCGGAGAACTTGCGCATGCCGTAGGCGTCGACCTTGATCGTCACCGGCTGGCCGGGACGGATGCGCTTGAGCTGCGTCTCCTTGAAATTGGCGTCGATATAGACGTCGTCCAGCGGCACGATGTTGCCGAGGCGCTGACCGACTGCGACGAAGTCGCCGGTGTTGACGAGGCGATTGGAGAACGTGCCGTTGACCGGCGCACGTACCGCCGTGAAGCTGAGGTCGCGCTCGGCCTTGGCGAGCGTGGTCTTGAGCTCGGCGAGCTGGGCCTGCGCTTCGGCCTGCTGCGCCTTGGCGACCTCGACATTGCTGACGGCAACGTCGTAGGCGGCCTGCGCGGCCTTGACCGCGGCGGCGCCCTGGTCGCGTCCGGCTTCCGAGCTCTCGAACACTGCACGAGAGGCGAACCCCTTGGTGCTCAGCGCCTGCTGGCGCTCGTAATCGAGATCGGCGCGCTTCAGGCCCGCTTGGGCCGAGACGAGCTGAGCCTTGGCCTGCGCCACCTGGCTGTCGAGCGCGGCGACCTGGCGGCCGATGCGATCGATGGCGGCCTGCTGGGTCGCGATCTTGGTGGCGGCGGCCTCGACCGCGATCTTGTAGTCGCCGTCGTCGATGCGCAGGACGACGTCGCCGGCGCGCACCGGGCTGTTGTCGCCGGCGAGGATCGCGGCGACGTGTCCGGACACCCGCGCGCCCAGCATGGTGTTGTTGGCGCGGACGTAGGCGTCGTCGGTGGAGACGTAGAAGCGGCCGACCAGCGTGTAATAGCCGGCATAGCTCGCGGCGGCGAGCGCGAACAGCAGACCGACGCCCATCAGGACGAATTTGCGCTTGCCGGATTTGGGAGCACGGCCGGCGGGTGCGTCCGGCGCTGCTGCGGCGGGCTCGTCAGTCGCGGGCTTCTCCAGCACCTCAGCGGGGCGGCGCTTGGCCTCCTCGACCCTTTCACCGCGCAAGTGCTCGGTACCGGGAGCGGAGCTCTCGATCGCAGCGTTACCGCCGGCTTGCTCCGCCGCTTCCTGAAGGACTCGCGCAGCCTGGTCTCTCGATGCCGCCATCAAGGCCTCCACAAAAGGCGATCGAGGACGGCCGGCCGGAGGCCGCTTTCCCTGTCGCTGATCTCAAATATCATTGACCGAACGGTTCGGTCAATATACATGAATGCTCTAAACGGCACCCTACTGGGCCGATCCCTTATATTTGCGTTTCACCGTTCAACATCTGATCAGAAATCTTCCGAGACCCTAAACCAATGGTTGTAGCCAACCGCGACCATCTGCACGCCGCCCAAGAGGAGGACGGCACCAAACGTCGCCAGATCCTGGACGGTGCCCGCAAGGTGTTCATGGACCTGGGTTTCGACGGCGCCAGCATGGGCGAGATCGCGCGCGCCGCGCAGGTCTCCAAGGGCACGCTCTACGTCTACTTCGCCGACAAGTCCGCGCTGTTCGAAGCCATCATCGAGGAAGAGGCCCTCCAGCACGGCCAGGTCGTGTTCAGCTTCGATCCTGCCCGCGATGCCGAGGCCACGCTGAGGGAATTCGGCCTCGCCTACCTTCACCTGATCTGCCGGCCCGGTGGCGGATCGGCGATCCGGACCGTGATGGCGATCGCCGAACGCATGCCTGATGTCGGCCGCCGCTATTATGCGCGGGTGCTGGACAAGAGCATCAGCCGCCTCTCCGGTTATCTCAGGGCCCGTGTGGTCGCGCGCGATCTCGATATCGAGGATTGCGATCTTGCCGCCTCGCAGTTCATGGAACTGGCCAAGGCTTCACTCTTCCTGCCCTTCGTGTTCCAGGCCGCGCCGGCACCGTCGGAACAGCGCATGGCCGAGGTGGTCGACAGCGCCACGCGGATGTTCCTGGCGGCGTACAAGACGAAGTAGCAGCGCGTTGCGCCTGCAGGCGGGGCCGCATTATATTGCGGCCATGTCTCGTGATCTTCGCCCGCCGGTCGACATCCTCCACTACGAGATCGTCCAGGAACAGGCCTCGGCACTCGGTCGGATGGGCCGCGCGCTCGAACAGGCGCTGGCGCGCTTGCGCGAGTTTGACGCCGCCCACGCCGCCGCGGAAACTGCAGCCTCGATGCAGCCGGCCAGGCGCAAGCTGGTGCTGGAAGCCGGCCAGGCGCTCTGGATGTTCGTGGTCCAGCGGGAGGCGACGGGCCTGCGCGACAGCCGCCACATCATGCGCACCTACAACGTCCCGGGCGAGGTGCAACGCTGCATGGGGCTGGCACCTGCACCGTCAAGCCGGCCTGGCAGATCCTAGCCTGCGGAGCGCAGCGGAATGCGGGAGCAATTCCCGGACTGCGCTTCCGCTCGATCCGGCCACGGTGAACCGTGCCGCTATTCGTCGATGTAATCGTCATCCTCGCGCTTGCGCGCCGTGCTCTTGCGCGCACCGAGCGAACCGGTGACGGAGGGATCGCGCGCATTGGCATAGGGGCTGCGCGACTGCGCACGCGCGGCGACCTCTTCGCCAGACACCGCCGCGGGCTGGCAGATCAGGCGCCGACTGGCGCGGCGCATCAGGTCGACGTGGATGTGATCGTAGTGAAAGACGTTCGAGCCCGGCGCGAGAACGGTGGTGAAATGCGCACACGCTCCCGCTTGCACGTCGCGCAGGAAGCCCTGCTCCTCCGGCATGCCACGCCAACCGTCCTTGATGGTGACGCGGCGGCCGTCGGCGAGCACGAAGGCGGAGATGTCGAGCGCGTTGCCGAAAGCGTGCTCGGAGATATGGGCCCGCGAGTTGCCGTTCATGCCGCGGCAGGAATAGGCGGAGATCTGCTTGATCTCGGCGACGCGGACGCCGAACCAGCGCATCGCCGAGGGCTGGACGGTGTCGGCGAGCCAGCGATCGAGCTCGGACACGATCGGACAGGCCAGCGTCGCCGTCGGCTTGATCGCGACGGGCCCCACGGCCGTGACGGAATTGCCCTGCGCAGGGCCGAGGCGCGGCAGAGGTTGCTGCGCGGGCGCCTGCGAGTAAGGCGCCGGCCGGGCCGGATAGCTCGGCGAATTCATGTAGCGCGCCGCGCCTGCGGCATCGGTGCCATCGGGCGGCAGGTCGATCTCGTCCTCCTGCGCCGCCACGCCCGGTGCGTTCAGCGACACCGGCCCGGACGAGGCGCCGTAGCCGGACGGGTGGCGCACCGCGCTCTCAGGATAGTTCGACTGCGGCGGATAGCCGGAGGCCGGGTAGTTCTGGCCCTGCGGATAGTTCGATTGCGGCTGCCTCACGGGCCAGCGCGGCTGGTTGCCGATGCTTCCCGGCGGCCGCAACGGCTCGTCGGCGAAGCCATAGGTGCTGGAGGCCTCGCCGATAGCGGCGACCTTGAGTGGAAATTCGGCGCCGCACTGGCCGGGTCCGGAAATCGGGTCGATGCGGACGAGATCCGGCCCCTCCTTCACCGCGCCCGATTTCAGGCATGCGGCTTCCGCCTCGGCCCGCCACGGTTCGCGTTCGGCCTGGAAGAAGCCGCGTCCGCAACCCGCTAGCGAAACAAGGACGATGGAGCCGACGAGATACAAACGAACTCCGCGCGTCATGTACGCACGTTGGGTGAATTTACTTAAAGACTCTTCAACACGTTGATTTCAGTGTTCTTTAACCATACCGGCCCGCGCGCCGAACCTTGGGACAGAACCGAACGACAGCAGGGCTGACTTTATCGAGACGAGACTCTCTGTTAACTATGATCCTCGCGCGCAAAGCAGCGCACGTGGAGGAAGCGACTCATGACGTTCGCCGGGAAACTGAGCGTAGTCACCGCCTACCTCGCCATGGCCTTCGTCGGCGCCATCGTGCTCGGCATGCTCTAGCGGCTCATCGAGCGCATCGAAGGCGGCTTCTTCCCTTCTGCCCTTGCGGAAGAAGGTGGCGTGAAACGCCGGATGAGGGGTTCTCCCCTCGCGCGCCGGCGTTCGCGGACATGCCCTCTCCCGCAAGCGGCGCGGGCATTTTGCGCGACGCTACGACCGCGCGCTCCATTGCCGCGAGGTCGTGATCAGTTGCTCGCGCGGCGCTTCGATCCGTGTCCAATCATTGGCCGAGCACCAGAAACGCCAAAGTGCACAGGCCTCGACGTGCAGCCTGCCGGAGCTCTTCAGCGTCATCGTTGCGTAATAGGTGTTGCCGCTGGCGCGGCTGTAGATGCTGCCGGTCCAGACGTCGTGCGATTTCGGCTTCATGTTGACGAGCACGCTCTCGCCCCGGCGCGAGGTCTCGGTCAACGCATAACCGCAAAGCGCAGGGCCGCAGCGCTCGATGCGGACCGTGCCCTTGGCACCTCGGCTCTCCCATTCGCCGAGCGGCGTATAGGCCTGCTCGTCGTCGTTGCGCCGTGCGACCGCCACGGTCTGCTTGATCTCGGGGCTCGGGACCGGCGGCTCCAGGCGCGGCGGATCGGGATCCGGCGCCTCGGCTCTTGGTGGCTCAGGTCTCGGTGGCTCTGGTCTTGGTGTCTGCGGCGGCACGACCGGCTGCGACGTCGTCGCGGCCAGCGTCGGTGCTGGAGCAGCCGGCGGTGTTGGGGCCAGGGTCGCCTGCGGCGGGCGAAGCGGGATGGCCGGATCGACCGGCGAGGTCCGGGCTATCGGCGCCGGCGGCGGGACCGGTCTCGTCGCGGCGTCATCCACCGGCCGAAAGCTGCGATGGGACGAGATCGACACGCAGGATGTGGATCGGCACGTTTTGGGCGCCTCGACATGGAAGCGGTGGCGGCCAATCGAGACGGAATAGGAACCGGCCTCGGCCGCCGGCGCGATCGCCATCAGCGCGATCAATGTGCCAAGCGAAATCACAAGCCGTTGCATCGCCCTCTCCCTCAATGTCGCGACGAGCTTACGCAGAGGAATTGCGGCCGAATGTGCGCTGCCTCACCCAGACCCGCACCGCCGTTGTGACCCTCATCACAGAACACCGGGCCAGCCCGGCATAGGGTCGAGCCACGCTTCATCCACCAGCGACTTCGGTCCATATCGAGACCGCGCCATTTTCGGAGGTTGTCATGAACAAGCTCACCGTCGCCGCCACCGCGCTCTTCCTCGCCTCGACCGCCGCCCATGCCGGCGGCAATACGATCTCGTTCCAGATCGAGGGCCAGCACATCCGCATCGAGACGCCGCGCAACTGCGCCTCGCTCAACTGCGTGACCATCGTCGCGCCGGGCCTGTCGGACAAGCCGATCAAGCTGAACAACATCAACCTCAAGGGCTTCGGCGGCTCCAAGGATGATGACGCCGACGCCACGCCGGCTCCGGCTCCGGCCACGGCCGCGCAGCCCGCGCCGGCTCCGGTGCAGCAGCAGCCCATGCAGCAGGCGCCGGCGCAGGTGACCGCCCCGGCCGCACCAAGTGTCGCCCCCACCGCGCCTGCGTCGACCGTTGCCGCCGCGCCGTCCGTCGACACGACGACGCAGCCCGCGCCGGCCGCGGCGCCCGCTCCCGTTGCTGCGCCCGCTGCGGTGGCGGCCGCTCCGGCTCCGGCTCCGGTGGCTGCCGCGCCCGTGGCGGTAGCGAACTCGCCGATCGGCATCTGGGCGACCGAAGAGGGGAAGGGCAATGTCCGGGTCGAGCAGTGCGGCGCCAATCTGTGCGGCTACGCTGAGAAGACCAACGAGCGCATCCTGATCAACATGAAGCCCGAGGGCTCGAAGTGGAGCGGCCGCATCCGCGATCCCAATTCCGGCCGCAACTACGACTCGACCATCGCGATGAAGGGCCCGAATACGATGCGCGTGCAAGGCTGCGCCTTCGGCGGCATGTTCTGCGGCGGCCAGACCTGGAAGCGCGTGAGCTGACACGCCGAGCGTGGCAGCCCCGACACCTGCACCGTCATGCCCGGGCTTGTCCCGGGCAGACACGTTCCTGGTGCCAGTACGCCGCTCTTCCTCCGTCGTTGGAAAGAGCTCAGGCTCTCACAGGCCCATCCGCTCGTGGATGTCTTCAGACCGCAAGCAGTGTGCTCTGGACCTCACGCCTCGCCGCGCAGCCAGGCCTTCATCTTGTGCAACAGGCCGTGCCGCAACTCCTCGGCGGAGGCGGCCTCGGCTTGCGTCAGCGTCTGCAAGGCTGAATCGATGTCATGGGCCGATTGCACTGGCTGCGGCACCAGCCCTGCTGCGGCAAGCGCGATCGGGCCGGTCTGGGTCAGGAACGCGCGCTCGTATTCGCGCGACAGCCGCGCGATCGCGTCGTCCAGCGAGAGCCAGTCGACCGCCTTGACGTCGTTCGTCAGCTTCCGGACCGGCCCGCCCTCGGCCTCCATGCGCCAGAAATGCACGACCTTCGAGCGCCCGCCGGATTGGTAGGCGAGCGTGCCGAGGAATTCGTGCACGGCGACGTCGTGGCCGGTCTCCTCCAGCACCTCGCGATGCGCGGCTTCTTTCGGCGTCTCGCCGTCGTCGAGCTTGCCCTTCGGCAACACCCATTCGTTGCGCTTGCGCTGGCGCACGACCGCGATCAGCGGCGTCGAACCACGCCGCAGCACGATACCACCCGCCGCCATCACCGGCGTCCGCGCCATCACCAAATCCGTCGTCGAACCGTCCCCACCGACGATATAGGCGCCGGGAACGGCGGATTGAAGGCTACTTTCTTCTGAGCAGCCCCTGGCCGGCACGGATGCGCGTGCCCTCGGCGATGCCGTCGCAGAAGGTGAAGTCGCCGGGCGCCAGGATGATGATGGTCGAGCCGTGCTCGAACCAGCCGAGCTCCTCGCCCTTGGCCACCTTGACATCACAGGGGAAATTGACGGGACCGCGGGTCTGCGCGTTCAGCACCAGATCGAGGAAATGCAGCCGGATGCTCGCGACCAGGATCGCGGCGACCGGCACCAGCGTCACGGCCTCGCCGGTCGAAAGATGCGTGCGGATCACGGCGCGCTCGTTCTTGCAGAAAAGCCGCTCGACCCGCTTCAAGGCGATCGGGTTGACGTTCCAGACGTCGCCGTGGATCAGCGTCACGCCCTCGATATGCGCATCGTAAGGCGCGTGGAAGCGGTGATACATGCTCGACGTCAGCCGCAGCGTGACGAACGAGCCGTTGCGGTGCTGATCGACCAGCGCGGAATCGCCGACGAGATCGAGCAGCGAATACGGCGCACCCTTGACCTGGAACAGCTCGGTATCCGCGATCCTGCCGTGAGCGCCGACGATGCCGTCCGAGGGGCTCGCCATGATGGCGGGGTCTGGATCAAAGGGCCGCAGGCCCGGCTTGAGCTCGCGGGTGAAGCAGTCGTGCAGACTTTTGAAATGCGTCTCGCGCGCCTCCGACAGATCGAGATCGGAGAACAGCTTCCACAGCGCGATCGAGAAGTCCCGAACCAGGGGATTCTCGATCTTGGAGAACCATCCCATGAAGCGGGTCAGGGCGGCGCGCGGGATGCGGTTGGTCAACAGGAAGTTAAGGTCTTCCTGCTGGGTGAAAGAGGCGATGAGGGCTTTGACTGTCATGAATCTGTCAGCTCGCAGGTTTAGCGCTTGTTGTCATGGAAACGACACTCCCGATTCTCTCGATGTCCGTGGCTGCCGCAGCGTCCGCTGCCGCCGTCCTCCCGAAGCTGAAGGCGCGGATCGAGTTGTCCCGCGCCAAGCACCGCTCGCTCGCCGGACACTCCAAGATGTCGCGACGAGTGGCCAAGCTGCTCCCGTTCTACGAGTTCGGAGAGAACGACTACTTCTCGTGCGACGGCGCGCCGGCGAACATCGCCGCGCAACGCAAGGACGGCTTCTTCCGTCTCGCCGCTCTCTACGCCGAGCGCTACGCGAAGGGGCGCGCGATGACAAAGGAAGCGGCTGAAAAAATCTCCGACCTGAACTTCACCGAGAGCTACCGCGTGCCGTTCCAGTTCTCGCGCCTGGTCCGCGAGCATCTGGGCACCTCGACCTTCGTGGCCTCCTCCAGCGGCGTCACCGTCACCGACGTCGACGGCAACACGTCGTACGATCTCACCGGGTCCTACGGCGTCAACATCTTCGGCAACGACTTCTACAAGGAGTGCATCGAGGGCGCCGAGAAGCGCGCGCACGCGCTCGGCCCGGTGCTCGGCCCGTACCATCCCGTCATCCTGGAGAACGTGCAGCGGCTCTGCCAGATATCGGGCCTCGACGAGGTCTCGTTCCACATGTCCGGCACCGAAGCCGTGATGCAGGCGGTGCGGCTGGCGCGCTACCACACTGGGCGTACGCATCTCGTCCGCTTCGCCGGCGCCTATCACGGCTGGTGGGGCGACGTGCAGCCCGGCGTCGGCAACCCTATCCCTGCGCACGAAACCTACACGCTCGCCGAGATGTCGGAGAAGACGCTGCATGTGCTGCGTACACGCAAGGACATCGCCTGCGTGCTGGTCAATCCGCTGCAGGGCCTGCATCCCAACGCCAACGCGCCCGGCGATTCCGCGCTGGTCGACTCGTCGCGCGGCGGCCGTTTCGACCGCGCCGCTTATACCGAGTGGCTGAAGAAGCTGCGCGAGGTCTGCGACCAGCGCGGCATCGTGCTGATCTTCGACGAAGTGTTCGTCGGCTTCCGTCTCGCTGCCGGCGGCGCCCAGGACTATTTCGGCGTCAAGGCCGACATGGTGACCTACGGCAAGAGCCTCGCCGGCGGTCTGCCGGTCGGCGTCGTCTGCGGCAAGCGCGAGCTGATGCGCCGCTTTCGCGACGACCGCCCCGCCGACATCTGCTTCGCCCGCGGCACCTTCAACTCGCATCCCTATGTCATGACGGCGATGGACGAGTTCTTGAGCCGCCTCGCCAGCCCGAACTTCCGCGCGGTCTATGAAGGCCTCGACGAGACCTGGAACGGCCGCGTGCAGAAGCTCAACGGGATGATGGAGGACGCCGAGCTGCCGGTGCGGTTCGCCAATTTCTCCTCGATCTGGACGGTGAAATACACCACCCCGTCCCGCTACAATTGGATGCTGCAATATTACCTGCGTGCCGAAGGTCTGGCGCTGAGCTGGGTCGGCACCGGCCGGCTGATCTTCAGCCTGAACTACACCGACGCCGATTTCGCCGAAGTCGCCGAACGCTTCGTCCGCGCGGCCGCGAAGATGAAGGCCGACGGCTTCTGGTGGCACGACGGCGTGCTCACCAACAAGCAGATCAAGCGGCAGATCCTGAAAGAGATGCTGTCCAGGCGTTTCCGGCGCTGAGGCCGAACCCGTCATGGCCGGGCTTGTCCCGGCCATCCACGCGTCTCCGCACGATGGCTTCAAGACGTGGATGCCCGGGACAAGCCCGGGCATGACGTAGACCATAAACATTCGCGACCTGGGTAGGGGCCGTATCAGGCGTGCTGCTCTTCGAGCACGGGCTCGCTGATCAGACCCAGCGTGTGCTCGGGATTGAGATGCAGGCCCGGGTCCATCAGCTCGCCCCGCATCAGCGCCAGCGGCGCCTTGTGGTAGAGCATCAGGTCGTGGAACGGATCGGTCAGGATCTTGGTCATCCAGACCAGGCCGGTCTCGACATCGCGGATGAAGAACAGGTGCACGGTTCGGAACAACAGGCCGCCGCCGCCGACCACGAGCCAGATCTTGGCGACCTGCCGCATGAAGTCGGTCGCGCCTTGCCAGGGCGTGAACAGGCCGAACAACGTGGGATCGATCACCAGCACCAGCGGCGAGAGCGCCCAGATCGCCATCAGCACGACCTTGCGCTGCAGGTTGTAGCCGACCTTGATCTCTTCCTTGTACTCGTGCGTCGCCTGGTTGACGTGGTCGTAGGTGTGCGGCTCGAAGAAGAAGTGACCGGCCTGGCGCGAGGTCATCGAGATCAGCCAGCCAACCAGCGCGGAGACGACGGGATCGACGAACAGCCAGACATAGGCGAACAGGAAGCTCAGCGCGCTGACGAAGTGCAGGCTCTGATTGATGCGGCTGTGGTGGTAGTAGCGATGGTCGTCCCAGCGCTGGATCCGCAGCTGCTCGAGATAATTCTTGATCATGCTCTTCCCCAAATGCTTTCGGCTACGGGGTTAAAGGGATTCGATGAACGCCGTGTGACAACATCATCTTGTCATGTGATGGCACGCGGCGGCGCGATGACGCACGACGCCTGCGCTCGAGGTCACGCCGCCTTGGCGACATCGACCTTGCGGAAGCGCACCAGCGAGAAATGACCGAGTGGCGGAATCAGGCGCCGTTCCGCGAGCTCGATGCCTTCGGCGCCGGCCAGCCATTTCGTATAACGCGACCAGGCGAACTCGGCGGTGCGGAAGCCGAGCGGACGCACCACCGGCTGCAGCTTCTGCTCGATGAAGCGGCGCATGCCGGCATCCGCGCTGACGCGGGTGAGGACGATCAGCTCGCCGCCCGGACGCAGCACGCGGGCGAATTCGTCCAGCGCTTTCTCCGGATTTGGCACCGCGGTGACGACATATTGCGCCATCACCACGTCGAAGGAATTGTCCGGGAATTCGAGCTTCTCGGCGTCCATCACCGCGAGGCCCTCGACATTCTTCAGCTTGCGCTCGGCGACGCGCTGGCGCGCCTTGTCCAGCATCGCCTCCGAAATGTCGGTGCCGAAGATGCGCAAATGCGGCGCGTACATCGGCAGCGAGATGCCGGTGCCGACACCGACCTCGAGCACGCGGCCGCCGATCTTGTTGGTGGCCGCGATCGCCGCCTGCCGGCCCTTGGCGAACACGCCGCCGAACACGAGGTCATAGACCGGGGCCCAGCGGTCATAGGCCTGCTCGACCGTGCCGCGGGTGAGGTCGAGCTGCTGGGTGCCGTCAAGGTTCATGATCTTGGCCATCGATGAGGTTCTCGCTGTGGGTCTAAGGAAAGTTCAACCGCGCACCGGCCGCCGCGCCATGCGGGGCGAAGCGCGCAAGGCGCGGCTGGGTTGGAGTGAGGTCAGGTTGCCAACGAACTGGCGCGCGCTGTTTTCCCAGGAACGCTCCAGCGCGAAGTTGCGGCAGGTCTCGCGCGACATGGTGAGCGCGCGCAGGCAGGCGGCGCGCAGATCGTGATCGATCGCGCCGATCGGATGATCGGCGATGACGTCTTTCGGACCCGTGACAGGAAACGCGGCAACCGGCGTGCCGCAGGCCAGCGCCTCCAGCTGCACCACGCCGAACGTATCGGTCAGGCTCGGAAACACGAACACGTCGGCGGCGGCGAGATGCGCGGTGAGATCGGCCCCCTTCTTCTCGCCGAGAAAGACGGCATCGGGATATTTCCGTTCCAGCGCCGCCCTCTGCGGGCCGTCGCCGACGACGACCTTGGTGCCGGGCAGGTCGAGCGCGAGGAACGCGTCGAGATTCTTCTCCACCGCGACGCGGCCCATGGTCATGAAGATCGGCCGCGGCAGCTCGAGCGGGGCCGGAGCATCGGGATGAAACAGCTCGGTGTCGACGCCGCGGGTCCAGAAGCCGAGGCGCTTGAAGCCACGCTCAAACAGCTCCTGCCGCAGCGACGGCGTCGCCACCATGGTCATCGCGGCGGCATCGTGGAAGTGACGCAGCACGGCATAGCCGACGCCTGCGGGGATGCCGGTCCGCACCGCGACGTATTCGGGAAAGCGCGTCGTGTAGGAGGTGGTGAAGGCGAGCCGGTTGCGGCGGCAATAGGCCCGCGCCGCCCAGCCGATCGGGCCTTCGGTCGCGATATGCAGCGCGTCCGGCGCCGCGGCCTCGATTCGCCGCGCGATCTCCTTGCTGCCCGGCAACGCAAAGCGCAGGCCCGGATAGGTCGGCAGCGGCCAGGACGGAAAGCCGTCCGGGGTCAGGAAGCCGATTTCGACGTCCAGCGCCTTGGCCGCATTCGCCAGCGAGGTCAGCGTCCGGACAACGCCGTTGACCTGCGGATGCCAGGCGTCCGTCGCGATTAATACCCGCATGGGAAAATCCCGAGAGTTTGATGATTCTCGGTTTCCGACCATCAACGAAGGATATTTCAGGCGTGTGACGTCATAGAAGTGTCGGCCCGTCGTTTTGTGCGTTAACGGACGCCTGCGGCCACGAAACTGTCATGAAACAATTCTTGCCGCGGTGAAACCGTTTTCGGTTTTCCGCGCAAATGTCCCGAAACGTTTTGCCGTTAGTGATCCAGGCAACAGAGCACCGCAGCGGTGCCGCGGTGGCCGAGACCACCGAGCCAACAGGGGCGATCACATGTTCAATCTGGACACGTTCAAGACGTTTTCGCGCGCCGTTGCTTTTGGCGCAGTCGCGGCCTCCGCGATCGCATTCGCAGGCGCAGCCAAGGCAGCGCCGGTGCAGATCTTCCCGTTCTTCCAGCCGCTGCCGCCGATGGCCGCGCCGCAGCCGTTCCAGCCCTACCAGCCCTATCAGGCGCCGACCTACCAGACCGAGCCGTCCGAGGACCAGGACGCCGTCGAGATGCCGGCCCGCTTCCGCCGCCAGACCGTCGCTTACGCGACGCGCGAAGCGCCCGGCACCATCATCATCGATACGCCCAACACCTATCTCTATTACGTGCTCGGAGGCGGCCAGGCGCTGCGCTACGGCATCGGCGTCGGCCGCGACGGCTTCACCTGGTCCGGCATCCAGTCGGTGACCCGCAAGGCCGAGTGGCCGGCCTGGACGCCGCCGCCGGAGATGATCGCCCGCCAGCCCTATCTGCCTCGCCACATGGCCGGCGGCCCCGGCAATCCGCTCGGCGCGCGCGCCATGTATCTCGGCGGCACCATCTATCGCATCCATGGCACCAACGCGCCCGAGACCATCGGCAAGCGCGTCTCGTCCGGCTGCATCCGCATGACCAACGAAGACGTCACGGACCTCTATTCCCGCGTCAATGTCGGCACCAAGGTCGTGGTGCTGCCGATGACGGAACGCCGCGCGGAACTCGGAACCGCGACGCGCTGAGCCGGCAGGACATCGTGACGCAAACGGCCCCGGAACCTGCCGGGGCCGCTTTTGTTTGCCCTCGACATGTTGACGCGCGCCGGCTGCGGCGCGGTCCCCGATGGAGGCGCAAATGCAATCACGCCTGCAATCCTCGCCCTATCCGTGGCTGCACGCAATCGCCGGCGCCGCCATGCTGACGCTGCTCATGTCCGCGCCCGCCTCGCTCGCGCAGCAGCCGGCGGGCGATGAGGCAGGCAAGCAAGCCTTCAACAATTCCTGCCGCACCTGCCACTCCATGAAGGAAGGCGACAACCGCCTCGGCCCCAACCTCAACAAGATCGTCGGGCGCAAGGCCGGCGCGCTGCCGAACTACAATTACTCGTCATCGATGAAGGACGCCGGCATCGTCTGGGACCAGGACAAGCTGACGCGCTTCATGGTTAAGCCGGACGAGGTGGTGTCGGGCAACAAGATGCAGCCCTATGGCGGCGTGTCGGCAGAGGAAGCGGGCAAGATCGTTGCTTATCTTCAGGGGGCAGCAACGCAATAGGATGAAGCGGCACTAGGTGGCCACCGGCTCGTGCCGTCGCTCGATATGGAACGACTTCGCCGTGATCAGCCATGCATTGTGGATGCGGTGATACGCCAGATAGTCGATGTACTGGAGCAGATCGATCCGAACTCGAACCTTGACCATGGCCTGCCGCGCCGACGCCAGATCGATCAGCAGTATCTCCTGAAGGCGCGGTGCGTTCTTGGACTTGGGCGACGGGACCGAGGCCAGCATCGTCCTATATTCCCGGACCGGCAATATCCGCAATTCGTCATCGCGAAATCCGTGGAGCTGCGCAGTCGGCGCAAAGACGTGGTCGAACTGCGCGACGTCGTTGTCGTACATCAGCGTGAAGTAGCGTTCGACGGCCTCCAGCAGAGGCGCGATATCCGGGTTTTCGGTCATGGTTCATTCCATCAGCGGCAACATCGGAGCATGTCATCCCACGGAAAGCCGAGGCACGTCCTTGCGAACTGGGCTAGTCTCGACGGCTCGGGCGCAACATTGTGCCCTTTCCGATCCTACAGGATGCACTTCATGCCAAAATGCGAGCTGGATGCGATCGACCGGCGCATCGTTACCGAACTCCAGAGAAATGCACGATTGAGCAACATCGAGCTGGCGGACAAGGTCGGTTTGTCGCCGTCCCCCTGCCTGCGGCGGGTGCGGCGGCTGGAACAGGACGGCTATATCGACGGTTACCGCGCGTCCTTGCGGCGCGGCCGCATCGGGCTCGGCTTCTCGGCCTTCCTCGGCGTCAAGATCAACGGCCATGCCAACGATCAAGCGTTGAGCTTCGAGAGGACGGTGGTCGCCATGCCCGAGGTCGTGGCCTGTCACCTCGTCGCCGGCGAAGCCGACTACCTCCTCGAGATCGTCGTGCCCGAGCTGGAGGACTACCAGCGCTTTCTGGTCGACAAGCTCCTCAACCTGCCCATCGTGCGGGAGGTCCGTAGCAGCATCGCGATCCAGACGCTGAAGGCCGGCGCGCCCCTCCCGCTGGCGCATCTCTCATAGCCATGATCAGGCTGCTCACGCCCGCCGACGCCGCTCTCTACCGGAGGATCAGGCTGGAGGCGCTCGCGACGCATCCCGAGGCTTTTGGCAGCACGTTCGAACGCGAGCGGGAAAAACCACTCGCATGGTTCGAGGAGCGCCTTGCAATCTCGGACGTCTTTGGCGCGTTTATTTCCGACGAACTCGTGGGTATCGCCGGTTTTCACCGGGAGGACGGCGCGAAGACCGCGCACAAAGCGGTACTCTGGGGCATGTATGTGCGACCGCAGGCGCGAAAATCCGGCACGGGGCGGCGCCTCGTCGATGCGGTCGCAGCGCATGCCGCGACGCGCGTCGAGCAGCTGCTGCTCGCCGTCGTCAGCGAGAACGAGGCCGCAGTGCGGCTCTATTCGGCCGCCGGCTTCGTTGAATACGGCCGCGGCGTGAAAGCGCTGAAGCAGGACGGCCGATATTACGATGAGATCCTGATGGTGCTGTTCTTCGATGGAAGCGACCCGACACAGCCCCGGTGATGTCGGGCCGCCCTCATTCCCCCGCGCGATCACCGGCTGACCGCGCCCCGCCGCTCCGCCATCAACCTCAGCCACGCTGCCGAATGAAACGCGCTCATCAAAAGATACATCGGCACCATCCCGCCGAGCAGCGACCCCTGCCCGGCGGCGCACAGCGTGTCGGCCGGCCCGGCCACGGCCGTAAGCACGGCCATGATCGCGAAGATCGGTGTCGCCGCCAGCGACAGCCACCTGGCAAGGTGGCGCACCGTCAGCACGCCATTGCGGCCGGTGCCGGCCATTGCGCCGACCGGGCTAGTCACGGCCTTCCGCCGCCTCCCGGCGGAACGCCTTCTCGCCGGCGTCTGAGATCTCGACCCACTTCTTGTCGGGCGCGGCGCCCTCCGTGTAGCTGTCGTGCCAGTTCCACCATTTGTAGGTCGGAGTCTGGGGATAGCCCTTCGGCGAGTCCTCCCAGACCTCCTGGCGGCCGAGCGGCGTGATGTCGAGGTAGTTCCAGGTGCCGCCCATCTGCTCGTCGCCGCGGCTCTTGACGAAATAGGTGCGGAAGATGCGCGTCCCGTCGCGGTAGAACACGTTCGTGCCGTGCCATTCGTCGACGCCGAAATCGGCGTCGAAGCTGTCGGTGATGGTGACCCATGGCATGGTCCAGCCCATCCGTTGCTTCAGCCTGATGATATCGGCTTGCGGCGCGCGCGAGGCGAACACGAGCGTGGTGTCGCGAGCATTCAAATGCGCGACGTGGGCGACCTGGTCGGCCACCATGGAGCAGCCGCGGCAGGCGTGATCGGGCCAGCCGAACACGCCGGGCTCGAAGAACGCGCGGTAGACGATCAGCTGCCGCCGACCCTGGAACAGGTCGACGAGACTGAGCTTGCCGCCGGGCCCCTCGAACGCATAGGTTTTGGAAACTTCCATCCACGGCATGCGCCGGCGCTCGGCGGCCAGGGCGTCACGGGCACGGGTATGCGCCTTCTCCTTCACGAGCAGTTGCTGACGAGCGGCCTCCCAGTCCTGCGGCGACACCACAGGCGGTGTCTGCATGACGGACTGTCCGTTATTCGGTTCGTTCTGGGTTGATGTCATCATGACTCTCCAAATCTCTCGCTCAAGTCCATTCCGCCCCGCACCGCACATTGTCGGTCGACAACGATTTCTGGCACCGCGCGGTTGCGCGGTGGGAGTAACAAGTGTGGCGGGATTTGAATGGAGTCGCTGATCACGGCCGCAGCGCGCGCGCTCGAGGCCGGCGATCCGCTCGGCGCGCTGAACCGCGTCGCGCTGCGTAACGACGCACCGTCGCTGGCGCTGCGCGGCATCGCGATGGCGCAGCTCGGCGACCTCGCCAAGGCCAAGTCGCTGCTGCGAAATGCGGCGCGCGCCTTCGGTCCGCGCGAAGCGGTGGCGCGGGCAAGATGCGTGGTGGCCGAAGCCGAGATCGCGCTGGTCTCGCGCGACCTGAGCTGGCCGGACAGGACACTCGCCGCCGCGCGCACGACCCTCGAAAAGCACGGCGATCTCGCCAACGCGGCGCATGCCCGCCACATCGCCGCGCGGCGTCTTCTCCTGCTCGGACATATCGAGGAGGCGGAACGTATGCTCGCCGATCCCGGCCGCTTCCCGCTCCCGCCCGCCTCACAAGTCGTTCGCGAGCTGGTGCTCGCCGGCATCGCCATACGGCGGCTCCGATCGAAGGATGCGCGTGCGGCGCTCGCGCGGGCGGCCCGCGCCGCACGGCAGGCCGGCATCCCCGCGCTCGCCGCCGAAGTCGAAGGCGCGAGCCGCGTGCTCGATACGCCGACAGCGCGCCTGATCACGCGCGGCGAGGAGCGGCCATTGCTGCTTGCGGAGGTCGAGCAGCTCGCGACATCCGAGGCGCTCGTCGTGGACACGTTCCATCATTCGGTGCGCAGGCGCGGCACCGTGGTGCTGCTCGGCACCCGGCCGGTGCTGTTTGCCCTCGTCCGCATCCTGGCACAGGCGTGGCCTGCGGATGTGTCGCGGCAGACGCTGATTGCGGGCGCGTTTCGCGCCAGACATCTCGATGAATCGCATCGGGCGCGGTTGCGCGTCGAGATCGGTCGGCTCCGCACCAAGCTCAAACCGCTCGCCGACGTGAACGCAACCAGCCAAGGATTTGCGCTGGCGCCGCGCAGGACGCGCGACATCCTCGTGCTGGCGCGGCCGGTCGACGAGAAGCACGCCAATGTTCTCGCCCTCCTCTCCGACGGCGAGCCCTGGGCGAGCTCGGCGCTGGCGCTGGCGCTGGGAACGAGCCCACGCACGGTGCAGCGGGCCCTCGACGAACTGGCGCGCTCGAACAAGGTGCAATGTTTCGGGCACGGGCGCGCCCGGCGCTGGATGACGCCGCCCGTCCCGGGTTTCCCGACAG
Source organism: Bradyrhizobium sp. 22 (assembly GCF_000482425.1). NCBI lineage: Bacteria > Pseudomonadati > Pseudomonadota > Alphaproteobacteria > Hyphomicrobiales > Nitrobacteraceae > Bradyrhizobium > Bradyrhizobium sp. 22. Next base: position 733,017 of record NZ_KI519400.1, read on the forward strand.
GCTTGTTACTCCCCACGCCGCTCCTGAAGACGTAACGTTGAGGCCACATCACAGGGAGCAAGCAGATGAAGCGTTCAGCCGCCGAGATCATCAGGGAGTACGGGCCGTTTGAGGGCGTCGAGGCCGTGCATGGCGTCACCTATGACGGCAGCCATGTCTGGTTCGCCTCCGGCGACAAATTGAATGCGGTCGATCCTGACAGCGGCAAGGTCGCGCGCTCCATCGATGTCGCCGCACATGCGGGAACGGCATTCGACGGAAGGCACCTGTTCCAGATCGCCGAGGATCGCATCCAGAAGATCGATGCGGCCTCGGGCAAGGTGCTCAGCACCATTCCGGCGCCGGGTGGCGGCGGCGATTCAGGCCTCGCCTGGGCCGAAGGCTCGCTGTGGGTCGGGGAATATCGCGAGCGCAGGATCCATCAGGTCGATCCGGAAACCGGCAAGGTTCTCCGCACCATCGAGAGCAAGCGCTTTGTGACCGGGGTGACCTGGGTCGACGGCGAGCTTTGGCACGGCACCTGGGAGAACGAGGAGAGCGACATCAGGCGGATCGACCCCGCGACCGGCAAGGTGCTCGAGCAGCTCGACCTGCCCGCCGGGACGGGTGTGTCCGGGCTGGAATCCGATGGCGGCGACCGCTTCTTTTGCGGCGGCGGCGCCAATGGCAATGTAAGAGCGGTCCGCCGTCCCCGGCGCGGCTGAATGCATGGCAACGGCGGGTCGCATCCGTTAACCTATTCGCCGCAATTCCACCCCACCGGTGCGCTCTAGCGCCGTTCTCGCCCGCCCTGTAGAATCCCCGCCGGGGCGGCCTGGGGGATTGATGCGACCAACGTTGAATCTGAAGACGATCCTGATCGGCGTCGCCGTGCTCGCGGCGTCCTTCTTCATCAGCTTGAAGGCGATGGATTGGCTGTCGCCGCGCGCGACGAATTCCGCGCCGCCGGTCGCGCAATTGCCGCCGCTGCCGCCGGCCGCCAAGAGCTCGATCGTGATCGCGCCGGTCGCCATCGCGCTCTCGGCGATCCGCGAACAGGCCGAGAAGGCCGCGCCGCGCAATTTCTCGGGGAAGGCCGACAACCCGATCTCGCAGATCCTGGAGAACGCCGACATCGGCTGGTCCGCCGTGCGCGGGCCGATGGCAGCTAGCGGCGACAAGGACGTGCTGACGATTTCGACGCCGCTCTCCGGCAAGCTGAACGTGACGGGCTCGCTGTCGGCGAAGGCCACCGGCGCGCTCGGCGACGCGCTCGGCAGTGTGCTCGGCGGTGACGCAGCCAAGCGAATCGGCGCCGTCAACATCAAGAATCTGAACGCCAGCGCGGAGATCAAGGGCAACGTGGTCGTCACCTCGCGCCCGAAGCTCGCGGCCAGTTGGCATCTCGAGCCCAACCTCGGCGCCCAGGTCAATCTCGGCGACACCAACCTCAATGTCTCCGGCGCAAAGGTCAACGTGCCGGCGCAGGTGAAGCCGCTGATCGACAAGAATGTCGGCGAGCAGATCAACATCGTCTCCGAGCGGATCCGCAACGATCCCTCCCTGCGCGAGAACGCGAAGCTGCAATGGGCCAAGGCGTGCCGCTCGATCCCGCTGCAGGGCTCGGGCGCCTCGGCCGCGCTGCCGCCGCTCTGGCTGGAGATGAAACCGATCCGCGCCATCGCCGCGCAGCCGCGCGTCGACGCGCAGGCCGTGACGCTGCTGCTCGGCCTGGAAGCGGAGACCCGCGTCACCTCGACGCCAACCAAGCCGAACTGTCCGTTCCCCGACAAGATCTCGATCGTGCCGCCGACCGGCACCGGCGTGAACATCGGCGTGCCGATCGACGTGCCCTTCACCGAGATCAACAAGCTGATCGCCGCGCAGATGGTCGGCCGCACCTATCCCGAGGACGGCTCCGGCCCGGTGGACGTCACCGTGAAGAGCGCCAACGTGACCCCGTCGGGGGACCGGCTGCTGATCTCGCTGCTGGTGCGCGCCAAGGAGAAGAAGAGCTGGCTCGGCCTCGGCGCCGAGGCGAATGTGCACATCTGGGGGCGGCCGGTGCTCGACCAGGCGCAACAGACGCTGCGGCTCACCGACATCGAGCTCGCGGTGGAATCCGAGGCGGCGTTCGGCCTGCTGGGCGCCGCGGCGCGCGCCGTGGTGCCGCAGATGCAGCAGGCACTACTGCAAAGGGCGACGCTCGACCTGAAGCCGATCGCCGCCAACGCCCGCGAGAAGATCGCCGCGGCAATCGCCGATTACCAGAAGAGTGAGGACGGCCTCAAGGTCGAGGCCAGGATCGACAGCCTGACGCTGGCCGACATCGCCTTCGATTCCAAGACCTTGCGCGTGGTCGCGGAAGCCGGCGGCTCGCTGAACGTGTTTGTAAGCAAGCTGTCGGGGATGTAGCGCGGCTCCGCAGCCTCTTCATCGGTCGCCCCGCTGGCATTCTCATTCGAGGATGCTAAGCTGTTCTGAGCCACCTCGAACGAGGTGCTGACAAGCATTGTAGCGGCAAGCCGAGGTCAACATGGAAGCCGGCATGGTCACGCCCCCGCCGGCATTGGTGCGCTTTTCCGGCATTCAGAAGACCTATGACGGCGAGCACCTCGTGGTGAAGAACCTCGATCTCGACATCAGGAAGGGCGAGTTCATCACCCTGCTCGGCCCGTCGGGCTCGGGCAAGACGACCACGCTGATGATGCTGGCCGGCTTCGAGGTGCCGACCCATGGCGAGATCTATCTCAGCGAGCGGCCGATCAAGAACATGCCGCCGCACAAGCGCGACATCGGCATGGTGTTCCAGAACTATGCCCTGTTTCCGCATCTGACGATCGCCGAGAATATCGCCTTCCCGCTATCCGTTCGCAAGACGAGCAAGGCGGACGTGCAGGAGCGCGTGGCTGCGGCGCTGCGCATGATCAAGATGGAAAACCTGGCGCACCGGCGGCCAGGCCAGTTGTCCGGCGGCCAGCAGCAGCGCGTGGCGCTGGCTCGTGCGCTGGTCTTCAACCCGCAGCTCGTGCTGATGGACGAGCCGCTCGGCGCCCTCGACAAGCGCCTGCGCGAGCAGATGCAGCTTGAGATCAAGCAGCTGCACGAGACGATGGGCATCACGATCGTCTACGTCACCCACGATCAAAGCGAAGCGCTCACCATGTCCGACCGCATCGCCGTGTTCAACGACGGCGTCGTGCAGCAGATCGACAAGCCCGACGCGCTGTACGAGCACCCGGTCAACAGCTTCGTCGCCCATTTCATCGGCGAGAACAACGTGCTGGCCGGCACCGTCGAGACGGTCAACAAGGATTATTGCCGCGTCGCGCTGACCGGTGGCGGCGCCGTCACCGCCCGGGCGGTCAACGTCTCGGGCGCGGGCGCATCCACCTCGCTCTCGGTGCGACCGGAACGGATCGCCATCATCGCGGACGGCAGCTCCGGCGACGGACCGAACCGCCTGCCGGCGAAGGTGCAGAACACCATCTATCTCGGCGACCACGCGCTGGCCGTGCTCGACGTCGCCGGCAACGCCGAGTTCATGGTCAAGCTTCAGCCGGGCGCCCATGGCAGCCTGAGCCACGGCGAGAGCGTCTTCATCAGCTTCCGCCCGGAGGATTGCCTCGCCCTCGATCCGGTCTGATCGAACGCGAGCAGACCTGAAATGCTCAACCTCAACGCAACTCGCACCAAGAAGGAACCAGGACCATGATGAAGCGCAAGATGGGCAGGATTGCTCTGGGTTTCGCCGCCGCGCTCGGTGCCAGCGCTGCGCTGGCGACGGTCGCACAGGCGCGGGACCTCACCGTCGTGTCGTGGGGCGGCGCCTACCAGGAGGCCCAGAAGAAGGTCTACTTCGAGCCGTTCAAGAAGGCCGCCGGAATTGCCATGAACGACGAGTCCTGGGACGGCGGCGTCGGCGTGCTGCGCGCCAAGGTGCAAGGCGGTGCCGCCACCTGGGACGTCGTCCAGGTCGAGAGCGACGAGCTCGCGGTCGGCTGCGAGGAAGGCCTGTTCGAGAAGCTGGACTATACCAAGATCGGCGGCGAGGCCGCCTATATCCCGCCATCGGTCAATCCGTGCGGCGTCGGCGCCATCCTCTACGACTTCGTGCTCGGCTACGACAAAGACAGGCTGAAGGAAGCCCCGAAGGGCTGGGCCGACTTCTTCGACATCAAGAAGATTCCGGGCAAGCGCGCGCTGCGTCAGGGTCCGAAGACCACGCTGGAAATCGCGCTGATGGCCGACGGCGTCGCACCGAAAGACGTCTACAAGGTGCTGGCGACCGACGAGGGCGTCGAGCGCGCCTTCAGGAAGCTCGACAGCATCAAGGGCGACATCGTCTGGTGGAAGGCCGGCGCCCAGCCGCCGCAACTGCTCGCCTCCGGCGAGGTGGTGATGACCTCGGTCTACAACGGCCGCATCGACACCGCGAACAAGAACGAGAAGAAGAACTTCGGCATGGTGTGGGACGGCGCGCTGTTCACGCTCGACAGCTGGGTCATCCTCAAGGGCAGCCCGAACAAGGACGCCGCCTACAAGTTCCTCGACTTCGTCGGCAAGGCGGAGAACCAGTCGAAACTGTCGGAGAACATCGCCTACGGCACCTCGAACAAGGACGCGGCCGGCAAGCTCTCGCCCGCCGTCTTGAAGGATCTGCCGACGGCCCCTGACAACATCAAGAACGCGGTCGAGATCAACGTGGCCTTCTGGCTCGAAAACATCGACCGCCTGACCGAGCGCTTCAACAAATGGGCCGCGAAATAGCGCGCGGCAGCACCCGCGTGCGGCGCACATGGAAAGCAGTTTCATTGCGGCCATCCTTCGAGACGCCCGCCTTTGGCGGGCTCCTCAGGATGAGGGTTGAGTGTGCGGCAACGACTTCGCGGACACCGATACCGTGGAGCCTCATCCTGAGGAGACCGCGAAGCGGTCGTCTCGAAGGACGAGGCGCTTGCTCAGGCCTCCCGTCAAAGCGACTCGCGCCGTGACAGCAGCGTCCTTGCACGAAGTCCCGCTCAAGCGCCGCCTGAAGCAGGCGGAGCGGGCGCGCCAGCTCAAGGCATTGGCGCTGGTCCTCCCGCTTCTCATCTTCCTGCTCTTCACCTTCGCCGGGCCCATCGCCGGCATGTTGTGGCGCGCGGTCGATGACAGGGAGGTGCGTCAGGTTCTGCCGCAAACCATAGCTGCTCTCGCCGATTGGGACGGCAAGGACCTGCCAGACGAGAAAGCCTATTCAGCACTGGCAAGCGACGTGCTGGCGGCGCGCGCCGCCGACACCATCGCCATCGCGGCGAAGCGGTTGAACTACGCGCTGAACGGTTTTCGCACCATCCTGACCAGCACCGCCCGCAATCTGAAGACCGCGCCCGAGCCCGGCACCGCCAAGGAGACGCTGGGCAAGATCAATCCGGCCTGGCGCGAACGCGCCACCTGGACGACGATCAAGGACGCCAGCGGCCCCATCACGGGCTTCTACCTGCTGGCGGCGCTCGACCTCGTGCGCAACGCGGACGGCGCGATCGTCGCGGCCCCGCCGGACCAGGCCATCTACCGCAGCCTGTTCGTCCGCACCTTCGTCATCAGCCTCAGCGTCACCGTCCTCTGCCTGATCCTCGGCTTTCCGGTCGCTTACCTCCTGGCGACGCTGCCGCCCGGAAAGTCGAACCTGTTGATGATCTTCGTGCTGCTGCCGTTCTGGACCTCGCTTCTGGTCCGCACCTGCGCCTGGATCGTGCTGCTGCAGAGCAAAGGCGTCGTCAACGACAGCCTGCACTGGCTCGGCATCATCGACGAGCCGTTGCGCCTGATCTATAACCGCTTCGGCGTCTGCGTGGCCATGACCCACGTTCTGCTGCCCTTCATGATCCTGCCGCTGTACAGCAGCATGAAGGCGATTTCGCCGGCCTACTTGCGCGCCGCCGCCTCGCTCGGCGCGCCGCCGGTCACCGCCTTCCTGCGCATCTACCTGCCTCAGACCCTGCCCGGCATCGCCGCGGGAAGCCTGCTCGTCTTCATCCTGGCGCTCGGCTATTACATCACGCCGGCCCTCGTCGGCGGCGCCGCCGACCAGATGATCAGCTATTTCATCGCGCTCTACACCACCGACACCGCCAATTGGGGCCTGGCTTCGGCGCTGGGCGCGGTGCTGCTGCTCGCCACCATTCTGCTCGCGCTCGTCTACGGCAAGCTGGTGCAGGGCCAGCAGGTCACGGGAGGCATGAAGAATTGAGCGACAATTCCGCCCTGCGCACACCCAGCCAACGCATCGCGTGGACCGCGACCATCGTGGTCTCGACGCTGGTGTTCGTCTTCCTGATCGCGCCGATCCTCGCGATCATGCCGCTGTCCTTCAGCTCGGGCTCCTACCTCACCTATCCGCTGCCCGGACTGTCCTTGCGCTGGTACGACGACTTCATCACCTCGCCGCGCTGGATGAACGCGCTGAAGAACAGCGTGATCATCGGCGTCGCCTCGACCGCACTGTCGATGGTGCTTGGCACGCTGGCCGCGCTGGGGCTGGCGCAGTGGAAGAGCCGGTTCAAGCCGCTCGTGCTGGCCTTCGTGCTGTCGCCGGTCGTCGTGCCCGGCGTCATCACCGCGGTCGGTCTCTATTTCTTCTTCGCGCCGATCGGACTGACCGGCAGCTATCTCGGCCTGATCCTGGCCCACACGGCACTGGCGACGCCCTTCGTGGTGATCACGGTCGGCGCGACGCTGCAGAGCTTCGACACCAATCTGGCGCGCGCCGCCGCCTCGCTCGGCGCCTCGCCGCTTCAAGCGTTCCGCCGCGTGATCCTGCCGCTGATCCTGCCCGGCCTCGCATCGGGCGCGCTGTTCGCCTTCGCGACCAGCTTCGACGAGGTGGTGATCGTGCTGTTCATGGCGGGCCCCGAGCAGCGCACCCTGCCGCGCGAGATGTTCAGCGGCATCCGCGAGAACATCAGCCCGACCATCACGGCCGCAGCGTTGATCCTGACCAGTGTGTCGGTCATCCTCCTCGCCACCATGGAAGCCCTGCGCCGCCGCAACGAGCGGCTCAAGGCCGGCGGCTGAAGACGGCGCAACTCGCGAAATAAAAACGGCACGACAGCGCGCCCGGTGAAGACCGGGCGCGCCTCGTCTGCTCGCTCAGAGCGCGATTACTCCGTATACTTGAACTCCGGCATGTTCTTCAGCTCGTCCTTGCTGGCGTTGAACACGGCGTGGTCCGGATACCATTTCGAGGTGGACGACGTCGTGGTCGCAGCAGGCTTGGTGTCGGCGGTGCCGGTCGCAGCGCCGGTCGTGGTGGTCGTGGCAGGCTTCGCGCCGGTGCCGGTATAGGCCACGGCCTCGTTGACGAACTTCAGCTTCTCGTAGGGCACGGCAACCAGATGCTCGCCCATGCCGAGGAAGCCGCCGACGCCGATCACGGCGATCTTGATGTCGCCGTTCTTGTCCATCAGCAGGTCGTTGATGGTGCCGATGTTCTCGTTGGCTTCGTTATACACCTTCAGGCCGTCCATCTTGGACGTACGCCACTGGCCGGACGCCGTGGTCGAGGCGGTCGTGGCCGTGGACGTAGTCGTGGTGGCGGACGGCGCCGCCTTGTCGGTGGTGGCGGTCGGTGCTTGCGCGAACGCAACGGTCGTAAGCAGTGCAGTGCCGGCAAGACCGGCGACGATCGACTTCATCATGTTGTCCTCTCCTTCAACGAAACTCGTAAGGAGAAAACAGCGTTGACCACACGCAGTTCCGTGCACGCCGCAATTTCGTCGCGATGCGCGCATGCGCATTGTTCCTGAGTCACCCAGGAACATATTGCGAGGTGAACATATTGCGCGGTGTCGATCGGCCTCGACGTCGCGGACAGCAGACTCGCCATCGACGTCGAGGACGTCTGGCAGCCGCGCCTGGCGGCGTAGATCGGCGGAAGGCCTTACGCCGCGAGCGGCGGGTGCTCGACGGCCGCCGCGTCGTAGATGGCCACCGCCTCGAAGCGGTAATTGCAGGCCTGACAGGTCCAGAGATACGAAACGCGTCCCTCGCCCGGCTCGATCCAGTCGGGCCGCGGGATCGGCGTGCCGCACTGGGCGCAGGGGTTCTGCCTGGGGGTGTAGCTGAGGATTGCTTTCGGCATGGCACCTCTCCCGATTTGCTAGCCGCTTCTTACTCGCTTTCGCGTGCCCGTGCGAATAGACAGCCTTGCTGCCGCGAGCGGGCATCCGCCTGAGGGAACCCGTAATCCGGCATTGAGTCGTCAAAGCGGCTCGGCGCCGCAAAATCGCCATTGGCGGCGTTTGGTCACATCATCGCCGCGTTCGGAAGGCCTAACGGCGGCCGGGCGCAGGTCACACCCAAGGGCCCAAGGGCCTAAGGAATATCTGATGAAAATTTTACGCATTGCCGCGCTGCTCGCAGCTGGACTGACATTGCCGCAAGCCGCGCTCGCCGGCCAAGCCGACTATGCCGAGATGGTCGCGGCCCATGCCCGCGCCAACGGCGTGCCGGAAGCGCTGGTGCACCGCGTGATCATGCGCGAGAGCCGCTATCAGCCCCACCTGGTCGGCCGCGGCGGCACCATCGGCCTGATGCAGATCAAGCTCGCGACCGCCCGCGGCGTCGGCTACACCGGCGACGCCGCCGGCCTGCGCGATCCCAACACCAACCTCACCTATGCCGTGAAGTACCTTGCCGGCGCCTATCGCGCCGCCAATGGCGACCACGCCCGCGCCGTGCGTTATTTCGCCGGCGGCTACTACTACGTCGCCAAGCGCCAGCGGCAGGACGCCGTGCAGCTCGCCACCATGAGCGACAGCAGCATGGGCCAGGGGGGTATGGGTCAAGTTTGGCTCGAGCCAAACGGCAATCCGCAGCCGATGTTCGCCGCCGCTCCGCACCGGAAGCTGGCCCAGCGCGTCCGCAACGCGCGGGCGCAGGCCTCGCGGTAACACCCCGTGTCCCGGACAAGCGGCAGCGCGAAGCGCTGCTGCGCAGAGCCGGGACCCAGCGCTCCGCATTATGGGCCCCGGCTCAGCGACGCATCACGCCGCACTGGACGATGCTTCGCATCGCCAGGGGCGCGCTGCATCGCGTCCGGGGCACGAGCGACGAGGTTCCGGGTTCGACGCGGTGCATCGCCCCGGAATGACAGCCGCGCGCCAACACGCGTTGACCGCCCCGCCCCACTGTCCTACATTAGCAGCGTTCCGAGGGGTGCTCCGAGGAGGAGCTGAGATACCGCTAAATGGGCAATGCCGATCAACCGGCTTGCCAGGACCGCGGTGACCCTTTGAACCTGATCCGGGTCATGCCGGCGAAGGGACAGGGATGTTGCAGAAGACCAAGCGACCGGATTCACCGGTTTCCATTATCGGCGCAGGCATTGCGGGCGCCTGGCAGGCCCTGCTGTTCGCACAGGCCGGCCATGCCGTGACCTTGCACGAGCGCGGTGACGAGGCGATGACGGACGCCACCAGCCATTGGGCCGGCGGCATGCTCGCGCCCTATTGCGAGGCGGAAGTCGCCGAGCCCATCATCAGCCGCCTCGGGCTGCGCTCGCTTCATATCTGGCGGCGCGAGCTGCCCGACACGCCGTTCAACGGCTCGCTCGTCGTCGCCCATCCGCGCGAGCGCAACGATTTCGAGCGCTTTGCCCGCATGACCGAGGACCACCGCCGGCTCGACGCCGCCGGCCTTGCCGCGCTCGAGCCCTCGCTGGAGGGCCGCTTCCGCGACGCGCTGTTCTTCCCGGCCGAGGGCCATGTCGAGCCGCGCCGCGTGCTGCCGCAGCTGCACGCGCGCATCCGCGCCGCCGGCGGCACCATCAAGTTCGAAAGCGACGTGACCGCAAGCGATCTCGCCAAGGACCCCGACGGCATCGTCATCGACTGCCGCGGCATCAGTGCCCGCGACGAGCACAGCGAGCTTCGCGGCGTCAAGGGCGAGATGATCCTGATCGAGACGGCCGAGGTGCAGCTGGCGCGCCCGGTACGGCTGATGCATCCGCGCTGGCCGCTCTACGTGATCCCGCGCGAGAACAATCTGTTCATGCTGGGCGCGACCTCGATCGAGGCCGAGGACACCGGCGTCAGCGTCCGCTCCGCGCTGGAGCTCCTGGGCGCCGCCTACACCGTGCACCCGGCCTTCGGCGAAGCCCGCATCGTCGAGTTCGGCTCGGGGCTTCGTCCCGCCTACCCCGACAATCTGCCGCGCATCGGCATTCGCGGCAGGACGATCTCCGTCAACGGCCTCTACCGCCACGGCTTCCTGATCGCGCCTGCGCTCGCCGAGCTGACGCTCGCCTATGTCGAGCGCGGCCAGATCGACAACGAGGTGATGCAATGCGGGTGATCGTGCCATGCGTTTGATCGTCAACGGCGAGCAGCGCGAGGTGAATGCGGCCAGCGTCGATGCGCTGCTGTCCGAGCTCGACTACGAGGGCACCCATTTCGCGATCGCGCTCAACTACGACGTCGTGCCGAAAAGCCGCTGGGCCGAGACCGCATTGAAGGCGGGCGACGAGATCGAGATCATCACGCCGCGGCAGGGAGGGTGAGGTGATGGCTCTTCGTTCGTTGGCCCGACGCCTGCCACACACTCCGCTGTCATCGCCCGGCTCGACCGGGCGATCCAGTACGCCGCGGCTTCACGGTTCCAGCCGCGCGGCCTCTGGAATACTGGATCCCCGCCTTCGCGGGGATGACACCTGCAATGGCCCGTCATTCCGGGGCACGCGAAGCGTGAACCCGGAATCTCGCGCCACAACTTCGAGATTCCGGATCGGTCCGCGTACCGCAGCCCATCCGGAATGACGGGGAATTCCACATGGTGACTTTCTACGGCAAGACCTTCGCCTCGCGCCTGCTCATCGGCAGCGCGCTCTATCCTTCGCCCGCGATCATGCAGGACGCGATCCGCGCCTCCGGCGCCAACATCGTCACGGTGTCGCTGCGGCGCGAATCCGCCGGCGGCAAGACCGGGGATGCGTTCTGGAAGCTGATCCGCGAGCTCGACGTGTCAGTGCTGCCCAACACCGCGGGCTGCCGCACCGTGCGCGAGGCGGTGACCACCGCCAAGCTCGCGCGCGAGCTGTTCGGCACCAATTGGATCAAGCTGGAAGTCATCGCCGACAACGACACGCTGCAGCCCGACGTCGTCGGCCTGGTCGAAGCCGCCGGCATCCTGACCAAGGACGGCTTTGAGGTATTCCCCTATTGCACCGAGGATCTCTCAGTCGCGAACCGCCTGGTCGATGCCGGCTGCAAGGTGGTGATGCCGTGGGCAGCGCCGATCGGCAGCGCGAAGGGCATCACCAATCGCGATGCCTTGAGCCTGCTGCGCGACCGGCTGCCCGACATCACGCTGGTGGTCGATGCCGGTCTCGGCGCTCCCAGCCACGCGGCGCAGGCGCTCGAGCTCGGCTACGATGCCGTGCTGCTCAACACCGCGATCGCAAAGGCCGCCGACCCGGTCGCGATGGCCAGGGCCTTCCGCCTCGGCATCGAGGCCGGCCGCACCGCTTACGAAGCCGGGCTGATGAACGCCCGCGACTTCGCCTCCCCCTCCACCCCTGTCGTTGGGACCCCGTTCTGGCATGCCGTATCCTGATCGCCACGCGTATCCTGATCGCTTCTATCCCGTCGTCGACAGCCTGGCGTGGGTCGAGCGCCTGACCAGGCTCGGCGTCGGCACCATCCAGCTGCGCGCCAAGGAGCTCGACGACGGCCAGGCCTTGCAGATGGTCACCGACGCGCTGGCGATCACGAAGGGCACGCAAGCCAAGCTGGTCGTGAACGATTATTGGCGCGCAGCGATCGTCGCCGACGCGAAGTACCTGCATCTCGGCCAGGAAGATCTCGCCGAGGCCGACCTCAAGGCGATCCGCGAAGCCGGCCTGTCACTCGGCATCTCCACCCATGACGACGCCGAGCTTGAAACCGCGCTCGAGGCCAAGCCCGACTACGTCGCGCTCGGCCCGATCTTCTTCACCACGCTCAAATCGATGCGCTTCGAGCCGCAGGGCATTCCCAAGATCACCGAATGGAAGAAGCGCATCGGCGATATCCCGCTGGTCGCCATCGGCGGCATCAAGTTCGAGCACGCCGCGGAGATCTTTGCCGCGGGCGCGGATTCCATTGCGGTGGTATCCGACGTCACCCAGAACCCCGACCCCGACGCCCGCGTGCGGCAATGGCTCGGCCTGTCGAAGGAGGCGGCGTGATGCGCCTCACTCTCACCTCACCCACACTGTCATCGCCCGGCTTGACCGGGCGATCCAGTACGCCGCGCCTTCTCGGCCCTAGCCGTACCGCCGCGGAGTACTGGATCCCCGCCTTCGCGGGGATGACAGCGGTAATTGCCTCTCGCGCAGCGAAACTAACGAATTAAAACCGGAGGATCCCTATGAACATCCGCTCCAACCCCGAAAAAACCGTCCCCGCCGTCACCACCGGCCCCCTGCCCTCCTCGCGCAAGATCTTCGCGAGCCCCGACGCCGCGCCCGATTTGCGCGTGCCGCTGCGCGAGATCATCCTGTCCGAAGGCGCGGGCGAGCCCAACCTGCCGGTCTACGACACCTCGGGCCCCTACACCGACCCGAGCGTGACCATCGACGTCAACGCGGGCCTGCCCCGCAACCGCAAGCAATGGGTGCTGGAGCGCGGCGGCGTCGAGGAATATGAGGGCCGTCAGATCAAGCCGGAGGACAATGGCGGCGTCTCCACCGACAAGGCCGCGCGCGCCTTCTCGGCCTATCACAAGCCGCTGCGCGGCCTCGACGGCCACAAGATCACCCAGCTCGAATTCGCCCGCGCCGGCATCGTCACCAAGGAGATGATCTACGTCGCTGCGCGCGAAAACCTCGGCCGCAAGCAGCAGCTGGAGCGCGCGGAAGCGGCGCTTGCCGACGGCGAGAGCTTTGGCGCCTCCGTGCCCGCCTTCATCACCCCGGAGTTCGTGCGCGACGAGATCGCGCGCGGCCGCGCCATCATCCCCTCCAACATCAACCACGCAGAGCTCGAGCCGATGATCATCGGCCGCAACTTCCTGACCAAGATCAACGCCAATATCGGCAACTCCGCCGTGACCTCGTCGGTCGAGGAGGAGGTCGAGAAGATGGTGTGGGCAATCCGCTGGGGCGCCGACACCGTGATGGACCTCTCGACGGGCCGCAACATCCACACCACGCGTGAGTGGATTTTGCGCAACTCGCCGGTGCCGATCGGCACCGTTCCCATTTATCAGGCGCTGGAGAAGTGCAACGGCGATCCGGTCAAGCTGACCTGGGAGCTCTACAAGGACACCTTGATCGAGCAGTGCGAGCAAGGCGTCGACTATTTCACCATCCACGCCGGCGTGCGCCTGCAATACATCCACCTCACCGCCAGCCGTGTCACCGGCATCGTCTCCCGCGGCGGCTCGATCATGGCGAAGTGGTGCCTGGCGCATCACAAGGAAAGCTTCCTCTACACCCATTTCGACGAGATCTGCGACCTCATGCGCAAGTATGACGTCTCGTTCTCGCTCGGCGACGGCCTGCGTCCGGGCTCGATCGCGGACGCCAACGACCGCGCGCAGTTCGCCGAGCTGGAGACGCTCGGCGAGCTCACCAAGATAGCCTGGGACAAGGGCTGCCAGGTCATGATCGAAGGCCCCGGCCACGTGCCGATGCACAAGATCAAGATCAACATGGACAAGCAGCTCAAGGAGTGTGGCGAGGCGCCGTTCTACACGCTGGGACCGCTGACCACCGACATCGCGCCGGGCTATGACCACATCACCTCAGGGATCGGCGCCGCCATGATCGGCTGGTTCGGCTGCGCCATGCTTTGCTACGTCACCCCGAAAGAGCATCTCGGCCTGCCCGATCGCAACGACGTCAAGACCGGCGTCATCACCTACAAGATCGCCGCCCACGCCGCCGACCTCGCCAAGGGCCACCCCGCCGCGCAACTGCGCGACGACGCCCTCTCCCGCGCCCGGTTCGAATTCCGCTGGACCGACCAGTTCAACCTCGGCCTCGACCCCGAGACCGCCAAGAACTTCCACGACGAGACCCTGCCGAAGGAAGCCCACAAGGTCGCCCATTTCTGCTCGATGTGCGGCCCAAAATTCTGCTCGATGAAGATCACGCAGGACGTGCGGGATTACGCCGCGACGCTGAACGATCCGAACAGCGTGGGGATGTCGATGCAGGGCACGGCCGAAGACGGCATGGCCAAGATGAGCGCGAAGTTCAAGGAGATGGGGAGCAGCGTTTATCTCGATGCGGAGAAGGTGAAGGAGAGCAATCGGGTGTTGTAGCAACTTGACGCAACGCAAAAGGAAAGAAGCCGAGCGATAGCTCGGCTTCTTTTCATTTGGGCGCATCTTGCAGAGCTACCCTTGCGAGCATTAGCATACCGCAAGGCCACCCAAAGCGAAGTATATTATGGACAAGCGCTATCAGATTTTCGTCAGCTCGACTTTCGCCGATCTGCAAGAAGAACGCCAAGCTGTGATGCAAGCCCTGTTGAGCCTAGATCATTTTCCTGCAGGCATGGAGTTGTTTCCTGCATCAGATGAAGACCAGTGGGCTCTGATCAAGGGCGTAATCGACGATAGTGACTACTATGTTCTGGTCGTGGGAGGTCGCTACGGCTCTACAACAGCTGAAGGCATTAGCTACACCGAAATGGAATTTGACTACGCCAAGCTGCGCAAGAAGCCCATTCTAGCTTTTGTGCATCAACACCCTGAGCAGATCCCCGCTGGCAAAACAGATCTGAGCGATGCAGCTCGTGCGAAACTAAAGGCATTTCGGTCGAAGGTTGAATCGGACAGACATGTAAAATTCTGGTCCAACCCAGACGACTTGCGAGCAAAAGTTATCCAGTCCATTTCTGCAGAGACAAAGCGCAACCCACAGGAGGGATGGGTAAGGGCCGGCCGGGTTGTCGATCCGACATTACTCGAGGGGTTGCGCAACGAGGTCGAAATCCTTCGCGCAGAACTTGCTGCGGCCAAATCAGAAGCGCCGAGCGGAGCAGAAAACTACGCGGGGGGAACAGATAGATTCAATGCTGTCATTCAGTATCGCATTTGGAAGGGTAGCAGCTACAGCGACAGTGATCATGATGTTGGTGTTACTTGGAACACTATATTCTTCGAGCTTGCTCCACTGATGATGGAAGAAGCCACAGAAACTCAGATGAAGAACCGACTATCTGCTGAGCTATGGAAATATAACATGGATGATTTTCCGCCGGGAGGACTGAAGACGATCTCCGACGACAGCTTCGATACAATAAAGGTGCAACTTTTTGCTCTTGGACTGATTCAGAAGAGCCCGAAGAAGCACGTCCCTTCAGATACAAATCGCTATTGGTCGCTGACTCCGTATGGAGAGACGATACTCATGAAACTGCGAGCAATTCCTAAATCAAAGGACGGCGCCTTCCTATTAGACAAAGCGCGTGGAGCTGACGAGGAGTTGCCGGATGGGGCAAGCTTAGCCGACAAAGAATGATCATAATCGTTTGTATCTTGCCGGCGCAGACCCGATGATCGCAAAGACTTGCGGGCTGTGAGTCTCCCCTGATGAGGCTCTCTCATTAGGCTACGGCCGCGATGAAATGACGCGCCCTCCTCCACCGCCTCCCCGACCAGCTCCGCCCGAATCTCCGCCTCGTCTTCGTCGGCACGGCCGCCTCGACCCGCTCGGCGCGCTTGGGCACTACTACGCGCATCCCGGCAACCGCTTCTGGCGCGCGCCGTATGATCACGCCGCGGCGCTATCAGCCGGGCGAGTTTGCATCACTGCTCGCACTCGGGATCGGCTTCACCGATCTCTCCAATTCGGCCACCTCGACAAATTCCCGCTCCGCGCCTATTCTGAATCCATGAACATCATTCGCCGCACGCTGGACATCGACGCCGACACCGACGCGCGTTTGCGCGAGATGGCCGACGAGCGCGGGCAGGATGTCGCCGCCGTGCTCGCGGAGGCCGTGGCGCTGCTCGATTCCGTGGTCGATATTGCCGGCCCCGATGTCGCCGAGGACCGCCGGCGGCTGGATGAATTCCGCAAGAGCCGCGCCGCCGTGCCGCTCAACGAGGTGAAGGACTGGGTCGCGAGCTGGGGATCGGCGAAGGAGCTGCCGCGACCGGTGGCGCGCAAAATCGGATGATCCTGCTTTCGCCCGACGCCGTCGAGGACGTCGAGCGATTGCGCCTTTTCCTCGATCAACACAGCCCGGCCGCCGCGCAGCGCGCGCTCGCGTCGATCTGGCGGGCGATCGAGCGGCTAGAGGAGTTTCCAGATCTGGGCACGCAGACCGAAGATGCCGAGCTTCGCCAGATCGTGGTCCGCTTTGGCGCGTCCGGTTACATCGTGCGTTATGCCGTGTTGGTGGAAGCGAAAGACATCCTGATCACGCGGATTTGGCATGGCCGCGAAGCCCGCAAGGCGGACGAGTGAGCGCAGCCACGGACGATTGACTTGCTTGAAACCC
Organism: Bradyrhizobium sp. 22; assembly: GCF_000482425.1. Classification (NCBI taxonomy): domain Bacteria; kingdom Pseudomonadati; phylum Pseudomonadota; class Alphaproteobacteria; order Hyphomicrobiales; family Nitrobacteraceae; genus Bradyrhizobium; species Bradyrhizobium sp. 22. The sequence continues at coordinate 749,474 of NZ_KI519400.1, forward strand.
ACCGCCTCCCCGACCAGCTCCGCTCGGGCCTCCGCCTCGTCTTCGTCGGCACCGCCGCCTCGACGCGCTCGGCCGAGCTCGGGCACTACTACGCCCATCCCGGCAACCGCTTCTGGCGCGCGATCCATGAGGCCGGGATCACGCCGCGGCGCTATCAGCCGAGCGAGTTCGCTTCCCTGATCGATCTCGGGATCGGCTTCACCGATCTCTGCAAGACGGGCGCCGGGATGGATCATCAGATCGTGGCGGAGACGATCGACGTGCCGGGCTTCAGGGCGAAGATGGAGACTTATCGGCCGCGGACGATTGCGTTCACGAGCAAGAAGGCGGCGAGCTTGTTTTACGGCCGGCCGTCGCGCGGGATTGCGCTGGGGCGGCAGCCGCGCGAGGGGAGCTTGCCGGAGATTTTTGTGCTGCCGTCGCCGTCGGGCGCGGCGTCGGGGAGTTGGACCATCAGGCCGTGGCGCGAGCTGGCGGCGTGGATTGCTTCGTAGGGTGGGTTAGCTGCGCGGCGGCGCGAAGCGCGGTCGCGCGGCGTAACCCATCGCTTCGGTCGCCGCGGTCGCCGCAAGTGGTGGGTTACGCCTTGCGCCGTTCCGTGTTGACGGACCGCGCTCGTGAGCGGCTAACCCACCCTACGCAACGCATCACTCCTCGAACAATTCCTTGAACAGCGTCTTCGCGCGTTCGAGGCCTTCGTCCGTGAACACCACCGACTTCACCTTGCCGACGGGATCGTCGATCATGCCCTTGTCATGCAGGCGGCCAAGCACGCCCCAATCAAAACCCTTCCACGCCCGATAGCCATCGTGCAGGGTCAGATAGAGCAGAGCGAGCGCCGCGTCGTCGATCTTGTCCGTGTTGATGGCCATATCGACCTCCTTTCGAACCGTGTTGCGGCCATCCTATTCGGCGATCGACAATCTGCAACGGCGCTAGCCGCCGTAGTCGAAGAGCGAAGGCGGAAAGAGGGCCCACCACCTGTCGCGATCATGAAGAGATTGTGGGCACGGCGCTTCTGCGCCTTTGCCCACCCTATGGCACCTTGCCTAGCGCATCGTGATCGCAAGCCCCGAGAGATCGGCGTTCGCCATCAGGCCGACCTGGTGACCGGTCAGCTCCAGCACCGCGCCCTTCTGGTTGGTCAGCACGATGGCGCGGGCGCCGCGGCCGACGGCGAGGCCGGCACCGGCGGCGCCGTAGACGCCGGCGACGTCGGAGGGGCGGTTGATGTTGCTGACGCGGCCGCGCAGCACGGTCTTGGAGCCGCCGAACACCAGGCCGTAGTCGAGCCCGCCGGTGGAGAGCGCGTAGGTGCGGCCGCGGAAGTTGAGCACGCCCGAGCCGCCCGATCCGCCGATGATCCAGCCCGCCTTGTAGATCGTCAGCGTCACGAAACCGCTGTCGGCCCGCGCCGCGGTCGAGAGGCCGGCAAGTGCGGCAATGGCGACCAGCGCGGCGCGAAGGGTGGATGCAAGCTTCATGGGGGTCTCCGGGGCTGTTTCTGAGGGGGATTCGAATCAGACGCGGCGAATTTATCTGATCGATCGGGGCGGCAACATGATGAGAGGCGGCGTCAATCCGGGCATGACAGCGGAGCTTGGGGCCGAACCCAGTCCACCATGCCATCCTGCTCCTGCTTTGCCCGACGGAGCAATGGCAATTTCGACATTTCAGCATTCCAAAAAGCCGATGATTTCCGCTGGACTCCTACTGTGCATGGGGTTGTTTTCGCATTTTTTGGTTTGAGGCCCCCTCGCCTGCCGCTACGCTTGCGGCATCAGCGACTATCCTTCGAGGTGATCCCATGCCGATCCAGCATTTCGCGCCCCCGCCGCACGTCAAGGCGCCGCCGCTGTCCTTTGCGACGCGGGTCGGCGATCTCCTGTTCGTCTCGGGCATTCCGGGCTTCGATGCCGACGGCGCGCTGCCTGACGGCTTCGAGGCGCAGTTCGCCAATGTCGTCGTCAACATCAAGCGCGTGCTGGACGAGGCCGGGGCCGGCATCCGCGACCTCGCCAAGGTCAACGTGCTCCTGACCCGCGCCTCCGACGTCGCCGCCATGAACGCGCTCTATGCCGGCGCCTTCGGCCCGCCGCCCTATCCGGCGCGCACCACCTGCGTGGTGCAGGCGCTGCCGAGACCGGAGATGCTGATCGAGATCGAGGCGGTGGCCTCGCTGGCCAAGTGAGGCTCAAAGAAGTGAGGTTCAAATAAGGGCCATGTCAGGCTCACGTCAGCTGGCTGTGGCCCGCAGGGCACGCGGCCGAACCGAATGCGCAAGGCAGGGCTGACATGTCCGTGAGTGGCGGCTCACTCGCTTGCAAAGGACCTGCTTTTACCGCACGAGTTTTTCCGGTCCATATCCCAAAGGAGTTATTTCATGCGTCGCCTTCTCGCGCTCAGTGCCGTTGCCGGCATCGCCAGTTCCGTGTTCGCCGTGCCCGCCTCCGCGAAGGTCGGCTATTACGTGATCCGCTGGGACAACACCGGCATCTGCCAGGTCTGGAACGAGGACCTGCAGATGAAGCCGCTCCAGATCGGGACCTCGACCTACAAGGTCGTCAGCAAGTCGTTCCCGACCTTCCAGCAGGCGTCCGACCTCCAGATCAAGATGCGCGGCGAGCGCCGCTGCACGCTTTAGAGGCACCGCAACAGACGCGGATTTCAAGGGCGGATCGCGCAGGCGGTCCGCCCTTTGTCTTTGACAGGACCGCGCATTTTTCCGTCCCCGACCGGCCGTCTCCCGCGCGCGTCCGTTGAACCTGAGCGGCAGGCGGAACTACTCACATCTTGTCCGGGGCGCATCGACCACGAGCGTCCGGCACCCGCCCTCCCCGTCATTGCCGGGAGGCGCATCACATCATTTATTTTGAGGAGCTGATCATGCGTCGTATTTCCCTGCTGTGCGCCGCCGCCGGCCTTGCCGTCACCGCCTTCGTCGCGGCGAGCCCCGCCGAGGCCGGCTATCACCTGATCCGCTGGCAGGACAGCGGCTTCTGCCAGATCTGGGACGAGAGCATCCCGACCACGCCGTGGCCGGCCGGCTATCACCGCGCCAGCCCGAGCGTCGCGACCTTCATCGACGCACTCGCGGTGAAGGACGCCGCGCTCAAGAGCGGCAGCTGCAAGTGGTAAGGTAATCGATCGGCGGACGAAGAACCGGGCAAGGACCTCAGCGTCCTTGCCCGTTCTGTTTTTCGAAGGGTTGAGACGCTCACGCGTCCTTGTGCGCGCCGGGATGGATCAGGATATCGCGCGCGGCGGCGAGGTCGATGAAGCCTTGCGCGCTGCCGCCGTGATCGGGATGCATGCCCTTGGCGGCGCGGCGATAGGCCTGGTTGATGTCCTCGCAGGTCAGCTGCACCGCGAGCGGGAGGCCGAGCATCCTGCGGGCGTGATCCTCGCGGGAGAGCTTCTTCGGCATGGCGTTGCGGCGGCCGAAGCGCGGCGCGGTCAGATCATGGACGACCTCGAGCACCACGCCGAGGCGGCGCTGCGCCGCCAGCGTCACGCCGTGATCGTCGTTGCCTGCCGCCTGGCGCAGCACCGGAAGCGCCTGCTCCGCCGCCTGGCGCAGCGTGACGTCGACGCTCATCCGCACGATCTCGGCCACGAGCCGGCCCGCCTCGGCGAAGTCGGCGGATGGCGCCGACCGCAGCCGTTCAAGGGCGAGTTTCCAAGAGTCCAGCCGGGAGTCGAGCCGTTCCATCATGCGCGCAACGTTTAGCAATCACGATCAGTATGCCAAGGCTGCCGTTTCCGGCCCCTTAATTTCGAGTTAGCGTTTCGTGAAACTTCGAAACGAAATCGGGAGGAAAATGTCATGGCCTTGCTCGCAAACCACATCGCCGTCGTCACGGGCGCCGGTTCCGGCATCGGCCGCGCCATCGCCGCCGGCTATGCGCGCGAGGGCGCGCAGGTGGTGCTGCTCGACGTCAATTCCGACACCGTCGCGGAGGCCGCGCAGGAGATCCGGAATTCGGGCGGCAAGGCCGAGAGCTTTGCGCTGGACGTTACCCGGCGCGAGGACTGCTTCGCGCTGGCCAGCCAAGTCGCCGACAAGGTCGGGCAGGTCTCGATCCTCGTCAACAATGCCGGCATCACCCGCCGCAACGCCTTCACCGCCGAGACCGAGACGGTGGCGAAGGACTGGAACGACATCATCTCGCTCAACCTCAACGGCGTCTTCAACATGACGCAGGCCTTCCTCGCCCCCTTGCGCGCCAGCAAGGGCCGCATCGTCAACATCGGCTCGATCCAGTCCTTCGTGCATCTGCGCACGCCGAGCTCGGCGGCCTACACCACCTCGAAGCACGGCGTGCTCGGCTTCACCAAGGCGCTCGCCGTCGAGCTCGGCAAGGAGGGCGTGCGCGTCAACGCCATCGGGCCGGGCTTCATCGAGACCAACATCAACGCCAACGTGCGTGCGACCAATCCGGCGCTGGTGCAGGCCTTCGTCGACCACACCCCGCTGGCGCGCACCGGCAAGCCCGAGGATATCGTCGGACCCGCGCTCTTCCTCGCCTCGGACCTGTCGGCCTATGTCACCGGAACGATCGTGATGGTGGACGGCGGCTATCGGACGGTGTGACCGGATTCATCACGAAGCCGCCGCCAATCGCGGCGGCTTCGCGGCATTCCTGAGGTCATCTGGTGCGGCGTCCCGCAATTAACCTTTCATTAACCAAACCCGCTCACCGTAGATCTACGGCTTGGGGGTCGTTTGTTCTCGATCCGCTTCCAACGATGGAAGCGGGCGTTGATCGGGGAGTGTATCGATGACCACTGTTCACGTCGCCGCGTCCGAGCCGGGCGCCCAATTTCTTGCCCCTAACCAGATCGTTCCACTGCTGATCGGCGCCACCGTCGACGAGGTCGAACGCGAGCTCGTGCTGCAGACGCTGGCGCGCTGCGACGGCAACCGCACCCGCGCCTCGCGCGTACTCGGCCTGTCGGTGCGCACGCTGCGCAACAAGATCAAGCTCTATGCCGCATCCGGCATCGAGGTGCCTGCCTATCAGGACTAGCGCGTGGGCCGCGCGCATCGACGTTGACCCGCGTCGCGCGATGCGCGGGCGCGGAATTGCTGCTGTCGTCAAACGCCGCTAAGTAGCTTGCTTCGGGTTAAGGGAGCAGTGGCGTGGCAGACGATCAAGGACGACGGCCGGGACCTCAAGGCCCGCGCGGACGGCAGGGCGAGCCGGGACGGCCTGGGCCGCAGGGTCATCCGGGACGGCGCGGGCCCGACGGTGCGCGCGGCAAGCCGGGGCCGCAGGGCAAGCCGGGGCCGCTCGGAAAGGCCGGCCCGCCTGGCAAGCCCGGTCCGCAAGGCAAGCAGGGCGAAGCCGGCCCGCGCGGGCCAGTCGGCGCGCAGGGACCTGCCGGACCGCAGGGGCCGACGGGGCCGCAAGGCCCGCGCGGCGAGCCGGGGCCTGCCGGTCAGCTGCCCTCGATCGAGCAGGTGCTGCCGTGGCTCGACCAACTCTTCGATGCCTGGGACGAGCGCCGCCGTCAACGCGAGCGCGAGGCCGCCGAGCGGGAAGCGCTGGCGGCCGCCGTTCAGGAGCCCGATGAAGCCATTGTTGACGAGAGCCACGACGGCGACGGGCACAAGAAAAAGAAGAAAAAGAAGAAGCACGTCGACGAAGACTAGCAGCATCGCGGTGCCCCGGACGCAGCGCGGCATGCAATGCTGCGCTGCTGAGCCGGGGCCCATATTACCGAGACCTGCGCCGACGATGACTGGGTCCCGGCTCTGCAGGGCGGCACTTCGCGCCGCACCGCGTCCGGGACACGAGAAAGATCAGGACGCGCCGGACGCATCGTCCTTGTGCGGCAGCAAGCCCATGCGCTCGAACTGCCAGCGCATGGCGCGATACCAGAGATAGCCGACCGCCGCGCCGCACAGGGCAAGGATGATCACCTGGGCGCTCGAGAACGAGCCGCTCCACCACATCATCCACGCCGTCCATAGCAGCGTGAGAACGATGGCACCTGCTTTCAGAGGAAGAAGGGGGCGGCTCATGATCGTGCTCCCGGGCTGTCAAAACCCCGGTGGACATCATGGCAAGGCCGGGCCGCCCATACCGTGAGCCAGATCACGGAAGGAGTGGCGGCGCTGCCAAAGCGCGATGAGACTTGGATGAATCGCCATCGCGCTTGAGGGTGTTGATTGGGCATGATCTTGCTCTAGCCGAACCGCAGCCGCGAGCGCTCCCTGGCCCGCTCCGCCTCGACCTCGCGGTCGCGCGCCGGCGCATGGGTGTGCAGCGAGCTCAGCAATCTTCGCGCGGCCTCCGAGACTTCCGCCACCGCACGGTCGAACGCCGCCTCATTGGCCTGCGACGGCTTGTTGAAGCCGGACAATTTTCGCACGAATTGCAGCGCGCTGGCATGGATCTCGTCCTCCGTCGCCGGCGGCTCGAAATTGAACAGCGTCTTGATGTTGCGGCACATGCAGGCCTCTCTTCGGATGTTTCCATGAAGACGATCGGCGGAGCCGAAATCCTACATCCTTCCCCGCATTTCTGCTAAGTTCCATCGCAACGCGGCCACTGACGAGCCGCAACGGGGAGAGAGACATGAGAGACATGAAGGTGCTTTGCGCCGCGCTATCGACCGTCCTGTTGTCCTTTTCGATGTCTGCGACGGCCGCAGATCGTCCCGCCCCCCGGCAGGGCGACTGGATCGCCAAGGATTTCAAGTTCCACACCGGCGAGGTCATGCCTGAACTGAAGCTGCATTACACCACGGTCGGCGAGCCCTCGGGCCAGCCGGTGCTGGTGCTGCACGGCACGGGCGGCTCGGGCACCGGCATGCTGGGACCTTCCTTCGGCGGCGAGCTGTTCGGCCCCGGGCAGCCGCTCGACGCCGCCAAGTACTACATCATCCTTCCCGACAGCATCGGCCACGGCAAATCGTCGAAGCCGTCCGACGGCATGAAGACGAACTTTCCGAAATACAATTACGACGACATGGTCGAGGCGCAGTACCGCCTGGTGACGGAGGGCCTCGGCGTCAAGCATTTGCGGCTCGTCATCGGCAATTCGATGGGCGGCATGCACACCTGGCTGTGGGGCGTGAAATATCCGAAGGCGATGGACGCGCTGATTCCGATGGCCTCGCAGCCGACCGAGATGGCCTCGCGCAACTGGATGATGCGGCGGATCATGCTCGACACCATCCGCAACGATCCCGACTACAATGGCGGCAACTACACCGGCCAGCCGCGCATGATGAAGTACGCCGTCACAGCCTACGGCATCGCCAGCATCGGCGGCACGCTCGCCTATCAAGCGCAGGCCCCGACCGCGGCCAAGGCCGACAAGATGGTCGACGACCGGCTCGCGACGCCGATCACGGCAGATGCCAACGACTTCGTCTACCAGTGGGAGTCCTCGCACGACTACAATGCCGGCGAGAAGCTGGAGGCCATCGAAGCGTCGCTGCTCCTGATCAATTCCGCCGACGACGAGCGCAATCCCCCCGAGACCGGCATCACCGAGGCGGCCATGAAGCGGGTCAAGAACGGCAAGTTGTATCTGATCCCTGCCAGCGCCGAGACGCGCGGCCACGGCACCACCGGCAATGCGAAGTTCTACAGCGAGCAGATCAGGCAATGGCTGGAGAGCACGCCCCAGCAAACCATGGAATCGGCGCGCCGCTGATTTTGCAACGCATCATGTGCGACGCGTCGGCGCCGCATATTATTTGAGCATGCAATGCGCTGAGAGCTCGGGCTTAATCGCGCCAACGAATCCGAATCGACGCGCGGGACGATTGCGCGCCGATGCACGACACGCGACGAGGAGGACCGCATGCGCAGCCTCGCATTGTGCGTTTGGCTGGCCGCGATGACGGCGCTGACGAGCGCCGCGTTCGCGCGCGACAACGGTCAATACGACCATGTTCCGCCTGACATCCGCGCCTGGTTCAAGAGCGTCATCGCGCCGAACGGCGTGCCCTGCTGCGACATCTCCGACGGCCATCGTACCGAGTACGACGTGCGCGGCGGCGTCTATTGGGTGCCGATCGAAGGACAATGGATGGAGGTGCCCGGGCGCGCGGTGATCCGCGATCAGGGCAATCCGGTCGGCCAGGCCGTGGTGTGGTACGTCCACCACCGCGGCGCCATCATCATCAGCTGCTTCGTGCCGGCGGACGCGGTATAACGCGCCTTGATCGATTCCATTGGCTGGCAACGGGCCGATCGGGTAGGTTGCCGCCAATCCGATGCGGAGGCACGCCTTTGACCGATCTTTGCGCCGAAGACCTCGCCACCATCTATGCCAAGCCGAGCCCGCGCGTGATCGCGAAAGCGCGTCCCGCGATCGACGCGCATGCGAAGAAGTTCATCGAGATGTCGCCGTTCTGCGTGCTCGCGACATCGGGAGCGGACGGCAGCGTCGATGCCTCGCCGCGCGGGGGCGGCATCGGCTTCGTCCACGTCGCCGGTCCCAACCAGCTGTTGATGCCCGACCGCTCCGGCAACAACCGGATCGACAGCTTCCGCAACGTCGTCGAGGGCTCGGGCTTCGTGCAGCTGTTGTTCTTCGTTCCCGGCATCGACGAGACGCTGCGCGTCGGCGGGCGCGGCACGCTCTCGGCCGATCCGGACCTGCTCGCGTCCATGATCGAGTTCGGCAAGCCGCCGCGGGCGGTGCTGAACGTCGCCGTGAGCGAAGTCTATTTCCACTGCGGCAAGGCGCTGATGCGCTCGAAGCTATGGTCGTCGGACAAGGTGCAGCGCTCGGTGATGCCGAGCATCGTCACGGTCATTCACGACCAGACCGGCCTCGGCGAACCGGCCAGCCAGGAGACCGTGGAAGAGCTCTACAAGACGCAGTTGTAGTGGGGCGTGGTTCCGCAAACGAACCGTCATGCCCGGGCTTGTCCCGGGCATCCACGTCTGTGTCGCGCGGCAACACGTGGATGGCCGGGTCAAGCCCGGCCATGACGAATGGATGGGCCAGAGCCAGGGCCTAATGCCCCTCGCCCTCGAGCCCGCCGACGTGCTTCTGGGTGTAGAGTTCGAGGCCGATGCGGCCGATCAGGTCGAGCTGGGTTTCGAGGAAGTCGATGTGGTGCTCCTCGTCGCTCATCAGCTTCTCGAACAGGTCGCGCGTGACGTAGTCCTTGGCGCCGTGGCAGTAGGTCGCCGCCTCCTGATAGAGCGCCCGCGCGCTCATCTCGGCGGCGAGATCGCACTCGATGATCTCCTTGACGTTCTGGCCGATGCGCAGCGGATCGAGCACCTGCATGTTCGGGAAACCGTCGAGGAACAGGATGCGCGCGGTGAGCTTGTCGGCATGCTCCATCTCCTCGATCGATTCCTTGCGCCAGACCTTGGCCATGTCGAGGAGGCCCCAATTGTCGAGGAAGCGATAGTGCAGCCAGTACTGGTTAATCGCAGTCAGTTCGTGACGCAGCGCCTTGTTGAGATAGTCGATGACTTTTGCGTCGCCCTGCATGGTTCACTCCAGCTCTTGCATTCCAAATCGGCCCTAACCGAATTTAGAATGGTTCTAAGTCAATTTGCGGATGAGGGCAACTGGCTACCGAGACGCAACCGGGGAAAAGCTCTGCCGATCCGGCGGGAAGACGTCAGCAGGCCGCGAGGGCGAACTGGACGGGCGCGGCCGTCTCGTCATTGGCGGCCATCGTGTGGCTGTGCGGGCAACCGGCACAGCAGGACTGGGCGCAGGGGCCAAGGGCTTCGTCGATGATGGTCTTGATCGTCCGCGCACAGCGGCCGCATTCGGCGCTGCAGCCGAGGCATCCATAGACCTGCTTGGCATGGCGCACGGCGTCGTCGGACTCGGCGACGGCGGCGCGGATGTCGTCATCGCTCAGCACGTTACAGGAACAAACGATCATGGAAGCGGCAGGCCCTTCGGTGATGCGTCATCATCGATATTTAACGGGCCGCCCGGATGCAAAGGGAAAAACCGGTATTTTAAGCTATTCCAAACTGGCCCACGGACAGCCTAGAAGGACTTCAAAACCCGGCGTTGCGGTGGATCAAGATTAGAGCGGATCTAGTCGCCGCCGCCGCCCCCACCACCGTCGCCGCCACCTCCACAATCCCCGCCACCGCCGCCGTTGTCGCTGCTGGAACAAGTGCCGCTATCGGTCGAGTTCCCCGTGCTGTCGCCGGAAAACCAGCTGCCCAGCGAGAAGCCGTCATTTGTCCCGCTGTAGGAGGTCTCGCTGCTGCTCCCGCCGTCGCCACCGGCTCCGGCACGCGAGCGTCGGCGGCGATTCTGGAGGTGGACCAGCCAGCCGTAGCCGATCGCAGAGACAGCCCCCGCTGCGATCAGTGCATTCATCATCGCGTTGCCCATCGTCGCTTCCTGGCAGACCCGGTTCACATCAATTGGTCGCGCCCGGCAAAGGGGCCGTTCATTGATCATTCAAGCGAAGTATGGAACTCTGCCGCAAAGGGTTCCAGCGTGTTTGTACGAAAGGTCCAAGCCAATGAAGAAATTGCTCCTGGCGGTCGCAGCCGTCGCGACCCTGGCCGTGGCGGCCGGAACTCCGGCGCACGCCCAGCGCGGCGTCGCCGCGGGCGTAGCCGCCGGCATCATCGGCGGCGCAATTGTCGGCGGCGCGCTGGCCTCTCCGTATTATTACGGACCCGGTCCGGGCTATTACGAACCCGGCTATTACCCGCCCCGCTATTATGCGCCGGCTCCCGGCTATGTCGCCGACGGCTATTATGGCCGCGGATATTATGGCGGCGGCTGCGTCTGGCAGAAGCAGCGTTTCTGGGACGGCTATGCCTGGCGCATCCGCCGCGTCAGGGTCTGTGGCTGAGCCGCCTCCAACCGGCTCACTGCGACGGCTTCAGCTGCACCGGTTCACTACGGATACGCTGTTCATCTCGGGGCCTGAAAAACACCGCTTTTTCTCGTCACAGCTCCGTGTGCGTTTACCGTGGATTGACCATTTGCGCGCTTCCTAGCCGGACGGCCAATTCCATCAGAGTGTGCGTGAACCTTTGAAACCCGGGCGCCTCTAACCAGAGGACCCATCTCCCAGGAGAGCCCTGAGCATGAAGAAGACTCTAGTTGCCGCCCTCACGGTCGCGACGGTCGCCGGTTCGCTGGTCACCGCCACGCCGTCCGCGAAAGCCGGCGACGTCGGCGCCGGCATCGCGGCCGGCCTGATCGGTGGCGCCATTGTCGGCGGCGCGATCGCCTCGAGCCGTCCCGCCTATGGCGGTCCCGTCTATATCGCCGAGCCCCCGCCGCCCGCGCCCTGCTACTGGCGTCGTGAGCGCTATTGGGATGGCTACGGCTGGGTCAGCCGTCCGGTTCGCGTCTGCTACTGATCTGATCGCCTGATCTGATCGCTTTGGCGCATGCGCGCCGCGATCGGGAAGCCCGGCCGAGAGCATCGGCCGGGCTTTTCTTTTGCCGCTTCGCTAGCGCGCCGCCTGGATCGAGCGGAGGACCTCTTCGCTCGGCCAGCAATCGACCTTGAGGCCCGCCGACTTCTGATAGGCGCCCAGCGCTGCACGCGTCTGCATGCCGGCCTTGCCGTCGATCTTGTCCTTGTAGAGTCCGATCCGCGTCAGCCCGCGCTGCATGGTCTCGACGTCCTTGGTGCGCAACTGCTTCGAGGCCGACCAGGGCGTTGCGAACGGCAGCGGGCTGGTCATGCGGTCGCTGAGATGGCCGACGAACAGCACATAAAGGTCGGAGAAATTGTATTCCTTGATGACGAAGTAGTTCTTGGTGGTCAGGAATGACGGGCCGTAGATGCCCTCGGGCTGCAGCAGCGAGGCCGGCTGGGCCTGCTCCGCCGCGCTCAGGCGCTGGCCACGCACCGGCACGAAGCCTTCGCGCAGCCACTGGCCGATCGGCTTCGTCACCTCGGGTACGCCAGCGGTGCAATCGACCTTTGCGGGCGCCTGCACTTCGTAGGCCCAGCGCACGCCGCTCTGCCAGCCCTTGTTGGCGAGCTGCTGCGCGGCCGAGGCCAGCGCATCCGGCACCGAGTGCCAGATGTCGATGCGGCCGTCGCCGTCGAAATCGACGCCGTGCTTGTAATACTCCGATGGCAGGAACTGCGTGAGTCCGGTGGCGCCCGCCCAGGACGAGCGCATGTCCTTGCGCGTCACCACGCCCTCGCCGAGGAGCTTCAGCGCAAGGATGAACTCGGTGCGGTATTGATCCTTGCGCCGCCCCACATAGGCCTGGGTCGCCAGCACGCGGACCAGATCGTAAGGCAGCGTGTAGCGGCCATAATCGGTCTCGCGGCCCCAGATCGCCAGCATCACGGTGGCCGGCACGCCGGACTTCTTTTCGATCTCGCTGAGCACGGCGCGATGCTTTTGCAGCAGCCGCTGCCCCTCGCCGGCCAGCCGCGCGATCGAGGATTCCCTGACGTAATCCGCCGGCACCTGCACGAACTCGGCTTGCGACGGCGCGCCCGTCGCGGGGCGCCCGGGCAGGATCAGGTCGGGCAGCTTGTAGTCCGGCTCGAGCCCGCGCGTCTGCGCATCGAAGGTCGTGCGCGAGACGCCTTCGGCCTGCGCCTCCGGCCAGAGCGAAGCGATGAACTGGGTAAAGGCGGCATCAGCGGCGCGGGCGGACGACCAGCCGCAGGTGACCGCGATCATCGCAGCGATGAGCGCCCGCCGCATCATGCCGCCGTCACCGCGTCAGCTTCTTGTACTTCATGCGGTGCGGGATGATGCTGTCCTGGCCGAGCCGGCGCATCTTGTCCTTCTCGTAGTCCTGGAAGTTGCCCTCGAACCATTCGACGTGGCTGTCGCCTTCGAAGGCCAGGATGTGGGTCGCGATACGGTCGAGGAACCAGCGATCATGGCTGATGATGACGGCGCAGCCGGCAAAATCCTCCAGCGCCTCTTCGAGCGCGCGCAGCGTGTCGACGTCGAGGTCGTTGGTCGGCTCGTCGAGCAGCAGCACGTTGGCGCCGGACTTCAGCATCTTGGCCAGATGCACGCGGTTGCGTTCACCGCCGGAGAGCGCACCGACCTTCTTCTGCTGGTCCGCACCCTTGAAGTTGAACGACGAGCAATAACCGCGCGAATTCACCTCCTTCTTGCCGAGCAGGATCAGCTCGTTGCCGCCGGAGATTTCCTCCCACACGGTCTTCTTGCCGTCGAGCGCATCGCGCGACTGGTCGACATAGCCGAGATGCACGGTCTCGCCGATCGTGATGGTCCCAGCGTCCGGCTTCTCCTGGCCGGTGATCATCCTGAACAACGTGGTCTTGCCGGCGCCGTTCGGACCGATCACGCCGACGATGCCGCCGGGCGGCAGCTTGAAGGTGAGATTGTCGATCAGGAGGCGATCGCCGAAGCCTTTGCTGAGCCCATCGAAATCGACCACGTTGGCGCCGAGCCGTTCGGCAACGGGAATGATGATCTGCGCGGTCTGGGTCTGCTTCTCGCTCGCCTTCTTGAGCAGTTCCTCATAGCGCTGGTAGCGCGCCTTGGACTTGGCCTGGCGCGCTTTCGGCGAGGACGCGACCCATTCCTGCTCGCGGGCCAGCGTCTTCTGGTGCGCTACGTCCTCGCGTCCCTCCTGCTCCAGGCGCTTCTGCTTCTGCACCAGCCAGGACGAGTAATTGCCCTCATAGGGAATGCCGCGGCCGCGGTCGAGCTCGAGGATCCAGCCCGTGACGTTGTCGAGGAAGTAGCGGTCGTGGGTCACGATCAGGATCGCGCCGGGATAGTTGCGCAAATGGCCTTCCAGCCACGACACCGACTCGGCGTCGAGATGGTTGGTCGGTTCGTCCAGCAGCAGGAGTTCGGGCTGGTCGAGCAGCAGCTTGCAGAGCGCGACGCGGCGGCGCTCGCCGCCGGAGAGCTTGGTCACGTCGGCATCGTCGGGTGGACAGCGCAGCGCGTCCATGGCCTGGTCGACCTTGCTGTCGAGATCCCAGAGGCCCTGGGCCTCGATCTCGTCCTGCAGCTTGGTCATCTCGTCGGCGGTCTCTTCCGAGTAGTTGACCGCAAGCTCGTTGTAGCGGTCGAGGATGGCCTTCTTCTTGGCGACGCCCAGCATGACGTTCTCGCGCACCGAGAGCGCAGGGTCGAGCTGCGGCTCCTGCTCGAGATAGCCGACGCGGGCGCCCTCGGCGACCCAGGCCTCGCCGGTGTATTCCTTGTCGAGGCCGGCCATGATCCTGAGCAGGGTCGACTTGCCCGAGCCGTTGACGCCGAGCACGCCGATCTTGGCGTCCGGGTAGAACGACAGATGGATGTTATCGAGCACCTTGCGGGTCGGGTAGCTCTTGGTCAGGCCCTGCATGAAGTAGATGAACTGGCGCGCCATCGGTCCCGAAAACCTTCGATTTGAGGAAATTTGCTTTGCCAGCGATGTAGCGAGCCCGTCCCAAAAGGGCAACGTTTTCCGTCCGTTCACCACTGGTGATTACGGACCGGACACCATCCGGCCACCGATCCGGACAATTGAAACCATCTTTTAATAAATCAGGCCGAAAGCTCGGTTTCGCGCGCGGAAACAGCGCCACCGCTCAGAACGAACGGGAGCACAGCGAGGCCGCATCATGGCTCTGATCGAGACCCATTCTCTTCCTGTTCCGGCAGAAGCCGGCCACGTCTCCGACTTCGCCTCGGAGATCAGGGGATTCTGGAAGCGCTTCTTCGCCACCGCCTTCAATCCCTACCGGCCTGAGCTGCACTACATGCGCGGCCCCGGACCCGCCTGGCGCGCCAAGCACGGCATGGATGCGCCGTTCCGCCTGAAGCCCCGCGACCTCTAAAGCCCGCTCTGCTGTCGGATTCTTGAAGACGCAGACGGCTTGCGCGCTGCTGCGATTGCGCGCAACCATGGCCCGGTCCGACGATGGCGCTCGTCCAGCGCCCTCACCCCTCGCCATGGATGAACGCTGATGAGCCGGCTGCGCTGTGCAATTCTCGACGATTATTTCAACCTCGCGCTCGATGTTGCCGACTGGCAGAGACTGTCCGACCGCATCGACGTCACCGTGTTCAGCCACCCCTTCGCTTCGGAGCAGGCCGCCGCCAGCGCGCTGGCCGACTTCGAGATCATCTGCGCGATGCGCGAGCGCACCGCTTTCCCCAAGAGCCTGTTCGAGAGCTTGCCGAAGCTGAAGCTGCTCTTGACCTCCGGCATGCGCAACGCCGCGATCGACATGGAAGCTGCGAAGGCGCGCGGCATCGCCGTCGGCGGCACGCAATATTCCCGCGATCCCACCGCGCCGCTGGCCATGGGCCTG
This sequence comes from Bradyrhizobium sp. 22, assembly GCF_000482425.1. NCBI lineage: Bacteria > Pseudomonadati > Pseudomonadota > Alphaproteobacteria > Hyphomicrobiales > Nitrobacteraceae > Bradyrhizobium > Bradyrhizobium sp. 22. The sequence continues at coordinate 764,714 of NZ_KI519400.1, forward strand.
ATCCTGGAGCTGACCCGCGGCATTGGCCGTGAGAATGCGCGCATGCATGCCGGCGAGCCCTGGCAGACCTTTGCCGGCGTCGAGATCGAGGGCATGACGCTCGGAATCGTCGGGCTCGGCAAGCTCGGCAGCAAGATGGCCGGGATCGCCAAGGCGTTCGGCATGAACGTGATCGCCTGGAGCCCGAACCTGACGCCGGAGAAATGCGCGGGCTCCGGCGTCGGCTACGCCACCAAGGAGGAGCTGTTCGCCAGGGCCGACATCGTCACCATCCATGTCGTGCTGAGCGAGCGCTCGCGCGGTCTCGTCAGCCGCGACGACCTGGCCCGGATGAAGCCGACGGCATTCCTCGTCAACACCGCGCGCGGGCCGATCGTGGACGAGCAGGCGCTGCTCGAGGCGTTGCAGCAGCGCAGGATCGCGGGCGCCGGCCTCGACGTGTTCTCGGTCGAGCCGCTGCCGGTCGAGCATCCCTTCCGCAAGCTCGACAATCTCGTGCTGACGCCGCATCTCGGCTACGCCACCAAGGATGGTCTTGGCATCCATTACGGCCAGATGGTCGAGGCGATCGATGCTTTCACCGCGGGCGCAGAGCTGCCGCGCAGGCTGGCCTGAAACGATGAAAGGCGTGCCGATGGCACGCCCTTCGCTCTATCAGATTTCTTGTAGCGCTTAGCGTACGGTCACCGGGGCAGGCAGCGGCGGCACCACCGTCGGCTGCGTCCCGGGGACCGGACCAGCCTGGGCCGACATCGGAGCCGGACCAGCTGCACCGGATGTGGCAGCGCCGGGCGTCGGCGCAGCCGAGGCGGTCGCCGTTCCCGGCGGTGGGCCACCGGGGAGCACGACGACGCGGGTGCCGACCTTGACGCGATCGAACAGGTCGGAGACGTCCTCGTTCAGCATGCCGATACAGCCCGACGAGACGAACTTGCCGATGGTCGAGGGCTGGTTGGTGCCGTGGATGCGGTAGACGGTCGAGCCGAGATACATCGCGCGGGCGCCGAGCGGATTGCCGGGGCCGCCGGCCATGAAGCGCGGCAGATAGGGCTGGCGCTCGATCATCTCGGTCGGCGGATGCCAATCCGGCCACTCGGCCTTGCGGGTGATCTTCTGCACGCCGGTCCAGGTGAAGCCGTCGCGGCCGACGCGGACGCCGTAGCGGATCGCGCGGCCATTGCCGAGCACGTAGTAGAGATAGGTGTTGGGCGTATCGACCACGAGCGTGCCGGCCGGCTCCTTGGTCTGGAACGAAACCTCCTGGCGGCGCAGGTTCGGCGGCAGCTGCACCGGCGCAGCATCGGGCTGCTCCTCGGGCGGCAGCGCAGCCAGGGTCACAGGGCGACCATCGGTGCCGACGGGCGGCTGGCCGGCCTGGACCGTTCCGGTCGCGGCGGGACCGCCGACGGCCTCCGGCGGACGCAGGCCATCATTGGCAGGAGCCTGCTGGGGGGGACGATCGGCATAAATCACCGCCGGCGGACCGGCGGGGCGGCCATAGCGCGGATCGTCGGGCGACATCACCGGGCCCTGCGGCGGCGCGGCCGAATAGACCGGTGGAGCGCCTGCCGGACGGCCGTAACGCGGATCATCCGGCGACATCACCGGCCCCTGAGGCGGGGCTGCCGAGTAGACCGGGGGCGTGCCGAGCGGGCGGCCATAGCGCGGATCGTCAGCCGGGCCGGGCGGCGGCAATGATGCGTGCGGCAGCCCGTCGTCGTCATCGTCCAGCGCATCGAAATTCGGCGTGCGATCGCCGGGGCGATACTCCGACGGTGCGCCGTAGGCCGGCACCTGCTGGACCGGATAGCTCTGAGCCTGCGCGAGCGAGGTTCCGGCCGCAGCGACCGTTGCGGCAGCGCATATCGTCAGAAAATGTTTGATCATCATCGCTCTTGTATAGTCCCCAAGCCCGATCGGACCGTTAACGGCCAGATGACGGAAGATAGCGGCACATTCAAGACATATCAGGCTTATTTGAGCCGGATTTGCCGTTTTGTGATCCGCAAGACTACCGTTGCCCCGTTGCATCACGGGCCGGAAATCGGATGGCGCCGCGGATTGCCCGTCACGTCAGCTCCGAATTTAACGGAACGGCTCGGAATCGTTGCGGTATGTTCGAATCAGCCTGATTCGCCGCCGATTTGAGCTCCGATCCCCGCGCGGCGAACGCGGCAAACAGTACCGTCACCGCGTTCAGATGGCTCATGGGCCCTGGCACCCCACGCCGCCGGGGCGGAAATCCGCAATCCTTCGATGCTTCCCGGCTTTCGCTTCCTGTTTGCCGCGATCCTGCTGTCAACCTCCATCCTGGTGTTCGGCCTGGGCGCCGCCGCGCTGCTGCGCGCAAGCCATGAGCAGTATGTCAGCAACCCCTCCTGGCGGAACGGCCCGCAGGAGCAGATGTTCGCGCGGGTGTCCGAGCCGGCCCCGCCGGTGCTCGCAATCCTCCGCGCCGAGCCGGAGGTCGCGGCCGACCCCGAGCCGTCGTTGCGCGACCGGGTGCCGACCATTGGACTGCCGGCAACCGAGCCCGAGCCGGAGCAGGTCGCCGCGCTGACCGAGGCTGACGTCCCGGCCCAGGTCGCTGCGCCCGCCACGGACGCGGCGGCCATCGAGCCGGTCGAGTCCGAGACGACGACGGAAGCCGCTGCGCCGGCTCCTGCCGACACGCTCACCCCAGCCGACGCCACGGCGTCGATTCCGGACGCCAAGCTGGACGCCAAGCCTGACGGTCAGCCTGACGCCGCCGCAACCGCCAGCGAGCCGGCACCGGTCGATCCCCATGCCGCCCCCGCCTCCTCGGCGCCCGAGGTCGCTTCGGGGAAGCTGGCTGCGCTAAACGACCCGGCGACGACGGCCGTGAAGGATGCGCCGGCGAAGGCCAAGGCCGAAAGCAAGGTCGAGAGCAAGCCCGACGACAAGGCGACCAAGCGCAAGGCGAAGGCGAAGAAGCGGCAGCGCGTGGTGCGGCGCCCGCCGCCGCAGCAATTGCAGCAGCAGCTGGATCCGTTCGGCCAGCAGCAGCAGCCGGCGTTCGCGACGACGACCGCGCGGACGCGGTGAGGCTCTTGCTTCGCCTCTCCCCGCAAGCGGGGCGAGGGAGCGCACCGTCATCGTGGTGTTACGCCGGACCGGTCGCGATGGCCGGGCCGCCCTCCTGGCCCCATTCCGACCAGGAGCCGTCATAGAGCGCGGTGTCGGTGATCCCGAGGCGGTAGAGCGCGAGCGTCAGCACGCCGGCGGAGACGCCGGAGCCGCAGCTGGTGACGATCGGCGCATCGAGCCTGACGCCGGCGCCCGTGAAGGCGGCGCGCAGATCCTCGAGCGGCTTCATCGTGCCGGTCGCGGCGTCGAACAGCAGATTATACGGCACGTTGCGGGCGCCGGGGATGTGGCCGGAGCGGATGCCCGGACGCGGCTCGGGCGCGCGGCCCTCGAAACGGTCGGCGGCGCGGGCGTCGATCACCTGCTCGGCACGGGTTTCGACATTGGCGATCAGCTGCTGCATGCTGCGCACGCGCTTGCCGTCAAAGCTCGCCTTGAACGCCGCCGGCTTCGGCTTCACCTCGCCGCTCTCCACGGGGCGGCCCTCGGCGCGCCATTTCTTCAGGCCGCCGTTGAGAATGCGCACGTTGTCGTGGCCGAACGCCAGGAACATCCACCACGCCCGCGGCGCGGCGACCCAGCCGCCGGCATCGTAGAGCACGACGGTGTCGGCGTTCGAGATGCCGAGATTGCCGACGTCGCGGCCGAACTGCTCGGCGCTCGGATACATGTGCGGCAGCGGGTTGGAATGGTCCGACACCGCATCGACGTCGAAGAACGCAGCGCCGGGCAGATGCGCGGCGAGATAATCGTCCTTCGGCAGCGGCAGCACGCCCGGCAGCTTGAAGCTGGCGTCGAGGATCTTGACGTTGGCATCGCCGACATGGGCGGCGAGCCATTCGGTGGAGACGAGGGGGTCGGTGGCGGTCATGCGAAGTTACTCTCCAGTCGTCATTGCCGGGCTTGCCCCGGCAATCCATCGTTCTTGAAATGATGGACACGCGGGTCAAGCCCGCGTGTGACAAATTTAGCCCTTCTTCTTCGGCTCCCACTTCTCGACCGGGCCGCCGGCATCGCGCCAGGCGGCGTAGCCGCCGGCGATGTGGGCGACGGGCTTCAGGCCCATGTCCTGCGCGGTCTTGGCGGCGAGCGCGGAGCGCAGGCCGCCGGCGCAGTGGAACACGAACTTCTTGTCCTCCTGGAAGATCGGCTTGGCGTAGGGGCTCTGCGGATCGATCCAGAATTCGAGCATGCCGCGGGTGCAGGCGAAGGCGCCGGGGATACGGCCGTCGCGCTCGATCTCGCGGGGGTCGCGGATGTCGACGATGACGACGTCGCCGTTCTTGGAGATCTCGATGGCGTCCTTGGCGGTGAGCGTCTCGATCTCGGCATTGGCCTCGTCGATCAGCGCCTTGATGCCGCGGGTGATGTTTTGGGGCATGGGTCTTCCCTTCTTTTCTCCGTCGTTCCGGGGCGATGCGCAGCATCGAACCATGGTGCGCACTTGCGCACCTGAGAACCTCGATCGTCACACTCCATCTCGAGATTCCGGATCGGCCGCCTTGCGGCCGTCCGGAATGACGGTGGATGGAGCTAGTGCGTCAATTCCTTCATCGCGGCTTCCAGCCCCTCGATCGTGATCGGATACATCCGGCCCGCGAAGATGCGCTTGATGATGGTGGTGGATTCCGAATAGTCCCAGTGCTTCTGCTGCACCGGGTTCAGCCACACCGCATGCGGATAGGTGCGGATGATGCGGTCGAGCCAGACCGAGCCGGGCTCCTCGTTGACGTGCTCGACCGAGCCGCCGGGCACCATGATCTCGTAAGGGCTCATCGAGGCGTCGCCGACGAACACGATCTTGTAATCGTGCGGGTATTTGTGCAGCACGTCCCAGGTCGGCGTGCGGTCGGTGAAGCGGCGCTTGTTCTGCTTCCACACGCCTTCATACAGGCAGTTGTGGAAGTAGAAATATTCCATGTGCTTGAACTCGCTCTTCGCCGCCGAGAACAGCTCCTCGACCTGCTCGATATGCATGTCCATGGAGCCGCCGATGTCGAAGAACACCAAGAGCTTCACCGCATTGCGCCGCTCGGGGCGCATGTGGACGTCGAGATAGCCGTGATTGGCGGTCTCGCGGATGGTGGTGTCGAGATCGAGCTCGTCGGGCGCGCCGGTGCGCGCGAACTTGCGCAGGCGGCGCAGCGCCACCTTGATGTTGCGGATGCCGAGCTCGACATTGCCGTCGAGATCCTTGAACTCGCGTTTGTCCCACACCTTCACGGCGCGGTTGTTGCGGTTCTTTTCCTGGCCGATGCGCACGCCCTCGGGATTGTAGCCGTGGGCGCCGAACGGCGAGGTGCCTGCCGTGCCGATCCACTTCGAGCCGCCCTGGTGCCGGCCCTTCTGCTCCTCCAGCCGCTTCTTCAAGGTCTCCATGAGCTTGTCCCAGCCCATGGCCTCGATCTGCTTCTTCTCTTCTTCCGTCAGGTATTTCTCGGCGAGCTTCTTCAGCCATTCCTCGGGGATCTCGGCCTTCTCCATGGCGTCCAGGAGGTTTTCCAGCCCCTTGAACACCGTGCCGAAGACGCGGTCGAACTTGTCGAGATTGCGCTCGTCCTTCACCAGCGAGGCGCGCGACAGGTAGTAGAAGTTCTCGACCGAGTAGTCCGCAAGGTCGGCGTCGAGCGCCTCCACCAGCGTGAGGTATTCGCGCAGCGTCACAGGGACCTGCGCGTCGCGCAGAGAGGTGAAGAATTGCAGGAACATGGGTGACAGATTGCCCGTCGGGGGGCGAACGTCAAGGGGCGGAGGCTGCCGCTGGGCGCTGGACCCGGATGCTTTTTGCTCTAGAATTGGCGCCCTCACGGGGTTGTCTTGGGGACGTATGCAATGGGAATTCTCGCAGCGCTCATCATCGGCGCGATCGCAGGCTGGCTTGCCGGCAAGATTGTCCACGGGGCGGGATTTGGGCTGATCGGCAACATCGTCGTCGGCATCATCGGCGCGCTGGTTGCGAGCTGGGTGCTGCCCCAGTTGCACATCCAGCTCGCCACCGGCACGGTCGGCGCGATCGTGGACGCCACCATCGGCGCGGTGATTGTGCTCGTCATCCTTTCGCTGATAAAACGGGTCTGAAAGCCTGACCGAACCAGGAACGGCCGCCATGTGCGGCCGTTCGCTTGTCGTGACCGAGGCAGCGAAATTGGCACTGCCTCACGACGACGACCAACAAGGACGCGCGATGAAATTTACCGGCACCAAGGACTATGTTGCGACCGACGATCTCAAGGTCGCCGTCAACGCCTCGATCGTGCTGGAGCGCCCGCTCCTCATCAAGGGCGAGCCCGGCACCGGAAAGACGGTGCTGGCGGAGGAAGTGGCGAAGGCGCTGAACGCGCCGCTTCTGACCTGGCACATCAAGTCCACCACCAAGGCGCAGCAGGGTCTCTACGAATACGACGCGGTGTCGCGTCTGCGCGACAGCCAGCTGGGCGATGCGCGCGTCTCCGACATCAGGAACTACATCAAGCGCGGCAAGCTGTGGGAGGCGTTCAGCGCCGAGCAGCGCCCGGTGCTCCTGATCGACGAGATCGACAAGGCCGACATCGAATTCCCGAACGACCTCCTGCTCGAGCTCGACCGCATGGAATTCCATGTCTACGAGACCGGCGAGACGATCAAGGCGAAGCAGCGCCCGATCATGATGATCACCTCCAACAACGAGAAGGAGCTGCCGGACGCCTTCCTGCGCCGCTGCTTCTTCCACTACATCAAGTTCCCGGACGCCGACACGATGGGCCGCATCGTCGACGTCCACTTCCCCGGCATCAAGAAGCGCCTGGTGGAGGAAGCCCTGCGCATCTTCTTCGAGGTGCGCGAGGTGCCCGGCCTGAAGAAGAAGCCGTCGACGTCGGAGCTCTTGGACTGGCTCAAGCTGCTGCTCAACGAGGACATGAGCGTCGAGCAGCTGCGCGAGCGCGATCCGCGCAAGCTGATCCCGCCGCTGCACGGCGCGCTGCTGAAGAACGAGCAGGACGTGCATCTGTTCGAGCGGCTGGCGTTCTTGAGCCGGCGGGAAGTCTAAGGTTTCGTGTCCCGGACGCGCTGCAGCGTGCAACGCTGCTGCGCAGAGCCGGGACCCAGGGCAGCACGGATTGCTCGGAGATGTTGCTCGAAGACATGGGCCCCGGCTCTGCAGCGCACCGCAAGGGCGCTGCGCTGCGTCCGGGGCACGAGAGCGGAGCTGGCGCGAGCCTGCCTCCAAACCGTCATTGAGAGCATCGGCGTCAATCTCCGACGTGCACTCGTAGGATGGGTAGAGCGGAGCGAAACCCATCGCACATCCACCTCGCGGAAACATGATGGGTTTCGCTCCGCTCTACCCATCCTACGACGACATTGGCTCGCAGACACACCTTCGCAGCCTCGCGGCGCATCTCGCCCGAGCTTTGCGTTCATTCCTCGCCCCAAAAGAAAGAGGGCGCAGGGAAGGCCGGGCGCCGACGGGCACCCGCGGTCTGCCGCGCGAAAAGCACACGCGAAAAAGACCGCACAGCAGCATACAGGTGTCGCCGAACGCTCGGCCTTCCCTGCGCGATGGTTGGACGGCTTATGCCGTGCTCTCCCGGGAGCCGAACTTTCCTTCTGGCCTCCCTCGCCCCGCGAATTGGATGATGCAGTCTGCCCGGTTGGGCTCGCTCGCACCTCCGCGGAAGCTTGACCGTAGCAACGACGGCCAGGACCACACGGTTTTGCCGTACGCAGCTCATCCGGCTTCGCCAGGAGGCTTCGCCGGACTTCAGCGCCGCTCGTCCGCACGAAGCCTCGGGCTCACAGGGACTACCCGCCCTGCCCGCGCCTCTCGCGCACAACGCTGCCGCGTCCACCGCAACCCGGCCCGCGTTTCGAACGACTCGCGAACCGCCCCTCTTCGTGGGCCGGGCTGCGTCGATCTATGCCGCAATTCCGAATTTCGGTAAAGTGGAATATTTTTGCGAGGAGGGGTTGACTGCCGAGCGACACAGCAAGCTTGTCGGGTGGGCAAAGGCGCACTTGCGCCGTGCCCACCACCTCTACAACATCGCAACAGAAGCGTGGGCACGCTTCCGCCGCCGCTCTCCGAGCTATGGCGGACAAGTCGCTTTGCCCACCCTACGATACTCGCAAGCCTTGCGAGCGAACGCGTGTCCCGGACGCGCTACAGCAATTAGTAGGATGGGTAGAGCGCAGCGAAACCCATCGTGCTTCAGCGATTGCCGCACGATGATGGGTTTCGCTGCGCTCTACCCATCCTACAGATCATCGCATCAACTCGGCTCCCCGAAGTCGGCGCCGCGCTCTAACTTTGAGAGATCGCCAGCCCAGTCTGCCGGATAGATGCCGAGCGTCACGTGGCGGTGGAACGACGAGTGACGCCAATCGCACAGCCGTTTGACGAGGCCATGCTTGACCGGGTTGATGTGCACGTAGTCGATGTGCCGGGCATAATCCTCCTCGTTCCGGATGGTGTGCTCCCAATAGCGGCGCTGCCAGATGCCGCGCTCCCCTCTGGCGGCGCGGCTGGCCGACACCGGCTCGCTTGTTGCGAGACTGCGGGAGAAAGCGGATTTGATTTGTCGCCAGCGCGTTGCAAAATCGGCATCTCCGTCCGGCATCGTCCAGACGGTGTGAAGATGCTCCGGCAGGATCACAATCGCATCGATCGTGAAGGGATGCCGTCGATGGATCTCGCGAAAGGCCGCGCGCAACAGGTCGATATTCGCCGTCAGAAGCGATTGTCGACGGTCGGCGAGATTGACCGTGAAGAAGAAGCTTCCGCCGGGGACGAAGTTGCGCCGATAGGAGGTCATGCCCTCATCATGGCACAACCTCGGATAGACGTCATCGCTCTTGTAGGATGGGTAGAGCGAAGCGAAACCCATCGTGCTTCAGCGATTGCCGCACGATGATGGGTTTCGCTTCGCTCTACCCACCCTACGAAAGCTCACGCCACCGCCGTATCCGGAATCCGTGCGGCTTCCATCGGGGCCTTGCCGCGGATCAGGTCCGAGGCGCGGTCGGCGATCATCATCGTGGACGCATTCAAATTCGCCGAGATCATGCGCGGCATCACCGAGGCGTCGATGACGCGCAGGCCTTCGAGGCCGTGGACGCGGAGCTGATCATCGACCACCGCCCAGGTCGAGTCCGCCGGGCCCATGCGGCAGGTGCAGCCGGGGTGGAAGGTGGTGGTGCCGCGCTGGGTCGCGGCGTGCAGGAATTCGTCGTCGGTGTTGACGTTGGGGCCGGGGAAATCCTCGTAGGCGTAATAGGGCGACAGCGGCGCGGACTTCAGAAGCCTGCGCGCAAGCTTCATGCCGCCGACGATGACGCGGCGGTCGAGCTCGGCGTCGAGATAATTGGTCTGGATGATCGGCGGCGCGAACGGATCTGAGGAGCGAATGCGGACATAGCCGCGGCTCTCCGGGCGCTGCTGCCAGGAAGCCACGGTCATGCCGGGCTCGTCCTCGAGCTGGCCCTGGACGCCTTCCTTGTAGGACGCCGGCGTGAAGGTGAGCTGGAGGTCGGAGCTCTCCGCGCTCTCGCCGGAGTGCCAGAAGCAATAGACCATGGTCGGCGACAGCGAGAGCAGGCCGCGGCGCGCGGTTGCCCATTTCAGCGCCTCGATCCACAGCGACAAGCCGCGGCGGAGCTCGTTGATGGTCTTGATGTCCTTCACCCGCGCCACCGTGCGCGGGGCGTAATGATCCTGCAGGCCCTCGCCGACCGGCAGCGCGTGACGCACGGCGATGCCGTGCTGCTGCAGGAGGTCGGGCGAGCCGATGCCGGAGAGCTGCAGGAGCTGCGGCGAATTATAGGTGCCGCCTGAGAGGATCACCTCCTTGTTGGCACGCACCTCGACCGGCGTGCCGCCGCGACCGCCCTTCATATAGCGAACGCCGACGGCGCGCTTGCCCTCGAAGATGATCTCGGTCGCGTGCGCATGCGTGTGCACATGCACGTTCGGCCGCTTCATCGCCGGCTTCAGGAACGCGGTCGCGCCGGAGACGCGCAGGCCCCTCTCGATGGTGCGCTGGCAGTAGGAGACGCCTTCCTGGCTCTTGCCGTTGTAGTCGGGATTGCGGGGAATGCCGAGCGAGACTGCGCCTTCCATGAAGGCTTCGCAGAGCGGATCGCGCCAGTCCATGGTGGTGACGGTGAGGCTGCCCTCACGGCCGCGATAGGTGTCCTCGCCCTCGCCGACGCGCCTCTCCAGCCGACGGAAGTAGGGCAGCACGTCGGCATAGCCCCAGCCGCGATTGCCCATCTGCGCCCAGGTGTCGAAATCCATGCGCTGGCCGCGATTGTAGATGTGGCCGTTGATCGAGGACGAGCCGCCGAGCGTCTTGCCGCGCGGCGCATAGATGCTGCGCCCGCCGGTCCAGGGCCCCGGCTCCTGCTGGTAGGCCCAGTTGATGCTCTTCATGTGGAAGGTCTTGATGAAACCCGCCGGCAGATGGATGTAGGGATGCCAGTCGGACGGCCCGGCCTCAAGCACGCAGACGCTGGTGTTCGGGTCCTCGCTGAGGCGGCTGGTGAGCACGCAGCCGGCAGAGCCGGCGCCGACGATCACGTAGTCGAATCTATCCATGGTCCCTCGGCCGCCCCTAGCGCGGCTTGTCATTGAGCTGGAATTCCAGGTGCGCCTGCACCGTCGGCCATTCGGCGGCGGTGATGCTGTAGACCACGGTATCGCGCAGCGTGCCGTTCGGCGCGATCTGGTGGCTGCGCAGGATGCCATCCTGCTTGGCGCCCAGGCGCTCGATGGCGCGGCGGCTCTGGTGGTTGAAGAAATGCGTGCGGAACTCGACCGCGATGCAGTTCAGCGCCTCGAAGGCGTGCCGCAGCAGCAGCAATTTGCACTGCGTGTTGAGCGGGCCGCGCTGCGCGCTCTTGCCGTACCAGGTCGAGCCGATCTCGACGCGGCGGTTGGCGGCATCGATGTTCATGTAGGTGGTCATGCCGACGATGTTGCCGGCGGCATCGAACACCGTGAAGGGCAGCATCGAGCCCGCGGTCTGCAGGGAGAGGCGGCGGTCGATCTCCTTCGCCATGCCCTCGGGCGTCGGGACCGCCGTGTACCAGAGCTTCGAGAGCTCGCCGTCCTTGACGGCCTCGACCAGCCCCTCGCGATGCTGATGCGACAGCGGCTCCAGACGGGCGTGCTGTCCGCGCAGGGTGACGGGATCGGGCCAGGGCATTGATGTTATTCTCCGTTGTCATTGCGAGGAGCGAAGCGACGAAGCAATCCAGACTGTCACCGTGGACGCATTCCTGGATTGCTTCGCTTCGCTCGCAATGACGGTCACTAGCACCGTTTACGTGTTTAGGAAATTGAGCGGCAATCCGCCGCGCGGCCAGTCCATGGCGACCAGCTCGCCCTTGCCTGACAGCGTGATGTAGGCGGTCTTCAGCTCGGGGCCGCCGAAGGCGATGTTGGTGGTGACGCGGTCGCCGGTCGGGACCTGCTCCACCAGCGTGCCGTCGGGCGCGATCACCGAGATGCAGCCGGAGACGAGCGTGGCGACGCAGACATTGCCGCCGGCCTCCACCGCGAGCGAGTCGAACATCTGGTAGCCGCCGAGGCCGCAGATCGGCTTGCCCCGCTCGCCGCGATAGATCACGTCGCGCGGCTTCAGCGTGCCGGGCGCGGAAAGCTCGTAGGCCCAGAGACGGCCGGTCGGCGTCTCCGCGATGTAGACGGTATTCTCATCCGGCGACAGCCCGATGCCGTTCGCCGGCAGGATGCCGTGCACGACCTCGACGAGCTCGGTCATGCCGGGCTTGAGATAATACATGCCGCCGACGTCCATCTCGCGCGCGCGGCGCTTGCCGAGATCGGAGAACCACAGGCCGCCCTGCTTGTCGAACACCAGATCGTTCGGCCCGCGCAGATCGTGCGCGCCGCATTTGGTCACGACGGTCTCGACCTTGCCCGATTGCAAATCGACCCGCTGGATCGAGCCGCCGAGATAGTCGTCCGGCTGCGGGCCCGGCATGAACATGTTGCGGGTCGGGATCCAGGAGAAACCGCCATTGTTGCAGATGTAGATCTTGCCGTCGGGCCCGAGTGCGGCGCCGTTCGGACCGCCGGGAATCTTCGCCACGATCTCCTTGCGTCCGTCCGGATAGACGCGCGTCAGGCGCTGTCCCCGGATCTCCACGAGCACCACCGAACCGTCGGGCATCACGACCGGCCCTTCGGGAAATTCGAGATCGGTGGCGAGAACGCGGACGTCAGGCATCGTGAGATCCTCCCGGCTTGTTATGACTTGCACGGGATGTCCGGCACGGCTCCGCACGCAAGCTTTGCCTGCGGTTATGACAAAGTCGCCGCGGCTTGCCAAGCAAGCGGGACGGTATGCCAGCGTTGCGGAAGCTCTATTCCCTCACCGGCACCCAGATCTCGAAGCCGCCATTGCCGGTCACGGGATCGAAGGCCTCGCCGTAGCGCTCGAAATTCGGCGCATCCGCAGCCTCGAGACCCGATGCCGGCAGCCACTGATTCCAGATCGTGTTGACGGTGCGGCGGACCGAGGCGATATGATCGGCATGGGTGAACACCGCATAACGCTGCCCGGGAATGCGGATGCGGGCGAAGCGTCGCGGCAGGTCGGAGAAATCGGCGACCTCGACGCCGGCGATGTAGTCGAAATTGCCGGCATCGTCGCCATTGCAGCAGACGCCGTAAGCGACTTGATCTCTCCCTCGATCTCTCCCTTGGCCGACACGTGCGGGAATGTCCGCGACCTCCTGATGGAAGCGCCGCCACAGGCCCGGGATCATGGCGCCATTATCGCAGGAGATGCGCTCGGCGGGACCGGCGACGAGGAAGGCCTTTGCGGTTTCGAAACGCGGCGGGGCGAGATGGTCGAGCATGGTGGAATCCATCAGGATCGGCTCCTGAAGCTTGAGGTGGCTGACGCACGTCGCCGCCCTCACCGCTTCGGGCGTGGCACCGAACTGGTCGCGGAACGCGCGGGTGAATGCTTCGTGCGAGCCGTAATCCGCCTCCAGCGCCAGCGACAGGATATCGGGCGCGCCGTTCGCAAGGCTGCGTGCGGCCTCCGTCAACCGGCGCGCGCGCACGTAACGGATCACCGGAAGACCCGTGGCTGCGGCAAACGCACGCACGATGTGGAACCGCGACACGCCCGAGACCGCAGCGATGTCGTCCAGCGTCATCGGCTCGGCCAGATGACTCTCGATATACCAGAGCGCGCGCTGCGCTGGATTCATGGCGGCTCACCCTCGTTGAAGCGCGGCGATGATGCGCAGGCCATCGGCCGCTTCGCTTGATCGGCATTGCTGTCCCGGCATGAGGATAGACCGGGAATGGCCACTGGCAACGCCCGGCGGTTCACGGCTACATTCCCGAGAACCGCTCAGCAGAAAGCAAGGAGGAACCGCGTCATGGAGATCACCGATGTGCGGGCACACCATATCCGCATTCCCTATGACGCGGGTGTCGCGAGCTTCCGCCAGGGCGCCTCCGCGATCACCGCCCTCGATATGGTGCTGGTCGAGGTCTCGACCGATGCCGGGCTGACCGGCTGGGGCGATGCCTTCGCCTATGTCTGCCCGCGCACCACGCGCAGCGCGGTGGAGGAGATGATCGCGCCGCAGGCCCGCGGGCTGAAGGTGCCCGATGCCGCCGGCATCCCCGCGGCGATGGAGCAGATCCAGCGCAACCTGCATCTGTTCGGCCGCTACGGCATCACCATGTTCGCGATCTCGGGCCTCGACATCGCGCTGTGGGATTTGGCGGCAAAGGTGAAGGGCGTGCCGGTGCATCGCCTGCTCGGCGAGACCAGGCGCACGGCCATTCCGGCTTACGCGAGCCTGCTCCGGATCGGCTCGCCCGACGACATCGCCGCCGAATGCAAGAAGGCGCTCGCGCTCGGCTATGGCGCGATCAAGCTGCACGAGACCACGGCGCCGGCGGTGTTCGCCGCCCGCGAGGCGATCGGGCCGAACATTCCGCTGATGGTCGACATGAACTGCCCGCTCACGGCCGCGCAGGCGATCGGCTTCGCGAAAGACTGCCGGGACGCGCAGCCGATGTTTCTGGAGGAGCCGGTCTGGCCGCCGGAGGATTTTGCCGCGCTTGCGCAAGTGCGCAGCAAGGGCGGGCTCGACATTGCCGCCGGCGAGAATGCCTGCACCGAGTATCAATTCCGCCAGATGATGGAGGCGGGCGCGGTGAGCCACGCCCAGCCGTCGGTGACCAAGGTCGGCGGCATCACGGAATTTGTGAAGGTCGCCGCGCTCGCCGACCGGCTCGGGGTGAAGATCGTGCCGCACTCGCCCTATTTCGGCCCCGGCCTGCTGGCGACGCTGCATCTGCTGGCGACGCGCGACGGCGGGCTTGTGGAGATGTTTCATCTCAAGCGCGAAGCCTGCCTCTGGGGCGGCCGCATCGATGCCGATGCCACCGGCCATGTCGCAGTGCCCTCCGGCCACGGGCTCGGCTACGAGCCCGATCCTGGCGTGATGGAGCGCTACCGCGTGACGTGAACGGCGCGCTATTTCGCGTCCTTGGCCGGCGGCGCGTCCTGTTTCTTCTTCAGGTCCTCGGCCGTCTTCGCCTGGGCGGCCTGGAGGTCGCCAAGCGTCTTCTGCAGGCCGGCGAGGTTCGTCTTCAGCGCGTCGATCTGCCGGTTGGCGGCGTCGAGCTTCTGCTGATGATCGAGATTGAGCTTGGTGATCGTCTTCTGCAGGAAGTCGACATTGCTCTGCAGACAGGAGGTGCGCCGCTCCATGGTCTTCTCGACCGTGCAGATCTCGATGCCGGGCACGTCCTGCGCGTGCACTGGCGCATGCGCCAGCGTTGCGAGCAGCAATATCGCGAAACAAAAGCCGGCGCTTCGAAGCAGCATGAAGGGTTCCTCGTCCGATCGATCACGGCAATGTGCGCTGTTTGCGCACAGCCGGTAAAGGCTACCACACTCGTACCGCATTCTCGCGTTGAGCTTGCGCCGTTCCCTCGGACGGGGAACGATGATCCGCACGCGGACGAAGTGGGCGCTCGTTCCGCGGCTTTGTTTAGGGGAGATTTTCGGAATGGCAACGCGCGATAGACGACTGGCGGAATTCGACGGCGCCGGAGAACCGCCGCCGGGCCTGGCGCTTGAAGTCCTGTGCGAGGACCACAGCGGAACGTATCAATTGCCGTTCGCCTGCCGCTATGTCGAGGGACGCTGGCAGAACCACGAAGCCGGCATCGCGGTCGAAGCCACCGTGATCGGCTGGCGCCTGCCGCGCGTGAAGCAGCGCGGGGCCGCCTGAAGCCCCATATCTGTTCCAAAATGCAACGGCGCCGCGCTCCGCTTTAACGAACGGAACGCGGCCCGAACGAATCGCGCCCGAATCAGCCGAATGGCCGTGTACGCACCTGTTCACGGCTAGATGTCGATGCGGTGAGGGCAGGTGCGTACAATATCTGTGCGGCGCGGCGTACGGCCTCGGCCGCGCGCAGCGCCAAAGGTTAACCCCGGCAAGGACATACACTGCTCAGGCTGCCGCGACCGGCGCCGCCCCCGAAACAGGCAAGCCGTGCCAAGCCTGCCTAATATTCGACCTCGAGCTCCTCGATCTCGGCGGGCTCCTCCCGCGCCGCTGCGATCCATTCGGCCATCTCGGGCATCGCCATGATGGTGTCGGCATAGGCCTGCAGCCGCGGCTCCAGCTTGACGTCGTAGGTGACGAAGCGCGTCACCACGGGCGCGTACATCGCATCCGCCATGGTGCGCTGCGCGCCGAACAGGAAGGGGCCGCCCGACCGCTCCAGGCAGTCGCGCCAGATCGACGAGACGCGGTCGATATCGGCCTGCGCGCGCGACCAGATCTTGAAGCCGGGGAAACGTCCCTTCAGATTCACCGGCAGCGAGGCGCGCAGCGTGGTGAAGCCGGAATGGATTTCGCCCGAGATCGAGCGGCAATGGGCGCGCTGGATGCGGTCATCGGGCAACAGGCCGGCCGCCGGCATCACCTCGTTGAGATATTCGGCGATCGCCAGCGTATCCCAGACCACGGCGCCCTCGTGCCGCAGGCACGGCACCAGGATTGACGAGGACAGCAACAGGATCTCCGCGCGCGCCGACGGATCGTCCGGCGCGGTGACGATCTCCTCGAAATCGAGCCCGGAGAATTTCGCCAGCAGCCAGCCGCGCAGCGACCAGGACGAATAATTCTTGCTGCTGATGGTCAGTGTCGCCTTCGCCATATGGCCCTTCCCTGATCCCGCCTGTCCGCCAGCTCGCGGATGTGCCCGTGCCTGCCGTGACGTGAGCAGCAAGCGACGTGCCAATTTTGCAGGCGGTCCGGCCGCCCGGTTTGGCGTCGTTATTGCATAGCAATGCGGGACGGGTGGGCGTTCCAGTTATGATGTCGATGAATTATCAGGCCTTTCAGAACCACATGGACCTGACGGCGCCGTGGCGCGCGGGGGCCTCGTCCGCGCTCAAGTTTCTCAATCTGGTGCCGCAGGGCATGTCGGATCAGCTCATTGGCCGGCTCGCGGCCGCGCTGGAGCTGATCTCACGCTCGACCTTGACCTATCACCGCCCCGCCTACGGCATCGAGCGCGTGATGGTGGGAAATCGCGAGGTGGCCGTCACCGAGGAGATCGCCTACGCAACGCCGTTCGGCTCGCTGCTGCACTTCAAGAAAGACGGGGTCGGCGAGCAGCCGCGCATGCTGCTGGTGGCGCCGATGTCCGGCCATTTCGCGACGCTGTTGCGCGGCACCGTGCAGACGCTGCTGCAGGACCACGACGTCTACATCACCGACTGGCACAATCCGCGCGACATTCCGCGCAGCGAAGGCCGCTTCGGGCTCGACGACTACACCGAGCATCTGATCGATTTCCTCGGCCAGCTCGGTCCGCGCCCGCACATGGTCGCGATCTGCCAGCCCTCGGTCTCCGCGCTCGCGGCCGCCGCCATCATGTGCGAGGACAACCATCCCTCGCGCCCGGCGACGCTGACGCTGATGGCCGGCCCGATCGACACGCGGATCCAGCCGACCCGGGTCAACGACTTCGCCAAGAGCAGGCCAATCGAATGGTTCGAGCAGAACCTGATCAACTACGTGCCGGTGCAGTGCCGCGGCGCCTTGCGAAAAGTCTATCCCGGCTTCGTGCAGCTCACCGCCTTCGTCTCGATGAATCTCGAGCGCCACATCAAGCAGCATCTCGACCTCGCCAACCACATCGCCAAGGGCGAGAAGGACAAGGCCGCGACCATCAAGACCTTCTACGACGAATATTTCGCCGTGATGGATCTGCCGGCCGAGTTCTACATCGAGACCGTGCGCGACGTGTTCCAGGAGCACCTGCTGCCGCAGGGCAGGCTGATGCATCGCGGCCGCCCGGTGAACACCAAGGCCGTCAGCCGCATGGGGCTGATGACGGTCGAGGGCGAGAAGGACGACATCTGCTCGATCGGCCAGACCCTCGCTGCCCAGGACCTCTGCACCGGCGTGCGCGCCTATCGCCGCGTCCACCACATGCAGGCCGGCGTCGGCCATTACGGCGTGTTCTCAGGCAAGCGCTGGAACAACGAGATCTATCCGCTGCTGCGGGATTTCGTGCACGTCAATTCGTGAGACGCCTCAGCCCGACCATTCCTCGCCCCAGGCCTGGACGACGTGGCCGGGCGAGACTTCGCGATAGTGCCGCACCGGGGGCTGGTAGTCCGGCGCGCGCACGGGGCTTCTGATCTCGTCGTTCGAGACGTCACGCCGGGTGCCACGACGGGAGGGATCGGGCACCGGCACGGCGGCCATCAGCTTCTTGGTGTAAGGATGCTGGGGATTGCCGAACACGGATGCGCGTGGCCCGATCTCGACGATCTCGCCGAGATACATCACCGCGACACGGTGGCTCATGCGCTCGACCACCGCGATGTCGTGGGAAATGAAGAGATAGGCAAGGCCCATGCTGGCCTGCAGGTCGAGCATCAGATTGACGACCTGCGCCTTGACCGAGACGTCCAGCGCGGAGACCGCCTCATCGGCGACGATCAGCTTCGGCCCGAGCGCGAGCGCGCGCGCGATGCAGATGCGCTGGCGCTGGCCGCCTGAGAATTCGTGCGGAAACCGCGCGGCCATGTCGGCGGAAAGACCGACGCGCTTGAGGAGGTCGGCGACCTTGTCGCGCGCCTGCGATGCGGTAGCGAGGCCATTGGCCAGCAAGGGCGCCGCAATCGCCGTCCCCACCGACATGCGCGGATTGAGGCTCGCGAACGGATCCTGAAAGACGATCTGCATGTGCTTTCGAACGTCGCGCAAGGCACGGCCCTTCATGGCGAGGACGTCCTGGCCGTCGATCAGCACGGTGCCGCCGTCCGGCTCCGTCAGCTTGAGGATCGAGCGTCCCGTGGTCGACTTGCCGCAACCGGATTCGCCGACCAGCGCCAGCGTCTCGCCGGCCCGCAAGGTGAACGAGACGTTCTCGACCGCATGGACGCGGCCGGAGACCTTGCCGAACAATCCGGAACGGATCGGAAAACGCGTGGTGAGGCCGGCGACTTCGAGCAGCGGCCGCTCCGCCGTCGAGACGGTGTCGGGCGTCTCCGCCGGCTCGTCCGAAGCCCCCGTCACCTTGTCGACGATCGGAAAGCGCATCGGGCGCGCGCGGCCGTCCATCGAGCCGAGCCGCGGCACCGCGGCGAGCAGCGCGCGGGTGTAGGGATGCGAGGGCGTTTCGAAGATGCGCGCGGTCGTATCCGTCTCCACCGCCTGGCCGCCATACATCACCACGGTACGGTCGGCGATCTCTGCGACCACGCCCATGTCGTGGGTGATGAAGAGGATCGACATCCCCTCCTCCTGCTGGAGCTGCTTCAGGAGCTCGAGGATCTGGGCCTGGATGGTGACGTCGAGCGCGGTGGTCGGCTCGTCCGCGATCAGGAGCTTTGGCCTGCAGGCCAGCGCCATCGCGATCATCACGCGCTGGCGCATGCCGCCGGAGAAGCGATGCGGATGCTCGTGGAAACGCGACCTCGCCGCGGGAATGCGGACGCGATCGAGCAGGCGCACGGTCTCGGCTTCCGCCGCCACACGCGACAGGCCGCGATGCTGGATCAGCGCCTCCGCGATCTGGAAGCCGATGGTGAGCACCGGATTGAGGCTCGTCATCGGCTCCTGGAAGATCATGGCGACGTCATTGCCGCGGATATCCTTCATGCGCGCTTGCGGCAGCGTCAGCAGCTCGCGTCCGGCCAGCGTGACGCGCCCCTCGATGCGGCCGATCTCCTGCGGGATGAGCCGCATGATCGACAGCGCGGTGACGCTCTTGCCCGAGCCGGACTCGCCGACGATCGCCACGGTCTCGGAGGCTGCGACGTCGAACGAGACGTTGCGAACGACGGGTATCCATCGTCGATCGAGCATGAAGGAGGTGGTGAGGCCGGCGACCGACAGCACGGGAGCTTCGGCAACGAGCTGCTCGGGCTTGGTCGCGGCGCTGGTCATAGGCAGACCTCAAGCTCTGCCGCGAAGAAGGTGCGCTCCCTTCCCCGCTTGCGGGGGAGGGTTGGGGAGAGGGTGTCTCGACGACGAAGGCTCCCCCAGAGGAGAGAACCCTCTCCCGGCGCTTCGCGCCGACCTCTCCCGCGAGCGGGAGAGGCAAGAGGAGCCTGCGGCTGCACCGGAGTTCCCATCATCACCTCAATAGCCACGATTACGATCGACCAGCCCTGGCAGCTCTTCGCCGCGGCGGTGGCGCGCGATGACGTCGAGCACGAAATCGACGGCGGTGTCGGGCATCGTCATACTGGCATTGTGCGGCGTCAGCAGAATGCGCGGGTGGCTCCAGAACGGATGGCCCGAAGGCAGCGGCTCGGGATCGGTGACGTCGAGCACCGCAGCCGACAAGGCGCCGCTGTCGAGCGCCGCGAGAAAATCAGCCTCGACGAGATGCGGGCCACGGCCGACATTGACGAGCCCCGCCCCGCGCGGCATGCGCGCGAACAGGTCTGCGTTCAGGATGCCGCGCGTCTCGTCGGTCAGAGGCAACAGGCAGATGAGAATGTCGGCCTGCGCCAGAAACTCCGGCAATGTATCCACGCCCGCGTAACAGGTGACACCTTCGATCTCACGCGGCGAACGGTTCCATCCCGATAGCGCAAAGCCGAACGCCTTGAGACGTTCGAGCACGGCCTGGCCGAGCTGGCCCAGTCCCATCACGCCGACACGCCGCCGCTTCGCCGGCGTGATCCGGATCTCGCGCCAGACCTGCTGCTTCTGCTGGTTGATGAAATCCAGGAGATCGCGATGCAGCGCGAGCACGGCCATGGTGACGTATTCGACCATGGTCTCGGCGATGCCGGGCTCCAGCATGCGGACCAGCGGAATATGAGCCGGAATATTCGTGGCATCGAACTGGTCGACGCCGGCACCGACCGAGAAGATGAGCTCCAGGTTCGGAAAGGTCGTCGCGATATCGTCCGGCGGCACCCAAGCCACGAGATAACGCACCGCGCCGGGGTCGCCGATATCGGGCCAGAGCCGGAACGGCACGTCGGGCGCGCGCTCCGCGAAGAAGCGCGCCCATTCGGCGCCGCGCTCCATGTTGGCCTTGTAGAGAACCGTCATGCCGCGCTCAGAACGGACTGACCGGCGCCAGGCGCCGGCCGTCGATCATGCGCTTGTGGCTGTAGGCGGCGGGATCGACCAGCGGCGTCGCACCGGTGACGATGTCGGCGGCGAGCTTGCCGGCCGCAGGGCCGATGCCAAAGCCGTGGCCGGAGAAGCCGGTGGCGAGGAAGAAGCCGGGCAACGCATCGACCGGCGAGATCACGGGGATGGTATCCGGCGTGCAATCGATGGTGCCGCCCCAGGCTTCCGCGATCTCGATGTCCTTCAACTCCGGATTGGCCTTGATCAACGAGGCCAGCGCGGCATTGACCAGCGACATGTCGGGCGCGGGATCGCGCACGCGCTCGGTCTCGAATGGTGACGGCTTGTCGAAGCTCCAGCTGGTGCCGCGCACGATCTGCTCGAAGAAGGACTTGCCGAACGAGAGCTTGAGCCCGTTCTTGCGATGCAAATAGGTCGGCCAGAACGTGCGCGCGTAGCGGAACAGGTCGGGCGACAGCTCGACCGTGCCGCGGTTGCGCAGCGCCAGCGTGAAGCCGCCGTCGAGGCGGCGACGAATGCAATAGAAATCCGTGCCGAGCGCTCCCGAGGTGATCTCCGGCCCCGGCGTGGTCCTGCACGCGGTGGCGTTGACGAGACCGATCGGCAGCTCGATGCCGTGGCGGCGGCAGAACAGCGACGACCAGGCGCCGCCCGACAGCAGCACGGCCTGGGTGCGGATGGTGCCCTTCTCGGTCACGACGGCGCTGACGCGCCCGCCGGTCGTCTCCAGCCCACGCGCCGCGCAGCCCTGATGGATGGTGACGCCGTGCTTGCGCGCGGCAGTGGCCAGCGCCGGCACCGCCATCGACGGTTCGGCGCGGCCGTCGCTCGGCGTGTGCAGGCCGCCGACCCATGCGTCGGTATTGCCCGGCATGCGCTCGGCAACCTCGGCCGGCGTCAGGACGGTGGAGTGGACCTGCATCTCGCGCGCGACCGCGGCCCACCGCTCCCAGCTTGCGAGCTCGTCCTTGCTCTTGGTCAGGAACAGCACGCCGGTGCGGCGGAAGCCGGCATCGACGCCGGCGTCGTTCTGCATGTCCTCCCAGAGCCGCAGCGCCTCGCGCGCCAGCGGAATCTCCTCGCGCGCCCGGCCCTGCTGCCGGCACCAACCCCAGTTGCGGCTCGACTGCTCGCCACCGACATGGCCCTTTTCGACGAGAGCAACCGAATGCCCCTTCTTCGCCAGATGATAGGCCGCGGAGACGCCGATGACGCCGCCGCCGATGACGACGACATCCACCTGCGCCGGCAGGCGTTCATCGCTGTTGATACGGTTGAGCGGCGGGGACATCGGGCACTCCTGGAATCGGTTCGATCGAGATCTGGTTCGTCATGGGATGTTCATGCGCGGATCGAGCGCATCGCGCAGCCCATCGCCGAGGAAGTTGAAGCTGGTCACCGCCAGCGTGATGGCAACGCCCGGCGCAATCGCGAGCCACGGCGCGCTGGTGAGATAGATCTGCGCATTGTTGAGCATGTTGCCCCAGCTCGCCGCCGGCGGCTGGATGCCGTAGCCCAGGTAACTGACATAGGATTCCAGCAGGATCGCTTTTGCAACGTTCAGCGTCGCGGCCACCACGATCGGCGCGATCGCGTTGGGCACGAGTTCGCGGAACATGATGCGCAGGTTCGACGAGCCGAAGGCGAGCGCGGCGACCGCAAACTCGCGCTCGCGCAGCGACCGCACCTGGGCCTCGACCACGCGGGCGACGGCCATCCAGGCCGTCGCCGCAATCAGCACGGTGGTGGTGACGAGGCCGGGCTCGGTGAGCGCGGCCAGCGCCAGCAGGAGGAAGATGGTCGGAAAGCACAGGACGGCATCGACCAGCCGCATCAGGACCGCACCAACCGCGCCGCCATAGAAGCCGGCGAAGGCGCCGACGGCGATGCCGACCGCCATCGCGATCACCATCGCGACGATGCCGATCGAAAGCGAGACGCGGCCGCCCATCATCAGCCGCGCCAGCACGTCGCGGCCGAGCTCGTCGGTGCCGAGGATATGCGCACCCGAGAGCGGCGGCGCGAACCGCTTCATGATGTCGATATAGGTGTCGTCGAACGGCAGCAGATACGGGCCGAACGCCGAGCCGAGCACGAGGACCAGGATGACCACGGCGCCGGCAAGCGCGAGCCGGTGCCGGCGGAAGCGCCGCCACGCGGCCTGGCCGGGCGCGAGCTGGACGGTGGAGAGCGCTGCGGTCGCCATCACCTAGCCCACCCGGATGCGCGGATCGACGACGGCATAGAGGATGTCGGCCAGCAGCGAGCCGATCAGCACCATGGTCGCCGAGAACATCAGGATGCCCATCACCACGGGATAGTCGCGGTAGCCGATCGAATCCAGGAACAGCCGGCCCATGCCGGGCCAGGTGAACACGGTCTCGGCCACCAGCGCGCCGCCGAGCAGCGTGGGAAACTGCAGGCCCGCCACCGTGATCATCGGCAGCAGCGCGTTGCGGAACGCGTGGACGGTGAGGATGCGCCATTCCGGCATGCCCTTGGCGCGCGCGGTGCGTATGTAGTCCTGGTTGATCACCTCGAGCATGGAGGAGCGCATGAAGCGGCCCCACATCGCGGTCTCCACCAGCGCCAGCACCATCGCCGGCGCGATCAGATGATGCAGCAGATCGAGGAAGGAGCCGTCGCCAATGGTGTGCCGGTTGCCGGCAGGCAGCCAGCCGAGCTTGACCGAGAACACGTAGATGGTGACGAGGCCGAACCAGAAGGTCGGGATCGACAGCGCGATCATGGCCCCGACGGTGGCGAGCGTATCGAACAGCGAATAGCGGCGCAGCGCGCCAAGGATGCCGATCCAGCAGCCGAGCAGCACCGCGATGATGGTCGCCGTCGCCATCAGCTCCAGTGTGGCGCCGAGATGCGAGGAGATCACCGACAACACCGCTTCGCCGTCGCGATAGGAGCGGCCCCAATCGCCTTTGAGCATGCGACCGAACCAGTCGAGATACTGCACCGGTAGCGGCCGATCGAGCCCGAGCTGCTTGGTGACGCGATCGAGATCTTCCTGCGTCATCTGTCCGGAGACGGCAAATTGCGACAGCGGGCCACCGGGCGCCAGATGCAGGATGGCAAAGCCGATCGCCGAGACGATCACCAGCAGCATGATCGCCTGCGCCAGGCGGTTGACGACGTAACGGGCCATCTCAGGCTGCCCTGCGCACCTGATCCGTCAGGCCCAGTACCATTCGCGGATATTCCAGCAATTGATCGAGGTGTTGATGTTGGGGCGGAAGCCTTGCAGCCCCTCCTTCACGCCTTCTGCGATGAAGCCCTGGAACAGCGGCAGGATCGCCAGGTCGTTGCGGATCAGCTTTTGCAGCTCGCCATAGGTGGTCTTGCGCTGCGCCAGATCGAATTGCCTGGCGCCTTGGGCCAGCAGCCGGTCGGCCTCCGCGCTCTGATATTGATAAGTGTTGTAGCCGCGGCCGCCCTTGGCGGGAATGGCGCCGGAGCCGAAGCGCGGCGTCACGTCGGGGTCGCTGCCGAGCATGAAGTTCACGCCGACGATCACCGAATTGAACTTGGATTGCTGCCAGAACTCGCCCCAGATCACGGCCGCCGGCATGTTGTTGACGCGCATCGCGGCGCCGATCGCGCGCCAATCCTGGATCAGGAGCTGCTGGGTCTGCTCGCGCGCCGCATTGCCCGACGTGGTCGAATTGGTGAATTCGAGCTTGACGCCGCCTTTCTCGCGCACGCCGCCGGCGCCGCGCACCCATCCCGCCGCATCGAGCAGCGCATTGGCCTTGGCAGGATCGTATTTGTGCTGCGGCAGTCCCTGCTGGGACGACCAGGCCTGTTGCGGCACGAAACTCTCGGTCTGCGTCGGCAGGCCGTAATAGAGCGCGTCGATGATCGCCTGCTTGTTGATGGCCAGATACAGCGCCTCGCGCACCGCGCGGTCGGCAAAGGGACCGAACTCCAGATTGGGCGCGATATGCTCCACCGAGGAGGTCGAGGAGACGACGATCTTGCGGCCCTTCAGCGTCTTCGCCTCCTGCACGAAGTTCGGCAGGATGCCTTGCAGGCCGGTGTAGTCGACCTGTCCCGTGCGGAACTGGGTGTAGAGCACGGTGAGATCCGGAATGTACTTGAAGACCACGCGTTCGACGTAGGGCCCCTTGCCGTGATAGCCGGTGTGCGCATTGAGCAGGATGTGGTCGCCGGGCACCCGTTCGCCCCAGCGGAAAGGCCCGGTGCCGACTGGCGCATTGTGGAACGGCGAGGCGTTCGGATCGGACACCTTCTCCAGAATGTGCTTGGGCACGATGAAGGTCAGCGACCCCAGGATCGACATGTAGGGCGAATAAGGCGCTTCCATGCGCCAGTGGATCTCGTCCGCCGCGACGACCTTGATGTCCTTGACCAGGCTGTGGCCGACGCGGCTGCGCGCGCGGAAATTGGAATCGTTGATCAGCTCGAGCGAGAACTTGACGTCGTCGGCCGTGAACGGCGTGCCGTCGTGCCACTTCACGTCGCTGCGCAGCTTGATCTTCCAGGTCAGGCCGTCGGCCGACAGGCCGCCATTCTCGATGGTCGGGATTTCGCGGGCGAGATCGGGAACGAAATTGCCGGCGGGGTCGATGTACCAGAGCAGCGAGAACACCTGCCACCAGACGCCCTGATCGACCTCGATGCCGGGCATCAATGGATGAAAGACCGTCGGCTCCTGCGACAGCGCCGCGATCACCTGCCCGCGCGGCTTGTCCGGCGGATTGGAGGGACGTTCGCTCTGCGCAAAGGCGTGGCCTGGAAGCGTCAAACCCGCCGCGGCGCCCGCACCGAGCTGGAAGAATTGCCGGCGACTTGGAATGCCGAAGTGGACTCCGCCAACGCCGAACCTGCCGGTGCTGTCTGCCATGACCAGTCTCCGTTCCCGCACGCGGCACCGTCTCCCGCGCCCCCAAGACCCCGGCAGGGGACAGGAGTGGGCTTTAGTGCTTCTAAATTCTTGAACCAAAATTTCATCACGACTAAATACAACTGTCAATCGCATTGCTAATATGCGCGACCTTTTCACTCCAACTGATGCCTCTCACCCATGCGGCCGAGGCTCATGATGATGCATGGGAGAGCGACATGGATGGTCGCGGCGACACCAACAGTCCGAAGGACGCCCCGACCAGCGAGGCGGACGATGCGGTCGACCAGCGGCTCGGCGAAACCGTGCGGCTGCTGCGTCAGCGTGCCGGCTTCTCGATCCAGGACGTCGCCAACAAGACGGGCCTCTCCACCGGCATGATCAGCCAGCTCGAACGCGCGCGCGCCATGCCGTCGATCCGGACGCTGCGCCTGCTCAGCATCGCGCTCGACGTGCCGATCTCCTATTTCTTCGAGACCAGCGATCCCGCCGAGGTGCCGCGCTACATCGTCCGCAAGAACAGCCGCCGGCTGCTGCGCCTCACCGCCAGCGGCGTCGTCAAGGAAGCCCTCACTCCCGAAGGCAAGGGCCAGCTCGAACTCTACGAGCTCACGCTCAATCCCGGCGCCTCCTCCGGCACCGACTTCCTGCAGCACACCGGCGAGAAGGCCGGCTACATCCTGTCCGGCAGCCTGCGGCTGTGGCTCGACAACCAGGCCCATGTGCTGGAAGCCGGCGACAGCTTCCGCTTTCCGAGCACCGTGCCGCACATGTTCGACAATCCGACCCAGCAGGCAGCGCGCGTGATCTGGGTGACGACGCTGCGCGAAAATCCCGCGACTGCTTGACGATCCTTCAGCTCAGCCGCCGCCGCAGCGTGGCCGACGGCGTCTCGCCGAATTTTTCGCGGTAGGCCCCGGCCATGCGGCTGAGATGGGTGAAGCCGAGCTCGAACGCGATGTCGGTGACGGAGGCATCGGGCGATCCTTGCGCGAGCCGGGCATGCAGAGCTGCGAGGCGCATGTCGAGCAGCATCTGCGAGATCGACTGGCCGAAATGGCGGCGGAAGCCGAGCTGAAGCGCGCGGATGCCGATGCCGGAGGCGCAGGCGAGCTGTGCGAGGTCGAGCGGCTCGCCGGCGTTGTCCGCAAGATGGTCGCGCGCCGCGCGGAGCGTGCGCGGCAGCCGCTCGGCGCGGCCGGAGAATGTGGTGATCGCATCCGAGAGGCCATGCCGCTGGCCATTGAGGAGATGATCGAGCAGCATTTCGCGCCAATCGGCCATGGCGATCGCCGACAGCCTGCCGGACGGACCTAGACGCTCGGCGATCGTCATCAGCTCGGCAAGACGGGTTCGCAGCACCCGTCCGGCCGGCGTCTCCAGGTCGATCACCGGATCGAACTCGACGGCGCCCGATGCCCTGCCCGACAGCGCCGCGGCGCGCTGCTCGACGATGCGGCGGTCGAGCAGCAGGATGGCCTGCGCACAGTCGCGCCACATCATCCGGGTCGGGATCGTCGGCGACAGCAGCGACGCCGTCCGCTCCGGCGCGGCCTCGAGCTCGGCGATTCCGGCGCGGATGTGGGCTGTGCCCGCGAGCGGAATCTGCACCAGGAAGAAGCGCTCGAGGCAACCGGGATCGATGCAGACCGATCCGCCATAGGCGACGTAATTGATGGAGAAACCGTCGAAGGCCGCGCAATTGTGCCGGGCCGAGAATCCGGCCGCGCGCGCCTGTGCCGGCTTGAGGTCGTGCGGACAGAAGATGCGCCCGATCTGTTCGGCCGCTTCGTCGACGTCATCGGTGGTGACGCGGGCGAACGCCGCAAGCCGTTCGGCTGCAGAGGCTGTTGCGCTCATTTCCAGCTCGGCTGCGGACATCGTCGACCATGCTTCGCGCCCGGAATTCCTTTAAGCCTATAATAGTTCCGTGGGGGCGAAAAGGGCCGTAGCTCGCAAATTCGTCGTGCTGCATGGCAATAGGTTCATCCGGATTCGTTTAGCGGATAGACAGTCGGACCGTCCTCGGACGATGCTCCGTCCCCGCCGGAATCCATGAGGAGCAAGCCATGACTGCACTCGAAAAAGGCATCACCGCGAACGGCACAGGCTATGGCGGCAAGAGCTGGAATATCCTTGGCCAGGTCTATTTCCCCAAGGCCGTCACCGATTCCACCTTCGCGTTCGAGACCAACAGCGATCCCGGCCAGTTCGTGCCGGTGCACATCCATCCGACCCAGGACGAGTTCATCCTGGTGCAGGAGGGCACGCTCGACCTCAAGCTCGACGGACAATGGGTCAAGGCCCATGCCGGCGATCTCGTGCGCATGCCGCGCGGCATCCCGCACGGCTATTTCAACAAATCCGACAAGCCCTGCCGCGCGCTGTTCTGGGTCTCGCCGATGCAGAAGCTGGAGGCGTTGTTCAACCAGCTGCACAATCTGACCGACCCCGCGGAAGTCGTGCGCATCTCGGCGCTGCACGAGGTCGATTTCCTGCCGCCCGAGGCCAACGACTAGGTTCCTCCTCCACTGCATCCGCTTGCTGGCCCGCCGGCCGCGCCTTGCGGCCGAACGTGGCCGCTTGCGCCCAAACACATTGCGAGCAAACCCATGGTCAGTCCCAAGCATGTCTGCGTGATCGGCGCCGGCGTCTCCGGCCTTGCCGCCGCCAAGGCGTTCTCTGCCCGCGGCCACAGCGTCGCCATCGTCGAGCGCAGCTCGGATCTCGGCGGGGTCTGGGAGCCGGCGCGCTCCTATCCTGACGTGCAGACGCAGAGCCCGAAGGAGCTCTATCGCTACACCGACCGCGCCATGCCGGAAGGCTATCCGGAATGGCCGACCGGGCCGCAGGTCCATGCCTATCTCGCCGACTACGCCAGCAGCTTCGGCCTCGACCGCATGCTGCGCCTCGACACCGAGGTCGCCGGCATGGCGCGGCGCGCCGACGGCAGACCGGGCTGGACGCTCGCGCTGAAGAGCAAGGACGGCGCGGTGACGAGCGAAGATTTCGACTTCGTCGCGGTCTGCACCGGGCAATTCAACGAGCCGCGCGAGCTGCATTGCCCCGGCGAGGACGCGTTCCTCGCACAGGGCGGCCAGATCCTGCATTCCTCGAAATACGGCGATCCCTCGCTGGCGAAGGGCCGCCGCATCGTCGTGCTCGGCGGCTCGAAATCGGCGACCGACATCGCGGTCAACGCGGTGAAGTCGGGCGCGCGCGAGGTCACCATCGTGATGCGCGAGCCGGTCTGGCGCATCCCCTATTTCATCGGCGGCCTCGTGAACTTCAAGCGCATCCTCTACATCCGCGCGCAGGAGGAGATGTTTCCGGGCTGGGGCATCAGTTCAATGGGGCGGCTCGCGCATCGCATCGCCGCGCCGCTGGTCTGGGCCAATTGGCGCGGGCTGGAAAGCCTGCTGAAGGCGCAGCTCAAGCTCGGCCGCTGCAACATGGTGCCGAAGGAGCGGATCGAGGACGGCGTCAATTGCTCGGTGCCGATCGCAACGCCCGGCTTCTATCCGATGGTCGCCGACGGCCGCATCAAGGCGGTGTTCGGCACCTTCGACCATTACGACGGCGACAGCATCGTGATGAGCGGCGGCGAGCGGGTGGGCGCCGACGTCGCGGTGCTCGCGATCGGTTACAAGCTCGGCGTGCCGTTCCTGCCCGAAGCTTACAGGCAGAAGCTGGTCGATGCCGACGGCCAGTACCGGCTCTATCGCCTGATCGCCAACCCCGATCTGCCCGAGCTCGGCTTCGTCGGCTTCAACTCCTCGTTCTGCACCGTGCTCTGCGCCGACCTCGCCGCCAACTGGCTGGTGCGCTATGCCGACGGCCAGCTCGCCAACCAGCCGACGGCGCAAGCGATGCGCGACAACATCGAGATGATGCTGCACTTCAAGCGCGTCGAGCGCCCGGCCGCGGGCGTCTATGGCGGCCTGTGCGTCGCGCCCTATCATTACCGCCATTTCGACGAGCTGATGGCCGACATCGGCGCGAAGAACCAGAAGCGCGGCGGGCTTGCCGGCCGCTTCCAGCCGCCGGACGCGGACGCCTACGCCAAATTCCTGGCGACGGCGCCGGACTATCGGGCTGCATAAGAAATCCGGCTGAGCGGGATTTGCGTCTCGCCAGCCCTCACCTCTGTTGCTTACGATCTCCCTGGCCAGCGAATCGACGGGAACCGGCCATGGGATTCAGACGTCTCGCAGTCTTTGTGGCTGTTGCCTTCTTCATCATGGGCCCTGCCCTCGCGCAGAAGGTCGCGCTCACGCCCCGGCAATCGGAGGCGGTCGCCGCCTATGACCGCGCGCTCGGCGAGTTCAAATCGATCCTTGCCGAGCGGCGGCGCCAGATCGACGCCAAGGAGCCGCTGCCGAACCTGCCGGGACAGGCGCTGTATCTGGCGCGCGTCGCCGTGATCAGCACCTACAAGGATCTCACCGACGTCATGCCGTCGCGGATCGGCCGGCCCAACAAGTTCGAGATTCCCCCGGCCTATTTCGACGCCGATATCGAGCCGCTGATCGAGGAATACAGCAGGCTGTTCGACATCATGGAGGCGCCGCCTGCGGGCGCGCAGAATTCGCCGACGCCGTTCAGGGACGTCGTCGACCTCGCCGTTGCGATCGCGCGCGCCAAGGGGCTCGCGCCGGAGCATGCCGACGCCGCGGGACGCATCAGCCTCGGGCTGTTCTTTGCCGAGACCAACGGCAAGCAGAATGTCCGCAATGCGCGCTCGAACACCTACATGGGCAGCTTCCAGACCGGCCCCTCCGAGGACCGCAACGGCCACAGGAAATGGGAGAAGATCAAGGGCGACGTCGCTGCGATCGACCCGGGCTTGAGCGCGCGCGACGACAAGGAAGAGGCCCGGGCGCGCGGCACCGATCAGCGCTTCAACCACTGGACCAATGTGCGCAACGGACTGATGAACGCGCACGCCGACCTGTTCCGGGAGATCCCGGGCATCGCGAAGACGCTGCCCGACCCGATCGACCAGATGAAGCTGTTTCAACTGATCCAGATCGTTCCCACCCCGACGCGGTCCGCGCTGAGATCGGGCGATCTCCTGAACTACCGGGTGTCCAGCCCCAGGATCATGAGGTACCTGCGCAACAACAGCATTTTCGCGTTCGGACAGGCCGACCGGGCGCGAACTTCGGCAAGCTATCGCGAGATCTTCGCCGCGATGTGGCTGTTCAACCGCAAGTTCGAGAAGGCGATGGCGAAGTATGCGGAGATCAAGGGGCGGTAGGTCGCGCGCGAGCGTATCGCTTCTTATTGGGGGGCGTGCGAACTCGAACCAGACGATCATTCTCGCGTGAAAAGGGCGACCGGATCACCGGTCGCCCTTCTCATCATTCTTCAAATTGCGGGATCGTGGTGACAATCCGCGGCCGTACCGGGGTCCTCAGTAACGCGTCAGGCCCGGCCCGCCGAAGCGATAGTTGATGCGCGCAGTCACGATATCCACGTCCTGACCGATGCTGTTGGTCGTGGCAACACCTCCAGGCGCAGCCGCAAAGCTCAGAGTCCGACGATCGAGGAAAATGTGATCGTACTCCACGCCGACCGACCAATTGGGAGCGAAGCCGAACTCCACGCCGGCGCCGACAGTGGCTCCCCACCGCGTATCGCTGCTGCTGTTGATCAACGCACTGGTCGCCGTGAACGTGTGGGTGTAGCGATTATCCACCACGGCCGCACCGCCCTTCGCATAGAGCAGCACGTTGTTCCAGGCCCATCCGACCTGGCCCGTGAAAAGACCGAAGGCGCGCACCCGAGAATTGATGGTGAGGTCACCCGGCGCGAACACGAAGGCAGGCGACGACACCCGCGATCCGTTCAAGTCGGCCCAATCCCCTTGCGCCTCCAGTCCGAACACCCAGGACGCCGACTGCCAGCGATATCCGATCTGACCGCCAGCAACGGCACCGTCTGCGTTGTGACATCCCTCGCCTGCCGTAAAGGCTGCGCCCGCGAAGCTCACAAAGTCCCAGCAGTTGCGGGTGGTGCCCCATCCGCCGTTGCCGCCGATGTAGAAGCCGCTCCAATCGTAAACCGACGCCACAGCGGGCGGCGGCGCTTTAACGTACGGCCTTGCCGCCATATCAGCGGCCTGCGCATGGGTACTCAACGCCAGTGCCGCCACTGCGACACTGGCTAGCATTGTTTTTTTCATCTGTAGTCCCCTTGGGCTGAAATGCCGTAACAACTAGACACCATTGAGCGGTGCTTCGCTGTAACCGTGAAAACACGGACATGTTGGACGTTCAGCTCGGAGAGTTCCTCCCGTTTCCAAACGTTCAGAACGAAAAGCTCAAATAAATCAGTGCAGCACGGCGCCGACATGCCGAACATTTCGGAACTCAACCTGATTGCAGCGCTGCTACCTGTCTTTCCGCACCGAAAAGCGGTTCTTTCGCTTTTCAAACGCGAGGTACTTTTCAATCGTAGCCTGAAGTTCACCCGCCAATTCTAACCGCCGTTCGGGCGTGTTGAGGCCGCGCTGAAGTTCGAGCACCCGGCCAGCCATTTCCTGACAGATCTTCGCAAGCGTTTTGTTCATGGACAGCTTCCTCGGTGACTCTAACGAGAGGACGTCGGTCTTGGATCACATCCAATCCGAGCCCAGGAGAATTCGCGCCCGAGCGAAGCGATCCTGCGGATGGCAGTAAAAGGCAAGGCGACCGGGATCGAGCGCCTCACTCCACTTTAGCTTGCTCGCTCCGGCGCCGCTCGACGCCGGCGGTTGCAGCTGCTACCAGAAATTGTGATCTCTCGCTCTCATCGGCGGCTCGGACATGCGCATCCTCATTTTGGGCGGCAGCCAGTTTCTCGGACGCGCGGTCGCGAGCCATGCCTGCGCTGCCGGCCACGACGTGATTTGCGCCGCTCGCGGCCTTGCCGGGCCGATTGCGGCGGGCGCGCGCTTCATCCAGATCGACCGCGATGTGACCAACGGTCTTGCGCCGCTCGCGGGCCAGACGTTCGATGCCGTGGTCGACGTCTCGCGTCATCCCGGCCAGGTCCGGCGCGCGGTCGCGGCGCTGAAGCGACCCGGCGTGCATTGGACGTTCGTCTCCACGATCAGCGTGTATGCGGACAACCGGGTACCAGGACAGCGCGCGGATACGGCGCCGCTGCGCGAGCCTGCGGCAGGGGATCCGGAGCACAGCACGGATGCCATTTACGGCGCCGCCAAGATCGCCTGCGAACAGGCGGTCGGGAACGATGCCTTCATCTGCCGCGCCGGCCTGATCGCCGGGCCGCAAGACCCGACGGGGCGCTTCGCCTATTGGCCGACACGGCTTGCGCGCGGCGGCGAGGTGCTGGCGCCGGGGTCTCCTGATGATGCCGTCCAGTTCATCGACGTGCGCGATCTCGCTCAGTGGATCGTACACGCGGCGGAAGTTCGCCTCACGGGGATCTACGATGGAATCGGACCGATACGCAGGCGCGGCGAATTGCTGGCCGATTGCGCAGGGGCGCTGAACGCGTCCTGCACCTTCACCTGGATTGACCATGCGTTTCTCGAGGCCCACGACGTGCGGCGCTGGGCGGGCCCGCGATCATTGCCGCTGTGGCTGCCCCTGCCCGACTTCGCCGGCTTCATGTCGCGCGACACCTCACCGGCCCGCGAGGCCGGCCTAATCTCGCGACCACCGGCTGATACCGCGCGCGATACGCTGCATTGGCTTCGTAGCAGCGACGGCCCGGTCGTCGGGCTGACCGCCGATGAAGAACGTGCGGTGCTCTCAGCGTGGCACGCGCGCGAGGCAGCTGCGACCGGGACTTAGCCCAATCGTGGAAAACAGGCTGACGGACGCTACTCCGTCCTGATCGGCGAATCCTTCAGGCCGTTATCGTCATAGGCCCTGCGCAGGGTGCCGTTGCTCGTCGCGTCCGTCATGAACGTCGTGACGAACGCCAGCGCCCGGTTGTGGCCGAGCGGCACGGCGACGGCGGTCACGGTCTTCTTGAACGTCTCGTCCAGCACGCGCGTGCCCGGGATCTTCTGCGCCATCTTGTTGAGCTGGTCGCGCGACAATGCGAAGGCGTCGATCTCGCCGCTCCTGAGCAGGCCGAAAATCTCGTCATAGGTCTGATAGCCCGTGACCTCGGCATGCTTCAGATGCGCGATCGCGCCGCGCATGGTCGTGGTGGCGTTGACGGCGGCGACCTTGGTGCCGGGTCGGTCCAGCGTTGCGAAATTGGTGACCGCCGAGCCGGGCTTGACGATGTAGGTGGCGTCCGCGACCTCGTAGATCGGGCCAAACAGCATCCTGGTCTCGCGCTCGGGATCTTTGGGCAGCCAGGTGACGTCCCACCTCCCTGTCGACGCCGCGTCGGTGATCTGCCCGGAATTCTGGTGCGCGACATATTCGACGGGGACGCCGAGCTGCGCGGCCATCGCCTTGCCGAGATCGACCGGCACGCCGGCATAGCCGGCTTCGGTCCTGGTCGACCAGAACGCGCCGCCTGCGGGGCTGATGGCGATCGCGACCCGCAGCTTGCCGGTCGGCGCGATCTCGTCCTTCAAGCCGTCTGCTGGCGCGGGCATGTCATGGTCTCCTCACTCTTTCTTCCCTGCGACCGCTCCGTTTGGCTCGCACGGCCTTTGATACAATTCCGGTCGATCACGCCGCCGATGAAGAGCGGTTTGTCGTGATAAACTTGTCAAAGGCCACATCGCTCGTTGCAGGGCAAGGCCGGTGACTGCCATGGCTATGGTGTTCCACGGCCAATCGTTTATTGCTAGCCTGCCGCACCGACAGACAGCAATCGGGGGCTACCGAATGACCGCGCCGAATCCCGCCACTCCCGCGCGCCGCAATGAAGCGTGGAGGCATATCGGGCGGGTCCTTTCCGCTGCGGCGTCCATGACCGTGCTCGCCGGCTGCGAGGACAAGAACGCGTATGTCGCCCCGCCGCCGCCCAAGGTGGACGTCGCAACGCCCGTGCAGCGTCCGGTGACGCGCTACATCGAGGCCACCGGCAACACCGCGCCGATCAAGAGCGTCGATCTGGTGGCGCGGGTGCAGGGCTTCCTGCAATCGATCGACTACCAGGACGGCACTTTCGTGAAACAGGGGACCCAGCTGTTCACGATCGAGCCGGAAACCTACAAGCTCAAGCTCGAACAGGCGCAGGCGGCGGAGATCGGCGCGCAGGCTTCGGTGCGGCAGACCGACGCCGATTACAAGCGGCAGGCCGAGCTGGTGCAGCGCCAGGCGGTCTCGCAAGCCACGCTCGACAATTCCACTTCCGCGCGCGACAACGCCCAGGCCAATCTGCAGCAGGCGCAGGTCAACACCAGGCTGGCCCAGGTCAATTACGGCTACACCAAGGTGACGGCGCCGTTCGACGGCATCGTCAGCGCCCACATGGTCTCGGTCGGCGAGCTCGTCGGCGTCTCCTCGCCGACCCAGCTCGCCACCATCGTCGCGATGGACCCAATCTATGTGAACTTCACCGTCAACGAGCAGGACGTGCTGCGCATCCGCGCCGAAGCGGCCCGCCGGGGATATACCCCCGCCAACCTCAAGCAATTTCCGATCCAGATCGGCCTCCAGACCGAGACCGGCTATCCCCACGAAGGTCATCTCGACTACGTGGCGCCGACCCTCAATCAATCCACCGGCACGCTGGCGGTGCGCGGCCTCGTCGCCAACGACAAGCGCTTGCTGCTGCCGGGCTATTTCGTCCGCGTCCGCGTGCCGTTCGAGCAGGAGAAGAGCTCTCTGCTCGTCCCCGACGCCGCGCTGGGCAGCGACCAGGGCGGCCGCTATCTGCTGGTGGTCAACGGCGACAATGTCGTCGAGCAGCGCAAGGTGCAGATTGGCCCGGTCGACAACGGGCTGCGCGTGATCGAAAGCGGCCTGAAGCCGGACGATCGCGTGGTGATCGCAGGATTGCTGCGGGTGATCCCGGGCCAGAAGATCGATCCGCAGGTGACCAAGATCGAGCAGCCGCAAGCCTCGAGCAAGTGAGGGGCCAGCCATGATCTCAAAATTCTTCATCGAGCGGCCGGTCCTCTCGAACGTCATCGCGCTGTTGATGATCCTGATCGGCGGCGTCGCGCTGTTCAACCTCGCCGTCGCGCAATATCCCGACGTGGTGCCGCCGACCGTGCAGGTCACCACACGCTATCCCGGCGCCAGCGCCAAGACCGTGATCGACACCGTGGCGCTGCCGATCGAGCAGCAGGTCAACGGCGTCGAGGACATGCTGTACATGCAGTCCTACAGCGGCTCCGACGGCACCTACACGCTGACGGTGACCTTCAAGATCGGCACCGATCTCAACTTCGCGCAGGTGCTGGTGCAGAACCGCGTCTCAAGCGCATTGTCTCAATTGCCGCAGGCGGTGCAGAACCAGGGCGTCACCGTGCAGAAGCGGTCGACCTCGATCCTGTTGTTCGTGACGCTGACCTCGCCGGACTCCAGGTACGACAGCCTCTATCTGAGCAACTACGCCACCATCAACATCCGCGACGAGCTCTC
Source organism: Bradyrhizobium sp. 22 (assembly GCF_000482425.1). NCBI lineage: Bacteria > Pseudomonadati > Pseudomonadota > Alphaproteobacteria > Hyphomicrobiales > Nitrobacteraceae > Bradyrhizobium > Bradyrhizobium sp. 22. The sequence continues at coordinate 800,837 of NZ_KI519400.1, forward strand.
GCGCCTGCCCGGCGTCGGCAACGTCACCGTGTTCGGCGCCGGCCAGTATTCGATGCGGGTCTGGCTCGATCCCAACAAGCTGCAGGTCCGTGGCCTCGTGCCGCAGGACGTCATCCAGGCGATCCAGCAGCAGAGCCAGCAGGTCGCCGCCGGCCAGGTCGGCGCGCCGCCGACACCGCCGGGACAGGCGTTCCAGTACACGCTCAACGTCAACGGACGGCTCGACGACACCAGCCAGTTCGAGAACATCATCGTCAAGTCCGGCAGCAGCGGCGACGTTACGCGCGTGCGCGACGTCGGCTGGGTCGAGCTCGGCGCGCAGACCTACAGCCAGATCTTCTCGCTCAACAAGCAGCCGGCGGTCGGCATCGGCGTGTTCCAGTCGCCCGGCGCCAACGCACTCCAGGTCGAGAAGGCCGTCGAGAAGAAGATGACCGAGCTCGCCAAGCGGTTTCCGGAAGGCATCAAATACGACACGCCGTTCGACACCACCAAGTTCGTCGAGGCCTCGGTGCACGAGGTCTACATGACGCTGATCGAGGCCGGCCTTCTGGTGCTGGTCGTGATCCTGGTGTTCCTGCAGGACTGGCGCGCGATGCTGGTGCCGGCCACCACCGTGCCTGTCACCATCATCGGCGCCTTCGCCGCGATGGCGGCGCTCGGCTTCACCATCAACATGTCGACGCTGTTCGCGATCGTGCTGGCGATCGGCATCGTGGTCGACGACGCCATCGTCGTGGTCGAGGGCGCCGCGCACAACATCGAGCAGGGCATGAACGGCCACGACGCCGCGATCAAGGCGATGGACCAGCTGTTCGCGCCGATCGTCGGCATCACCCTGGTGCTGATCTCCGTGTTCCTGCCGGCCTCGTTCCTTGCCGGCCTCACCGGACGGATCTACTCGCAGTTCGCGCTGGTGATCGCCGCGACCGCGCTGCTGTCCGCCATCAACGCGGCGACCTTGAAGCCGACGCAATGCGCGCTGTGGCTGCGGCCGGCGGTGCCGCCGGAGCAACGCAATTTCTTCTACCGCGGCTTCAACGCGGTCTATGACCGGGTCGAGCGCGGCTATACCAGGCTGATCACTTTCCTCGTCAAGCACGCCACAATCTCGGTCGCGTTCGCGCTGCTGGTCATCGGCGCCAGCGGCTACGGGCTGTCGCGGGTGCCGACCGGATTCCTGCCGATCGAGGACCAGGGCTATCTGATCGCCGCCGTCCAGCTGCCCGACGGCGCCGCCTTGGAGCGGACCCAGAACGTGCTCGATCGCGCCAGCGAGATCATCAAGGATACGCCCGGCGTGGCGCAGGTCATCACCATCGCCGGCATCTCGGCGCTCGACAACAGCGCCAGCCTCGCCAATGCCGGGGTCGCCTACATCATCCTGAAGGATTGGGACGCCCGCAAAGGGCCCGGCGAGGATCTGCGCTCGCTGGTCTACGGCCTCAACGACAAGCTCGCGACCATCATGGAAGCCCGCACCATCGTGCTGCCGCCGCCCCCGATCCAGGGCATCGGCAACGCCGCCGGCTTCTCGATGCAGGTCGAGCTGCGCGACGGCAACAGCGATTTCGCCAAGCTGCAGGCCATCACCGGCGCGGTGGTCGCGAACGGCCAGAGCCAGAGCGCACTGCAGCGCGTGCAGTCGTCGTTCCGCTCCTCGGTGCCGCAATTCAACGTCGAGATCGACCGGGTCAAGACCCAGACGCTGCATGTCACCACCGATCAGGTGTTCGCGGCGCTGTCGACCTATCTCGGCTCGTCCTATGTCAACCAGTTCAACAAGTTCGGCCGCGTGTTCCAGGTCTACACCCAGGCTGATCCCGCCTTCCGCGTCACCGAGCGCGACATCGTCAACATGATGGTGCGCAACTCCAACGGCGACATGATCCCGATCGGCACCGTCGCCAAGATCACGCCGGCCACCGGCCCATCGCTGATCAGCCTCTACAATCTCTATCCGTCCTCGACCGTGATCGGCCTGCCGGCACAGGGCTACTCCTCCGGCCAATCCCTGAAGCTGATGGAGGAGATCGCGGACAAGACGCTGCCGCCGGGCACCGGCTACGAGTGGACCGCGATGTCGTATCAGGAGAAGGCAGTCAGCAACCAGATCTACTGGGTGTTCGGCCTTGCCATGCTGCTGGTCTATCTCGTGCTCGCCGGCCAATATGAGAGCTGGTACGCGCCGATCTCGGTGATCCTCGCGGTGCCGCTGTCGCTGCTCGGGCCGATGCTGATCCTGTCCGGGCTCAAGATCGACAACAACCTCTATTGCCAGATCGGCCTGATCCTGCTGATCGCGCTGTCGGCCAAGAACGCCATCCTGATCGTCGAGGTCGGGCTCGAGCTGCACGGCCGCGACGGCAAGCCGGTGCTGGAAGCCGCGATCGAAGCGGCCCGCGCGCGCTTCCGCCCGATCCTGATGACCTCGTTCGCCTTCATCCTCGGCGTGGTGCCGCTGGTGCTCGCCACCGGCGCCGGCGCCAGCGCGCGCAAGTCGATCGGCATCACCGTGTTCTCGGGCATGCTGGCCTCGACCTGTCTTGCCGTGCTGTTCGTGCCGGCCTTCTTCGTGGTGGTGCAGCGCTTCGAGAACTGGCGGGCGAGCAAGAAGGCGCCGAAGGCGAAGCCGGTGGCGGTGAAGTAGACAACGGCTGTCGGCCCAATCGTCATTGCGAGCCAACGAGTCCGCGCGAAGCGCGGCCCGATGACAGGCTCCGCGAAGCAATCCAGAGTCTTTCCGCGGAGGCAGTCTGGATTGCTTCGTCGCTTCGCTCCTCGCAATGACGGCGGAGAGCGTTGCTCAAGCCTTCTCCACCGCAGGCCGCCGCGCCTCGCCGCTCGACACCAGCAGCACCGAGACCTTCGACTGCCTGAGCACGGCGTCGGCGACGCCGCCGAAGGAGAGGTGGTCGGCCTGGATGCGGTCGACGCCCATGACGACGAGATCGACGTCGGTGGTGTCGATCTCGCGCAGGATCGCGACTTCCGGCGCACGGTTCACCCGCAGCGTGGTGGTGAAGTCGACGTCGTAGCGTGCGGCGAGATCGCTGGCGTCCTTGAGGATGCCGGCCTCCTGGCCGAGGCCGCGGGAGGTGCCGCGCTGCGCGCCCTTGTCGCGCGTGGTCGCGACGTAGATCATCCGGAGCGAGCCCGATCCTGCTTGCGCCAGCGCGACCGCGACCTCGGCACCGCGCTTGGAGATGGCGCTGCCGGAGACCGGAACGAGGATGTTGAGTCCCTCGGGATTCGGCTGCTTCAGGTGCTTGCCCTTGGCCGCGGCGATCGCGAGCGGTCCCTCGAATTTCGCGGCAATGTCCTCGATCCTGCGGTCGAAGCGATCCTTGGTCGCGGCGACCTTGTCGATGCCGACGACGAGCAGATCAAAACCCTTGCGTGCCTCCTCGATGATGGTCTCGCCGAGCTCCGCACGCCTTGCGCGGGTGACGACATCGATGCTGCCAGTGTCCTCTTCCTTGCTGGCCGCCACTACCTCGGCCGCCTTCTTCACCACGGCTTCGTGGCTCTCCTCGGCGTCGTGGCTCTTCTCCTGCTCCTTGGCGTTTCGGCCGATGTGCAGCACGGTAATCGGCAGGCCGCGCATGCCGGCGATCAGGCCCGCGAGGTGGGCGGCGAAGGTGGCGTTGACGCTTTCGTCGACCGCCAGCAGCGGACGCTCGAGATTGGCGAGGAAGCCGCGCTTCTCGAATTCCTCCCGTTCCAGCCGCTCCTTCTCCTCCCGGTCCATCGGCAACCTCGCCAGCGCTGCGCGCAGCATCGGGGGCATCGCCATCGTGGTCACGATCGCCATGGTCACGATCATCGTGAACAGGTTCTGGCTGAGCACGCCAATCGACAGGCCGATGGTGGCGATGATCACCTCGGTCGAGCCGCGCGCGTTCATGCCGCTCGCCAGCGCCAGCGATTCCCGGTTGCTCAGGCCGCCCAATGCGCCGCCGACGAAGGCGCCGCCGAACTTTCCGACGCTGGCGATCAAGACCAGGAGGCCGGTGAGCATCAGCAGATCGGGATCGCGCAGCACCGAAAGATCGGCGGCAAGGCCGGCAAGGCCGAAGAACACCGGCATGAAGAAGCTGGAGATCAGGCCGCGCAGGCGCTCGTCGATCTGCCGCGTCAGGATCGGGGATTCCCCGACCAGGATGCCGGCGACGAAGGCGCCAAGCACGGTGTGGACGCCGATGGCATGCGTGATCATCGCCATCACGCACATCAGCAGCAGAATCACCGTGATGACCGCCGCGGCGCTGACGAGGTTGTCGTTGGCCCAGCGGATCAGCTGAAACACCAGGCGGCGGCCGATCGTGAAGCTGACCGCGAGGAACAGCAGCGTCCCCAGCACCGCCTTCGCCACCGAAGCGATGTCCAGCGTGCCGTGCGAAGCCAGGCTGAAGATGACGGCGATGATGATCCAGCCGATGGTGTCGTCGATGACGGCGGTCGCGACGATGATCTGGCCGACATTGCGGCGCATGAAGTTCATCTCGCGCACGACCACGGCGACGATCTTGACCGAGGAGATCGACAGCGCCGTGCCCATGAACAGCGAGGCCACCAGGCGCTGCTCCGGATTGGGCAGCAGCGCATCGGGCAGGAACTCGCCGAGCGCGAAGCCGCAGGCAAACGGCACGACGATGCCTGCGATCGAGATCGCGACCGCGGCCCTGCCGACCTTGCGGACCAGCTTGAGATCGGTCTCCATGCCGGTGAGCAGGAGCAGCAGCAGGATGCCGACCTGCGCGATGCCGTCGAGCATCGCCTTCTGCTCGGGCGACTTGGGGAAGAGCGCGGCTTGCGCCTCCGGCCAGATCCAGCCGAACAGCGACGGCCCGAGAATGATGCCGGCGAGCAATTCGCCGATCACCGAGGGCTGGCCGATCCGCTGCATGATCTCGCCGAGGCCGCGGCCGACCGCGATCAGCAGCACGATCTGCGCCACCAGCAGGAATTCGGACGGGCCGGCCGCTTTGCCCGCTTCAGCGCCGGCCGCAATGGTGGTGAGGACGAGCGCCGCCGGGACGAGGCCGGCCGATCGGAGCAGGCGCGATAGCATAAAGGCGATTTCCCCCTTCACCCCCGGCGTCGGGGCCATGGAGACAGAACCCGCGGAAGGTGGAGCGGGTTCCAGAGGTGAGAGGGGGCGGGCGAGGACAAAATTGCGAAAACAACCCCATGCACAGTAAGGAAGGAGTTGAAAAGCTTGGGAAAATTTCGGCCTTGCCGAAGCAGTTTGCGCCGTCGGGCAAAACAGGGGCAGAGTTGCATGATCGGCGGCGTGCGTGACGTGCCGCTCCGCTCCCTGTCATTCCGGGGCGTCGCGCAGCGACGAGCCGGGAATCCATTTCTCCGCAATCACTGCCGCCCGATGGATTCCGGGTTCGCGCTGACGCGCGCCCCGGAATGACGATGTGGAGACAGTTGCCCGCCTCACAATGACCTCACACCGCCTGCGGCGTCCGGATCTCGCGCGGCAGGATGATGGCGGCCGCGATCGCGAGCAGGCAGAGGGCGGCGAAGGCGTGCAGCATGGTGACGAAGCCGCCCTGCTCGTAGAGCCAGGCGACCAGGCCGACCGAGGCGCCGGCCGCGGTGAAGCCGATGAAGTAACGCACGGCATAGGCGCGCGAGCGCCATTCCTCGCTGGTGTATTTGCCGACCATGGCGTCGTTGACCGTGACCTGCCCGAACGCCCCCATGACGATGCCGATCGAGACCAGGATCAGCGGCAGGTTCTCCAGGCTCGCGGCCAGATACAGGAACGGCGCCAGCATGAAGGACAGCGGCAATGCCACCGTCTTGAGCGAATAGCGGTCGAGCAGCCGGCCGATCGTGTACTGGGTCATCGCGCCGAACACATAGACGCCAGCGGCGATGGCCCCGAGCAGCGCCGCGCTTTTGGTCAAGTCCGCCAGCCGCTCGGCGAACAATTTCGGCAACGCCACGGTGACAGCGTTGAACGTCGTGGAGATCGCGATCACCACGATCAGCAGCGACAGCACCACCCGCCACATGTCCTGCCTGGCCACCCGCGCCTGCGCCGCCGCCTGTTTCGAGCCCTTGCGGTCCTCGTGCACGACCATGATCGCAAAGGCGATGCCGATCAGGATCGTGACCGCGCCGGGAATGATGAAAGCGAAACGCCAGCCGAGATATTGGCCGATCACGCCGGTGACGAGCGCCGAGGACGCCACGCCGAGATTGCCCCAGACGCCGTTGATGCCCATCTCGCGGCCGAGCCGATCGGCATAGGACACGATCATGGCGGTGCCGACGGGATGATATATCGAGGCAAAGATGCCGATCGCCAGCAGCGCGGCGCCGAGCTGCGCCGGGGTCTGCACGAAGCCGACCGCGACCATGGACGCCCCGATGCCGACGAAGAAGATCAGCATCATGTGGCGGCGGCTCCAGCGGTCGCCGAGCCAGCCGGTGAGCAGCGAGCCCGCGCCGAACGCCACAAAGCCAGGTGTCGCGTAGGGCAAAAGTTCCGAATAGGCCATGCCGAGCGCCGGGCCCATGATGATGACGGCGGCGGCGAAGATCAGCATCGAATAATGGTCGATGAAATGGCCTGCGTTGACGAAACTGATGACCCGACTGGGGCTGTTCATTCCCGAATCCTCTCCTGCTCCGAAATGAGTTATATGTCCTCCCCATGACGGGATGCCGCCAATGACTGTCTTTGAAACGCCAATTTTGGAAACGCCAGTCCTGCGTGAGGTCCGCAGCAATCATCGCTCCCCCGCGGGCGTGCACCTGGTCGCGCGCGACTATCCCAGGGGCATGCGGATCGACCCGCATTTGCACCGCGAGGCGCAGCTGATCTATGCGGCCAGGGGCACCATGCAGGTGACGACGCCTGGGGGGCGCTGGCTGGTGCCGCCGGACCGGGCGGTGTGGGTCCCGGCCGGGCTCGAGCACGCCATCGACCTGCTCGCCGACATCGAGATGCGCACGCTGTATTTCGATCTCGCCTGGCTGAAGCGCGAGCAGCGCTACGACGGCCTCACCAGGGAATTCGTGGTGCGGGTGTCGCCGCTGCTCAACCAGGCCATCCTCGCGCTGTTCGACGCGCGCAACACCGAAGAGCGCACCGAGCTCCTGGTGCGCCTGGTGATGCTGGAATTGCACCAGGCCGAGGATTCCACGACGTTCGTGCCGCTGCCGCGCGACGTGCGCTGCCGGCGCGCCGCGATGATCGTGCTCGACGACCCCACCGGCCTGCACGACATCGACACGCTGGCGCGGGCGGTCGGAACCTCGGCGCGGACGCTGTCGCGGCTGTTCTCGACGGAGACGCAGCTCAGCTTCAAGAGCTGGTGCCAGCGCGCGCGGATCGCCGCGGCAATCCAGCGGCTGTCGACCGATGCCAGCGTGTCGGTGAAGCAGCTCGCGACCCAGCTCGGCTATGCCAGCGTGCCGGCGTTCTCGGCCGCGTTCCGCCAGGTGACGGGGCGGACGCCGACGGAGTTTGCAGGGAAGGGTTAGCCACTCGCTCGGTGTCATTGCCCGCCTAGTGCGCAATTGCGCACAGGGGCGGGCAATCCAGTATTCCACCGGCGATGGTGATAGAACAGATGGGCCGCGGAGTACTGGATGCCCCGCCTTCGCGGGGCATGACATCGTGTTTGGGGCGAGGACGCGCCGCCACATCACCCCGTCCCCATCAGGCATGCCGGCATTCTCCAAACGCACGGCCCGACTAAAGTTGCCGCATTCCTCCGCTTGATTGTGATCGGCTTCGACCCAAATCCCGTGTAAGCTTCCGCAACGCACAAACCTTATACGAAAGCCCCTATGGCCAATGCCTTCTTCTCCGACCTGCTCGCCACCATCTCCGAGCGCGGCCGCACGCTGCTTCGTCGCGGCGAATCCGCTGACACCGGACGGGATGCCGACGGGTTGCTCGAGCTGTGCGATGCGCTGCTGTCGGGCCGGGGCGAAGCATCGGGTATCGCCATCGCGCGCGAGGTGCTCGACATCTACCGGGAGCTCGATGCGGCGGGACGGCGCGCCTTCTTCGAAGGGTTGGTGCGCGACTTCGGTCCGGACCGGGAGCGCCTGTCCCGGGCGATCGAGACATGGCGCGCCGCGCCGAGCGACGAGGACGCGAGCTCCCTGCATTTCGCCTCGGAGCCGCGGCGGCAGGAGTTGATCCGAAGGCTGAACCGCGCGCCCGGCGGCACCGGCGACCTCGTCGCCATGCGCGCCGATCTGCTCGACATGATGAACGGGCACACCGATCTCGCCGCGCTCGACCGCGACGTCTCGCATCTTCTTTCTTCGTGGTTCAACAGGGGGTTTCTCGTGCTGCGCAGGATCGACTGGTCGACCCCGGCCAACATCCTCGAAAAGATCATCCGTTACGAGGCCGTGCACGAGATTTCGGACTGGGACGATCTGCGCCGCCGCATCGATCCGGTCGACCGCCGCTGCTACGCCTTCTTCCACCCCGCGATGGTGGACGAGCCCCTGATCTTCGTCGAGGTGGCGCTGACCGAGACGATCCCGGGCGCGATCGCGCCGCTGCTTGCGGTCGACCGCCAGCATCTGCCGATCGAGCGCGCGCGCACCGCCGTGTTCTATTCGATCTCCAACACCCAGCGCGGCCTCGGCGGCATCTCCTTCGGCAGCTTCCTGATCAAGCAGGTGGTGGAGGAGCTGCGCCGCGAGACGCCGAAGCTCGACACCTTCGTGACGCTGTCGCCGGTGCCCGGCTTCATGGCCTGGGTGAAGCAGGACAAGGACCTGCCGCTGTCGGACGAGGACCGCGAGGTGCTGAAGCGTCTCGACGATCCCAGATGGTTCGAGAACCCGGAGACGACGACGCTGCTCCGCGCCGTGATCGAGCCGCTGGCCGCGCATTACTTCCTCAAGGCGCGCACGCCGAAGGGCAAGCTGATCGATTCCGTCGCCCGCTTCCATCTCGGCAACGGCGCCCGGCTCGAGCGCATCAACTGGCTCGGCGACCTCTCGCCGAAGGGGATGCGCGAATCCGCCGGCGTGATGGTCAACTACCTCTACCGCCTCGACGACATCGAGAAGAACCACGAAGCCTACGCCAATGACGGCGAGGTGGTGGCGTCGAGCGCGGTGAAGAAGCTGCTGAAGAGCGAAGGGCGAAGGCTGCTGGACATGCGGTTGTCGTAGGGGGCGGTCGGCTCGCACCCCACCGTCATTGCGAGGAGCGTAGCGACGAAGCAATCCAGGCTGCCGCCGCGGAAGGATTCTGGATTGCTTCGCTGCGCTCGCAATGACGGTGCATGTGGCGACAGTCGGGCTACTCCGCCAGCGCCTTCATCTCCTTGTAGAGATCGGATTTTCCCTCGAAGCCGATGCCCGGCAAATCCGGCATGGTGATGTGGCCGTTCTCGACGCGGACGCCATCCGGGAAGCCGCCATAGGGCTGGAACAGGTCGGGATAGCTCTCGTTGCCGCCAAGGCCCAAGCCAGCGGCGATGTTGAGCGACATCTGGTGGCCGCCGTGGGGGATGCAGCGGCTGGGCGACCAGCCGTGGGTCTTCAGGACTTCCAGCGTGCGCTGGTATTCGCACAGGCCGTAGGACAGCGCGCAGTCGAATTGCAGCCAGTCGCGGTCGGGACGCATGCCGCCGTAGCGGATCAGATTGCGGGCGTCCTGGTGGCTGAACAGGTTTTCGCCTGTCGCCATCGGGCCGGGATAGAATTCGGCCAGCGCGGCCTGCAGCGCATAGTCGAGGGGATCGCCGACCTCCTCATACCAGAACAGCGGATAGTCGCGCAGCATCTTGGCGTAGGCGATGCCGGTCTCCAGGTTGAAGCGACCGTTGGCGTCGACGGCGAGCTGCGCGTCGTTGCCGATCTCTTCCAGCACGGCCTCGATGCGCTTGCGGTCCTCGGCGATATCGGCACCGCCGATCTTCATCTTCACGACGTTGTAGCCGCGATCGAGATAGCCGCGCATCTCGCCGCGCAGCATCGACAGGCCCTTGCCCGGATAGTAATAGCCGCCGGCGGCGTAGACGAAGACGCGCGGATTGGCGGTGAGGCCGTGGCGTTCGGCGAGCAGGCGGAACAGCGGCTTGCCCGCGATCTTCGCCACGGCGTCCCACACCGCCATGTCGATGGTGCCGACCGCGACCGAACGCTCGCCATGGCCGCCGGGCTTCTCGTTGGTCATCATCGCGGCCCAGACCCTGTCCGGATCGAGATTGCCGCCGGCTTCATCGAGCAACGACCTCGGATCGGCCTCGAGGATGCGCGGGGCAAAGCGCTCGCGGATCAGGCCGCCCTGGCCGTAACGGCCGTTGGAGTTGAAGCCGTAGCCGACGACGCGCTTGCCATCGCGCACCACATCGGTGACGACGGCGACAAGGCTCGTCGTCATCTTGGTGAAGTCGATATAGGCATTGCGGATCGGGGACGAGATCGGCTTGGTGATCTCGCGGACGTCGACGATGCGGACGGACATTTGTTCTCTCTTCCTGGCTAGCTCTCTCCACTCGTCATGGCCGGGCCTGACCCGGCCATCCACGTCTTTGCCACGGAGCAAGGTCGAGGACGTGGATGCCCGGGTCAAGCCCGGGCATGACGACGGAGGGTGTGGTGCGTCCGACGCAGATAGCTACTTCTTATCCCTGAAATACGGCTCGACCGGCCCGTGCACCTTGATGGTCAGCGGGTTACCGTGGCGGTCCTTGGCGTTGCCGGCGGTGACGCGGACCCAGCCTTCGCTGATGCAGTACTCCTCGACATTGGTCTTCTCGATGCCCTTGAAGCGGATGCCGACGTCGCGCGACAGGATGTCCGCGTTGTAATAGGGGCTGTTCGGATCGACCGACAGGCGGTCCGGAAATTCGTCGCTCATGATTGTCTCGCTCACAACAGTGTTTCGATTTGAGTCCGCAATGCTTCGGGCCGGGCGGTCGGCGCATAGCGCGCGACCACGCGGCCGTCACGGTCCACCAGGAATTTGGTGAAATTCCATTTGATGGAAGCCCCCAACAGGCCCGATTGCTGGCGTTTCAGGTACGCATACAGAGGGTGCGCATTTGCGCCGTTGACGTCGACCTTCTCGAACAGCGGGAAGGTGACGGCGTAGTTGGCCAAGCAGAACGCCTGGATCTCGCTCGCCTGGCCCGGCTCCTGCGCACCGAACTGGTTGCAGGGAAAGCCGAGCACGGAAAAGCCGCGCGGCGAGAGATCGCGATGCAGATCCTCCAGCCCGCGATATTGCGGCGTGAAGCCGCATTTGCTCGCGGTGTTGACGATCAGCAACACCTGTCCCTCGAAACGCCTCATCGGCACCTCCTCGCCGGCAAGCGAGTTGGCCTTGAAGTCGTAGATGGCGGACATCGCTAGCCCACGGGGTCGATTGGCGACGGCGGCACGCCGCCGGCCTCGATCGCCTCGCCCGCGAGCAGACAGAGATCCTCGCGATAGCGGCCGGACACGACGTGCACGCCGACCGGCGCCTTGCCGACCAGACCGGTGGAGACCACGAGGCCCGGCAATCCCATGAAGGGAATGGCGATCTGCGGCAGCTGCGCTTCCCAGACCCGCTTGAAGGATTCGTCGTCCTTGCGGTCGAGGTGATCCGGGAACGGCAGCTCGCCCGAGACCGGCGTCAGCAGCACCGCATATTTTTCGAAGAACAGCATCCACTCGCGCGTCAGCGTGGCGCGGCGTGTCAGCGCCTTGGCGTAATTGGCCTGGTCCATCGGCGTCACCCTGGCGCGGTTGCCGCGCAGGCACGCCAGCGCGCCGGGATCGCCCTCGCGCTCGGCCATCTCGAGCTGCGCCTCGTAGCCGTCGCCGAGCCAGAGCTTGATCTGCCACTCCACCGCCTCGCGCATCGGCGGGGTGTCCTCGATCACGTCGACGGTCCAACCGGCGCGCTCCAGCCGCTTGCCGGCATCGCTCACCGCCGCCTTCACCTCCGGTGTGGTGGCAAGGCCGCCGGGATTGAGGCAAAGCGCAGCGCGCTTGTCCCGCGCCGGGCCCTGCAGCGGCACCGGCACGAACCAGGGATCGCGGATGTCGCGGGCTGCCATTGCTTCGAGCGAAATCCTGAGGTCGTTGACAGTGCGTGCCAGCGGACCCGACACCGCCATGATCTGCGGTCCGATCGGGCGCTCCGGCAGCGCGGGGTTGAAGGCGGGGATGCGGCCCAGCGTCGGACGCAGGCCGTGCACACCGCAGGCATAGGCGGGATAGCGGATCGAGCCCGCAATGTCGGTGCCGTGGGCGATGTGGCCGATGCCGGCCGCGACCGCCGAACCGGCGCCGCCGGACGAGCCGCCCGGCGTCAGCGATGCATCGCGCGGGTTCTTGGTGTCGCCGTGGATCAGATTGGTGGTGAACCAGCGATAGGAGAAGGCCGGGCAATTGGTGCGGCCGAGCAGAATGGCGCCGGCTTTGCGGAAATTGGCGACGACCGGATTGTCCTCGCGCGCGATCACGTCGCGCTGCAGCTTCAGACCGTTGGTGGTGGCAAAGCCTTCCTGGTCGACATTGGCCTTGATGGTGACGGGCACGCCGGCGAGCATGCCTACGTCCTCGCCTCGCGCGATGGCGGCATCGATGGCGTCGGCCTGCTTGAGCACGTCGTCCGGCCGGTGGTCGATCACCGCATTGAGCTGGGGATTGACGGCGTCGAGCCGGGCAAGACCGGCCGTGGCCGCCTCCCTGGCGGAGACTTTCCTGGATTTGACGAGGGTGGCGAGGTCGGCGGCCGACAGGCGCCAGAGATCTTGCATGACTTGCTCCGTGTATCCGGCGTCTTTTAGCGCCGGGAACGCAGCAAAGCCATGCAGATTTCGCAGGGAAGAAGGGCGGGAAAGGGTCGGATTTCCGCCCGTCATTGCGAGGAGCTCTTGCGACGAAGCAATCCAGAGTGCCTCTGCTGAGGCAGTCTGGATTGCTTCGCTACGCTCGCAATGACGGGGAGAGAGCGGGGGTTAATGCCTCGTCGCCGAGGGATCCGGCATATCCAGCAGCGCCTCGGTGAAGGGGAACTCCAGCACGACCTCGCCGTCGGTGTCGGTCACCTCGATCACCGCCTCGAGCAGGGCCCGCTGGGTGCCTTCCGACTTCACCACCTCCAGGATCATCTGGCGGGCGACCTCCCAGGCGCGGTCGGGGTTGCGCAGGTCCTCACCGTCAGGATCCACGATCAGTTCGTCGCCGATACGGGTATTGAAGAAATATCTGGGCATGCCTGATCCAATGGGGTCGCCTGCAGATGATTGGAAGCCGTTCTAACTCACAACTCGTTTATCCCGACAGGGATCACGACCTATCGGCGGTTTTTGCGAATGTCCATTGCGGATCTCTACTGCGGCAATGCGCTCGCTTTGCAGTGCAGCAATTCGGCAGGCCTACTACCTAGGTCCGGGAAAATTTCACTAGCGAACTTCTCCGCCCGCATTAACTTAGCCAATGGGCGGATACGTCCGAATTCGCAGAAATGGAGAGCCAAAATGGCATGGAAAGCCCCGAAGATCGTCGAAGTGCCCTGTGGCATGGAAATCAACATGTATGTGAGCGCCACCCGCAAGTAAGCCAGTTGGCGAACTCGCGTTCTGCGGCGGTGGATCTTTCGGTCACGAGGCATCTCCGAAGGAAAGAATCCGTGTCGGCGCTTGCGTCGGCCTGAGATCCACCGCGCGTGTTCCCTTCCAGGAGACGGATCATGCTTCGCGTCGTCGTCCTGGGCGCCGCAGCCGGCGGCGGAGTTCCCCAGTGGAATTGCGGCTGCGAAGGCTGCCGGGCGGCTCGCAAAGGCGGGCCTGAGCTGCACCGGACGCAGGCCTCGGTCGCCTTCAGCGGTGACGGCGAGAACTGGTTCCTGATCAACGCCTCCCCCGACCTGCGCCAGCAATTGAATGCCACGCCGCAACTGCACCCCAGGGCCGGCGCGCTGCGCCACAGTCCGATTGCGGGCGTGATCCTGACCAACAGCGAAGTGGATGCGGTGGCGGGCCTGCTCTCGATGCGCGAAAGCTCGCCGTTCACGATCTATGCGCATGACAAAGTGCTGGCGATCCTCGCCAGCAACAGCATCTTCAACGTGCTGAACGAGAAGCACGTGCGGCGCCAGCCGATCGGCATCAATGAGCCATTCGAGCCTCGCCTTCCGGATGGTGCGCGCTCCGGCCTGGAGGTGCTGCCCTTCGCAGTGCCGGGCAAGTCGGCCTGGTACCTGGAAGGCAAGGCGCATCCCGGCGGGAGCAGCGGCGACGGCGATACGCTGGGCCTGAAGATCACCGACAAGTCGACCGGCAAGTATTTCTACTTCATCGCGGCCTGCGCCGACGTGACCGACGCGCTCAAGGCCGAGATCGACGGCGCCTCGCTGGTGTTCTTCGACGGCACCGTCTGGCGGGACGACGAGATGATCAGGGCCGGCCTCGGCCACAAGACCGGCAAGAGCATGGGACATGTCGCGATGTCCGGCGACGACGGCGCCATCGCGCGCCTGGCCGATCTCGATATCGACAGGAAGATATTTCTGCATATCAATAACTCGAACCCGGCGCTGCTGCCTGCCTCACCCGAGCGCAAGGAAGCTGAGGCGGCCGGCTGGCAGATACCGGCGGATGGAACGGAGATCGTGCTGTGACTACGGCATCAATGACTGGAATGACTGCGCTCTCGATCGGCAGGGATATCAGGCTCAACTCGGCCGAGGAGCTCGAGGCGACGCTGCGCCACATCGGCGCGACCCGCTATCACAGCCTGCATCCGTTCCACAAGCTGCTGCACGGCGGCAAGCTGAACAAGGGCCAGGTGCAGGCCTGGGCGCTCAACCGCTACTATTACCAGAGCACGATCCCGATCAAGGACGCGGTGGTGATCTCGCGCTTCCGCGACCGCGCCACCCGCGTGGAATGGCGTCACCGCATCGAGGACCATGACGGCGACGTCGGAAGCGAAGGCGGCATCGAGCGCTGGATCAAGCTGACGGAAGGCCTCGGCCTCGACACGGCTTACGTCGAATCCACCGAAGGCATCTTGCCGGCGACGCGCTTCGCTGTGGAGGCTTACGTGCATTACTGCCGCGAGAAGAGCCCGCTGGAGGCGATCGCCTCCTCGCTCACGGAGCTGTTCGCGCCGAGCATCCACGAAGAACGCATCGCGGGCATGCTGCAGCACTACGATTTCGTCAATCCCGACACCATGAGCTACTTCAAGCGCCGCCTGACGCAGGCGCCGCGCGATGCCAATTTCGCGCTTCATTACGTCAAGACGCATGCCACGACGCCGGAGCAGCGCGCACAGGTGTGCAACGCGCTGATCTTCAAGACCAACGTGCTGTGGGTGCAGCTCGACGCGCTCCAGCATGCCTATGTCGAGGGCCACATTCCGCCGGGCGCGTTCGTGCCCAAAGCGGGCTGAGAGGAAGATTGATGGCCGGGCCGCGTCACATCAGCGTCAGCGAGGCAAGCCGCCCCGTGCTGCCGCGGCATGCCAAGCTGAAATATGACGAGACCCGCAAGGTCTGGGTGATCCTGGCGCCGGAACGCGTGCTGGCCCCGGACGAGATCGCGGTCGAGGTGCTGGAGCTCTGCGACGGCAAGCGCAGCGTCGGCGACGTCTCCGACCAGCTGGCAGCGAAATACGCAGCTCCGCGCGAGGCGATCCTCGCTGACGTCATCGTCATGCTGCAGGATCTCGCCGACAAGGGCTTTCTCACCGAGATCAGGGAGAAGACGTCATGAGCGACGTGACTATCCCACCCAACGACAGCCTGGCGGTGCTGGAGAAGCAGCGCTCGGCCGCGGAAACCTTCGGCATTCCGCTCGCGGTGCTGCTCGAGATCACGCATCGCTGCCCGCTGCAATGCCCCTATTGCTCCAATCCGGTCGAGCTGGACCGCTCCGGCAAGGAGCTGACCACCGAGGAATGGAAGAAGGTCTTGAGCGAGCTCGCCGAGATCGGCGTGCTCCAGGTGCATTTCTCCGGCGGCGAGCCGACCGCGCGGAAGGATCTCGTCGAACTCGTGAAGCACGCCAGCGAGGTCGGGCTCTACACCAATCTGATCACCTCGGCCGTGCTGCTGACGCGCGAGCGTTTGAGTGAGCTTGCCGATGCCGGGCTCTGCCATGTGCAGATCTCCTTCCAGGGCATCGAGGAAACCCTCGCCGACCGCGTCGCCGGCTACAAGGGCGGGCACCGCAAGAAGCTCGAGGTCGCGAAATGGACGCGCGAACTCGATTTGCCGCTCACCGTGAACGCGGTGATGCATCGGCAGAATTTGCACCAGCTGCCTGACATCATCCAGATGTCGCTCGATCTCGACGCCGACCGGCTCGAGGTCGCCAACGTCCAGTATTACGGCTGGGCGCTGAAGAACCGCGCCGCCTTGATGCCGACCGTGGCGCAGCTGGACGAGTGCACTGAAATCGTCGAGGCGGCGCGCGAGCGGCTGAAGGGCCGGCTGACGATCGACTATGTCGTTCCCGATTACTATGCGCTGCGGCCGAAGAAATGCATGGGCGGCTGGGGCCGGCAGTTCTTCAACATCTCGCCCGCCGGCAAGGTACTACCCTGCCACGCCGCCGAGAGCATCACCGGGCTCGAATTCGAGTCGGTGCGCTCCAATCATTCGATCGCCTGGATCTGGCAGAATTCCGAGGCCTTCAACCGCTATCGCGGCACCGGCTGGATGAAGGAGCCGTGCAAGTCCTGCGAGTTCCGCGAGATCGATTTCGGCGGCTGCCGCTGCCAGGCCTTTGCGCTGACCGGGGACGCCGCCAACACCGATCCCGCTTGCGCGCTGTCGCCGCTGCACGAGACCATCTTCAAGCAGGCGGAAGCCGAGGCCGAGGGCGACACCAGCCGCTTCGTCTATCGCAATTTCGCCGGCGGCACCCTGGAATCCGAGAATGGGACCTGACGCCGACGCAGGCACGGCGGCGGGACGCGCCGATCCCTTTGCGCCGCTGACTTCCGAAATGCTCGACGTCGGCGACGGCCATGAGCTCTACGTCGAGAGCGTCGGCCGCGCCGACGGAATCCCTGCGATCTACCTGCACGGCGGACCCGGCAGCGGCTGCCAGCCGGACCATCGCCGGCTGTTCGATCCCGATCGTTTCTGCGCCGTGCTGTTCGACCAGCGCGGCTGCGGCCGCAGCAGGCCGAAGGGCTCGCGGGCGCACAACACCACCGCCGATCTGGTTGCGGACATCGAGGCGATCCGCGAAAGGTTCGGCTTTGATCGATGGATGGTGGTCGGCGGCTCCTGGGGCGCCACGCTGGCGCTGGCTTACGCCGAGGCGCATCCGGAGCGCGTCTCCGGCATTGCCCTGCGCGCGACGTTCCTCGGCACGCGGGCTGAGGTCGAGACGGCCTTCACCTTGCGCCTGTCCCAATTCTATCCCGCGCTCTACGAGGACTTCCTGAGCGTGCTGCCGCCCGAGGAGCGCGAGCAACCGGTCGACGCCTATTGGCGCCGCATCCTCGATGCCGATCCGGCCGTGCACGGCCCTGCGGCGCGGGCCTGGCATGACACCGAGCGCGCACTGTCCGAGCACAAGGCAGCCAAGACGCGGCTCGACCTCGCCTCGCTGAACGTCTGGCGCACGCTGCCGGCAACGCCGTTCATGGAGGCGCATTATTTCGTCAACAATTCCTTCATGAGCGAACACCAGCTGTTGCGGAACGCGCATCGGCTCACCGGCATTCCCGGCATGATCGTGCAGGGCCGCTACGATCTGCTCTGTCCGCCGCAGACCTCACAGGCCCTTGCGAAAGTATGGCCCGGTTCCGAGCTTCGCATCGTGGAAGAAGCCGGACATTCGCTCTATGATGCCGGCGTGAGGGACGCGGTCATGAAGTCGATCGCGGACCTCGCATCGAAGATCAGGCGATGAGAGGACAAGAAGAATGCCGCTCGCCGGGAAGGGCATGCTGCTGACGTCGATGAACATCGACGCAGCCGATGAAGCCGATTTCAACCGCTGGTACGATCGCGAGCATCTGGAAGAGCGGGTCGCGATCGCCGGATTTCTCGAAGCGCGGCGCTATGTCGCGCATGCCGCCAATCCCAAATATCTCTTGCTGTACTCGACCGAAGCGGTCGGCGTGCTCGACAGCCCCGCCTACAAGGCGCAGCTGGCGAACCCGACCGACTGGTCACGGCAGACCATGGCGCGCTTCAAGGACATGCTGCGCGTCGTCGCGCGCATCACCGTCAGCAACGGCACCGGACGCGGGGCCGCGCTCGGCCTGGTGCGGCTGCGGCCGACGCCGGACAATGCCGCGGCATGGCGTGATGCGCTGCAAGAAAAGCTGACGCCGGACAAACGCGACGGCATCATCTCGATGCACCTGCTCGAAAGCGAGCCCGAACTGTCGGGTGCAAAAGCAGGAATTCCGGCGACAGCCAACGAAGGCGCGCGCGACTGGTTCGTGCTGATCGACGGCACGCAAATCGGCGCGGTCTCCGCCGTGATCGCCGAGCGCTTCACTGGGCCTGCGGCGGCGCCCTTCCCGCTTCCCGTCTCGGTCGGCACCTACTGCCTGATGTGGGATCTCGCGAAGAGCGACATCGCACGCGGCTGACGCGCGCACGCAGCGCAACATGTTGCATCGCACGCATGTTGCGTATGGCGTTAATGCTGTGCGCGCGTAGCTCCCATGAAAGCGTGGGCGCGCGCAATTTTGCCGTTGTACTTCGGAACGGTTCTAATAAGCTAACCCAATGACGTCATTCAGAAACCAGATCGAGACGCGTTAAGCGTCCGCCAGGCTCAACAAAAGAGGCCGCCGGGTCTTTGAGCCTGCGCGGACAGGGTAGGAATGAAACCAACCGATATTGCGGCCCCCGACTACTTTCACAAAGTGGTCGATTGCCAATGGGCCTGTCCTGCGCACACCCCGGTTCCCGAATACATCCGACTGATCGCCCAGGGCCGCTACAGCGACGCCTACATGATCAATTGGAAATCGAACGTGTTTCCCGGAATCCTGGGACGCACCTGCGATCGTCCATGCGAGCCGGCGTGCCGTCGCGGACGCGTGGAGGAAAATCCGGTCGCGATCTGCCGCCTCAAGCGCGTCGCCGCGGACTTCAAGGACGACATCAGGCAGCGCCTGCCGCGGCCCGCGCCGAAGAACGGCAAGCGTGTTGCGCTGGTCGGCGGCGGCCCCGCGTCGCTGACGGTGGCGCGCGATCTCGTACCGCTTGGCTATCATTGCACGGTGTTCGATGCCGATCCGGAAGCCGGCGGCATGATGCGCACGCAGATCCCGAAATTCCGCCTGCCCAATTCCGTCATCGACGAGGAGACCGGCTACATCCTGGGCCTCGGCGTCGAGTTCAAAGGCGGTCACCGCATCGACAGCATGAAGGCGCTGCTCGCGGAGAAGTACGATGCGATCTTCGTCGGCTCCGGCGCCCCGCGCGGCCGCGAGCTCGACATCCCCGGCCGGAAGGAAGCCGCCGGCAACATCCATATCGGCATCGAATGGCTGGCCAACGTGTCGTTCGGCCATACCGACAAGATCGGCAAGCGCGTCATCGTGCTCGGCGGCGGCAACACCGCAATGGATTGCTGCCGCACTGCCCGCCGGCTCGGCGGCGAGGACGTCAAGGTGATCGTCCGCTCCGGGTTCGAGGAGATGAAGGCCTCGCCCTGGGAGAAGGAGGACGCGATCCACGAGGACATTCCGATCCTCAATTACATGGTTCCGGTCGCCTTCGTGCACGAGGCCGGCAAGCTCACGGGCGTCACCTTCCAGAAGGTGAAGGCCGAGTACGACGCCAAGGGCCGGCGCAATCTCGTTCCGTCAGGCGAGCCCGATCAGACAATCGCCTGCGACGACGTCCTGGTCGCGGTCGGGCAGGAGAACGCCTTCCCCTGGATCGAGCAGGACTGCGGCATCGAGTTCGACAAATGGCACATGCCCAAGGTCGACCCGAAGACCTTCGTCTCGACCAATCCAAGAGTGTTTTTCGGCGGCGACGCCGCGTTCGGGCCGAAGAACATCATCTGGGCGGTCGCGCACGGCCACGACGCCGCGCTGTCCATCCACAAGATGCTCTCCGGCGAGGACATCACCGAGCGCCCGCTGCCCGACGTGCAGGTCTCGTCGCAGAAGATGGGCATCCACGAATGGAGCTATGACAACGACATCTCCGTCGACAAGCGCTACAAGGTGCCGCATCGCGACAAGGTGATCGCGCTGAAGGACATCCGCGCCGAGGTCGAGCTCGGCTACGACGTCAAGCTCGCGCTCGGCGAAGCGCATCGCTGCCTGAACTGCGACGTGCAGACGGTGTTCTCGACCTCGCTCTGCATCGAGTGCGACGCCTGCGTCGACATCTGCCCGATGGATTGCATCACCTTTACGGGTAACGGCGAGGAAAGCGACCTGCGCCAGCGCCTGAAGGCGCCATCACTCCATCCCGACCAGGACCTCTACGTCTCCAGTGACCTCAAGACCGGGCGGGTGATGGTCAAGGACGAGGACGTCTGCCTGCATTGCGGGCTGTGCGCCGAGCGTTGTCCCACCGGCGCCTGGGACATGCAGAAATATTTCATCGAGATGACCCACGCAGGTTCGACATGTCCGACAAAAAGCCGATCAGCAGCGTAAACGACTTCGTCGTCCGTTTCGCCAACGTCAACGGCTCGGGCTCGGCCAGCGCCAACGAGATGTTCGCACGCGCGATCCTGCGCCACGGCGTTCCGGTGTCGCCCCGCAACATCTTCCCTTCCAACATCCAGGGCCTGCCGACCTGGTACGAGGTGCGGGTGACCGAAGACGGCCATCTCGGCGCCCGCGGCGGCGTCGACATGATGGTGGCGATGAACCCGCAGACCTGGGATAAGGACGTCGCCGGCATCGAGCCCGGCGGCTATCTGTTCTACGATTCGACCAAGCCGATGCCGTCGACCAAGTTCCGCGACGACATCACGGTGATCGGCGTCCCCTTAACCGCCATCACCAACTCGACCTACACTGATCCGCGCCAGCGCCAGCTGTTCAAGAACATCATCTATCTGGGCGCGCTCTCGGCCCTGCTCGACATGGACCCGAAGCTGATCGAGCAGCTGATCGGCGAGCAGTACAAGGGCAAGGAGAAGCTGCTCTCCTCCAACGTCCACGCGCTGCATCTCGGCCGCGATTGGGCGCTCTCGAACCTGAAATGCCCGATCGGGCTTCGCGTCAAGAAATCCGACAAGGTCGGCGACCGCATCTTCATCGAAGGCAACAGCGCCGCCGCGCTCGGCGCGGTCTATGGCGGCGCCACGGTGTGCGCGTGGTATCCGATCACGCCGTCCTCGTCGGTGGCGGAGGCGTTCACCGCTCACTGCAAGAAGTACCGGCACGATCCGGAGACGGGCAAGGCGAAGTACGCGATCGTGCAGGGCGAGGACGAGCTGGCTTCGATCGGCATCGTCATCGGCGCGTCATGGAACGGGGCCCGCGCCTTCACCGCGACTTCAGGTCCCGGCATCTCGCTGATGACCGAGTTCATCGGCCTGTCGTATTTTGCCGAGATCCCGGCCGTGATCATGAACATCCAGCGCGCCGGCCCCTCGACGGGCATGCCGACCCGCACCCAGCAATGCGACATCATCGCTTGCGCCTATGCCTCGCACGGCGACACCAAGCATGTGCTGCTGTTCCCGGAAGACCCGGCCGAGGCCTTCGAGTTCGCGGCCGCCGCGTTCGATCTCGCCGAGCGGCTGCAGACCACGATCTTCCTGATGCTCGACCTCGACATCGGCATGAACCACCGGCTCTCCCGCCCGCTGAAATGGGACGATGCCAAGCAGTATGACCGCGGCAAGGTGATGACCGCGGAGATGCTGGATGAGGGCCGCGACTTCGGCCGCTATCTCGACGTCGACGGCGACGGCATTCCCTATCGCACCTATCCCGGCACGCACCCGACCAAGGGCTCCTATTTCACCCGCGGCACCTCGCGCGACCGCTATGCGCGCTATTCCGAGGAGGGCTCGGTCTACGCCGACAACATGCAGCGCCTGATGCGCAAATTCGAGACCGCGCAGGACCTGGTGCCGCGGCCGCTGCAGGCCAATGCGGAACGGCCGACCAAATACGGCGTGATCTATTTCGGCTCGACCTCGCCGGCGATGGACGAAGCGATCGGCCTGTTGGAGGCGCGCGGCCATCAGCTCGACCGGCTGCGCATTCGCGCCTTCCCGTTCCATTCCAGCGTGGCGAGCTTCCTCGCCGAGCACGACTTCGTCTACGTGGTCGAGCAGAACCGCGACAGCCAGCTGCGCCAGCTCATCGTCAACGAGAACGGCATCGATCCCGTTCGCCTCGTGCCGATCGTGCACTACGACGGCACCCCGATCACCGCCCGCTTCATCGCCAAAGCCATCGGCGACCATCAGGATCACCTCAAGGTGACCCCGCTCCGCAAGGCCGTGTCATGACCCATAGCTTGCTCTCTCTTTCGTCATGCCCGGGCTTGACCCGGGCATCCACGCGCTTCGTCGTCGCCGCAAAGACGTGGATGGCCGGGTCAAGCCCGGCCATGACGCCGCGGAAGCTTCAGGTGCTTTCATGACCTACATCGCCAAACCGAAATTCCATCATCCCGGGCTGAAGCCGAACGAGCTCGGCTACACGCGCCGCGATTACGAGGGCAAGATCTCGACGCTGTGCGCCGGCTGCGGCCATGATTCGATCACGGCCTCGATCATCGAGGCGTGCTACGAGCTCTCGATCGAGCCGCACCGGGTGGCGAAGATCTCCGGCATCGGCTGCTCCTCGAAAACGCCGGACTATTTCCTCGGCAATTCGCACGGCTTCAATTCCGTGCACGGCCGCATGCCCTCGGTGCTCACAGGTGCCAACCTCGCCAACCGCGATTTGATCTATCTCGGCGTTTCCGGCGACGGCGATTCCGCCTCGATCGGCTTCGGCCAGTTCGCGCATTCGATCCGGCGCGGCGTCAACATGACCTATATCGTCGAGAACAACGGCGTCTACGGCCTGACCAAGGGCCAGTTCTCGGCGACCGCCGACCGCGGCTCGAAGAGCAAGAAAGGCGTCACCAACACCGACAACGCCATCGATCTCGTCGCGATCGCGCTGCAGCTAGGGGCCACCTTCGTCGCGCGGTCGTTCTCCGGCGACAAGACCCAGCTGGTGCCGCTGATCGCGGCCGCGATCCGCCACAAGGGTGCGTCCTTCATTGACGTCATCAGCCCCTGCATCGCCTTCAACAACCACGCCGGCTCGACCAAGAGCTTCGACTATGTCCGCGAGCACAACGACGCGGTGAACCGGCTCGACGTGCTGGTCGGCCGCGACCCGATCGCGGTCGATTACGCGCCCGGCACGGTGCAGGTGGTCGAGCAACACGATGGCAGCAAGATCGCCCTGCGCAAGATCGACGCGGACTACGATCCGCACGACCGGCTGGGCGCCCAGACCTTCCTCGCCCGGCACGCCGCAAAGGGGCAGATCGTCACCGGGCTTCTGTACGTCGACCCCGAGGCGGAAGACCTGCACGAGCATCTCAACACGGTCGAGACGCCCCTCAACTCGCTGGAAGCCGACACGCTGTGCCCGGGCACGGCGGTGCTGGACAAGATCAACGCCAGCCTGCGGTGACCGTGCCGAACGCTTGAACGCGCTGCGCCGGCGCCGCGACTAATGGCAGACCGGCCTGTGCCGCCCTGCCGCGGCGGGCCATTGCCGCCGAGCGTCCGGTGCTACCATGAAGCTTGCTCTTGTCCTTCCGCTTGCCCTTGCCGCATTCCTCGGCGCCGCCCAGGCCGAGGAAGGCGACGATATCCGCGAGGCCAGCAAGGCTGAATCCGAGGCCTTCAATGCGCGCATGTATGCGCAGCCTCCTGGCGACAAGGCCTATGCCTGCTTCGTCCGCCGCTACGATGCCGAGCATCTGGCGCGGCATCCGAAGCAGAAGGTCGCCGCGATGAAGCTGCTGGTCTCTGCGGAGTTCGACAAGGAGGACAAGGAGCTCCACAACTCCTTCCGCCTCGGCTTCAGATACCGTCACCGCAGCGGCGATTTCGACTCCAGCGGCTCGTGTAATCACGCCGTGTTCACCAGGAATGGCAGCGAGGTGCGCCTCGGCTGCGGTGTCGATTGCGACGGCGGCGGCATCGGCGTTGCGCTCTCCAAGGACGACAAGGCGGCGATCGTGCGGCTCGAGCGGGTGCGCGTCTGGCAAAACAACAAGCCGGACGATGAGGCCGAACATGCGCTGGTCGGCGGCGCCGACGACAGGATCTTCCGGCTCGATCGCACCGATACAAGCGAATGCGCCTCGCTGGTGACCGACCGCAAGGAACTCGCCGCGCTGCGCCACAAGTGATACTTTGTCTGGCATCGTCGTCGCTTCAGGGAGTTCACCATGAATCGCCGCAACATCTTGTGGAGCGCCGTCTCGGCACTAGGCGCCGCGTTCGGCGCCTCACGTGCGCAAGCAGCCACCGGAGCCGGCCCGGGCAACAAGCTCAAGGTGGTCTACCACCTCAGCGACGCCGAGAAGGTCAATTTCGTGCTCGGCAATATCCAGAACCATATCGACGGCGTCGGCGGCCCCGACCATGTCACGATCGCACTGGTGATCCACGGGCCGGCGCTGAAGGCGTTTCATTCGGCGCAGGCCAATCCCGATATCAGCAGGCGCGTCAGTGATTTCTCCAAGGACGGGGTCGAGCTCGCCGCCTGCGGCAACACGATGAAGGCGCAGAACGTCACGCTGGCGGATCTGTTGCCCGGCTTCGTCAACCTGGAGAGGGGCGGCGTGGTCCGCATCGCCGAGCTGCAGTCGCAGGGGTATTTGTATCTGCGGCCTTAGGAGTGCGCGCGGCACTGAAGTTCCCCGTCATTGCGAGCGCAGCGACTTGTCCGCTGAAAGCTTTGGCGAAGGCGGAAGCAATCCGGAGCCCCACCGTTGAGACGGTGTGGATTGCTTCGTCGCATCAGCGCAAAATTGCTACGCAATTTTGTCGCGAGCTCCTCGCAATGACGCGGAGAGGGCTGCGCCAGCCATCGCCGCAGCCTCCCCTCGTACTTGACTTACCCATAACTCACCAGTTATAGATCAATTCATAACCTCCCAGTTATGGATCGCCATGTCCCCCACCCCCGACCTCCTGTTCAGAACCCTCGCCGACCCCACGAGGCGGGCGATCTTCGAGCGGCTGTGCCGCGAGGGCGAGCAGACGGTCGGGGCGCTGACGGTGCGATCCGGGGTTTCGCAGCCGGCGGTGTCAAAACATCTCGGCGCGCTGAAGCAGGCTGGCCTCGTGCGCGACCGCCATGAGGGACGCCAGACCCACTACAGCGCGCAACCCGGCGCGCTCAATCCGCTGATCGACTGGACCAGCCAGATGTCGTCCTTCTGGCAGCGGCGGCTCGACGCCCTCGACGATCTCCTGAAGAGGATGGACCAATGAACGAACCCGCCGAGACGCGCTCCGTGGTGATCGAGCGCGAATTTGCCTTTCCGGCCGAGCGGCTCTGGCGCGCGCTGACGCAGCCGCACCTGATCGAGGAATGGCTGATGAAGAACGACTTCAAGCCTGATGTCGGACATCGCTTCAACCTGCGCGGCGAATGGGGCGGCGTGCTGGACTGCGAGGTGCTCACCATCGAGCCGCAGAAGACCCTCGCTTATACCTGGAATTTCTCGCATGAGGACGCCGCCTTCGACCTCAGGAGCGTGGTGACCTTCACGCTGACGCCGACCAGCGCGGGCACGCATCTGCGCGTCGAGCAGGCAGGATTCAGCCCGACGCAGAAGCAGGCGTTCGGCGGTGCGCATGCCGGCTGGAAGCAGTTCTTGGCCAAGCTGGACGAGGTGTTGGCGCGAGGGGACTAGCCCCTCCGCCGTGTCTATTTCCAAACATTCGCAAGGGAGGATCCGATGAGCACGCAGATGTGGATTCGGCAAATTCATCGTTGGCTGTCGATGGCTTTCACGCTGGCCGTCGTCGCCAACATCGCCGCGATGATCATGCAGCTCCAGGCCGTGTGGATCGGATTCCTGGCACTCGTGCCGCTGATTCCGTTGCTTGCGACAGGACTGTATCTATTCGCGCTGCCCTATCTCGGCCGCAGCAACGCGTGAGGCGAGATAATGAAGAAGTCCGTGACTGCAAAGAGAGTCGGCGCGACGGAAGCGACCGGGCTTTCGCCCGCCAAGTTGATCGACGGCAGGATCAAGGAGCTGGGCGACTGGCGCGGGGACATGCTGAAGCGGATCCGCGCCCTGATCAAGGAAGCCGACCCTGACGTCTCGGAAGCGTGGAAATGGCGCGGCGTCCCCGTGTGGGAGCACGACGGCATCATCTGCACCGGCGAGACTTACAAGCAAGTGGTGAAGCTGACCTTTGCCAAGGGCGCGGCACTCGACGACCCCTCAGGCCTGTTCAATTCCAGCCTCGACGGCAATGTGCGGCGGGCGATCGATATTCGCGAAGGCGAAAAGGTCAACGAGAGGGCGTTGAAGGCGTTGATCCGCGCGGCCGTGGAGCTGAATGCGTCGAAGAAGAAGGAGGCGAAGAAGCGGCCGGCCTGATGCGCCGTAGCGCAGGGCCTTCCTTCTCCCCTTGTGGGGCTGTTGCGTAATTCGCCAGTTGTGATTCCCTAAGGCAAAGGCTGGAGGGATCGATGGCGGTGAAGCGGACGGGGCAGCCGAGCTTTGTAGAAGCGCTGATGCCGAAGGGCGCCGGCGCCAATGCGGCGCTGGATCGGTTGGCTGGCTTGGTGAAGTGGTATCGGTTCGAGAAGCTGATCGGTCATTTACGGGATGAAGGGAGCCCCGGTCGTCCAGGCTATCCGGTGCTTGTGTTGTTTCGTGCGGTGCTGTTGCAGTCGCTCTATGGTCTTTCGGAACGCGAACTGGAGGAGGCGCTGGGCGACCGGTTGTCGTTCAAGCGATTCGTTGGTTTGAGCCTGGAGGATGCCACACCCGATCATACGGTCCTGAACCGTTTCCGGAACCGGCTCGTTGAGCAAGGCCTGCTGGAGAAGCTGTTTGGCGAACTGGATCGCCAGCTTGAGAATGCCGGCGTCATCCTCAAGCGCGGCACGATGCTGGATGCAACCCTGATCCAGGCGGTGTCGGCTCCTCCGAAGGAGGATCGTCCTTCAAACGATCCCGACGCTCGCTTCACCAAGCGGCAGGGCAAGAGCGGCTCGACCTTCGGTTACAAGGCCCATATGGGCGTTGACGAAGGATCCGGCCTGATCCGCGCGGTGTTGACCACGCCTGCCAACATCAATGACACGACGCCAGCCGATGAGTTGATCCGCGGCGACGAGGCCGTGGTGTGGGCTGATGCGGCCTATGACACGCATGCCAGGAGGGCTCGACTGAAGGCGGAAGGCAAAAAGCCCCGCATCGCGTTCCGTCCCAACAGGCACCATCCGGAACTGCCGGCCCGGCTCAAACGCTACAATCTTCTCATCGCGCGACGACGAGCCCAGGTCGAGACCACTTTCGCCACCCTCAAACGCCGCATGCGACTGACCTGCATCCGCTACGTTGGTCTGATGAAGGCAAGCGGGCAGGTCCTACTCGCCTCGATCGCCTTCAACATGAGGCGGTGGGCCACGATCGCGGCCTGAGCCGCCCACCGAGGGCGACAACTACAGACTTGCCGGGCAATTGCCGTGTCCGTGTCCCTCTCTCCTGACGGCCTCAGCCTCAAAGGCCGATAATGCAACAGGCCCCTTGTGGGAGAAGGTGGCGCGGAGCGCCGGATGAGGGGTCTCCATCGGCAGGAGAAGGTGTGGAGAGATACCCCTCACCCAAGTGAGCTTGTGTCTGCCGTCCTCGCTGCCCTCTCTCACAAGGGGCGAGGGCACATCAACGCGCATCTCGCCTTATTGCCCACACAGCCGGCCCACCTCACGCCACCGCGGCGGGGATCGGGCGCGGGCTCACGACATATTCGCGCAGGACCTTGTCGTTGGCATCGACCTCGATCAGTGCGACGTCGTAGGTCCAGAGATCGGCGAGGTGCTGCAGCACGCGCTTGGCATCGGTCTCGTTGAGCTGCGCGCCCTTGATGACGTGGTGATGCAGGATCAGGCGGCGGTCGCCGGAGAGATCGACGTCGACCACCTCGATATTGGCGTCGATATAGCCGACATCATGCTGCCGTGCCAGCTCGCGGCGGACGCGGCGGAAGCCGCGTTCGTCGTGGATGGCGTCGACCCTGATGCCGGCACGCTCCTCGGGATCGTCGTGCAGGTGGAACATGCGGAAGTGCCGCATCAATTTGGGGCTCAGGAACTGGGCGATGAAGCTTTCGTCGCGGTAATTGGCCCAGACGTCGCGCAGCACGCCCATCACGTCGTTCTTGCCGGCGATGTCGGGGAACCATTCGCGGTCCTCGTCCTCCGGCCTGGTGACGATACGCTCGATGTCCTGCATCACGGCAAAGCCGAGCGCGTAAGGGTTGAAGCCGGAGAAGCGCGGATCGTCGAACTCGGGCTGGAACACCACATTGGTGTGCGAGCCCAGGAATTCGAGAAAATTGCCGTCGGTGATGCGGCCCTGCTGGTGCAACTGGGTCATGATGCGATAGTGGACGTAGGTCGCCGTCCCCTCGTTCATCACCTTGGTCTGGCTCTGCGGATAGAAATATTGCGCGATGTGGCGGACGATGCGCAGCAGCTCGCGCTGCCACGGCGCCAGCCGCGGCGCGCTCTTCTCCAGGAAATAGAGCAAATTCTCCTGCGGCAGACCGAGCAGCTTGCGGCGGCGCTCGATGCTGAGCGCAGAGCGGGTCTTGCTCTTGCCGGCCGGCACGGTGCGCCAGAGGTCGTTGAAGACCTCTTCCTCGTGCTGACGGCGGCGCCCGGCCCGCTTCTCCTCGGCGCGCAGATCGAGCTTCTTCTTGCCGGGATAGCGGTCGATGCCGTGCGACATCAGCGCGTGCGCAGCGTCCAGGGTGCGTTCGACCTCGATGCGGCCGTAACGCTCCTCGCATTGCATGACGTAGTTCTTGGCGAAGTCGAGATAATCCAGGATGCCGTCGGCATCGGTCCACTGCTTGAACAGGTAGTTGTTCTTGAAGAAGTGGTTGTGGCCGAAGGCGGCGTGCGCGATCACCAGGGTCTGCATCGTCGCCGTGTTCTCCTCCATCAGATAGGAGATGCAGGGCGAGGAGTTGATCACGATCTCGTAGGCGAGCCCCATCAGGCCCTTGCGATAGGACGCCTCGTGAAAGGCGAAATGCTTGCCGAACGACCAGTGCTTGTAGAACAAGGGCATGCCGACCGACGAATAGGCGTCTAGCATCTGCTCGGCGGTGATGACCTCGATCTGGTTCGGATAGACGTCGAGCCCGAGATCCTTCAGTGCCACCTCCTCGCAGGCATCGGTGATGCGCTGCAAGGTGTGGAAGTCCCAATCGGCGCCTTCAAACAATCGTTCCGTCATGGAGTGGCCTTCTCCTGGGACGTTTCGCGGCGCTGAAACAGATCGTGAAACACCGGAAAGATCTCGCTGCGCTCCGAGACCTTGCGCATCGAGAGCGGCGCGCCGCTGTTGCGCAGGCGCTCATAGAGGCTCCAGAGCGAGGAGTCGGAGAGATCGAAGGCGCTGCCGCCGGACTCCCCGACCTCGAGATAGGCAAAGAACTGGCAGACCGGCAGGATCTTGTCGGTCAGCAGCATGCCGGTGAGCTCGCCGTCGGAATAGGAATTGTCGCCGTCGGAGGCTTGCGCGGCGTAGATATTCCAGTCCGACGGGTTGAAGCGCTCGCGCACGATCTCGTGCATCGCCTGCAGGGCGCTCGACACCAGCGTGCCGCCCGAGGCCGGGCCGTAGAAGAAGGTTTGCTCGTCGACCTCCTCGGCACGGTCGGTGTGGCGGATGAAGACGATCTCGACGTGCTTGTAGCGGCGCTTCAGGAACACGTAGAGCAGCATGTAGAAGCGCTTGGCGAGATCCTTCATGTGCTCGGACATCGAGCCCGAGACGTCCATCAGGCAGAACATCACCGCCTGCGCCACCGGCCGCGGCACCGTCTCGAAGCGGCGGTAGCGGATGTCGAGCGGGTCGATGAAGGGGATGCGCTTGGATTTCGCCTTGAGCTTTTCGAGCTGGGCGAGCAGCACTTCACGCTCGTCCTCGTCGGTGCAGGCCGCGATCGCAGCTTCCAGCTCCTCGATCTCCTCCTTGCGGGGGCGCTTGAGCGCAATGCGGCGGGCCAGCGCGAGCTTCACCGTCCGGCTCACCGAAATGTTGGCGGGCGAGCCCGACGTAGTGTAGCCGGCACGCTGGATGCCCTCGCTCTCGGTCTGGGCGATCTTGCGCTTGGCAAGATCGGGCAACTCGAGATCGTCCAGGAAAAGATCGACGAATTCGTCGCGGGACAGCACGAAGCGGAACGCATCCTCGCTGTCGCCTTCGCCCGGGCCGGAATCCTTGGCGCGGCCCTGGCCGGAGCGCTGTAGATAGTCGCCCTCGATGAACTTCTTGTTGCCGGGCAGCACCATGTCGCGCGTGCCGCCCTCGCGGCGGAAGCGCGGCTCGTGCATGCCGTCGAGGGGGATCGTGACCTCGCCCCCCTCCAGGACGTCCTTGATGTCGCGCTCCTGCGAGGTCTTCTTGACGGCGCCCTGCACCAGGGACTTGGCCCGACGCAAGAACCGCTGGCGGTTCTCAAGACTCTTGCCGCCTGGATTCAGGCGCCTGTCAATAATATGAATGGGCACTTGACCATTCGCCTCCCATCCGCCTCAACCGGCCTGCTTCACGCGCATGTACCATTCGACGAGCCGGCGAACCTGACGCTCAGTGTAGCCACGCTCCACCATGCGCGCGACGAACTCGCCATGCTTCTTCTCCGTCTCGCCGTCCTTCTTCGACCCGAAGGAGATGACCGGAAGCAGGTCCTCGACCTGGGAGAATATCCGCTTTTCGATCACATCGCGAATCTTCTCGTAGGAGGTCCAGGCCGGATTCTTGCCGCCGTTCTGGGCCCGCGACCGTAACGAGAATTTGACGACCTCGTTGCGGAAGTCCTTGGGGTTGGCGATGCCCGCCGGCTTCTCGATTTTCGTCAGCTCCTGGTTCAAAAGCTCGCGATCGAGCAGCTGGCCGGTGTCGGGATCCTTGAAGTCCTGGTCTTCGATCCAGGCGTCGGCATAGTCGACGTAGCGATCGAACAGGTTCTGGCCGTAATCCGAGTAGGATTCCAGATAGGCCTTCTGGATCTCGTTGCCGATGAACTCGGCATAACGCGGCGCCAGATCCGCCTTGATGAATTCAAGATAGCGCTTCTCGACTTCCTCCGGCAGCTGCTCCCTACGGATCGCCTGCTCCAGCGCGTACATCAGATGCACCGCGTCGGCTGCAACCTCCTGCGGATCGTGGTTGAAGGTCGCAGCCAGGATCTTGAAGGCGAAGCGGGTGGAAACGCCGTCCATGCCCTCGTCGACACCGGCGGCATCGCGATATTCCTGGACGCTGCGCGCCTTCGGATCGGATTCCTTCAGGCTCTCGCCGTCGTAGACCCGCATCTTGCCGAACAGGGTGGAATTCTCGTGCTTGCGCAGGCGCGACATCACCGAGAACCGCGCCAGCGTCTCCAGCGTCGAGGGCGCGCACGGCGCCGCGGCGAGCTCGGAGCCCTGGATCAGCTTCTCGTAGATCTTCTGCTCTTCGGTGACGCGCAGGCAGTACGGCACCTTGATCACGCAGATGCGGTCGATGAAGGCCTCGTTGTTCTTGTTCGCCTTGAAGCTCGCCCACTCGGCCTCGTTGGAGTGCGCCAGGATCACGCCGGTGAACGGGATCGCGCCGATATTCTCGGTGCCGATGTAATTGCCTTCCTGCGTCGCGGTGAGCAGCGGATGCAGCATCTTGATCGGCGCCTTGAACATCTCGACGAACTCGAGCACGCCCTGGTTGGCGCGGTTGAGGCCGCCGGAATAGCTGTAGGCGTCGGGATCGTTCTGGGCGTAGGTCTCGAGCTTGCGGATGTCGACCTTGCCGACCAGCGAGGAGATGTCCTGGTTGTTCTCGTCGCCGGGCTCGGTCTTGGCGATCGCGATCTGGCGCAGCCGCGACGGCTGGATCTTGGCGACCCGGAACTGGGAGATGTCGCCGCCGAAGGCTTCCAGCCGCTTGTAGCACCACGGGCTCATCAAACCGGTGAGACGCCGGCGCGGAATGCCGTATTTCTCTTCCAGCATCGGGCCGAGCTGATCGGGATCGAACAGGCTGAGCGGGCTCTCGAACACCGGGGAGAGTTCATCGCCGGCCTTGAGCACGTAGATCGGATGCACTTCCATCAGCGACTTCAGCCGCTCGGCCAGCGAAGACTTGCCGCCGCCGACCGGCCCGAGCAAATAGAGGATCTGCTTGCGCTCCTCGAGGCCCTGCGCCGCATGACGGAAGAAACCAACGATGCGCTCGATGGTTTCTTCCATGCCGTAGAAGCCGGCGAAGGCCGGATAGGTCCGGATCGTGCGGTTCAAAAAAATACGGCCAAGGCGTGGGTCCTTGGCCGTGTCAATCGTCTGAGGCTCACCGATCGCCGCTAGTAGTCGTTCGGCCGCGTTCGCGTATTTCATGGGATCGCTTCGACACGATTCCAGATATTCTGCCATCGACATGTCGTGCTGGCTTCTCGCCTCGAACGACCGAGCGAAAGCGTTGAATAGAGAATCGTTGTACATGATCCCTCTCCGCGTGAGTTCCGCTACAAGCTGAAACGAAAGCAGTTACCGGACCGTTCCTCAGGCCGTTTCGAATCAGCGTGAGCACATGACGATCATTGGACACCCGGGTGCCGACACGACGCAACGCACAACGTAGGCACTCGTTGAGTTACGAACAGGCACCTGCCCGTATTTTGTGCGAATCTCCATCTATATTGGCTCATTTCCAGAAAATGTCACTTGGTCGCAACATCCGGGCCTTACCGGGGATGCGTTCATCCGGCGTTGCAGCATAGCGAGCCGCCAGCGGCGATCTTATGACGCTTGTACGGCGAAGCCTTGAGCGCAGCCTCGAGAGCCGCGTTCATCTTCCTGCTGCAATGCGGTGCACAGTGCGCGTCGCCACGCAGCACTGTATCAAATCGACTGCCAAGCCGTCCGACCGGATGGACGCTCCGATCGTTCTGCGCGGGTCAAGTTGAGGGATACGGCGGAATGGCCGCTTCAAGTCGAGCGTCGGCGTCAGCGCGATCATCTCGTGCCCGCGGCGCAGTTCAGCAGAAATTTCGGCAACCAAATTCAGGGCGAACCGACGTTGCTCAACTGGCCTCGGCCGAGCTTTCGGCCGAAGGCTTTTTACGCAACAGGACTACTGTCGCCGGGATCGCCATGATCGCGACGGAGTTACACCGGAGGGTAGGACGCCTGTACCCTTGATTGGTTCCCTCCCGGGAGCATGTAAGCTAGAGGATAGCGCGTCAGGACTGGCGCGGAAACCCCTCGCCCGCAGGCTTGGAGATAAATAAGCATCATGAATCCCGTCAAAGAACTGGAAAAGCACGGACAAGCGGTCTGGCTGGACTTCCTGGCCCGTGGCTTCATCGCCAAGGGCGACCTGAAGCGGCTGATCGACACCGACGGCGTCAAGGGCGTCACCTCCAATCCCTCGATCTTCGAGAAGGCGATCGGCAGCTCGGACGAATACGATGCCCCGATCGGCAAGGCACTGAAGCGCGGCGACCGGACCGTGGCCGATTTGTTCGAGACCATCGCGGTCGAGGACATCCAGAACGCCGCCGACGTGCTCCGCCCGGTCTATGACCGCCTCAAGGGAGGCGACGGCTATGTCAGCCTGGAGGTCTCGCCCTATCTCGCCATGGACACATCGGGCACCGTCGCCGAAGCGCGGCGGCTGTGGAAGGACGTTGACCGCAAGAACCTGATGGTGAAGGTGCCGGCGACGCCCGAGGGCCTGCCGGCGATCGAGACGCTGATTGGCGAGGGCATCAGCATCAACATCACGCTGCTGTTCTCCAGGGCGGTCTACCTCCAGGTGGCCGAAGCCTACATCGCCGGGCTCGAGAAATACGTCGCCGGCGGCGGCGACCCCGCTTATGTCGCGAGCGTCGCAAGCTTCTTCGTCAGCCGTATCGATTCCGTGGTCGACAAGCAGCTCGACGACAAGATCGCCCGCGCCAACGACCCGTCAGAGAAGGAGCGGCTCGCCGCACTGAAGGGCAAGGTCGCGATCGCCAACGCCAAGGTCGCCTACCAGGACTACAAGCGCCTGTTCGCAGGTCCCCGCTGGGACAAGCTCGCCGCCAAGGGCGCCAAGCCGCAGCGCATGCTGTGGGCCTCGACCGGCACCAAGAACAAGGATTACAGCGACGTCCTTTATGTCGAGGAGCTGATCGGCCCGGACACCATCAACACGGTGCCGCCGGCGACGCTGGACGCGTTCCGTGACCACGGCAAGCCGCGCGACAGCCTGGAAGAGAACGTCGATGACGCCAGGCGTGTGCTGGAGGAGCTGGAGCGCTCCGGCATCTCGCTCGACGCCATCACCGAGGAGCTGGTCAAGGACGGCGTCAAGCTGTTCGCGGACGCCGCCGACAAGCTCTACGGCGCGGTCGCTCACAAGCGCGCCACCGTGCTCGCCCCCGCACTCGATCGGCAGCTTCTCTCGCTTGGCGATGGCCTCGGCAAGGCCGTGGCCAAGAGCACGGAAGAATGGCGCGCGTCCGCCAAGATCCGCAGGCTGTGGCAGCGCGAGAAGTCGGTCTGGACCGGCACTGATGAGGACAAATGGCTCGGCTGGCTCGACAGCCCCGCCAAGGCCGACGTCGCCGATTACGAGGATTATGCGGGCCGCGTGAAGGGTCAGAAATTCTCCGACGCCGTCGTGCTCGGCATGGGCGGATCGAGCCTCGGTCCCGAGGTGCTGGCCGAGACCTTCGGCAAGAAGCCCGGCTTCCCGAAGCTGCATGTGCTGGATTCGACCGACCCGGCCGAGGTGCGCGCGATGGAGGCGAAGATCGACATCGCCAACACCGTGTTCATCGTGTCGAGCAAGTCCGGCGGCACCACCGAGCCGAATGCGATGAAGGATTATTTCCACGCGCAGGTTGCCAAGGCGGTGGGTGCGAAGGTGAAGACCGGCCATCGCTTCATCGCGGTGACCGATCCCGGCTCGTCGCTGGAGACGGCGGCGAAGAAGCTGAACTATGCCCGCATCTTCCACGGCGAGCCCTCGATCGGCGGCCGCTATTCGGTGCTCTCGCCGTTCGGCCTGGTGCCGGCGGCCACCGCCGGCATCGACGTCAAGACCTTCGTCAAGCATGCGCTCTCGATGGCCCGCTCCTGCGGCCCGGACGTGCCGCCGAGTGAAAACCCGGGCGTGCAGCTCGGCCTCGCCATGGGCCTTGCCGGCCTCGAAGGCCGCGACAAGGTGACGATCCTGGCCTCGAACAAGATCGCCGATTTCGGCGCCTGGGCCGAGCAGCTCATCGCGGAATCGACCGGCAAGGAAGGCAAGGGCCTGATCCCGATCGAGGGCGAGCCGCTGGGCGACCCTTCCGTTTACGGCAACGACCGCTTCTTCATCGACATCCGCGTCGAGGGCGAAGCGGACGCCGCCCACGATTCCAAGCTCGCCGCCATCGAAGCGGCCGGCCATCCCGTAGTGCGCATCGTCATGAAGTCGATCGACCATCTCGGCCAGGAGTTCTTCCGCTTCGAGATGGCCACCGCCGTGGCGGGCTCGATCCTCGGCATCAACCCGTTCGACCAGCCGGACGTGGAAGCGGCCAAGATCAAGACCCGTGAGCTCACTGCCGCGTTCGAGAAGACCGGCGCGCTGCCGGAGGAGCAGCCGGTGATCAGCACCGATGAGGCCGATCTCTACACCGACGAGGCCAACGCCACGGCGCTACGCGCCGCCGGCGCCAACGGCGATCTCAGCTCCTGGCTGAAGGCGCATCTGTCGCGATCCAGCGACGGCGACTACGTCGCGCTGCTCGGCTACATCGCGCGCGACAAGGCGACGATCGACGCGCTGCAGGCGATGCGGCTGGAGGTGCGCGAGAAGCGGCATGTCGCGACCTGCGCCGAGTTCGGGCCGCGCTTCCTGCACTCGACCGGACAGGCCTACAAGGGCGGGCCCGACAGCGGCGTGTTCCTCCAGATCACCGCCGACGACGCCAGGGATCTCAAGGTGCCCGGACACAAGGCAAGCTTCGGCGTGATCAAGGCGGCCCAGGCGCGCGGCGATTTCGACGTGCTGACCGAACGCGGGAGGCGCGCGCTCCGCGTGCACCTGAAGGGCGGACTCACGAAGGGCCTCGCCGCGCTCAATGCAGCCCTCAACGACGCGCTCACTTAAGGAATATTGCCAATGCAACTCGGCATGATCGGCCTCGGCCGGATGGGCGGCAACATCGTTCGCCGCCTGATGCGCCAGGGACATTCGACCGTGGTCTACGACAAGGACGCCAAGGCGGTCGCGGGCCTTGCCGCCGACGGCGCGGTCGGCTCCGCCTCGCTCGAGGACTTCATCTCGAAGCTGGAGCGGCCGCGCACGGCCTGGGTGATGCTGCCGGCCGGCCACATCACGGAGACGACGATCGACACGATAGCCGGCGTGATGCAGGAAGGCGACGTCATCATCGACGGCGGCAACACCTTCTGGCAGGACGACGTCCGCCGCGGCAAGGCGCTGAAGGCCCGCGGCATCCACTATGTCGACGTCGGCACCTCGGGCGGCGTCTGGGGTCTCGACCGCGGCTATTGCATGATGATCGGCGGCGAGAAGACCGTGGTTGACCGGCTCGCTCCGATCTTCGCCGCGCTCGCGCCCGGTGCCGGCGACATTCCGCGCACGGAGGGGCGCGAGGGCCGCGATCCCCGCATCGAGCAGGGCTATATCCACGCCGGCCCCGTCGGCGCCGGCCATTTCGTCAAGATGATCCACAACGGCATCGAATACGGCCTGATGCAGGCCTATGCCGAAGGCTTCGACATCCTCAAGAACGCCAACATCGAGGCCCTGCCGGCGGATCACCGCTACGATTTCGATCTCGCCGACATCGCGGAAGTGTGGCGGCGCGGCAGCGTGATCCCGTCATGGCTGCTCGACCTCACCGCCACGGCACTCGCCGACAGCCCGCAGCTCACGGAATATTCCGGCTACGTCGAGGATTCCGGCGAAGGCCGCTGGACCGTGAATGCCGCGATCGACGAGGCCGTACCGGCCGAAGTGCTGACCGCCGCCCTCTACACACGTTTCCGTTCCCGTCGGGAACACACATTCGCCGAGAAAATTCTCTCCGCGATGCGCGCGGGGTTCGGCGGCCACAAGGAGCCGAAGCAGCCGGGCACCAAGCCGAGATAAGACGTAACAAGCGAAGGCCCATCATTCGTGACAAAAGATCCGCAGCCAAAGCGCAAGCCTGAGAATTGCGCCTTCGTCATCTTTGGCGTGACCGGCGACCTCACCCATCGGCTGGTGATGCCGTCGCTCTACAATCTCGCCGCCGAGAACCTGTTGCCGGAAAAGTTCTGCGTCGTCGGCGTCGGCCGCAAGAGCCAGTCGGATGACGAGCTGCGCCACAGCCTGATGAAGGGCTTGCGCGAGTTCGCGACGCGGCCGGTCGACGACGACGTCGCAACACAGCTGCTGCAATGCGTCACCTTCGTCGAGGCCGATCCGAAGGACCCGCCGTCGTTCGACCGCCTGCGCGCGCATCTGGACTCGCTGGAATGCTCGCAAGGCACCGGCGGCAACCGCCTGTTCTACCTTGCCACGCCGCCTGCCGCGTTCGCGCCGACCGCGCGCGAGCTCGGTCGCACGGGTCTGATGAAGGAGAACGGCGCCTGGCGGCGGCTGGTGATCGAGAAGCCGTTCGGCACCGACCTCGCCTCGGCGCGCGCGCTCAACGCCGAGCTCCTGAAGATCATGGAGGAGCACCAGATCTACCGGATCGATCATTATCTCGGCAAGGAGACGGTGCAGAACATCCTGGTGCTGCGCTTTGCCAACGGCATGTTCGAGCCGATCTGGAATCGCAACCACATCGACCACATCCAGATCACGGTGGAGGAGAAGCTCGGCGTCGGCCATCGCGGCGGCTTCTACGATTCGACCGGCGCGCTCCGCGACATGGTGCCGAACCATCTGTTCCAGCTGATGTCGCTGGTCGCGATGGAGCCGCCGGCGCGTTTCGATGCGCATTCCGTGCGCTCCGAGAAGGCCGAGGTGCTCACCTCGATTCAGCGGCCGAGCCGGGAAGAAGCCTTGAGGAATTCGGTGCGTGCGCAATACCTCGCCGGGCAGATCGGCGACGAGGAGATCCCGGACTACCGCAAGACCGAGGAGGTCAAGCCCGGCAGCACCACCGAGACCTATGTCGCGCTGAAGCTGATGATCGACAATTGGCGTTGGGCCGGCGTGCCGTTTTACTTGCGCACCGGCAAGGCGCTGGCGCACAAGCGCACGGAAGTGGCGATCAAGTTCAAGCAGGCGCCGCTGTCGATGTTCTCGGGGACGGCGATTGATCGTCTGTCGCAGAACTTCCTCACCATCGGCATCGCGCCGACCGAGACCATCGAGCTGCAGTTCAACGCCAAGATCCCGGGGCCGAGCGTCACCATCGACGGTGTCGAGATGAAGTTTCGCTATGGCGACTATTTCCGGGCCGATCCCTCGACCGGCTATGAGACGCTGATCTACGACTGCATGATCGGCGACAACATCCTGTTCCAGCGCGCCGATGGCATCGAGGCCGGATGGCAGGCGGTGCAGCCGTTCCTGGACGCCTGGAAAAGCGCGGGCACCAACGGCATCGAGACCTATGAAGCCGGCAGCGAGGGGCCGAAATGCGCCGACGAGCTGCTGCGGCGCGACGGGCGAAGCTGGCGGAAGTTCTCGTGATGGCCGCGGCGGGCCAGCCGAAGCTGATCGTGGAGGCCGACGCCGAGGCCCTCGCCCGCGCCGCGGCCGAGCGGGTGATGGCGCGGATCGCGGCCAATCCCGGCCGCATCGCGATCTGCCTGACCGGCGGCTCCAGCCCGAAGAAGCTCTATCAATTGCTCGGCAGCGAGGCTTGGCGAGGCAGGATCCCGTGGCAGCGTGTGCATTGGTTCATCGGCGACGAGCGCTTCGTCCCCGCGAGCGATCCCCTCAACAACATGGCGGTCGCGCGCGCGACGTTCCTCGACCGCAATGCAGCCTTGAGCCACATTCACCCGATTCCGACCGCGACCGAGACTCCTGAGCAGAGCGCCGACGCCTATGCGCGCGAGCTGCAAGCCTTCTACAGCTCCGACCACCTCGATCCCTCGCGGCCGCTGTTCGATTTGGTCCTGATGGGCGCAGGACCGGACGGCCACACCGCTTCGCTGTTTCCCGGCTTCCCCGAAATCGAGGAGACCGAGCGCTGGGTCGTTGGGGTGCCCCGGGCCAATGTCGCGCCTTTCGTGCCGCGGGTCTCGCTCACCCTGCCCGCTTTGGCGTCCTGCCACGAAATGCTGTTCGAGATTGCCGGGCACGACAAGCAGCCGATCTTGACGCGCCTCCTCAATGGCGAGACTTTGCCGGCCTTGCGCGCGCGCTCGGCTGGCGAGACCGTCTGGCTGGTCGATAGGACCGCGCTTCCGGAGGGCATTCGTGGGCCGCGTTGAAGCACCTTGTGCGTTGATCGTGATGGGCGTGTCGGGGTCGGGCAAGAGCACGATCGCCGAAGCGCTCGGCCAGCGGCTCGGCTGGCGCTTCGAGGACGGCGACAGCTTCCATCCCGCCAGCAATGTCGAGAAGATGCGGGCCGGCCACCCGCTCACCGACGAGGACCGCTGGCCCTGGCTCAATGCCATCGCCGACGAGATCGGGCGGGTCTGCGGACGCGGCGAGCACATCATCATCGCCTGCTCGGCGCTGAAGCACGCCTACCGCGACGTGCTGCTGCGCCGCCGCGACGATGTCCGTTTCGTGTTCCTGAAAGGTACAAGGGAGCTGATCGCCGAGCGGCTCGCGCACCGCAAAGGCCACTTCATGCCGCCCGGGCTGCTGGCGAGCCAGTTCGAGACGCTGGAGCCGCCGGAGGCGGGCGAGCACGTCATCACCGTCTCGATCGACGAAACCGTCGAGGCGATCGTGGACGGCATCGTCCGGCAACTCAAACTGGGCGGCACGAACCGCTGAGGCGCGAGCAACGTGAGGTCCTGTCATGACGCAAATCTCACTCGTGGTGTCCGACGTCGACGGCACGCTGCTGACCAAGGACAAGACGCTGACGGGCCGCGCGAAGAGTGCGGTGCAGCGGCTGCACAGGGCCGGCATCGGCTTCACCATCACGTCCAGCCGTCCCGCGATCGGCATGCGCTTCTTGATCGAGCCGCTGGCGCTCTGGCTTCCGGTCGGCCCTTTCAACGGCTCCTCGATCGTCGATCCGGAGATGCGCCCGGTCGAGCAGCATCTCATTCCGGCCGGCGCCGCCGAGCGCGCCTTGCAGATCCTTCGCGAATTCGGCGCCGACATCTGGCTGTTCACCACCGACGAATGGCTGATCGACAATCCAAGCGGACAATACGTTGCGCATGAGCGGCACACGATCCGCTCGGACCCGACCGTCGTGACGGATTTTTCGCCCTATCTCGCCAGCGCCTGCAAGATCGTCGGCGCCAGCGCCGATGCCGCCGGCCTCGCGGCTTGCGAGAAGGCGATGCAGCAGGCGCTCGGCAGCGAAGCCAACGCGGTGCGTTCACAGACCTATTATCTCGACATCACCCCGCCCGGCTTTGACAAGGGCACGTTCGTCGCGGCGATGGCCAGGCGCCTCGGCATTGCGACCGCTGCCGTCGCCACCATCGGCGACATGCAGAACGACCTTGCGATGTTCGCCGTCAGCGGCACCTCGATCGCGATGGGCAACGCCGCCGACAACGTCAAGGACCAGGCCACCCACGTCACCGCGAGCAACGAGCAGGATGGGTTTGCGGAGGCGATGGAGATGATCTTGAAGCTGAACGGGGCGGGCTGAGCCTTGTCGCCAGTTCGAGCAGAGCGCTCGCTGTTCACCTCTCCCCAGCGGGGAGAGGTGAGGAAACCTCTGCCGCGCCGATTCACTTCGACCGCTGCATCGCCGGCTTCTCGCTCTTCTGCCTTGCCGCGGACAGATTCTGCGCGGTGTTGACCAGCGCGATGTGGGTCAGCGCCTGCGGGAAATTTCCGGTCTGGCGCCGGGCGACTGAATCGTATTCCTCAGCGAGCAGACCGAGGTCGTTGGCGATGCTCGCCACGCGATCGAGCAGGGCTTGCGCCTTGTCGAGATCGCCCGCCAGCACATGGGCATCGGCCAGCCACAATGTGCAGGCCAGGAACGCGCCTTCGAGCGGCGGCTGCCCTGCGGGCAATTCGCGCGGATCGTGCCGCAGCACGAAGCCGTCGCGCATCAGGCATTTCTCGACCGCCGCGATGGTGCCGCGAATACGCGGATCTTCCGCCGGCAGAAAACCGACACACGGCAGCAGCAGCACGCTGGCATCGAGCAGCTTCGAGCCATAGGATTCGACGAAGGCGTTCTCCTCCGCGTCAAATCCCCTGCGGCAGACGTCGCGATGAATCGCCTCGCGCAAGGTGCGCCAGTGCAACAGTGGCGCCTTGAAGCCGAAGGTCTCCGCGCTCTTGATGCCGCGGTCGAACGCGACCCAGGTCATGACCTTGGAGAAGACGTAGTGCTTCGGCTCGCCGCGCCGCTCCCAGATGCCGTGATCGGGCCGGTCCCAGACTTCGGCGAGATGATTGAGCACCGCGCATTCCAGCGCCCAGGTCTCCTCGTCGAGCTGGAGCTTGGCCATGCGGGACTGGTGGAAGGCGTCGATCAGCTCGCCGTAGACGTCGAGCTGGAGCTGCGCATGCGCCGCGTTGCCGACGCGCACCGGCTTTGCGCCCTCATAGCCGTCGAGCCAGCCGGCCTCCCATTCCAGGAGCCGGCGCTGACCCCAGATGCCGTACATGATCTGCATGTTCGCCGGCGAGCCGGCGGCGGCGCGCAGCAGCCAATTGTGCCAGGCCAGGGCTTCCTGGGTGTAGCCCGAGTTCATCAGCGCCAGCAGCGTGAAGGTGGCATCGCGCAGCCAGCAGAAGCGGTAATCCCAGTTCCTGCTGCCGCCGAGCTTCTCCGGCAACGACGTGGTCGGCGCCGCGACGATGCCGCCGGTCGGGGCGAAGGTCAGCGCCTTCAGCGTGATCAGCGAGCGCATGATGAGATCGCGATACTCGCCGTCGCGGGTGCAATGGCTGCACCAATCCCGCCAGAATGTCTCGGTCTCCTGAAGCGCAATTTCCGGATCGATCGGCGCGGGCGGCGGCAGATGCGAGGGGCCATAGGTCAGCACGAAGGGTACGGTCTCGCCCGCGCTCACCTCGAAGTCGGAGACCGTGGTCAGATCCTCGCCGCGGATCTTGACCGGCGTGCGCAGCACCGTCATGTCCTGGCCGGCGATGGCCATCAGGGAATGGTCGATCCGCCGCACCCAGGGAATATCGACGCCGAAGCCAAAACGGATGACGAGCTCCATCCGCATCTTTACCGTGCCCTTGATGCCGCGCACCAGCCGCACGACGTCGGACGCCTTGCCGCGCGGCGGCATGAAGTCGACCAGCGCAATGGTGCCGCTCTTCGTCTCGAAACACGTTTCGAGGATGAGGGTGTCGCCGAGATAGCGTCGCGATATCCCCGTGACGTCGCCGCTCGGTGCGATCAGCCAGCGGCCGTTCTTGTGGGTGCCGAGGATGGCGGCAAAGCACGCGTCGGAATCGAAGGCCGGCCAGCACAGCCAATCGATCGAGCCGTTGCGCCCGACCAGCGCCGCGGTCTCGCAATCGCCGATCAGCGCGTAGTCCTCGATTCTCTGAGACAATGTCGTGCGAGCCTGAGACGCCCCGGCCGATCAACTCCCGCCGTTCAACGAACGTTCCCGCGTTGCCGCTCGCAAGGCCGTGAGGTCGACCTTCGAGGCGATCTTGTCGAGTGCGACGGGAAGACGCTGGCGCCAGTTCGGATGTTCGTCGATCGTGCCGGGAATGTTGGGCTGGTCGATCACGCCGAGCAGATCCTCCATCGACACCGCGAGCAGCCGCGACGGCGTGCGCGACAGGAAGGCGAGCACCGAATAGAGGTCGTTGGCCTTGATGCCGTTCTGGCGCAAGATCTCGTCGAGCCTGCCGAGCGCGTCCCAGCGCGCCTGATCGTTCTCGCCGGGATCGAGCCCGAGCGAACGCTTCATCTTGAGGTCGCCGAAGGAGCGCCAGCCGGCATAGGTCGACAGGTCATGCGTGTTCAGCGTGACCAGCGCATTGGGCCGGTAATGCTCGACGTTGCGGAAGCGGCCGGTCTCGTCGCGCTCGAACATCATCACGAGGTAGGACCAGATGCCGAAATCCTGCATCATCTCGCGGAAACCCTCCGGCACGGTGCCGAGATCCTCGCCGATCACGATGCATTTGTGGGCCGCGCTCTCGCGCGCCACGACGCCGAGCAGCGCCTCGAACGGCATCTGCACATAGGCGCCGTTGTCCGGCTTGAAGCCGCGCGGAACGAGATAGAGCCGCTTGAGGCCGAGCACGTGATCGAGCCTGATCGCGCCGGCATGGCGCATCGAGGCCGCCAGCATGTCGGCGAACGGCACGAAGGATTGCGCCTCCAGGCCGCCGGCGTTGAAGCCCGCAAGGCCCCAGTCCTGGCCGATGGTGTTGAGCACGTCGGGCGGGGCGCCGACGGCGAGATGGCGGGAGATCGCCATCTGTTCGTTCCAGGCATCGAAGCCGTTGGACTGCACGCCGACCGCGACGTCGAGATAGAGCCCGACGCGCATGCCGAGCTGGCTGGCGAGCTCCTTGGCGGCATGCAGCTGACTGTCCGCGGTCCATTGCACGAATTCGACGAATTCGACCTCGCGCTTGTCGGGTCCATCGCGCAGTTCGGCGCACTTGGCCTCGTCCGGCTGCCGCCATTCCGCTGGCCATTCCCACCACGGAGCGGCGAAGCGATGGCGCAACACCTCGAAGCAGGCAAAGCGGGACAACAACGGCGCGCGGGCGGCGCGGAAGGCGTCGAACGCCTTGCGGCGCGCTTGGCTCCCGCTCGCCACGAAACTGTTGAACGCGGCGCGCAGGGCGAGCCATTTCAACGCCGCCATGTCGGCGTAAGGCACGCGATCGCCCTGACGCAGACGAGCAGCGGTCGCCGCCGCGTCGGGCACGAGGTCCGCCGAGAATTCGGGGATGGCCTCGACGTCGATATAGAGCGGATTGAGGAACAGCCGGCTGTTCGGCGAATACGGACTGCAGTCGGACGGCTGATCGTCGAACAGAACGTGCAGCGGATTGAGCCCCACGCCGTCGGCCCCGAGCTGCTTGGCGAGCCGGACCAGATCGGCGAGGTCGGTGAAGTCGCCGATGCCCCAATTGCGGTCCGAACGGACGCTGTAGAGCTGCACGGCGAGCAGCCAGCCGCGGTCGAAATCGCCGCCGAAGGCGCGCTCCGGCGCCACGATCATCGGCACCTCTTCGGTCACACCTTCGGCATCGGTCAGCGTCAACCGGTGATAACCCAGCGGCAGGCCGGCGGGCCAGGCGATCACGGGCTCGCGTGTCTCGCCCTGGGCCGTCGATTTGCCGTTGGCGGTTAATCTCCATTGCAGCGGCGGCGCGCCGATGGCGGCCAATTCCGTGCGCGGATGTCCGAGCGCGCGGACCACGACCGGCCCGTTGACGAAGCGGTAAACCCGCTTTTCCGGCAGAGCGTCGAGGATCGACTTCA
This sequence comes from Bradyrhizobium sp. 22, assembly GCF_000482425.1. Lineage (NCBI taxonomy): Bacteria > Pseudomonadati > Pseudomonadota > Alphaproteobacteria > Hyphomicrobiales > Nitrobacteraceae > Bradyrhizobium > Bradyrhizobium sp. 22. The sequence continues at coordinate 845,584 of NZ_KI519400.1, forward strand.
GGGCCACGGGGTCGGTGACCCGCAGCTTCCCAAGCGCATCAATGAATTCGGATTGAACGCCCTTGATCCGGGCTTGAGCTAAAAGATCCATACGGCACGCAGCTTGCAGGCCATTCTTCGGCCGGGGGCATCGATTTTAACGAGGCAGCGGAAGACGTTAGTCTGGGTCAACTCACAAACCATGCCTGCCGTTCCCAGGGGGAACTAATGACACACAAGCGGCTTTCTATATAGGGTATCAAGCGTAGGTTCCCGACAAGGGAAACGGGCCCCTGCTCCCTTGTCACCTGCTTTCTTGTCAATGGCATCACCGTGAACAAGACAATTCAAACTGTCGAAAGTGCCGCAGCCGGCAGCGCTTTCCTCATCGAAGACGTCTATCCCGCGATCGATGGCGGCCGCTTCGCCGTGAAGCGGATCGCGGGCGATCGCGTCGAGGTGTGGGCCGATGTCTACCGCGACGGCGACGCCGTGATCGGGGCCGCGCTGCTCTGGCGCCCCGAGCAGGACCGGGATTGGCGCCGCGAGCCGATGATCCAGCACGGCAATGACCGCTGGTCCGGCGCTTTCACACCGGTGGAGCCCGGCGGATACTTCTTTGCGATCGAGGCCTGGACCGACGAGTTCGCCACCTGGTCCCACGGGATCGCGCGCAAGCAGCGAACGGGCGCCGATGTCAATCTCGACGCGCTCGAGGGTGCCAGCCTGCTGACCAAGACCCACGGCGCGCCGCAGGCCGCGGCGGCAATCATCGTCCGACAATGCGAGGATTATCTTCAGACCGGCGATGTCACCTCGCTGCTGGCGAGCGAGCTCGGCGATGCCATGGCCGAGAGCCAGTCCCGGCCCGACCTGACCCGCTCACAATCCTTCCCGCTTGTCGTCGACCGCGACAGAGCGCGGTTCGGCGCCTGGTATCAGATGATGCCGCGCAGCCAGAGCCGGATTCCCGGCTGGCACGGCACGCTCCGCGACTGCATCGCACGTGTGCCCGATATCGCGGCGATGGGATTCGACGTGCTCTATTTCACGCCGATCCACCCGATCGGCCGCAGCCGCCGCAAAGGCCGCAACAATGCGCCGGTGGCGCGTGAAGGCGAACCCGGCTCGCCCTATGCGATCGGCGCTGCCGAGGGCGGCCACGACGCGCTGCATCCCGAGCTCGGCACCATCGAGGACTTCCGCGCACTGGTCGCGACCTGTCTCGAATACGGCCTCGAGCTGGCGCTCGACTTCGCCGTGCAATGCTCGCCGGACCATCCCTGGCTGACGCAGCATCCGGAATGGTTCAAATGGCGGCCGGACCGCTCGGTGCGGACGGCGGAGGGGCCCTATTCGGACATCGTGATTCCCGATTTTGCCTCGGTCGACCGCGTCGGCCTGTGGAGCGCCTTTCGCGATGCCATGCTGTTCTGGATCGACCACGGCGTCACCATCTTCGCCATCGACAATCACGACACCGCGCCGCTTGCGTTCTGGGACTGGCTGATCGGCGACATCCGCCGCCGGCATCCCGAGGTGATCCTGTTCTCCAAGACGTTTGCGCGGCCCAAGCTGATGAAGGGACTCGCCAAGCTCGGCTTTGCGCAGTCCTTCACCTATTTCCCCTGGCGCACCTCACGGTGGGAGCTGGAGCAATATCTCGGCGAGCTGACGCGCTATCCCGAGCGCGACTTCTATCGTCCGAACCTGTTCGTCAACACGCCCGACCTGCTGCCCTATCATCTCCAGAGCGGCGAAGCCTGGGCGTTCAAGTCGCGCCTTGCGCTGGCGGCCACGTTGTCGGGCAGCTACGGCGTTTACAGCGGGTTCGAGCTGCTCGAGCACGAAGCGATTCCCGGACGCGAGGAGTATCTCGATTCCGAGAAGTACCAGATCAAGCAGCGCGACTGGGACCAGCCCGGCAACATCAAGTCCTACATTGCCGACCTCAACCGCGTCCGCAACGACAATGCCGCGCTCCAGCAAACGGCGAATTTGCGCTTTCTGGATGTCGACGACGGCGAGACCATCGCCTTCGTCAAGGAAGCGGCCGAGCCCGCCAACTCCGTCGTCATCGTGATCGCACTTTCCGGCCGGTCGCGCGAATGCTGGCTGCCGCTCGGCGACGTCACGGTTGACGCCGGCGGGCAGCGTCACCATGTGACGACACTCGAAAACCTCCTCACCGGCGAACAGTCCCGCATCGAATGGGGCGGGATCAGGTTGCGTATCGATCCTGACCGCGATCCGGCGCTCTTGTTCCGCTGTCTGGCGTAAGGGGCACGCCATGAATGTTCTGTCTTCCGTCGACACCAAGAAAGCCGAGGCTGCCGAGATCGTGGACGAGCTGTGGTACAAGGACGCCATCATCTATCAGCTGCACGTCAAGGCCTTCGCCGACAGCAACAATGACGGCATCGGCGACTTCGCCGGACTGACCGAGAAGCTGCCCTATCTGCAGGAGCTCGGCGTCACCGCGCTGTGGCTGTTGCCGTTCTATCCCTCGCCCGGCCGCGACGACGGCTACGACATCGCCGATTACGGCTCGGTCAATCCCGATTTCGGGACCATGAAGGACTTCAAGCGCTTCATCCAGGAGGCGCAGAAGCGCGGCCTGCGCGTCATCACCGAGCTCGTGGTCAACCACACCTCGGACCAGCACAAATGGTTCAAGCGCGCGCGCCGCAGCCATCCGGGCTCCAGCGCCCGCAACTGGTATGTCTGGAGCGACACCGACCAGAAATACCAGGGCACGCGCATCATCTTCACCGACACCGAGAAGTCGAACTGGACGTGGGATCCCGAGGCCGGCGCGTTCTACTGGCACCGCTTCTTCTCGCACCAGCCGGACCTCAATTTCGACAATCCGCGCGTGGTCAGCGCGCTCATCCAGGTGATGAAGCGCTGGCTGGACGCCGGCGTCGACGGCTTCCGCTTGGATGCCATTCCCTACCTCTGCGAACGCGACGGCACCAACAACGAGAACCTTCCCGAGACGCACGCCATCATCAAGCGCCTGCGCCAGGAGCTCGATTCCTACTCCAAGGGCAAGCTGCTGCTGGCCGAGGCCAATCAATGGCCCGAGGACGTGCAGGAATATTTCGGCCGCGGCGACGAATGCCACATGGCCTATCACTTCCCCTTGATGCCGCGCATCTACATGGCGATCGCGCAGGAGGACCGCTTCCCGATCACCGACATCCTGCGCCAGACGCCGGACATTCCGGCGAGCTGCCAATGGGCGCTGTTCCTGCGCAACCATGACGAGCTGACGCTGGAGATGGTGACCGACGTCGAACGCGACTATCTCTGGACCACCTACGCCAACGATCCCCGCGCCCGCATCAATGTCGGCATCCGCCGGCGCCTCGCGCCGCTGATGGACAACGACCGCCGCAAGATCGAGTTGATGAACTCGCTGCTGCTGTCCTTCCCCGGCACGCCGATCATCTATTACGGCGACGAGATCGGGATGGGCGACAACATCTATCTCGGCGACCGCAACGGCGTGCGCACGCCGATGCAGTGGAGCCCGGACCGCAATGGCGGCTTCTCGCGCTGCGACCCGGCGCGCCTCTACGCGCCGCTGATCATGGACCCGGTCTACGGCTACGAATCGGTCAACGTGGAGGCGCAGTCGCGCAGCCTGTCGTCGCTGCTCAGCGCCACCAAGCGGCTGATCTCGGTCCGCAAGTCGACGCTTGCCTTCGGCCGCGGCACCATGACCTTCATCCGGCCGGCCAACCGCGCCGTACTGGCCTATGTCCGGCAATATCGCGACGAGGTGATCCTCTGCGTCGCCAATTTGTCGCGCGCGGCGCAAGCTACCGAGCTCGACCTGTCGCCGTGGAAGGACCGCATTCCGCAGGAGATGCTCGGCCGCACCCGCTTCCCGGCGATCGGCGAACTCCCCTACATGATCACGCTGGGGCCCTATGGCTTCTACTGGTTCCAGCTACAGGAGCGCGACAAGTCCGAGCCGGTGACGCCGCGCGCGGTGCCGGAATTCGAGACGCTGGTGGTGCCGGTGAATTCGAACTGGGTGTCGCTGGCCCGCGAGCGCGGCGTGTTCGAGCGCGACGTGCTGCCCGGATTCCTGTCACGCACAAGGTGGTACCCCGAGCACAATCCGAAGCAGATCAAGGCCACGCTGACCTCGGCGGTGCCGTTCAGCGACATCGGCGACAACAGGCCCTGGATCGCGTTCTTCGAGACCACTCGGAACGACGTGACCACGCGCTACGTGATGCCGATGCAGATCGAATGGGTGCGCTTCGATCGCGAGCGCTTCAATCCGAAGGCGCTCGCCGCCGTGCGCCAGGGCGCGCGCGAGGGCACGCTGCTCGACGTCGCGACCGACCAGATCTTCATCGGCCTGTTCCTGCGGGGTCTGTCGCAGAACCTGGTGGTGGAGGAGAACAATCTGCGGCTGGAGTTCAAGGCGACCAGCCGGTTCGCCGACTACACCATCAAGGAGCCCCAACGCATCCGCGCCATCGAGCAGTCGAACAGCACCGCGCTGGTCGACAACCAATACGTCGCCAAGATCTACCGCCGGCTCGAAGGCGGTGTCAGCCCCGAGATCGAGATCGGGCATTATCTCACCGAGGTCGCGCGCTTCGCCAACACACCGGCGCTGCTCGGCAGCGTCGAGCTGATCGAAGGTGACCAGCGCAGCGCGCTCGGCGTGCTGCATGCCTATGTCGAGAACCAGGGCGACGGCTGGACCGTGACCACGGGCTATCTCGATCGCTATATCGACGACCAACGCGTCGTCCCGATCGGCGAAGCGCTGCGCGAGACCCAGGAGCAAGCGCTCTATCTGCACTTCGTCGCGCAGATCGGCCGGCGCCTCGGCGAACTGCATGTCGCTCTGGCCGCGGCAGAGCCGGTCGAACTCGCTGCGGAGCCGATCGACTCCGCATACGTCAAGCGGCTCGTATCCGACCTCAAGGCGCGCGCCGAGCGGGTATTCGATAGGCTGGCCGAGAGCCGCGAGGGCCTACGGGAGGCGGACCGGCCGCTGGTCGATCGGCTCACGGACGCGCGTACGCTCCTCTCCGAGCATCTGAGCGGGCTCTTGCCATCCGAGATCGGTGGGTTGAACATCCGTCATCATGGCGACTTCCGGCTCGGGCAAACTCTGATCGTGAAGGACGATATCTTCATCATCGACTTCGACGGCGATCCGCGTGTGCCCCTGGCTGCCAAGCGGCGCAAGGCGCCTGCCGCCCGCGATGTCGCCGGGCTGATCCATTCGATTCATGTTTCGGTCAATGCCGCCCTCAGTCACGCACCAACCGGTGCCTCCGAGGAGCACGACCGGCTCGCAGCCGCACTCGACGAATGGCGCGAGCGTGCCACCGCAACCTTCCTGTCCGCCTACCGCGAAGCCATGACCGATCAGCGGCTATGGCCGGCAGATGCGCAATCGAGCGAGGGACTGCTGCGGTTCTTCCTGCTTGATCAAGCCTTCAATGACGTAGAGTACGAGCTGTCCCACCGGCCTGAGGGGCTGCATGCGCCGCTGACCGGACTGCTTCGCATTCTGTCCAAGACCGAGAGCGAAGCCCATGCCTAAACTTCCTGCCGAGGCCTATGCCATCATCGAGGGCCGCCACTCCGACCCCTTCCACTATCTCGGGCTGCATCCCGAGGGCGGCAAAAGCGTGGTGCGCGCGTTTCTGCCCGAGGCTTCCAACGTCGAGGCGGTCGGCGACCATGGCGAGGTCGCGCCGCTCGACCGCGTGCACGATGCCGGTCTGTTCATCGGCGCCCTGCCCAACGGCTCGAAGCACTACCAGTTGCGCGCGAAATTCGGCGACAGCGTCGTCGAGTTCGAGGACGCTTACCGCTTTCCACCGATCCTGACGGATTTCGACCTCTATCTGCTCGGCGAGGGCACCCACCAGCGGCTCTATGACAAGCTTGGCGCCCATCCGATGCGGCTCGAGGGCATCGACGGCATCGGCTTCGTGGTGCTGGCGCCGAATGCACGGCGCGTTTCCGTGGTTGGCGATTTCAATTTCTGGGACGGGCGGCGCCATCCGATGCGGGTGCGCGGCGCCGGCTATTGGGAATTGTTCATCCCGCACGCCAAGGCCGGCGATCACTACAAGTTCGAGATCATCGGGCCGCATGGCCACCTGCTACCGCTGAAATCCGATCCGATGGCGTTTGCGAGCGAAGTCCGTCCGAAGACGGCCTCCATCGTGTTCGACGAAGCCCATCTGCCGCGGCCACGTCCGGCGCCGGACGGCATCAATGCGCTGTCGGCGCCGATGTCGATCTACGAGGTTCATCTCGGCTCGTGGCGGCGCAAGAACGGCGATGAATGGCTGACCTATCGCGAGCTGGCCGAGCAGCTGCCGGCCTACGCCCGCGACATGGGCTTCACCCATCTCGAATTCCTGCCCGTGAGCGAGCATCCGTTCGACGGCTCGTGGGGTTATCAGCCGACCGGCCTCTATGCGCCCACCAGCCGCTTCGGGAGCCCTGAGGATTTCGCCGCCCTGGTCGATGCCTGCCACCGCGAGGGCGTCGGCGTGCTGCTCGACTGGGTGCCGGGTCACTTCCCCGACGATCCGCACGGGCTCGGCAGTTTCGACGGCACCGCGCTGTACGAGCACGCCAACCCGCTCCAGGGCCGCCACCTCGACTGGGGCACGCTGATCTACAATTACGGCCGCACCGAAGTGACCAACTTTCTGGTCTCGAACGCGCTGTTCTGGATGGAGCGCTATGCCATCGACGGGCTGCGTGTCGATGCCGTCGCATCCATGCTCTACCTCGACTACAGCCGGCCCCCCGGCGCGTGGATCCCGAACCAGTATGGCGGCCGCGAAAATATCGAGGCGATCAACTTCTTGCGTCGCTTCAACACCGAGGTCTTCGCCCGCTTCCCGCAGGCGACCACGGCGGCCGAAGAGTCCACCGCCTGGCCGCAGGTCTCGCGCCCGGTCGAATTCGGCGGGCTCGGCTTCGGCTACAAGTGGAACATGGGCTGGATGCACGACACGCTGGACTACATCAGCAAGGATCCGATCCACCGCAAATACCATCACGACGAGATCCTGTTCGGCCTGCACTACGCGTTCTCGGAGAACTTCATCCTGCCGCTCTCGCATGACGAGGTCGTGCACGGCAAGCGATCGATCCTCGGCCGCATGCCCGGCGACGAGTGGCAGCGCTTTGCGAATTTGCGCGCCTATTACAGCTTCATGTTCGGCCATCCCGGCAAGAAGCTGCTGTTCATGGGCGCGGAAATCGCGCAGAGCCGCGAATGGAATCATGACCAGTCGCTCGACTGGCATTTGCTCGAATACAAGTACCATTCCGGCACCCAGGCGCTGATCCGGGACCTCAACCGCCTCTATCGCGCGGTGCCGGCGCTGCACCAGATGGACTGCGACCAGGCCGGCTTCGAATGGCTGATCACGGATGACGCCAACCGCAACGTGTTCGCCTGGCTGCGCAAGGGATTTGACGAGCACGCGCGCTGTCTCGTGGTCGTCAACTTCTCGCCGAACGTCTATCAGAACTATCGCGTTCGCGTGCCCTTCGCCGGCAAATGGAAGGAAGTGCTCAACTCGGATTCCGCCCATTATGGCGGCAGCAATGTCGGCAATATCGGTGAAGTCCATGCCGAGGGCGGCGAGCTCCGCCTCACTATTCCGCCGCTCGCCGCGATCTTCCTCGTTCCGGAAAGCTGACACATGCGCCTGACTGCCGGATCGCCCGCACGCCTCGGCGCAAGCTGGGACGGACGCGGCACCAATTTCGCGCTGTTCTCCGCCAACGCGCAGAAGGTCGAGCTTTGCCTGTTCGACACGCAAGGCCGCCGCGAGCTCGAGCGCATCGAACTGCCCGAGAAGACCGAGGACGTCTGGCACGGCTATCTCAACGACGTCTCGCCCGGGCAGCTCTACGGCTATCGCGTGCACGGCCCCTATGAGCCCGAGCACGGCCATCGCTTCAATGCCAACAAGCTGCTGCTCGACCCCTATGCCAAGCGGCTCGCGGGACGCCTGGTCTGGAGCGATGCGCATTTTGCCTACCGCACCGGGAGCCCGCGCGAGGATCTGTCCTTTGACCGGCGCGACAACGCGCGCGGCATGCCCAAGGCCGTGGTGGTCGACGAGACCTTCAACTGGGGCCGCCGCGAGATCCGTCCCAACATCCCCTGGGAAGACACGATCATCTACGAGGCTCACGTCAAGGGGCTGACGCAGAAGCGCGACGACGTGCCGCCGAACTTGCGCGGCACCTATGGCGGCCTGTCCTCGCCGGCGATGATCGAGCATCTGAAGAGGCTCGGCGTCACCACGGTCGAGCTATTGCCGGTGCACAGCTTCGTCGACGATCGCATCCTGGTGGAGAAGAAGCTCGTCAATTACTGGGGCTACAACACGCTGTCCTTCTTCGCGCCCGAGCCGCGCTACGCCCAGGACAATGCGCTCGATTCCTTCCGCACCACCGTGGCGCGCCTGCACGATGCCGGCATCGAGGTGATGCTCGACGTGGTCTACAATCACACCGCCGAGGGCAATCACCTCGGCCCGACGCTGTGCTATCGCGGCATCGACAACGCCTCCTATTACTGGCTGAACCGCGAGAATCCGCGCTATTACGACGACTTCACCGGCTGCGGCTCGTCGGTGAACCTGACCCACCCGCGCGTGCTGCAGATGGTGATGGATTCGCTTCGCTACTGGGTCGAGGTCTGCCATGTCGACGGTTTCCGCTTCGACCTCGCCACCACGCTGGCGCGCGGGCCCAACGGCTTCGATCGCGGCATTTCGTTCTTGACCGCAATTCGCCAGGATCCGGTGCTGGCAACCGTCAAGCTCGTCGCCGAGCCCTGGGACCTCGGCCTCGGCGGCTACCAGGTCGGCGCATTCCCCTCGCAATGGTCGGAATGGAACGACCGCTATCGCAGCGCCATGCGCCGCTACTGGAGCGGCGAAGGCAGCCTGATCGGTGACATCTCCAGCCGCATGACCGCGTCGTCCGACCTGTTCAACCATGACGGACGGCGGCCGCGCGCCAGCATCAACCACATCACCGTCCACGATGGCTTCACCCTCGCCGACCTCTTCAGCTACAACGAGAAGCACAACGAGGCCAATGGCGAGGACAACCGCGACGGCTCCAACGACAATCACAGCAACAATTGCGGTGTCGAGGGGCCGACCGACGATCCTCAGATCCTCGGCCTGCGCCGCCAGCTTCGCAAGAACGTGCTGGCCTGCCTGATGCTGGCGCAGGGCGTTCCGCTGATCCTCGCCGGCGACGAGGTCGGCAACTCGCAATCGGGCAACAACAACGCCTATTGCCAGGACAACGAGATCGGCTGGGTCGGATGGGACAATCTCGGCAAGGAGGATGACGACATGGTCGATTTCGTCGCCCATCTCGCCGAGATCCGCCGCCGGTTCTCGCAGCTTCGCAGCCACCGCTGGCTCGACGGCCGCCCCGCGGACGGCGTATCCTACGGCGCGTTGTGGCTGACGCCTGCCGGCGACGAGATGACGGAGAGCGACTGGAAATTCCCGGAGGGAAGATTCCTCTCCTACGTGATGGGGCCGATGGAACCGGGCGGAGCCGCGATCTTTATCGTACTGAACGCCGCGCCCGAAGAGATCGCATTCAAATTGCCAAAAATGACAGAATACAAGAGCTGGCAGCAGATCCTGAACACGACGGATGCCAAGCTGAATACGATCGACTTCCCGCCCGGAAGCGACAGCAAGGCGCCGCCGCGCTCCGTGCTCGCCTTCGCGGGGGCGCTATGAGGCCATCCTTCGGGGCGAAGCCGACGAAGGACGGTGTGTCGTTCCGCCTGTGGGCGCCTGCCGCCCGCCGCGTCGACCTCCTGCTCGACCGACGACACGCGATGCAGCGCCGCCAGGAGGGCTGGTACGTGGCCGACATTGCCGGCCTCACCGCCGGCACCCCCTACAAGTTCAGGATCGACGACGCGATCGACGTGCCCGATCCGGCGTCGGCTTTCCAGCCCGACGACGTGTTCGGCCCGAGCGAGGTGATCGACCACGACGCCTTTTCCTGGCGTGCCCGCGATTGGCGCGGCCGTCCCTGGGAGGAGACGGTGCTGATCGAAACCCATGTCGGCACCTTCACCTCCGAAGGCACCTACCGCGCCATGATCGACAAGCTCGATCATCTCGCCGCAACCGGCATCACCGCGCTGGAATTGATGCCGCTGGCGGATTTCGCCGGACGCCGCGGCTGGGGCTATGACGGCGTGCTGTGGTATGCGCCCGACAGTGCCTATGGCCGGCCCGAGGACCTGAAGACGCTGATCGACGAGGCGCATCTGCGCGGCCTGATGGTGTTCCTCGACGTCGTCTACAATCATTTCGGTCCTGAGGGGAATTATCTCGGCCGCTATGCTCCAGCCTTCTTCACCGATGCGCACACCCCCTGGGGCAGCGCGATCGATTATCGCGTGCCGCAGGTGCGCGCCTTCGCGGTCGAGAATGCGCTGTGCTGGCTCAGCGACTACCGTTTCGACGGCCTGAGGCTGGATGCCGCCAATCACATCATGGCGATGCCCGGCGAGCAGTCGATGCTGCAGGATCTCAGCGTCGCCGCCGGCGAGCTCGCCAAGGCGACGGGACGCCACATCCATCTCGTGCTGGAGAACGGCGACAATCGCGCCAGCCTGCTTGACGCCGCACAGCAGCCGCCGAACGGAAAATATCGCGCGCAGTGGAACGACGATTACCACCACGTCTGGCACGTGATGCTGACCGGCGAGCTCGCCGGATATTACGCGGATTATCAAACGCCGCGCCTCGATCTGGCGCGCGCGCTGGCGTCCGGCTTCGTCTACCAGGGCGAGGTCTCCGAGTTCTGGGGCAAGAAGCCGCGCGGCGAGCCGAGCGGTGCGCTGCCGCCGGCGACCTTCGTCAACTTCCTGCAAAACCACGACCAGATCGGCAACCGCCCGCTCGGCGACCGGCTCGAAAGCCTGGCGTCGCCGCAGCAGATCGAAGCCGCGCTCGCGGTGACCCTGCTGGCGCCGATGGTGCCGATGCTGTTTCAGGGCGAGGAATGGGGCTCGACGGTGCCCTTCCCGTTCTTCTGCGATTTCCAGGGCGGGCTCGCCGACGCCGTCCGCCAGGGGCGCAAGCGGGAATATGCGTGGGCCTACGAAACGTTCGGCGACGAAGTGCCCGACCCGCTCGACCCGGCGACGCTGCAATCGGCGGTGCTCGACTGGACCGACCGCACGCCGCAGCAAGACGCGCGGCTTGCGCTGGTCCGCGAGCTGCTCGCGCTGCGCCGCAAGCAGATCATGCCGCGGCTGAAGGGGGCCAGCTTCGGCGCGGCCGAGGCGGCCGACAACGGCCTGCTCACCGCGCATTGGCGCATGGGCGACGGCACGACGCTGCGGCTCCTCGCCAATCTCTCGGACAAGGACATCGCGCGTCCCGAAGCCGCCACGGGCACGCCGATTTGGGGAGAGGCAGCGGGCGACCGGCTGCCGTCCTGGTCTGTGATCTGGCATCTCGGAGGTTAGCATGCCTCCTGCCATTCCTCTTGCGACCTACCGGCTTCAGCTCACTGCGGATTTCGGCTTCGACAAAGCCGCCGCTGTGGTGCCTTACCTCAAGGCGCTGGGGATCACCCATCTCTACGCCTCGCCGGTGATGAAGGCGCGCAAGGGCTCGACCCACGGCTACGACACTGTCGATCACAGCCAGTTCAATCCGGAACTCGGCGGTGAGGCCGGTTTCGCGCGACTGAACGAGGCACTCAGGGCCCACGACCTCGGTCTGATCATCGACTTCGTGCCGAACCATGTCGGCGTGCATTTCGCCGACAATCCCTGGTGGCTCGACGTGCTGGAATGGGGCCAGGCCTCGCCCCACGCGGTGTCCTTCGACATCGACTGGGATCAGCTCGCCTATCGCGCCCGCGGCGGCGTGCTGCTGCCGATCCTCGGCAAATCCTACGGCGAGGCGCTGGAGAGCGGAGAGATCGAGCTGCGCTATGACCCGGATCAGGGCAGCTTCTCCGCCTGGTATTTCGAGCATCGCTTGCCGATCGCGCCGGACCGCTATGGCGAGATGCTGCGCATGATCACGAAGGAAGCCGATGCCGTCGAGACGGAGGCCGGCAAACGCCTGCTGTCGCTCGCCGCGCGCTACACCGGGCTGCGCCGCCCCAACCGCAAGGAAGCCCCCGCCTTCAAGGCCGAGCTCAAGGGGATCGCGGGCGCCGCCGAGATCATCGCGCGCGGTCTTGCCGCTTATCGTGCCGCCAAGGATCGCCCCGCGCAGACGCTGGCGTTGCATCACCTGCTGGAGCGCCAGCACTACAAGCTCGGGCACTGGCGGCTCGCCTCCAGCGACATCAATTATCGCCGCTTCTTCGACGTCAATGGACTCGCCGGTCTGCGCGTCGAGGACGCGAGCACATTTGCCGCCACGCACCGGCTGGTGAAGCAGCTGATCGCCGAGGGCAAGCTGCAGGGCATCCGGCTCGACCACATCGACGGCCTGCGTGACCCCGCGCAATATTGCCAGCGGCTGCGCCGCCTGGTGCGCGATGCGCAGGGCAACACCAAGCCGTTCTACACGGTGATCGAAAAAATCCTGTGCGAGCACGAGCGCCTGCCGCACTTCGCCGGCGTTCAGGGCACCACCGGCTATGAATGGATGAACGTGATTTCCCAGGTCCTGGTCGACACCAAGGGCATGGCGGCGCTGGACGAGACCTGGCGGCAGATCAGCAACCGTTCACCACGGCTTGCGCCCTATGTGAAGGACGCCAAGCGGCGCGTGCTGGAGACGCTGCTCACCAGTGAATTCACCGTGCTGACGCGCCTGCTCGCACGTATCGCCAACGGGCATTACTCCACCCGCGATTTCTCCGCCGACAGCCTGCGGCAGGCGCTGGAGCTCTATGTGCTCCATTTCCCGGTGTACCGCACCTATCTGACCAACAGCGGCCCGACCGCGCCCGACCGCAAGCTGATCGACGACACCATCGCCCGCGCCCGCGCGGAATGGTTCGCCGCGGACGAAGGCATCTTCGATTTCCTGCGCGACGCCCTGACCATGGATCTGCTCAAGCCCGGGCGCCCTCCGCACAGTGCCCCGCGCGTGCGCCGCTTCGCGCTGAAGGCGCAGCAATTCACCGGGCCGATGATGGCGAAATCGCTGGAGGACACCGCGTTCTATCAATTCCACCGGCTGCTCGCGCTCAACGAGGTCGGTGGCGATCCCGCCAGCAACGGTCTTGAGATTTCCGCATTCCACCAGACCATGCAGGCCCGCGCCAGGGAATGGCCGCTGGGAATGACGGCCACTGCCACGCACGACACCAAGCGCGGCGAGGATGCCCGCACGCGGATCGCGGCCCTCAGCGAAATTCCGGGCGAATGGACCGGCGCGGTTTCGCGCTGGAAGGTGTTGAACGCGCCGCACCTCACGCTCCAGGGCAATTTCCGCGCGCCCTCGGCGACATTCGAATACATGCTCTACCAGACACTGCTCGGTGCCTGCCCGCTCGAGGGGACGATCGACGCCGGCTTCGTCGAGCGCATCCAGGCCTACGCGCTGAAGGCCGCGCGCGAGGGCAAGGAGGAGACCAGCTGGCTCAACCCGCATGAAGCCTATGAGAGCGGCATCAAGAGCTTCATCGACAAGATCCTCGACCCCGCATTGTCAGGCGAATTCCTCGATGCGCTGCAAACGCTGGCCCGCCGCGTCGCACTGCTCGGCATGTTGAATTCGCTGAGCCAGCTCACCCTCAAGGCGACGCTGCCCGGCGTGCCCGATTTCTATCAGGGCACCGAGTTCTGGGACCTGTCGCTGGTCGACCCCGACAACCGCCGCCCGGTCGACTTTGGCGCGCGGCACGCGGCGCTGAACGCGCTGGACGAGCCGGACTGGAACGGCCTCATGACGCGGTGGCCGGACGGCCTGATCAAGCTGGCCTGGACACGGCGTCTTCTCAAGCTGCGCAATGCGCTCGCCGACGTCTTCGCGCAAGGCGATTACCAGCCGCTGGCGGTGCACGGCACGCATGCGGACCATGTCGTCGCCTTCGCCCGTCGTCATGGCCGCAGCGCGGCGATCGTCGTGGTCGGGCGCCACTTCGCGCCGCTCACACAAGCGGGCCGGGAATGGCCTGCGTCGGAGAGCATTGACGCCACCATCGACCTCACCGGCTACACCGCGCCCGGCCTCGCCGGTGGTGAATTGCCGCTGGCGCAGGCGTTCCGGGATTTTCCCGCGTTCGTCGTCGAAGCCCGCACGGCAGGCGCCAACAGGCCGGCGCGACGGCGCGGACGCGCCTGAAATTACTTTCCCCCATCCTTGGTCAGCAGCAACTGACCACGCTTTTTGATCGTGGCCTGCGCCATCTCGGCAAAGCGCTGCAACAGCCAGGGTAGCACCACCTCGACCCGGACTTGGTCGTCGCCGACGTCGACCTGTCCCGTCGCAATCTGGCCGAGCGCGCGAATGCGAAACGCCATGCTGTCGCCGGTCCAGAGCTCCTCCTCGACCTGCATCACGGGAATGCTGGCCGCGGCGCGGCCGAGCCCGGTCTTGAGGCGGCGCACCGCCTCCTCGCGGCCGAGACGGTGCGGAATTGAAACGACAAGCGGTGCTGACATGGCCCTCCCCCGAATTGACTGATCTTCACATAGTCATGCCGACGGCCTGCACAAAGGTTCCATGCAAGCTGGTCCGCCAGCCGTGTTTCAATGCGGGAACTTTACAACCTGCGGCAAGTTGCCTTCGCACAACGGGACAGGTTGCAAAGGACCCTTCAAGGAAGGGCTGGAGGAGATTCGCATGTCTATCGGCACGATCATTCTGATCATTCTGATCATCGCCCTGCTCGGCGGCTTCAGCGGCATCGGCGGCGGCCCGTTCTACGGCACCGGCTATTACGGCGGCGGCGGCCTCGGGCTCGTCATCGTCATCCTGCTGATCCTGCTGTTGATGGGGCGGATATAGTCGCGCAGTCATTCCGGGGCGCGCGCAAGCGCGAACCCGGAATCTCGGGCCCGCATAACCTCTGGATTCCGGGTCTGCGCTATCGCGCAGCCCAGAATGACGTTTTGGAAGGCGCCTACTTCACCTTCCCCGCCAGCTTCTTGATCGCGGCCTTGATCGACACCGCCGCATCCTCGTAGCCCTGCCACGCCTTCGACCGCGACAGCAGGCCCGGCACGGTGCGCAGCGTATAACGCTTCGGGTCGAGATCGCTCTTCACCTGCGCCCAGGTCAGCGGCATCGAGACCGTGGCACCTGCGCGCGCCCGCGGCGACAGCGGGGCCACCGCCGTCGACATCCGGTCGTTGCGGAGATAGTCGAGGAAGATCTTTCCCTCGCGCAGCTTCTTCGACATGTTGAGCAGATAGCGCTCGGGGTTGTCGTCGGCCATCCACTGGCAAACGCCCTGCGCAAAGGCCTTCGCTTCCTTCCAGCTTACCTTGTCGCGCGCGCCGTGAAGCAGCGGCACCACCACGTGCAGGCCCTTGCCGCCGGTGGTCTTGCAGAAGCTTTCCATGCCGAGATCGGCGAGCCGCTGCCGCATCTCCTTGGCCGCCTCGACCACGTCAGCGAATTCGACGTCCGATGCCGGATCGAGATCGAACACGAGCCGGCCCGGCGTGTCATAGGCGTAGGGCGCGCAATTCCAGGGATGCAGCTCGACCCCGCCGATCTGCGCAACGGCCGCGAGTCCCTCGATGCGGTCGATCTGCAGATAAGGCTTGCGGTCGCCGGAGACGCGCGCGAGCTCCAGAAGGTTGGACGTGCCCTGCATGGCGTGGCGCTGGAAGAAGCATTCGCCCTTGATGCCGTCGGGGGCACGGATCAGCGAGCAGGGCCGGCCCTTGAGATGCACGATCATCCACGCGCCGACGGCTTCGAGATAGCGCGCGAGATCGAGCTTGGTGACGGGAGCACCCTC
The DNA here is from genome assembly GCF_000482425.1 of Bradyrhizobium sp. 22. Taxonomy (NCBI): domain Bacteria; kingdom Pseudomonadati; phylum Pseudomonadota; class Alphaproteobacteria; order Hyphomicrobiales; family Nitrobacteraceae; genus Bradyrhizobium; species Bradyrhizobium sp. 22. The sequence goes on from NZ_KI519400.1 coordinate 861,526, forward strand.
GCCGTCGTCAGGCCAGAGCTCCTTGTCCGGCTTGGAGATGATGACGCCCATCACCTCCGCGGTGCCGGCATCCTTGGAGCGTTTGGCCATCTTCGCGGCCCGCTTCGCGGGTGCAGGTTCGGCAAGCTCGGTGTCGACGGGCGTTTCCGCCTCCACCTCCTCGGCCGGCTTGTCCTGCCGCAGGCCCTTGAACGCGGCCTGACGGATATTGCCGTCGGCGGTGAAGCCTGCGAACTCGATCTCGGCGACGAGCTCCGGCTTCAGCCAGTGCACCTCGCGCGTCTTCTTGGGGGCATTCTTGCCGCCGAAGGGGCTTTCCTTGGCCGCCATCGCCTTCAACGACGGCATGATGCGCTTGACCTTGTCGGAGCCGAAGCCGGTGCCGACCATGCCGACGAAGGCGAGATGATCGCCGCGCTGCACGCCTGCCATCAACGAGCGGAATTTGCCGTTCGTGGTCTTGTAGCCGCCGATCACCACCTCATGGCCGGCGCGACATTTCGACTTGATCCAGCTCTCGGTGCGTCCCGAACGATACGGCGCATCCAGCTTCTTCGACACCACGCCCTCGAGCTCGAGCTTGCAGGCCGATTGCAGCACCGCATCGCCGCCGCTCTCGAAATGCTCGACATAGCGGATTTGGTTCGATTTCCGCTTGCGGGCCTCCAGCAGCTGCTTCAGCCGCGCCTTGCGCTCGCCGAGCGGCAGCCGCCGGTAATCCTGTCCCTCGGCGAACAGCAGGTCGAAAGCAAAGAAGATCAGCTCTTCGGTCTTGCCATCGGACAGCGCAGCCTGCAGCGAGGAGAAATTCGGTGCGCCGTTGTGGTCGAGCGCGACGATCTCGCCGTCGATCATCACGTCCGGCAGCGCGGCCGCCTCCTTGGCGATGGCGCCGAACTTGCCGGTCCAGTCGAGGCCCTTGCGCGTCTTCAGCGTCGCCTCGCCGTCCTCGACTCGGAGCTGCACGCGATAGCCATCGAACTTGATCTCGTGGCACCAGCCCTCTCCGGCCGGCGGCCGCTCGACCAGCGTGCAGAGTTGCGGCGCCACGAAGTCCGGCATCTCGGCGACCTTCTTCGCGCTGCTCGCTATCGTGGCTTTCTTCTTCGCCGTCCTGGTCTTGGGGGTCTTGCCGGCCTTCAACGCCGCGCGCGGTGCCGGCTTGACGGTGCGCCCCTTCGCCTCCTCGGCACGGTTGGACTGCCAGACGGCGTCGGCCTTGCCCTTGGCACCCTTCGCCAGCATGAACGGCTTTGGCGCGCGCCCCTTGCCCGCGGCGATCTGCTCCATCGCGCGGCCGGAGGCGACCGACTTGTCCTCGTCGAGAATGTCGTTGTGCTTGCCCTCGCGAACATATTCGTCGCGATGCTTGATCAGAAGCCAGTTGGTGCGCTTTTCGCCACCGCGATTGCGCATGCGCACCAGCACCCAGCTGCCGTGCAGCTTGTCGCCATGCAGAGTGAACTTCAGATCGCCCTTCTTGAACCCGGCTTCCGGATCCTCGGCCTCCCAAGTGCCGCGATCCCACAGCATCACCGTGCCGCCGCCGTACTGGCCTTCCGGAATCGTGCCTTCGAAATCGCCGTAGTCGAGCGGATGATCTTCCACCTCGACCGCCAGGCGCTTGTCGTGCGGATCGAGCGAGGGGCCTTTGGTCACCGCCCACGACTTGAACACGCCGTCGAATTCGAGCCTGAGGTCGTAGTGCAGACGGCTGGCATCGTGCTTCTGGATCACGAAGCGCCGCTGCTTCGATGGCGCGACCGCGGCCTTGCCCGACGGCTCGGGTGTCTTCTCGAAGTCACGCTTTTGTCGGTAAGTGGAGAGTTTTTGCAGCACGACTGGTCCCGCTTCTCTTTCGGCATCGAGCCTATCACGGCCAAAGTCCCGCCCGGAACCAAAACCCTGTGGGAGGGTTGGGGTTCCAAAACGCCTTGAAAACGCTGGAGAATGGAATGGCCCCGCGCGCCTATTGGAAGGGAACGTTGAAGCTGTCGCTGGTCAGTTGCCCGGTCGTGCTCTACCCCGCGACCACGGCGGCGGAGAAGACGCGGTTTCACCTGATCAACCGCGAGACCGGCAACCGGCTCAAGCAGCAGATGATCGATTCCGAGACCGGCGACGTCGTCGAGAGCGACCAGAAAGGGCGCGGCTACGAGCTGCGCAAGGGCAAATATGTCGAGATCGAGCCGGAGGAGCTCGAGGCGGTCCGGATCGAGAGCAACCATACCATCGACATCGAGAGCTTCGTGCCAAGCGAGGAGATCGACCAGCGCTACCTCAACCATCCCTACTACATCGCGCCCGACGGCAAGGCCGCGGTCGACGCCTTCGCGGTGATCCGCGACGCCATGAAGGACCAGGACCGCGTGGCGCTCGCCAAGATCGTGCTCACCAACCGCGAGCACGTCATCGCGATCGAGCCGCTCGGCAAGGGCCTGCTCGGCACCACGCTGCGCTTTCCCTACGAGCTGCGCGACGAGGACCAGTTCTTCGACGACATCAAGAGCCCGAAGATCACCAAGGACATGGTCGAGCTCGCCGGCCACATCCTGCACACCAAGGCCGCGCATTTCGATCCCGGCAAGTTCAGGGACGACTACGAGACCGCGCTGAAAGCGCTGGTGAAACGCAAGGCCAGTGGCAAGAAGATTGAATTGCCCGAGCCCGAGGAGCGGCCGAGCAACGTCGTCAGCTTGATGGACGCGCTGAAGCAGAGCCTGAAGGGCGGCAAGAAGACGGCGACAAAGTCCCATGCACGCCGCGCGACGGGACGACGGCACGCCCCGAAGAAGGCGCACCGGTCGACGGCAAGGCACAGGAAGGCGGGTTAGCAAGCCTACCGTCATTCCGGGGCGCCTCGAAGAGGCGAACCCGGAATCTCGAGGTTCCGGGTTCGGCGCTTCGCGCCGCCCCGGAACGACAGCGAGAATCAATCCCCCGCCTTGAGCCTGTACCCGATCCCCGTCTCGGTCAGCACGTATTGCGGCCGCTCCGGGTCGGCTTCGATCTTCTGGCGGAGCTGGCGGACATAGACGCGCAGATATTGCGCGTCGGTCAGTTCGTCCCAGAGTTCTTTCAGCAGGAAGCGATGGGTCAGAACCTTGCCGGCATGCTGCACCAGCACGCGCAACAGGTCATATTCCTTCGGCGACAGCTTCACCTCACGCTCGCCGACCTTGACGATGCGGCGGACGAGATCGACCGAGAGATCGCCAGTGCGGAACACCGGGCGTTCGCCCTTGACCTGGAGCTGGTGGCGCAGCGCGGCCCGCAGGCGGGCCAACAGCTCGTCCATGCCGAACGGCTTGGTGAGATAGTCATCGGCGCCGAGATCGAGCGCCTGCACCTTGCCGGCCTCGTCGCCGCGGCTCGACAGCACCACGATCGGCACCGCCTCGTCGCGGGCGCGGATGGTGCGGAGCAGTTCGTGCCCCTGCACGTCGGGCAGGCCGAGATCGAGGATGATCAACGCCGGCCCTTCGCCAAGCTTCTCCAGCGCAGTCCTGCCGTTCGACGCCTCCAGGATTTCGTAGCCTTGCGTCGTCAGCCCCATCCGCAGCAATTTACGGATCGGCGGCTCGTCGTCGATGACAAGGACCTTGATCGGCGCAGCGTTCATGCAGCGGTATCCAATGTGCGGCTCTCTGCCGGAACGGGAAGACGGACGGTGAGGACGGCGCCGCGCCGGTCGCTGCGGTTGGCGGCTGAGATCGTGCCGCGCATCGCCTCGACGAAGCCGCGGGAGATGGCGAGGCCGAGCCCGGTGCCGGGGCGGACATGATCGCCCTTCTGCACGCGGTAGAACTTGTCGAACACGCTCTCGAGCTCGTCGGGCGGAATCCCGGCCCCCTCGTCCACGATCTCGAGCACGACATGATCGCGGTCCCGCCGGCTGCGGATCGAAACCGTCGTGTCGGGCGGCGAATATTTGGCGGCATTGTCGAGCAGGTTGAACAGCACCTGCTCGAACAGCACGGCATCGAGCTGGAGCATCGGCAGATCGGCAGCCAGCACCAGCTCGACCTTGTGGCAGTTGAGAATCTTGGCCGCGCGCCGCAGCGCGCTGCCCACGATCTCACCGAGATCGTGCAGCGCCGAGTTGGGGACGATGGCGCCGGATTCGAGCTTGGTCATGTCGAGCAGATTGGCGATGAAGCGGTTGAGCCGCTCGGATTCGTCGATGACGGTGGCCAGCAGGTCGCGCTTCTCGGTGTCAGAGAGGGCACCGGCGAGATCGCGCATGGTCGAGGCCGCTCCCAGCACCGAGGCGAGCGGCGTCTTCAGATCGTGCGAGATCGAGGTCAGCAGCGCGGAGCGCAAGCGCTCGGATTCGACGGTGCGCTTGACGCGGTCCATGTCCTCGACCAGCAGCACGCGCTCGATCGCGAGCGCGCCCTGGTCGACCAGCGCATCGAGCAGCCGGCGCTGGTCCGGCGTCAACAGCGGGCCGGTGCGGTCGTTGTCGATGCCGATGACGCCGATCGGACCGCGCCCGGTGCGCATCGGCAGGAACAGCCGCTTTGCACCCGGCAACGTATCGGACCCGCGCCCGGCGGGGCGGTCGTTGCTCCACGCCCAGTTGGCGGCGGCAAGGTCGGCCTGATCGAGCTGGTCTTCCGGCGGATAGCCGGATTTCACCGTCAGCAGCCCGTTCTCCGGCAGCAGCAGCACGACGCGGACCTTCAGCATCAACGCGATCTGGTAGGCCGTGGCCCACAGCACGTCGTCGAGCGCGGCGGTGCCGGCGAGCTTGCGGCTGAAGGCATGGAGCTGCTCGGTCATCCTGATCCGGCCGATGGCGGTGTCGGCCTGGATGCGCACGCGCGCGGCGACATTGGAGACGATCATCGCCACCACCAGGAACAGCACGAAGGCGGCGACATTGGTCGGGTCGGTGATCGTGAAGGTGTAGAGTGGCGGCAGGAAGAAGAAGTTATAGCACAGGGAAGCCGCGACGGTCGCCAGCAGCGACGGCCATAAGCCATAGCGCACGGCAACCACGACCACCGCCGTCAGCAGCACGAGGTCGACGTTCTCGATGCCGAACCGGGGCTGGATCAGCTCCGCGGCGCCAAGGCCGATCAGCACGATGCCGAGCGCCTTCAGATAGGGCAGCGGATCGAACGGCTCCGACCGCGCAGCGGTCTGCACCGCGGTCTTGGGTGCGGCCTCGCCCGGCATCTCGTCGCCGGCGATGACGTGGACGGTGATGTTGCCGGCGCGGCGCACCAGATCGTGTACGACCGACCCGCGCGTCATCTCGAACCAGCGCGAGCGGCTCGACTTGCCGATCACGATCTGGGTGACGTTGTTGCCTTGCGCGAAATTGACGACGTCATCGGCGATACGGCGGCCGACCGCGGGAATCGTCAGCGCCTCGCCGCCGAGCGATTCCGCCAGTCGCAGCGTGTCGGCCAGCCGGTCCCGCTCCTGGTCGGACAGTTGCAGGGTGCGCCGCGTCTCGATCGACAGCGCGGTGAACGGCGCATGCAGCCGGTCGGCCAGACGCTTGGTGTAACGCACGAGGCCGGCAGCGCGTGGATCCTCGCTGACGCAGACCAGGATGCGCTCCCCCGCGGCCCAGGGCCCGGCAATCGCATTCGCCTGCATGTGGCTGAGGAGCTGTTCGTCGACCCGCTCGGCGGTGCGCCGCAATGCGAGCTCACGCAGCGCGGTGAGGTTGCCCGGCGAGAAATAATGCTCCAGCGCCCGCTCGGCCTGCTTGGGCACGTAGACCTTGCCCTCCTTCAGCCGCTGGATCAGATCATCGGGCGTGAGGTCAATCAGCTCGATCGCATCGGCGCGATCGAAGACCGAATCCGGCACAGTCTCGCGGACCCGGACATGGGTGATCTGGGCGACGACGTCGTTGAGGCTCTCGATGTGCTGGATGTTGACGGCGGTGTAGACGTCGATGCCGTGGGAGAGCAGCTCCTCGACGTCGATGTAGCGCTTGGGATGGCGGCTGCCGGCCGCATTGGTGTGGGCGAGCTCGTCGACCAGGGCAATCTGCGGCCGCCGCGCGATCACGGCATCGAGATCCATCTCCTCGACGATCTGGCCGCGGTACTCCAGCCGCTTGCGCGGGACCACCTCGAGGCCGCGCACCAGCGCCTCGGTCTCGGCCCGGCCGTGGGTTTCGACGAAGCCAACGACGACGTCGATGCCGGCCTTACGCTTGGCGTGGGCGCTTTGCAGCATCTCGTAGGTCTTGCCGACGCCCGGCGCGGCGCCGACGAAGATCTTCAGCTTGCCGCCCGCCCCCTCCTCCCGGCGCGCAGCTTCCAGCAGCGCCTCGGGAGAGGGACGTTGTTCGGGATCGCGGCGCTCTCGGACCATTTCATCAATATATTCATCTGCGCGCCGCGAGCCTAGACTGCTACTTCGCGACCATCCGATCGAGCGCGAGATTCAGCGCCAGAACGTTGACCCTGGGCTCGCCGAGCAGTCCGAGCAGACGGCCTTCCGTGTGGGCGGTCACGAGCTGCTTGACCTGATCTTCCTGCATATTCCGCGCCTTGGCCACGCGCGGCACCTGGAATTGCGCCGCTGCCGGCGAGATGTCCGGGTCGAGGCCGCTGGCCGAGGTCGTCACCAGGTCGACCGGCACGGGGGCGTTCGGATTCTCGGCCCTGAGCTTGGCCACATCTTCCTTGAGCCGGTCGGCCAGCGCCTTGCTGGTCGGGCCGAGGTTGGAGCCGCCCGAATTGGCGGCGTTGTAGGGGGCCGACACCGTCTTGGTCGAATCATTCGGGTCCGGCGCAACCGTCGCCGAGGGACGGCCATGGAAGTACTTGTCGTCCTTGAATTCCTGCCCGATCAGGGCGGAGCCGACCACCTTGCCGTCCTTCTCGATGAGGCTGCCCTGCGCCTGCACGGGAAACAACGTGCCGGCAATGGCGGTCATCGCGAGCGGATAGGCAAGACCGGTGATGGCGGTGAGCGCCAGCAAGAGGACGATCGCGGGGCGGATTTCTCTGAGCATGTTGAGTCTCCAATGATTTCGTCATTGCGAGCGAAGCATCTCTCCCGTCGTTCCGGGGCGATGCGAAGCATCGAACCCGGAACCTCGAGATTCCGGGTTCGCCTCTTCGAGGCGCCCCGGAATGACAGAGAGAATTTGCTCCTCGCAATGACGGGGTTATGCCAAGTGCAAGGCGGTCACCACGAGGTCGATCGCCTTGATGCCGATGAAGGGGATGACGATGCCGCCAAGCCCGTAGATCAAGAGATTGCGCCGGAGCAGCGCGCCGGCACCGACCGCGCGATAGGCGACGCCTTTCAGCGCGAGCGGGATCAATCCGATGATGATCAGCGCGTTGAAGATGATCGCCGACAGGATGGCGCTCTGCGGGCTCGACAGATTCATGACGTTGAGCACGCCGAGCTGGGGGTAGAACGCCAGGAACATCGCTGGGATGATCGCGAAATACTTGGCGACGTCGTTGGCGATCGAAAACGTCGTCAGCGCACCGCGGGTCATCAGGAGCTGCTTGCCGATCTCGACCACCTCGATCAGCTTGGTCGGATTGGAGTCGAGGTCGACCATGTTGCCGGCCTCGCGCGCGGCCTGGGTGCCGGTGTTCATGGCGACGCCGACGTCGGCCTGGGCGAGCGCCGGCGCGTCGTTGGTGCCGTCGCCGCACATGGCGACCAGCTTGCCCTTGGCCTGCTCGTCGCGGATCAGCTTGAGCTTGTCCTCGGGCGTTGCCTGCGCCAGGAAGTCGTCGACGCCAGCCTCGGCCGCGATGGCGGCGGCCGTCATCGGATTGTCGCCGGTGATCATGATGGTGCGGATGCCCATGCGGCGCAGCTCCGCGAAGCGCTCGCGAATGCCGCCCTTGACGATGTCCTTGAGCTGGACGATCCCGAGCAGTCTGCCGTCCCTGGCGACGGCCAGCGGCGTGCCGCCGGACTTCGACACGTCATCGGCGATGGCCTGGATCTCGCGGCCCAGCTCGGACAATGCGGCAGGCTGCATCGACCGCGCCGCGTTGCCGGAAGCAGCCGTGGTCGGAGCGCCGCCCCCGACATAGTTCAGCATGGCATCGACCGCACCCTTGCGCACCGACGAGCCGCCGGCATCGACGCCGCTCATGCGGGTCTGGGCCGTGAACGGAACGAAGGTCGCGCCCAGCTCCGCCATGTCGCGGCCGCGGATGCGGTACTTCTCCTTCGCCAGCACGACGATGGAGCGGCCTTCCGGCGTCTCGTCCGCCAGCGAAGCGAGCTGGGCGGCGTCCGCCAGCTCCTGCTCGGTGACGCCGCGGACAGGGCGGAACGCGGTCGCCTGCCGGTTGCCGAGAGTGATGGTGCCGGTCTTGTCGAGCAGCAGCGTATCGACGTCGCCGGCGGCCTCGACGGCGCGGCCGGACATCGCCAGCACGTTGAAGCGGACCAGGCGGTCCATGCCAGCGATGCCGATGGCCGACAGCAGCGCGCCGATCGTGGTCGGGATCAGCGTCACGAACAGCGCGACCAGCACGATCACCGAGATCGAGCCGCCGGCATAGGCCGCGTAGCTCGGGATCGTGACGGTGGCGAACACGAAGATGATGGTGAGGCCGGCGAGCAGAATGTTGAGCGCGATCTCGTTCGGCGTCTTCTGCCGCTCGGCGCCCTCGACCAGCTTGATCATGCGGTCGATGAAGGTCGAGCCCTGGGCGGCCGTGATGCGGACGCGGATCCAGTCCGACAGCACCTGCGTGCCGCCGGTCACCGCCGAACGGTCGCCGCCGGATTCGCGGATCACGGGCGCGGATTCGCCGGTGATGGCAGCCTCGTTGACGGAGGCGACGCCCTCGATCACTTCGCCGTCCGAGGGGATCGTGTCACCCGCCTCGACCAGCACGAGATCGCCGATCTTCAGGCTCGTGCCGGGCACCAGCTTGTAGTCCCGGCTCGCGCCGCCCAGCAGCTTGGCCTGGCTCTCGGTGCGAGTCTTGCGCAGCGTCTCGGCCTGCGCCTTGCCACGGCCTTCAGCCACCGCTTCGGCGAGGTTGGCGAACAGCACGGTGAACCACAGCCAGAGGATGATCTGAAAGGTGAAGCCGAGATTCTCGCCGCCGGTGAGAAGATCGCGCAGGAAGATCACGGTGGTGAGCGCAGCGACGATCTCGACCACGAACATGACCGGGTTCTTGATCATGGCGCGTGGATCGAGCTTGGCGAAGGCCGCGCCGATCGCGGGCCCCACGATCTTGGGATCCAGCATCGCCGTAACAGGCATGCGCTTGTTGGGTTTATGGATGGATTCCATGGAGGTCACTCCGAAAGAACTGAATCAGAACAGGTTCCCGGCGTTCATCGCGAGGTGCTCGACGATGGGACCGAGCGCGAGCGCCGGGAAGAACGTCAAACCGCCCATGATCAGGATGACGCCGACGACGAGACCGACGAACAGGCCTCCGGTGGTCGGGAAGGTGCCCATCGACGGCGGGATCGATTTCTTCGTCGCGAGCGAGCCCGCGATCGCCATCGCCGGCACGATCATGAAGAAGCGGCCGACGAACATCGCGCTGGCGAGCGTGAGGTTGTAGAAGAAGGTGTTGCCGGTGAGGCCGGCGAAGGCCGAGCCGTTGTTGGCCGCCCCCGAGGTGAAGGCGTACAGAGCTTCGGTGAAGCCGTGCGGACCGGCATTCGCCATGGAAGCGACCGCCGCCGGGTAGACCACGGCGACGGCGGTCCAGCCGAGAATCATCAGCGGCAGGACGAGAATGGCGAGCATCGCCATCTTGACCTCGCGCGCCTCGATCTTCTTGCCGACATATTCCGGCGTGCGGCCGACCATCAGGCCCGCGACGAAGATCGCGAGGATGACGAACAGCAGCATGCCATACATGCCGGCGCCGACGCCGCCGACGATGATCTCACCGAGCTGCATGTTGATCAGCGGGATCATGCCGCCCAGCGCGGTGAAGCTGTCGTGCATGGCGTTGACGGCGCCGCACGAGGCGGCCGTGGTGATCACGGCGAACAGCGAGGACGCGACGATGCCGAAGCGGACCTCCTTGCCCTCCATGTTGCCGCCGGCCAGGCCGAGCGCATGCATGGTGGAGGTGCCGTTGGCCTCAGCCCAATAGCAGACGGCAACGCCGGCGATGAACAGCACGCCCATCACCGCGAGGATCGCCCAGCCCTGGCGCTGGTTGCCGACCATGCGGCCGAACACGTTGGTGAGCGCCGCGCCAAGCGCGAAGATCGAGAGCATCTGCACGAAGTTCGACAGCGCGGTCGGGTTCTCGAAGGGATGCGCGGCATTGGCGTTGAAGAAACCGCCGCCATTGGTCCCGAGCATCTTGATCGCCACCTGGGAAGCGACCGGGCCGACCGCGATGGTCTGCTTGGCGCCTTCCAGCGTGGTCGCCTCGACATAGGCACCGAGCGTTTGCGGGATGCCCTGCCAGACCAGGAACAGCGTGTAGACGATGCAGATCGGCAGCAACACGTAGAGCGTGCAGCGGGTGACATCGACCCAGAAATTGCCGACGGTGCGCATCGAGGCGCGGGCAAAGCCGCGGATCAGCGCGACCGCGAGCACGATGCCGGTCGCCGCCGACAGGAAATTCTGGTGCGTGAGGCCGGCCATCTGGGTCAGATAGGACAGCGTGCTCTCGCCGCCGTAGTTCTGCCAGTTGGTGTTGGTGATGAAGGAGATCGCGGTGTTGAACGACAGATCTTCCGCGACCGCCGACATGTCGGCCGGATTGAAGGGCAACGCCCCCTGCAGCCGCATCAAGCTGTAGATCATGAGAAAGCCGCCGACATGGAACAGCAGCATGGCGACCGTGTAGGTCATCCAGTGCTGCTCACGCTTCTCATCGACGCCGGAGATCCAATAGATGCCGGCCTCGATCGGGCGCAGGACGGGCGACAGGAACGTGCGCTCGCCGTTGAACACGCGCGTCATGTACCAGCCGAGCGGCATGGTCAGCGCGACGACGATCGCACAGTAAAGAATGATCTGGAACCAACCGATCGCAGTCATGGCATTAAACCTTCAGGCTTTGGGACCGGCGCAACAGCGGCAGGAGCAGCGCGAGCAGAGCCGCGACGAGCACAGCGTCGGCCAGCAGCAATTGAACGAGCAGCAGCACGATTCAGAACCGCTCGGGCCGCAGCAGCGCGTAGGTGAGATAGAGCAGGAGGCCGAACGAGACGGCGCCGGCGAGCGCATAATCGAGGATCACGGTCCGCTCCGTCACAGCCGTTCGCAGGCGTAGGTGTAGCCGATCGCGAGGGCGAACAAGGCGATGGCGAGCGCCAGCATCAGAAAGTCCATCATGGCGATACTCCTCGTTGCGCCTCATGTGCGGCGCAACCGCTTTCCCGGGACTCCGGTGAGCGCAAGGAGGGGTGGGCTTCCACGACCGGCCCGCGCTCTTGACCGTGCTGAGGTGCCACCGCAGGCATAGGTTTTCGAGACGATCGCGACGGCAAAGTTATAGGAATCTCATAAAGGCCAGGTGGAGCGATCTGGCGCAGTTTCACGGAACCGTGTAGAGCGGTTTCATGAGCACCAGCAATGTCAACGTCGTCGTCCACCCCCTGGTCCAGCACAAGCTCTCCCTGATGCGGGAGAAGGACCGCTCGACCAAGAGCTTTCGCGAGATCCTGAACGAGATCGGGATGCTGCTCGCTTACGAGGTGACGCGCGATTTGCCGCTGGAGCTGGTAGAGATCGAGACGCCGATCGCGCCGATGCGGACACCCAAGATCGCCGGCAAGAAGCTCACGCTGGCGCCGATCCTGCGCGCCGGCGTCGGTTTCCTCGACGGCATGCTGGCGCTGATGCCCTCGGCGCGCATCGCCCATATCGGGCTCTACCGCGACCCCGAGACGTTGCAGGCTGTGGAATATTACTTCAAGGCCCCGCAGGACCTGTCCGACCGCACCGTGATCCTGATGGACCCGATGCTGGCCACGGGCAACTCCGCGTGCGCCGGCGCCTCCCTGCTCAAGGCCCGCGGCGCCCGCGACATCCGCTTCGTGTGCCTTCTGGCCGCGCCCGAGGGCATCGCGCAATTCCAGAGCGAGCATCCCGACGTGCCGATCTGGACCGCCGCGATCGACGAGCGGCTCAACGACCACGGCTACATCGTGCCGGGCCTCGGCGATGCCGGCGACCGGATGTTCGGCACCAAGTAGACAGCTTGGCATGATCGCGTTACTCCCGTTGCCATGAGTGCCAATACGCCGTCGCTGCAATCGCTGATCCGGGCCGAGGCCGCCGCCGATCCCGCTTTCGTATTCGACGGCACGCCGGTCTCGCGCGCGGAATTCGCAAGCAGAGTAGAGCAGACCGCCGCCTGGCTCGCAGCGCAAGGCATCGGCAAGGGGGACGTCGTCGCGGTCTGGCTGGTCAACCGGATCGAATGGCTCGCCCTGCTGTTCGCCGCCGCCCGATGTGGTGCGATCGTCGCCGCCGTCAATACGCGCTACCGGAGTGCGGAAGTCGCGCATCTGCTTCGCTTGTCCGGCGCCAGGCTGATGGTGGTGGAGGCCGCATTCCGCTCGATCGATTTTGCCGCGATCCTCGCCGGGATCGCCGGACACGAAGTCCCCGCGCTGCAACGGCTCGCGGTGGTCGGCGCAGATGCGATTCCGGCGCACTGGCCCTGCGTGCGCTTCGACGCCTTCGACAGCTTCTATCCGCCCGCGCCGCCGGCCGAGGACGATATCGACCTGCCGGTGCTGCTCTACACCACATCGGGCACCACCAAGGGGCCGAAGCTGGTGGCGCATTCGCAGCGGACGCTGGCGAGCCATGCCGTCTCCGTCGCCAAGGCGCTTCGGCTCGATCCACAGCGTCACGCGCTGCTGGCCATGCTGCCGTTCTGCGGAACCTTCGGCATGACGAGCCTGCTCGGCTTCGTCGCGGCCGGTGCAACCATTCATGTGCTCGACGCCTTCGAGGCGGCGCCGGCCTTCGAGATTCTGCGCGAGCACAGGATCACGCATTCCTTCGGCTCCGACGAGATGTTCCGGCGCATTCTCGCCCTCACCGATGCACCACGCCCGCTTCCGCATCTCGAGCTCTGCGGTTTCGCCGCGTTCCAGCCAGGTTGGCGCGAGCTTGCGGCAGAGGCTGAATCGCGCGGCCTGAAGCTGTTCGGCCTCTACGGCTCAAGCGAGGTCCAGGCCCTGTTCGCGATCGCGCAAGCTAGCGATGCCTACGCCGATCGCATCGAGGGCGGCGGCTGGCCGATGTCACCCGACGCAAGCGTGCGCGTGCGCGACACCGAGACCGGCGAGCTTGCGGCCGACGGCGTGTCCGGCGAGATCGAGATTAGCGCGCCGTCACGCTTCCTTGGGTATTTCCATAACCCGGATGCGACACGCGAGGCGATCACCGCGGACGGCTTCTTCCGCACCGGCGACATCGGCCGGCTGCGCGGCGACGGCTCCTTCGTCTACGAGACCCGCGCCGGCGATGCCATGCGGCTGGGCGGCTTCCTGGTTGCGCCCGGCGAGATCGAGGATGAGCTCAAGTCCTGTGCCGGCGTGGGTGATGCCCAGGTGGTTGCGGTCGATTTGAACGGCCAGGCGCGCTGCGTCGCGTTCGTGATTCCGACAAGGGAGCCGCCGCTGCAAGAGAGGTTGATCGCGCATCTGCGCGAGCGGCTCGCCGGCTACAAGGTACCGGCGCGGATCTATCTCGTGGACGCCTTTCCGGTCACCGACAGCGCCAACGGCGTGAAGATCCAGCGCGCCAGGCTGCGCGCCATGGCGATGGAGCGGATCGCCGCCGAATAGGCCGCCTATCTGGTTTCCGCCCCAAGAGGCGTTCAGTACGACTTGGCGAGCCCCAGCACCTTCTCGGCGATGAAGCTGAGCGCGAGCTGCGGGCTGACCGGCGCGATGCGCGGGATCAGGATTTCTCGCAAATATCGCTCGACGTGGAATTCCTTGGCATAGCCGAAGCCGCCATGGGTCATCACGGCCTGCTCGCAGGCCGAGAAACCCGCCTCGCCCGCGAGGTACTTTGCGGCGTTGGCCGCAGCGCCGCACGGCATGCCCTTGTCGTATTGCCAAGCCGCCGACATCACCATCAGCCAGGCCGCCTCGAGCTCGACCCAGTTCACCGCGAGCGGGTGCTGGATGCCCTGGTTCTTGCCGATCGGACGGTTGAACACGATTCGCGTCTTGGCGTATTCGGTGGCGCGCGACAGCGCCAGCTTGCCGAGGCCAACCGCCTCCGCCGCGATCAGGATACGCTCCGGGTTCATGCCTTCGAGGATGTACTCGAAGCCTTTGCCTTCCTCGCCGATGCGGTCCTCCATCGGGATCTCGAAATCCTCGAAGAACAGCTCGTTGGAATCGACGACCTTGCGGCCCATCTTCTCGATCTCGTGGACCTTGATCCTGCTGCGGTCGAAATCGGTGTAGAACAGGCTGAGACCGTGGGTCGGCGAGCGCACCTCCTCGAGCGGCGTGGTACGTGCGAGCAGCAGGATCTTGTGCGCGACCTGCGCGGTCGAGATCCACACCTTCTGGCCGTTGACGATGTAGCGGTCGTTCTTGGCGACCGCGCGGGTCTTGAGCTGGGTGGTGTTGAGGCCGGTGTTGGGCTCGGTGACGGCAAAGCACGCCTTCTCGCGGCCCTCGACCATCGGCGGCAGCATGCGCTTGCGCTGCTCCTCGGTGCCGAACACCACGACGGGATTGAGCCCGAACACGTTGATGTGCACGGCGGATGCCCCGGACATGCCGGCGCCCGATTCCGCAATGGTGCGCATCATGATCGCAGCTTCGGTAATGCCGAGCCCCGAGCCGCCGTAGGCTTCCGGCACGCAGATGCCGAGCCAACCGGCGTCCGCCAAGGCCTTGTGGAAGTCGTGCGGAAAGCCGCCATCATGGTCCTTCTTCAGCCAATAGGCATCCGGGAAGCCTTCGCAGATCTTGGCGATGGCGTCGCGAATGGCTTCCTGCTGATCGGTGAGCGCGAAATCCATGGTCTTGGTCTCCTTCCTGGGAGCCGCCACCGCGCCATCTCCCGTCTCGTCGCGTTCCCCACGCAAAGGCCATGGCGACTTGCTGCGCCCGACGTGCCTCGCCTGTGTTCTTAGCTCGGAATCCCGTATGCAGATACGTGAATTTGCCTGTCAACTGTGTCTACCATGCATGGGCTCATGCGGCGTGACGCCAAGGGCGCGCCGTTATTTCGCAGGGAGGAAACCGCGATGGCCGGGCTTTATTTCGAAGACTTTTCCGTGGGTCAGGAGTTCAGGCATCCGCTGACGCGAACCGTCACGGAGATGGACAACACGATGTTCAGCCTGCTGACGCTCAACCCGCAGCCGCTGCATATCGACGCGCATTTCGCCGAGAAGACCGAGTTCGGCCAGCGCATTTTCAACAGCCTTTACACCCTCGGCATCATGATCGGCATGACGGTCTATGATACGACCATGGGCACAACCGTCGCCAATCTCGGCATGACCGACGTCACGTTTCCAAAACCGGTCTTCCATGGCGACACCCTGCGGGCGACGACGAAGGTGCTGGCGTTGAGGGAATCCAAATCGCGCCCGAGAGCGGGCATCGTCGAGTTCGAGCACCATGCCTTGAACCAGAACGACGAGATTGTCGGCAAATGCCGTCGCATGGCGATGATGCACAAGAGGCCGGTCTGATGCGTTCGATGCTGTTCGTGCCGGGCGATTCCCCGCGCAAGTTCGAGAAGGCGAGCGAAGGCAGGGCCGACGCGCTGATCATCGATCTCGAGGATTCCGTCGTCACCGATAAGAAGCCGGAGGCGCGCACCCTGACGCTTGCGATGCTGAAGCGCCGTCCCGGTCCGCACCAGCTCTATGTCCGCGTCAACGCGCTCGACACCGGCATGACGCTGACCGACCTCGCGGCAGTGCTGCCCGGCAGGCCCGACGGTATCGTGCTGCCGAAATCGCAAGGGGGCGACGACGTGCGCCAGGTCGCGACCTGGCTCGAAGCGCTGGAAGCTGCTGCCGGCATCGCGGTCGGCACGACGCGGATCGTCTGCGTCGCGACGGAGACAGCGAGCTCGATCTTCGGCCTCGGCAGTTACAAGGGTTGCTCCCCCCGCCTCGCCGGCCTGATGTGGGGCGCGGAAGACCTCTCGGCGTCGCTCGGCGCCACCGAAAAAGCCGCAGCGGGAGTGTTCCACAGCCCCTATCGCCTCGCGCGGGATCTATGCCTGATGGCTGCGGCCGCGGCCGAGGTCGCGCCGATCGACACCGTCTATACCGACATCGACAACCTCGCCGGCCTCGAGCAGGAGACGCGCGCCGCGCGGCGCGACGGTTTTTCGGCGAAGGCGCTGATCCATCCCAAGCATGTCGACATCGTCAATGCGGCGTTCGCGCCGACGGACGCGGAGCGGACCTGGGCCGAGAAGGTGATCGCAGCGTTTGCCGGCAATCCCAATTCCGGCACGCTGCGGCTCGACGGCCAGATGATCGACAGGCCGCATCTTCGCGCCGCGAAAAAGATCCTCGGCCAGCCCTAGGTCGGGGCGCCAGCCCGCCAGGTCGAGCGGCTCAACCGAGGCATCGGCTTGAGGAAACAGTATCAGTCGAAGCCCTGAACGGGCGGCGTCGAGGTCTGCGCGGGCGCGGCTTGAACCGGCGGAGCCGGATTGGCGGCAGCTCGCATCTGGCCATTGGCATTCATGGCCTGGCGCGTGGGCGGCGGGCTTCTGGTCGCGGCCGCGCGGCGCGGCGGCGGCCGACGTCCTGCCGAGTGCGACCCTCTGATGCCCCAGGAGCGGGCGATCGACGGTCCCGCGGTGTAACCGATCAAAGCCCCGGCGACTGCCCCGACCGGTCCCAGCACGACCGCGCCGGATACCGCGCCGAGCGCCGCATCGCCGGCGCGCTCCTGCGCAAGCGCGCTGACGGGCACACAGGCCAGCAATACGACAGCACTGATCAGAGCTTTGGTCATCGGAGCGCCTCCCTCACGGGAAACCATTCCTGCTCAAATATGGCCGCACGAGGTTCGCTTGCCGGCCAACAGGAGGCAATCGCTCAGCGGAACCGGTCGCCGCAGAGCCAACGCCGCCAACCGACGGTTGTGCAGCGGCGTACGAGCTTCGAACATCTTGACAGCGGTTTCGCGCTGAATATTTTTCGGGCGAGAAAGCACTTTCTCACCCTCGAAAAATCAAAGGATCCAAGGCGACCGTCTGGAGAGACGACGATGCTCGATGAGAACTTTGCCCGCATACGTGCGCACCGCAACAATATTCACCGCTATCGGCGGCTGCTGAAGACGACGCTGTCGCAGCTGGAGCGCGATTTCATCGAGAGACGCCTGGCAGAAGAGAGGTCGGCACTCGATGCGCTGACCGCGGCGACCTTCCCTGTCGGCTTCCGAGCCCCCGGGATGCCGGCCGAGGCGATGGGGGTGGCGTGATGAGCCGTCAGCGGCAGCTGCTCATTCGCGGCAGCGAGAAGGTAATCGGCCACTACGAGCTTCTGCTTGCAAGCGCCAAGAGCGAGCATGAGCGCGAGCTCTATCGGCAGCGCATCGAGCGCGAGCGTCGGCTGATCCGCGACCTGCAAGGCGAGCCGGATTCTCGCGCCGCCTGACCGAGAGAGCAAAAATGGTCTAAGACCGTTGCAGGGGCGGACCGCCTTTACTTTCGGCGAACTGCCCCTGCATTTGATTTAGCGAACGAGGCGATTGGGGCCTGCAAGCGCACTGCTCGATTGGTTCGCCGGCGCCACGCGCACCGTGGCGGTCAGCGGCGCACCGTTGCGCAGCAGAGTGAGCCTCACCTCCTCCCCGACACGGGCGAGGCCGATCGTGTTGCGGAGCTGGGCGGCGGTACGGATCGGACGCTCGTCGGCTGCGGTCACGATATCGCCCTTGCGCAGGCCGGCCCTTTCCGCGGGCGAGTCCGCAGCGATCTCGGCGACGACGGCGCCTTGATTCAGTCCCTTGTTGATTGACGGATGCAGATCCTTCAGCGAGACGCCGATGCGGCCGCGCTCGACGCGGCCGCTGACGATGATCTGCTCCATCACCTTGCGCGCCATGTTGACCGGAATGGCGAAGCCGATGCCGACATTGCCGCCGGCGGGCGAGATGATCGCCGAGTTGATGCCGACCAGCTCGCCGCGCAGGCTCACCAGCGCGCCGCCGGAATTGCCCGGATTGATCGCGGCATCGGTCTGGATGAAATCCTCATAGCCCTGCTTGCCGAGACCGGTGCGGCCCAGCGCGCTGACGAGGCCGGATGTCACGGTCTGGCCGAGACCGAAAGGATTGCCGATCGCCAGCACGAAATCGCCGACGTCGAGCGCATCGCTGTCGCCGAAGGGAAGCGCCTTGAGCCCCACGGGGTTCTGGATCTGGAGCACGGCAACGTCGGTCGGCGGATCGCGCCCGACCACCTTGGCGGAAAACTGCCGGCCGTCCTTGGTCGTGATCTGGACGGCGGAAGTGCCTTCGACCACGTGGTTGTTGGTCAGCACATAACCGCGCTCGGCATCGACGATCACGCCGGAGCCGGTCGCGTTGACCTCCTTTTCGATCTGCCGGGGAACGTCGAAGAACTCGCGGAACAACGGGTCGCGATAGAGCGGGTTGTCCTCGCGGACGCGGCCGTGCACGGAAATGTTGACCACGGCGGGTGTCACCCGGCGCACCAGCGGCGCCAGTGTCGGCACCGGGCCGCCGGTTTTCATGTCGGGGATCTGGCCGGCGGCAGGCTGTGACGCCGTGAGCGTCAGCACCAGCATCGCCAGCAAGAGCGGACGCACAGCATTCATATTCTTTCCTGCCGCCTTGTATGGAGATCGAAGAGTGAAGTGGCTTCACGCGTCGCGGGACGCGACGATCCAGCCTTGCATGGCCAGCAACGGAGCGGCGAAGGCCGCCGAGGCCTGACCGAGCAGCACGAGTCCCAGAACGGTCTGTGTGAGCATCATGGGCTTGCCCCCTCTGCGGCGGCCCAGGGCCGCCGCAGTCGCATCGGCACGCCGCCGCCGCGCGGCGGATCGTCGTTGTCATTGTCGCCGTCGAGCTTGCGCAGGGCGGCCAGGATATCGGCGAGCCGCACCGTTTGGCTCATCCCAGGGATCTCGCGCAAGGCGGGACAGGATTCGACCGCGTACATGTCCGACGCCCAGGACGACAGGATGATGCGCTTCTCCGGCGGAGAGAGCTCCGTCGCATTCAGAACGTCGGCAGGCGAGTCGTAATGGGCCGCGGGGTGAAACAGCGGATTGAGCGTGCCGGTATTGGTATTGACGTTGGTCATTTCTGGACCTCCCCTCATGCTCCTTTCCAAGGGACGGGCTTGTTGACGATGATGGGGCGGCGGCAACTGCCGCCGCCCCATCTTCACTTAACGCGTGTTGATCGCGATGCGCTTGACGCCTTCGCGCGCCTTCTCGGATTTCGGCAGCGACACGGTCAGGACGCCGTTCTTGAACGACGCCTCGGCCTTGTCCTCCTCGACGCCGTCGAGAGGGATCTGACGTTCGAAGCTGCCGTAATAGCGCTCCGTGAAGTATTTGCCTTCGCCGTTGCGCTCCGCCTTCTTCTCGCCGCGCAGCGTCAGCACGCCATTGGCAATCTCGACCTGGACGTCCTTCTCGGTGAGGCCGGGAAGCTCGGCCGAGACGGTCAGCGTCTTGTCGGTCTCGCTGAGCTCGACCTTCGGCCAGCCGAAACGGCCCTCCATCAGCGGCGACAGGCTGGTCCTGCCGAAGCCGCGGAAGACGTCGTCGAACAGACGGTTCATCTCGCGATGAAGCGTCAGGAAGGGATCGAAATTGTCGCGCCCAGGCGCAAGCTCCTGTTTGCCTGACCAGGGAATCAGATCACGAAAACCCATGGTTCTCTCCTCCATGCATCGGGGAAGCGCGGCCCACGCATCGCGCGCCGCGCTTCGCCGTCTCGCCTGCTCGAGAGCCTAAGCCGCTTTCTTCTGCTCGATCTGCGATGCCGCAGGCGCGGCGCCCGAGATCGGAATCCGGCGCGGCTTCATCGCTTCCGGAACCTCGCGGACGAGGTCGATGATCAACAGCCCGTCCTGGAACGAGGCCTGCTTCACCTGGACATAGTCGGCAAGGTTGAACACACGCCGGAACGGCCGCGCGGCGATGCCCTGGTACAGATATTCCCGCGCGGCGGTCTCGGGCTTCCTGCCCTCGATCGTGAGCGCGTTCTGCTCGGCCGTCACCGTGATGTCGCTGGCGCCGAAGCCTGCCACCGCAAGGCTGATCCGGTAATGGTCCTCGCCGGAGCGTTCGATGTTGTAGGGGGGATAATTGTCCTCGGTCGCCTGGCGCAGCGTGCTGTCGACGAGGTCGGCCAGGTGATCGAAGCCGATGGTGGAACGCCACAGGGGCGCGAAGTCGAAACTGGTCCTCATAACCAAGTCCTCCTGAGAGCAAGATGGATACGAAGGAGCGCAGGACAGGGTTTTCGGACGAGGTCCGAAGACCGGCCCGGCGCCCGTACCGGACCCGATCTGGCATCCGGCACACCGCTCTCGCGGCGAGAAACGACTTAGAAAATCGGACATGGCTTTCAAGGGGGCGGCCCAAAAATTCTTCGGCCCGGCACGCACCCATAGCGGAACCCACCCGGCATTCTTCGTTCGGCATTGACAAACTCATTCGCCATTATCTAATTTATCTCCTCAACACCCGCCGCGCCATGCGGCCAAGAAAAGAGGAAACATCATGAGAGAGCTTCTGGCCTGCGCCATGCTCGCGGCCATGACTTCGGCTGCCATGACCACAGCGGCGACCGCGCAAGTCTCCGACGATGCGGTGCGGATCGGCGTGCTGACGGATCTGTCGAGCTGGGGCCGCGACAATTCAGGACCGGGCTCGGTCGAAGCCGCCAAGATGGCCGTGGAGGAATTCGGGCCGACCGTGCTCGGCAAGCCGATCGAGATCATCAGCGCCGACCACCAGATGAAAACCGATGTCGGCGTGCAGATCGTGCGCGGCTGGTTCGACAACGGCAAGGTCGATGCCGTCGTCGACATTCCCAATTCCGGCATCGCGATCGCCGTGCACAACATGGTGCGCGAGCGCGGCAAGGTCGCGCTGCTCTCCGGCCCCGGCGCCAGTTCGCTGACCGACGAGCTGTGCAGCCCGAACACCGTGCATTTCACCTACGACACCTATGCGCTGTCGAAAGTCACGGCGTCCGCCGTGATCAAGGAGGGCGGCAAGTCCTGGTACTTCATCACGGCCGATTATGCCTTCGGCCAGCAGCTCGAGAAGGACGCAATCCGCTTCATCAACGAGATGGGCGGCAAGGTGCTCGGTGGCGTCAAGCATCCGACCAACACCGCGGACTTCTCCTCCTTCGCGCTGCAGGCGCAGAGCTCCAAGTCCGACGTGGTCGCCTTCGCCAATGCCGGCCAGGACACCGACAATGCCATCAAGCAGTCTGGCGAGTTCGGCCTCGTTCAGGGCGGCCAGAAGCTGGTCGGCCTCCTGATGTTCGACACCGACGTGCACGCGATCGGCCTGAAGGCGGCGCAGGGCACCTACATGACCACGGCCTCTTACTGGGCCATGGACGAGGCCACGCGTGCCTGGTCGAAGAAGTTCTACGAGCGCACCAAGGTGATGCCGACCATGATCCAGACCGGCGTCTATGGCGCGGTTCTGCATTATCTCAAGGCCATCAAGGCCGCCGGCACTGACGAGTCCGCCAAGGTGATGACGAAGATGCGCGAGCTGCCGATCGAGGATATCTTCGTCCATGGCGGCAAGTTGCGCGAGGACGGCCGGGTCATCCGGGACATGTATCTCGCCAAGGTGAAGACGCCCGAGCAATCGAAGGAGCCGTGGGACTATCTGGACATCGTCAAGACCGTGAAGGGCGAGGACGCCTTTCGCCCCGTCTCCGAATCCAAATGTCCGCTCCTGAAAAAGTGAGGCCCAGATGACCGGCAACGAGCAGAGCGCCATAGAGACTTACGAATGCGATGTGCTCGTGGCCGGATCGGGCTGCTCCGGCATGTCGGCCGCGATCACCGCCCGGTCCCGCGGCCTCGACGTCCTGATCGTCGAGAAGGAGCCGCGTTTCGGCGGCACCACCGCCCGCTCCGGCGGCTGGCTCTGGATTCCCGGGACTTCGCTGGCGAAAGCGTACGGCATCGAGGAGACGCCGGAGCAGGCCCGCACCTATCTGCGGCACGAGGCCGGCAACAACTTTGATGCGGCACGCGTCGATGCGTTTCTCTCGGCCGGCCCCGAGGCGGTCGATTTCTTCACCACCAAGACCGCGCTGCGCTTCGACATGCCGCTGGTGTTTCCGGACTATCACGCGGAGGCGCCGGGCGGCGCGCAGGGCGGCCGCTCCATGGTGACGCGTCCGTTCGACGGCCGCGAGCTCGGCGACCTCATCAAGTCGCTGGGCATGCCGCTGCCCGAGCTCACCGTGTTCGGCATGATGCTGGGAAGCGGCAAGGAGATCATCCACTTCATGCGGGTGACGAAGTCGCTGACGTCGGCGGTCTATGTCGCCAAGCGCCTGTCGCGGCACCTGATGGACGTGCTGCGCTACGGCCGCGGCATGACCTTGACCAACGGCAATGCGCTCGCCGGGCGCCTCGCAAAATCCGCGCTCGACCTGAAGATTCCGATGTGGTTGTCCTCGCCGGTGCGCGAGCTGACGGTCGAGAGCGGCGCCGTCACCGGCGCCATCGTGTCGCGCGAGGGACGCGAGGTCCACGTCCGCACCCGCCAGGGCGTCGTGCTCGCCTGCGGCGGCTTCCCGCACGATGTGGAGCGGCGCAGAAAGATGTTTCCGCACGCACCGACCGGCAATGAACATTTTTCGCCGGGGCCCACCGGCAACACCGGCGACGGCTTGCGTCTTGCGGAGCGCGCAGGCGGGCATGTCGAGGACCGCCTGCCGAACGCAGCAGCGTGGGTGCCGGTGTCGCTGACCACCCGCAAGGACGGCTCGAAGGGCGTGATGCCGCATTTCATCGACCGCGCCAAGCCCGGCGTGATCGCAGTGATGGGCGACGGCAGGCGCTTTGCCAATGAAGGCAATTCCTACCACGACTTCGTCCAGGCCATGGTCAAAGCCGCGAAGCCCGGCGAGGAGATCGCCGCCTTCCTCGTCTGCGATCACAAGACGTTGCGCAAATACGGCCTTGGCTGCGTGCCGCCCTTCCCGATGCCGCTGGGCCATCACCTGAAGTCCGGCTATCTCATGTGCGGCGACACGCTGGAGGCGCTGGCGGCGAAGGCCGGCATCGACGCCCAGTCCTTCGTCGAGACCGTCAGGCAGTTCAACGCGACGGCGCCGCAAGGCCATGACGCCGCCTTCGGCAAGGGCTCGAAGGCCTACAACCGCTACCAGGGCGATGCGCTGCACGGCCCCAACCCTTGCGTCGCGCCGATCGAGAACGGGCCATTCTATGCCATCAAGATGGTGATCGGCGATCTCGGCACCTATGCCGGCATCGTCACCGACGCGAATGCGCGGGCGCTCGACGCCGAGGGCCGCGTCATTCCCGGGCTCTATGCCGCCGGCAACGACATGGCGAGCATCATGGGCGGCAATTATCCCGGGGCCGGCATCACGCTTGGGCCGGCGCTGACCTTCGGCTACATTGCCGGCCGTCATCTCGCCGACAGCGCCGAAAAGCGCGACGCGGCTTGAGCCACGCCAGGAAGCGCATGAGCAGGGAAAGTCGCGGCATCCAGTCCATCGAGGTCGGCGGAGAGCTGCTCCGTGCGCTCGCCCGGTGCGGCGAGCCGATGATGCTGCGCGATCTCGCGCGCGAGGCCGGCATGGCGCCGGCCAAGGCGCACCCCTATCTCGCCAGCTTCTCGCGCATCGGGCTGATCGAGCAGGACGAGACCACCGGCCGCTACGAGATCGGCGCGCTGGCGCTGGAGCTCGGCCTGATCAGCCTGCGCCGGCTCTCCGGCGTTCGCATCGCAAGGCCGAGAATCGCCGCGCTCGCCAGCCAGATCGGGCATGCCGTGTCTCTCGCCGTGTGGGGCACGCACGGCCCGACCGTGGTCCAGCTCGAGGAGCCGGCTCAGCCCGTGCACATCGTGATGCGCGTCGGCTCGGTGATGGCGCTGCTGGAGACCGCGACCGGCCGGGCCTTCGCGGCGTTCCTGCCGGAGCAGACGATCACCGCCGCTCTCGAGAGCGGGCTCGACCGCCACGGCGTCGGCTACAATCCGAAGCGCGCCGTGAAGGGCGCCAAGCTCACCGAGATGCTCGCGGAGGTCCGCAAGCACGGCCTCGCCCGCGCCCTCGGCGATCCCCTGCCCGGCGTCAACGCCTTCTCGGCCCCGGTGTTCGACCATTCCGGCCACGTCGCGCTGGTCATCACCGCGATGGGTCCCGAAGGCACGTTCGATGCGCGCTGGGACAGCCCGATCGCGCATGCGCTGCGCGATTGCGCCGGCGGCATCTCGAAGCGGCTGGGTCACGGCATCACAGTCGCGGCGGAATAGGCCTGGACGGCGCCACCGTCATGGCCGGGCTTGTCCCGGCCATCCACGCAGCACCGCGATTGTTGAGAGACGTGGGTGCCCGGGTCAAGCCCGGGCATGACGACTGAGATGCAGCGAGGCCTACTTATCCTTCACCGGCACCGTGTAGTTCAGGACCAGTCTTCCGCCATCCGGATAGATCGTCTGTCCGGTGATGTAGGAGGCATCGTCGCTCGCCAGGAACGCCACCACCGAGGCCACCTCGCTCGGCTCGCCGCCGCGCCCCGCAGGCGTACGCGACATCACGGTCTTGCGGGCGTCATCTGACGTGTAGATCGACGATGCCACCATGTCGGTCAGGATTGTGCCCGGTCCGACCGCGACGACGCGGATGTTGTGCGGGGCAAGCGCAACGGCGGCAACCGACGTCAGCTGCTTCATGCCGCCCTTGGACATCGCATAGGTCGCCAGCGCCGGGATCGCCAGCAGTGCATTCACCGAGGACATGTTGATGATGACGCCGCCACCGCCTTGCGCGATCATCTGCCTCGCCGCCGCCTGCACGCCGAAGAACGCGCCCTTCAAGTTGATGCCAATGATTTCGTCGAACTCATCTTCGGTGATGTCGAGGATGTCCCGGTTGCGTGCGACGCCGGCATTGTTGACCATGATGTCGAGCCGGCCGAACGCCTTCACGGCGGTGGCAACGAGCTGATCCACATCGGTGCGCTTGGCGACATTGCCGACCACGATGCGCAGGGCATCCGGCCGCCCCAGCTCCGCGGCCGTCGCGGCGAGGCCCTCGGCATCGACGTCCGAGATCACGATCTTGACGCCGTCGTCCAAGAATCTCTTCGCACAGGCCTTGCCGATGCCGCGCGCCGCGCCGGTGATGGCGGCGACCTTGCCGGATAGTTTCATGGGGCTGCTCCAGGACTTGTGACGATCTCGCGGGACGCGGTCACGCAAAGACGCGCGGGCGCAGTCCGGCGTGAAACCAGGTGATCATGGAATAGATGTCGTAGACCGGCAATCCCACCTCGGCCTGAAGCGCCGCGGCGTAAGGCGGCATGTTGGTGCATTCGAGCACGATGGCGCCGATATCGGGATTCTCGGCGACGAGCTGCTTGCCGGCCTCAATCACGTCACGCTGGGCCTGCGCGATGTCCATGTCGTCCTTCTCGGCCTTGATCAGGACGCGAAAGAACTCCTTGCCGTTCTCGGTGCCGACCAGCGGCGTATCGAGCGGCACGCCCGCGCCTTCGAGATGGGCCGGCGTCAGGGTCGAGCCCGACACCGTGACGAGACCGACGCGCTTGCCCGGCGGCAGGGTCGCCTGCACCCACGGCACCTGCATCAGCGAGGAGGTCGCGACGGGAACGCCAACCGCGGCCGCGATCTCCTTCTGGAACAGCGAGAGGAAGCCGCAATTGGTGGTGATGGCTTCGGCCCCTAACCGCACCAGGTCCTTAGCCGCATCGATGAAGTCGGGCAGCAGGCCCGCCGCGCCCTTCAACACCACCTTCTCAGGCGAAGCCCCGCTCACCACGCGATAGAGCACGGGGAACGGCCAGGTGGTGCCGTTGCCCATGTCGCCGGGAATGCGGGGAAAGCGCGCTTCCAGCATCAAGATGCCGAGCGGCGCGCCGTAGATGGCCTTGCCGCCACGGGCGATGCGGGAGGACGAATGAGCCGAGTTGGTCATGGCTGCGACCTCAGAGGAAACGATCGGGCGCGAAGGGACGAAGCGGAATTTCCGGTTGCTTGCCGCTGAGGAGCTGCGCGACGAGCCGGCCGGTACGGGCCGAGCCGACCAAGCCGACATGGCCATGACCGAAAGCATAGACGATATCGCGCGAGGCGCGCGCATAGCCGATGCAGGGTCGCCCATCCGGCATGCTCGGGCGATGGCCGAACCAGGTCTTGATGCGCGAGGCCGGAATATCCCTCGGCAGTTTCGGGAACATGCCGAGAAGATGATCGCGCAGGATCTCGGCGCGCTTCCAGTTCGGCGCAGCCTCGAGGCCGGCGATCTCGACCGTGCCGGCGGCACGGAGCCCCTTGTTGGTCCAGTTCACCACCATCTTGGCGTCGGACGCCATCATCGAGCTGCGCGGGCCCGATTCCGGATTCTCGATCATGACGTGATAGCCGCGTTCGGTCTCCAGCGGCAGCGGATCGCCGACCGATGCCGTCAGTTGCTTTGACCGCGCGCCCGCGGCGATCACGGCGGCATCGCAAGCGATCTCGCCGGCCTCGGTGACGACAGCCACGAGCCTGCCGCCGTCCAGCCTCAAGCCGGTGGCCTTGGCCCGTACGTGCTTGGCGCCGCTGGCGATCGCATGAGCGGCGAGCGCGGCGACATAGGCGCCGGGATCACGGCAGCGTCCGGCCTCTTCCACCACCACGCCGAAGTTGTAGCGCGGATGCAGATCCGGCTCGCGCTGGCGCATCTCGTCGGCGGAAAGCTCGAGCCATTCGACGCCGACCTTCTTGCGCAGGCGCCAGCCGAGATCGTTGTCGAAATTGCCGCGCGACGGAAACACATGCATCACGCCGTTGCGCTCGATCAACTCGGGGACGCCTGCCTCTTCGGCCAGCTTCCGGTGCAGCAGTGGTGCGTCCTTCAAGAGATCGCGCAGCGCGAACGCCGTCGTCTCGACCCGCGCCGCGGTCCAGCCCGAGAGCAGGTATCTGACCAGCCAGGGCAGCGCCGTCGGCAAATAGGACCAGCGGATCGCCAGCGGCCCGAGCGGGTCCATCAGATAGCCCGGCACCTTCCTCCAGATGCCGGGCTCCGCCGGCGGGATCACCGAATGCGACGACAGCCAACCGGCATTGCCATAGCTCGCCGCCTGTTCGCCGCCGGGCTCGCCCGGATCGATCAGCGTGACGCGATGCCCCTCACGCAGCGCCTCGATGGCGCTGATCACCCCGACCGCGCCGGCGCCGATGATCGCGACGTGGCGGCCGGCCGCCATCGCTTTAAGCCTTCACCGCGGGCGTGAAATCCTTGCCGACCGAGATCGCGCGGGGATCGATGATGCAGTGGAGGATCGACGGCTTGCCCGAAGCCAGCGCACGCTCGAACGCGGGTGCGAATTCTTCGGTGCGCTCGACCCGCTCGCCATGGCCGCCGAACGCCTTCGCATACATCGCGAAGTCCGGATTCTTGAGCTGGGTGCCGACGACGCGGCCGGGATAGTCACGCTCCTGGTGCATGCGGATGGTGCCGTATTGCGAATTGTCGACGACGACGACGATCAGGGCTGCGTCATATTGCACGGCGGTCGCGAATTCCTGGCCGTTCATCAGGAAGCAGCCGTCGCCGGCAAAGGCGACGACGATTCGATCCGGATATTGCCGCTTCGCGAGCACGCCCGCCGGCACGCCATAGCCCATCGAGCCCGAAGTCGGCGCCAGCTGCGCCGCAAAGCTGTGGAAGCGGTGATGGCGATGGATCCAGCCGGCATAGTTGCCGGCGCCGTTGCAGACGATCGCGTCCTTCGGCAGCCGGTCGCGCAGCCAGGTCATGACTTGGCCGTACTGGAACGTGCCCGGCAGCTCGCGCGCCTTGTCGGTCCAGGCAAGGTAATCGGCATGGGCCTTGGCGGCCTCGCCCTTCCAGGCCACCGCACCCGAGGGCTTCAGCGTCTCGACGGCGGCAGCGAAGGCGGCAGGCGTTGCCTGGATCGCGAGAGCCGGTTGATAGACGCGGCCGAGCTCCTCCGAGCCCGGATGCACATGGACCAGCTTCTGCTTCGGCGAGGGAATGGCGAACAGCGTGTAGGACGAGGACGGCATTTCCGACATGCGGCCGCCGATGAGCAGGACGACGTCGGCATTCTCGATGCGCGCCTTCAGCCCCGGGCTCGGCCCGATGCCGAGATCGCCGGCATAGTGCGAATGGTCGGCGTCGATCAGCGAGGCGCGGCGGAACGAGGTCGCGACCGGCAGGTCGAACCGCTCGGCAAAGCGCGCAATGCTCTTGGTCGCTTCATCGGTCCAGCGTGAGCCGCCGAGGATCACCAGCGGTGCCTTGGCGCCCGCGAGCATGGCACTGAGCTTGTCGAGATCGGCCGGCGCGGGCCAGCTCACCGCAGGCTCGATGCGCATGGCATCGGCGACGGCGGCGGTCTCGGTCAGCATGTTCTCCGGCAGCGCGATCACCACGGGACCGGGACGGCCCTGCATGGCGACGCGGAAGGCGCGCGCCACCAGCTCCGGAATGCGGTCGGGGCGATCGATCTCGACCGCCCATTTCGCCATGGAGCCGAATACCGCCTTGTAGTCCAGCTCCTGGAACGCCTCGCGCTCACGCATGCCGGTGTCGACCTGGCCGACGAACAGGATCATCGGCGTCGAATCCTGCATCGCGATGTGCACGCCGTGGCTGGCATTGGTGGCGCCGGGGCCGCGGGTGACGAAGCAGACTCCCGGTCGGCCCGTGAGCTTGCCATAGGCTTCCGCCATCATCGCCGCGCCGCCCTCGGCGCGGCAGATCACGACGTCGATCGGGCTGTCATGCAGCGCATCGAGCGCCGCCAGATAGCTCTCACCCGGCACGCAGGTGACGCGCTCGACGCCTTGCGCGACGAGCTGATCGATCAGGATCTGGCCGCCGGTGCGGGTGTTGCGGATGGTCATGACGGCTCCCTCAAGGCTCTGGCGATGCGCCAATATTCGGGAACTGCGTAAGACAGGCCGAGAGCGCGCGCAAGGTCGAAAGGTCCTGGTCGCCTGCGCAGGCGTCATGCCGATCCGTGCCGTTTGCACGACGGCTTGTTCGCGACCTTCGGCCACAACAGGCCTGCAATCAAGCAACGGCTACCGAGCTTCGACGTCTTCGGTTACGATCCGGGTGAACCAAGTTCGGGAGCAACTGGAATGCAGACCATCGGCCTGATCGGCGGCATGAGCTGGGAGAGCACGGCGCTCTATTACAGGCTGATCAACGAGCGCGTCCGCGATCGCATGGGCAGGCTGCATTCCGCCCCGCTGCTGCTGTATTCCTACGATTTCGAAGAGATCAAGCAGATGCAGTATGCGGGCCGCTGGAGCGAGGCGGCCGCCAGCCTGGCCGAGGTCGCGCGGCGCCTCGAAAGCTCAGGCGCGCGGGCGATCGTGTTGTGCACCAACACGATGCACAAGCTGGCGCCCGAGATCGTCTCCAGCGTGACCATCCCGTTCATCCACCTTGGCGATGCGACGGCGCAGCGGATTCGGGCGAAAGGCTACCGGCGGGTCGGGCTGCTCGGCACCAGGTTCACGATGGAGGAGGACTTCTACATCGACCGGCTGCGCGCGCATGACCTCGATGTGCTGGTTCCTCCCCCCGAGGCGCGCGCCGACGTCAACCGCATCATCTACGACGAGCTGTGTCTCGGAATCGTCGCCGATGCTTCGCGTCGTCGTTATCAGGACGTGATGGCAGCGCTCGTCGCCGCAGGCGCGGAATGCATCATCCTCGGCTGCACCGAGATCACGATGCTGGTCGGCCCCGATGACACGTCGGTCGAGACGTTCGACACCACGGCCATTCACGCCGAGACCGCCGCGGATTTCGCGATCGGGTAATCCTGAACAAGGCTCGCGCAACGGCCTCTGTCGCGCCGTATTGTGCCAGCAGCAACGCCGCCCTCACCCGTCCTTCTTGCGCGCGCTCGCCAGCAGCACCAGCATGAACGAGGCCGCCGTCATCAGCGTCGAGATCGCGGCGATGGTCGGGTCGATCTCGTCGCGCAACGCGGTGAACATGCGCTTGGTCAGCGGCTGATACTGGCCGCCCGAGATGAACAGCGCGACGATGGTCTCGTCCATCGCCGAGATGAAGGCAAAGATGCCGCCGGCGAACACGCTGGACTTGATCTGCGGCAGCGTCACCGCAAAGAAGCTGCGGAGGCGGTTCATGCCGAGGCTGCGCGCCACCATCTCCTGCGCCGGATCGAAGCTCTGCAGGCCTGCCAGCACCGAGATGACGACGTAAGGCAATCCCAGCATCACATTTGCCAGCACGAGGCCGGGCATGGTGGCGACGAGGCCGACCTTGGCATAGACGAAGAAGATGCCGACCGCGGTGATGATGATCGGCACCACCAGCGGCAGCAGCAGCGCCATGTGGATCACGCGCATGATGCGCAGCTTCGATTGGCTGATGGCGTAGGCGGCGGCGACGCCACACGGCGTCGCGATCAGGACGGTCAGGGCCGCGACCGTCAGCGTCACCTGCGTCGCCTGCATCCAGGCGGAGCTGGCGAAATATTGCTGGTACCAGCGCAGCGAGAACGACGGCGGCGGGAAGGTCAGGAAGCGTGCGCTGGAGAACGAAATCGGCACGATGATCAGCACGGGAAGGATCAGGTAGACCAGCACCAGCGCGCTGAACACGTAGAGGACGATGCGTGCGGGCGAGATACGGTTCATTTCTGCCCCAGCACGCGATCGAGCGAGATGAAGCGGCTGACGAGAACGAAGATGGCGAGCACGCTGAGGAGCAGCACCACCGCAACGGCGCTGGCGGCGCCGAACTCGTTGTAGAGCTCGACATTGCGGCTCACCAGCATCGACACCATCACGGTGCGACCGCCGCCCAGCAATTCCGGCGTGATGTAGAAGCCGAGGCAGAGCACGAACACCATGGTGCAGCCCGCCAGCACGCCCGGCAGCGACAGCGGCAGGAACACGCGGACGAACGTCAGCGACGGGCTCGCGCCCAGGCTGGCGCCGGCCTGCATCAGCTCGTTCGGGATCTTCTGCATGGTCGCATAGAGCGGCAGCACCATGAAGGGCAGCAGGATGTGCACCGTCGCGACGACCGTGCCGAAGGTGTTGTGGACCAGCGCGAGCGGCTCGGAGACCCATTCGAGATGGCGCAGGAACTGGTTGATCACGCCGCTGCGCTGAAGCAGCACCAGCCAGGCATAGGCGCGCACCAGCACGCTGGTCCAGAACGGCAGCACGACCAGCGACAGGATGAGGATGCTCCAGCCCTTCGGCAGCGCGTTGGCGAGATAGGCGACGGGATAGCCGAGCAGCAGCGCAATCAGCGTGACCGCGAGGCTGATCTCGAAGGTCAGCGCAAAGCTGCGCCAGTAGATGTCCTCGGTGAAGACGCGCCGATAATTCTCCAGCGTGAAGCCGTCATGGTAGATCGACTGCCAGGCGAGCCAGCCGACCGGCAGCACGATCAGAGCCAGGATCACGAGCAACGCCGGCGACACCAGCGCCAGCATCAGCCCGTGCTCGCGGCGCTGATGCTTCTGCGATGGATCGGAGATTGTTGTCGTCAACGTTGCCTCGCCTCACTTCTGCATGAACGACGCCCAGCGCTTCTCCGCGGCTTCGCCGGCGGGCGAGGACCACCAGGCGTAGGACATCAGCGCCTGCCTGGCCGCATTGGCCGGCTCGCTCGGCAATTGTGCGGCACGCTCGGGCTTGATCACGTTCGTTTCGAATGCCTTTGGATTGCCCGGGCCGTAATCGATGTGGAGCGGCAGATTGGCCTGGTGCACGGGATCGACGGCCTCGTTGAGGAATTTCACCGCGGTGGCGAGATTGGGCGCGCCCTTGAGGATGCAGAGCGATGTGCTCTGCAGGATGCCCTGGTTGTAGGTGAAGGCGACCTTGGCGCCTTCCTTGGCGACCGCGCTGACACGGCCGTTCCAGGCCATCTCCATGTCGACCTCGCCGTCGTTGAGCAGCTGGGCCGACTGCGCGCCCGAGGTCCACCACACCGTGATGTGCGGCTTGATCTCCTCGAGCTTCTTGAAGGCCCGGTCGACGTCGAGCGGATAGAGCTTGTCGGGCGCGACGCCGTCGGCCATCAGCGCCGCCTCGAGCGTCGCGAACGGGTGGTTGCGCAGCGCGCGACGGCCGGGAAATTTCTTCACGTCCCAGAAATCGGCCCAGCTGTTCGGCGCATCCTTCGGAAATGTCTTCTGGCTGTAGGCCAGCACGCTCGAATAGAACTCGTAAGACACCGAATACGGACTGCGATAAGCCTCCGGCATGGCCGCGCCGTTCGGAATCTTCGAGAAGTCCAGTTTCTCGATCAGCCCCTGCTCGCCGCCGCGCAGGCAATTGCCGGTGGGGGTGTCGACCACGTCCCAGATCGGCTTGCCACTGCCGACCTGCGTCTTGATCGCCGGCCAGGCGTCGGGGATCGAATCCTGGTTGATGGTGATGCCGAGCTTCTTGGCGGAGGGATCGAGAATCGCCACCGTCTGCGCCTGCTGATAGGCCCCGCCCTGCGAGACGAAGGTGATCTGCTCGGCCGCACCGGCGGCCGTGCTCAATCCGATTGCACTCAGCAGCGCGCAGCTTAGTCCAAAACTCTGCTTCATCGTCATCCTCGCCTCCTCCAAAGGGTCTCACCGACCGATCGCATCGAGAAACTGGTACCAGCCGGCGACCATGCGCACGGCGGGCTCGCGCAGCGGGTAGAGCGGAATCGTCTTCATCCGCCTGACGTCGAGCAGGCCGACATCGGGGCTTTCGCCGCGCACGAAAGCGGCGAGATAGCGACCCATCAGGCTCGACATCGCAACGCCGGCGCCGTTGTAGCCCAGCGAGACCAGCGTGCGGTCGTCGAGCCGGCCGATATGGGGCACCGAGTCCAGCGTCATCGCGACCAGGCCCGACCATTTGTAGTCGAGCGGGACGTCGGCAAGATCGGGGAAGATGCCGACCATCGCCTTGCGAAGTGCGTCGAACGCGGCTTGCGAGTCCTGCTTGCCGAAGGCGCCGCGGCCGCCGAAAATCACGCGTTGATCGACCATACGGAACCAGCGCATCATGCGCTTGGTCTCGGTATAGGTGCGCCCCGACGGCATCAGCTTTCCCGCAAGATTGCGCGGCAGCTGCGCGGTCGCGACCATGGCGCTGCGGAACGGGACCAGTGTGCGCTGCAGGTGCGCGGTGGCGCCGGTGAGGTCGGAATAGCTGTTGGTGGCGATGATCGCCTGTCTTGCGCGCACGACGCCTTGCGGCGTCTCGGCGACGATGCCGTCCTTCTCACGCCGCAGCCTCACGACGGGCGACTCCTGGAACACCGAGACACCGCGGCGCGCGACGCCGTCGGCGAGGCCGCGCAGGTAGTTCAGCGGATGGATACCGCCGGAGCCGGGATGGAGCACGCCGCCGACGAAGATGTCCGAGCCGGTCTCCTCGCGCACCCCGTTCTTGTCGAGGATGCGGACCTCGGCAGAGCCCATCTCGCGCGTCATCCAGTTGGCTTCGTCGATCGCGGCCCGGAGCGTCGTCTCGTTATGCGCGGCCTTGACCTGGCCGGTGCGCGTCAGGTTCGCGCCGGTGATGCCGTACTCCGACACTAGCTCTTCGACCATGTCGGTCGATTCATGCGCGATCTCGTACATCCGCTTCGCCATGGCGCGGCCATGCGCGGCGTCGATCTCGCGGAACGACAGGCGGAACTTTGCGCTGATCACCCCGCCGTTGCGGCCGCTCGCGCCCCAGCCGGGGCGGTTGGCCTCGAGCACGATCGGCGCGAGGCCGCTCCTGGCGATGTGGTGCGCCGCAGAGAGCCCCGTGTAGCCGGCACCGACGATCACGACATCCGCCTGCTGCTCGCCCGACAGCACGGGAAAATCGCGCGCCGGCGCCGCCGTGGCTTCCCACAGCGAGTTGACCGACGGCAGCGCACTCCAGTCCCGTGTCATGCCCGCGCTCACGATGTTACGCCGCGGGCCCGACGGCGGCGTCGGCGAGCGCCTTCAGCGTCGGGAAATGGAAGTCCGGCTTGGTCAGCGTCTCCACGGCCGGCGTGCCGCCGAAGCCGGCGATGCCCTGGCGGCGCTCGATCCAGCACACCTTGTAGCCGAGCTTCCGCGCAATCCCGATGTCGTGGTACTGGCTCTGCGCGACATGCAGGATGTCGGACTGCTTGTAGCCGAACGCGGACTGGCGTCCCCTGTTGTAGGCGAAGAATTCGGGGTTGGGTTTTGCCACCCCGGTGTCGTCGGCGCACACCGTGTCGTCGAAGGGATCGCCGAGCGCGTGGGCGTAGCAGGACAGAGCGACGCAGTCCGCGTTGGTCATCGCCACCAGCCGGAATTTCGTGCGCAGGCGCCTCAGCGCCTCGACCGAATCGGCGAACGGTCCCCAGCGCAGCACCGAGAGCTGGAACACATCGCAGGCCGCGTCGTCGGCGGGCAGCCCAAGCTCCGTGGCGAGGTGACGGTAGACGTGGAACATCGCCTCGCTGGAGCGCTCATAGTGCCTGTCGCGGCCGCGCTTGTAGGGCTCGAAAATCTGCTCGTCACTGAGCTCGGCCGCCTTCTTGCCTCCGATCTTGCGCACCGCCGAGAGCACGCCGGTCTCGAAGTCGATCAAGGTGCCGACGACGTCGAAGGTGAGAACCTTGAAATTGCTGAACGCGGCTTGGGTCGACATGTCGGTTTCTTCTCTTCGGTTGGACAAGGCTTGAATCAGTCCACCCTGGGGACGACGATGGTGTCCTCGGGGTGAAGGGTGACGGTGAGGCTGCCGCCGAGCGGCGGAATGCGGGTATAGGCCTGGTGATAGGCCGGCTGGCGCAGGCTGAGCGCGACGCCATCGGCAAGCGCCAGGAAGATGCGCAGGCTCTCGCCCTGGTAGACGATGTCGGTGACCGTGCCGGTCAGCCGGTTGCAGGCGGCATCCTGCGCGCCGTCGTCGATCAGGAGCTTCTCGCTGTGCACGGCCAGCATCAGCGCATCGCCATCGGGAATGACGCGGGCGCTGCGCAGCAGCGCATTGCCAAGCGCGACGCTGGAGGCATCGACGCGGCGAACCGGGAGCATGGTCGCTTCGCCGATGAAGCTCGCGACGAAGGAATTGGCGGGATGGTCGTGCAGGCGTTCAGGCTGATCGATCTGGATCAGCCGGCCGTCCTTCATGACGGCGACGCGGTCGCTCATGGTCAAGGCTTCGCGCTGATCATGGGTGACATAGATGATGGTGGCCTGGATGCGCCGGTGCAGTGCGCGCAGCTCGATCTGCATGGATTCGCGCAGTTGCTTGTCGAGTGCGGAGAGCGGCTCGTCCATCAGGATCAGCCGCGGCTCGAAGATCATGGCACGCGCCAGCGCCACGCGCTGGCGCTGGCCTCCGGAGAGCTGTGCGATGCCGCGCTCCTCATAGCCGGCGAGCCCGACCATGCCGAGCGCCGCGCGCACCTTGTCCGGCCAGGACGCCTTCGGCAGGCGCCGCGCACGCAAGGGGAAGGCGACGTTCTCGCCGACGCTCATATGCGGGAACAGCGCGTAGTTCTGGAACACGACGCCGATGTCGCGCTTGTGCGGCGGCATGTAGGTGACGTCGCGGCCGCCGAACAGGATCGTGCCCGCCGACGGCAGGATGAAGCCGCCCAGAATTCCAAGCAGCGTGGTCTTGCCCGAGCCGGAGGGACCGAGCAGCGAGACGAACTCGCCGGCGCCGACATTGAGGGAGACGTCGTCGAGGGCGCGGACGGGGCCATAGGCCTTGCTCGCGGATCTGATCTCGACGCTTTCCGCTCGTTTGTCCAACGATCGACCTCGCCCGTCCCTGCAACGGCGTGCCTCACTGCGCGCCATAAGCCTGCTTTATAGACAGGGAATCCGGGCACTCGGAATCGAAGCGTGCGCCGCACCAAATCCTTGCTCGCCAGCCCCTGTCTTTTGGCTGTGATCGCGATGACAACAGACTTGGCAAAACTCGGCAATTGCCAAATTCTCACGCGGCTCATAACATGGCGTTATGCCCGAGCTTCGCCGCATGCTGCCATCGAGCAACGCCCTGTTCGTCTTCGACGCCGCGGCGCGCAATGGCAGCTTCACGGCCGCGGCCGCCGAACTGAACGTCACGCAGCCGGCGGTGAGCCGGATGCTCGGCCAGTTCGAGGAGCATCTCGGCGTGCGCCTGTTCGACCGCAAGGCGGGGCGCGCGGTGCTCACCGAGGAGGGCGAACTGCTCTATCGCCGCGTGCTCGACGGCTTTCGCAGCATCGAGAGCGGGCTGGTCGAGATCGAGCGGCGCCGCAAGGGCACCGAGACGGTGACGCTGTCGGTCTCGTCGGCCTTCACCACGCATTGGCTGATGCCGCGCATCGACAAGCTGCAGAAGCAGTTTCCGCAAGTGGATTTACGCTTCCAGCTCATCTCCGGCGCGTTGCGCGGGCCGGTGGAGAATGTCGACCTCGGCATGCGCTTCCGCGATCGCGACGAGCCGCCGTCGGGCGGCACGCTGGTGATGAAGGAAGTCATGCTGCCGATGTGCAGCCCGTCCTATCTCGGCGAAACCGATCCCACCGAGGGCAACACCATCATCCGCCTTGCCGAGACGCCGGGCGACTGGGCCGCGGATTACGCCTCGCTCCTCACCGGTCGCCGCGGCGCGGCCAAGGCGCTGAGCTTCACCGATTATGCCGTCGTGGTGCAGGCCGCCCTGCTCGGCCAGGGCATCGCGCTCGGCTGGCTGACGGTCGCCTCGCACTGGCTGCTCACCGGCGCGCTGGTGCCGGCCTCCGACCGGCTCACCACCACGCGCCGCGTCTGCGAATTCCTGCCACCGCGCAACCGCCCGATGCGCCCGATCGCCGCCGAGATCCGCGACTGGATCATCGCGCAGATGACAAGCGAGATCGCCGCGATCGACCGCCTCTATCCGGAGCTGGGGGCAATGGCGGCGTGCTATTGAGCAGGCGGTGCTGGGTGAGGCTCCTCTCCCTCCACGTCATTGCGAGCGCAGCGAAGCAATCCAGGGTCTTTCTGCAGACGCAGTCTGGATTGCTTCGCTGCGCTCGCAATGACGATGTGGACAGACCGTCGGTCTACCGATGCTCGATCGCGCGGATCGCGCCGCGAAGCTCGGCGAGACCGCGCAGGCGGCCGATGGCGGTGTAACCGGGGTTGGTGCGTTTGGTGGCGGCGAGGTCATCGAGCATGCGGTGGCCGTGATCGGGACGGAACACGATCCTCTTGTCCGGCGACCGTCGCGCGTTCTCCTTCAATAGCGACTTGAGCACCGCGACCATATCGACGTCGCCGTCGAGATGATCGGATTCGTAGAACGACAGCCCGTCGGATTCGCGCTTGGTGGCGCGCAGATGGGCAAAGGCGATGCGCGGGCCGAAGCGCTCGGCCATGTCGGGCAGGTTGTTCTCCGCGCGCACGCCGAGCGAGCCCGTGCACAGGCAGATGCCGTTGGCCTTGGACGGCACCGCATCGAACAGCGCCTGATAATCGTCGGCCGAGGAGGCAATGCGCGGCAGGCCGAACAACGGCCGCGGCGGATCGTCCGGATGCAGGGTCAGCGACACCCCGAGCTGCTCGGCCACCGGCGTCACGCGCGCCAGGAACTCGGCGAGATGCTGCCGCAGGATCCTTGGCGTGATGTCGCGGTAGCTCTCCAGCCGGTCGCGGAATTGCGGGATGGTCATCGGCTCGGTGGTCGAGCCCGGCAGCGCGCTGGCGATCACCATCACGAGATAGTCGATGTCGGCCTGGCTCATCTGCTCGAACAGCGCTTTCGCGCGGGCCTGCTGTTCCGGCGAGTACTCCTGCACGGCCGCCGGACGCTTGAGGATATGCAGCTCGAAGGCGGCGAAACGATCCTGGTCGAAGCGCATGGCGCGGGCGCCGTTCGGCAGCTCCCATTCGAGATCGGTGCGGCACCAATCGACCACAGGCATGAAATTGTAGCAGATGATCTTGATGCCGGCCGCCGCGACGGCTTCAAGGCTGGCGATCCAGGCCTCGATGGACCTGGTCGCCTTGGCCCCCAGGCGCTTGACGTCGTCGGGCACCGGAATCGATTCCACCACCGACCAGGTCAGCTGCGATCGCCCCGGTTGACCGTTCTCGATAAGATTCTTGCGCTCTTCGACCGCCTTGCGCGTCCAGGCCTCCCCGATCGGGACCTGATGCAGCGCCGAGACGATGTCGGTCGCCCCGGCCTGCCTGACGTCGTCAAGCGACACGGGATCATCGGGCCCGTACCAGCGCCATCCTTCCAGCATCATGGCTCTCTCCCAATCAGGTCGCGGTCAGCACGACCTTGACGCTCTGCGAGCGGTCGAGCGCCAGCCGCAGCGCATCCGGCGCGGTCGCCAGCGGACGCTCGGCGGTGACCAGCGACAGCACGTCGACGCTGCCATTTGAGATCAGCTCCACCGCGGTCATGAACTCGAAGCCGAAGCGGAACGAGCCGCGCAGGTCGATCTCCTTGGCCATCACCGCATTCGACGGCGTCGGGATCTGGCCGCCCGGCAGATTGCCGATCTGCACCACGATGCCGCCGCGCCTGACGATGCCGATGGCGCTGGCAAGGCCGGCGGCGGTGCCCGACACCTCGAAGGCGACGTCGTATGGGCGCGAGGCCGCCTGCGCGTTCAGGCCCTCCTCCCCGCCCGAGACATTCTCGACATGCGAAGCGCCAAGCCGGGTTGCAAACGCCAGCGGCGCCGGTGCGATGTCGGCCACCGTGATGTCGGCCATGCCGGCGCGGCGCGCGGCCAGCATGGTCAGAAGCCCGATCGGGCCGGCACCGAAGATGATGCCGCGCTTGCCCTCGATATTGCCGGCGCGCGCGACCGCGTGCAGGCAGACTGCGAGCGGCTCGGCCAGCGCGGCGGCCTGGTACGACACGTGATCCGGGATCTTCACGCACTGCGCGGGGATCGCGTCGAAATAATTGGCAAAGCCGCCCTGCATGTGCGGCGTCTTCGAGGCCGAGCCCATGAAGTAGATGTTCTCGCACAGGTTCGGCCGGCCTTCGCGGCAGGCGACGCAACGCCCGCACCAGCGCGACGGGTTGACGGCGACGCGGTCACCGACCTTCAGATTGGCGGCAGTGCCTGCGATCTCCACGACCTCACCCGAGATCTCGTGGCCCAGCACCAGCGGCGACTTCACCACGAAATCGCCGGTCCGGGCATGGCGGAAATAGTGCATGTCCGAGCCACAGATGCCGCCGGCCCCGAAGCGGATGCGCACCATGCCGTCGGCAAGCCTGTCGAGCGGCTGCTCGATCATGCGCAGATCTTCCGGACCGAACAGGGTTGCGGCGAGAGCGGTCGAGGTCATTTGGAGAGTCCCATGTATTTTGGCAGCCAGAGGGTCAGTTCGGGAATGAAGGTGATCGCGATCAGCCCCAACATCAGCGGCACCAGCCAGGGCAGGATCGCCACCGTCGTGCGCTCGACCGAGAGTTTTGCGACACGCGCGAGCACGAACAGCACCATGCCGAGCGGCGGATGCAACAGGCCGATCATCAGGTTCAGCGTCATGATCAGGCCGAAGTGAATGGGATCGATGCCGAGCTTGAGCACGATCGGCAGCAGGATCGGCACCAGGATGGTGATCGCCGCCGTGGTGTCGATGAAGCAGCCGACGAACAGGATCAGCACGTTGGCGAGCGCCAGGAACACCCATTTGTTGTGGGTGACGCTGAGCATCCAGTCCGAGAGCGTCTGCGCGGCCTGCGACACCGTGAGCAGCCAGGCGAAGATCGAGGCGGCGGTGACGATGAACAGCACCGAGGCCGTGGTCTCGATCGTGTCGAACGTCGCCTTCGCCACCGTCTGCAGCGTCATGGTGCGGTAGCGGACGAGGCCAAGGAACAGCGACCAGATCACGGCCGCAACGGCAGCTTCCGTCGGCGTGAACCAGCCGAGCGTCATGCCGCCGATCAGGATCACCGGCGCCATCAGCGCCATCACCGCCGAGAAGTCGAAGTACCAGTCGATCACGAGCAGCGTGCCGAGACCGATGACGACCGCCACGTTGATCGAGAGGCCGGCCATCACCATCAGCCAGATCGCGAGCGGGAACGACAGTACGATGACGATCTCGAGGCCGGCCGATCCGAGCTGCGGCCAGGAGAACGGGGTGTCGCTGCCCCATTTGTTCTTGTGGGCGAAATAGGTGACGGTGATCATCATGAACAAGGTCAGAACGACGCCCGGAATGACGCCGCCGAGAAACAGCGCGCCGATCGAGACGTTCGCCATCATGCCGTAGATCACGAAAGGCAGCGACGGCGGGATGATGGGCCCGAGCGTCGCCGAGGCCGCGGTGACGCCGACCGAGAACTCGGTCGAGTAGCCGTGGTCCTTCATCGCCTTGATCTCGATGGTGCCGAGGCCGGCGGCGTCCGCGATCGCGGTGCCGGACATGCCGGAGAAGATCACCGAGCCGATGATGTTGACGTGGCCGAGGCCGCCGCGCATCCACCCCACCAGCGCGACGGCGAACTTGTAGATGCGCCCGGTGACACCGGCGATGTTCATCAGGTTGCCGGCGAGGATGAAGAACGGCACGGCGAGCAGCGGAAAGCTCTCGACGCCGGCGATCATGCGCTGCGCCAGCGTGACGTCGGGCGTCACCCCGCTGACCAGGATGTAGAGCAGCGACGAGGCGGCCATGGCGATCGCCACGGGAACGCCGAGCAGCATCAGAAGGAGAAAGCCTCCGAGCAACAGCAGCATGACGTTATATCTCCGACCCGTCGTAGGCACCGGGACGTTCGAGGACCGAGTAACCCTGCCGCCAATGTTGCAGCGCCGCCTGCACGGAACGCAGGAACATCAGCACGAAGCCGAGCAGC
The DNA here is from genome assembly GCF_000482425.1 of Bradyrhizobium sp. 22. Lineage (NCBI taxonomy): Bacteria > Pseudomonadati > Pseudomonadota > Alphaproteobacteria > Hyphomicrobiales > Nitrobacteraceae > Bradyrhizobium > Bradyrhizobium sp. 22. Next base: position 902,538 of record NZ_KI519400.1, read on the forward strand.
ACGAAGTAATAGACGTAGTTCTTGGGGAAATTGATCGTGGTCATCTGCTCGTCGCCGATGATCTGGATGTAGACCCAGACCAGCTTGATGGCGTAGCCGAAGAAGCCGATCCGGATCAGGTCGATCATCGTCGACAGCGCACGCCCCACGCGCGGCGGCAGATAGCGGTAGAGAAGGTCGACCTGGATGTGCCGGGACAGCCGCACGCACATCGAAGCGCCGATGAAGACCACACCGATCAGGCAATAGGTCGCGATCTCCTCGGTCCAGGCGTAGCTGTCATTGAGCACGTAGCGGGTGAAGAACTGCAGGAAGACGGCGAGCGCCATCACCCAGAAGACCGCGAGCGCCACCCAATCCTCGAACGCGTAGATGCCGAGATCGACCTTCGGCGTCGCCTCCTCCTCGAAAGTATGGGCGATCTCCTCCGCGGTGATCTGCCGGTGGATTTCGGCGGTGGACATTAAGCTACCTCTCTCCAGATCGTCGTTCCGGGGCTCGCGAAGCGAGAACCCGGAACGACGTCTTTGCTTTGCGATCGCCGCTCCTCATCCTGAGGAGCTTGCGAAGCAAGCGTCTCGAAGGATGGCCGCGGGCGACATTGGCATTGGGGCCTTCGTGGTTCGAGACGCGCGTTCCGCGCTCCTCACCATGAGGGTCTTGCTTACTTGACCGCCTGGATCTTCTCCCAGTCGGCCTTGCGATAGCCGAAGGTCTCGAACGCGACGTTCTTCAGCACGGTGTCGCGGAACTCGTTCTTGTCGACCTCGGTCACGCTCAGGCCCTTCTCCTTGAAGAAGGCGACCAGCTTGGCCTCGTTCTGCTTGATCTCGCCGGTGGCCTTGGCGGCGGCTTCCTGGGCCACGTCGGTGAAGATCTTCTTGTCTTCGTCGCTGAGCTTCTTCCACAGTGCGCCGGCGACCACGGTGTTGAGGTGATCGACGATGTGGCCGGTCAGTACGATGTGCTTCTGCACCTCGTAGAACTTCTTGGCCTCGATCGTGGTCAGGGGATTCTCCTGCGCCTCGACGGTGCCGTTTTGGAGCGCGAGATAGACTTCGGCGAACGCGATCGGCGCGGTGTTGGCGCCGCAGGCGCGCGGCATCGCGAGATAGGCGGGCACGTCGGGCACACGGATCTTCAGGCCCTTCATGTCGGCGCAGGTCTTGATCGGCTTGTTCGACGAGGTCTGCCGCACCCCGTAATAGGTCACCGCGACGATGTGATGGCCGCTCTTGTCCTCGTAGCCCTTGACGAGCTCCTTGAAGATGTCGCTCTTGGTATAGGCGAGCAGATGATCGGCATCGCGGAACGTGTAGGGATAATAGGTCACGCCGATCGGCGCAAAGCTCTTGGCCGCGAAGCTCGAGCCGGAGATGATGAGGTCGACCGAGCCGAGCGAGAGGCCCTGGTTGATGTCGGTCTCCTTGCCGAGCTGGGAGGCCGGATAGACGTCGATTTGGTAGCGCCCGTTGGTGCGCTTGCCGATCTCCTGCGCGGCCCAGACCGAAGCGGTGTGGAACGGCTCCGAGGTCTCGTAGACATGGGCCCATTTGAGCTTGGTCTGCGCCATGCTGGCACTGGTCGCAGCCAGCAGCGCAGCGGCGGAGATCATTGCTGCAATCGTCATCTTTTTCAACATCGACTTTTCCTCCATCGTTCAAGTCTGCTTCTTGTTCGCCCGCCCCGGCATGGATGCGGGCCGCACAATCTCATCGCCGCCGCGCGCTGCTGCCCGTGGCGCGCTTTTTCGGTTTTGGTTTTGGCGACTTCGCCGGGGCGCGCTCGCTTCGGCTCGCTCCCGACGACGGCGCGGCCGCGTTCTCGGCACCGAAATTCTGCGCGAAGCGCTCCTGCGATCTCACCAGATGGACCCGCATCGCCTCACGCGCGGCTTGCGGATCATGCGCCGCGATCGCCTCGCGCACGGCGCGATGCTCGTCTACCGCGGTGCGCCAGGTGCCCGGATTCTCGAAATAATGCGCGAGCTGCGCGAAATACGGATTGAGGCGCTGGTCGAACAGCTCGCCGACCACGCGCACCAGCACGGCATTGCCGAGGCTGCCGGCGATCGCGACGTGGAATGCGCGGTCGTGAACCATGGAGGCTTCGCCGGGATGCTCAACCTTCTCCATCGCGAGCAGCGAGGCGTCGATGCGGGCGATGTCGTCCTTCGTCGCCACGCGCGCGGCCTCTTCGGCGATCGCGCTTTCCAGGAATTCGCGGGCGCGCAGCAGCTCGAACGGCCCCTCGATGACGGACGCGGCTGCCGGCGCGGCGCTTGCGGCAGGCTCGATGACATAAATGCCGGAGCCGACGCGAATGCGCAGCCGCCCCTCGACCTCGAGCGCAATCAGGGCTTCGCGCACCGTGGGCCTGGACACCTTGAGCTGCTCGGCGAGCTCACGTTCGGTCGGCAAACGGCTGCCGACCGCGTACTCGCCGCTGTCGATCAGGCTTCGCAATTGATCGGCGACCTGGCGATAGAGCCGTCTCGCCTCCACAGCTTCCAGCGGCACGCTGGTCCTCCCGAAAGGGTCACGCGGGACTTTCCGCCCGCGGCCCGCCAATTTTGGAAAATTGGCCTTACCAATTGGCCAGAGCATTGACCCGATCCGGACGCCATGTCAAGCAGCGGCAAAGCAAAGGGGAGACGTCCATGCGCCCAGGTTCAGCGCGTCTTGCCAGGGCCAATCTCGACCGGCTGCCGCCGGCCGTCCGCCGCCCGGCCTACGACCTCTCGCGCGTCACGCCCGGCATCGTGCATCTGGGTCTCGGCGCGTTTCATCGCGCGCATCAGGCCGTCGTCATCGACGATTGCCTTGCCACGGGCAGCCCATCCTGGGGCATTGTCGGGGCGAGCCTGCGCAGCCCGGACACGCGCGACGCCCTCGCCCCGCAGGATCATCTCTACACGGTTGCGGTACGCGCCGCGGAGGGCACCGAGCACCGCGTCATCGGCGCGCTGCTCGACAGTGTCGTCGCACGCGAGAAGCCGGCGGCCCTGGTCGAGCGGATGGCCGATCCCGCCACCCGCATCGTCTCGCTCACCGTCACCGAGAAGGGCTATTGCCACACGCCGCAGACCGGCGATCTCGACGAGCGGCACCCTGACGTCGTGCATGACCTGAACAATCTGGACGCGCCGCGATCGGCACCCGGCTTCATCGTCGCGGCGCTGGCGCGGCGGCGCGCGCTCGGAGCCAAGCCCTTCACCGTGCTGTGCTGCGACAATCTCGCCGCCAATGGCCACACTACACAGCGGATCGTGACGCAGTTTGCCGCGCTGCGCTCCAAGGATCTCGGCAAGTGGATCGCGGACAATGCCGCATTCCCCTCGACCATGGTCGACCGTATCGTTCCTGAAACCACGGCTGCCGACCGGGACGCGGTGTCATCCGCGCTGGGCCTGCGCGACGCCTGGCCCGTCATGACCGAGCCCTTCACGCAATGGGTGGTGGAGGACCGCTTCACGGCGGGCCGGCCCGATCTTGCCGCTGTGGGCGTCGAGCTCGTCAGCGACGTCAAGCCGTTCGAGCTGATGAAGCTGCGGCTGCTCAACGCCAGCCATTCGGCGCTGGCCTATCTCGGCTATCTCGCAGGCTACGAGACCATCGCCGACACCATGCAGGATCCGCATTTCGCGCGTTTGGCCGCGCAGGTGATGGAGCAGGCCGCGGTGACGCTGACGATGCCATCAGGCACGGATCTCGCCGCCTATCGCGCCTCGCTGCTGAAGCGCTTCTCCAATCCGGCGCTGCATCACCGCACCTGGCAGATCGCGATGGACGGCTCACAGAAGCTGCCGCAGCGCCTGCTCGGCACGATGCGGGACCGCCTCGCCAAGAATCTGCCGATCGCAACGCATGCGCTCGCGGTGGCCGGCTGGATGCGCTACGTCAGCGCAACGGACGAACAGGGCCGCGCCATCGACGTGCGCGATCCGCTTGCCGCCGAGTTCGCACAGCTGGCACGCGAGGCGGGGCCCGTCGCGGAGCGGCTCGCGCCGGCGCTGCTCGCCGTGGAGAAGGTGTTCGGACCGCTCGGCGCGGAGCCGCGCCTGCGCGAGGCGGTCGCCGCGGCCCTCGGCCGTCTCTACCAGGATGGCGCGCGGCGGGCGGTGAAGTCGCTGGTCTCGGCTTGAGCACAAGCGCACAATGCTGCACTGCGGTCCAAATTGAACGCCACGTCGAACGGAAGTCGCGCTTGATTTTTGTCTGTCGTTGCCCCACCCGGGAGAGATGGCAAGAGACAGCAAGATCATCGCCGCCAACGCGGCCTTCTACGCCGCGTTTTCAGCAGGCGACTTCGCCGGCATGGAACGGATGTGGGCGGATGACGACGGCATTTCCTGCATCCATCCCGGCTGGCCCGCCATCGTCGGCCGCGCCACGGTGATCGGAAGCTGGCGCGACATCCTGCAAAATCCAGAGCGGCCGCAGATCGTCTGCGCAGAACCGCAGGCGATCGTCGACGGCGACAGCGCCCGCGTACTCTGCATCGAGATCGTCGACGGCACCGCCTTGGCCGCCGCGAACCATTTCCGCCGCGTCGGCGACGATTGGCGCCTGGTGCATCACCAGTCCAGCCCGATCGCGCAGATTGTCGAGCAGGCTGAGGACGATAGGACGAGCCACCGGGTCCACTGACGGCGCCGGACAGGCGGGCGCGTTCTACTGTGCATGGGGTTGTTTTTCGGTTTCTTGCTTGGCGGCGTCGAGTTCCGACAGATCATCCAGCACGAACCGTGCCGCGCTGAAATCCTCGTCGCGGAAAAACATGCTGCGGGTGATCAGGACAGGAATGCCGGCGCGTGAGGCCGCGATCAGGCCGTTGGCAGAATCCTCGATGGCGACGCAGCCGGCCGCGCCCAGCTGCAGCCGCGCCAGCGTTTCGAGATAGACGTCCGGCGCGGGTTTCTTGTGCCTGACGTCGTCGCCGGCGACGATGGCATCGAACTCGGCCGGCCAGCGCGCCCCCAGCGCCTGCGACAGGAGCGCATCGATGTTGCCGTGCGAGGTCGTGGTCGCGATCGCGAGCCGCTGGCCGCGTGCCTTCGCCGCGGCGAGCAGCTCGATCACGCCGGGCCTCAAGCGACAGCAGCCGGTCTCGACCAGTTCGGCATAATGCGCGGTCTTGATGCGGTGAAGCGCGACGATGTCCGCATCCGGCAGCGGCGGAGCGATCGGCAGCCGGGCGTGGTAGGCGCGCATGCGTTCCTTGCCGCCGGTCACCCGCAGCAGTTCCTTGTAGACGGCGCGGCCCCATTGCCAATCGAGACCGTGGCGCGCGAAGGCATGATTGAAGGCCTGCCGATGCAGCTCCTCGGTCTCGGCCAGGGTGCCGTCGACGTCGAAGATCAGCGCGGCCGCGCGCCGGATCAGCTCGCTGGCATTCGCCGGCGCCAAAGCGAGCGCTTCTGCCTGCATGATCGGTGCCTCCCTGTGACAGGCGAACATCGCCCGAGGCTGGTGGCGAGACAAATCGCAATATCTTTTGCCGGCCCCAAAATTCCCTTATGAGCGAAAGGCGCGCGACGGCGCGGACGGGAACTTCGAGCTTTCAGGGAGACCCATGCGCCTCTTCATTCTCGGCCTCGGCTACAGCGCCTTGCATTTCGTCCGCAAGCACGGCGGCAGCTTCCCGCATCTCGCCGGCAGCGTGCGCGATCCGGCGCAGCGGAACGACCTCGCCGGCATCGAGCTCCACGCCTTTTCCGGCAGCGCTCCGTCGCGCGAGACGGTCGAGCAGGTGCGCGACGCCGACGTGCTTCTGGTCTCGATCCCGCCCGGCAGCACCGGCGATCCCGCCATCGCGGCGTTCGGCGACGTGCTGGCAGCGGGCCGCCGCAAGATCGTCTATCTCTCGACGATCGGCGTCTATGGCGACCATGGCGGCGGATGGGTCGACGAGAGCACCCCGCCGCAGGCCACGCTCGACCGCGCGCGCCTGCGGATTGCCGCCGAGCAGGCCTGGATGGACGTTGCGCACGGCAATGCCGCAATCCTGCGGCTCGCCGGCATCTATGGTCCCGGCCGCAATGCGCTGGCGACGCTGCGCGCGGGAACGGCGCGGCGCATCATCAAGCCCGGCCAGGTCTTCAACCGCATCCATGTCGACGATATCGCCAGCGCGATCATGGCCGCCATCCGCCACGAAAGCGGCGGCATCTGGAACGTCTGCGACGACGAGCCTGCGCCGCCGCAGGACGTGATCGCCTATGCCGCGACGCTGATGGGCGTGGCGCCACCACCGGAAGAGGCGTTCGCGACGGCCGAGATGTCGCCGATGGCCCGCAGCTTCTATGCCAGCAGCGCCCGTGTCTCCAACGCGAAATTGAAGCGCGAGCTCGGCGTCGCGCTGGTCCATCCGACCTATCGGCACGGCCTCGATGCGCTGTGGCGCGCGGGCGAAGCACGATAGGTTCCGGCGTTCCCGGTGCCCCAGTCATGCCCGCCCGTGCTTGACTTCGCGTCGAAGCGGACGTGATCTAGGCCTCACGTGGGCCACCGCATAACGAGCTCGCCTGGGAGGACGCAATGATCAAGACGATCGCCATGATCGCGACGGCGGCTGCCGTCATCGCCTTCGGCACGGCCAGCGCCGCGCCACTGCCCGAAGCCAATCCCGACGACGTCGGCTTTTCCAAGCCGGGCCTGGCACGCCTCGACAATTTCTTCGCGCGCGAGATCGCCGCCAAGCGCGTGCCCGGCGCCGTCGTCGCCGTCGCGCGGGACGGCAAGCTGGTGCACTACAAGGCCTACGGCCTGCTCGATCCGGACAAGGGCACGCCGATGCCGCTCGATGCGATCTTCGCGCTGGCCTCGATGACCAAGCCGATGGCGGCGGTCGCGGGCCTGACGCTGATGGAGCAGGGACGGCTGCCGCTCCAGGCCAAGCTGTCCAATTACTATCCCGGCTTTGCCGACATGAAGGTCGGCGTGACCGAGGCCGACGGTTCGCTCAAGCTCGAGCCCCAGGCCTCGCCGATCTTCGTCCACGATCTCTACCGGCACACGTCGGGTTTGATGTATGGCGGCCGTCCGGACTCGTCGAGCCCGGTGGCGCGGCAATACCCTGACGGCATTGCTCCGGCGATCGAAGGCGACACCCAGGCCTTCATCGACCGCATCACCAAGCTGCCGCTGGCGCACCAGCCCTCGACCGTGTTCGAGTACGGTTTTTCGATCGACGTGCTCGGCGCGGTCGTCGAGAAGGTGAGCGAGCAGAAGCTCGGCGACTATCTCGCCGCCAATGTCTGGCAGCCGCTCGGCATGAAGGACGCGACCTTCCACCCGACCGACGCGCAGCGCCCTCGCCTCGCCCGCCCCTTCGCCAAGGATCCGCTGACCGGCAAGCCGCAAGCCATCAAGCTGCTGGACACGCCGACCAAGTTCGACTGCGGCGGCGCCTGCGCGTTCGCCACGATCGGCGACTACCTCCGCTTCGGCCAGATGCTGCTCAACGGGGGCGAGCTCGACGGCCAGCGCATCCTTTCCCCCAAGACCGTGCATCACATGACGGCCAACCATCTCGGTCCCGAGATCAAGAACAACGTGGCCAAGGTCGAGCCGCATCGCGCCGGCTTCGGCTTCGGCCTTTCGGTCGCGGTCCGGACCAGCGAGGGGCTGTCAGCGGTCCCCGGCAACCCCGGCGAGTTCACCTGGAACGGTGCCTACGGAACGCAGTTCTTCTGCGATCCCAGGGAGCGTCTCGTCGTCGTGGTCGGAACGGCGGCGCCGGGCGAGCTCCGGAAATATTACCGCGAGCAAGTGCAGGACATCGTCTATGGCGCGATGACGAAGTGAGAGCGAGAAAGCTGCCGGCAACGAAGCCGTAGAGCTCGAACATATTGCGCCGCTGCTGCCAATGCCGCGCGTGTGCCCAATCACGTGCGAGCCGCCGTCATTTGATTGAAAGTTTCAAACAATTTGAGCTGTGCGATTTACTCGAACTTTCTGTGTGACGTCCTAGGTCCACGGCCGGAAGTTCCAGCGGCGAGCTTCTTCCCCACGCGCGGTACGCATCCGGCAACGGACGAACGGCGAGGCGGGACTTCATCTCCTCCACTCAGATTGCGCTCCAAAAGGCTCAATTGAATAGAGCTTTATCCGGCTTGGAATTGAAATGAATTTGGCTCGCGAATCCATTGCACTGCTGGAGCAGGCCGCAAGTATCCTGTGGTTCGAAGGCACCAGGCACGGCCTGCGCGACCGCGAGTGGATGGCGCTGCGGTTCCTCTCCCGCGCCAACCGCTTCTCGCGGACACCTTCGGCGCTCGCAACTTATGTCGGCACCACGCGCGGCACCGCATCCTTCATCATCGGAGAGCTCGAGCGGCTCGGCTACCTCGAGCGGAAGCGCTCCGCCACTGACAAGCGCTCGGTGATGTTGAGCGTGACGCAGCAGGGCAAGAAATTCCTGGTGCGCGATCCCGTCAACGTTCTGGTCGAGGCGATTGCCGGGCTCGACGACGAGGTCAAGATCCGCTTCCGCGACACGTTCCGGCAGGTGCTGGACCAGTCGGACTCGGCCGAGCAGCGGCACCACACTGACGTCTGCAGGCGATGCATCTTCCTCCGGGAGGAGCGCACCGCCTCGGACAGCAAGGCGACGGCCGGCCTCAGCTGCCGCCTGTTCCGCTCGCCGATCGCGGAGGCGGAGGTCGATCTGCTCTGCACCAGCTTCGAGCATCACCGCCAATAGAAGCCGGCCCCAGCCGGCCTTGTATGCATTATCCCAGTTGCCATCCCCGCGCACTTCGCTTTACATGCCGGCAAACGCCCGCGGATGACGGCCGGGGCTGAAAAATCGCACAGATTGTCAAAGGGACGGAGCATGGCGCGCAACATATTGATTCTCGGGGCTTCTTACGGCTCCCTGCTGGGCACGAAGCTGCTGATGGCCGGGCACAACGTGACCCTGGTGTGCCGCGCCAAGACCGCGGAGCTGATCAACCGCGAAGGTACCGAGGTGCGCATCAAGTTGCGTGACGAGGCGGTGCACCGGGCGATCTTCTCGCGCGACCTTCCGGGCAAGCTCGACGCGGTGACCCCGCAGAATGTCGATCTCTCCCGCTACGATCTGGTCGGCCTTGCGATGCAGGAGCCGCAATACACCAACCACACCGTGCGCGTTCTCATGGTCAAGATCGCCGCGGCCAAGCTGCCGTGCCTGTCGATCATGAACATGCCGCCGCTGCCCTATCTGAAGCGGATTCCGGCGCTCGCCGACATGGATCTGGAAGAGGCCTACACCAACGCGCAGGTGTGGGAGCGGTTCGAGCCGGGGCTGGTGACGCTGTGCTCGCCCGACCCGCAGGCATTCCGCCCGCCGGAAGAAGCCGCCAACGTGCTGCATGTCGGCCTGCCCACCAACTTCAAGGCGTCGGTCTTTGCCGACGACAAGCACAACAAGGTGCTGCGCGAACTCGAAGCCGACATCGATGCGGTGACGCTCGACGGCCACGACGTTCCGGTGAAGCTGAAAGTATTCGACTCCCTGTTCGTGCCGCTGGCGAAATGGTCGATGCTGCTGACCGGCAATTACCGCTGCATCACCCCGAACGAGCCGCAGTCGATCCGCGACGCCGTGCACGGCGACCTCAAGCGTTCGCAGACGATCTACGAGCATGTCGACGCGATCGCGCGCCGCCTCGGCGCCGATCCGCAGGACCAGGTGCCGTTCGCAAAATATGCCAAGGCCGCCGAGAGCCTGCTCAAGCCGTCATCGGCCGCACGGGCGGTCGCAAGCGGCGCGCCCTTCATCGAACGCGTCGACCTCCTGGTGAAGCTGATCTCGCATCAACTCGGCGTGCCCAACGCCGAGATCGACCGCACGGTCGACACCGTGGACCAGAAGCTGAACGAGAAGATCGTGCAGGGCGGCTCCGGCGCGCAGTAAGCGCCCCGTTACGAGCGGGCGTGGCGCTTCAGGCCGTCAGCAAAGGTTGAAGCCAGATCAGGCCGGTCACGGCGACCAGTGTGACCGCGCCGATGCGCGTGACCAAATGGGGATGCCCGAGGCGACGGGCGCCGCGGCCAAGCGTTGCGCCGAGAGCGATCCACGCGGCGCCGGCCGTGACAATCTGAAGCGCGATCGCGCCGAACCAGGGCAGCAATTCGAGCGGCGCAGCCTCGAGCGGCAGGAGCAGGAAAGCGAACACGAGCGCTTTCGGGTTGAGCAGCGTCGCAAGCAGCACCTGGCCGAACGTCACCGGTGCACCATCGCGCAGCTCGCGTGTGTTGACCCGCCAGAGCATGAAGGCGAGGCAGAGAATATAGCAGGTCACCGCGACGCGCAGCACGAGCGCCGCGACCGGGATGTCGCCGACGATGGGGCCGAGCGCGAGCCGCAACAGGGCAATCGCCAGCAGATAGCCGCAAAGCTCCGCAACGAGCAGATGAAGCGAGCGCGCAATGCCGATTCCCGCGCCCGATGTCGCGAGCAAGGTGTTGGTCGGCCCCGGTACGGCGAGCAGGAAATAGGTCGCTGCGAGAAAGGTTACGAAGCTCATGCGTCTGACTACCAGGCTTGCAGTCAGGCTGGTTTGATCTTCATCATCGAATCCGGTCGTCAAAGCCGGGAATCGGCGCCTAAGCCGCCGAAATGACCACGAATGGGGAGGACGATCCGCAAATCCCCTGTCGTCCCTCACTTCTACGGCACATCGAATCGGAACGCCGTCGTGGGCAACGCGAATGATCAAGCCCGTGCCGCTCGACGCGCCGCGATGGGATTGATAAGCCGCTGTCCGCGAATGACGAGGACTTGAGTCGGGGACATGACGGTTGCGATCGAGATGGGGCAGACCACGGCGGGCGCCGTGGCCGCCATGGACCTCGAGGAACTCTTGGCGACCCGCCTCCTCGTGCAGGGCAATTCCGGTTCCGGCAAATCGCATTTGCTGCGGCGGCTGTTGGAACAGAGTGCGCCCTGGGTGCAGCAGGCCATCATCGATCCCGAAGGCGATTTCGTCACGCTGGCCGAGCGCTTCGGCCATCTGGTGATCGAGGCCGAGGATCACACCGAGCGCGGCCTTCAGGTTGCCGGCGAACGCGCGCGACTGCATCGCGTCTCCACCGTGCTCAATCTCGAAGGTCTCGACGCCGAGAACCAGATGCGGCGCGCCGCCGCCTTTCTCGGCGGCCTGTTCGACGTCGACCGCGACCATTGGTATCCGATGCTCGTGGTCGTGGACGAGGCGCAGCTGTTCGCGCCGGCGGTGGCGGGCGAAGTCTCGGACGAAGCGCGAAAGCTCTCGCTCGGCGCCATGACCAACCTGATGTGCCGCGGCCGCAAGCGTGGCCTCGCCGGCATCATCGCGACGCAACGCTTGGCAAAGCTCGCCAAGAACGTCGCGGCGGAAGCCTCCAATTTCCTAATGGGCCGGACCTTCCTCGACATCGACATGGCGCGCGCCGCCGACCTGCTCGGCATGGAGCGGCGGCAGGCCGAAGCCTTTCGCGATCTCGAGCGCGGGCAGTTCATGGCGCTCGGACCTGCGCTGTCGCGCCGTCCGCTGCGTCTCAACATCGGCCCGACCGACACCTCTCCGCGCAACTCGACGCCGCGCCTGATGCCGCTGCCCGAAGCGACGCTGGAAGATGCGCGCGCCGTGATCCTGGCCGCGCCGCCGCCCGATGCCAGCCGGCCGCAGCGCCGGCCGGCGCCCGATCTGCTGGAGCAGCTTCGTGCCGCGAAGGCCGCCGCCCCGGTGATCCAGCCGGAAGTGGTCGAGGTGCCGGTCAGCGCCGAGGAGCTCGCCGAGCGGCGCGAGCGCGTGGACCGCACGCTGCGGGCCGTGCTCGCCGCGCCCGACGCGGGCTTCCGCGCCATCGGCGTGCTCTACCAGGAGTTCGTGGTCCGCTGCCGCATCGAGGGCCTCGGCTCGGCGGTGCCCGACCTCAATGAATTTCGCCGCATGCTGACGCATGCGCGCGCCGGGCTTGGCACCGATCTCACCGAAGACGACGCCTGGCAGGACGTGTCGCTGCGCGCGTCGATTCTGCCCGAGGACATGCAGGGCGTGTTCATGATGATCGCACGCGCGGCCAAGGAGGGCTGGCCCTGCCCTGGCGATGCCGCGATCGCGCGGGCCTACGGCTCGCATTCGCTGCGCCGGGCGCAGCGGCTGCTCGGCTACATGGAGGAGCAGGGCCTGATCGTGGTCCAGCTCGACGGCGGCGGCCGCCGCATCGTGACGCTGGTGGAGCTGGCCTGGGCCACCGCGCCGGGCGACCCCAACGGCGATGATCTGCCGGCCGAGCCGGTCGCGCGAGCAGCGTCGGCCTGATACGAGATAACTTGGTGCAACGCGAGCACATCCATTCCGGCTAGACCGCCAGCGCCACTTCGCCCGCCGTCTGGGTCCAGCCCAGCGCCGGCGCGACCTTCTCGGCGACCAGCTCGATCGAGCGCAGGACGTGAGGGTGCGGCGCATCGACCGAATGCACCTGGAACACGAGATCGGTCACCCGCTCAAGCGTCGCATCGGCCCGCAGCGAGGCGATGACGTGATCGGCATTGCCGACATGAGTGTCGAACGCCGCGATCATCTCCTCCAGTGTCTCGCCCGGCTTGGCGTGCCCGCCCTGCAGGAATTGCGGCAGCGCGCGGCGCAGACCAATGTCTGCGAGCCGCATGGCCTCTCGATGATCGTCGGCGACGAAGACGCTGCGTGAAGCCATGATGCGCGGCTCAGTCCCCTTGGGCAGCGCGTCCAGATAGGCATCGATCACCGGGTTCTGGATCTCGGCGAGGGTCGCGTTTGGCGCCTCCTTGGTTCGCGGCTGGGTGCGCGAGAGCAGCAGGCCATCGCCGGCCTTGCCGGCGCGCGCCCCGCCGGCCACCGAGAAGGTCGCCTGCCAGATCCGCTTGTCCAGTTGCGGCCGCTGCGGATAGATCGTGTCGCCGCCCGCGAGCGGCTTGCCGACCAGCGCGGTGCGGACGACCTCGAGATTGCGGGCAAAGATCTCGTTGCGCTGGGCGCTGTCGAGGCCGAAGGCGGCAAACGCCGAGGGATTGCCGCCGGTGCCGACGCCGAGCTCGAAGCGGCCGTTGCAGAGGAGATCGAGCACCGCGGCGTCCTCCGCTACCCGCACCGCATTCTCCAGCGGCAGCGTGACGATGCCGGTGCCGAGGCGGATGCGCGAGGTTTGCGCCGCGACGTAGCCGAGGAAGGTGAAGGGCGACGGCAGGCCGCCCTCGCGCTCGTGGAAATGATGCTGCGCAATCCACGCGGCATCAAGGCCCGCCTTCTCAGCGTGCACGATCTGCTCGGCCGCGAAGCGGTAGCGGTCCGCCGGCGGAGCCTCGTCGAGCAGCCGCGTGAAAAATCCCAGGCGTTTCAGGTTTGCAAAACGTTTCATGCGCCCCCTGTCGGACGAGGATGGCCAGTCGCCCGATGATGTCGGTAGCCGCGGCTCGAGACAAGCGGACATTCGCGGGCTGGCGTAGCCGAACACGGCGTTTCAGCTGCGAACTCGGGTCTTGCTGCGTGGCCAGCATCAGGTCGATGCCGGCTGTCCACGGGACCATGTGTGGCGATGGCGTGGCGGCTGCAACGAATCTGCGGCCGCAGCAACATCACGAAACTTGATGCCAGGCGTGACCGCGTTAGGGTTGCGGCGCGGCCTTAGAACTTCCCCAAGTTCACTTGAGTTCGCACTGGATCGTCGCCTGGGTTTCTCAGGCGGCGATCCAGGTCCCGGCCCGCACGGGCCCTCCACGTCGTCATTTCGTCGCAGGGCAGCATTGCCGGCATTGCCGCCTCGCGGCTGATGCAACATGATGGTTGCCAGCGACGATTTGTCTTCGAGGTGGAGGGGTCATCTGATGAACGAGAACGAAATCCGGGGTCTGGTCGGACAGGTGAAGCAAGGCACGCTGTCGCGGCGATCGTTCATGCAAAAGGTGGCCGCGCTCGGAATCGCGGCCCCGATCGCGAGCCAGATCCTGGTCTGGCACGACGTCGCGATGGCGGATGCCACGCTGCCGTACAAGCCGACCAAGGCTGGCGGCGGCGGCCCGCTGAAGCTGCTGTTCTGGCAGGCCCCGACCCTGCTCAATCCGCATTTCGCGATCGGCACCAAGGACCAGATGGCCTCGCGCGTGTTCTTCGAGCCGCTCGCCGGCTGGGACAGGGAGGGCAATTTGGTCCCCTGCCTCGCCGCCGAAGTCCCGACCAAGCAGAACGGCGGCCTCGCCGCCGACGGCACGAGCGTGATCTGGAAGCTGAAGCAGGGCGTCAAATGGCATGACGGCAAGCCCTTCACCGCCGACGACGTCGTCTTCACCTGGGTTTATGCCGCCGATCTCGCGACAGCGGCCTATACCACAGGATCCTACAAGGACATCAAGGTCGACAAGATCGACGACCATACGGTCAAGGTGACCTTCAAGGCGCCGACGCCGTTCTGGGCCGACCCGTTCGTCGGCTCGGTCGGCCCGATCCTGCCAAAACATCATTTCGGCGATTATGCCGGCGCCAAGTCGCGCGAGGCGCCGGCCAATCTGAAACCGGTCGGCACCGGCCCCTACAAATTCGTCGAGTTCAAGCCCGGCGACCTGATCCGCGCCGAACGCAATCCCGACTATCACATCAAGAACCAGCCGCATTTCGACACGCTCGAGATCAAGGGCGGCGGCGATGCGGTGTCCGCGGCGCGCGCCGTGCTGCAGACCGGCGAATATGACTTCGCCTGGAACATGCAGGTCGAGGAGGAGGTCCTCAAGCGCATGGAGGCGGGTGGCAAGGGCAAGCTCGACATCACGCCGTCCGGCAACGTCGAGTTCATCATCCTCAACACGACCGACCCGTGGACCGAGGTCGACGGCGAGCGTTCGAACGCCAAGACCAAGCATCCGACGCTGTCCGACCCTGCCGTGCGCCGGGCCATCAACCTGCTGATCGACCGCGATTCGATCCAGAAATACATCTACGGCCGCGGCGGCATCGCCACCGCGAGCTTCGTCAACGCACCCAAGCAGTTCAAGTCGCCCAAGCTGAAATACGAGTTCAGCATCGACAAGGCCAACAAGGTGCTCGACGAGGCCGGCTGGAAGAAAGGCGCGGACGGCATCCGCGAGAAGGACGGCAAGAGGCTCAAATACGTGTTCCAGACCTCGACCAACGCGCCGCGCCAGAAGACCCAGGCCATCATCAAGCAGGCCTGCGAGAAGGCCGGCATCGAGATCGAGATCAAGGCGGTCACCGCCTCGGTGTTCTTCTCCTCGGACGTCGGCAACCCCGACACCTACTCGAAATTCTATGCCGACATGGAGATGTACAACACCACGCAGCCGCAGCCCGATCCGGAGCGCTTCCTGAACCAGTGCGTCTCCTGGGAGGTCGCCAGCAAGGAGAATAAATGGCTCGGCCGCAACATCTCGCGCTGGTCGGATCCCGAAGCCGACAAGGCCTACAAGGCCGCGCAGAACGAGCTCGATCCGGCCAAGCGCGCCACGCTGCTGATCAAGGTCGACGAGATCTTCTGCGAGGCACATGTGTTCCTGCCGCTGCTCTCTCGCAACGTCGTCAACGCCCACGTCAACAACCTCATGGTCGACATGTCGGGCTGGGACGTCACGACGTGGAATCTGGCGGCGTGGTATCGGGTGTAGTCCGTTGTCCGGGACAAGCTGCAACGCGCATAGCGCGTCGAAGACGCGCGTGAACGCACTTATGGCGTTGCGGCGCCGAGCAGGACCCGGAAGGCGATACGGCACGATGCGGCGACATGGGCCCCGGCTCAGCAGCGCACCGTCGAAGCGACACTGCGCTGCGTCCGGGGCACGAGAGCGGTAGCACTCGCCGCCTCCACATCGTCAGTGCGCAGCAATCCATATTGCCGCCGCTGGCCGCGATCATACTTTTCCCATTGTGTGCTTCAGATCACAGCCGAATCGCGCGCCCTGGCCTACAAGCATCGTGCATGGCCGCAAACAAGGTAACGGCGGTACGCGCGAGGCTGCGGAGGCAATCAACAGCTACGGACTTTTCGAGGCCGCCAGGGTGAGGAACCCGGCGGCCTTTTCTTTCGTTGCAAGCGCCGCACTATTGCAACGCAGCACCGAAAATGTGGACACCAGTCAAGCCCGGGCCTGACGACCTCGCAAAAATCCGGTGATCGAGCCCGGATCGGGCTCGCTGCTATCGCTTCGAGGACGCGTCGGAACCCTTCCGTTCTTCGCGGTCGTCCTCGATCTGCCGTTCCGCTTCGAGCCAGAACTCCAGCTCGCGACCGGCCGGCCGGCCAGCCTGCTCCCAAAGCTCGTAGGCGCGCGCGCGCACCTTGCCGCGCCGCATCATGCGCCGGAGCTTTCGCTTCAGCTCCTCGGCAAAGCTTCGGAAGCGCTGCCCGGTGGTTTCGTCCCGGACCAGCGCGGCCGCTCGCGTTGCGAGTTCGATCTGGTGCTCTAGCTTCTTCTGCTCGTCCACCGCCGACACTGCCGTGGGAAAGGGATATCTTTTGGAGCCCGTGCTGTTCAGACACTGAATGCCCGTCCGGGATGCTCTGTTCCCCGAGCCGCAGCCCGCGTCGCACGAGAAACGGGTCGCCCCGGTTCAGTGCCACGTCGTGTCCGCTTCGACGATCACCACGCGTATCTCCGGATCTTCGGTCGTGTTGCAGGTGCAGGGCATGCCCTCGCCGCAGCGGCAGCCGCCCAGCTGTTCGCTCCAGGCCCGGAGTGGATGATTTTCGCAGACCCATCCCAGACCCCGGCAGAATGGGCAGGCCTTGTCGGTCACAACGTATCCGGCGTCCGCAGCGTGTTGGACTTGTCCTCGTTGCGCAGCTCCTGCTCGGCGGCCTGCCAAAACTCGTCCTCGCGGCCTTCAGGCTTGCCGGCCTGCTCCCACAGGCGGTGCGCGCGTTCTCTGATCTCTTGCTCGGTCGGGTCGGACATGGCGTCTCCTCTGGTGACGCACGGCCCACCCTGGGGGGCATGGGGGCTTTGGAGGCGGGCCGTGCAGGCCAGCAATCGACGGCGACTCTGGCCCGCCGATTCAAGCGCCGGGCGCGCCCGGAGTTCCTAGTCGCGCCTTGCGGCAAAGACTCCGCGGTTCGATTCTTCAACCGACCGACGGCGCAACATCGGCCTTGATCCAGATTAAACTGGCGCTGCCCTGCCGGGATATCCTGCGAAGCTAATCGAAGGCAGATGAGCGCTCCAGGCTGGCCCATCATTGCGGGACGATATTCTGACTCCAAGTGGATACAGACAAGGTCATGCCGGACATCGCCACCGTCACGATCAATCCCGCGGTCGATGTGTCGACTTCGGTCGAAAAGATCGTTCCCGTCGCGAAGTTGCGCGGCACCTCGCAGCGGCGCGACCCTGGCGGCGGCGGCATCAATGTCGCGCGCGTGATCAAGCGGCTCGGCGGCCGCGGCGTGCGCGCGATCTATCCGGTGGGCGGCGGGACGGGTGATCTGCTGCGCCGCCTGCTCGACGCGGAGAGCGTCGACAGCCAGACCTTCCAGATCGCGGGAGAGACGCGGGAGGATTTCTTCGTCCACGAGCAGTCAACTGCTTTGCAATACCGCTTCATCCTTCCGGGGCCGACACTCATTGATCGCGAATGGTCGGAGTTCCTGCAGCTGGTCGCCTCGCTCGATCCTTTTCCCCGCTATGTCGTCGCAAGCGGCAGCTTGCCGGGCGGAGTACCCGACGATTTCTATGCCCGCCTGGCGGCGATCACCAAGCGGCGCGGATCCCAGATCATTCTCGACACGTCAGGAGCGGCGCTTGCCGTGGCAGTCGCCGAAGGCGTCGACCTGATCAAGCCGAATTTGCGCGAGATGCGTGAATTGACGGGAACGGAGCCTCAGGACGCCGGTGAATGGGTGGCGGCCGCCCGACGCATCGTCGAGATGCGGCAAGCATCGATCGTCGCGCTGACCATGGGACATCTCGGCGCGGCGCTGGTGACCCGGGACCGCACATGGCGAGCGAAGTCTCTGCCGATCAAGCCGCTGAGCGCCGTCGGGGCCGGTGACAGCTTTCTTGGCGCGCTGGTGCTGAGGCTCGCTTCCGGCACCGATCTGGGCACCGCTTTCCGCTACGCCATGGCAGCGGGCGCCGCCGCCCTGCTCCATCCCGGCACCGAGCTGTGCCGGACCGCGGATGTCGAACGGCTGGCCGAGCAAGTGGTGATCGAAGAAACCTAGCTGACGCCGCCATTGATCTTTCGCAACACCGTACACCCCGCCTCCCGCCACATTGCCGATGAGGATCGCGTCCCGACCGGTACCCTCGACTTGCAATGCGGAGCAAAGAGATGAGCGACAACCCCTACGTTCGCTGGTTCGAGGACCTCGGCCTGGACGATGTCGGCATGGTCGGCGGCAAGACCGCCTCGCTCGGCGAGCTCTATTCGATGCTGTCGCGGCGCGGCATCTCGGTGCCGAACGGCTTTGCGCTGACGGCCGCCGCCTACCGCGCCGCCCTGCTGCAGCAGGGCGCCTGGGAAGAGTTGCGCAAGCTGCTTGCAGGTCTCGACAAGCGGCATATCGCGGACCTCGCCCGGCGGGGTGCCGCCGCACGGGACATCGTGTACGCCGCGACGGACCTCGCCGAGCTGAGGCAGAAGGTTGCGGAGGCCTATCGGCAGCTCGAGCAGGAATACGGGCCGAACGTTGCGGTGGCAGTCCGCAGCTCGGCCACCGCCGAGGACCTGCCGAACGCGAGCTTCGCCGGACAGCATGACAGCTTTCTCAACGTCCGCGGCGCGCGCGCGCTGTTCGAGGCCTGCCGCCGCTGCTTCGCCTCGATCTTCACGGATCGCGCGATCTCCTATCGCATCGACAACGGCTTCGATCATTTCAAGGTCGCGCTTTCGGTCGCCGTGATGAAGATGGTCCGGTCGGACCTCGCGTCCAGCGGCGTCATCTTCACGCTCGATACGGAATCCGGGTTTCGCGATGTGGTGTTCGTGACCGGCGCCTACGGGTTGGGCGAGAACATCGTGCAGGGCGCCGTCGAGCCGGACGAGTTCTATGTCCATAAGCCGACCTTCAACGCGGGCTTCCGCGCGGTCCTGTCGCGCCGGATCGGGGCCAAGGACAAGAAGATGATCTACGCGCGAAGTCGCACCACCACCCGCAACGTGCCGACGTCGCGCCGCGAGCGCGAGAGTCTTTGCATTTCGGACGACGATGTCCTCAGCCTCGCCGAGAGCGCAATCGTCATCGAGAACCATTACTCGAACAAGGCGGGACATCCGCGACCGATGGATGTCGAATGGGCTAAGGACGGCACCGACGGCAAGCTCTACATCATCCAGGCCCGGCCCGAGACGGTTGCATCCCGCCGCACGCCCGAGGCGTTCGAGAACTATGTGCTCAAGCCGAATGCCGCGGCGGTGCTCGGCGAAGGCCGCGCCGTCGGCGAGAAGATCGCGGCCGGCAAGGTCCGGCTGATTAGAAGGAAGCAGGATCTGCGCGCCTTCAAGCCGGGCGAGGTCCTGGTCGCGCCGGCCACCAGTCCCGACTGGGAACCGGTCATGAAGATCGCCGCCGCGATCGTCACCGAGCATGGCGGCCGGACCTGCCATGCCGCCATCGTCGCCCGCGAACTCGGCGTTCCCGCCGTGGTGGGGATCGAAGGCATCACCAGGAAGGTGAAGACCGGCGCCAACGTGACCGTATCCTGTGCCGAAGGCGACATCGGCCATGTCTATGCCGGCCGCCTGCCCTTCGACGTCGAGCGAGTCGCGACCGCGGCGCTGAACAAGCCGCGCACCAGGATCATGGTCAATCTCGGCAATCCAGAGCTGGCCTTCAAGACCGCGATGATGCCGAACGACGGCGTCGGCCTGGCGCGCATGGAATTCATCATCAACCAGCACATCGGCATTCACCCCATGGCGCTGGCAAAGCCGAAGCAGGTGAAATCCGCCAAGGACCGGCGATTGATCGAGCAGATCACCCGGCGCTACAGGAAGCCCTCGGACTTCTTCGTCGAGCGCCTCTCGGAGGGCGTGGGTACGATCGCGGCTGCGTTCTTCCCACGTCCGGTCATCGTTCGCCTGTCCGATTTCAAGACCAACGAATATGCCAATCTCAGAGCCGGCGCCGATTTCGAGCCGCGGGAGGAGAACCCGATGCTCGGCTTCCGCGGCGCGGCCCGCTACGCCCACCCGGCCTATGCCGCGGGCTTTGCACTGGAATGCGCCGCATTGCGGCGGGTCCGCAACGACATGGGCCTGACCAACCTGAAGGTCATGATTCCGTTCTGCCGGCGTGTCGAGGAAGCCCGCAATGTCATCCAGACCATGGCCCAGCATGGGTTGAAACAGGGCGAGAACGGGCTCGAGATCTACGTGATGTGCGAGATTCCCAACAACGTCATCCTGATCGACCGGTTCGCGGAGCTGTTCGACGGCTTCTCGATCGGCTCGAACGATTTGACCCAGCTCACGCTGGGCGTCGACAGGGATTCCGACATCGTCGCCTTCGACTTCGACGAGCGCGATCCCGGCATGCTGGAAATGCTGAGACTCGCCGTCGACGGCGCCAAGCGCAACCGCCGCCATATCGGCATCTGCGGCGAGGCACCGGCGAACTATCCGGAGATCGCACGGTTTCTGGCCGGGCTTGGGATCGACTCGATCAGCGTCAATCCGTCCAGCATCCTCCGGACCATCGGCGTCGTGTACGAGGCCGAGCAGAATGCCGGCAAAGCCGAGGACATGAGCCGAAGCGGCCAAGGAGACGTGCTGGATCACGCGGCTCTCACACGCTGATCATGGCCGTGAGGGGACTTTAGGGATTGGGGCACGACTTCGCAGCCTCGCGACGATTTTCGCCCGAGCTTTGCTTGATCACTCCACCCTCAAATCCAAGAGGGCGCAGGGAAGGCCGGGTGCCGACATCGCACCCGCGGTCCGCTGCGCAAAATGCACACGCAGAAGAACCGCACAGCAGCATACAGGTGGTGCCGATCACTCGGCCTTCCCTGCGCGGTGGTCGGACGGCTTATGCCGTACTCTCCCGGGAGCCGAACTTTCCTTCTGGCCTCCCTCGCCCCGCGAATTCACGATGCCGTCTGCCCGGTTGGGATCGCGCACATCTCCGCGACAGGCTTGACCGTAGCAACGACGGCCAGGACCACACGGTTTTGCCGTACGCACGGCCCGCCCTTTCGCCGCAGTCTTTCCAGCCCTGTCGACGGAGCTGCGAAACTTACAGGCGAGACGAAGCCTAGCAGCGCCGTCGTCCGCACGCGGTTACGGACTCACAGGGACTACCCGCCCTGCCCGCACCTCTCATGCCGACGCTGCCGCGTCCACCGCAAGCCCGGCTCGCGATCAAGACGACCTCGAGATCGCCCCTCCTGGTTGAGCCGGGATGGGCGACACATACGCCATTTCCGAATTTCGGTAAAGAGGAATATTTTTGCGACGAGGGGTTGACGGGGTGGCGACACAGGACATGCGGTGTCGCCCTGAGCACCAAACGAAGCACACTCGCCATGCCAGCCTCGCTGGTACGAAATCGCACATCCCGAGGTTTCTTGAATCTGTCGCAATGATCGCTCCGCGTGAGAAAACGCGCGGGGCACAGCTCCTGCCGTGCCCCGCGTTCAAGGCCACAAGGACGCGCGTTACAGCAATCCGACCTTGTGCATGAGCTGCCGGATCTGAGCTGGATCGGGATCCATCATCATGGGGGCGATTCCATTGGCGACCTGGGCCGGACCGCGCGCGACGTGGCTCGAACCGTTCGGCATGGGAGCAAAGGACTGTGGCGTCATCGCGCCCGCCGGAATCATGCTCGGCGCTTCGACCGGCCGCAATCCAAGCAGGCGACGCAGCGCTGCCAGCGAGGGATCGGTTCCGGACGCCGCGGCGGCAACCGGGGCGATTCCGGTTTCCAGGCCGAGCGCCCGCATCGCGTTCGGCAGTCCCGCGCCGGCACGATTCGGGTCACCGAATTGCAGCGGCGTCGCGGTTTCCTTCAGGATCTGGAACAGCCGCTCGACCCGGCGTGCATCGCGATTCTGGAAGCTGCCTTTGGTGAAGTCCGGATGGTGCGCCAGCACAAGCGCGGCCAGGCCGGTGACATGCGGCGTCGCCATCGAGGTACCGTCCCATGCACCGAAACCATCGGCGGGAAGCGATGAGACGATCGCAACACCCGGTGCGCAGACGTCGATCTCCGGCCCGAAGCAGGAGAACTTGGCCGGAAAATATCCATCGCGGCTCTGGAAACCGTCGAGGGCTTGCTGCGCATGATAACTGTCCTCGGGAAACTCGCCCCACTTGCCCAACGCGGCGACCGCCAGGCAATGCGGGGTCGAAGCCGGAAACTGCACCGGCCCCGAGGAATTCCCGGCGGCAATGATGCAGGCCATGCCCCTTTCCTTGGCGCGGACGATGCGTTCCTCGATGATCCGCGAAGGCTCGCCGCCACCGAGGCTCATATTGGCGACGTCGATGCCATGCTCCATGCAATAATCGAGCGCAGAGACGAGATCGCTGAACCGGCCGCCCGGGAAGATGCGGCAGACATGGATTTCAGCCGCGGGCGCGAAGCCGCGGATTCCGCCGCCGGAGCCGATGGGGCCGCCGGCGATGATCCCAGCGCAATGCGAGCCGTGGCCGATCGTGTCGACGGTCCACGCCGACTTGTCATTGCCGACGATGCTGGTGCCTTCCGTAATGCCGCGCAGGTTGCGATGGGTCGGCGCCAGGCCGGAATCGATGACCGCGATCTTGATACCGGCGCCATCAAAGGACGGCGGCACACGATCGAGGCCCATGGCGCGCTCACCCCAACCGGTCAATTGCTGGCCGGGGAAGCTCCGCAAGACTGCGCCGAGCGCCCGCACGACGATCCGGTTGACATTGTTGGGAACGAGCTGCGGACGATCGAGCCAGAAGGTCCAGTAGTCGATCTTCGGCTTGACCAGGATCGAGCGGATGGTCTCGGGAGTTTCGCCTTGGAGTGTCACCGTGGCACGGCCGGTGGCGTCGGTGATGGCCTGTGCCGGCCACATGCTGCCGAACACGTAGACTTCGGCGCCGGGCAGCGGGCCGTCCTGGCCCAGGACTTCGATGGTCGCAGTGAAGCCGTCGGCCAGCGGCGTCAGCACCCCCGGATTGGGAAGCTGCGGCGTCGTCGGGTCGAGCATGTAGGTCAGCCGCTCGTCACGCTCCACCGCGCAACGCTCTCCCGCCTGGGTCTGCAGCACCCTGGCCTTGTCGGGAGTCATCTTGGCGAGGACCAGCGGACTGAGCGGCACTTGCCCGAGATCCGCGCTCTGAAATCCGAACAGGCGCGGCGCAGGCACCGTCTTCACCACTTCGATGTCGGGGCTGCTGGTGAGCTGCTGGGTCAGAAAATCGATGCTGAAGGTCGCAAGCCCGGGTTGCTGCTGCGGCGCGATCATGAATTGCGCCGGGCGCGGTGCGATCGTTGCGGCCCCCTGCCCGCGTGCCGGTGACGGGCTGTCGCCATGCTCGGGAAGCGCGCCGTTGCCGTTTGTCGCCGATTCGCTCGCACCGTGCTCGCCCTGCGCGGAAGGTCCTGATTTTCCTCTCGTGGCCATCTGCGGCCTCCTTGATGTTTTGCGTGTCCAATGTTTGCCCACCGAAATCAGTCGGCATCGAACGGCTTCAGCGCCGAATCCGGTTCAACCACGAGCGTGGCAAACCTCGATTTCAAGCGATCGGCCTGTGTCTTCGTCATCGAAAGAATGACGACGTCGGGTGCAACCTGCGCGACTCGCTTCACGTCGGGTTCACGCTGCAAGTGGTCGTTGAGCTCACCGGATTGGACCGGGTCTCCCTGCACGATGAATTGCTGCGACGCGTTTGAATCCGCCATCTGGTTTCCATTCTCATTTGTGCGTGGAGGGCGGGCGTTCGCCCGCCCTCTGCGCGTTGGGTCTAGTGCATCGTGCCACCGGGCTGGCCGGCGTTGAAGACGCCGAGCTGGCGACCGATGTCGAGGCCGGTCTGGGC
>NZ_KI519400.1:927304-957074 GCF_000482425.1 Bradyrhizobium sp. 22
CTTCTTCAGCACGCTCCAGAAGCTCTGCAGCTCCATGTCGGAGACCTGCACAGAACCTTGCGGCACTTCCGGACCGGCGGAAAACGGCAGGAAACCTCCGCCGATGTTACCTATGGCGCCGCCGATATTCTTTCCCCTTTTGCCGCCGAGCAGGTTGCCGATAACTCGTCCGGCCGCACCGCCGAGGATGGAGCCGAATATCCCCTGCGGGTCCAATTGGCCGTAGTCCTCATATCCTTGCTGTGTTCCAGTCATGATCAAAGTCTCCTGATGAAGTGCCTGACCCGCGAGCGACACGCGTTCCCTGAAGGGAGTCGGGATCACTACGCACGATTGTGCGAGCGGCTAAGGCTACGACAGGGATCGTGATGCAGGCGTCACGCCGAGCGTGAAAGTTGCGTCAAAGTTCTTGGCCCGCTGCAATTTGACCGAGGCAGGTCTCAGGGGCGCAGCGTGGAACATGCGGCGGATGTCGCGCTGCAGCTGTTCGGTCTCCTGCTCCGGCACCGCGCGAACGTCCCGCCACAGCACGGAGCGGCAAAGATCGTACTGACGCAGCGCGTCGGTACGGCGACCTTGCTGCGCGTAGCAGCGCATCAAGATGCGATGGACCTGCTCCTGAAGCGGGTCGATCGCAACAATACGCAGCGCGAGCGCGATCGCGATATCCATGTGCTCGCGCCCGTCGGTGTCCAGCAGGCCCGCAAGCGCCTGCATCGCCTTTGTCCTCAGTCGTTGACGCTCGGCAGACAGCCAGGCTTCGAACTGGCATGAGGTCGAACTGATGCCCTCGAGAAGGTCACCCCGATACAGCATCGCCGCGCGAGCCAATCGTTCGGGATCTCCATCCGACAGGAGCCGCTCGAATTCCCCGACATCGGTGCTTATGGCGTTCGGGCAGATGCGGATGTCGTCGCGATCGGCCGCGATCACGTCGGAATATTGCGGCAATTCACGCCGCAATGTGAGCAGAGCCTGTCGAAGGCTGGCGCGGGCGCGATCGCCGAACTGACCGTCCCACAACAGGGTCGCGAGCTTGCCGCGAGAAATGGCCCGAGGGGAACTGAGCGCCACATAGCCAAGGAGAGTTGCAGCCTTGCGACTGGGGATCAACACCGACTCGCCGGAGGCACGCATGACCTCGACACCGCCGAAGAGATTGATCTGGAGCAGCGACATTGTCCTAATCCTTCGGTCATTGTCCTCTGTCCCTCATTCTACCCAGGGGCGAACACTCTTCCTGTGATCATGATCACCAAAGATGCGGACAGCGCCGATTGGCCGCACATCGTCGATCAGGCCGAATGCTCTTATGGCCACCATACAATCTAAGTTAGACAAAGCAACGGAACTCGCTTGGCACCGTGTCAGCAATTTGTGAGACCGCAAATTTCTGATGTGTGAAGTAGCCCATAGGCAGAATGCGAATTGTAGGGCGCCGCAATTGCTCGCATTCGATGTATCGTTCGTGCGGAGCCAGAACGCCGCGAGAGATCGCACGACGCGACACGCGAATGCCGTGCAAGTTGTCCTCACTCGGCGGTACTCGACGAAGCGAAGTCATGGGTCACTATGGCATCCATATCAAGCAGATCCATCGACAACGGGTTCGGCGGCATCGCGACCGCCTTAGGTCATCCGAACCCAGACGCCGTTGCCTGCAGACGACCTCACCGCGGCATCGATCAACTTCACGCCTGCGAGGCCATCCTCGACCGTCGGAAAGATAACGTCGGGCGGCGGCTTTTCACCGGCCGCGGCCGCGCGGATGGCGCGCGCCGCCTCGGCATAGATCGTCGCGAAGCCCTCGAGGTAGCCCTCGGGGTGCCCCGACGGGATGCGGGTGACCCGACCCGCCGCGCCCGATGCACCGGCGCCGCCGCGGGTCAGTAGCTGTTTGGGCTTGCCGTAAGGCGTGAACCAGAGCTGGTTCGGATTCTCCTGCGCCCATTCGAGGCCGCCCTTGCTGCCGTAGACGCGCAGCTTGAGCCCGTTCTCGTTGCCGACGGCGATTTGGCTCGCCCACAGCATGCCCTTGGCGCCGCCCTTCCACTTGAGGAAGATCTGCACGTCATCGTCGAGCCGCCGGCCCTCGACGAAGGTCGACAATTGGGCGAGCAGCGCGTCGAGCTCGAGCCCAGTGACGAAGCAGGCGAGATTGTAGGCGTGGGTGCCGATGTCGCCGATGCACCCGCCGGCGCCGGACCGGGACGGGTCCGTGCGCCATGCCGCCTGCTTCTGGCCCGTGGCCTCCAATGGCTCGGTCAGCCAATCCTGCAGATACTCGGCCTGGACGAGACGGATCTCGCCGAGATCGCCGTTTGCGACCATGGCGCGGGCCTGCCGGATCATGGGATAGCCGGTGTAATTGTGCGTGACGACGAAGATCTGGCCAGATGTCTTGACCAGCGCCGCCAGTTCCTCGGCCTCGGCAACGGTCGTGGTCAGCGGCTTGTCGCAGATGACGTGGATGCCGGCTTCCAGGAAGGCTTTCGCGACCGGGCTATGCATATGATTGGGCGTCACGATCGCGACCGCCTCGATGCCGTCCGCCCTCGCCGCTTCGGCCTGCGCCATCTCCTCGAACGAGCCATAGGCCCGGCCGTCGGCGATGCCGAGCTCCTTTGCGGAGGTCTTGGCGCGAATTGGATCCGACGACAGCGCGCCGGCCACCAGCTCGAACTGGTCGTCGATGCGCGCGGCGATGCGGTGGACGGCACCGATGAACGCGCCCTGGCCGCCGCCGACCATGCCGAGACGGATGCGGCGATGGCCGCCGGTCTCACCGCTTGCTTCGATCGCCATGTTGCAGCCTTTCGTTCAGGAGATGCCGAGCATCTTGCGGTTGGCGGCCGCATCGGTACCGCTGCCGGCGAAATCGTCGAAGGCCTTCTCGGTTACCTCGATGATGTGGTTGCGGATGAACTCGGCGCCCTCACGCGCGCCTTGCTCGGGGTGTTTCAGGGCACACTCCCACTCAAGCACCGCCCAGCTGCCGTAATCGTATTGCGTGAGCTTGGAGAAGATGGCGCCGAAATCGACCTGGCCGTCGCCGAGCGAGCGGAAGCGGCCGGCGCGGTCGACCCAGCTCTGGAACCCGCCATAGACGCCCTGGCGGCCGGTCGGATTGAACTCGGCGTCCTTGACGTGAAACGCCTTGATGCGCTGGTGGTAGATGTCGATGTAGTCGAGATAGTCGAGCTGTTGCAGCACGAAGTGCGAGGGATCGTAGAGCAGGTTCGCGCGCGGATGGTGGTTCACCCGGTCGAGGAACATTTCGTAGGAGACACCGTCGTGAAGGTCCTCACCCGGGTGGATCTCATAGGCGAGATCGACACCCTGCTCGTCGGCATGGTCGAGAATCGGCCGCCAGCGCCTGGCGAGTTCGTCGAAGGCGGTCTCGATCAGGCCGGCGGGACGCTGCGGCCAGGGATAGACGTAGGGCCAGGCCAGCGCGCCGGAGAACGTCGCCTGGGTGCTGAGGCCGAGCCGCCGGGACGCCAGGATGGCGCGCTTGACCTGATCCACCGCCCATTCGGTGCGGGCCGTGGGGTTGCCACGCACCTCCGGCGCGGCGAAGCCGTCGAAGGCCGCATCATAGGCCGGGTGAACGGCGACGAGTTGGCCTTGGAAATGGGTCGACAGCTCGGTGATGGCAAGCCCGTGTCGCGCCGCAATTCCCTTCACCTCGTCGGCATAGGTTTGCGACTCCGAGGCCTTGGTCAGGTCGAACAGCCGCCCGTCCCAGCTCGGAATCTGAATTCCCTTGTAGCCCAGCGAGGCCGCCCATCCGCAGATCGCATCGAGCGAATTGAACGGCGCCGCATCCCCCGCGAACTGAGCGAGAAATATCGCAGGCCCTTTGATCATCCTCATCGCGTGCTTCCTTCCTTGGACGTTTCGGGGCGCTTTTCCGCGCACTTGGTTCGAGGATGCCGGCCATCAAGGGAGAGAGCAATAGCGGTCTACGCAACGAGAGAAAGCTTCGGACGGCCGCAGGACAGATCCAGGCCGCAGCTTCATCGCTTCTGCAACACGGTGGAAAGCGCCGGACCGTCGTTCAAGATCGAGAAGATTTCTCGCGAGGATAGATGCGCTGCGGCCTCCTCGAACGTCTCGCTCGCATCGACCTTGGCACGGCCGACCGCCAGATTGGCGTCGACCGCGTCGGGCCTGGTGGGGCGAGGTGGCGGCAGCTGCGCGAGGTGGAAGGCGAGGAGCGCGGGGTCTTGGCGCAGCTCCACCAAGGCGGGCATGCCCCCTACGTCAGCCGACGCGCTGAGTTCGTTCGCCCGCCGCAGCACGGGAGGCGGCTCTCGTTCTTCCGGAGTGACAAACAATTTTCCGGAGACGGGCGTGGCGGTCAGCGCGCCTATGGGAACGGCGAACAGCAGCCCAACGATGACCGGCGACATCCAGAGCAGAAGGGGCAGCGAAACGGCGTAGGCGCTTGCGGCCATCGCAACACCGCACAGGGTCGGAACGCCGTATTTCCGATAGAGCTCGCGCCGCTCCACCGTGCCGTCGTCGCGCCTTTGCGTCTGCCAGCCGGCATCGCGGCCGGCCAGAATCTCGATCACCGCGATCGACTGAAAGATCATCATCACCGGCGCCATCAGCGCGGATATGACGATCTCTGCGAGAACTCCGGCCGAAGCACGCAACGCGCCGCCGAACTGGCGTCTCACCGAGCCGCGCATCCAAACGAGGACGAGGCTGAGCAGCTTCGGCAACAGCAGCAGACCCATCGTGGCGACGAACACCCAGATCGCGAGCACGGGATCCTGGGCCGGCCAGGTCGGAAACAACGAGAACCCCTTCGGAAAATACTCCGGCCGCACGAAGCGGGCCTGCAGCGAGATCAACATTCCCAGCAAGAGGAACAGCAGCCAGAGAGGCGCCGTCAGATATGCCCCTATCCCCACCATGAAATGCACGCGCGAGACCCAGTGGAGACCCCGCGCAGGCACGACGGCGAGATGCTGAAGATTGCCCTGACACCAGCGCCGGTCGCGCGCCGCGAAATCGAGCAGCGACGGCGGCACCTCTTCGAAGCTTCCACCGAGCGTCGGCAGCATGTAGATGCCCCACCCGGCGCGCCGCATCAGCGCAGCCTCGACGAAATCATGGCTGAGGATGTGCCCGCCGAACGGCTTCCGTCCACGCAGCTGCGGCAGCGCCGCCTCTTCAGCAAACGCCCTCACCCGGATGATCGCGTTGTGGCCCCAGTAATTGCCTTCGGAGCCGTGCCACCAGGCAACGCCGGCGGCGATCATCGGTCCGTACAGGCGGCCCGCGAATTGCTGGATGCGGCTGAACAGGCTTCGCGCGTTGACGACCATCGGGAGCGTCTGGATGAGGCCCGCGCTCGGATTGCTCTCCATGGCATGAACCAGTCGGACGATGGTCTGCCCGCTCATGAGACTGTCGGCGTCGAGCACGATCATGAAATCGTAGGCGCCGCCGAACCGCGTGATCCACTCGGAGATGTTCCCGGCTTTGCGCGCCGTATTCTCGGCTCGGTGGCGATAGTACAGCCGTGGTGTCCCCACCGCCTGTCGCAGCGCGAGGAGCGCCTTTTCCTCGGCGACCCAAATGTCGGGATCGGTGCTGTCGCTCAGAACGTACCAGTCGAACAGCTTTCCTTGCGAGGTCGTCTCCAGGGATTCGATGATCGCACGAAGCCGCGCTGTCAATCGGTGCGGATCCTCGTTGTAAGTGGGAAGCAGCATGGCGGTGCGGCTTGCGATCGCAGGCAGCTCCGCATCTGGCGCGAAGGCGCCCGGACGATGGGCGAGCAGAACAAGGAAGCCAGCCAGCGCGGAGACGAACGAGAAGGCGACCCAGGCGAGCAGGACCAGGAAGAGCGCCAGCACCATGGCTTCGAGCACGGTGACGCCGCCGACCTCCAGCACGCGATACATCTCGTATCCGCCGCCGGCCGTGAGCGCCGCCGTCGAGAGGAGGATGAGGCCGCGCCGCCAGGCCATTGCCGGGGCAACCGGCGCGGGAATGCGGTCGGGTACCCGGTGTTTTCCGAGGTCGCCGGGAGCCATCGGAAGGGGAGACTCGCCCGGCAGCAGGCGCTGGGTCGCGATATCGCCGGCCATCGGCCGCGGCGCCGTGCTCAGGGCGCCCATCGGTAGACCCAGACTTCCGACAAGGGCTTGTCGCCTTGGGCCAGGAACGCCCGCAGTTCGACCGGCTCGCCTTTCACCTGGCACTGGAAGCTGAGCCGCCAGCCACCGGTGTAGGGATTGGGCTGCGTGACGATGTTCTTCACCTCGGACTTGCCCGCCGTCACCACACCTTTGACACCTGAGGGATCGACGCCCTTGAGGTTGTCGCCGAGCAGATCGAGCACGAACAGGCGCGCGTCCTCGCCCGTTGCCCCTATCCCGCTTCGCGCAAATCTGGCCAGCGATTGCGGCTTCGGGCTATCCGGCCCCCAATGCAGCCGATAGGTGTAATTGTGTTCGCCCTTGGCCTGCAGCGGGTTCTTAGGCCGCCAGAATGCGGCAATGTTGTCGTGGACCTCCTCCTTGGTCGGGATTTCGATCAGCGCGACCCCGCCCTCGCCCCAGTCGCCGATCGGCTCCATCCACAGACTGGGCCGTCGCTCGAAGCTGGATTCGATGTCCTGGTAGGCGGAGAAGTTCCTCTCCCGCTGCATCAGGCCGAAGCCGCGCGGATTGAGATCCTGGAAGGTGCTGATCTGGAGGTCGCGGGGATTGCTGAGCGGCCGCCACAGGCTTTCGCTCTTCCCGTTGAAGATCGCAAGGCCGTCGGAATCGTGCACGGAGGGGCGGAAATCGTCGATGTCGTTGCGATCGTTCGGACCGTAGAAGAACATGCTGGTCATGGGCGCGAGACCGGCCCGCGGCATCTCGACGCGCGGGTAGACCGACATCTCCACGTCGAAAACCGACGTGTCGCCGGGGCGCACGGTGAAGCGGTAGCTGGCGGCGCAGCTCTTGCTGTCGAGCAGGGCATGGATCACCAGCGAGCTCGCGCCCGGTGCCGGCCGCTCGAGCCAGAACGTCTTGAAGAGCGGAAATTCCTCGCCCTTGGGTTCGCCCGTATCGATCGAGAGCCCCCGGGCGGAAAGGCCGTAGGTCTGCCCCTTGGCCACGGCACGGAAATAGCTCGCCCCCAGGAAGACGCAGACCTCGTCGTAATAGTCGGGACGGTTCATCGGCGCATGGATGCGGAAGCCCGCAAAGCCGATGTCGTTGTCCTCGAACGCCGGGACTTTCTCGCCGAAGGAGAAATCCGCCTTGCGGTACTGGAACTCGGATGCCTTTCCGTCCGCGACCTCGAAGATGTTCACCCTGTTCCTGTAGAAGAAGCCGCGGTGGAAGAACTGCGCTTCGAACGGAAGATTCTTGCCGCGCCAGAGCGCCCGCTCGGGCAAGAAGCGGATCGAGCGATACTGATCGTAGTCCAGGTCCTTCAATCCGCTCGGAAGCTTCTCGTCCGGCGCTTCGTACGGCTTCCCCGCCAGCATACGGGCCAAGTCCCTCACCGTAGAGGGCCCAAACGCGACGTCCGAGGGGGCCGCAAAACCGCCGCCCGAACCGAGCAGCAACGCCGGCAGCATTGCCGACCCTTGAACAAGCTGGCGTCGGTTCACGTACTCTCCTACTCGCTCGCTATTGCCGCGGCCAAGCAACGACCGACGCGCCCGCGAGTTCCAGCCCGTCCGGCCCAAGCTGGACGGGGGCCAATAGAGGTAAGGCTATAAGGCTAAATGACCCAAAACGGATGAAACGTGCCATCCGTGCGCTTCTCTTTGCGACGGCCCAAGTGGCACTGCCAGCGCTAGTTGCGCCGATGTCGCTGGTGCAGGCACTACCGATCGGCTTCAATGTCGCGACTGACTCTGTTTGATAGCAGGAAGAGATCATGGCATCGCGTGCTCTTCATCGCAGACGCGCCTTCGCATTCTCGCGGCTGAATTCGCCCGAGCTTTGCTTCCTCATTCCACCCTCAAACCAAGAGGGCACAGGGAAGGCCGGGTGCTGACAACGCACCCGCGGTCCGCTGCGCGAAATGCACACGCAGGAAAACCGCACAGCAGCATACAGGTGGTGCCGATCACTCGGCCTTCCCTGCGCGATGGTCGGACGGCTTATGCCGTGCTCTCCCGGGAGCCGAGTTCCTTCTGGCCTCCCTCGCGCCTTACGGAATTCACCGGCCCCCGCGCCGGTTGACGCGACTGCCGCCTCCGCAAGCGCTTGACCGTAGCAACGACGGCCAGGACCACACGGTTTTGCCGTACGCACGGCCCGCCATTTCGCCGCAGTATTCCCTGACACCGTCGACGGAGCCGGAAACTTACAAACGAGACGAAGCCTAGCAGCGCCGTTCGTCCGCGCGCGGCCGCGAGCTCTCCGGGGACTACCCTCCCTGCCCGCTACCATCGCGCCCGACGCTGCCGCGTCCACCGCAAGCCCGGCTCGCGATCAAGACGACGACGCGATCGCCCCTCAAGGATGAGCCGGGATGAGCGGGGTATGCGATATTTCCGAAATTCGGTAAATGGGAATATTTTTGACGGGAGGGGTTGACGGGGGTGTAGGGTGTTTGCCCGATGGAAGGTCTAAGGCTCCAGAACACGCCGAATGCGAAGGTGAATAACATCATCAAGCAGGCTAGCGCCGTATAGTTGCAACTGACTTCAGTAGCGATAGACCCATACGGAAGCGGGTTATATGCCCCAAGTATTTTTGCGTTGATAGCGGATTACGTTGGACCGCTGGATATACCCTGCGACACTACACAAGCAATCAAGATTTGCCTTTATGCGATGGCGCAGGGAAAAGGTACTCTATCGGCACGTGCTCAGATCGACGACTCAGCTAAGGATGTGACTTGCCTCTGATTAGAGGCCGCTCCGAATGAGAAGAGCTGCCCCAAATGACGAAATTATCACGCGATGAGTCTTTGTTGAAAGCAATGGATGCTTGCGTTGGTCACGCAAGCGACCTTCTAGACTCCGCACGCGCAGTGATGCTGGCCGGACATCCCAACATTGCCTATCACCTTGCCGCCTTGGCCCTCGAAGAAATTGGGCGTCGAGCTTTGTTGGGAGTTCAAGCCGTGTCGAAGATGGCGACCGTTCCACCTGCGTGGCCTAAGAAACACGAGCAAGACCATGTCAAAAAGCTCTTCTGGTGCTTCTTTGGTGGCGGCTTTTTCTCCGGGGAGATAACTGGAAAACGTCTCGATGAAATGTCTGGCGTTGCTCAACGCATACACGACACCCGACTTCTCGGACTATACGTCGATAGCGATGTAGAAAGTCTAGTCCTTCCCAGCCGAGCAGTAGCAGAGGAGGAGGCAAAGCAGCTCATTTCGCTTGCCGAAGCGAGCATCGAACTAGCTAAAACTGAGAAGCCACGAGAGGAGATTCCACAAGAGGAAATTGATCTTCAAGCATGGTTTCTGGCTGCGACCGATGATCCCGAAAAGCGCAACCAGATATTCTCTAAAGCGTCCATGAAAAAGCTGGTAGAATTGAAAGGCTCGAACACATGGGCCCGGTGGCTCAAAGATCAGTTTGATAGGGCCGTTGAAGACGGCCGGCTTGCGGCAGAGAGAGAATTAGAACGCAGCAGAAATGCTCCGGAAGAAAAAACCAAGGAAAAGTGGCGCCTCCGCGTGCGGATCACTTGCGCGTCGCATTCGATTAGGACGAAAGTCCTGTCGAATTTCAACAAGAAGTCCAGCTGGATAAAACTCTCAGCTGTTAGCGGCAAGAAAGATCAGATCTTCATCGACTTCATTCTCGGCGATAATGTGCCGGTGCAGGCGCTCTGGTATTTTGGATGGGGGGTCGCCCGGAGCTTCGTAGTCGCCCTGAACATTGGCACCATGGGGTTTTGGTGGTGGCGAATGCCGGAGCAAATCGACCGATACTACGAAACGATCCGCGATCTTGAAAATCATCAAGACTTAAGACTCCAAAGACAACCCAGCCTCAAAATAGATTGGGGCGAGAACCGCGCGTTGGCCGATGACGATCTCGCTCGTTCCGCTCTGGCTTTCGCAGCACTTACTAAAGTAAAGCAGACTGGCTATCAAAATTCCCTAGATTTCTATATAGGAGGCCTGACGTTCCTCTCCTTGAACGACGTGCATTGGCAATGCGAGGTTGAGTCATTCGGAAATTTTTTCCGAAGTCTGCGTGCGATGATGGCCGAGCACAACGATTGGCAACCGGGCACCCCATTTGAGCCAGCAGTTTTGAAGTTTCTGGATCGCCTCTTTCCCCAAATGGATGAGAGAGATCGCTATGCTGAACTCTGCCGTGCCTTCGATCGCGATCAGCTTACGGGGGTCGTCGTGACATTGAAGGAAGTATCGTTCATCAAGCTGTTTTGTGATGCCTACTTCCTATCCAAGCATAACCCTTCAGTTGCACTCCAAGAAGCTCCTTAGCTCGTAGACGGGTAGAGCGAAGCGAAGCTGAGCGACGTGAAGCATGATGGGGTTCGCAAGAACTCTACCGAGCCTGCGCGCTACTCATCCTACAGACCCGTCAGCCAGCGCACGCTCGTTCGATTTCGGTTACGTAGGATGTCCAATCGAACGCAAAGGGGCCGACCTTCGACAGCTTGGTTTCGCAGTCATCTCCGTTTTCGTACGCAAAGTCGGACCAACGCACGACGCCATCGCTCCGCGACACGAGGGTGGTAATCGCTCCGCAGGCCAAGTCTCCACATTCCGGGCAAACATACAGAGCCACGCGGTGACTACCGCCGACCGGAACGGCCGACGTCAGAAGTCGCGTGAGCCTATCGTTGAGGCGAAGGGCAAGCTCGGGCTCTCGTTGAGGGACGGAAAGACAACCGGACAAATCGAAGTTGGCGGCGCCGGTGACGGCAAGGAGAGATTGCCCGTTGATGACAAAATCGAACGTGTACCGCTCCTTCTTCGCGGGGCTTGCGCCACCGCTCCGATGAAGCACTGCGAGTTCAAGATGGTCAGCCATTTTCCAACACTTCCGCGCCTGGTTGCGGACCGATGCAGTGCGAGCGGCGCAGGGCCAACAGCCAACAGTAGAACGATGCGACCAGCATGGTGCAACCGGTCGGCATCAAGGCGAGCGCACGCGATACTTTGAAAAACCATCAGCTGCTTAGCTGGATTTGGTAGCGGGGGAGGGACTCGAACCCCCGACCCCAGGATTATGATTCCCGTGCTCTAACCAGCTGAGCTACCCCGCCACAGGGATCGCGGCGGCGAATAAGGCCGATCTCGCGAACGCGCGGCATATAAGGAAGGGGGCGGGGGTAAGTCAAGCAAAGTGGGCCGCCTTTTTCCGCTCTGGCCTAGACCACGTCCGGGTAAGCCGCCTTGAGAATACAGCCTCTTTTCAACGGGTTCGTCATGGCCGGGCTTGGCCCGGCCATCCACGTCTTCAGTCGCGGGGACAAGAACGTGGATGCCCGGGACAAGCCCGGGCATGACGGAGATTGGGGGCGGAACGCGCTATTTCGGCCGCACGCTGGGGTCGCCGCCGGGACTGCCGGGGGGCGGAATCACGGGGGTGTTGGCCCCGGTGCTGGGCGCGGGGGCGTGCATGTCGGGGTCGACGCCAGAGGGCGGGCAGAGCACGCCGTCGGTCTTGGCGAGCTTGTCGCCGAGCGGTTCCCGGGACTGGCCGGTGGTGGTGCCGTCCGGGGCGGTGCCGAGCCGGTCGGAGGGGGCACAGCCGGCGGCGCGTTGCGGGGATGGCGGCGCGGTCGCTTGCGGCGGCGTCGCCGGGGCGGGCGGGGCCTGCGCGATCGCGCTGCCGGAGGCGGCGATCAGGAGGCTGGCCAGGATGATGTTCGATGTCGTGCGCATGGGAAGGGAACGCGCCGGCCTCGGCGCGTGTTCCCGCGGCATGATCACGATTTGCGGTAGCGGATCAGCGAAAAGTGCCCCATCGGCGGCATGGGGCGGCGCTCGGCCAGCGTGATGCCGCCGTGCCTGGCCGCCCAGCCCTCGAGCCGGGCCCACGGGAATTCCGGGCGCCAGCCGAGGCGGCGGGCAATCGGCGCGAAGGCGAGCTCGAACAGTTTGCGCGGGCCGCTCTCGGCGCCGATGTGGTTGACCAGGATCAGCTCGCCGCCGGCCTTGAGCACCCGCACGAACTCGTCGAGCGTGCCTTCGGGATCGGGCACCGCGGTGATGACGTATTGCGCCACCACCGCGTCGAAGAAGTCTGATGGGAAGGCGAGGTTCTTCGCATCCATCACCGAGAGCACTTCGACATTGGAGAGGCGAAGCGTGCGCACGCGTTGTTGCGCCTTGCGCAGCATCGGCTCGGAGATGTCGACGCCGCAGATCCTGGTGGTGCGCGAGTAATCCGACAGCGACAGGCCGGTGCCGACGCCGACGTCGAGGATGCGGCCGCCGATGCGATCGGCCTCGGCGATGGTCGACTGCCGGCCGGCGTCGAACACCTTGCCGAACACCAGATCATACACCGGCGCCCAGCGGCCATAGGCCTTCTCGACCCCGGCCCGCGAGATGTCTGCTGCCATGCCCCTGCCCTTACGCGAAGATTCTCTAAGGTGTGTTTGTTGATGAGAACGAATCCTGCCCCGCGCGCGGTCTGGAGCCTCTCCCGCTTGCGGGAGAGGTCGACACGCTCGCAAGAGCGTGGCGGGTGAGGGTTCTCTCCGCGCCGGGGGTATCCCATTGCGGAAGCACCCTCTCCCCAACCCTCTCCCGCAGGCGGGAGAGGGAGCGCACTTCCGGTGTCGCGAGAGTGCGATCCAATTTCATGATCAGCCGCGCACGGCTTCCGCGAGCGGGCGCGAGGTGGCCGCGCCAACCTTCGCTGCGGCGCTTTGAATAAAACCGCCGCCGAGCACGCGCGCCTGGCCGCTGGCTGCGTCGTAGAACACGCAGGCCTGGCCGGGCGAGACGCCCTCCTCGCCGGCGACGAGCTCGACCTCGTAATGGCCGCCTGCGCCGCGCAGCCAGGCCGGCTGCGGGCTCCGGGTCGAGCGCACGCGCACGAACAGTTCGAGACCGCCGCCGATGGCGCGGTCGATGTCGCCGTCGCCGATCCAGTTGACGTCGCGAAGTGCGATGCGGTGCATCTTCAGCGCATCGCGCGGGCCGACGACGACGCGGCGGTGAGCTGCCTCCAGCCGCACCACGTACAGCGGTGCGGATGCGGCAATGCCGAGGCCGCGGCGCTGGCCAACGGTGAAATTGGCGATGCCGTTGTGGCGGCCGAGCACGTGTCCGTCGAGATCGACGATCTCGCCGGGGTCCATCGCGTTCGGCCGCAGGCGCGTGATGATGTCGGTGTAGCGCCCGGTCGGCACGAAGCAGATGTCCTGGCTGTCGTGCTTGTCGGCGACGCTAAGGCCAAAGCGGCGTGCGAGCTCGCGCGTCTCCGGCTTGGTCATGTCGCCGAGCGGGAAGCGCAGGAAGTCGAGCTGTTCCTGCGTGGTCGCGAACAGGAAGTAGCTCTGGTCGCGGTCGGGGTCGGCGGCGCAGACCAGCGCGCGCGAGCCGTCCTGGCGGCGGCGCGAGGCGACGTAATGGCCGGTGGCGAGCGCCTGTGCCCCGAGCTCGCGCGCGGTCTTCAGGAGGTCGCGGAACTTGACCGAGCGGTTGCACTCGATGCAGGGCACCGGCGTCTCGCCGAGCGCGTAGCTGTCGGCGAAATTGTCGATGACGGATTCGCGAAAGCGGTCCTCGTAATCGAGCACGTAATGGGGAATGCCGAGCTTGGCCGCGACGTCGCGGGCATCGTGGATGTCCTGGCCGGCGCAGCAGGCGCCCTTGCGGTGGGTCGCCGCGCCATGGTCGTAGAGCTGCAGCGTGATGCCGACGACGTCGTAGCCTTCCGCCTTCAGAAGCGCAGCCGTCGTCGAGGAATCGACGCCGCCCGACATGGCGACGACGACCCTGGTGTCCTCGGGACGGCCTTCGAGATCCAGACTGTTGAGCATGGGCCTGTTGGGGTTGTGACGGCAGCGCGCGGCGATCCGCGATTTCTTGCTTCTCGCGGGACATCGGCGATCCCCGGGAACTCGAGTTCCCGAAAGGCACGATTGCCCGGTCGAAAGCGGCTGAGAGTAACCTCTTTAATATAGGCGGCATTCCGGTGAAGCAATCACGCGGGCGGCCGGCTTAGGGCAATTCTTGCCGGGGAGGCAGAAATGGCGGGGCTGCGGCGGGTCCGGCAGCAGCGCCTGCAAATCATTAAGACATTGATTCCATTACATAAAGATGCGCCCGGCGTCGCTGGCCCGCTCCTTGCTCCCCTGATGCCGCAGATGTTTCCAAGGGGTTGCCTGTGGTCGGTCGTACGTCAGAAGTCGCGGCAAGCGTGCAAGTTTCGAGCGCGCAGCAAAAGCCTGCCCGGTCGCAGAGCGCCAAAGAGGCGTCCGCGCACGATTCCTTCGGCTCGCTGGTCGACAGCAACACCCAGGCGGTCAACGCCAACGCGGCCGCGCAGGCCGAGGACAGCGCGCCGCGGCGAAGCGAATCGTCCTCCGCGGACAAGGGCCCGCGCGAGCCCTCATCGACGGATCATCCCTCGCAAACCAGGGCGAGCGAGGACACCGATGCGCCGGCGTCCACCAAGCCCGACGAGACGAGCGACACCACCACCGATTCCACCAAGGACGCTGGCAAGGTCAAGGACAAGCCCGAGACCTCCGACGCCAAATCGGCCGATGCCTCCGAGGAGACCAAGGGCGACAAGACCGAAGCCGCCGATGGGCTCGCGGCGGCCGTCGATGCCGCGCCGGCCGACGCAGCGCAGGCGGTCCTGCCGGATCCGAACGCAATCGCAGTTGCCGCGCCGGCGGTCCCCACCGATCCGAACGCGGCGGCGAACCAGTCCGCCACCTCCTCGCCGCTGACGATCGCCGCCGCCGGCCTTGCCGCCAGTGCCTCGACCGCGGCGCAGATCGCGGGCACCACGACCGACACCGCAACGCCGGGCGACAAGAGCGCCAAGACCGCCGGCGCCCAGGTCGATGCCGACACCTCGGCGACGCTGGCCGATGCCGCGACCGGCGCCACCGGCGAGGCTGCGGCCGAGGCCAAGCCGAATGGCGGACTGATCCCCGTCCATCAGGGCACGCCGAAGGCCTCGTTCGAGGCCGTCGTCACCGCGCAGGGACAGTCCGACGTCTCCAATATCGGCCAGGGCACGGGCAACGCCGCCCCGACGCAGGCAACGGGCCCGACGGCCGCCAACGCGGCGCATCCGCAAGACACGAAGCCGCAGGCAGACGGCGCCGCGACCGAGGCCAAGGCCGGCGCCGCGGACCGGCCGGCCGACGCGATCCCGGCCGCGCCGGCCGCCCAGGCCCATGCCAATGCGCACGCCGCCTTCAACACCACTGACGCGAGCGCGCAAGCCGCCTCCGCCGTGCAGGCACCGCTGACCAACACGACCTCGACCGCGTCCGCATCGACCGCAACGCTGACCGCGACCGCGGCCAGCTCTGCGGCAGTGCCGATCAACGGCGTGCCGGTCGAGATCGCGGCCGCGATCCGCTCCGGCAAGTCCCGGTTCGACATCAGCCTCGATCCGGCCGAGCTCGGCCGCATCGACGTGCGCATCAATGTCGACCGCGCCGGCAACGTCACCTCGCATCTCACCGTGGAGAAGCCGGAGACGCTGCAGATGCTGCGCCAGGACGCGCCGCAATTGCAGCGCGCGCTCGACGATGCCGGCCTCAAGACCGGCAGCAACGGGCTGTCCTTCAGCCTGCGCGACCAGAATTCGTCGGGCCAGAACTCCGGCCAGAACAACGACAATGGCGGCAATGCCCGCCGGCTGATCATCAGCGAGGACGACACCGCCGCCGCGCCCGTCGGCCGCAGCTATGGCCGCATGTACGGGCCGAGCAGCGGCGTCGATATCAGAGTGTAGGGAGTATTCGACATGACCACCACGACTGGCGCCACGGCCCCCAGCGTCGTCTCCGGGACGACCGAGCTGCCGAAATCCTCCTCGTCGAACACGCTGAGCTCGACCACGGGATCGACGCTCGCCGGCAACTTCCAGACCTTCCTGACGCTGCTGACGACGCAGCTGCAGAACCAGAACCCGCTCGATCCGCTCGACACCAACCAGTTCACCCAGCAGCTGGTGCAGTTCGCCGGCGTCGAGCAGCAGCTCAAGACCAACGACGCGCTGGCCCAGCTCGTCGCTCTGCAGCAGACCACGCAGGCGACCCAGGCGCTGGGCTTCGTCGGCAAGACCGCCCTGGTCGACGGCTCGACCGCGAGCATGACCAACTCCACGGCTGTCTGGCATCTCAACGTGCCGACCGACTCCACGGTCGAGATCTCCATCGCCAATTCGAGCGGCCAGACCGTGTTCAACGGCAAGTACACCGCGGCCGCCGGCAACGACATCCCCTTCACCTGGAACGGCATGGGCAATGACGGCACCCAATGGCCCGACGGCAAGTACACCATCTCGGCCACGGGCAAGGACGTCGCGAACAACAATGTCGGCATCGCCGCGCAGGTGCAGGGCGTAGTGTCGTCGGTCGACCTGACCCAGTCGCCGCCGCTGCTCACCATCGACGGCGCCAGCTATACGCTCAGCCAGGTCAAGAGCATCATCGCGACTGGCAATTGAGGAAGGTCCGCCCGCCAAACATTCGGTGTCATCCCCGCGAACGCGGAGATCCATAACCCCAGGACGTCGTTTTCGCGTGAAGTCGTAACCCCTGGTCGTCGTCAAACCACTCCCTGGGGGTATGGATCTCAGATGCGCAATTGCGCATCATAGCTCACGCCCCGCGCGTCCCGGGATGACAGCTGAGAGAGCTCCTTGGGGGCCTCATTCGTTAGTAAAGTATTAACAAGACCCCCTCGACCGGACCGGATGCCACCGTCCCGCCGGCCGACAGGGCGTCGTTTCGGCATTTTCAACGAGAATTGTATTGAAGCCTTAGGCTTAGCGGATTTTTAAGCCGCCGGGCGTAGGGTTACGGATGTGAGTTCAGTGGTTGAGAGTTTGTGAGTACGCCATGACAGAACCCCATCGCCCGAGGGTAAAATACGTCATCGGGCCGGACGGCAGTCCGTTGACGATCGCGGATCTGCCTGCACCCGGCACCAAACGCTGGGTCATCCGCCGCAAGGCCGAAGTCGTCGCCGCTGTCCGTGGTGGACTTCTCTCGCTCGAGGAGGCCTGCAGCCGTTATACCCTGACGGTCGACGAATTCCTCTCCTGGCAGTTTTCCATCGACCAGCATGGTCTGGCGGGGCTTCGCACCACCCGTATCCAGCAATATCGCCAGTAGGCGATCCCGGAAATCTGCGGCTTTTGACGAAAATCGGCCTCGCAAAGCGAGGCCGATTTTTTTCATATCGCACTTTGGCGCGACTTTTGTCCGACCTCTTAACCTTCGTTAACCATATCGAAACCATCCCCTAGGCAATAATTGCCCAGTCGGCCCTTCCAGTGAAAGCGGCCGAATCTGTTGGGGCGGTTGCTTGCAAGGTCTTGCGGACTTTCTGAAGAGTATCGGCGCCGCCCGATTCGGGGCGATGATCGCGGTCACCGCCGCGCTCATCGGCTTCTTCGCGTTCGTCATCATGCGCGTCACCACGCCGCAGATGACGACGCTGTTCACCGACCTCAGCGTCGAGGATTCCTCCGGCATCATCAAGGACCTGGAACGTCAGGGCATCCAGTTCGAGATCCGCAACGAGGGCTCCATCATCATGGTGCCCAAGGACAAGGTCACGCGGCTCAGGATGAAGCTCGCCGAAGGCGGCCTGCCCAAGGGCGGCGGCGTCGGCTACGAGGTGTTCGACAAGTCCGACGCGCTCGGCACCACCTCTTTCGTCCAGAACATCAATCACCTTCGCGCGCTGGAAGGCGAGCTCGCCCGCACCATCCGCGCCATCGACCGCATCCAGGCCGCCCGCGTCCACCTGGTGCTGCCGGAGCGCCCGCTGTTCGCGCGCGAGGCGCCGGAGCCGTCGGCCTCGATCGTGGTGCGCGTCCGCGGCTCGCTGGAAGCCCAGCAGATCCGCGCCATCCGCCATCTCGTCGCCTCCGCCGTCAACGGCCTGAAGCCGCAGCGGGTCTCGATCGTCGACGAGGCCGGCCAGCTGCTCGCCGACGGCGCGGCGACCGATCCGGAGCAGGCGGTCGGCGACGAGCGCCGCATCTCCTTCGAGAAGCGGATGCGCAAGCAGGTCGAGGACATCGTCTCCTCCGTGGTCGGCTCGGGCCGCGCCCGCGTGCAGCTCTCCGCCGATTTCGACTTCAACAAGGTCACCCAGACCTCGGACAAGTACGATCCCGAAGGCCGGGTGCTGCGCTCCAGCCAGACCCGCGAAGAGCAGAGCATGACCGCCGACAACAACGGCCAGGTCACCGTCAACAACGAGCTGCCCGGCAACCAGCAGAACAGCGGCCCTACGGCCAAGGACCAGAGCAAGAAGACCGAAGAGACCAACAATTACGAGATCTCCCGCACCACCAAGACCGAGGTGACCGAGGCCGGCCGGGTCAACCGCATCTCGGTCGCGGTGCTGGTCGACGGCATCTATTCCAAGAACGACAAGGGCGAGCTGGCCTATCAGGACCGCAGCAAGGAGCAGCTCGACCGCATCGCCGCGCTGGTGCGCTCGGCCATCGGCTTCGACCAGAAGCGCGGCGACCAGGTCGAAGTCGTCAATCTGCGCTTTGCCGATGCGCCCTCCACCGCTCCGATCGGCGAGCCCGGCGGCCTTCTCGGCATGCTGCAGTTCACCAAGGACGACGTCATGTACTTCGTCGAGCTCGGCGTGATGATGCTGCTCGGCCTGATCGTGCTGTTCCTGGTGATCCGCCCGCTGGTCAAGCGCATCCTCGCCTCCGACGACGTCGCCGCCGCCATCTCCGGCGTCCTCACCGGCCCCGCGGCTTCGGAAGAGGCGGCACCGGCCAGCGGCCAGGCGATGCTGCCGAGCGGTGCCGCGAGCGCCATCGACGTCGCCACCATCCAGGGCCAGGTCCACGCCCAGTCCGTTCACCGCGTCGGCGAGCTCGCCGAGCGCAACCCCAACGAAACCGTCGCCATCATCCGCCAGTGGCTCACCGAGCCAACCAAGTAACCCACGCCAAGTGCATCAAGAAGTGATCTGACATGGCCGCCAGTCTGCAGAACGCCAACTCCAACGACATCACCAGCGTGATCTCCACGCTCGGCCAGCGTGCCGGCAGCCGCGCCGCCGAAGGCAAGGGCGCGGCGCAACTGACCGGCCCCCGCCGCGCCGCGATCCTGATGCTCGCGCTCGGCGAGCAATATGGCGGCAAGATCTGGGGCCTGCTCGACGACGACGAGGTGCGCCAGCTCTCGCTGGAAATGTCGACGCTCGGCACCGTCGAGGTCGACACCGTCGAGGACATGCTGCTCGAATTCGTCTCGCGCATGTCGGCCTCGGGCGCGCTGATGGGCAATTTCGACGCCACCGAGCGCCTGCTGCAGCAATACCTGCCGCCGGAGCGCGTCAACGGCATCATGGACGAGATCCGCGGCCCCGCCGGGCGCAACATGTGGGAGAAGCTCTCCAACGTGCAGGAAGAGGTTCTCGCCAACTACCTCAAGAACGAATATCCGCAGACCATCGCGGTGGTGCTGTCGAAGCTGAAGCCGGAGCACGCCGCGCGCGTGCTCGGCATCTTCCCCGAGGAGCTCGCACTCGACGTCGTCAACCGCATGCTGAAGATGGAGGCGGTTCAGAAGGAGGTGATCGAGAGCGTGGAGAAGACGCTGCGCACCGAATTCATGTCCAACCTGTCCCAGACCCGCCGCCGCGACGCCCACGAGGTGATGGCTGAAATCTTCAACAATTTCGACCGCCAGACCGAAACCCGCTTCATCACCTCGCTGGAGGAGGACAACCGGGAATCCGCCGAGCGCATCAAGGCGCTGATGTTCACCTTCGACGACCTCGTCAAGCTCGATTCCGGATCAGCCCAGACCCTGATGCGCAACGTCGACAAGGACAAGCTCGGCGTCGCGCTCAAGAGCGCCAACGAGGACGTCCGCAACTTCTTCTTCGGCAACATGTCCTCGCGCGCGGCCAAGATGCTCCAGGACGACATGGCGGCGATGGGCCCGGTCCGCCTGCGCGACGTCGACGAGGCCCAGGCGCTGCTGGTCAACCTCGCCAAGGACCTCGCCGCCAAGGGCGAGATCATGCTGACCAAGAACCGCGCCGACGACGAATTGGTGTATTGATGGCGGCTCCGGCGAAATTCCTGTTCGACACCGACTTCGCGGCGCCCGAGCGCACGACGCGCGAGAAGGCCGCGACCGCGGCCGAAATCGCCCAGAAGGTCGCGGAAGCCGAGGCGCGCGCCTATCAGGACGGCTTCGCCGCCGGGCAGCGCGAAGCCAAGGCCGAAAGCGACCGCCGCGTCGCGCTCGCCATGGAAGAGATCAACATCGGCATCCGCGGCATCGCCGCCGGTATCGGCAACATCGAAACCAAGATGGAGACCGAGGCGGTCGACGTCGCGGTGGCGGTCGCGCGCAAGCTCTGCGCCGACCTCGTCGCCGCCGAGCCGCTCGGCGAGATCGTGGCGCTGGTCAAGGACTGCTTCTCG
Organism: Bradyrhizobium sp. 22; assembly: GCF_000482425.1. Classification (NCBI taxonomy): domain Bacteria; kingdom Pseudomonadati; phylum Pseudomonadota; class Alphaproteobacteria; order Hyphomicrobiales; family Nitrobacteraceae; genus Bradyrhizobium; species Bradyrhizobium sp. 22. The sequence continues at coordinate 947,901 of NZ_KI519400.1, forward strand.
CATCTGGTCGCGACGCCGCATCTCGTCGTCCGCATCAACGATGCGCTCTACGACGCCGCCCGCGAGAAGATCGAGCGGCTCGCCAAGCAGAGCGGCTTCGAGGGCCGGCTGGTGATCCTGGCCGAGCCGGAGATTGCAACCGGCGACTGCCGGATCGAATGGGCCGATGGCGGCGTCGTGCTGGAGCGCGGCGCCATCGCTGCCAAGATCGACGAAATGGTCGGACGCTATGTCGCGTCCCGCAGGGGGAGTTAACCCATGAGCGACACCGACGGACAGGTCCCGCTGCCCGATCTCAACGGCCCGATGCCGCCCACCGGCACGGACGTCGGCTACAACGAGGACGAATATGCGGCGCGTGCCGCCGCCGACCTCGAGGCCGTGTTCGACGTGCCGGTACAGGTCTCGGCCGTGCTCGGCCGCTCCAAGATGGACGTCAGCGAGCTGTTGAAGCTCGGGCCCGGCACCGTGCTCGAGCTCGACCGCCGCGTCGGCGAAGCCATCGACATCTACGTCAACAACAAGCTGGTCGCCCGCGGCGAAGTCGTCCTGGTCGAGGACAAGCTCGGCGTCACCATGACGGAAATCATCAAGGCCGAACGCGGCTGACACGACACGCAAGGACATGACGCGCGGCAGCGCGACCAGACGGACAGGAGACTGACATGCGGCTTCTCATCGTTGGCACATTGAAGGGCCAGCTCACCACCGCCACCAAGATCGCGATGGAGAACGGCGCCACCGTGACCCATGCCGAGGATCACGAGCAGGCGATGCGGGTGCTGCGCGGCGGCAAGGGCGCCGATCTCCTGCTGGTCGACGTCGCCCTCGACATCCGCGACCTCGTGCTGCGGCTCGAAGCGGAGCACATCCACGCTCCGATCGTCGCCTGCGGCATCACCAACGACGCCCGCGCCGCGGTCGCGGCGATCCATGCCGGCGCCAAGGAATACATCCCGCTGCCGCCCGATCCCGAGCTGATCGCCGCGGTGCTGGCCGCCGTCGCCAACGATTCCCGCGAGCTGGTCTATCGCGACGAGGCGATGGCGAAGGTGATCAAGCTGGCGCAGCAGATCGCGGGCTCCGACGCCTCGGTGATGATCACCGGCGAGTCCGGCACCGGCAAGGAAGTGCTGGCCCGCTACGTCCACACCCGCTCGGCGCGCGCCAAGCGTCCCTTCATCTCGATCAATTGCGCGGCGATCCCCGAGCATCTCCTGGAATCCGAGCTGTTCGGCCACGAGAAGGGCGCCTTCACCGGCGCGATCGCGCGCCGCATCGGCAAGTTCGAGGAGGCCACCGGCGGCACGCTGCTGCTCGACGAAATCTCGGAGATGGACGTCCGCCTGCAATCCAAGCTGCTGCGCGCCATCCAGGAGCGGGTGATCGACCGCGTCGGCGGCACCAAGCCGGTGCCGGTGGACATCCGCATCATCGCAACCTCGAACCGCAACCTGGCCGAGGCGGTGCGCGAGGGTACGTTCCGCGAAGACCTGCTGTTCCGCCTCAACGTCGTGAACCTGAAGATCCCGCCGCTGCGCGAGCGCCCCGCCGACATTCTGGAGCTCGCCCAGCATTTCGTGAAGAAATACGCCGAGGCCAACGGCGTGCCGCTGCGCCCGATCTCGGCCGAAGCGCGCCGCGTGCTCTCGGCCAACCGCTGGCAGGGCAACGTCCGCGAGCTTGAGAACACCATGCACCGTGCGGTGCTGATGGCGCAGGGCGACGAGATCGGCGCCGACGCCATCATTACGCCGGACGGCGACCGCCTCGACCTCGCCAAGACGCCCCCCGCCGTGGCCCACGCCACGATGGCCGCCGAGCAGGTGACGCGTGCGCTGGTGGGACGCACCGTGGCCGATGTCGAGCGCGACCTGATCCTGGAGACGCTGAAGCACTGCCTCGGCAACCGGACCCATGCCGCCAACATCCTCGGCATCTCGATCCGCACGCTGCGCAACAAGCTCAACGAATATTCCGACGGCGGCATTCCGATCCCGCCGGCAGGCACCCCCGGCGAATATCCGCGGATGCCGGCGATGGGGGCGTAGGCGCTGCACGCCGGTTGAGAATGCAAATGCCCGGGCTGGTCCCGGGCATTTTTGTCGGTAGGACAAACCCTCGCATCGCCCTCGGTGTCGTCCCCGCCCCCGTGCGCAATTGCGCACTAGGCGGGGACGACAGCGGTGGACATGGCCGCATCGCATTCTCCGACTAGGTCGCGCCTGCGCCAAGCCCTATAACCGCGCGTCAGAACCACGCGAGGATAAACATGTCTGAAGCTCAAATCACGGACTGGCTGGCGTCGCAGAAGCAGGCGATGGTCGATCTGCTCCGCGATGTCGTGAACATCGATTCCGGGTCCTATGACAAGGACGGCGTCGATGCGGTCGGTGCGCGGTTCGAGCGGCATTTTGCCGAGCACGGCATTCCGTGCCGGCGCGAGGCCAACGCCACCTTCGGCGATGCGATCCATGCCGAGGTGGCAAAGCCCGGCAGCAACGAGAAGCCGGTGCTGTTGATGGGGCATCGCGACACCGTGTTCGGCAAGGGCGAGGCCGGGCGCCGTCCCTTCACCATCAGGGATGGCCGCGCCTACGGACCCGGCGTTGCCGACATGAAATCCGGTCTCGTCATGAACGTGTTCGTCGCAACCGCCTTCCACAAATTCGGCGGCAACCCGCATCCGATCAAGCTGCTGATCACCTCGGACGAGGAGATCGGCTCGCCCTCCTCGCGCCCCGTGATCGAGCGCGAAGGCCGCTCCGCCCGCGCCGTGTTCAATTCCGAGCCGGGCCGCCCTACCGGCAACATCGTCACGGGACGCAAGGGCGGCATCTTCATGCATCTCGGCATCACCGGCAAGGCCGCGCATTCGGGCGCCAACTTCGCCGCGGGCATCAGCGCGATCGGCGAGCTCGCGCACAAGATCGTGCAGATCCACGCGCTGACCGATCTCGACAAGGGCATCACGCTGAATGTCGGCCTCGTCTCGGGCGGTCAGTCCGTCAACACCACGGCACCCTACGCCGAGGGTCAGATCGACCTGCGCTATGTCGATCCGGCGGACCGTGCGAGGGTGATGGCAGCGATCGAACAGATCGTCGCGACCTCCTACGTGCCGGGCACCAGCGCAACGCTGACGATCAAGGGCGAGTTCGTGCCGGTGGTGCAGAGTGCGGAATCCAAGTCGCTGTTCGAAAGCTATCAGGCAGCCGCACGGCAGGTCGGCCTCACCACGTTGCAGGGCGAGTTCTCCGGCGGCTGCGCCGATTCCGGCTTCACCGCCGCGGTCGGCACGCCGACCATCTGCGGCCTCGGCCCGGTCGGCGGGCTCGCGCACACGCCGGAGGAATATCTCGAGGTCGACAGCATCGTGCCGCGCGCGCAGGCGCTCGCGCTGGCGATCTTAAGGGGATGAATGCCGTCGTCATTCCGGGGCGATGCGAAGCAGCGAACCCGGAATCTCGAGATTCCGGGTTCGCGCTACCGCGCGCCCCGGAATGACCGGGATCACGAATAACTCGGTGCATCCGGCTTGCGGAAGATGTGGATGGGATCGCCGGGGATGATCACCGGCTGGCCCGAGAACATCGCGTAGGCGTAGAGCGCGAGGTAGACGATCGCGAGCGCGCCGACGACGTAGAAGGCGAAGGTCGCGATGCGCTTCATCGATCCGCTCCATGGCTGGCCCGCAACGGGATGGCTTCTCGCCGCTTCTAGAACGATGAGGCGGAAAAGGCCAGCCCGCGCGCCCGCTTCAGGCGGCGATCAAGCGCCGCCGGCCGCGCCTTAATGCAGCCACCGCACCGGCAAGTTCTGCAAGCCCCGGAACGCCCAGCCGCCGATCCGCACCGGCTCGTCGTCGGCGATCTCGAGCTTCTTCGCCCGCGCGAACAATGTCGGCAGCGCGACGTCGGCGATCATGGCGCGCGAGGCGAAGGCGCCGGCGCAGAAATGCGGGCCGGCCCCGAACGCTACACTCTTGGTCAGGTCGCGGCGCAGGTCGAACTCGTCGGCGCGGTCGAAATGCTTCTCGTCGCGATTGGCGGAGCCGAACATCAGGAACACGCGCTCGTCGGTTTCGAAGGCGACGTCGCGGATGCTCCACGGCTTGGCGATGCGGCGCGGCGACATGCCGATCGGCGAGATCCAGCGGGCGTATTCCTCGAACGCCTGCAGCCAGGTCACGTCGCCCTTCAGAACCAGATCGAGCTGCTCGGGATGGGTCAGAAGCGCCCATACCGTGCCGGCAATCGCCTTGCGCGGCTCGTTCTGCCCGCCTGAGATCGCGAGCTTGACGTTAGCACGCACGCTTTCCATCGGCATGCCCGAGGAAAGGAGAACCCCGAGGATGCTCTGATCGGGATGCTTGCGCATCACCGGCAGGATGTCGTCGATCGCAGCGTCAATGCCCGACGTCGCGGCATGGCAGCGCGCCTCGACATCGGGGTCGCCCGCATAATTGGCGATGCCCTCGATCATGCCTTGCGACCAGGCGTCCATATCCTCAAAGCCGATATTGGTGAGGCCGGTGATCGACTTCAGGCATTCGCCCGAGTACGGCAGCGCGAAGTCGCGCATGAAGTCGAGCCGGCCGGGCGCGATCGAATCGATGATGCGGTCGGCATGGGCCTGGAATAGTGCGGTCCAGTGCGCCTTCACCGTCTTCGGCGACACCGTCGGAAACATGGCGCGGCGCTCGACCTGGTGCGTCTCGCCGTCCTTGCGCATCATATTGTGGCCCATCAGGCGGTTCATCAGCCCGGCGGGCTGGTGCGAGGAGAACACGTCGATCTGCTTTTCGGAAATCGAGATGTCGTCACGGCTGGTCAGCAGCGTCGAGCCGAGCTGCGGCACGAAGGCGATCGGCGCTTCCTTGCGCATCCTTGCCAGCATCGGATAGGGATCGGCCCAGAAGGCGGCAGGATCGATGTCGATGCGTGGCGCGGTGCTCAAGCGTCGCTCCCTTGCTGTATCCCCGACGCTTCGCGCTGACGCGGCCGTTCGGGTTCGGATCAGCTCTTAGCGCGTTCCGGCGCCGCCGTCTGTCCCCAGCGATTGGGACAGGGCGGCGTCACCGGGTGCATCTGCTAGGCAGCCTGTCCGAATGCGACCTTGGCGATCGCATCGCTCAGCACATCGCCGCCGGCCCCGGGCCGCGTGCCCTGCTCGGCCAGATGGCGGCGGAAGGCCCGCGCGCCCGGCACGGCATGAAAGGCGCCGACGAAATGCCGCGTGATCGCATGCAGCCGCGTGCCGCGTGCGAGCTGCTGCTCGATATAGGGCATCATCGCCTCGAGCGCCGCCTGCATGGACTCATGCGGAGCCGCCTCGCCAAAGATCTCCCGGTCGACGGAGAGCAGCCGCCACGGTTCCTGATAGGCGGCGCGGCCGAGCATCGCGCCATCGACATGCTCGAGATGCGCTTTCGCTTCGTCGACGCCGGGGATGCCGCCGTTGATGATGACGGGCACGCCGGGCATCGCGCGCTTGAGCCGATAGACGCGGTCATAATCGAGCGGCGGGATGTCGCGATTCTCCTTCGGCGACAGGCCGTTGAGCCAGGCCTTGCGGGCATGCACGATCAGCGCATCGCAGCCGGAGCCGACCACGGCGCGGGCGAGCGCATCGAGCGCCACTTCAGGATCCTGGTCGTCGATCCCGATGCGGCACTTCACCGTGACGGGAATCGCCACCGCACGCTTCATCGCCTCGACGCATCTCGCCACCAGCTCCGGCTCCGCCATCAGGCAGGCGCCGAAGCGGCCGTCCTTCACGCGGTCCGACGGGCAACCGACGTTGAGGTTGATCTCGTCGTAGCCGAACGCCTCGCCGATCCGCGCAGCCTGCGCCAGCTCGTGCGGATCCGACCCGCCAAGCTGAAGCGCGACCGGATGCTCGACCGCGTCGAACCCAAGCAGCCGCTCGCGGTCGCCATGAATGATGGCGCCGGTCGTCAGCATCTCGGTATAGAGCAGCGCCCGCCGCGTCAGCTGGCGGTGGAACACCCGGCAGTGCCGGTCGGTCCAATCCATCATGGGCGCCACGGAAAAGCGATAGTCTTTATAGTCCAATGACTTACCTGTCATTTCAGCAGACTAGAACTGGAACAAGTGCACACGTGTGCATTCCAAACTAGCCAGAATTGCATGTTTGTACCGCATTTGATCTTCCCGTGCACACATAGCTGAGCTCGCCAAGAGGGTTCAGCAACGAGGGATTTCGATCAGCTCTTTGTTTGGGCGGATCATACGGCTTGACGTAACCACCTGGTCATCCTACTGGTCTGACCACAACAAGACCAAAGGCAGGGTAGTGGAGCTCAAGCGGCCCACGGAGGGCGAAAAAGGATTCGAAAAGGTGTTCGCCTTCCTGCGCGAACGCCTGCTTGCGGGCTCGCTCAAGCCGGGCGACCGCCTGACTTCCGAGCGCGAGCTGGCAACCCTGCTCGGCGTCAGCCGCCCGATCGTACGCGAGGCGCTGCGCGCCCTCACCGTGCTCGGTATCGTCGAGATCCGGGACCGCATCGGCACCGTGGTGACGCGGCCGGACGTGTCGGTGCTGAACGACTTCTTCACCTTCGCCCTCGCCCAGCAGGCGGACATGCTCGACGACGTCATGCAGGCGCGCGTCGCAATCGAATGCCAGGCAATCCGCCTCGCCTGCGAACGCGCCAACATCGCCGATTTCGAACGGCTGCAGCGCGCCCTCGCCAGGATCGGCGAGACCATCGACGAACCCGACGCCGGAGGCATGGCCGACTTCGAATTCCATCGCACCATCGTGGTCGCCTCGCATTCGGAGACGCTGACAGTCCTGCACGGTTCCTTGGCAGGCCTCTTGACGCATTCGCATCGCAGTCGTCGCGAACTGGTGCAGGCCTTCCCGTCGATGAAGAATTATCTGATCGATGACCACCGCCGCATCTTCGAAGCCGTCATCGCGCGTGATCCCGAGCGCGCGGATGCGACGTTGCGCAAGCATTTCGCCATCGGCGACGAATACCGCAGGCGCGCCGTCGTCGGCGACATCGACAAGACCAGCGCCTCACGCTGACCAGGGGGATTGCCGCAGCCCCGGCATATCCTGACCGGAGCCTTCTTTGAGAAGCTGAGTGATGCCGGCTATCCAGCCGACATCGAGCTCGTCTGAGAACGGGCGGCAGGCCGATCAGGGATCCGGCGGTTTTGTTGATACGGCAGGCACAGGGCAGGCTCACCCGGCGAAGAAATCCACCGGATGCGCTGCCGTGTCCTTGCGCCAAGCGCTATCGGCCGCACCGGCGTTGGCGCCGAACGCCGACATCTCCTGTCGCATCAGCGCGAGGAGCGTGGGCGGCTGATCCGCTGCACCCTCACCGCTCGCCAAGCGCCCACCCCAAGTGTCCGCGTTGACGCCAGGGTACGACGGAACAGCGGCGTCTGCTCTATCACGCGTTGCGTCCGGCTTGTTCGTCGATGCCGGCTCTGCCATGGCATCCATCGCGCGCCGGAACTGTTCGTCGATCGAGAGCGCTGGATTCGCGGACAGTATCTCCAGCGCCGAGGCCAGAGTTGCGTCCGAGGCTGCGATCAATTGCGGCGCCGTCGCTCGCGTCAATGCGGCATCGACATAGTCCATCGTGCGCTCATCGGTGCGGGTATAACTTCCGCGATTGACGATCACGGTGCTGCCGAACTCCCAGGCCGCTTCCGTCGCGGATGCCACCAGATTGATCGACCGCACAGCGGCGGCCGAAAGCGACAATATCTCCCCGTTCTGGGCAGAGCCGTCGCCATTGCGATCCTGCCAGAGATTGAAGTCCGAGAAGCGAATGTCGTCAACCGACAGCATTCCGTCGCGGTTGCTGTCGAACGCGCGCAGCCCTTCGAGATCGGAGCGGGCGCCCGCCACATCGTCGGCAAAGCTCAGCTCCGAGATGCCGCTCACGGTTCCGTTGCGATCGCGATCCAGGAACAGGAAGGCTTCCGTGGTCCCGATCCAGCTGGTGTCGTCAGCCGTCCCGTCGCCGTCGATATCGAACGTCGCCGAGGACTGGCTGGCGGTCGTGGTCTCCACCCCCAGACCGTCGAGATCGAGGATGATCGGCGCCGCCAGCGTGACCGTCTCGCCATTGCGGAAGATGAGCCGTTCGATGCTCGTGAGCATGTCGACGCCGTCGCTGCCATTCGCCGAAGAATTGTCGGTGACCTGAACCGACCCCGCCGACGTGACGATCGAATAGGTCGACATCACGCCGTTATAATAGGCGGTGTCGATGCCGGCGCCGCCATTGATGGTGTCGTTGCCGGCCATCCCCCAGAACGAGTCATCGCAATCATTGCCGTTAAGCGTGTCGGTCCCAGCGCCGCCGGCAAGCCGATCCGCAGCAGCGCCGCCGGTGATGACGTCGTTTCCAGCGCCGCCGTAGATGCTGTTCGGAGCACCGGCGTCACCGACCAGCGTATCGGCGCTCGTGGTTCCCACGACCCAGCCCTCGAAGGCGTTCGAGACGGTGAGGCTGACGGTCGCGGTCGCCGTCGCGACGCCGTCGCTGACCGTATAGGTGAAGCTGTCGGATCCTTCGTAACCGAAATCGGGCCTGTAGTTGACGCTTAGCCCATCGATCACGACGGTGCCCTTGGGCGCCACGCCGACGGAGACGATCGTCAAATTGTCGCCGTCGATATCCATGTCGTTGGCGAGCAGGCTCGCATGCTCGATTGCGAGCGTGTCGCCATGGGTGACGGAGAACGGACCGTCGCCGGCCGCCACCGGCCTGTCGTTGACAGGCGTGATCGTCAGGGCGAAGACGTCGCTGGCCGTGAGCGCGCCGTCACTGGCCGTGACCAGGATGTCGATGGCGCCGTTGAAATTGAGCGGCGGGGTGCCGGTAAACCGGGCGCCGGTCAGCGTCAGCCAGGACGGCAGCGGGCTGCCATCCGCCAGCGTCGCTGAATAGGTCAAGGCATTGCCATCGACATCGGTGAAGCGGCCGGCCGGGATCGTATAGGAGATCGCGGCGTCCTCGGCCGAATTGACATCGGACAGCGGCACCGACAGCACCGGCGCATCGTTCACCGGCGTGATCGTCAGGGTAAAGATGTCGCTGGCCGACAATGCACCGTCGCGGGCGGTGACCTTGATGCTGAGCGTGCCCTTGTAATTCGCCGGCGGCGTGCCGGTGAACGT
>NZ_KI519400.1:958690-1328274 GCF_000482425.1 Bradyrhizobium sp. 22
GTCGGGATCGTATAGGAGATCGCGGCGTCCTCGGCCGAATTGACGTCGGACAGCGGCACCGACAGCACCGGCGCGTCGTTCACCGGCGTGATCGCCAGCACGAAGATGTCGCTGGCCGACGACGCACCGTCACTGGCCGTGACCCTGATACTGACCGTGCCGTTATAGTTCGCAGGCGGCGTGCCGGTGAACGTGGTGCCGTCGAAGGAGAGCCAGGCCGGCAGCGCGGCTCCGCTGGAGAGCGTCGCCGTGTAGGTCAGCCGGTTGCCGTTGACGTCGGTGAAGCTGCCCGCGGGGATCGCGACCGACAGCGCGGTGCCTTCCGGCGAGGAAACGTCGGGCAGCGGGACCGAGACCACGGGCGCATTGTTCACCGACGGGATCGTCAGGCGGAACACATCGCTTGCCGAGAGCGAACCGTCGCTCGCCGTGACCAGGATGTCGATCGTGCCGGTATAGTTGGTCGGCGGCGCGCCGTCGAATGTCGCACCATCAAAGACCAGCCACGACGGCAGCGCGCTGCCGTCGGCCAGTGTTGCGGTGAGCGTCAGCGTGTCGCCGTCGAGATCGGTGAAGCTGCCGGCCGGAACCGGGATCGTGACGCGGACGTTCTTCGGCGAGACGATATCGGCCAGCGGCTGCGCCAGCACCGGCGCGTCGTTCACCGGGGTGATCGTCAGGCGGAAGACGTCGCTCGCGGTGAGCGTGCCGTCGCTGGCGACGATCTCGATGTCGATCGCGCCGTTGTAGTTCGCCGGCGGGGTGCCGGTGAACGTCGTGCCGTCGAAGCTGAGCCAGGACGGCAGCGCGCTGCCGTCGGCCTGTGTCGCGACATAGGTCAGCGCATCGCCGTCGACATCGGCAAAGCTGCCAGCCGGGATCGTGATGGAGACCGGGGCATCTTCCGGCGACGACACGTCCGCCAGCGGCTGCGCCACGACCGGCGCATCGTTCGCCGGCGTGACGGTCACGCGGAACACGTCGCTCGCCGTGCGTTCGCCGTCGCTGGCCGTGACCAGGATATCGAAGCTGCCATTGAAGTCCGCCGGTGGCGTGCCGGTGAAAGTCGTGCCGTCGAAGCCAAGCCAGGACGGCAGCGCGCTGCCGTCGGCGAGCGTCGCCGAATAGGTCAGCGGGTCGCCATTGGGGTCCGTGAAGCTGCCGGCCGGGATCGCGATCGAGAGCGGCGCATCCTCCGACGAGGACACGTCGGCCAGCGGCACCGACAGGATCGGCGCATCATTGGCCGGGGCGATCGACACCAGCAGCTCCCGCACGGTCTGCGCGGTGCCGTCGGACGCCGCGATCTCGAGCTGGATCATGCCGTTGAAATTGGCGGGCGGATCGCCACTCAGCAGCCGCGTCTGCGCATCATATGTGAGCCATGCCGGCAGCGCCGAGCCGTCCTTGCCCCGGATCTCGACCAGCAGCGCGTCACCATCGACGTCGCTGACGAAGCCGGCCGGCAAGACCACGCTGAAGTGCCGATCCTCGATTCCCTTGAGCACGGGAACCGCGGAGATGACGGGCGCGTCGTTGACCGCCGCCACGCTGATATTGACCCGCGTCGTCGCGGTCAGGCCGGTCGAATCCTCGATCTCGTAGTCGAACCACGCCGTCCCGTTGAAATCGGCGTTCGGCGTGATCTGGAGCTGACCGAAGCCGAGATCGGTGACCGTGACACCCGATGTTGCGACGACCCGGGTGAGCACGAACGCCTGCCGGTCGGCATCGCTGTCGTTGGCCAGGAGCTGGCTCGCGAACAGCGTCAGCGGCGAGTCCTCGCGCATGTCCAGCGTGTCGGGGCGCGCGACCGGGGCGTCGGCGACCGGCAGCACGTTGATCGTGACGGTGGTCGAGACCGCGAAATCCTGCTCGTTCTTGACCGAGTAACGCAGCACCAACTCGCCGTTGAAGTCGGCGGCCGGCGTGACGCGATACTTGCCGTTCGCGAGCAGCTCGGCGCCCTCGAGCCCGACGAACATCAGGGTCGATCCCTCGGGCGTGACGTCGTTCGCCATCAGCGCGGCGGGATCGATGTCGATGAAACCGTCTTCGAGCACCTCGAAGCCGGCATCCGACACCGGAATCGGCAGCGGCACGTCGGGCGCGACCAGCAGCGTCACGAAGCCGACGCTCGAGACGCCATGACTGTCGGTGACACGATAGTGGAAGCCGGCATCGCCGATATAGCCGGCGTTCGGCGTGAAGACCGCGGTCGAGCCGACGCGAACCACCGTGCCCTGGTCGCCGTCGAACACCTCGACGATTTCGAAGCTGTCGCCTTCGACGTCACGGTCGTTGGCGATCAGCGCGGCAAAGTCGATCGTGATCGCCTGGTCCTGGGTCGTCCTGAACACACCCTGGGGATCGTTGGCCGTCCCCGCTCCGTCCGGATTGGCGATCGGCGCATCGTTCACAGCCGCGACATTGAAGGTCACGGTGCCGGTCGAGGTCTTGCGTCCGTCAGAGATCGTGTAGCTGAAACTGACCGCGCCGCTGATGTTCTCGTTCGGCACGAACTGCCAGCGTCCGTCGGGCAGCTCGACGATGCGGCCGTTGCCGGCGCTGCGTGACAGCGACTGGAAGGTGATGGTGTCGCCGTCGGCATCGCTGTCGTTGCCGAGCAGGTCGGCGGTGGTGAACTCGAACGGCGTGTCCTCGTCGGTCGCGAACACGTCGGTCGCAGCGATCGGCGCGCGGTTGGTCGAGGCGACGTTGACCTTGACCTTGCCCGTGCTCGAGCCATTGGTGTCGTCGGTCACGATGTACTCGAACGAGGCGACACCCTCGAAATTGTGGTCGGGCGTGAACACGATGTGAGTGCCGTCGAAGCTGACGGTGCCATGCGTGGCGTTGGCGACGCCGACGAAGCGGATCGGGTTGTTGTCGACGTCGTAGTCGTTGGCGAGCAGCGTCGCCGGGTCGATCAGCAGCGGCGTGTCCTCGATCGCCGCGACCGTATCCTCGACCGTGGTCGGCGGATCGTTGACGGCAGCGACATGCACGATGGCCGAGCCGGTGGACGGGCCTTCGCGATCGTCGGTCACGACATAGCTGAAGCCGTCATCGCCGGAGAAGGCGTCCGCCGGCGTATAGATGGCATAGGCTCCGGCATTGCCGTCGAAGTGCTGGGTCAGCATTGCGCTCTGGCTGTCGCCACCGAGCGTCCGCGTGAAGCGGATGTCGAGGTTCGAGGCGAACGCCAGCGGCACGTCGCCCGAGAGCGCGCCGGTCGCGCTGTCGATGGTGAGCCAGCTCGGCAGCGCCGAGCCGTCCGCGAGCGTCGCGCTCCAGACCGCGCCATCGAGCTGGCCGAGCTCGGCCGGCGGCGCGATGCTGGCATGGGCGAGCTCGACGACGAGCGAGCCGCCCGCCGGCTGGCCCAGCGACAGAATCCGCAACGCATCGCGGTCGCGATCGAAGTCGTTGCGCAGCAGATCGGTCACCGCGAAGCGCGTGGACTGGCCTTCGCGTCCCGTCAGACTGTCGACCGCGGCGTCCGGCCGCTCGCGCGTCGGCTTCACATCATAGAAGATCAGCGCCGGATTGCCGGAGACGCCGCCCTTCTCGTCGGTGCCGTCGTAGCTCAGCACGACCGTGCCGTTGAAGTCGGTCGGAACCAGGAGGTTGATCTGCTCGGGCGAGACGACGGTGGAGGCCGGGAACGGCACAATCTTGAAGGTATCGTCGACCACGGCTTCGGTAATGATCGACATCGCCGGATGGCCGTTGCCCGCGGCGATATCGAGGCGGACCGGCACCGCGCCGACCCAGTTGGCGGGCGGCATGCCGGAGAAGGTGAAGGTGGCGGGGTCGAAGCTCAGCCAGTCCGGCAGCGGCGCGCCGCTCTCGCGCGTCGCGGTGATCGCACCGGCACCCTTCAGGTCGATCGCGAACAGGCCTTGGCCCGCGAAATAGGATTCGCCCTCCAGCGCCTGGTTGATCGCCATCATCTGGCTCGCGAGATCGCCGTGCGGATCGACGACGAATTCCAGCGTGAAGCCGCGATTGCTCGAGGCGTAGGTCCCGTCGGGAAGCACGCGCGGCGGCGGCGTGAACACGACCTGCAGGCGCGCCAGCTGGGCATCCGCATCCACCGCGAAGCCGCTGAGGCCGACCGTGCGCGTCGCTGCGTCGAAGGCCAGCCAATCCGGCAACGGACGGCCGCCGATGATCGAGGCCGAAACCGTCCCGCCCTTGGTGTCGAGCAGCGCGATCTGGCTGTCATAGCTGACGCCGCCCGGCAGCGCGGCCGGATCCAACGTCATGCTGTCGGTGAAGGTCGTCGGATTGCCGCCGCCTGCTGCGGGATGCGTAAAGGTGAGCTGAACGCTGATCGGATCCGTCGTCCCTTCCGGTGGCGTGCCCGTGAACTGCAGCGTCTGGGCGTTGAAGCTGAGCCAGGACGGCAGCACGGAGCCATCGGCAAGCCCGGCCGTGACGGTCGTGCCCGCATCGAGATCGGACGCATCGAACTCGTAGTCGACCGCGAAGGCGGAACGGATCTCGTAGCCCTCGAGGACATCGGTCCTGGCATCGACGCCGCCCGAAATATCGCCTTCCGTCAGCTCGAACCGCGTGTTGAAGATCCGTCCGTTCGAGGGATCGCGCACCCAGACGTCGACGGAGAGCGGATCCATTCCGGCCGGCGGCGAGCCCGCAAACCGCATGGTGGCGGGATCGAACTGCAGCCAGGCCGGCAGCGCCGAGCCGTCGGCCAGGGCCGCGCTGACCTCGTAACCGTCCGACAGATAGCGGTGATCGATCACGCCGAGCACGGGCGAGCGCTTGAAGAACAGCACGTCGCCGTCAGCGTCGATATCGTTGCCGAACGCCTCGGCAGGGATCACGAACAGCGGACCGTCCTCCAGGCCGCTGACATAGTCGTTGCGCAGAATCGGAGCTTCGTTGCGCGGCAGCACCGTGATCGCGACATAGGCGGACGAAGTGCCGCCACGGCCGTCGCTGATCGTGTACTGGAACCCGGCGGCGCCGTTGTAATCCGGCGTCGGCCGGAATTCGATCATGCCGTCGTCGCGCAGGCGAACCTTACCGCCGTCGGCGAACCGGGCGATGCTGTCGAGCACCAGCGTATCGCCGTTCTCGTCGGTGTCGTTGGCCAGGATCGTCGCCGGGTCGATCAGGAGGATCTGGTCCTCGAGGGTCCGGGAGCCATAGTCATTGTAGGCCTTCGGCGCGTCGTTGAGCGGCTTGACCTTGAAGTCGTAGGTCAGGGTCGCCGCCGCGCCGCGCGCGTCGATCACGTTATATTCGATGCTTGCCGGGCCGAGCGAGGCCGGCGTGAAGGTGATGGTGCCGGTCGCCTGGTCGAACACCAGGCTGCCATTGTTGGCGGGGTTGTCGTCGAGACCGCCATGCAGGCCGACGAAGGTGAAACTGTCGCCCTCGATGTCGTAGGTGTTGGCCAAGAGGTCGGCGACCGTAACGGTGGTATCCTGGCCGAGACGGATCCAGCGATAGGTGTCGCGATCGCGCGGCGCGTCGTTGACCGGCGAGATCGAGATCTCGACCCTGGCGGTCGAGGTCGCGCCGCTGGCGTCGGCCAGCGTGTAGACGAAGCCTGCCGCACCGAAATAGTCCGGACGCAGCTTGAACTGGATGTAATCGCCATCCAGCTGCGCGGTGACGTTGCTGCCCTCGAAGCGGTAGTCGGGATCCTTGTAACTGTCGATCGCCTGTCCGGACGCGTTGGTCAGCGGCGCGATCGAAACGATGTGCAACTCTTCCAGACCGGCGTCGCCATCGATGTCGAAATCGTTGGCGAGCAGGGTATCGATCCGGATCCGCAAGATCTGGTCCTCGACGGCATAGACCAGCGCATCATCCACCGCCGTCGGCGCGTCGTTGACCGCCGCGAGATCGACCTCGACCCGGGCCGTGGACTCACGGCCGAACTGGTCGCGCACCGTATAACTGAAGAAGGCATCGCCGTTGTAGTTCGGCGCGCCCACGAATTCGATCTGTCCGTCCTCGCGGACACGCACGGTGCCGTTCACGGCATTGCCGACGCCGGCGAGCGTCAGGTTGACTGCGCTGTCGGCGTCATTGGCGAACAGGGCCGCCGGGTCGACCACGACCGGCTCGTCCTCGACGCCGAGATGCACGATGTCGTCGGCGGCATTGAAGCGCCCGAGCTGCTGCAGTTGATCGATCCGGTCGCGGGTCCAGACCGTGCCATTGGCGAACACGATCTCCTCGATGCCGCTCTCGGCCCCGACGAAGTGGTCGGTGACGCGCACGGTGTCGATCAAGAACCCATCCTGCCGCTCGAATTCGAGGAGGAGGTCATTGCCCTCGCGGACGACGGAAACGTCCTTCGGCGCGATCGCCGACGACAGCACCAGGCGGTCGGTGTCGGTCTCCGCGCCCTGCTCGGTGATGACGTCCTGGCCGTCGTCGAAGCCGAACACGTAGGTATCCGAGCCGGACCCGCCGCCGATGGCGTCATTGCCGCGAAGTCCCTGGAACCGGTCGTCGCCGGCGCTGCCGGTGAACTGGTCGTTCCAAAGCGAGCCGACCAGCATCTCGATCGAGGTGAGCTGGTCGCCGGCCGCTTCGCCGGCGGTGCCGAGGCCGGCCGCCAGATTGACCGCGACGCCCTCGTCGGCCTTGCTGTAATCGGCGATGTCGAAGCCGCCGCGTCCGTCGATGACATCGGCGCCGCGGCCGCCGCGGATGCGGTTGTCGCCGGCGTCGCCTCTGATCGTATCGTCCTGATACGAGCCCTGAATGATCTCGATCCCGGAGAAGGTATCGCCGAGCGCATCGCCGCCGCCGGCCGCACCATCGGCCATGTCGACGGTGACCCCTTCGGTCGACAGCGTGTAGTCGGCCGTATCGATGCCCTCGCCGCCGGTCAACTGGTCGGCGCCACGGCCGCCGATCAGGGTATCGTCGCCGGCATTGGCGATCAGAATGTCGTTGCCGCGACCTCCCGACAGGATGTTGGCGAGCGCATCGCCTTCCAGCGTGTCGTCGGCATCGCTACCGGTCAGGTTCTGGATGTTGGTCAGAACATCGCCTTCGGCATCGCCGCCGTGGGCCGTGCCTGATACCAGCGAGATCGACACAGCGGTGGCGCCGAAGCTGTAATCGGCCGTGTTGTTGCCAAGGCCGCCGTCGAGCACGTCGGCCCCTGCTCCGCCGCTCAGGACGTCATCGCCCGCGCCGCCCAGCAGGATGTCGTTGCCGCCGCGCCCCTCGAGAAGGTCGTTGCCGTCGCGGCCTTCGAGCCGGTTGTCGCCGGCATCGCCGCCGAGCTGATCGGCATATTGCGAGCCGATCAGCGCCTCGATGCCGACATAAGTGTCGCCTTGCGCGTAGCCGCCCTGGCCGACGCGCGATTCGAGGTCGGCGCGCACGAGGAAATCGGAGTTCTCGAAGCTGACGGTATCGTAGCCGTCGCCGCCCGCGATGCGGTCGGCGCCATCGCCGGCGTCGATCCAGTCGTCGCCGGCGCCTGCATCGATCTGATCGTCGCCATTGCCGGCCTCGATCCAGTCATTGCCGCCGCCGCCCAGCACGAAGTCGTTGCCGCCGAGCGCCTGGATCAGATCCGCGCCCTCGGTGCCGACGAGGTAGTCGGCCTTCGTCGTGCCGCGCAGCAGGCCGTTGTAGCTATCGGCCACCGACGCCATCGCAAAGCCGGTGTCGGTCGCGCCATCGGCGTCGGCAATGCGGTACTCGACCGCGACCTGGCCGGTAAAGCCGGCCGGGAAGCGTACGACGATAAACGTCTCGCCGTTCCATTCGACCACCTCGGCCGTGCCGCGCGGCACGCGCTGTCCGAGCGCAAGCGCATCCGCGTCATAGACGCCGTCGACGCCGACGAAGGTCGGGCGGGCACGGTTCGGGTTGTCGAGATCGTCGTCGATCACGCCGTCGCCGTCATGGTCCGCCTGCTCGACGTCGTAGTCGTTCTTCAACAGATCCGTGACGCGCAGCACCAGCGGCGCGTCGAGCGGCGTGACGAAACCTTCGTCCTGGCCGACGGTCGGATCGTCGTTGGTGGGGACGATGACGATGTCGACATAGCCCTCCGCCGAACCGTCGGCATCGTCGGTCACCCCGTAGACGAAGCCGGAGCCCTGGCTCGCATCCCGGTTCGGCGTGAACACCAGATTGCCATCGGCGTCGAATTCGATCGTGCCGTTCAGCTTCTGGCCGGCATCACCGCCGAACACCAGCGCATCCGCGGTCGTCGACAGCCGCCAGCCCAGGAAACGGAGCGGATCGCGATCCAAATCCGTGTCGTTGGCGAGCAGCGACGCAATCGGAATGACGGTGGGGATGTCCTCGTTCACATAGATGACGTCGCGATGCGCGACCGGCGGGGCGTCGCCGACGTTGTCGAACCACATCGTGACGGTGGCGCCGTCGACCGCGCCTTCATTGTCGCGGACGAGGTAGCTGAAGGTCGCCTCGCCCCAGAAGTCGGCATCCGGCGTGAAGATGATCGTGCCGTGGTCGGTGACTTCGATGTCGCCATGCACCGCGTTGCCGGCGCTCTCGAACTGAACCGCGAAACCTTCGATATCGCCGTCGTTCTTGAGCAGCTCGATGATCGGGATCTCGATCGCGTGGTCTTCCGTGCCGCGCAGGATCGGCAGGGCTTGGTCGGTATAGCTGTCGTTGCGGGCATCCGGCAGGTCGTTGACCGGCTGATAGGCCAGCGTGGCGCGGGCCCAGGCGATACCGCCGTGACCGTCGTCGACTTGATATTCGAACCAGGCATCGCCGTTGAAATTGGCCGTCGGCGTGAACAGGACGGTGTTGTTCTCGAGCAGCACGGCGTTGCCGCCATGGCTGTTGCGGACGGCGGTGACCGTCATCGTCTCGCCGTCGTGCTCGATATCGTTGGCGAGCAGCCGATCGGCACCGATCACGATCGGATTGTCCTCGCGGATCGGATCGCCATTGTCGGTCGTCTCGAAGCGATCGTCGTGCAGCTCCGGCGGATCATTCACGGGAGTGACCGTGAAGCTGACCCGGCCTGTCGAGGTCGCCCCGCTCGGGTCCGCGACGACGTAGTCGAAGTGAGCGTTGCCCCAGAAATAGGCGCGCGGGGTCACATGGATCAGGCCATCGTCGCCGATCGTGACGGTGACATCGGCGTTGGAGATCACCGACTGCACCGTGAGCCCGTCTTGGTCGATATCGGTGTCGTTGGCGCTGAGCGTGGCCGGATCGAGGGTGAAGCCCGTGCTTTCGGGCGTCGCATCGACCGTATCGTCATGCGCGACCGGCGCATCGTTGACCGCGGTGACCTGGATCGTCACCTTGGCTTCGGCCCGGCCGCCTTCGGGCGTGTTCGCCACGTAGCTGAATTCGGCGGTGCCGTTGAAATCGGCGTTCGGCGTGAAGGTGATGTTGCCGTCGCTCGCCAGCGCGACCGTCCCGTTGACGGCCTGATGGACCTGGCCGACGATCATGCGGTCGCCGTCGAGGTCGTTGGCCAGGAGCCGCTCGACGCGGATCACCAGCGAACCATCCTCGGCAACGGTGAATCCCGTATCCGGATAGGCCGTTGCGACCGGACGCACCTTGAGATCGATCGAGGCCGTGGCGAAGCCGTTATGGCCGTCGGAAATCGTATAGCTGATCGAGGCGGAGCCGTAATAGCCGTTGGTCGCGGTGTAGTGGATGTTGCCCTGGCTATCGATCGTGGCGACGCCGGAATCGCCGGCATCGACGCCGACGATCGTCAGCGCATCGCCATCCGCGTCGAAATCGTTGCGCAGCAGATCGGTCGCCTTGATGACGAGCTCGACGCCGGTGGTGACCGAGAAGAAACCGTCACCCAGGGCCGTCGGAACACGGTTGCCCAGCAGCTCCCGCAGCGTCTCCTTGGTCCAGGTCACGCCGTCTGCGAAGACGTAGCTCTCGATGCCCTTGGCATCGGTCGAAAGCGCATCGAACACGGTGAGGCTGTCGGCGCTGTTTCCGGTGAAGTGGATGACGACGGCATCCGATCCACGATAAAGCTGCTCGACATGCGCTTCCGTCGAGGCGAAGTCCGCGATCTGGATCCGGTCGGTGCCATTGGTTCCGGAATCGACGACCGTGTCGTTGCCGGCCCCGCGTCCGAACAGATAGAGATCGTCGCCGGCAGCGCCCGAGAGCAGATCGTTGCCCGCCCGCGCGGCGAAGGTGTCGTTGCCGTCGAAGCCGTAGACATTGTCATTGCCGGTGCCGTCGATATCCGACAGCGCGCGGACCCGCGTCGTGTCGCGGTTCCAGACCGTGCCGTCGGCGAAACGGATCGACAGGCCGAACGACGGATTGTTCGACGGACTGAGGGCGTCGATCAGCACCACACGATCGCCCGCGCCCGAGAACGAGAGCACGAGATCGTTGCTGTCAGGGCCGGCGCGGACGGCAGAGACGACGTCTGCGACGTTGTAGTCGGTCAGGCTCAGGACGTCGGTGCCCTTGCCGACCGCGCTGATCCGGTCGTCGCCGTCGCCGCGGCGATAGAGATAGGTATCGTTGCCGTAACCGCCGTCGATCAGGTCGTTGCCCTTGCCGCCCATCAGCGTGTCGGCGCCGTCGGTGCCGATGATGATGTCGTTGCCGTCGGTGGTGAGGCTGGCGAGGATCGCGAGCTTCATATCGGCGACGGTGTACTGCGTGCCGTCGGCGAGCGCGATCGTCTCGACCCCGGCGGAGTTGACGCCGAGCGCATCGACGATGACGATCTGGTCGGTGGTCCCGGCAAAGCGGATCGCGACATCGTCGCTGTCGGCGGCGATGCGGTGGAAGCTGATCTCGGCCGCGGTATAGCCGCTGATCTCGAGCCGATCGGCCGCGGACGAGGCCTTGTCGTTGATGACGTCGCTGCCGTCGCCGCGGGCGAAGCGGTAGGTGTCGTTGCCGGCACTACCGGACAGATGATCGTTGCCGAGACCGCCGACCATGACGTTGCTGCCGGCATCGCCGGTCAGCGCGTCGTCGGCGAAGCTCGGCGCGCGCGCGATCAGATCGGACGTTCCCCACACCGTGCCGTCGGCAAAGCGGATCGTCTCGATGCCGCCTGCGCCGAGCGCGCCCTCGATGGTGATGCGCGCGCCGGTCGACTTGACGATCAGCGTGAAGTCGGCGCCATCCTCGCTCTGCGAGACGGTGATGTCGTCAGGCGCGATATCCGCCGCCAGCAGCAGCGTGTCATTACCGGCCGCGTCGGCGATGCGGTCGTGGCCGCCATGGGCTGCGAACCGGTAGGTGTCGTCGCCGGTGCCGCCTTCGAGGCGATCGTTTCCGGTGCCGCCGTCGAGGTCGTCAGCTCCGCCATCGCCGATCAGCCGGTCATCGCCGGCGCCGCCGGCCAGCGCATTATCGAGATCGTCTGCGCGAATGACGTCGTCGCCGTCCGTCGCGGTACGGGCGAGCGCGATCAGGGTCGACGCGGTCCAGACCGTGCCATCGGCGAAGGTGACGCGCGAGACGCCCATGTCCGCCATCGCCGGAGAGCCGAGATCGACCCGATCACCGGTGCCGATGATTTCGAGCACCAGATTGGAGGCGCCGCGCACGACGCGGATATCGGTCGCCAGGATACCGGCCGCGAAGCTCAGCGTGTTGATCCCTGACGTGTCGAGGATGACGTCCTGGCCGTCGCCGCGGGCGAACACATAGGTGTCGTCGCCGCCTGCACCCTGCAGCACATCGTTGCCGGTGCCGCCGATCAGCGTATCGGCCCCCGCGCTGCCTTGCAGCGTGTCATTGCCCGCCTTGCCGTCGAGGGTGACGAGATCGCCCTGGAAGCTCGCGGGAACCGCAAGCGCGTCGTCGTCGCTCGATCCCTGCAGGGAACGGATCAGCACGTCGTTCCAGGTCCACGTGGTGCCGTCGGCAAAGGCGATCGTCTCGATGGCGCTGGCGCCGTCGAGCGCGCCGATGACGCGCACCCGACCGCCTTCGTTGTTGATCCGCAATTCGACGTCGCGGCCGATCTGCACGACGCTGACATCGGCCGCTGCGATTCCAGCAGCAAATTCCAGGCGATCGCTGCCGTCGAGATCGGACATGGTGTCGCGGCCGTCGCCGCGCGCGAAGTGGTAGACGTCCGTGCCGATGCCGCCGGACAGCTGATCGTCGCCCTGGCCACCTTCGAACACATCCGTGTCGGTGGCGAAGCTGCCGTCGCCGTAACCGGTGATGACGTCATCGCCGGAGCCGCCCGACATGATGTCGCTGCCGCCGCCGCCGACCATGACGTCGCTGCCTTCCTGGCCAGCGATCAGGTCGTTGCCGAGGCCGCCGTCGATCACGTCGTTGTCGGCGCCGCCGGCCAGCCGGTCGTTGCCGCCGAAGCCGCTGATGACGTCGTTGCCGCCATTGCCGTAAATGCGGTCGTCGAGGGCGCTGCCGTTGAGGACGTGGCCGATATCGTCGTCATTGATGCTGATCGAATTGTCGATCGCGATCGGAACGCCGTCGAAATTGGCCGAGGTCAGCGCCGCGGCGTCGACGTTAAGCAGGCGCACCAGCTCCTGGTCGGGCCCTGAACTTGCCCGCATCATGACCAGCGCATCGCTGCCCGATTGCGCCAGGAAGATGCTGCCGCCCTCGAACGGATTCGGATTGCTGGTCATCAGGCGGATGACGTCGCCGCCAGCGCCCGCCTGGAAGTCGGTGATGACGTCGGCGACGATGGGCGATGCACCCTGCCGCACCGGCAGATAGTAATAGGTGTCGCGACCGGCGCCGCCGGTCAGCGTGTCGACCGAACCGTCGGCGGAGATGTCGCCGAACTGATCGTTGCCGGCACCGCCGGAGAGGATGTCGGCGCCCTCGCCGCCTTTCAGATAGTCGTCGCCCGTACCGCCGGTCAGCACGTCATCCGCGGCACTCCCGGCCAGGAACTCGCCCGTGACGGCGACGTCCTCGACCAGGCGGCCACGCACGTCGGCAAGCGACAGCGTCATTCCGTCGGCCGCGATCTCGAAGGCATCGACAAGATCGCTTGCGTTGCTGCCGAGACCGTTGCGGACGATGATGCGATCGGCGCTTCCCGCGAAGCGGATGATCAGGTCCTGACCGAGCGCGCCGAAGCGGATCTGCGACAGGCCATAGCCTTCGATCCGCAGCGTATCGTTCGTTGCATCGCCGCCTTCGGTGATCGTGTCGTTGCCGTCACCGGCCGCGAACACGTAGGTATCGGCACCGGCGCCGCCCGACAGCGCATCGTTGCCGAGACCACCGACCAGACCATCGTCTCCCGTCCCGCCGTTGAGCGCGTCGTCGCCGGCGCCACCGAGCAGCACGTCGTTGCCGCCGAGGCCGGAGAGATTGTCGCTGCCGCCGCGCCCATCGAGGCGGTTGGCGTCGCTGCTGCCGACCATGGTGTCGGCGCCATCCTCGCCGATATACGACTGATCCCTCAGTTCGTTCATCGTCCAGACGGTGCCGTCGGCGAAGGCGATGCTCTCGATCAAATTGCTCGCATTCGCGATCACATCGGTGAGCTTGAGCTCTTCGCCGGTGTCGCGAATCCGCAGGACGAGGCTGCGCCCGTCAGGCGAAGTGACCTTGACCTCACCGGGCGCGACGCCAGCGCCGATCTCGACGCGATCGATCCCGCCGGTGTCGGTAAGCGTGTCGCTGCCGTCGCCACGGCCCCACCGGTAGACGTCGTCGCCTTGCCCGCCAAGCAGCGTGTCGTTGCCGGTGCCGCCGACCAGGATATCGGCGCCGTTCGCGCCGGTCAGGGTGTCATCGCCGGCTTCGCCGAGCAGCGTGGCCGCGCCAAAGGAGATCAGGCTGTCGTTGCCCGCGCCGCCCGCGAGGGTCTCGCCGTTGGTGGTGCCGAGGATGATGTCGGCGCCCGCGGTCGGCGTCTTCCATCGCGCCGCGATGTCGGCGAAGCTCCAGACGGTGCCGTTGGCGAAGATGAACTTCTCGATGGCCCTGCCGTCGGTGACCGAGCCGTTGTTGATGGTGATGCGGTCGTCACTGTTGCCGAATGTGACGACGAGCGTCGAGGAATTGCCGACCAGTGCGACCCTGACGTC
The DNA here is from genome assembly GCF_000482425.1 of Bradyrhizobium sp. 22. Lineage (NCBI taxonomy): Bacteria > Pseudomonadati > Pseudomonadota > Alphaproteobacteria > Hyphomicrobiales > Nitrobacteraceae > Bradyrhizobium > Bradyrhizobium sp. 22. The sequence goes on from NZ_KI519400.1 coordinate 972,727, forward strand.
TGCCGGATCGATGCCGGCGCCGAATTCGATCTGGTCGATTCCATTTGCGTCGGTGATGATGTCCTGACCATCGCCGGCCGCGAAGCGATAGACGTCGTTGCCCTGGCCGTCGACCAGGTTGTCGTTGCCCTTGCCGCCGATCAGGATGTCAATGCCGGCATCGCCGTTGATGGTGTCGTTGCCGCCATTGCCGTTGAGCGTGTCGTTGCCGTTGCCGCCGGAGATGACATCGTCTCCGGCACCGCCCCGGACGAGATCGTTGCCGTCGAGACCGGACAGGACGTCGTTGCCGACCGCCGAGCTTGGGACGGCTTCCGCACGCGTCAGGGTCACATTGTCGAGGGAGGCGCCGACGCCGTCTTGGTTGCCGGTGCCACGGAAGCTGAGCTGGTTGGTGCCGGCGGCTGCCGTCACCAGCACGCTGGAGCGCACCATCGCCGTGCCGGTATTGTTGAAGCTCGCGACCACCGTGCCGTTCCACAGCACGTCGAACGAGCCGTTCCAGTCCCAGGTGCGGTTGGCATGGTCGAACTGCACCAGGAACGTCTCGCCCTCGGTGAGACCGGTCACGTCCTGTGCGATCTGCACATTGCTGCCGCCGGTGCCCGCCCCGTCGAGATCGAGCCAATAATTGCCGTTGGTTGCGGTGACGCCATTGTAGCCGGAGGTGATCTGCTCGATGCCGAGCGTCGTCGCCGGCTGCGTGCTGTTGATCCGGCTCCAGCCCGGCAACGTCGTTGCCGAGTAGCCCCAGCTTTGCGGACTGGCATCCGCGGCAAGCTGCTCGAAGCTGCCGTTGACGATGAGGTTGGGACCGACCGGCCGCCATTGGACCGATCCACCGCCGTTGATGTCGTCCGCGGCGGCCGTGCCGGTCAGGGTGTCGCTGCCGGCGGTACCGACCATCTGTGCGCCACCAGCCGAACTCACCAGCGTCGGCCGGTTCGAATAGGTCAGACGCGCCTCGATATCGGCGGCGCTCCATACCGTGCCATTGGCGAAACGGACTTGCGAGATCACGGCGTCGTGGCCGTAGCGCGAGACCCAGACGCGATCCTCGGTGCCGGCAATGGACAGATAGTAATTGCCCTGGAGGTCTGAGGCGTCAGACAGGACGCTGACCTGCGCCGGGTCGATCGTCGCATCGAATTCGATGACGTTGACGTCCGAACCGTTCACGGAGTCGTTGATCCAGTCCTCGCCAAAGCCGGCAGAGAAGCGGTAAGTATCGCTGCCGAGACCGCCATACAGCCGATCGGACCCGGTTCCTCCGACCAGGATGTCGCCACCGGAATTGCTGTCCAGATAGTCGTTGCCGCCGCCGCCTTCGATGACGTCGGCGACGGTCGAGCCGTAGATGCTGTCGTTGGTGGCGCCTCCGACCATCGGGGTGCCGCCTTGATAGGGATGCTCGACCGAGCTCCAGCGCGCCCTGATATCGTCCGAATTCCAGACCGTGCCGTCGGCAAACCGGATGTCGAAATCGCCGGAGCCGAAGCCGCCGCCCCATGTGATACGGTGTTCGGTGCCCGCGACGCGCAGGATCACGTCGGCATAGGTGATGTCGCCATTATAGCCCGCCTCGTGCTCGATGATGATATCGCCGGACGAGATCGAAGAGTCGAAGACGATGTGGTTGACCTCGGAACCCCACTCGTAGATCTCATCCTGGCCGAATCCGGCCGAGAAGCGGTAGGTGTCGGCTCCCTGGTTGCCCTGCATCTGGTCGTCGCCGGTGCCGCCGACGAGGATGTCGTCGCCGGTGGAGCCGTTGAGGATGTCGTCGCCGGCAAAGCCCATGATGGTGGATGCGACGCCGTCGTTGGCCTCGAGCTTGTCCCAGCCGCTGGTCCCGAGAACGTCGGTGCCCTGGTCGCCCTGCAGGTTGACGCCCAGCCACGGCGCGGCGAGCGAGGCCATGTCGTCATAAGTCCAGATCGTGCCGTCCGCGAAATGGATCTCGGTGGACTCGTGCAGCCCGTTCAGCATGATCTGGTCGGTGCTGCCGTCGATCGTCAACATCATGCTCGGCGGGTATCCATCTCCTTCGAAAGTGAGATGGACATCCGCAGCGGCAATCGTCGCGTCGAACTCTATGATATCGGTGTCGTCCGCATAGTACGGCGTGACGTAAACCGTGTCCGAGCCGAACCCGGCCGAGAAGCGATAGATGTCGTTACCGTATCCCCCGTCCAGCTCGTCATGGCCGGCGCCGCCGATCAGGATGTCGGCGCCGTCTGCACCGTACAGGATATCGTTGCCCGCGCCGCCGATGATGGTTTCGTTTCCGGCATCGCCGTCGATGCTGTCGTCGAAGGCGGTGCCTGTCAGCGTCTGATCGGTCGCGTCGCCCTGGATCACGCTGCCCGGCAGGGCCGTCGCGGCCGCAACGAGCTGGTCGCGGGTCCAGATCGTCCCGTCATCGAAACGGACCTCGTCGACACCGGCGTTTTCATCGGCATAGGCGCTGCCGATCGTGATGGAATCGTCCGAGTTGACGGATCTCAGGATCAGGTCGCCGTACTGCGAGAAGTAGACGGCAATGTCGGAGACCGCGATGGTCGAATCGAAGACGATCGCGTTGATCGCACCGGCGTCACGGAAATCATCGATGAAATCGTTGCCGAAACCGCTGGAGAAGCGATAAAGGTCCGAGCCGGAATCGCCGATCAGGGCATCGCTGCCTGCGCCGCCATCGAAGATGTCGTCACCTTCCGCGCCCCACAGGAAATCGTCGCCGGCACCGCCGGTCAACGTATCGTTGCCGCCGCCGCCATTGAGGGAATCGTTGTTGGCCGTGCCGGTCAGCGTGTCGTCCGAGATGGCGCCTTGCACGTTGATGCCCGGCGTCGGCACCGCTGCGTTGATGATGTCGGCCAGCGTCCAGGTCGTTCCATCCGCGAAGCGGATGCCGGCAATGCTCTGGTAAGGATTCTCGCCCAGGGCATAGCGGACTTCGATGACGTCCTCGGTGCCCTTCACGTGCACGAGCAGATCGTCGGTGAGGCCACCGCCCTCATACCGGTCGTAGGGACGCAGCAGCTCGATGTCGGCTGGCGTCAGGCTGGAATCGAACTCGATCCAGTCGAGCCCGGTGTCGCCTGTGTCGATCCTGTCGTGGCCAAAACCCGCCGAGAACCGATAGATGTCGGCTCCAGCGCCGCCGGACAGGGCGTCGTTGCCGGTCCCGCCGCTCAGGATGTCCGCGCCGTCGCCTCCGTCGAGGCGATCGTTACCCGCGCCGCCGAGCAGGGTATCGTCGGCGCCACGGCCTTCGAGCAGGTCGTCTTTCGCCGACCCGCTCAGCGGATTCGGAATCGGGATATCCGACGGGGAGATCGATCGGTCGTTGCCGTAAAGGTCGACGGCGCGGGCCAGCATCTGCTGCCGGTCGAGCACTGTGCCGTCGGCGAAGCGGATCTGCTGGATCGTGTCGAGGTCGGCGATCGTGATCCGGTCGTCGGTGCCGGCGAAGCGCAGCCGGGCCTGACCGAAATCGGAATTGCCGTTGCCGTCGGTCGAGACGTAGGCTTCCAGCACGAAATCATCGATCGAGAGCGAGGCATCGAACACGATGATGTTGTTGCTGCCGTTCGACGTCGATTCCTGAATCGTGTCCTGACCGAAGCCCGCGGAGAACCGGTAGGTGTCCGCGCCGGCGCCGCCAGTCAGCGAGTCGTTGCCGGTGCCGCCGGTCAGGGCGTCGTCATAGGCGCTGCCCGTCAGCTGGTCGTAGCCGCCGCGACCATCCAATATGGCGCCAGTCGCATAGGCGGTCGCATTGAGCAGTTCGGCAGCATCGGTCCCGACGATGCCGTTGGTGGATGCCGCACCGATCTGAGTGAGGCCGCTGCGGTCGTTGGCGTCCGCCAGCGCGAGCATGTCGGCATAGTTGAGCGTGCTGCCGTCGGCGAAGCGCAGCTGCTCGATCCGGCTCCAGTCGGTGTCGATATCTCGCTGGATCGTGATCCGGTCCTCGGTTCCGACAATGGCGATGATCAGATCCTGGCCGTTGCTGGCGCGCGTCAGCGAGAGGTCGGCGGCGGTGATTCCGGTCCCGAACAGAATCGTGTCGTTGCCGTAGTTCCAGTCGCTGATGATGTCCTGGCCGTCGCCCCGGTTGAACACATAGGTGTCGTTGCCGTTGCCGCCGCGCAGCCAGTCGTTGCCGGTGCCGCCGATCAGGATATCGTCGCCGTCGCGGCCATCGAGGATCGTATCGTTGCCGGCGCCGCCCGATATCGTATTGGCGGACTGGTCGCCGGCAAAGGTGTCGTCGCCGCTGGTCGGTGCCAGCGAGCGGTCGAGCAGCTGCGCATAGCTGAGCGTGCTGCCGTCGCTGAAGCGCACCAGTTCGATCCGGCTCCAGTCGGTATCGATGCTTCGCTGGACGGTGATCCTGTCTTCGGTTCCCGCGATGGCAATGATGAGGTCCTGGCCGCTATTGCCTTGCGTCACCACCACATCCGCGGCCGTGATGCCGGCGCCGAACTGGATGACGTCATTCCCGTAATTCCAGTCGCTGATGACGTCCTGACCATCACCGCGATTGAAGATGTAGGTGTCGTTGCCGTTGCCGCCGCGCAGCCAATCGTTACCGGCCCCGCCGATCAGGGTATCGTCGCCGTCGCGGCCATCCGAGATGGTGTCGTTGCCGACGCCGCCCGAGAGCGTGTTGGCAAACTGGTCTCCGGCGAACGTGTCATTGCCGACCGTCGGCGTCAGCGACCGCTCGACCATCTGGGTATAGCTGAGCGTGCTGCCGTCGGCAAAGCGCAGCTGCTCTACTCGAGTCCAGTCGGCATCGAGGCTCCGCTGGACCGTGATCCTGTCGTCGGTCCCCGCGATGGCGATGATGAGGTCCTGGCCGTTACTGCCCTGCGTCACCACGACATCGGCGGCCGTAATGCCGGCACCGAACTGGATGGTGTCGGTCCCGGAACCCCAATCGCTGATAATGTCTTGGCCGTCACCGCGGTTGAACACATAGGTGTCGTTGCCGCCGCCACCGCGCAGCCAGTCGTTGCCGGTCCCGCCGGTCAGAATGTCGTTGCCGTCACGGGCATCCGCGAAGGTGTCGTTGCCGGCCCCACCTGACAGCGTGTTGGCCGCGTTGTCGCCGTTAATCGTGTCGTCGCCCCAACCGCCCTGAAGCGGGGTTGCGCCGCTCGCGGTCAAGATCTGGTTGGCAACCACCGTGAACGCGGCACCGGCAAAATTGACGCTGGTGAGGCTGGTCGGCGAGACGTTGTCCAGCCGCAACAGCAGCCGTGCATCGGCCAAGCGCTGCGTGCCCTGCTCCGCAAAATAGATCAGCGTGTCGGAGCCGACCGCGCGCGCCAGCAACGTGCCGGACAATCCTTCGGCAATGGCGATGTTGAGACTGTCGCCGGCGTCGCCGCCCTTGAAATTCGTGACGACGTCGACACGGTCGCCCCAGCGCGAAAGCGGCACGAACAAGTCATATCTGTTCTGTGCGGCAGCACCGGCGAGCTCGCGCGCAAACAGGCCGGAGCCGATCTGCTCGACGGTGCCGATCGTGTCAGGGTCGACCCCGGTCCCTTGCAAGGTGGTGACCGAGAGGATCTGGACTCGCTGGTCGTTGGTTGCGCCGCCCGTGGCCGCGCCGAAGCCGTACCAAACGTCGGCATCGCCGCCGAAGAGACTGCCGACGACATCGTAAGTCTTGCTTCCGATCGGCGTTCCGTCGACGCTGTAGCTGAAGGTCTTGCTCGCCGCATCCCAGCTGATGACGACATCGTGCCAGGCGGCATCCTCGAGCTGGCTGAAGTCGTGCCGCGGATCGAAATTATCGTCGCCGGTCTGGCCGTTGACGACGAACTGGCTGAAGTCGGTCGCCTGCCCCCAGGTATCGAAGATGATGCCGAACGAGCCGGAGACCAGCGCGCCCATCCCGCCGCCGCCCGACGCCGTCAGCTCGCCCGCACTCTTGTTCTGAACTGCGAAGGACAAGCCGTCGGCGCCACCCTCGTTGGCACCGAAGAGCATCTTGGTGGTCCAGACCACGTTCTGCGAGAGGTCGATGCTGCCCCAGACCGCGCCGGCTCTGCTGCCGGCTTCCGGCGTCAATTGATAGGTGCCGTTGCCGATCTCGGTGGCCGAACCGACCACGGCGAGGCCGGTGACGGGCTGCGAGACGGAATCGTAGCGGGCAAGGCCGATGGTCGAGGATCCCTGCGTTCCTCCCCCGCCGGATCCGGGCCCCGCGCCCGCGAAGACCGGGGCGGCGAACGGATCGGCCGACGGATTGTTCGGATGCAGCACCTGCTCGGCCGCATCCGGCGTCAGCGCGCGCGAGAGCAGCGTCGCCGCGCTCCATTGAGTGCCGTCGTTGAAGCGCACGACGTCGATCGGCGGCGCACTCGCCGTGGCCTGGCCGATGATGGTCAGCCGGTCGTCACTGCCGACGAAGCGCAGCACGATGTCGTTGCCGTCCCTGACGACCACGACGTCGCTCGGCACGATCCCGCTGTTCAGGCGCAGCGTGTCGCTGGAGCCGGTCGCGTTCGCGGCCTCGCGGATCGTGTCGCGGCCATAGCCGCGGCCGAACACGTAGGTGGTGTCGCCGATACCGCCGGCGAGCACATCGTCGCCCGCGCCACCGTCGAGGGTGATGGCGGCATCGAGCTGCGGACCGAAATCGATCGCGTCGGCGCCCGCGCCGGTCGACGCGGCTGCGTGCGAGACGATATCGGCGAGCTGCCAGACCGTGCCGTCGGCGAATTCGAACCGCTCGACCCCATAGTCGGTCGTGCCGGTCCCGGCCCGGAACATGTCCTTGAGCGTCAGACGATCATCGCTGCCGACAAGGCCGACCACGAGGTCGCTCGGTCCGACGGAGAGGAAGCGGATGTCGCTCGGCAGGATCCCGGCCGCGAATTGGACCTTGTCGACCTTGGACGCGTCGGTGATCTCGACATCGGCGATCGTGTCCTGCCCATCGCCGCGCCCGAAATAGTAGGTATCGGCGCCGCTGCCGCCTTCCAGCAGATCGTCGCCCTTGCCCCCGGTGACGACGTCGGCGCCCCTTCCGCCTTCGACATGATCGTTACCGAGGCCGCCAGAGATCACCGAGCCGATGTCGGGATTGGCGAGATCGGCGGGAACGACGATGTGATCGTCGCCTTCGGTCGATCCGATCGAGGCGGCAATGTCGCGGTAGCCGAGGCTGCGGCCGTCGGCGAAGACGATCCTGGCGATGACCGGATCGATGTCGCCGGCGGGATCGACCAGCGTGATGCGGTCGTCGGTGCCGCCGATCGACAGCACGATGTTGCCGTCGGCATCCCGCGTCGCGACGATGTCTTCCAGCGCAATCCCCGCCCCGAAAACGAGCGTTCCCTTGCCGTCGGCCGCGCCGTTGCTCTCGATCCGATCCTGACCGTCGCCGCGTCCGAACCGATAGATGTCATCGCCGCCGCCGCCGATGATGACGTCGTCGCCTGCGCCGCCGCTGAACGTCTCGTTGCGCGCCGAACCGACGATGCGGTCGTCCTGCCAGGTCCCGAAATCGGCCGCCATGTCGCGAAGCTGGTCGAGCGTGAACGTCGTGCCGTCACCGAAACGAACCACGTCGACGCCGTTCCAGCCCCAGACGTAGCGCAGCACGATCTGGTCGGTCGAATCGGCAAAGGACAGTACCAGCTCGTTGCGCGCCGGATCGATCTGCGAGACGCGCAGCTCGTCGGGCCGATAGCCGGTGATGGTGAGCGTGTCGTTGCCGGAGCTGTCGTCGATCACGTCGCGGCCGGCGCCGCGCGTGAAATTGTAGGTGTCGTCGCCTGCCCCGCCGCTCAGGAGATCGTCCCCGGCATCGCCGGCGATGACGTCTGCGCGGCCGCTGCCGATGATAATGTCGCTCCCCGCGCTCGACTGCCCGGCAATCGCCGCCTGCACCAGCGCCGCGCCGTTCCAGGTGACGCCGTTGGCGAATTCGATGTTCGGCACACTGCCGTTGCCGAGCGCACCTCTGACGATCAGCTGGCTTCCCGACGAGAAAGAGACGACGAGGTCCGTCGAGTCGGTCGCCACGAGCCTGACCATCGCGTCGCTCGAGGCGTACGCCTCGAGCACGACCGTGGCGCTGGTCACGCCGGCGGGCATCTCGACGCTGTCGATGCCTTCGGAGGCGCCGATGAGGACCCGCGAATCCTGGGCCAGGATGAGGCGGTCATGGCCGGCGCCCGGACGCAGCGTGCTGGCGGCGGGCAACTCCCTGAGATCGACAAGGTCCTGGCTGGCATTCGACAGGCCGTCGCGGATGATGCCGCGCACGTCCTCGATCGACAGCGTGGTGCCGTCGGCGAAGACGAAGCTCTCGACAGGCCTTGCGCTATAGCCGGACAGGACGGCGAGCCGGTCGGTGCCGTTGCCGATCGAGATCAGCAAATCGCCGCCGATATTGCTGAAATGGACGAGATCGGAGGTTATGCCTTCGCCGAACACGATCTTGTCGATACCGCCGGTATCGGAGACGCTGTCGCTGCCGTCACCGATGCCGAACTTGTAGCTGTCATTGCCGAACCCGCCTTCGAGAGCGTCCTGGCCTGCCCCGCCGGACAGCACATCGTCGCGGTTGTCGAAACCGATCAGATGGTCGTCGGCAGCGGTGCCGGTCAGCATGCGGTCGATGATGGCTTCAATGGACAGAATTCGCCCGTCGGCGAATTCGAACTGCTCGACGCGGCTGGTCGACAGGCCGTTGACGATGGTCAGGACGTCGAGGCCGCTGCCGAGATCGATGAGGAGATCATTGCCATTGCGGGTGGCGACGATGTCCTCGAAGCGAACGGAGGCGCCGAACACCACGCGATCGACGATGCCCGCCGTGTCCGGCCGCTCGATGATGCGGTCGAAGCCATAGCCGGCCGAGAACGCATAGGTATCGGCGCGGTTGCCGCCGTAAAGCGTGTCGTCGCCCTGGCGCCCGTCCAGCACGTTCTCCTGGTCGAGCAGGCCCGTAATGACATTGTCGCCGCGGTTACCGCCGGCGATCTGCAGCAATTGCTCGACGTCCGAGATCTTGATGGTGGAGCCGTCGAAGAAGCGGAACAGCTCGACGCCGTCCTCGGCGTCGCGGAACTGATTGCGGATGCGTAGCGTGTCGGTGCGGCCCGTGATCGAGATCAGGAGGTCGTCACCGTCCTTGGTGAAAACGACGTTGTCGCGAGTGATGCCGCCGCCGAACTGCACGACGTCGTCAACCGGCACGCGGACGCCGCGACGGTCCGACCAGCTCGCGCGCACGCGGCGGTCGACGATGACGTCCTGGCCGTAGCCGGCGTCGAACTTGTAGGTGTCGCCGCCGTCGCCGCCCGTCAGCGTGTCGCTACCGCCGCGCCCGTCGAGCGTTTCGGCGAAATTCGAGCCGGTGATGGTCTCGTCGCCGTCGGTCCCGACGAGATCGATGTCCTCCGGATTGACGTCGAGGAACGACACCGTGCGGTCGGTGAAGACCAGGTTCTCCACCGCATAGGTCTGGCCGTCGTCGCGGACATACTGGTTCTCCAGCACGAAGCGCTGGCCGGTGGCGCGGACCGTGATGATCAGGTCGAGTGCGGTGCGGGAGAAGTCGACGTCGGTCGAGGCGATGCCGGAGAGAATGACCTGATCGTTGCCCGAGCTGTCGAGGATGGTGTCGTTGCCCTCCCCCCGCGCGACGTAATAGACGTCGTTGCCGCCGAAGCCGACGAGACGGTCGTCGCCGGCGCCGCCGTCGATCGAATCGGACAGCTCCTCATAGCCGTAGATCGTGTCGTTGCCGGCGGTCTTGGCGATGTCGATGTAGTGCTGAGCCAGCTTGAACCCGGTCCAGACCGTGCCGTCGCCGAACTGAATGTCCTCGATGACGTTGACGAAGCCAAGGATCGGAACCGTGGCGAGGAAGTCTTGCAGCACGACTTCGTCGGTCGTGCCCTTGATGCGCATGCGCAGCGTATCGCTGGCGCCGTCGCGCAGGAAGTCGAGATCGGTCCAGCGGATCTCGTCGACGAATTGCAGCTTGTCGTGCTGCGGCGGATCGAACAGTCCGGGAATGGAATTGTCGAGCACCACGTCGCGGCCGTAGCCGCGGCCGAAGATATAGGTGTCGTCGCCCTCCTTGCCGGACAGGAAGTCGTTGCCGGCGCCGCCGTCGAGCGTGTTGGCATTGATCATGCCGTAGATCGCGTCGTCGTTCGCGGTCTTGGCGTTCTCCAGCACCTTCTGCACGATTTGCGTGAAATCGACGCTGGAGCCGTCGTCGAAGACGAAACGTTCAATCAGATTCGGCGCGACATAGTCGAGCCCGTCGCTCGAGCCGAGCGCGTCGGAGAACAGGCCGAGGCCGGTCTTGATGCCGGCGAACTGCCCCTTGATGACGAGCGTGTCGCCGGTCGGCTGGCCGTCGTCGTCGAGGAAGACGATCTGCAGATCTGGGCTTTCGCCGTCGCGGATCAGCTTCAGATTTTCGACCTTGATGCCGTTCTTGAAGCTGAGGACGTCGATGCCGGCCTTGACCGGCCCGAACGAGAAATTGCCGAGGTCGTCGATGACGTCCTGTCCGTCGCCGGCCTGGAAGACATAGATGTCCCCGCCGGCGCCGCCGCTCATGTAATCGTTGCCCTTGCCCCCCCAGAGGATGTCGGCCGAACCCGAGCCCATCAGATTGTCGTTGAACTGTCCGGCGGCGCGCTCCCGGTCGAGCACCTCCATCGACATGCGGAAACGGTCCCAGGCCACGCCGTCCGCGAACACGATGGCGCTGACGCCGGAATCGACCCGCTTGCCGTTGCTGAGGAGCTCGTTGTTCTCGCCGAGGAACTGGTCGGTCAGGCGAATGGTGTTGGTGCGGCCACGGATCTGCAGGATCAAATCTTCGCCGTCTCGGATCGCCTTGACGTCGGTCGAGAGCACGTCGGTGAGGCGCAGCTCGTCTCCGTCGCCGAAGTCCTTGTCGTCGATGAGGTCGTCGCCCGAACTGCGCCCGACGAAATAGTAATCGGCGCCTTTGCCGCCGCGCAGGGTCTGGTTGCCCGCGGTCATGTAGAAATAGTCGGTCGCATCGGTGCCGTCGACGATGACGTCGCCGGCCGCGTGGGTGATGATGCGCTCGTCGCTGATGCCGAGCGCGTGCGCGACGCCGCGGATGTCGAGGTCGACGCCGACGGTCTCGAAGGCCGGCAGCATCATCTGCATGATGAAGGCCTGGTTGACCGCGAGCGTGGAGCCGCCGAGATTGCCCTCGCCGGACGGGTGGTAATCAGGATAGACCTGCGCCAGGATGCCGTTCCACTGCGCCAGGTAGTCGAACACGGCATCGTCCGTGTTGCTGGCCGGCGCGCCGGCGAAGATCGCCTCGAACATCGGGGCGAGCTCGCGGTTGGTCGTCGGCTTGTAGCTGTCGGAGGCGAGATCGTAGGTGAGGCCGCGGAAGAAGTCCTTGAGGCCGCCCTGCATCGCGATGCGGACCGCATAACGGCGCGAAGTCGCGATGTACTCGGTCATGACCGGCTGCAGCATGTCGATCATGGTCGCGATGCCGGAGACGTAATGCGCCGGATCGGTCGACAGGTTGGCGCTGCCGCCGGGGCCGACGGCATAGGCGATGTGCCCGGTCGCATTGTCGAGCTGCGCCGTCAGCATCTCGGGGCGGAAATCGATACCGCCGAGCGAGGTCGCGAAATGGAATTGCGCCGGCGTCAGCATCTCGACGCGATAGGTGGAATCGTCGGTCGAGTTCACCTCGTCGAGCGTGTCGAAGTCGACCGCGTAATTGCGCAGGTTGAATTCGCGGGAATCGCCGGTCTTCCATTCCAGCTGCAAGGCGCGGTCGAGATTGCGCGCCCAGACGTAGAAAGTGCCGTCCTGGTCGGTCACTTTGACGGTGTAGTCGACCGCGATGCCGTCGGTGAAGCGAACGCCGATCTTGTCGACCGGGAGGTTGGCATAGGGGTTGAAGCCGAGCTGCTCGGTGCGCCATTCGGTGCCGGTGGGATGGGCGAGCGCGAGGATGGCGTCCTTGCTGGCGTAGCTGGTGGCAGCATCGGAGGCGAGCTTCCAGCTGCCGTCGGCCTGCTTGATGCCGTAGTCGAGGACGACGGCGCGCCCGTTGACGACGCTCATCAGATAGGGCGCGGCATCGCGATCCGTTGGCGCGGCGTCGCGGTCGGACGGCGACCAGGTCTGCTCCAGTCGCCAGCTCGCACCGGAGGCTGCCGCCTGCGCCAGCACGTCCTGCATGGTGGCGCGCGCGATCGGCTGGCCCTGCGCGTCAAGCACCGGCGCGCCGGAGGCGAGCGTCCAGTAGCCGCCCTGGGCATCCTCGACATAGACGCCGCGGTCGAGCAGCACGGCCTTGCCGTTGGCGTCGGTGCCGACCAGCACCGGCGTCAGCTCGCGCGTCTGTTCCAGCGCCTCGCCCCAGGCGCCGAGCACCTCGCCGACCTGCGCCACCAGTGTGCGCAGTTTTGGCGTCGTCATCGCGGCTGCCGTGGCGGTCACGAGCTCGCCGAACGCGATGTCGTTGGCGGCGGCGACCGCCAGGTTGGTCACCCGCCCAAAGCCCTTGACGTCGAGCGTCGAGCCCGACTGCCAGACCGCCCGACCGGCCTCGCCGGCATATCGGGTGTCGGTGTCGTTCGAAGCCAGGATGGCGTCGTACATGCGCCTGACGGCACCGCTCTGGAAGGTGATGTCGCCGACGCCGGTCAGCCGCGCGCCGTCGGGCGTGGTGATGTCGATCGCGGTGGCGCCGAGATCGATGCTGACGATGCCGAGCTGATCGAGCGTCTTCAGCTCGCCCGCATCGGTGATGCCGTCGCCGTCGAGGTCCTGCCAGACCTTCAGCTCGGACCACAGCACGTCCGCGGCCGTGATCTTGCCGTCGCCATTGGAATCGAGCTGCGACAGCTGGGCGAAGCCGGACTGCCCGACGCCGCCGAACATCTCCGAGATGTCGTCGATTCCGCTGTTGCCGTTGACGTCCCGGACCAGGAAGCCGTCGTCGCCCTTCAGCCAGCCGGTGCGTTCGGCGAACAGATCATGGTCGATATCGAAATAGACCGGACTCACGCCGAGATCGGTCGTCTCGATGCCGTCGCCATCGAGATCGATCACCAGCGGATCGGCCCCGTCCGCCCATTTCATGCCCTTGGCAAACCGCGTCGCGGCGGCACTGAGGGTCACGGCCTGATCGATCAGGGTATTGCCGCCATATTGGGCGGCAATGGCAATGCCGTACACGCCGAGCAGCGGCTCGAGCAGCGTCATCAGATCGGCGATCGGATTGGGCGCCTTGAACACCATGCCGAAGGTGCCCTGGCCGGTGAGCTCTGCCTGCTGGAATCCGATGTAGCTGCCGACGAGATCGAAGTTCTCGATCTTCATCCAGCCCTTCAGGATGCCTTGTGCATCCAGCGCCTGCTGCGCCTTGTAGGCGTCGCTCGCGGTGCCGCCGAAAACAGCCGTGAACAACTGGTCGAACTGGTTGGTGACGTACATGTCCAGCCCGCCGCGGGCATTGGGCCGGAACGCATAGGTCATCCACGGCAGCAGATGATCGAAATAGATCGACTTCGCCGGATCGTATTTGCCGCCGTTTGCAGCAGCCGTGGCCAGGAAATTGGTGTAGCCGACGACAGCACCGACGCCGCCGAATGCCGCAAGACCGGCGATGCCGCCTTCGGCATTGCCGCCGGTGAGAGTCAGACCATAGAATTTGAGGACGTCGTGATGCTGCGCATCCTTGACGATGGTGTTGGCCGAGTACCAGATGTTGTCGGAGTTGGCCGCGGTGTCCTCGACCTTGGTCGGTGTCGTCTTGGGAGTGCCGTCCGGATTGAGGATGGGATTACCCTGAGCATCGAGAACGGGCTTTTCGTAAAGTCCGCCGACGGTATCACCCCAGATGATTCCGCCCATCGAGCGGTTGTAGATCCAGTCGCGACCAAGACCGCCTGCAGTGGTTGCCTTTTCACCACCAATGGCGAGTACCCAATCGTTGCCGGTACCGCCATCGAGGATCATGCTCAGATCCTGCGTTGCTACGCCCGCATTGCGATCGAGCGTTGGCGGGGGAGGCATCTCCCCCCGAGCAACAGCCGCATCGTAGGCAGCCCAATCAGCTTGGGCGTGAGCGTACATTTCGGGGTCGAAGATATCTCCCGCTTTGACGGTTTGTGGCTTCCAACCAATTAGGTAGTCATCGCCGGCTCCGCCGAACGTCTTTGTCCATTTCGTTGCGACGAGCATGTCATTGCCGTCTCCACCTTGACCGAGATCGATGGAGAACCCAAAACTGGTCGCAATCTTTGTGAAGAAAGCATCAGGATTATAGATGAACTCGCTTCCTAACGTGGACGCGTTGCCCAGAATATCGTAGTACTCATTCGTAGTTGTCGTGAGACCCCTGATTTCATCATAGACCTTGTTGATGAAATCATCGAACACTGCTGGATATCTCTCGTAGAGATAACCTCCGAGCTTGCTGCCGCCAAGTGACCCGCCAAGGCTGCCGGCCACCGCGCCGATCAGCGGCCCCCAGAAACCGCCCAGACCTTTGAGCAGTGCGATCGCGGCAAAACCACCCAACGCGCCGCCTACCAGGCCGCCAGCATTATCGAACAGGTATTCCGCCCACAGTCGGTTGGCGTTCTTGGTGTCTTCCGCATTGCCCGACGAACGCAAATCCGCAGCGTGCGCAGCTGTCACACCGAAACTCAATATGTTTCCGATAATGCCAGCCTTCTGCAGTATCGTCGCGCCAGCCGCCAGAGCGGTAACAGTAATTCCCTTCTTCAATGCCGGCGAAATTAGCCCGGGCGCCATCTTGGCGTCGGCGTAGAACTTGCGAATCTCGGCTTCCTCAAAGACAACGGATCGCCAGTTTGTCTTAAAACCGTCCTTGACCTTGCCTGGAGATATACCCTGCAAGTTCGCGGGGTCTTTTAAAAGGTTGGAGAGCCGGACCGCCTCCGCTTCCGAGAGGCGCTTGTCGAGAATCGCTTCGGCTATGAAGCCCGTCGCCGATTGAGTTGCCCGATAGTTGGCCCCGCGCAAGCCGATCAGATCACCATCATTTGCGACAATCGTAAAAAAGTTACTCGAATTGCTCGGGCTAGCAAGAAACTTCTTGATTGCAACGTCGCCTAGCTGACCGGGTTTATTGTTTGGATTGTAAAGCGCTAGATCAGCCGCCGTGAGTTGTTGATTTACGACAATTGCGTTGCTTTGATTGGTGCTCCACCATTGAAAGAATGCGTTCTTGATCGCTGCCGGTGTACCGGCCGCCTGCAGCTCATCCAACGTTTGCTGCATGATAACGAATTTCGTTCCGCCGGCGAGAAGCGAGTCCAATCCAGCAATTCTGGCAAGCGTCCCGGCAGCCCCCGTGTCGAGAATAAAATAATCAGCCATCGGACTCGTCCCTTTGATCAGGTCGCAAGTCGTCGACAAAAAATCCCGGAAGAATTTCTTGCCTGATTGCGTCGGCGTCTGAGCAGCGCAGGCTTCCACGTTCTTGATCGTATAGAATTCCGAAGAGGAACCCTGAAGCCGTTGGATTTAAAGGCGACGATGTTCGGCCCTGAACCGATTCTTTCTTGAGCCCGAACCAAGTCAGAAACATCCGAACCAGGTGTGCAAGTTCGTGCGACTCGTTTTCAGGCAATAAATCGGGCGTCGGATAACGGTGAGCCATCTGAGAAATCCTGCCCATCAAATCAGGATTCGCTCTGATCGCTGCGAGGCAATCGACGAGAAAGCTGAGTTTAGGCAACCGCAACTCCGACACGGGCATCATGAGAGCCTCTTGCGTGTCTCCGCCTTTCGCCTTCTGTTCCGTCTCCAGGGCCCATAGCTCCTCGAGCCAATCGAAGTACTGACCGTTTGCGTCCGTCCACGCTTTGTATTTCTCAGTCATTTGGTACGTCCACGCTCATTGCTTTCCGCGCTCGTTCTGCGAGCTTTCAACGGAGAAGCTTTCCCAGATTTGTCGTGGCTGCACACTAAAGCCATCTCACCAGACGCGCTCGCAAAATCAACATCGCGCGCGAACTCCCGCGATCAAACCACAGACCTCGTTTCGCGACCTCAGCGCCAATCTTTCTGGACTGCGTTGATTCGCGTTACGCAGTGCACAAATCATGTTGTCTTCTCTCCCGCCTCCCCCACCGGCCGCACCTTCATCTTCTCCAGCACGGCTGGATCAACCAGCTGGCTCACGATCGGATGAATCCGCACCGGCTTGTCCTTCACCACCTGCTTGAAGTTAGCGAGCACGGCAGTGGCGACTTTTTGCGAGGGGGCGATGACGTCGAGCAGCCAGGTGGTCTCGCCGCTGGTCCACTCCTCGGCCTTGAGGCGGATCGGGAACACGCGGGCCTGGATCTGCTCGCGAATCTTGGCGTCGACCTCGTCGGACACGCTGGCCCAGATCGCGATGCCGGCGGTCTCCTCGACCTTGCCCTCGCCGCCGGCTTTGGCGATGGCGATGCGGTCGCGCGTCATCGGCTCGACGACGAGATGCATCACGTCGGCCAAGGTCTGGTTGCGGTAGCGCGGCAGGTTGAGCATGGCGAGGACGACCTCGCCGACGCCGGCCTGGATCCGCATCTTGAACGCGGCGATCTGCGCCAGCACCTGTGGATCGAGCGCGCGCTCTTTCTCATTCGCGGGCCCGGCCGCGGCGCCACCCTTGATCCCGTTCAATGCCGGCTTGCCGGCGGCTGCCGTCTCGTTCGCGTTTTTTGCCATGGCTCTCGCTCCCCGCATTCACCCCGCGCGACGGGGCTTATCGTGATCCCTGGGGACGTGAGCCTGCTGCGGCGGCCGGCAGCCCATCCGGGCCGCACGCCTGCCGACGAGAAGAAATCCGTCATCTGCGCAATACCCGCCCCGGTTGCACCGATGGCTACCGCGGTAGCGGATGTATAGTTCTGTCGCAGGTGATCGGACGCAGCCCCACTGCCCCTCCTTCGGCGTTCATAGAACGTTAACTCGCATACAACTTCAAGACGAAACCGCGATGCGCCCAAAAAAATGTTTCGCGATGTGTCTCACGTCTGTTGCGATATTTGACGATTGTGGAGAAGGGAACTCGGCGGCTTCGGAAGATTGGTGCGAGCGGTTCGGTGCGGCTAGCGAAGCTCACAGGAAGCGCGCAACAGCCTGCAGACGAAGCTGCGGCGTCACTTTTCGCTCACGCCCATTAGGTGGTGGCTACAAGGCTGCCGGATCGTGACTTGTGTGCGCTGTGACCGTAATTCTCGTTAAATGCATGAACTGCGAGTTTTCCACCTTCAGGGATCGCGCCTCGAAGGAGGCCCCAAGAGCGGATCAACGATCATCCTTGGCACTCCCACTCATTCTTATCGCTGGCATTCGGCGTCCGGACTTCGGTGTAGTAGGTCGATATCCGATAGCTACTGTGACCTTGCGAAACCAAGTCTCGCCAAACCTCGACGAATATCTGCCTATCGAAGTTGGCCTCAACGTTGACCGCTCGGTAGTTCTTCTCCCACAGCGCGGTGGAAAGGCGATCGATTTCAAGAGCGCCAATATCCGGATTTACCTTCTTGATCTTGTCCTCACCGTAGTCGTAGGAGGCGGCAAATGGGACTTCGAGTCCGCCGACAATCAACTTGAAGTGCGTCGAGCGCTCCATCGGAGGCTCGTCTCGGACCCATTGAACGGCGAGGCCACTTTCCACATGAGTCGAACGTCGCAAATCTGATCGTCATGCGTCACCTTCCCAAGCTTCGCACGGGAATCTTGGCGTCGACCTCGTCGGAGACGCTGGCCCAGATCGCGATGCCGGGGGTCTCCTCGACCTTGTCCTTGCCGCCGGCCTTGGCGATGGCGATACGGCCGCGCGTCATCGGCTCGACGACGCGATTCTCGACGCTCCGGGGCGCCAACCCCCTCACCGTTCCCGCCCCGCCTCATCCAGCGACTGCGTGATCGGCGACAGCAGATATTGGATGATCCGCCGCTCGCCGGTCTTGATCTCGGCCTGCACGGAGAGGCCGGGGCCGAGCGTCTGCTGGCGGTCGCGGACGCGGATGCTGGTTTGCAACAGGCGGATGCGCGCGGCGTAGACGAGGCCGGGCTGGACCGGCCGGCCCTTGTCGTCGCGCTGCGGCTGGCCGTTCGATTGCGACAGGTCGATCGCATCGCGGCTGATGCTCTCGACGATGCCCGGCACCAGCCCGTAATCGGTGAAGGGAAAGGCCTCCAGCTTGACCCGGACCGGCTGGCCCTCGCGGACGAAGCCGATGTCCTTGTTGAGGACCTGGGCCTCGACCTCGATCTCGGCTCCATCGGGGACGATGGTCATCAGGGGCTGAGCCGGCTGCACCACCCCACCGATCGTCGCGACCGCGAGCTGCTGCACCGTTCCGGCGACGGGCGCGCGCAAGGCCAGGAATTCGCGCCGCCGCGTGGTCTTGCGCAGATCTTCGGCCGCAAGCTGTGCCTTGTCGCGGGCCTGGACCATCTCGGTCACGGCGGTCTTGCCAAAGGTCTCGCGCAGCTTGCGGATCTCGGCCTCCAGGGCCGTCATCGCAGCACGCGCCCGCGCCGCATTGGCGAGCTGCACGTCGACGTTCTGGACGTGCTCGATGCGCTGCTGCTCGTATTCCAGCAGCCGCAGCCGCGCGAAATTGCCCTGCTCGGTGAGCTGCCGGCGCGCCTCGAGCGACTGCTCGACGAGCGGGAGGGTGAGGCGCAGCTTGTTGATCTCGACCTCGGCGGAGGTCAGCTCGGCCGCGCGCTGCGCAATCTGCTGCTGCAGGCTTGCGACCTGCGCCTCGTATTCGGCGATGCTCGCGCGGACATATTGCTCCTCCACCGCGACCGTCGCTGCCGGCGTGTCGTCCGGCGCGACGAAGCCGGTCGGCCGTCCCTCGAGATAGGCGAGCAGAGCCGCGTTGCGGGCCTGGATGAGCTTTGAAGCCTGCAGGTTCTGGCGCGCCTGCGCCTCATCGGCGGTCGCGAGCGTCGGGTCGAGCTCGACCAGAAGCTGCCCTTCCTCGACATGCTGGCCATTGGCGACATGGATGGCGCGCACCGAGCCGATCTCCATCGGCTGGATGGTCTTGACCTTGCTCGACGGGATGATCTTCCCGCTCGCCACCGCCACGACGTCGACCGTGCCGAGGACCGACCAGACCAAAGCGGCGGTGAAGAAGGCGCAGGTCATCAGCAGCAGCATGCGCAAGCCGGGGCTCGGCGGCTTCTCCATGATCTCGAGGGCGGCCGGCAGGAACTCGTGATCGGAGAGCGGCCGCCGGTTGCGGTTGGCCTCGTTCTGCATGCTCCAGCTCGCCCGCAGCACGGCCCAGTGCCTGGCGAGCGTCGGAAAGCGCTCGGCGACCCATGCCGTCACGTGCTGCGCCCCATCTGCTTGGTGTAGAGCTGGGCATAGCGGCCGCCCGAGCGCAGCAGCGTCTGATGATCGCCGGTTTCGGTGATCTCGCCGGCTTCGACCGTGACGATCCGGTCGCACTGGCGCACGGCGGAAAGGCGGTGCGCGATGATGATGACGGTGCGGCCGCGGGCGATGCCGGCGAGATTGTGCTGGATGATCTCCTCGCTCTCGGCGTCGAGCGCGCTGGTCGCCTCGTCGAGGATCAGGATGCGCGGATTGCCGATCAGCGCCCTTGCGATCGCGATCCGCTGGCGCTGGCCGCCCGAGAGGTTGCCGCCCCGCTCGTCGATCACCGTGTCATAGCCGTGCGAAAGCGCGAGGATGAACTCGTGGGCGCCGGCAAGCTGAGCGGCGGCGATGACGCGCTCCATCGGCATCGTGGTGTCGGCGAGCGCGATGTTCTCGCGCACCGAGCGGTTGAACAGGATGTTCTCCTGCAGCACGACGCCGATCTGCCGGCGCAGCCATGCCGGATCGACCAGCGCGAGATCGACGCCGTCGACCAGCACCCTGCCCTGCTCCGGAACGTAAAGACGCTGCACGAGCTTGGTCAGGGTCGACTTGCCCGAGCCGGAGGGGCCGACGATGCCGATCATCTCGCCCGGCTGGATCGCCAGCGAGATGCCGCGCAGGGCCTCCGGCGCATCGGGACGATAGCGGAAACGAACCCGGTCGAAGTTCACAGCACCCTTGATCGGGGGAAGGCTCGCCCGGTTGGGATTGTGATCGGGCTCGGCCGGCGAGTTCAAGACGTCGCCGAGCCGTTCGACCGAGATGCGCACCTGCTGAAAATCCTGCCAGAGCTGGGAGAGGCGCAGGATCGGCTGGGCGACGCGCCCGGAGAGCATGTTGAAGGCGACGAGCGACCCGACCGAGAGGTCGCCGGCGATGACCGCCTTCGCGCCGAAGAACAGGATCGCAACCGTGGTCAGCTTGGACACCAGCTGGATCAGATGGCTGCCCCAATTCGCGAGCGTCGCCACCTGAAATCCGGTGCTGGTGTAGCCCGCGAACTGCTTCTCCCATTTTGCCCGCATCTGCGGTTCGACCGCCATCGCCTTCAGCGTGCCGATGCCCGTGACGCTTTCGACCAGGAAGGACTGGTTCTCCGCGCCGCGACGGAACTTCTCGTCGAGACGGGCGCGCAGCGGCGGCGTCACGATCACCGAGATCGCGACATAGAGGGGGATCGACAGCGTGACGATCAGGGTCAATAGCGGACTATAGGCGTACATGACGCCGAAGAAGACGATGGTGAAGAACAGATCGATCACCACCGTGACGGCATTCGAGGTGAGGAACTCTCGGATACGGTCGAGCTCGCGCACGCGGGCAACGCTGTCGCCGACACGGCGCGCCTCGAAATACGACAGCGGCAGGTTGAGCAGGTGCCGGAATAGCTGGGCCGAAAGCTCGCTGTCGACCCGATTGGTGGTGTGAGCGAACAGCCAGTTGCGCAGCGCCGACAGACCGGTCTCGAAGATCAGCACCGCCGAGAGCCCCACCGCCAGCACGTCGAGCGTCGTCAGCGACTGGTGGACCAGCACCTTGTCGATGACGAGCTGGAAGAAAATCGGCGAGATCAGCCCCATCAGCTGCAGGAAAAACGATCCAATCAGGACGTCGCGCAACGGCCCGCGGTATTTCACGAGCGCGGGAATGAACCAGCTGACGTCAAAGGGGCGCGCCGCCCCCGCCATCAGCTCGCGGGTCGTCATCAGCAGCAGGCGCCCGGCATATTGCCCGTCGAAATCGTCCACCGACCACACTTCGGGCCGCTCGCCATCGCCGCGCTGGATCAGAAAGCGCGTTCCGTCCGGCCGCTCGTCGACCTTGAGCAGGATGATTGCCTCGCCGTCTTTCAATTCAGCGAGCGCGGGCAGAGGCACCTTGTGAAGTTCGGCCAGCGCGACGGGCTTGACCTTGGCGACGATTTTCAGCCGCTTGGCGATCCGGGCCATATCCTCCAGGCGGTATCCGGCACCGGGAGAGCCGTACTCGTGGGTGATCTGACCGGCATCGGCCGGCACGCCAAGGAACTTCGAGACCAGGACGAATGCGAGGAGTGACGCCGGAAACGAGGAACCATTGCCACCCGTCGCGTCCGCAGCCTCATCACGCGCTTCGACAACAGCAATCGTCATGATCTCGACTTCATACCCGGTCGAATACGCACGTCGCTGCCAAGCGCGAAGACTGGCGACCGCGCTGCGCGGGGCATCATCGGCAAGGTCCACATTGGCCGCAGAGCAACGCCGCGAAAGTCAGCCAGGATGCGGATCAGGACTCCGCAGCTCAAAGCCGATGACCCAGGAGAAGCCAGGTCCGACCTGTGGGGCGGCCCCGTTTCAAATTCGCCAATGGGTACAAAGACGCGCTTAAACAAAGGAAATACCAGGTTCGAATTGCCGAGACGTACAATCCGCACGCCGCCGCCACGGAGCACTACCACAGATTACGTCGGCAATCCGGCGCGACCTCATATGCAACTATCGTCGCATCTGGATCGGAACAACCTGACAACGGATTGCACGATCGGTTGTACCTAACGTTGTTTGATGGGGCAAGCGCTCGCCTACGAAATGGACGCAGCCGTTCACGAAGGGCGCCCGCATCAGGCAGCTGGAGTGGGCCGTTCTGGCTGCCGATGACGCCGAAGCGGCGACCCGAGTCCAAGCCGGATCTTCGCCGCGGCGAGGGCCTGCACGACATGATCGCGAGGGCCGGCCCATTCTCGACGGCAGCCTCAGTTCAGGCTGCGCGTGAGCAACTGCAGCACGATCGCAAACAGCTCGCTCTGCGAGGAGATGCCGAGCCGCTGATAGGCGCGCTTGCGATAAGTCAGCGTCGAATGCAGGCTGATGCCGAGCGCCTGCGAGATCGCTTCCGAGCTGAAGCCCGCAAGGATGCGCCGGCAGACCTCCTGTTCGCGCGGCGTGAGACCGGCGAGCGGCGCGCGGGTCGCAAACAGTTCGGCGAGAGACCGCTCGGGCGTCGCCTTCTCCTGAAAATGGCGGGCGACGCTCGCGCTGATCGCCGGTGCGATCGCCTCAAGCCGTTCGCGCTGCGCAGCGTTGAAGCGGCCCTGAGCGGCGATGCGATAGAAATTGACGTAGAAGCAAGTGTCGCCGGCCCAGATCGCGCTGGCGCATTTGTCGACGATGCCGGAATCGTGGAAGAAGATCTTTCGGTAGCGCGTACCGTACATGCGCGGCGCGAACGCGGGCAACATGATCGGCCCGCCGCCCTCGCCGTCGAACAGCGCATCGCGATTGGGGTCGGATACGTGGAACTGGCCGGCATAGGCCGCGCCGAGATCGCCGCCGATCGGGATGTTGCCGGCACCGAGCAGGCAGGTCGCGGCGCCGGCGCGTTTCAGCGCGAACACCATGCAATGGCCGACACCGGCGTGGCGGCGTAGCGTGTCGATCAGGATGTCCGGGAAATCCGGGCGACCGATGGCGAGCACCGCAGGCGTGACATCGCCAGTCGCTTGATTCACGGGCATCCCGTTGGGCCGCATCGCTTCCTCCGTCAGCCGCTGTTTGGCGGAAGGATAGCAGCAACGATCATGCGCCGAAAGGCGGCGGCGCTTCTGGGTCCCGGCTCGGCGCAGCAACGCTTTGCGCGTTGCTGCTGGTCCGGGACATGAGAGCGGGTGCGTCGATCGGCAGTCTCGTGCCCCGGACGCGGCGCAGCACCCCAGTGATGCGCTGCCGAGCCGGGGCCCATGCCAGATGCGGAGCTCCCTACCCCACCGCCTTCACCGGGGCCACGTTGATGGCAAGCTTGCCGTAGCGGTCGGTGAAGGCTTGCGTGTCGATCTCTTCCAGCTCGATCTCGCCGCTCATCACGCCCCGTTTCCATTCGGCCTGCGCCGGATCGTTCTGGAACTCCGGCATCACCTCGCGGCCGAACAACTCGAGCGATTCGCAGATGTGCTCATGGCTGTTCTTGCCGGCCTGGTTGAGCAGAATGACCTGGTCGATGTGCGAGGACTGGAAGCGCCTCAGTTTCCTGCGGATCGTCTCCGGCGAGCCGATCAGGCCGCCGCGCAACGCCGCCTCCTGCGCCTCGGGATTGTCGCGCTTCCACTTGTTGTACTCGTCCCACATGTTGACGGTGTAGGGCGCGGGCCGCTGGCGGTTCTGCGAGGCGCCGTAGAACCGCAGCGCGAACTGGAAGAAGGTGGCGCCGTCGGCGCGCGCCCGCGCCTCCTCGTCGGTCTTGGCGCACATGAAGAACGAGACCAGCGCCATGTTCGGGTTGATCTCGTAGTCGGCGAGCTTGTGCAGTCGCTTGGTCATGGCGTTGTAATAGGCGTGCACCCAGGCGTGGGCAGCGTCGGCGCTGACGAACTGGAAGCCGAGCGCGCCAAAGCCGTGGCGGCCGGCGCGCTCGATGGTCGGCAGCTGCGAGCAGGCCATCCACAGCGGCGGGTGCGGCTTCTGCACCGGCTTGGGCACGACGTTGCGCAAGGGGATGTCGAAATACTTGCCGTGGTGCTCGCTGCCGGCGTCCTTGAACATCGGGAAGATCGCGGCAACGGCCTCCTCGAACACCTCCTTCTTGGTCTCCATGTCGCGGCCGAACGGCGTCAGCTCGGTGATGGACGCGCTTTCGCCCATGCCGAACTCGCAGCGGCCGTTCGAGAGCAGATCGAGCACGGCAACGCGCTCGGCGATGCGCGCCGGATGGTTGGTGGTGAGCTGGAGGATGCCGTGGCCGAGCCGGATGTTCCTGGTGCGCTGGCTCGCCGCGGCGAGAAAGGATTCCGGCGAGGGCGAGTGCGAATATTCCTCGAGGAAATGATGCTCGACCACCCAGGCATGGTCGTAGCCGAGCCCGTCGGCGAGCTCCATCTGCGTCAGCGCGTTCTGATAGAGGGCGAGCTCGTCACCGGCCACCCAGGGCCGCGGCAATTGCAGCTCGTAGAAGATGCCGAACTTCATGGCGTCGCTCTCCCGCTACTGTCTTGTTGTTGCGGGCATTGTATTGAGCGAGGCGATCCTGTCCACCACGCCGTCAATTCCACGGCGTGGAAGAACAGGGATCGCGCGCCGGAGCGCGGCTTCAGATCAAGTGCAGATGCCCGGTGCCGACGCTGGGCTGGCCAAGCAGGGCCGCAAGCGCCGCGATCGCATCCTGGTGCGGCTCCGGCGTTGCCGCGACCGTCCTGAAGTATTCGCCGCAGAAATCAGTCCAGGCCTCGAGGTTGCTGCGGGGAACGCCGATCACGAGGCTCTTGCCGGACTCGATGCAATGGGCAATCAGATCGCGCAGGCCGCCGCCTTCCGCCTCAGCCTTGCCGAACTTGTTGAGAAAGACGATCTCGGCGTCGGCGAGTTGGGCTTCGACCAATTGCGCCGCTTCGAGCAGGCGCGGCGTGGAGAGACGGCAGGAGGTCGCGCCCGCCCCGAGATCCTCCGAGATCGAGATCGACCGGCCGGTGGCGAGCTCGTGCAGAACCATGTCGCAGCGTGTGCGACCTGGCTTGGGCACGTCCTCCTGGATCAGGCCGGCCAGGCTCTTGCCAGAGCGGCGAAGCTCGGCGACGAGACCCGTGAACCAACGATTCACGGCGGGACCCGAGTCATAGACCAGGGCTACGCTGAGGGCGGCGGAAGGCCTTCCCGCGCTGTCCGCGGTGTCGCGGGATTGCTGAAGCA
The DNA here is from genome assembly GCF_000482425.1 of Bradyrhizobium sp. 22. Taxonomy (NCBI): domain Bacteria; kingdom Pseudomonadati; phylum Pseudomonadota; class Alphaproteobacteria; order Hyphomicrobiales; family Nitrobacteraceae; genus Bradyrhizobium; species Bradyrhizobium sp. 22. The sequence goes on from NZ_KI519400.1 coordinate 997,822, forward strand.
TGTCCATCACCTCGCCGCCTTCGCCTTGGCGACGTCGGCATCCTGCAGGAAGTCGATCATCCGCTGCATGGGGCTGACCTCGTCGATATGGTCGAGCATGTCGCGATATCCTTCCTGCGCCTTGGGCGGCAGCTTATGCGCGATGCCCTGATGGCAATCGATGCAGGTCTTGCCTTGCGCGAACGCGGTCTGGTGCAGCTTGGAGGCGCGCGGCTCCTGCACCGCATATTCCATGTGATCGAACTTGTGGCAGTTGCGGCACTCGCGCGAGTCGGTGGTCTTCATGGCGCGCCAGACGTTCTTGGCGAGGTCGATACGGTGCGCGTTGAACTTCTCGGGCGTGTCGATGGTGCCAAGGATCTTGTGCAACACCTCGTTCGAGGCCTGGATCTTGCGGACCACCTTGTGTCCCCATTCCTTCGGCACGTGGCAATCCGGGCAGCTGGCACGGACGCCGGTGCGGTTGGAATAGTGCACGGTGTTGCGATATTCGAGATAAACGTTCTCCTTCATCTCGTGGCAGGAGATGCAGAACTGTTCGGTGTTCGTCATCTCCATCGCCCAGTTGAAGCCGCCCCAGAACAGGACGCCGGCGCCGAATCCGACGACGACGATCAGTCCCCAGGCATAGCGCGCGGTCGGCGAGAAGAACCATCGCCATAGCCGCTTCAGGCGACCCGGCCGCTCGGCTGCCATGGCGGCAGAAGTGCTGGTGTCCTGCATGTCCCCCTCACTTCGCCTGTGTCGCGTTCTTGAAGATGTTGCCGACCAGCGGCTTCGCATCGGCCTGCGGCACGTGGCATTGCTGGCAGAAATAGCGCGTGCCGGCGACCTTATCGAGCCGCACGCCCTGACGGTCGACGTAATGCGTCTCGGAGATCTTCGGCGCGTTCACGCGCGTGTTGCCGGGCCAGTCGTGGCAACCCATGCAGGCGTTGTTCTCCGTTGTGATCTGGTAGCCATCGACCTTGTGAGGGATCAGCGGCGGCTGCTGGCGATAGGCGCGCTCGAAGCCGCTCGCCGGCACCGACTGCTTGGTCACCTCGGGCGGCGGCGACATCTCGGTCAACGGCGCCTCGCGCAGCGCCTTGTGCTGCTTGGCCTCCTGCGCGAGCGGCCCCGACGCCGCGAACGGAATGACAAGCGCGACGGCCACGGCTGCCGCCGCGATCAACGGAATCAGTCGAACAAACGTCATGGGAGGTCCCTTTCAAGGACGGCCGGCTGGGAAGAGACGACGCGTGCCATTGGCGATGGCGCGGTCATGGAGGGGGTCAGGACGCACCGCATTGCGGCCGCGCAAACCGAGATGGAAGACCTGCTTGGAGCAGACGTCGATGCAGGCGCCGCAGACCGTGCAATCGCCCGCGGTGATGACAGGCGTGGCGCCGCTCCGCTCGCCCCTGAGCGCGGGGCTGATGACGTGCGGCTCCGGACAGACTGCGAAGCAGTCCATGCAGTCGTTGCAGGCGGCCCGGTTGTCGGCGGTGACGCGCAGCAGCGCGACCCTGCCGATCTGGCCGTAGAACGCGCCGACCGGACAGAGATGACCGCACCAGCCGTGCCTCGCAACCAGGAGGTCGAACACGAAGATCGCCGCGGTGCCGCCGGCACCGAACCAGAGGCCGAACACCAGCGCGCGATGCAGCGCAGTCACCGGGTTGATCAGCTCCCAGGCGATCGAGCCCGACAGCACTGATGCCGCGAGCACCGCGCCGACGAAATAGCGCCTGAGCTCCGGGCGGATCTTGGCGGTGAAGGTGATGTTGAGCCGCCGCCGGAGCCAGGCGGCGAGATCGGTCGCCGGATTGATCGGGCAGACCCACGAGCAATAGGTCCGGCCGCCGAACAGGAGATAGGCGGCGAGCACGATGACCGCGCCGATCAGCGACAGACCTTCGGGCCAATGCCGCGCCGCGAGCGACTGCAGCAGGACGAACGGATCGGTCAGCGGCAGCACGGCGAGCGTCATGGACGAAGCCAGCGTGCCCTTGGCGATCCAGACGCCCAGAAGCGGTCCCGACAGGAACAGCGCGAGGAAGAGCAGCTGGCTGGTCCGGCGCAGCACCAGAAACCGCGAGGCAGCCCAAAGCCCCTTCTGCGCCCGCGCTTCGACATAGGGCCTGGCGTTCGCGGTCATGGCGTGCCTCCCTCGGGTCTGCGCACCGGCAGCTTGAGAGGCGCATCGACCAGGGCTCCGCCGGCCCTGGTCTTCTCTTCCCAGCCGCGCTTGTAATGCTCGTCCTGCTTCAGCGCGGCGACCTCGATCGGCAGCACCTTGATCGCGGACTCCGTCAGCACGCAGGACTTCTCGCACTTGCCGCAGCCGGTGCAGTGCTCGGCGTGGACGACGGGCTCGAAGATCGCGTGCTTGGTGGTGCGCGCATTGTGCGAGACTTCGAGCGTGATCGCCTTGTCGATGGCCGGACAGACCCGATAGCAGACGTCGCAGCGCAACCCCTGCAGATTGAGGCAGGTCTCGCGGCTGGTGATCACCGCGACGCCCATCTTGGCTTTGGCGATGTCCGTCAGCGCATGCTGCAGGGCGCCGGTCGGGCAGGCCTTGACGCAGGGAATGGTGTCGCACATTTCGCAGGGAATATTGCGGGCCTGGAAGAACGGCGTGCCCACGGCGGGGCCGTCGGCCCAGTCCGCAAGCTTCAGAGTGTCGTAGGGGCAGTCGCGGACGCATAGACCGCAACGGACGCAGGCGGCCAGGAAATCCTTCTCGGGCAACGCGCCCGGAGGCCGCAGCGCCTGTGCGGGCTTGGCCCGCGAGGACACCCCGAACGCCGTCAGCATCGTTGCGGCGACGGCTGCGCCGCCGCCGAAACGCGTCATATCCTGCAGCGCCTTGCGGCGGCGCGGATCGCGCGGGATGCCTGAGCTGGAGTCCGACATGGCTCGTCCATCGAGGGGTTAGGCCGACGTCACGCGGCAGGCGCACTTCTTGAAGTCGGTCTCCTTCGAGATCGGGCATGTCGCATCCAGCGTGAGCTGGTTGGCGAGCTGGCTTTCGTCGAAGAACGGGAAGTAGACGAGGCCGCGCGGCGGCTTGTTGCGGCCCTTGGTCTCGACCCGTGTCACCACCTCGCCGCGGCGCGTCTGGATCTTGACCGGCTGTCCGCGCAGCAGCTTGCGCTCGGCGGCATCATCCGGATGCATGAACAGCGTCGCGGCCGGCACGGCGCGGTGCAGCTCGGGCACGCGGCGCGTCATCGAGCCGGAATGCCAGTGCTCCAGCACACGGCCGGTGCACAGCCACAGATCGAACTCCTTGTCCGGCGTTTCGGCCGCCGGCTCGAACGGACAGAAGATGATGCGGGCCTTCTTGTCCGGCTTGCCGTAGAACGACACGCCCTCGCCCGGCTTGACGTAGGGATCGTAGCCCTCGCGGAAGCGCCAGAGCGTCTCCTTGTTGTTGACGACCGGCCAGCGCAGGCCGCGCGCCTGGTGATACTGCTCGAAGTCCGCCAGATCGTGGCCATGGCCGCGACCGAACTTCGCATACTCCTCGAACAGGCCCTTCTGCACGTAGAAGCCGAATGCCGCGCTCTCGGAATTGTCAAAGCCCTTCTGGCATTCGGTGATCGGGAACTTGTTGACCTCGCCGTTGCCGTAGAGCACGTCGAACAGGGTCTTGCCGCGAACCTCCGGCTTCTTGGCAATCAGGTCTTCCGGCCAGACCTCCTCGATCTTGAAGTATTTCGAGAACTCCATCATCTGCCAGAGATCAGAACGCGCCTCGCCCGGCGCCTTCACCTGCTGACGCCAGAACTGCGTACGCCGCTCGGCATTGCCATAGGCACCTTCCTTCTCCATCCACATCGCCGTCGGCAGGATGAGGTCCGCGGCCAAGGTGGTCACGGTCGGATAGGGATCGGAGACGACGACGAAGGCGGCCGGATTGCGATAACCGGGATAGCCCTCCTCGTTCATGTTCGGGGCCGTCTGCATGTTGTTGTTGCACTGGACCCAATAGGCATTCAGCTTGCCGTCCTTCAGCATCCGGTTCTGCAGCACGGCGTGGTAGCCGATGTTGGCGGGGATGGTGCCTTCCGGCACCTGCCACAGCTTCTCGGTCGCTTCGCGATGCTTCGGATTGGTGACGACCATGTCGGCCGGCAGGCGGTGCGAGAATGTGCCGACCTCGCGGGCGGTGCCGCAGGCCGAGGGCTGGCCGGTCAGCGAGAACGGACCGTTGCCCGGCTCGGAGATCTTGCCCGTCAAGAGGTGCACGTTGTAGATCATGTTGTTGACCCACGTGCCGCGGGCGTGCTGGTTGAAGCCCATCGTCCAGTAGGAGATGATCTTCTTCTTGGGGTCGGCGTAGAGCTTGGCGAGCCGCTCGAGATTCTCCTTCGGCACGCCGGATGCCTTGTGGGCGTATTCGAGCGTGTAGGGCTCGAGCAGCTTCTTGTATTCCTCGAAGCCGATCTTGTCCTTGAAGCCGGCCGGATCGAGCGCGCCGTCCTTGCCGGCCTTGTGCGAGGCGTTGACCGCCTTGACCTCGAGCGCGTGGGTCGGGCGTAGGCCGTAGCCGATGTCGGTGACGGTCGATGCGAACTCGACGTGCTTCTCGACGAAATCCTTATTCATCGCCCCGGAATTGACGATGTAGTTCTGGATGTAGTTGAGGATCGCCATGTCGCTCTGCGGCGTGAACACCAGCGGATTGTCGGCGAGCTCGAACGAGCGGTGCTCGAAGGTCGAGAGCACGTGCACCTCGCAGCCCTCATGCGTCAGCCGGCGATCGGTGATGCGCGACCACAAGATCGGGTGCATCTCCGCCATGTTCGAGCCCCAGAGCACGAACGCGTCGGTCTGCTCGATGTCGTCGTAGCAGCCCATCGGCTCGTCGATGCCGAAGGTGCGCATGAAGCCCGCGACCGCCGATGCCATGCAGTGACGGGCATTCGGATCGAGGTTGTTGCTGCGGAAGCCGGCCTTGTACAGCTTGGCGGCGGCGTAGCCTTCCCAGATGGTCCACTGGCCCGAGCCGAACATGCCGACGGTCGACGGACCGCCCGCCTTCAGCGCCGCCTTCCATTTCTCGGCCATGAGCTTGAAGGCATCGTCCCAGGAGATCGGCGCGAACTCGCCGTTCTTGTCGAACTTGCCGTTCTTCATGCGCAGCATCGGCTGGGTCAGCCGGTCCTCGCCGTACATGATCTTGGACAGGAAGTAGCCCTTGATGCAGTTGAGACCGCGATTGACCGGTGCATCGGGATCGCCCTGCGTCGCCACGACCTTGCCGTTCTTGGTGCCGACGATCACGCCGCAGCCGGTGCCGCAGAAGCGGCACACGCCCTTGTCCCAGCGGATGCCGTCGGTCTTGCCAGGCTGCGCGCTCGCCGCCTCCGGCAGCGTCACGCCGATGGTCGAGGCCGCAGCAACCGCTGCCGCCGCCTTCAGCGCATCGCGGCGCGTCGCCGTAGCTTCGTTCCCGTTCGTCAGTTTCGTACCCATCGTCGGTCTCTCCGGCTCAACGAATCTCAAATTGCGGAAGCGCGCATATGCGCGCCGGAATTCTGGCAGGCGCCGCCGCAGCACGCGGCTTCCCCGGTATCGACAGCGCTCTCGTCGTCGTGCGTGTCGAATGCGTGAAAGATCAGCGAGGCGCTGACCACGCCGGGCAGGCGATGCATGGCGGCGATCTGGTCGATCGCCAGCGAGGCCGGCGTATCGATGACGGTCAGCGCGAGCCTGTTGCTGCCGGACGCGGCCTCCAGCTCGACGCCGGGCAGCGCCAGGATCCGGTCGGTCAGATCCCGCTCCGCATCCGGTGCGAGATAGACGGCAACGCCGCAGATGTTGGTGGCTTCAGCCATTGTGCACGACCAGGTTTGCGAGTTCGGATACGAGCGCGATGCGGTCCCGCGGCGCGAGTGCGATGGCTTCGACCGGGCAGACCGGAATGCAATCGCCGCAGCCGGTGCAGGCCGCCGCATCGATCACGGCGCCCAGCTTCTCGCGCCCGAGAATGCGGATGGCGGAATGCTCACAGGCCTCGACGCAACGGCGACAGACCACGCCATGGCGTTCGACGCAGGCGCTCGCGCTGGAGACGGTCGCCACCTGTTCGGGACGCGTCTCGTCCAGGCGCGGCGCATGCGCGTCGCGGCCGGATGCGAAAGGCAGAACGGCAGAGAATAGTGAGCGTCGTGACATTGGTCTCGGCATATCCGAATCCCCACGGGCAGAGCCGTGTTCAGGAATTGTCCAAGAGAATGCGCCCCATCGGACACATCTCGGTCGACGCCGTTGTCACCGCTGCGGACCATAGGTCCCGGCGGTCCAGATCGCATTGCGCTAGATCAACCGGGCGAAGCCGACCCGCGCCAGCAGCGATCGACCCGCACGGCCGTCGCGGCGTGAAATTGCGCCAATCGATCAAGGCGTTTACCCGGCCTTCATGTTTGAGCCGACCAAGCCGGTTCAGGCGGGTGGGAAATCAGCCGACAGGCGGCGTTGGCGGTCTCGATCTCCGGTGCCGCATCCGCCTTGAATGGACGGGTCGAATGGTTACTTTGGAGGGCGGCGAATCGCCGCGCGTCGCCCTCTTTCAAGACAGCAATGCCAACTTTCACCCCGCATCAGGATGCCGCGCTCAAAGCCGTCGGCGACTGGCTCAAAGCAAAACCCGGCCGCAGCGGCACGCCGCAGGTATTCCGCCTGTTCGGCTTCGCCGGCACCGGAAAGACGACGCTGGCCCGGCACATCGCCGATGGCGTCGACGGCGATGTGAAGTTCGCCGCGTTCACCGGCAAGGCCGCCCTCGTCATGCGCAACAAGGGTTGCGACGACGCCTCCACCATCCACTCGCTGATCTACCGCGCCCGCGAATCCGGCGAGGAGCAGCCGAGCTTCGAATTGTGGGACGACGCGCCCGCCTCGAAGGCGAAGCTGATCGTGATCGACGAATGCTCGATGGTCGACGCCGAATTGGGGCGCGACCTGATGTCGTTCGACTGCCCGCTGCTGGTGCTAGGCGATCCCGCGCAGCTGCCGCCGATCCAGGGCGGCGGATTCTTCACCAACACCTCACCGGATGCGATGCTGACCGAGGTGCACCGCCAGGCCCAGGACGATCCAATCGTGCGGATGTCGATGGACGTGCGCGAAGGCCGCGAGCTCGACATCGGCCGCTATGGCGAGAGCGAGGTGGTCTCGCGCAAGGAGCTCGACCCCGACAGGGTCATGGGCGCCGACCAGGTCCTGGTCGGCCGCAACAACACCCGCCGCGCGTACAACATGCGGGTGCGGCAGCGCCAGAACATCGAGGACCTCTTTCCGGTCGCCGGCGACAAGCTGGTGTGCCTGCGCAACAACCGCAAGAAGGGCCTGTTCAACGGCGGCCTGTGGCGGGTGAAATCGCGCAACACCTCGCGCTCGAAGTCCCGCATTCTCTCGATGCGGCTGTCGCCGGACGAGGATTTCGGCCACAAGGTGACGAAGGTCTCGGTGCGCGCCGATTGCTTCGAGGGCGGCGTCGAGCAGATCGCCTGGGAGCAGCGCAAGCCCTATGACGAGTTCGACTACGGCTATGTGCTCACCGTGCACAAGTCGCAGGGCTCGCAATGGGACGACGTCGTGCTGTTCGACGAGAGCTTTGCGTTTCAGGAGAGCCGCGCCAGGTGGCTGTACACCGGAATCACGCGGGCGGCGAAACGATTGAGTATCGTGGTGTAAGGGACGACTGCCGCAGGGTGGGCCAAGGCGCAAAGCGCCGTGCCCACCGTCTCTCTCCGCAACAAGAGTGCGTGGGCACGCTTCGCTCTTCCCACCCTACGGCACCGAGCGCCATGGTGTGATGCAGTTATCCGGACCGCTCGACGCATTCACCAAGCGCTAGGCATTGCGATTTATGACTGCCGTCGGCAGGAGGACTCGCATGGCTAAACGCAGACCCGATTACCTCGATACGCATGATGACACCTCTAGCGCGAGTCGTCGCGGGTTTCTGAAGTCGGCAGGCTTTGCGGCCGGCACGCTCGCCGCATCGATCGCCGCGCCGGGATTTGCGCACTCCGCTCCGCTGCGTGACGTGCCTGCGCGGCCGGACAAGCCGGTGCGGGTCTCGAAGCAACGCCTCAACGCGCTGGCGGCGCAATTCTATGCCGTGTTCAACGAGCACGACGTCCTGCCCAAGGATTTCTCCGGGAAGCACGAAGCGCGGTACGACGTCGAGCTGCGGCGCATCACCACCGTGACGCGCGTGCCCGAGACGGGAGAGCGCGTGAAGGTCTCTGCGCTCGTTGCGGTCCCCGTCGGCGCGCGCGGGGCATTGCCGGTGTTGTCCTGGCAACACGGCACGATCCTGTCCTTCGACCAGGTTCCTTCGAACCTGCTGCGACTTGCCGACGAAGGCTACCAGCTTCGCGACAACGTCGATTCGCTGGAGACGTTGTTCAACATCCAGCGCTTCGCCGGCAACGGCTATGCCGTCATCGCCGCCGACTACATTGGCAAGGGCCCTCTTCGCAACGGCCGCGGCGAGGCTTACGCGGTGAAAGGCGCCACGGTGCAATGCTGCCTCGACGTGCTCGATGCCGGCCTCATCGAGTTGAAGAGACTCGGCCTCCGCCAATCCGCGCTGTTTCTGAACGGCTGGTCGCAAGGCGCGCTGAACACGCAATGGCTCAAGCAGGAGATGCAACGCCGCGGCATGAAGGTGACGGCAAGTGCGACCCAGAGCCCGTTCAACAATCTCGCCGAAAGCTTCCATTACTGGGTCAACCCGACCTCCTTTATTCCGTCCGCAGAGACGTCCTACCCGCTGCCGCCGGCCTGGATCACGCCCTGCCTGGTGGTGCTGCTCGGAAGCTATCGCCAGTATTATGGGCTGAGCGATCTGTTTAAGACCGCCATCAAGCCGCAACACCAGGCGTTCGCGGAGAAATACTGGGCCGACTACAGCCTGGCAGGCGACACCGCCAAGACCGTTCCGCCGGCTGCAGATTTCCTGGTGGACGGGTTTTTCGACCGTTTCACCCATGACGCCAACAGCAGGTTGCTGCGCCAGTTCGGTCGCAACGGCGCGACTTTCTGGGACTACGATTCCCCGACCCGGTTCTATTACGGATTGGCCGACGAGGCGCTGCATCCGCGACTGGTCAAGCCCGCGATTGCCGCGGGTGGACGTTTCGCGGTCGGCGTACCGGTTGCCGACGCAAGCCATCGCGTCACGTTTCTGGCAAGTCTCTATGGCGACGGCACCGTCCTGAACGGGCAATCGACCGCATTCGACTGGTTCAATTCGTTGATGTGAGAGCGGCGCCGGCTCTCACTTGCCCGCGACGAAGTAGAAATCTTCCCGTCCCGGCGGCGAGCCGTAGGTGAACGGCTGCTGGCCGTGCTTGGTCGCGGCCCAGACGTCGTCGCGGATGATGTCGAACAGTTTTCTGATCTCGACGCGAGGCTGCTTGATCTCGCGGGCCAGCGCGGTCGCAAACGGGCTGTTGGCGCTGCCGTCGCCATCCATCGCGGTCTCGCCGTGCTTGGCGGCATAAACCACCATGAAGCCGGCACCGGGCTCGATATTGGAAAAGCCCTTGTCGACCAGCTTCAGCGACAATGTGCGCTGCATGGTCGGCGCGAACGGGTTGTCGCGGCAGGCATCGAGGACCACGAGACGCATTTTTCGCGCGGCACCGACCGCGGCGATCACCTGCTCGAGGGCGACCGCCTGTGTCTCGGCGTCCTTGTCGGCGGCGAGCTTGGCGTCGACGGGAACGAGATAGTTCACCCCGCCGATCTCGAAGCCGTGGCCGGCGTAATAGACCACGGCCCAGTCGGCCTTTTCCGCCTCGTTGGCGAAGGCCTGCAACGCCTCGAAGAACTTGTCGCGGGTGAGGTCGTTGACGGAGATCACGGTCTGGAAGCCGACCTCGCGCAGCACGCTCGCGATCAGCCTGGAATCGCGCGGCGGATTGGGCAAGACATGGACATTCTTGTAGGCGCCGTTGCCGATCACCAGCGCCACGCGGCGGCCGGTGGATGCGCTTTGCGGCATGAGCGCGGCGAGCCGCTCCTGCGCGATGGCACGGGCGCGCGCAACCTCGGTGTCGTCGAACTTCGTCAGCGAATAGGCCGCGGCGCGATAATCGGCGCGGGCTTGCGCCAGATCCTTCCGGCGCTCGTAGATCTGACCGCGGCCGGAATGGGCGCGGACATTGTTCGGGTTGATCTGGAGCGCCGTGTTGTAGTCCTTCAGGGCGGCATCGAAGTCGCCCTTCATCATGCTGACGTCGGCACGATTGTTGATTGCGAACACGTTCTTCGGCTGTTTCTCGATCAGGCGGTTGCAGTCGGCAAAGGCCTGATCGAATCGTCTCATCATGCCGTAGGTGATGCAGCGGTTGCCGGCGATCTGCGGCGCGGCGGGATCGATCTTCTCGGCCTCCGCAAAATCGGCGAGCGCGCCTTCGAAATCCTTCAGCAGCGTGCGCGCGCGGGCGCGATTGGTCCAGGCCAGCAGGAATTTCGGCGTGTACTTGATCGACAGGGTGAAATCGTCGATCGCGCTTTGCAGCACGCCGCGGCGGGCGTGAATGACGCCGCGATTGTTGTAGGGAACGCCGTAGGCCGGGCGCTTCTGGAGCGCGAGGTTGTAGTCCGCCATGGCGAGGTCGTCCTGACCCTTGCGCTCATAGGCGAGGCCGCGCAGGTTGAGAGCAACGACGTAGTCGGGATCGAGATCGATCGCGATCGACAGGGTCTCGATCGCGTGGTCGTAATCGCGCTTGTTGATCAGCGTGTTGCCGCGCACGGAGAGCGCGATCGCCTTGTCCTTGCCGCCGAGCTGGTCGGCCTTCAGCAGATTGTCGCAGGCGCTCGCGCGGGCCTGGGCCTCGGCCTGGCGGTCACGGCAGATGGCGAGCTCGTCGGCTTGCGGGTCGGCCGCCGCGTTCGACACGCCGGCGGCCAGGATGACGAGGGTCAGGGAAACGACGAGCCACATATTGTCAGGCCTGCTCCAACATCGCGCTTTGGGTTGTCGTTTACGCATGATTTTTGGGAGAACCGCTGCGCACTCTTCCGGATCATGCTTTAGCGCGGAGTTCCCGGTCCCGCCAAGGCGGGCGCTCGCCCGGCCGTCCCGTGCGGCTCATTTCACGGACTCGTGTCCGTCCCGTCGTAACAATCGGCGGCGGTGTCCGTACCTCGGATGATGCGGAAAGGCCGCCCGGCAACTGTTCGTTCGGCTCCCATCGTCCTAGACTGTCAGACCTTCCGAAAGAGGATCCGCCATGCGCCGACCTGCCCTCGCTTCCCTGCTCGCCGCAACTGCCGCCCTGACGCTGGCCTTTGCCATGCCGTCCCGGGCAGCAGAGGATGCGGTCGTGATCCCGGCGCCCGCCATGGATGCAGCGCCCGCGAGCGGGATCCAGACCGCCGTCGTCGCCGGCGGCTGCTTCTGGGGGGTCCAGGGCGTCTTCCAGCACACCGCCGGCGTCGTCAACGCGGTCTCCGGCTATGCCGGCGGCACCAAGGCGACCGCCGACTACCAGGCCGTCTCGAGCGGCCGAACCAGCCACGCCGAGTCCGTCGAGATCAAGTACGATCCGAAGAAGATCTCCTACGGCAAGATCCTCCAGATCTTCTTCTCGGTAGTGCACGACCCGACCCAGCTTAACCGCCAAGGCCCCGATGTCGGCCCGCAATATCGCTCGGCGATCTTCACCACCTCGGACGAGCAGAAGAAGGTGGCGGAAGCCTATATCGCCCAGCTCAGCAGCGCCAAGGTGTTCAGGAAGCCGATCGTGACCAAGATCGGCGCGCTGGAGGCGTTCTACCCGGCGGAAGCCTACCACCAGGACTATCTGACCCTGCACCCCAACCAGCCCTATATCGCCTATAACGACCTGCCCAAGGTCGAGAACCTGAAAAAGCTGTTTGCGGATAACTACATTGAAAAGCCGACGCTGGTGAATGCCAGCAAGGCCACCAACTGATCGCAACATCGTCTCAAGAACGGGAGAGCCATGCCCGACACCAGAACGAAGACCACCGACGACAAGGTCATCAAGAGCGAAGAGCAGTGGCGGCGCGAATTGTCGCCGATGCAGTATGCGGTGCTGCGCGAGAAGGCGACCGAGCGTCCCTTCACGGGCGAATATGAGCACGACCACCGCGCCGGCACTTACGTCTGCGCCGGCTGCGGCAACGTGCTGTTCGAGTCGGACGCCAAGTTCGATTCCGGCTGCGGCTGGCCGAGCTTCACCCAGCCCGCGGTCGAGAGCCACATCGACGAGGAGCGGGACGTCAGCCACGGCATGATCCGCACCGAGGTGCTCTGCTCGAAATGCAGCGGCCATCTCGGCCACGTCTTCCCCGACGGCCCCGGGCCGACCGGCTTGCGCTATTGCATCAACTCGGCGGCGCTGAAGCTGGAGCCCAAATAATCGGCCTGCGCGCCCGGGTTCCTTCATGGAACCCGACCGCACGATGTGCTTTTCTTCTCTGGCGGTGCGGCCGATCATCGCATTTTGGCGGCCGCCAGGGAGGAAGCCATGTCACTCGGGACCGTTCTGATCATCCTGGTGATCATTTATCTGCTCGGGGGGCTGTCCGGCCGCCTGGGCGGTTACGGCTACGGCCTCGGCCATTCCGGCATGGGGATCGGCGGCGTCGTGCTGGTGGTGCTGGTCGTCCTGCTGCTTCTCGGCAAGCTGCAAGCCATTTAACCCACTGGAATTATTGGCTTTATTCCGGCTGCGGACCTGCCATGCGCGGATTCATCATCTCCTATCGCAGGGGTCGCATTTTTGTCAGATCGGCTTATATTAGGGGTCGAAAATGGCATGTGCGGCGGGCTTGCTCGATTGCGGCCCCTGCCCTCCCAAACCCCACGCGCTTAAAGCCCCAGAGAAGATCACGAGGTCTTTGACCATGCGTCCATTGCGTCCGTTCAACTTCAATACCTCCGCCGAACTCTTCCCCGCCGCGATCCGCAAGAAGAAGCGTGCGGGCTTTACCTATCGCCGCTTCGGCACCGCGGCCGAAGCCGTGCAGTTCGCGATGGAGCAGTTGCCGACGGATTCGCTGAACGGCGCCTATCTCCAGGTTGAGGAAGCGCGTTTCGACCAGAACGGCATCCGCTCGCTCTATGAGAGCGAGGCCTTCCCGCTGCCCCGCCGTCCCAAGCCGGCGCCGGCCGCCGAGACCGACGCCGACGCGGCGTAAGCTTTCGCTGAGCCTTACGATGTGCGCGAAAAGCGCGATGACCTAAAGGTCGTCGCGCTTTTTGCGTTTTGGGCCTCTGTCCCTCGCTGCCCCGTTTGCGGGGAGGCAAAGGAAGAAGCTCGCCTCACATCCGCGGCTGCTTGTCGAGCCAGCGGCGGAGCAGGCGCATATTGCGCATGTTGGCGCGGAACATGACGTCGAAAGCGTCGCCCGCGAACGGCACCAGGCCCACAACGCCGTCAAGCGCGACATTGCCGAGCATGCGCGCGGTGACGTGCCAGGGCGCGCCCAACGCGCGGGCCTCGCGCACCAGCCACAGCGAGACCGCCGTGGTGATGATGTCGCCGACCACGGGGATCAGACCGATCAGCCCGTCGATGCCGTAGCGGATGTTGGTGCCGGGCAGGATGAAGGCGATGTCGAGCAGCTTTGCGATCGCCTCCAGCCGCGCGATCCGCTGCTCGCGCGTCAGATTGCCGAACGGGCTCCCCGAGAACGGATTATCCTTGCCAAACTCGACACGGAACTCGCGAAACCCCTGCTCCAGCGTTTCGGGGCGGATTTCCCGGCCGTCCTGGTCGATGATCGGCCCGCGTCCCTCGGAACCCGAAAAGGGCCCGCGCGGGCCGCTCCCCGAACGGGGCCTGCGTGGCGCGAGAATATCGTCGTCGGACATGGTCATGGTCTCGAAGGAACGCGCCGGCGCGGCGGAAGTTGCTGCGCCGCGCCCGAACGTCGCGCACTCAGGTCGGCGCCGCCACAGCCTGCGGCTCCTTGACGTATCTATGCACGAGGAAGGACGAAATCGCCGCCGGCACGAAGCCAACGAGGCCGTACAGGATGAACTGCACCGCGCCGGAATCCGGCCCGCGCGAGCTGTAGGTGAGCGAGGCCAGCACGAAGGCGAAGAGGCCGACCAGCAGCATGCGCAAGACCGGGCCGATCCGCCTGATGTGGACCAGGATGTCGTCCACCGCGCCGATCATCAGCGAGGGCAGCAGGCCGAACAGATAGCTGTATTGCAGGGTCTTGAAGAACACCGCGAACAGCTTGCCGACCTCGCCGAGACTGGTCTGGGTCCAATAGCCGGACTGATAGGTCGTCGTCAGCAGCAGCAGAAACCCGCCGACGAACGGGCCAACCAGCGCAAACACCAGATAGCGTTTCATCAAACACCCTCACACTTCCCGGGCGATTATAGCAGCGCCGCGGGAACCTTGAACAGCGGGGCGCAGGTCTCATCGGGGGAACAAGTGGCAGGGCGACGAGTTCAGACAGGACCTGAATTCGACCCTGACAGATTGGAGTGCCGATGGCCCGCAAAGTTCTCCTGGCGACGATCGCGCTGGCAGCGTTGAGCCTGTCCGACGCGCCCGCTTTCGCTCAAGGCCATATGGGTACGCCCCAGGAGCAGAAGGCCTGCTCGCGCGACGCCTCCCGCTTTTGCCGCAAGGATCTCGGCAACGACATGGCGGTCCAAGGCTGCCTGCAAGCCAACCGGGCCAAGCTGTCGAAGTCGTGCAGCAAGGTGTTCCAGAGCCACGGCATGTGAGGACGAACACCATCCCCAGCGAACGGAGAGTGAAGCCATGTTGCACGACGAAGAACTCTCAATCCTGCGGGACATCAGCCAGTCCGTTGCCTTCGCCGACGACCGGCAAGGCAAGATGGGGCAATTGATTGCCGACGGCTACGTGATGAAGGACGGCGACCTGTTCGAGCTCACCGCCAAAGGCGTCACCGCCGTCGAGGAACACGCCGCCGCGCTCGGCGCGAGCGATGTGGAACAAGCGAGCGCATCCGCCGATCGGCTGATCTGATCGCGCGCGACGTGACTCGCGTGCAACAATTGCGAATTCCTTTGCGCTGACCATTGCAGGCTGGTGACAATGGCGCATACTTCGCTCGGGCGGCGCAGCACTTTTCGATTCGAGCAATCAAGAAATCGAGCGACCACATGCGGGAGTGAGCTCCCGGCGTGAAGGCTGTGACATGCGGCAGATCAAGTCGCGTGCGGCGCCCCAAAACCAAGTGGCTCAAGCCTAAGGATACGGGGATCCATTCTGCATGACACGCACTCAGACCATCGCTTCGCTGTTTAAGACCACCGCTTCGCTGTTGGCCGTCGCAACCGCCGCCATCGCGCTCCAGACCTCGCCCGGTCTCGCCTTCTCGTCCGAAGCGCAGCAGCTGTGCACCGGCGATGCGATGCGGCTGTGCTCCAGTGAAATCCCGGACATCCCGCGAGTCAGGGCCTGCATGGTGCGGAACAAGGCGCAGGTCAGCTCCGGCTGTCGCGCCGTGATGGACCGCGAGGCGGTCGCCTCGCGCAAGCGGGAAGCGGCGGCGCAGTAGCTGCAGTCGTCATTCCGGGACGACGCGTCGGCGTCGAGCCCGGAATCCATCGTGCTGCGCGGCATGCTGGGAAATGGATTCCGGGCTCGACGCCGACGCCTCGCCCCGGAATGACAGAGTGCCCTAATCGCCCCACTGCGCGAAGGCGTCGTTGAAGGCGCGCTCGCCCGGGGCGCCCTTCTCGATCGCGATGATGGCGCGGCGCTGGTTGGCATAGACCAGCGGCACGTCGAACCACGAACGCTCCTTCAGGAGCTGGACGTTGCGGGCGCGGTCGGCGTCGACGTTTGACAGGCCGACCAGGAAGAAGCCTTCGGTGACCTTGACCGCAAGCCCTGCGAGCGGCGTGCCGCGCGCCTGCTCGTTCGACTTCATCAGGATGCCCGGCACGTTGGAGACGCTGCCGCCCGGAAAGTCCGGCGGCAGGATGAAGGTCAGCTCGGCCGTGTGGCTCGCCGGCAGCGAGGAGTCGGTGTTGCGGCGGAACGACATCGTCATCTTGAACTTGCGGTCGGGAATTTCGATGTCGGCGCGCACGGCGACATCGGCCTTCTGGTTGCCGGAGGCCTTGATCGGCTCCAGCCGCCAAACCACCGAGCCGACATATTGCTTGCCCTTCGGATCGGACGGATCCTCGTCGTAGAGCACGACCTTCTGCGCCACCGGCGCGACCGGCTGGTCGCTCGCCGAGGGCTGGCCGACGCGATCGGGGATCTTCGGCTTGGTCTGCGGCTGTGAGGCAGTGCTCGGCGTCTCCACCACCTGGGTCGGCGAGGACTTGAACAGGTTGGTCGCGATCTGGAGCAGCGGCTTGCCCCAGAGGATGCCGGCACCGACCAGAATCAGCACGATGCCGACGGCGATCGCGCTCTTGAACGGGAAGGCGGAGCCGGTGCGGACGCGCTTCTTGGCGTCGCGCTCGGGCGCGATGCGCGGACGCGGCGAAGGCGGCTGCGGCGCGTAGCGCTCGGCCTCCTCGATCGACTCGTCGTAGGAATAGGGCGCGTCCTGCTCGCCGGCGCGGTTTTCCAGGCTCGGCTCGAGCCGGTCGAATTCCGGCGAGGGCGAGGGCACGTTGGCGTAGGTGCGGCGCGCGGCGCGGCTGGCCTGCGCGGCCGCACCGCCGAGATCATTGGCATCGGCCGTGATGTCGCGGAATCCGCGCACGCCCGGGGCGGGCGGCGGCGACGCCGGTCCGAGATCGGGCGGACGGCGGGGACCGGTGCGATCGCGTCCAGCAGCCGGCGGCTCCGGCATCGCTGGCGGCGCGGCCGGTCCGGCTTGGCGCGAGGCATCGAACCGCGGCGCGCGCGGCGGGCGCTGGGCATCGCCCTGGTCATCGACGTTGGCGGACGGACGGTCGGCCCGCGGCGGCGGAGCCGGGCGCGTCCGCGGCGCAGCCGGCGAGCCCGCAGCCGCGTTGCCTTCAGCGGCTCTCGTGCTGGCGCGGCGAAAGGCGTCTCCGCTGCCGCCGCTGCGCCCGCCGCCACCGGGGCGCGAAGCCTCGCGGGCGCGCTGGGCCGCCTCCGATTCGACCTTGCGGACGGCTTCCTCCAGCGACAACCTTTCGCGGGTGATCTCGGATTCGGAGAGCGGCGGCTGCACGCTGCGCAGCTGCGCGATCAGCGCCGTGCGCGCCCGCTCATAGAGCGCGCGACGGCTTTCGCCGGGAGCATTGGGGTCCAGGGCGGCAATAGCGCGGGCGATCAGCGGATAGTAATCAGCCATTTCTACTCAACTATACGCGCGTCCTGGTAAGAGATCGTTAAGCCTCAAACGGGTTTTGCACGAGAATAGTATCTTCGCGTTCGGGGCTGGTGGAAAGCAATGCGACCGGGCACCCCACCAATTCCTCGATCCGCCGGACGTATTTGATGGCCTGGGCCGGCAGGTCGGCCCAGGACCGCGCACTCGCAGTCGGCTCCTTCCAGCCCTCAATGGTCTCGTAGATCGGCTCGACCCGGGCCTGGGCGCCCTCGCCGGCCGGAAAATGGTCGATCTCCTTGCCGTCGAGCCTATAGCCGGTGCAGACCTCGATGGTGTCGAAGCCGTCGAGGATGTCGAGCTTGGTCAGCGCGAGGCCGTTGATGCCGCAGGTCCGGACCGCCTGCCGGACCAGCACGGCGTCGAACCAGCCGCAGCGGCGCGGACGGCCAGTATTGGTGCCGAACTCGCGGCCGCGCTCGCCGATCTTGCGGCCGGTCTCGTTGTCCTGCTCGGTCGGGAACGGGCCCTGGCCGACGCGGGTCGTATAGGCCTTGCACAGGCCGAGCACATAGCCGACCGCGCCCGGCCCGAGGCCCGCACCGGTCGCGGCCTGCGCCGCCACCGTGTTGGACGAGGTGACGTAAGGGTAGGTGCCGTGGTCGACGTCGAGCAGCGCGCCTTGCGCGCCCTCGAACAGCATGCGCTTGCCTTCGCGGCGCCTGATGTCGAGCAGCCGCCACACCGTCTCGGCGTAGGGCAGCAATTGCGGCGCCAGCGCGCTCAATTCCTTCAGGATCTGCTTGCCATCGAACTCCGGCAGATTGAGGCCGCGGCGCAACGCATTGTGGTGGGCCAGCAGCCGGTCGATCTTGTGCGGGAGCGTGTCGAGGTCGGCGAGGTCCATCAGGCGAATGGCGCGACGGCCGACCTTGTCCTCATAGGCCGGGCCGATGCCGCGGCGGGTGGTGCCGATCGCGGTCGCCGCATTGGCGGATTCGCGGTGCGCGTCGAGCTCGCGGTGCAGCGGCAGGATCAGGGTGACGTTCTCCGCCACCCGCAGATTGTCCGGAGAGACCGCGACGCCCTGCGAGCGCAGCTTGGTGACCTCGTCGAGGAAGGCAGAGGGGTCGAACACCACGCCATTGCCGATCACCGACAGCTTGCCCTCGCGCAGCACGCCCGAGGGCAGGAGCGCGAGCTTGTAGGTCTTGCCGTTGATGACCAGCGTGTGGCCGGCGTTATGCCCGCCCTGGAAGCGGACGACGATGTCGGCCTGCTCAGACAACCAGTCGACGATCTTGCCCTTCCCTTCGTCGCCCCACTGGGCGCCGACGACGACAACATTGGCCATGCGCGGGTAATCCCTGTTCAATCTGTCTCTAGGAGGCATGATCCTCGCGGAAAACCGGTGACCACTCTTCCGGGATCATGCCTGCGCCCAGCCCTCTCGGCGGCCGCAGCCGCCCGCACGCAAGGCAGCCCACCGGATAAAGGAAGCAGCTCCTCTAGGCAAGCAAGAACGAGGCTTTTTCGCGGCCCAACGCCCGACCCAAGCCTTTGATATCCCCGAAAAATCCGCCTTGCCGGGACCTCAGGCCCGAATGCGGCCGTCGATCACTTCGATGATCCGGTCGCAGCGCCGCGCCAAGTCCATATTGTGGGTCACCAGAAGGAAGCTCGTACCGCTGTCGCGATTGACCTGCCGCATCAGCCTGAACACGGCTTCGGCCGAGCTCGTGTCGAGATTTCCGGTCGGCTCGTCGGCCAGCACGAGATCCGGGTTCATGGCGAGCGCACGAGCCACCGCGACGCGCTGCTGCTGGCCGCCGGACATGTTGTTGGCGAGGTTGCCGGCCAATTTCTCCAGCCCGACCTGAGCCAGCAGCTGGTTGGCTCGCGCCTCGACGTCCGCAGACGGGAAGCCGCGATCCACCAGCATCGGCATCATGACGTTTTCCCGCGCCGTGAACGCCGAGATCAGCAGATGATACTGAAAGACGAAGCCGATGGTCCGGCCGCGCAGGCGGGTGATCTCGGCATCGTCGAGAGCTGCGGTGTCTTGGCTCTTGATCAGCAGGCGGCCCGAGGTCGGCCGGTCGAGCAGCCCGACGATGTTGAGCAGCGTACTCTTGCCCGAACCGGACGGACCTATGAGGGCGAGAAACTCGCCGTGATCGAGCTCGAGGTCGATGTCGTGCAGCACCTCGGTTTCGGTCGGCAGCCCGACATTGTAGCTCTTGCACACGCGCTCGAGACGGAGGATCTGGTCAGCCACGGATCGCCACCACCGGATCGAGTTTGGCGGCCCGCACCGCCGGCGCCATCGCGGCGAGAAGACCGGTGGCGGTGGCCAGTAGCGTCGCATAAACGAACAGGCTGCGCTCCAGGACCAGGGGAAACAGCTCGCTACCGTCGGCCTGGCGCGCGACCGAGTGCCAATAAACCAGCGCGAACGCGCCCATCGCCGCCCCGAGCAGCGAACCGACGAAGCCGAGCAGGCCGCCCTGAACCAGGAAGACCCGCAAGATCTGGCCGCGCGTCGTGCCCATCGCACGCAGGATGCCGATATCCTTCGAGCGCTGGATCACCGACACGATCAGCACGGCCGCGATGCCGAATGCGACGGAGAGACCGACGAAGAGGCGAATGAGCGTGTTCGAGTTCTGCTGGGCCTGCACGGCGGCGAAGAACTGCGCATTGGTCTTGATCCAGCTGTCGGCCTCGACCACGTTGGCCGCCTGGATGCGCTGAGCGATTTGCTCAGCCGCATAGATGTCATTGACCGTCAGATCGATGGTGGTGACACCGCCGATCATCCCCAGCAAGGATTGTGCGGTGCGCAGGGCGACGTAACACACCCGCTGGTTGACGCCCTTGTTGCCGAGATCGACGAGGCCGGAGATCGTCAGGACGCGGGTTGCTCCGGAGGCGGCGCGGATGTTGAGCTTGTCGCCAACGGTGGCGCCCAGCTCCTTCGCGAGCTCGATCCCGATGATGACGTCCTCGCTGGTGAGTCGGGGCTCGCCGGCGACGATGTAGTCCGGCACCTTGACGATCCTGAAATAGGAGTCTGGTTCGACACCCGACAGGCTGACCGAGCGGCTGGCATCGCCCCGGACCGCAAGCACCGAGCCGAGGATGGTCGGCGCGGCCGTGACGACCTCGGGCATCGCCTGCATCTGTGCTCTGATCTTCGGCCATTGATCGATCGAGAGCACCCGCTGGCTCGGACGCTGCACCACCGCATCCTCGATCTCGCCTGCTCCGTTACGCAGAGGCCGCGCGATCTGATCGGGCGCGAGCAGCTGGATCTGGGGCTGGGAGGTCAGTACACGCTTGATGAAATTCGCCTGAAGTCCGGCAAGCATCGCCGACATGAACACGATGACGCCGACGCCGATCGATATGCCGCCAACGATGAAGATGGTCTGGAGCCGGCCCTCGCGCAGGAACCGGACCGCCATGGTCCATTCGATCGGCAGCCAATGGTTCATTGCAGAACGGGCCGGAGACGCTGGCCGGCCAGAACGCCGGCGCTCTGAGGAATCACGACATCGCCGGCGGCGACACCTTCGGTAATCTCGACATGGCTGTTGCCGCGCAGCCCGAGCTTGACCGCCCGCTGACTGGCGCGACCGTCCTTGATTCCGAGCACCCAGGGCTTGCTGGACAGCGCGTCATGCACCGAGCGCAAGGGCAGGATCAGCGCATCGTCCCGGGCGGCAATCTCGATGTCGACCGAGACCGTCATGTCCTGGCGCAAATAGTCCGGAGGGTCGGCGACCGTCAGCTTCACCTCGACCGAGGCGCGCGAAATGTCGATGCCGGGATTGATATAGCTGATGGTGGAGGCAAACCTCCGGTCCGGATAGGCGTCGGCCGAGGCGAGCGCGTTCTGCCCGAGAGCAATCTTGCCGAGATTGCGCTCATCGATCTGCAGCACGAGCTGCACGTCCCCGTCCGGCGCCAGCACCAACAGGGCCTTGCCGGGCTGCACCACCGTGCCGCGCTCGACATTGCGCGTGATCAGGACGCCGTCGCGCGGTGCGGTAATCGTTGCATAGCCGAGCCGGGACTCGGCCGTATCGAGATTGGCGCGGGCCTGATTGGCCTGCGTCTGCGCCATCACGTAATCGCTGCCGCCGGGGCTCGCGGTATAGACCTGGAATTGCGCGGCGCGCATTGCGGCGCGTGCAACGTCGAGCGTCTTCTGGGCGTCATCAAGTGCGGCGCGGGTCGCATAGCCGTTGCGTTCGAGCTGCGCGGTACGGTCATAGGTCTGCTGGGCATTGAGCAGCGTGGCCTGTGCCTGGGCCAATGCCTCCTTGGCGGAGGGCAGCGTCAGTTCCTCGAGTTGTCTGATGCGCGCCTCGGCCTGCGCCACCGCGCCTTCCGACTGGACGACGGCCGCCTTCAATTCGCGTGCCTCCAGCGAGATCAACGGCTGGCCCTTGCTGACCCGCTCGCCTGCCCGCACCAGCACCTCCTGCACAGTGGCGGTGATCTGGCTGCCGATCTCGACCCGGTAAGGCGTTTCGACATGGCCGCTCGCCACCACCGTCTCAACCAGCCGGCCCTGCCTGACCTGATCGACAACGATCGCCGGCCCCACGAGCATGCGGACGCTCTGCCAGACGCCAAGGCCGAGCAGAACGATCGCGAGGAGGATGAACCATTTGTGAGCGAGAAATCCCGACCACAGCGCCGCTATGGAGGGCCGGCCCTTCTGCTGCCGCAGGATGATTGTTTGCTCGACCATACCACTGCCATGCGGCTCGCGCGAAAGCCACGCGACCGACGTCTCGCTTCGATTGCTGGCCATGAGAATCCGGCCGATACCGAGACGCTAGCGGGGCACCGGAAGTCGAGGTTGTTCTAGGTCAAGAGGTTACGCCGAATTTAGGGGCGCGCGTGGTTTCGGCTCTCCCTCGGGGCCGGCGGACCAGGTTCCCCGCAATGAAGTGCATGGGCGTAATGCACCAGCCCCATTGATATTCGGGGCATTTCCGTGTCTTTGAGACTGGCTGGGCGACGAAGCGGCCCGCCACCGGGCCGGGCCCCGGTGCATGACGCGGGGGCCAAACCCATCACAATGTCCGCCACCGGTCAGACCACGAGCACGGAACAGTCCGGTCACAGCTGGATCGCCAATCAGCCTTACCTGCTGCTCAGCATCACCGCCTTGTGCTGGGCCGGCAACGCCATCGTCGGGCGGCTCGCCGCCGGCCATATCCCGCCGGTCACGCTGTCGTTCCTGCGCTGGTTCTTCGCCTTCCTGCTGGTGTTGCCGTTCGCCTGGAAGCATCTGGCCCAGGACTGGCCGGCCATCCGCGGCAAGCTCGGCCTGATGGTGACGCTCTCGATCACCGGCATCGGCGCCTTCAACACCCTGCAATATTGGGCGCTGGAGCACACCCAGGCCCTCAACACGCTGCTGCTGCAGTCGGCCGCGCCGCTGGTCGTGGCGCTGTGGTCCCTCGCCATCCTCGGCATCCGCCTCACCGCGGCACAGGCGTTCGGCGTGCTGCTGTCGATGTGCGGCGTGCTCACGATCCTGCTGCACGGCGATTTCACCACGCTGTCGAACATCGATTTCAACAAGGGCGACCTCATCTTCATCGTCGCGCTCGTCATCTTCGCGCTGTATTCGGTGCTGACGCTGAAGCGGCCGCCGATGCACGGCCTATCGTTCCTCGCCTTCACCTTCGGGGTCGGCGCCGCCTGCCTCGTTCCGCTGGAAATCTGGGAATTGTCCGCGCGGCCCGTGATGAAGCTCGACGGGCCGAACCTGCTGACGCTGTTCTACGTCGCGGTGTTCCCCTCGACGCTCGCCTATCTCTGCTTCAATCGCGGCGTCCGCCTGATCGGCGCCAACCGCGCCGCGCCGTTCTTCCACGTCGTGCCGGTGTTCGGCTCGATCATGGCGATGGCCTTCCTCGGCGAGCACCCGCAGGCATTCCATTTCATCGGCTTTGCGCTGGTGCTGTCGGGCGTGTTCGTGGCGTCGCGGAAGCAGGCGACGTAGCCGTCGCTTTCATTCAAGCAGTGGTGCCGCTTTCCCCCTCCCCTGGAGGGGGAGGGTCGATCGCGCAAAGCGCGAGCGGGGTCGGGTGATCTCTCCACTCGGGCACTGTTTGATGTGGAGAGACCGTCACCCCACCCCGCTCCGCATTGCGCTTCGCTTCATGCGCAGCGACCCTCCCCCTTCAGGGGAGGGTAAGAAAGAGCGCAGGCTATTTCATCTTGAACTTGCTGTAGGCCTCGCTCGTCGCGATGATGACGTGCTCGGCGCAGCCGTTGACGCGGTGCGGATCGGCCTCGCGCTCGTAGGCCTCCGACGTCATCATGTCCAGGAAAGCCGCGACGGTCGGATAATAAACCAGTGCGACGAAATCCCAGCCGTTGCCGGCGTGCGGACCGAGTGCGACCGCCTTGGCCTCGCCCGTCCAGAGCAGCGTGCCGCCGCGCGCCTTGATCATCGGCACCGTGATGGCGCTATACCGCAAATAAGCGTCCCAGCCGGATCCGTCGCCGTCGCGCGAGCGCGCGTGGAAACGCATCAGGTTCAGCATCACCACCGGCGCCTGCGGATCGAGCCGCTCCAGGCCTTCGATGTTCAACATGTTGACCGCCAAGGGCACCTCCCCGATCATGCCTGCATTGTAGCATTGCGACCCCGTGACTTGTGCCACGACGCCGATCCGGCGCAAGCTCCTATGCAACGCCAATGACGATCGCTTCGCCCGCGCCAAAGGCCTCCAATCCGGCCGGTTGGCTCAACAACCAGCCTTACCTGCTGCTCAG
This sequence comes from Bradyrhizobium sp. 22, assembly GCF_000482425.1. Taxonomy (NCBI): domain Bacteria; kingdom Pseudomonadati; phylum Pseudomonadota; class Alphaproteobacteria; order Hyphomicrobiales; family Nitrobacteraceae; genus Bradyrhizobium; species Bradyrhizobium sp. 22. Next base: position 1,021,876 of record NZ_KI519400.1, read on the forward strand.
CCTGAGCTCGCTGTTCTGGGCCGGCAACATCGTGCTCGCGCGTCATGTCGGCGCGCATGTGCCTCCGCTGACGGTGACCACGATCCGCTGGTTCGGCGTGTTCCTGATCCTGCTGCCGTTCGCCTGGCCGCATCTGAAGCGGGACTGGCCTGCCTTGCGCAGCAGCCTGCCCTTGATGCTGTTCCTGTCGCTGGTGGGCTTCGCGTACAACAACGCGATCTCGTACTGGGCGATGCAATATACGGAGGCGCTGAACGCGCTGCTGATCCAGTCGGCAGGTCCGCTGTTTGTTGCGCTGTGGTCGCTGGTGCTGTTCGGCGTGCGGCTGACGGGTGCGCAATTCGCCGGCATCGCGATCTCGCTCGTTGGCGTACTGATCATCATCCTGCGCGGCGATCTCGCTGCGCTGGCCGGCATCAGCTTCAACAGGGGCGACATCATGTTCGCCTCCTCGCTGGTGGCGTTCGGGATCTACTCCGCCTTCATCCCGCGGCGGCCAAAGATCCATCAGCTGTCCTTCCTGTCTTTCACCACCTGCTGCGGGGCGACGATGCTGCTGCCGACGGCGATCTGGGAGGCGGCAAGCGGCCGCGTCCTGCAACTCGACGGGATCACGCTGGCGACGCTGGGCTACATCCTGATCTTTCCTTCGACGCTGGCCTATCTGTTCTTCAACCGCGGCGTGGCGCTGATCGGACCGAACCGGGCTGCGCCGTTCTTCCATTTGGTGCCGGTATTCGGCTCGGCGATGGCGATCCTGCTGCTCGGCGAGAAACTGCAGCCGTTCCATTTGATCGGCTACGCCCTGGTGCTCGCCGGCGTCGTGATCGCCTCGCGGCAAGGGTCGGCCGTGAAGTAATTCCGCACGGCGGACGAACGACCGAGTGAATTCGCGTCTTTTGATTTTTGCATGAACACGCTAGGTTCCCCACCAACCAAAAAGAGGGAACGTCTCAAGATGATTTCAGGGCTGATTCGAAACTTGCGTGCCGTGGCTGCGGCCGCATTGTGCTTCGCCACAGCATCCACGGCCCAGGCCGACAATTATCCGAGCCGCAACATCACGCTGGTGCTGCCGTTCGCGGCCGGCAGCGGCACCGACACCACGACACGACTGATCTCGCAGCATCTGTCGCAGGCGCTCGGCGTCGGCATCGTGATCGAGAACAAGGCGGGCGCCAACGGCATGCTCGCCGCGACCTATGTCGCGAAGGCCGCCCCCGACGGCTACACGCTGCTGGTGACGACCAACACCACGCATTCGGCCAATCCCTATCTGCTCAAGAGCCTCACCTACGATCCCGTCAAGGACTTCACGCCGATCGCGCGCACCGGCGATCTGCCCTTCATGCTGGTGGTCAATCCGGAGGTGCCGGCCAAGACGGTCGCCGAGCTCGTCGCCTATGGCAAGGCCAACCCGGGCAAGCTGAGCTACGCCTCGGGATCGTCCTCGGCGATCGTCTCGGGCGCGACCTTTGCGCACAATGCCGGGCTCGACCTCCTGCACGTGCCCTATAAGAGCTCGCCGCCGGCGCTCAACGACGTCATGGGCGGGCGCGTCTCGATGATGTTCGTCGACATCCTGACCGGCCTGCCGCATGTCAACGGCAACGCGCTGCGCGCGCTCGCCGTCACCACCAAGGATCGCTCGCCGCTGGTGCCGCATCTGCCCTCGATGCAGGAGGCCGGCGTGCCGGACTTCGACATCTCGTCCTGGCAGGGTTATTTCGGCCCGGCCGGCCTGCCCAAGGAGATCGTGACGCGGCTCAACGCGGAAATCAGGAAGATCATCGAGAATCCGGAGATCAAGGCCAAGCTCGCCACGCTCGGCATGGACGCCTTCTCCGGCACGCCGGAACAGCTTGAGGCGTTCGTGAAGGATCAGCTCGTGCTGTGGGACAAGCTGATCACGAACGCGAAGATCGAGAAGCAGTAGGCCGGTCTCGTGTCCCGGACGCGGCGCGGCATGAAATGACGCGACGCTGAGCCGGGACCCGGAGTGCCGCTCGCATGGGCCCCGGCTCTGCAGTGCACCGCTGGAAAAGCGCTGCCATAGCGCGTCGAAGACGCGCGTAAACGCGCTTATGGCGTCCGGGGCACGAGAGCTCGTGATTACGCCGCGCGCACCTTGGCGAGGAAGCCGTCCACCGCGCTACGCAGCGCGCCGGACTGGGTGTCCAGCTCGCGGGCGTTGGTGAGCACATCGCCTGCCGCCGCGCCGGTCGCTTCCGCGGCCGAGGTGACGCTGCCGATATGGGCGTTGATCTCACCCGATCCGGCCGCGACCGACTGGATGTTGCGGGCGATCTCGCGGGTGGCCTCGCCCTGCTGCTCGATCGAGGCGGAGATGCCCGCAGTGATCTCGCTCATTTCCGCGATCGTCTGCGTGATGCCGCCGATGGCGACCACCGCATCGCTGGTCGAGGTCTGCATCGCCGCAACCTGGGCCGAGATCTCCTCGGTAGCCTTGGCGGTCTGGTTGGCGAGCGCCTTGACCTCGGAGGCGACCACGGCAAAGCCGCGGCCGGACTCGCCGGCGCGTGCCGCCTCGATGGTGGCGTTGAGCGCGAGCAGGTTGGTCTGCGCCGCGATCGAGTGAATGAGCTTGACCACCTCGCCGATCTTCTCGGCGCCGGTGGAGAGTTCCTGCACCGTGGCGTTGGTGCGCTCGGCGTCGCTGACGGCGCGGCTCGCAACTTCGGTCGAGCGCGTCACCTGGCGCGAGATCTCCGCAACCGAGCTCGACAGCTCCTCGGCGGCGGCCGCGACCGTGCCGACATTGCCGGAGGCCTTCTGCGAGGCAGCGCCGACCGTCGCCGCACGCGAGGAGGCGTCGCTGGCGGTCGCGGTCATCGACTGCGCCGTCGTCTGCATGCCGGCCGCGGCCGTGGAGACCGAGCGGACGATGCCGTTGACGCTGCGTTCGAAGTCGTCGGCCAGTTCTTCCATCGCATGGCGACGTTCCGCCGCGGCGCGCTGCTGCGCAGCCGCTTCGGTCTGCTCGAGCTCGCGAATCTTCTCCGCATTGGTCTTGAAGATCTGGACGGTCGCGGCCATTGCGCCAACCTCGTCGCCGCGGCCGACGCCGGGAATGTCGCCTTCGAGCTTGCCGTCGGCGAGGTCCTTCATGCGGGCGCCGAGGACGCTCAGCGGACGGCTGATGCTGCGACCGATCAGCCAGGCGACGCCACCAGCCACGACCATGATGCCGAGCAGGGAGAGGCCGAGCAGCCAGGCCACGGGCGCCAGCTTGGCATCGAGGTCGTCGAGATACACCCCAGTGCCGACGAACATATTCCAGCCTGGAATCGCCACAGCGTAGGACAGCTTGCGGGTCACGACCTTCTCGCCGGGCTTGTAATATTCGTAGCGCAGCGTGACCTCACCTTTGGCGGCGACACCGTCGCGCAGCTCGCGGGCGAGCTTGCGGCCATTGGTTTCGATGTCGAGGCGATTGGTGCCGAACTGCTTCGGGTCGGGCGTCACCACGGCGATGCCCTCCATCGTATAGGCGAAGATGTAGCCCGAGCCCTTGTCATAGGTCATCGAGGCGCCGCGGCGAACGAACTCCGCGACGGCGGCTTCCTTGGTCAGCTGCCCGGCATCGACCTGCTTCTGCAGACCCAGCGCCATGTTGCGCGACATTTCGACCATGGCCTTGGTCTGCTCGAAACGGGCCTCGAGCAGTTGCTGCTGCATCAAATAGCCCGCCAATGCCCCCGCGACGCACAGGCCGAGCATGGCGACGGCGACGAGGATGCCCAGCTTCGATGCGATCTTCAGATTGCTCAACTTCACCATAGGGCCCCTCGGATGGCGCGGACACACCGCAAATCTCTTCGATTTGAATCAACTTTTAGTAGGACACCCCTTAGCAAGTTACTTACGTGCCTCCGTAGAAGCCCGGACGCGGCCACGAAATCCGGCAACTTATCTCCTTGCCAACAACCGGGGATTGTACGCACACGCTCCGATTTCGCGTAAAAGACGCAACTGCCCGCCGCGGAGGCGGGTCACAACAAGAACCGACAAACCAAATCGGGAGCGACAAAATGCCGAAATACAGGGTGGTGACGCCGAAGGGCGCCAGCTTCACGGTCGCGGGCAGCGATTATTCCTACGAGCGCGAGGCGCTCGATCCGATCGATGCCGAGATCGTCGAGGCGCCCGCCGACGAGGCCGGGTTCATCGCCGCCGCGAAGAATGCCGACGCGATCTATGCCAAGGGCATTCCCATCACCAAATCGATCATCGACGCCCTGGACACTTGCAAGGTCATCACGCTCGGCTCGGTCGGCGTCGACAGCGTCGACGTCAAGGCCGCCACCGCCCGTGGAATCCCGGTAACCAACATTCCCGACACCTTCATCGAGGAGGTCGCCGACCACGCCATGATGCTGCTGCTCGCCGGCTTCCGCCGCCTGGTCGAGCAGGACCGCATGGTGCGCGATGGCCGATGGGCCGAAGGCCGGCCGGCGCTGCTCAAGGTCCCACGCCTGATGGGTCAGACGCTCGGCTTCGTCTCGTTCGGGCGCGTTGCGCGTGCAGTCGCGAAGCGCGCAGCGCCGTTCGGCCTGCGCATGATGGCCTACGATCCCTTCATCCAGGAAACGCTGATGTACGACCATGGCGTGATCCCCGCGACGCTGAACGAGGTGCTCTCGCAATCCGACTTCGTCTCGATGCATGCTCCGGCAAGGCCCGAAGTGCATCACATGCTGACCGAGAAGCACTTCCGGCAGATGAAGAAGGGCTCGATCTTCATCAACACCGGGCGCGGCGCCACCGTGGACGAGGAGAGCCTGATCAAGGCGCTGCAGGAGGGCTGGATCGCGCACGCCGCGCTCGACGTGCTGGAGAAGGAACCGCCGTCGCACAACAATCCCCTGCTCGGCATGGAGAACGTGACCCTGACCGCCCACGTCGCCTCGGCCTCGGCACGGTTTGACGAGGCGCGCAAGCGCCGGGTGGGCTACGAATTGTCACTGGTGTTGCAGGGCATGTGGCCGGTAAGCTGCGTCAATCCGTCGGTGCTGCAGAACACCACGCTCCGTCGCTGGCAACCCGTCAGCATGGATCGCGGGCCGAACAGCTAGGCGGCCGGCGCAAAGGCGCCAAAGGACCGAAACGACCCTTCACCGGCGGTCAACGCCGGGAAGGGAAAACATATAGGGAGGTACTGATGAGGAACGACATCACCCGTCGTGATGCCTTGGCGCTGGGCCTATCCGCTGCAACCTTCGCCGCTACCGGTGCTGCAGCGCAAACATCCAATATCAAGGCTGCCGACGTTGCGGCCCCCAAGCGCGAGATCGAGAAGGGTGCATCCTTGCGCATGCTGCGCCCGGTGCGCTTCGTCCAGGCCGACGAGGACGTGTTCCGCGCCAATGCGGCGAAGTTCACCAAGGAGACCGGGGTCGAGGTCAAGGTCGACTTCGTCGGCTGGGAGGACATCAACCAGCAGACCGCGGTCACCTCGAACTCCGGCGCCGGCCCCGACATCATCATCGGCTTCTCTGACGCGCCACACATCTACATCGACAAGCTGATCGAGCTGACCGACGTCGCCGACTATCTCGGCAAGCGCTATGGCGGCTGGCTGCCGCTGGCGCAGCGCTACGGCAAGAAGAACAAGAGCGACGCCTGGATCGGGATTCCGTTCGGGGCCACCGCCGGGCCCCTGATCTACCGCAAATCGATCCTGCAGTCGGTCGGCTTCGACAAGGTGCCGGAAGACCATGCCGGGATCCTCGACCTCTGCCAGAAGCTGCACAAGGCCGGCAAGCCGGCCGGCTTCGCGCTGGGCAATGCCAAGGGCGACGGCAACGGCTTTGCGAACTGGGCGCTGTGGTCACACAATGCCTCCCTGCTCGACGAGGAGGGCAACGTCATTATCAACAGCAAGGAGACGATCGCCGCGCTGAACTGGGTCAAGCAAATCTACCCGACCTTCATCGCCGGCACGACGTCGTGGAACGACGTCAGCAACAACCGCGCCTATTCCTCACAGGAAATTTCCCTGACCGCGAACGGCGTCTCGCTGTATTTCTCGCTGAAGAACGATCCGGCAACCAAGGCAATCGCCGACGACAGCGAGCACCAGCTGCTGCCGAAGGGCCTCGCCAAGGTCTCGCCGATGGCGGGCCTGACACTGAACGCGATGGTGTTCAAGCACAGCCAGTACCCCAACGCGGCGAAGGCTTTCCTGCAATTCATGCTGGAGAAAGACCAATACGAGCCCTGGCTCAATGCCAATTCCGGTTATTGGTCGCAGCCACTGGCCGCCTATGCCGAGGCCGCTGTCTGGAAGGGCGATCCGAAGGTCTCGATCTTCAAGGATACGATGAAGAGCACCTACTACGACGGCTACAAGGGGCCGATCTCCACGGCCACGGGCGCGGTGAGTGCCGACTACGTGCTGATTCAGATGTGCTCTGCCGTTGCGACCGGTGCGGCCACCCCGGAGGCCGCGGCCGCGGAAGCCGAGCAGCGCTGCAAGCGGTACTTCCGCCGGCAGAGGTAACGCGACGACCGAGCCCTCGTCATTGCGAGGAGCACTTGCGACGAAGCAATCCAGGCGATCACTCCGAGACAGACTGGATTGCTTCGCGTCGCTCGCAATGACGATTGTAGCGACCGAATAGAACAGGACGCCGATACCGATGTCCGTGACGACACTTTCCTCCTCCGCCCTGGCGCAGCGTCAGCCCTCCTGGCTGGTGCGGCTGTTCGACTACAAGCCGTTCCTGATCGTGATGTGCCTCGCGCCCGCGATCGGGTTGCTCACGGTGTTCCTGACCTATCCGCTCGGTCTCGGCATCTGGCTCGCCTTCACCGACACCACGATCGGCCGACGCGGCATCTATGTCGGCCTCGAAAACTTCCAGTATCTGCTCACTGATCCACTGTGGTGGAACGCCGTGTTCTACAGCGTGGTCTATACCGGGATCGCGACGTTCGGGAAGTTCGCGCTCGGCTTCTGGCTCGCGCTGCTGCTCAACAACCATTTTCCGTTCAAGAGCCTGTTGCGCGCGATCATCCTGCTGCCCTGGATCGTGCCGACCGTGCTGTCGGCGCTGGCGTTCTGGTGGATCTACGATCCGCAATTCTCGATCATCTCCTACCTTCTCGTCGACGTCCTGCACTGGCGGTCGAGCAATATCGACTTCCTCGGTTCGCCCTGGCCGGCGCGCTTCTCGCTGATCGCCGCCAACATCTGGCGCGGCATCCCCTTCGTCGCGATCTCGCTGCTGGCGGGGCTGCAGACCATCTCGCCTTCGCTCTACGAGGCCGCGATGCTCGACGGGGCCAGCGCCTGGCAGCGCTTTCGCTACATCACCTTTCCGATGATGATGCCGATCCTCGCCATCGTCATGACCTTCTCCATCATCTTCACCTTCACCGACTTCCAGCTGGTCTACGCCATCACCCGCGGCGGGCCCGGCAACTCGACCCATCTGCTGGCGACGCTGGCCTTCCAGCGCGGCATCGCCGGCGGCGAGCTCGGCGAAGGTGCGGCGATCGCGGTATCGATGATCCCGTTCCTGGTGTTCGCGACGCTGTTTTCCTATTTCGGCCTGGCGCGCCGCAAATGGCAGCAGGGAGAGGACAATGACTGATACCGTCGCGCAAAACGGCACCGCTGACGCCAAAGCGCCGCCCGACACCATGGCCTGGGATTCCGGCCTGCGGCGGCTGATGATGATCTATCTGCCGCTCGGCTGCTTCGTGCTGATCCTGCTGTTCCCGTTCTACTGGATGGCGATCACCTCGTTCAAGCCGAACGCGGAGCTGATGAACTACAAGGCGCACAATCCGTTCTGGATCTCCTCGCCGACGCTCGCCCACATCAAGCATCTTTTGTTCGACACAGCCTATCCGCACTGGTTGAAGACGACGATGCTGGTCGCGATCGGCTCGACCACGCTGTCCCTGGTCGCATCGACGCTCGCCGCTTATGCCATCGAGCGCCTGCGCTTCCGCGGCAGCCCCTATGTCGGGCTCGGCATCTACCTTGCCTATCTCGTGCCGCCGTCGATCCTGTTCATTCCGCTCGCCACCGTCGTGGTGCAATTCGGCCTGTTCGACAGTCCTCTTGCGTTGATCCTGGTCTACCCGACCTTCCTGGTGCCGTTCTGCACCTGGCTCCTGATCGGCTATTTCAAGTCGATCCCCTATGAGCTCGAGGAGTGCGCGCTGGTCGACGGCGCGACGCGGCTGCAGATCCTGCGCCGGATCACGCTGCCGCTGGCGGTGCCCGGGCTGATCTCGGCCGGCATCTTCTCCTTCACGCTGTCCTGGAACGAGTTCATCTATGCGCTCGCCTTCATCCAGAGCGGCGCCAACAAGACCGTGCCGGTTGCGATCCTGACCGAGCTCGTCACCGGCGACGTCTACCAGTGGGGCGCGCTGATGGCGGGCTCGCTGCTCGGCTCGCTGCCGGTTGCGATCTTCTACTCGTTGTTCGTGGATTACTACGTGTCGTCGCTGACCGGCGCTGTGAAGGAATAGCCTCGATCTCTCCTCCCCTCTCCTCATTTTGATGGGGAGAGGCGAAGCAAGCTGCGGCGTTTGGCCCGGCTTCACAAAACTGCAACGTGCCGTCCGCATAAGGCGTGCGTCCGCCAACAGGAGACGCACATGCGCGCGACTTTTCTCAGCACCGTCGCAACGATCATTCTCACCGCAAGCTCCGCGCTGGCGCAGAGCGAAGGCGAATTCCCGGCCAAGCTGGCCGGCCACGTGGTGATGCCAGCCGAATCGTTCGTCGACGCCCCGGCTGACGCACCCGCAGATCTCAAGACCGCCGGCAAATATACCACCGGCAAGCGTGTCGACGCGCTCGGCACCGTCATGGGCAAGTCCTATGAACGTCCGACCGGGGTGTCGCTGCCGTTCAAAGGCCAGCCGCTGCAGGGCCATTCCGGCATCAAGACCATGCCCGACGGCAGCTTCTGGGTCGTCACCGACAACGGCATGGGCGCCCGCGCCAACTCGCCGGACTCGATGCTGTACCTCAACCGCTACAAGATGGACTGGGCCAGCGGCAAGATCGAGCGGCTAGAGACCATTTTCCTGCACGATCCCGACAAGAAGGTGCCCTTCCGCATCCTGCATGAGGATAGCCAGAAGCGCTATCTCACCGGCTCCGATTTCGACACCGAAGGCTTCCAGATCATCGGCGACACCTTCTGGATCGGCGACGAGTTCGGCCCCTACATTCTGAAGGCCGACAAGGCCGGCAAGATTCTCGGCGTGTTCGACACGGTCGCCGACGGCAAGCCGGTGCGCTCTCCCGACAATTGGGCGGTGGGGACGCCGGCCGCGCCGGGCGCGACCTACACCAATGTCAACCTCCGCCGCTCCAAGGGCTATGAGGGCTTCGCCGCGTCGAAGGACGGCAAGTTCCTCTACGGCCTGCTCGAAGGACCGCTGTGGGATGCGGAGAAGAAGGACTGGGAGAAGATCGACGGCAAGGAGGCCGCCCGCATCCTCGAATTCGACGTCGCCGCCCAGAAATTCACCGGTCGCCATTGGCACTACGTGTTCGAGCAGAACGGCAACGCCATCGGTGACTTCAACATGATCGATCAGGCCTCCGGCCTCGTCATCGAACGCGACAACGGCGAAGGCACCGCCGACAAGGCCTGCCCGCAAGGCCAGCGCGGCGAGAGCTGCTTTCCTGATTTCGCCAAGTTCAAGCGCGTCTACAAGATCGAGCTGACCGACGCCAACGTCGGCAAGCCCGTGCGCAAGATCGGCTATATCGACCTGATGAAGATCAGGGATCCCGACAGGAAGGCGCGCAAGCCGCTCAACGACGGCGTCTACACCTTCCCGTTCTTCACCATCGAGAACGTCGACCGCGTCGACGACAACCACATCATCGTCGGCAACGACAACAACCTGCCGTTCTCGTCCAGCCGCGATCCCAACAAGGCCGACGACAACGAATTCGTGCTGCTTGAGGTCGCGGATTTCCTGAAGGCGAAGTAGCGCATCGAGCCTTCTCAGCCGCCACGAACTCCGCCGTCGCTCCTGCGACAGCAGGGACCCATAACCATCGGGAGGAGTTATGGCACGAGATGGTGGTAACGGTCTTCGTCAAACTTGACCCTGTGGCTGGGTCCCGGATCAGCGCTGCGCTTGTCCGGGACGACGACTGAGCTCGTGGTGACGGCTCCCTACCTCACCGTAAACTGAACCGGGATCGTAAAGCTCATCGACCCGTTCTTGATCTCGTCGGGGATCGGCGGAAACGGCGAGGCCTGGCGGACCATCGACATGGCCTGGGCGTCGAAGGCAGCGACGCCGGACGAGCCGGCAAGGCGACTCGACGTGACCTGTCCGCTGCGGCTGACGGTGAAGCTCAGCCTTGCCACGCCGCGCTGGCCGCCAGCGGCGGACGGGTATGAGTGGAATCGCATCAAGTGGGCGCGGACCCGCTGATTGTACGACGCAATGGCTGAGGCCACCGCGCCGGCGCTCTGCGCCGATGCCATCGGCGCCTCACGCTCGGCGCGCGGCGGAGCGCTGGTTCGCGGTGCAGGCATTGCCTCCGACGGCTTCTTCGCGTCGCGGCGGACCACTTTCGGCTTTTCAAGTGCTGGTTTTTCGACGGGCACGATCTTTGCCGGTTCAGGCTTTGCTGGGGTCGACTCCAGCTTCTGCTCCGAAGGCGCGATCACCTCCGGCTTCTCCTGCGGCGGTGTCGGCGCGATCGTCTCCTCGACGGCCTGCTGCTGCACTGGCTCCGGCGGCGAGGCGTCGGCTTCCTGCATCACCGGCCCCGGTGCGACGTCATCCCGCATCGACTGCGGCGCCGAGGTCAGCGGCGCCATATCGACCATGATCGCCGGCAGGCTGACGCCCTGCTCCGGTTGCGACCTCTGCCAAGTCATCGCAAGCAGCGCGGCAGCCACATGCAACGTCACGATCGCCGCCGCCGAGAAACCCCAGCGCGCCGTTTCACGCTCGCCGAGCGGCTGGTGCAGGGCAAAGGCGTTCGCGGCCATCAGCTGCGTCCATCGAGGCCGACCAGCGCGACCTTGAGATAGCCGGCATTGCGCAAGGTGTTCATGACCTCCATCAGGTCGCCGTAGGAAACGGCCTTGTCGGCGCGCAGATAGATGCGCTCGTCCTTGCGGCCTTTGGTGGCGGCGTCGAGCGAGGTGCTGAGCACCTCGCGGGCGACGACATCTTCTCCGACCGCGACGGACAGGTCCGGCTTGACGGTGACGAAGACCGGCTTGTCCGGTCGTGGCGCCGGCTCGGCCGCGGTGGCCGGCAGATCGACGCCGATGTCGACGGTGGCGAGCGGAGCGGCCACCATGAAGATGATGAGAAGCACCAGCATCACGTCGATGAACGGCGTGACGTTGATCTCATGGGTGACGTCGAGATCGTCAAGGTCGCTGCGCCTGCGCGGCGATCCGGAGTGCGTACCGAGCTTGGCAGCCATGGCTCTATTCCGCCGCCCGCGCCAATCGGAATTCTCTGTGGTCGCGTTGGCGGCTGACCAGCAGCATGAGCTGAGCCGAGGCGTCGCCGAGCAGGGCGCGGTAATTGGCGATGCCGCGCACGAGGTGGTTGTAGATCACGACCGCCGGGATCGCCGCGACGAGACCGAGTGCGGTGGCGAGCAGCGCCTCGGCGATGCCGGGCGCGACCACGGCAAGGCTCGTGGTGTGGCTCTCGGAAATGCCGATGAATGAGTTCATGATACCCCAGACGGTGCCGAACAGGCCGACGAACGGCGCGATGGCGCCGATGGTCGCCAGCAGGCCGGTGCCGCGCGCGATCTGCCTGGACATCGCCGCCTCGACCCGCTCGAGCCGCAGCGCGACGCGCTCCTGAAGACCGTCGTCGAGCACGCCGCCGGAGAGCTCGGCCTCCCTGGCGCAGGACTGGATCAGCTGGGCGACGGCGTCGCTTGCGTCACCGGCCCGTGCGGACGCCTCGGCGAGAGTCATGTTGCCCTCGAGCGCGCGCGTCCGCCGCAGGGCAAGAGCGCTCTTGCGGCGGAGCTCGATGGTCTTGGCAAGCCATACCGTCCATGTCGCCAGCGAGGCGATAGCGAGCCCGATCATCACGATCTTCACGATGACGTCGGCGCCGACGAACATGCCCCACGGTGACAGATTGCGCGGCAACAGCGCTTGGTCGATCGCGAAGGCGGGTGCCGGCGCGATCGTCAGCGCGATTGCGAGGATCACGTGCCGAAGCCTGGAAGTGCCCTGCATCCTGATCTCCCGACAGATGGAAATTACGCCGAAGGCTTCGCCGCGATACGGTCAGCAAGTCCCCGGAACCGCGCCAGCTGATCCACGCGCAACGCCCGGGTCTCGTCGCGGCCGACGAAGACCTTGAACATGATTCCGCCGTCGGCGTTGACGAACGCGACGAAGGCCGAGGACTTGCCCATGAAGGGCCTTTCGACAAAGGCGATGCCTGCGCAGCGCTCGTGGCGGAGATGGCCGTGTAGGCCCTTCGGCTGCATCAGGTTGAAATAGCCGCGGCCAATCTCGCCCCTGGGCACGGTCCCGGTGAACTCGAAGATCGCATCATCGGTGTGGACGATCAGGGTGACCTCGCCCCATTCCGCGATGTCCTGCATGGCGGCGGCAAAATGTTCGCCGCTCCCGATGCGCACCATGGACGGCGGCAGCGCCTCGATCACCGCGCGCGGCGTGACGCTGCGCTCGCGCGCAACATCCTCGATCACCGCGCCGGGATTGTCCGCCATATGCGCCCTGAGATCGGCAAGATCTGTGCTTAGCATGTCCGGCCTCCTCGACCAGCCGCCTCAGGCCGCCGTGCTCGCCTTGCGCTCGGTCATGATGACCTCGAACCCTTCGAACTTGGGGTGGCCGAGATAGAGGCTTTCGCCTGTCTTGTTGTCGGCGCGGGCGTGAGCACGGCGGAATTCCTCTGAGCGCGTCCAGGCCTCGAAGGCAGCCTTGTCGACCCACACGGTATGCGAGGAGTACAGCGTGTGGTCCTGGGCGACGGGTCCCTTGAGCAGATGGAATTCGACGAACCCCGCCATGCTGCCGAGATAGGACTCCCGGGTGCGCCAGACGGTCTCGAAAGCGGCTTCCGAGCCGGGCTTCACCTGAAAACGATTCATCGCAATGAACATTCGACTTTTCTCCTGTGTCTTTTGAATCGGCAATCGCCGATCGGATATTTCAGAACGGACCGAAGCCACGCTGACGCATCAGCGTGGCTCCGGAGATGGCTAGCGCATCCCGGCGGAGCTCAGGTGCCGCCAAAGTGGTATTTGAGGCCTCCCTTGATCACGAGCCCGGCACCGGCGCTCGCCCACTTCACGTCGTTCTGCGTGTCGCCCGTGCTCCCCACCGGAATGGCGTACGGCCGGTAGTAGCGGTTGAAGAGGTTCTCGACAGAGAAGTTGAGGGTGAGATCTGGCGTCGGGTGATACTGCGCGTAGAGATTGACGAGATCGTACGACGTCGCCGGCGTGTAGGTCCTGGGGATGTCGTAGTTGGCGAGTGCCGACGTCCACATCATCGAGAGGATGAGGGTGCGGTCGAGCAGACGCACGCCGGCCGTCGTCGTGATCTTCTGCGGCGGAATGCTGTAGAGGCCGAACCCGGTCTGGAGATTCTTTCCGCTCTGATAGGTCCCGGACACGCCGAAGAACCACAGGTTGGCGTCATACATTGCCTCTGCCTCGAAGCCTTGAATGCGCGCGGATGCCACGTTCTGATACTGCAGGAACGGGAGCACCGTGATGGACGGTGCCGGCGGCGGCCCGGTCGGAACCACGAGCGGGTTTCCATAAGCGACCTGATCGATGAAGTCGGTGATGTCGTTACGGAACACGTTGATCTTGCCGCGCAGCGCGTCGCCCGCCGTGAACAGATCATTCTTCTTGATGTTGAAGCCGATCTCCTTGTTCTTGCCGATCTCGGGGCGCAGGTTCGGGTTCGGTACGAAGCAGAAGGTCGAATCCGCCCCCGGTCCCGGCGTGCCCGACGGACAGCGGAAGAACGAGTCGTTGACGGTCGCGCCGGCATGTGGGCCGCTCACCAGCGTCTCCGTGATCGAGGGCGCCCGATAGCCTTCCGCGTAGCTGGCATAGGGGGTCACGACCGCGGTCGGAACGAGAGCAACGGTGATCTTCGGCGAGAGGCGATCGCCGCCCGACGACGAGGACGCCGAGGAAAGCTGATAATTGTCGTAACGGAGCGCACCGATCACCTCGAGCATCGAAGTGTAGTTCGCCTTCCATTGCACGAACCCGCCCGATACGGTGCGCTGACCGCCGGGCGTCGTGACCTCGGATGTACCGGTCCTGTCACGAGACGACACCTTGTCCTGGAACGCATCCAGGCCGTAAGTCACCGCGTGGCGCCAGCTTCCCGTTTCGAACCGCGTCGTGTTGTGCATATCGATACCGATCGTATCGAGCAGGTATCCGCGATTGCTCCCGATGCATCCCGAGACGGCATTGCCCGGCACGCCGCCGCAATAAACCGAGGGCGTCGTGGTGGTGTGCCTGGTCTTGATCTGATCGTTCTCGGTGCGATTCCAGTAGATCTTCGCATCCCAGTCGAACCACTGATCGTCGGGCTGGGAGTATTTCCATCCCAGCGTGGTCGTGTAGTTCTTCACGTTGGAAGCGTAGACCGACGTGCCGTTCAGGTTGTTGGTACCGTTCGCATTGGTGGAATTGGGATCGCCCGCGCGCCGCGGCGGCTGGCCCACACTGAAGATGTCCTCCTGGAAGATGGCCCCGAGCTTGACTTCGTGGCCGTCGGCCGGACGAACCGTCAGCTTGGCGATGCCGCTGCTCAGACGGTTGCCGGTGTTTGCGACCTCGTAGCCGGTACCGTCCTTGTAGCTCTCCTGAGTTGAATAAGTGCCGCCTGCGAAGACGTCGACATTGGGATTGACGTGAACACCGCCAAAGGCGGATCCGAGGGCACGCCCGTAATTGCTGCCGAGGATGGTCTTCACGTCGACGCCCCAGCGTTCTCCCACGCGGACCACGTCCTCGATGTCCTTGGTGCGGAACGAGGCCACGCCGCCGATCGCGCCGGAGCCGTAGATGTTCGCGGTCGGGCCGCGCACGATGTCGATGCCGCTGATCAGTTCCGGATTGAGGAAGAACGAGCCATTGGCGAAATGGCCGGTGCGCTGGTAGTTCTGCCGCGCGCCGTCGACCACGACGGCAACACGGCCGAAATCCTGGAGGCCCCGGATGTTGATCGAGGTTGCCGGATCATCGCCGCGATTCTGGACCCAGACGCCGGGCAAGTTGTAGATGAGATCGCCGACGGTGCTGGCCTGGCGGGTTTGGATCTGCTCGGACGTGACGACACTGACGGGCGCCAGTGCGTCGACGGCTCGCTCTTCCGTCTTGGTCGCCGCAGCCGTGATGGTGTCGAGCACCTGAATGGGTGCCGTGCCGCCGGCCTGGGCGCGGGCATTGAGGGCGTCAGGCGCTGCCTCTGCGATCTGCGGCTTCCCCGGCTTGCGCTTCGACTGCTTCGCTCGTTCGGAGGACGCGTTTTCGGCCTGCGGCGAAGCAGTCTGCGCGAGACCGCTCTCCGTCATCACTGCCGCAATTGAAACCACCGACGCGCCCAAAATCAGGGCGCGCGAATACCTAGCCCCGTCAGCCATATCAGCCCCAGCCTGCACTTCACTTCAAAAATTTTGAATCTTCTGGCTGGCTGGCGTGCGTTCGCAACGCGAACGGCTGGCTGGCTGACTTGCTCGAGTCGCGGGCAGGTTCCCCCCACCCGTCACAAATGGTTACGTGGCAAGACCCGGACGGTCAATGACATCAGGTTACAGTTTATATCGATTGTAAATCGCAGCCGTTGGAATGCGCTCGGTGCCGCCTGTACAAACAGGCAGCACTCCAAGGTTTCGAAGGCGCATCACACTTCATATGTCAGCAACGTCCGCAAGCAACAACGGCGACGCCGCGGGGACAGCAGAAGGCTCTTCTGCGACGACAAGAACCCTGACCATGCGTGGAAGCCAGATCGACAGCCGCGAGTTGTTCGCGGCTGCCCGCGAGATCATCATTGCGCATGGCGAAGACAGCTATCGGCTTCGCCTGACAGCGCAGAACAAGCTGATCCTGACGAAGTAATCCGCAATGGCATTATGTCGCACCCTCGCCAATCTCCTGCTCTGCAGCGCAATCGCGCTCGCGCCGGCCGCGCTCGCCGCCGGCATCACCGTGCATGACGCACGCAATCGCGAGATCGCCGTGACCGATTTCGCGCGCACGGTCTCGATCGGCGGCGCCATCACCGAGATCCTCTACGCGCTCGGGCTCGAGAGCCGGCTGGTCGGCGTCGACACCACGAGCCTCTATCCGGCGGCGGCGCTGCGGGACAAACCCAATGTCGGCTACATGCGCCAAATCTCCGCCGAAGGCGTGCTGGGACTCAATCCGACCCTGATCCTGGCGATCCAGGGCTCGGGTCCGCGCGAGACCATGGACATCCTGGAAACAGCGAAAGTGCCGTTGGTGCTGGTGCCCGATACCTTTACCGAGGCCGGCCTGATCGAGAAGATCAAGCTGGTCGGTCACGTCATGGGCGTCGACGCGCGCGCCGCGTGCCTGAGCGCGGCGGTCAGCGCCGATTTTGCGCAGCTCCGCGCCCTGCGCGCCAAGGTGACCAAGCCGGTGCGCGTGATGTTCGTGATGTCGCTGCAGAACGGCAGAGCGCTGGTGGCGGGCCGCAAGACTGCGGCCGAGGAGATCATCCAGCTTGCCGGCGCCGCCAATGCCATCGACGATTTCGACGGCTACAAGATCATCGGCGACGAGGCGATCGCGGCAGCAAGGCCCGATGTCGCGCTGTCGATCGAACGCGGCAAGGACCAAGTCCAGGCCGAGGCGATCTATGCCCACCCCGGCTTTGCGCTGACGCCGGTCGCGGCCAACAAGAGCTTCATCGCCATGGACGGGCTCTATTTGCTCGGCTTCGGCCCCCGGACGGCGGCGGCAGCGCGCGATCTTTCCGCAAGGCTCTATCCGGCACTGGCCGAACGGAGCGACGGGTTCACGTCGGCGCTGCCGGCGGCGAACTGCCGGCAATGAGCGTTGCGACCGGGACCGGAGCGGGTACACCGCAACGACGCGCCAGCGCCGGACGACGGTCCGCGCCTTTGGCGATCGTCGTCCTGATCGCGGCGCTCGCGGTCACCGCGATTGTGGCGCTGACGCTCGGCGCCGCCGGCATTCCCCTCTCCCGCCTTCCTGCCGCGCTGGGACTGTCGGGCGAAGGCACGGCCATGACCGCCCGCGACCAGCTCGTGCTGTGGTCGATCCGCGTCCCCCGGATCGCGGCGGCAGCGATGATCGGCGGCCTGCTCGCCGGGGCCGGCGCGATCATGCAAGGATTGTTTCGTAACCCGCTGGCCGATCCCGCCCTGGTCGGCGTCTCCAGTGGCGGCGCGCTCGCAGCCGCAGGCGCGATTGTCTTCACCGATTCTCGCTTCGGCGAGACACTGCGCCTCCTCCAGACCGAGCTGCTTCCGCTCGCGGCATTCGCGGGATCGTTGGCCACGACCGCAATCCTCTACGGCATCTCGAGCCGGTCGGGGCGCACCTCGATCGCGATCTTCCTGCTCGCCGGCGTCGCCATCACCGCCATCGCCAATGCCGGCATCGGGCTTCTGGTCTTCGTCGCCGACGATCGCCAGCTCCGCGACATCACGTTCTGGATGCTGGGCTCGATGAGCGGCGTAACCTGGACCAAAGCCGCCGTGCTCGCACCGGTCCTCGTCGTCGGGCTCGGCGCCTGCACGTTCATCGCGCGCGGACTCGATCTCCTGGTGCTCGGCGAGGCCGACGCCTTTCACGGTGGGGTCGATGTCGAGCGCCTCAAGCGCATCTCGATCGTAGTGGTCTCCGCCATGACCGGCGTCGCCGTGTCAATCAGCGGCGTCATTGGCTTCGTCGGCATCGTCGTTCCGCATCTGCTGCGCCTCGTCATCGGGCCCGCGCATCGGCTGTTGCTGCCGGCCTCGATGCTGCTCGGCGCGATCTTGATGGTCGGCGCCGATACGCTGGCGCGCACGATCGTCGCGCCGGCGGAGATGCCGATCGGCATCCTGACCGCGGCGGTCGGCGCGCCAGTCTTCCTCTTCATCCTGCTGCGGCAGCGCGGGCTCGCCTCGCTATGAGCGCCGTGATCGAGGCCCGCGCCCTAAGCAAGCGCGCCGGCCGCGCGACGCTCCTCGACGGCGTCGGCCTGACGGTCAAGGCCGGCGAAATGGTCGCCGTAATCGGCCCGAACGGCGCAGGCAAATCGACGTTGCTGCGGCTGCTCTCCAGCGATCTCCGGCCGAGCGCAGGCGAGGTGCGCCTGAAGCAGCGCGACATCGGCAGCTTCACGCCGCGCGAGCTCGCCGCGCGCCGCGCCATGCTGTCCCAGCACATCAACGTCACCTTTCCCTTCACCGTCGAGGAGATCGTGCAGATGGGCGCGGGGGAGCGCAGCGGACGTGACGCGGGCCCGCTCGTCGATGCCGCCCTCGAGGAGGTCGGCCTTGCGCATTTCCGGGAACGGCAATTGCCTACGCTCTCGGGCGGCGAGCAACAGCGCGCCCATTTCGCCCGCGTGCTGGTGCAGCTTGCCTGCGGCGAGGCCGAGCATGGCCCGGGACTTCTGCTGCTGGACGAGCCGACCTCGAGCCTCGATCTGCGTCATCAGATCGACCTCGTCGAGGCCGCGCGCCGCCGCGCCAGCACCGGCACGGCGGTGATCGCGATCCTGCACGATCTCAATCTCGCCATCCGCTTCGCCGACCGGCTGATCGTGCTGGCTGGCGGCAAGCTCGTCGCAGACGGCTCACGCGCAGACATCGTCACGCGCGAGATCATCCGCGACATTTTCGAGATCGAGGCGGTGGTCCATCGAGACGTCGATGGCGTGCCCTATGTGCTGCCGCAGTCGATGCGGGCGGCACCGCCTCCGCGCTGAAGGTGCGCTCCCTCCCCCGCTTGCGGGAGAGGGAGTGCACACCTCGTTCGTGGTGGCTACCCCGCCGGCACGATCACCATGCTCTTGTCCTTCGGCCAGCGGATGCGCCAGGCGAAGTTGATGTCGCGGACTTCGCCGGGCTTGGCCTCGAACGACCATTCCAGCACGCCGCGCTTGTCGCGGATGTTGTTCGCGGTCGGCGGCGTGGTCGACGGCAGCATCTCGACGACGATGTCCTCGCTCTCGCTGACCGGCAACTGATCCTCGATCGCAATCTTGATCGGGAAGTCGTGGCCGTTGCGGATCGTGGTCTTGAACGCACGTTCGTCCGTCTTGGACGTCGTGACCAGCAGGCCTGCCGAACCCTCGTTGCGCTTGAGCACGGCGCGCTCGATCCTGACCTTGTCGTCGGCGCCGAAGCCGAGCCGAACGACGTCATCCTTGGCCGACGCCGAGATCTTGCCGCGACCGACAAAGACGCCGTCGCGATAGATCGCAACCTTGCCAGGCAGCAGGGTCGTGTCGTCGGTCTGCTTGAAGCTGGCTTCGAGGAAGGCGGTCGGGTCCAGCACGGGCGCGGCGCGGACGGCGAGGTCGGCAGGGACGGTCATGGCCGCGATGCGCATGCTCTTGGCTCCCTCCTGGGCGCCAAGGCTGACGCGACCGGGAATCTTGAACGTGGCCTGGAAGCCGCCGATCTCGGCCACCGCCTGCTGCTCATCGGCGCGTTCGCGCGACTCGGACGCCTCCGCGATCTTGGCCATCGCCGGCGAATGTGCCTGGCGCGTCATGGGTGCAGGCCGCGCCAGGTCCGAGGCTGTGCCGAGGGCCAGCGGCTTGGGCGGCTGCGGATACTGCGCCACCAGCGAGCCGAGCTCCGGCGCGCTGCCGCCACGGCCGATGCGCACCGTGGAAACACCGAGCGCGACATTCGACCAGTCTTCGCCGGTCGACTGCGTGATCTCGGCGCGACGAACGAGTTCGAGCTGCGGCTTGCGGTCCTTGGCGCCGGTGTCGAGCCGGGCGTCGTAGAGCGGCACCCAGCGTGCGTTGCGCACGGCGTAGGTCACCCGCAGCGTCGCCTTGGTCGCAGCGGCGGAGGAGACGTCGATCCGCACCTCCAGCTTGCTCGGCGGCTTGGCCGAGCGCTCGGCCTCGAGCTGCGCGATCTGGCGGTCGATCTCGCGCTGCTTTCGCGTGGCGTCACGGATCGTCGTATCGGCGGTCGCGGTCTCCTCGGCGACCGCGGCAAAGGCCGCGCGCCATTCGGTGATCGGCCGGGCCTCGCCCTTGTCGCCGAGGCCTGCGGGCGAGGCTTCGGCGAAGCGCTGGGCAAAGCTGCGCCTCGCGTTTGCCGAATCGATCGCACCTTGCAGGTCGGCGCGCTGATCCCTCAGCGCTTCGATGCGCTTGTCGAGCTCGGAGAGGTTGACGGGCGGCAAGGCCCGCGGCGGCCGGGCATCGATCGTGCCGATGGTGAGCTTGGCGCCCGCTTCGCCTTCGACGCGAAGCGAGGACGGATCGAGCGAGAGCGGAAAATCCCTGGCGACCAGCGTCGAATCGCCGGAGGCGAGGTCCAGCGCTATGATGCGGGTGACGGTGGCGCCATCGGGATAGACGGTCACGGCGTCGATCGCCGACTTGGCGTCCAATTCGGCGGCCCATGATGGCACCGCGAAGGCCGTGGTCACCAGGACCAGGCTCGTCGTTGCCAGACATTTTGCGGTGATGCACATGAAATTCCTCCCTGCCGATATCGACGCGTCACCACCCGGACGCGCGAAAGATGCCTTGCCAAGATGGTTGGACGCGGCAGGGAAGGAACCGGTTCGATTGGGGTTTCCGTTGGGCATCGCTGCGGCGGCACCAAGGCTCCGGTGCGCTTGGCGATCCCGCGGGTCTCAAGCCTGGGTCGGCGAACCCTGGCCGAAGATGCGGCGGAGCAGATCGGTCACGTTCTTGGCCCCAGCCTTCTTCAAGATGCCGGCGCGGTAACCTTCGACCGTCCGCGCACTCAGATGCATGCGGCGGGCGATCTCCTTGTTGGTCAGGCCGGCGGCAAGGTGCTCGAGCACGTCGGCTTCGCGCGCTGTCAGCGGCTCGCAGCCGGGCAGCCAGCCCTGGCGGCTCGTGCGGGGCTGCGCGAATTCATCGATGGCGGCGTCGATCCGACCGACGATGTCATGGG
This sequence comes from Bradyrhizobium sp. 22, assembly GCF_000482425.1. Classification (NCBI taxonomy): domain Bacteria; kingdom Pseudomonadati; phylum Pseudomonadota; class Alphaproteobacteria; order Hyphomicrobiales; family Nitrobacteraceae; genus Bradyrhizobium; species Bradyrhizobium sp. 22. Next base: position 1,043,044 of record NZ_KI519400.1, read on the forward strand.
TGCGAAACGGCTTTTCGATGAAGTCCGCCGCGCCGCTCTTGATGGCGTCGACCGCCAGGGCGATGCTACCGTTCGCAGAGGTCACCAGCACCGGCGCCATGCAGTTTTCCTGGCGCAGCCGCCTGAGCATGTCGAGGCCGGAGCGATCGGGCGGCAGCTCCATCAGCACGCAGGCCGGCATCCGCGCCTTTGCCTGGGACAACAGAGACGCACCGTCGGCGAAACAGATCACGTCATAGGCGCTCTGTTGGAGCGCGGCTGAAAGTTGTTCGCGGGAGGCCGCATCGGTCTCGATGACGAATACCTCACCCTTGGAAAGCGTGTTTCCCGGCATATCCCGATCCAGCAATGTCTTGGTCAAATGGTCTGAGACGGAAGGCAGGCCCCATCGCCGCGCCGCGCCGTCATGAGCACAGCATTCACGCCAGTGCTTCGGTTTCCCCTATGTATGTTCCGCCCGGTTCCCGGATTTGACGGATCGGGACAGAAACTTTACATTTCGGGACATCTGCGGGAATGGCTGGCAAGAACGGTTCGCATGACCGACCTCGTTCGCAGCGCAGGCTTGAGCTACTATCCGGAAATCGCCCGGTCGGTCGGGCTCGATCCGAAACAGATGATGCGCAAGGCCAGGCTGCCGCTGGCCTGTCTCGACAAGCCCGACACTCCCATCGCCGTCGCCGGCCTGCGCCGTCTGCTCGAATTGTCGGCAGCGGCGTCCGGCGCCGAAGATTTCGGCTTGCGTCTCGCCGAGCGCGGCGGCCTGACCAATTTCGGCGCCGTCGGCCTGATCGTGCGCGAGCAGGCGACAGTGGGCGAGGCGATCGAGGCGTTCTCGCGCTTCATCCATATCCATCATGACGGCATGCGTCTGGATGTGACGCGCGGCAGGCAGACTGTGACCGTCACGCTGCATCTGCGCGGCCGGCAGCCGAGCGCGCCGCGCCAGTCGATCGACATGGCGCTCGGCAGCGTCCACCGCATCCTCCAATCGCTGTTCGGCCATGACTGGCGGCCGCAGGAAGTACATCTGCATTATCCGCTGCCGAAGGACCGCAAGCGCTATCGCGACTTCTTCGGTTGCCGCGTGACCTTCAACGCCGAGGACGATGCGATCCTGCTGTCGGCGCACGACATGGAGCGCCGGATCCCGGGCGCGCATCCCCTGGTCGCGACGTATCTGCGCAAGCGCATCGAGGCAATCGAGACCCGGCCGGCAAGTTGGGAGGGGAAGGTCGACGAAGTCGTGCGGACCCTGCTCGCTACCGGCGACTGCACCGTCGAGCGCGTCGCCGAGCATCTTGCCTGCACCCGCCGCACCATCCACCGCCATCTCGCCGCAGCAGGCACCAGCTTCTCGGCCATCCTGGATGCGCAACGCGCCGATCTCGTCACTCAGCTGATCGACGACCACGGGCGGCCGCTGGGTGACATCGCGCTGCAGCTTGGGTTCTCCGCGCAGAGCGCCATGGCGCGCTGGTTCCGCGGCCGCTTCGGCTGCACCATCACCGACTGGCGCAAGGGCGTGAGACCACCGGCGGCCGATGCGCCCTCGGCAAGCGCGGCCTGAGTTCAGCGCGCCGGGGCCGGCACGCCCATGATGGCGAGGGCCCGCCGCCGGCTGCCGGCGAGCAGCGGCCCGAACGCGACGGCAAATCCGAGGAACGCGACGAGCCAGCCACACGCAGCGAGGTGCAACAACACATAATCATGCGCGGGAAATACCACCGCAGCAATCCGGGCCAAAGCCGCGATGATGATTGCGGCATAGATGCCCTGGATCGCCGGCGAAGCGGTCAAAGCCTGTCCAGTATGGCCGAGGCTGGCGCGGGTCATCACTGCGAGCGTCATGGTCCCCGCCGCACCGGTCATCCAGGCGTGGATGCCAGCGCTCGGCGGCAGCGCTCCGAACACCGCAATGGCGTGCAGGATGAAGCCGAACGGCACGAACACGTAACCGACATGCAGGATCATGAGCAGCCGCTCGCGCAAGGTGCGATCACCGGCCCAGCGCGCAAGCCGCATCAGATGCAGCCCGCCGGCGAGCGCCATCAGCACACCGGTGACGGCATTCAGCGGCGCCACGACCCACGAGACGAGCGCGAGCGCGCTGCATCCGATCACTGCGCCGTCGAAACGTCCGAACGGCACCGGCAGCCGGCCGGGATTGAACTTGACCAGCCAGTTGCGGGTGAAGCTCGGAATGATGCGGCCACCGATCAGCGCGATCAGCAGCATGACCACGCCGATGCCGACGCGGATGCTGACATCGGCCGCGCCCTGATAATGCGCCTCGAGATGAAAAGCGACGTTGCCGGCGAGCAGAACGGACACCAGCCCCACCACCGGCAGGTTGCGCCAGTTGCCGCCTGCAATGACTTCACGCGCCGCGGCGGCGACGACCAGCGCCAGGAAGGCGGCGTCGACGGCCAACGCGAACGCCCAGCCGGTATCGGCCGACAGCGTCACCACGACCCGCCCGGCCAGCCAGACCGTCACCAGCGCCCCGAGCGAGGTGCCCTGGATCGGCAGCCGGCCGGTCCAATTCGGAATGGCCGTGAACAGGAACCCAGTAATCACCGCCGGCAGGAAGCCGTAGAGCATCTCATGGACGTGCCAATCGCGCGCCGCGAATGCGGAACTGACCGACAATTCGCCATAGAACATCGGCAGCCAGGCCAGGATCGACAATCCGGCCTGGATCGCGGCGAGCAGGAAAAAAGGCCGAAAACTGTTCGCAAACAGCGGCCAGCCCTGATAATTGCGGGATCGGGCACCAGCCATGGGGTCAACTCCAATGAATTTCGGTCCGTTGTTTGGAAAAATACTGCCAGCCGACCGTTCCGTTTTGCGCTATCGCAAACTATCGGACGATTGCAGGTGCCATCACACTCCTTGACGCCAAGGAGGCAGAATGGCCAAGGTCGACACATCGCTGGTTGCGCATTTGCCGCTGTTTGCCGGGGTCACGCCAGAAGCTCTGGACGAGATCCTGCGTGAGGCCCGTTCGGCGCGATATCCCAAGAACAGTGCCATCTTCGAGCAGGGCGGGGACGCACAGTCGTTCTTCCTGCTGCTGCACGGCCACGTCCGCGCGGCCAAGACAACGCCGACCGGCGAGCAGATCGTAGTGCGCTATGTCGCGCCCGGCGAAACGTTCGGGCTCGCCATGGCGATCGGCGCCTCGCGATACCCGGCGACCGCGACCGCAGTCGACGATAGCGTGGTGCTGATCTGGCCGACCTCGGCCTGGCCGCGGCTGGTCGAGCGATTTCCCTCGCTTGCCGCCAACACGCTCCAGACCGTCGGCACCCGCCTCCAGGAGAGCCACACCCGCATCCTGGAAATGTCGACTCAGCAGGTCGAGCAGCGCGTCGCGCATGCGCTGCTGCGCCTCGCCAAGCAGTCCGGCAAGAAGCTCGACCGCGGCATCGAGATCGACTTCCCGATCAGCCGTCAGGACATCGCGCAGATGACCGGCACCACGCTGCACACCGTCAGCCGCATCCTGAGCGGCTGGGAAAGCCAGGGCCTCGTCGAGAGCGGCCGTCAGCGCATCATCCTGCGCGACCCGCACGGGATCGTCGTGCTGGCGGAGCGGAACGCAGACAGCGGAGCGGCGTGACGCCGCACCAAGGCGTCTGCGGCCAGGAGCGAGATAGGAGTGAGGGCGCCTCCGCTTACGGCGAAAGCCGCCCCTCACCTGAGAATCCGCGCGCGCCCGCGCGAATTCCAGACCGTTTCACGCCGGCACGCAATCGACCAGTGCGGCAAGGAATTTTTCGCGGTCGATGCCATGCTCGCGGCAGGCATCATCCACCGTGTGGAAGGTTGCGATCGGGCAACCGACACAAGCCAGTTTAAAGGCTAGAAACACGCGGATGGTGTGCGGCGCCGTACGCATGATGTCATCGACCAGATCGTCGGATCCAAAGGACATGGACAACTCCGTTCGGAGACGACGATAACGGAGGAGCGTGGAGTTTCTTTGTGGAAGCGCAAGCAGTTGCCGTTTCCCTCAGCTCGTCATGCCGGGGCACGCCGCTTGGCGCGAACTTCGATGCACAATTGCGCACCTGAGAATCGATCGGGCGGCGGATGACGTACAGAAATGGATTCCGGGCTCGCGCTGCGCGCGCCCCGGAATGACGAATTACACCGCGCGGCTGTGCAGCTGCTTTGCCGGGTTGAGATGCGCGTCGAACGCGGCGGCGACGCTGCGGACCAGGAAGCGCGAGTCTTTTGCGACTGCGAGGCGATTGCCCTCCAGCCTCACGACGCCGTCGGAGATCAGCGGGCTCAGACGCGCCGCGGAGCGCAGCATCGTCGCGGCCTCGGCGCCATGGCGCGCGCAGATGTCGCCGAGATCGGCACTGAACTCGCACATGATGCGTTCGATGATGTCGGCGCGCAGCCGGTCGTCTTCGGTGAGCCGATAGCCCTTCGCGGTCGCGGGACGGCCGGCGGCGATGCTCTGCGCGTAGGCGCCGATCTGCACCTCGTTCTGGACGTAACCCTGCGGCAAATGACCGATCGCGCTGGCGCCGAAGCCGAGCAGCACTTCACCCTTGTCGGTGGTGTAGCCCTGAAAATTGCGCCGCAGCGTCCCTTCCTCGAAGGCCACCGCCATGGCGTCGCCGGGCCGGGCGAAATGATCGAGCCCGATCTGCACGTAACCGGCCTCCTTCAGCGCATTGGCGATCGCGCAAGCCTGGTCGTGGCGCGCGAGGCCGTCAGGCAGCACGGCTTCGTTGATCATGCGCTGGTGCTTCTTGAACTGGGGCACATGGGCGTAGCCGAACACGGAGAGGCGGTCGGGCGCGAGGGTGAGGCTGCGCCGAACCGTATCCAGGCACGATGCGACGGTCTGGTGCGGCAGCCCGTAGATCAGGTCGAAATTGATTCCCGCGATGCCGGCGCGCCTGAGCATGTCGACCACGGACGCCGTCTGCTCGAAGCTCTGCACGCGGTTGATCGCCCGCTGCACCACGGGATCGAAGCTCTGCACGCCGAGGCTCGCGCGGTTGACGCCGGAGAGCCGCATCGCCTCGACCATGTCGGCCGTCAAGGTGCGGGGATCGATCTCGACCGCGATCTCGGCCGAGGGCAGCACGAAGAACTTCTGGCGCATCGTCGCCATCAGCTCGACGAAAGCCTCCGGCGCCATGATCGTCGGCGTGCCGCCGCCGAAATGGATGTGCTCCACCTTGATGCGACGGCCGATGGTTTCGGCGATCTGCGCGATCTCGTTGCGCAGGGTCCGCTGATAGCCGGCGATGAGCTCGTCCCGGCGGGCGATCTGGGTGTGGCAGCCGCAATACCAGCACATCTCGCGGCAGAACGGCACGTGGAGATAGAGCGACGCGCTGGCACCCGCCGGCAGCTCCGCCAGCCACCGCGCATAGGTGTCAGGTCCGATCGCCGTCGAGAAATGGGGTGCGGTCGGGTAGCTCGTGTAGCGCGGCAATCGCTCTTCGCCGTAGCTTGCCGCAAGATCAGCTCTCATGTCTTACCCATTCGTAAATCTAGGCCGTGTGCAGACATCACGGCAAATCACGGAATGACTTCAATTAACCCGGATGCGTCGAGGCGACTTTGCGCTCGCGCAAAGCCCGGCGACCGGTTCCCGGCAATGATGAGAACATTCGCGCGGCCATCCGGAGCGTTTGCCATGAGGCTTCTCGCACTCGAACTGATCCTTTCCCTGCTCGACGTCCGCGGCCATATCCCGCGCTTCGACGACTTCCGGCCGACCCCGGTCGCACCGGCTCCGGCCGGCACCGCGCGCGCTCTGGCCGCCGCGATCGCGGTCTTCGCCGTATTGTCGCTGGCGATCTGGCTTGCCGTGCAGCTCATCTAGTTGCGATCCGACGATCGATCCCATGGACCGCGCTCGCGAAGGTCGCGGGTCGTATCGGCCGCCCCTGCGAAAGGCGACGGCCACGTCACCGGTCGAATGGTTATCTCACTTGAAGATGCGACCGAGTCGCCACTGAGCACAGACGCGGTGCGATCGCGCTCGGCAATTCTGCGCACCGCACGACATCGATGACTGCGATGCCTGACGCGTCGGCGGCAATCAGTCGCGTGTCAGAATATCGACACCGCTGTCCGGCGTCTGTTCGCTGAGCCTCGACATCCATAACGACGTCGGAATCGATCAATGCGGTATCGACGATACTACTCCACGAGGACGCCTAAGTACCATTGCGGAGGTGAATCACGGCGAAAGCTTGTTGCAGCGCAAATACGCTTGCTACGATCGGCGCACACTGCATCCGTTATCAGACCTATTCACATGAAGGATGCTTCCGATGTTCACCCGCAGAGCCGCATTGATCAGCGCCGCCGCGACTGCCCTGATGCTGGCGGCCCCGGCTTTCGCCGCCAGCGATCTCAAGCTGCCGCGTCAGAAGGTGGAGCTGGTCGCTCCGCCCTTCGTGCACGCGCACGAGCAGGCCACGACGCAGGCTCCCAAGATCGTCGAGTTCAAGCTGACCGTCGAGGAGAAGAAGGTCGTCATCGACGACAAGGGCACCACTTTCCAGGCCATGACGTTCAACGGCTCAATGCCGGGACCGCTCATGGTCGTGCACGAGGGTGACTATGTCGAGCTGACGCTGGTCAATCCCGCCACCAACACCATGCCGCACAACATCGACTTTCACTCCGCGACCGGCGCGCTCGGTGGCGGCGAGCTCACGCTCGTCAATCCCGGCGAGCAGGTCGTGCTGCGCTGGAAGGCGACCAAGACCGGCGTGTTCGTCTATCACTGCGCACCGGGAGGCCCGATGATCCCCTGGCACGTCGTCTCCGGCATGAACGGCGCCGTGATGGTGCTGCCGCGCGACGGACTGAACGATGGCAAGGGCCACGCCCTGAAGTACGACAAGGTCTACTATATCGGCGAGCAGGACATGTACGTGCCGCGTGACGCGAAGGGCAATTTCAAGTCCTACGACTCGCCCGGCGAAGCCTTTACCGAGACCGAAGAGGTGATGAACAAGCTGATCCCCACCCATGTCGTCTTCAACGGCAAGGCCGGCGCGCTCACCGGCAAGAACGCGCTCACCGCCAAGGTCGGGGAGAACGTGCTGATCGTGCATTCGCAGGCCAATCGCGACAGTCGTCCGCATCTGATCGGCGGGCATGGCGATTATGTCTGGGAGACCGGCAAGTTCGGCAATGCACCGGAGGTCGGGCTCGAGACCTGGTTCATCCGCGGCGGGTCGGCGGGAGCTGCGCTGTACAAATTCCAGCAGCCCGGCATTTACGCCTATGTCACGCACAATCTGATCGAGGCGGCCAATCTCGGCGCGACCGCGCACTTCAAGGTCGAAGGCAAGTGGAACGACGATCTGATGACCCAGGTGAAGGCACCTGCCGAAATCCCGGCGCCCAAGACCCACTAGACGCGACAAGGGGGCCGGTCATCACCGGCCCCTTCTTCCTTTCGAGGAACGACCATGCTGATCGCATTCAAGCTCAAACTGGCACTCGCCTGCGCCGCCGGGCTCGCAGGTCCGATCGCGATGGCGCCGCTGGTCTCGACCATGGCGGTCCGCGGCACGGCGACGGAGCCCGCGATCGTCAGGGTCGCACCGGGCAGCCTGTCCTATCGCGAGGCCGGCGATTTCACACGCGGCGGGCAGCAGGCGGAAGCGCCGCTGCGCACGTTGCGCGTCAACGGGCCGCTGCACATCATGCGAAACCAGGTCTCGTCGTCCGACTATCAGCTTTGCGTCCAGGACGGCGCCTGCCGCGCCCTCGATCGCGACGTGGCGATCGCCCCCGACCGCCCTGCGGTGCAGGTGAGCTGGCACGACGCCGAGGCCTATGCAGGCTGGCTGTCGCGCAAGACCGGGCATCATTACCGGCTGCCGAGCGATGAGGAATGGGCCTTTGCCGCCGGCTCCAGATTCAAGGACGACGGTCTCGCGGTCGATGCGAATGATCCTTCAAAGCGCTGGATCAGCCGCTATGAGCGCGAATCCGAACGCGACCTCTCCGACACCAAGGCCTATCCGTTCGGCAAGTTCGGACCGAACGAGCACGGCATCGAAGATCTTGCCGGCAATGTCTGGGAGTGGACCTCGACCTGCTTCGTACGCTCGCGCGTCGACGCTTCAGGCAATGCCGGCCGCCCGACCGTGAACTGCGGCGTGCGCGTCGCCGAGGGCGCGCACCGCGCCTATGTCACCGATTTCATCCGCGACGCCCGCGCCGGGGGCTGCGCCCAGGGCGTGCCGCCCGCCAATCTCGGCTTCCGCCTGGTGCGCGAGGAGACGTCGTGGGTGGCGAGCGTGTCGGCGCGCTGGAGCAAGGTGTGGGCGGCAAGATCATGATCGTCGCGGCGCACATACGTTTCTCCGCCGACGTCTCCATTGATTAGAATCGATCTAAGGTAAGAAATATTGGAATCGCTCTAAGTCGCGCTCCTCGCGACATCGCGTCGCTGACTTTGCCGCATTGCCTGCGCTACTCAATCCGGCGTCAATCGCGCCCCTGGAGCAGCCCTTATGATCAATCTTCGCGTCCTCGCCGCCTCGGCGGCGGTGTTGAGCCTGACCCTATCCGTTGCCTCGGAAGCAGCCGCCAATGGCGAGGTCAACGTCTATACCTATCGCGAGACCAAGCTGATCCAGCCGCTGTTCGACGCCTTCAGCAAGGACACCGGCATCAAGGTCAACGTCGTCTCCGCAAGCTCAGGTCTCGAGCAGCGTATGAAGGCGGAAGGCGCCAACGGTCCGGCCGACGTGCTGCTGACGGTAGACATCGGCCGCATCGACGAGGCCGTGCAGGCGGGCGTCACCCAGCCGATCAAGTCGGACGTGGTCGACAAGGTCGTGCCGGCGCAGTATCGCGATCCGGACGGACACTGGGCCGGCATCTCCATGCGCGCGCGCGTGATCTATGCCTCGAAGGATCGCGTCAAGCAGGACAAAATTACCTATGAGGAGCTCGCCGATCCCAAGTGGAAAGGCAAGATCTGCATTCGCTCGGGCCAGCACATCTACAACAACGCCCTGTTCGCGGCCTACACGGCCAAGCACGGCGAGGCCAAGGCCGAGGAATGGTTGCGCGGCGTGAAAGCCAATCTCGCGCAGAAGCCGTCGGGCGGGGATCGCGAAGCAGCGCGTGACGTGGCTGCCGGCAAGTGCGACATTGGCATCGGCAACACCTATTACTGGGCGCTGATGATGAACAACGATCCCGAGAAGAAGCCGTGGGCGGAGGCGACCCGCGTCATCCTGCCGACCTTCGAGGGCGGCGGCACCCACGTCAACCTCTCCGGCGTTCTGCTCGCCAAGCACGCGCCCAACAAGGCCAACGGCATCAAGCTGATCGAGTGGCTCGTCAGCGAGCAGGCGCAGCAGATGTATGCCGATCAGAACTACGAATATCCGGTTCGGAGCGGCGTCCCCATCAACTCCACCATCGCGGGCTACGGCAAGCTCGCCCCAGATCCGTTGCCGATCGCAAAGATCGCCGCCAACCGCAAGGCTGCGGCCTCGCTGGTGGACAAGGTCGGCTTTGACAACTGATCTCTGGCGGCCCTCGTCACTTGAACTGGCAGAACCTTCGGGCGCACGGCCTCGCTTGAGAGGCCGCGCCCACGCCGGGCGCGCCGCGACCGCAATCGCGATCGCAACCGCGATCCTGGTCGCGGCGCCCGTGATCTCGATCGTTTCGCTGGCTTTGCAGCCCGCGACCGATGTGTGGCACGACCTGATCAACTACGTGCTGCCGGCCGCGCTCCTGGACACCGCCCTTCTGCTCGTCGGGGTCGGCGCGCTCACACTTCTGGTCGGCGCCGGCACTGCATGGGTGATATCGCGCCACGATTTTCCCGGCCGGGGCATGCTCCTGTGGCTGATGCCGCTGCCGCTGGCGATCCCGACCTATCTTGCGGCCTACGTCTATGCCGACCTGTTCGAGCCGCTCGGCTTGGTGCATCGCACCCTGGCCATCTGGCTGCCGCTGCGCGATGCCCTCGGTTATCTGCCCAACCTGCGCTCGCTGCCGGGCGCCATCTTCGTGATCGGGCTCGTGCTCTATCCTTACGTCTATCTGTCGGCGCGCGCGACGTTTCAGGTTCAGTCTGCCGAATTCGCCGAGGCGGCTACGACGCTGGGGGCCAATCGATGGACTGTCTTCTGGCGCGTTTCACTGCCGATGGCGCGGCCGGCGCTCGCGGTCGGCGTGGCGCTGGTCGCGCTGGAAACGCTCAACGACATCGGCGCCAGCGAGTATCTCGGCATCCGCACGCTGACGGTCTCGATTTTCACCACCTGGCTCAACCGCGGCAGCCTTGCCGGTGCGGCGCAACTCGCATGCCTGATGCTTGCGATCGTCGCCGGCCTGATCGCGATGGAGCGCTACGGCCGTCGCAACGCCAACGCCGAGTTCTCGGCCGAAAGCCCGCATGTGAGGCAGCGAACCCCGCTTTCGGGCGCAAGGGCGTGGATCGCGTTCGCGGTCTGCGCGCTGCCGGTGCTGATCGGCTTCGTCGTGCCGCTGTTCTATCTGGCGCATCAGGCTCTCGGTCGCGGACTGCTTGCAAATTTCGACCCGCTGCTGTGGCGCCACACATTCCATTCGTTTGCCTATGCAGCGCTCGCGACGCTGATGGCGCTGATGCTTGCGCTCGCCACGACGATCGCCCACCGTTTTCGGCCGGATCCCCTGCGATATCTGGCGATGAGCATCGCGCAGACCGGATACGCGCTGCCGGGTCTGGTGATTGCCCTCGGCCTGCTGACCCCCGTACTGGCGGTCGACAGCGCGCTGAGCGCGGTCGCGACCTGGACGGGACGTTCGCTGCCCGGGCTGATCCTGGTCGGCTCGGGGACGGCCGTCGTCATCGCCTACACGATTCGTTTTCTGGCTGTGCCGGTCGGCATGATCAAGGCCGGGTTCGACAGCATTCCGCGCGACTATGAAGAGAGCGCGCGCACGGTCGGCGCGGGCCAGGCGGTCATGTTGAGGCAGATCTATCTGCCATTGCTCCGGCCCGCGATGCTTGGCGCCGTCATCATCATGTTCGTCGACTGCCTGAAGGAGCTGCCGGCAACGCTGCTCTTGCGACCCCTCAACGTCGAAACGCTGTCGACGTCGATCTACCAGTTCGCAAGCCGCGGCAATTTCGAGGACGGCGCACTTGCGGCCCTCCTGATCATCGCCGCCAGCATCGGCCCGGTGGTCTGGTTGACCCGGTTCTCCGAGGTGCCGAGCGGCCCCGCTTGAAGGCATGCCCGTCGGGCCGTGCGAGCTGGCTGTCGCGCAAGAGCGGCAAGGCCTACCGCCCGCCGAGGGACGAATTGGACCAGGGCGCCGCTGCAGCACACGCCGTCACCGACTTGATCGGCAATCGCTCAGGTGTTCTTCAGCGCGACGCGGAATTCGGCTTCGGTCTTGGACTTGACCTCGTCCAGCGTGACGCCGTCGGCGAGTTCGATCAGCGCCATGCCGCCATTACCATGCTTGTCGATGGTGAAGACGGCGAGATCCGTGACGACCATGTCGACCACGCGCTCGCCCGTCAGCGGCAGATTGCACTTCTTCAGCAGCTTCGGGCCGTCCTTGGCCGAATGCTCCATCACCACGATGACGCGCTTGACGCCGGCGACGAGATCCATCGCGCCGCCCATGCCCTTGACCATTTTGCCGGGGATCATCCAGTTGGCGAGATCGCCGTTCTGGGCCACCTGCATGGCGCCGAGGATCGACAGGTCCATGTGGCCGCCGCGGATCATGCCGAAGGAATCCGCGCTCGAGAAATAGGAGGTCGAGGGCAGCTCGCTCACCGTCTGCTTGCCGGCGTTGATGAGATCGGGATCCTCTTCGCCCTCATAGGGGAACGGCCCCATGCCGAGCATGCCGTTCTCGCTCTGCAAGGAGACGTCCATGCCGTCGGGGATGTAGTTCGAGACCAGCGTCGGGATGCCGATGCCGAGATTGACGTAATAACCGTCGCGCAATTCCTTCGCGGCGCGCGCGGCCATCTGTTCACGGGTCCAGGCCATGTGAGTCTCCTGATACGCTTAGGCGGCGGTGCGCGGGCGGGTGTTGCGGAATTCGATGCGCTTCTTGGCCGTGCCGACCTCGACGATGCGCTTCACGAAGATGCCGGGCGTGTGGATGTGGTCGGGATTGAGTTCACCGGCCGGAACCAGATGCTCGACCTCGGCCACCGTGATCTTGGCGGCGGTCGCCATCATCGGGTTAAAGTTGCGCGCGGTCTTGCGGTAGATGAGGTTGCCGGCGGTGTCGCCCTTCCAGGCATGCACGATGGCGAGGTCGGCGAACAGCCCGCGTTCCATCAGATACTTCTCGCCGTCGAATTCCTTCACTTCTTTGCCTTCGGCGATCAGCGTGCCGACGCCGGTCTTGGTGTAGAAGGCCGGAATTCCGGCGCCGCCGGCGCGGATGCGCTCGGCCAGCGTGCCCTGCGGGTTGAATTCGAGTTCCAGCTCGCCGGCGAGGAATTGCTGGGCGAACAGCTTGTTCTCGCCGACATAGGACGAGATCATCTTCTTGATCTGGCGGGTTTCCAGCAGGCGGCTGAGGCCGATCCCGTCGACGCCGGCATTGTTGGAGACCACCGTCAGGCCCTTGACGCCGGACTCCCGGATCGCGTCCGACAGCTCCTCGGCAATGCCGCAGAGGCCGAAGCCGCCCGACATGATCATCATGTTGTCTTTGAGAATGCCTGACAGAGCCGACTTGGCGTCGGGATAGACCTTGTTCATGCAAATGACCTTCGACTGAACCTTCGGCTTGCGGGCGTCGCGCCTGATTGGCGGCGATTATTAGGCGAAATCCTCCAAAGCCGTCAATGATACGGGGTTCTCCGCACCACGCCCGGGTGATAGAAGCTGCCCAGGCCGTGGGCAGAACCGTCCACGGCCTTGAAAGCGACAAGAAAACCCATCAAGTTGCGGGACTTAACATCATAGGGCTTGGGCGTGGCCACGCAGGTTTTCCGACCCGCCCTTCCGGCTCCAACGACCAACCCGATCAGGACACGCCATTGACCATGGCCCAAGGAATGAAGCGCCTCGGGACGCCGATCGCGGCGCTGCTCGGCGTGGCGCTGATCGCCCTGATCGCGACCTCCTGGCTCATCAACCGCGACGCGTTGCGCAGGGCGGTCGAAGCGCAGATCCGCGACGTCACCGGGCTCGAGCTCAGCGTCGCAGGCAGCATCGACATCTCGCTGCTGCCGGCGAGCTACATCTCCTTCCGCGACGTCGGCCTGAAGGGCGGCGGAACCACCGATTCCGCGCTCCATGTCGACGTGCTCACCGCCAATCTGCGGCTGCTGCCGCTCCTGCTGCAGCGGTTCGAGATCGCCGACCTGATGCTGCTGCGGCCGCGCATCCATGTCAGCCTGAAGCCGGACGGTGAGAGCAACTGGACGCCGTTCATCCAGACCATCGCGCGCACCATGAAGCCCGGGGCCGAGAATCAGGTCTCGTTCTCCGAAATCCGGATCCAGGATGGCGTGCTCGACTACGAGGACGCAGCCACCCACGCCACCGAGCGGCTCGGCGACATCGACCTGTCGCTGGCCTGGCCCTCGATCTCGCGCTCCTTCGCCGCGACGGGACAGTTCGACTGGCGCGGCGAGCGTGTCGACGGCTCGATCAGCTTTTCCGATTTCGTCGCCGCCCTCTCCGGCGATCGCTCGGGGTTGAAGGCGCGGATCGCCAGCGCGCCGCTCAAGCTCGCCTTCGACGGCAGCGTCGCCAACCGCACCAGCCCGATGATGGAGGGCACGCTGACGATCGACAGCCCCTCCTTGCGCAACGCGCTACGCTGGACCGGGCAGCCGCAGCCCGCCAGCGGTGGCTTCGGCCGTTTCGCACTGAAGGCGCGCGCCAACGTCGTCGGCCCCTCGATCGCGCTCACCAATGTCAATGTCGAGCTCGACGGCAACGCCGCCGAGGGCGTCATGACCTACGCCAACAACGGCCGGCAGACGCTGCAGGCGACGCTTGCCGCCGACGCGCTCGACTTCACGCCCTATATCTCGACCTTCCGCCTGCTCGCGAGCGGGGCGCGCGACTGGAACAGGCAGCTGTTCGATCTCCAGGGATTGTCGACCACCGACCTCGACATGCGCCTGTCGGCGGCCAAGCTGACGGTCGGACCCACCAAGCTCGGCCGCACCGCGATCGGTGCCAATCTGCGCAACGGCACGCTGGCGCTCTCGGTCGGCGAGGCCCAGGTCTATGGCGGCATCGCCAAGGGCTCGTTCGGCATCGCGCGATCCGACACCGTCGCCGACATCAAGGCGCAGTTCCAGTTCACCGACGTCGATCTCCAGGCCTGCGCCACCGAATTGTTCGGCCTCAACAAGCTGTCCGGACGCGGCAACATCAACGTGTCCCTGTTCGCCTCGGGCTCGAGCCCGTTCGGCCTCGTGCAGTCGCTCGACGGCAGTGCCACCGTCACCGGGCATGACGGCGCGATCTCGGGCTTCAACGCCGAGCAGCTCCTGAAGCGCCTGGAGCGGCGGCCGCTCTCGGGCGGCGGCAATTTCCGCAACGGTTCGACGCCGTACAACAATCTCACCATCGCGGTGAAATTCTCCGACGGGATCGCCACCGCGGAGGACATCCGCATCGAAGGGCCGGCGGCGAAGATCACGCTGACCGGCACCGCCTCGGTGCCGACGCGCGAATACGACATGAAGGGCGTGGCGAGCCTCAATACGGCGTCCGGCTTTCAATTGCCCTTCATGGTGCAGGGCCCATGGGACGATCCGCTGATCTTCCCCGACCCTGAAAGCCTGATCCGGCAGTCGCCCGCGGCCTCGCCCTTCCTCGATCTGTTGAAGCAGCGCATCACCGGGGGCGGCAAGCGCCCCGCACAGGACGGATCGCCGACGGCGGAGAACGCCAAGGAGAATGCGAAGTCGAACTGAGGATCGCACGATCCTCTGCCGCTGCCCGAGCTTCGCGAATTGATCGGGGCGAATTGATGCGGCGATTGGATCGATGCGCGCGTTAAGCATCGCCACAGAGCGACACCCGCGACCTAGGTCTGACAACATGCTGCGTTGATTGCGCTACCATCCTGCGCTAGTGTTTCTTTCGACCGGTTAAAACACCGGCCGTTTGAGGGAGAAAAACGTGAAATCCAAGGTTATTGGCGCAGTATCACTGGCGGTCGCTGCGGCCGGGCTGTTTGCAGCCGCTGCACCCGCATTTGCGCAGCAGAAGACGATCACGGTCTGGTGGGGCAAGGGCTTCTATCGCTCCGAAGACGACGCACTGATCGAGACGATCAAGAAGTTCGAAGCCAAGACCGGCATCAAGGTCGAGCTGTCGCAATACGCGATCCAGGACATGATTCCGAAGACGGTCGCCGCGCTCGATGCCGGCACCGTGCCCGATGTCGCCTATTCCGATTCCTATGACGTCCAGGCGCAGGGCAAATGGGCCTATGAGGGCAAGCTCGAGGATCTCTCGGACGTCATGGAGCCGATCAAGGGCCGGTTCGTGCAGAACACGCTGGATGCCTCGATCCTCTACAACGACGTCGCCAAGAAGAAGGCCTATTACGGCTTTCCGCTGAAGCAGCAGAGCATGCACGTCCAGATCTGGAACGACATGCTGGAGAAGGCCGGCTTCAAGCTGGCCGATATCCCGAACGACTGGACGGGGTATTGGACGTTCTGGTGCGACAAGGTGCAGCCGGCGATCCGCAAGGCAACCGGTCAGCGCCTCTATGCCGTCGGCCAGCCGATGGGCGTGGAATCCACCGATTCCTTCCAGTCGTTCTACACCTTCATGGACGCCTATCATGTCAAGCTGGTCGACGACGACGGCAAACTCACGGTCGACGATCCCAAGGTTCGCGAGAACCTGATCAAGGCGATGAAGGATTACACCGACACGTACATCAAGGGCTGCACGCCGCCGTCCTCCACGACCTGGAAGGATCCCGACAACAACGTCGCCTTCCATAACAAGACCATCGTGATGACCCACAACTTCACGATCTCGATCGCGGCGAAGTGGTTCGAGGACTCGCAGAACCAGGCGCTTACCCAGGAGCAGCGCGACGCCGGCAAGAAGGCCTACGAGCAGGACATCATCACAGCGTCCTTCCCCAAGGCGCCGGATGGTTCGACCATCAAGTACCGCTCCGACGTCAAGACCGGACTGGTGTTCACCGCGGCCAAGAACAAGGCCGAGGCCAAGCAGTTCATCAGCTTCCTGCTCCAGGAAGAGAATGTCCGCCCCTACATCGAGGGCGCGCTCGGCCGCTGGTTCCCGGTGACGAAGGAAAGCCAGGAAAGCCCGTTCTGGCAGGCCGACAAGCACCGCAAGGCCGTCTACACGCAGTTCAAGGGCGGCACCTCTCAGTTCGACTTCACCAAGAACTGGAAGTTCACGATTCTCAACAACGAGAACATCTGGGCCAAGGCGATGAACCGCGTCGTCAGCGAGAAGGTTCCGGTCGAGAAGGCCGTCGACGAGATGATCGCCCGCATCAAGCAGGTCGCGGGTTGATGTCATCCTCACCTCTCCTCGCCTTGCGGGAAGAGGTGTAAGAACAACACCGGCCGCGTTTCGCGGCCGGCTTCTCTTTGAAGAGTCCGAAAAGAATGGCGATCACCCTCTCTGGCGATCAGGCTATGCCCGGCCCGCCCCTGTCGTCGCGGCTGACCCCGGCGCAGGTCTGGGGCATCGTGCTGCTCGCGCCCTATCTGCTCGTTTTCCTCGCTTTCGTTGTCTATCCCGTCTGCTACGGGCTGTGGCTGGCGCGCGCGCCGGAAAACTACGTCGCGCTCTACAACGACCCGATCTTCGCGCGCGCCGCGATCAACACGCTGATCTTCCTGGTCATCGGCATCAACATCAAGATGCTGATCGCGCTGTTCCTGTCCGGCTTCTTCGTGCAGCAGCGCACCTGGATCAAATGGCTGTCGGTGATCTTCATCCTGCCGTGGGCGGTGCCGTCGATCCCGACCATCCTGTCGGTGCGCTTCATGCTCAATCCCGAATGGGGCATGATCAACCACTACATCTTCTCCCTCACCGGCGATGACGGCCCGAACTGGCTGAACGACCCGACCGTCGCGCTCAGCATGGCGATCGCCGTGCACATCTGGAAATCGCTGCCGTTCTGGACGCTGATCCTGATCACCGGGCGCCTTGCGATCTCGCACGATCTGTTCGAGGCCGCCGAGGTCGATGGTGCGAGCTGGTGGCAGAAGTTCCGCTACATCACATGGCCGTCGATGCAGACGCTCTACGTCACCTGCACGCTGCTCTCGATGATCTGGACGCTCGGCGACTTCAACAGCGTCTATCTGCTCACCGGCGGTGGCCCGGCAGACCTCACGCACGTGCTGGCAACGCTTGGCATCCGCTATCTCCGCCTCGACCAGCTCTCGCTGGCGATGGCATCCATCGTCTGCGCGATGCCGTTCGTCCTGCCGCTCGTGTATTTCATGATGAAACGGTTGTCGCGATGAAGCTCCCCGGCCTAAGAGAGTTTTCCTGGCGCGACGTCGCGACCGAAGCGCGGCTGCTGCTGATCGGCATTCCCGTCTTCCTGTGGACGATGATCCCGATCTATCACATGTTCCTGTTCGCGATCTCCCCGAAGGAGGACGCGTTCTCGGGCAAGCTGTGGCCGGATCACCCGACGCTGCACAACTTTCAGATCGTGTTCAAGCAGCAGCACTACTTCCTGCGCGACTTCTACATCCAGTTCTGGAATTCGACCGTGATCGCCGTCTCCGTCGGCGTGCTGACGCTGTTCATAGCGACATCCGCAGCGTTCGCGATCTCGCGATTGAAGGTGCCGGGCGGACGCACCGTGCTGAACCTTGCGCTGTTCACCTATTTCATTCCCGCGGCGTTCCTCGCCGTGCCGATGTACCGCACCATGGGCAATTACGGCCTGCTCAACAATCACTGGTCGCTGATCCTGGCGATGGTGACGATCGCCTCGCCCTACGCGATCTGGGTGCTGAAGCAGGCCTCCGACAAGCTTCCGGTCGAGCTGGACGAGGCCGCGGTAATGGACGGCGCGACGACGCTGCAAATCTTCCGCCTGGTCTATTTGCCGCTGATGATGCCCTCGCTGGTCGCGATCGGCACCTATGCAGTGCTGCTGGCCTGGAACGAATATCTCTACGCGTTCCTGCTGCTCTCCAACGATCGCGAGATCACCCTGCCCGTCGCACTCGGCAACTTCCTCGCCGCCGACGATTCGCCGTGGGAGCTGCTGATGACCACCGGCTTCATCTACGCGCTGCCGCCGGCCGCGGTCTACTACGCCTTCCGCCGCTACATGGTGGGCGGGCTGACGGCGGGTGCGGTGAAGTCGTAGCCGTCCCCTTCGTCATTGCGAGCGAAGCGAAGCAATCCAGACCACCAATGCGGACGGACCCTGGATTGCTTCGTCGCAAGAGCTCCTCGCAATGACGGCGGGGCTCACAGCGGCGCTGCGCTCTCGCCCTGCGAGCTCGACAGTTTCGAGGCGAGCGAAGCGATCACGATGACGACCGCGATCAGGGCGATCACCAACGTGCAGATGGCGTTGATCTCCGGCTTCACGCCCAGCCGCACCTCGGAATAGATCCGGATCGGCAGCGTCGCCGAGCCGGGACCGGTGGTGAAGCTCGCGATGACGAGATCGTCCAGCGACAGCGTGAAGGCGAGCATCCAGCCGGCGACGATTGCGGGCGCGATCAGCGGCAGCGTGACGGCCACGAACGCGCGGACCGGGTCGCAGCCGAGGTCCATCGCCGCCTCCTCCAACGAACGATCGAGCGAGCCGAGGCGGGATTGCACCACCACGGCAACGAAGCACATCGTCAGCGTGGTATGGGCGATGGTCACGGTCCAGAAGCCGCGCTCGGCGTTGAGCGCCACGAACAGAAGCAGCAGCGACAATCCCGTGATCACCTCGGGCATGACCAGCGGCGCGTAGAGCATGCCGGAAAACAGCGTGCGGCCGCGAAACCGCTCGCCGCGCGACAGCGCGACCGCGGCGAGCGTACCGAGCAACGTGGCGATGGTGGCGGAGGAGACCGCGACCCGCAGGCTCATCCAGGCCGCCTCGATCATGGCGCGGTCATTGAAGAACTCGTGATACCAGCGCAGCGACCAGCCGCCCCAGACGGTCACCAGGCGCGAGGCGTTGAAGGAATAGATGACAAGGATGAGGATCGGCAGATAAAGGAACGCCAGCCCCAGCGCGAGCGAGGCGATGTTGAAGCGGGAGAGGCGTGAGAGCTTGCGCATGGTCTCAGCGCCCTTGTTCCAGCTGCCGCTTCTGCAGCCGCTCATACAGCAACAGCGGCACCAGCAGCACCATCAGCAACACGATGGCCGCAGCAGAGGCGACCGGCCAGTCCTTGTTGGTGAAGAATTCGAGCCACAGGGTCTGGCCGATCATCAGTGAATTGGAGCCGGCCAGAAGGTCCGGGATGACGAACTCCCCGACGATGGGAATGAAGCACAAAAGCACACCGGCACCGACGCCGGGCAGCGACAACGGGAAGGTGACGAGCCAGAACACCTGCCAGGGCGGCGCACCGAGATCGCTGGCCGCCTCCTCCAGCGCCGGCTCCATCTTGGCGAGCGTGGCGTAGAGCGGCAGGATCATGAACGGCAAATAGGAATAGACGATGCCGATATACATCGCGCTGTCGGTGGAGAGCCAGACCACGGGCTGGCTCACCAGATGCAGCGCCAGCAGGATCTGGTTGAGCAGGCCGTCGTGCTGCAAGATGTTGATCCAGGCATAGATCCGGATCAGGAACGAGGTCCAGAACGGCACGATCACCAGCACCATCGCCACCGCCTGCCAGCGCCTCGGCAGCCGCGCCATGCCATAGGCGATGGGATAGCCGATCAGGAGCAAAAGTGCGGTCGCCGTCACCGCAACGGTGAGGCTGCGCACATAGGCGAACAGGTAGATGTCGTCGGAGGCAAGCAGCCTGAAATTGTCGATCGACAGCGCGGCCAGGGCCGTCCTCAGCACATCCCACCCGGCCGTGAGGTCGAACACCGGCTCGTAGGGCGGCTGCGCGATCGCGGTCTGCGACAGGCTGATCTTCAGCACGAAGGCGAACGGCACCAGGAAGAACAGCATCATCCAGACATAGGGAGCGATGGCGGCGAAACGCGCCGGCCTCGCGAAGATGCGGCGGGCACTCATGATTGCAGCACCACGCAATCGTCGGGCGTGAACCAGGCGACGACATGCTGGTTCAGGCTGTAGGCATCGACGTCGGTGCGCGCACTGTTGGCGACGGACGCCTGGAGCGTTCCGCCGGTGTCGAGCTTCACCTTGTAGGTGGTGGTGCCGCCGAGATAGCAGATGTCGGCGATCACGCCGTCGAGCCGGTTGATCGCCGTCTCACGTCCGGCCTCGCTTACCGGGCCATGCCGCGACAGCTTGACCTTCTCGGGGCGGACCGCCACCGCCAATTTGCCCGCGCCGACCGGCTCGCGCGGCTCGGCCACCACCAGCGCTCCCGCATCGCGCGTGCCGATGACCAGACGATGACCGTCGCGCAATTTGGACTCGCCGTCGAACAGATTGACGTCGCCGACGAACTCCGCGATCCAGCGCGAGCGAGGCGCCTCGTAGAGCTCGCGCGGGCTCGCGACCTGAGCCAGGTTTCCGGCGTTCATCACGCCGATTCTATCAGCCATCGTCATCGCCTCCTCCTGGTCGTGGGTGACGATGATGAAGGTCATGCCGAGCCGGCGTTGCAGCTCCATCAGCTCGGCTTGCGTGCTCTCCCGCAGCTTCTTGTCGAGCGCCGCGAGCGGCTCGTCGAGCAGCAGCAATTGCGGGCGGCGTGCCAGCGCGCGCGCCAGCGCAACGCGCTGGCGCTGGCCGCCCGAGAGCTGGTCGGGCTTGCGCTTCTCCAGCCCTTCGAGCTTCACCAGTGCGACCATCTCGGCCACACGGGTGGCGATGTCCGCACGCGCCATGCCGGCGCGCTTCAGGCCGAACGCGATGTTGTCGCGCACCGACAGATGCGGAAACAGCGCGTAATTCTGGAACATCATGTTGATTGGCCGCTCATGCGGCAACGCCTGCGCGATGTCCTGCCCCCCGAGCAAAATGCGGCCCTCGTCCGGCGCCTCGAAGCCCGCGAGCATGCGCAGCAGCGTGGTCTTGCCGCAGCCGCTGGGCCCAAGCAGCGCGAAGAACTCGCCGGCCTTGATATCGAGCGAGACGCCGTCCACGGCGCGGAACGTCCCAAATGTCTTGGCCACGGCCTCGATGCGCAGCAGCGGCTGGCCGGCTGCAGCACCGTCTCCATCGGCCCCGCCTGTCGCGGCGTGCGTTTTCGGCAATTCGTCCGTCATGTTTCCTGCAAACCCCGATTTCGCCGCACGCTAGCGGCCGATCGGCTTTTGCTCAACCGGCTCGAGGTGGATCGTTCACACCCGCCATAAACGCGGCCAGCGCCTCAAGATCCGCGGCCGGCATGGTCAGGCCGAGCTTGGAGCGGCGCCACAGCACATCATCCGGAAAGCGCGCCCATTCGCGGGTCATGAGATGGCGCACCTCGGCCCCGGTCAGCTCGGGGCCGAAGGTGGGCCCTAGCTCGCAGCGGGTCTTGGCCTCTCCCAGCACCGCGGCCAAGCGCGAGCCATAGGCCGCGACCAGGCGCTGCGCCTGCGCTTCGGAGAGAAAGCGCCAGCGCTCGCGTGCAAGGTCGACTTCGCTGTCGAAACGATCCCAGCCGAACTCGCCGCCGGGCAGCGCCGCGCCGGCAGTCCAGGGCGGCGACATCGGATAGAACGGCGTCAGCTTCGTCACCGCCCGCTCGGCGCGCAGGCGCGAGGTGGTGACGTCGCCGCCGAACATCGTGATCAGCGGCGCCTTGCGCCGGCGCGCGTGGAACAAGGTGGTGCCGTCACCTCGCGGTGCGGACGCCGGCTTCAAATTGACGCCGGAGACCGTCCGGACCACATCGGCCGGGGCGACGCGCTCGCGGAAATAGCGGCTGGCCGCCTCGCAGAGATAGCTGACATCGGCCGCTCGCATCGCGACGATGGCGGGATCGCCGGTGAACTCGTTCGTGACGGTGCCGATCAGCGTGAACTCCCGCTCGAAAGGAGAGGCGAAGATCAGGCGTCCGTCGCTGTTCTGGAAGACGTAGACGTTGTCGGAATCGAACAGCCGGAGCACGATGATCTGGCTCATCTGCATAGGCACTGCGGCAGGTTGCGGCTGGCGCAGCACGGTCTCGGCGACCATCGGCGCCCACGCCCCGGTGGTGTTGGCCAGCGCCCGGGCCGTGATCGTGCGGCGATGGCCGCGATCGACCACCGCGAGCCGCCAGATGTCCGTTCTATCGGCCCGCACGCAGCGCGCGCCGGTCCGGATCGCAGCGCCGCGTTCGGCCGCATCCAGCGCCGTCAGCACCACCAGGCGGCAATCGTCGACGACGCAGTCCGAATATTCGAAGGCCGTGCCGAACGGGCGCTTCAGCGCGTTGCCGACGGGATGATGCGTGATGTCGATGGTGGCTGATGGCGGCAGGCCGCCGCGGTTCGTGAGGGCGTCGTAAACATACAGGCCGGCCCGCAGCAGCCCAGGCGGACGCTCGTCGGAATGCGCGGGGATCACGAAGCGCATCGGCCGGACCAGATGCGGCGCGATGGCGAGCCAGATCCGGCGCTCGGCCAGCGCCCGGCGCACCCGCCAGAACCCGCGCCGCTCCAGCACCGACAGATCGCCGTGGATCAGCCGCGGTGTCGCGGAGGACGCCGCGCCGCCGAGATCGCCCTGCTCGAACAGGACGACCCGCAGACCGCGGCCGGCCGCATCGCGCGCGAGGCTGACACCGTTCAGACCGCCGCCGATGATCGCAAGGTCGTAATCCGCCATGGGGCCGTCGAGAAGGAGCGAAGCGCCCCATCATCTCTAGCCGGTCTTGAGCGCAAGCTCCATGACCTCGGCGCGGCCAACGAGGCCGGCATATTTGCCGATCGGCAACGGCTTGCCGAGCAGATAGCCTTGCACGCCGTCGCAGCCCTCCTTGGCGAGGAAGGCGAGCTGCTCGATCGTCTCGACGCCCTCGGCGATGATCGACATGTCGAGGCCGTGGCCGAGATCGATCACCGCACGGACAATCGCAGCCGATTGCGGGTTGCGACCGAGATTGACGATGAAGGCGCGGTCGATCTTGATCTTGTCGAACGGGAACGCCTGGAGGTAGCTCAGCGAGGAATATCCGCTGCCGAAATCGTCCATGGAGATGCGGACACCGAGCGCCTTGAGGCGTCGCAGCAGCGCGAGGCCCCGGTCGAAATCCTCGATCAGCACGCCCTCGGTGATCTCAAGCTCGAGCCGGCCGGGCGCAAGGCCGGTCTCGAGCAGGATCGAATGGACGAGGCCGACCACGTCGCCGTGCATGAACTGCGCCGGCGACAGATTGACCGCGACCTGAAGCGGTTTCGGCCAGGACGCCGCCTCGCGGCAGGTCTCGCGCAGGATCCATTCGCCCATTTCGACGATCAGGCCGCTTTCCTCCGCGATCGGGATGAATTCGGCCGGCGAGACCTGGCCGCGCACCGGATGCTGCCAGCGCGCCAGCGCCTCGAAGCCGATGATCTCGCTCTCGGCGACGCTGTCGCCCGTGGCCCCCTGCGGCTGGAAGGCGAGCGAGAGCTCGCCGTTCTTGATCGCCATCGACAGGTCCTGGTGCAGCACGCGGCGATCTCGGATCTGCTGGTCCATCTCCGGCTGGTAGAGGCTGATCGTGCCGCGGGACTTCTGCTTGGCGCGGAACAGCGCCGCACCGGCATTGGCGAGCAGCGAGGCGCCGTCGGTGCCATTGCGCGGGAAGACCGCCATGCCGGTGGTGGCGCCGGCGCGGACCGCCCGGCCGTCGATCTGGAATTCCTTGGCGACCGCCTCGCCGAGGTGCTGCGCCAGCGCAAGGCCGCAATCCGGCTGCTTGCCGTCGATGATGAGGCCAAATTCGTCGCCGGACAGGCGCGCGACCACGCCGCCGCGGGCGGAATCCTGAAGCCGCTGGGCCACCTCGATCAGGAGCTTGTCGCCGAGTGCGTGGCCGAAGACGTCGTTGACCTCCTTGAGGCCGTCGAGGTCGACGCAGAGGACGGCGAACTCCTCGTCGGTGCCTTCGCAGGCCTCGATCATCTGGGTCAGAGCCTGCAGGAAAGCGGCGCGGTTCGGCAGATCGGTGAGGCCGTCGTGATAGGCCATGTGCGCCATGCGCGACTCGGTCTGCCGGCGGTCGGTGACGTCCTCGTGGGTCTTGATCAGATATTGCGGCTCGCCGGCCTCGCCGAGCACGGTGGCGCGGCGCGTCAGGAACAGCCGCAGGCCATCCTTGGTGGAGATCGGATGCTCCTCGGTGATCATCCCGCGTTTCTTGATCGCAGCCTCGTCGCGCGCGATGATCAGCTTGGCTTCCTTGGGATTGAAGATATCGGCCGCGGTCAGGCCCGTGGCCTCCTCGCGCCGGCGGTTAAGGATCGTCTCCGCGCTGCGGTTGGCAAGCAGATAGCGGCCGTCCTTGACCTGCTCGACGATCAGCGCCACCGGGATGTTGTCGACCACCAGCTCGAGGAACTTCTTGGCGCTCTCCAGCTCCTTCGACAGCGAGCGGCGGTCTGTGATGTCCTCGAACACCAGCATCAGGAATTCGGGCTTGTTGCTCTCGTTGCGGACCACGATCCGGACCGAGGCGACCATGCGCCGCTCGCCGCCGCGGTCGACCTCGAATTCGTTGCGGAATTGGCCGTCCGGCGAATTGAGCGCCGCCCGGTCGGTCGCCTCGATGCTGTCAGCCGAGGCGGATGCGAACAGCTCGCGCGCATTCTTGCCGACGACGTGGTCGCGCGAGAAGCCCCAGAACCGCTCATAGGCGCTGTTGGCGAAGATGTAGCGGCCGTCCTCGATGTTCTTGGCGGCCACGCAGGCCGGCACGTTGTCCAGCACCGTTTCGAGGAACTGCTTGGTCGAGGCGAGCTGTCGCGACAGCCTGCGCTGCTCGCTGACGTCGAGATGCGTCGCCACCGAGCCGCCGTTCGGCAGCACGAAATATTTCACCAGGATGGCCCGTCCGTCCGGTAGCTCGGTGATCAGGCCGTTGGTGCTTGCCGCCTTGTCGTAGAACTCGTCGTCGGAAACGCCGAGCACCCCGCGCTTGCGGCGCAGCTCAAGGAGCTCGTAGCCGTTCATGTTGGCCCAGACATCCGACCGCGTCAGGCCGTAGATCTCGAGATAGCGGTCGTTGCAGAAGATGATGCGCCGCTGCGCATCCGTCATCACCACGCCCTGATTGAGATTGTTCATGGCGGAGGAGACGAAGGCGTTGCGCCGCAACTGCAAACGCCTGGTCCGGCGCAGCGAGGAATGGATCCACAGCGCGATCGCGGCGAGGAACGCGCAGACGACGATGCCCGCGATGAGGACTTCCCAGACCACGTTGGGATCCAGCTGGCCGAGATAGCTCGGCGCGGCAAAATTGTCCGACAGCGCAAAGGCGCGCGCGGGCGCAACCGTGCCGGCGAGGCACACAACGGCCTGCACAGCAATCGGAAGCGTGCTGCCCTCGTGCCAGTTCTTCTCAGCCATCAGCCACCCGCGATTTCAACGTCGGATTGTCTGGCCTCACGGGTTTGGATCGGGTAAACGCCTGTACGCACAACAGAAAAATGTGACGTGAAATACGGCAATTGCCCTGACATGATAAATTCTTCCTTAACGGAAAACGCCCTCGTGCCGTTCTTTCCAGGTCTGATGCGACCGGCGCTCCCAACGGACATGCTGCACAACCATGGATAGGGTCGATTGCGTCGTCATCGGAGCCGGCGTGGTCGGGCTCGCGGTGGCCCGAAGGCTCGCGCAGGCCGGGCGCGAGGTCATCGTGCTCGAGGAGGCCGAGGCGATCGGCACCATCACCTCCTCGCGCAACAGTGAGGTGATCCATGCCGGCATCTATTACCGCGCCGGGAGCTGGATGGCGCGCATGTGCGTCGCCGGCAAGCACGCGCTCTACCGCTACTGCGCCGAGCGCGGCATCCCGCACAGGAATTGCGGCAAGCTGATCGTCGCAACCAGCCCGCAGGAGACCGCGAAGCTGCAATCGATCAAGGCGCATGCCGAGGCCAATGGCGTGCTCGACATGCAGTTGCTCTCGGGGGAGGCCGCACGCGCGCTGGAGCCGGCGCTCGCCTGTGACGCCGCGCTGCTGTCGCCGTCGACGGGCATCATCGACAGCCACGCCTACATGCTGTCACTGCGAGGCGAAGCCGAGGACGCCGGCGCCGCCTTCGCGTTTCACACCCCGCTGATCCGCGCCAAGGCGGCTGGTGGCATCATCGAGATCGAGGCCGGCGGCGAGGCGCCGATGACGCTGCAATGCAGCCTGCTCGTCAATGCCGCGGGGCTGTCGGCGACGAATGTGGCGCGCAATATCGACGGCATGCCGCTGGACCGCATTCCGCCGGCCTATCTCGCCAAGGGAAACTACTTCAGCTGCAACGCCAAGGCGCCGTTCTCGCGCCTGATCTACCCGGTGCCCGAACCCGGCGGTTTGGGGGTGCACCTGACGCTGGACATGGCCGGCCAGGCGCGGTTTGGGCCTGACGTCGAATGGATCGAGACGATCGATTACGAGGTCGACCCGTCACGCGCCGAGCGCTTCTATCCGGCGATCCGCAGATATTGGCCGACGCTGCCCGACGGCGCGCTGATGCCGAGCTATTCAGGCATCCGGCCGAAGATCGTCCCGCCCGCGGTGGCCACGCAGGACTTCCTGATGCAGGGACCGCGCGACCACGGCGTCGCAGGCCTTGTGAATTTGTTCGGGATCGAGTCGCCTGGGCTGACGTCATCGCTCGCGATCGCAGATCACGTCGCCGAGCTCGCAGAGGTCTAGAGCGCAGGCAAATCCAAGCATCGCGCAAGCACCCTGCGCGATGCTTACCCCGCAGCAGGGACGAGGGCAAAGACTCTCATCCCTGCATGATGAAGGGTGCGATCAACTCTACGCTGTTATGGGGGTTACTAGTGGAGCGTGTCGCCGTGCTTCAGGCGCTCGATCTGATCCTTGACCATCAACTTCCGGCGCTTCAACTCAACAATTTGCAGGTCGTCTGTTGAAAGGTGCACGAGAGCGTCGTGCAATTCGTTTTCGAGAAGTTTGTGCTTCCGTTCCAATTCAACGAGATGTGCCTGAATTGTCATTCGAAACCTCCTCGGTAGGGTTGAACCTCAGGATTCGATCCGGACAACGAAGTCTACATCACCGCTTCGTTCTGTCGATGGGTATCCGTCGTCGCAGCTTCATTTTTGAAAATTCATATGTAACGAAGCGTGAGTAAAGGAACCGCGCCGGAAAAATCCGTGATATCAATGCACTTGCACGGCCGCTACGCCCCCGCAGGAAATATGTTGCGGGAGATCGGCGAGCAGAGGGCGCAGATCGCTTGCGATCACGCCGCGCAAGGACGATAATTTCCACAGGGCATCCACAGCCCAGAGTTTCACGCCTATCGGTTTTCGGCCACCGCAGACATGACCAATGAAGACGAGCGTGAACTCGAAGCCGAGCTCACCCGGTTGCAGCAGGAACACCGAGATCTCGATGCGGCGATCGATGCACTGCATCAATCGCCCGCCCCCGACCTGTTGCGGTTGCAGCGGCTGAAGAAGCGCAAGCTGTTGTTGCGCGACCGCATCGCGTTCATCGAAGACCAGATCACGCCCGACATCATCGCCTGATCCACAGGCTGCGCGACAAAGCTCACCTGAGATCGAATCCGCTTGACTCGAAAAGAACAAAATAAGAACATTCGAGGTGCAGCAACGCCCCCAAGGAACACCCGAGGACACGCAGATGTCGACAGCAGCCCTTCTCGACAACAGCCACTATGAACAGGCCTGCGACCAGGCCATCGCGATGTGCGACGGCAATCTGCGCAGCACCATCAAGGCGCTGATCATGGCCAACGAATACCTGGAGGCCGAGCTGGAGGAATTGCAGGCGGCAATCTCCGCCGGCTGCATCCCCGAGACCTCACGCAGCAAGATGCGGAGCAAGAGCAGCGCCGCCTGAGTTCAACGTCGGAGCAACGCCATGTCGGACGTGACCTATTACGTTGCAATGCCCTTCTTGATCGATGCCGACGGCTCGCCTGTCGCAGGCGCAGCGGAAGAATGCCAGAGTTCGACGGCCGCGTTGCGGCGCGCCGAGGCCTTGTCGCGCGGCGCCGGCCATATCGGTGCGGTCGCGTTCAGCCGCAGCGGCGATCCCATGACCGGCGAATTCGGGGACGCCACGCTGCTGCGCAGATTCGGCAATGTGCCGGAAGATCTCGCCACGCTGTGAGGATCAGCTGCTGACCAGCCTGATCCGCGGCTCGTGCCGCCGGTGCGCCTTGCGCACATACATGGCGGCATCCGCCTCCTCCAGGGCACGGCCTGCATCGGATTGCGCCCCCAGCAGCGCGACACCGGCGGAGGCCCCCGCTGTCACGTGCTGGCCGCGAAAGACGAAAGACAATTCGTCGATCGCCTGTTCGAAGGCGGCGGCCTTCGCCTTGGCATCGGTCTCGCTCAGGTTCCAGAGCAGCAGCGCGAACTCGTCGCCTCCGAGCCGCCCGACCACGTCGGAGGCACGGATCTGCCGCGTCAGCGCGGCGACAATCGCCTTGAGCACCTCGTCGCCGGCGCCGTGACCAAACGAATCGTTGATCGGTTTCAGCCGATCGACGTCGAGCACGATCAGCGCCCCGCTGGCGCGGTAGCGCTTCATGTAGGCGATGGCGCGCGCAAGCTCGCGCTCGAAACCGCGCCGGTTGGGAATCCCGAGCAGGAAATCGGTATCGGCCGCAGCTTCCAGCTCGGCGACCCGGCGCTGCACCTGCTTGAGCTTGGCCCGCAAGTCCCGGATCGTCGCCCTGACGGTTTCCTTGGCTCCATCGCTGCCGGGCGCACCGCGCCGCGGCGGCTCCGCCGGACGCTTGGTCGGCCGCTTCGGGGCGGCTTTGGAACGGCCAGCGCTGGTCTTCCGGCCCGCCGTGGCCTTCGCAGCACTCGCCCTTTTCGGTTTCTTCATGGGCATCCTGCTCAATGAAGGCTTGCGGGGATTCACCAAGACAGGATAGTGGATTCCCTTCTCCTTGCCACCGCCTTGCGAGCCGCCGGCCGGAACCGTTTAATCTGGCCTATCCTTCTGTTTTTCGGGCACAATCAACGCCATGACCGCGCCGATCGCCATCATCATGGGAAGCCAGTCGGACTGGGACACGATGCGGCATGCCGCCGACACGCTCGCTGCGCTCGGCGTTGCAACCGACAGCCGCATCGTTTCGGCCCACCGCACCCCCGACCGGCTGTTTGCTTTCGCCAAGGGCGCCAAGGCCGCGGGGTACAAGGTCATCATCGCCGGCGCTGGAGGCGCTGCGCACCTGCCCGGCATGGCGGCGGCGCTGACCGAGCTGCCGGTATTCGGCGTTCCCGTCGAATCCAAGACCCTCAAGGGCCTCGATTCGCTCTATTCGATCGTCCAGATGCCCGCCGGCATCCCGGTCGGCACCCTCGCCATCGGCAAGGCCGGCGCGACCAACGCCGCGCTGCTGGCAGCATCCGTCCTGGCACTGTCCGACCCTGCCTTGTCCGATCGCCTCGCCGCCTGGCGCAAGGCTCAGACCGAGGCGGTCGCTGAGCGCCCGGAGGGCAAGGCGTGACTGACACCCGGCACGTGAAGCTGAAGCCCGGTGACACCATCGGAATCCTCGGCGGCGGACAATTGGGCCGGATGCTGGCGATGGCTGCGGCGCGGCTCGGCCTGCGCTGCCAGGTGTTCTCGCCCGATCCGGACTCGCCGGCTTTCGACGTCGTCTTGAACGCGACCTGCGCCGAATATGCCGATGTCGAAGCGCTCGAGCTGTTCGCGGGCGACGTCGACGTCATCACCTACGAATTCGAGAACGTCCCCTCGGCCGCTGCGATGGTGCTGGATGCGCGCCGCCCGGTGCTGCCCAATCGCAAGATCCTCGAGACGACCCAGGACCGCCTCGCCGAGAAGGATTTTGTCACCCGCCTCGGGATCGGTACCGCAGCCTACGCCGACGTCACGTCCGTCGCCTCGTTGCGCGAGGCGATCGCCAGGATCGGCCTTCCGGCCGTGCTCAAGACCCGCCGCTTCGGTTATGACGGCAAGGGCCAGGCCATCATCCGCGAGGGCGACGACATCGCCAAGGTGTGGACCAGCCTCGCCACCAAATCGGCGATCCTGGAAGCCTTCGTGCCGTTCGAGCGCGAGATCTCCGTGATCGCCGCACGCTCGGTCACAGGCGAGGTCGAGTGTTTCGACGTCACCGAGAACGAGCACCGCGACCACATCCTGAAGATATCGCGCGCGCCGGCCCCGATCCCGGACGCGCTCGCCGAGGAAGCGCGCAGCATTGCCGGAAAGATCGCGAGCGCGCTCGACTATGTCGGCGTACTCGCCGTCGAGATGTTCGTGCTGGCCAATGGCACCGGACCGAAGGTGCTGGTCAACGAGATCGCCCCGCGCGTGCATAATTCCGGGCACTGGACGCTCGACGGCGCGTCCGTCTCGCAGTTCGAGCAGCACATCCGCGCCATCGCCGGCTGGCCGCTCGGCAAGCCGGTGCGCCACGGCGAGGTCGTCACCATGACCAATTTGATCGGCGACGAGATCAACGACTACGAGAAGTGGCTGGCCGTGCCCGGCGCGACCGTCCACATCTACGGCAAGGGCGCGCCGCGCCCCGGCCGCAAGATGGGCCACGTCACCGAAGTGCGCCCGACCACAGGCAAGTAACGGGATTGCGGCTCCGACCTGCAATCCCGCCAAGCGCTCAGGCCGTCTTCACGCCCGCGACAACGCCGGTGGGCTCCTCGCTCAGCCAGCGATAGATCACCCCGCCCAGCGCGCCGCCGATCAGCGGTGCGATCCAGAACAGCCAAAGCTGCGCTGTGGCCCAGCCGCCGACGAACAGCGCGGGACCCGTGCTGCGCGCCGGGTTCACCGACGTGTTGGTGACGGGAATGCTGACAAGATGGATCATCACCAGCGCGAGCCCGATCGCGAGCGGTGCGAAGCCCGCGGGCGCGCGGCCATGGGTGGCGCCCATGATGATGAACAGGAACATCATGGTCATCACCACCTCGGTGAGGAAGCACACGATCATGCTGTACTGGCCGGGCGAATGCGCGTCATAGCCGTTGGATGCGAAGCCCTTGCCGACGTCGAATCCGGGAGCCCCGCTCGCGATGACATAGAGAAGCCATGCAGCCACGATGGCTCCGGCCACCTGGGCGATCACATAGGGCAGGATCTGCCCGGCGGGAAAACGGCCGCCGGCAGCAAGACCGACGGTGACCGCCGGGTTGAGATGGCAACCCGAGATATGGCCGATCGCATAGGCCATGGTGACGACGCTGAGTCCGAACGCGAGGGAGACACCGACCAGGCCGATTCCCACCTGCGGAAAGCCGGCGGCGATCACCGCGCTCCCGCAGCCTGCGAATGTAAGCCAAAAGGTCCCGATGGCTTCTGCAGCGTATTTCTTGATATCCATGTGTAGTCCCCTGCTTTCAAGATTCCGGAACAAAGCCCCGGAAACGGCCCCATCATTGGCGTCAAATCTCCCAAATCAGGGCCGCGCGGAGATATTTTGCCTTATTTAATGGCTGAACTTGGCCCGAATCCCCCGCTTGGCCGGTGGACATCCCGGGTTTTGTCTGATACATCCGCGCCCTCAAGGTTAAGGGCTTGCGCGTTTCGCCATCCCCTTCGTCTTACCAGAATTCAAATCCGATCCACTCAAGAGGATGCCGCGTGCAGGTTCTCGTTCGCGATAACAATGTCGATCAAGCCCTCAAGGCGCTGAAGAAAAAGATGCAGCGCGAGGGAATTTTCCGCGAGATGAAGCTCCGCGGTCACTACGAAAAGCCCTCCGAGAAGAAGGCCCGCGAAAAGGCCGAAGCCGTGCGCCGCGCACGCAAGCTGGCCCGCAAGAAGCTGCAGCGCGAAGGCCTGCTGCCGATGAAGCCGAAGCCGGTGTTCGGCGCCGGTCCCGGCGGTGATCGCGGCGGCCGTGGCGGCCCCGGTGCAGGTCCGCGCGGACCGCGCTGATCTACTGGACCCCGCAAGACTTCAGTTTCCCAAGTCTTCAATTTCCCAAGACTTCAGTTTCCGATGACGCGGGCCCCTGGCCCGCGTTATTGTTTGTGAACGGTGCCTTTCTGGGACGGGGCACTACCAGTGCGGCACGAGCGCGAGCGAACCGTAGATGGCTTCCCCTTGCCCCGAGCGCGGCTTGACGCGGCGACGCCTGATCTGGCGGCAGCCGTTCGCGCTGGCTTTGATGGGGATTACGCTGTGCGGCTGCTCCTTCGATCTGGGATCGTTGATGCCGGAGAAGGACAAGCCGCAGGAGGCGCCGAAGGCGGCCGCACCCGCTGAGAGCGCGGTGAGCCCCGGCAACGTCGCCGAAGCGCAGGCCCATACCGCAAAAGCCCAATCCCTGGCAAAGTCAGGCGAGACCGCGGCAGCGCTCGACGAGTTCAATCGCGCGGTCGGTCTCGATCCCTACAACGCGCAGGCGCTCTATGGCCGCGCCCTGATCTACCAGGCCAATCATCAGCACGACTTCGCAATTGCCGATTTCAGCGCCGCGAGCGGGCTCAACCCCCAGAAGGCCGAGCCGCTGCTCGGCCGCGCCACCAGCTATCTCGCGCTCGGCAAGATCAAGGAGGCCGCAGCCGATCTCGATGAGGCCTCCGAGGCGGATCCGCACAACGCGCAAGTCTGGACCACGCGCGGACAGGCCTATGAACGGCTGGGCGACAAGGCCAAGGCGGCGGCCTCCTACACCAGGGCGGTCGCGCTTCGGCCACGCGACGACACCGCACGGAGCGGCCTTGCCCGCGTCGGCGGCTGACGGCTCGGTCGCAGCGCAGGCGCTGTCTCAGTCGGGGGTGGCGCTCTTCGGCAGAACCGAGTGGAACATCGACTTCATGCCCGACAGCATCTCGTCGGCCACATTCGTCTTCTTCGGCCGCGGCAGGGCGGCGCCGGCATCGGCGCGCAGATCGAGCGGCGGCGCGATCACCGGCACGGGGATGTCCGCCGGCGGCGTGATCCGATTCGGGTCGTCGTTGCCGACCGAGGCCGTATAGGACGGCGAGGAACCGCCGTTGCCATAGCTCTCGGGCGAGGGCGTGGACACCGTGATCGGCGGTGGCAGCGGCCTGACCGCCGAGGGCTCCGTCGCGATGACGCGCGGGGCCTCGGGGACGCGGGTAGCTTCGCGCACCGCTGGCTCCGGAGTCCGCTCGACCGGCTTGGTCTCGGCAGACTTGGTCTCGGCAGATTTGGCTTCGGCAGCTTTGCCCTCAGGCGACTTGCGAAGACGCTCGATGGCGGCGCGCGCCAGATCGTTGGCATCGGGGGTCGCAGGCTGGGATGCTCCAGCCGGCGCGGCATTGGCCTCCGCGACCGGTGCAGCGGCTGGCGGGGTCGCCTTCGCGGCAGCCTTCTCGCGCGCAGGGGAACGGCCGTGCGAGGGAGTGTCGGCAGGCGCGACGTCTGCAGCCTTGGTCTCATGCTTGTCGGTGGGCTTCTCGGCCGCAGCCTTGTCCGCCACCGCCTTGTCCGCCGCACCCTTGTCGGAAATGCTCTTCTCCGAGATGCCCCTGGCCTTGACGCCGGGCGCAGGAAGGTTGGCGGTGTCGGTCGGCTTGCCGTCGCTGCCGGCCTGGGAAGGGGCCACCACGGCCGCAGGGGCATCAGCCGCCGGCTTGGCGTTGATGTAGTGGTTAACGATGTACGCCCCGATGATCGTCGCGAGCACCGAGGGGAAAATATCCATCGAAATTTTAGCGAGGTATTTCAGCATTCCGGCCACTCCCCGCGCGATCTGATGCGGGAACTTTGGGGCATTGTAAGGGATCAACTGCGACGGATCGATGGCAAGTGTTAAGGCCCGGACTTACGGCTTGAGCTCGATCTCAAGGAACACGATCTCAGTTGAGGTTTCGTTAAGTACGTCATGTTGGACGCCCGCCTTGCGGAAATAGGATTTCCCGGCCGCAAGCTGCGCCTTGGACCGCTCGCCGTTGGGCGCCACGATGGTCATTTCGCCGGCGACCACGGGAACAATCACGTAATCCATGCCGTGGGTGTGATGGCCGGTGGCGCTGCCCGGATCGAGCCGCCATTCGGTCACCCGCACCTGTTCGTTATCGACCTGAACCTCGGATCTGGCGGCAAGCATCGGGACTCTCCTGGGACGCGATCCGGCCATGAGGCCGGCGGACGCGCAAAATGGGTTCAGGGCACGAAAACCATGAAGACGTAGACGGCAAATACCACCATATGGACCAGCCCGAACAGGACGTTTGTTCTGCCCGTGCCGAAGGTCAGCATGCTCAGGAAGAAGGTCAGGAGCAGGAGCACGCTGCCCTGGGCGCTGAGGCCGAGCTCGAGCTCCTTGTCGAGCGCGTAGGTGGCAATGCCGACGGCCGGAATCGTCAGCCCGATGGTGGCGAGCGAGGAGCCGAGCGCGAGGTTGATGCTCTTCTGGAGGTCGTTCTTGCGGGCCGCAGTTACCGCCGCGACGCCTTCCGGCATCAGAATCAGCAGCGCGACCAGAAGTCCGGTGAAGGCCGGCGGCGCGCCGATCCTGGCTGCGACGGCGTCGACGACCAGCGAGAATTTCTTGGCGAGCAGCACAACCGCCAGCAGCGCGACCAGCAGCAGCACGACGCTGAGCGCCAGCATCCTGCCCGACAGACGCCCCTCGCCGCTGCCGCCGTCTCCCCGATCATGCACGAAGTAGTCCTTGTGCAGCACCATCTGGGTGTAGAGAAACACCCCGTACAGCGCGAGCGTGACGACGTCGACGAAACCGAGCTGAGCTGCCGAATAGACCGGCCCCGGCGTGCTGGTCGTGTAGTTCGGCAGGATCAGCGTGATGGTCGCGAGCGCGAACAGGACGCTGAGATAGACGTTGGCGCCGGAGAGCTGAAACCCCTGCTCGCGATAGCGCAGGCCGCCGATGAAGATGCAGAGCCCGACGAGGCCGTTGCAGACGATCATGACCACGGCGAACACGGTGTCGCGCGCCAGCGCCGGCGCGGGCTTGTCGCCGAGCATGATCGTGGTGATCAGCGCCACCTCGATGATGGTCACCGAAAGCGTCAGCACCAGCGTGCCATAGGGCTCGCCGACCCGTTCGGCGATCACTTCGGCATGATGAACCGCGGCGAACACCGTGCCGAACAGAATGATGAGCAGCACGGCCGCGAAGACGAGCCCGCCCAGCGACAGCGTGAACACGTAGTCCGTCGCGCTGACGGCTGCGAACAACAGCACGGCCAGCGCCGGAAAGATCCAGGCCGACCGGGGCATCGGGTTATGCGCGCTCATCCACCAATTCCATCTGCTCGGATGAGCAGTAGCAAATCAGGCACGAGATTCAATGCCAGTGCAGGATCGGCGAGACCGGCAGCAGCGTCAGCAGCACGAACAGCGGGATCAACACTGCGCCGGCACGCAAGAAATAGCCGAAGAAGCTCGGCATCGCGATGCCGTTCTCACTGGCGATGCTGCTCACCATGAAGTTCGGCGCATTGCCGATATAGGTGAGCGCTCCCATGTAGACGGCCCCCATGGAGATCGAGGCGAGCGTACCCGCAAGCTGATGCATCAGCACCTGCGGGTCACCGCCGGCGAGCTCGAAGAACAGCAGATAGGTCGGCGCATTGTCGAGGAACGCCGACATCAGGCCGGTGAACCAGAAATAGGCGACCTCGCGCGGGGTGCCGTCCGGGGCGGTCACCGCAGACAGCAGCCATGCGAACGCACCGCGATCGCCGGCATTGAGCATGGCGATGACAGGGATGATGGCAACGAAGATGCCCGCGAACAGTTTTGCCACCTCGCGGATCGGCTCCCAGGTGAAGCCATTGGCTTGCCTGTGCTCGTCGGCCGTCAGCCATAGCGACAGCGCCGCAATGGCCAGCAGCGCCAGATTGCGGGCGATGTCTTCCAGCGCCAGCTTGGTGCCGAGAATGTCGAGCGCAATGCCGGACTTCCACATCGCCGACAACAGCAGGCTGGCGACGATGGCCGCAATCAGCACCAGATTGACAAGGCCTCGGATGCGGACCGGCTCAGCAGAACCGACGTCGACAGGCGGAGGCTCGGCGCGGAAATGCCAGACGTCGATCGCCACGAACATCGCGAGTAGCAGCATGGCCACGATCGCCGTTTGCAACCAGATGGTCCGTGTCGTCCAGAAGAAGTCGACACCATGCAGGAAGCCGACAAACAGCGGGGGATCGCCGAGCGGGGTCAACGCGCCTCCGACATTGGCGACCAGGATGATGAAGAAGACGAAAACGTGCACGTTGTGGCGCCGCGCCCGGTTGGCGCGGATCAGGGGCCGGATCAGGATCATCGCGGCACCGGTGGTCCCGACGATGCTGGCCCCCAACGTGCCGAGCGCGAGAATTCCCAGATTGGTCACGGGCGAGGCCTTGATGTCGCCGGTGATCAGAATGCCGCCAGACACGACGTAGAGCGAGAACAGCAGCAGTATGAAGCCGAGATATTCGGTGAGTACGGCGTGAACGAGCGCGGCCAGCGTCGTCGCAACGCCGGCGAAGACGACGAGAGCGGCTAGCGCCAGCAGCGACCAGGCAGCAGCGATCTTGCCGTAATGATGGTGCCAGATCCTTGCAAACAGCAGCGGCCCCAGCGCGATCGACAGCAACAGACCGGCAAAGGGCAGCGCATAGGGCCAGCGCATCGCCGCACCATCGAGCCCGGTCGCGGCCCAGGCCGGCTGCGGCAACAAGGTGAGAATGGCGAGGAGGAATGCGCCCCTGAGCCGCGTGACGGATCGTTCAATATCCAATGAAGCGCCTTGCCGTTTCGACCGCACCGAAACTGTCGAGATTGTCATGTCCGCCGCCCGCAAAGCGCACGAACCGCTTCGGTTCATGCGCGAGCGCGAACAGACGCTCACCGAACAGGATGGAAATGGCAAGATCATTGGTGCCATGCATCACCAACAGCGGCACCGTGACGCGCACGATCCGTTCGTCGGAGCGAAACTGGTCGCGCATGAGCAGGCGCACCGGCACGTACCGGAAGGCCAATGCTGCAACGTCGGCCGTGGACGTATAGGGAGCCTCCAGGATCAACTTTCCGATGGCGTGTTCGGAGGCGAGCGCGACCGCCACGCCCGTCCCCAGCGAAAAGCCCCAGGCGACGATTCGTTCCGCCCCATAGCGCGCGCTGGTAAAAGTGTAGGCGGTGGCCGCGTCGCGCAGCAGGCCCTGCTCGCTCGGCGCGCCGCTCGAGCCGGCATAGCCGCGATAGGACAGCGCGACGAGACCGGTGCCGTCGGCAATCATGGCCTTGAAGCGATCGGTGCGGCCCGCGAGGAAATCGCCGTTGCCAGGGAAATACAGGATCACGGGCCGACCGGGCCTCGCCGGCACGTGCCAGACGATGACCTTCTCGCCATCCGGGGTGGTCAGGACATGCTCTTCTGCCTCGGGCAGACCTGCCGCACCGGGTGCAGCGCGACCGACTGGCGGGATCGGAAACAGCATCTCGCGCTGCCGGACATACAGCACGACGAGCCCGGCGAGATAGACGGTCACGAGCAGGATGACAGTCCACTTGGCGATGGCGATCATGGCACGTCCGGCCCCGGTTTGAACTCAGGGCTTGCGACGGCTCCGCAGCAATTTCATGACGTCGGGCCGAAGGCTTGCCGGTACGTCGCGACAGCCGCACGCCGCCTGTGGGCGGCGTGCCTCTTGACGCGCTGCTCGCGCGTGGCCTTGGGCGGCATGCGACGGGACCGGTGCAATTCCGTGTTGATGGCCACGGTCCGCTTCCTTCGTGCGGCTACATCGCCTTGACGATGTTCTCGGTGACCTTCTTGGCGTCGCCGAGCAGCATCATGGTGTTGTCGCGGTAGAACAGCGGATTGTCGATGCCGGCGTAGCCGGAGGCCAGCGAGCGCTTGATGAACATCACAGTGCCGGCCTTCCAGACCTGCAGCACCGGCATGCCGTAGATCGGCGAGGTCTTGTCCTCTTCGGCCGCCGGGTTGGTGACGTCGTTGGCGCCGATCACGAAGGCGATGTCGGCCTGCGCGAATTCGGAGTTGATGTCCTCGAGCTCGAACACCTCGTCATAGGGCACGTTGGCTTCGGCGAGCAGCACGTTCATGTGGCCGGGCATACGGCCTGCCACCGGATGAATGGCGTATTTCACCTCGACGCCTTCCTTCTTCAGGATGTCGCCCATCTCGCGCAGCGCGTGCTGGGCCTGCGCCACCGCCATGCCGTAGCCGGGCACGATGATGACCTTCTGCGCGTTCTTCATGATGAAGGCGGCATCGTCCGCCGAGCCGAGCTTGGCGGGCTTCTGCTCGCCCGTCCCGCCGCCGGCTGCGGCGGTCTCGCCGCCGAAGCCGCCGAGGATGACCGAGATGAAGGACCGGTTCATCGCGTGGCACATGATGTAGGACAGGATCGCGCCGGAGGAGCCGACCAACGCGCCGGTGATGATCAGCGCGGAATTGCCGAGCGTGAAGCCGATGCCGGCCGCAGCCCAGCCGGAATAGGAGTTCAGCATCGAGATCACGACCGGCATGTCGGCGCCGCCGATCGGGATGATCATGAGCACGCCGAGCGCCAGCGCCAGGATCGTGATCATCCAGAAGTCGAACGCCCCGCCGGTGAGGACGAGACGGACGATGAAGAACACCAGCGCGACGGCGAGCGCGATGTTGATGATGTGGCGGCCGGGCAGAATGATCGGCGCACCGCTCATGCGCGCGGACAGCTTCAGGAACGCGATCACCGAGCCGGTGAACGTCAGTGCGCCGATGGCGACGCCGAGCGACATCTCGACCAGGCTCGATGCATGAATGGCGCCGGGCTTGCCGATGTCGAACGCCTCGGGCGCATAGAACGCGCCGGCGGCAACCAGCACCGCGGCCATGCCGACCAGCGAGTGGAAGGCGGCAACCAGTTCCGGCATCGAGGTCATCGGTACGCGGCGGGCGATCACCGCGCCGATGCCGCCACCAATGGCGATGCCGAGGATCACCAGGATCCAGGCGACGCCGTCCGCCGGCGGATGACTGGCGAGCGTGGTCGCGACCGCGATGCCCATGCCGATCATGCCGAACAGATTGCCCTGGCGCGACGTTGCCGGGCTCGACAGCCCGCGCAGCGACAGGATGAACAGCACCCCCGCCACGAGATACAAGAATGCAGAGAGATTGGCGCTCATCTCAGGTCCCCATTGATCCCTTCAGCCCGAGGTGGCCGCTTACTTGGCTTTCTTCTTGTACATCGCCAGCATGCGCTGGGTGACAAGGAAGCCGCCAAAGATGTTGACGCAGGCGAAGATGAGCGCGACGAAGCCGAAGCCGCGCGCCCAACCCGAACCGCTCGAAACCATGCCGACGCCGACCGCGAGCAGCGCGCCGACCACGATCACCGAGGAGATCGCGTTGGTCACGCTCATCAGCGGGGTGTGCAGCGCCGGGGTCACCGACCACACCACGAAATAACCGACGAAGACGGCGAGGACGAAGATCGACAGCCGGAAGACGAAGGGGTCGACGACCTGTGCAACATGCTCCATGGCGATCTCTCCTTATGCCTTCGGCTGGAAGTTCGGGTGGATGACGGCGCCGTCTTTCGTGAGCGCGGTCGCCTTGACCAGCTCGTCGTCCCAGTTGACGGCGAGCTTCTTCTCTTTCTTGTCGACCATGGTCTCGATGAAGGAGAACAAATTGCGCGCGTAGAGGCTGGAGGCCGAGGCCGCGACGCGGCCGGCGACGTTGGTGTAGCCGACGATCTTGATGCCATCGAGGTCGACGACCTCGCCCGGCTTCGCGCCCTCGACATTGCCGCCGCGCTCGACGGCGAGATCGACCAGCACCGAGCCCGGCTTCATCGACTTCACCATCTCGGCACTGACCAGCTTCGGCGCCGGCCGGCCCGGGATCAGCGCGGTCGTGATCACGATGTCCTGCTTCTTGATGTGCTCGGCGGTGAGCGCGGCCTGCTTGGCCTGATATTCCTTGGACATTTCCTTGGCATAGCCGCCGGCGGTCTGCGCGTTCTTGAACTCCTCGTCCTCGACGGCGAGGAATTTTGCGCCGAGCGATTCGACCTGTTCCTTCGTGGCGGGACGCACGTCGGTCGCGGTCACGACCGCACCTAAGCGGCGCGCGGTCGCGATGGCCTGGAGGCCGGCGACGCCGACACCCATCACGAACACCTTGGCCGCGGGCACGGTGCCCGCCGCG
This sequence comes from Bradyrhizobium sp. 22, assembly GCF_000482425.1. NCBI lineage: Bacteria > Pseudomonadati > Pseudomonadota > Alphaproteobacteria > Hyphomicrobiales > Nitrobacteraceae > Bradyrhizobium > Bradyrhizobium sp. 22. The sequence goes on from NZ_KI519400.1 coordinate 1,083,411, forward strand.
GTCATCATCATCGGGAAAGCGCGGCCGAAGGCCTCCGCGCCCTCGATCACGGCGCGGTAGCCGGCAAGGTTCGCCTGGGAGGACAATACGTCCATCACCTGCGCGCGGGTGATGCGCGGCATCAGCTCCATTGCGAAGGCGGAGACGCCGGCATCGGCAATCGTCTTCAGCGCGGCCTCGTTGCCATAGGGATCCATGATGGCGATGACGAGCGCACCGCGCTTGTACTGCGACAGCTCCGAGGCCTCGGGACGCTTCACCTTGATGATGATGTCGGCATCTTTCAGCGCGTCGGCGCTGACAATGGCACCTGCGGCCGTGAATTCGGAATCCGGCAGGCCCGATTTGAGGCCGGCGCCCGGCTCGACGGCGATCTCTGCGCCTAACGCCTTGAACTTCTTCACCGTATCAGGCGAAGCGGCGACGCGCGGCTCCGATGGATCGATTTCCTTGGCAACGGCGATCTTCATAGGTCCTCCGGCGGCGCGGGACAGCGCGCGCGCAAACTTGAGCGTTACTCCCGCGGCGTTCGATACCGGTTTTGGCACCGGCTTGAATGCAAATATTCTGGGCAGCTGCTGCCGCTGGCGTGTGCAGCTGCCGATCGGTCAGGTCAGGAAGATCGCCATCAGGATCACGATGAGCGCGACCGAGGCCGTGCCGTACTTCACCAGCTTGATGAAGCCCTCGTAGGTCTGCTCGTGAGCAACGTAGTCGTTGCCGTCGGCGGTGCTGTACGCCACTTCGCTATGGTCAGCCATGGAATGTCCCCAGTCGAAAGTTCAATTCGTGGGCTGGGATACCGCAAACTCTCGGGCAGGGCAACGGCAGGGGGGCGCGGTTTTCCCGCAAATCAGGTCATTTGGAATTCCAATTGCCGCGGATCCGGGATCAGCCGCCGCCCCGAGCACCAGTTAGGACGAAGCGATCGCCCGCTCAGCCCATCGCCTCCAGCTCGTCGATCATCCCGGCGATGACCGAGAGGCCGCCATCCCAGAATTTGGGATCCTTGGCATCGAGCCCGAACGGTCGCAGCAGCTCGGAATAATGCTTGGTGCCGCCGGCGGCGAGCATGTCGAGGTAGCGCTCGGCAAAGCCCTCGGCCGCGTTCTCGTAGACGGCATAGAGCGAGTTCACGAGGCAATCGCCGAAGGCATAGGCGTAGACGTAGAACGGCGAGTGAATGAAGTGCGGGATGTACATCCAGTAGTTCTCGTAGCCCGCCTTGATCTCGATCGCCGGCCCGAGGCTCTCGCCCTGCACCGACAGCCAGATCTCGCCGAGCCGCGTCGCGGTGAGTTCGCCGTTCTTGCGCTCGGTGTGGACTGCGCGCTCGAAGGAATAGAACGCGATCTGCCGCACCACGGTGTTGATCATGTCCTCGACCTTGCCGGCGAGCAGCGCCTGGCGCTGCTTGGCGCTCTTGGTCTGCGCCAGCAGCCGCCGGAAGGTCAGCATCTCGCCGAACACGCTTGCGGTCTCCGCCAGCGTCAGCGGGGTCGGCGCCATCAGCGCGCCGTTCTTCGCGGCGAGCACCTGGTGCACGCCGTGGCCGAGTTCGTGGGCGAGCGTCATCACGTCGCGCGGCTTGCCCTGGTAGTTCATGAGCACGTAGGGGTGCGCGGACGGCGTGGTCGGATGCGAGAACGCACCCGGGGCCTTGCCCGGCCGCACGGGCGCGTCGATCCAGCGATCGGTGAAGAAACGCTCGGCGATGTCAGCCATTTTTGGCGAGAAGCCGCGATAGGCCGTCAGCACCATGCTTCGCGCCTCCGGCCAGGCGATGACGTCGGTCGCGGCGAACGGCAGCGGCGCATTGCGGTCCCAATAGGCCAGCCGCTTCTTGCCGAACCACTTCGCCTTCAGCGCATAATAGCGATGCGACAGCTTCGGATAGGCCGCGCGCACCGAGGCGACCAGCGCGTCCACCACTTCGCGCTCGACCCGGTTGTTGAGGTGCCGGGAATCCGCGACGTCCTTGAAACCGCGCCAGCGGTCGGAGATGTCCTTGTCCTTGGCGAGCGTGTTGGTGATCAATGCAAAGGTGCGCTCGTTGGCCTTGAACGTCTTCGCCAGCGCCTCCGCCGCGCTCTTGCGCTTCGCGCCATCGCGGTCCTGCAGCAGGTTCAGCGTCGGCTCGATCGCGAGCTCCTTGGACCCGACCTTGAAACGCAGGCCCGAGATGGTCTGGTCGAACAACCGGTTGAACGCGGAATAGCCGGTCTGGGCTTTCTCCAGGAAAAGCTGCTCCAGCTTGTCGTCGAGCTGATACGGCTTCTCCTTGCGCAGATCCTCGATCCACGGACGGTAGTAAGCGAGCTCGGGAGTCTGCATGGCGCGGTTCAAAATATCGTCATCGACGCGATTGAGCTCGAGCGCAAAGAACAGAAGATGCGTCGATGCCGCCGTCAGCTGCTCGGAGACATCGCCATAAAACTTTGAAATCTCAGGGTCCATGCTGTCGCCGGCATGGACGAGCCCGGCATAGGAGCCGAGGCGGCCGGCGAGATCATCGATCGCCTCATAGCGTCGCACGGCCTCCGCGAGCCATTTTCCGCCATCTTCGTTTGCTGTCCCTGTCGCCAGCTTGCCCTTGTAGTCGGTCTCGAACGCGATGCAGTCGGCAGCCATCTTTTCGAGATCGCGCGCCACTTCCGGCGCATCGATCCCGGAATAGAGATCGGCCAGGTTCCACTCCGGAAGCTTGCCGGTCTTGCTCGCGGGCTTGGCGCGTGACGTCTTGGAGGGCTTTGCCTTGGCGACGGATTTCTTGGCGGATTTCGTGACGGCAGATGTCTTGGCGGAAGATGTCCTGGCGGCAGGCTTGCGGAGAGCAGACTTCTTGAGAGCAGAGTTGGAGCGCGAATTCATTGTGTGGGAAACCTGTGTTCAACAATCGCGGCGGCGGGCGGGGGCATCAAGGTTTAAGAGTGCGTTAATCGGCTTCGGCCAGAGTGCCCCGATTCGAGACAGATAGTAGTAGCGTGCGGGGAACACCATGGCTGCCAGTATTTTGATCGCCGACGACGACGCCGTAGCCCGCCGGCTGGTCGAGAACATGGTGCAGAAATGCGGCTATGAGACGATCGTCGTGGATTCCGGCGATGCCGCGATCGCCGCCCTCACCGCTCCCGATGCTCCGGCCATCGACGGCGTCATCCTCGATCTCGTGATGCCCGGCCTCGACGGCATGGGCGTGCTGGCCAAGATGCGTGAAGCGGGCCTCAGCGTCCCCGTCATCGTGCAGACCGCGCATGGCGGCATCGACAACGTGATCTCGGCGATGCGCGCTGGTGCGGCCGACTTCGTGGTCAAGCCGGTCGGCCTGGAGCGACTTCAGGTTTCGCTACGCAATGCTCTCAACGTCTCCGCGCTCAAGGGCGAATTGCAGCGCATCCGGCACAGCCGTGAGGGCCGGCTGACGTTCTCCGACATCATCACCCGCGCCGAGGCGATGGCGCCGGTCATGCGCGCCGCGCAGAAGGCGGCGAACTCTTCGATCCCCGTTCTGATCGAAGGCGAGTCCGGCGTCGGCAAGGAGATGTTCGCGCGCGCCATCCATGGCAGCGGCGAGCGCAAGGCAAAGCCGTTCGTTGCCGTCAATTGCGGCGCCATTCCCGACAACCTCGTCGAATCCATCCTGTTCGGCCATGAGAAGGGTGCCTTCACCGGCGCCACCGAGCGGCATATGGGCAAGTTCGTCGAGGCCCATGGCGGTACGCTGTTTCTGGACGAGGTCAGCGAGCTGCCGCTGACCGCTCAGGTCAAGCTGTTGCGCGCGCTCCAGGAGGGTGCGGTCGAGGCGGTCGGCGGCCGCAAGCCGGTCAAGGTCGACGTCCGCATCATCTCGGCCACCAATCGCAAGCTGCTGGAGCGGGTGAAGCAGGGACACTTCCGGGAAGACCTGTTCTATCGTCTGCACGTGCTGCCGCTGACGATCCCCTCGCTCCGGGCCCGGCGCGAGGACATCCCGCATCTGCTCCGGCATTTCCTGGCGCGCTTTGCCGCCGAGGAGAATCGTCAGATCGCCGGCATCAGTGGCGAGGCGATGGCGCATCTGGCCCAGCTCGACTGGCCCGGCAACATCCGCCAGCTCGAGAACGCGGTCTACCGTGCCGTAGTGATGAGCGACGGCGACCAGCTCGGCCTCAGCGATTTCCCCCTGCTCGCTTCGCAGCCGCAGCCCATCACGGAGATTCCGACCGCCCCGCTGATGCTCGAGCCGGCGGCCACTCCTTCCGTCGTGTCGGGCAATGAAATACCAATCGCGCCGCTTCCGGCCGCCGGAACTCTCGCCATGCTGACCCCGACCGGCGAGGTCCGCCCGCTCGAGGACATGGAGAACGAGATCATCCGCTTCGCGATCTCGCATTATCGCGGCCAGATGTCCGAGGTGGCCCGCCGCCTCAAAATCGGCCGGTCCACCCTCTACCGCAAACTCGACGAGGCCGGGGTTCCCGGCCATGGCGGGAAAAGCGGCGAGGAGACGCACTGAGCCTCGCTGGGCAATACGAGGGGCGGCTGTAAGCCATTCCCACGACGACAGAATTCGACTGCTTGTTGAACCGTGACTTGGAAGTGACAGACACAGGGAAAAGCGCGTGGGGCCAGCGCACAATCCGTTGCCAAGAGGCTGCCTTGAAGTCAGTTTGGCGTGAATTGTCCCGGGTAGCGCTGGCTGCAAAACCGGGGCCTGTATATCGTCTGCGTGGGAATCGTTGCGTGCAGGCGTGCAACTTTCGAGAGGCCGGCGCGATTTAGCCGAAGCTCATAGGCGATAACGAAGCTGTTCCATGAGGGACAGTTCACCCGAGGGGTGCGACACAATGCGGAACTGTTTGAACCACCGTGCGGGCTTTGACCGCGTCTTGATGACGGTCGCGGCCACTTTCCTCACGGTGTCGGCCAGCTCGGCCCTGGGGCAGGACCAGGCGCGCAGCAGCGCGGCCGAGCTCGCGATCGAAGCCGCGATCCCGCGGCCCGAGCCGGCCAACGTCCCGCCCCCGACCGCAGCTGACATCAAGCTCGACACCACCGCCACCGTTCAGGATTCCGCCAAGGAGCCGAAGGAGCCGGTGAAGGCTGACGTCGCCCCCGCGCCGGACAAGGTCGAGACCAAGCCTTCCGAGCTCGCCAACTCGCCCGCCACCGCAACGCCGGCTGCCCCTGCGGCACCCGCTGCGGCTCCGGCCGCCGAACCGGTCAAGGCCGCGAGCAACGTTCCCGCCGCCGACCAGCCGGTCGCCGACAGGCTCAAAGATATCATCGGCGCCAAGACCTCACGGCACTTTGACCGCAAGAACGAGCGCGCCGCGGTCGAGAAGTTCTACGGCGCACGCGATTTCGCGCCGGTCTGGACTCAAGGCGGCTCTCTCACCGCTGCGGCCAAGGGCGTGATCGCGCGGCTCAAGGACGCGGCCTCCGACGGTCTCAATCCCGCCGATTATCCGGTGCCGGATTTTGCGGCCGCCACCACGCCCGATGCGCTGGCCGATGCCGAGCTCAAGCTCACTGCCAGCATGTTCGACTATGCGCGCCATGCCCAGAGCGGCCGCATGCATTGGTCGCAGGTCAGCGGCGACATTCTTTATCCCGAGCATCCGGTCGACCCCAACGAGGTGCTCGCCAAGGTCACGACCGCGGCGGACGCTTCCGCAGCGCTCGACAGCTACAACCCGCCGCACAAGCTCTACAAGCAGCTGAAGGCCAAGCTCGCGGAGCTTCGCGGTCAGGGCAACGGCCCGGTGATCGAGATCGCCGACGGTCCGGCGCTGAAGTATACGGCGGCCACCAAGAAGCATGCCGAGATCGTCGTGGAAGATCCGCGCGTGCCGCAGCTGCGCGCCAAGCTCGGCCTCGCCGAGAACGGCAGCGACACCCGCTATGACGCCGCCGTCGCCGACGCGGTGCGCAAATTCCAGAGCAGCGCCGAGTTGAAGCCGACCGGCATTCTCGACGACAAGACCGTCAGCGCGCTCAACACCCCGAAGCGCGACAAGCAGATCGACGTGGTGCTGGTGAACATGGAGCGCTGGCGCTGGCTGCCGCGCGACCTCGGCGCACCCGCGCTGGGCGATGCCTATGTCATCCTCAACATTCCCGATTTCACGCTGAAGGTGATGCAGCGCGGCCAGCAAGTCTGGACCACGCGCGTCGTCACCGGCAAGCCGGGCAAGCATGCCACGCCGCTGCTGACCGAGACGATGAAGTACATCACGGTCAATCCGACCTGGAACGTGCCTCCGTCGATCGTCTACAACGAATACCTGCCGGCCTTGCAGCAGGACCCGACGGTGCTTCAGCGCATGGGCCTCAGGCTCGAGCAGAACCGCGACGGCTCGGTGCACATCTCGCAGCCGCCCGGTGAAGCCAATGCGCTCGGTCGTGTCCGCTTCAACTTCCCGAACAAGTTCCTGGTCTATCAGCACGACACGCCGGACAAGCATTTGTTCGCCAAGGAAGAGCGCGCCTTCAGCCATGGCTGCATGCGGGTGCAGAATCCGGATCAGTACGCCTCCGTGCTGCTCAACATCGTCATGCCGAACGAGAAGTACACGCCCGAGCGCATCCGCAGCATGTACGGCAAGAGCGAGATCGACCTGAAATTCCCGACCCCGATCCCGGTGAACATCACCTATCAGACCGCGTTCGTGGATGACGCCGGCAAGCTGCAATTCCGCAAGGACATCTATGGCCGCGACGCGGCCATGATCAACGTCCTGAAGAACAACCGCGGCAAGGACCTCGAGGCCGTCGTGGCCCATTCCCAGCCCAGCTATTCGCGCCCGGCGACGACGCTGCCCTCGGGCGTGGCGGTGGCCAACAATGGCGGGGGCTTCGGCTCGTCCGGGCCGAATTTCTTCGAGCGGCTGTTCGGGGCGCCGACCCAGGCCGCGCCGCCGGCGCCGGTCGGGCGCCGGCCCCAGCAGCAGCGGGTGTTCACCCGCTGAGCCCGTTTCGGCGGCCTTTTTTCGAATCCTGCAACGATATCAACGGCCCCGTCCCAGCGACGGGGCCGTTTAACGTTAACCATTCTCCACCTGCATCCTGGCAGCGGGCGTTTTTTTGCCACAGTCAACCGGTTAGGATCGTATTCTGACTTGGTTTGGGGGCGGGAAGGTCAACCTCGAATTAACCTTCTCGCTTTAAGAAAGCGTTCATCCTCTTTCGCACTGCTAACGGGGTTGGCGGGAGAGTCCATTGAACGCTCGTCGACTGGGTGGGCTCATACGTGCTGACTGGTCTCGCACGCCAATTCGCTGTGCTGTCGTTGTCCCATGCGGGAGTGAAGGCCGGTTCGCGGATCGGCCTCACTGCCGCATTGCTGCTTGCGGGCGCAGGCTCGGTTCATGACGCCGCTGCGCTGAACGAGACCAAAACGCTTTCTTTCCACCACACCCATTCCGGCGAAGACCTCACCGTCACCTTCAAGCGTGACGGGCGCTACGACGAAGCCGCGCTGAAGCAGCTCAACCACTTCCTGCGCGACTGGCGCACGCAGGAGGCGACAGTCATGGACCGTCGCCTGTTCGACATCCTCTGGGAAGTCTATCGCGACGTCGACGGCAAGCAGCCGATCCAGATCATCTCCTCCTATCGCTCGCCCGCCACCAACGCCATGCTCCGCCGCCGCTCCTCCGGCGTGGCGCGCTCCAGCCAGCATATGCTGGGACATGCGATGGACTTCTACATCCCAGGCGTGCCGCTGGAGCAGATCCGCTTCGCCGGCCTGCGCCTGCAGCGCGGCGGCGTCGGCTTCTATCCGACCTCCGGCTCGCCCTTCGTGCATCTGGACACCGGCAGCGTTCGGCACTGGCCGCGCATGACGCATGACCAGCTCGCCCGCGTGTTCCCGGACGGCAAGACGGTGCATCTGCCGACCGACGGCGTGCCGCTGAAGGGTTATGAGGTCGCCAAGGCCGAGATCGAGCGCCGCGGCAGCGGCGACGATGCCGGCAGCAAGCCGAGCTTCTTCGCGGCGCTGTTCAAGGGCAAGTCGGCGGCTCCGGCCGCCAGCGACGAGGATGACGAGGGCGCCCCCACCCCGGCCGCGAAACCCGCGGCCCCGACCGTCGTCGCAGCCAAGCCCGCCGAGCCGGTGCCGACGCCGCGCGCGAAGCCGCAAATGGCGATGATCCAGCTCGCCTCGGCCGATGCGCAGCTCGTTGCGCCCCCCAAGCCGAAGCCCGCGCCGGTGGCTGACAAGCCCGCTGCCGCCAAATCCGTCGACGGCAAGCCGGAGACCCCGGCCGACATCATCAATGCCCGCGGCTTCTGGGATGATATCCCGGCCACGCCGCAGCAGGCGACGCCGGCCCAGGTCGCCGCACTGAAGGCCCGCCAGGCTCTTGCCGCCGCCACCGATCCGCAACCAACCGCGAGCCTGCCCAACACAGCTCTTCAGGCACTGGCTTACGCGCCGGCCGCCTCCCCGGTCGACCGCGCCAATGTCGTCGCCGCCTCCGCGCCGATCCCGCGTTCGGCCCGCCCCGCATCGCGCAGCCTTGCTCAGGCGACGGAAATCAACACGGTGGTCGGCAAGAGCATCGACGGCATGGTCGCGACCGCGACGCGCCTCTCCGCCGCCAAGGGCGAGAGCGTCTGGCTCAAGGTCGTGATGCTGTCGCCGAGCGCCAGCCATGCGATGTCGGTGACGCTGATGGGCGAGCTCGATACGGCGGCGCTGCGCACCTATTTCGTCAAGCCGCGCGCCGTGATCGCGATGGGATTTGCCGAGGATCCGATGCAGGGCCTGTCCTGCGATACGTTCTCCGGCAGCGCCACCGCGAAGCTCCAGACGACGTCATTCGTCGTGCGCACCGCCGCGCTGCGCTGATAATCTCGAAACTCGGTCTCGTAGCCCGGATGAAGCGAAGCGCAATCCGGGAACGCTGTCTCAAATGCAAGAACCCGGATTTCGCTTGCGCTCCATCCGGGCTACGGCGGCGGTGATTGAGGCGACACGCCTCAGATCATGCCGAGCGCCTGCATGTAGGTCTCGAGGATCGTCTCGGCCTCGGCGCGCTCGTTGGGGTCCTGCTTGCGCAGGCGCACGATGGTGCGCAACGCCTTGACGTCGTAGCCGTTGCCCTTGCTCTCGGCGTAGACGTCGCGGATGTCGTCGGAGATCGCCTTCTTCTCTTCCTCCAGCCGCTCGATGCGCTCGATGATGGACTTGAGCTGGTCCTTGGCAAATTTCGTCGCGGGCTCGTCGTCGCGGACGGCGGCGGAGGTGGCCATCTAGGTACTCCCAATGGAACTGGCAAAACGAAGTGACGCCGGCATCCTCACCGCGCGTGCTGGCTAGAACCCTTAGGGTCGGTGCCGACTGCGTTCAAGGCAGCATCGCGCTCGTCCACAGCGCGCCCACACCTTCCTGCTTCGTGGCGCAGAAAGCTGTTGTGTGGTGCGACTCAGTGTTTCGCGAACTCAGTGGCCGTGCGGATGGACCTTCTTCATCGTCTCGAGCTGCTGCGGCGTCGCCGTGCCCTGGTATTTCGCTTTCCAGGTCTCATAGGGCATGCCGTAGACCGCCTCCCGGCTCTCGTCCTTGCTCAAGGGGACGCCCTGGGCGTCGGCGGCTTCCTTGAGCCAGTTGGACAGGCAGTTGCGGCAGAAGCCCGCCAGATTCATCAGGTCGATGTTCTGAACATCGGTCCGCGTCTTCAGGTGATCGACCAGGCGCCGGAAAGCGGCCGCCTCGAGCTCGGTCCTGGTTTTGTCGTCGATTGCCATGGCTGTATCCCCTTGGGCCTGCCCCGATGGGTCACCCTTACGGGATCAGGTGGGCACTGTCACAGATTTTGCCATATCCCGGCGCAAACCGGCCGGAAGCTGGCCTGCCGCTCTTTGGGGGCCGTTCCCGGCCCTACGCCAAATCGTCAATGATCTGGTATAGCTACCGCGACAATGATTGCCGAATCTCCCCGCTCCCCGCTTCGCCTGCTCGCCCGGTTGGTCCCGGTGCTGGTGGTCGCCTGGCTGTGCCTTTGCGCCAGCCCGGCCGCCGCCGATTTCCGCCTCTGCAACAACACTTCGAGCCGGGTTGGCATTGCGCTCGGCTACAAGGACGCCGATGGCTGGACCACCGAGGGCTGGTGGAACATCTCCTCACGCTCCTGCGAGACCCTGCTGCGGGGAACGCTGGTGGCCCGTTACTATTACATCTACGCGATCGACTATGATCGCGGCGGCGAGTGGTCGGGGCAGGCCTTCATGTGCTCGCGCGACAAGGAGTTCACCATCCGCGGCACCGAGGATTGCCTCGCGCGCGGATACGACCGGACCGGCTATTTCGAGGTCGACACCGGCGAGCAGCGGGCCTGGACGGTGCAGCTGACCGACGCCAACGAACAGCCGGCGCAACAGCGCGTGCCCGGCCTGCCCGGCCCGGTTGGCCCGGGCGGGGTTCCCGGTTTGCCCAATGGCCCTCCCGGTGCTACGCCCCCCGGCTCGCCCGGCCTGCCACCCCCGTCTGGAAATAAGCCATGAGGCGTCTGCGCCGTATCAAGATTCTCGCGACCCTGGGACCGGCGTCGTCAGACCTCGCCATGATCCGCCGCCTGTTCGAGGCCGGCGCCGACCTGTTTCGCATCAACATGAGCCACACCCCGCATGACAAGATGCGCGAGCTGGTGGCGACGATCCGCAACGTCGAGTCCAGCTACGGCCGGCCGATCGGCATCCTGGTCGATCTCCAGGGCCCGAAGCTCAGGCTGGGTGCCTTCGCCGAAGGCTCGGTCCAGCTCCAGAACGGCCAGACCTTCACGCTCGATTCCGACAAAGCGCCGGGCGATGCCACGCGCGTCCAATTGCCTCATCCCGAGATCCTGGCCGCGCTCAGGCCCGGCCACGCGCTGCTGCTCGACGACGGCAAGGTGCGCCTGATCGCGGAGGAGACCTCGAAGGAGCACGCGGTGACGCGTGTCGTGGTCGGCGGCAAGATGAGCGACCGCAAGGGCGTCAGCCTGCCCGACACCGACCTGCCGGTCTCGGCGATGACGCCGAAGGACCGCGCCGACCTTGAGGCCGCCCTCGTCACCGGCGTCGACTGGATCGCGCTGTCCTTCGTGCAGCGCGCCGACGACGTGCTCGAAGCCAAGAAGATGATCCGCGGCCGCGCCGCCGTGATGGCCAAGATCGAGAAGCCGCAGGCGATCGACCGCCTCGCCGACATCATCGAGGCCTCCGATGCGCTGATGGTGGCGCGTGGCGACCTCGGCGTCGAGCTGCCGCTGGAGCGCGTGCCGAGCCTGCAGAAGCAGATGACGCGGATGGCCCGCCGCGCCGGCAAGCCGGTGGTGATCGCGACCCAGATGCTGGAATCGATGATCCAGTCGCCGGTCCCGACCCGCGCCGAAGTCTCCGACGTCGCCACCGCCGTCTATGAAGGCGCCGACGCCATCATGCTGTCGGCGGAATCGGCCGCCGGAAAATTCCCGGTCGAAGCAGTCTCGACCATGAACCGTATCGGCGAGGAGGTCGAGCGCGACCCGACCTACCGGTCGGTGATCATGGCCCAGCGCCCGGCGCCGGAAGCCACCGCGGGCGATGCCATCGCCGATGCCGCGCGGCAGATCGCCGAGACGCTCGACCTGCCCGCCTTGATCTGCTGGACCTCGTCGGGCTCGACGGCGGTGCGCGTGGCGCGCGAGCGGCCGAAGCCGCCGATCGTGGCGATCACCCCGAACATCACCGCTGGCCGCCGGCTCGCGGTGGTCTGGGGCGTGCACTGCGTGGTGGCCGAGGACGCGCGCGATCAGGACGACATGGTCGCCCGCGCCGGCCAGATCGCGTTCCGCGACGGCTTCGTCCGCGCCGGCCAGCGCGTGATCATCGTCGCCGGCGTGCCGCTCGGCATCCCCGGCACCACCAACATGGTGCGCATCGCCTCGGTCGGCCCCGAGGGCGACGCGAATATGTAGGTCCGCTTGGGCCCGCCAAGCAAAATATCGAAAAACAACCCCATGCACAGTAGCCGGAGCGTCCGGCGCGCTTGCTGTGTTTTCACGAAAAGACTTGCCACGTCAGCGGCTTGAGCGGAATCAAGCCGCCGCCTGCCTCACGCGGCGATTTTACGCGCCCACCAGCGCCTTCGTCGTCGGAAGCAGGGTCTGCTGCACCACGAGGCCGCGGGCGCGGGCGTCCATGACGCCGACCGCGCGCAGCGCCAGCAGCGTCACGGTCTGAACCGCATCGCGCATCTTGACGGGATCGTCGAGATTGTCGGGCGCCAGCGGCCCGACCAGCGCCTCATGCAGCGCGCCGAGCAAGGCGGTGGCGGCGAGCGCGGTGTCCTGCGCTGGCAGGTGACCGGCCCGCACCGCAGCGTCGATGCGGGCGGCCATCTCGCCCGCGATCTCGCGCCGGCTGGCGAGGCGCGAGGCGCTGACATCGACATCGACGGGCTCGGCCAGGATGCCCCAGGCCAGCCGGCGCTGCGACAGGGTATGGACCGCCACGGTCGTCACGGCTGCGGCCAGCGCCGAGGACGGGCCCGGGGCGGCGTCGGCCGCCCGCCGGATCGCCGCAAGCTCGTCGCGGGAGACCTCGGCAATGAGTTCAGAGATCAGCTCGGCCTTGGAGGGGAAGTAGCGGTAGACCGTCCCGGCCGCGACATTGGCCCGGACCGCGACCGGCGCGATCTGCACCGCCGCCATGCCGCCTTCTGCCGCGGTCTCCCGCGCCGCCGCCAGAATCGCGCTGCGCCGCGCCGCAAGGCGCTTCACCACTTGATGCGTCCGCCGATAAACCATGGCGCGCTTCCTGTCCCACACGCCAGCCGCACGCCCTGCGGCCGAACGCGTCGTCACGTCAAAGATGCAAATCGTCCCGCAAGGACTGAACAACTATTCAGGAGCGATGACAAGATGGGAAATGCGTGGAGCGTCGCGGGTAGCAGACGGAGGCGCCGAGGTTGACGGCGGCATTTTACCGAGGTCGCCGATAAAGTGGCAGCTTGCCGAGCAAGGCAGGATCTTCTGGCCGGTCGCGTTCGACGTGTAACAACGAATCGGCCGCACGCGTCATCTTCGAGGTCTTGGGACGCCCCGTTCGCCAGTTTGAGTTCAGGTGATCGTGAGTGTCCCCGTGGGATTGTGCTGCGGTCATATACTTGTAAGTTCATTTATGATGTTCGCAGCCGGACGTTGACGTGAGCCGGGCGCGGTTGCTGATGGCCTCGAGCTTCGCCGCCGGCCATTTCGAAAGTTCGAGCGGCATCGGCGCTGTCAAGCCACGGCGGAGAGTCTCTTGTACGAACGAAGCGTGCGACATGACTTGGCTCATCGGCCTTGTCATTGCACTCATTCCTTTTCTCATGCTGACCTCCGCTCGCGTGACGGCCGCTGAACTATTCTCGGTACGCTGCGAGGGTGGCGCGCCCGTCCGCCCCTACTTTGCGACCTTCGACCTCGATGCCAAAGCTGTCGTGTTTGAAACACCGCCGATAGACGTCGAGACAAACTTCGGCATCATCTGCATTCGGGAGTCGAGGGCGATGCAGCGCGACCTCGCACCGTCATGCAGTGCGAGGAAGTACCGCCTCGAACAATCATAGAACCTTATAGAGGCCCACAGCGATAACAGTTGCCTCTCCTGCTCGCGAATGTGCGGCTACGTGCAGGGCTGTCTGATCGATAACTACACTCGCGACCGAGATCTTGAAGCGGGCTCGTAACGGTACGGAGGCAATGCAACTGGCAAGCCCTGCGCACAGGCCCCGTCAAAAAGCAAAGAGCCCCGTCAAGGACGAGGCTCTCCAGAATTCCTGGGTCGTCCGGCTTTACTTGAGGCCGGTCGAGATGGAGGTGAACTTGGTGTTCAACGTGCTGCCGAGATTGTTGACGACGGTGATAATCGCCAGCGCGATGCCGGCGGCGATCAGGCCGTATTCAATGGCGGTGGCGCCGGATTCATCCTTCACGAAACGCGCAACGAGGTTCTTCATGGAGTGCTCCAAATGAGTACACGAGACTTACAACTGATCTGGTCTTCCCGGCTTCCCAGCGCCGCCGACCGTGAAACCGAACGTAGAGGCAAAGAATTGCGCCGCAGTTAATTCGACTGCGTAAACACCGGGCGGATTGCGTGTGTCGGCCGATGGTAAAATCAAATCTAAAACAATCTGTTAAATTGTCGGGACTTGAAGTCGGCATGGCGCTGCGGATTTACCCGAAGTTATGACCGCCGTGATCCAATGCCACCCGCTCGAACTGAAGTGCGACGAGCTGAATCCTTCGTCGCGTTTCACCGTCGTTGCTCGGGCGTGATCTCTCGGAAAACCGCACCACACTTTGCGCGAACGCGGCGCTGCGGGTCCGGATCATGCTCGACCGACAAGGACAACAGGACGACGAGGCGGCATGTCCCTTTCCTTTGCCGACGGCATCGCGGTGCAGAGCCGCGCGAGGGCTCTCGTGCCGCTGTGCGCCGGTGCCGGCGCCTATCTGCTCTTCCTCTATCTCGGCGACACGCGGCTGCAGGATTCCGACACGTTCTGGCAGATCAAGATCGGGCAATGGATCCTCGATCACCGCGCCATGCCCACCATCGACCTCTATTCCTTCACGCGAACGGGCGCGCCGTGGATCTCGACGTCGTGGCTGTCGCAGGTGCTGTTCGCCTCCTCCTATGCGCAATGGGACTGGGCAGGTCCCGTCATCCTCACCGCGCTGGGCGTCGCGCTCGCGGTAGCGATCTTCGTCTATCTGCTCGGCACGCAGATCGAGGCCCCACGCGCCGTGCTGTTCGCGATGCTGGCGCTGCTGCTGTCGGCCCATCACGTGCTGGCGCGTCCGCATATCCTGGCGCTGCCGGTCATGGTGGCGTGGATCGGCCTGCTGATGGCGGCCGCCGACCGCAGGTGCGCGCCGTCATGGTACTGGCTGCCGCTGATGGCGCTCTGGGCCAATCTGCACGGCGGTTTCGTGCTGGGTCTGGCGCTGATCGGCCCGATCTCGCTCGAGGCCGTCGAGCATGCCGAGAAGGGACGGCGGCTCCGCCTGTTCATGCGCTGGGTGCTGTTCGGAATCGGCGCGCTGATCGCGAGCTGCTGCACGCCCTACGGCTGGCGCACGCTCCAGGGCGCGACCAGCATCCTCGGGCTCGGCGAGCTGCTGTCGCTGATCTTCGAATGGATGCCGGCGAACTTCGCCACCTTCACCCCGTTCGAAGGCGCCCTGCTCGGCCTGATCGCATTCGGCTATTATCGCGGTCTCGTGCTGTCGGCGCCCCGGATCTTCCTGATCCTGTTCCTGACCTGGAGCGCGCTGACCCATGTCAGGAGCATCGAGGCATTTGCGTTCCTGGTGCCGCTGGTGCTGGCAAAGCCGCTCGGCGAGATGTTCCCGCGCGCGGCGGCTGACGGCGTGGGTGCCGATCGCTGGCCGGCCCGCTATGTCACCGCGACAGGCGCGCTGATGATCGTGGCGGCCAGCTGGACCTCGACGTCGCTCTACATGGCGCACCACCGCTTCAGCTTCACGATGACGCACACCCCGGTTGCGGCGGTCGACCTGCTCGAGCAACGCAAGGTGCAGCGCATCTTCAACGCCTATCAGTTCGGCGGCTATCTGATCTCCCGCGATATTCCGGTCTTCGTCGACGGCCGCGCCGAGCTCTACGGCGAGAAATTCGTCGTGGACTTCTTCAAGGCGACGGAAGGCAAGAAGCCCGAATTGCTGCCGCGCCTGCTCGACGAGTACAAGATCGACGCCACGCTCCTGGTCGCCGGTGCGCCGGGCCCGCAGATCCTCGACCAGCTCAAGGGCTGGAAGCGCATCTATGCGGACGATATTGCCGTCATTCACGTCCGAGACCATGCGGAGGCCGCGACCGCTGCGCCTCCGAATCCGACAGGCCGGCCTTGACCATTCCGGCTGCTCCCGGCTCGGACCGATCGGTGGCGATTGCCGTGCTTGCCATGCTGGCGGCCGTCTCGTTTCTTCCAGTGCTGCTGACCCCCATTCCCGCGATGGTGGATTATCCCAATCACCTCGCCCGCATGTACATTCTGAGCCAAAGCGGCACCCCCGATGCCAATCCGCATTACGAGGTGGCCTGGGCGTTCTATCCCAACCTCGGCATGGATCTGCTGGTCCCGCAGATGGCGCGGCTGATCAGCGTCGAGAGCGCCACACGGCTGTTTCTGCTGCTGAGCCAATTGCTGATCGTTTCCGGCGCGCTGCTGCTCGAATGGGTCCGGAAGGGACGGGTTCAGCTTGCCGGCTTCGCTGCGCTGGCTTTCCTCTACTGCCTGCCGTTCAGCTGGGGCTTCGTAAACTTCGAGTTCGGCCTCGGCCTCGCACTCTGGGGCATCGCCGTTTATCTGATGCTGGCGGAAGGCCCATGGCCGGCGCGTTTTGTCGCCAATTTGATCTTCGTCGCTGCGCTCTATGTGGCGCATTTCTTTTCGCTCGGCATCTACGGCGCGACGCTTGGCTTTTTCGAGCTGTCGCGCATCCGCCAACGGCAGGTCGTCTATCCCGTCGCGGCCGCGCGGCTCACTGCGTTGGCGCTCCCGGCGCTCGCGCTGCTTGCGATCATGCACGTCACTGCAGGTTCGGTCGGAAGCGAAGGCACGAGCTGGTTCCTGGGATTCAAGCCGATCTGGCCGCTCCGCATCATGAACGGCTACAATCTGACGACGGCGGCAGCGACCGGGCTGGCGCTGGCGGTCGGGGTGCTTGTCGCCGCAAGACGCGGCGTCCTCAGGCTCGAGCCTTCAGGGATCTGGCTCGCGGTCGGTTTTGCGCTGCTCTATTTTGCCATTCCTTCGAAGCTGTTCGGAACCTCGTTCGTCGATCTTCGCGTGATTCCCGCCGCGGCGCTGATCCTGCCCGCCTTCTGCTCGCTGTCACTGCCGAGCCGTGCCTGGAGGATGGCTGCGCTCGCCGGCATCAGCGGCATCATCCTGCTCAATCTCGCCGTCGTTCTGTCGGTGTGGCTGCCTTACCGCGCCGATTACGCGGCGATCATCGCCTCGTTCCAGAAGATCGATCGCGGCTCGCGCATCCTGGTCGGCAGCGCGGACGACAATGGAGATCCGCCCTTCGCCGACCTCACGTCGTATCCGATGTATTATGCGCCGACGCTGGCCGTGCACTACGCAGGCGCGTTCGTGCCCAACCTGTTCACCGAGGTGGGCAAGCAGCCCGTGCGGCCGCGCGAGACCGTGCGCAATATATCCATTCCCTATGGGGGGCCGGTGCCGGCGGGCCTCCTGGCCGCGATCGCGACCGGTCAGCCACCTGCGGACGTTCCGCCATTTGTCCGCACCTGGTACCGGGATTTCGACTACCTCTATGTACTGGGATCGCCGGCCGCCAATCCGCTGCCGGAGCGGCTGGAGCTGCTGGAGACCTCGCAGCGATTTGCTCTCTACAGGATCCGCCGCAAATCCTAGAGCCAGGCCGGCGCTCCCAAGCGTGGTTAACCGGCTTCCGGCTCTCGGTCCGTCCTCCGCCGATGTCCCGGGCGCTAGACCCTTAACATTTGCGGCAAGGCGACCTTAACCACCGGCTTATAGACTCCCGCCCCTGCAACCCAGTCGGAATCCTTCGCATGGCGGCCAATTCCAGATCGATCCGCTACAGCCTCGTCATCCCCGTGTTCAACGAGGAAGCCGTGCTGCCGGTCCTGCTGCGCCGGCTCGACCAGGTCATGTTCCGGCTCGACGGGCCGGCAGAAGCGATCTTCGTCGACGACGGCAGCAGCGATTCCAGCTCGATCGTGTTGCGGGCGCTCGCCGCGCGCGACTCGCGCTTTCGCTACATCGGCCTGTCGCGAAATTTCGGCCATCAGATCGCGATCACCGCCGGCATGGACGCCGCGCAAGGCGACGCGATCATCGTCATGGATGCCGATCTGCAGGATCCGCCCGAAGTGATCGAGCAATTGATCGCGAAGTGGAAGGAAGGCAACGACATCGTCCACGCCCGCCGCCTGTCGCGCGAGGGCGAAAGCCGCTTCAAGCGTGCGACCGCGCATCTGTTCTACCGGCTGCTCGGCAGGATGTCCTCGGTCGGCATCCCCGCCGATGTCGGCGACTTCCGCCTGATCGATCGCAAGGTGCTGGAGGCGCTCCGGCAGATGCCGGAGCAGGATCGCTTCGTGCGCGGCATGATCGCCTGGCTCGGTTTCCGCCAGGCCGAGGTGGCCTTCCATCGTCTCGAGCGCGCCGCCGGCGAAACCAAATACCCGCTGTTCAAGATGGTCCGGCTGGCGGTGAACGCCGCGCTCGGCTTTTCGGATCTGCCCTTGCGGCTTGCCATCTGGTGCGGATTGACGGTGTCCGGGCTCGCACTGCTCTACGGCGGCTGGGTTGTGCTGTTGTGGCTCGGCAAGGACAGTCATCTCGTGACCGGCTGGTCCTCGACGATCGTCGTCGTCTCGCTGCTGTGCGGCATCAACATGCTGATGACAGGCATCGTGGGACTCTATGTCGGCCGCATCCATGCCGAGGTGAAACGCCGCCCGCTCTATGTGGTGCAGGCACGAATCGGCTTCGATCGCGACGAGACGGCTGCGACGCCGGCGATCCACGCCGTCAACGAGTAATCCAGCACATGACCGCACTCTTCGACGGCTATCACGACAATTACCGTGACGTGGTCCAGTCCTCGATCGACTTCTCGGGCCTGCCGCATGATTTCTTCATGCGCGCAAAGGCCGACCTGCTGCGCGATCTGATCGACCAGCGGCTGGACGTCGAGAAGCCCGACATGCTGGACGTCGGCTGCGGCGTCGGCAGCCTTCACCCGCTGCTGCACGGCATGGTCGGCCGCCTCAGCGGCATCGACGTCTCCTCGGCCAGCCTGGCGCAGGCGCGCGCCCGCAATGGCGGGGTCGACTACCGGGAGTTTGACGGCCGCACTTTTCCGTTTGCCGACGCCAGCTTCGATCTGGTCACGGCCGTCTGCGTGATGCACCACATCGTGCCGGCGCAATGGGCGCAGTTCATCGCCGAGATGCGCCGCGTGACGCGTCCCGGGGGACTCGTCTGCGTGATCGAGCACAATCCGTATAACCCGCTGACGCGGCTTGCCGTCGCGCGCTGTGAGTTCGACCGGGACGCCGTCCTGCTCGGGGCCGGCACGACCCGGAAGCTGATGGCAACCAGCGGCCTGCGCGAGATCGGCGCGCGGCACTTCCTGCTGCTGCCCTGGGACAGCAAGCCGGCACGGCGCCTCGAAGACGCGCTGAGCGGCGTCTGGCTCGGAGGCCAATACGCCGCCTTCGGGACTGCTTAATTACCTTTGCGGCGTATCGCGCCGCTTGTGTACGACCGCCACATCGTCGCTGTAGACGCGCTGCCATTGCGGCAGCCGGTCGAGCAGCGCGACCGCCGGCGTCCGCGGCGCGAGCAGCGTCGCGCCGATTTTGTATTCGTCGAGCAGCTTCAGAAAGTCGTCGAGGTCGATCAGCGCCAGTGCTCGATTGTAGCGGTTGATGAACGGACCCCCGTACAATTCGCCGCGACCGTCGATGAAGGTCGGAATGCCGGCAAAGATCAGATAGCCGCCGAACGAATAATCGTTGAGCACGGGCCCCGCCTCGGCGAGTTTGGCCTGGGCGACGGCGGCCTCGGGGGTGATGGCCGGAGCCGGCCGGACGTCACGCGCCAAAGCCACCCCGCTGACTGCGATCAACACACCGAGCCCAACCCAATTCAGGGCGCGCGGCGAGACCGTCGCACCATCCTCGGCCGGTCCGCCGAACCTCCGACCCAGCGGAGCCGCCAGATAGAGCGGCGCCAGCATGGCCAGCAGATCCGCATTGCGGATTTGCGCCAGCGCGAAATGCAGCAGGCCGATCACCACCAAGGTCCGTACGACCGGTAGCGTGACGCCGCGCGAGAGCGCAAAGATGCCGGCGAGCAGCAGCAGTTCGAAGCCACTGACATGGCTGAAGTCCTGTGGCCGCCATTCTCCGATCCAGGCGAGCGCGGAGCCGAGGCCGAGCGTCGTCAGCGGCATCAGCAGCGGTTCCGGCCCATGCGGCGTCAGGCAGGACGCCGCGACGGCAAGGGCCACAAACGGCAGCCACCGCAGCAGCACGCGCGGCCATTGGGCGCGCTCTTCACGCAGCAATGCCTCGAGCACCGCCGGTCCGATCAGGCCAAGCGCCAGCACCACGCTGCCGTGCAGATTGCTCCACAGCACCAGAAGCGGCAGGGCCCAATATGGCGGAGGGCCGCGGCGATCCATGCAGCGGACCAGCGCAGCCGCCCAGGTCACCATCAGCGGCAGCACCAGGACATGTGGCCGCGCCAGCATGTGCGGCGCCAGCAGGACGACGGCCGCGATCACCATGAGCAGCGTCAGGGCCGGCGAAAGCTTGCGCAGCAGGGAGAACGTGAGAAGGGCGAAGGCGAGCGCGATCGCCGCGGCCGCGATGGCGACGACGCCTGGCCAGCCGGACAGCGCGTATATCCCGGCATAGACGACCTCGGACAGCCATTCGAACGTGATCCAGGGCGCGCCATTCTTTGCAAACGAAAACGGGTCGCTCGTCGGCAGGGTGCCGTGTGCGATGATCCACCGCCCCAGCTCAATGTGAGAATAGCTGTCGGGGTCACCGAGCAGCCGCGGCCCGGCCACCAGCAACACAGCATAAACGGCGAGCCCCACGACCCAAGGGAGCGCTGCACGTGCCGAAAGCGGTTGAACCGCGCTGTGGACGACCTGGTCAGTCATGGCGGGCCAAAGTAGGCCGCAAGCGTTAAGTTCTTCTTGAGTGTTTCAGGCATTGCTCCGACGCACGGTCAGGAGCGCACGCCTACCCCCCGCTTCAGGCGAATCGTACTTCGTTCGCCGAACCCAAGCTCGCACTAGGCGAGGAGATCGATCAGGAGCAATGCGGCGCTTGTGAACAGTCCTGCAATCGGCACCCAGATGGGCACGAGGAACACACCGGCGGGAGGCTTGGATTCTGTCGTCTTGATGCGCAGGAGCGCCAGGTTGACCAGAACGAAAGCCCCGAGGGTCAGACGTGAGGTCCACTCGGCCAATCCGGTCAAGGGAATGCCGAGGGCGAGGATCAGGATGGCGCCGACGCCGAACAGGGTTGCAACCACCGGGGAGCCGCTTCTGGCGTTCACCCTGGCGAGAAAGGCGGGAAGGCTGCCTTGGTCCGCAAGCCCGTACAGCACGCGTCCGATCATCAGCATGTGAACGATGATTCCGTTGACCGTCGCAACGATGGCGATGACGCTCAACACCGAGAGCGGAAGACCGGTCAACCGCTGAAAGACCAGTGCAAGCGGAGCCGAGGAGTGCGCGAGCTCGGCCGGGGGCACCGCGACCACCGCAACCCAGGCGACGGTCATGTAGAGGAACGCCGTCACGCCCAAGGTGATGAAGAGCGCCCAAGGCAGAGTCCGGGACGGATTCTTCATTTCCTCGGAGATGTTCACGAGGTGCTCGAACCCGATGAATGCAAACACGGCGAGCAGCGACGTCTGTGCGATCCCGGTCCACGCCGCTTTGTCGCTCAGGGGAGGCAACAGTTCGGGCAGCCGGGAGACCAGGGCGTCGCCCTGAAACAGCCCGGCGCCGACAATGAGGAGCAATCCTCCGATCTCCACGACCGTCATCAAGCCGGCGAAGCTGATGGACTGAACCGCGGACAGGCAGGCGACCGCTCCCATCGCAAGCACGACGCCGGCGATGATCCAGCTGGCGGGCAGCGGCACGAACACGCTGATGTAGCCGGCGCTGCCAACGGTGATGGTCGCGCCGGAGATCGTCGCTGCGGCCACCACGAGCAGCCCCGTGGCACCGCTGAGCCATTTTCGATGAAACGCGGCCTGGACATAGGCGGCCTCGCTCGCAGCAACCGGCAGTCGCGTACCCAGTTCGGCAAAGCTCCCGGCCGTCACGCCCATCACGACCGCCGCAGCGAGGAACGCCAGAGGTGCATGCATTCCGCTCCGCGCGGCGGCCGCTCCCACCAGGACGTAGATTCCGGCACCGATCGTCACGCCGAGCCCGTACAGCACCGCGTGCGTCAGCGTCAGCGATCTGATCAGTCTTGTAGACCCGGGCGGCGCCACCTCCTGCATGACCAATCGTCAATGCGAGAACAGAATCGGGATCGGCGGCTTGGACAGCAGGCCCCTGGTCGCGCCGCCGAGCACGAACTCCCGCCATCTCGGCGTTCCGTACGCGCCCATCACGAGGACGTCGATGCCGTGGGACAGCACGTAAGACGTCAGGACCTCGTCGATCGGCTTGCCCTCGGCATCGATCTCGTCGCGCACGACCTCGATGCCGTGACGAGCGAGGTTCTTCGCCAGCTCTTCTCCCGAATGTTTGGGATCCAGGGCCTTTTCGTTCGTGACGGTCACGACGCGCACACGTCCTGCGTTCTCGAGCAAAGGAAGCGCAGCGGACACCGCTCGCGCAGCGGTACGGCTGAAGTCCCAGGCCACGCAAACGGCATCGAGCCGGAATGGACGCGATCGGGGAGCGGCGGGCAGGATCAGCGTCGGCCTGCCGGATTCGAAGATCACCTCTTCTGCGTACCATCGATCATGGGAGTCCGGCACTGCCATGATCGTGAGATCGCGGAGCCTTGCATAATCTGCCAGCAGTGCGGCCTCGCCGGCGGATGCACATTGCTCGAAGATGGTCTCGTGCCGAACGCCGGCCTTCGCGGCCGAGGCTTCGAATGCCGCGAGCAGCGCTTGCGCATTCTCGCGGCTCTTGGTTGCCTCGCGAGCAACAAGCGCGGGTATGTCCAGGATGACATCCCCGAGCAGGCTTGCGCGCACTTCCGCATGGACTTCGCAGGAAATGGCTGCGAGGTGCGCATCCAGGACGGCGGCTACCGAAACGGCATCGTCGATCACCGAAACCGGCGTCGGTTCCGGATAGCTCGCCAGGGTCAGCAGAATATCCTTGAAAGCCATATGTCCCTCCTTTGACGAGTCGGAGCCTAGCGCGGTCAAGGTCCGCTCTCTTGACCGACCGCAAGCGATTCAGGCGGGATGGCTGTGGCAAAACGGCCTAGGCGCGAAGGCATCCGGCAGAATGCCAGCGCGCGCAGGTGCGCTTGAACAAGAAAAAACGCGGCGTTTCCGCCGCGTTCTTCAATTCGGTGCCGCTGCTCGATTACGCCTGCGGCTGCGGCTCCAGGCCGGGATCCGCATCGGGCCGCGGGCGCGGCGACTTGCCGGCCGGAGGCACCGCGGAGGCGCGCGGCGTGGTCGGCTCGAGCACGGATTCGCGGTTCGGCTTCTTGCCCTTGAGCAGATCGACGATCTCGTCGCCGCTCAGCGTCTCGAACTCGAGCAGACCCTTGGCCAGCGCCTCGAGGTCGGCACGCTTCTCGGTGAGGATGCGGGTCGCTTCCTTGTAGCCTTCCTCGACCAGACGGCGGATCTCGGAGTCGATCTTCTGCACCGTCGCTTCGGAGGCGTTCTGGGTCCGCGACACCGACATGCCCAGAAACACTTCGTCCTGGTTCTCGCCGTAGGAGACCGTGCCGAGCTCTTCCGACAGGCCCCAGCGCGTCACCATCATGCGAGCCAGCCGCGTGGCCTGCTCGATGTCGGAGGCGGCGCCCGAGGTGACCTTCTCGCGTCCGAAGATCAGCTCTTCGGCGACGCGGCCGCCCATCATGATGGCGAGGCGCGAGGTCATCTGCTCCAGGGACATCGACAGCTTGTCGCGCTCAGGGAGCTGCATGACCATGCCGAGCGCACGGCCGCGCGGGATGATGGTCGCCTTGTGGATCGGATCGGTCGCTGGCACGTTGAGGCCGACGATGGCGTGGCCGCCTTCGTGATAGGCCGTCAAGAGCTTCTCTTCCTCGGTCATGACGAGCGACTTGCGCTCGGCGCCCATCATCACCTTGTCCTTGGCCTCCTCGAACTCGGCCTGCGTCACCATCCGCTTGTTGCGGCGGGCGGCTGTCAGCGCGGCCTCATTGACGAGGTTCATCAGGTCGGCGCCGGAGAAGCCCGGGGTGCCGCGCGCGATGGTCTTGAGGTTGATATCCGGCGCCAGCGGCACCTTGCGGACGTGAACCTTGAGGATCTGCTCGCGGCCGACGACGTCGGGATTGGGCACCACGACCTGGCGGTCGAAGCGGCCCGGACGCAGCAGCGCGGGATCGAGCACATCGGGGCGGTTGGTCGCGGCGATCAGGATCACGCCCTCGTTCGCCTCGAAGCCGTCCATCTCGACCAGCAGCTGGTTCAGCGTCTGCTCGCGCTCGTCATTGCCGCCGCCGAGGCCGGCGCCACGGTGACGACCGACCGCATCGATTTCGTCGATGAAGATGATGCAGGGCGCATTCTTCTTGGCCTGCTCGAACATGTCGCGCACACGAGAGGCGCCGACGCCGACGAACATCTCGACGAAGTCCGAACCCGAAATGGTGAAGAACGGCACGTTGGCTTCGCCCGCGACCGCGCGTGCGATCAGGGTCTTACCGGTGCCGGGAGGGCCGACCAGCAGCACGCCGCGCGGAATGCGGCCGCCGAGGCGCTGGAATTTGCCGGGGTCGCGCAGGAATTCGACGATCTCCTGCAGGTCCTGCTTGGCCTCGTCGACGCCGGCGACGTCCTCGAAGGTGACGCGGCCATGCGCTTCGGTCAGCATCTTGGCGCGCGACTTGCCGAAGCCCATCGCCTTGCCGGCGCCGCCCTGCATCTGTCGCGACAGGAAGATCCAGACGCCGATCAGCGCGATGAAGGGCAGCCAGGAGACCAGCAGCGAGACGAACCACGGCACGTTGTCGCCCGGCGGCTTCGCGGTGATCTGCACCTTGCTGTCATACAGGCGCTTCACCAGCGTCGGGTCGTTCGGCGCATAGGTCTGGAAGCTGGAGCCGTTGGTGAAGGTGCCGTGAATGTCCGGCCCCTGGATCACGACGTCGCGCACATTGCCGCGGTCAACCTCGCTCAAGAGTTGCGAGAAGGCGATGTCCTGCGAGGAGGCTCGCTGGCCCGGATTCTGGAAGAGCGTGAACAACGCCAACAGCAGCAAAACAATGATGACCCAGAGGGCGAAATTGCGCAGATTGGCGTTCATCGATCTTCCTTCGTGGTCGCGCGGATCGCGGCCTGGTCCTTCAGGAGTTACCTTCAGGCGTTACTTGGGCGAGCTAGAGAAAATCCCCAAGGAATCCTCTCGGTTACGCATACAATCTAGGTGCCGCCCGGGTCGCTGCCAAGGGAATGAGATGGGACTATTTAGCCCATCTTAGAGCGATTCCCGCTGAAAAAATGGCGCCCGAAGCGGGGTTCTTCCTGCCTGGTTAAGGTGTCCTGACGGTGCGGGGCCGAAATGACTGGTGTCATGATCCGCTCTCGCCCACGCCTATCCACCCTTGCGGCGCCGAGCCGGCGCCGGTGCGATGTGGATACGCCCGCCGGCAAGGCTGATCAAGGCTCCCGCAAGGGTCTGCTTCAGGACCGGCTGGCGACCGGCGCGGGCGCGGAGACTTGCCGCAATGGCCTGATCCAGCACGGACATCAAGGTTTCGACCTTGCCGAGTTCCGCAGGCCCTTCATGCCCGAGCGCGTTGATGGCCCGCAGCAGGAGCCGCAGCCGGACTTCATCCGGCAGGGCGGCAAAGGCCGCAGCCTCGAAGCTTCGCGCTCCCGACTGCGGCGCTTCGCCGCGATCCCGCAAACGGAGGAAGCGCTCGGCGCCGTCGGCCAGCACCTCGACCGCCGCATTGGCCCGCGCCAGCCTGGCCGCAAGCCGCGCCAGATTCCTGCTGTCGCCGCCCTCGGCCGCGAGAAGCGGCAGCAGCGCGCGCAGCCGCGGCCGGGTGAAGGCGGTGTCGCGATTGGTGGGGTCGTCGGCAAAGCCGATTTTGGCCCGCTTCAAGGTCGCGACCAGCTGCGACTTCGGGACGTCGAGCAGCGGCCGCGCCAGCACGATGCCGTCGCGCTCGCTGAGAGGGGCCATGGCCGACAGTCCCGCAAGTCCACTGCCGCGCAACAGGCGCATCAACAGCGTCTCGGCCTGGTCGTCGCGGGTATGGGCAGTCAGCACGTGGCTCGCGCCGACAGCACGGGCGGCGTCGGCGAGCAGACGATAGCGCGCCTCGCGCGCGGCCGCCGGCAGCCCCGTCTTCGGCTTGGCGCCACGCCAGCGCAGGGTCCGGTGCGGCAGTCCGAGCTCGGCGGCGAGCCGCTTGACCTCGCGCGCCTCGCGCCCCGCCTCTTGCCGCAGGCCGTGATCGACCGTGACGACGGTGAGCAGCGGCGCGCGCGGAAGGCTGCGCTGCCAGCGCGCCGCAAGCCACATCAGCGCCACCGAATCGGGGCCGCCGGAGACGGCGAGCACCAGCGCCGGCGCGCTCTTCAAGCTGGCGAAGAGGCGGCTCGCCTCGCGGGTGGAGATCGGAGAATTGTCATCGTCTGACATGGCGCGGCCCGGCAATCGCCAGCGAATGGCGGGCGCAATCTAGCGCAGCGCCATCCGCTTTGTCAGCGATCCGCGCGGTGGATCAGCACTTCACCCGCTTCTGCTCGCGGTCCACGGCCGCTTTGACGCCGGCGGAGGCGCGCGGATATTTGCGGCCGACCTCGCCGAAGGCGGCGCAGGCGGCCTCCTTCTCCTTCAGGGCGGCGAGCGACTGGCCGAGCCGGAGCAGCGCGTCCGGGGCCTTGGCCGATTTTTCGTATTTGGTGGTGACGGCGAGGAAGGCTTCCGCGGAGTCGCGGTATTGCTGGCGCTGGAAGTAGCTCTCGCCGAGCCAATATTGCGCGTCCCCGAGCAGCGGATCGCTCGGATATTTCTGCGCAAAATTCTTCATGGTCTGCTCGGCGAGGGCATAGTCCTTGCGCTGCATGTAGCCGATGCCGAGGTCGAACTCGTCGCGCGGCGTGGCCGAGGGCGGCAGCGTGGTCAAACCGGGGGCGCCCGCAGGCGCCGGATAACCGGGCTGGGCCGCCGGGGGTGCTGCCTGCGGCTGATAGCGCGGGCTGGTGTTGGCGAGATCGAGCGGCTCGCCGGCGCCGCGACCGCCGGGCGAGCCGATCTGGCCGCCCGGCGAGCCGATCTGGCCGCCTGCCGGCATCGGTTGCTGCCCGCCGCCCAGCGCGCGCGGCGCGCCAGGCGCGTTCGGGTTCTGGTTGGGATCGAAGGCGTCGCCGCGGCGGCGTGTGCCGGGGGCGCCGGGCGCCGGCTGTTCCTGAACGATCGGCGCGGGAGATGCGATCTGCGGCTGCTCGTAATTCGGCTGCACGGCCTGCTGCTGCGGCTGGCGATAGCCCGGCGCGACCTGACTTGGTGCGATCTGGGCGGGCGGCATCGCCGCGGCACTGGGCGCTTGTCCGGGCGCGCCCTGCGCGCCGCCCTCGAGCGCCCGCAGCCGCTCCTCGAGCTGCCGGTTGCGATATTGCAGCTCTTCGTTCTGGCCGGTGAGTTGGCGCAGCTGGTTCTCCAGCCGCTCGATCCGCATCTCGGGATCGGCATCATCCGATTGCGCGAAGATCGATTGCGCGAGTGCGGGCGAGCACAAAGAGAGCAGCGCGGCGGTCGCCACGGTGCCGGTAATTGCCTTGAATTTCGATGACATCTTGCCCTGACGACGAAAGCGACGTGGCGCGCGGCGGACCATTCGCCGCGCCACACAATGAGAAAGGGAGTACGCCAAAACTGTGACTGCCACCAAGAGGTTTTAGGTCACGGATTGCAGATACGAAACCGGCGCCCGAGAGGGCGCCGGCATAATCGGTTTCTGAAGATGAACGGCGCCTGACCGAGCGTCACGATCTTGGCGTCAGGATCCCGGCGTCAGTATCTCCGTGTCAGGAGCTCGCGTTCAGCACGGTGACGGCGCGACGGTTCTGCGACCAGCACGAGATATCGTTACAGACGGCGACCGGCCGCTCCTTGCCGTAGGAGATCGTGCGCATGCGGTTCGGATCGATGCCGCGCGAGGCGAGGAACGAACGCACCGACTGGGCACGGCGGGCGCCGAGCGCGATGTTGTATTCGCGGGTACCACGCTCGTCGGCATGACCTTCGACGGTGAAGCTGTAGCGCGGATAGGTCTGGAGCCACTGCGCCTGCTTCTCCAGGGTCACGATCGCCTGCGGGGTCAGATCGGTCTGGTCGCTTTCGAAGAACACGCGGTCGCCGACGTTAACGACGAAATCCTGCTGGCTGCCCGGCGTCGCCGCATTGGCCATCGCATCCGTCGCGGCATTCTTGTTGGCGCAGGCGCCCATCGACAGCGCGACGGCGAGCACCGCGACCAGCTTCAATCCCTGGAGGATACGCATAGGATGTTTCATTCCGGAGCCTCCACGCTCACGTTAGTCCACTGCTGTCCGGTCTACAGGGGGTTGGTTAAGCGAACGTTCCGTCAACCTTGACGGAACCTTGCCTCAGCCGATCAAATGCCCCCAACCGGCGAAAAGCACCCGTCATGGTTAATGGGTTGTAAATGTGGCGCGAGGGTGAAGGCAAGCGTCCGAACCGGCGAAACCGGCCAAAAATAAGCCCGGTCGGGGCCTGGCGCTGGACGGCAGCTCGGTTCGAGGGCATGCGCCCCGACGGGCTCTCAGGAATAGACGACCAGCTTTGGACGTTCGGAGGCCAGTTTGGGCGAGACGCCGCTCAGCGATGACGCACTGCTAGGCCCAAACAGCATGCGTCGCTCGAAGGCACTCGAGCGCATGATCGGAAAACGCGTCAACACCCTTTCCCGCACGGCGCGGAAGTCGGACGCCATCAACGCGACCTTTGCCAAGGCATTCGGGAACAAGCGCGGTTCTGCGATGGTCTCGTTGAGAAAGACCCGGCGATAGAACGCCTCGTGCGCGGGACGGACGAGCGCGAGCCCGGTATCGGCATTGAAATGTTCGCAGGCCAGGAAGACGAGCCGCACCGTCACATAAGGCAGCTCCGGAAAACACTTGGCTTTTTCCGGGCTTGCGACGAAGCGGGCCGGATCGATGAAGACTTCGCCGCGATCGAGGCGGGGGTGAAGAACGTCGCCGAACAAGTCGGTGGTGCAGGACGCCCGTTGTTCTGACGTCAGCACGTGAAGACGGATAGAGCTGCAGAGCTCTCCGTCGACATACACTCCGAAGATCCGGGCATTGGGTGCATCGTCGTAGCTATCGCTGTAGCGCTCGGACTCCGACGGCGGAATCAATCCGCCACGCGTATAGGCCCGATAGCGCATCTGATAGAGCTGATCTTTCTCCTCAGGAGTCTCGATGGATCGGTAGTCGACGCGGTCGAACAGCGCTCCCCCCCGCACAGAGAGCGAAGCGCGCGGTTCGGCTTCGGGCTTCATCCAGCATTCCTCGACTGACAAACAACCCTCGCGGGTGGAACAGGATTAACACCTTCTTAACGCCGGCGCAATTGAAGCACCCGGTTAGGGTTAACCCTGCCAGTCGCAGAAAACCAGGGATTTCCCGCAGTTTTACGGAGGCGTCAGGCGATCGATCGCGAGGCGACGGTCAGTTGATCGTCGGGCAAGCGGCGGCCGTGCGAGGCATTCAGCAATTGCCGAACCCGGATGGCCGGCACCGGCCGGCTGAAAAGATAGCCCTGTCCTTCGGTGATGGTCCCGTCGGCGCTGATCAGTTCGAGCTGCTCGTTGGTCTCGATGCCCTCGACCACCACCGACATGCCGAGGTCGGCGGCCAGCCGCGCCACCCCGCGCAACAGCGTCAGCGGCCGATCGGTATCGATGCCTTCGAGGAAGGAGCGGTCGATCTTCACCTTCTGCATCGGGAAATTGTGCAGATAGCTCAGACTGGAATAGCCGGTGCCGAAATCGTCGAGCGAGATGCGCACGCCAAGCGCATGAAGCTGCGAGAGGATGTCGTGCGTGAGCTGGGTGTTGCGCAGCAGCGAGGACTCGGTGATCTCGATCTCCAGCCGATGCGTCGGCAGGCCCGAGACTTCGAGCGCGTAGCGGATCTCGCTCAGCACGTCGCGCTGGTGGAATTGCTGTGGCGAGAAGTTGACGGCGACGCTGACGCCGTCCGGCCACTTCATGCACTCCATGCAGGCCCGCCGCAGGATCCAGCGGCCGAGATCGACGATCAGGCCCATGTCCTCGGCGACCGGGATGATGTCGACCGGCGAGACCGTGCCGCGCACCGGATGGTTCCAGCGCAGCAGCGCCTCGCAGGTGGTGATCTTGCCGGTCTTGAGGTTGACCAGCGGCTGATAGAACAGCTCGAATTCCTCGTTGGCGAGCGCCTTGCGCAAGTCCAGCTCCAGGATGCGGCGGGCCTCGACGGTCGCCGCCATCTCGTCGCGGAAGAAGCAGAAGGTACCGCGGCCGTCGGCCTTGGCCCGGTACAGCGCCATGTCGGCGTTCTTGAGCAGCGTGTCGGCGCTGGCGCTGCCATCCGGCGAGGTCAGCGCAATGCCAACGCTCGCGCCGATCTCGACGAGGTGGTTGTCGATGCGATAGCGCTCGCTGAGGCGCTCGACGATGCGGCGGGCGAGGCTGGCGGCGTCCTCCGGCGAAGAGATGTTCTGCTGGAACACGACGAATTCGTCGCCGCCGAAGCGGGCGACGAAATCGTCGGGCCGCAGCATCTCGCGCAGGCGATTGGCAACCGCGCACAGCAGCTGGTCGCCGCAGGGATGGCCAAGCGTGTCGTTGACCTGCTTGAACTGGTCGAGGTCGACGAACAGCAGTGCGGAGAGGCGCTCGGCATGATGCGAATTCGCCAGCAGCCGCTCGATCTCGTCGTGGAAGCTGACCCGGTTGGGCAATGCCGTGAGCTCGTCGTAGCGGGCAAGATGGGTGATCCTCGCCTCGGCGTTCTTACGCTCGGTGATGTCCTCGATCAGCATGACCGTGCCGCCATCGGCCATTGGCTGGAAGGTCCAGGACAGCGCGCGCCCGCGCGCGATATCCGGATCCGAGGTCAGGAGCTCGCGGACCCGTCCGTCCTCGATCTCCCGGAGGATCAGGTTGCCGTTCTCGGCCGAGATGGAGCCGCCGCTGACGCACGCCGCGATGATTTCGGACGCATTGGGGCCGCGCTGGACGAGATCGTCAGGCAGATTCATCATTTCGCTGAAACGATGATTCATCACCGCAAGCTGACCGTCGACACGGAACATGCACAGGCCATGGGGCATGTTGTTCAACGCGCTGTCGAACTGGCCCGCCAGGGCCGCTTCGCGTTCGCGCGCGACGAGCGCCCGCATGAATATTCTGTGCAGATTGGCCGAAATCTGTATGACGGCCACCAGAAACGCGGCGCACAGGACTGACATGACGATGTAATAGGGCGTGCCACGCCACGCCAGCGCGACCACCGTCGAACCGAAGCAAAGCGTAGCCTGCAGCTGATATATCCATTGCCGTCCGTACGCCCGGCCTGCACCACCCGCCACGAAGCCCGTGGTCGTGGAGAGAGAGATCATATGGGCGACGGCATCGTCGCTGACCAACAGCGTGGTGGTGCTCCAGATGCCGACGGCGGCGGCCTGGATCATCGCCCCGATCTGATGCCGGTTCTTCCATCGCGCCGCTTCGTCGGTGGTCAGCGTCGACTTGCGCATCTGGTACCGCCGCAAGTCGAACGCCCGGATGGCGCCGGCGAGGATCAAGAGCGCCACACACGCCCAGATCAAAGGTTCTCCGGTCTTCAGCGCGGTCGCGGCCGCCGCGACGACGCCGAAGACAAGCCCCGTCAGCAAGGGAGCTGGCGTTTCGAACAGCGAATCGATCAGCGCGGCCGAAATCCTCGGCGACGCCGGCTCAGGTTCTCCGCTCTGGCTTGCGAACTGCATTGGTGTTTGTACGCGCGTCCTGTTTGGCGCGTACTTTTACCCGGCTCAGGTGAAGTCTTTCTGAGGGAACATCGTTAAAGTCGAGTTGTTTTTCGGTAATGCCGAACCAATTCCAGCTTAAAAATCAAGCAATTAGGCAAGCCTTGCCGGGCACAAGGTGAAGAAAGGCTTACCCGCATCGTCGAAAGCGGGAAAATCGGCACGATTTTCGAAAAGATCGCGCGTTCCGAACCCGCGTTCTATTGACCCGCCGTCGAGGACAGCAACGGCGACCAGGCCGGGTCGGACGCGAAGCCCGGCGTCGGCACCTTGAGCTCGTTGCGACCGGAGATGTCGACGCTGTACAGCGAGGGCCCGCCGTTGCCGCCGGGGTCGCGGAAGAACATCAGCACGCGGCCGTTCGGGGAGAAGGTCGGACCTTCGTTGTGGAAGCCGGAAGTCAGCAGCCGCTCGCCGGAGCCGTCGGGCTTCATGACGCCGATCGCGAACTGTCCGCCGCCTTGCCTCGTGAAGGCGATGTAGTCGCCCTTCGGCGACCACACCGGCGTCGAATAGCTGGCGTTGGTGTCGTCCTTGGAGAAGGAGATGCGCTGGGCCTGCCCGCCACCCGCCGCCATCACGTAGATCTGCGACCGGCCGCCGCGATCGGACTCGAAGCAGATGCGGGTGCCGTCCGGTGAATAGGACGGCGAGGTGTCGATCGCCGGCGTGTCGGTAAGGCGCGTGGTCGAGCGCGAGCGCAGATCCATCACGAACAGGTTGGAATTGCCGCCCTGCTGCAGGCTCATGATGACGCGCTGGCCGTCCGGCGAGAAGCGCGGCGCGAAGGTCATGCCCGGGAAGTTGCCGACGATCTCGCGCTGGCCGGTCTCGATGTTGAAGAGATAGACCTTCGGATCGCCCTGGCCGAACTCCATGTAGGTGATCTCTTGCGAGTTCGGCGAGAAGCGCGGCGTCAGCACGAGGTCGGAGCCGCGGGTCAGATAGCGCACGTTGGCGCCGTCCTGGTCCATCATCGCCAGCCGCTTGACGCGGCGCTCCTTCGGGCCGCTTTCGTCCACGAACACCACGCGGCTGTCGAAATAGCCCTTCTCGCCGGTCATCCGCTCGTAGATCTGGTCGGAGATGATGTGGGCGATGCGGCGCCAATATTCCGGCGAGGTGAAATATTGCTGGCCGGCGAGCTGCTGGCCGGAGATCACGTCCCACAGGCGGAATTCGGCCTTCAGCCGGCCATCGGGCTGCCGCGTCATGCGGCCGGTGACGAGGGCCTGCGCGTTCAGCGTCTTCCAGTTCTGGAATTGCGGCGCGACGTCCATGTTGCTGATGCGTTCGATGAAAGCGGCCTGATCGATCGGCGCGAACAGACCCGAGCGCTTCAGATTGTTGGTGATGACCTGCGTGACGCCGTTGCCGACGTCGCCGTCGGCGGGCGAGCCGGGCAGGAAGTTGGTGATCGCGATCGGGATCGGCTGGAATGCTGTGGGATCGATGCGCAGGCGCCCTTCCTGCCCTTGAGCGAAGGCGCGTCCGCTCCCGAGCATGGCAAGCGTCGATCCGGTCGTCAGCGTCATGAAGCGGCGGCGGTTCATCGATCGGACGTCATTCATTGGAAAATTCTTTTGTTCGGATGTCACAACATGTCTTTCAGGCCGAAAGTCATCGGAATGAGCTTCCAGCTCTCGTACTGCTGCTTCGGCATGAACGAGTAGACCTGACACTGCACGATGGCGCGCTTGGCACTCTCGGCAATGGCCTGAGCAATCGAGCGCGACGGTCCACGCACGGCGACGACGATCGGCTCCGAAGCCAGCGATCCGTCGATCTTCATGGGAATGTCGATGTCGGCCTCGTACTGATCGGCATCCTGGCCGTTATAGGTGGGCGTGAAGCAGCGCTTGACTGCGCCCTGGAACGCACCGCGCCAGGTCGCGACGTTGTTGGCGGCGGTCCCTGTCGCAGCTCCCAGCGAGGCCGACGCATTCAGCGCCGAGCCGGTCTGCTCGTGCCGGGTCGCGGCGCGCTTGTCGAGATCACGCTGGATCTGGGCGGGATCGAAGGTGCGCTCCTTCGGCTTCGGCTGCTGCTGCGGCTGCACCGCCGCGACCTTCTGCTCCACGGGCTTGGGCGGCGGCTTCTTGGTGTCCAGCTTCTTCTGCAGCTCGGCGATCGGATCTTCCTTGGCCGGATCAGGCTTTTTCTCCTGCGGCTTCGGCTCTTCCTTCGGTTTCGCTTCGGCGACGGGCTTGGGCGGCTCGGGCTTCTTCTCCACCGGCTTCTCGACCGGCTTCGGCGGCGGCTCCGGCTGGGAGTTGGTCTTGATCAACTCTTTCTTCTCGGTGACCTTGCCGACCGCGTCTTCCTCGGGCTTGGCTTCCGCGATCTTCTCGACCTTCGGCTTCGGCTCTTCCTTCTTGCCGGTCTTCTGCCCCGCCATCATCTTGGCGAGCTGATCGGTGGAGATGATGTCGACCGGCAGCGACTCCTCAGGCGCGATGTAGGCCTTGCTGCTGAAGGTGACGAGCCCCCATCCCAGCACGAGGACGTGGAGGGCAATCGACGCAACGAGTGTCTTGTCGACGTTCACCTTCACCGCTTACCCCTGATCCGCTTCCGTGACGAGGGCGAGCTTCTTGAATCCGGCGCCGGACAACAGGCCCATCACCTTGGCCACCGTGCCGTAATCCGCCTTCTTGTCGGCGCGCAGATAGATGCGTTCCTCGAGCCCGCCGCGCGCGTCCGTGATCGCCTTCAGCTTGGGGATCAGCTCGTTGATGGCGATCTCGGAATCGTTGATGAACACCTTGCCCTTGATGTCGACCGAGAGCTGGATCGGCTTCTGGTCGTTGCTTTCGAGGCTCTTGGCATTGGTCTGCGGCAGGTCGAGCGGCACGCCGACCGTGAGCATCGGCGCCGACACCATGAAGATGATGAGCAGCACCAGCATCACGTCGACCATCGGCGTGACGTTGATCTCGGCCACGACGGGCTTACGCCGGCCTCGGCGGCGGCCGCCGCCGGACGAACTCGCAACGTTCATCGCCATGATCGCGTGCCCAAATTGCCCTTCACACTATACATGCCGCCGGTCAGCCCCGCTCGTCGATCTGACGCGACAGAATGGCGGAAAATTCATCGGCGAAGCCTTCCAGCCGCTGGGCCTGCCGGTTCACCTCGGACGTGAACTTATTGTAGAAGATAGTGGCGGGAATGGCGGCGATAAGGCCGACGGCGGTCGCAAACAGCGCCTCCGCGATGCCCGGCGCCACCACCGCCAGAGAGGTATTTTTCGACGCCGCGATCGACTGGAAGCTCGACATGATGCCCCAGACCGTGCCGAACAGGCCGACGAAGGGGCCGGCGGAGCCGACGGTGGCGAGCACCAGCAGGCGGCGTTCCAGCCGCTCGACCTCGCGGGCGATCGAGACGTTCATGACCTTGTCGATGCGCATCTGCAGGCCCGCGACCGAGCGGGCATGGCTCTCGAACGAGCGTTTCCACTCGCGCATCGCCGCGACGAAGCACGCCGCCATCGAATGCGTCGGCTTGGCCGAGAGCGTGCGATAGAGCTCCTCGATCGATTCGCCGGACCAGAACGCCTGCTCGAAGCGGTCCATCGAGCGGCGCGTGCGGGCAAACAGGAATATCTTGTCGATGGCGATGGCCCAGACCCAGACCGAGCAGGCCAGAAGCCCCAGCATCACCGCTTTCACGATCCAGTGAGCCTGCCAGAACAGCGCGATCAGCGACACGTCCGCGGAAGCGGCAACCGGAAGGGCTGACTGAGCCACGTCGGCCGGATTCATAAGCAGTATCCTCTCAAGGCGATCGTTACCCGATATGCCGGCCAGCAAATGGCTGCCGGTTCCCCAATGACCGCGCTACAACCGGCGCGGCCGGCATGCCCGCTCAAAGCCTTGTCTTTCGGGGGTGCAGGGGCTCGTCCAAAGCCGGCCGCCTGCATTCCCTGCCAAGATGTCAAAACTATGGGCCTTTGGCCCCGGGCCTTGACGGGCCTCGGCTTCGGGCTTTGGGCGCGACTGCCCGCCCTTACCAGAGCCCGGCGTTGGTTAATGCGAGGTTACCAGGGGTGAATTGGGCGGCGGGAAAGGCAGGCGGCGCAGGCGGTTGGGAGGCGTGTCCCGGACGCACCGCAACGCTCTTGCGTTGTGGTGCGAGCCGGGACCCAGCAGCCGCAGACTCCAGCTGGAGAAATGGGCCCCGGCTCTGCAACGCATCGCCAAGGGGCGCTGCATTGCGTCCGGGGCACGAGAACCCTCTCCCCGGTCGCGTTGTCCGAGGAACCAGCCCTCCCCCGAAAAATTGTCCCGAAAATCACTTTCCGCGAGGTCTTGCCATGACCATCAACCCCAAGACGACCGCCGCCATCGGCGATCACCCGCTCCACCCGATGCTCATCCCCTTCCCCGTCGCATGCCTGGTCGGCGCGCCCATTGCTGATCTCGCCTTCATCGCAACCGGCGACAATTTCTGGGCCAGGGCCGCGATGTGGCTGATCGGCGCCGGCATCGTCACGGCGCTCGTCGCGGCTGCGGCCGGCTTTACCGACTTCTTCAGCGAGCCGCGCATCCGCCGCCTCAACGATGCCTGGTACCACATGGTCGGCAATCTCGCCGCGGTCGTGCTTGCCCTGGTCAATTTCTACCTGCGCTACGCGCAAGGCACGGAAGCCGCCGTCACGCCGTGGGGCGTGGTGCTGTCGCTGATCGTCGTCGGCATCCTCCTGTTCACGGGATGGAAGGGCTGGGAGATGGTCTACCGGCATCACGTCGCGGTGCTGGATGCGCCGGGCCAGACCAGCTCGGAGCCGGTCACGCCCCAGCACGGCGGCGAGAGCCGCCGCCACGCGGCCTGAAGCAACGGCAGGTCGCCGGGGCAGACCTCGGCGACCATGCCTTGGCTCCGGTCGGGCCGCCCGCCACGCCGCTTGATGTGTTCGCGCCTCAAGCCGCCGGCGCGGGCTCGGGGCAGTTGGTCAATCGCGCGGGATTTCCGACCGCGGTGCAGCAGGCGGGAACGTCGGAGGTCACGACCGTGTCGGCGCCGATCCTGGCGCGATCGCCAATCCGGACATCGCCCAAAATGGTCGCGCCCGCACCGATGAACACGCCACGGCCGATGCGCGGCGAGCGTGTCGGCAGCTCATTGCTGCGGCCGATGCTGACATTCTGGAGGATGGTGACCTCGTCGCCGATCACGACATTGGCGCCGATCACGACGCCGGTGGCATGATCGAGATAGACGGACGCGCCGATGCTGGCCGACGGATGAATGCTGACCTGCAGGACGTTCGACGCCTCGTTCTGAAACAACAGCGCCGCATCGCGCTGGTCGCGATGCCAGAGCCAGTTCGAGACGCGCCAGGCTTGCAGGGCGACATAGCCTTTGAAATGCAGCAGCGGCGCCAACAGGCCGGCGATGGCAGGATCGTTGCGCACGATCGCCTGCAAGTCGCGGCCGGCCGCTTCGATCAGCTCCGGCGAAAAGTGAAAAGCGTCGCGGGAAAAGGCAGCGAAGCGCGCCTGCCCTGCGGGATTACCGCCCAGCCTGCGGCCGATGAGATCGGCCAGAGCAGCCGCAAGACCGTCATGCGCGAGGACGGTCTCGGCGAGCGATCTGCCGAAGACCGGATCGGATGCAGCCGCACGCTGCGCCTCACCGCGAATCTGCTGCCACAGGCGATCGTTCGTCGCGGTCACAGCTGCCGTCATCGCCGCCTCCGGTGTGGGGCTTCCTTCAGGTCTCAAACATAGTCCGCGCGCCCTCTCTGCACCATGCCGCTGCAACCTGAGCAGCATGCCGCAGCTCCCCGTGAGGCTACGAGCTTGCATGCCAGGCATTCGCAACCATATAGTCTATTAAATCGTCGGCCGAAGCTGCCCTGGCCGGGATGCCCATGCAAAGCAGCTCGTTCAAGCCCCGCGGTGGTCCGCCATCCGCGGGTTTTTCGTACCCGGCGGCCGTCACTGCTGCCGACACGAATCCCGCATCACAATACCTGAGGTCACGCCAAGACATGTCGCCCAACGCGCCCGCCGACGACCACCACGACGACGTCATGTACCCCTCCGCCATACCGTTCGTGCTGGTTCATCTCGGCTGCTTTGCCGCCATCTGGACAGGCGTCACCTGGCAGGCCCTGGCGATCTGCGGTTCATTGTACGTCGTGCGCATGTTTGCCATCGGAGCAGGCTACCACCGCTATTTCTCGCATAAGGCTTTTGCCACCGGCCGGGTTTTTCAGTTCGTTCTGGCCTGCCTTGCGCAAAGCACCGCGCAAAAGAGCGTGTTGTGGTGGGCCGCCAAGCATCGCCACCATCATCTGCATTCCGACACCGAGCTGGACGTGCATTCGCCACGTCAACGCGGCTTCCTGTACAGCCATCTCGGCTGGATCTTTTATCGCGAGCACGATGCGACCGACCTCGTCAAGGTCGGCGATCTCGCGGCCTATCCGGAGCTGATGTGGCTGCATCGGCTCGAGCTGCTGCCGGCCTTCGTGCTTGCGGCGCTCTGCTTCTTCGTTGCGGGATGGTCGGGCCTGGTGGTCGGCTTCCTCTGGAGCACGGTGCTGGTCTATCACGCCACCTTCTGCATCAATTCGCTCGCCCATGTGCATGGACGCAAGCGCTACGTGACGGGCGATGATTCCCGCAACAACTGGCTGCTGGCGCTGTTCACGATGGGCGAGGGCTGGCACAACAATCACCACGCCTACCAGAGCAGCGTGCGTCAGGGCTTCCGCTGGTGGGAGATCGACATCACCTATTACGTCCTCAAAGTGCTGTCCTGGCTCGGAATCGTCTGGAACATGAAAGCGCCGCCCGAACAGGTGCTGCGCAACGAGCAGCCGCTCGGCGCCCGGGTCATCAATCGGGCGGCCATCGAGCTCGCCGAACGGTTCGATGCCCAGAAGCTGGCGCATGCGATCTCCTCGGCGCGGCGTCGGGCCGATCTCGCCCAGCTGCAACTGCCGACGCTGCACGACATCCTCAATCGCGCGCATGACGGCGTGGACGCACTGACACACCTGCATCTGCCGAAGATACCGACCCGCGATGAGTTTCTCACTGAAGCCAGGGCGATCTTCGCGCGAACACGATCGCTCAACGAGATCGTGGATCACGCCTACGCGCATTTCCTGGCTTCGGTGCAGGCCCAGCTCGTGACAGTGCGCTGAACGCTCGGGGTCACGCGCCTTCGATCAAGCGGATCGGGGCCGTGCCTACGTTCCCAAAGCCAAACCGCCCGCCTGCGGGTTGCGCAGACGGGCGGCTCGGGGCCATCAGGACTTTGGGGGCATGCGCCTGAAGGCTTTGAGAAGTGTCAGGCCTTGAAGGTCAGCCCTGCTGCTGGTCGGTCGGCGGCGGGGTCGGACGGGTCTTGTGCTGCGCCATGAACTGGTCGAACTCTTCCTTGTCCTTGGCGTGACGCAGACGGTCGAGGAAGTTCCTGAACTCGACCTGCTCTTCCTCGAGCCGGCGCAGCGTTTCAGAGCGGTACTCGTCGAAGGCGCGGTTGCCGGACGACGGCGGGCCGAAGCCAAAGCCGAAGCCGCTGCGCTCCATGCGGCCGCGCATGCGGTCCATCTTGTACTGCATCCGCTCCATCTTGTTCTGCCAGCGATCCTGGTTGCTCCAGCACGACATTCTTCTGCTCCCGAGTGTGAAAAAGAGAAGGGCAAGTCCGATCGGCCACCAGATGATGAAGCCGAGGATGGTCACGGCGATCCAGCCGGGATGCCAGGGCGTGTCCAGCATGCGGGGGCGCTCGTATTGTTGGTATTGATCCGAAGGGCCGCGCCAGCGATTGACATCAGCGGTGTAGGCCATTTCCCATCTCCATCACGGCACCTGCGCCGTTGTGAATGTAAATAACATTTACATAGCTAAACCATCCACCGATTTTGTCAAGCTGGGCGCCAGACACGCCCGCGTGATTATTGCGTCACCTTATTTCGGCTTGCCCCAGGGGCCCCCGGGCGGCACTCCGGAACCGGAGGATGCCTCCGGTGGCACCGGCGGCGGCTCGGCGCCTTTCGCCGGCGGGCGGCGATCCGTCGGGAAGCCGAGACCGCGCAGATAGATCAGCACCTCGGCCTCGAGCAGCTCGTCCGGAGACATCGGCAGTTTTCGCCGCGCCGCGTCGCCGCGGGAGAACAGCGAAGCCACGCCATGCGCCATGGTCCAGATGTGCAGCGCCATCATCATCGCCGGCGGCCGCGGCATGCCGGGCGGCGCAAGCGCTGCAAGCCGCTCGGCCGCGGCGCGAATGATGTTGAACGCCCGCTCGCTCGCGGCCTGCAGCGCCGGATTGGCGTCGACCGGCAGACCGGACTCGAACATCGCGTTGTAGAAGGCCGGCTCCTCGCGGGCGAAGGCGAGATAGGCCTTGCCGACGCGTTCGAACGCGGTGACCGTGTCGGGACGGCCGTCGTCCCAGGCCGCGGTCAGGCGCGCCTCGAATTGCTCGAAGCCGCGCTGGGCGATCGAGGACAAGAGCTCGTCACGGTCGCGGAAATGCCGGTAGGGTGCCGCCGCACTGACGCCGGCCATGCGTGCGGCATCGGCGAAGGTGAAGCCGGCCGCGCCCTTCTCGGCGATCAGCCCGAGAGCGGCCTGCAACAAGGCCTCCTTCAGATTGCCGTGGTGATAGCCGCGCTCGGCGCGGCGCTGTTCCTTGCGCCAGCTCATGTGAACGAGCTTTACA
Organism: Bradyrhizobium sp. 22; assembly: GCF_000482425.1. NCBI lineage: Bacteria > Pseudomonadati > Pseudomonadota > Alphaproteobacteria > Hyphomicrobiales > Nitrobacteraceae > Bradyrhizobium > Bradyrhizobium sp. 22. Next base: position 1,123,889 of record NZ_KI519400.1, read on the forward strand.
TGAGGCGGGCGCGAAGGTCACTAGCGGCGGCCGAGTTTGATTAACCGTATCCTCCGCAGTCATTCCGGGGCGATGCGCCAGCATCGATCCCGGTGCGCGCTTGCGCACCTGAGAATCTCGAGATTCCGGGTTCGATCCTGCGGACCGCCCCGGAATGACGATTCACTCGAACCTACATCTGCGGAATCGGCAAGACGGGCATGACCTCGATCGCCTCGCCCGGGAAGATCGCAAAGTGCGGATGGTTCACGAATAGCTTGGCAGCTTCCTCCTGCGAGGCAGCGCGCACCACGGTGAAGCCGGTCAGTGCGTTGCTGATCTCGGTGATGCCGCTTCCGTCGATCCTGCGGGTCTTGCCGAGCGGGCCGCCCAGCTCGACGATGACGTCCTTGTGCTTCTCGACCCAGCCATGCCAGGCGGCCATGCCCTCGCGCTCTCTGGCCTTCCGTTCGGCCTCGGGCATCGCGTGCCAGGCCTTCATCCTTTCGCCGCTCATGCTGCCGAGATAGACGGCGAGGAATTTGTGTTCGGTGCTCATCGGTCTCTCCTTTGGTGATGTGTTGATGACAGCCGCGATCTGGTCGCGACCACCGCCGCTATGTCTTCAGGTCGCCGAAACCGGCCGCGGCGGCCTGCACGTCGGGCGGAAAGTCGGCCAGCTCCTGCACCTGCCGGATCTCGATGATTTCGTTCGGCGAGGCCGGGCACTGCTTTGCCCAGGCAATCGCCTCGGCCCGCGAGGCAACCTCGATCATCCAATATCCGCCCAGGACTTCCTTGGCCTCGGCGAATGGGCCGTCGGTGACAATGGGCTCGCCGGTCGCAAACGAAACCCGTGCGCCCATCGACGGCGGATGCAGGCCGTCGAGCGTGATCAGCACGCCTGCGTCCTTCAGCGCCTCGTTGTAGCGCATCATCGCCGCGACCCGCTCGGGATCAAGCTGGACGTCCGGCGGCGCGGTTTCGTAACCGAGCGGGATCATCAGCATCATGAATCGCATGGAATGTCCTTAACCCTTCTTCGTCATTTCCGGAGGCGCCGAAAGGGGCCGCGCTCCCCTGCAAGACGAACGGTCCCAGTCGCAACCGACACCGGGACGGGAATAATTTTCGTCGGCCAGGTTCCTCATCGAGACCAAAGCGAAGTAAGAAGGGGCCCGCGCTCGCGCGAGCAATTCTCGACAAAGGACCGATCAGCCGATGCCCCCTGCCCCGCAAAAAGTCGCCCTCGTCACCGGAGCCGCGCGCGGCATCGGGCTTGCGACCGCGAAGAAGTTTCTGGCCGAGGGTTGGCGTGTGGCGCTGCTCGACATCGAGGGCGAGTTGCTCGGCCGGGCGGTCGCCGAGATCGACCAGAGCGAGGCGACGCTGGCGCTGACCTGCGACGTCTCGGACGCCGCCGCAGTGAGCGATGCGATGGCGGAGGTCGAGCGCCGGTTCGGCCGGCTCGATGCGCTCGTCAACAATGCCGGCATCGCGGTGTTCGCGCCGCTGATGGAAACATCCGAGGCCGATTGGCGCCGCGTCCTCGAGGTCAACCTCACCGGCCCCTTCCTCTGCACCAAGGCGGCCGTGCACTTGATGCGCGAGGGCCATGGCGGGGCCATCGTCAACATCACCTCGATCTCGGCGGTGCGCGCCTCGACGCTGCGCTCGGCCTACGGCACCAGCAAGGCCGGGCTCGCGCATCTGACCAAGCAGCTCGCGGTCGAGCTTGCCTCTCTCAACATCCGCGTCAACGCAGTCGCGCCTGGGCCGGTCGACACGGCGATGGCCAAGCAGGTGCACACCAGGGAGATTCGCGCCGACTATCACGACGCCATTCCGCTCAACCGCTACGGCCTGGAGGAGGAGCTTGCGGAAGCGATCTACTTCCTGTGCTCGGCAAGTGCGAGCTACATCACCGGCCAAATTTTAGCCGTTGATGGCGGCTTCGATGCAGCCGGCATCGGCTTGCCGACTCTGCGCGGTCAGAGGCGGAACGGGTAGGAAGTGTAGGGTGGGTTAGCACTGCGGGCCGCGCAAAGCGCGGCCCGTTGGGTGTAACCCACCTCTTCTCACGTGGCGTCAAAGATGGTGGGTTACGCCGAGCCATTGCGCTTCGCGCAATCGCTCAGCTAACCCACCCTACAAATCGAGTTGGTGGAGATTTCATGCGACGTATCACCTGCCTCAAAGCCGTGATGCTTGCAGCCACGCTGCTCGCCTCTACGCCCGCCGCCGCGGAAATCCGCATCATCCAGTCGCCGGGCGGACAAGTGGGGCCGTTCCTCGACTTGTTCGAGAAGGTGCGCGAGAGCGGCGAGCGCGTGGTGATCGACGGCCCCTGCCTGTCTGCCTGCACACTGGTGCTGAGCATCGTGCCGGAAGAGCGCATTTGCGTCACCAGGCGCGCCGTGCTCGGCTTTCATGCGGCACGTTCGGTCGACCGGCGCGGGCGCCTTTATGCCGAACCGGAAGCATCGGTCGCGGTGCTTGCCGCCTATCCCGGCCCGGTTCGCGACTGGATCAGCCGCCGCGGCGGCCTCAGCTCGCGATTGCTTCTGCTCAAGGGCCGTGATCTCGCCGCGATCTATCCGCGCTGCCGCTGACGAATTCGCCAGCCGCACCCAGGCGACATGAATGAGGCTTATGTGAACCGCGTCACATCAAGGGCATCTGGCGTAGCTGGCCCGAAGCCATACGGCAGGTTCCCTGTGCCCGCACCCAATGTGCGCACCGGGTCTCTGCGCCATCGCGCTTTGGCTGCCTTCAATAAAGAGTCTGAATCACCGGCACCAGCTTCATGCTGACGCAGATAAGCATTCCCCACAGGGCAAAATTGATCTGTAGCGCCGCCGCCATCGGTCGCTCCCCTTCAAGTGACGTCCACCCCGGTTTTTAGATTTTATGAATCACCAATAGCGATTCTGACGTGCAGATTACAGCCCAATATTGCGTCAATTGTTGTGCGATGCAGTCCGCATGGTTTCACGAAGCAGCCTCACTGCTCGCGCAAAGTCATGCGAATCGTGAGTTCATTGCTCGGCCATGCCGGCCAACTCGTTTGCCTTAAGTTCCATTTGACCGACGCTGTGCAAGTTTCCTGTGCGGAGCTTGCGCATTGCGCGGCGAAATTCGGGTCCGGCATTGATGCGAAACGGCTTCATCTTGCTCACCTTCTGCGCAGCGCTGCTGGGATGTGCAGTCGCGCCGGCGCAGGAGCGTCGCCCGATCGCGTGGGATGGCCTCGGCCAAGATCCCAACAAGAGCCCGAGACGCCTTCATACCGCGAAGCCGCGCGCCACAAATCCCGCGCCCGCAGCAAGCGATCCCAATCAGGAGCGGCAACGTGTGCTCGACGCCCTGCGGCCATACTCCGAGGCGTGGTGGGCGGTTCACGACGAGATCGAAGCGGAGAACGACAGGAAGCTCGGCACCAAGCTCGTGATCTGCCCCCGCTGTGTTCAGCCGCGGCAGGACGAAGACGTGACCGGATCGACCCGCTGAGCAAGCTCACGGCGGATCCACGGATGACGCGAAAGGCCCGCGCATCCCCTCTCACGCCAGGATGGAGAGAGGGGATCGCGGCTCAACGACCATGCATGCAGTCGCGGGCGTCACATCTCTTCCGGACAATTCACCATCCAGGGAATGCCGAACTTGTCAACGCACATGCCGAAGCCCTTGGCCCAGAAAGTCTTGCTGAACGGCATGGTGACGGTACCGCCGTCGGCGAGCGCGTTGAACTTGCGCTCGCCATCGGCGGGATCCTTGACCGTGAACGAGATCGAAAAGCCTTGCGGCTTGCTGAAATGCTCCGGCGGCACGTCGGACGCCATCAGCACGCTGCCGTCGGGCAGCGACATTCGCGCATGCATGATCATCTTCTCGCGGCCGGGCGCGGCGGGCACGTCCGGGGGCGCGTCCGACGAGCGCATCATGGCGTCGATCTTGCCGCCGAGAACCTTGGCGTAATGATTGAACGCCGCTTCGCAAGTGTCCTGATAGAACAGATACGGATTGAGCATCGTTTCTCTCCTCTTCGTTTGCGGTGAGGCCTAGTGCTTCTCGGTCAGCTTCTTCAGGCTGGCGAGACCGGCCTCGAAATCCTTGCCGATCATGCTGTCCATGTTGATGAAGACCTGCATGATCTTGGACATGAACGGGGCCGGACCATACATCGCCCACGTGACCAGAGTGGCATCGCCTTGCGGCACAAAGGTGAACTCGGCGGTATTGTGCCCTTCGAACGGCCGCTCGAAGTCGAGCTTGATGCGAAGCTTGGACGGCCCGTTCGCCTCGAGGATCTCCATGCGGCCGGCGCCGACATTGTTGTTGCCGTCCCAGGCATAGGTCGCGCCCTCGCCTTCCGCGGCTCCACCGAAACTGCGCTTCATGGCGGGGTCGCGGTTCTCATAGGGAGACCAGCCGGTCCAGCGGCGGAAATCGGCGACCTGCGGATAGATCGCACCGGCCGGCGCCTTCACCGCGAGGCTGCGCTCGACGCGGAAGGTGTCGGGTTTTGTCAGCGCGAAGACGACGACACCCGCAAGTCCGACGACGAGCAGGATGGCGATGATGGCAATGGCTTTCAGCATGAGGGGCTCCCGATGATACGGGCAAAGGACGAACGCGAACGGCGGGGGCCGACAATCAACTGAACGTTTTTTGATCGTCGCGCGTCATTTCGCCCTGGCGTTTTCCTTTGCCTTCGGCTGGCTGTCCCGGATCAGGCGATCGAGATGCATGCGGATATGGGCGGCTTCCGCCGACGTGTTGGCCAGCGCAATGGCGCGGTCGAAGGCGATGCGGGCTTCGTCGTTGCGGCCGAGCTGCATCAGGAAGGCGCCGCGCACGCCGTAGAAATGGAAGTAATTGGCGAGCTTCGGAGCCAGCGGCTCGATCAGATCGAGCGCGGCTTGCGGCCCCCGCACCTTGGAGACCGCGACCGCGCGGTTGAGGGTGACCACGGGAGAGGGCTGCACGACTTCGAGCGCGCCGTAGAGCAGGTCGATCTGCACCCAGTCGGTCTCGTCCGGTGCCGACGCGCGGGCATGCAGCGCGGCGATCGCGGCCTGGATCTGGTAGGGCCCGCTGCGGCGATGGCGCATCGCCTTGTCGATCAAGGCAAGCCCCTCCGCGATCATGGTGCCGTTCCACAATGAGCGGTCCTGATCGTCCAGCAGGATCAGCGTGCCATCCCCGGCGAAGCGCGCGGCGCTGCGTGCATGCTGCAGCAGGATGAGCGCGGTCAGCCCCATGATCTCCGGCTCACTCGGAAACAGCCGCAGCAGCAGCCGTGCCAGCCGGATCGCCTCCTCGCAGAGCGGCTTTCTGATCTCGGCGGTGTCGCCGCTCGCCGAATAGCCCTCATTAAAGATCAAATAGATCATCGCCGCGACGCCGGCGAGGCGCTCGGAGCGCTCGACCGCGCCGGGCGCCTCGAACGGCGTCCCCGCCTCGGCGACCTTCGCCTTGGCACGGGTGATGCGCTGCTCCATCGCCGCCTCCGAGACCAGGAAGGCGCGCGCGATCTGCTTCACGGTAAGGCCCGAGACGATGCGCAGCGCCAGCGCGATCTGCTGCGTCGCCGGCAATTGCGGATGGCAGCAGATGAACATCAGCCGCAGGATGTCGTCGCGGTAGTGCGAGCCGTCGAGCCGCTCGGCCAGCGCACCCTCGGCGTCGTCAAGATCGGAGATCGCCTGGTCGTCCTCCGGCAGCGGCTGCTGCCTGCGCGTGCGTCGCACCTCGTCGATGGCGACGTTGCGGCCGACCATGATCAGCCAGGCCGCAGGATCGCGCGGCGGACCATTCTGCGGCCAGGTCTTCAGCGCGCGCAGACACGCGTTCTGGAAGGCCTCCTCGGCCGTGTCGAGGTCGCGGAAATAGCGCAGCAGCGCGCCGACCGCCTGGGGGCGCGCCGAGGTCAGCGCAGTCTCGATCCAGGCGGTGTCGGCCTCGCTCACGTCAGGTTTCCTCCGGGCCGGAACACGCCGACGGGGCGCACCTCATAGGCACCGCCCGGATTGGCGGCGCCGAGATCGCGCGCGACGTCGAGGGCCTCGTCGAGATTCTTGCAATCGACGATGTAGAAGCCGAGCAGCTGCTCCTTGGTCTCGGCATAGGGGCCGTCGAGCACCAAGGGCGGGTCCTCCTTGCGCAAGGTCGCCGCCGCCGTGGTCGGCAACAGCCGCGCCACGGGCCCGAGCCGGCCTTGGCTCGTGAGCTTCTCCTGCACCACCGCAAGCTTCTTCATCACGGCCTCGTCCTGCTCCTTGCTCCAGGAGCCGACGAAGTCCTCATCGTGATAGCAAAGGATGGCATAAAGCATGGGCGGCACTTTCCTCGTCTGTTCTGAAGACGCGCCAATATGCCCCGCTCCGACAGCACTGCGGAAAAAATTTGCAAGAAAAATCCGGCAGATCGTGGCAAGGAGGGCCTTCTTCAGCGGAACCTTGACGAGGCACTTCGAATGACCATGGGCACACTGGCCGTCCTGATCAACAGCACGCAGCAGAACTGGCTGCCGGAGCGCTGGAAGGCCCGGTTCGACGCGGTCTGCGGCGGCCGCCGCGTGGTGCTGCTGCCGGATGCCGGGCTCGATCCGGCCGAGGTGCACTATGCCGCGGTATGGAAGCCGGTACCGGGCGATCTGGCCGCCTTCACCAATCTGCGCGCGATCTTCAATCTCGGCGCCGGCGTCGACGCGCTGATGGCGGACAAGAGCCTGCCTGACGTGCCGCTGGTCCGCGTCGCGGTGCCCGATCTCACCAACCGCATGACCGAATATGTCGTGCTGCACGTGCTGATGCACCACCGCCAGGAGCTTTATCTCAGGCAATCACAGCGCGAGAAGCGCTGGGAGCCGAAATATCAGTGGCCGGCGAGCGCGGTGACGGTCGGCGTCATGGGGTTGGGAACGCTGGGTGCCGACGCCGCCGACGTGCTGCGGCGGCTCGGCTTCCGTGTCGCCGGCTGGAGCCGCAGCCCGCGCACGATCGACGGTGTCGAATGCTTCCATGGCGCCGCGCAGATCGAGGCTTTCCTGCGCACGACCGACATCCTGGTCTGCCTGCTGCCGCTGACGCCGGAGACGCACGGCATCCTCAACCGCAACGCTTTCGCAAAGCTCAACCGCAACAGCCCGCTCGGCGCGCCCGTGCTGATCAATGCCGGCCGCGGCGGCTTGCAGAACGAAGCCGACATCCTGGCCTGCCTCGACGACGGCACGCTGGGCGCCGCCTCGCTCGACGTCTTCGTGCAGGAGCCGCTCGCAGCGGACAGCCGGTTCTGGACCCACCCCAAGGTGGTGCTGACGCCGCACAACGCAGCCGACACCGATGCGGACGCGATCTCGGCCTATGTCGCCGAGCAGATCGCGCGGTTCGAGGCGGGCGGTGCGCTGGAGAACGTGGTGGACCGGGCGCGGGGATATTAGGCCCACAACCTCCGCGCTCCGCCGGTATCCCGTTCACCCTCTCTTAGCGAGAACTTGATATGCGTTCTTAACCAACGGTCAAAGAACGAGTCGGACATGCGCGCGAGCCTCGGCCTCAGGATGCGGATCACGGTTGCCCTCGCGGTGACGGCGGCGGCGACGGCCCTGTTCGCGGTGCTCGGGGCGATGTGGATCATCGCCGGGATCATCGACCGCGCCGATCAGCGCGAGCTGCGCAGCCATTATGATGCCCTTCAGTCGCGCATTGCCGAGGAATCCCGCCGCGCCGCCGCCATGAGCGCCGTCGTGGCCGCGATGCCGGCGACGCAGGAGGCGATGGCCAAACAGGACCGCAACGCCCTGGTCGGCCTGTTCGGGCCGGTGTTTGCCGCCACCAAATCCGAGTACGGCGTCGATCAGTTCCAGTTTCATGTGGCGCCGGCGACATCGTTCCTGCGCGTGCATCAGCCGGCCAAATTCGGCGACGACCTTTCCGGCTTCCGCAAGACCGTTCTGCTCGCCAATCAGGAGCATAAGGTCGTGGTCGGGCTCGAAGGCGGCGTCGCCGGACTTGGCATCCGCGGCGTGGTGCCGATCGCGCAAGGGGGCAAGCATCTCGGCACGGTCGAATTCGGCCTGAGCTTCGGCCAGCCCTTCCTCGATGATTTCAAGGCGAACCGCCACGTCGACGTCGCCTTCCATCTTGCCGACGGCTCCGGCTTCAAATTGTTCGGCGGCACGCTGAAGGGCAAGAGCTTCTTCGACGCGGCCGATTATGGCCGCGCCGCCGCAGGCGACTTCACCGTGAGGCAGGCCAAGCTCGACAACACGCCGGTCGCGGCGCTGCTTGGGCCGATCAAGGACTTCTCCGGAAAGCCGCTCGGCGCCGTCGAGCTGGTGATGGACAATTCCGATTACGAAGCTTCGGCCGACCGCGCCTGGCTGCTCGCCATCGGCATCGCCGCGCTCGGCCTCGTGCTGGCGGCGATCGTCGGCTATCTCATTGCCCGCGGCATCTCGCGTCCGATCATCTCCATCACGTCCGTCATGCGCGAGCTGGCCGATGGACACCTCGACGTCGCCATTCCGGCCAGCAAGGCCAATGACGAGGTCGGCGCGATGGTGAAGGCGGTGGCGGTGTTCCGCGACAATGCACTGCGCTTCAACGAGCTTCAGGCCGAGCAGCTGAAGGCCAAGGAGCAATCCGAAGCGGAGAAGCGGCGGACCTTCGCCGCGCTTGCCGACAATTTCGAGGCCAGCATCCGCGACGTCGTCACCACGGTGTCCTCGGCTGCGGTCGAGATGGAGCATACCGCGCGTTCGATGTCGGCCATCGTCGAGCAGTCCCGGCAGCAGACGCGCGCGGTGTCGTCGGCCTCGGCACTGGCTTCGGAGAACGTGCAGACCGTCGCGGCAGCGGCGGAGGAATTGTCCTCGTCGATGACGGAGATCAGCCGCCGCCTCGCCCATGCGACCGAGGTGGTCGGCAAGGCCGCCAGCGACGGTCGGCAGTCGAATGCACGCGTGCAGAGCCTGGCGGAAGCCGCACAGAAGATCGGCGACGTCGTCTCCTTCATCAGCGGCATCGCCGGCCAGACCAATCTGCTGGCGCTGAACGCGACGATCGAAGCGGCGCGCGCGGGCGAAGCCGGCCGCGGCTTTGCCGTGGTCGCTTCCGAGGTCAAGGCATTGGCGACGCAGACGGCAAAGGCGACCGAGGAGATCGGCGCTCAGGTCACCGCGGTGCAGGGCGAAACATCGGGCGCGGTGGACGGCATCCAGTCGATCTGCGCGACGATACAGCAGGTCGACGAGATCTCCGCCGCGATCGCCGCTGCCGTTGGACAGCAGGGCACGGCGACGCAGGAGATCGCACAGAACGTCCAGCAGGCCGCGGCCCGCACCGGCGAGGTCTCGCAAAACATTGCGGGCGTCACCGACGGCATCGCAGCCACCGGCACGGCGGCGGAGGAAGTGCTGGGCTCGGCGGTCGAGCTGTCGAAACAGTCGCAGCGGCTGCGCGACGAGGTGGACCGCTTCCTGGCGCAGATCCGCGCGGCGTAGCTGGACGGGATCGTGCAGCAATCTCGCTGTCGTCCTCGCGAAGGCGGGGACCCATACCGCGTGATCCATCGTTAGCGCGAAGTCGTCGTACCGAAGCCACTCAACTCCGAGTGCTCGCCAAACTCCTGCTGCGGCGTATGGGTCCCGGATCTGCGCGCGCCTTTTGGGCGCGCTTGTCCGGGACGACAGCCTACTCCTTGGCGCCCACCATCAGATCGATCGCGCCCTTGACGATGGCCTCCAGCTCCTTGCGCGAGACGCGGGCGCGGGAGCGGATGGCGATGCTGTGGACGGTGGCTGATGCGATCTGTGCCAGCACGAGCGGATCGGCATTCTCCGGCAGCTCGCCCTTCTCCTTGGCGCGGCGGAAGCAGCTCGCAAAGGCCTTGTCGAGCTCGCTCAGCCCGTCGAGCACCATGGCGCGGATCTCGGGATCGCCGACGGCTTCCGATGCCGCCGTCACCACCGTGAAGCAGCCGCGCGGGCCGGTCTCGCCGGACAGATAGATGTTCAGCGCCGAAGCGAAGATGCGCTCCAGCCGCTGGCGCAGCGGCATTTCCTCGCGAAAGATCGCAGCCATGGATGCCCGCGCTTCCTCGCGGTAGCGCTGATAGCTCTTGATGTAGAGCTCGCGCTTGTCGCCGAAGGCGCCATAGAGGCTCGGGCGGTTCATGCCGGTGGCCGCGCTCAAATCGTCGAGCGAGGTCGCGGCAAAACCCTGCTTCCGGAACAGGTCCAGCGCCTTGCCGAGCGCGACATCGGGCTCGTAGGCGCGCGGACGGCCGCGGCGCTTTGGTTGGCCGCGGCGCTCGGGCTCATTGGCAGCAATCGGCGGCTTTGATTTTTGTACCATCTCGCAAAATAATCCTTGACCGGCCCCATATTATGCAAGACAGTACAAAAATCAATCTGGCCAGGTTGAGCGAAACCTCAAGAAATGCCCAAGGAGGCTACAGATGGATCTCTATTTCTCGCCGCTCGCCTGCTCGATGGCGACCCGCGTCGCGCTGTACGAAGCCGGCGCCGAGGCGAACTATCTCGAGGTCGACCCGCCGACCAAGACCGTGCTGAGCGACGGCTCCGACTTCCGCACCGTCAATCCGATCGGCCTGGTGCCGACGCTGCGCACCGACGACGGTCTGGTGCTGACCGAGAATGCGGCGATCCTGCAATACGTCGCCGACCGCTTCCCGCAATCCGGCCTCGGCGCGAGCGCCGGCATCGAGCGCACGCGGCTGCATCAATGGCTCTGCTTCATCGGCACCGAGTTGCACAAGGGTCTCTTCGTCACCCTGCTCGACCGCAAGGCGCCGCAGGACGCCAAGGCCTATGCCCTGGAGAAGAACCTGTCGCGGCTCGACTATCTCGACAATTACCTGAAGGGGCGCGACTTCCTGCTCGATCATTTCAGCGTGGCTGACGCCTATCTCGTCACCGTCATCAACTGGACCATGGCGATGCCACCGATCGAGCTGGCGAAGTGGCCGAACGTGAAGGCCTATTACGAGCGCCTGCGCCAGCGGCCCTCGGTCGCAAGAGCGATTGCGGAGGAGTTCGAGCTGTACAAGGCCGAGCTGGCGCGCAAGAAGGCGGCGGCATAATCCGATCGAACGCCGCATGGCCATGCCGATCTGATCGTTGTCCCCACGAGGCGGGAACAACGATCTCTTCGAGATCGCCGCCTTTCCCGGCGGCCGGGAGGAGCGGCGTTCGTTCAAGCGGCGCGGACGCTGTCGAGAAAGCGGCCGACCTCCGTTCGCAACCGATTGCTGTCGGTTGAAAGCGCTTGCGCCGCGCTGAGCACCTGCGTGGAGGCCGAGCCGGTTTCGGTCGCTCCACGCTGGACGTCGGCGATGTTCGACGAGACCTGGTGCGTGCCTTGCGCAGCCTGCTGGACGTTGCGCGCGATCTCCTGGGTCGCCGCGCCCTGCTCCTCGACCGCCGCCGCGATGGTCGACGAGATCTCCGACAGGGACTTGATCGTGCTTCCGATCGTCTTGATGGCGTTGACCGAGTCCTGGGTCGCACCCTGAATGCCGGAAATCTGCTGGGAGATCTCGCCGGTGGCCTTGGCGGTCTGCTCGGCCAGGGCCTTCACCTCGGAAGCGACCACGGCAAAGCCGCGGCCGGCTTCGCCGGCCCGCGCGGCCTCGATCGTCGCGTTCAAGGCGAGCAGGTTGGTCTGGCCTGCGATCGTGGTGATGAGCTCGACGACGTCGCCGATCCGCGCCGCAGCCTTGGAGAGCTCGCCGACCTTCTGATCAGTGAGGCGTGCCTGCTCGACCGCCTCATTGGCCATCCGCGCGGATTCCTGGACCTGTCGGCCGATCTCGTTGACGGAGGACGACAGCTCCTCCGTCGCGCTCGCGACGGATTGCACGTTGGTGGAGGCCTCCTCGGAAGCCGCCGCAACCATCGTTGCGAGCTTCTCTCCGCGCTCAGCGGTCGAGGTCAGCGTGTTCGCCGAGGCCTCCAGCTCCGTCGAGGCCGACGAGACGGTCTCGATGATCTCGCCCACCGCGCTTTCGAAACTGCCGGCAAGCTTGTTCATCTCCATCTTGCGCTGGGTAGCCGCCCGCTTCTCGGTCGCCTTCAGCTCGTCGCGATCAAATCGAACGATGGCCTGCAATGTCTGCAGATTCCGCAGAGCCACGCCGAGCTCGTCGTCTCGCTCGACGACGATGCGGTTGTCGAGCTTGCCGGCGTTGACGCTCAGCATCGCATCATTGAGCCGCTGCAGCGGACGCACGATGGCGCGAATGGTTTGCCGGCTCAGAAGCCCGGCTATGGCGACACTCAGAGCCAGCAGGGTGAGCGCAATACCGATCAGCCAACTGTATTCGTACGTGGCCGCATCATACTCCGCCTTGGCTTCCCTGACCTGAATGGCCACCAGCTTATCGAGATCAGCCTTGGCCGCGTCGTACAGTTCACGGGCTGGCCCCGCGAGGGCGGCAGCGAGCTCTACGTACTTCTGGTGCGCAAGAAGCGACAACGCTGGCTTCAATCCCTTCTCGACATAGTTCATGCGCTTGGGGGTAAAGGAATCGGCGACCCCTTTTTCTTCCGGCGTCAGATAAGTCGCCATGTATTCGGCCCAGATCCTGCTGACCTTTTCCAGATTGGCGCTCACCCTGGCGGTGACCTCGCCGACGGGCTTTCCGGCTCCCCCGTTGGAGGCGGCCTCGAAGAGTAGGGCCGTATTATCCCTCATCCGGTCGTTGATCTCGAAGAGCTGCGCGAGCGGCACCGCCCGATCCTCGTAGATCGATTTCATCCTGACGTTGCTCTCGCGCGTGCCCAGCAGGCCAGCGCCTCCAATCCCGACGAGAAACAGCAACAGTGTTGCAGCAAGCGTAATCAGGCGCGCATTGAGCGTGCCGTTGAAGACGGAGAATCGATCAAGCAGCGAGCGGCGGCGGAGCACGCCCGCATCCAGCCTGTAGTCGTGTGGCTTGTTCTCGCGGATCATCTTATACACTTGCTCCGCCTCGGCGCGCTGGTCGGCGGGCAGCTTGGTGCGGATGGAGCTGTATCCGACGATCTGTCCGTTCTGCCGAATCGGAGAGGCGGTCGCGAGCACCCAGTAGAAGTCGCCGTTCTTGCGCCGGTTCTTCACGGCGCCCGACCAGGGCTTGCCCTGCTGGAGCGTGGCCCACAGATTTTCGAAGGCCGCGGACGGCATATCCGGATGGCGGATAATGTTGTGAGGCTGCCCCATCAATTCGGCTTCAGAAAATCCGGAGGCTTCGACGAACTGATCGTTGAAGTAGGTCAGCTTCCCTTTCGTATCGGTGTGAGAGACGATGAGGGTTTCGTCGGTAATTGGATATTCGATGGCCGTGACCGGAAGGTTGGTCCGCATGGGAGCCTCCAAAATGGCATTCGCAAAAATCGAACCTGTGAACTTCAGGTAAGCGCCCAAGGATTTAATTTGCCTAAATTTCCCGAACCGATCGCACAGTGAAATGACGCTGCAACAGATTATTTTCGGCAAAAACGCATCCAATGCGGGAGACCGCAGAACGGTAGCAACCGCTGGATGGTCAAGGTCCGCCTCGCAAAGTCACGCGCGTTCCCGATCGCGCGTCGCAGCTCTGATCGCACCAACCTTGCAGCCGCTTCTCGTTCGCAGCTAGCCGTACAGCACGCGCGGTAGAATCGTTGAGACGAAGCGGGACTCCCGTCAGTGCGAGCGCAGCGACCTGTCCGCCGAAGCCTTGGCGAAGGCGGAAGCAATCCAGAATCCCTCGGCGGTGGCAGTCTGGATTGTTTCGTCGCGTCTGCGCAAAATTGCTCCGCAATTTTGTCGCTGAGCTCCCCGCAATGACGGAGTGTGGGGAGGTGACATTGCGTTGGCACGCGTCTCACGTGTCCCGGACGCGCTGCAGCGTTCTTACGCTGCTGCGCAGAGCCGGGACCCAGCAGGCTCCACACTCCGCTGATGCATGGGCCCCGGCTCTGCAACGCACCACGCCGGACCGGACGATGCTTCGCATCGCCGGGGGCGCGCTGCGCTGCGTCCGGGGCACGAGACCGATTTCAGGCGATAGACATACCTTCTCATCCTCGCGGCTTGATTCGCCCGAGCTTTGCTGCCTCTTCCGCCCTTTTGAAAGCAAGGGCGCAGGGAAGGCCGGGCGCCGGCTGGCACCCGAAGTCCCGCGTGTGCGAAAAGAACGCGCACGGGGTGGACGACAGGTGATGCCGGTCGCCCGGCCTTCCCTGCGCGATGGTTTTCACGGTGTCCTTCGTGCTCTCCCCGGGGAGCGTTGCACTATTGCCCCCGTCGCCATGCAGATGGCTGATGTGCGTGCCCGGTTGAGCCGCGAGCATCACCACATGACTTGACGCCAGAACCCCGGGCGTCAGGACCACACGACTTCTCCGTCCGCGCACATCCCCGCCCGCGTTCCCGACAGCTGGCGTGCGCTCACTGCCGAGACCGAACAAGGGACGCTGTCAGCGCCGTGTCGTATCGCGCCTGTCGCTGCTCACGGTTTCCCGCCCTGCAAGCCCCATCGCGCGCCGACGCCGTCGCGGCCACCGCATCCCGGCCCGCGTCTCGTGACGATCGCGAAACGCCCCTTGTGGCGGGCGGGATGTCCGAGCTTGTACGACAAAAGCGAATTTCTGTAAATACGAATATTTTTGGCGATCGCTATCGACCCAGCGCTGGGGTGTTTTGCCCGTCGGGAGGCACAACGGATGGTAGGCGAGGTAGGCGGCCTTGCTCGGGACTCGCCGGCGAGATGTCGATCACCCGTACAGCACCCGCGGCAGGATCGTGACAATGCCGGGCCACAGCGTCAGCAGCAGCACGAAGCCGATCATGATCATAAGGTACGGCATCGTGACGCGCGCGATGTAGCCGAGGCCGTCGTCGGTCAGGCCCTGGATCACGAACAGGTTGAAGCCGACCGGCGGGGTGATCTGCGCCATCTCGACGGCGAGCACCAGGAACACGCCGAACCAGATCTCGTCGAAGCCCGCCCCCTTCACGATCGGCAGCACGATCGGCAACGTCATCACGATCATCGAGAAGCCGTCGAGGAAGCAGCCGAGAACGAGATAGAAGGCGATCAGCACCACGATCAGCATGAACGGCGACAGGCCGAGCCCCTTGACGAAGGCGGCCACCGCCTGCGGGATGCCGAGGAAGGCCGCGGCGTTGCCGAGCATCGAGGCCCCGAGCACGATCAATGCGATCATCGAGCAGGTGACGATCGAGCCGATCAAGACGTCGCGCATCACCTGCTGGGACATCGCCCCCTGCGCCCAGGCCACCAGCGCCGCGCCGAGCACGCCGACGGCGGCGGCTTCCGACGGCGTGGCGAGCCCGCCATACATCGAGCCGAGCACGCAGGCGATCAGGAACAGCGCCGGCGCGAGGTCCTTCAACGCCGCGAAGCGCTCGCTCCACGGCACCTGCGAAAGCTTGGCTTCAGTCTCCGGCACCATCGTGCGATTGAGACTCGTGTGCAGCATCACCCAGGCCATGAAGGTGGCGGCGAGCAGGAAGCCCGGCAGCACGCCAGCCGTGAACAGCTTCAGGATCGAGACGTCGCCGAGCACGCCGTAGATGATCATGATGTTGGACGGCGGAATCAGGAAGCCGAGCGTGCCGGCGCCGGCGAGCGAGCCGATCGCGATGTCGCGCGAATAGCCGCGGCGCGTGAGCTCGTTGAGCGACATGCGGCCGATCACCTGCGTGGTCGCGGCCGAGGAGCCGGAGATCGCCGCAAAGATGGTGCAGCCGATCACGTTGACATGCAGCAGGCGGCCGGGCAGCAGACCGGCCCAGGGCGCGAGCCCCTGGAACAGCGAGCGCGACAGGCGGGTGCGAAACAGCAATTCGCCCATCAGGATGAAGAGCGGCAGCGCCAGCAGCTCCTGCGTGGTCAGGATGTTCCAGGCGTATTGCGGCAGCAGCTTGTCGAGCGGGATCGAACGGAACATCGCGAGCAGCAGCGTCGCGGTGAGCGCGAGCGTCAGGCCGATCCAGACGCCGCACGCCAGCAGCGCAAACAGCATCGCGAACAGGGCAACGACTTCGATGGTCATGCGAGCTTGAATCCGGCTGCGGGCAAAGCGGTCATTCGACGGGCGAGGCTTTCATGCGATGATCCTCCAGCGGCAGGCCGAGCGCGGCCTGGATCGCGCGCGCCAGGAACTGGAGCGTGAGCAGCAGCATGCCGAAGGTGACGACGGCTTCCGGAAACCACAGCGGCGTATCGCTGGAAGTCGAGACCTGGCCGCGCGTGTAGGCGGCGAAGGCGAACTTCGCCATGGCCGAGGTCAGGAACGCCATGAAGGCGAAGCCGGCCGCCGCCGAGAGAATCTCGAGCGCGCGCTGCACCGGAACCGGCACGTTCTTCAGCAGCAGCACGACGCGGATGTGCCCGCCGACGCGCAAGGTCATGGCCGCACCGAAGGTGAACGACGCCGCCATCAGATAGGACGAATATTCCCACGCGATCGAGATGCTCGGCGGGAAGAACGGCAGGAAGTTCGACAGGAAACGGGTGGCAACCTCGCACAGCATCAGCAGGGTCAGCATCAACAGGCAGAAGCCGCCGATCCACCCGTCGAGCCGGCCGAGACGATCGATGCCGTCGAGCAGGATGCGCAGCGGCACTGGTGCCGCTGCGTTGAGGCTCTGCGGTGCTTCGGACGAAACGCTCACCACGCCTCCGCCCTCAGCCGCGCTTCATTTCGGCAAGATAGGCCCGCACCGGCTTGTCGGCCGCCGGCACGCGCTTGAGGAAGGCATCCAGCTGCGGCGCGGTCTTGGCGCGGATGTCCGTCATCATCGCGTCCGATACCGGCACCACCTCCATGCCGCCCTCCTTGAGGCGGTTGAGGCTGTCGACATCGGCCTTGAGCGAGTTCGCCCAGAAGCCCGGCTCCATCTTTGCGGCAATGTCCGCGACGAGCTTCTGCTGATCGGCGGGAAGCGCCTTCCAGGACTCGAGATTGACGGTGAGCATCTGCGACGACCAGACGTGGTTGGTCGGGTAGACGTATTTCAGGAATTCCCAGAACTTGCCGTCGACGCCCGACACCGACGAGGTGGAGACGCCGGCGACCGCGCCGGAGGCCAGCGCGGGAATGGTTTCGCCCCAGGGGATCATCACCGCCGCCATGCCGATCGCATTCAGCATTTCGACCGCATTCTTGTCGGGCACGCGGATCTTGATGTTCTTCAGGCCCTCGACGTCGGAGACCTTCGCCTTGAGGTGCAGATATTGCGTCGGCCACGGCACGATGTAGAGGATCTTCTGGTTGTTGCGCGCGGCAATCTTCTCGTATTCGGGCCGCACGTATTTGTGCAGCACCTTGAGCTCGTCCACGGAGCCGCACAGGAACGGGATGCTCTCGACGCCCATGAAGGGCTCGTCGCCGACCTGCTGGATGTTGAGGACGTCGGCGAGCGGCACCAGGCCGTCGCGCACGGCGCGCAAATGCTCGGGCCCCTTGAAGCCGAGCTGGCCGCCGGCTTTCACGGTGATCGCGACCGAGCCGCCCGTCTGCTTCTTCACCTCCTCGGCGAAAGCCATCGCGTTCTGGGTGTGGAAATTGCCGTCGGGCCAGACCGTCGACATGTCCCAGCTCGTCGTCGCCGCCCGCGCACGGGTCGAGATATGGCCTGCGGCGAGCAGCGTCGCTGCGCCCGCGGTGAAGTTCCGTCGCGTGATCATTGCACCCCTCCGTTGATCCAAGCGCGCTGACGCGTCAGCGCGCGTAGCCATAAACTGCAGCCGCATTCGCGGCGGACACCAGCCCGCTGTCGATATCGTCCTTGACCGCCGCACGCTCGCGCATCGCGGGATCGCCGATGCCGGCGCCTCCGGGCGTCAGCACCACCAGCCGGTCGTCCGGCGGCACCTGCTGGAAGCCCTTGCCGCGCAGCTTCTTGCCGGACTTGAGGCCGACATAGCCGGCCTCGCCGTTCTTGCCCCCATCGCGGCCGCGCGGCGGATGATCGATGCGGTCGAATGCCGCCAGGATGTCGAACGGCGCATCGACGCCGCTGCCGACCTCGATGATCTGGCCGAGACCGCCGCGGGTGCGCCCCGCCCCGCCGGAATCCGGACGCAGCTCCTTGCGCCAGAAGATCAGCGGCGTCTGCGTCTCGGCAATCTCGACCGGGGTGCCGCGCACACCGCTGGGATACGCGGTGGCCGACAGCCCGTCCTTGCCGAAGCGCGCACCGGTGCCGCCATTGGAGGTCACCGCCATCGAGAACCCGTAATTGCCGCCGACGCCGCTGCGCGTCTGGCCGCGGACGTTGAGGTTCCACAGGCACGAGGTGCCTTCCGCCGGCACGCGCTCCGGAATGATCTGGCGCAGGCAACCGAACACCACGTCGGGCAGCATCTGGCCGATGATGTGCCGCGAGGCGACCGGCGCGGGCTTGGGCGCATTGAGGATCGCACCCGCCGGCGCCGACACCGTCAGCGGCGAAAGCGAGCCGGCATTGTTCGGAATCTGCGAGGCGACCACGCAGCCAAGGCCGAACACGGTGTAGGCGGTGGTGTAGGACAAGGGCACGTTGATGCCGAACTTCGAGGCCGCGGATGTGCCGTCGAAATCGACGTGGATGCCCGCATCCGAGATCGTCAGCGTCGCCGCCAGCGTCACCGGGGCATCATAGCCGTCGACCACCATGGTGTTGCGCCAGCTGCCCTTCGGCAGCTTCGCGATCTCGGCCAGCACGGCCTCGCGCGAGCGATCGCAGATATAGTCGCCGAGCTCGTCGAGCGTGTCGATGCCGAACTCGGTCATCATCTCGACCAGGCGCTCGCAGCCGACGTCGTTGCAGCCGGCGAGCGAATAGGTGTCCCCCTCGGTGTCGATCGGCAGCCGCGTGTTGGTGCGGATCATCGCCATCAGCGTCTCGTTGACGACGCCCTGGTCGATCAACTTCAGCATGGGGATGTAGAGCCCTTCCATGAACACGTCGGTGGCGTCGGGGCCGAAGCCGATGCCGCCGATGTCCATGAGATGGCTGGTGCAGGAGAACAGCGCCACCGGCTTGCCGTCCTTGAAGCAGGGCGTGGTGACGACGAAGTCGTTGAGATGGCCGGTCCCCATCCAGGGATCGTTGGTGATATAGGCATCGCCCTCCTTCATCGTTTCGATCGGGAAGTGGGCGATGAAGTGCTTGACCGATTCCGCCATCGAGTTGACGTGGCCGGGCGTGCCGGTCACCGCCTGCGCCAGCATGCGTCCCCTAAGATCGAACACGCCGGCCGAGAGGTCGCCGCATTCGC
Source organism: Bradyrhizobium sp. 22 (assembly GCF_000482425.1). NCBI lineage: Bacteria > Pseudomonadati > Pseudomonadota > Alphaproteobacteria > Hyphomicrobiales > Nitrobacteraceae > Bradyrhizobium > Bradyrhizobium sp. 22. The sequence goes on from NZ_KI519400.1 coordinate 1,143,152, forward strand.
GCACGATCGGGCTGAAGGCGGTGCGGAGCAGCACCTGCGCCTGCTCCTCGACCACGGCGATCAGCCGGTGCCACATGATCTGAAGGTCGATCAGGCTCGCGCCATTTGCCTTGCTCATGATCAGGCCGCCTTTCGTTCCATGACGATGCTGCCGGCACCGTCGATATGGGCGTCAAAATTGGTGGAGACGAAGGTGGAGGTCTCGTCTTCCGCGATCACGGCCGGACCCGCGATGGTCGCGCCCGGTGCCATGTCCTCGCGGCGATAGAGCGGAATCTCGATCACCTCGCCTGCCCGGCCGTCGAAGAATTTTCGGCTGCCGACGGCCTTGCCCGCCGGCTTGCGCGCGACGGCTGCGACCGCGGGCGGATTGCGTGCCTCCGTGGTCGCCAGCACCGACCAGCTCAGCACCTCGATCGCGGCGCCCGGGATCGAGCGCTCGAACATCGCCGCATAATCGGCCTCGAACTTCCGGCGCAGGCCGGCGAGATCGGCCACCGTCAGCCGCCGGTTCGGCAGCTCGACGGAGATCTCATGGCCCTGACCGACATAGCGCATGAAGGCGGCCCGGCGTTCGCGCACCGGCGCACCCGCCGCGCCAGGCTCAACCAATGCGCGCGCTTCGGCCACCATCTCCTGCAACAGCTCGGAGACCGCCTCGGTGTCGAAATCGTCGAGCCGGACATGGCGGCTGCGCACCAACTCATAGGCGATCGGCGCGGCCAGGAAGCCGACGGCCGAGCCGACGCCGGCATTCGACGGCACGATCACCCGGGAGACGCCGATCTTCTCGGCGACACGCGCCGCATGCAGCGGCGCAGCACCGCCGAAGGCGACCAACGTATGCTGGCCGACGATTTCGCCGCGCTCGACCGCATGGACGCGCGCCGCACTCGCCATGTTCTCGCAGACGACCTCGTGCACTGCATAGGCCGCGGTTTCCGCGGACAAGCCGAGCGGCTCGCCGACATCGCGCAGCAGCGCCTGCTTCGACAGCTCCGGATCGAGCTTGATCGTGCCGGCCGCGAACGCGTCGGGATCGATCATGCCCAGCGCAACATCCGCATCCGTCACCGCCGGACGCTGGCCGCCGCGACCGTAACAGGCGGGGCCAGGCTCCGACGAGGCGCTCTCCGGGCCGACAGTGACGCGCTTCATGGCATCGACATGGGCGATCGAACCGCCGCCGGCGCCGATCTCGACCATCTCGATCACGGGAATGCGCACCGGCAGGCCGGAGCCCTTGAGGAAGCGCGCGGCGCGATCGACCTCGAACACGCGCGACGTCTCGGGCTGGTACTTCTCGATCAGACAGATCTTTGCGGTGGTGCCGCCCATGTCGAAGGATAGCACTTTGCTCTCTCCGAGCCTTGCCGCGATCTGCGCCGCGAAGATCGCGCCGCCGGCGGGGCCGGATTCGACGAGGCGCACCGGAAAGCGCCGCGCGGTCTCGATCGAGGTGACGCCGCCACCGGAGGTGACGAGGTAGATCGCGCCGCGGAACTGCTCGACCTGCAAGGCGTCGGCCATGCGGGCGAGATAGCCATCGATCAGGGGTTGCACATAGGCATTCGCAACCGCCGTCGATGTGCGCTCATACTCGCGGATCTCCGGACAGACGGCGGAGGATACCGTCACCGAGACGCCGGGCATCTCCTCGGCCAAAATCGCGGCGGCACGTCGCTCGTGCTCGGGATTGGCGTAGGAGTGCAGGAAGGCGATAGCGACGCTCTCGACGCCCAGCTCGCGCAGCTTCGGCGCGAGTGCGCGTACCGACGCTTCGTCAAGCGGGAGGCGGACGGCACCGTGGGCGTCGACCCGCTCGGGAACGGTAAAACGCAGGCTGCGCGGCGCCAGGGGCCTCGGCTTGTCGATGCTGAGATCGTACTGGTCGTAGCGGCTCTCGGTGCCGATATCGAGCACGTCGCGAAAGCCTTCGGTCGCAATCAGGGCGGTCTTGGCACCGCGGCGCTCGATGATCGCGTTGGTCGCCAGCGTGGTGCCGTGAATGAAGACATCGATGTCGCTGATATGGGCACGCGCATCGGCGAGGATGAGACGCATGCCGTCGAGCACCGCCTGCTCGGGCCGCTGCGGCGTCGTCAGCAGCTTGCGTGTCTTGCGGTCGTGACCCACGTCCAGCACGATATCCGTGAACGTCCCACCGATATCGACGGCAAGCCGCACCTCGGCTCCCTCAAGCATTCCAAATTCTCCGTGCTGGTCGTCAAAGATTGCGAGCGAAAACGCAGCAATTCCCGTGCCATGAGGCATGCAGGAACGCGCGCCCGGCTATTTTGCGCGGCACCTATGCAATAGGCAAGGCGTGTTCGCCGCGCGTGAGATCAGAGCAGGAATGCAAGCGCCGTCTCGCAGCGCTCCTCGACCTTGAGCGTCAGCAGATCATCGGCGCGGGTGCGGCCGAGATTGATGGCCGCGATCGGAATGTTGCGCTGCGCTGCAGCCTGTACGAAGCGGAAGCCGGAATAGACCATCAGCGACGAGCCGACGATCAGCATGGCGTCGGCCTGCGCCAGATGATCCTGCGCGGTGGCGACGACGTCGCGCGGCACGTTCTCGCCGAAAAACACGACGTCGGGTTTGAGGATGCTGCCGCAAGTTTCGCAGGGAGGTACCTGGAAGGACGAGAAATCCTCGCGCTCCAGATCGGCGTCGCCATCGGGAGCATCGGCTGCATCGAGCGTCAGCCATTGCGCATTGGCGCGGCCGAGCGCATCCTGGAATTCGCTCCGCGACGTCTTGCGGCCGCAGCCCATGCAGCGGACCAGATCGAGCCGGCCGTGCAGGTCGATCACCTGGCGGTGGCCGGCGGATTGATGCAGCCGGTCGACGTTCTGGGTCAGCAGCATCCCGCACCGCCCGTTCGCCTCGAGCCGGGCCAGCGCGTGATGCGCGTCGTTCGGCCTGGCCTGACCGAACCGCCGCCAGCCGATCAGGCTGCGTGCCCAATAGCGCCGCCGTGTATGCTCGTCCGACATGAAAGACTGGAAGTTGACCGGCTGGGTCCGCTTCCAATTGCCATGGCTGTCGCGATAGTCAGGAATGCCCGAATTGGTGCTGCAGCCGGCGCCGGTCAGCACGAACAGCCGTTCGTGCCGGTCGATGAAGTGCTGGAGCGGCGGGTTTGACATGGCCCCTATGTAGTCGGCGCGACGCGGTGTTGCCAGATCAATGCCGCCGATCGTGGCGGCCTGCGATAGCCGATGGGCGGGATCCCTCCGGGTCCGCCTTGCGCGCGGCCTGCTGCAGCGTCAGCCTGAATTCGTCCCGCTTCTCGTGCACCGAGGCGATCGCATGCCCGACCGCAACGCCGAGGCCGACCAGCGCGGCCTCGGAAAGCTGCAGGCTCGCCTCGATGGTCTCCGGCACCGCATCGGTTGCGCCGATCGCATAGAGGTGGCGGGCATGCTCGGCATCCCGCGCCCGTGAGACGATCAGCACGTCCGGGCGCACCGCGCGGATTCGCTCGACGACGGCATCGATCGCCGGCCGCGACTGGATGGTGATGATCACGCCGGTCGTCTGCATCAGGCCGCAAGCTTCGAGGAAGCCCGGCTCGGTCGCATCGCCGAAATAGACCTTGTGGCCGTCGCGGCGGTCGCGTGCCACGGCGACCGCCTCGTGATCGACCGCGATGTAGTTCAGGCCGTGGCCTGTCAGCAGCGAACAGACCACCTTGCCGACGCGGCCATAGCCGACCACGATGGCCTGCGCCCGGTCGCCGGGCGGGCGAACCGCGAGTTCAGGATCGGGCGTGCGTTCGCTGCTCAGCCTCGCGGCCAATCGTCGCCCGAGCATACCCAGAAGCGGCGTCAACGCCATCGTCACGGCGGTGACGGCCACGGCGAAGCTCGACACGCGGGGCTCGATCATGCCTCCGGCCGCGGCCATTCCGATGCTGACGAAAGCGAATTCGCCGACTGGGCTCAGCAGGAATCCGATCTCGATCGCCGCGGACCATGACAGCCTGAAGAGGCGGCCGAGGGCGATGAGCACGATCGCCTTGCCGACGAGAATGCCGACAACGGCGGTCAGCAGCCAGCCCGGCTCGCGCAAGAACACGCGAAAGTCGATGGCCATGCCGACGGTGAAGAAGAAGATGCCGAGCAGCAGGCCCTTGAACGGCTCAACGGTGGCCTCGATGGCTTTGCCATACTCCGTTTCCGCCAGCATCAGTCCTGCAACGAAGGCTCCGAGCGCCATCGACAGGCCAGCCTGGTGCGCGGCCAGTCCTGCGCCGACGATGACGAACAGGGTTGCGGCGACAAACAACTCGGTCGAATGGGTGCCCGCAACCATCTGGAACAGCGGACGCATCAGCAGCCGTCCGAGCAGGATGAGGACAGCGACCGCCAGCGCGGCCTTCAGGATCGCGCTGGAGATGTGCGCCAGGACGGAGCCGCCGCTGTCCGCGCCGAGCACCGAGACGAAAACCAGAATCGGAACCACCGCGAGATCCTGGGCAATCAGCACCGCGAAGCTGGCGCGCCCGGTCGTGGTCGCAAGCCGCTTCTCACCGGACAGAAGCTCGAGCACGATCGCGGTAGAGGACAGCGCAAGGCTGGCGCCGAGGACGACGGCCATATCGGAGCTCTGCCCGGAGAGAAGCGCCACGCCGAAAATCATCGCGGACGTCACCAGCACCTGCAGGCCACCGAGGCCGAACACCAGACGCCGCATCGTGACGAGCCGCCGGAAAGACAGCTCGAGGCCGATCAGGAAGAGCAGGAAGACGATGCCGAGATTGGCGATACCCTCGACGTTCTGCGCGTCCGTCACCGTAAACCAGTACAGGAACGGGATTTCTCGCACGAGCGAGCCGAGCCCGAGCGGACCGAGAATGGCGCCGGCGCCGAGATAGCCCAGCACCGGATTGATGCCCCAATGGCGGACAATCGGCACCACGACGCCGGCGGTGCCGAGGACCACCAGTGCGTCACTATAGGCGTTGATGTTGATGGATGTGGTCACGAGCCCGTCTTGTGTCGGCGCTTGCCAATAACGGCCGCGTCGCCCACGGTCGATAGCACACGGCGCCGCAGCCCCCAAACCGTCCTGATTTCTCCGCGGACTGGCGGCCGCCGATGCGCGTGGCCAAGGCTGACGTTCAGCTTGCCCAATTCTCCCGGAATTCGGGGAATAGCGTCAGGCCTCCGCAGGCATAGATCGTCTGCCCCGTGATGTAGCTCGCATCCTCCGAGGCGAGGAAGGCGAACACGGCGGCGATCTCCTCCGGCGTGCCGACGCGCCCCATCGGAATGTGGCTGGTGACAACGCCGCGCTTGTCGGGGTCGCCGGTCCAGGCCGCATTGATCGGCGTATCGATCGCGCCGGGCCCGACGGCATTGACGCGAATGCCGCGGCCGGCAAATTCGAGCGCCAGCGTGCGCGTCAAATTGGCCATACCGCCCTTGCTGATCGAATAGGCGAGATAGAAGGGCTTCGGAATGATCTGGTGCACGCTGGAGCAGTTGATGATGCTGCCGCCGCCGCCGCGTTTGACGAAATGCGCAAGTGCCTGCTGCGCGCACAGCACGGCGCCGTTCAGGTTGACGTCGATGATGCGGCGATAGGTTTCGACGTCGAGCGCCTCGCTCGGCGATTCCTGCTGGAAGCCGGCGTTGTTGACCAGACAATCCAGTCGCTTCCAGCGCGAAAAGATCGCCTCGAACATCGCAGCGATGTCCCGCTCGTCGCCGACATTGGCCTTGACGATGCAATGATCGGGCTCGCCGTGGCCGCGCTCGCTCGAAGCTGCCCGGGCGAGCGCGAGCGTCTCCTCCGCCCGCTCCTCGTTCTCGAAATAGTTGATGGCGACGGTCGCACCTTCCTGCGCGAGCCTGACGGCGACGGCGCGGCCGATGCCCTGTGAGGCGCCGGTCACCAGCGCATAGTGGCCGACGAGGCGCGAGGGAAACGAAGTCGAGCGATCGGGTTGCGGCATGGGTTCTCTCCGGAATGCCTCATCATCGACGGGAGGCGCTTTTTGTTCCATCCCTACCGCGCATTTCATTCCGCACGGCGCGCGAGTGGCGAGGTCAGAATCTGGTAGAGAATGATGGCACCGAAGGTTGCGGTGCCGATTCCGCCGATCGTGAACGCGCCGAATTTGAGCGTGAGATCGCCCGCGCCCGCGATCAATGCCACGGCGACGGTGATCAGGTTTGCAGGATTTGCAAAGTCGACCTTGTTCTCGACCCAGATCCGGCCCGCCATCGCCGCGATCAGTCCGAACAGCACGATCGAGAGGCCGCCAATGACCGGTCCCGGGATCGACAGGATCAGCGCGCCGAACTTCGGGGAGAAGCCGAGCAGGATGGACACGAGGGCCGCGAAGGCGAACAGCAGGGTCGAATAGACTTTCGTCGCCGCCATGACGCCGATATTCTCGGCATAGGTGGTGACGCCGGTGCCGCCGCCGGAGGCGGCGACGATCGTCGCGAGGCTGTCGGCGAACAGGGCGCGTCCGAGATAGGCGTCGAGACTGCGGCCCGTCATGGCGCCGACGGCCTTGATGTGGCCGAGGTTCTCGGCAACGAGGATGATCGCGACCGGCGCGATCAAGAAGATGGCATCGGCCTGGAACGTCGGCGCGGTGAAGTTCGGAAGGCCGAGCCAGGGCGCGGCCGAAAGCGGGGTGAAGTCGATCGGCTTGCCGAAGCCGAGCCCGTTCGCGAACAGCAGATACAAGACATATCCGCCGATCGCGCCGAGGATGATCGGCAACCTTCGCCAAAGGCCTGGAGCTGCAACGGCCACCACACCGATGATCAGAACAGTCGCGAGCCCGATTGCCGTGTCGAAGGCGCCGGCGCTCACCGACTTGACCGCAACGGGCGCGAGATTGAGGCCGATGGCGGCGACCACCGCGCCGGTGACGGCCGGCGGCATCAAGCGCTCGATCCAGCCGACGCCCGACCACATCACGATCAGCGCGATCACGCCGTACAGCACGCCGGCGCCGATGATGCCGCCGAGCGCGACCGAAATATTGGGATTCGGCCCCTGCCCGGCATAGCCGGTGGCGGCGATGACGACGGCGATGAACGCGAAGCTGGAGCCGAGATAGCTCGGCACGCGCCCGGCGACGATGACGAAGAAGATCAGCGTGCCGATGCCCGAGAACAGCACCGCGACGTTGGGATCGAATCCCATCAGCAGCGGGGCGATGATCGTGGCGCCGGACATCGCGACGCAATGCTGGAGACCGGAGACAATGGTCTGCCCCCAGGCCAGCCGCTCCTCCGGCATGATCACGCCCGCGGTCTTGAGTTTCCACCGCGGAAAATAGCCTTGCGCTTGCCGGTCGGAGTCGGTTGCAGTCGCCATGTTCCCCCCAATTGCGGTGCAGCGATCGATCGTCGTGCAAACAGGCAAGAATGTGATTGTCACTTCTGCGGCGGCATCACATCGTGCAGGTCATGCAAGATCCAGATCCTGCAAGACTGCGTCCCCGGCCCACTCTATGACACAAGTCGCGGTCCAGCCAGCCAGCGGCCGCTGGCAGCAGCCCTGGTCCAGGATCCTCTACGCCCAGGTGCTGATCGCGATCGCCGGCGACGCTGCTCTGGCGAAGACGACCGGTTCCCACGCGGTAGTTTCCCGGAGTAGAAAATTGGTGCGGCACGCGTCACAACAATCGCATTGAGATCACGGATTGATACTCGTTTTTTCCACCCGACGCGCTGGGGGCAGGGCGTCGGGTTTTTGAGAATCACTACCAAATCCAGACCGCGCTCCGGCGGGATCAGACGATCCCGCCATCGACGGGCAGCGCCCTGGCGGCGACATCGATCCGTCGTGCAATCGCGATCGCCTGCAGGAACGCTTCGTCATGACTGACGACGAGCAGCGCGCCATCATAGGCCTGCAAGCCCGCTTCCACGGCTTCGATGGATTCGAGGTCGAGATGATTGGTCGGCTCGTCCAGGATCAGCAGCGACGGCGGCCGCGGGCCGCCGAGCACGCAGGCCAGGCCCGCCCGAAACATCTGCCCGCCACTCAAACTTCCGACGACCTGCAAGCCGGCATCGGCGCGGAACATGAACCGGGCCAGTGCGGCATGGCACTCGTTCGCGCCCGCCTTCGGGTTGAGACGGCGAAAATTATCCAGAATGGAGAGCCCCGGGTCGAGCAGACTGACTTTCTGATCGAACAGCGCGAAATCCGGCCTGACCCGCACGATCCCTGAGAGCGGACGCAGTTCGCCCGCGATGAGTTTGAGCACCGTCGTCTTGCCGGAGCCGTTGGGCCCGACCAGCGCGACCCGCTCCGGTCCGACGACGGCGAACGAGAGATCGCGCAGGACCGGCTGCTCAGGTCGGTAGCCGGCGCTGACGCGGTCGAGCCAAAGCACCTCCCTGCCCGCCGGCAGGCCGGTCGCGGGCAACTTGACGGAGAGCGGCTGGAGAATCTCGATGCGCCGGCGCGCCGCGGCGGCGGCCTCGAGCGCTTCCGCGCGCTGCCGCTCGGCGATTTGCGCGGTCTTGCCGCCACTATCCTCGCTGCGATCCTTCCGCGCGCCGGCCAGGATGCGCGGCATGTCGCCCTTGGCGCGCTTTTTTCGGCCGCCGCTGTCCTTGCGCGCTTTCTTCTCCGCCGCCTGCTGCGCCTTCCCGTCGATCTCGGACAGGCGCCTCTCGGCGTGCGCGAGATCGTGCCTGACAGCAGCAAGCTCGACGGCTTTCTGTTCGCGAAACCTGCTCCAGTTGCCGCCGTAGCGCGCGGCCCCAAGCGACGTCAGCTCGACGATCGCATCCATGGTCTCGAGCAGGCTCCGATCATGGCTGACCACGATCGCACCGCCGCGCCACGCTGCCAGGAGACAGGTCAGGGCCTCGCGTCCAGCCTGATCGAGATTATTGGTGGGTTCGTCCAGCAGCAGGAAGTCCGGTTCGGCGAAGATCAGGGCCGCGAGCCGGACCCTCGTGATCTGACCGCCGGACAGACGCGACAGCTCCGTATCGGGAGACAGATCGAAGCCGAGGCGCGCCAGCGCGGCTACCAGCCGAGCTTCGAGCGTCCAGTCGATCGCCGCGAGATCGTCGATCGACGCGTCGCCCCGCTCGGCACGGCGCAGCAGTTGGAGCGCCGGCCCGACGCCGAACAGATCGGCCACGCTCGCCCCCGCGGGCAACTGCGCATCCTGGCGCAGCAATCCAATGCTGCCATTGACCAGAACGCGTCCGGAATGAGGAAGATGCTCCCCTGAGATCGACGCAAGCAGCGTCGTTTTCCCGACGCCGTTGCGGCCGACGAGACCGGTCCGCTCGGCCGCGAATGTCAGATCGAGATTGGAGACAAGAGAACGGCCGTCAGGCGTGGCCAGCGACAGGTTCGACAGGATGACGGAGGCAGGCATGGAACTCCCCGTGGGCAAGGCGGATGGGCTTTGCGGTCGGGGTCGAATCCATGGCTGCGAATTTCCTGTTTGAGAGCCTCTCAGTATTCCCTTCGAAGGGCGATATCAAGGCGCGGCGCGATGAGGCGACAGCGTGAGGGGCGCTGTCGTCCCCCTTTGGCAAGCGCGATCAGCCCTTCAGCGCGGTGACCACGACCTCGATCAGCGCGCCGCCCCCGAGATCGGCGACGCCGACAGTGGCGCGGGTCGGCAGATTGTCGCCGAAGAACTCGGTCCAGGCCGCATCCATCTCCTTCTTCTTGGAAAGATCGGTGACGAAGATCGAGGCGCTGACGACGCGGCTCTTGTCGGTTCCCGCTTCTTTCAGATAGCCGGCGATCTTGCCGAGGATGTTGCGGGTCTGCTCGCCCATCGAGACCGAAGTGTCGTCGGCGATGGTGCCGCCGAGGAAGACGAAGCCGTTGGCCTCGACGGCGCGGTGCATGATGGGCGTGCGAATACTGCGGGTGATGCTCATGATGTCCTCTTGTTAGAGCGTGGAAGGATGGAAGCGGTCGATGCCGAGATCGCCGATTCGGGTCTGGGTGCCGCCGCTGACGATCAGCTCGGCCATCACGGCGCCGGCGCCGGGGCCGAGCTGGAAGCCGTGCAGCGAGAAGCCGAACTGGTGATAGAGGCCCTTGTGACGGCTGCTCGGACCGAACACCGGAATATCGTCCTTCATCTTCGCCTCGATGCCGGCCCAGGCGCGGACGATGGAGGCGCTGCGCATCACCGGAAACAGCTCGAACACGGTCTGCGCGCTGGTCGCGAGGCTCTTCCAGTCGAGCACCGTCTCGTTGCGGTCCTGATAGGGCCTCGCCAGATGGCCACCGCCGATCAGCACGGTGCCGTTCTTGAACTGCTTGAACGAAAGCTTGCGCCCGCGCAGGATCACGACGGGATCGATGAAGTGCGGCACGCGCGAGGTGATCATCAGCATCGGCGCCACGGTCTCGACCGGAACGGGCTCGCCGAGATCGGCGGCAATCCTGCCCGCCCAGGCGCCGGCGGCATTGACCAGCACCGGCGCGGCGAAGGTTTCAGGACCGACATCGACATGCCAGAGCCCGTCACGGTGCCGGATGTTGCCGGCCGCGACACCCTCACGCACGGTCGCGCCCAGCCGCTCGGCCTTGCGCCTGAACGCCGTCGTCGTCTGCGCCGGATTGGCGGCGCCGTCACGACGCGACACGATTCCGCCGGGACAGGTCTCGGCAACCGCGGGCACCAGACGACGTAGTTCAGCAGCGCCGATCAGTTCCTCGTGGGTGAAGCCCAGCGCGTTGAGCTCGGCCACGCGGGCGCGGCAGGCCGCCAGCTCCTCCTCGTTTTCCGCGACCAGCACCTGGCCGTAGCTTTCGAAGCTGCAATCGTCGTCGACGAGATCTGCGATCTTCTCCCAGATTCCCATCGAACGGATCGAGAGCGGAATCTCGGGGATGTGCCGCGCGAGCTGGCGCACCCCGCCGGCATTGACGCCCGAGGCGTGGCGGCCGGCATAGTCCTTCTCGATCAGCACCGGCTTCAGGCCGGCGAGGCACAGATGCAGCGCAGTCGAGCATCCGTGGATGCCGCCGCCGACGACGATCGCATCCACGTTTTGGGTCATCCGCGAACCACCGCCTTGACGTCCGCCTCGCTCTTGGGAACGGCGGCGAGCTCGGCGAGCGTGATCGGCTTCACCGGCGCGCGCAGCCGGTAATAACCGATCTCCTGCGGCGTCTTTCCGCGCGCCTGCGCCATCAGCTCGGTGACGGTGAGGCCGCAGAGCCGGCCCTGGCACGGGCCCATGCCGGTGCGGCGGTAGGCCTTGAGCTGGTTCGGCCCGGTCGCGCCGATCGCGACGGAATCGAGGACGTCCTTTGCGGTGACCTCCTCACAGCGGCAGACGATGGTGTCGCCCGAGGGAATCCGGAACTGCGGCCCAGGCCGGAACAGCGTGTCGAGGAAGACGCGGCCGCGCTCGGCCCTGGCGAGATCGGCGCGGAGCGTTGCCATCGGCGCGAGCTTCGCCGCAGCCGCGGGCGACAGCGCTTCCACCGCCGCGCGCGCCGCGATGCGGCCGCGCACCACGGCGGCGCTCGCACCGCCGATACCGGCGCCGTCGCCGGCAATTGCGATGCCGGCGACCGACGAGCTGCCGCTCGCATCGAGCACCGGCGACCAGCACAATTGCAGATCATCCCAGCGATGCTCGATACCGGCGGACATCGCCAGATTGACGTTGGGCACGACGCCCTGATGCAGCAGCAACAGGTCCGCAGCGATGGTCTCGCGCTTGCCGCCCGCGACATAGCTGACGCTGGCAAGCTGGCCCTCACCGGATGCCGAGAGCTCGGTGATGCCGGAGACGACCTGCACCTTCGCCTTGACCTCGCGCATCATCGACAGGCCCTTGGCGAAATAGGGCGAGGTCAGGAAGGCGAAGGCGTGCGGCAGCGCGGCGAAATAATTGCCGCGCTCGGTGGTGTCGAGGATGCGGTCGATGCGGCCGCCAAGGCGCAGGATCTGCGCGGCGAGCAGCCAGAGCAGCGGGCCCTGTCCGGCGATCACCGTGCGGCCGTCGGGCACCAGCGCCGAGGATTTCAGCATGGTCTGCGCGGCGCCTGCTGTCATCACGCCCGGCAGCGTCCAGCCGGGAATCGGGAATGGCCGCTCCAGCGCGCCGGTCGCGAGAATCACGCGCTTGGCCTTGATGAAGGCCGAAGCGCCGCCGATCGAGACGGAGATATCCAGATTGCGGTCGAGGCTCCAGACGGTGGCACGCTGGATGACTTCCGCGCTGCTGGCGCGCTGCGACTGGACGAGATCGGCCCCGATCCAATAATCGGCGCCAAGCTGGTTGCGCTCGGCAACCGGCGTCGACGAAATCGCGCGGAACACCTGACCACCGGGGCCGATGTTCTCGTCGAGCAGCAGCGTCGAGAGGCCGGCCTCGGCGGATGTTGCGGCAGCAGCAAGGCCGGCGGGGCCGGCGCCGATCACCACGACGTCGTAATTTTCGCGCTCGGGAGCCACAGTCATTTTCCGATCTCCCGCTTGCCCTTCTGGATTTCGATCTGCATGCCTTCGGCGACGGGCACCAGGCAGCCCTGCCGATTGCCGACGCCGTCGATGGTGACGAGGCAGTCGAAGCACACGCCCATCATGCAATAGGGCAGACGCGGTGCGCCGCTGACCGCGGTGGAACGCCGTGCGTCGACGCCGGAGGCCAGCAGCGCCGCGGAGACGGTGTCGCCCTGGCGCGCCGCGACGGCCACGCCGTCGACGAAGATCTGCACCGGTGGGCGTTTGTCCTGCTCGGATCTCTTGAACATGGGATGCCTCGTGGCTCCTTGAAATCTCTAGTAACCGCTGTTGTTCGCCGCGCCCGCGCCGCCAAAACGGCTCGCCGAGAACGCGCCGACCAGCTCGGGCTCGAGCGCGCCCTGCACGACCATGCGCGCGATCTCGAAAGCGTGGTTGGAGGCGAGCGTCACGCCGGAATGGCAGCAGGCGACGAAGGCGCCGGGATGCGTCTTTGACTGGTCGTAGATCGGAAAGCCGTCCTGCGGCATCACGCGGATGCCGGCCCAGCTCCTGACCACGTTGAGCCGCGACAGATGCGGGAACATGCGCTGGGCACGATCGGTCATGACCGCGCTGATCGAATGCTTCAGCGCGCGGTCGTCGAGCTCGTCCTCCTTGCTGTCGCCGATCATCACCGTGCCTTCGTCGGTCTGGCGGATCGTCGTCAGCGGGTGCGGCAGGAACGGCACCGTGCGCTCGGTCACCACGATCTGGCCGCGGGTCGGACCCATCGGGGCATGGAGACCGACCATCGGCGCCAGCGTCTGGTTGGCGTTGCCGGCGGCCAGCACCACCTTGGCGGCGCGCAGCTCGCCCTTCGGCGTGGTCAGGCGGAATTCGCCGCCGCTCTTGCCGATCGCGGAGACCGGCCGCTCCGGCAGATAGTCGATGCCGAACGCCTTGAAGCCGGTATGGAACGCGCGGAACGTGCGCAGCGAATTGACGTGGCCGTCGAGCGGGCAATAGCTGCCGCCGGAGACCTCGGGGCCGATCAGCGGCAGCGACTTCTTCACGTCGGATGCGGAGAGCATCTCCATCCTGTAGTCGGCCGCGCCGGTCTGGTTGTGCATGCGCGCGACCAGCTCGGTGCGCTGGCCGAATTCGTCCTCGCCGAGGGTGAGGTGAAAGCCGCCATTCTGCTGGAGGCAGACGTCGAGCCCGGTCTGCTGCTTCAGTTCGGACGCCAGTCGGCCCCAGGCCTGCGACGCCCGCACGGTCCACACCGTATAGGCGGGCATGCCGAGTCCCTTGCTCTGCACCCAGACCAGCGCGAAGTTCGCGCGCGAGGCTCGCTTGGTGATGTCGCCTTCGTCGAGCACGGCGACCGTCTTGCCGAGCCGGCCGAGGCCCCAGGCAATGGCGGAGCCGAGCAGCCCGCCGCCGACGACGGCGACGTCATATTCTCCTGACATGGGTTCTCCTATCGCCCCGTATCGCCCTTGCCGGCGAGCACGCGGTCGAGCCCGTAGAAGCGGTCGAGCAGAATGAGGGCGGTCATGGTGATCGCGATCACGCAGGCCGAGACCGACGTTACCAGCGGATCGATGTTGTCCTGGATGTAAAGGAACATGCGCACCGGCAATGTCTCGGTGCCGGGCGCGGCGAGGAAGACGGTCATGGTCAGATCATCGAAGGACTGGATGAAGGCCAGCGCCCAACCACTGATGACGCCGGGCAGGATCAGCGGCAACGTCACGCGGCGAAACAGGGTCCAGCCGCCGGCGCCGAGCGAGACCGCGGCCATCTCGACCGTGCGGTCCATCCCCGTCGCCGCCGCGAGCGTCAGCCGCAGCGCGAACGGAAACACGATGATGACATGGGCGATGATCAGCGCGGCAAAGCTGCCGCCGATGCCGGCCGAGGTGAAGAAGCGCAGAAAGGCGATGCCGAGCACGACATGCGGGATCATCAGCGGCGACAGGAACAGCGCCGCCAGCGCATCGCGTCCGCGGAAGCGATAGCGCGCGATCGCGAGCGCCGCCGGCACCGCGAACAGCAGCGCGACGAAGGACGAGAGCGCCCCCAACCCAAGGCTGACCCAGAAGGCGTGAATGAATTCGGGATAGTTCGCGATGGTCCTGAACCAGCGCAAGGAGAAGCCGTTGGTCGGCAGCGACAGGAAACCCTCGGGCGTGAAGGCGACGAGGCAGACCACCAGGATCGGTGCCACCATGATGACGACGAAGATGGTGTGGAAGATCAGCGCCAGCGGGCCGTTCCGTCTCATCGGAACACCTCCGCATAGCGCCGCTCGATCAGCGCGTTGCTGCCGACGACGATGAAGACCAGCGCGACCAGCAGGAGCGTCGCGACCGCAGCTCCGAGCGGCCAGTTCAGGGTGTTGAGGAATTCGTCATAGGCCAGCGTCGCGGCAACCTTGAGCCGGCGGCCGCCGATGATCGCGGGCGTCGCAAACGCGCTGGCCGAGAGCGAGAACACGATGATGGCCCCCGACAGCACGCCCGGCATGATCTGCGGCATGATGATGCGGCGGATGGTGGTGACGGGACCGGCGCCGAGCGACATCGCCGCGTTCTCGATCTGCGGATCGAGCCGCTGCAGCGCTGCCCACACCGACAGCACCATGAACGGCATCATGACGTGCGCCAGCGCGATCACCATGCCGGTTTCGGTGAACATGAAGGGAATGGGGGAGCGCATCACCCCGAGCGACATCAGGAGCTTGTTGACGAGGCCGTTGTTGCCGCCGAACAGCAGCGCCCAGCCGAGCGTACGCGCCACCACGGAGATCAAGAGCGGCCCGAGAATGACCAGCAGGAAAAAGCTCTTCCAGCGGCCGCTCATGCGGTTGAGGATATAGGCTTCGGGGGCGCCCAACACGGCAGTGAGGAGTGTCGTCAGGATCGCGACGCGAAACGTCCGCCAGAACATTTCGGCGTAATAGGGATCGGTCGCGATCTCGTGCCAGTTCTTGAGGATGAAGACCGGCTCGATGCCCTTGTACTGGCCCCAATCGTGGAACGACAGCATCACCGTCATCGCCAGCGGGATCAGGAGCACGCCGACGAACAGCATCAAGGCAGGCGCCGTCAGCGCCCACGGCGCGCGCGTGCTGCGCTCCTCGGCGGCCATGCTCATGCGGCAGTCCTCGCACGCACGCTCATGTCCTCGGGACGCCAGGTGAGACGAACGGCCTCGCCTTCGGCCGGT
This sequence comes from Bradyrhizobium sp. 22, assembly GCF_000482425.1. Lineage (NCBI taxonomy): Bacteria > Pseudomonadati > Pseudomonadota > Alphaproteobacteria > Hyphomicrobiales > Nitrobacteraceae > Bradyrhizobium > Bradyrhizobium sp. 22. The sequence continues at coordinate 1,158,816 of NZ_KI519400.1, forward strand.
TGCGCCTTGCCGTCGTTCTGGCGGATCACGATCGCCGGACCGCACTCGCTCTCGCACTGAAACAGCCAGTGATTGCCCTGGAAAATCCGCGTGATGATCTTGGCGCTGAGGCCGGCATCGCCGAAGCCGATTCTTTCGGGGCGAATGCTGACGGTGACCGGACCATTCAGCCCTGCCGGCGCCGGTGCGCTCCAGGAGCCCGCCACCAGCTGCGCGGGCGCCGCGGTGCGGTCGATGGTCCCGGCAAAGTCATTGGTCTTGCCGAGGAACTGCGAGACGAAGGCGGAGGCCGGCTTCTCATACGTCTCCTGCGGCGTGCCGATCTGCTCGATCTTGCCCTGGCTCATCACCACGATGCGGTCGGACAGCGACATCGCCTCGTTCTGGTCATGGGTGACCAGGATCGTCGTGGTGCCGACGGTGCGCTGGATCTGGCGCAGCTCGATCTGCATTTCCTCGCGCAGCTTGGCGTCGAGGTTCGACAGCGGCTCGTCGAGCAGCAGCACGCTCGGCTTGATCACCAGCGCGCGCGCCAGCGCCACGCGCTGCTGCTGGCCGCCGGACATGCGGCGGGGATGGCGGTCCTCAAAGCCGGCAAGGCCGACCATCGCGAGCGCGGAGCGAACGCGCTCGGCCCGCTCGCCTCGCGGCACGTTACGCATCTCGAGGCCAAAGGCGACGTTCTCCGCCGCGGTCATGTGCGGAAACAGCGCGTAGCTCTGGAACACGATGCCGAGGCCACGCTTGGCCGGATGGATCGCGGTCAGGTCCTTGCCTTCGAGGCGAATGGTGCCACGCGTGGGATCAAGGAAGCCCGCGATCATCTGCAGCGTCGTGGTCTTGCCGCAGCCGGACGGGCCGAGGAAGGAGATGAACTCTCCCTTCCCCACCGACAGGCTGAAGTCGTCGACCACGGTCTGCGCGCCGAACTGCTTTGCGACCCGATCGAGCTCGAGATAGGCCATGACGCTGTCTCCGCCGCGACCGATCAGCGCTCGACCTCGCGATTCCAGCGCTTGGTCCACTCCTCGCGCTTCTCGTTGATGACGGTCCAGTCCGGATTGTAGAGCTTGGCCGCACGCTCGCCGATCGGCGCCATCTTGCCGAGCTCGGGCGGGATCACCAGCGATTTCAGCACGGGGCCGTAGCCGTAATCCTTCAGCAGCACGAGCTGGATCTTCGGATCGAGCAGCATCTTGACGAAGCTCGCGGCGAGCGGCGAGGCGTTCGGCTTGTTGATCGGACACGCCGTGGTCAGCAGCGTCGCCGCGCCTTCCTTGGGATACACGAAGTCGACGGGAAAGCCGGTGTTGGCAAAGCTCTGCACGCGGCCGGTGCCCCACACCGCGATCACGGCCTGGCCGGACTGGAACAACTCGGTCATCTTGCCCGGCGACGGCTCGTAGGCGAGCACGTTCGGATTGATCTGTTCCTTGAAGATCTTGAAGCCGGACTCGACGTTGGTCTCGCCGCCGCCGTTCATCTTCGACAGCATCACAAGCGCCTCGAGGCCGTAGGTGTTGTTGATCGGCGGGATCACGAGCTGCTTGGCGTATTTCGGGTCCTTCAGATCATTCCACGAGGTCGGCGGTGCCCAGCCCTTCTCCTTGAACACCTTGGTGTTGTACATCAGGCCGGTGGCGACGATGCCGATCGCGACTGCACGGTCGTCCTTGAAGCGGGCGGTATCGTAGAGATCGGCCGGCAGTCCCTCGAGCTTGCTGCAGAAGCCGAGTTGGATCGCCTGGTACATCGGGCCGTCGTCGACGATGGCGACATCGATCTGCTGGTTGCCCTTCTGCGCCTGGAGCTTGGCCAGCGTGTCGGTGGAGTTGCCGGCGACGTACTCGACCTTGACGCCGTTCTCCTTCTCGAAAGCCGGAATCACCTCGTCGCGGATCGTCTTCTCGAACGAGCCGCCGTAGCCGGCGATATAGAGGGTCTTTTGCTGGGCCGAGGCGGCTGACGGGGCGGCAATGAGCGCTGCGATGCTGACCGCGGTCAGAAGGCGAAAAGTCTTCATGTGGACCGATCTCCATACCGGAATGAGGTGACGTGCCGACAAATCCGGCTGGAGCGCCTTCCGCATTTCCTTCCGCGCAAATTCCCTTGAGATCAGGGCTCCGGCCCCTGTTCGGCGGGTTTTGGCGCGATTTGGAGGTTTGAACGCCTCCAATCTGCCGAAAAAGCGAGCTGGCTCCAGCTCTGATGAAAAAGATCGCAAACCTATACTTCCATCGTCCAATGAATAATGGCACCCTCTGCATGCCAAAATGTTATGATTGGACGACGGGATGGCGCGGATCAATTCGCGGCAGGTGGAGGCCTTCCGCGCGATGATGCTGACCGGCAGCGTCACGGAGGCTGCGAAGCTGATGGTGGTGACCCAGCCAGCGGTCAGCCGCTTGCTGCGCGACTTCCAGGCGCTGTTGAAGATGGAGCTGTTCGAGCGGCGCGGCACCGGCCTGGTGCCGACCGCGGCGGCGATGGCGCTCTATACCGAGGTCGAGCGCTCGTTCGTCGGCCTCGAGCGCATCACGGCGGCAGCCGAGGAAATCCGCGGACGCCGCACGGGCTCGCTGCGCATCGCCGCGCTGCCGGCGCTTGCGAACGGCTTTCTGCCGCGGCTGGCCGGGCACTTCCTGCAGGAGCGGCCGAACCTCAACCTCGCCTTCTTCGGCGTGATCTCGCCGATCGTGGTCGACTGGGTTCTGAACAATCAATGCGACATCGGCTTCGCCGAGGTGCCGATCGCCCATTCCGGCCTGCCGAGCCTGCGGCTGCCGGCGCCGGCGCGCGTCGCGGTGCTGCCGAGCGGTCATCGCCTCGCGGAGAAGGAAGTGCTGGAGCCGCGCGATTTCGAAGGCGAGACCTTCATCTCGCTGTCGGCGGGATCTTCGAGCCGGCATCTCGTCGACCAGGTCTTCAATCGCCACGAGGTCCGCCGCGTGCTGAGGGTCGAGACCACATTGTCGGAGATCATGTGCGGCATGGTGTCGTCAGGGCTCGGCGTCGCGATCTGCGACCCTTTCACCGCGCGGGAATTCGCCACCCGCGGCGTGGTTGCGCGTCGCTTCCTGCCGCGCATCGACTTCGAATTCTCCGCCGTCTTCCCGGCACAGCGCAGCCCGTCGCCGGTGGCGCTGGATCTGGTCGAGACCATGCGCAAGGCGCTGGCGGAGTTCGAGGACGAGGCCGCGCAGGATGTTGCGAGCGGCTGACTTGCGAGCGGCTGATTTGGACGCCGCGCGGCGCCTGCTGTATTCTCCTTGTCTTCGCGAGGGCACATGGCACGCATCACCATCATCGAGACCGGAGCGGTCCCGCACGAGCACCGCGAGCGCCACGGTTCATTTCCCGATATGTTCGAGCGCATGATCCGCGCCGAGGACCCCGCCGCCACGGTCGAGGTCGTCAGCATCCCGAATGGCGATGCGCTTCCCGATCCGCGCGAGCTCGAGGCCGTCCTGATCACCGGCGCGGCTGCCGGCGTCTATGACGGGCACGACTGGATCGCACCGCTGGAAGATTTCGTGCGCAAGGCCCACGTCAGCAAGACGCCGATGGTCGGCGTCTGCTTCGGCCATCAGCTGATCGCGCAGGCGCTCGGCGGCACCGTGCGCAAATCGGAGAAGGGCTGGGGCATCGGCCGGCATGTCTATCGAGTGCTGCCGGAGAACGGAATCATCGAAGGCGAAGCGGTCGCGATCGCCGCCTCGCATCAGGACCAGGTGATCGAGCCGCCGAGCGATGCGCTGACGATCCTGTCGTCGGCGTTCACTCCGCACGCCGGCCTGCTCTACGCCAACGGCACCACGCTCTCCGTGCAGCCGCATCCGGAATTCGACGTTGCGTTCGCGCAAGTGTGCTGCGATCTGCGCGACGGCAAGGCGCCGGACCATGTCGTCGCGACGGCAAGGGCATCGCTGGCGGAGCCGATGGACAACGCGAAGCTGGGTGCGGCGATTACGAGGTTTCTGGCGCGCAAACCCATCTCCTCATCCTGAGGAGCCCGCCAAAGGGCGGGCGTCTCGAAGGATAAATGCCCCGCTGCAAGCAGCGAGGCCTGCATGGTTCGAGACGCCGCTTCGCGGCTCCTCACCATGAGGGTTGAGACCTCAGAACGGGCTCTCGCCCAATCCCGGCACATCAGCCGGCCGCGGTCCCGGCGCTGCCCAGTGAAACCGGCGGTCTTTCTCGGCGATCATGATGTCGTTGATCGACGCCTCGCGCCGCTTCATCAACCCGTGCTCGTCGAACTCCCACTGCTCGTTGCCGTAGGAGCGATACCACTGGCCTTTGCCATCGTGCCATTCGTACTGGAAGCGCACCGCGATGCGGTTGCCGTCGAAGGCCCAGAGGTCCTTGATCAGGCGATAATCCTGCTCCTTCTCCCATTTGCGGGTGAGGAAGGCGACGATCGCTTCGCGGCCCTGAAACACCTCGGAGCGATTGCGCCAGCGGCTGTCCTCGGTGTAGGCGAGCGACACGCGCACCGGATCGCGTGAATTCCAGGCGTCCTCGGCCATGCGCGCTTTCTGCGCGGCGGTCTCACGGGTGAAGGGCGGAAGCGGCGGGCGCGACATGGTGGCCTCATCGGTTGAACGGGGCCGCAATCTATCGCCGCCTTCGGCGAAGTCGATAGGCCACAACCTATCGGGCGATCACGAAATCAAATCGGCCTTCATCAGCGTCCGGATCGATTTCGGGATCGGCTGGGCGCGACCGCCGCTGATGAAGGCGACGCGGACCTCGGCCTTCACCAGCACATCGTCACCGCGCCGCACCTCCTGCGCCAGCATGATCGAGGCGCCCTTCACCGCGACAGGCCAGGTCACGACGTCGAGCACGTCGTCCATCCGCGCCGGCTTGAGAAAGTCCAGATGCATCGAGCGCACCACGAAGGCGTAGCCTGTGCCTTCCGTCTCGGCCTGCTCGAACAGCGCCTGCTGCTCGGCACCCATCAAGCGCAGATGATTGGTGCGTCCACGCTCCATGTAGCGCAGATAATTGGCGTGATAGACGATGCCGGAAAAATCCGTGTCCTCGTAATAGACGCGGACCTGCATGTGATGGCGGCCGTCGCGGATCTCGCCGTCGAGATGAGCTGTCACGTCGCGAGCCTCTTCGCTTGTCGCTAACCGGCCCGTTTTTGCGCAAAAACTGCCGGCGGTGCAAGCGGAGCTAGGACACAGCCGGCCCGGTCCTACCTAGCGTCACCTCGACGATCTCGGGCGGCACGCCGACGCGGACCGGCATGATGCTGCAACCGAGGCCGCCGGAGACGATGAGATCGCATTTCAGCCTGACGTGGCCATAGGCGAGCCGGATGCCCTGCTGCTTTGCGACGGCGGGCGACCAGCCGAGCAGGCGAACCTGGCCGCCATGGGTATGGCCGGACAATTGCAGCGCGACGCGCGCGGGAACGCGCGGCGCGATATTGGGCTCATGCGCCAACAGGATCACGGGCGCATCATCGGTGACCTTGGCGAGCGTGGCGTTGAGATCGTCGGCGCCGAAGTGCGCCATGCTGCGCAAGCGCCGCGCCGGCAGGAAGGCCAGCTGATCACCCAAGCCGGCGAGCCAGAATGGGCGGCCGTCCTTGGTGAGGCGTACCGCGTCGTTCTCGTAAACGGCAATGCCGGCGGCCTCGAGCGCACGATGCGCCATCGTCGGCCCGCGCCCCGTGCGCTGCACGGTCCTGTCGTCCCAGTAATCGTGATTGCCCATGACGGCATGAACGCCGAGCGGCGCCTTGAGGCCGGCGAGCACCCTCGCCCATTCCCTCGACGGAATGATGCGCGTGACGTGGTGCAGACCGGCGACATAGTCGCCGAGCAGCACGACGATATCAGGCTTCAGCGCGTTGGTACGCGCGACGATGCCCTCGATCCGCTCCAGCGACATCCAGGGATCGCAGGCATGGATATCGGCGATGGCGGCGATCTTCAGCGAAAGATCCGCCGGCCATTGCCGCGGCCTCGGATGATAGCGGGTGACGCGGAGCCGCAGCACCGGCTCGACGCCGACCCCATAGGCCGCGGTGGAGACGCCGAGGGCGGACAGGGCGCCGATGGAACGGATGAAATGACGTCGCGTGATCATGAAAGCCCGATCGGGATGCGCTCTCTTGATGCGGCCCGATTGGAGCGGAATTGGGGTGTTCTCGTGCAGATCGCCTGCACGAGATCACCAGAAATTCATGACCGAAGGAGCGCGCCGCGTTTGCGCAGATCAGTCGTCGCTCTCGTCCGTCCCGAACAGACCGAACTGCGCCGCCGCATCGCGCGAGGGCTCGGCGATGCCGAGATGACGGAAGGCGTGCGAGGTGAGCAGGCGGCCACGCGGGGTGCGCTGGAGATAGCCGCACTGGATCAGATAGGGCTCGATGATGTCCTCGATCGCGTCGCGCGGCTCGGACAGTGCCGCGGCCATGGTCTCGACGCCGACCGGGCCGCCGCCATAGTTGAGCGCGATGGTCGTGAGATAGCGGCGGTCCATTGCATCGAGCCCTGCGGCATCGACCTCGAGCGCGCTCAGCGCGTGGTCGGCGATCTTGCGGTCGATCTTGTCTGCATCCGCCGCCGAGGCGAAGTCGCGCACGCGCCTGAGCAGCCGCCCGGCGATGCGCGGCGTGCCGCGGGCGCGGCGCGCGATCTCGTTGGCACCGTCGGCGGTCATGCCGACATTGAGCACGCGCGCGCCACGGCTGACGATGCTCTCCAACTCCTCGATGGTGTAGAAGTTGAGCCGAACCGGAATGCCGAAGCGATCGCGCAGGGGATTGGTGAGCAGGCCCGCTCGCGTGGTGGCGCCGACGAGCGTGAACTTCGACAGCTCGATCTTCACCGAACGCGCCGCCGGGCCCTCGCCGATGATGAGATCGAGCTGAAAGTCCTCCATCGCGGGATAAAGCACCTCTTCCACCGCCGGGCTCAGGCGATGGATCTCGTCGATGAAGAGCACGTCGCGCTCTTCGAGATTGGTGAGGAGGGCGGCGAGATCGCCGGCCTTGGCGATGACAGGCCCCGAGGTGGCACGGAAGCCGACGCCGAGCTCCTTCGCGACGATCTGCGCCAGCGTGGTCTTGCCGAGGCCGGGGGGACCCACGAACAGCACGTGATCCAGCGCCTCGCCGCGCTTGCGCGCCGCCTCGATGAAGATCGAGAGGTTCTTGCGCGCCTGCGCCTGGCCGACGAAATCGGACAGCGATTGCGGACGCAGTGCGGTGTCGCCGACATCGTCGCTGCGACGCTCGGGCGAAACCATGCGGCTGGCTTTGGGGTCGCTCACTTCGCCAGTTCCTTCAATCCCAGCCGGATGAGTTGCGCCGTCTCGGCGCCTTCACCCGCGCTGCGCGAGGCCGACGCAATCGCCGCCGCCGCTTGCGGCTGGCCGTAGCCGAGATTGACCAGTGCGGAGATCGCATCCGCCACGGGCCGCGGCGCGCGCTGGTCGTCGACGGCGCCGGCGAGATGCACCACGGCCGGGTCGACATTGGCGAAGGGCGGCACCTTGTCCTTCAACTCGGTGACGATGCGCTCGGCGACCTTGGGGCCGACGCCGGGGGTGCGGGCGACCGCGGCCTTGTCGCGCAGCGCAATCGCATTGGCGAGATCGGCCGGCGAGAGCGTACCGAGCACGGCCAGCGCGACCTTGGCGCCGACGCCCTGCACGGTCTGGAGCAGGCGAAACCACTCGCGCTCCTGGTCGGTGCGGAAGCCGAACAGCTTGATCTGGTCCTCGCGGACATAGGTCTCGATCGACAGCACGGCGGCCTCGCCCGGCGAGGGCAGATGCTGCAGCGTGCGCGAGGAGCAGTGCACCTGATAGCCCACGCCGCCGACGTCGAGGATGACGAAATCCTCGCCGTAGGAATCGATCAGGCCCTTGAGCTTGCCGATCATGTGGATTGCTCGACTGCGCGAGGCACCTCTCTCTCGTCATGGCCGGGCTTGTCCCGGCCATCCACGGCCTTGGCCTCAGCGAGAAAGATCGTGGATGCCCGGGACAAGCCCGGGCATGACGGCGGCGATATATGGCGAGCGATCATATCCCGACGACCTTCAGCCGCAGCGCCGCGCTCTGGCGGTGATGGGCGTGGGTGATGGCGATGGCGAGCGCGTCGGCGGCGTCCGCCGACGGCGGCTCGGCCTTGGGCAGCAAAATCTTCAGCATCATCGAGATCTGTTGCTTGTCGGCATGACCGGCGCCGACCACGGTCTTCTTGACCTGGTTCGGCGCATATTCGGCGACAGAGATGCCGAACATTGCGGGCGCCAGCATGGCGACGCCGCGGGCCTGGCCGAGTTTCAGCGTGGCGACGCCGTCCTTGTTGACAAAGGTCTGCTCGACCGCCGCTTCCATCGGCTGGTGGCTGGAGAGAACGGCCGCGAGCCCTTCATGGATCGCGAGCAGGCGGCTCGCCAGCGGCAAATCGTCCGGCGGCTCCACCGACCCGCAGGCGACGTAGATCAGCCGGTTGCCCTCGGCCTCGATCACGCCCCAGCCGGTGCGGCGCAGGCCGGGGTCGATGCCGATGATGCGGACGGGGCCACGAATCGGGAGCGCAGTCATGGGCCAGTGATAGCGGCTGGCCGCCGGAAGCGAAACAGAAACAGAACAGAAGTAACAGGGGAAAGCCGGTCTCGTGCCCCGGGCGCAGCGCGGCACGGAGTGCTGCGCTGCTGAACCGGGGCCCAGCAGGCGTCCGGACTCGGAGAACGATGGGTCCCGGCTCTGCGCAGCAGCGCTTCACGCTGCAGCGCGTCCGGGACACGGGAGTACCCTACCCGCCCATCTTCGCCATCAGTGCGTCCGACACCTCGAAATTGGCGTAGACGTTCTGGACGTCGTCGTGCTCGTTGAGGAGGTCCATCAGCTTGAGCAGCTTCTCGCCGGTCTCATCGTCGACCGCCACCGTGTTCTGCGGCTTCCAGATCAGCGCGGCCTTGCGCGGCTCGCCGAACTTGGCTTCCAGCGCCTTGGCGACGTCGCGATAGCCTTCGGTCGAGGCGTAGATCTCGTGGCCGCCCTCACCCGAGACGACGTCGTCGGCGCCGGCCTCGATCGCGGCATCCAGCACGGCGTCGTCGGAGGCGACGCTGCGGTCGTATTCGATGACGCCGGTGCGGTCGAACATGAAGGAGACCGAGCCGGTCTCGCCGAGATTGCCGCCGGATTTGGTGAAGAAGGAGCGGATGTCGGAGGCGGCGCGGTTGCGGTTGTCGGTGAGCGCCTCGACGATGACGGCGACGCCGCCGGGGCCGTAACCCTCGTAGCGGATCTCGTCATAATTCTCGCCGTCGCTGCCGAGCGCCTTCTTGATGGCGCGCTCGATATTGTCCTTCGGCATGTTCTCCTGGCGCGCTGCGATCACGGCGGCGCGCAGGCGGGGGTTCATGGCCGGGTCGGGCGTTCCGAGCTTGGCGGCGACCGTGATTTCCCGCGCCAGCTTGCCGAACAGCTTCGACTTCTGGGCATCCTGCCGCCCCTTGCGGTGCATGATGTTCTTGAATTGGGAATGTCCGGCCATGCGTGGTCTCTTGGGAACGTGGTCTCTTGGGAAATCGTCAGCCAAAGGTGGAGCGTGGGAAGCGCGGCCTTATAGGCCGCCAACCCGCCGGAATCAAAGGGATCTCCTACTCCTAAGGTAGCACCCTAAAGGTAGCCCTAGGTACGGCCGGGTGCCTAGAGATCGGGCATTGTTAACCCTGATTTCATTCCGGACTGCGAAAATAGCGTCCGACCATTCCCCGACAAGAGAGAGCCGATGGCGTTCGGACTATTTCGGAAGCGTCTACCGGACCAGGCTGCGCCTGCGGCCGCCCCGGCGGCGCCGCCGCAGCCGGCGGCCCATTCCGAGCCCGCTGCCGCGGCCGAGACTGATTCGGCGCGGGAAATCCTGGAGCTGCTGGAACTCGAGCTCGGCGCCATGATCCGGCAGCTCGAGCGCGCCGCCAATTCGGTGGCCGGCGGCGCCGAGGCGACCGCGACGACGCTGGCCGCCATCCGCGACCGCACCGACGCCCTGACCGGCCGGACCAACGCCGCGCAATCGACCGCATCCACCTTCGCCCATGCCGCCGACAAGTTCACCCAGTCTGCGCTCGGAATCGGGGCGCAGGTTCGCGAGGCGGGCAAGCTCGCCGACGCGGCCAGTGCCGCGGCGCAGGAAGCCCGCGCCAATGTCGACCGCTTGCGGGAATCCTCCGCCGCCATCGGCAACGTCGTCAATCTGATCGCGCAGATCGCGCGACAGACCACGCTGCTCGCACTCAATTCGACCATCGAGGCCGCGCGCGCGGGCGCCGCGGGAAAAGGCTTTGCGGTCGTCGCAACCGAGGTCAAGGCGCTGGCGGTGCAGACGCAAGGCGCGACCGAAGAGATCACAAAGAAGATCGACGCATTGCAGCGCGACGCCGCCGGCTCTGCGGATGCCGTGCACCGCATTTCGCAGGCGATCGAGGCGATCCGCCCGGTGTTCGAGACCGTCAACGGAGCAGTCGCCGAACAGAACGCCACCACCAGCGAAGTCTCCGGCAATGCCGCGAGCGCCTCGGAATTCATCGTCTCGGTCGGCGAGAGCGCGGCCGAGATCGATGCCGCGACCAAGGCGGCCGAGAGCCACGGCGAGAACGTCGCCAGCGCCGGCAAAGCCGTCACCACCTTCGCACAAAAGCTGAAGTCGCGCTGCGCCGTGCTGCTGCGGCAGAGCGAGCACGACGACCGCCGCAAGACCGAGCGGCTGCCCTGTCATCTCAAGTTCGAGAGCGCGCGCGGCGTGATGCCGATCTATGAAATCGCGATGGACGGCGTGCTGATCGGCGGCGCGGACGCCAGCCGGCTCGCACCGCAAGCCATGATCGAGGGTACCCTCGAAGACGTCGGCGCCTGTCGCCTGCGCGTGGTCGAGCAGTCCAAGGCCGGCGCCCGCGCGCAGTTCGCCAGCCCCAATGCCGAGCTCCGCGAAAAGATCGAGGACAAGCTCTGGTCGATCCACGGGGAGAACACCGAGTTCGTCACCCGCGCGATGGAGGCGGGCAGCGCGCTGACCAAGATCTTCGAGCAGGCGGTGGCCCGCGGCGACGTCGGGATCGACGACCTCTTCGACACCGACTATGCCGAGATCGCCGGAACCAATCCGCAGCAATACCGCACCAAATATCTCGACTGGGCCGACCGTGCCCTGCCGCCGTTCCAGGAAGCCTTTCTGGCAAAGGACCAGCGCATGGCGTTCTGCGCCATGGTCGACCGCAACGGCTTCCTGCCGGTGCACAACAGGATCTATTCGCATCCGCAGCGGCCGGGCGACGTCGCCTGGAATACGGCCAACAGCCGCAACCGGCGGATGTTCAACGATCCGGCGGGGCTCGCCGCCGCGCGCAACCTGCGATCGTACCTAGTCCAAACCTATGCGCGCGACATGGGCAATGGAAACACGGTGATGATGCGCGAGATCGACGTCCCGATCCGCGTGCAGGGCCGGCACTGGGGCGGATTCCGCACCGCCTACAAACTCTAGTGCACGCTCAGGCAAGACGCCGCTGGCGAATCATCCTCTAAGTCGCCGCTGGAATGGGAATGCCGCGGAGGGCCGGCGAACGGCCCTGATTGGAGGAAGCCCAGGACATGTCCGCCGCACAACTTGCCGTCATGGACACCGCATCCAACCGCACGCTCGCCGAACGGCTGATCGATCAGCTCGCCGACCGCATCGGCGGCCTCGGCGTGGAACTCGCTGACATTGCCGGCAACGTCCAGGAAGTGGCAAACCGCGTCGCCAACCAGTCGGAACGGTTCCATCATCTGCAAAAGACGGCCGAGACGATGGTCTCGGCCAACCACGACATCGCCAATGCATCGCAGGCGGTGCAAACCACCACGTCGGCTGCGGTCGGCGAGATCACGCAGTCGCGCAGCGCCGTCGACACCGCGGTCAGCCACATCTCGGAGCTCGTCGCCGCGGTGGAGCGGATCGAGGCGCGCCTGTCCGCCGTCGGTTCGGCGCTGGCCCAGGTGGCGAAGGTCTCCGGCTCGATCGAGGCGATCGCCAAGCAGACCAATCTGCTCGCGCTGAACGCGACCATCGAGGCCGCCCGCGCCGGCAATGCCGGCCGCGGCTTCGCGGTGGTCGCAAGCGAAGTGAAGAACCTCGCGGAAGCCACCCGCCAGGCCACGCACGAGATTTCCGACACGGTGCGCGATCTCGACGGCCAGATCGAAGGCCTGATCGGCGAGAGCAGCGAAGCTTCCCAGCGCGCCAAGACGGCTGGCGAAGGCGCGCAAGCGATCTCCGGCATCATCTCGCGCGTGCAGCAGGGATTCGCTTCCGTGGAAGCGGAGATCGGCAGCGTCACGCGCGCGGCGACCTCCAATCTCGGACATTGCGACACCGTCATCAGCGAGCTCAATGAGCTCGCCAAGGGCGTCGACCTCTCCTCGCACGACCTCAAGAACGCCGACGAGCGGGTGGCCAAGCTGCTCGACACATCCGAAGGCCTGATCGCGCTGATCGCGGACAGCGGCGTGGAGACCTCGGACACGCCGCTGATCCGAATCGTGGTCGATACCGCGAAGCGGATCTCGGCCGAGTTCGAAGCCGCCATCGATCGCGGCGACATCACGCTCGACCAACTGCTCGACGAGACCTATCGGGAAATTCCCGGCACCGATCCAAAGCAATATCTCACCAACTACGTCGAGTTCACCGACCGCGTGCTGCCCGCGATCCAGGACCCGATCCAGAAAGCGGATCCGCGCATCGTCTATTGCGTCGCCTGGGCACGGAGCGGCTACCTGCCGACCCACAATCCGAACTACCGCCTGCCGCAGGGCAAGGACCCCGTCTGGAATAACGCAAACTGCCGCAACCGCCGCCTGTTCAACGACCGCACGGTGAAGAAGGTCGCAGGCAGCACCAAGCCGTTCCTGCTCCAGACCTACCGCCGCGACATGGGCGGCGGGCAGTTCGTGCTGATGAAGGACCTGTCCTCGCCGATCATGGTCCGCGGCAGGCACTGGGGCGCGTTCCGGATGGGCTTTCGCCAGGGCTGACGGCCGGCGCTCCCGCGCGCCCGAACTAAAAGTTCGAAAACAACCCCATGCACAGTAGGCGGGGCGTGTGGAATCAATGGCTTGCGGCGGCAGGCAGCGGCATTTTTGACTTGTCGGGCAAAACAGGGGTAGATTGCTATTATTCCGAAATAGTGGGAGGCATGCGGTTCTCCCCGCCACCTGCCGAGCACCAAGAGCCGCCTGCACTGGTGCGGCGGCCGACGTTGCCGTAGAAACGCCACCACGCGTTCGGGGCGCGAACCCGAACACAGCAAGCTGGTTTTTCGATGTCCTGTCCACCCGCCCAAATCGGCGCGCCGTTTTCCGAGAGCGATACACCGGCGCTGATCATCGACCTCGACGCCTTCGAGCGCAATCTCGACACGATGGCGGCGGCAGTGAGCAAGCTCGGCGTTCGCTTGCGTCCGCATGCGAAGACCCATAAATCACCGATCATTGCCGCCAAGCAGATCGCGCGCGGCGCAATCGGCATGTGTTGCCAGAAGGTCGCCGAGGCCGAGATCCTGGTTGCGGGCGGGGTGAGCGACGTGCTCGTCAGCAATGAGGTGGTGGGCCTGCGGAAGCTGGAACGGCTCGCAAGCCTCGCGCGCCACGCGCGCATCAGCGTTTGCGTGGACGATACGATCATGGTCGAGCAACTGTCGCACGCCGCGGAGCAGGCAGGATCGCAAATCGAAGTCCTGGTCGAGATCGACGTCGGCGCCGGTCGCTGCGGCGTCAGGCCGGGGCCCGCGGCGGCCACCCTGGCGCGGCAGGTGGCGGAGTCGCGCTTCCTGTCGTTTGGCGGCTTGCAGGCCTATCACGGCTCTGCCCAGCATTTGCGCACGCCGGAGGAGCGGCGCGCTGCCATCGCCGGTGCCGCGAACGCGACCGCGGAGACGCTGCGCGTCCTCAAAGAGGCAGGCTTCCAATGCCGGACGATTGGAGGCGCGGGAACCGGCACATTCGAGCTCGAAGGCGCGAGCGGCATCTGGAACGAATTGCAGGCCGGCTCCTATATCTTCATGGACGCCGACTACGCCAAGAACCTCGCCGACGGCGCGCGCAACGCCAATCCGTTCGAGCATGCGCTGTTCGTGATCGCGACCGTGATGAGCACAGGCGCCGGCGAGCGCGCGGTCATCGATGCCGGCCACAAGGCGCTTTCGAACGACAGCGGATTTCCGGTCGTGCTCGGCCGGCCCGATTTGCGCTATCATCGGCCCTCGGACGAGCATGGCTTGCTCGATTTCGACAGCGCTTCGTCGCGACTGGCGATCGGCGACAAGGTGACGCTGATCCCCGGCCATTGCGACCCGACCGTCAATCTCTACGACTGGTATGTCGGCGTGCGCGGCTTCAACACACCGGATGCCCGCGTGGAGGCGCTTTGGCCAGTCGCGGCGCGGGGCGCGGTCACCTGAGATTGACGCGTGATCGCGCGCGACGATCTCCGCCGTCGCCACGGACAAGCGAAGCGCAGATCCGACGCTCGCCTGCGGCCATCCTTCGACGCGCCTGCTCAGGCCCCTCCGAAAAAGCCTATATGCGATAGACCTGGCTTGAAGGGGGAAGCGAATTGCGGCCTGAATAGTAGACTTAGCTTCGGGCGAAGATTTAGGATCGACCATGCTCTTGCTCGTTGGTCCTATCCTGTTCATCGCCCTGATCCTCTACGCGGTTCGGCTCCAGAAGCGAGGTTTGGCCGGCTGGAAGGCTGCGCTGCTCGTCGTTCTCGGCTCAGGTCTCATCGTGGCAATCATGTTCGGATTGCTTTTCCTCGCCTTCGAGGGCTTTGACCGTCCACCCAGCTGACCTTTGGAGAAGGCCGTCCTGAAGAGAGTGAGGCTATGGCCATCTGCGAAGTTGCGCCTCGGCGGTCGGTAGCCCGCTCGTTAAGCCAGAGCGGACCAGATTTGCTCAAGCTGAGTTCTTCGCGTTTTGACCCGAAGCGGGCATCCACTCGTTCAGTGAAAATTGAGGATGCGGCAATGCTGGAGGTTGACTAGGAGTAATTCCGCAATCAAAAAGACGATGCTCTGGTACGCGTAAAAACACGATCCGAGAATGGAATGCGTAATACAACGTTCGCCTTCCTTCTTACGCTCTTTTTGGCGGCGACCCTCGCGATAAGCTACATTCTTGCATTCGGATCTGGCGAGGCGACTTGCATAGTCGCTCATACGGTCAGATTGCAGCTGAACGGGATCGAGTATCATATTCCGGCTGCGCTCCAGCCGTACTACTCGCCTGAACAAGCTTTATCAACGCGGGACTATTTACTGAATAATCTTCGAACCAAGCACTATTGCCAATCTCCGCAGAGCCCACCGGCGATGGTTAATAGTATTTCCTTTCCAAAGAAAGGCCTGATTGCTTGGGCTGGCGGGGGTACCGACCGTGCTGACCTTGCCGGTATTTTTCCTCTGGCCATCAATAGATCGCATCTCGCGAGCCTCAGTGTTGCAGAAGGTGGCCAACCAACGCCAGGCGGCTTGTTTCGAAAAATCGTCCGAGAGCCATGGTTTGAGCTCACGTCGATCGAGCCCATTTTTTTTGGCTCCCTAGTCACAGCACAATGCGGTCCCGCTGCTACCCAGCGACCAAGCAACAGCTGTACAATTCGCGGGCGGCTCCGCGACGGGTCAGTCGTTTCGCTTGGCGTTCTCGACGTTGAGAAGCCGATCGATATTTGGCCGCGGATGTTGCGGCAAGTCGAGGCGTTTATTTCGTCAATGGCAGTTGGCATTCGCTAGAACGAGGCGGCTGAGCAAAGACGGCGCCTGCTCGGACAAATTGCGACGTCTGCTTCTGGCCCATCGCAACCGTCCGGGCAGTGCCCGGTCACGTCCGCAGCCGAAGGTAGACCGGACGTCACTGCCCACGGCCGCAGCCGGCACTGTTGAGGGCAAAGTGGCATCATCGTCCAGGGACAACACTGGGTGATCGGGCTTTCGCGCTTCAACTCAACCAGAACTTCGGCGTTGCCGGCTCCAGCCGGCCACCCATGCGCACCGGTGCAATCTTCAGTGCGAGTCCCGTCGCATCATCGGTCTCCACGGCGACGCCGCTGAGCGTCGCCGCGCCTGCGGCGGGCTCGAAACGGCCCGATGGAATCCCCGATGTGAATCTCCGCAACGGTTCTTCCTTCTGCATGCCGATGATGGAATCGTAGTCGCCGGTCATGCCGGCGTCGGTCATGTAGGCGGTGCCGCCGGCGAGGATCTGGTGATCGGCGGTCGGCACGTGGGTGTGGGTGCCGACGACGAGGCTGGCGCGGCCGTCGCAGAAGAAGCCGATGCCCTGTTTCTCGCTCGACGCCTCGCAATGGAAATCGACGACGATGGCGTCGGCCGCAACGCCGAGCGGGCAGGCGCCGAGCTCGCGCTCCAGCGCGGCGAAGGGATCGTCGAACGGGGTCATGAAGACGCGGCCCAAAGCGTTGACGACGAGGGCGTGCTTGCCGTTCTTGGCCTCGACCAGGGCGGCGCCGCGGCCGGGCGTGCCGCGCGGATAGTTCGCCGGGCGCACCAGGCGATCGGCGCGCTCGATGAAGACGAGCGCCTCGCGCTGGTCCCAGGAGTGATTGCCGAGCGTTACCGCATCGGCGCCGGCCTCGAGAAACTCCTGGTAGATCGCTTCCGTGATGCCGAAGCCGCCGGCGGAATTCTCGCCGTTGACGACGACGAGATCGAGCGACCAGTCCTTGACCAGGCCGGGCAGATATTCGGCGACGGCCTCGCGCCCGCTACGGCCGACCACATCACCCACGAAGAGAATGCGCAACTTCAGAACTCCGGAAATCGAACACGTCCGATTCCGTTAGCACATAATCCAGCGCCACGTCGTGCGATAGTGCCGGAACCGCCTTGATCTCCTGCGCTGCGAAAGCCAGCCCGATGGCGACGATCTGCTTGGCTTTGCGCAAATGCGCGAAGGTGAAATCGTAATGCCCGGCGCCGTAGCCGATGCGATGGCCGAGACGATCGAACGCCGCCAGCGGCGTCAGCATGACGTCCGGAATGACTTCGGCGGCCGCCGGCGACGGCTCGGGAATGCCGAGCGGGCCGAGCATCAGGCGATCGTTCGGATGGAAGATGCGGAAGATCAGCGCCTGGCCGCGTGCGGTGACGCAGGGCAGCGCGAGCTTCGCGCCCTGCTCCGCAAGCGCCTTCATCAGCGGCATCGGATCGATCTCGCTGCGGATCGGCGAATAGCCCGAGACGATGCTGCCGGGCAGCAGCTTGAACGGCAGCCCGCGCTTGGCGAGCTTTGCGGCGGCGGCGCTGCGCTTCTTCTCGCTCAGCGCGTCGCGCGCCGCCAGGGCTTTGGCGCGGAGTTCGGCTTTCGATGCGGGCATGTCGGTCCCCACGTCATCACCCGCGAATGCGGGTGATCCAGTATTCCAGAGGCGGTGGTGATTCACACAAAGGCCGCGGCGTACTGGATGCCCCGGTCCTCCGTGCGCATTGCGCACTCGGCGGGGCATGACACCTGTTGAATTGGCCGCAGTCATTTCAACAAGCACAAACCGAGCAGAAAACAGTGCGAAGCCGCGTACGCCGTTGAAGCACTCGATCCCGGAGTTCCCTACGAAAGTAGGTGGGCACCATATGTCCGGGCCCACGGGCCCGGCCAGGGACAGTTCCCTAAAGGATCGATAAGGCCCCGGGGATATATGGCTCCTGACGCACGTCGCAGCCTCGCCTGGGCAATGTAACAACGATACTGACGAATCGCCAGTGCGGCGAGAAGGCTCGCTTTCTTACCCTCCCCTGGAGGGGGAGGGTCGGCTCACATGGAGCGCAGCGACGTGTGAGACGGGGTGGGGTGACGGTCTCTCCACTTGCAACAGTCTCCGTGCGGAGAGATCACCCCGCCCCGCTCGCGCTGCGCGCGATCGACCCTCCCCCTCCAGGGGAGGGTAAGGCGCGCGCGGGCACATCGAACAAACCAGCTACGATCCGCAGCCCTACCCGATCGCGATTCCATTCCCGACAGTGCGGTTCAGCACCTGGGTCGACTTCTCGATGCGTTCGGCCGCCGCGTTCAGCGCGTTGACCACGGCGGTCTGGGTCAGCCGGGCGCGCTCGACGGCGGCGTTGCGGAAATCCCTGAGCTCGGTCAGCTCCTGCTCCATGGTGCGGACACGGTTGCCGGCGTCGACCAGCTCGTCGCAGACCGTCAGCGCCGCCATCACGGTGAGACGGGCATCGCCGATCTCGCCGAACTTTCCGCGCAGCGACTGGATCCGCGTCTCCAGGCTCTCGGCGAGCTTGAGCAGCCGCACCTCCTGGCCCTCCTCGCAGGCCATGCGGTATTGCCGGCCGTTGATGGTGACGTTGATGTGGCTCATCCGTCCTCTCCGGTATCGAGCACCGAGCGTATCGTGACGATGGCCGAATCCAGCCGGTCGGAGATTTCGCGGTTGGTGCGCTCGAGCTTGCGCGCTTTCACCAGCGCGCCATCGAGTTCGTCGGCAAGCCGCGAACGATCCGCGCCGAGTGCCTGGATCCGCGCCGCGAGCTCGTTCTCGTCGCGATCGGCATCGCGCCGCCGCTCCACCGCGCTTTCGAGCGCGTCGAGCGCCGCCGTCAACCTGCGGGTCGCGATCTCGATCTCGACCGCGGAGGATTCCGTCATGGCGGCACTGTTGGACACGCGATCGTTCATGTAGTCAGCGGCGGAACCTGCGGCCTTTGCCCAGTGGCCTTTTCCTGGGGCTTGCCGCCCGGCAAAAGACTCGGTTCGGCAAGCGGTTAGAAGCAGAAATTTACGTGGCAAGCTAGCCCAGCGCAACGCCGCCGCGAAACTATGCACCGATCAATCGGGACGGACGTCATCCCGATCCGTGAGTTCCGCCACGCGCGCGTCCGGCGGAAAACCGATCTCCACAGAGGCAACTTTTGCGGCCAAATCGGCGTTTGACTGCCTTGGACTCCCGGAACCGAGGTGCTATCCCAGCCCCGACCTTCAGTGGCCGCCAGGCTCCTCCCGCGCGGGCGTACATCGCCTCCAAGCGCCTCATTTCAGACGGATTTCAGACATGACGCAGGTCGATCACACCCGTATGGCCAACGCGATCCGCGGCCTTTCGATGGACGCTGTCGAGAAGGCGAAATCGGGTCATCCCGGCCTGCCGATGGGTGCCGCCGACATCGCCACGGTGCTGTTCACGCAATTCCTGAAATACGACGCCACGGCGCCGGCCTGGCCGGACCGCGACCGCTTCGTGCTGTCGGCGGGCCACGGCTCGATGCTGCTCTATTCGCTGCTGTATTTGACCGGCAATGCCGAGATGACGCTGGACCAGATCAAGCAGTTCCGCCAGGTCGACTCGCTCACCCCCGGGCACCCGGAGAATTTCCGCACCAAGGGCATCGAGACCACGACCGGTCCGCTCGGCCAGGGCATCTCGACCGCGGTCGGCATGGCGCTCGCCGAGAAGATGCTCGCCGCCGAGTTCGGCAAGAAGATCGTCGATCACCACACCTACGTGCTCGCCTCCGACGGCGACCTCATGGAAGGCGTGTCGCAGGAAGCGATTGCGATGGCGGGGCACTGGAAGCTCAACAAGCTGATCGTGCTCTACGACGACAACGGCATCTCGATCGACGGTCCGACCTCGATCGCGGATTCCGTCGACCAGGTGAAGCGCTTCAAATCGGCGGGCTGGGCCGCCGAGAAGATCGACGGCCATGACCAGGCGGCGATTGCAGACGCCATCACGCGCGCGAAGAAATCGAACAAGCCGACGCTGATCGCCTGCCGCACCACCATCGGCTTCGGCGCGCCGAACAAGGCCGGCACCTCGAAGGTGCACGGCGAGGCGCTGGGCGCCGACGAGCTCAAGGCTGCCAAGGAGAAGCTCGGCCTCTCGCTCGAGCCGTTCGCAATCGCCGAGGACGTGCTGAAGGCATGGCGCGCGGCCGGCAGCCGTGGCGCAGCCGCACGCCAGGAATGGGAAACGCGGCTCGGCGAGCTCGGCAGCCGCAAGCGCGCCGAGTTCGAGCGCCGTCTGCGCCATGAGCGTCCCGCTTCTCTCGCCAAGGCCGTGCGCGCCTACAAGAAGGAGCTGCTGGAAAAGCCGATGAATGCGGCCACCCGCAAGTCGTCGGAAGCGGTGATCGAAGTGATCGCCGGCGCGATGCCGATGGAATTCCTGGCAGGCTCGGCCGACCTCACCGGCTCGAACAACAACAAGGCGAAGTCGGCGACCGCGTTCTCGGCCAAGACGCCGAAGGGCCGCTTCATCCATTACGGCATCCGCGAGCACGGCATGGCCGCCGCGATGAACGGCATTTTCCTGCACGGCGGCTTCGCGCCGAACGGGGCGACCTTCCTGGTGTTCACCGACTACGCCCGTCCCGCGATGCGCCTCGCCGCGCTGATGGGCGCCGGCGTCGTTTACGTCATGACCCATGACTCGATCGGCCTCGGCGAAGACGGTCCGACCCATCAGCCGGTCGAGCACCTCGCCGCGTTGCGCGCCATCCCAAACATGCGCGTATTCCGCCCCTGCGATGCCATGGAGGTCGCCGAGTGCTGGGAGCTCGCGCTCAACCGCGTGGACGGTCCGACCGTGCTGGCGCTGACGCGCCAGAACCTGCCGCAGCTGCGGACCACCGCACCGAACGACAACCCCTGCGCGGCCGGCGCCTACGAGCTGGTCGCGGCCCAAGGCGAAGCCAAGGCGACGCTGTTCGCCTCCGGCTCCGAGGTCGAGATCGCGGTCGCTGCCCAGAAGCAGCTCGCGGAACGCGGCATCGCGTCGCGCGTTGTCTCCGTTCCGTCACTGGAGCTGTTGTTAGCGCAACCAGAGGCCAAGCGCGCCGCCATCATCGGCAATGCGCCGGTGAAGGTGGCGATCGAGGCTGCCGTGCGCTGGGGCTGGGATGCCGTGATCGGCCAGGATGGCGAATTCATCGGCATGCATTCCTTCGGCGAAAGCGGCCCTGCCAAGGAGCTTTACAAGCACTTCGGTATTACCGCCGAGGCTGCGGTTAACGCTGTGCTGAAGCGCGTTACCTGAGAGTTGAGCTTGCCGCAAAAAAGGACTACGTAATCCCTCATATGATCAAGCACCGCCCGGCCGAACCGGGCGCCCGCCCCTAAAAAACCCTCGCAGGCGCGCACAGCGCGTTGTGCGGGATGACAACGGTCATTGAAGGAGACGAAACATGGCAGTCCGCGTCGGAATTAACGGTTTTGGCCGCATCGGCCGTAACATCCTGCGGGCGATCGCCGAGTCCGGCCGCAAGGACATCGAGGTCGTCGGCATCAACGACCTCGGTCCGGTCGAGACCAATGCTCACCTCCTCCGCTTCGACAGCGTCCATGGCCGTTTCCCCGGCACCGTCACCGTCGACGGCGACTCGATCAATCTCGGCGGCGGCAAGATCAAGGTGACCGCCGAGCGCGATCCCTCGAAGCTGCCCTGGAAGAATCTCGGCGTCGACATCGCGATGGAATGCACCGGCATCTTCACCTCGAAAGACAAGGCGTCCGCACATCTGACCGCCGGCGCCAAGCGCGTGCTGGTCTCCGCGCCCGCCGACGGCGCCGACGCCACCATCGTCTACGGCGTCAACCACGAGACGCTGACCAAGGATCATCTCGTCGTCTCCAACGGAAGCTGCACCACCAATTGCCTGGCGCCGGTCGCCAAGGTGCTGAACGACCTCGTCGGTATTGAGACCGGCTTCATGACCACGATCCACGCCTATACCGGCGACCAGCCGACGCTCGATACGATGCACAAGGATCTCTACCGCGGCCGCGCGGCCGCCATGTCGATGATCCCGACCTCGACCGGTGCGGCGAAGGCGATCGGCCTCGTGCTGCCCGAGCTGAAGGGCAAGCTCGACGGCGTCGCGATCCGCGTGCCGACCCCGAACGTCTCGGTGGTCGACCTCAAGATCGTCGCCAAGCGCGCCACCGACGCCAAGGAGATCAACGCGGCGATGAAGCGCGCCAGCGAGCAGCAGCTCAAGGGCATCCTCGGCTACACCAACGCGCCGAACGTCTCGATCGACTTCAACCACGACCCGCACTCCTCGACCTTCCACGAAGACCAGACCAAGGTGCAGAACGGCACGCTGGTGCGCGTGATGTCCTGGTACGACAACGAGTGGGGCTTCTCGAACCGCATGGCGGACACCGCCGCCGCGATGGCGAAGGTGATCTGACGTCGCAGATCGTCATTCCGGGATGGTCCGAAGGACCAGACCCGGAATCTCGAGATTCCGGGTTCGGTGCTGGCGCACCGCCCCGGAATGACCTCCTAGAGGCCCGGGACAAGAGAGCCCAGAAATGACCAACAAATTCCGCACCCTCGACGACGTCGACGTGAAGGGCAAGCGCGTGCTGCTGCGCGTCGATCTCAACGTGCCCATGGACAATGGCCGCGTCAGCGACGCGACCCGGCTCGAGCGCGTCGCGCCGACCATCGCCGAAATCTCGGACAAGGGCGGCAAGGTCATCCTGCTCGCGCATTTCGGCCGGCCGAAGGGGCGCGACGCCAAGGACTCGCTCAAGCCGGTCGCCGAGGCGCTGTCGAAGGTGGTGAAGAAGCCGGTCGCCTTCGCCGACGACTGCATCGGCGAGCCCGCGGCCAAGGCCGTCGCCGCCCTGAAGGACGGCGACATTCTCTGTCTCGAAAACACCCGCTTCCACAAGGAAGAGGAAAAGAACGATCCGGCCTTCGTCGCGGAGCTGGCCAAGCTCGGCGACATCTGGGTCAATGACGCGTTCTCGGCCGCGCACCGCGCCCACGCCTCGACCGAAGGCCTCGGCCACAAGCTGCCGGCCTATGCCGGCCGCACCATGCAGGCCGAGCTCAACGCGCTGGAGAAGGCGCTGGGCTCGCCGACCAAGCCCGTCATCGCCATCATCGGCGGCGCCAAGGTCTCGACCAAGATCGACCTCTTGGAAAACCTCGTGACCAAGGTCGACGCGCTCGTCATCGGCGGCGGCATGGCCAACACCTTCCTGCACGCCCAGGGCGTTGCGGTCGGCAAGTCGCTGGCCGAGAAGGATCTCGCCGCCACCGCGCTGCGCATCATGGAGAAGGCGGACGCCGCCAATTGCGCCATCATCCTCCCCGTGGACGCCACCGTTGCCTATCACTTCGCCGCCAACGCGCCCTCGCACGCCTATGGGCTCGACGCGATCCCGGCCGACGGCATGATCCTCGACGTCGGCCCGCAATCGATCGCCCGCGTCCATGCCGCGATCGACGACGCGGCGACATTGGTCTGGAACGGCCCCCTGGGCGCGTTCGAGATGCAGCCGTTCGACCGCGGCACGGTCGCGGCCGCCAAGCACGCTGCCGAGCGCACCAAGGCCAAGAAGCTGATCTCGATCGCGGGCGGCGGCGACACCGTCGCGGCGCTCAACCAGGCCCATGTGGCCGGTGACTTCACCTATGTCTCGACCGCCGGTGGCGCGTTCCTCGAGTGGATGGAAGGCAAGCCCCTGCCCGGCGTCGAGGTGCTGCGCGTCAAGTAACTCAAGTCGGCAAACATCGCGGCCTTGAAAGGCCCCAACGGGAGAAAAAGACAGATGGCTCGGATCACGTTACGTCAACTGCTCGACCACGCGGCGGAGAACGATTACGGCGTACCGGCCTTCAACATCAACAACATGGAGCAGGCGCTGGCGATCATGGACGCGGCCAACCAGGTCGACGCGCCCGTCATCATCCAGGCCTCGCGCGGCGCGCGCTCCTACGCCAACGACGTCATGCTCAAGCACATGATGGACGCGGTGACCGAGATCTATCCGCACATTCCGGTCTGCGTGCATCTCGACCACGGCAACGAGCCGGCGACCTGCATGACCGCGATCCAGGCCGGCTTCACCTCCGTCATGATGGACGGCTCGCTCAAGGCCGACGGCAAGACGCCCGGCGACTGGGCCTACAATGTCGACGTCACCAAGACCGTGACCGACATGGCCCATCTCGGCGGCATCTCGGTCGAGGGCGAACTCGGCGTGCTCGGCTCGCTCGAGACCGGCATGGGCGACAAGGAAGACGGCCACGGCGCCGAAGGCAAGCTCAGCCACGACCAGCTCCTGACCAATCCGGACGAGGCCGTGAAGTTCGTCAAGGAGACCAAGGTCGACGCGCTCGCGATCGCGATGGGGACGTCTCACGGTGCTTACAAATTTACCCGCAAGCCCGACGGCGACATCCTCGCCATGAACGTGATCGAGGAGATCCACCGCAAGCTGCCGAACACACATCTCGTGATGCACGGCTCCTCGTCGGTGCCGCAGGAGCTGCAGGACATCATCAACGCCTATGGCGGCAAGATGAAGCCGACCTGGGGCGTGCCCGTGAGCGAGATCCAGCGCGGCATCAAGAACGGCGTGCGCAAGATCAACATCGACACCGACAACCGCATGGCGATGACCGGCCAGATCCGCAAGGTGCTGAAGGACAGCCCGGAAGAGTTCGATCCGCGCAAGTACCTGAAGCCGGCGATGGAAGCGATGACCAAGCTGTGCAAGCAGCGCCTGCAGGAGTTCAACACCGCCGGCCAGGCCGCCAAGATCAAGCGCGTCCTGACCACCGCCGAGATGGCCAAGCGCTACGCCAAGGGCGAGCTGGATCCGAAGGTCGCGTAAAATCCGACAGCCGAGCCCCACTTGCAGCGGGCTGTCACAGCTAGAGATCCACGAGAGATCGTCATGCCCGGGCTTGTCCCGGGCATCCACGTTCTTGGGCGCCTGGGGCAAGGCGTGGATGGCCGGGACAAGCCCGGCCATGACGCTGTGGAGGCCGCGGGCTTCCAGCCCCCCTTACCCTGCGACGAACGTTAACTCGGCAATTGCCCGAGAACGGTCTATTTTCACGGGCAAGGGCAGAATCGTTTTGGGAGGACCTCTCGATGAATCTGACTGAGCTCAACAGGATCGCGACCGCCATGGTGGCCCCCGGCAAGGGTATCCTCGCCGCCGACGAATCCTCCGGCACCATCAAGAAGCGCTTTGACGCGATCGGCGTCGCATCGACCGAAGAGAACCGCCGCGACTATCGCGAGATGCTGTTCCGCGCCAAGGACGCCATGAGCCAGTACATCTCCGGCGTGATCCTCTATGACGAGACGATCTGGCAGAATGCTGCGGACGGCACGCCGCTGATCAAGCTGATCGAGAGTAGCGGCGCCATTCCCGGCATCAAGGTCGACGAGGGCACGCAGGCCCTGCCGATGTGTCCGGGAGAGCTCGTCACCGTCGGCCTCGACAAGCTCGCCGAGCGGCTGAAGAAATATTACGAGCGCGGCGCGCGCTTCGCCAAATGGCGCGCGGTGATCGACATCGGCAGCGGCATTCCCTCCATGACCGCGATCAGCGTCAACGCCCACGCGCTGGCGCGCTATGCCGCGCTGTGCCAGGCCGCGCAGATCGTGCCGATCGTGGAGCCGGAGGTGCTGATGGACGGCGACCACGACATCGACCGCTGCTATGAGGTGACGGGGCGGGTGCTCAACAAGACGTTCCAGGAATTGCGAGTCCAGCGCGTCGCGCTCGAAGGCATGGTGCTGAAGCCCAACATGGCGATCTCGGGCAAGAAATGCGCGAAGCAGGCCTCCGTCGAGGAAGTCGCCGAGAAGACCGTGCGCCTCCTCAAGGCCTGCGTGCCCGCGGCCGTGCCCGGCATCGCCTTCCTCTCCGGCGGCCAGTCGGACGAGGAGGCGACCGCGCATCTGAACGCCATGCACAAGCTCGGCCCACTGCCCTGGGGCCTGACCTTCTCCTATGGCCGCGCGCTGCAGGCCGCGCCACAGAAGGCCTGGTGCGGGAGGCCTGAGAACGTCGCGGCCGGCCAGCGCGCCTTCAGCCATCGCGCGCGAATGAACGGCCTTGCCGCCAAGGGTGAGTGGCAAAGCAGCCTGGAACAGAAGGCAGCCTAGATCTTGTCGAGCAAACCGCCTCCGCCGCGCCCGGCGCCGCGCCTTTATCTCGCGACGCCTGTCGTCGATGATCCCGCCGCGCTTGTCGCCGAGCTGCCGGGCCTGCTCGGCTCGGCCGACGTCGCGGCCGTGCTGCTGCGGCTGAAGGAGACCGACCACCGCACCATGATCTCGCGCATCAAGGCGCTGGCGCAGCCGGTGCAGAAGGCTGGCGCAGCGCTGCTGGTCGAAGGCCATGCCGAGCTGGTCGCGCGCGGCGGCGCTGACGGCGCGCACCTGCCCGGCATCGCGGCGCTGAAGGAGGCGCTGCCATCGCTCAAGCCCGATCGCATCGCCGGCGTCGGCGGGCTGACGACGCGGCACCATTCCATGGATGCGGGCGAGATGGGCGCGGACTACGTGCTGTTCGGCGAACCCGATGCGAATGGCCAGCGTCCCCAGGCGCAGGCGATCGCCGAGCGGCTGGACTGGTGGGCCGAACTGTTCGAGCCGCCCTGCGTCGGCTTTGCCACCTCGCTCGAGGAAGCCCACGACTTCGCCCTCAGCGGCGCTGATTTCGTGCTGGTCGGCGACTTCATCTGGTCCGATCCGCGCGGGCCCAAGGCCGCGCTGGTCGAGGCGGATGCCGCGATCAAGAAGGCGCACGCGACGGCGATGGCGAGCCAGAATCCTGCTGGCGGCGAGCACGGCTAGCGCCCGACATGAAGCTTCCCTGCATCACCATGCTGGCTACGCTGCTGCTCACCGGACCGGCGGCCGCGCAGCTTCAGATCACCCCGCCGGCCACCATACCGAGCACGACGCCTGAGAAGCAGAAGCCCGCGCCCGCCAAGAAGAAGGAGGCTGCGCCGAAGCCTGCGGCCTCGCCCAAGCCGGCCCCCTCTGTCAAGCCGACGCCGGCCCCGACCGTGATCCCGGCGCCGCCGACCGACAATTCCAACGCCGATCTGGTGTACGGCGCCTATCAGCGCGGCCAGTACAAGACGGCGTTCGAGCTCGCCACCGCCCGCGCGCAAGCCGGCGATCCCAAGGCGATGACCATGCTCGGCGAGCTCTATTCCAACGCCATGGGCATTCGCCGCGATTATGCCAAGGCGGCCGAATGGTACAAGCGCGCGGCGGATGCCGGCGACCGCGAGGCGATGTTCGCGCTCGCCATGCTGCGCATTTCCGGCCGCGGCGGCCCGGTCGACAAGGGCGAGGCGGTCAAGCTGATGGCGTCCGCCGCCAAGCTCGGCGAGCCCAGAGCGGCCTATAACCTCGCTCTGCTCTATCTCGATGGCCAGACCCTGCCGCAGGACGTCAAGCGCTCGGCCGAGCTGCTGCGCCAGGCCGCCGATGCCGGCCTGCCCGAGGCGCAATACGCGCTCGCGACCTTCTACAAGGAAGGCACCGGCGTTCCGAAGGATCCGGAACGCGCGGTGCGGCTGCTGCAGGCCGCCTCGCTCGCCGACAATGTCGACGCCGAGGTCGAATATGCCATCGCCATGTTCAACGGCACCGGCACGCCGAAGAACCAGCCGGCCGCCGTCGCCCTGCTCCGCAAGGCCTCCCGCCAGGGCAGCGCGATCGCACAGAACCGGCTGGCGTGGGTGCTGATCAACGGCGTCGGCACGACCATGGACAAGGTCGAGGGCTTCAAATGGCACCTGGTGGCCAAGACCGCCGGCAAGGGCGACCCCGAGCTCGACAAGCAATTGTCCGACCTGCCGGCCGAGGAGCGCGCCAAGGCGGAGGCCGCCGCCAAGAAGTGGCTCGGCAACAAATGACTTGACCCCAAATGACCTGATCCAATCACTTGACGCCAGCGCCCCTGCAGGGCACCCAAGGCGTCAAACAGGCGCGATGTCCCGCCCTTCTCCCCCGATCAAGACCGAAAGCTCATGCTGTATTCCGCCACTATCAACGTCATGGTCAAGGCTGCGCGCCGTGCCGGCCGCAGCCTCAAGCGCGATCTCGGCGAGATCGAGCATCTCCAGGTCTCGCTGAAGGGGCCGGCGAATTTCGTCTCGCTCGCCGACAAGCGCGCCGAGGAGATGCTGTACCAGGACCTCGCCAAGGCCCGCCCCGGCTACGGCTTCATCGGCGAGGAAGGCGGCACGCGGGAAGGCAGCGACAAGAGCCATACCTGGATCGTCGATCCGCTCGACGGCACCACCAATTTCCTGCACGGCATCCCGCAATTTGCGATCTCGATCGGGCTGTCGCGCGAGGGCACCATCATCGCGGGGGTGATCTATAACCCCGCCAATGACGAGCTCTACATCGCCGAGCGCGGCAAGGGCGCCTTCCTCAACGACCAGCGCCTGCGGGTGGCCGGGCGCCGCCAGCTCAACGAATGCGTGGTGGCCTGCGGCCTGCCCCATATCGGCCGCGGCGATCACGAGGAATTCCGCCGCGAGATGACGGCGATCCAGGACCGCGTCGCAGGCCTGCGCCGCTTCGGCGCCGCCTCGCTCGACCTCGCCTTCGTCGCCGCCGGCCGCCTCGACGGCTATTGGGAGCGCAATCTGCAATCCTGGGACATCGCGGCCGGTATGCTGATGGTGCGCGAAGCGGGGGGGACGGTGAGCGATATCAGCACGCCCGGCGATGCGCTGGTGACCGGGGACGTCGTGTGCGGCAACGAGTTCGTGCACGGGGAGCTGGTGAAGATCTTGCGGAAGGCGGCGTAAGGCGCAAGCTCGACGCCCAGCACTCATCGCGCGGAGGCGGGCCCCCTCGGAGCGGCTTTTCGATGTCGCGGGGAGGCTCGTTGACCACACTGCGATTGCCCGGTTTTCCGCCGACAGCATCAGCCTGATGTCTGCAGCAAGCACCTACGAGGGCGATATGTCCGACACTCAAATCAGCCTGGTGAAAGTCGACGCAACCGATATCGGCGATTTCAAAAAGGAATTGCAGGACGCGTTTTCGATAGCTGTTGCGGAGGAATTCGAAAATCTGCCGGATGGGCCCATTCCTTCAGACGACGACTTGGACCATTCGATCAACGCCAAGGGAGCGGTGGCGCTGCGCATCCTGTGCGACGGCAGAAAGGTTGGCGGCGCGGTGGTGACCATCAACGAACAAACTCACCGTAACTCGCTGGATCTCTTCTTTCTGAAGGTTGGCGAGGAGGGGCGTGGTTTGGGCCACAAAGCGTGGCTTGCCTTGGAACACCGGTACCCAAAGACGGTGGCGTGGCGGACTTACACTCCATATTTCGAGAAGAGAAACATCCACTTCTACGTCAACAAGTGTGGTTTCAAGATCATCGAATTCTTCAACGACCGGCATACCGATCCGAATCACCCCGCTGTTCCGGACGATCCTGCGGGTAGCGAAGGATTCTTGTTCGAAAAGGTCATGTAAGCGAGAGACGCCGACGCTGACGCCAGCGCCCCGTTCTCCCGCTCGAACCCGCCTAGACTAAGACGCCTGACGACGTGCTGGTGACGGGCGACGTCGTGCGCGGCAACGAGTTCGTGCACGGAGAGTTGGTGAAGATCTTGCGGAAGGCGGCGTAAGGCGGAAGCCCGCGCTTCACATTCAGTTGTCATTCCGGGGCGCGCCGCTTGGCGCGGGCCCGGAATCCATTCATCGACTGTGATTGCGGCCCGATAAATTCTCAGATGCGCGATTGCGCATCATAGTTCGCGCTACGCGCGCCCCGGAATGACGGAAAGAACTGTCAGTGCCCGGTATGAGCCCGCGCCGGCGAACCGTGAGGCTCGCGTTCCTTCGCCGCCGCCGGCTCCCGGTCCCCGCCCAGCACGCGCTGCACCGAGACGAAGAACACCGGCACCATCAACAGCGCCAGGATCACCACGGCGATCATGCCGCCCATCACGACTGAGCCGAGCGCCTGCTGGCTGGCGCCGCCGGCGCCGTGGGCGATCGCCATCGGCAGCACGCCGCAGATGAAGGCAAGGCCGGTCATCAGGATCGGGCGGAAGCGCAGGCGGCAGGCTTCGATGGTGGCTTCCACCAGCGGCTTGCCTTCCTTGCGCAGGTCCTTGGCGAACTCGATGATCAGGATCGCGTCCTTGGCGGCAAGGCCGATGATGGTGATCAGGCCGACGGTGAAATAGACGTCGTTGGGCAGGCCGCGCAGCATCGCCGCGGTCACGGCGCCGACGATGCCGAGCGGCACGGTCAGCAGCACCGCGAGCGGAATGGTCCAGCTCTCGTAGAGCGCGGCGAGACACAGGAACACCACGAACACCGACAGCGCCAGCAGGAACGGCGCCTGCGAGCCGGACAGCTTCTCCTGCAGCGACTGCCCGGTCCATTCGTAGCCGAAGCCGCGTGGCAGGCGGCCGGCAAGCCGCTCCATCTCGGCGATCGCATCGCCCGAGGTGAAGCCGGGCTTGGCTTCGCCGGAGATGCGCACCGCCGGATAATAGTTGAAGCCGGCGATCTGCGTCGGGCCGCGCGCCCATTCGATCGTGGCGAAGGACGAGAACGGCACCAGCTGGCCGCGGCTGTTCTTGACGTTGTAGTTGAGGATGTCCTCGGTCCGCATGCGGTCGCGGGCGTCCGCCTGCACCACGACGCGCTGCATGCGGCCGCGGTTCGGGAAGTCGTTGATGTAGTTCGAGCCGAGATTGGTCGAGATCGTGTTGTTGATGTCCTCGAAGGTGACGCCGAACGCGCCGGCCTTCTCGCGGTCGATCATGAGATTGACCACCCCTGCCTCGGGCAGGCCTTCGATATAGACCTTCTGGAGCACCGGGCTCGCATTGGCCGCCGCGATCAGCTGATCGGCCGCGCGCATCAAGGCCGGATAGCCCTTCTGGCCGCGGTCCTGGAGACGGAACGAGAAACCGGAGGAGTTGCCGAGATTGTCGATCGGCGGCGGCTGCAGCGCCGAGATCTTCGCATCGCGGATCGACGAGCCGAGGTCGCGATTGACGTCGTTGACGATCGCGGCGGCGGAATCCTTCGGCCCGCGTTCCGACCAGTCCTTCAAGGTGATGAAGGCCTGCGCGGTATTCATGCCCTGGCCGGAGAAGCTGAAGCCGGTGAGGAAGGTGACGTCTTTGACGCCCGGCCGTGCGGCAAGATATTTTTCGACCTTCTCGATCACGGCCTCGGTGCGGGCGTAGGACGAATCCGACGGCGTCTGCACGTCGGTGGTGACGAAGCCCTGGTCGTCGACGGGCAGGAAGCCGCCGGGCAGATTGACGAAGGCCCAGGACAGACCAACCAGCAGCGCGGCATAGACCAGCATCAGCCGGCCGGTGCGCTTCAGCGAAAAGCCGACGGTGCGCCCGTAGCGGAATCTGGCCGCCTCCAGCATGTGATTGAACCGGCTAAACACGAAGTTGGTGGAATGGCCGTGCCCCTTGGCGATCGGCTTCAGCAGCGTCGCGCAAAGCGCCGGCGTCAACGACAGCGCCAGGAAGGCGGAGAAGCCGATCGCCGCGACCATAGTGACCGAGAACTGGCGGTAGATGATGCCGACCGAGCCCGGGAAGAATGCCATCGGCACGAACACCGCCATCAGCACCAGCGTGATGCCGATGATGGCGCCGGTGATCTGCGACATGGCTTTTCGCGTCGCCTCCTTCGGCGACAGGCCTTCCTCGGCCATGATGCGCTCGACGTTCTCGACCACGACGATGGCGTCGTCGACGAGGATGCCGACCGCGAGCACCATGCCGAACATCGAGAGCATGTTGATGGAATAACCGGCGAGCAGCAGCACGGTGCAGGCGCCCAGAAGCGCCACGGGCACCACGATGGTCGGAATGATGGTGTAGCGGATGTTCTGGAGGAACAGGAACATCACCACGAACACCAGCACCACGGCTTCGACGAGTGTCGTCAGCACCTTCTTGATCGAAGCCTCGACCACGGGCGTGATGTTGTAGGGAATCTCGTAGGTGATGTTGGCCGGGAAGAAGCGCGACAGCTCCTTCATCTTGGCTTCGACCGCGCTCGCGGTCGC
This sequence comes from Bradyrhizobium sp. 22, assembly GCF_000482425.1. Taxonomy (NCBI): domain Bacteria; kingdom Pseudomonadati; phylum Pseudomonadota; class Alphaproteobacteria; order Hyphomicrobiales; family Nitrobacteraceae; genus Bradyrhizobium; species Bradyrhizobium sp. 22. Next base: position 1,190,727 of record NZ_KI519400.1, read on the forward strand.
CAGCGCATTGCCGGTGGGCGACATCAGCACCGACAGACCCGCAGTCGGCTTGCCGTTGAGGCGCGTGTTGAACTGGTAGCTGAGCCCGCCGACCTCGACGCGTGCGACATCGCGCAGGCGCACGGTCGAGCCGTCGGCATTGGCGCGCAGGATGATGGCGCCGAATTCGTCCGGCGAGGAGAGCTGCCCCTTGACCAGCACCAGCGCGGAGGTGCGCTGGTTGGACGTCGAAGGTTCGGCGCCGATACTGCCGGAGGCGACCTGCGCGTTCTGAGCGGCGATCGCCTTGTTGATGTCGTCGGCCGTGAGACCATAGCCGACGAGCTTGGCTGGATCGACCCAGACGCGAAGCGAGCGCTCGGTGGAATAGAGCGTAGCGCGGCCGACGCCTGGAATACGACGAACCTCACCGAGCACGTTGCGGATCATGAAGTCGCCGAGGCCAACCTCATCCAGGCTGCCGTCGGTCGAGCTCAGCGTGATGATCTGAAGCACCGCGCTGGACGCTTCCTCGATCAGGATGCCCTGCTGCATCACCGCGCGCGGCAGCCGCGCCTCGACGCGCTTGATGCGGTTCTGGACTTCCACGGAGGCGTCGTTGGTGTCGGTGCCCGGCTGGAAATTGGCGATGATTTCGACCTGGCCGAGCGAATCGCTGGTCGATTCGAAATTGAGGATGCCGGAGGCGCCGTTGAGCTCCTCCTCGATCAGACGCGTGACGCTGTTGTAGAGGTTTTCCGGCGAGGCACCGGGATAGCTGGTCGAGATCGAGATCGAGGGCGGTGCGATGATCGGATATTGCGCGATCGGCAGCAGCGGCACGGCGATCGCACCGATCAAGCAGATGAACAGCGCGACCACCCAGGCGAAGATTGGCCTGTCGATGAAGAAACTGGCCATTGGCCGTTTTACCCTCGTTGTTTCGTGAGTCCCTCATGGTGAGGAGCGCGGAACGCGCGCTCCGGACGATGCTGCGCATCGCCGCGAGAACCATGAAGGCGGGCTCTCGCCCGCGGCCATCCTTCGAGACGCCCGCTTTCAGCGGGCTCCTCAGGATGAGGACCACACTTGCCGCGCGAGCGCTACCGCGTGAGCTGCTGGGCGTGCCGGTTGTCCGCGGTCGCTTCGGCCTCGACCCAGGATTGCGGCTTGACCTTGTCGCCTGCCGCGAACTTCTGGAACCCTTCGACCACGACCTTGTCGCCGGCCTTCAGGCCTTCGGTGACGAACCAGATGCCGTCCTGCACCGATCCGGTGCGCACCGCCTGCACCGCGATGTGGTTGTCGCCCTTGACGACGAACACCTCGCTGCCGCCGCCGCCGTTGCGCTGGACCGCCTGCTGAGGCACCGCGATCGCGTCGGAATCGAGACCCTGGTCGATACGGACCCGGACGTACATGCCCGGCAGCAATTCGCGCTTGGGATTGCGGAACTCGCCGCGCAACGTCACCTGCCCGGTGTGGGCGTCGACCTTGGCGTCGGAGAACAGCAGCTTGCCCTCGAGCGAATAGATGGTGTTGTCGTCGAGCACGAGGCGGACCTTGGCGGTGTCGGACGCAATACGCTCGAGATCACCGGTTTCGAAGGCGCGGCGGAGCTGGTTGAGTTCGTTCACCGACTGGGTGAAGTCGGCATAGATCGGGTCGAGCTGCTGGATGGTGGCGAGATTGGTCTCGTTCTGCACCGCGAGGGCGCCTTCGCTGACCAGGGCCGCACCGACCACGCCGTCGATCGGTGCGCGCACCGTCGCGTAGTCGAGATTGAGTTTGGCCCGTGCCAGGTCGGCCTTGCGGCCTTCGACGTCGGCATGGGCCTGGCGTTCGGCCGCAATCGCCTTCTCGTTCTCGGCCTCCGGGGCGGCACGATCCTTGGTGAGGGTGGCGATACGATGCGCCTGCTGCTTCGCCTGCATCAAGGCGGCCTCGGCCTTGGCCAGCGCAGCTTCGTTGGCCATGACCTCGACCTCGAACGGGCGTGGATCGATGCGGTAGAGCGCATCGCCCGCCTTGACCTCGCTGCCCTGGCGGAACAAGCGTTCGACCACGATGCCGGACACGCGGGGCCGCACCTCGGAGACACGAGTCGGCGCGATACGGCCAGGGAGTTCCCGCACGATGGCACGCGGCTGCGGCTTGACCGTGACGACGCTGACATCCGGCTCGGTCGGTTGGGCCTGGACGATCGCAGAGTTTGACTCGTCGCAGCCCGCAAGCAGCGGCGCCGCGACCGCGAGCATCATGACCATGCAGGCGGATCGCGCATGAAGTACTAGCATAAGGGTAGTTGCCCCGTTCAATCGCATTGCTCTCAGGCTTCCAGGAAATTCCGGACAGTCTGATTTGAAAAAGAAAATAATGGGTGCTTGCTGCGACGCAATGAGAGGATTGGCGGCTCATTGTCACACGAGCTAACCAATTGACCAAACGATATATTTTTGGAATCACCTGATCGTGAGTCAGGTTCCATCCCGGCGTGCCGCGACAGAAGATCGCAATTACCCGGCGGCTTTCATCCGGTACTGGCTGACGCCCCACTCGGTTCCATCGGCGTAGCCGAACAGGCCCGACGTCGCGAGCAAGAACCAGCGCCAGCGCCGCAGCCAGAGTGCGGTCTCCTCGCCATAGACCTTGCGCAACGACGCCTCGATCGCGTCGCGATGCGCGTCGAAATTGACGAGCCAGTCGTTCGCGGTGCGCTGATAATGCGTGCCGCTCCAGCACCATTCCTTCTCCACCGTGAAGATGTCGTCGAACTGCCTGACCAGGTGATGGCTTGGCATCAGCCCGCCCGTGAAGACATGCTGCGCAATCCAGTCGTCACGATCGAGCCGGTCGAACAGCTGCGAGCCGGAGCGATGGGTGACGATTTGCATGAAGAACCGCCCCTCGGGGGCGAGCCATGACCGCAGACGGGTCATCAGCTTGCGCCAATTCATCATCTGCTCGAACATTTCGACCGAGACGATGCGGTCGAACTGGCCGTCGGGCGCGAACACGTTCATGTCCGCGGCGACCACGCGCAGGTTCAGCAGGCCGCGCTGCCGTGCCTGCTCCTCGACATGGGCGCGCTCCGCCTGCGAGGTCGACACCGCCGTCACCTTGGCGTGCGGAAATTGCCGCGCCATCCACAGCGACAGCGAGCCCCAGCCGCAGCCGAGCTCGAGGATGGTCTGGCCATCGGCAAGGCCGGCATGCTCGACGGTCTGACGCAGCGCCTCCTCCTCCGCCTCCTGCAAGGTGGTCGCGTCGGTCTTGTAGAAACAGCAGGAATATTTGCGGCTCGGGCCGAGCACGTCCGCGAAGAACGCCGCGGGCACCTCGTCACGCCCGGCCGCGGCACCCTCGGCGATCGGCCGCAGCATCATCCGACCAGCGAGGGCGGCGTCAGTGGCCGCATCATGGCCGGCGAGGCGCGTTGCGGTGCGGGAGCACAGGCGCTGGATCGCGGCGCGGACCACGACATCCGGCAGCGGCACGCGTTCGGCAGTCCCGATGATCGCGGAAACGACGCTCATGCGTCCCCCAAATGGCGAACTCCTGCAAATACCTGACTATCAAAGCGCCGCTTCCGGCACGGGTTCCCCGAGCCGTTCCCGAAATCGGCGTATCCGGCGCTTTTTTTGGGCCGGCGCTGTGCCATAGTGCGCACCGCAAGCAAGCTTCGTAATGGATGATAATGGCCATGCCGTCAGGCACTTCGTCCCGCTCCACCATGGATATCGAGTACACCAAACTGTCCTCGCCCAGCGTCTTCCTGGTGCGGATGCTGGTCTTCCTGGTGCTGTGCACACTGGTCGGCGTCGTGCTCTACAAGCAGATCATCCAGGCCTTCTTCGCCAATCCCGGGCTCAATGCCCTGATCGGAGGGGTGCTGTTCATCGGCATCATCCTGGCGTTCCGCCAGGTCATCCGGCTCTACCCCGAGGTCTCCTGGGTCAACAATTTCCGCATCGCCGACCCCGGCCTGGCGCCGGCCCGGCACCCGAAGCTGCTGGCGCCGATGGCGGCGATCCTCGGCGGCGAGCGCTCCGGGCGGATGTCGATCACCCAGACCACCATGCGGCACCTGCTCGATTCGATCGCGACCCGCCTGGACGAGGCCCGCGACATCTCGCGCTACATGACCGGCCTTTTGGTCTTCCTCGGCCTGCTCGGCACTTTCTGGGGCCTGATCGAGACGGTCGGCTCGGTTGGCAAGGTGATCGACGGGCTCAAGGTCGGGAGCGATTCGGGGGCGCTGTTCGACACGCTGAAGGAAGGCCTCGCCGCCCCCCTCGGCGGCATGGGCATCTCGTTCTCCAGCTCCCTGTTCGGCCTCGCCGGCTCGCTGGTCCTCGGCTTCCTCGATTTGCAATCGAGCCAGGCCCAGAACCGCTTCTACACCGACCTCGAGGACTGGCTGGCCACCACCGTGCGCGAATATGGCAGCGGCGAGGTTGCGGTCGCCTCGGGCGGCGGCGGGGTCGCCAGCGGCGAGCTGCAGGCCGCGGTCGAGCGCTTGCGCTCCGTGCTCGAGGAAGGCAGTGGCAGCCGCGGCACCACGGCGGCGATGGCGAGCCTTGCCGAAGCGATCCAGGCGCTGGTCTCGCACATGCGCACCGAGCAACAGATGATCCGCGAATGGGCCGACGGCCAGGGCGAGCAGAACCGCGAGATCCGGCGCCTGCTGGAGCGCCTCGCGCGCCAGCCGGAGAAGAGTTGAGGACAGGACGAAAGGTTCGTGCCCCGGACGCGACGCAGCACGCAGTGATGCGCCGCTGAGCCGGGGCCCAGCACCTTCTGCGTTACAGAATGGGTCCCGGCTCTGCGCCGCAACGCTGACGCGTTGCAGCTTGTCCGGGACACACGGAAGTGGAGACGTAAATGGCTCTTGCCCGCGCCCGCCGCAACGAAGGCGGCCTCAACTACTGGCCCGGCTTCGTCGACGCGCTGTCGACGCTGGTGCTGTCGATCGTGTTCCTGCTGTCGGTATTCCTGGTGGTGCAGTTCTTCCTGTCGCAGGAGGTCACCGGCAAGGACAAGGCGCTGGAGCAGCTCAACGCCAAGATCGCCCAGCTCAACGAGCTATTGTCGCTGGAGAAGCTCGGCAAGCTCACGCTCGACGACCAGGTCTCGCAGCTGAAAGCCGGCCTCGCCTCGGCCGAGAGCGAGCGCGACCGCATCAAGGGCCTCTATGACGGCCTCGCCGCCGCCGGCAACGACGCGCAAGGCAAGACCTCCGAGCTCGGCAAGGCTTTGGATTCGGAGAAGGCGGTCTCGGCGCGGGCGCTGGCGCAGATCGAGGTGCTGAACCAGCAGATCAGCGCGCTCAGGCGGCAATTGGCGGCGCTGGAAGAGGCGCTCGACGCCAGCGAGAAGCGCGACAAGGAATCGCAGAACCGCATTGCGGATCTCGGGTCGCGTTTGAATGTCGCCTTGGCGCAGCGGGTGCAGGAATTGTCGCGCTACCGCTCCGAATTCTTCGGCCGGCTGCGCGCCATCCTCGGCAACCGCCCCGACATCCGCATCGTCGGCGACCGCTTCGTGTTCCAGTCCGAAGTGTTCTTCGACACCGGACAGGCGATGCTGCTGCCCGAGGGCCGCGCCGAGCTCGACACGCTGGCGATCGCGCTGATCGAGCTCGACAAGAAGATCCCTGGCGAGATTCCCTGGGTGCTGCGCGTCGACGGCCATACCGACGTGCGGCCGGTGAGCGGAGCAAACTTCAAATCGAACTGGGACCTGTCGGCGGCACGCTCGATCTCGGTGGTGCAATATCTGGTCTCGCTCGGCGTGCCCGCGCAGCGGCTGGTGGCGGCCGGCTTCGGCGAATTCCAACCGCTCGATCCCGGCAACACCGAGGAAGCCTACAAGCGCAACCGCCGCATCGAGCTGAAGCTAACGGAGCGGTAGTGGTGATTTTTGAGGCTGTCATTCCGGGGCGATGCGAAGCATCGAACTCTGGTGCGCGCTTGCGCACCAGAGAATCTCGAGGTTCCGGGTTCGCGCTTCGCGCGCCCCGGAACGACCGTGTGGATCAATGAGCGCCCTGACCCTCCGCCCCTATCGTCCCGAAGACGAAGCCGCCGCGATCGACCTCTGGCATCGCACTTGGCAAGAGGCCTATCCGCAGATCGACTTTTCGGCCCGTCTGGAATGGTGGCGCGAGCGCTGGCGCAAGGACCTGGTGCCCAAGGCCTCGATCGTGGTGGCGGAACAAGACGGCACGCTGACCGGTTTCGTCACGATCGATGGCGAGGGCTATCTCGACCAGCTCGTGGTCGACCCCGCGCATTGGGGCTCTGATGCCGCGCGGCTGCTCGTCGAGGAAGCCAAGCGCTTGTCACCCTCGGGCGTGACGCTGCTCGTCAACAAGGACAATGCCCGCGCCATCCGCTTCTACGAGCGCAACGGCTTTGCCCATGCCGGCGACGACGTGAACCCGACCTCGGGGCGGCCGGTGCTGAAGATGGTGTGGCGGGCGTGATCGCCAAATGCAAACTGAGCTGTCATCACCCGCCTAGTGCGCAATTGCGCACAGGGGCGTGTGATCCAGTATTCCAGAGACAGCAGTGATTGAACCGAGACGCCGCGGCGTACTGGATCGCCCGCCTTCGCGGGCGACGACATTGTGGATGAGGCAGCGATCGCAGCGCTTCACGTCGATCGCGCTGCGCCCTCACGCCCCCTCGAACTGCAGCCGCGCCAACCGCGCATAGAGGCCGTTGGCCGCCACCAGCTCGGCATGGGTGCCCTGCTCGACGATCCTGCCCTGGTCCATCACCAGGATGCGGTCGCAGGACAGCACGGTTGCGAGGCGATGCGCGATCACCAGCGTGGTGCGGTGGCGCATCAGCTCTTCCAGAGCGGTCTGCACCAGCGTCTCGCTTTCGGCGTCGAGCGCGGAGGTGGCCTCGTCGAGCAGCAGCAGCGGCGCATCGCGCAGGATGGCGCGCGCGATCGCGATGCGCTGGCGCTGGCCGCCTGACAGCGTCACGCCGCGCTCGCCGAGCGGGGTCTGGAAACCTTCGGGCAGGCGGCGGATGAATTCGGCGGCATGGGCGAGCTCGGCGGCGCGTTCGACCTCGGCATCGGTCGCATCGGGCCGGCCGAAGCGGATGTTCTCGCGGGCGCTCGCGGCGAACACCACGGATTCCTGCGGCACCAATGCGATGCGCGCGCGGAAATCCCTGGGGTCGGCGGACTTGACCGGCACGCCGTCGAGCGAGATCGTGCCGCTGCGCGGATCGTAGAAGCGCAGCAAGAGGTGAAAGATCGTGCTCTTGCCGGCGCCGGATGGGCCGACGATCGCAACCTTCTCGCCGGGGCGCACGGTGAACGACACGGCATCGAGCACATTGACGTCGCGCCGCGCCGGATAGGCAAAGCTGACCTGATCGAACCCGACCTCACCGCGTGCCGGCACCGGCAACGCGCGCACTGAGGCGGGCGCGGTGATGTCGGGCTTCACGTGCAGGATCTCGAACAGGCGCTCGGCCGCGCCGGATGCCGCCGAGACTTCGCCCCAGACCTCGCTGAGCTGGCCGAGGCCCGCCGCGGCAAACACCGCATACAGCACGAACTGACCGAGCCGGCCCGGCGAAATCGCGCCGGTGAGGACGTCATGCGAGCCGATCCAGAGGATCGCGACCACGCTGGCGAACACGATGAAGATGATGATGGCTGTGAGCACGGCGCGCGCCTGGGTCGAGGTCCGCGCGGCCTCATAGGCGTGCTCGACCTCGCCGCCGAAACGCTTCTCGGCGAACCCTTCGCTGGTATAGGCCTGCACGGTGCGGATCGCGCCGACCAGCTCGCCCGCATAGGCCGAGGCCTCGGCGAGCGTATCCTGCGCGTTGCGCGACAGCCGCCGCACCCAGCGCCCGAAGGCAACCAGCGGCAGCACGATCAAGGGGATGGCCAGCAGCACGAAGCCCGACAGCTTCGGGCTCGTGATCACCATCATCGCCGTGGCGCCCAGGAACATCATCAGATTGCGCAGCGCGATCGACACCGAGGCGCCGACGGCCGATTTGAGCTGGGTGGTGTCGGCGGTGAGCCGCGAGATCAATTCGCCGCTGCGCGCGGAATCGAAGAAGGCGGGGGAGAGCGAGAGCAGATGAGCGAAGACGTCGCGCCTGAGGTCGGCGACGATGCGCTCGCCGATCGTCATCACGAGGTAGTAGCGCGCGGCGCTGGCGAGCGCGAGCACGCCGACCACCGCGAGCATCACCGAGAAGTAGCTGTTGATCAGCTCGATGCCCTCGGGCGTCAGGCCGAAATCGATCATCCGGCGCACCGCGATGGGCACCAATAGCGTGGTCAGGGCCGCGACCGTGAGCGCGACGAAGGCCAGCGCCGCCCGGCCGCGATAGCGGCCGACATAAGGTGCCAGCGCGAGCAGCGGCCGCAGCTTGGCGCGGCCCTTGGCCGGCGCTTCGATCAGCTCGGCTTCGATCGAGGTTGTGTCCGCGGCGTTCATTGCGGGCTGATCGACATATTGGTCATCAAGCCGTTCCACTGCGCTCATGAGATCTGGCCCATTGCATTCGTTTGCTCCCAATAGGCCGGTGCAAGGGTAGTGGCAAATCCGGGATGTCCCTTAGGGGCAAACCCGGTTCAGCCGCGCAAGCCCGCTTGTTTTGACTGATATCGTGAGGTATAGAGCCGGCCAAATCCGTCATTCGCGAGCCACCGAACAGGCGCCGGGCGCCGAGGAATTTGCCATGAAAGCCGAAATTCATCCGGATTATCATACGATTAAGGTCGTGATGACCGACGGAACCGAGTACCTGACCCGCTCCACCTGGGGCAAGGAAGGCGATACGCTGAACCTCGACATCGACCCGAAGTCGCACCCGGCCTGGACCGGCGGCAACGCCCAGATCATGGACCGCGGCGGCCGCGTCTCGCGCTTCCAGAAGAAGTTTTCGGGCTTCCTCAAGAAGGACTGATCCGGCCCGCAAGGCTGGAGACGAAAAACGCCCCCGGGAAACCGGGGGCGTTTTTATTTATCGCGCGCTGTCATTCCGGGGCGCCCGAAGGGCGAGCTACGATGCGCAATTGCGCATCTGAGAATCCATAACCACGATCGGGAGTATGGATTCCGGGCCCCCGCCAAGAGGCGCGTCCCGGAATGACGACCGAGATGGTTGATCGAACTTACCGCTCGAACGCGGCCTTCAGCGCGTTGAGGTGCGGCACCAGCGGATTGCCGATTGCGACGTGCTCGGCCGGCGGGGTGTGGATCGTGGTGTCGAGGCGGCGCACGCGGGTCTGCAGGCTCATCGAGCGATGGATCAGGTCCTGGAGCTGCGCGGGCAGCTTCTCGATGGTGTCGGCAGGACCGGGATCGGCGGCGCTGAGCTTGACCTTGGTCTTCTCGCGATTGGCCTGAACAAGCGTCATCTCGCCTTCCTTCACCGCGCGGTGCAGCAGCAGCCAGGAGGCGAGCTGCATCAGGCGGGTGGTGAGGCGCATGCTCTCGGTCGCGTAGGTGAGGCTGACGGCACGGTCGAGCGCCTTGGCCTCGGTACGGCCGGCACCGTCCAGATAGGCGGCGGTCTCCTCGACCAGATCCATGCCCTCGCGGAACAGAACGCCGAACGCCGCGGAATTGGTGAACCGCTCGCTCAGTTGAACGAGCGCGCCGTCGGCCTGCAAACGTTCCATGGTTAACGCCTCTTACGCAACTGTTTGACTGTCCGGCTTTGGCGCCGGCTTTATGATGAACAAATCATTGCGCGGGCGAGACGCGGAGTCCAGTGACAAGCGCGGATATGGTTTCCGCGGGTCATTCCCAGCAATTCAACCGGGAATAGACGCAAAAAAAGAGCCGCCGGAGACCGGCGGCTTTGAAAGTTGATAACAGGGAGGCGTCAAACAGAGTGGACAGGAGCCACTCGGTGTCCAAACGAGGACAGTTCCAATCATAAACCCGAAAGCTTAATCTGGAGTAAACGAGCGATTTTTTTGAGGGTTCGTTAGCCATGTCGGCCAGTGGCCGAGCCGGCCTCCTGCCCCGGACGCAGTGCACCGCGTAGCGGTGCGCTGCAGAGCCGGGGCCTAGTTCTTTGGCTGAGGGACTTGGAGATACATGGGTCCCGGCTCTGCGGAGCGTCACTGCGTGCCGCACCGCGTCCGGGACAAGTAAGGTGGCAACACCTACTTCTTGAAAAAATGATCCGCCGCATCGCGCGAGGCGCGCTTCTTGGTGGCGGCTTCTTCCAGTCTTGCGATCTCGGTCTTGAGCAGGAGGACGCGCTCGGTCAGTTCCTCCACGGACAACAGTGAGAGATCCTGTCCGATCTCATGTGTGATCTTCCTGCGCGGGCGGTCGTCGTCTTCCGTCGCCATTCTCGCTCCTCCTCTCGTCCGCGGGCCGGACCGCAACGCTGAGGCGGTTGCCAGTCCGGACTGCGCTGGCTAATCAAAGGCCTGGTTCATCCCCGCACCTTTGCTCAAGGACACATCATGGACAAGCTGCCCGCGCAAATGACCGTGGTCGCCATCTCCAAGCCCGGCGGACCGGAGGTGCTGATCCCGGAACAGCGCAGCCTGCCGCAGCCGGGCCCGGACGAGATCCTGGTCAAGGTGATGGCCGCCGGCGTCAACCGGCCCGATGTCGCACAGCGCTCCGGCGCCTATCCGCCGCCGCCCGGTGCCAGCGACCTGCCCGGCCTCGAAATCGCCGGTGAGGTGGTCGCGGTCGGGAGCAACGCCAAGCGGCACAAGGTCGGCGACAAGGTGATGTCGCTGGTCGCCGGCGGCGGCTATGCGCAGTACTGCATCGCCCAGGACGCCCAAGCCATGAGCGTGCCGCCGGCGCTGTCGATCAAGGAAGCCGGCGCGCTGCCGGAGACCCTGATGACGGTCTGGCACAATGTGTTCGAGCGCGGCGGCCTCAAGGCCGGCGAGACGCTGCTGATCCATGGCGGTTCTTCCGGCATCGGCACCATGGCGATCCAGCTTGCGAAGGCGTTCGGCGCCAAGGTGTTCGTCACCGTGGGATCGCAGGACAAGTGTGATGCCTGCCTCAAATTGGGCGCCGACCGCGCCATCAACTACAAGACCGAGGACTTCGTCGCCGTGGTCAAGGAATCGACCAACAAGGAAGGCGTCAACCTGATCCTCGACATGGTCGCCGGCGACTATGTCGACCGCAACTACGACGCCGCCGCGGTCGATGGCCGGATCGTGCAGATCGCAACCCTCAACGGGCCCAAGGTCAGCGTCAACATTGCCAAGGTGATGGTCAAGCGCCTCACCCATACCGGCTCGACTCTGCGCCCCCGTACGAATGCGGATAAGGCGGCGATGGTGGCCGCAATCGAGCAGAAAGTGATGCCGCTTTTGCGCGAAGGCCGCGTCAAACCGCTGATGGACAGCACTTTCCCGCTGGAAAAGGCCGCCGACGCGCATCGGCGCATGGAAACCAGCGCACATATTGGCAAAATTGTGTTGGAGGTCTAGGCCGCTGACCCACAGGGCGGGCCGGAAACCCTTTGATTTTCCTCGCTTTCGTGGCATCTATCGCGACGCACCGAACCACTTCGGTCCGGTCTGAAATCAGCTCTTACTCAGAGTTTGCGTCGAACGCGGAGAACTGACCTTGCGTCTGATCAGGTGCCTCGCGCCCATCGCGCTGGGCCTCATGATTCTCGTCGCCGCGTATCCCGCGCGCGCGCTCGACGCCGTCAGCGTCCGCAGTGACGCGCCCGCGATCGACCTCACCGGCGTGCTTGAGCATCAGCGCAGCGATGCCGATCGCATCCAGGTCTCCACCGCGCCCGGCACCGACGGCATCGTCCGCCGCATCGAGGTGCGCGCCCGCGAAGGCGGCCAGAACTGGGTGGTGTTCGCGCTTGCCAATAACACCGACGACCAGCTCGACCGCCTGATCGTCGCGCCGCATTACCGCATCGTCTCCTCAGGCCTGTTGTGGCCCGACCTCGGCCTGTCGCGCATCGCGACCATCACGCCTTCGATCGGCGACCGGCCCGAACGTCAGGAAAGTGCAACTGCGGACGTGTTCCGCATCACCCTCGACCCCGGCGCCGTCGTCACCTTCGTCGCGGAGCTGCGCACCGACAAGCTGCCGCAGCTCTATCTGTGGGAGCCGGAAGCCTACAAGGACAAGGTCAACTCGTTCACGCTGTACCAGGGCATCGTGATCGGCATCTCCGGCCTGCTCGCGCTGGTGCTGACCATCCTGTTTGTGGTCAAGGGCAGCATCATGTTCCCGGCCGCCGCGGCGCTGGCCTGGGCGGTGCTGGTCTATATCGGCGTCGATTTCGGCTTCTGGGGCAAGGTGCTCGACATGTCGAACAACGCCGAGCGCATCTGGCGCGCGGCGGGTGAGGCGATCCTGGCCGCGACGCTCCTGGTGTTCCTGTTCGCATACCTCAATCTCAGCCGCTGGCATGTGCGCTATTCCCACATCACGATCGGCTGGCTCGCCTTCCTCGGCTCGCTGGTGGCGCTCGCGCTGTTCGATCCGGCAGTGGCCTCCGGCATCGCGCGCATCTCGCTGGTGCTGATCGCCTTCGCGGGCTTTGCGCTGATCGTCTATCTCTCCACCCACGGCTTCGACCGCGCCGTGCTGTTGATCCCGACCTGGTTCCTTCTCGTCGTCTGGGTGGTCGCGGCCGGCATGACCGTGGCCGGCTCCGTCACCAACGACATCGTCGGCCCTGCTCTGCTCGGCGGCCTCGTGCTGATCGTGATGCTGATCGGCTTCACGGTGATGCAGCATGCCTTCGCCGGCGGCGGCGCCACCACCGGCGTCGTCTCCGACATCGAGCGGCGCGCGCTGGCGCTGGCCGGCTCGGGCGATCTGATCTGGGACTGGGATGTCTCCGCCGACAAGGTCTTCACCAGCCCCGAGACCGAGGCCCTGCTCGGTCTCAAGCGCGGCACGCTGGAAGGCCCGGCCGCCTCCTGGCTCGAGGTGCTGCATCCGCTCGACCAGGACCGTTTCCGCGCCGCGCTCGACAGCGTACTCGACCAGCGCCGCGGCCGCCTGGTGCAGGATTTCCGCCTGCGTACCCCGGACGGCCATTTCATGTGGTTCGCGCTGAAGGCCCGCCCGGTGGTCGGCTCGGACGGCGAGGTCTCGCGCGTGGTCGGCACGCTCACCGACGTCACCGAGCTGCGCAACGCCGAGGAGCGCCTGCTGCACGATTCCGTGCACGACAACCTCACCGGTCTGCCCAACCGCAAGCTGTTCATGGACCGGCTGGGTGCGGTCGCGAACTTCGCCAAGACCATGCCGACGCTGCGGCCGACGCTGATGGTGATCGACCTCGACCGCTTCAAGCAGGTCAACGATTCCGTCGGCATCGCGGTCGGCGATTCCATCCTGCTGACGCTGGCCCGCCGCCTTACCCGCATCCTGAAGCCGCAGGACACGCTGGCCCGCATGGCCGGCGATCAGTTCGGCCTGATCCTGCTGTCGGAGCAGGACCCGGCCCGCATCACCGCCTTCGCCGAGACCATCCGCAAGACCATCCGCGCGCCGATCGCCTTCAACGACCGCGAGATCTTCCTCACGGCGTCCATCGGCCTCGCGCTGTCCGATCCGCAAACCCAGCTCACCGACGAGATCATCAAGGACGCCGAGCTGGCGATGTATCATTCCAAGCGCATCGGCGGCGACCGCATCGACGTCTACAAGCCGGCGATGCGGGCGCGGAAGACCGATCGCCTGACGCTGGAAAGCGAGCTGCGCCGCGCCATCGAGCGCCAGGAGCTCACGATCCTGTACCAGCCGATCGTGCGGCTGGAGGATCGCTCGGTCGCCGGCTTCGAAGCGCTGGTGCGCTGGGATCACCCCAAGCTCGGGCGCATGGCGCCGTCGGAATTCATCAGCATCGCGGAAGAGACCGGCCTGATCGTCGACCTCGGCATGTTCGTACTCGACCAGACCGCCAAGCAGCTCGCGGTGTGGCAGCGCGCGATGCGCTCGCGCGAGCCGATCTTCGCCTCCGTCAACGTCTCGTCACGGCAGTTGCTGCGCCACGACCTGATCCACGACATCCGCACCGTGCTGTCGCGCTCCTCGGTGGCACGCGGCACGCTCAAGCTCGAATTGACGGAATCGCTGGTGATGGAGAATCCGGAGCACGCCGCGCAGATGCTGACGCGGATCCGCGAGCTCGGCACCGGGCTCTCGCTCGACGATTTCGGCACGGGCCATTCCTCGCTGGCCTACCTGCAGCGCTTCCCGTTCGACACCATCAAGATCGACCAGTCCTTCGTGCGCACCACCAACCGCGGCACCCGACCGGTGATCCTGAAGTCGATCATCGCGCTCGCGCACGACCTCGGCATGGACGTGGTGGCCGAAGGCGCCGAGACCGATTCCGACGCAGTCGAGCTCTACCAAATGGGCTGCGAATACGCCCAAGGCTTCGCCTTCGGCGAGCCGATGGACGCCGACGCGGCGATGCGGCTGCTGACGGAAGTGCGGCTGGAAGCGGCGAGCTGATCATTCTCTTACCCTCCCCTGCCGCTGCACTACCACCGCCTCTGCGACTTCTGCTTCCTGAACCGCACGCTCGCACCGTCAGGCATCCGGGTCGCGACGAAGCCCGCGGCGAGGCAGGCTTCGCGCTGCGGCATCTGGATGTCGGGGCTGCGCAGGCTGTCCCACCACGAGGCACGATTGGCCGCGCGCGGCAGGGCCGCGCCGATGATCTCCTCGATCTGCTCGAAGCTCAGCACCAGTTCGTCCTGCTTCTGCCGCATCAGATAGTCGCGCAACGCGTCGTAGTCGTTCACAATCGTCCTCTCGTCCGAAAGCGGGTCTGCTCACGCCGGGTCTGCCCAAAACCGTGGCCTGCGTAAACCGATTCTTAACTCAGTACGGCAGCGCCGTCCCGCCTTAAACATCGCGCAAGCTTTCGGGCGCATCCACTTATGCCGGGAGCAAACGATGCTGTCTGGATGGCGCGACGCCATGGCCCGCCGGCCGTGGCGGATTTCTGCGAAACTGCTGATCATCTCGTCCATCGTGACGGTGATCGGCTTTTCCGCCGTTTGCGTCAACGTGATGCTCGACATGCGCCGCGGCGAGGAGGCGCTCGCCCGCCAGACGCTGGAGAACCTCGCGACCACCATCCAGTCCGACGTCAGCCGCAACTTCGATATCTACGATTTGTCGCTGAAGGCGGTCGCCAGCAACATGCTGCTGCCCGAGCTCGCGACGGTGTCGAAGCCGATCCGTCACCTCATCCTGTTCGACCACGCCACGACAGCCAAGCATTTCGGCGCCATCCAGGTGTTCGATGCCGAGGGCCGGCTGACCATCGACGCCTCCACGCTCGATCCCCTCCCCGAGAACCGGAGCGAGGAGGATTACTTCAGGGTTCATCGCGACAATCCCGACGTCGGGCTGTTCATCAGTCGTCCCATGCTGTTTCGCGGCACCTATGCGATCGTGCTGAGCCGGCGCATCAGCGACACCGACGGCGGGTTCCTCGGCGTCGTCGCCGGCTCGATCCGCTTCAGCTATTTCCACCAATTGTTCGAGCAGCTGAAGCTCGATCCCGAAGACACCATCACCGTCCTCAAGCGCGACCGCACCATCATGATGCGGCGGCCATTCGATCTCGACATCATCGGCACCAATCTGAACGATCGCCGCAGCTGGAGGGCCGACAATCTCCGAATCGGGGCCGCCTATTCGGGACAGGGCCCGGTCGACCCGACGCCTCGGCTCTATGTCCGCGGCGGCGACAGCGGACCGCTGTTCGTGGTGGCGGGCAAACCCCTGACCGCCGTCTTCGCGCTCTGGGAGAAGGAGGCGTTCCGCATCGGTGCCGTGGTGCTGGCGCTCGCGCTGTTCGTGCTGGGGTCGACGCTCGTGCTGGCGCGCGAGATCGGCCGGCGCGCCGAGGCCGAGCGCAAGCTGGAGGAGATGGCGACGACCGACGCGCTCACCGGCCTGAAGAACCGCCGCAAATTCGATTCCGTCATCGACGTCGAATGGCGGCGCGCCATGCGCCAGAAGGCGCCGATCGCGCTGGTGATGATCGATGCCGATCACTTCAAGGCCTACAACGACAGCTTCGGTCATCAGGCAGGGGACCAGGTGCTGGTCGGCATCGCCATTTGCATTTCCGATTCGGTGAGCCGCGCCGGCGACTGTGCCGCGCGCTATGGCGGCGAGGAATTCGCCGTGCTGCTGCCGAATACATCGGCCACAGACGCCTTCAAGGTCGCCGAGGCGATCCGGACCAAGGTGCAAGGCTGGTCCGATGAGCAGGTAATTTCGACGGTGTCCTGCGGCGTCGCCAGCCTGGTTCCGGCCGCCGGCATGGACTGGTCGATCCTGGTCGCCGCCGCCGACAAGGCGCTCTACGCCGCGAAGGCTGGCGGCCGCAACCAGTCGGTGGTCGCGAGCCTGCCGAAGCTGTCGCTGGTGGCGTGACGAGCTCTCTCCTCGTCATTGCGAGGAGCTCTTGCGACGAAGCAATCCAGGCATTCTCCGTGGAAAAATTCTGGATTGCTTCGCTTCGCTCGCAATGACGGCGCGTTACTGCCCCAGATACTTCTTCATCTCCGCGATCAGGCCGTCACGCAGCTCGGGGCGCTTCAGGCCGTAGGCGATGTTGGCGCGCAGGAAACCGGGCTTGGAGCCGCAATCGTGGCGCTCGCCCTCGAACTCGACGCCGTAGAACTTCTGCGATCTGGCAAGGCCGATCATGGCGTCGGTGAGCTGGATCTCGCCGCCGGCGCCGCGCTCCTGCGTTTCCAGGATCTTGAAGATCTCGGGCTGAAGGATGTAGCGGCCGGTGATCGAGAGGTTCGAGGGCGCGGTGCCCTTGGCCGGCTTCTCGACCATGCCGTCGACCTCGAACATCTTGCCGCTGCGCTTGCCGACGCCGCAGATGCCGTATTGATGGGTGAGATGGTCAGGCACCGCCTCGACCGCGACCAGATTGGATTTCTCGCCGAGCGATGATGCCATCTCGATCATCTGCTTCAGGCAGCCGGGCGTGTTGAGCACGAGCTCGTCAGGCAGCACGACGGCGAACGGCTCATTGCCGACGATGTCGCGCGCGCACCAGACCGCGTGACCGAGGCCGAGCGGCGCCTGCTGGCGCGTGAAGCTGACGGCGCCCGCGTCGGGCTGGTTCTGCGCCAGGATGTCCTGCTCGGCCTTCTTGCCGCGAGCCGCCAGCGTCGCGTCGAGCTCGTACATCCGGTCGAAATGATCTTCGATGACGTTCTTGTTGCGGCCGGTGACGAAGACGAAGTGCTCGATGCCAGCCTCCCTCGCCTCGTCATAGACGTACTGGATCAGCGGCTTGTCGACGATGGTCAGCATCTCCTTCGGCATCGCCTTGGTGGCGGGCAGGACACGGGTGCCGAGACCGGCGACGGGGAATACGGCTTTGCGAATTTTCATGTGATTGATCGAATACCTGAGAGCCCATGGGAACGGAGCTGGGAACGGAGCAATGGCATTTGCTAACCTGTTTGCAGCCGCCAACAAAGGCGGATGTGGGGCCTCACCCGCGCAGAGTTAAGAAAAAGGCCGCCACCAAAATTTCACCTTTGTTAAGCTATTGGCAACCGTAACCAGGCCTCCTGATGGCGGATTTTTGAAAAGCCCGATGGGTGGGACATGATGCGATCGGTGGCAGGACAGGCAAGACGGACGGTATCCGCGACCGGCGCGATGATGGTTGCGGCCACTCTGCTGCTGCCTGCCGGCGCGCACGCTCAGGCGCAGAACGGCCTGTCCAACCTGTTCGGCGGCATCTTCTCCGGCTCCAACGCGGCGCCATCGCAAGCCCCGCCGGGACCCGGCGGCGGTCAAACGGGAGCATTGCCCTGGACCGGCGAGGACGGCGCCTCCGGCCATCCCTTGATGACGGCGGCAGCGATCCGCGAGGCCGCCGGCAATTTCAACAATTGCGTCGCCGGGATGTGGCCCGATGCCGCACGGCGCGGCGTCACGCAGGAAAACTTCCAGCGCTTCACGGCCGGCCTCAGCCCCGATCTGCGCATCATGGACCTCATGGATTCGCAGCCCGAGTTCACCAAATCGATCTGGGCCTATCTCGACATCCTGGTGAACGACAACCGCCTCGCCAAGGGCCGCGAGATCCTCGCGACATACAAGGCGCAGTTCGACGCCACCGAGAAGGCCACCGGCGTCGATCGCTACATCATCGCCTCGATCTGGGGCATCGAGTCCAACTACTCGACGCAGATGGGCGACCGCAGCGTGCTGCAATCGACCGCGACGCTGGCCTGCATCGGCCGCCGCCAGACCTATTTCAAGGACGAGTTCCTGTCGGCGCTGGAGATCCTCAACCGCGGCGACCTCAGGCCGGAGCAGATGCGCGGCTCCTGGGCCGGCGCCTTCGGCCCGACCCAGTTCATGCCGACCGCATTCAAGCGCTTTGCCGTCGATGGCGACGGTGACGGACGGCGCGATGTCGTCGACAATCCCACCGATCTGATCGCCTCCACCGCCAACAACCTGAAGAAGGACGGCTGGCAGGCTGGCCAGACCTGGGGCTACGAGGTCGTGGTGCCCCAAGGCTTCAACTACATGCTGGCCGACCGCGCCAAGGCGATGCCGATCGCGCAATGGGAGAAGCTCGGGCTCAAGCGGGCGACGGGCCAGCCCTTCCCGCATCCGGGCGAGAAAGCCTACCTGCTGGCGCCAGCGGGCGCGCAAGGACCGGGCTTCCTGATGCTGCAGAACTACCGCGTCATCATGAAGTACAACCCGGCCGAGGCCTATGCGCTGGCGATCGGCCATTTCGCCGACCGCCTGCGTGGCGGGCAGCCCTTCGTCCAACCCTGGCCGCGCCAGGAGCGCGAGCTGTCGCGCACCGAGCGGCTGGAGCTGCAGCAGCTGCTGGCCCAGCGCGGCTTCTACAAGGGCACCCCGGACGGCCAGTTCGGCGGCCAGACCAGGGAGGCGCTGCGCAACTTCCAGGCCTCGATCGGGGTACCGGCCGACGGCTTTGCCTCCTCCGAGGCGCTGGATCGGCTGCGCGGACGGTAGAATCGCCCCAAAAGTAACCCTGAACAGGGATTTCGCCCGCCGCGCTTGACGCAGGCGGCTGTTCCCCGGCGTATGGGGCAAGAATCTGCAACGGAATTTGCCCGTTTCGCGCCCGATTCCGTTACTATATTGAGCCACTTCCGATCCCCGTTGCGCGCCCGAGATCGCATGTCGAAGAAGTCCCTGTTCAAGGCACTGACCGAGACCGGCCCGTTGATCGCGCTGGGGACGGCGCTTGCGATCCTGGTGGTGGTCGCAGGACCTGCCTCGGCGCAGTTCTTCAACTTCCCCGGCTTCGGCGGCCCGCCGCAGCGCTCGGCGCCGCCGCCACCACGGGGTGGAGGCGGCGGCTGGTTCGGCGGCGACTTCTTCGTACCGTTCCAGCAGCAACAGCAGCAGGCGCCGCGGCAGGATTTTTCGCGCGCCCCGGCGCCGGCCAAGCGCGACACCATCCCCGAGAAGAACGTGCTGGTGCTCGGCGATGCCATGGCCGACTGGCTCGCTTACGGCCTGGAAGACGCCTACGCCGAGCAGCCCGACATGGGCGTGATCCGCAAGCACAAGACCGTTTCCGGCCTGATCAGGTACCAGCCCAAGGGCGAGCCCTCGGACTGGGCGGCGGCGGCAAGGGGCATCCTCGAGACCGAAAAGCCCGACGTCATCGTCGTCATGCTCGGCCTCAACGACCGCGCCGCGATCCGCGAGCCGGCGGCGGAGAAGACAGAGAAGCCCGCTGCGGACAAGGACAAGAAGAACGACAAGGGCGCGCGCGGCAAGCCACCGGCAAAACCGGGCGAGGCAAAGCCCGGCACCGACAGCGCCGCCAAGCCCGAGGACAAGCCGGCCGATGCCGACCTGCCGCAGGACGACGCCGACAACGCCGACACGCCTGCGGCCGCGCCGGAAAAGACCGCGCGCAATCCGAACGGCCTCTACGAGTTCCGCGACGAGCGCTGGATCGAGCTCTACAGCAAGAAGATCGAGGAGCTCGCGGCCGTCCTCAAATCCAAGGGCGTGCCGGTGCTGTGGGTCGGCCTGCCGGCGGTTCGCGGACCCAAGGGCACCGCGGATACGCTGTTCCTGGATTCGCTCTATCGCGAGGGCGCGGCCAAGGCCGGCATCACCTATGTCGACGTCTGGGACGGTTTCGTCGACGAAGCCGGCCGCTTCCTGCAGAAGGGCCCGGACTTCGAGGGCCAGATCCGCCAGCTGCGCAGCTCTGACGGCGTCTATTTCACCAAGGCCGGCGCGCGCAAGCTCGCGCATTATGTCGAGCGCGAGATCACGCGCCTGCTGGCCGGACGCTCCGGCCCGATCGCGCTGCCGAGCGAGCCCGCGACCCCCGACACCAGTGCCGAGCCCGGCAAGCCCGCGCCGCGGCCGCTGGCGGGGCCGATCGTGCCGCTGGTCGCGGCCTCGATCTCGACCGATCAATTGCTGGGCGGCCCCGGCTCGCGTCCCGCCGCCGTCGATGCGCTCGCTGCCAGGACGATGGTGAAGGGTGAGCCGCTGGCGGCGCCGGCCGGCCGCGCCGACGATTATGCCTGGCCGCGCCGCGAAGTCGGCCGCGAGCAGGCCAAGGGCGATACGCCGATGGCCGCGACGACGCCTGAGGGCAACGCCGCCAATCCGACCGCGGCTGGCGCCGCCGCCGCGATCGGGCCGCCGAAACTGGCGCCGAAGAAGCCGCCGGTGCCGCCGCAGCAGCCGGCGCAAGCGCCGCCCTCGTTCCGCGATTTCTTCGGCTTCGGCTCGCCGCAGCCAGGACCGCCGCGTCAACTGGCGCCGGCGCCCGGCCCGCGCAATCCAGCTCCCAATCCGGGCATCCCGCGTCCACCGGGCAACGTCGGCCGCTCCGCCGAGATGTTCCGGTAAGCGAAGGTCTCGTGTCCCGGACGCGGCGCAGCATCCCTTGGTGATGCGGCGCAGAGCCGGGACCCAGCTCCTCTCAAGGCATTCAAAAAAGAATGGGCCCCGGCTCAGCAGCGCACCACTGCGTGATGCGCTGCGTCCGGGGCACCAGAGACGTGGACTTTGATTCAGCCCTTAATAGCGCCAGCGCGGCGGCGGACGGCGGGCGGGACGCGACATCAGCAGCGCGAGCGCAAAACCGATGCCACCGGCCACCATCAGGGCGCCGAGCGGATTGTCCTGCACCTTCTTCGACAGCGCCTGCGTGCCGTCGCGGAAGGTGTCGCCGCTGTTCTCATAGGCGTCCTTGGCGTAGCTGGTCGCGGTATCCGCGGCATCGCGCACGGCATCCTTGGCCTGGCCGTAGAGATTCTGCACCGTGCCCGCAGCCTCGCGCGCCTTGCCCGATGCCTGCGTCTTGGCATCGCCTGCCAGGTCTCCGATCGCGCCTTCCGCGCGTCCGGCATATTCCTTCGCCGATCCAACAATCCGATCCGTGTCCATGATGCTCCTCCTCGGGGGTCAGCCCAAGTAACCGATCAGGAGCAGCGCAGTTCCAAGCGATGACGAAAGTGTTGCCGAGACGGCTACAGAATCAGCCCGCCATCGACGACTAGCGTCTGGCCGATGATGTAGGACGACAGCGGCGAGGCCAGGAACAGCGCCGCGCCCGCCATGTCGGCCGGCGTGCCCAATCGCCGCAGCGGGATGCGCGCGAGCGCGCCTTCGAGCCGCTTGGGATTGTCGGTCGTCACCTTCGTCATCTTGGTGTCGACGAGGCCGGGAGCGATGCCGTTGACGCGGATGCCGTCCTCGGCCCAGGCCTCTCCCAGCGTTCGCGTCAATCCGACCGCGCCGGTCTTCGAGGCGTTATAGGCGGGATTACCCATGGTGGAATGATAGGCCGCGGTCGATGACACCATGATCAACGCGCCCTTGGCATCCCGCAACATGGAATGAAACCGCGTCGCACAGGCCATCAGGCTCATCAGGTTGACCTCGACCACCTTGCGGAAGCCGGCCATCTCGAATTCGCCGCGGCGATAGAGCACCGCGCCTTGCGCCAGCACGAGCACGTCGAGCCTGTCGAAGGACGGCTTGAACGTCTCGATCGCACCGGGATTGCTGACGTCGAGCTGCGCGTAGGAAAGCCCCGTGAGATCGGAGCCTTCTTCCGCAGAATATTCCGTTGCGCGAGCGCGCGTGCCGCACACTGCGACCTGCGCGCCCCGCGTGCGAAACGCCTGCGCGATGCCGTTGCCGATCCCGCTCGAGCCGCCGACGACCAGCACCTGCTTGCCTGAGAAATCGAGCTCGTTCGCCATGGCGGCCTCCCCTTTTGTCTTGCTTGTTTGACCTGTCTGCGGATCGATGCCAGCCTTGTCAATCATAACAAGAAAAGCAGTGTTCCGAGGAAACAACATGTCCGAATTCAAGGAGCTCAGCCGGTCCGTCAAGGGCCTGACCGTTCTCGTCACCGGCGCGGCCAGCGGCATGGGGCGTGCCACCGCGCGCGTGTTCGCCGCCGAGGGCGCCAACGTCGCCGTCACCGATTACGACGCGCAAGGCGCGCAGGCGGTGGCCGCGGAGATCGCCGCGAGCGGCGGCGCAGGAAAAGCGTGGAAGCTCGACGTTGCCGACGGCGGCGAGATCAAGCGTGTGGTGAATGAGGTCGCGGCGCATTTCGGCGGGCTCGACATCGTCGTCAACAACGCCGGCATCTCCGTCCGCGTCGCGATCGACGACGAGAGCTATGAGGACGCCTGGGCGAGGGGTATCGCCGTGATGCTGACGGCGCATCCGCGCATCATCCGCGCCGCGCTGCCGCATCTGCGCAAGTCGAGATGCCCGCGCATCGTCAACATCGCCTCGACCGAGGCGCTCGGCGCCACCGCGTTGCACAGCCCCTATTCGGCGGCGAAGGGCGGCGTTGCCAGCCTGACCCGATCGCTCGCCGTGGAGCTCGGCCGCGAGGGCATCACCGTCAACTGCATCTGCCCCGGCCCGATCCGCACTGGGATCACCGACCGCATCTCCGAGGAGCACAAGACCATCTACGCCAAGCGTCGCACCGCACTCGGCCGTTACGGCGATCCCGAGGAGGTCGCGCATATGACCCTGAGCCTGTGCCTGCCGGCGGCGTCCTTCCTCACCGGCGCGGTGATCCCGGTCGATGGCGGGCTGATGGCGCGAAACGCGTGAGAGATATGCGCACCGCGCGTTGACAAGTACGAGTGCGGGAGTAGCTTTTTCGCCGACAGAGCGGGAGCAACCGCTCGCGACACGCGGGAGAGAACGTCATGACGATCGCCATCCGGCAGCTGCAAAAACATTTCGTCGGCGAGGTGTCCGGCCTCGATCTGCGCAAGCCTCTCACCGAGGCCGAAGCACGCGAGGTCGAGGCCGCCATGGACAAATACGCAGTGCTGGTGTTCCACGACCAGGACATCACCGACGAGCAGCAGATGGCCTTCGCCCTGAACTTCGGCCAGCGCGAGGACGCCCGCGGCGGCAACATCACCAAGGCCGACGAATACCGCCTCACCTCGGGCCTCAACGACGTCTCCAACCTCGGCAAGGACGGCAAGCCGCTGCCGAAGGACAGCCGCGCCAATCTGTTCAATCTCGGCAATTGCCTGTGGCACTCCGACAGCTCGTTCCGCCCGATCCCGGCAAAGTTCTCTCTGCTGTCGGCGCGCGTAGTGAATCCGAAGGGCGGCAACACCGAGTTCGCCGACATGCGCGCCGCCTATGACGCGCTCGACGACGAGACCAAGGCGGAGATCGAAGACCTCGTCTGCGAGCACTCCCTGATGTACTCGCGGGGGTCGCTCGGCTTCACCGAATACACCGACGAGGAGAAGGAGATGTTCAAGCCGGTGCTGCAGCGGCTGGTGCGGACCCATCCCGTCCACCGTCGCAAGTCGCTGTATCTGTCGTCGCATGCGGGCAAGATCGTCGGCATGAGCGTGCCTGAAGGGCGCTTGCTGCTGCGCGATCTCAACGAGCACGCGACGCAGCCAGAGTTCGTCTACGTCCACAAATGGAAGCTGCATGATCTCGTGATGTGGGACAATCGCCAGACCATGCATCGCGTCCGCCGCTACGACCAGTCGCAGCCCCGCGACATGCGCCGCGCGACGGTGGCGGGCACGGAGCCGACGGTGCAGCAGCAGGCGGCGGAATAGGCGCGGCTCACACGCCGCCGTCGTCCCGGACAAGCGAAGCGCAGAGCCGGGCCCCGTAACCACGGGGAGCGGTTTGGCGAAGGCTCGTGGTCGAGAGCTCGCACCACACTCCTTGCCGGGAGCATGGGTCCCGGCTCTGCGCGCGCTTGTCCGGGACGACACCGAGAGTGGGGCGCTAGCGTCTGAACAAATTACGCGTGGCCCGCCTCGTTCGACAACATCCCCGGATCGATGCCGATCTTCTGCAACGCGCGGGTGTATTTGTCGTCGACGTCGTCGCCGAAGATCAAATCCGCATCCGCATCGCAATGCAGCCAGCCGTTGCTCTGGATCTCGGTCTCGAGCTGGCCCGGCGCCCAGCCGGCATAGCCGAGCGCCAGTATGGCGTGCTTGGGGCCGGAGCCGCTGGCGATGGCGCGCAGGATGTCGACGGTCGCCGTGAGGCAGACGCCGTCGTCGATCCGCAGCGTCGCGTTCTCGATGTAGAAGTCGCTGGAATGCAGCACGAAGCCGCGGCCGGTATCGACCGGGCCGCCGCGCAGCACCTTCATGCTTTCGGCGTTCTCCGGCAGCTTGATGTGCTCGCCCTTCTTGATGATGCCGAGCTGCTGCAACAGCTCGGGGAAGTCGATGCTGCCGGCCGGGTGATTCACGATGATGCCCATCGCCCCTTCCGCCGAATGGGCGCAGAGATAGATCACCGAGCGCTCGAAACGGGAATCGCCCATCACGGGCATCGCGATCAGCAGCCGGCCGTCGAGATAACCGGCCGAATTGGGAAGCGCCGGACCCGCGCGGCGGGTGCTTTCGCCCGTTCTCTTTCCTGTGGGAGCCATCGGTGAAGCACTCCGGTTTCAATTCCTATCCTGATGTCGGACCTAGCCGCTGTCAAATCAAGGCTTGCAGGGACGCGATTCGGCTGCATCCATCACAAGCAATTCAATGGTTTGCCTCGGGGCGACCCTGTAAAGACGTGCCATGCTGACGAGAGTTCCCCTGCGTGCGGCGATTGGCGTCGCGACAACCCTGCTTGCGTCGTCGCTGGCCATCGCAGCCCGCGCCGATGACGCTTCGCCGTGGCAGCGCGACGGACATTCCGCGGTGCGGCTATTGGCGGGATCGCGCAGCGGCGCCGTCCTGCTCGGCGGTATCGCCTTCCAGCTCCAGCAGGGGTGGAAGACCTACTGGCGCAACCCCGGCGATTCCGGCGTTCCGCCGCGGTTCGACTTCTCGAAGTCGGACAATGTCGAGGCGGTGACGGTGATGTGGCCGGCGCCGCAAAAATTCGCCGACGGCGCCGGCGGCCATTCGATCGGCTATCGTGACCAGATCGTGCTGCCTTTGCGTATCGTCGCCAAGGCGGCCGACAAGCCCGTGACCTTGCGCGCCGAGATCAATTACGCCGTGTGCGAGAAGCTCTGCATTCCGGTCGAGGCCAAGGCCGAGCTCGGCTTCAACAGCGTCGCCTCGACCGAGGACGCCAATTTGCGCGCCGCGCTCGACACCGTGCCCAAGCCCGCCAATATCGGCGATCCCAATCCGCTCACCATCCGCGACGTCAAGCGCGACGGGACGAAGAACGTCGTCGTCGACGTGATCACGCCCGACAGCCGCAACGTCAATCTGTTCGTGGAAGGCCCGACGCCCGATTGGGCGCTTCCGATTCCGGCGCCGGTGCAGCACGGCCCGCCCGGCGTGATGCGGTTTTCCTTCGAGCTCGACGGCCTGCCGCCGGGCGCCAAGCCGGACGGTGCGGCGCTGAAATTCACGCTGGTCGGGCCGGAGAAGGCCTACGAGTTCAATACGAACCTGGAGTGAGTCGCGCTTAACGCGAGTGAGTTGCTCAACCCGCAATCCACATTCGGCGTCGTCCCGGACAAGGGAAGCGCAGATCCGGGATCCATAGCCACAGGGCGTGGTTCGGCGAAGACACGGAGTGATCAGTTCGCGCCATAACTTCTTCCCGGGTCTAGGGGTCCCGGATCTGCGCGCGCTCGGGCGCGCTTGTCCGGGACGACAGCTGAGAGTTGGGCCAAGAGCCCGCCCAACCCAATCTTAACGAATGGTTGCTATTTCCCAGGCCTGCCGCAGCATGCGGGACGCCCTGGAGATTCTTCGTGGCCGTGATGGATGCAGAACCCGCAACGACCGGACCGGCCGGGCTGATCGCGCGGCTGCGGGCCAGGCTGACGGGCGGGCCCAGCGAGGCCTCGCTGACGCGGCGGCTCGCCGGCACCATCTTCGTCATCCGCGTCATCAGCGCCGGGCTCGCTTATGTCTCGCAGGTGCTGCTGGCGCGCTGGATGGGCACGTCCGATTACGGCGTCTATGTCTATGTCTGGACCTGGGTGCTGCTGCTCGGCAGCATGATGGATTTCGGCATCTCGGCCTCGGCACAGAAGATCATTCCGGAATATCGCGCCAGCAACGACCAGGCGCTGCTGCGCGGCTTTCTGTCCGGCAGTCGCTGGCTGACTTTTGCCGTGTCGACGCTGGTGTCGCTCGGCCTTGCCGGCATCGTCAGGCTGCTGTCGCCCTGGATCGATCCGGCCGAGCAGCTGCCCCTCTATATCGGCTGCATGACCCTGCCCGCCTTCGTGGTCGCCAACACCCAGGACGGCATCGCGCGCTCGCATGACTGGATGCAGCTCGGGCTGATGCCGCAATTCATCATCCGCCAGGCGCTGATCATAGGCATTACGGGCGCGGCCTTCCTGCTCGGCTATCATCTCGGTGCCGTCGCCGCGATGGTTGCGAGCGCAGGCGCGGTGTGGATCGCGATGACCGGACAGATGGTGGTGCTGAACCGCAAGCTCGCCGATCACATCGAGCCCGGTCCCAGCGCCTACGACATCCGCGGCTGGCTTGCCGTCTCGCTGCCGATCCTCCTGGTCGAGAGCTTCTACTTGCTGCTGTCCTACACCGACGTGCTGGTGCTGCAGCAGTTCCGTCCCTCCGACGAGGTCGGCGTCTACTTTGCGGTGGTGAAGACGCTGGCGCTGGTCTCCTTCATCCACTACGCGATGTCGGCGACGACGGCGCATCGCTTCGCCGAATACAACGCAAGCGGCGACAAGGCGCGGCTGTCGGCCTATGTGGCGCATGCGATCAACTGGACGTTCTGGCCGTCGCTGGCGGCGACCATCGTGCTGCTCGCGCTCGGCAAGCCGCTGCTCTGGTTGTTCGGGCCGCAGTTCGTGGTCGGCTACGACATCATGTTCGTCGCCGCGATCGGGCTCGTGGTGCGCGCCGCGATCGGGCCGGTCGAGCGGCTGCTCAACATGCTCGGTCAGCAGAAGATCTGCGCGCTCGCTTACGCGCTGGCCTTCGTGATGAACCTCGTGCTCTGCATCGCGCTGGTCCCGCGCTATGGCGGCCACGGCGCCGCCGCTGCGACCTCGATCTCCCTCACCTTCGAGACCGTGCTGTTGTTCTGGATCGTGCGGCAACGCCTTGGCCTGCACGTGCTGGCGTTCGGGAAATAGGCGCTGCACGCCTCGATGCTCAGTGCTTTCGGAGGGAACAGCTCCGTCAGCACACGAGCGCGAACGAGGCAAAACGCCTCCGCTTTTTCAACGCGAGGCAATATTTTTCTTATTCTGCCGAGGTGGTTGCGCATCAGGGGAACCTTATCCTACGTCGTATTGCCTAACCGACCAGATCAACCTAAGATTATCCCGATATGCTTGATCCACTCTACGTCGCCTCCGGCTTCGGCGTCGGCCTCCTTGTCGGGATGACCGGCGTGGGCGGTGGCTCGTTGATGACGCCGCTCCTGATCCTGCTGTTCGGTGTTCATCCTTCCACGGCGGTCGGAACCGACCTGCTTTATGCCGCCGCGACCAAGGCCGGCGGCAGCGTGGTGCATGGCTGGTCGCGCAGCGTGCACTGGCCGGCGGTGCTGCGGCTCGCCTGCGGCAGCATTCCCGCGAGCGCTCTGACGCTGCTCGTGCTGTGGAAGCTCGACCTCAAGAGCGATTCCGAGCGCAGCCTGGTCAATCTGGTGCTGTGCTTCGCGCTGCTGCTGACCGCGACCTCGCTGATCTTCCGCAAGTCGATCATGGAGCGCTATCGCAGCCGGCTGGAGCGCGTCGACGATCGTACCACGGCGATCGCGACCGTCGTGACCGGCATCGTGCTCGGCGTGCTGGTCTCGATCTCGTCGGTCGGCGCCGGTGCGGTCGGCGTCACCGTGCTGCTGCTGCTTTATCCTCGCCTGCCGATGGTGACCATCGTCGGCTCCGACATCGCCCACGCGGTGCCGCTGACGCTGGTCGCCGGCATGGGGCACTGGGCGCTCGGCGACGTGGATTGGGCCTTGATGGGCGTGCTGCTGATGGGCTCGCTGCCCGGCATCGTCGTCGGCAGCTACAGCGCGACGCGCGTGCCCGAGACGGTGTTGCGGCTGACGCTTGCCAGCGTGCTGTTCGTCGTCTCCGGCAAGATCATGTTTGCTGAGCTGAACCTGTCCTCGGCGTTCGTGACTGCACTGGCCTGGACGCATTGAGCGGGCAGCTGCCGCCTCGGTGTCGCTCTCGTAGGGTGGGTTAGCCAAAGGCGTAACCCACCTCTTTTGTTTCCGCAGTCACAGAAGTGGTGGGTTACGCCTTACAGATGCGCTTCGCACATCTATAAGGCTAACCCACCCTACGGCACCGCCGCCTTACGCCGCGGTCCAGCCGCCGTCGATCGAGAGATTGGTGCCGGTGATCTGGGTGGCGTCGTCGCTGCACAGGAACAGTGCCAGCGCTGCGACCTGCTCGGAGGTGACGAATTCCTTGGTCGGCTGCGCCGCGAGCAGCACGTCGTTGATGACCTGCTCGCGCGTCAGATTGCGTGCCTTCATCGTGTCGGGGATCTGCTTCTCCACCAGCGGCGTCCAGACATAACCCGGGCTGATGCAGTTGCAGGTGATCTTGTGGGTCGCGACCTCCAGCGCCACGGTCTTGGTGAGACCGGCGATGCCGTGCTTGGCTGAGACATAGGCCGACTTGAATGGCGAGGCCACCAGCGAGTGTGCGGATGCCGTGTTGATGATGCGGCCCCAGCCTTTCTTCTTCATGCCGGGCACCGCGGCGCGGATGCCGTGGAAGGCGGAGGACAGGTTGATCGCGATGATCTGGTCCCACTTCTCGATCGGAAACTCCTCGACCGGCGAGACGAACTGGATGCCGGCATTGTTGACGAGGATGTCGACCGAGCCGAACGTCGTCTCGCCGAGCGCGATCATCCCGGCGATCTCGGCGGGCTTGGTCATGTCGGCGGGCGAATAGATCGCCTTCACCTTGAACTCCTGTTCGATCCTGGCGCGTTCCTTCTCGATGTCCTCCGGCGTGCCGAAGCCGTTGATGACGACGTTGGCGCCGGCGCCGGCGAACGCACGCGCGTAGGCGAGCCCGATGCCGCTGGTGGATCCGGTCACGACGGCGTTCTTGCCTGACAGACTACCCATTTGATTCGCTCCTTTTTGCCGGGGGCGCAGAGACGTCCCCCGTGAGATCGTAGGTCACCATGGTCTCGCCGGACTGCGGCCGCTCGAGCCAATCCTTGTGGCGCATCGACAGGTGCACGTCGTTCACGCCGGCCTCCCAATGCTCGACCATGGCGACGTGAGAGAAATCGTAATCCTTCGACGAAGATTCGTAGTTCTTGCTGCGGTAGATCAGATGCACCACGGTGACGGTGCTTTCGCGCGACACTTTCGCGAGGAATTCGACGGACGGATCGTTCTTCAGGTAGTCCGGCAATTTGCCGATCAGGTCGCGCACGGCCTTGCGGGCGTTGTGCAGCTGCTTGTTCTTGTCGGTGTTCATCCGCGTGCGGCTGGAATAGCGGATGTCCTTCTCGCGCTCTGCGGCCTCCAGCAGCGAAGTCGGCAGATCGCCGCGCGCCGAAAACAGGTCGACCTGGAAGATCAGCATGTCGCGATCGAGCTCGGCATCGAGCACGTAGTCGAGCGGGGTGTTGGAGGCGATGCCGCCGTCCCAATAATGCTCGCCGTCGATGATCACCGAGGGAAAGCCGGGCGGCAGCGCGCCGGAGGCCATGATGTGCTCCGGGCCGATTTTCTTGCCGAGCTTCTTGAGCTCGTAATTGTCGAAATACTTGAAGTTGCCGGAGGTGACGCCGACCGCCCCGACCGACAGGCGGGTCTTCAGGTCGTTGATGCGGTCGAAATCGACCAGGCGCTCCAGCGTCTTCTTCAAGGGCGCGGTGTCGTAATAGCTCTGGGCTTCGGGATGCCCCGGCGGCCACAGCGGCGCCGGCGGGACGCGGGGGACGAAGAAGCCGGGCACGCCGAAGGTGGCGATCAGCGCGGCGCTGGTCGAGTTGAACAGCTCGCGGCTGTGATCGCTCTTGCCGATCGGCTTCCACGGCACCGGCGCGGAGACCATCTCCCAGAATTCCTTGAGCCGCTTGACGCGGGTCGGCCCCTCGTTGCCGGCGATGATGGCGGCGTTGACCGCGCCGATCGAGATGCCGGCGACCCATTCCGGCTCGAAGCCGGCGCCGCACAGCGCCTGATAGGCACCCGCCTGGTAAGAGCCGAGCGCGCCGCCGCCCTGCAGGACCAGGACGCGTTGCGCATGCGCGGGGATGCGGGCGGATTCCGGGCTACGATCTGTCATCGGGGAACATTAGCAATGGCGCGCCACCGTGGCGACACTTCGCGACGGCGTCAATGCATGCCGAGATCAAGTCTGGCTCATCGCTCCGTCGAAGCCAGGATCATGGTCCAGAACACCTTGTACTTGGTGCCGGGGGCATAGCTCGCCGCGATGCCCAATTTTGTGACACCGCTCTTGAGCATGTTGGCGCGATGCGGAGGCGAGTCGCGCCAGCCGGAAAAGGCTTCCGCCAGCGTATGATAGCCGGCCGAAATATTCTCGACCGCGACGGTGGCAGGATAGCCGCCGGCGGCGAGCCGCTTGGCCAGGGGCGCGCGGACGTCATGGTCCATCTTGTTGGCGGCGGCCATGGCCTGGGACTGGGATTCCGCAAGCCGCATCAGATCGGGGTCGACCACGACCGTGCCGAGCATGTTGTTCTGGCGGTATTGCGAGATCATGATCGCGGCCGCCTGCGCATCGAGCTTGGAGCCCGGCACCGCCATGTCCGTATACATCGACGGCTGCTGGACCGGTGCCTCGTTGCCGGCACAGCCGGCGAGCAGCAAAGTGATGAGAATTGCGGCCGCAGCGCGCATGAAGGTGCCCCCGTATGAGGGGCCGTTGTTGCATATCAACAATGGCTGAAAGGTGAATTTTGAGGAAAATTTGTGCCGTCATTCCGGGGCAGTGCGAAGCATCGAACCCGCAATCACGGGGCCTTAACCCGCAAATATCCGGTAACGGCGCGGTTCGAGGCCGATCATGTCGCCGGCGCGCAGTTCCTTGTCGCGGGGGGCATCGATCTCGATGGTCTTGCCGCCCGACAATGTGACCTCGGCCCGCTGCACGGGGCCGAAATTGCGGACATGCTGCACCGAGCCCTCGAAGGCGCCGCTGCCCGGCGGGCCGACCACCATGTCATGTCGGCGCACGAACAATCTCGACGCGCCAGGCGCGAGCCCGTCCGCTGCAAGAGCGAGCGGCCGGTCGCCGAGCCTGACGACGCCGCCCTCGACCTGCACCGGCAACTCGATGGATTCGCCGATGAAGCCGTGGACGAAGGCGCTTGCCGGGCTGTCGTAGACGTCGTCGGGCGAGCCGATCTGCTCGATCCTGCCCTTGTCCATGACCACGACGCGGTTGGCGACTTCCAGCGCCTCCTCCTGGTCGTGGGTAACGAAGATCGAGGTGACGTTGATCTCGTGGTGCAGCGAGCGCAGCCACCTGCGCAGCTCCTTGCGCACCTTGGCATCGAGCGCGCCGAACGGCTCGTCGAGCAGCAGGATGCGCGGCTCGATCGCGAGCGCGCGGGCGAGCGCGATGCGCTGGCGCTGGCCGCCGGAGAGCTGGCTCGGATAGCGGCCGGAAAGCCAGTCGAGCTGGACGAGGTCCAGCAACTCCTTGACGCGCGCGCGGATGGTCGCTTCGTCCTTGCGGACCCCGCGCGGCTGCACGCGCAGGCCGAAGGCGACGTTCTCGAACACCGTCATGTGGCGGAACAGCGCGTAGTGCTGGAATACGAAGCCGACATGCCGCTCGCGCGCGCCCTGCGCCAGCGCGTCCTCGCCGTTGATGAGGACTTCACCGGCGTCGGGCCAATCGAGGCCGGCGACGATCCTGAGCAGCGTGGTCTTTCCCGATCCCGACGGTCCGAGCAGCGCCACCAGCTCGCCGCCGTCGACCTTGAGGTCGACGCCGTCGAGGGCCTTGAAGCTGCCGAACGTCTTGACGAGATTTCTGACTTCAATGGTCACTTGCCTGTCCCTGGTCCAGATGGCGTTCCAGTACCGTCTTGGCGATCAGCGTAATCAGCGCCAGCATCGCGAGCAAGGAGGCAATCGCGAAGGCGGCGACGAAGTGGTATTCGTTGTAGAGGATCTCGACCAGCAGCGGCATCGTGTTGGTCTCGCCGCGGATATGGCCGGATACGACCGAGACCGCGCCGAACTCGCCCATCGCCCGCGCGTTGCAGAGCAGGACGCCGTAGAGCACGCCCCATTTGATGTTGGGCAGCGTGACGCGGAAGAAGGTCTGCAGGCCCGAGGCGCCGAGGGAGATCGCGGCCTCCTCCTCCTGCGTGCCCTGCTCCTGCATCAGGGGAATCAGCGCACGCGCCACGAAGGGGAAGGTCACGAAGGTGGTGGCGAGCGCGATGCCTGGCACCGCGAACAGGATCTGGATGTCGTGATCCCTCAGCCAGCTGCCGAGATAGCCCTGCGCGCCGAACAGCAGCACGAAGACGAGCCCGGAGATCACCGGGCTCACCGAGAACGGCAGGTCGATCAGCGTGATCAGGAACGTCTTACCCGGGAAGTCAAATTTGGCGATGGCCCAGGCGGCGACGAGGCCGAACACCAGATTGAGGCCCACCGAGATCGCTGCGACCAGCAGCGTCAGCCTGATCGCGGCCAGCGCCTCCGGATCGGCCAGCGCGGCGAAATAGGCGGCGATTCCCTTCGAGAACGCATGCGCGAACACCACCACCAGCGGCAACACGACGAAGATGCCGAGAAACGCGACCGCGACAACGATGATGACAGTGCGCACTGCCTTCGGCTCGGTGCGAAGATTGTCCCGCGCGAGGGCTTCACGTGCACGGGCCTTATCGTCGGACGAGGTGACGGGACCTGAATGGGCGATCTGCATCGTCATGGTCCGCCCTCAGCGCGCCGGGATCCGGCTCTGCGCCCAGCGCTGGAGCCGGTTGACGGCCAGGATAACGACAAAGGAGACGACGAGCATGACCACCGCGATGGCGGTCGCGTCGGCATAGCGGAACTCGGACAGGCGGATCACGATCAGGAGCGGCGCGATCTCGGAGACGTTGGGCAGGTTACCGGCAATGAAGATCACCGAGCCGTATTCGCCGACGGCGCGGGCAAAGGCGAGCGCGAGCCCGGTGAGCAGCGCCGGCGCCAGCGAGGGCAGGATCACGCGCGTGATGGTCTGCCAGCGGTTGGCCCCCAGGCAGCCCGCGGCTTCCTCGATCTCGGGATCGAGGTCCTGCAGCACCGGCTGAACCGTGCGCACCACGAAGGGAATACCGATGAAGATCATGGCGACGAAGATGCCGACCGGCGTGAACGCCACCTTGATGCCGAGCGCCGCAAGCGGCGCCCCCAGCCAGCCCTGCTCGGCGAACAGCGCGGTCAGCGCGACGCCCGCCACCGCCGTCGGCAGCGCGAAGGGCACGTCGACGATGGCGTCGAACAGCCGGCGGCCGGGAAAGCGGTAGCGCACCAGCGCCCAGACGATGATGCTGCCCATGACGAGATTGACGCAGGCCGCGGCGAAGGCCAGGCCGAAGGAGACGCGCAGGGCGTTCAGGGTGCGGCGGCTGGAGAGGATATTCCAGAACTGTTCGGGACTGAGTTCGAGCGATTTCAGGAACAGCCCGGCGAGCGGAATGAGGATGATGACGGACAGCCAGGACAGCGTCAGTCCCATCGTGAGACCGAAGCCCGGCAATATCCGGCGTCGTGCTGCGATTGCGCTCACCAGGCCCCCTGCAAAAGCCTCCTAAGACAGCAGCCGATCAGTTCTTGTAGATCTGGTCAAAGATGCCGCCGTCGGCGAAATGTTCCTTCTGCGCCTTGGTCCAACCACCGAAAACGTCGTCGATCGTAAATAGTTCGAGCTTGGCGAAGGCGTTTTCGTATTTCTTTGCGATCTCGGCATCGCGCGGGCGGTAGAAGTTGCGCGCGGCGATCTCCTGACCCTCCCTCGTGTACCAATATTGCAGGTACGCGTCGGCGGCGTTGCGCGTGCCCTTCCTGTCCGCCACCTTGTCGACGATCGCGACCGGCGGCTCGGCGAGGATCGACTGCGGCGGCGCTACGATCTCGAACTTGTTCGCGCCGAACTCCTTCAGCGCGAGGAACGCCTCGTTCTCCCAGGCGAGCAGCACGTCGCCGACGCCGCGCTCGACGAAGGTCACCGTGGCGCCGCGCGCGCCGGTATCCAGCACCGGCACCTGCTGGTAGAGCTTTCCGATGAAATCCTTGGCCTTGTCGGCTGAGCCATATTTCTTCTGCGCAAAACCCCAGGCCGCAAGATAATTCCAGCGCGCACCGCCCGATGTCTTCGGGTTCGGCGTGATCACCGCGACACCCGGCTTGACCAGATCGTCCCAGTCCTTGACGGCCTTGGGATTGCCCTTGCGCACCAGGAACACGATGGTCGAGGTATAGGGTGATGAATTCTGCGGCAGCCGCTTCTGCCAGTCGGCCGCGGTAAGGCGCTTGGCCGCGATTGCATCGATGTCGTAGGCGAGCGCGAGCGTCACCACGTCGGCCTGCAAGCCGTCGATCACGGCGCGGGCCTGCGAGCCGCTACCGCCATGCGACTGCTTGATCTCGACACTCTTGCCGGTCTCCTTTTGATAGGCATTCGCAAATGCCTTGTTGAACTCGGCATAGAGCTCGCGGGTCGGATCGTACGACACGTTCAACAGGTTGATGTCAGCGGCGAGAGCCGCGCTTGCCAAGAAACCCGTCAAGACGAGACCTGCAGCGAGCGGAACGATACGGCGCATCATGTCCATCTCCATTCACTTCACTGACGTCGGTGTCGGCGAAGGCAGGCGAAACTCGCGGCGAAACGCGCTCAAGTCAACGAAACCGGATTTCCTTGTTTGCAGCGTGGCAATGTCGCTGTGCTACGAAGTCCTCATCGTGTGGATGCCGCATTCTGTCTTGGCTCGGCCGCGCCAGCGACCGGCGCGTTCATCCTCGCCTTCGGCCGTTCTGCTCGTGCAAGGCATACACCCGACCGACCGGAAACCGGAGGCGACCAGGGGATGACGCGGCAATTTGGCGCGGACGAAGATCGCCTCGAGTTCCTCGCGGGAGACGTTGGCGAACGGATTGAACTTCAATCGCACACCGTCGTCCTCGACGACCGGAATGTCGGTACGGGCATTGCCCTGGAAACGCTTGCGGCCGTTGAGCCAGGCATCAAACGGCTTCAACGCGCGCGCCAGCGGCTCCACCTTGCGGATGCGGCAGCAGGCGTCAGGATCGGAGAACCAGAGATCGCGGTCGGGATCCTCGCGCGACAGGGTCTCCTCGGCCGGCTTGATCGAGCGGACATCCTTCAGACCCAGCGTCGCGATCAGCGTGTCGCGATAGGCCAGCGTCTCCTCGAACAGCCAGCCGGTGTCGAGGAAGATCACGGGGATCGCCGGGTCGACATCCGCCATGACCTTCAGCAGCGTCGCCGATTCGGTGCCGAAGGACGACACCAGCGCCAGCTTCTCGCGCCCGACCGTCTTCAGCGCCGCGGCAACGATCTCCGCGGGCGAGGCATCGCGCAAGGCGCGATCGAGCTCCTGCGCCGAAGGCAGCGCAGAAACGGAGAGCCGAGCGAGCTGAGAGGGAACGACGTTCACGTGCCGACACCCTCGGAATGACGCAGCTGCATTCGCCGGTGCAGCGCGGTGATACGGCCGTCGCCGGTCGGCTGGTAGAACACCGAATAGCGCTTGGCAGTCTCCATGAATGCCTCCGCGTCGGCCTGCTTCTTGACCTCGAAGGCGTCGAAGCCGGCGCGCAGCATGAACACGAACTGGTCGCGCAGCACTTGGCCGGTCGCACGCAGCTCGCCGCGATAATCGTAGCGCTCGCGCAGCAGGCGGGCCTGGCTGTAGGCGCGGCCGTCGCGGAAAGTCGGAAACACCAGCGCGACGGCGGCGACCTTGCCGAGATAGGGCACGAGCTCGCTGATGTCTCGGTTGTTGGGCCAGATCACCCCGACCTTGCCCGAACGGTTGAGCAGGGTGTCGGCCTCGGCCAGAAAGCGCTCGGCCGGCACCAGGATGTCGCCGCCCTCGGGCACCGGCGTGTCGACGGCGAGCTTGGCAAAGCTGTCGCCCGTGATCTTTCCGCCTTTAACGAGTGGCATAGACGCGCTCCTTGAAGGGTTCGACGCCGAGACGCTTCACGGTGTCCATGAACAGCTCTTCGGGCCGCTCGCGCAGCGCCAGATAGGCTTCCACGATGTCCTCGACGACGTCGGCGACCTCGTCGAACTTGACGCCCGGCCCGATCAAGGTGCCGAGCGCGGCGTTCTCGTCGGCACGGCCGCCGATGGTGATCTGGTAGACTTCCTCGCCGTTCTTCTCGACGCCGAGAATGCCGATATGGCCGACATGGTGATGGCCGCAGGCATTGATGCAGCCGGAGATGTTGATGTGGAGCCGGCCGATCAGATTGGCGAGCTCGTGATTGGCGAAGCGCCGCGTCAATTCCTGCGCGATCGGGATCGAGCGCGCATTCGCCAGCGAGCAATAGTCGAGCCCGGGGCAGGCGATGATGTCGGTGATCAGATTGACGTTGGGCGTCGCCAGCCCGAGCTTGTCGAGCGCCTTCCACAGCGCCGGCAGGTCGCGCTTGGCGACATGCGGCAGCGCCAGGTTCTGCTCATGACCGACGCGGATCTCGCCGAAGGAATATCTGTCGGCGAGATCGGCGAGCGCATCCATCTGCTCGGCGGTGGCATCGCCAGGAGGCCCGCCCGTCGGCTTCAGCGAGATGGTGACGATCGAGTAGCCCTGTACCCTGTGCGGGGCCACCGAGTTCTTGCGCCACGCCTCAAAATCGGGGTCGGCGGCGGCCTGGCGCAGCTCGTCCGGCATATGCGGCAGCTTTTCGTAAGCCGGATAGGTGAAGCGCGAGCGGATGTCCTCGATCACCTCGTCGTCGATCTGGAGCGAGGAGTTGCGGATGTGCTGCCACTCGTCCTCGACCTCGCGGGAGAATTTTTCGATGCCGAGCTCGTGCACCAGGATCTTGATGCGCGCCTTGTAGATGTTGTCGCGCCGGCCGTACTGATTGTAGACGCGCAGGATCGCCTCGATGTAGCTGAGGATGTCGCG
The DNA here is from genome assembly GCF_000482425.1 of Bradyrhizobium sp. 22. Taxonomy (NCBI): domain Bacteria; kingdom Pseudomonadati; phylum Pseudomonadota; class Alphaproteobacteria; order Hyphomicrobiales; family Nitrobacteraceae; genus Bradyrhizobium; species Bradyrhizobium sp. 22. The sequence continues at coordinate 1,228,320 of NZ_KI519400.1, forward strand.
GCCGTGCACGAAATGCTTGATGGTCTTGGCAATGAACGGCGTGCGGCCGAGACCACCGCCGACCAGCACCTCGAAGCCGGTCTCGCCCTTCTCGTTCTTGATCAGGCGCAGGCCGATGTCGTGGATCTTGATCGCGGCGCGGTCGTGGTCCGATGCGGTGATCGCGATCTTAAACTTGCGCGGCAGGAACGAGAATTCCGGATGCAGCGTGGTGTGCTGGCGGATCAATTCCGACCAGATGCGCGGGTCCTCGATCTCGCCGGGCGCGACGCCGGCCCATTGGTCCGAGGTGACGTTGCGCATGTTGTTGCCGGAGGTCTGCATCGCATGGATACCGACCTTGGCGAGATCTTCCAGCGCGTCCGGCAATTCGGCGAGCTTGATCCAGTTGAACTGGATGTTCTGCCTTGTCGTGAAATGGCCGTAGCCGCGGTCGTATTTGCGCGCGACATGCGCCAGCGCCCGCAGCTGGTTGGTCGCCAGCGTGCCGTAGGGGATCGCCACGCGGAACATGTAGGCGTGCAATTGCAGATAGACGCCGTTCTGCAGGCGCAGGATCTTGAACTCGTCCTCGGTGAGCTCGCCGGACAGGCGCCGCTTCACCTGGTCGCGGAACTCCGAGACGCGCTCGTTGACGAGCGTGCGGTCGATTTCGTCGTAAGCATACATAAGAAGATGCCTTAAGCCTGGGCCGACTGTCCGATGGTGACGCCGGTGCGGCGAATCAGTTCGCGTAAGTTGCCGGGTTCGATCTTGCCGTCGGCGCCGACCTGCACCGGGGCGATATAGGGGCCGATCGCGCCGACGTCATCGGCGATGGACTCCGCAAGCAACGCCTTGGCCTCGTCGGAGTTGCGCACGATCGCGGCTTCCGAGAGGTCCGCGGACCAGCTCTTGGCGGCGGTGCGGTAAACCACGATGCCGTCCCAGGTGCGGTTGGCGGTCACGATCGAGGGGCCGGCGATCTTGATCTTCTTCTGTTCGAGCGGAGAGGTCATTCGGCTGCATCCAATAGGTCAGAGATGATTTGGTTGGGTGTCTGGCGGCGAAGCGAACCGGCATGCCGGACCACCTCGCCGATGATGAGAATGGCCGGACCGCCATTGGCCCGCCGTGCGAGCTCGGGAAGTTCGCGAAGCGTGCCGATCGCGCCTTGCGCGTCGGGGCGCGTGACGCGGGCGAACACGCCGACCGGCGTCTCCGGCGAGCGGCCTGCAGCGAGCAGGCCCGCGCGCACGGCAGCTGTCGCGGACACGCCCATGTAGACGACGACTGTCATCCTGGTGTCGGTCAGCGCCGACCAGTCCACCGCTTCCGCGTCGCGCGCCTTGTGCGCGGTGAGGAAGGTGATGCGGGTCGCTTCATGACGGTAGGTAAGCGGCACCTCGAAATCGGCGGCGCCGCCGAGGCCTGCGGTGATGCCGGGAACGATCGAATAGGGAACGCCTGCGGCGCGCAGCGCTTCGATCTCCTCGCCGCCGCGCCCGAACACGAAGGGATCGCCGCCCTTCAGCCGCACCACCCGCTGGCCGGCTTGCGCGGCCTCGATCATGCGCTGGTTGATGGCGTCCTGGCCGATGCCGGGCCTGCCGACGCGGCGGCCCACGGCAACGCGCGTGGTGTCGCGGCGGATGCGGTCGAGAATTTCGCCCGAGACCAATTCGTCATGGAAGACGATGTCGGCGTCCTGCAACGCGCGCAGCGCCTTGATGGTGAGAAGATCGGGATCGCCGGGACCGGCGCCGACCAGCGCGACGGAGCCTTGCGGCTTGTCCGCGCGTGCGAATTCGGAGGGATCTGAAATCGCATTGAGGGCAGCGTCTGCGTCCGCCTTGCGGCCGGCGAGCACGGCGGCACCGATCGGACCGTCGATCACCCGCTCCCAGAAGCGGCGGCGCAGCGGAAACTCGGCGATCCGTTCGTTGATGGATTTGCGGAAGCCGCCGATGAACTCGGCGAGCTCGCCGATGCGCGCCGGCAGCAGCGCCTCGATCTTCTCGCGCACGCGCCGTGCCACCACCGGGGATGTGCCGCCGGTGCCGACCGCGACCACGACGTCGCCGCGATCGACGATCGCCGGAAAGATGAAGCTGGAATGCTCGAGATCGTCCATGACGTTGACGGGGAGCCCGAGCGCCTTGGCGCGAATTGACATCGCCACCCCGACGTCGCCGGCGCCGGCGCAGACGACGGCGATGACGCCCGCGAGATCGGCGGCGAGCGGATCGCCCGTCCGGACTTCGATACGCGCCGCATCTTCCGCACCGAGACCGAGATCCTGATTGTCGTCGATCGCGTGCACACGGATGCGCGCGCCGGCCGCGGCGAGCACGCGCAGCTTGGCGCGCAAAAGCTCGCCCGCGCCGATGAGAACCACCGGACCGGCCTTGAGATCGAGGAATACCGGCAAGAACCGCATGCGATACTCGCTTCCCCCACTTCCGGGGTTGACTGGAATTATTTTCTATATATGTCTCGTTTCGAGCGCGCAAAGAGAAAATTTTTTCTTCTCTTCCGCACTGCAACTATAGAATTTTCGCCTCCAAACGCAAAGTGGCAGAGATGCATCTTCTCAAGGACGATTCCGCTTCGGTGGGAGCGAGCAGCAGAGCCCCCCTCGCACGCCTGGGCTCGCAAGAATTTTCTGCCGATGTTGCGCCGAGCATGGACCATCTCGACCAGCTCGAGGCGCAGAGCATCTACATCTTCCGCGAGGCCTTCGCCCGGCTGAAGAAGATCGCGCTGCTGTGGTCGCTCGGCAAGGACTCCAACGTCATGATCTGGCTGGCGCGCAAAGCGTTCTTCGGCAAGATGCCGTTCCCGGCCCTTCATGTCGACACCGGCAAGAAGTTTCCCGAGATGTACCGCTTCCGCGATCATTACGGCAAAGAGTGGGATCTCGATCTGCGCGTCGAGCCCTGCCCGCCCATCGATGCCGTCGATCCGACATTGCCGCCGGCCGCCCGCTCCGCCGCGCGCAAGACCGAAGGCCTCAAGATGGCGCTCGCCAAGTATGGCTTCGACGGCCTGATCGCCGGCATCCGCCGCGACGAGGAAGCGACCCGCGCCAAGGAGCGCGTGTTCTCGCCGCGCGGGCTTGAAGGCAATTGGGACGTGCGCGACCAGCCGCCGGAGTTCTGGGATCATTTCAACGCCTCACCGCCGCAAGGCGCGCATTTGCGCATCCATCCGATCCTGCATTGGACCGAGGCCGATATCTGGGCCTACACCAAGCGTGAGAACATCCCGATCATCCCGCTCTATCTGGCGAAAGACGGCAAGCGCTACCGCTCGCTGGGCGATCAGGACATCACCAATCCCGTGAATTCGACGGCGTCGACCATCGACGAGATCCTGATCGAGCTCGAGCAGACCAAGGTCCCGGAGCGCTCGGGGCGCGCGCTCGACCACGAGACCGAGGACGCCTTCGAGCGCCTTCGCGTCGCCGGCTATCTCTGATTCCAAGGACGCATCGCGGTCATGAACATGCTCGTCACCCCCGCTTCGCCTGCGACCCCGAACGGCACCACCCGTCCGCAGGTGCGCATCGTCATCGTCGGCCATGTCGACCACGGCAAGTCGACGCTGGTCGGCCGCCTCTTGCACGAGACCGGCAGCCTGCCGGACGGCAAGCTGGAAATGCTGAAAGCCGTCAGCGCGCGGCGCGGCATGCCGTTCGAATGGTCGTTCCTGCTCGATGCGCTGCAGACCGAGCGCGACCAGGGCATCACCATCGACACCACGCAGATCCGCTTCCGCACCAATTCGCGCGACATCGTGCTGATCGACGCGCCCGGCCACGCCGAATTCCTGCGCAACATGATCACCGGCGCCTCGCAGGCCGACGGCGCGGTGCTGATCATCGACGCGCTCGAAGGCGTGCGCGATCAGACACGGCGGCACGGCTATCTGCTGCATCTGCTCGGCGTGAAGCAGGTCGCGATCGTCGTCAACAAGATGGACCGCGTCGACTTCTCAGCCGATCGCTTCAAGGAGATCAGCGACGAGATTTCCGCGCATCTGAGCGGCCTCGGCGTGACGCCCACGGCCGTGATCCCGATTTCCGCCCGCGACGGCGACGGTGTCGCCGAGCGGACCGACCGGATCGGCTGGTACAAGGGCCCGACCGTGGTCGAGGCGCTGGACAGGCTCGAGCCGGCGCGGGCGCTGGAAGCGCTGGCGCTGCGCCTGCCGGTGCAGGCGATCTACAAGTTCGACGATCGCCGCATCGTGGCGGGACGCCTCGAATCCGGCAGCCTCAAGGCCGGCGACGAGATCGTGATCATGCCCGCCGGCAAGATCGCCCGGATCAGGACGGTCGAGAGCTGGCCGGTGACGCCGGTTGCGGGGCGGCAAGGCGCCGGCCGTTCGGTCGGCATCACGCTCGACCGCGAATTGTTCATCGAGCGCGGCGACATCGTCGCGCATGCCGGCAGCGCTCCGCGCGAGACGCGGCGCCTGCGTGCGCGCATCTTCTGGCTGCACGACAAGCCGCTCGCCAAGGGCGACCAGCTGCTGGTTCGCTGCGGGCCGAAGGAAAGCCGCGCCACCGTGGTGGCGATCGAGAAGGCGGTCGATCCGGGCGAGCTCGAAAGCACCGAGAACAAGGCGATCGGTCGCAACCATGTCGGCGAGATCGATATCTCTCTTTCGAATCCGATTGCCACCGATCCCTACACCGAGAATCCGCGCACCGGCCGGCTCGTGATCGAGGTCGCGGGGCGCATCGCCGGCGGCGGCCTGGTGCTGTCGGTCGATGCCGGCCAGCGCGCCGTGCCCGTCGACATCGTACCGGTGGAATCGGCCCTGCGTCCCGACGAGCGCTCCGCGCGCTATCGACACAACGGTGCCGTAGTCTGGCTCACCGGCCTGCCCGCTTCGGGCAAATCGACGCTCGCCAAGGCATTGGAGCGGCGGCTGTTCAGCAACGGCGGCTCGCCGATCCTGCTCGACGGCGACACGCTGCGCGCCGGCCTCAACAGCGATCTCGGCTTCTCCGCCGCGGACCGTAGCGAGAACATCCGCCGCCTCGCCGAGGTCGCGACGCATCTCGCCCGCAACGGCCATATCGCCATCGTCGCCGCCGTCTCGCCGGCCCGTGAGGACCGCGCGAGTGCGCGCCGCATCGCCGACACCGTGTTCCGCGAGATCCACGTCGCGACGCCTGCCGAAATATGCGAGGAGCGCGATCCCAAGGGCCACTACAAGAAGGCGCGCGCCGGCGCGCTGGCCTCGTTCACCGGCATCGGCAACGACTACGAAGCGCCGCAGGCGGCCGAGCTCGTGATCGACACCTCGACACGGACGGTTGCCGAGGCCGCCGACGAGATCGAGCGCATGCTGAAGACATCAGGCGTGCTGTTCGACGAGGCCGTGGACCTCGCGGCGAATATTTGAAGGCGCCCCACCCCCGCTGTCGTCGCCCGGCTTGACCGGGCGACCCAGTATTCCAGAGACAGCGTTGGGATACGGAAAAGCCGCGGCGTACTGGATTCCCCGCCTTCGCGGGGAATGACAGCGGTGCCTGGGCCCCACCTCTGCTTGACATTTTGACAACTTATGGAGGTCTTCTCACCGCCCCGGTTTTGGGGCTAATAGGGCCCCGAAAGCCGCCCTCGTGGGCGCATTTTGCTGCTGTCGGGTCAAAAGCAGCCAAAAAACAGCCATTTCCAACAAGAAAGCCCATCATGAAACGCGTCGACGCCCACGGATTGAAGATCGCCCCTGTTCTGTTTGATTTCATCGCCAAGGAAGCGGCCCCGAAAACGGGGATCGCACCGGATGCGTTCTGGGCCGGGGTTGCGGCCATCGTCAGGGACCTGGGGCCGAAGAACCGTGCGCTGCTGGCTTTCCGCGACACGCTGCAGGCCAAGATCGACGACTGGCACCGTGCCAACAAGGGCAAGGCGTTCGACCTCAACGCCTATACCGCCTTCCTGAAGGAGATCGGCTATCTCGTCCCGGAGCCGGCGACCCAGAAGGTCGAGACCGCCAATGTCGACGAGGAAATCGGCAAGATCTGCGGCCCGCAGCTGGTCGTGCCGCTCACCAATGCGCGCTATGCACTGAACGCGGCAAACGCGCGCTGGGGCTCGCTCTATGATGCCTTTTACGGCACCGACGCCATTCCGCACGATCCGTCCGAGAGCGGCAAGGGCTACAACAAGGCGCGCGGCGACAAGGTGATCGCCAAGGCCAAGGCGTTCCTCGATGCCGCCGTGCCGCTCGCGACCGGCAGCCACACCGACGTCACCGCCTACAGCGTCGTCGCGGGCCAGCTCGCGGTGAAGCTGAAGAGCGGCAACGCCACCGCGCTGAAAAACGCCGCGCAGTTCGCCGGCTTCCAGGGCGATGCGGCGTCCCCGAGCGCGGTGCTGCTCGTCAACAACGGCCTGCATGTCGAGGTCAAGATCGACCGCAGCAGCGCGATCGGCAAGGACGATCCGGCCGGCGTCGCCGACATGATCATGGAGGCCGCCGTCTCAACCATCCTCGACATGGAGGACTCGGTCGCCGCGGTCGATGCCGAAGACAAGGTGCTTGTCTACCGCAACACGCTCGGCCTGATGAACGGCACTCTGTCGGCCGACTTCGAGAAGGGCGGCAAGACGCTGACGCGCTCGCTCAACGCCGACCGCAGCTACAAGACCCCCGACGGCAAGGGCGAAGTGAAGCTGCACGGCCGCAGCCTGCTGTTGATGCGCAATTGCGGTCACCACATGTTCACCGACGCGGTGCTGGACGAGAACGGCGAGGAGATTCCCGAAGGCCTGCTCGATGCCGCCGTCTCCGGCCTGCTCGCCATCCACGACCTCAAGGGCAATTCCAAGGTGAAGAACAGCCGCACGGGATCGGCCTATATCGTCAAGCCAAAGATGCACGGCCCGGACGAGGTGTCGCTGACCTGCGAGCTCTTCGGCCGCGTCGAGAAGATGCTGGGCCTGCCCGATAACACGCTCAAGGTCGGCATCATGGACGAGGAGCGGCGCACCACGGTCAACCTCAAGGCCTGCATCCAGCGCGCCTCCAAGCGGATCATGTTCATCAACACCGGCTTCCTCGACCGCACCGGCGATGAGATCCACACCTCGATGGAAGCGGGCCCGATGATCCGCAAGAACGAGATGAAGGCGCAGGCCTGGATCAAGTCCTATGAGGACTGGAACGTCGACATGGGCCTGACCTGCGGCCTGCCCGGCCACGCCCAGATCGGCAAGGGCATGTGGGCCGCCCCCGACAAGATGGCGGACATGCTGGCGCAGAAGCTTGGCCATCCGCAAGCCGGCGCGACCACCGCCTGGGTGCCCTCGCCGACCGCGGCGACGCTGCACGCGCTGCACTACCACCAGGTCAACGTGACCGCGCGGCAAGAGGAGCTCGCCAAGGGCGGGCCACGCGCCAAGCTCTCGGACATCCTCACCATTCCGGTGTCGAAGTCGAACTGGGCGCCCGACGACGTCAAGCAGGAGATCGACAACAACTGCCAGGGCATTCTCGGCTACGTCGTGCGCTGGATCGACCAGGGCGTCGGCTGCTCCAAGGTGCCCGACATCCACGATGTCGGCCTGATGGAAGACCGCGCCACCTTGCGCATCTCGAGCCAGCATCTCGCCAACTGGCTGCACCAGGGCGTCATCACCGAGGCGCAGGTGATGGAATCGCTGAAGCGCATGGCAGTCGTCGTGGACAAGCAGAACGCCGGCGATCCGATCTACAGGCCGATGGCGCCCGCCTTCGACGGCGTCGCCTTCAAAGCCGCATGCGATCTCATCTTCAAGGGGCGCGAGCAGCCGAACGGCTACACCGAATACATCCTCACCGCGCGCCGCCGCGAGGCCAAGGCGCTTGGATAACAGGCGTTCGGCCGAGCGCAGTCACAGCAATACCGAAAGCCCCGGCCCTCGCCGGGGCTTTCTCGTTGGGCGAAACGTCGCGCCAAGTCGCGGAACTGGTCGCGCGCGTCTCGCGTTGTCGGGCCATCAACCAAAACGGGAGGTGGTTATGGATTGGAATCGGATCGAAGGAAACTGGAAGCAGTTCAAGGGCTCTGCCAAGGAGAAGTGGGGCAAGCTCACGGACGACGATCTCCAGCTGATCGAAGGCCGCCGCGAGCAGCTCGAGGGACGGCTGCAGGAGCGCTATGGCAAGGCCAAGGACCAGATTCGCCAGGACGTCGACGACTGGCTGAAGACGCTGAACTAAGTCAGACCGAAAAAAGCCCCGGCTCACGCCGGGGCTTTTTGATTGCATATCTTGCAAGTGATGACGCGCAGCGCCGTCCTGATCGCTTGCGGCCATCCCGGGCGGCGCTGTTCTCTGCGCTAGAACACCGCCAGATATTTCAGCAACGACACGATGCCGATGATGATGACGACCACGCGCGCGATCTGCTTGGCGCGACCATCCATCGGCAGCATGTTGATGAGATAGAGGACGAGAATAACGACGAGAAAAGTGACAAGTACGCCGACCAGCATCGCGAGGCCCCCTGTGGCAAATGATCTGACGGCAATCTAACGCACGTCCGCGGCGTCGGTTCCGCAGACGCAACCCATTGAGCAATCACCAAAACCCGGCCGTAATGTCGGCCTTATTCCTTCGCCACCACCGGAACTTGGCGGAATCTGGCGCGCACCGAGTCGGGCAGCGGGGAGAAATTCATCGCGACGCCGCGGCGGTCGTTGGCGTTGCGGCTGGCGACGACGAGACCATTGGCGCCAGCGACGATATCGCCTTTGCGTAAGGTGGGATCGTCCTCGGCCTTGACCTGCGCCAGCCCGACCGGATCCTTGCCGTTGCAGGTGCAGCCGGCAACGATCTCGTTGCGATAGCGGAATGCGTTCGGCAACTCGGAATATGACTTTCCATTCGCCGTCGTGGCATCGTCGATGCTGCCGCCGTAGACGAGCGACGTCTCTGAGGCAGGGCAAAAGCTCTTGCAGGACTGCGCCTTGCTCTCGCCATCGCTGCCTTGCGCCGGAAAATATCGACCATCGCAGCCGCGCACGCAATAAGCGGTGCCACCCCCATAGGACGAGCGATGCCGAGGCGCCTCATAGCGCGGGTTGTCGTCGGTTGGGAAAGGTATCCGGATTTCCGGCGGCGGCCGCATTCGGAAGCCGCCGAACAAATTCGAAAAGAAATCCTGCGCATGCGCCGATGGTGCCATTGCCAGCCCTGTCGAGACGACGACCAAAATCGCCGCGGCGCCAGACAATCTACCAATGAGCCTGTTCGACATGGGACCTCGCACAGTCTTAGTTCACGGCCGACGTCGTGACGCTCAGCGCCTGCCGGCCCGGGGGCAGCGCCGTCACCGTCGAGCGCTTGCGCACGGGATCCCCTCCCCTGGCCATCAGCGGCGCATTCTTCGGCAGCACCACGACCTTGGCGCCGACATTGACGCGGCTGTAAAGGTCTGCGACGTCCTCATTGGTCATGCGGATGCAGCCGGACGAGACGAACTTGCCGATGGTGGAGGGATCGTTGGTGCCGTGGATGCGATACTGACTCGCGCCGAGATACATCGCGCGTGCGCCGAGCGGGTTGCCGGGACCGCCGGCAACAAAGCGCGGCAGATAGGGCTGGCGCGCGATCATCTCGGCCGGCGGACGCCAATCAGGCCACTCCGCCTTGCGGCTGACGCTCTGCACGCCGGACCAGGTAAAGCCTTCGCGGCCGACGCCGACGCCATAGCGAATGGCGCGGCCGTTGCCGAGCACGTAGTAGAGATAGGTGTTGTTGGTGTCGATCACGATGGTGCCGGCGGGCTCGCTGCGGTCGAAGCCGACGATCTGCCTGCGCAGGCGATCGGGCAGCTGAGCATCTTCGTCCTCGGCCGCCTGCGGCGCCTCGTTCACGTAGCCTTGCGAGTAGCCTTGATCCTGCGCGTAGGATTGCGGCTGCATCGGGCTGTAACCGTACGTTTGCGCGCTCGCGCCGCCGAATGGCACCCCGAGCAGGAGCGTTGCGAAGGCGAATGCGGTGACGACGCGCGGCGACGAGCTGCGACGGACTGCAGAGAACTTTGTCATGTGCTGCCCCGTGGGATGTGTGCATCAGGGTGATGCGCTGTCCCATGAACTCCGCGGGGGCGATTCAAGTTCCGGCACGGCGCGCGGCATCCCTGTCACAGTCAAGCGAGCAGCACTTCACGAAGCCGCGATGGAACCGCGGTCCGGCTCGCGCATTATCCGTCATCAATGGGCGCGCGGCGCGAGGCTTCCGTGCGGGAGAGAGATTGTGCGCGTCCTTCCGAGCGAGAGTTTGATTCCCGGCAACAGCGCAGGCGACCCGCTTCCCGACAGCCGTGCCGAGCTGCCGCCGGTGATCCGCCGCACGGAGTTCGTCGCCTTTGCGCTCGCCGGCCTGTTGCTGATTGCCGTCGTCACCGTGCTCTACGTCGGAAGGGCTTTCTTCCTGCCCGTGGTGATGGCCTTTGTCACCGGCACCATGCTGTCGCCCGCGGCGGGCTTCCTGGAGCGATACCGGGTCCCGCGCGCGGTCGGGGCCGTTCTGATCGTGGCTGCCGGGACCGCCGTGGTCGCCTTCGTCGTGGCGCTGATCGCCTCGCCGGCAATCGAGTGGAGCACGCGCCTGCCGGAGCTCGGCGCGCGACTGAAGGACAAGTTGCACGTGTTCGACCGGCCGCTTTCGCTGTGGCGGGAGACGCAAGCCATGCTCGGCGGCTCCGAAGGATTGCCGAGCATCCACATGCCGAAGGTCGAGTGGGTGCAGCCGACGCTGGAATTCCTGTCACCGACCTTCACCGAATTCCTGTTGTTCTTCGTCACCCTGATCCTGTTCATCGCCAGCTGGCGTGACCTCCGGCGCGCCATGATCATGAACTTCGGCGGCCATGACGCACGGCTTCGCACGCTCCGGATCCTCAACGAGATCGAGGAGCATCTCGGCAATTATCTGCTGACAGTGACGCTCATCAACGTCGGCGTCGGCGTCGGCACCGGCCTCATTTGCGCGCTCACCGGCATGCCCAATCCGGCCGGGCTGGGTGCGCTTGCAGCAACGCTCAACTTCATCCCGATCATCGGGCCGGTCGCGATGTTCGTCGTGCTGGTCGTGGTCGGGTTGGTTGCCTTTCCGACCATCGGCGGCGGCCTGATGGCGGCCCTGGCCTTCGGCGGTCTCACCTTTCTGGAAGGGCACTTCATCACCCCGACCATCATCGGCAGGCGGCTCGCTCTGAATGCCCTTGCAGTCCTGCTTGCGCTGGCATTCTGGACCTGGATGTGGGGTCCGATGGGCGCGTTCCTGTCGTCGCCGCTCCTGATCGTGGCGCTGATCCTCAAGGAGCACCTGTTGCCGGCGGATTCGCCGCAGCTGCCGCGGGACTGACCGGTTTCCGTGAACGGAACTTCCCCGGTGACGAAACGTTTTCCGGCTATCGCAGCCGTCAACAGTTCGGAGCTCCCGATGTCCACGACCAGTGCCGAAGCCGGGATGAAAGACTGGACCGACAAAGCCACCAGAGAACGCCTCGAAAAGGATGTAGCAGCCGTGAAAAGCGATATCGCCGCCCTGACCGACCAGATCACCGACGCGCTCAACACCTTCGCCAATTCCACCAGCAAGCAGGCCCGCCGCGGCTACCGCCAGGCGCGCGAGAATGTCGACACCGCGATGGACGACATGTCGGAGCGCGGCAGTGCGATGATGGGCGCGGCCCAGGAGGCCTATGGATCGATCGAAGAGACGCTCGAAGACGCGATCACGCAGCGGCCGCTTGCGACCGTCGGACTCGCGCTCGGGATCGGCTTCCTGATCGGGGCCGCCTGGCGTCGGTAGGACGCGCGAGGGGGGATTGGAACGGCGGCGTTACGGCGCCGCCGTTGCCGGCTTGTGGACGGACAGGGCTGTTGGGGATTTGAGGAGCAAGGCCATGTTTCAGCGCATCATCGACGGGATCAGTGCATCCACCGGCACGACGGTGCGGCTGACCTCCCTGGCCGCGGGCGCGGCGTTCGCGCTGTTCATCACCACGTGCTTCCTGTGCGCGGCGGCATTCATCTCCGTGCTCAACAATTACGGCCCGGTGCAAGCCTGCCTCGCGGGGGCCGGCGTTTTCTTCCTCCTCACCCTGGCCGCAGCAGTGAGCTACTGGGCCTACAAGCGCGAGCTGCGCAAGCAAGCCCAGATCGCAGCCGAGCGCGCCGCGAAGGCGGCGGCCTCGAGCATGCTCGCGGACCCCATGCTCCTCGCCACCGGGCTCCAGATCGTTCGCGCCATCGGCGTCAAGCGGCTGTTGCCGATCCTGGCGATCGGTGGCGTCGCTCTCGGCATCCTCGCGAGCCGCGCCGCCGGCATGTCGGACGAGGTGTCGGCCGAACCGGCCGAGTAAGGACGGACCACGTCAAGAATTTCGCGGAGGGCCACCCCGCGGCGGCATTCATTCGCCCGATTCTGCGGTCATTTTGAGCGCCCGACCGTCACTCACGCAAACGCTACTCGGACGGACCGCCGGTTGCCGCTAAAAGCGTCACCCTGATTCTCAAAGCTAATTTACTCAATGAAACCGTCCGTTCAGGCAAACCTTGCCGCGTTCCGGCATGACGCCAGGCTGTATTTGACGCTCGGCATCGCCAATTGGTCGGTTTTCGTCGACCACATCCCGAACAACATCGTCAACCTGCTGACGCTGCGCAATTTCGGTTTCAGCGGCGCCGCCGACCTGTTCGTCTTCGTAGTCGGTTATGGCGTCGCGATCATCTACGGCCGGATCGCGCTGGAGCGCGGCTATCTCGTCGCCGCAACACGCATCTTCCGTCGCGTCTGGCGGCTCTATGCCGCCTATGTCGTGCTGTTCGTGATCTACATCGCCACCATCGCCTACGTCGCCTCGCAGTCGATGGCGCCGGAGATCATCCACCAATACAACATCTCGGGAATCCTCGAGCACCCGCTGCGCATCCTGGTCCGCGGCCTCGTGCTCCAGGAGGAGCCGCTGAACCTCGATCTCCTGCAATTGATGATCCCGCTGATGGCCTTCTTTCCCTTGGCCCTTTGGGGGCTGTTGCGGAGGCCGAACGTGACGCTGGCGGCATCGGTCGCGCTGTATCTTGCCGCGCGTTGGTTCGACTGGAATTTCCGGGTCTATCCGGATCAGGAATGGACCTTCAACCCGCTGTGCTGGCAGATGCTGATGGTGCTCGGAGGCTGGTTCGCCGTGACTGGCGCATCGGGGCGGGCGCTACGCGACATGCCCTGGCTAAGGATACTCGCCGGGACTTATCTGGTCTTCGCGATGGCCGTCACCTTGCTGCGCCATTCGCCGCAATTGTCCCATTACCTGCCGGACCTTCTCCTCGCCGGCATCGCGCCGACCGACAAGGAAAATCTCGCGCCCTATCGCGTGGTTCATTTCCTCGCACTCGCCTTCCTCGCGACCCATCTCATTCCGGCCGATCACCCCGGCCTGAGTTTGAAGCCGCTCCAAGCGGTCATCAGATCTGGCGAGGAGTGGCTTGCCGTGTTCTGCGTCGGAGTGTTCCTGTCCTTTGCCGGGCATCTCATCCTGATCACCAGCGCCAATCTGGTCGCGATGCAGATCGTGGTGAGCCTCGCCGGATTCGCCGCAATGACCGCGGTGGCCTATTACGTCGCCTGGTCGAAGTGGCAGGATCTGCCCGAGGCGTTGCGGCAGGGGGGCCTAGAGTATGATCCGCAAAAGCGCGCCGCCTGATCGCATCGCGCTTTAGCGCGATTTCCCTAGGCCGGCCGCCGCGGCTGCGCTATCCCGGAGCGAGAGCGGGTGCGCGAGGAGACCGGGCGTGGTGACGGCGAATGGCGGGGGCGACGGGGCCGACAGCGCCCCCCGGCGCGGCCGGCCGCGATCGATCGAGACCAGCAACGCCATTCTCGAAAGCGCCTATGCGCTGATGGCGTCCACCGGCCTTGCGGCCACCACCATCGACGCCGTCGCCCGCCATTCCGGCGTCTCCAAGATGACGATCTACAAATGGTGGCCGTCGCGCGAGGCACTCCTGATCGACGCCTTTCTTCGACATGCGGCGCAGATGCTGCCGTTGCCCCCGGCGAGCTCCGGCAGCCCCGCCGCCCGCGCGCGCCGCCACGCCGCGGCCTATGCGGAGGCGCTCCAGGGCGAGTTCGGCAAGGTGCAGCTTGCCGTCATCTCCGAATGCATTTCCAAGACCGGCTCCGCCGAACTGTTCTATGCCCGCTATCTGCAATTCCGTCGCGACGCGCTGGTGGAGATGATCGCGGCGGGCCAGCACGACGGCAGCATCCTGGCCGAAGGCCCGGCTGAGGATCTCTACGACGCGATCTACGGCAGCCTGTTCTACCGCTACGTCTTCGGCATCGCGCCGATCACGCCCAGCTACGCGCGCAATCTGGTCGATCTGATCTTGCGGCCGAAAGCTTAGCCGCGAGCAGGCCGCACCGGAGCCGAGATTTTGTCCGTGCGGTCGCGTTCGGTCATGTCGACCACCGTCTCCATAGGGGCGGTGAGCTCATAGACGTAGGAGACGTCGGTGAAATAGCGCTTGGCGGTGCCGCCGAGCGCCTCGGGGGCGACGCGGTCGAGCAGGATCAGGCCGAAATCGGAATCGGGGCGGCGGGTCGCTTCGCTGGTGTTGAACTCCTCCCAGCGGAAATTGAAGATCTCCTCGCTCCCCTCGCCCGTCACCGTCCAATTCGCGGTGATGTGCGGATGCTTTCCAACCAGCGACAGGCCTTCGTCGGAATGCGAGGCGAGCTCGAAGAACAGCAGCGACAGGCTCTGCGCCGCGCGCGCGCTGACCGCGATATCGGGACCGGTGACGGCGATGCGGTCGGCATGCGGGATGGCACGCGCCTCGAACAAGCCCTTGAGTTTCACGCCCTGCCACTGGCTTTCGCTGAGCAGCGAGACCACGTTGGACATGGCGTGGATGCGCCCGATCAGGAGCTCGCGGGCGACGTCGATGTCCGCGCCATGGCGCAAGGTGCGCGTCACGATCGACTGGATCACCGCCAGGATGTTCTTGACCCGGTGGTTGAGCTCGTCGATCACCGCGGTCAGCCGGCGCTCGAAGCCGATTCTGACCTGGATTTCCCGACTGAGCCGCAGATTGTTGTAGGCAACATAGCCGAACAGGCCGCACACCATGGCAGTGATCGCAAAGCCGATGGCCGCCACGATGATCGCGGTCTGCTCGGCACGGCGCACCGAGTTGGTCTTGGCGTAGTAGCCGAGCTGCCAATCGCGGCCACCGAAGCTCACCGTGCGCATCGCCGACGGTGCCGGTCCGTCCGCCACGCTGCGCGTCGAGACCACGCCTTGGTCGTTGGCGATCAGCTCGCCGCCTTCCTTGCGCGGATCCCTGAGCGCGACCGAGAACAACGACATGTCGTCGTTGGTCAACATCAGCGTGGCCAGCTCGTAGGAGAACGTGATGAAGCCGGCCGGCTCGGTCGCCCCTTCGGGAATGACGGGCGCAGCCACGATGACGCCCACGGGCCCGTTCGCGTGCAACAGCGGAACCGGGTCCGAAGCCACCGACTTCTTCTCGGTCCTGGCGCGCGTCAGCATGGCGCTGCGAACCGGGTCCTGGTCGTAACTGCGGCCCGGCAGGGCCTTGGTCTCGTCACTGCGCGGCTCGAGATCCAGCAGCACGTCGATCGGCGCGGTGATCTCGGCCGGATTCATCGGCTTGTCGTCAAAGCTGCGGATTTTCGGATTCGGGAAGCCGGCGCCCGCAATGGCATCCTGCGCCGCGGTCAGCTCGTCCGGCTTCAGCCGGGCGATCCAGCCGGCCACGACGAAATCCGTCTTGAAGGCGTAGATGGCCGAGCGCAGCGGCTCCAGCATGTTCGGATTGATCACGGACGGCCTGCGGAACAGGCCTGAGGCAACGCGCGCGAGCAGCTCGCGCTCGGTGAGCCGGTCCTGGACCAGGCTGGCATGAACGTCGATCGCGCGCGCGAGCGCGATCCGGTCCAGCGCCAATTCCTGGTCGTGGACGCGATAGGCTGCAAGCCCGGAGAGCAAGGCTCCAAGCAGTGCGATGAAACCGATGATGAAACCCAGCCGGACCACGCGACTACTCAGGCCAATGCAGGAGGTCGGCAACAAACAGGGAGCATATGAACGCCGTTCGAACGGCCATGTGCCGAAACAGGATGGACTCCAGTGGCGGAGATAATGAAGGAGGAGACATCGGTACGCAACGTAGGTCGCCTGAAAAGCTTAATCCGTCCGGTCCGGCCATGACGGACTGCCCGGGGCGCCGGAGGTAATCAATCGCCGTGTCCGAAATTTGTTCCGTCGTTGCGGCTCGACGGCGAGGTTAACGGCGAAATGAGCGTACGCCAAGTGGTCGCGCCGTCAGCCTGCCCGTTTCAAGCCGCCCTTGGCCTCGATGAAACCGACGATGCGCTCGAGCCCCTGGCTCTTCTTCAGGTTGGTCATGACGAAGGGACGCTCGCCGCGCATGCGCCTGGCGTCCGCGTCCATCTTCTCCAGGGAGGCGCCGACATGGGGGGCGAGATCGATCTTGTTGATGACCAGAAGATCGGACCGGGTGATGCCGGGGCCGCCCTTGGAGGGGATTTTGTCTCCGGCGGCGACGTCGATCACGTAGATGGTGAGGTCGGCCAGCTCCGGGGAAAAGGTGGCAGCGAGATTGTCGCCGCCGGACTCGATCAGCACGAGATCGAGCCCGGGAAATTTGGCGCGCATGTCCGCGACAGCAGCCAGATTCATCGAGGCATCCTCGCGGATCGCGGTGTGCGGGCAGCCGCCGGTCTCGACGCCGGCGATGCGGTCCGGCGTCAGCGAGCCCGATCGCACCAGGAATTCCGCATCCCATTTGGTGTAAATGTCGTTGGTGATCGCGGCGATGTCATAGCGCTCGCGCATGGCCTTGCAGAGCAGGTCCATCAGCTGGGTCTTGCCCGATCCGACTGGACCGCCGACGCCGACACGCAAGGGGCCGTGAGATTTCGACATGCAACTCGCTCTCTCTCGAAGGGTTGAAGGCGCGGCGCGCTCACGACCGGAACAGCCGCGTATATTGTGTCTCGTGCCGCAAGCTGGCGAGATCGGCGCGGAAGGTGGCGCTGCCGAGGTCGTCCAAGGTCGCGTTCAGCGCGCGATTCGCAGTCGCAGCCACGGCGGCTTCCAGTCGCACCAGCACGCGCTGGCTGTCGGTCTGGCCGAGCGGGACGAGACGGCTGGCCGCGGAAATCCAGTTCGAGACCAGCGCATGCAGGAACGCATGCAGCGTCGGCGCCAGCGGAACGCCGTGCTGAGCCGCGACGACGCCGACGGCGACAGGATAGACCATCGGCGTGCGGCATGCCGCAACCATGGCATCCAGCCCATCGGCATCCCACGCGGCGCGGGCGATGTCGATGAAGGCACGGCCTTGCGAGCTCGTCTCCAGCTGCCGCTCACGCGAGGGCACGAAGGCTGCGGCCAGCTCGGCGATGTCGTTCAAAGCGGCCTTCTCATCCGCCTCCGCGGCGCGATAGGCGTGGACCAGAAACGTCGCGTCGCAAAAGCCGGAGCCGTCACCGAGCATCGCGTCGAGCCAGTCGGCCAGCGTTGCCGTGTCGACGATGTCGCCCGCCTCCACCGCCCATTCGATGCCGCTGGAATAGGAGAAGCCGCCGACCGGGAATGCCGGCGACAGCCAGGTCATCAGCCGATACAGCGCCGCCGCCTCGCCCTCGTCGAGGCCACCGGCGCTGATCGGCTCATTTGTGGTCATGAGCATGCTTGTGGCCGTGGTGTTCAGGGTGGTCGCAATGCTCGTCGTGGTGATGGTGGTGGTCGTGACCGTGGTCATGTGAGGCATGACCATGGTGGTCGTGGTGATCATGGCCGTGGTGATCATGGTGGTCGTGGCCATGATCATGATGATGGCCGTGATCGTGATGCGCGTGGTCGTCGTGACCATGGGCGTGACCGGCATCTGCGTAGGCGCCGCCTTCGGGGTCGAACGGCGCTTCGATCTCGATCACGCGCGCGCCGAGGCCCTTCACCATGGCCTCGATGACGTGATCCCGGCGAATGCGCAAGGCTTTCGCCATGATCTGGGTCGGCAGATGGCGGTTGCCCAGATGCCAGCCGACACGAATGAGGTGATGCGGATCGCGGCCGCGGATTTCCAGTAGCGGTTCCGGCGCCGCGACCACCTCGACCAGGCGGCCGTCCTCGAGCACCAGCGCATCGCCGCCGCGGAGCGCTGTGGCGTGCTCGAGGTCGAGCAGGAATTCGAGCCCCCGCGTGCCCGTCATCGCCATGCGGCGGCGGTGCCGATCGTCGAAATCGAGCACGACCGTGTCCGCCGGCGCTTCCGTGAAGCGGTGCTGCCCCCTAACCTGCGTCGCCCGGATCATGCTCTACCTCGTTACCGTGTCTCGACCTTCTCGGGCGTGATCACCTCGATCTTCGGCGGCGCCGTGAAGCACTTCACCGCGACGCGGCCGAACGTCTTCATATGCTCCATGCCACGATGCGGCACCAACGCCTCGGCGCTCTCCCACTGCTCGACGAACACCATCTTGGCAGGATCGGTGACACTCTCGTGCAGATCGTAGGCGATATTGCCGGGCTCCTTCCGCGTCTCCTTGATGCAGGCGGTGGCCGCTGCAATGAATTCGGCGCGCGTTTCGGGCTTGATGGTCAAGGTGGCGACGACATAGATCACGAGAAATCCTCCCGGCTTTTCTTCTAGGGTTCGATACCGGGCGGACATTAGACCAGGCGGGACCGAACGCAAAACCGCAAAAAGCGGTCCCCGGACACCCGCCGGGGACATGCGTCGAGGCGCTATTTCAGTACATGAAATAACGCTGTGCCATGGGCAGCACCTCGGCGGGTGCACAGGTGAGCAGCTCGCCGTCGGCGCGCACCTCGTAGGTCTCCGGATCGACCTCGATGTCGGGCGTGGCGTCGTTGTGGATCATGCTCTTTTTCGAAATCCTGCCGCGGGTGTTCTGGACGGCATAGAGCTTCTTCTCGATGCCGAGCTTTCGCGCCAGGCCGCCCGTGACCGCCGCCTTCGAGGTGAAGACCACGGACGAGGCCGTGCGCGCCTTGCCGAAAGCGCCGAACATCGGCTGGTAGTGCACCGGCTGCGGCGTTGGGATCGAGGCATTGGGATCGCCCATGGGCGCCGCGACGATGCTGCCGCCCTTGACGATGCAGTCCGGCTTGACGCCGAAGAAGGCCGGCGACCACAGCACGAGGTCGGCGAGCTTGCCCTTCTCGACCGAACCGATCAGCTTCGACACGCCGTGCGCGATGGCCGGATTGATGGTGTATTTGGCGATGTAGCGCTTGACGCGGAAATTATCGTTGTCCTTGCCCTTGTCCTGCGGCAGGGACCCGCGCTGCTTCTTCATCTTGTCGGCGGTCTGCCAGGTCCGGATGATGACCTCGCCGAGCCGGCCCATCGCCTGCGAGTCCGAGGACATCATCGAGAGCGCGCCGAGATCGTGCAGGATGTCCTCCGCGGCGATGGTCTCTTTCCGGATGCGGCTTTCCGCGAAGGCCAGATCTTCCGCGATCGAAGGGTCGAGGTGGTGGCACACCATCAGCATGTCCAGATGCTCGTCGATGGTGTTTCGGGTGAAGGGCCGCGTCGGGTTGGTCGAGGACGGCAGCACATTCTTGAGGCCGGCGACCTTGATGATATCAGGCGCGTGACCGCCGCCGGCGCCTTCGGTGTGGAAGGCGTGGATGGTGCGGCCCTTGAAGGCCTTGATGGTGTCCTCGACGAAGCCGGATTCGTTCAGCGTGTCGGTGTGGATCATCACCTGGATGTCGTGCGCGTCGGCAACCGACAGGCAATTGTCGATCGCAGCCGGCGTCGTGCCCCAGTCCTCGTGCAGCTTGAGCGCGCAGGCGCCGGCCTTGATCATCTCGACCAGGGCTGCGGGCCGCGAGGCGTTGCCCTTGCCGGAGATGCCGAGATTGACCGGGAAGGCGTCGAACGACTGGATCATCCGTGCGATATGCCACGGTCCCGGCGTGCAGGTGGTGGCGAAGGTGCCGTGCGAGGGACCGGTGCCGCCGCCCAGCATCGAGGTGACGCCACTCATCAGCGCGTGTTCGATCTGCTGCGGACAGATGAAATGGATGTGGCTGTCGAAGCCGCCGGCGGTGAGGATCTTTCCTTCGCCCGCGATCACGTCGGTGCCGGGACCGATGATGATGGTGACGCCGGGCTGGATGTCGGGATTTCCGGCCTTGCCGATGCTTGCGATCAGGCCGTCCTTGATGGCGACGTCGGCCTTGACGATGCCCCAATGGTCGACGATCAGCGCATTGGTGATGACGGTGTCGGCCGCGCCCTGTTTGTTGGTGACCTGCGACTGGCCCATGCCGTCGCGGATCACCTTGCCGCCGCCGAATTTCACCTCCTCGCCATAGGTGGTGAAATCCTTCTCGACCTCGATGATGAGGTCGGTGTCGGCGAGCCGCACCCTGTCGCCGGTGGTCGGGCCGAACATGTCGGCATAGACGGAACGCTTCATCTTGACGGACATCACGAGCCCCGCTTGCTTTTGATTGTTTGGGTGGTCACAGCAACGCCCTCGCTGCTTTGACGGCATCATCGAATCTTTCGTCGAGCCACGCATTGCCCCCGCGGCAACCCGCCACGACTTGCGTGGCCCATTCGATGTAGTCGGCGAGATCGTCGCGCTCCGCGGCACTCGGATCGAAATGGATCCGCGCGCCGATATTGCTGATCTTATCGGTAATCTTGATCAACTTGGCGCCGGGCGACTTCTTCGGTGCCTCGAGCACCTGAAGCCGCCGCCGCTCGGCCTTGGGCAGGTTCATGTCATCGGTGCATTCGGCGACGAGCGATGCGACACGCTCGGAAAATCGCTGCGCAAGCTCCTTGCGCGTGGTGTCGGTGTCTTCGAGCGTATCATGCAGCCAGCCGGCCGCGACCAGCTCGGCATCGGCGCCGTCGGTCGCGGTCGCCAACAGGTTCGCGACCTCCGCGAGATGATTGATGTAAGGCTCGTTGCCGCGCCCCTTGCGCGCCATGCCGTTGTGGCGCTGCGCGGCCAGCTCGGCGGCTTCGGAGATGAGGCGAACAGCAGGCAGCACTCTCACGCCTCCACAGTGCCAGTCAACGCATCGTTCACTGCGCTAGCGCAATGGTCGGCGAAAGTCATCGTTGCCCCCTCGGCCCGCCTGAGGTGCCATGAGAGGCGGGCCTCAGACATTGCGCCTGAAATTCGGCAACCTTCTTCAGACCTGACTTTGCGATCGGGTCCTTTCCATAGTCCGCCACCACCGATCCGAACCTGAATCCGATCCGGCCAGTCTGCTTGAACTTGTTGAACCATTCACCATCGGCGCTAACTTGGAAACGATATTCCCAGCCGCCGGCCTCCGAAAACGAGGGTTCGACGATCGATGTGTCTCCTTCGAGTTGCACCTTCGGATAGGCGTTCGATCGGACGAAGTCCGCAAGGACCTTGCGCTGCCTGTCATTGGCCGCACCAAGAACATCGATAACGCCCGACGCCGGCCGACAGTAGAACCACACGGTTCCCAACTCGTCGGTCGCCTCGGTCTCGGTGAATGCAAGCAACAATCGTCCGTCGCCTATCTTGTTTACGCGCCACTGCCAGCCGTCTTCGCCGTAGCTGGTCGACGAGAAAGCGAACGCGAGGACGATGGCAGCAAAGCCTCGGTGGACCGGCCAGGCGAACGTCCGGCTCACCGGCGTTGCCGAAACTCGTCCTCGGGGCTTCGCAGACATCGAAAGCATCGCTTCACAGCTTTCCCATGACGTCGCCGCGGAAGCCGTAGATGGTCTTCTTTCCCGCCAAGGCGACGAGCTGCACGTCGCGGGTCTGGCCGGGCTCGAAGCGGACGGCGGTGCCGGCGGCGATGTCGAGGCGCATGCCGCGCGCCTTCTTGCGGTCGAACTTCAACGCGGGGTTGGTCTCGAAGAAATGGTAGTGCGAGCCGACCTGGATCGGGCGGTCGCCGGTGTTGGCAACCGTCAGGATCACGGTCTTGCGGCCGGCATTGAGCTCGATCTCGCCGTCCTGGATGAAGAGTTCGCCGGGGATCATGTGCTACCTCGTCTTGCTCTGCTGCGTCATGGCCGGGCTTGTCCCGGCCATCCACGTGGAGCCACCTGGTTCGAAGGTCGTGGATGCCCGGGACGAGCCCGGGCATGACGGTGTTGATATAGCGTCGTGTCTCAACGGATCGGCTCGTGCACGGTGACGAGCTTGGTGCCGTCAGGAAAGGTCGCCTCGACCTGGATGTCGTGGATCATCTCGGGGATTCCGGGCATCACCTGATCGCGGGTGAGCACCTGCGCGCCGGATTGCATCAGCTCGGCCACGGTGCGGCCGTCGCGCGCGCCTTCGAGGATGAAGTCGGAGATGATGGCGATCGCCTCGGGATGGTTGAGCTTGACGCCGCGGTCCAGCCTGCGGCGCGCCACGATCGCCGCCATAGAGATCAGAAGCTTGTCCTTTTCGCGGGGAGACAGGTTCATGCAGAATCTCTTCCGTTCAATTCGTCAATTCAGCCGGTCAATTCAGCCAGAGCCGCGGCAGGGCCGCGCCGGTGCGTGCCAGCACAGCCATCATGTCGGCGCGCAAACGCGCCGCATCTTGGGCACAGAACCGCGCCATTGCAAAGCCATTCCAGGCCGAGATTCCGACCTCGCCGGCGAAAGATTCGGACGCTTCGCGGATGCGCTCGACCAGGGCCTCGTCGCCGGGCGCGATCAAGGCCGTACCGATCGCGGCGCCGCCTTTGGCAATGGCCGATCGCGCGAGCTTGGCGCCGATGTTACCGTCGAGCCGGACGGTCTCGGCGAATACCAGCTTGCCCCCACGCCTCAGCCGCCAGCGGTCGACGAACTCGCCCTGCTCCATCCGCTCGCCCATGGCGGTGCGGCCGAACACGACGATCTCGCAGAGCAGGAGCGAGGCGGCCTCGTCGAGCGCGATGTCGAAACGGCGCTGCACCCGGGCGTGGTCGAACAGGATGGTTTCCTGCGGCAGCCAGGACAGATGCGCCCCCGCGCCGACCTGCAAAGCGATATTGAGCTGCGCTGCCGGCCCCGGTGCGCGATAGACCTTTTCGGCGGCCGCCGTCGTCAAGGTCAGACGCGAGCCTTGGCCTGCCGTGACGTCGATATCGAAACCGTCGCCGCCGGCAACGCCGCCGGCCGTGTTGACGAACACGCCGGAGAGGCCCTGATCCTCCGGCGAGGGAAAGCGGACGCGGAGCGAGCCGGATTCTTGCAAGGTGCCGCGCCGCGTCACGCCCTCGCGGGCGTGCACGTCGAAGCGCACGGCACCGCGGGCGCGGTTGGCCTCGAAAACCTCTGACGTGGTTGAAACGTCGCTGCGCATCCGCCTCCCCAGCCGGTCGCGACAGACGGCCTACAGTGCCATCTGGCGGCTGATCTCGCTCGCGTCGAGGTTGGCGCGGTCGCAGGTGAACTTCACCGCGCCGCGATCCATCACCGCGAAACTGTCGCCGAGTTCGCAGGCAAAGTCGAGATATTGTTCGACCAGCACGATGGCGATGTTGCCGAGGTTGCGCAGGTACGAAATGGCGCGGCCGATGTCCTTGATGATCGAGGGCTGGATGCCCTCGGTCGGCTCGTCGAGCAGCAGCAGCTTCGGCCGCATCACCAGCGCGCGGCCGATCGCGAGCTGCTGCTGCTGGCCGCCGGAGAGATCGCCGCCGCGCCGGCCGAGCATCGATTGCAGCACCGGAAAGAGCGAGAACACATCGTCCGGAATGTGCTTGTCCTCGCGCTTGAGCGGGCCGAAGCCGGTCTTGAGGTTCTCCTCGACCGTCAGCAGCGGGAAGATCTCGCGACCCTGCGGCACGAAGCCGATGCCCTTGCGGGCGCGCTCATAGGGCTTCAGGCCGGTGATGTCACTGCCGTCGAGCATGATCGCGCCCGAGGCGATCGGATATTGCCCGACCATCGCGCGCAGCAGCGAGGTCTTGCCGACGCCGTTGCGGCCGAGCACGCAGGTGACCTTGCCCGGCTCGGCCGAGATCGAGACGCCGCGCAGCGCCTGGGCGGCGCCGTAGAACAGGTTGATGTTCTTGACCTCAAGCATCGCTCAGCGCCCCAGATAAACTTCGATGACCCGCTCGTTGGACGAGACCTGGTCGATGGTTCCTTCCGCCAGCACCGTGCCCTCGTGCAGGCAGGTGACCTTGACGCCGAGCTCGCGCACGAAGGTCATGTCGTGCTCGACCACCATCACGGTGTGGGTCTTGTTGATCTCCTTCAGCAGCTCGGCGGTGAGATGCGTCTCGACGTCGGTCATCCCCGCGACGGGCTCGTCGACGAGCAGCAGCTTGGGATCCTGCGCCAGCAGCATGCCGATCTCCAGCCATTGCTTCTGGCCGTGGCTGAGGCTGCCGGCAAGGCGGTTGCGGGCGTCGGTGAGGCGGATCGTCTCCAGAACCTTGTCGATGCGCTCGGACTCGGCCCTGCTGCCGCGCCAGAACAGCGTGCCGCGGACCGAGTGGTCGACGTTGAGCGCGAGCAGGAGGTTGTCCTGCACGGTCTGGCTCTCGAACACGGTCGGTTTCTGGAATTTGCGGCCGATGCCGAGTTCGGCGATGCGGGTCTCGTCGAGCCGCGTCAGATCGGTGACGCCGTCGAACAGCACGGTGCCCTCGTCCGGCTTGGTCTTGCCGGTGATGATGTCCATCATCGTGGTCTTGCCGGCCCCGTTCGGGCCGATGATGGCGCGCATCTCGCCGGGCTCGAGCGTCAGCGACAGATTGTTGATGGCGTGGAAGCCGTCGAACGAGACGTGCACGCCGTCGAGATAGAGCATTGCGGACGTGGTGCGGCTGTCCATGACGTTCATGTGCGGCTACTCCGCCATCTTGGGTTCGGTGACACCGTCCTCGGCCGCGGCGCTCGCCGAGCTCGCCGTGCGCTTCTCCTTGGACTGGTCCCACCAGGCGTTGAAAGTGCCTACGATGCCCTTGGGCAGCAGCAGCGTCACCAGGATGAACAACGCGCCCAGCATGAATAGCCAATACGGCGCGAGCACGCCCGAGGTGAAGAACGTCTTGGCGTAGTTGACGACGACGGCGCCAAGCGCGGCGCCGACCAGCGTGCCGCGGCCGCCGACCGCGACCCAGATCACCGCCTCGATCGAATTGCCCGGCGCGAACTCGGACGGATTGATGATGCCGACCTGCGGCACGTAGAGCGCGCCGGCGACGCCGGCCATGCAGGCCGACACCGTGAACACGAACAGCTTGTAGGATTCGACCCGGTAGCCGAGGAAGCGCGTGCGCGATTCCGCATCGCGCACCGCAATCAGCACCTTGCCGAGCTTCGACGAGACGATGGCGCGGCAGATCAGGAAGCCGGCGATCAACGCCAGGCAGCTCAACGCAAACAAGGCAGCGCGCGTCCCTTCGGCCTGGACGTTGAAGCCGAGGATGTCCTTGAAGTCGGTCAGGCCGTTGTTGCCGCCGAAGCCGAAGTCGTTGCGGAAGAAGGCGAGCAGCAGCGCATAGGTCATCGCCTGCGTGATGATCGACAGGTACACGCCGGTGACGCGGGAGCGGAAGGCGAGCCAGCCGAAGCAGAAGGCGAGCAGCCCCGGCACGACCAGCACCATCAGGGCGGCGAACCAGAACATGTCGAAGCCGTACCAGTACCAGGGCAGCTTCGAGTAGTTCAGGAACACCATGAAATCCGGCAGGATCGGATTGCCGTAGACGCCACGGGTGCCGATCTGCCGCATCAGGTACATGCCCATCGCATAGCCGCCGAGCGCAAAGAAAGCGCCGTGGCCGAGCGAGAGGATCCCGCAATAGCCCCAGATCAGGTCGATCGACAGCGCCAGGATCGCGTAGCAGACATACTTGCCCCAGAGCGCGACCAGATAGGTCGGCACCTGCAGGAACGAGCCTGCGGGCAGCAGCAGGTTGGAGAGCGGGATGAGGATGCCGCAGGCCGCGACGACGGCAAGGAAGATCGTCGCGCTGCGGTCCAGCGATCGCGTCAGCATGTGAGGGGTCATGCTTCCACCGCACGGCCCTTGAGCGCGAACAGGCCGCGCGGCCGCTTTTGAATGAACAGGATGATGAGGACCAGGATGGCGATCTTGCCGAGCACGGCGCCGGCGACCGGCTCCAGGAACTTGTTGGCGATGCCGAGCGTGAAGGCGCCGACCAGCGTGCCCCAGAGATTGCCAACCCCGCCGAACACCACGACCATGAAGCTGTCGATGATGTAGCTCTGGCCGAGATTGGGGCTGACATTGTCGATCTGCGACAGCGCCACGCCGGCGATGCCGGCAATGCCCGAACCGAGACCGAAGGTCAGCGCGTCGACGCGCGAGGTCGCGATGCCCATCGAGGCCGCCATGCGGCGGTTCTGCGTCACCGCGCGCATCTCGAGGCCGAGTGCGGTGTAGCGCAGCATCGCGAGCAGGATCGCGAACGCGGCAAGCGTGAAGAGCAGGATCCAGAGCCGGTTATAGGTGATGGTGATCTGGCCGAGCTCGAACGCGCCGCTCATCCAGGAGGGATTGCCGACCTCGCGGTTGGTCGGGCCGAACATGGTGCGCACCGCCTGCTGCAGCACCAGCGAGAGACCCCAGGTCGCCAGCAGCGTCTCCAGCGGACGGCCGTAGAGGAAGCGGATGATGCTGCGCTCGATCAAGACGCCGATCGCGCCGGCGACGAGGAAGGCGAGCGGCACGGCGATCAGCAGCGAATAGTCGAATAGGCCGGGATAGCGGGTGCGGATCACCTCCTGCACCACGAAGGTGGTGTAGGCCCCGAGCATCACCATCTCGCCATGCGCCATGTTGATCACGCCCATCACGCCGAAGGTGATGGCGAGCCCGATCGCGGCGAGCAACAGCACCGAGCCGAGCGAGAGGCCGTACCAGGCGTTCTGCACCATGGACCAGACCGCGAGCGAACTCTGGATCGAGCCGATCGCGCTCGCGGCCGCCTTGGTCACCGAGGCCGGCTGGTCGCCCATGCCGGTGAGCAGCGCCAGCGCGTCCTGGTCGCCGCGCGCCTTGAGCGTGGCCACGGCCTCGAGCTTCTCGACCTCGGTCGCATCGGACTTGAACAGCAGGATGGCGGCGCGGGCCTCGCCGAGGGCCGTCTTGATCGCTCTGTTGCCTTCCTTGGCGAGCGCGGCATCGACCGCATCGAGCGCCGTCTCCTCATGCGACTTGAAGACCGATTGCGCGGCCTGCAGGCGCGTTCCGACATCCGGCGATTGCAGCGTCAGGCCGCCGAGCGCGGCATCGACACTGCGGCGCAGACGATTGTTGAGGCGCACCGCGCTCGCACTATCGGGAACGCTGGCCACCGCCTCGCCGGTCGCGGCATCAATCGACTTGCCGTCGGTGCCGGTGACGTAAACCTTCTTGCTGTCCGGATCGGCCATCAACCGGCCGTCCTGGAGCGCGCTGATGATCGGAAAGGCCAGCTTGTTGCCGCTGCTCGCGACTGCGCCGATCGCCTCTTCCGTGTCGGAGAAATCGTCATTGGCGAACTTGGCGACTCCGTCCTCGAACGGGCCGGCGAAGGCCGGCAGCGCGAACGCGATCAGCAATAGCGAGAGCGCAAGCGAGCAGAGGCGCGCGGACAGATAGGCTGGCACTGTGAATGACCCCGGCAGAAATAGGTGGAGAGGGCGGCGGGATCGCCGCCTTCTCCGGTCGCGCAATGGCGTGTCAGATCCGGATCAGGAGCCGGAACCGAGGCACTTGTTGGTCTTGGTATTGAAGTTGCCGCACTTCTTGCCGACCCAGTCGCCGATCAGGTCCTTGGAGCCATCGAGCTCCTTCGACCAGGCATCGCCCGCGACGAGGCTTGGGGTCTTCCAGACCACGTCGAACTGGCCGTTGCCCTTGATCTCGCCAATGAACACCGGCTTGGTGATGTGGTGGTTCGGGAGCATCTTGGAGGTGCCGCCGGTCAGGTTCTTGGCTTCGATGCCCGGGAGAGCGTCGATGACCTTGTCGGGATCGGTCGACTTCACCTTCTCGACCGCCTTGACCCACATGTCGAAGCCGATCACGTGCGCTTCCATCGGATCGTTGGTCACGCGCTTCGGATTCTTGGTGTAGGCCTGCCAGGCCTTGATGAACTTCTCGTTCTCCGGCGACTTGATCGACTGGAAGTAGTTCCAGGCGGCGAGATGGCCGACCAGCGGCTTGGTGTCGATGCCGGCGAGCTCTTCCTCACCGACCGAGAACGCCACCACCGGGATGTCCTTCGCCTTGATGCCCTGGTTGCCGAGCTCCTTGTAGAAGGGAACGTTGGCGTCGCCGTTGATGGTCGAGACCACCGCGGTCTTCTTGCCGGCCGAACCGAACTTCTTGATGTCGGCCACGATCGTCTGCCAGTCGGAGTGACCGAACGGCGTGTAGTTGATCATGATGTCGTCCTGGGCGACACCCTTGGACTTGAGATAGGCTTCCAGGATCTTGTTGGTGGTGCGCGGATAGACGTAGTCGGTGCCCGCGAGCACCCAGCGCTTCACCTTCTCTTCCTTCATCAGGTAGTCGACGGCGGGGATCGCCTGCTGGTTCGGCGCCGCACCCGTATAGAACACGTTGCGCTCGCTCTCCTCGCCCTCGTACTGCACGGGGTAGAACAGGATGCTGTTGAGCTCCTTGAACACCGGAAGCACCGACTTGCGCGACACCGAGGTCCAGCAGCCGAACACGACCGAGACCTTGTCCTTGGTGATCAGCTCGCGCGCCTTCTCGGCGAACAGCGGCCAGTTCGACGCGGGGTCGACGACGACGGCTTCGAGCTTCTTGCCGAGAACGCCGCCCTTCTTGTTCTGCTCGTCGATCAGGAAGAGGATGGTGTCCTTCAGCGTGGTTTCGCTGATCGCCATGGTGCCGGACAGAGAGTGCAGCACGCCGACCTTGATGGTGTCGTCCGCGGCCTTCGCGCCAGTCAATGAAGCCAGACCGAGCACCAGTCCAGCGGTCGCGGCGAGCACGCCGCGGCGGCTAAATGATGCCGCTATATCGTGAGTAGATTTGCTAAGCATGAGTGTCTCATCTCCCTGACGCAGACGTGAAAAACGCTGCGAAACGGCCCCACGGCCGCCTGCGATTAACGGATTCGCAAGAACCGTGCCATGGGCTGAACCCCCTGCAACTTGTTGATTCTACTGTCAAAATTCTGAAAAAAGGGGGTCCTGGGGCGAAGAGACCGCTCAAATCTTAGGCAACTCAAATGTATGCCAAAGCGGCAGGCTGGTCATCTCTTATGCAAATCACCCGCCCTGGCTAAATTTCCGGCATAACTATTTCTGCACTGCAATCGCCTTTTGGCGCGGGCCTGCCTTGAAAGCGCCCCTTGGATGTTCCATATGAGCAGCCGAGACCTCTTGCGAATCAAGAGGTCGTTGCGAGCCGCGTGTTCTTAAGCCCCTTAACGGGCCTCTGGCTTGCCCCATATCTCCCAAGCCATCCGACACCCTAAACACGCAGGTGTCTTCTCGACACCCTTTTGCGCGCGCCGCGCCGAATGCGCCGGGCGCCCGCTTTTGACATGGAAAGAACCCATCTTTTGACTTCGTTTCAGGATTTCGGCCTCGCCGAACCGATCGCGCGTGCTCTCGCGGAAGAGAACTACGTCACTCCCACCCCCATCCAGGCCCAGACCATCCCGATCGCGCTGACCGGGCGCGACGTCGTCGGCATCGCCCAGACCGGCACCGGCAAGACCGCCTCGTTCGCGCTGCCGATCCTGCACCGCCTGCTCGAGCACCGCATCAAGCCGCAGCCCAAGACCTGCCGGGTGCTGGTGCTGTCGCCCACCCGCGAGCTGTCCGGCCAGATCCTCGACAGCTTCAACGCCTATGGCCGCCACCTGCGCCTCGCCTCGACGCTGGCCATCGGCGGAGTGCCGATGGGCCGCCAGGTCCGCGCCCTGATGCAGGGCGTCGATGTGCTGGTCGCCACCCCCGGCCGCCTGCTCGACCTCGTGCAGAGCAACGGGTTGAAGCTCTCGAGCGTCGAGTTCCTCGTGCTCGACGAGGCCGACCGCATGCTCGACATGGGCTTCATCAACGACATCCGCAAAATCGTCGCCAAACTGCCGATCAAGCGGCAGACGCTGTTCTTCTCGGCCACCATGCCGAAGGACATCGCCGAGCTCGCCGACGCCATGCTGCGTGACCCCGCGCGGGTCGCGGTGACCCCGGTGTCCTCGACCGCCGAGCGGATCAACCAGCGCATCGTCCAGGTCGACTTCTCCGCCAAACCGGCGTTCCTGACCAGGCTTCTGAAGGATGAGCCGGTCAACCGCGCACTGGTCTTCACCCGCACCAAGCACGGCGCCGACAAGGTGGTGAAGTCGCTCGAGAAGGCCGGCATCCCTGCCAGCGCCATCCACGGCAACAAGTCGCAGAACCATCGCGAGCGCACGCTGGCCCAGTTCCGCTCGGGCGAGATCCGGACCCTGGTCGCCACCGACATCGCCGCCCGCGGCATCGACGTCGACGGCATCAGCCACGTCATCAATTTCGACCTGCCCAACGTGCCGGAAACCTACGTCCACCGCATCGGCCGCACCGCGCGCGCCGGCGCCGAGGGCACCGCGATCTCGCTGGTGGCCGGCGGCGAGGAGCTCAGCTATCTCCGCGACATCGAGCGGCTGATCCGCGTGGCGTTGCCGCGCGAAGACCACCGCACCGATGCCGGTCGCCGCGACGCCGGTCCTCCCCCGCCGCAGCAACGGCAGGGCCGGCCGGGCGGCCGCCCGGGCCAGCGTCCTCAGGGCGCCCGGCACGGCGACGGACGGCGTGGCGACGAACGACATGCTGACGGACGTCATCACAGCGCCGGCAGGCCGGCCGACGGACGGCCCGGCGAAGGACGTCATGGCGAGGGCAGACCTGTTGATGGCAGGCCGGGAGAAGGCCACAAGGCCTCCAAGGGGTCTCGCCGCCGGCGTGGTCCTGGTGGTAAGATGAATTCCTCACCCGCCGATCGGTCGGAACAGCGTCCCGCGCATAGCGCCGGCAAGCCTGATGGAATACAAGGCGTTGCCTTTTTGCGTCGCGAGAGCCGCCCCAACGGCCGACCGAACCGCAATCCTCATTCGAACTAACAGTCTACGACTGGAGACACCCACATGGCTAAGGAAGAGCTGATCCAGTTCGAAGGACTGGTCACCGAAATCCTCCCCGACGCCCGCTACCGCGTGCAGCTCGACGCCGGACACGAGATCGTCGCCTATACCGCCGGCAAGATGAAGAAGAACCGCATCAAGACTCTGGCGGGCGACCGCGTGACGGTGGAGATGTCGCCCTATGACCTCGAGAAGGGTCGGCTGATTTTCCGCCACAAGGACGAACGCCCCAGCGGCGTGGGCGGACCGCCTCGTCCCGGACAGCGTGGCGGCCAGTTCCGTCGTCGCTAGTCGAGCGGCGGCGCACGGCGCGGCAGTAAAACTCCGAACTTTCCATTGGTCCGCCGTGAACACCACGGCGGATCAAAAAATCGTGCGCGGCTGGATTGTTTTGCCGCTGGAATTCCGATAAAAGGAATTTATCGATTTTCGGCCGGACGACATTAGCATCCACCGGTACAGCCGGTTCAGACACGCTGACGACCCTTCCAAAAATTCGATCTAACTGGCCTGCGCGAGCAGGCTGTCACATTGTGTTATCTGAGAAGGGACTACCCCCGTGAGCATGGGAACCGTGAAGTGGTTTAACGCGACCAAAGGCTTCGGCTTCATTCAGCCCGACGACGGCGGCCAGGACGTGTTCGTCCACATCAGCGCTGTGGAACGTGCGGGCCTCGGCACGCTGCGCGAAGGTCAGAAGATCTCCTACGAGATCGTGGCCGACCGCCGTTCCGGCAAGTCGGCTGCAGACAACCTCCGCGCCGCAGGCTGAACCCGCCGGGCCTCGCCCGATCGGCTCGCAAGAAGCAAAGAAGGCCGTGCGCAACGCACGGCCTTTTTCATGTCCAGGCCCCCCCTCGGGAGCGTCAGCACGAGGACGGCACGTTGTTGTATTGAACGCAAGTGGCCTGCCGCGGCCGCGTGTAGGACAGATCTTTCAGCGCTATGTTCGACTTCAACACGTAGCCCACCGACGGCGTGTAAGTGTAGCTCGCCTCGCTGAGGATGAGATAGGTCGACGGAATCAGCAGCGTCGGCGGAATCTCGTTGGTCACCTTGTCGCCGGCCTTCCGGCCCGAGGTCGCCAGCGTCGCTTGCGTCGCGCCGCTCGCGATGGTTCCGGCCTTGCTCCACTGCACCGTGGCAATCTTGTCGGCATCGATATAGATCTGGGAAATCGAGCCCTTCACGAGCGTAGCGTCGTACGGCATCACGATCGAGATGCTCGCCGTGAACGTGTTCTGCATGTCGGCATCGGCAAGCGTCGTCGATTGCGACGTCAGATCGGACAGCGTCCGTGCGATCAACGTGACCTTGCGATCGATCGCCACCGCCGACGAGAATTCGACGGTGCCGAAGAACATCACCAGCATCAGCGGGACGATGACCGCGAATTCGGTCGCCGCGAGCGCGCGCGTGTCGGCGACGAAGTCGCGCGCCGAGCAGCGGGCATTCCCCAGGAAGTTCGCAATCGCCTGCATTGGCCCGCCCAGATCCATCTGCCTCAGAAGGGTTCGTTCTTGAAGGCCGCGGTCGCCACCAGCAGCCGCTTGTTGCTGCAGCCGATGTTGTAGCCGAGGCCGGTGACGAAGAGCGGCCATTGATAGAACAGCCGCACCACGACGACCTGGCTGGAGCTGCCGGGATTGTATTGCACGCCGGCCGGATTGAAGGTGCAGGAATCGCCGTAATTGGTGAGGCTCAGCGTCGTGAAGGAGCTGGTGCTGACCACGTCGACGTAAAGCTTGCTGCAATCGAACAGCGCCGGGATCTGGGTGCAGACATAGGCCTTGAACGTGGTCTGATTGCATGCCGAGACCGCGTTGGGCACCGTCTGACAGGCCGCCACCGAGCCGCCCTGTGCTTGCGCCTGACCGGTCAGGATCGCACGCGCCGAATTCTGGGTGATGGTCTCGAGCACCTGCCCTGCGAAAAATACCAACGCGGTCTCGATGATGGCGAACAGCAGCCCGAAGAAGATCGGAGCGACCAGCGCGAACTCGACCGCGGCGGAGCCGCGGCGGCTGCCACGAAACCGGCATAGCGCTTTCCGGAGCGTGAATCTCGTAGGCGCAGGCATCGCGTCAAATTCCCCAGCAGCGGCGATCATCTGCTTCGTTCAATAGCTAAAACTGATTGTTTAAGTGTTGCAGGCGATTCACGCTGCGCGAAGCGGTCGGTTAAGGATGCGTTAACCCCGCGCGCCGGCGGCGGCCAAGGATGACGCCCAGAGGGACGTCGCTGGCATGCAGAAGCGGCGCGGCAGAATCAGGCGATCCACCCCGGCGCGAAGCCGCCAATCGATTCGGCTAGTTGGACTTGGTGGCCGCACCGGCGTTGCCGCTGGCACTGCTGCTCAGCGAACCGGCCTGGTTCATGGTGTTGTTGAAGTAGGTGTCGCTATCGCCGAGCGTCACCCGACGCTGGCAGAGCGGCATGCAGCTGTAGGACTCGCGCTCAATCCCGCGATAGACGGTGACGAGCCGGTCGCTCGGGCCTTCGACCTGAATCTGGCGGTCGACCAGAATCTCGCCGCCCCGGTCGAGCGCAATGAAATTGGTGGCACCGTAGCCCTTGCCGGTCACGACGATCATGCCGCCGGGCTGGAGCGTCACGTCGGCAATCAGGGGATTTCCGACCACGATGGTCGCCACCTTGCCGGGCAGCCGCACCAGCTTGGCCTGGTCGACGTTGACGGCGATGGTGTCGGCGGTCGGTTCGGCGAGGCCGGCAGCCGGCGATGCCAGCACTGCGGCAGCAACCAGAAGACAGACCCGCGCATGACGGCGCAGCAATTCCTTACGCATACTCATACTCCCGGGACGTCACAAACCGGCAGAAGCTAACAGCGGAGCCGGTGCCCGACCCGGCTAACCTGCCCTTAATTTGTGAACGTTCCGCAAACTCGCCGACGATTGTTTGAACGTAGTCGGGATTTGCCGCCGATTTTCCCACCCTACTGGCGGAACGGATAGGCCAATTGGCCCCCGATCTCCTTCGGTATGGCCGCTTCGTCCTTGCCGTAATCCTGCGGCAGCCGCCCCTCCGGCATGCGGAACGTGCCGAACAGCACGTCCCAGACCGGGAACGTCCCGGCGAAATTCGTGTTGCCGCCTTCGTCGAGCGACGTGTGGTGCCAGCGGTGGAACACCGGCGTTGCCAGCAGATATTTGAACGGTCCGAAGGTCCAGTTCAGGTTGGCGTGCACGAACGCCGAATGGAAGGTGGTGAATGGGCCCACCCAGAGCATGATGTTCGGGGAAATGCCGGCCATCAGCAACACGACGTCGACGCTGATCGTGCCGAGCAGGAGGTTGATGGGATGGAAGCGGGCCGCCGAAATCCACCCGATTTCCTCGGACGAATGATGGATGGCGTGGTACTTCCAGAAGCCACCGTCATGGAAGAACCGGTGGATCCAGTACAGCATGAAATCGGACAGCACCAGGAACAGCAGCGCCTGCACCCACAGAGGCAGCTGCGCCAGCGGCCCATGGCCGTTGTCGTAGAAGGCGATGAGCTCGTCGGCGTCGTGGATGTTGAAGACGACGGCGGCGCCGACGATCAGAAGTCCGATCCGCATGGTGCGGGCGAACACCGGAACGAAGAACCAATAGCAGATGTCGGTGATGATCTCCCGCTTGCGCCACCACGGGGCGCCGGGGTTGCAGGCCCAGAAATGCTCGAGCACGGTGAAGACCGCCGCGAGCACGAAGGTGACGGGGAGCAACTTCGCGATGGTCTCGCCGAGCATCAGGGCGACTTGCATGGGCAGGCTCGACATCATCGCCTCTCTCCGCGAATTCCGGTCCTTTGTTACGCCTACTCCGTGAGATTTAAGGGAGGGTGAAGCGGCCGCCGTGCCGGCGACGCATCTGGAACCGAAATTGAGGCCGCGGCCTTAAGGCGAAATTCACTCTGGACGAAAGCATCGCGCCGGACGCGGGTTTACGCGATCGGATTAACTCTACCGAAAGAGCTCGGCTCACATGGTCATCGGGTCAAAGACAGCGCCGAACGAGGCGATCCCACCCGAATGGAGTTTTGTTCATGAAGAGCTTGATTGCGCGTTTCGCAAAGGATGAATCCGGCGCAACCGCCATCGAATACGGTCTGATCGCCGCCGGTATCGCGCTGGCCATCATCACCGTCGTCAACAGCCTCGGCAGCACGCTCAACACCAAGTTCACCTCGATCAGCACCGGGCTGAAGTAAGCAACAGACGAACGACGGCAAAAGCCCCGGACCTCCGGGGCCTTTGTTTTTCCAAGGACGGCGAGTTCCAGTGGCGTTGCGTGAGTCCAGAACCGGTGCCGCAGTCGCGGCAGACGAGGCAGCTGCGGCGCAGGCCGGCTCGCCGGTCTATTGGGTCTGCCTTGCGCTGCTGCTTGCGACAGTCGCGCTCGCCGCGCGCATTGCCAGCCTCTGGTAGGCACGCGTTCCGCAGCTTCGGCCTTGCATGAACCTCGCGGCCGTTGTCGGTTTGTTTAGCACTGCCGGCTAGAATCCGGCGACGCCAGTTCCCGCGGCAAACCCAGGCCTCAAGACGCAGCCCATGATCCTCGACCTTGCGCGCCTTCTGCTCTTCCCTGCCCTGATGGCGTTCGCCGCCGCGAGCGATCTGTTCACGATGACGATCTCCAATCGCGTGTCTCTGGCGCTGGTCGCAGGCTTCTTCGCGCTCGCCCTCGCCGGCGGCATGGCACCTTACGAGATGCTGAGCCATGTCGGCGCCGGCGCGCTGCTGCTCGTCATATCCTTCGCCTGCTTTGCGATGGGCTGGGTCGGCGGCGGTGATGCCAAGGTCGCGGCCTCCGTCGCGCTCTGGTTCGGGTTCGCGCAGCTGATGAACTTCCTGCTCTACGCCTCGCTGTTCGGCGGCGCGCTGACGCTGCTCCTGCTCCAGTTCCGGCAATGGCCGCTGCCCTACGGGCTGGCGGGTCAGGCCTGGCTCGCGCGGCTGCACGCCAAGGAGAGCGGCATCCCCTACGGCATCGCGCTCGCGCTGAGCGCGCTGATGGTCTACCCCGAGACCGAATGGGTGAAGGCGATCGACCTCGCTCACCTCGCACTGCGCTGAACGCACCGGGTAAACCCGGCGTTAAGGCGATTTAGATACGCCTCATTAACCATGCTTTGACGAATAGCTGGTCAACTGCCGATTACGGCGGCGGCAGCGTCGCGGCGTCTTGTTGGAAAGTGAAGCGTATGAATAGGGCACGCATTGTCGTCCTGGCGGTCGCCATCAGCGCCGGCGGCGTCGCCGCGTACCTGGCGAGCGGCTCGGACCAATCTGCACCGCCTCCGGCAGCTCCGGTCGCCCAGCTTCCGACCGTCGACGTCCTCGTGGCCAAGAACGACATCGGCCTCGGCCAGACCGTGAAGCCGGAAGACGTGCAATGGCAGACCTGGCCGGCCGCGACCGCCAGCGCCACCTTCATCCGCCGCAACGAGCGTCCCGAGGGCGCGACCCAGGTCACCGGTTCGATCGCGCGCGCCCCTTTCATTCAAGGTGAGCCGATCCGCGACCAGAAGCTGGTCAAGGCCGAAGGCTCCGGTTTCATGGCTGCAATCCTGCCCACCGGCATGCGGGCGATCTCGACCGAGATCTCGCCGGAGACCGGCGCAGGCGGCTTCATTCTGCCCAACGATCGGGTCGACGTCCTCTTGACCCGCCGGCTGAAGAACCCGGACCAGAACAACGGCGCCCCCGACATCGTCACCTCCGAGATCATCCTGGCCAATATCCGAGTCCTCGCCATCGACCAGGCGCCAAAGGAGAAGGACGGCCAGAACGCGGTGGTCGGCAAGACCGTCACCCTCGAGCTCAATCCGGCGCAGACCGCGACGCTCTCCGCAGCCCGCCAGAGCGGCACGCTGTCGCTGGCACTGCGCAGCATCGTCGACGTCAAGATGAGCGAAATCACGCTCGATGATTCCGCGCAGAAGCGGGACGGTGTTTCGATCATTCGCTACGGCATTCCAAGTCAGACGGCGAAAGTACGATGAAGACAGTCGATATGAAACGCAGGGTGGATTTGGCGACGATGCGAACCTCGGCGGTTCGCGCCCTGTCGTTTTCGGCCGCGCTGGCGCTGGCGCTCAACCCGGTGCTGACCCCCGCGGTTGCCGCCGATTACCGTCCCGGGGCCCTGGCCGCGGCGGATGGCCAGATGAACGCGCGCTTCCTCTCGCTCGGAGTCGGAAAATCCGTCGTGATCGACCTGCCGCGCGACATCAAGGACGTGCTGGTCGCCGATCCCAAGATCGCCAACGCGGTGGTCCGCTCGGCGCAGCGCGCCTATATCATCGGTGCCACGGTCGGCCAGACAAATATCGTGTTCTTCGATTCCGCCGGCCAGCAGATCGCGGCCTATGACATCGCGGTCAAGCGCGACCTCAACGGCGTGCGGGCCGCGCTGAAGCAAATACTGCCGAATTCGGACATTCAGATCGACGGGCTCGGCGACGGCATTGTCCTGACCGGCACGGCGGCGAATCCGATGGAGGCGCAGCAGGCCAACGAGCTCGCCGCGCGCCTGGCCGGCGGCGTCGACAAGGTGGTGAACTCGATCGTGGTGCGCGGCCGCGACCAGGTCATGCTCAAGGTGACGGTAGCCGAGGTCCAGCGCACCATCGTCAAGCAACTCGGCATCGACCTCAGCGCCAGCCTCAATTACGGCACGTCGGTGGTGAGCTTCAGCAACTCCAATCCGTTCACCGCGCTCGGCAAGAACCTCGTGGACGGCAACAATTTGACGACGAAGTTCGGCGGCTCGTCGTCGGTGCAGGCCACCCTGCGCGCGATGGAGACCGCGGGCGTGATCCGCACGCTGGCCGAACCGAACCTGACCGCAATCTCCGGTGAATCGGCCACGTTCATCGCCGGCGGCGAATTCCCGGTCCCGGCAGGCTATGCGTGCGACCCCACCACCCATGTCTGTACCACCCAGATCAGCTTCAAGAAGTTCGGCATCTCGCTCAACTTCACCCCCGTGGTCCTGAGCGAAGGCAAGATCAGCCTGCGCGTGATGACCGAGGTCTCGGAGCTCTCGAACGAAAACGCGATCACGCTGTCGCAGGCCGTGACCTCGACCTCGGTGAATTCGCTGACGGTGCCCTCGATCAGGACCCGCCGCGCGGAGACCTCCCTGGAAATTCCCTCCGGCGGCGCCATGGCGATGGCGGGCCTGATCCAGCAGCAGACCAAGCAGGCCATCAGCGGACTGCCGGGGCTGATGCAGCTCCCGATCCTCGGCACGCTGTTCCGCAGCCGCGACTTCGTCAACAACGCTACCGAGCTGGTCGTGATCGTGACGCCCTATGTCGTTCGCGCGGTGGCGCCAAAGGATCTGTCGCGGCCGGATGACGGCTTCGCCCCGCCCGCGGATCCACAGGCCCAGCTGCTCGGCAACATCAACCGCATCTACGGCGTGCCGGGCCGGACCGAACCGGCCAAGAACTACCGCGGCACCTACGGCTTCATTACCGACTGAGGCGGAACGGGGACTCCACGATGATCACAAGACCACCCCAGCTTCGCAAGCGCGCCATCCGTCTCGGTGGCGCGCTGGTCGCAATGGCGCTCGCGCTCAGTGGCTGCCAGCACGACGAGGTCGTCACCGCCTCGATTCCCGGCGACTACAAGCAGCGCCACCCGATCGCGATCGAGGAGCAGAATCGCTCGATCGTCGTCTTCGTCGGCCATGCCCGCGGCGGATTGACCGCGGCCCAGCGTGCGGACGTGATGGGCGTCGCCTCGGCATGGCTGCGCGAAGGCACCGGCGCCATCCGCATCGACGTGCCGTCCGGCACGCCCAATGCGCGACCGGTGGCGGACACGATGCGCGAAATCCAGGCGATGCTGGCCGCGGCGGGCGTTCCGCCGCGGGGTGTCAACGTTCGCCCCTACCAGCCCGAGGACAGGCGCTTCCTGCCACCGATCCGTCTCACCTATTCCAAGATCGCAGCGATCGCAGGCCCCTGCGGCCTGTGGCCGGACGACATCGGCCCTTCGATGAAGAACAAGGGCTGGTTCGAGAACAAGGAATATTACAATTACGGCTGCGCCTATCAGCGCAACCTCGCCGCGATGGTCGACAATCCGTCGGACCTCGAGCAGCCGCGGCCTGAAACGCCGTCCTACACTCCCCGGCGCATCACCGGTCTCGAGAAGTATCGCAAGGGACTCACGAGCGCGACCACCTATCCCGAAGCCGACAAGGCCAAACTCAGCGACACCGGCAAATGATCAGCTACGCTCGCCAGACACACGAAGAGCAGCCGGAAGCCCCGCCTCCGCCGGTCGAGGAGCATATCGCGCCCTCGCCGCGCGTCTCGGTCCAGGCCTTCTGCGAGACGGTCGAGACCGCGGCCGCGGTGCAGTCGGCCGGCGAGGATCGCCGCCTCGGCAAGGCCCATCTCAAGATCCAAATGGGCGGCATGGCGGCCGCGATCGAAGCCTACCGCTCGGCTCCCACGCCGAACGTGATCGTGCTCGAGAGCGACGGCCGCAACGACCTCCTGGGCGGGCTCGACCAGCTCGCCACCGTCTGCGATGCCGGCACCCGCGTGGTCGTGATCGGCCGCATCAACGACGTCACGCTCTACCGCGAGCTGGTGCGCCGCGGCGTCAGCGACTATGTGCTCGCGCCGGTCGGCGCGATCGACGTCGTACGCTCGATCTGCAACCTGTTCTCGGCGCCGGAAGCCAAGGCGGTCGGCCGCATCATCGCCGTGGTCGGCGCCAAGGGGGGCGTCGGGGCTTCCACCATCTCGCACAACGTCGCCTGGGCGATCGCGCGCGACCTCGCAATGGACGCCGTCGTCGCCGATCTCGACCTGGCTTTCGGGACCGCCGGGCTCGACTACAACCAGGATCCGCCGCAGGGCATTGCCGACGCCGTGTTCTCGCCCGATCGCGTCGACACCGCCTTTATCGACCGCCTGCTGTCGAAATGCACCGACCATCTCAGCCTGCTGGCGGCGCCGGCCACGCTGGACCGGGTCTATGATTTCGGCACCGACGCCTTCGACTCCGTGTTCGACACGCTGCGCTCCACCATGCCGTGCATCGTGCTCGACATTCCGCACCAATGGTCGGGCTGGACCAAGCGCGCCTTGATCGGAGCGGACGACATTCTGATCGTGGCCGCCCCCGACCTTGCCAATCTGCGCAATACCAAGAACCTGTTCGACCTGCTGAAGGCCGCGCGGCCCAACGACCGGCCGCCGCTCTACTGCCTGAATCAGGTCGGCGTGCCGAAAAGGCCCGAAATCGCCGCCGCGGAGTTCGCCAAGGCGATCGAGAGCCAGCCGATCGTCTCGATCCCGTTCGAGCCGCAGATCTTCGGCTCGGCGGCCAACAACGGCCAGATGATCGCGGAGATCTCCGCCAACCACAAGTCGATCGAGATGTTCCTTCAGATCGCCCAGCGCCTGACCGGCCGCAGCGAGACCAAGAAGCAAAAGTCGTCCCTGTTTTCACCCCTGATTGACAAGTTGCGGGGAAAATAGCCGCCGCATGGAGTTGTTAAGTGTTCGGTAAGCGTAGCGGAACAGACACCGACCTTCGGGCGCCCAAGCCCGGCGCCGTGTCGCTCGAGCCTGCCCAGGCTCCGGCGCCGACGGTGTCGCGCGCCCCGCCGCCGCCGGCCGTCGCCTCGCCGCCGCTTGCTCCCGCCAAGGCCCCGCCGCCCCCGGCGATGGAGAGCCGGCGTTCCGACAATTATTACGAGGTCAAGGCGACCATCTTCGGCGCGCTGATCGAGGCGATCGACCTCGCCCAGCTGGCCAAGCTGGATTCGGAATCCGCCCGCGAGGAAATCCGCGACATCGTCAACGAGATCATCGCGATCAAGAACATCGTGATGTCGATCGCCGAGCAGGAGGAACTGCTCGACGACATCTGCAACGACGTTCTCGGCTACGGCCCGCTCGAGCCGCTGCTGTCGCGCGACGATATCGCCGACATCATGGTCAACGGCGCCAACACCGTCTACATCGAAGTCGCCGGCAAGATCCAGCGCACCGGCATCCGCTT
Organism: Bradyrhizobium sp. 22; assembly: GCF_000482425.1. NCBI lineage: Bacteria > Pseudomonadati > Pseudomonadota > Alphaproteobacteria > Hyphomicrobiales > Nitrobacteraceae > Bradyrhizobium > Bradyrhizobium sp. 22. The sequence continues at coordinate 1,269,500 of NZ_KI519400.1, forward strand.
TCGCGACAACCAGCAGCTCCTCAACATCTGCCAGCGCATCGTCAGCCAGGTCGGCCGGCGCGTCGACGAATCCTCGCCGATCTGCGACGCACGCCTCGCCGACGGCTCCCGCGTCAACGCCATCGTGCCGCCGCTGTCGATCGACGGCCCGACGCTCACCATCCGCAAGTTCAAGAAGGACAAGCTGACGCTGGATCAGCTCGTCAAGTTCGGCGCGATCTCGCCGGAGGGCGCCGAGATCCTCCAGATCATCGGCCGCGTCCGCTGCAACGTGCTGATCTCCGGCGGTACCGGCTCGGGCAAGACGACGCTGCTCAACTGCCTGACCAATTACATCGAGCACGACGAGCGCGTCATCACCTGCGAGGACGCCGCCGAGCTCCAGCTCCAGCAGCCCCATGTGGTGCGGCTGGAGACCCGTCCGCCCAACATCGAGGGCGAGGGCCAGGTCACCATGCGCGAATTGGTGCGCAACTGCCTGCGTATGCGGCCCGAACGCATCATCGTCGGCGAAGTCCGCGGACCCGAGGCGTTCGACCTGCTCCAGGCCATGAACACCGGCCATGACGGGTCGATGGGCACGCTGCATGCCAACAATCCGCGCGAAGCGCTGTCGCGCTGCGAATCCATGATCACGATGGGCGGCTTTTCGCTCCCCTCGCGAACGATCCGCGAGATGATCTGCGCCTCGATCGACGTCATCGTCCAGGCCGCGCGCCTTCGCGACGGCTCGCGCCGCATCACCCACATCACCGAGGTGATGGGCATGGAAGGCGACACCATCATCACCCAGGACATCTTCCTCTACGACATGATCGGCGAGGACGCCAACGGCAAGATCATCGGCCGCCACCGCTCGACCGGCATCGGCCGTCCGAAGTTCTGGGAACGCGCGCGCTATTACGGCGAGGAGAAGCGCCTTGCCGCTGCTCTCGACGCCGCGGAAGTGGCGCCGACGACGTGAGCAGGACAGCGACGCCATGAACATACAGGTCCTCGCCCTCGCATTTCTGGCCACCGCCGCGGTCGGCGGCATCGCCTGGGTCTTCCTCTATCCGCTGCTCTCCGGGGAGCGGAAGGCGGAAAGCCGGCGCGCCTCGATCGCGCGTGCCGACGCGCCGATGGCCAAGCAGAGCGAAAAGAGCCAGCGATCGCGCCGCGAGCAGGTCGAAACGTCGCTGAAGGATCTCGAGGCACGACGTCAGCAGGAGAAGAGCGTTCCGCTCAATATCCGCATTTCCCAGGCCGGCCTGAACTGGACGCCGCAGAAGTTCTGGATCGTGTCCGCCGTCGTGGCCGGCGTCTTGTTCGCGGCGGCCCTGTTCGTCGGCGGCGGCCTGCTCGGCGCCGCCGGTCTCGCCTTTGCCGGAGGTTTTGGACTGCCGCGCTGGGCCCTCGGCTTCCTGAAGAAGCGCCGGGAAGACAAGTTCCTGAAGGCACTGCCCGACGCGGTCGACGTCATCGTCCGCGGCATCAAGGCCGGCCTGCCGCTGTTCGAATCGATCAAGGTCGTCGCGGCCGATTCGCCAGAGCCGCTGCGCAGCGAATTCCTCGCCATCATCGAGACGCAGGCGATCGGCATGCCGCTGGGCGAGGCTTGCTCCCGGCTCTATGAGCGCATGCCGCTGCCCGAAGCCAACTTCTTCGGCATCGTCATCTCGATCCAGCAGAAATCGGGCGGCAACCTCTCCGAGGCGTTGGGCAACCTCTCAAAGGTGCTGCGCGACCGCAAGAAGATGAAAGAGAAGATTCAGGCGATGTCGATGGAAGCCAAGGCCTCCGCCGGCATCATCGGCTCGTTGCCGCCGATCGTGATGTTCCTCGTCTATCTCACGACGCCGCACTACATCTCGCTGCTTTGGACTCATCCGACCGGCCAGCTGATGCTGGTCGGCTGCGTCATCTGGATGTCGATCGGCATCATGGTGATGAAGAAGATGATCAATTTCGACTTCTGACGGTGATGCATGGTCGAGTTCCTCGTTTCGAAACTGCATGACGTCCGCTTCATGACGATGCTGCTGGCGGCCATCGCCGCCAGCGCCACCGTCTATACGCTGGTGATGCCGCTGTTCGCCGGCGAGGGACTCTCCAAGCGCATGAAGGCGGTCGCGAGCGAACGTGAGCGCATTCGGCAGCGCGAGCGTGAGCGCCTTCACAAGAACGAAAAGGTCTCGCTGCGCCAGACCCCGAAGCAGCTGGTCTCCAAGGTCGTGGAGGACTTCAACCTCACGAAATGGCTGGCGCAAGAGGCGGCGCGGGACAAGCTGATCATGGCCGGTTACCGCGGCCAGGCGCCCTATATCACCTTCCTGTTTGCCCGCCTGGTCACGCCGATCGTGCTCTTCGTCGGCTCGCTTCTCTACGTCTTCGTGATCGCGCACATGGACAAGCCGGTGCCGATCAAGATCGGCATCTGCATCGGCGCGGCCTATCTCGGTCTCCAGGCGCCGATGCTGTTCCTGAAGAATGCGATCTCCAAGCGCCAGCTCTCGATCAAGCGCGCCTTTCCCGATGCGCTCGACCTGCTCCTGATCTGCATCGAATCCGGCATGTCGGTCGAAATGGCGTTCCGGAAGGTCGCCACCGAGATCGTGGGACAGTCGATCGCGCTGTCAGAGGAGTTCACGCTGACCACGGCCGAGTTGTCCTATCTGCAGGACCGCAAGGTCGCCTATGAGAATTTGGCGCGACGCACAGGGCTCGAGGGCGTCAAGTCGGTCTGTCTCGCGCTTCAGCAGGCGGAACGCTATGGCACCCCGCTCGGTCAGTCCCTGCGCGTCATGGCACAGGAAAACCGCGACATGCGGATGACCGAGGCCGAGAAGAAGGCCGCCGCGTTGCCGCCGAAGCTGACGGTGCCGATGATCCTGTTCTTCCTGCCGGTGCTGTTCGTGGTCATTCTCGGACCGACCGGCATCAAGATCACCGAGATGCAGTGACACGAGCCGTCGACCCCGCGCGGTCCGTGGGACGGCTTCGCATGCTGAAGATCAGATCCTGATCAGTCGGGCTGGTTGAGCGCGGCGACCGGGGTCCGCTTCGGCCCGCCGCGATGATGGTCGCTGCGGCTCAGCATGTCCTTGAGATAGGCGACATTGGCCGCGGCCTGATCCGGCGGCAGATCCGCCTTCACGATGGTCTCGGCCTCGGCGAAGCGGCCCTGCAGACCGACGACGAGGCCGAGATTTTGCCGCACCCGGCTGCTGGCGCGCGGCGAAGCGTAGGCTTGCCGCAACGCCTCTTCGGCCTTGGGCAGATCCTTCGACAGCATGTAGGATAGGCCGAGATTGGAAAGCACGCCGGGATCACCCGGCGCGATCTTGAGCGCGCTCGCATAATAGGAGCGCGCCTCCTCGTGACGGCCCATCTGGTCCAGCACGGTGCCCTGCACCGAGAGCAGGCGCCAGTCCGGATTGTCAGGCGAATGCGCTTTCGACAGCACGTCGTAGGCCTGCTGGAAATTGCCGTTGTCGGCGAGCGCGCGGCCATACTGCGCGAGCAGAGCCTTGTTGCCGGGATTGGCGATGGTCGCCTGCTCCAGCACCGCGGCGGCCTGGGCGCGTTGGCCGTTGGCGCGCAAGGCCTGGCCATAGGCCAGCGCCGCCTCGGCATCCCTGGGATTGGCACGGTAGCGCTCGCCGTAGACCTCGACGGCGCGCGTGGGATCGGTGGGAGCCGCCTCTGCCCGTGGTCCGCCGAGCGAGCCCGTCACGTCGGAGAGCTTCGACATGCCCGTGCAGCCGCCGAGGCCCATGGCGACCGCCGCGACCAGCGAGGTGGACGCAAGAAGCCGGGCGAGACTGAACCGTTGACGCATGACGCCTTGACTCTCGAGCCGATTGATCGAGCCGAACGCGTCAGCAATAGGCTGTTAACCCTAACGGCGGGTTAACGCCGCTTCCCAGGCCGCACCTCGCCCACGCCTGCGGGGGCCCCTGTGCCAAGGTCGGGATCGAGGCCGAGCGCCTGCCGGTCCGGATCCCGCAGCCATTGCCGCCTCTCAATATTCGATCGCAAGCCGCTTGCGGATTTCGTCGACGCGCTTGTCGAGTGCATCGAACCGCGCGTGGACCGAGCGGTCGTGGAGATAGAACACGTAACCGCCGGCCAGGAGCGCAAAGATCCAATGGTGGTGCTCGACATAGCCAAGGATCGCCTCAACGGCATGGCCGATGAACATGACCACGCTCCACACGAATTCCATTGCATGTCCTCCCGGCGCGTTTGTCGTCGCCCGCCCGATCTCCAGCCCTGGCGACCCTTGCCGGAACCTAGCATGGCCCCCTTGCCGCGAGTAGCGCTCGCCGAAACGGTGTCAGCAATGCCGATTGCAGCCGTGACGAAACTCTGCGAAGTCTCGTCCGTTCGCATCACCCGTTTGATCCGACGATCCGGACCCGCCAATGCCCTTCTTCGAGACGTCATCCACCGCCATCCCGATCACGTTCGTCACCAAATCGAGCTGGGATGAGGTCGCCGAGGCGCTGCCGCCGCCGCAACGCCAGTTCGCCGCTTCATGCGCCTTTGCCGCCAAGCCCGGCGGTTATCTCGCCCTGCCCTCGCCCGATGGCGCGCTCGCACAGGTGCTGTTCGGCCTCGAGGATGAGGGTGCAAGATCGCGCGACCTGTTCCGGCCCGGCGCCCTGCCCGGGCTGCTGCCGCCGGGCACTTATCGCTTTGCCAATGCGCCGCACGATACACGGCTGGCGGCGCTCGCCTTTGCGCTCGGCACCTACCGCTTCGCGCGCTACCGCAAGGCTGACAGGCCCGAGGTCCGGCTGGCGCCGCCTGATGGCGTCGACCCCGCCGAGATCGAGCGGATCGCCGGTGCGGCGATGCTGGCCCGCGACCTCATCAACACGCCCTCCAACGACATGGGGCCGGACGAGCTCGCCGCCGCCGCGCAAGCCCTCGCCGCCGAGTTCGGCGCGAGCTTCGCCTGCACCATCGGCGAGGAGTTGGAGAAGCACTTCCCGCTGATTCACGCCGTCGGCATGGCTTCCAGCCGCGCGCCGCGGCTGATCGACATCGGTTGGGGCGATCCCGATCATCCCAAGGTGACGCTGGTCGGCAAGGGCGTCTGCTTCGACACCGGCGGGCTCGACCTGAAGCCGTCGAGCGGCATGCTGATCATGAAGAAGGACATGGGCGGCGCCGCCAACGTGCTGGCGCTGGCGCGCATGGTGATGGATGCGAAGCTGAAGGTGCGCCTGCGCGTGCTGATTCCGGCGGTGGAGAACGCCGTCGCCGGCAATGCCTTTCGCCCGCTCGACATCTTCACCTCGCGCAAGGGCATCACGGTCGAGATCGGCAACACCGACGCGGAGGGGCGCCTGGTGCTCGCCGACGCGCTGGCGCTGGCCGACGAGGAGAAGCCCGACCTGCTGATCGACCTGGGCACGCTGACCGGCGCGGCGCGTGTCGCGCTCGGGCCGGATCTGCCGCCCTTCTACACCAATGACGAGACCCTCGCCGCCGACCTTGCGCGCTGCGCGGTGAAGGAGAACGATCCGTTGTGGCGCATGCCGCTGTGGCCGCCTTACGATCAGTGGCTGGACTCCAAGACGGCCACGATCACCAATGCGCCATCGGGCGGCTTTGCCGGCTCGATCACCTGCGCGCTGTTCCTGCAACGCTTCGTCGAGCACGCCGGGAGCTGGCTGCACGTCGACATCTACGGCTGGACCCCGTCGGCCAAGCCGGCACGCCCCGAAGGCGGCGAGTGCCAGGCCGCGCGCGCCATCTACACCTTGCTGAGCGAGCGCTATGCATGATCCGCGAATAACACCGGCGCGGGGCGACCTCGCCGCGAAATATCTCGAAGGCAAGGTGCAGGCGGATCGCTTCGTCGCGGGCGAGGAATTCGAAGTGATCGAGCCGGTCGCGCCGGTGCGCGAGCAGCCGTCCTCGAGCGCGATGCTGATGACGGAGGCCCTGCGCGGCGAGCGGATCACGATCTATGACCGCAACGGCGAGGGGTGGGCGTGGGGACAGCTCAATGGCGACGGCTATGTCGGCTGGCTGCCGGATGCCGCGCTCGTAAAGCCGTCGGCCGCCCCGACCCACGTGGTCAGCGCATTGCGGACGTTTGCCTTCCCCGGCCCATCGATCAAGCTGCCGCCGGCCGAGACGCTCGTGATGGGATCCAGGCTCGCCGTGGCGCGCGAGGACGGCAGCTTTGCCGTGACGCACGACGGCAGATATCTGCCGAAAGCGCATCTCGCTGCGCTCGATCATCGCGAGCCGGATTTCGTCGCAATCGCCGAGCGTTTCGTCGGCACGCCCTATCTCTGGGGCGGCAAGAGCAGTCTCGGCATCGACTGCTCCGGCCTCGTCCAGGTCTCGCTGACGGCAGCGGGCACCGGCTGCCCGCGCGACAGCGACATGCAGCTCGCCGGTCTCGGCCGCGCACTCGAGCCGCATGAGCGAAGCCGCTTGCGGCGCGGCGATCTGATCTTCTGGAAGGGGCATGTCGCGATCGCCCGCGACGGCAGCACCATGGTTCACGCCAACGCGTATCACATGGCGACAATGATCGAGCCGATCGAACCGGCCATTGCGCGAATCAGGCAGGCCGGCAGCGAGGTCGTTGCGATCAAGCGGCTCTGACGGGCTTACGTCGCCACCGAGCCGTTCCCCGACGTCTCCAGCCGGAAGGCCGCCGCGAACAGCGCGCGCGTGTAATCCGTCTTCGGGTTCTTGAACAGCTCGGCGGCCTGTCCCTCCTCGACGACCTTGCCGCCGCGCATCACGATCAAATGGCTCGCAAGCGAGGCGACGACGCGCAGATCGTGCGAGATGAACATGTAGGTGAGCTCGCGCTTGCGCTGCAGCTCCCGCAACAGATCGACCATCTGGGCCTGGAACAGCATGTCGAGCGCGCTGGTCGGCTCGTCGAGCACGACGAAATCCGGCTCCAGCACCACCGCGCGTGCGATCGAGATGCGCTGGCGCTGGCCGCCGGAGAATTCGTGGGGATAGCGGAAGCGCGTATCGGGCTTCAGCCCGACGTCTTCCAGCGCCTTGACGACGCGCGCCTCACGCTCCTCACGCGACAGCTTCGGCTGATGCACGGAGAGGCCTTCGGCGATGATGTCGGCGATCGACATGCGCGGCGAGAGCGAGCCGAACGGGTCCTGAAACACGATCTGCATGTCGCGCCGGAACGGACGCATCTCCTTGAAGCGCAGGCCCTGGATATCCTTGCCCAGGAACACGATGCGTCCGTTCGAGGAGATCAGCCGCAGCAGCGCCAGCCCCAGCGTGGTCTTGCCCGAACCGGATTCGCCGACCACACCAAGCGTCTCGCCCTTGCGCACGGCGACGCTGACACCGTCGACAGCCTTGATGTGACCGACCGTTTTGCGCATCAGGCCGCGCTTGATCGGAAACCACACTTTCAGATCGTTGACCGACATCACCACCGGTGCGTCCGGCTGCGGCGGCGCAGGATCCGGCTTCGGCTCCGCCGCGAGCAGGTCGCGCGTATAGGGATGCTTCGGCGTCCTGAAGACCTGCTCGACCGGCCCCTGCTCGACGATCTCGCCGTTCTTCATCACACAGACCGTGTCGGCGATGCGGCGCACGATGCCGAGATCGTGGGTGATGAAGAGCAGGCTCATGCCGAGCCGCGAGCGGATGTCGGCGAGCAGCGCCAGGATCTGCGCCTGCACGGTGACGTCGAGCGCCGTGGTCGGCTCGTCCGCGATCAGCAGATCCGGTTCGTTGGCGAGCGCCATCGCGATCATCACGCGCTGGCGCTGGCCGCCGGAAAGTTGATGCGGATAGCTGTTCAGCCGCGTCTCGGGCTCGGGAATGCCGACCTGCGTCAGCAGCTCCAGCGTCCGCCTGCGGGCCTCCGCGTTGCTGGTCGGATTGTGCAACTGGATGATCTCGCCGATCTGCGCCTCGATCGTGTGCAGCGGATTGAGCGAGGTCATCGGCTCCTGGAAGATGATGGAGATATCGCTGCCGCGAATCTCCCGCATCTCTTGCTCCGAACGGTCGATCAGCTCCTGCCCCTTGAAGCGGATGCTGCCCGAGGGATGCGAGGCGTTCGGATAGGGCAGCAGCTTCAGGATCGAGAGCGCGCTGACCGACTTGCCGGAGCCGGATTCGCCGACCAGCGCCAGGCATTCGCCGCGCTTGATCTGGAACGAGACCTTGTCGACCGCGAGCGTGGTGGCGCCGCCCTGGTGGAAAGCCACCGAGAGGTCGCGAACGGCAAGCAGGGGCTGGTTGATCGCGTCCATGACCTTACCTGAACGTCTTGCGCGGATCGAAGGCGTCGCGCACCGCTTCGCCGATGAAGATCAGGAGCGACAGCATGATCGCGACCGAGAAGAAGCCGGAGAAGCCGAGCCAGGGAGCCTGCACGTTGGACTTGGCCTGCGACAGCAATTCGCCGAGCGAAGGCGATCCCGGCGGCAGGCCGAAGCCCAGGAAATCGAGCGCCGTCAGCGTCATCACCGAGCTCGACACGATGAAGGGCAGGAACGTCATGGTCGCAACCATCGCATTCGGCAGCAAGTGGCGGAACATGATGACCGGGTTGGACACGCCGAGCGCCCGCGCCGCCTGGATGTATTCGAAGTTGCGCCCGCGCAGGAACTCGGCCCGCACCAGACCGACCAGCGAGACCCAGGAGAACAGCAGGAGGATGCCGAGCAGCACGAAGAAGCCGGGCACGAGCACCGAGGACAGGATCAGGAGAAGATAGAGCGAGGGAATCGCCGTCCAGATCTCGATGAAGCGCTGGAAGATCAGATCGACCCGACCGCCGAAATATCCCTGCACCGCGCCCGCGGCGATGCCGATGACGGACGAGATGATGGTGAGGCAAAGGCCGAACAGCACCGAGATGCGGAAGCCATAGATCAGCCGCGCGACGACGTCGCGGCCCTGGTCGTCGGTGCCGAGCCAGTTGTATTCGAGGTCGCGGCAGCTCTTCAGCCCCTTCTTCTCCACCACCGGCTGGCACTGCTTCTCGGTCAGCATCCAGGTCGGCGGCGACGGCGCCGGCGTCGGTAGATCGAGATTGTGGGTGTCGTAGGAATAGCGGATCAGCGGCCAGACGATGCTGCCGTTCTTGTCCTTGATCAGCTTCTGCAAGTACGGATCGCGATAGTCGGCCGCCGTCTCGAAATCGCCGCCGAAGGTGGTTTCCGAATAGGTCACGAAAGCGGGCCAATAGAGACGGCCGTCGAATTTGATCAGGAAGGGACGATCGTTGGCGATCAGCTCGGCGAACAGCGAGACAACGAACAGGGCGATGAAGATCCAGAACGACCAGTAGCCGCGGCGGTTGGCCTTGAAGTTCTGCCAGCGCCGCCTGTTGAGCGGCGAAGGCGCAAACGGCTTGCGCGTGATCGGAACGGCGTCGCCAAGGGGCGACTTCGCTGTGGTTTCGATCGGCGTCGGCGCGGTCAGCGTCATCAGACCTCCCGCGCCTCGAAATCGATCCGGGGGTCGATCCACATATAGGTGAGGTCGGAGACCAAATTGATCACGAGGCCGACCAGCGAAAAGATGTAGAGCGTGCCGAACACCACGGGATAGTCGCGGTTGAGCACGCTCTCGAAGCTGAGCAGCCCGAGCCCGTCCAGCGAGAAGATGGTCTCGATCAGCAGCGAGCCCGAAAAGAAGGCGTGGATGAAGGTGCCGGGGAAGCCCGCGATCACGATCAGCATCGCGTTGCGGAAGACATGGCCGTAAAGCACCCGGCCCTCGCTGCAGCCCTTGGCGCGCGCGGTCATGACGTATTGCTTGCGGATCTCGTCCAGGAACGAGTTCTTGGTCAGGAACGTCATGGTGGTGAACGCACCCAATCCCATCGCGATCAGCGGCAGCGTCAGGTGCCAGAAATAATCGATGATCTTCCAGTACCAGGGAAACTGCGACCAGCCGTCCGAGGTCAGTCCGCGCAGCGGGAACCAGTTGAAGAAAGAACCGCCGGCAAACAGGATGATGAGAAGGATCGCGAACAGAAAGCCGGGAATCGCATAGCCCAGCACGAGTATGGTCGACGTCCAGGTGTCGAAGCGCGTGCCGTCCTTGACCGCCTTGCGGATGCCGAGCGGGATCGAGATCAGATAGGTGATCAGCGTCAGCCAGATCCCGAGCGAGATCGAGACCGGCAGCTTTTCCTTGATGAGCTGGAGCACGCTGACGTCGCGGAAATAGCTCTTGCCGAAATCAAAGCGGGCAAAATTCCACACCATCAGCGCGAAACGCTCGGGGGCCGGCTTGTCGAAGCCGAACTGTGCCTCGAGCTTCTTGATGAAATCGGGATCGAGGCCCTGCGCGCCGCGGTATTTCGAGTTGATGGCATCGCCGCCGGCGCCGACTTGTCCCGGCGCGCGCTGTGCAAAGTCACTGCCGCCCGAAATGCGCGAGGTGCCACCGGTATCGGCCCCCGAAAGTTGCGCGATCACGCGCTCGACCGGGCCGCCCGGCGCGAACTGCACCACGACGAAGGAGACGAAGAGGATACCGAGCAGGGTCGGAATCATCAGGAGGAGACGGCGGGCAATATAGGCGCTCATGATTATTTCGCCTGCTCCAGCTTGGCGGCCTTGGCCGGTTCATGCCACCAGATATCGGGCGCGCCCACGCCGTTGGCGTAACGCGGCAGCTTCGGCGGATGACCGAACTGGTCCCAGTAAGCCAGTCGATGCGTCTTGTTGTACCATTGCGGCACCCAATAGCGGCCGGCGCGGAACAGACGATCGAACGCGCGGCAAGCGACGGTCAGCTCCTCGCGGCTGTCGGCCGCCATGATCTTCTCGATCATGGCGTCGATGGCCGGGCTGGCGACGCCCGCAAGATTGTACGAGCCCTTGGTGTTCGCCACCTGCGAGGAGAAGAACGCGCGCATGGCATCGCCAGGCGTCGCCGACATGCTGAAGCGCTGGATCGTCATGTCGAAGTCGAAATCCTCCACGCGCGCGCGATATTGCACGGCATCGACGAGGCGGAGGCTTGCTTCGATGCCGAGCGTTGCCAAATTCTTGATATACGGCGCGTGATGCGGCTGAAGCGACGGCTCCTCCGCCAGGAATTCGATCTTGAACACCTCTCCGCTCGGCAGTATTCGCTTGCCATCCTTGATCGGATAGCCGGCTTCGTTGAGCAGCTGCTGCGACCTGCGCAAGAGAGCGCGGTCCTGCCCCGAGCCGTCGGAAACCGGCGGCGCGAAGGGCGCAGCGAACACTTCATCGGGAACCTGACCGCGGAACGGCTCCAGCAGCTTCAGCTCTTCCGGCGACGGCGGCCCGTTGCTCGCCATGAGATCGGAATTCTGGAACGGCGACACCGTACGGGCATAGGCTCCGTACATGATGGTCTTGTTGGTCCATTCGAAGTCGAACGCATCGATCAGGGCCTCGCGCACGCGCGGGTCCTTGAACTTGTCGCGCCTAGTATTGATGAACCAGCCCTGCGCGCCGGACGGCGTGTCGTCGGGCACGACCTCGAGCTTGACGCGGCCCTCCTTGACGGCGGCGAAATCATAGCGCGTCGCCCAGATCCGCGAGGTGAACTCCTCGCGGTAGAGATAGTTCTTGCCGGTGAATCCCTCGAAGGCGACGTCGCGATCGCGATAGAACTCATAGCGCACGGCATCGAAATTATAGGTGCCGCGGCAGGGCGGCAGATCGGCAGCCCACCAGTCCTTCACCCGCTCATACTCGATATAGCGATTGACCTCGAACTTGCTCACCTTGTACGGACCTGATCCCAGCGGAATCTCCAGAGACGATTCATCGAACGGGCGAGAGGCGTAATAGGCCTTCGAGAAGATCGGCAGGCTGGCGGCATAGAGCGGCACGTCGCGCGCCCGCCCCTTGGCAAAGGTGACGACGAGCGTTGCATCGTCGACCGCTTCCGCGCCGACCATGTCGCGGAGCTGCACGAGGATCAGGGGATGCCCCTTGGTCTTCAGCGCCATCAGCGAGAACGCCGCATCGTGCGCGGTGAGCTTGGTGCCGTCGTGGAATTTGGCCTCCGGCCGCATCGTGAAGCGGTAAACCAGCCGGTCCGGCGAGATCTGCACGGATCTGGCGGCGAGCCCGTACATCGCATCAGGCTCGTCGCTCGCGCGCACCATCAGCGGTGCGAATGTCATGTCCATGCCTTGCGCGCCATCGCCCTTCAGGATGAAGGCGTTGAGCGAGTTGAAGGTCTGGTAGGACTGATTATAGGCCCGCACCGACGGGATCAGCGAGAACGTGCCGCCCTTCGGCGCATCGACGTTGACGTAGTCGAAATGGTGGAAATCGGCGGGATATTTGAGATCGCCGAACGCCGAGATGCCGTGCGCCTCGGTCCCGGCTTCCGTTGCACCCACACGGCGCAACGGCGCCCCCATGGACGCCCCGAGGGCGCCGCCAACACCCAAGGCCAGCACGTGGCGGCGTGACATCTGCGTCATGCGGGGATATCCTTCACGACTTCTTTGCGATCCGCGCCGCCTTGTCTGCGTCGTACCACCAGATGAACGGGAAGCCGGACTGACCATATCTCGGCAACTCCGCCGGCCGGCCGAAGCGATCCCAGCGCGCCGTGCGGATCTTGTTGTAGGTCCACTGCGGCACGACGTAGTGATTCCACAGCAGCACGCGGTCGAGAGCCTTGGTGGCTGCGACGAGATCATCGCGATCGGTGGCGTAGATCAAGCGCTCGATCAGCTTGTCGATCGCCGGATTCTTGATGCCCGCGATATTGCGCGACCCCGCGATATCGGCCGACTTGGACGACCAGAACTCGCGCTGCTCGTTACCCGGCGACTGCGACTCGCCCCACGAGTTGGTGACGATGTCGAAATCCCATTCGCGCGTCCTGTTCTCGTACTGGGTCGGATCGACTGTCCGCACGCTGACGGCAATGCCGAGCCGCTCCAATGACGGCTTGTAGAACAGCGTGATCCGCTCGAAGCTCGGATCCGAGTTCAGCAGTTCCAGGGTGAACTGGGCGCCGGTCTTGACGTCGACCAACTTGCGGTCGCGCACCTCGTAGCCGGCTTCCTTGAACAGGCGCAGGGCCTCGCGCAGATTCTCGCGCACAGCCTCCGGACTGCCCCCCACGGGATTGCTGTAGGCCGTCGTGAAAACTTCGGGTGGGACCTGGGCGCGCACGGTCTCGAGGATCTCGAGCTCCTTGCCCTGCGGCAAGCCGGTTGCCATGAGCTCCTCGATGCCGTCGAAATAGCTGCTGATGCGCTTGTACTGGCCGTAGAAGATCTGCTTGTTCATCTCCTCGAAGTCGAACGCAAAGTTGAGCGCACGGCGCACGCGGGGATCGCTGAACTTGCCGCGGCGCAGGTTCGGCACGAAGGCCTGCATCACGCCTGAGCTGCGATTGACGAATTCCTCGAGGATCACGCGCTTTTCGGTCACGGCCGGGAAGTCGTAGGCGGTCGCCCAATTCTTCGCACTGTTCTCGGTGCGCCAATCGACCTGGTCGGCCTTGAAGGCTTCGATCGCCACGGTGGCGTCGCGGAAATATTCGTAGCGCAGCTCGTCGAAATTGTTGCGGCCGACATTGGCAGGCAGGTCGCGGCCCCAATAATCCTTGACCCGTTCAAGTGCGATCGACCGGCCTGCAACGAAGTCCTTGACCCGGTAGGGACCGGAGCCGAGCGGCACCTCGAGCGTCGTCGCCGAAACGTCCCGCTTGCGGCCCTGCGCGTCGGTCCCCTCCCACCAATGCTTCGGCAGGACCGTGAGCTGGCCGACGATCTGCGGCAGCTCGCGGTTGCCCGGCGCGTCGAACACGAATTTCACCTCGCGCTCGCCCACCTTCTCCGCCCGGACCACATGGCTGTAATAGGCCGAGTACATCGGGTGGTGCTTCTTGAAGGAATCGAGCGAGAAGATCACGTCGTCCGCAGTCACCGGCTTGCCGTCGTGCCATTTGGCCTGCGGCCGCAAGCGGTAGGTGACGAAGGAGAAATCGTCGGGATGGCTGACGGCCTCGGCCAGCGCGCCGTACTCGGTCGAGACCTCGTCGAGCGAGGCCGTCATCAGGGATTCGTAGATGAACGCGACGGCACCTGCGACCTGCCCCTTCACGCCCGACACGACGATGTTGAAATTGTCGAAGGTGCCGACGGCGATCTGGCGGGCGGCGCCGCCCTTGGGCGCTTCCGGATTGACGTAGTCGAAGCGCTTGAAATCCGCGGGGTACTTGACCTTCCCGAACAGCGACAGGGCATGACGCCAAGGCAGCTCAGTTGCGGATTGCGCCTGCGCTGAGCCGATGGCGGGAATGCCCGCTGCGGAACCGAGGACGGGAAGCGCTGCGGCCGCAGTGCCTGTGAGCAGGAGATCGCGTCGGGTAATGGCCAAATCAACATCCCTGTCTTGAAGGAGGTTACTCCTTTAAGTTCCCAATATAGGCGAGGTTTCGACCGAATATGTTGCTTTTTCCTCATCTTGAAGGGCCGGATGGCCCGCCAGATGCGGCCAAACGCCCCGATAAATTCACCGGGAGGCCCGGGTACGAAAACGGCCAGGCTTCTCAGCCTGGCCGCCTCTTCCAAGACAGATTGTTGAGGCCTTACTTCGAGGCCGTCGGCAGCGGCTGCGGATGCTCCGACAGCGAATTCAAATAGGCGATGACGTCGGCGCGCTCGGAATCCTTGGCAATACCGGCGAAGCCCATCGCGGTGCCCGGGATAAAGCCCTTCGGATTGGCGATGAACTTGTTGAGATCGTCGAACGTCCAGTTGCCGCCCTTGGCCTTGATGGCGGCCGAGAAGTTGAAGCCACCACGACCCTGGCCCTTCGGCTCGCCGACGACGCCATAGAGGTTCGGCCCGACGCGATTCGGGCCGCCCTTCTCGAAGGTGTGGCAGGCGCCGCACTTCTTGGCGGCGGCGGCGCCCTTCTCGATGGAGGCGGTCTGGAGCAGCTTTTCGATCGGCTCGGACGGTGCGGCCGCAGCGGCGCCTTCCTTGCCGTGGCCGGCATCTTCCTTCACCGCAATCTCGAAGCCCGGCTTTTCCGGCACCTTGGGCGAGAACAGCGCATTCGCGGTGAAGCTCGTCACCAGCAAGAAGAGACAGGTGCCGAGCAAGGCACCGAGAATTTTATTGAGTTCGAAAGAGTCCATTTCCGGCCAGGCCCCACACCGCAAGAAGGATCGAGCGGCCGGGCGGCCGCCAGGACGAGCCTCGGGAGAATCAACCGTTCGCTATCGTTTCCCCGAGTTTTGCCATTGAGATATCGGTTTGCCCGGGGTCTGGCAACCCGTATAAGCGAGCCGCCTTCAGGCTCGTCCCCACCCCCTTGCTCGGCGCGAAAAACGCCCCGTTTCCAGACCCTTGCCCCAACACCTTGCCCCCAAGAACTTGACCCCAAGAACTTGACCCTATGATCGACCCTCGCATCCTGGTGCTGATCCCGGCCCGCATGGCCGCCACCCGCCTGCCCGGCAAGCCGCTCGCCGATATCGCGGGACTGCCGATGATCGTCCATGTGCTGCGCCGCGCCGAGGCCGCTGCCATCGGCCGGGTCGCAGTCGCAACCGACACGCCGGAGATCGCCTCAGTGGTGGCCGCACATGGCGGCGAGGCGGTGATGACCCGCCCCGATCACCCCTCCGGCTCCGACCGCATCCATGAGGCCATGCAGAAGCTCGATCCGGAAGGCAGGGCCGAGATCGTGGTCAATCTCCAGGGGGATTTCCCAACCATCACGATCGACAACATCCGCGAGGTGCTGCCTCCGCTGCACGACCCGGCCGTGGACATCGCGACCCTTGCCTCGCAGATCCACACCGAGGAAGAGGACCTCGCGCCGAGCGTGGTGAAGGCGATCGGAACCTCGCTTGGCGGCAGGCGGATGCGCGCACTTTACTTTACCCGCGCGACGGCCCCTTACGGCGACGGACCGCGGTACCACCATATCGGGCTCTATGCCTACCGCCGCGCCGCGCTGGAGCGCTACGTCTCGCTTCCGCCGTCTCCGCTGGAATTGCAGGAAAAGCTCGAGCAGCTCCGCGCGCTGGAGGCCGGAATGCGCATCGACTTCACCATCGTGGATACAGTGCCCCGCGGAGTTGATACGCCGGCGGACCTGGAAACCGCCCGCAGCATCCTTTCCAAATCCTGAGCCGCTGTTACAAGGCCGATCATGAGCAAGATGAAGATCGCATTCCAGGGCGAACCCGGAGCCAATTCCCACATCGCCATCGTCGAGGCCTATCCGGACGCCGAGCCGATGCCCTGCGCCACCTTCGAGGACGCGCTGTCGGCGATCTCGTCGGGCGAGGCCGATCTCGGCATGATCCCGATCGAGAATTCGGTGGCGGGCCGCGTCGCCGACATCCATCATCTCCTGCCGGCCTCCGGTCTCTTCATCATCGGCGAGTGGTTTCTCCCCGTTCGGCATCAGCTGATGGCGGTGAAGGGGACCAGGCTCGAGGACATCAGGAGCGTCGAGAGCCATGTGCATGCGCTCGGCCAGTGCCGCCGCATCATCCGCAAGCTCGGCATCAAGCCGATCGTTCACGCCGATACCGCCGGCAGCGCCCGCGACATTTCCGAGCGCAAGGACAAGACGGTGGCCGCGATCGCCTCGCGCCTCGCCGCAAAGATCTATGGCCTCGACATCCTCGCCGAGGACATCGAGGACGAGGCCCACAACACCACGCGCTTCGTGGTGCTGGCGCGCGAGCCGAAATGGGCCGCGCAGGGCTCCGGCCCGCTGGTCACGACGTTCGTTTTCCGGGTGCGCAATTTGCCGGCCGCGCTCTACAAGGCGCTCGGCGGCTTTGCCACCAACGGCGTCAACATGACCAAGCTCGAAAGCTACATGGTCGACGGCAATTTCTTCGCCACGCAGTTCTACGCCGACGTCGACGGCCATCCCGAGGACAAGGGCCTCGCCTTCGCCATCGAGGAGCTGAAATTCTTCTCGCGCGAATTCCGCATCGTCGGCGTCTATCCCGGCCATCCGTTCCGCGCGACGTTCAGCGAATCGCAGCAGAGTTAGTCTCGTGTCCCGGACGCGCGAAGCGCGAGCCGGGACCCAGAGGCCGCAATACCCATAGGCATGATGGGCCCCGGCTCTGCAGCGCATCACTGCGTGCTGCGCTGCGTCCGGGGCACGAGACCGCTTAAGCCGCCGGCTTCGCCAGCTCGAACGCCTCCGCCAGCAGCGAATACGACCTTTTCCGCGCCTCGTGATCGTAAACGGCGGTGATCACCATCAGTTCGTCCGGCTTGCTCGCCTCGATCAGCGGCTGCAGCTTCCTCTGCACGGTCGCGGGGCTGCCGACGAACAGGCGGGAACGGTTGCGCAGGATCGAGGCGCGCTCGGCGTCGGAGTAAGGATAGGCCAGCGCCTCCTCGACGCTCGGCAGCGGCAAATACTGACCGCGGTCGCGGCGCAGCCGGTTGAGGTCGAACGAAGAGGCGAGCCGTTCGGCCTCCGCATCGGTATCGGCCGCGATGGCGGCGACCGCGAGGATCGCGTGCGGGCTCGCGCGCCAGGCTGAGGGCTGGAACCGATTGCGGTAATGCACCATGGCATCGACGGCATCGTGGGAGGCGAAGTGATGGGCGAAGGCGAAGCCCATGCCGATCTGCGCTGATAGCTCCGAGGAATAGTCGCTGGAGCCAAGCAGCCAGATCGGCGGCAGGGCGGTATCGTCGGGCATGGCGACGACCTCGTTGTAGGGGTGCCCGGCGGGGAATTCGCGGGTCTGCCACAGGATCAGTTCGTGCAGCCGCTCCAGAAAATCGTCGCCCTCGCGGCGATCCAGCCGGCTGCGCAGCGCGTAAGCCGTCGCACCGTCGGTCCCGGGCGCGCGGCCGAGGCCAAGGTCGATGCGCCCGGGAAACAGCGCCTCCAGCATCTTGAAGCGCTCGGCCACCACCAACGGGGCGTGGTTGGGCAGCATCACCCCGCCGGAGCCGACGCGGATATGCTTTGTCACCGCCGCAATCTGGCCGATCATGACGTCGGGCGCAGGGCTCGCGACGGAGGCGAGGTTGTGGTGCTCGGCGAGCCAGTAGCGGACATAGCCGAGGCCGTCGACATGGCGCGCCAGATCGATGCTGTTGCGCAGCGCCGCGGCAGGCTTGGTGCCGGTGGTGACAACGGAGAGGTCGAGAACGGAGAGCGGGATCATGGCGGCCTAACGTAGTGGACGGCCGCGCGGCGACAATGGGCGGCTGCGCAGGTCTGACGTGTGCCGGCCGAGAGCAGATGCGGCAGTTCGGCGATGCGATGGGCCAATTAACATCTAGATAACGATTACTTCGACCTGCCCACCGACCTGAATCCCTGGATTTGACCCCGCTTCCTGCATATTGTATTGATACATATATTCTATTTTTATGAGCCGGGTATCCCACCACAATCCATCAAAGACGTAAAATTCCAGAAATATCGACAGAAGTGGGCTACTTCCCATCCCCGATGGGCTGTCGATCAAGTCGTCTTTGGCTTATCCTGCGCGCCAGTTGAGCTGACGGTCGGCCGCCGAATCTGGCGCCGAGACGTGGCGATGAATCTCTTGGCGGCAAATCTGGAGTGAGTGGTGCCATGACCGATCTGACGATTCCTGCCCGGGCCGACGGGCAAGACGGGCACCTGAAGCGGCCTGCGATCTCCTTCGAGTTCTTTCCACCCAAGACCGAGGAGATGGAGCGCAATCTCTGGGAGACCATCAACCGGCTCGCCCTGCTCGACCCGAAATTCGTCTCGGTGACCTACGGCGCCGGCGGCTCCACGCGCGAGCGCACCCATGCGACCATCGCCCGGATCCTGAAGGAAACCGCGCTGCTGCCGGCGGCGCACCTGACCTGCGTCGGCGCCTCGCGCGGTGAGATCGACGAGATCGTCGACCGCTATCACGAGGTCGGCGTCCGCCACATCGTCGGCCTGCGCGGCGATCCCGCCGGCGGCATCGGCACGCCCTATACCAGCCATCCCGACGGCTATCAGAGCTCGGCCGAGCTCGTCGCCGGGATCAAGAAGCGGCACGCCGATATCGAAGTGTCCGTCTCGGCCTATCCCGAGAAGCATCCCGAGGCGCGCGACTTCGACGCCGACATCGACACGCTGAAGGCCAAGGTGGATGCCGGCGCGACGCGTGCGATCACCCAGGTGTTCTTCGACAACGACCTCTACTTCCGCTATCTCGACCGCGTCCGCGCCCGCGGCATCGATATTCCGATCGTGCCGGGCATCATGCCCATGCACAATTTCAAGCAGGCCCGGAATTTCGTCACCCGCGCCGGCACCACGGTGCCGGACTGGTTCGCCGCGAAGTTCGAGGGCCTCGACGACGACGCCGAGACCCGCAAGCTGGTGGCGGCGACGGTGGCCGCCGGCCAGGTGCAGAAGCTCGCCAAGCACGGCGTCGACACCTTCCATTTCTACACCATGAACCGCGCCGATCTCGTGTTCGCGATCTGCCATTTGCTCGGCATCCGCGCCAAGAGCGTCCAGAAGGCTGCGTGAGAGAAAATGACCGTCCCCGTTTCCGCCAAGCGAACTGCCCTGCTCAACGCCGCGCGCGAGCGCATCCTGGTGCTCGACGGCGCCATGGGCACGATGATCCAGAATCTGCAGCTCGATGAGCAAGCGTTCCGCGGCGAGCGCTTCAAGGACTTCCATCGCGACCTGCGCGGCAACAACGACCTCTTGATCCTGACCCAGCCGCAGGCGATCGAGGACATCCACGCCGCCTATTTGCGCGCCGGCGCCGACATCGTCGCGACCAACACGTTCTCCACCACGTCGATCGCGCAGGCCGATTACGACCTCGCCGACATCGTCTACGAGATGGCGCGTGAAGGCGCCCGCCTTGCCGGCAACGCCGCACGGCGCGTCGAGGCCGAGGACGGCAAGCCGCGCTTCGTCGCCGGCGCCATCGGCCCGACCAACCGCACCGCCTCGATCTCGCCTGACGTCTCCAATCCCGGCTACCGCGCCGTCACCTTCGACGATTTGCGCAAATCCTATGGCGAGCAGATCCGCGGCATGCTCGATGGCGGCGTCGACCTCCTGCTGGTCGAGACCATCTTCGACACGCTGAACGCCAAGGCGGCGCTCTATGCGATCGCCGAGATCACCGAAGAGCGCGGCATCGACATGCCCGTGATGGTGTCCGGCACCATCACCGACAAGTCCGGCCGCCTGCTCTCGGGCCAGATGCCGGAGGCGTTCTGGAATTCGGTGCGGCACGCCAAGCCCGTCACCATCGGCTTCAATTGCGCGCTCGGCGCCGAGGATTTGCGCGCGCATATCGCAGACATCGGCCGCGTCGCCGATACGCTGGTCTGTGCTTATCCCAACGCCGGCCTGCCCAACGAGTTCGGCCAGTATGACGAGAGCCCGGAGTACATGGCGCGGCTGATCGGCGAGTTCGCCCGCGACGGCCTCGTCAACATCGTCGGCGGCTGCTGCGGCACCACGCCGGACCATATCGCGGCGATTGCAGCGGCCGTCGCCCCGCACAAGCCGCGCATCGTGCCCGCGATCGAACCGCGCCTGCGGCTGTCCGGCCTCGAGCCGTTCGTGCTGACGGACGCGATTCCCTTCGTCAACGTCGGCGAGCGCACCAACGTCACGGGCTCCGCCCGCTTCCGCAAGCTGATCACCGCCGGCGACTACACCGCCGCGCTGCAGGTCGCGCGCGACCAAGTCGAGAACGGCGCGCAGATCATCGACGTCAACATGGACGAGGGCCTGCTCGATTCCGAATCCGCGATGGTGACCTTCCTCAACCTCGTCGCCGCCGAGCCTGACATCGCCCGCGTCCCCGTGATGGTCGATTCCTCGAAATTCTCGGTGATCGAGGCCGGCCTGAAATGCGTGCAGGGCAAGCCGGTGGTCAATTCGATCTCGATGAAGGAGGGCGAGGAGAAGTTCATCCACGAAGCCAGGATCGCCCGTCGCCACGGCGCGGCCGTGGTGGTGATGGCGTTCGACGAGGTCGGGCAGGCCGACACGTTCGCGCGCAAGACCGAGATCTGCAAGCGCGCCTACGACATCCTGGTGAGCAAGGTCGGCTTCCCGCCCGAGGACATCATCTTCGATCCGAACGTGTTCGCGATCGCGACCGGCATCGAGGAGCACAACAATTACGGCGTCGACTTCATCGAGGCGACGCGCTGGATCCGGCAGAACCTGCCGGGCGCGCATATCTCGGGCGGCGTCTCCAACCTCTCCTTCTCGTTCCGCGGCAACGAGCCGGTGCGCGAGGCCATGCACTCGGTGTTCCTGTACCACGCCATCAAGGCCGGCATGGACATGGGCATCGTCAACGCCGGGCAGATGATCGTCTATGACGACATCGATCCGGAGCTGCGCCAGACCTGCGAGGACGTCGTCCTCAACCGCGATCCGGGCGCGAGCGAGCGGCTCTTGGCACTCGCCGAGAAATTCCGCGGCAAGAAGACGGAAAGCAGGGAAGCCGATCTCGCCTGGCGCGAATGGCCGGTGGAGAAGCGGCTGTCGCATTCGCTGGTGCACGGCATCACCGAATTCATCGAGCAGGACACCGAGGAAGCTCGCAAGCAGTCCTCGCGTCCGCTCGACGTGATCGAGGGCCCGCTGATGGCCGGCATGAACGTGGTCGGCGACCTCTTCGGCGACGGCAAGATGTTCCTGCCGCAAGTCGTCAAGTCCGCGCGCGTGATGAAGCAGGCGGTGGCCTGGCTGATGCCGTTCATGGAGGAGGAGAAGGCGCGCAACCTCGCCAACGGCATCGGCACCGAGGGCTCCTCGTCCGCCGGCAAGATCGTGCTCGCGACCGTCAAGGGCGACGTCCACGACATCGGCAAGAACATCGTCGGCATCGTGCTCCAGTGCAACAATTTCGAGGTCATCGACCTCGGCGTGATGGTGCCCGCGGCCAAGATCGTCGAGACCGTGAAGGCGGAGAAGGCCGACATCGTTGGACTCTCGGGCCTGATCACGCCCTCGCTCGACGAGATGGCGTTCTTCGCCGGCGAATTGCAGCGCGAAGGCCTCAAGCTGCCGCTGCTGATCGGCGGCGCCACCACCAGCCGCGTGCATACCGCCGTCAAGATCGACCCGAGCTATCGCGCCGGGCCCGTCGTGCATGTCAACGACGCCAGCCGCGCCGTCGGCGTTGCGTCCTCGCTGCTCTCGCCCGAGAAGCGCGAGGCCTATGCCGCCGAGGTGCGCGCCGAATACGCCAAGATCTCGGAAGCGCATCTGCGCGCGCAGGCCGACAAGAAGCGCCTGAAGCTGGCTGACGCCCGCGCCAACCGCGTGCCGGTCGATTTCACCGCCAATAAGCCGGTGAAGCCGACCTTCCTCGGCATCAAGAGCTTCGACGACTACGACCTCGCCGAGCTGATCGACTACATCGACTGGACGCCGTTCTTCCAGACCTGGGAGCTCGCCGGACGCTTCCCCGCCATCCTCGACGATGCCAAGGTCGGCGAGGTCGCGCGCTCGCTCTATGACGACGCGCGCAAGATGCTCGACATCATCGTCAAGGAGAAATGGTTCCGGGCCCGCGCAACGATCGGCTTCTGGCCGGCGAATGCGCTAGGCGACGACATCGTGCTCTATGCCGACGATAACAGGACCAAGAAGATCGCGACGCTGCACACGCTGCGCCAGCAGCTGGAGAAGCGCGAAGGCCGCTTCAACGCCGCGCTCGCCGACTTCATCGCGCCCGCGGGCGTGCCGGACTATATCGGCGGCTTCGTCGTCACCGCCGGCATCGGCGAGGACGCGGTCGCCGACCGCTTCAAGATGGCCAATGACGACTACTCCTCGATCCTGTGCAAGGCGCTGGCCGACCGCCTCGCCGAAGCCTTCGCCGAGCGCATGCATGCCCGCGTGCGCCGCGAGTTCTGGGCCTATGCGCCGGACGAGACGCTTTCCAGCGAAGATCTGATCCTGGAGAAATACCAGGGCATCCGCCCCGCGCCGGGCTATCCCGCCCAGCCCGACCACACCGAGAAGGCGACGCTGTTCGAGCTGCTCGATGCGGAGGCGACGGCCGGCGTGAAGCTGACCGAGAGCTTTGCGATGTGGCCGGGCTCCTCGGTCTCGGGCCTCTACTTCGCGAATCCCGAGAGCTATTATTTCGGCGTCGGCAAGATCGAGCGCGACCAGGTCGAGGACTACGCCGCGCGCAAGGGCATGAGCGTCGCGGAGACCGAGCGCTGGCTGGCGCCGGTGCTGAACTACATCCCGTCGCGAGAGGACAAGGCTTTCGCGGCAAAGCCTGCGAACGACGAGCCGTCGAACGACCTCGCCTCGCATCCGCCGGGCTGCACCTGCGCGGTGCACCTCGTCTGGCAGAAGAAACGCGCGGGGGCGGGGTAGACCCGCTGCCAAACAAAAAATGCGAAAACAACCCCATGCACAGTAGAATGGGGTTGAAAAGGTTGAAGAATTTCGGACACGCCGAAGCCGCTTTGCGGCGTCGGGCAAAACAGGGCTAGTATTCCATTATCGGCTGGCGTGCGCGGTGGCGCAAAGCCGGCGGTGCTGTCTTGTAACTTTCGCACACGCACGGTGCCCATCCTCCCCTGGAGGGTTCGGGACGAGCGCAGCTCGCCCGTGGATCGGTTCGCATGCAGTGAAGCGAAATGCGAGCCGAGGTGGGGTGACAGTCTTTCCGCGGAAGCGCTGCCCGTGTGGAGAGATCACCCCACCCCGCTCGCGCTTCGCGCGATCGACCCTCCCCCTCCAGGGGAGGGTGAGCGTCTCACCCCTTCGGCGGCGCCAGGGGCTGCACGATCTCCTTGAACGGCGCCAGCGCCTCGCAGCGCTCGGCATGCGCCGACAGCGCCGGATAGCGCGAGGCGTCGAACAGCTGCGGATGCGCCTCGCGGGTGAAGCGGACGACGCAGGCCACCGCAACGTCGGCGTGGCCGATGCGATCGCCCAGCCAGTACGGCGTTGCCACCTTCGCCCGCTCGGCCTCCAGCACCTTCAGCACGTCGCCGATCTGCGCCTGGCAGCGCTCGACCCACAGCGCGAGTTGCTCCTTTCGCAGCACGCGCTCGTAGAGCAGGCTCACCGCCTTGTCGCCGAGGCCGGAAGCGAGCGCGCAGATGCGCAGATGCTTGCGCCGCTCGGCACCGCCGCGGGGCAGCATCGCCTTGTCGGGGCCGACGAGGTCGTCGAGATAGTCGAGAATGATCATGCTCTCGATCAGCGCCTCGCCATCGTCGAGCACCAGCGTCGGCACCCGGCGCAGCGGATTGTACGGCGCGATCTTGTCGGCATCGCCGAAGGTCGACCACGGCCGGTGCTCGAAGGGAAGCCCGTAAAGCCTCAGCGCAATCGCGACGCGGCGGACGAAGGGGGAATCATATTGGCCGATCAGGAACATGGTTCTCGCTCTTCTCGATCGTTGAACAGGCAGGGCCGATCAGTCTCCCCGACCAGCACGATGCGACGCAACAAAAATCTCGGAAAGGGAGCATTGCGCCGGCTGCAACGACGTCCGCGACGGCCTCACCGCGCACCACGCTCAAAGGCCGTCATGGATCGCGCGCTTGAGCGCCGCGATGGCGGTCTCGTTGCGCTTGTACATCGTCCACTGCTTGATCCGCTTGGCGCGCACCAGCTTGGCTGATGTCAGCACCCGCATGTGCTCGCTCACAGTCGGGGCGCTGACGCCGAGCTTCTCGGCGATCAGCAAGCCGCAGACGCCGTCCTCGACCAGGTCGCCATCTTCCTGCTCGCGAAAATGCTTCCGCGGATCCCGCAGCCATTCCAGGATCTGCAGGCGGCGTTCATTGGCAAGCGCGCGCAGGGCGGGGGCAAATTTCATTTAGTCATTTTGCTAATTGGCTAATTGATGTCAACGCTCCCTTGCGCTATCCTGGGCGGTATCATGACAGCGACAATGGACATCAATCGGGAGCGGATCGCGGCGACCGAGGCGGTCATCCGCCCGCATATCAGGCGCACGCCGCTGCTTCAGGCCGATCTCGCCGATTTCGGCCTGCCGGCCGCGCCCGTCACCTTCAAGCTCGAGATGCTGCAGCATTCCGGATCGTTCAAGGCGCGCGGCGCCTTCGCCAACCTGCTGCTGCGGCAGGTGCCGCAGGCCGGTGTCGTCGCCGCATCCGGCGGCAATCACGGCGCGGCCGTCGCCTATGCGGCGCAGCGGCTCGGCATTCCCGCCACGATCTTCGTGCCCGACATCACCTCGCCGGCCAAGGCCGAGCGGATCAGGACTTATGGCGCAAAGCTCGTGATCGCGGGCAGCCGCTACGCCGATGCGCTCGCCGCGAGCGAGGCGCATGTCGCGCAAACCGGCGCGCTGGCGGTTCATGCCTACGATCAGGCCGAAACTCTGCTCGGCCAGGGCAGCGTCGGCTTGGAGCTGGAGCAGGATGCGCCCGGCATCGACACGCTGCTGGTGGCGGTCGGCGGCGGCGGACTGATCGGCGGCATTGCGGCGTGGTACGCCGGCCGGACGCGCATCGTCGCGGTCGAGCCGGAGCAATCGCCAACCCTGCACAGCGCGTTCGCGGCGGGCGCGCCGGTCGATGCGCCGGCCGGAGGCATCGCCGCCGACAGCCTTGCGCCGCGGCGCGTCGGCGAACTGATGTTTCCGCTCGCGCGCGCCCATGTCGAGCGCGTGGTCCTGGTGAGCGACGATGCGATCCGGCAGGCCCAGGCCGCCCTGTGGTCGCACCTGCGCCTCGTCGCCGAGCCCGGCGGCGCCGCCGCCTTTGCCGCGGTGCTCTCCGGCCGCTATCGTCCCTCGGCCGGCGAACGCGTCGCGGTCCTGGTCTGCGGCGCCAACACAACGGCGGTGAATTTCGACAGCTGAGCGGGAATGACATGGCGGGGCCATGCGGACTGATCCTGATAGCGATCCTGTTGGCGATGATCGGCGCCGCCCACGCGCAGGACCGCCCGATCGGCTTCCTGACGCCGTCGAAGAACATCGCCTGCCAGTTCTTCACCGATAACGGCCAAGCCAACGATAAAGGCGTGCTCCGCTGCGACATCATGAACATGGACGCGCGCCCGCGCCGGCCCGCCGATTGCGAGCTCGACTGGGGCCACGCCTTCGAGATGAGCGCGAAGGGCGCCGCCAGCCGCATCTGCGCCGGCGACACCGTGATGGATCAATCACTGCCGGTGCTGGCCTATGGCGAGGTGTGGCAGCGCGGGGGATTCACGTGCCGGTCGGAGCAGACCGGGCTGACGTGCTTCAACGCGATGCAGCGAGGGTTTTCGCTGGCGCGGGGGAAGCAGGAGGTGTTTTGATAGGCGAAATGCTCTTACAATGCGCGTTGCTCAGGCAGATGGTAGGAGCATTAGTCAATGGCGACGTTACGGGAGTACTTTGATGCAGACTTCAGCTTCGCCGTGCGCGTTCACGTTGATTTCCCACTGAAGACTGGAGGCGATGTACAAGGAGTGATCCTTTATGACTTCGCAGGAATGAAAAGCTTTCTGGCCTGCTATGTCCCCGATCACTCTGCTCCAATTGATCAGTTCCTTGAGATTATCCGAAGTCTGGAATACGGAAAGACACAAGTCAAATTTCGGGGTCAGGTGACTCTCCCCAATACACGTTTTTTCCCAGGACAGCTTGAGGTAAAGCACGATAATCCGCTCGAAATTCGAGCTAAATTCTTTGACGACCCGGCGTGGACCTCAATGAAAGAAATCGACGCCTCAAGGCGGATCTTCATCTACACGGAGTCCCAACTCTCAGAAGCGGAAGTTATTCAATTGAAAGATGAAGGAAAGACTCTTGGGCATGACATCCAGTTCAGGTCCGTGCGTCACGCCGCACAGAGAGCAAAGGGTGAGCGCCCGTTAGCTTTCATCAGTCACGATTCAAGAGACAAGCAGGACGTTGCACGGAAGATCGCGCTTCACCTTCAGAGGCTTATGTGCCCCGTATGGTATGATGAGTTCTCGTTGAACGTAGGCGACAATCTCAGGGACAGCATCGAACGAGGGCTGAAAGAATGCAAGAAGTGCATCCTTATACTCAGCCCGCAGTTTTTCGCGAACAAGGGATGGACCAAAAAGGAGTTCGATTCGATATTCACGAGAGAAATTCTGGAGCATAGCCAGGTCATACTTCCAGTATGGTACGGCGTCACGAGTAAGATGGTGTACGATTATAGCCCCGCGCTGCTGAATGTTAAGGGACTCAGTTGGACTGATCTCGGCGAAGACGAAGTCTGTAGACTGCTTTCTCGGGCCATCTTCGAGCCGGAGAGCTGATCGAGATCTTCGGGGCAGGATGCTGCTCCACTAGAACAGTCTCAGAGCCGTGCAGCCTGGATGCGGCTAGCTTAGTTTGGGCGGTCTCGCTTGGTGAAAGACTGGTCCCGGATTGCGCTTCGCTCCATCCGGGCTACGGCCGCGCACTATTCGATAATCGGCACATGCTTCGCGGCCGTTCGCGGCGCCGTGCCGTCGAGCCGCGGATCGTCGGCGATCTCGATCTGGCGGCGGAACGCGCGGAAGCCGGAGCGCTGGTAGAAGGCGACGGCGGAGGGATGATCGAGCGTGCAGGTGTGGACCCAGACGCGGCGGACGTCGCGTAACCAGGCGCGCTCCAGTGCGCGGTTCATCAGGAAGCGGGCAGCGCCGGTGCCGATGAGGCCAGCGGTGACGCCGAAATAGGCCAGCTCGCACTGGCCGGGGTCGCGGAAGTCGAACTCGAGCAGGCCTTCGTCGCGGCCGTCGGCGACCAGCGCGTAGATTTCAACATCAGGCGCTTGGATGATTGCGGCGAGGTCAGCGTCGGTCATGCGGGCGCGCGAGAACCAAAGCCAGTCCTCGCCGACGCGGCGGAAGATGTCGCGGTACCAATGAAGCGCGGGGGAATCGACCTTGCGCAGGGTCCACTTGCCGGGCGGATCGTCGCGGCGCGCGGGAGGTGCGGTCATCTCCAGATGCGTGACGATTGCGGCGATCTTGCCGTTGGGGACGTCGGAATAGCCGTCGGGGAGGATCATTGTTCTCGCAACCGTGTAGCCCGGATGGAGCGCAGCGTAATGCGGGATTCTTGGCAGAGCCGGCAGCGGTCCCGGATTTCGCTGCGCTCCATCCGGGCTACGAAGTTTACCGCTACCCCTCCCCCTCATCGCTCGCCAGCACGCCCTTCACCGCGCGCGCCCAGCCCGCCAGCTTTCTCTCCCTTGTCGCCTGGCTCATGTTCGGCTTGAAGCGATGCTCCAAGCGCCAATTGTCGGCGAACTTGGTCGGCTCGGGATAGACGCCGGCGTTGAGGCCGGCGAGGTAGGCGGCGCCGAGTGCCGTGGTCTCCTGGATCACGGGGCGATCGACCGGCGCGTCGAGGAGATCGGCAAGGCGCTGCATGGTCCAGTCCGACGCCGTCATGCCGCCGTCGACGCGGAGCACGACGCTGGCGGTTTCCGAGCTCGGCCAGTCCGCGCGCATCGCGGCCCAGAGGTCGAAGGTCTGGTAGCAGACGCTCTCCAGCGCGGCGTGGGCGAGCTCGGCGGGGCCGGTGTTGCGGGTGAGGCCGAACAGCGCGCCGCGCACCCTAGGATTCCAGTAGGGCGCGCCCATGCCGACGAAGGCCGGCACGAGATAGACGCTCTGCATGGAGTCGGACTGGTCGGCAAGAGGACCGGTCTCGGCGGCATGCTTGATGATGCCGAGGCCGTCGCGCAGCCATTGCACCGCCGAGCCCGCAACGAAGATCGAGCCTTCGAGCGCGTAGGTGCGTTTGCCGTCGAGCTGATAGGCGACGGTGGTGAGCAGCTTGTTTTTGGAGACGACCGGCGTGGTGCCGGTGTTGAGCAGCGCAAAGCAGCCGGTGCCGTAGGTGGACTTCATCATGCCCGGGCGGAAGCAGGCCTGGCCGATGGTGGCGGCCTGCTGGTCGCCGGCGATGCCGGAGATGGCGATCGCGCCGCCGAACAGATCCGGCGTGCTCTCGCCGAAGCGGGCGGAGGAATCCTTCACCTCGGGTAGCATCGAGCGCGGCACGCCGATGATCTCCAGGAGCTCGTCGTCCCACTGGCCCGTGTGGATGTTGAACAGCAGCGTGCGCGAGGCGTTGGTGGCGTCGGTGGCGTGCACCTTGCCGCCGGTGAGGCGCCACAGCAGATAGCAATCGACGGTGCCGAACATCAATTCGCCGCGCGCCGCGCGGGCGCGGGCGCCGGGGACGTGGTCGAGAATCCAGGCGACCTTGGTGCCGGAGAAATAGGGATCGATAATCAGGCCGGTCTTCTGCGAGATCACGGGCTCGCGGCCTTCAGCCTTGAGTTTCGCGCAGATGTCGGCGGTGCGGCGGTCCTGCCAGACGATGGCGCGGTGCACGGCCTGCCCCGTCGCGCGGTCCCACACCACGGTGGTCTCGCGCTGGTTGGTGATGCCGATCGCGGCGATGTCCTTTGCGCTGATGCCGGCCTGCTCGATCGCCTCGCGGCAGACCATCACGGTCGAGGTCCAGATGTCCTCCGGCTCGTGCTCGACCCAGCCCGAGGCCGGGAAATGCTGCGGGAACTCGGCTTGCGCCTTCGCCGCGATGGAGATGTCGCCGCGAAACACGATCGCGCGCGAGGAGGTGGTGCCCTGGTCGATGGCGAGGACGAAAGACATGGGAGCTTACCTTGGCGTTCCTTTGAGCGTTTTCCCCTGGAGGGGTCATCGTGTCGCGCCAAAGGGAGCGGATTAGGGCGGCAAGGTCAAGGTTGGTCTCGCCTACCCTCCCCTGGAGGGGGAGGGTCGGATCACATGGAGCGCAGCGGAATGTGATCCGGGGTGGGGTGAAGGTCTCTCCACAGCTATCAGTGCCCGTGGGGAGAGATCACCCCACCCCGCTCGCGCTACGCGCGATCGACCCTCCCCCTCCAGGGGAGGGTAAGAAAGCGTGCTTCTGAGTTCAGGTTCGCGTTTTCCGGTTGCGACGGTGCTGGAGGCGGATGGTTTCCGCTTCGCGCGATCCGTAGAGCTCGACATAGATGCGTTCGAGGACCGCGGTGAGGTCGGCGTTGATCTCCGAATTCCAGAACCGGACAACGCGATAGCCTTCGTTCTCGAGCCAGCGCTGACGTTCGAGATCGTGGGCGGCCGTGGCGTCTTCGTTGTGGTGGCCGCCGTCGAGCTCGATGATGAGACGCTTGGCCGGGCAGAAGAAGTCGACGACGTAGGGACCGATCGGCGCTTGGCGGCGGAAGTGCGAGCCGTCCATCGGAAGTTCCTTGAGCGCGCGCCACAACATCCGCTCGTGCGGAGTCGTATTCGCCCTCAGTTTCTTCGCGGCGGCACGTCGGATTGATGTCGAGACCATTGGTGTGGCTTCACCCCACCCCGCATTGCATGCGCGGCGACCCACGGGCGAGCTGCGCTCGTCCCGGACCCCTCCAGGGGAGGGTGAAGTGAAGCGTGCGCGCGGCACAATTGCAAGTAGTGAAAGGACTACACCGCCGCGGTCGTCACGCCGCCGTCGATGACGATGGTCTGGCCGGTCATGAAGCTCGAGGCGTCGGAGGCGAGGTAGGCGACGGCGCCGGCGATCTCGTCGGGCTCGCCGATGCGGCGCAGCGGCGTGGTGGCAGTGCGGCGCTTGAGGTTGGCTTCGTCTTCCCACAGCGCGCGGGCGAAGTCGGTCTTGACCAGGCCGGGCGCGATGCAATTGACGCGGACGCCTTTCGGGCCCCATTCGCCGGCGAGCGAGCGGCACAGCGCGAAGTCGGCGGCCTTGGAGATGCCGTAGGCGCCGATCACGGTGGAGCCGCGCAGGCCGCCGATCGAGGAGATGATGATCACAGAGCCGTTGCCGCGCTCCGCCATCTCAGGGATCGCGAGCGCGGAGAGCCAGATGTTGCTCTTGACGTTCGAGCCCATGATCTTGTCGAAGGCTTCGTCTGATATGTCGAGCAGCGGGCCGTAGTAGGGATTGACCGCGGCGTTGCAGACCAGGATGTCGATCTTGCCGTAATGCTTGGTCGTGCCGGAGATCAGCGCCTCAACCTCGGCCTTGCGCGCGATGTTGCAGGGAATGACGATGGCGTCGCCGCCGGCCGCAATGATGCCGTCGGCGACCTCCTTGCAGGCGTCGGCCTTGCGCGAGGAGACGACGACCTTGGCCCCTAACTTGGCCAGAAGTTCCGCGGAGGAGCGGCCGATGCCGCGGCTGGAGCCGGTGACGACCGCGACCTTGCCGGTGAGATCGAACGGGGTGTTTCTCATGGGTGTCCCTCTTCTGTTTCGACGTGTTTGCCCCATCGTCATGGCCGGGCTTGTCCCGGCCATCCACGTTCTTCGTTGCCGCCAAGACGTGGATGCCCGGGACAAGCCCGGGCATGACGATCTTTGTGTAGCTGTCGCCTCGCGATACGGCGACTAGACCAACCCACCCGCGTCGGCGACGCGGCGCTGGTGGTAGTCGGTGTCGCCGAAGGTGTTCTCGATCATGGTGAGGCGCTTGAAGTAGTGACCGATCTTCGCCTCCATGGTCATGCCGATGCCGCCGTGGAGCTGGATCGACTGCTGGCCGACGAATTTGGCCGACTTGCCGATCTGCACCTTGGCCGCGGCGATCGCGTTGCTGCGCTCCTTGGCGTTCTCGAAATCGTTCGCCATGGTGGCGAACATCGACATCGAGCGCGCCTGCTCGGCCGCGACGAACATGTCGGAGGCGCGGTGCTGCAGCGACTGGAACGAGCCGATCGCAACGCCGAACTGCTTGCGCGTCTTGATGTACTCGACCGTGGTCTTGAGCGATTCGTCCATCAGCCCGACCGCCTCGGCGCAGAGCGCGACGCGGGCCTCATCCACCACGCGCTCGATCAGCGCGAGCGAATCCTCGGGGTTGCCGAGCACGGCATCGGCACCGACCTCGACACCGGTGAAGGTGATGTCGGCGGCGTGCAGGCCGTCCTGGGTCGGATAGCCCTTCCTGGCGACGCCCTTGGCATTCGCCGGGACCAGGAACACGCCGATGCCGGACCTGTCGCGGCGCTCGCCCTTGGTGCGCGCGGTGACGAGGAGCGTGTCGGCGTTCTCGCCGTTGAGCACGACGAACTTCTCGCCGTCGATCACCCAGCCGTCGCCCTTCTTCTTCGCAGTCGTGGTGACGTCGAACAGATCGTAGCGCGAATTCTTCTCGAGCTGGGCGAAGGCGAGCGTCTTGCTGCCGTCGATGATCGAAGGCACGTGCGCGGCCTTCTGCGCATCGGTGCCGGCATGGCGCAGGAAGCCGCCGCCGATCACGACCGTGGCGAGATAGGGCTCCAGCACCAGCGCCTTGCCGAGCGCTTCCATCACGATCATGGTCTCGACGCCGCCGCCGCCGAAGCCGCCCTCGGCCTCGCTGAAGGGCAGGCCGAGCAGGCCCTGCTCGGCAAGCTTGAGCCATACCGTTTTGCTCCAGCCGCCCTTCTCCGCCATGTATTTCTTGCGCTGCTCGAAATCGTAGGAATCGGTCAAGAGGCCGTCGATGCTTTCCTTGAGAAGCCGCTGCTCCTCGTTCAGATCAAAATCCATTGTTTTCTACTCTCCCGGTATTGAGGTCGTCATGCCTAGTCTTGTGCCGGGCATCCACGTTCTTGGTGCCGTTAGGCGTGGATGGCCGGGTCAAGCCCGGCCATGACGGCGAGTGTGTGGTTATGGATTCCGGCTCGCGACTTGGTCGCGCCCCGGAACGACGCCTAGAGCCCCAGCACCGCCTTGGCGATGATGTTGCGCTGGATCTCGTTGGAGCCGCCGTAGATCGAGACCTTGCGGTTGTTGAAGTAGCTCGGCGCGATCTGGGCGGTCCAGTCCATGGCCTCGTTCGAGCCGTCGTCGCCGTGCACGTCGTAGGGCGCGGCGAACGGGCCGATCACTTCCATGAGCAGCTCGGTGGTGGTCTGCTGGATCTCGGAGCCCTTGATCTTCAGCACGGAGGACGCCGGATTGGGCTTGCCCTTGCCGTGCTTGCCCTCGTCGGCGACGACGCGCAGCTGGGTCAGCTCGAGCGCCTTCAGCTCGATCTCGCAGGCCGCCAGCTTCTCGCGGAACGCGGCATCCTGGAGGATCGGCTTGCCGCCGGATTCGACCTTGCCGGCGAGATCGCGGATGCGGCGCAGCCGCTCCTTGGAGACGCCGACACGGGCGATGCCGGTGCGCTCGTTGCCGAGCAGGAATTTTGCGTAATCCCAGCCCTTGTTCTCCTCGCCGATCAGGTTCTCGATGGGCACCTCGACGTCGTCAAAGAACACCTCGTTGACCTCATGGCCGCCGTCGATGGTCTGGATCGGGCGCACGGTGACGCCCTTGGACTTCATCGAGAACACGATGAAGGAGATGCCCATCTGCTTCTTGGCATTGTTGTCGGTGCGGCAGAGGCAGAAGATCATGTCGGCGTGCTGGGCCAGCGTGGTCCAGGTCTTCTGGCCGTTGATGATCCACTTGTCGCCGCGGCGCTCGGCCTTGGTCTTCAGCGAGGCGAGGTCCGAGCCGGAGCCTGGCTCGGAGAAGCCCTGGCACCACCAATCGTCGACATTGGCGATGCGCGGCAGGTACTTCTTCTTCTGCTCCTCGTTGCCGAAGGTGTAGATGACCGGACCGACCATGCTGACGCCGAAGGCGAGCGGCTGCGGCGCCGGGTGGGCCTGGAGCTCCTCGTTGAAGATGTAGTGCTGCACGGCGGTCCAGCCGGTGCCGCCATATTCCTTCGGCCAGTGGCTGACGCCCCAGCCCTTCTTATTGAGGATGCGCCACCAAGTCACCATCTCGTCCTTGGAGAGGTGACGGCCCTCGACCATCTTGCGCCGCGTATCCGGCGGCACGTTGTCGCGGAAGAACTGCCGTACTTCCTCGCGAAACGCCTGCTCTTCCCTAGTGAATGCGAGATCCATCGGATCCTCCTGTGAGCGTTGTTCTCTGTTCGTCACTCCGGGGCGCGCAACGCGCGAACCCGGAGTCCGGAAGTTTGTGGCGCGAGGTTCCGGGTTCATTCGCGTACCGCGAATGCCCCGGAACGACGGGCCGGTTACTGCAGCACCTCGAACAAACCCGCCGCGCCCATGCCGCCGCCGACGCACATGGTGACGACCGCGTATTTGGCCTTGCGGCGGCGGCCTTCGATCAGGGCGTGGCCGGTCAGGCGCGCGCCCGACATGCCGTAGGGATGGCCGACCGCGATCGCGCCGCCGTCGACGTTGATCTTGTCGGGGTCGATGCCGAGCTTGTCGCGGCAATACAGCACCTGCACCGCGAAGGCCTCGTTGAGCTCCCACAGGGCGATGTCGTCGACAGTGAGGCCGTGGCGCTTGAGCAGGCGCGGCACGGCGAAGACCGGGCCGATGCCCATCTCGTCCGGCTCGCAGCCGGCCGAGACGAAGCCGCGGAAGATGCCGAGCGGCTTGAGGCCGCGCCTGGATGCTTCCTTGTCGCTCATGATCACCGAGGCGCTGGCGCCGTCGGAGAGCTGGCTGGCATTGCCGGCGGTGATCGAGAAACCTTCGCCGCGCACCGGCTTGAGGCCGGCAAGGCCTTCGATCGTGGTCTCGGGACGCGGGCCTTCGTCCTGCGACAGCGTGACCTCCTTCATCGTGACAGCGCCGGTGGCCTTGTCGGTGACCGCCATCTGCGTCGTGATCGGCGCGATCTCCTCCTTGAACTTGCCGCCCTGCTGCGCCGCCGCGGTGCGACGCTGGCTTTCCAGCGAATATTCGTCCTGCCTCTCGCGCGAGATGCCGTAGCGCTTGGCGACCACCTCCGCCGTGTCGATCATGGGCATGTAGACCTCGCCCTTGATCTTGAGCAGCGCCGGATCCTGGGCGTGGAAGCCGTTCATCTTGTCGTTCTGCACGAGGCTGATCGATTCGCCGCCGCCGCCGACCGCGATCTCGACACCGTCGAAGATCACCGAGCGCGCGGCAAGCGCGATCGCCTGCAGGCCCGAGGCGCATTGCCGGTCGATGGTGGTGCCGGCGACGGTGACGGGAAGGCCGGCGCGGAGCAGCGCCTTGCGCGCGATGTTGCCGCCGGTCGCGCCCTGCTGCAGCGCGGCGCCCATCACGACGTCCTCGATCTCCTTGGGATCGACCTTGGCGCGCGCGACGGCTTCGCCAATGGCGTGGCCGAGCAGCGTGGCGCCCTCGGTGGCGTTGAGCGCGCCGCGATAGGCCTTGCCGATCGGGGTGCGGGCGGTGGAAACGATGACGGCGTCGGTCAAGAACGACCTCCTGATGCTTGTTGAACGGATTGTGACGGTTTCTGCTGCTGACGCAATTCGTGGCGCGACAATTTTCCGACCGGCGTGCGCGGCAGATCGTCGACGAATTCGACCGCGGCCGGCACTTCGTGCTTGCCGAGCTTGCCCGCAAGCTGGCTGCGCAGCTCGTCGAGCGAGAACGGCTTTGCGTCCGGCTTCAGCTTGATGAAGGCCTTGGCCGCCTCGCCCCGATACGGGTCGGGAATGCCGAGCACGATCACCTCGTGCACGCCCGGAATGGTGTAGATCGCCTGCTCGATCATCTGCGGATAGACGTTGAAGCCGCCGGAGATGATCATGTCCTTCTTGCGGTCGACCAGGAAGAAATAGCCGTCGGCATCGACATAGCCGATGTCGCCGGTGAGGAAACGGCCGTCGACGAAGGCGTCCGCCGAGCCCTCCGGCTTGTTCCAATAGCCCCTGGTGACGTTCGGGCCCTTGATGCGGATCTCGCCGACCTCGCCGGGCGGAAGCACGCGCCTGGGATCGTCCAGCGCGACGACGTCGAGCTCGATGCCGGGCAGCATCAGGCCGATCGAGCCGGGCTTCTCCGGCCCCGTGGGCGGATGGCCGGTGCCGGGCGAGCAGGTCTCGGTCATGCCCCAGCCGCTCTTCAGCTTCTTGCCGACCTTGCGCTCGAAGAAGCTCGCGATCTCGACTGGGAGCGGCGCGCCGCCGGAGCCGATCGTGACGAGCGAGGAGAAGTCGCGCTTGTCGAGATCAGGGAGCGCCGCGATCGCGATCCACATCGTCGGCACGCCCGGAAAGTAGGTCGCGCGCTTGACCTCGATGTCGCGCATCACGGCTTCGACGTCGAAGCGCTGGTGCAGCGAGATCAGGTTGCCGCGGCTGAGCGAGGACAGCAGCACCACGGTGAGCGCGTAGATATGGAACAGCGGCAGCACGCAGATCACGCGCTCGATCACGTCGCCGCGCGTGGCGCGTCCCGGCTTGCCCCAGACATCGTAGATCGACACCGCGGAGGTGAGGTTGCCGTGCGTGAGCATCGCGCCCTTGGGCAGGCCGGTGGTGCCGCCGGTATATTGCAGCAGCGCGACGTCGTCGGCCGTCACGGACGGCCATTGCGCCGGCGCGGTGGCGCCCTCGACGAAGGCCCTGAAGGTGACGATGCGGGGATCGTCGGGGATCGCCGCCTGCGGCGTGCCGACCTTGCCCCAAGTGTCGTCCTCGCAGACGACGAGGCGGTCGATCAGGCCCTTGTCCAGGAATTTGAGCGCGGTCGGCAACAAGGCCTGGAGGTTCGAGGTGACGAGCAGACGCGCGCCGGAATCCGACACCTTGTGCGTCAG
This sequence comes from Bradyrhizobium sp. 22, assembly GCF_000482425.1. Classification (NCBI taxonomy): domain Bacteria; kingdom Pseudomonadati; phylum Pseudomonadota; class Alphaproteobacteria; order Hyphomicrobiales; family Nitrobacteraceae; genus Bradyrhizobium; species Bradyrhizobium sp. 22. The sequence continues at coordinate 1,305,988 of NZ_KI519400.1, forward strand.
CGCGATCTCGCCGTCGAGCGGCGAGAGGTGCGCGACACGGGCGCCCGCCTTCAGCGCGCCGAAGAAGTTGACGGGATGATCCGGCGAATTGCCGAGGAACAGCGCAATCGACGTGCCCTTGCCGCAGCCGGCGCGGAGAAACGCCGCGGCGGCGCGCTCGGCCAACGCCGCGAGCTCGGTATAGGTGATGGCGCGATCGCGGAACTCCAGCGCGGTGCGCGGACCGTAATCGGCGGCAGCCTTCGAGAGCAGGTCCGGGAGCGTGCCCTGGGCGATGGGATCGTCCCAATGCACGCCCTCGGGGTAAAACTGTTCGCCGGGATGGGTCATGGATTCCCTAAACCACACTAGCCGTCATTCCGGGGCGATGCGAAGCATCGAACCCGGAATCTCGAGATTCCGGGTTCGCCCTGCGGGCGCCCCGGAATGACTGAGAGCTGGAGCGCGACGCTCCATCAAGCGGCCTTCGACGCAGCCGCCAGTGACGCGAACGTCTTGCCTTCGGCGGCGAGCTTCTTCAACAGCGGCGCGGGCTCGAGGCTCGGATCGTTGGTCTCCTTGGCGTAGTAGGAGAGCCGATCGGCGATGTGCTTGAGGCCGACGCTGTCGGCCCAGAACATCGGGCCGCCGCGGTAGATCGGCCAGCCATAGCCGTAGAGCCAGACCACGTCGATGTCGGAGGGACGTGCCGCGATACCCTCCTCCAGGATCTTCGCGCCCTCGTTGATCATCGGATACATCATGCGTTCGAGGATCTCCTCGTCGCTGACGACGCGCTTCTTGCGGCCGAGGCGGGCAAGCGTCTCGTCGATCAGCTTCTCGACATCAGGGTCGGGCAGCGGCGCGCGGGAGCCGGCTTCGTACTTGTAGTAGCCCTTGCCGGTCTTCTGGCCGAAGCGGCCGGCTTCGCACAGCGCGTCCGCGATCTCCGACTTGATGCCGCGGTCCTTGCGCGAGCGCCAGCCGATGTCGAGGCCGGCGAGATCGCCCATCGCGAACGGTCCCATCGGCATGCCGAACTTGGTGACGACGGCATCGACCTGCTGCGGCAAGGCGCCCTCGAACAATAGCTTTTCGGACTGCTTGCCGCGCTGGGCCAGCATGCGGTTGCCGACGAAGCCGTCGCAGACGCCGACCACGGCCGGCACCTTGGCAATCTTGCGCGCGATATTGACGGCCGTCACGAGGGCGTCCGGCGCGGTCTTGTCGGCGCGCACGATCTCGCACAGCTTCATGACGTTTGCCGGCGAGAAGAAGTGCATGCCGAGCACGTCCTGCGGACGCTTGGTCGACTTCGCGATCTCGTCGATGTTGAGGTAGGACGTGTTGGAGGCGAGCACGGCGCCCTGCTTGGCGTATTGGTCGAGCTTGCCGAACACTTCCTTCTTCACCGCCATGGTCTCGAACACGGCTTCGATGACGAGGTCGGCATCGCCGACATTCTCGATGCCGACGACGCCGTTGATCAGCGCCATGCGCTTGGCGGGCGCATCGGCCGGAATGCCGCCGCGCGCCGCGGTCGCTTCCCAGTTCTTCTGCATGATGCCCATGCCGCGCTTGAGCTGCTCCTCGCCGGTCTCGATCAGGGTGACGGGGATGCCGGCATTGGCAAAGGACATCGCGATGCCGCCGCCCATGGTGCCGGCGCCGAGGATGGCGACGCGGTTCACGGCACGCGGCTTGGTGCCTTCAGGGACGCCGGCGATCTTGGCGGCTTCGCGCTCGGCGAAGAAGGCGTAGCGCTGCGCCTTGGACTGGTCGCTGGCGACGAGCTTGAGGAAGCCCTCGCGCTCCTTCTTGAGACCCTCGTCGAAGGGCAGGTCGATGGCGTAGCCGACCGCGTCGGCGGCGGCGAACGGCGCCTCCAGGCCGCGCGACTTCTTGGTCATGGCGGCGACCGCGTTGGTGAAGATCGAGCGGTCGGCCTTGGCGGCCGCGATCTTGGAATCGTCGTCGCGCAGACGCCGCAGCGGACGCTTCTCCGCGATCAGCTTGCGCACGAAGGCTTCGCCGCCCGATGCCGGTCCCTCGACGATCTCCTCGATCAGGCCGTTCTTGAGCGCTTCCGCCGCACCGATGGGATCGCCGCCGACGATCATCTTGACCGCGAGCTCGGGACCGACCGCGCGCGGCAGGCGCTGGGTGCCGCCGGCGCCCGGCAGCAGGCCGAGCTTCACCTCGGGCAGGCCGAGCTTGGCCTCCTTCACCGCGACGCGGAAATGACAGGCGAGCGCGACCTCGAGGCCGCCGCCGAGCGCCGTGCCGTGGATCGCGGCGACCACCGGCTTCGGCGAGTTCTCGATCTCGGACAGCACGTCGTTGAGGGCGGGCGGCTTCGGCGGCTTGCCGAACTCGGTGATGTCGGCGCCCGCGATGAAGGTGCGACCGGCGCAGGTCAGCACGATGCCCTTGATGGCGGAATCGGCGATGGCGGCCTTGATGCACTCCAGGATGCCACCGCGGACCGCGGCGCTCAGCGCGTTGACCGGAGGGCTGTTGACCGTGACGATCCCGACCTCGTCATGACGCTCAAGCTTGACCACTTCGCTCACGGTGTTCCCTCCTTGGTGGGGATTAACTTTTGTTCGATTTCGCGGTGCGGAATTTAATTCCGCATCTTGACGGCAGGGTTATTTTGAAGCACGTGGCTTGTCAACGACTCCGCGCAAGAAGCAGATCAGGGATGAAGCGTACAGGAAAGAAGCCAGCGACCGATCGGAATTTCGTCGTCGCGCTTTCCCGCGGACTGGACGTATTGCGAGCATTCCACCCCAATGACGGCCTTCTGGGCAATCAGGAGATTGCGGCGCGCACCAATCTGCCGAAGCCGACGGTGTCGCGGCTGACTTACACGCTGACCAAGCTGGGTTATCTCGCGCCGGTTCCCCGCTTCGAGAAGTACCAGCTCACCCCTGCCGCGATGTCGCTCGGCTACGCCGCGCTTGCCAATCTCGGCGTTCGGCATTTGTCCGAGCCGTTCCGCGAGGAGGTGATGCGCGCGACCGGCGGTGCCGTCGCGGTCGGCGGCCGCGACCGTCACAGCATGATCTATTTCGGGCAAAGCCGCGGCAGCGAGACGGTCGGCGTTCAACTTGACGTCGGCGCCCGTGTGCCGATCGCAACCAGTGCGATGGGCCGCGCCTATTTCTGGGCGCTCGACGACACCGATCGCGCGGAGTTGTCGCGTCTGTTGCGCGAGCATTACGGCAGCCGCTGGCCGAAGATGCGCGACGGGTTGGAACGTTCCGGCGAAACCGTCGCGAAATACGGTTTTGCGATTTCGGTCGGCGACTGGCACGACGACATCGGCGCCGCCGGCGTCGCGCTCAAGCTCAACGACGGAACCGGACCTTACGCATTCAATTGCGGCGCGCCCGCATTCCGCTTCACGGAAGAGCGTTTGATCAACGACATTGGACCGCGTCTCTTGGCGATGGTAAGGAACATCGAAGCGGCACTCGGTGGTCTGATGCCGCATTCAAAAAAAGACGTCAGCAAAAAGCTGAAATCAGGAGGGAAAGTTGCTCGTTTGGCCGAGGGGATCAGATAGCCTTTGTCATCGTCGGGAGCGGTTCGCATCGCCCCTGCGCTCACTGAACGACGTGAGCGAGACGAGATGACGCAGGCACAGCTCGCGCAGGGGACATCGCCCCTGCTCGCGGTTCGCGACGTCAGCGTCGTGTTCGGCGGCATCGTCGCGCTCAATGGTGTGTCATTCGACATGCACAAGGGCCAGATCCTCGGCTTGATCGGCCCCAATGGCGCCGGCAAGACCACGCTGTTCAACTGCCTGTCCCGGCTGTATCAGCCCTCGTCCGGCGACATCCTGATGGAAGGCGCAAGCATCCTGACGCGCCCGCCGCACCGGATCGCCGAGATCGGCATCGGCCGCACCTTCCAGAACGTGGCGCTGTTTCCGAATCTCTCGGTAATGGACAACGTTCGCGTCGGCGCCCATGCGAAGACCTCCAGCGACATCATCAGCGACTCCTTGAGGCTTGCCTGGGTCCGGCGCAGCGAGGCCAGCATCAACAGGAAGGTGCAGGAGATCCTCGCGTATCTCGGCCTCGAGGATGTCGCCCATACCGTCGTGTCCGGCCTGCCGTTCGGCACGCAGAAGCGCGTCGAACTGGCGCGCGCGCTGGCGGCGGATCCGAAGATCCTGCTGCTCGACGAGCCGGCCGGCGGCCTCAACCACGAGGAAGTCTACGTGCTCGGGGACCTCATCCGCAAAATCCGCGACGAGCGCCACATGACCGTGCTGCTGGTCGAGCACCACATGGGCCTCGTGATGTCGATCGCCGACCACGTCGTCGCGCTGAATTTCGGCAAGAAGCTCGCGGAAGGAACCCCCGCCCAGGTGCAGGCCGACCCCGACGTCATCAAGGCCTATCTCGGGAGCAAAGACCAATGACGCCACTGCTCAACGTCAAGGACCTGCGCGCCTATTATGGCCAGGTCCAGGCGCTCCACGGCCTGTCCTTCTCGCTCAACGAGGGCTCGCTGACGACGCTGCTGGGCGCCAACGGCGCCGGCAAGACCACCACGCTGCGCGCGATCTGCAACATGGTGCGCTCCACCGGCGGAGTCGAGTTTGAAGGCAAGCCGCTCAACAACCGCTCCACCGAGAGCATCGTGCGATTCGGCATCGCCCACGTGCCGCAGGGCCGCGGTACCTTCACCAACATGACCGTGGAAGAGAACCTCCAGCTCGGGGCCATCACCCGCAAGGACAGCGCCGGCATCGTCTCCGACATCGAGCGCATGTATGCGCATTTCCCGGTGTTGAAGCAGCGCCACACCCAGCAGGCCGGCACGCTCTCCGGCGGCGAGCAGCAGATGCTCGCGGTCGCCCGCGCCCTGATGCTGCGGCCGCGGCTGATGCTGCTGGACGAGCCCTCCTTCGGGCTCGCCCCGCTGGTGGTGCGCGACCTGTTCGGCATCCTCAGCAAGATCAACCGCGAGGACAAGGTGTCGATCCTGGTGGTCGAGCAGAACGCCCAGCTCGCGCTCGAGCTCGCCGATCAGGCCTATGTGATCGAGACCGGCCGCATCGTGATGTCCGGCAAGGCCAAGGACATCGCGAACAACGAAGAAATCCGCAAATCCTATCTGGGTTACTGAGGGGCGATGATGGCAATGATCTATCCGCGCACTCCGTACACCTCTCCCTCTGGGAGAGGTCGGCGCAAAGCGCCGGGTGAGGGGTCAAGATTTCACGTTGGAGCTGCGGCCCCTCACCCGATTTGCTGCGAAAATCGACCTCTCCCCGCTGGGGAGAGGTGGACCTCCGACGCCGTTGCAGTTCAAATCCAATCGAGCAAGTTTTAGGGAGCCGGGACAATGGAGCTGTTCACCAACCAGGTCCTGGCCGGCATCGCCACGGGCGCGATCTATGCCTGCATGGCGCTCGCCGTGGTCATGATCTACCAGGCCATCGACCATCTCAACTTCGCGCAAGGCGAGATGGCGATGTTCTCGACCTTCATCTCCTGGCAGCTGATGCAATGGGGCGTGTCCTACTGGGCCGCCTTCCTGATCACGCTGGCATTCTCCTTCGTCGCCGGCATCGCGATCGAGCGAATCCTGTTCAAGCCGCTCGCCAAAGCGCCGGTGCTGACCAACGTCGCCGGCTTCATCGCGCTGTTCGCCATCATCAACTCCTCGGCCGGCCTGATCTGGGACTTCACCATCAAGCAATATCCGACCCCGTTCGGCTCCTCGCCGTTCCTGGGCAGCCAGCTGATCTCGACGCACCAGGCCGGCATGATCGGCGTCACGATAGCGCTGCTGCTCGCGCTCTATTTCTTCTTCCAGTACACGCGGATCGGTCTTGCGATGCGCGCCGCGGCATCGGTGCCCGAATCGGCCCGCCTCGTCGGCATCAACACGAGCTGGATGATCGCGCTCGGCTGGGGCATGGCGACGGCGATCGGCTCGATCGCCGGCATGCTGATCGCACCGGTCGTGTTCCTGGAGCCCAACATGATGGGCGGCGTCTTGATCTACGGCTTCGCCGCCGCGGTGCTCGGCGGACTGTCGAGCCCGTTCGGCGCCGTGGTTGGCGGCTTCCTGGTCGGAGTGTTCGAGAACCTCGCCGGCACCTACATCCCCGGCGTCGGCAATGAGCTGAAACTCCCGATCGCGCTCGCGCTGATCATCTCAGTCCTGGTCGTCAAACCCGCCGGCCTGTTCGGCCGGCACATCGTCAAGCGAGTTTGATCATGAGCGCAGCAGAAGAAGTCGTCGCCGAAGGCCATGAGGCGGTCGAGGCGGTTCCGAAGCGGGCCATGACGCTTGGCACCGGTACCTCGCTGGTGGTGCTGTTGGCGCTGTTGCTCGTGCCGATGTTCGTCAAGAACTTCGTCATCTTCCAGATGACGATGCTCCTGATCTACGGGCTCGCGGTGCTGGCGCTGAACATCCTGACCGGCGGCTCCGGCCAGTTCTCGCTCGGGCAGAGCGCATTCTATGCCGTCGGCGCCTATACGTCGGCGGTGCTGATGGAGTACTTCAACGTCAACTACGCGCTGACAATTCCGGTTTCCGCGGCGATCTGCTTCGGATTCGGTTACCTGTTCGGCAAGCCGGCGCTGCGGCTGTCGGGCATCTACCTGGCACTCGCGACTTTTGCGCTCGCGACCGCGATGCCGCAACTGCTCAAGCTGAACTTCCTCGAGCACTGGACCGGCGGCGTGCAGGGCCTCGTCGTCACCAAGCCGGACGCGCCGTTCGGGCTGCCGATGTCGCAGGACATGTGGCTGTACTACTTCACGCTCGCTGTGACGATCGCGATCTACATCTTCTCGGTCAACCTGCTGCGCTCCCGCTCCGGGCGCGCCTTCATGGCGATCCGCGACAACGAGATCGCGGCCTCCTCGATGGGCGTCAACGTCGCTTTATACAAGACACTGGCCTTCGGCGTGTCCGCCGGCATCACCGGCGTCGCCGGCTCGCTCGGCGCCATCGCGGTGCAGTTCGTCGCGCCCGACAGCTACACCATCACGCTGGCGATCTCGTTGTTCCTCGGCATGGTGGTCGGCGGCGTCGGCTGGCTGCCCGGCTCGTTCGTCGGTGCGGCCTTCATCATCTTCGTGCCGAACATGGCGGAAAGCATCTCCAAGGGCCTTTCCGGCGCGGTGTTCGGCGTGCTGCTGTTCCTGGTCATCTACCTCGTGCCCCATGGCTCAAGGCAGATCGCGATCCTGGGCCAGCAACTCGCCGGCAAGCTCAGAAGAAACTGAAACACTCGAAGACTGTTGTTTAAACGAAGGAGACCGAATTGCGATTTGGAAGAACACTGCGAGCCGCCGCGCTGGTCACGGCAACGGCGGCCATTGCCCTCACCTCCGGCGCTGCACTCGCCCAAAAGAAATACGACACCGGCGCGTCCGATACCGAGATCAAGATCGGCAACATCATGCCGTACAGCGGTCCGGCATCGGCCTACGGCATCATCGGCAAGACCGAGGAAGCCTATTTCCGGATGATCAACGACAAGGGCGGCATCAACGGCCGCAAGGTCAACTTCGTCACTTATGACGACGGCTATTCGCCGCCGAAAGCCGTCGAGCAGGTGCGCAAGCTGGTCGAGAGCGACGAGGTTCTGGTCGTCTTCAATCCGCTCGGCACGCCCTCGAACAGCGCGATCCAGAAGTACCTCAACTCCAAGAAGATCCCGCAGCTGTTCGTCGCTACCGGCGCTACCAAGTGGAACGATCCGAAGAACTTCCCCTGGACCATGGGCTGGCAGCCCTCCTACCAGAGCGAAGCGCAGATCTACGCCAAATGGCTGATGAAGGAGAAGCCCGACGCCAAGATCGCGATCCTCTATCAGAACGACGATTTCGGCAAAGACTACCTCAAGGGCACCAAGGACGGCCTCGGCGCCAAAGCTTCGTCCATGATCATCATGGAAGAGAGCTATGAGGTCTCGGAGCCTTCGATCGACGGCCACATCGTCAAGATCAAGGCGGCCAATCCCGACGTGCTCCTGATCTATACAACGCCCAAGTTCGCGGCGCAGACCATCAAGAAGACAGCCGAGCTCAGCTGGAAGCCGCTGCAGATCCTCACCAACGTGTCGATCTCGGTCGGCAGCGTGATGAAGCCGGCCGGCTTCGAGAACGCGCAAGGCGTGCTGTCGGCGGCCTACGCCAAGGATTCGACCGATCCGCAGTGGGCCAACGACCCCGGCATGAAGAAGTGGAATGAATTCGTCGACAAGTACATGCCCGGCGCCGACAAGTCCGACACCAGCATGGTCTACGGCTACGGCGCTGCTTCGACCCTCGCCAAGGTGCTCGAGATGTGCGGTGACGATCTCACCCGCGCCAACATCATGAAGCAGGCGGCTTCGTTGAAGGATTTTGCGCCGGACACGCTGCTGCCCGGCGTCAAGATCAACACCAGCCCGACCGACTTTGCCCCGATCGCCCAGCTCCAAATGATGCGCTTCAAGGGCGAGAAATGGGAACTGTTCGGCGAGATCATCAGCGGCGACGTCAAGACCGAGTGACGCTGAGCCAAGAGTTCGAACCCGAGAAGCCCCCGCGAGCGATCGCGGGGGCTTTTTGTTGACGGCCGGCTTCAATCTTGTTCAATGCAGCGCCGACGCAACTCGGGGCAGGAGAACAATGACCGCCGTTCGTTTTCAGGTTGCGGCCCTCTGGACCGCCCTCGCTTTGTGCACTGCAATGGACAACCCTGCACTGGCGCAGAAGAAGTACGACAGCGGCGCCTCCGATACCGAGATCAGAATAGGGAACATCATGCCCTATAGCGGCCCGGCTTCGGCCTATGCCGCGATCGGCAAGGTCGAGGAAGCCTATTTCAACAAGATCAACGCCGAGGGCGGCATCAACGGCCGCAAGATCAGGTTCATCTCCTACGACGACGCCTATTCGCCGCCAAAGACGGTGGAACAGGCGCGCAAGCTGGTCGAGAGCGACGGGGTGCTCTTGATCTTCGGCTCGCTCGGCACCTCCACCAACAACGCCATCCGCAAATACATGAACGAGAAGAAGGTGCCGCAATTGTTCGTCGCGAGCGGCGCCTCGAAGTGGAACGACCCGAAGCAATATCCCTGGACCATGGGCTGGCAGCCGAGCTACGCCAGCGAGGCGCGCATCTACGCCAAGTACATCATGAAGGAGAAGCCGGACGGAAAGATCGGCGTGCTCTACCAGAACGACGATTTCGGCAAGGACTATCTGAAGGGGTTGAAGGACGGCCTCGGCGCCAAGGCCTCGATGATCGTGCTGCAGGAGTCCTACGACACTTCCGAGCCCGCGATCGACGAGCGTGTCGTGAAGCTGAAGGCCTCGGGCGCCGACGTCTTCATCAGCATCACCACCCCGAAGTTTGCCGCGCAAGCGATCAAGAAGGCGGCGGAGATCAACTGGCATCCGGTCCACATCATCTCCAACGTTTCGGCCTCCGTCGGCGGTGTGATCGAACCGGCCGGCATAGAGATATCCCAGGGCATCCTGTCGGCGACCTACACCAAGGACAGCTCCGATCCGCAGTGGAGTGCCGACGACGGCATGAAGAGGTTCTATGACTTCCTCGCGAAGTACGATCCCAAGGCCAACAGGCTCGAAGCCGGCGTCGTGTACGGCTATGCCGCCGCGCAGACGATGGTGAAGGTGCTGCAGATGTGCGGCGACGATCTCACCCGCGAGAACGTCATGAAGCAGGCGGCTTCCCTGAAGGATTTCGAACCCGACACGCTGCTGCCCGGCATCAAGATCAACACCGCGCCGGACAATTTCGCCCCGATCGAGCAGCTGCAAATGATGCGCTTCAAGGGCCGAAAATGGGAGCTGTTCGGCGACGTCATCTCCAGCGAGATGGGGCATTGAAGCCGCACCCGGGCGCAATTGAAAATAGCCTTGATGTCGCAAGACAACCTCTGCGCAGCTGAGTGACGGCCCGCTTCATCTCGCGCGCCGGAATATTCCGCATCCCCTCGAAAAAGAAGCACCTCGCCGTGACGGCGCCGACGGGCGTTCTCCTTGCTGGGCGCCCGAGAAGGGTATTCAATGCGTATCGGAGCGGCGCGCAATGATCGCTCCCAACAAGAACAATCGACACATTCAAACCGAGCTAGGGAGAGCAAGATGCCTGCAATGCATGTGCGATTGGGGGCCTTTTCGGCCGCCCTCGTACTGGCTGCCACCCTGTCCACGACAGCGTTCGCGCAGAAGAAATACGACACCGGCGCATCCGACACCGAAATCAAGATCGGCAACATCATGCCCTACAGCGGACCGGCCTCCGCCTACGGGGTGATCGGCAAGACCGAGGAGGCGTATTTCCGCAAGATCAACGCGGAAGGCGGCATCAACGGCCGCAAGATCAACTTCGTCTCCTATGACGACGCCTATTCGCCGCCGAAGACGGTGGAGCAGGCTCGCAAGCTGGTCGAGAGCGACGAGGTGCTGCTGATCTTCAATCCGCTCGGCACGCCGCCGAACTCGGCGATTCAGAAATACCTGAACCAGAAGAAGGTGCCTCAGCTGTTCGTCGCCACCGGCGCCACCAAGTGGAACGACCCGCAGAACTTTCCGTGGACGATGGGCTGGCAGCCGAACTACCAGAGCGAGACGACCATCTACGCGAAGTATATCTTGAAGAACAAACCCGACGCCAAGATTGCGGTGCTCTATCAGAACGACGATTACGGCAAGGACTATCTGAAGGGCTTCAAGGACGGGCTCGGAGCCAAGGCAGCTTCGATGATCGTGATCGAGGACAGCTATGAGGTCTCCGAACCGACCATCGACTCGCACATCGTGAGATTGAAGGCCACGGGCGCCGACGTCTTCATCAACATCACCACGCCGAAATTCGCGGCGCAGGCGATCAAGAAGAACGCCGAGCTCGGCTGGAAGCCGCTGCATTTCCTCAACAACGTCTCGGCCTCGATCGGCAGCGTGATCAAGCCCGCCGGCTTCGAGAACGCGCAGGACATCATCTCTTCGCAATATTTCAAGGACCCGACCGACGCCCAATGGAAGACCGACGCGGCAATGACCGCCTGGAACCAATTCCTGGACAAGTACTATCCGGAAGCGAACCGCGCCGACGCCTCGGTGATGTACGCCTACATCGTGAGCCAGGGTCTCGTTCACGTGCTCAAGGCCTGCGGCGACAATCTGACCCGCGAGAACGTCATGAAGCAGGCCGCCAGCATCAAGGACTACGAGCCGGCCGGCCTGCTGCCCGGCATCAAGGTCAACACCTCGGCCACGGACTTCGCGCCGCTCTCGCAGGTGCAACTGATCCGCTTCAAGGGCGAGCATTGGGAGCGATTTGGCGAGATCCTGAGCGGGGACGTCGGCGGCTGATCTTAACCAGCCGCTAAAGATGTCGTCTCAATCGACGAAAGACTCAGTCCCTGCGGCTTTGCCGCAGGGGCTTTTCCTTGAAGCTTTCGAGCAAATCGTATTGAATTGCGGCCGCGTCACCAAGAACCATCAAGCCAAGAACAAGGACGCGCACATCAAGAAAAATAGGGAGATTGGAATGCCTGCTGTTACCGGCAAGATTGCCGCTGCGTCACTGGCGCTTGCGCTCTTTGCGGCTACGACATCCACCGCATCGGCCCAGAAGAAATACGATACCGGCGCGACCGACACCGAGATCAAGATCGGCAACATCATGCCCTACAGCGGACCGGCCTCCGCCTACGGCGTCATCGGGCGGACCGAAGCCGCCTACTTCAAGAAGGTCAACGATGAGGGCGGCATCAACGGCCGCAAGATCAATTTCGTCTCCTACGACGACGCCTATTCGCCGCCCAAGACGGTGGAGCAGGCGCGCAAGCTGGTCGAGAGCGATGAAGTGCTGCTCATCTTCAACTCTCTCGGCACGCCGCCGAACTCGGCGATCCAGAAATACATGAACTCGAAGAAGGTGCCGCAACTGTTCGTCGCCACCGGCGCCACCAAGTGGAACGATGCGCAGAATTTCCCCTGGACGATGGGCTGGCAACCCAACTACCAGAGCGAGACGCAGATCTACGCGAAATACATCATGAAGACGATGCCGAACGCCAAGATCGGTGTGCTCTTCCAGAACGACGATTACGGCAAGGACTACCTGAAGGGCTTGAAGGACGGCCTCGGCGCCAAGGCCGCCAGCATGATCGTGCTCGAGGAAAGCTACGAGACGTCGGAGCCGACGATCGACAATCACATCGTCAAGCTGAAGGCGTCCGGCGCCGACGTCTTCGTCAACATCACCACGCCAAAGTTCGCGGCGCAGGCGATCAAGAAGATCTCCGAGATCGGCTGGAAGCCGACCCACTTCCTCAACAACGTCTCGGCCTCGGTCGGCAGCGTGATCAAGCCCGCCGGCTTCGAGAATTCGCAGGACATCATCTCGGCCGCCTATCTGAAGGACGTCTCCGATCCGCAGTGGAAGGACGACGCCGGCATGAAGGCCTTCCTGGAGTTCATGACCAAGTACTTCCCTGAAGGCGACAAGCTCGACGGCGGCACCGTCGTCGGCTACGGCGTGGCCCAGACCCTGGTGGAGGTGTTGAAGAAGTGCGGCGACGACCTCACGCGCGCGAACGTCATGAAGCAGGCGGCGAGCCTGAAGGACTTCCGCACCGAAGTGCTGCTGCCCGGCATCAAGATCAACACCGGCCCGAGCGACTTCGCACCGATCAGCTCGCTTCAGCTCATGAAGTTCAAGGGCGAGAAGTGGGACCTGTTCGGCGACGTGATCAGCGCCGACGCCGGCGGCTAGCCCCGCGCCGCTTGCAAATGCCACGCCCCCTGCGCCGACCGCGCAGGGGGTTTTTGCTTGCGCACCGATCATGATGACGCGATTGCACAATCGAATAATGGCAGCGGCCGCTTACGCTTTTGCGCCCGATGCGATAGGCATGTGAGCGGCGCGTGACCCGCCAGCTTGTTCCGTCTGCTCAAGGCCTTTCGTGATGACCGATCGACGCTCCCTGCTCCGCGCACTCTATGATGCCGCCGTCGCCGCGGCCCATCCCAATGTGGTGCTGGCGCCGCACTTGCCGCCTGCGCCCAAAGGACGCGTGATCTGCCTCGCCGCCGGCAAGGGCGCCGGCGCCATGGCCGCAGCGGCCGAGCGGCATTATCTCGACACGCTCCGGCTCGCGCCGGAACGCCTCGTCGGCATCGCCACCACGCGCCATGGCTACAGCGTGCCGACGCGCCGGATCCGCGTGGTCGAAGCCGGTCATCCCGTGCCGGACGAGGCCGGCCTGAAGGGCGCCGCCGACACGCTGGCGCTCGCAGGTGAGGTCGGGCCGGACGATCTGCTCCTGGTGCTGCTCACCGGCGGCGGCTCGGCCAACTGGATCGCGCCGAGCGAGGGCATCAGCTTCGCGCAGAAGCAGGCGGTCAACAAGGCGCTGCTGCGCTCGGGGGCGCCGATCGGCGAGATGAACGTCGTGCGCAAGCATCTCTCGCGGATCAAGGGCGGACGTCTCGCCCGCGCCGGCAAGAATGCCGCCGAGATCGTGACGCTCGCGATCTCGGACGTGCCGCATGACGACCCCTCCGCAATCGCCTCCGGCCCGACCGTGCCCGATCCGACCACGCTGGCGGACGCACGCGCCATCGTCGCGAAATACAGGCTCGACATCGAAGAGGCCGTCCGCCGCGCGCTCGAGGATCCCGCCAACGAAAGCTGCAAGCCCGACGATGCCGCCTTTGCGCGCGCGCGTTTCGAACTGATCGCGCGGCCCAAGCAGTCGCTCGATGCCGCGGTAAAGCTCGCGCGCGAATCCGGCTACGAGACCATCGACCTCGGCGCCGACCTCGAGGGCGAGGCGCGCGAGGTTGCCGCCGCGCATGCCAGGCTGGCGCTGGAGGCGCGCGCGCAAGGCAAGCGCCTTGCGATCCTCTCCGGCGGCGAGCTCACGGTGACCGTGCGCGGCCAGGGGCGCGGCGGGCCGAACCAGGAATACGCGCTGGCGCTGGCCAACCTGCTCAAGGACACGCCGGACGTTTCGGCGCTGGCAGGCGATACCGACGGCGCCGACGGCGGTGGCGGTCACCCTACCGACCCCGCCGGAGCGCTGATCGACGCGGCGACGTTCGCCAGGATGAAGGCGCAGGGGCTGCAACCGCAGCAATATCTCGACAACAACGACGCCACCGCGTTCTTCGAGGCCACCGGCGACCTACTTTTGCCGGGCCCGACACTGACGAACGTCAACGACATCAGGGTCATCCTGGTGGATTAGGGCTCGCCCCGTTCGACGCGATCGCGGCTTGGCCCAAGCGTGATCGCTTCCACGAGGCCGCGGCTGTTCGGTGCGGAAGCAGCGGGTGCAGGACATTCGCAACAAGGGAGCGTGAGCGGCCTAGCGTTTGCCGCCGACGTGCTCCAGCAGCGCGAGCAAGCCCTTCAACAAGTCCGTCGGTGACGGCGGGCAGCCCCCGATGTGCAGATCCACCGGGATCGTCTCGGATACGCCGCCGACGCAGGCGTAGCTGCCTCTGAAGATACCGCCATCGACCGCACAAGCGCCGACCGCGACGACCCATTTCGGGTCCGGCGTCGCGTTGTAGGTTCGCGCCAGCGCTTCCCGCATGTTCTTCGTCACGGGCCCCGTGACCAGCAGCACGTCGGCATGGCGCGGCGAGGCGACGAAGCGCAGGCCGAAACGTTCGACGTCGTAGAAGGCGTTGGAAAGCGCGTGGATCTCCAGTTCGCAGCCGTTGCAGGATCCGGCATCGACCTCGCGAATGGCGAGAGAACGACCCAGCCGGGCCTGGGCTGCGCGATCGACTTTCGCTGCAAGCTCGGCCAGCGCCGAACCATCCGGTGCCGGAGCGGGCTCCGTGAGCGAACGATGGGTGAGGCTTTCGAACAGGGTGTTGCGCATGGCTTAGAGGTCCACGCCCGAATAGGAGCAGTTGAACGACTTGTTGCAGAGCGGGAAGTCGGCGATGATGTTGCCTTCGATCGCGGTTTCCAGCAGCGGCCACTGGAACCACGAGGCGTCGCGCAGGTGACAGCGGTCGACGCGCAACTCGCCATCGAGCCGCACCCACACCAGCACGTCGCCGCGGAAGGCCTCGGTGAGCGCCATGCCTTCACAGGCACCCCCGCCGCTCCGGGCCGGCAGCGCGGTCTCGAGCCCGCCCGGCCCAAGCCGGTCGAGAATCTGCTCGATCAACGCGACACTCTGCTCGACCTCGCGAATTCGGATCCAGACCCGCGCATTCACGTCACCGGTCTCCAGCACCGGCACCTCGAACGACAGCGCGTCGTAAGGCCCGTAGGCCAGCGCCCGCCGCGCATCAAAATCGCGGCCCGAGGCGCGGCCGACATAGCCGCCGGCGCCAAACTGGCGCGCATATTCCGCCTTCACGATGCCTGTGGTGACGGTGCGGTCCTGCAGGGACGCCGTATTGTCATAGAGCTCGATCAAGCGCGGAAACACCTTGCGCAGCTCGGCGACCAGCGCGCGTAGCGCGGACACGCCGTCCGGCGCAATGTCACGCCTCACGCCCCCGGGCACGATGACGTCCATCATCAGGCGATGGCCAAACGCTGTGTCCGCAGCGCGCAGGCAGCGCTCACGCAAGACGCCGGTCTGGGCATGCATCAGCGCGAACGATGCGTCGTTACAGATGGCCCCGATGTCGCCCAGATGATTGGCGAGCCGCTCCAGCTCCGCCATTAGCGCTCGCAAAAGCGTCGCTCGCCTCGGCGCCTCGATCTGCAGTGCCGCCTCGACGGCACGTGCGAAAGCAAAGGCGTAGGCGACGGTGCTGTCGCCGGAGGCGCGGCCGGCGAGCTTCGCGGCGGCCTCGAGGCTCACACCCTGCATCAGCGCCTCGATGCCTTTGTGAGTGTAGCCGAGCCGCTGCTCCAGCCGCACCACATGCTCGCCGTTGGCGGTGAAGCGGAAATGGCCGGGCTCGATGATCCCGGCATGGACCGGGCCGACCGCCACCTGGTGCAACGCCTCACCCTCGGCCGGCAAGAACTGGTACGGCCGCACATCGCGCGATGCGTTGCCGCCGGAGAGCGGGTAGGATTGGCCCCAGGCACCGTGATCGAGCCATGGCCTCAAATCGTCGGCAGCGGTTGGAACAAGCCCGAACAGGTCGTGGATGGTCCGCTCCAGCCGAAGCGCCGGCGGATGGCGGTTGGCGACGCCAGGAAATGTGCCGGCCGTACACTCGTAGGTGACGACCGCGATCGCGGCCGAGCCTGCATCGAGCATCGCCATGTGCACCGCGGTCGGCTCGCCCCAGAAGCCGAGCAATGTGAGCTCCCCTTCGGCGAGCCGATCGATCGCCACCCGCCAGCCCTCCTCCGTCACGATGGCGCGCGGCCAGGGCCGGTGCGACGGCACCGCTTTGACATGGGGGATGCTGTCGAGGATGCCCATCACCTATCCCAGCAGCTTCGCGACGTTCTGGAAGCCGGTGACCAGCACCGGCGGCAGATAGATGCCGGCCATCAACACCAATCCGAGGTGCGTGAACATCGGCACGTAGGAGGCTTCAGCGGGTGCGGTCTTGCCCTTGGGCTCGCCGAACATCACCACGCCGACCCGCAGGAAAAGCCCGCCGAGCGCGATGATGATGCCGAGCACCAGGATCACCGTCAGCCAGGGCGCGCGGGCGAATGTCGAGCTCACCACCAGAAACTCGCTCATGAAGATGCCGAACGGCGGCAGCCCGACGATGGCGACGACGCCGAGCATCAGACCCCAGCCGAGCACGGGGTTGGTCGTCGTGAGGCCGCCGATATCGGCGATCTTCTGTGTGCCCTTGACCTGGGCGATATGGCCGACGGCGAAGAAGATCGCCGACTTGGTCAGCGAATGCATGGCCATGTGCAACAGGGCCGCGAAATTTGCGAGCGGGCCGCCCATGCCGAAGGCGAAGACGATGATGCCCATATGCTCGATCGAGGAATAGGCGAACATCCGCTTGATGTCGCGGCGCCGGTACAGCATCAGCGCGGCGAAGATCACCGAGGTCAGGCCCATGGTCACCATCAGCGGACCCGGCGTGATCGCCTCGGAGTTGACCGCGAGCATCATCTTGAATCGCAGCAGCGCATAGAGCGCGACATTGAGCAGCAGACCTGACAGCACCGCCGAGATCGGCGTCGGGCCCTCGGCATGCGCATCCGGCAGCCAGGCGTGCAACGGCGCCAGCCCGACCTTGGTGCCGTAGCCAAGCAGGAGGAAGACGAAGGCGACGTTGAGCAACGCCGGATCGAACTGTGCGGCGTGCTTCACCAGCACCGTCCATACCATGCCGTCGAGCCCCTCGCCCACCGCGGGGCGCGCCGCCATATAGACCAGGATGGTGCCGAACAGCGCGAGCGCGATGCCGACGCTGCCGAGGATGAAGTATTTCCATGCGGCTTCCAGCGCCTCATGGGTGCGGTAGATACCGACCATCAGCACGGTCGTCAGCGTCGCCACCTCGACCGCCACCCACATCAGGCCGATATTGTTGGCGACCAGCGCGAGGTTCATCGCGAACATCAGCATCTGGTACATCGCGTGATAGAAACGCAGGAAGGCGGGCGTCAGCCGCCCGATCTCGATCTCGTGGTTAATGTAGCTGGCGCTGAAGACCGAGGTCGTGAAGCCGATGAAGGTCGTCAGAACTATGAAGACCTTGTTGAGGTCGTCGAGCAGCAGATATTGTCCCGACGTCGGCTCGATCACGAACAGGGACACCGAAGTGAGGAAGGTCGCGAGCGCCGCGACGATGTTGAGCTTCGCCGCCAGCATGTACCCGGGCAGGATCGCGAGCAGAGCGGCCGAGACGGACGGGATCAGCAGGATCGCACCGAGCGCATCGATCGTCATCGCCGCTCTCCCCGGAAGCGATCGAGCGCCTGTACGTCCACGCTGTCGAAGCGCTCGCGGATGCGGAACAGGAATATCCCGATCACGATGAAGGCGATCAGCACCGAGAAGGCGACGCTGATCTCGACCACCAGCGGCATGCCCTTGGCTCCGGTTGCCGCCAGCACCAGCCCATTCTCCAGCGACATGAAACCGACGACCTGGCTCACGGCGTTGCGTCGCGTAACCATGATCAGGAGTCCCAGCAGCACCACCGACAGCGCGAAGGCGAGGTCCTCGCGCGCGAGCGCGTCGGCGCCCGGCGTCACCCGCAACATCACCACCATCGACAGCGCGACGAGGCCGATGCCGGCCATCATCGTCAGCCCGATGCCGATCACGTTCTCGATCTCGCGGTGGATACCGAGCCGCTTGATGATCCGGTGCAGCGCCACGGGGATGATGATGGCCTTGAAGACCAGCGCGATCAGCGCCGTGATATAGAGATGCGGCGCTTGCTGCACGTAGGCCTGCCAGCCCACCGACAGCGCCAGCACGCCGGCATGCAGCGCATAGACGTTGAGCAGCGCATAGAGCCGATCCTGGTAGAGCATCATGAAGCTTGCCAGCACGAGGGAGCCGGCGAGCAGATGGGCGATGTCGAATTGCAGGCTGCTCATCTCAGAGGCTCCCCGACACGAAGCGCAGCAGCGTGGCAAGCAATGCCAGCATCAGCGCCGCACCCAGGAACTCCGGAATCCGGAACACGCGCATCTTGGCGATCGCGGTCTCGAACACGGCAAGCAGGAAGCCGAGGGCCATCAGCTTGCCGAGATAGACCAGCGCGCCAAGAGCGAGCCTTGCAAGGCTCGCATCCGCGGTCGCCGTGCCCCATGGCAGGAACACGCAGGCGATCAGCGAGACATAGAGCAGAAGCTTGAGCTGCGAGGACAAGTCGATCAGCGCGAGATGCCGCCCTGAATATTCCAGCACCATGGCCTCGTGCACCATGGTGAGCTCGAGATGGGTGGCGGGGTTATCGACCGGGATGCGGGCATTCTCCGCCAGCGCCACGATGGTCAGCGCCACGAACGCCATTCCCAACGACACGCGCAGGCCGACCGCGTCCGAGCCCATGAACTCGGCCACCGTGGAAAGCTGCGTCGAGCCGGCGATCATTGCGACCGAGAACGCGGTGATCAGCATCGCGGGCTCGGCGAGGGAGGCGATCATCACCTCACGGCTGGAGCCGATGCCGCCGAAGGCGGTTCCGACGTCCATGCCGGCGAGCGCCTGGAAAAAACGGGCGCTGCCGAGCAGCGCCGTGATGGCGATGAGATCGGCGGTCCAGGAGAACAACAGACCATTGCCGAAGGTCGGCACCAGCGAGGCGGCGACCCAGGTGCCCGCGAAGATTAGATACGGAATGACGCGGAACAGCCAGGAGGCGTTGTCCGCGAGCACGACGTCCTTGCGCATCAGGCGGATGAGGTCGCGATAGGGTTGGAGCAGCGGCGGCCCGCGCCGGCGCAGCAGCCGTGCCTTCACCTTCCGCACGAAGCCCGTCAGCAGCGGCGCGAGTCCCAGCACCAGCGACATCTGCGCGCCCTGGGAGAGGATGTCGCGCAGCCCGCTCATAGGGCCACCACCAGCAGCAGCACGATCAGCGCCACGAACACCAGCGTCAAGTAGCGGCGGATGCTGAAGAACTGCAGGATATTGATGCGGTCCGTCGCATGGCCGATGGCCTTCGCGACCGGCGCGTACAGCCCATCCCAGATCAGATCGTGCAGTTCGACCGTGAGCCGCGCGGGAAGCGGCGAAGACGGCGGCGGCATCTCGCCGATCTCGCGGGCGCCAAAGATGACGCTGCCGAACACGCGGCGGATCGGTTGCGAGAAGCTGGAGGCCGAGTACTGGATCGCCGGGTCCGCGTCGGGATAGCCGCAATCCCAGGCCGGCGCGCGGCGTACGCGGTCGGAGGCGAGACGGTGAATGGCTGACGCCGCCGCCGTGCCGCACAGTGCCGCGAACAGGAACACCAGAAGGCCGTTATAGGAGCTGCGGCTTTCCGCGATCGGCACGATGGTGAGCCATTGCAATCCGACCTGATGCGGCATCATGTTGCCGACCATATCCTTGCTCACCGGTGCCAGTACGTCGATGAACAGCCCCGGCAGGATCCCGGCAATGAGGCAGAAGGCGGCAAGCGCGAACATCGCGGTCAGCGAGAAGCGGTCAGTCTCGTGCGCCGACGCGGCGACATCCGAGCGCGGCCGACCGAGGAAGCAGATGCCATAGAGCTTGACGAAGCAGGCCGCGGCAAAGGCGGCCGCGAGCGCCAGCAGACCGCCGACCGCCGGGATGACCAGCTTGAGGCCCCAGGAGGGAAGTTGCGGCGAAAGCAGGATCGCCTGGAACGTCAGCCATTCCGAAACGAAGCCGTTGAACGGCGGCAATGCCGAGATCGCGACGCAGCCGACCAGCATCGCGAACGCCGTCTTCGGCATGCGATGGATCAAGCCGCCGAGCTTCTCCATGTCGCGCTCGCCGGTCGATCCCAGCACCGCGCCGGCGCCGAAGAACAACAGGCTCTTGAACAGCGCATGATTGAAGACGTGCAGCATCGCCGCGGTGAAGGCGAGCGCCGCCACCCAGTCGAGCCCTTCCGCCTTGAAAGCCAGTGCCAGCCCGAGGCCGGTGAAGATGATGCCGATGTTCTCGATCGTGGAATAGGCGAGCACGCGCTTGATATCGCGCTGCATCAGCGCGTAGAGCACGCCCAGCGTCGCCGTCGGAGCGCCGACCAGCAACACCACCATGCTCCACCACCACACCGGTTCGGGCACGAGATCAAAGACGATGCGCACGAAGCCGTAGACGGCGACCTTGGTCATGACGCCGCTCATGAGCGCGGAGACGTGGCTGGGCGCGGCGGGATGGGCGAGCGGCAGCCAGGCGTGCAGCGGCACCAGGCCGGCCTTGGAGCCGGCCCCCAGCAGCACGAGGATGATTGCGGTGCCGGTCAGCGCCGCGGAAGGATGCGAGGCTCGAATCGCATCGAAATCGTAACCGGCCTCGCTCGCGAGCAGGCCGAAGGCGAGCAGCAGCGCCAGCGTGCCGAAACTTGCCATCAGAATATAGACAAAGCCGGCGCGGACATTCTCTGGGTCCCGGTGATGCGACACGACCATCGCCCAGGAGGTCAGCGACATGAATTCCCAAGCGACCAGGAAGCTGAAGGCATCGTTTGCCAGCACGACGACGTTCATCGCTGCGAGGTAGGCGGGATAGAACGGCAGCACGCGGCCGGGGGAGTCCTCGTGTCTGCCGTAACCGAGCGCGAACAGGCTCGCAGCGACGCCGCCGAGATTGACGACGACGAGGAAGAAGGCGGACAGCGCATCGAGCCGGAAATGCGCACCGAGCCAGGGCAGTCCGATCGGCAATATCGCGCTCGGCGCCGGCTGAGGGGAATTGAGCAGACCGGACAGCGCCGTGATGCAGAGCGTCGATGTTGCGATCAGGCAGCCGCCGTAAAGGATGATCGAGCCGCGCGGGTGCGTCGACAGCAGGATTCCAGCAGGCGCCAGCGCCAGCAGAGCCGCCACCGACCATAGCGCGACGGCGATCATGGCGGGGCCTCGATCATGGCTTGTCGTCCGCGCCCGGAGGTGGAGACCTCAACCGCACCCCGCGGCCCCCGGCGGTTGACACCGCTCCCTCGGCGATCAGCTCGATGCCGGCAACCGACAGCGCCTCAACCAGCTTCACCAGGGAATCGACATTGCCGCGGATCACCCCTTCGGAGGCCTCCATGCGCTGGATCGTCGGCAGCGACAGCGAACAGCGCTGCGCGAGTTCGCGCTGATCGATCCTGAGCAAGGCACGGGCGGCTCGAAGCTGCGCGGCGGTGATCACGGGCGAATGTCCGTGGCAGGTACAGTGATTGAGTTACCAAGCTTAGAGCGCGCAAAATGACGTTTCAAGCATCATCTTCTAGATGCAACGCATCATTCCGTTCGATGTCCTCGGAGCTTCCACCTACCGGGCGCGTGTGGCGCGCTGTTCGATGCTGCGACCTTGCCGAAGGTGAAGGCGCAAGGGCTGCAGCCGCAGGCCTATCTCGACAACAACGACGCGACGACGTTCTTCGAGGCCACGCGCGATCTGCTGCAACCCGGCCCGACGCTGGCAAACGTGAATGGTATCAGGGTGATTTTGGTGGATGAGGCGCGCTTACCCTCCCCTGGAAGGGAGGGCTATCGCATATGAGATGTGGGCTATGGGGACCGAGCCTCTCCACGTCGTCATGGCCGGGCTTGTCCCGGCCATCCACGTCTTTCTACGCAGCACTAAGAACGTGGATGCCCGGGACAAGCCCACGGCTGTCCGGTTTAATTTTCGTAGACAGGGCGCATGGCGTGGATTCTTCTGCGGTCTTGAGCATCGCCAAATGTTCGAGA
>NZ_KI519400.1:1329459-1339362 GCF_000482425.1 Bradyrhizobium sp. 22
GCCCCCAATGATCAGAAACGACCGCCAGATGAGCTTAAGACTATGCCAAAATTAAACCGGACAGCCGTGGGACAAGCCCGGGCATGACGGCCTCTCGAATATCCATACGCGATAGCCCTGCCCTCTAGGGGAGGGTCAGAGTCAGAACTCGTTGGCGATCTTCGAGAGCATCGCGATCAGGGCTTCGCGGTTGCTTTGCCCGAGCAGATCGTTCAGCCGGGCCTCGTGCTTGGTGGCGACCAGCTTCTTGGCGCGGGCCAGCACGGCCTTGCCCTTGTCGGTCAGCACCAGGATATGCGAGCGGCGGTCGTTGGTGGAGCGGATCCGCGCGCAGAGGTCGCGGCTCTCGAGGTTGTCGAGCATCGCCACGAAGTTCGGCCTGAGGATGCCGAGGGTGGAAGCGATCTCGGTCTGGTTACGGCCGGGATTCTTCTCGACCAGCAACAGCACGGAGAACTGCGCCGGCGTGAGCTGGAGCGAGGCCATGCAGCGCAGGAAATTCTCGAACACCTTGAGCTGCGCCCGCTTCAGGACATAGCCGAGCTGTTCGGAGAGCTCGCCCAGCTGGAGCGCTTCGGTTTGGAGCTCGGCCGCCTCCTTGCGGCCCTTGCCCGCGTCGGCCGGTTTTTCGGAGGACTTTTCAGCGGTTCTGGAAACGGTCATCGCCTCGTGCTCGTAATCCCGTTAAATTCGGGACGGGTCGTTCCCCACCCTTGATGTTATATTTGATAATTGTTATGGACCATATCAAATATCGCATGCGTGTTTCAACGGCTGTGAGCGGACCGTCCACCGCAATCGAGCGGACCGGTTCGTAATATGAGGGGGAGCGTCCGGTCTTGAATACCACAATCATGCTGTTCCTGGTGCAGGACGGCATCACCAATGGCGCGATCTATGCGCTGCTCGGCCTGGCGCTGGTGCTGGTATTCGCCGTCACCCGCGTCATCCTCATCCCCCAGGGCGAATTCGTCACCTACGGCGCGCTGACCTATGCCTCGCTGGCCGCCGGTCAGATGCCGGGAACGGCCAAGCTCGCGCTGGCGCTTGGCATCGGTGCCTTCGCCTTCGACCTGTTCGTGGCGCGCAAGGCGCTGCACGGGCGGCTGGTCGTGCGCAGCCTCATCACGAACATCGTGCTGCCTTCCATCGTGCTGGCGCTGACCGTGTACTTCGCCGCCCAGAAGCCGCCGGTCGCGATCTGCATCGCGCTGTCGCTGGTGATCGTCGCGATGATCGGCCTTTATCTCTATCGCATCGCGTTCCAGCCGCTGGCGCACACTTCGGTGCTGGTGCTGCTGATCGCCTCCGTGGGCGTCCACCTCGCGCTGCAGGGCCTCGGCCTTCTGTTCTTCGGCGCCGAAGGCCAGCGCGGACCGGCCGTGCTGTCCGGCGCCTTCACCGCCGGCGCGCTGCGCTTCACCGGCCAGAGCATCACCGTCTACGTCATCACGGGCGCGTTCATCGTCGGGCTCTGGCTGTTCTTCGGCCTGACGCTCTACGGCAAGGCGCTGCGCGCGACCGCCGTGAACCGTCTCGGGGCGCGGCTCGCAGGCATCCGCACCACCTTGTCGGGGCAGATCGCTTTTCTGCTGGCCTCCGTCATCGGTGCGCTGTCGGGCATCATGATCGTGCCGATCACGACACTCTATTACGACTCCGGCTTCCTGATCGGCCTGAAAGGCTTCGTCGCCGCGATCATCGGCGGCCTCGTCAGCTATCCCCTGACCGCCGTCGCGGCGCTGGTGGTCGGCATCGTCGAGGCGTTCTCGTCCTTCTATGCCTCCAACTACAAGGAAGTGATCGTTTTCATGCTCTTGATCCCCGTGCTGCTGCTGCGCTCGCTCGCCGCGCCGGCGGTCGAGGAAGAGAAGGACTGAGGCCAAGATGCAGAGCCGGCTTCCCATCATTGTCTTCGCGCTCGTGATGGCGGCGATCCCGTTCATCCCGGGCATGCCCCCGTTCTGGATCGTGCTGCTCGACAATATCGGCCTCGCCGCCCTGGTCGCGATGGGCCTCGTGCTGCTCACCGGGGTCGGCGGTCTGACCTCGTTCGGCCAAGCCGCCTTCGTCGGCTTCGGGGCCTACACCACCGCGGTGCTGTCGACGGCCTACGGCGTGTCGCCATGGCTGACGCTGCCGCTCTCGCTCCTCGTCAGCGGCCTGTTCGCGGTGCTGCTGGGTCTGATCACCGTCCGCCTCTCCGGCCATTATCTGCCGCTCGGCACGATCGCCTGGGGGCTCGGCCTGTTCTATCTGTTCAGCAAGCTGGAATTCCTGGGACGGAACGACGGCATCTCGGCGATCCCGCCGCTGTCGATCGGCACGTTCAAGATGCTCTCGCCCGGCTCGATCTATTATGCGATCTGGATCGCTGTGATCGTTTCGGCACTGCTGACGATGAACCTGCTGGACTCCCGCACCGGTCGCGCCATCCGCGCGCTCAGGCGCGGCCATGTCGCGGCGGAAGCCTTCGGCGTGCACACGCCGCGCGCCAAGCTGCTGGTGTTCATCCATGCAGCGGTGCTCGCCGGCCTCTCGGGATGGCTCTACGCGCATCTTCAGCGCGCGGTGAATCCGACCCCGTTCGGCGCGCATATGGGCATCGAGTATCTCTTCATCGCCGTGGTCGGCGGCGCCGGCTATGTCTGGGGCGGCGTTCTGGGCGCCGCGATCGTCGTGGTCCTGAAGGAGGTGCTGCAAAGCTATCTGCCGCTGATCCTGCCGGGCTCCGGCCAGGTCGAGACCATCGTGTTCGGCATCATGCTGGTGGCGCTGCTGCAGCTCGCGCCCGGCGGTCTCTGGCCCTGGCTGATGTCGTTCCTCCCCGAGCGGACCAGCGGCAATAAGCCGGATACCTCGCTGAAGCTGGAGCATCGCACCCGCGCCCCCACCGAGTCCGGCGTCCTGCTCCAGGTCGACAAGGCGCGGAAACAGTTCGGCGGCGTGGTCGCGGTCAACAACGTCTCGTTCGACGTGCAGGCTCGCGAGATCGTCGCGCTGATCGGCCCGAACGGCGCCGGCAAGAGCACGACGTTCAACCTGATCACCGGCGTGCTGTCGGCGACGTCAGGCTCGATCTCGGTGCTCGGCAAGAAGGTCGACAACGCGCCGCCGCAGGAGATCGTCAAACTCGGCATCAGCAGGACCTTCCAGCACGTGAAGCTCGTCCCCGACATGACCGTGCTGGAGAACGTCGCGATCGGCGCGCATCTGCGCGGCCATTCCGGGCCGATCGCCTCGATGCTGCGGCTCGATCGCGCCGACGAGGCCAAGCTGCTTGCGGAGGCCGCCCGCCAGATCGAGCGCGTCGGCCTCACCGAGCAGATGCATCAGCTCGCAGGCTCGCTGTCGCTGGGACAGCAGCGCATCGTCGAGATCGCGCGGGCGCTCTGCGTCGATCCGATGCTGCTGCTGCTCGACGAGCCCGCCGCAGGCCTGCGCCACATGGAGAAGCAGCGGCTGGCGACGCTGCTGCGTGACTTGCGCGACGGCGGCATGAGCGTGCTTCTGGTCGAGCACGACATGGGCTTCGTCATGAACCTCGCCGACCGCATCGTGGTGCTCGATTTCGGCACCAAGATCGCCGAGGGCACCCCCGCCACGATCAAGACCAATCCCGAAGTGATCAAGGCCTATCTCGGAGTGGCGGCATGAGCGCGCTGTTGTCCGTCACCGACGCCCATGTCGCCTACGGCAAGGTCGAGGCGGTGCGCTCGGTCTCGCTCGAGGTCGGGGCCAACCAGATCGTCACCATCGTCGGCGCCAACGGAGCCGGCAAGACCACGCTGCTGTCCGCCATCATGGGCATCCTGCCGCTGAAAGGCCGCGTCGTCTTTGCGGGGGAGGATCTCGCCCGGCTCGACATCGAGGACCGCGTCGCGATGGGGCTCGGCCTCGTGCCCGAGCACCGCGAATTGTTCGTGACCATGAATGTCGAGGACAATCTCGAGCTTGGCGCCTTCCGTATCGAGAGGTCCAAGGCGAGGGCCTCGATGGAGCGGGTCTACACGCTGTTTCCGCGGCTCAAGGAGCGGCGCAAGCAGCTCGCCGGCACGCTCTCAGGCGGCGAGCAGCAGATGCTCGCGATGGGCCGCGCTTTGATGGGCGAGCCGAAGCTGCTGATGCTGGACGAGCCGAGCCTCGGCCTCGCCCCGATCATTGTCGCCGACATCTTCCGTATCGTCGCCGAACTCCGCGCCAGCGGCGTCTCCGTGCTGCTGGTCGAGCAGAACGCGCAGGCGGCGCTGAAGATCGCGGACCAGGCTTACGTGATGGAGCTCGGCGAATTCGTGCTCAGCGGCAAGGCCAGCGACGTCGCCGCGAACGAGCGGGTGGCGGCGAGCTATCTCGGCTTCCAGCACGAAGGCGCGAGTGCGATCTGACTCTACCCTCCCCTGGAGGGGGAGGGTCGGCTCATGTCGAGCGAAGCGAGGTATGAGACGGGGTGGGGTGACGGTCTCTCCACATCTAACAGCTCCCGCGTGGAGAGATCACCCCACCCCGCTCGCGCTGCGCGCGATCGACCCACGGGCGAGCTACGCTCGTCCCGGCCCCCTCCAGGGGAGGGTAAGAAAGCCGCGGGTTAGGGAGCTACTCCCGCCGCCTTCTCTCCCTTCAGCGCCGCCAGCTCCGCCTCGAGCTCAGCGATCCTCGCATCTCGCGCCGCCAGCGCCGCGGCGACATCGCCTGCGTCGAACTTCTGCGGGATGTGCTGCGGGCAGTTGGTGTCCCAGGCCGCGATCTTGAACAGGATCACCTGCTCCGGCCGGGCGCGGTAGCCTTTCGGCATCAGCGAGGCCGTCAGCGCCTCGTCGTCCTCGACGACGCGCGCCTCACCCCAGATCTTCACGCGGCGGCGATGGGCGTAGTCCATCACGAAGATGTAGGCCTTGGCGTTCTCCGAGAGGTTGCCTTGCGTGATGTATTGCCGGTTGCCGGCGTAGTCGGTGAAGGCCAGCGTCTGCTTGTCCAAGACCTTCAGGAAGCCCTTCGGGCCGCCGCGGTGCTGGATATAGGGTTGGCCGTCGGCCGATGCGGTGGCGAAATAGAAGCTGTTGGCGTCGCCGAGGAACGCGGCGAGGTTTTCATCGACCTCGGTACGCCATCCTCGCTGCTCGGCATGGGCATAGCCCTCGCGCGATCCCTTTCGGGTCTGGATCGATTTCACCGCCGGCGAAAAGGCGACGTCGCTGGCGTAGGTGCGAGTTGTCGTCATCGGGATATCCCCTGGAATGCGGGCGCATGGGTGCGTCTGTCACGAGCTACGTGGACCTTCCGGAGGCTAAAACAATCGATCCGCTTGACACTTCATCATTGCAATATATGCAATAATGCGATGGACCGCCTCGAAGCCATGCATGTCTTCGTCACCGTCGCCGATCTCAGCGGCTTTGCGCCGGCGGCGCGAAAGCTGCGGCTGTCGCCCTCGGCGGTGACGCGACTGATCGCGGCGCTGGAGGAGCATCTCGGCGCGCGGCTGCTGCAACGAACCACGCGGCAGGTGACGTTGACCGACGTCGGGAGGCGCTATCTGGAGCGGGCGCGACGGATCCTCGCCGATGTCGAGGAGGCCGATGGCTCCGCACGCGAGGAGCGCAACCGGCCGAGCGGGCGCCTGGTGGTCTCGGCCCCGATCGGCTTCGGCCGGCTGCATGTCGGGCCGGTCATGACCGCCTATCTCAAGCGCTTTCCCGAGGTCGCCTGCGAGCTCCGCCTGTCGGACCATCTCGTCAACCTGGTGGAGGACGCCGTCGATGCCGCGGTGCGGATCGGCCACCTCGCCGATTCCTCGCTGGTGGCACGCCAGGTCGGCGAGATGCGGCGGATCACAGTGGCGGCGCCGGGCTATCTCAAGCGTCACGGCGAACCGAAGACGCCGCAGGAATTGCTCGCGCACCAGACCATCGCATTCGGCCCGTCCGCCGCTTGGCGTTTCCTGCAGGACGGCCGTGACATCGAGGTGACGACGGCCCCGCGCTTCGCCAGCAACAGCGCCGACGCCGCGCTGCAATATGCCGAGGCCGGCGGCGGCGTGACACGGGTGCTGGCCTATCAGGCCGCCGAAGGGCTGAGGCGCGGGCGGCTGAAGATCGTGCTGGCGAAATACGAGCAGCCGGCGCTGCCGATCCACATCGTCTATCCGACTTCGCGCCTGCTCTCGGCCAAGGTGCGCGCGTTCATCGATCTCGTGGTGGAGACGGCGGAATGGAGGTTTGGATAGGTCTCGTGTCCCGGACGCGGTGCGGCGCGAAGTGCCGCTCCGCAGAGCCGGGATCAAGAAAGCAGTACGGTCCCATGCGAGTATGGGTCCCGGCTCTGCGCAGCAGCGTTACACGCTGCAGCGCGTCCGGGACACGGAAAGCGAGGACATCACCCCTTCTTCGGCACCACGCGGAACGTCCCGCTGGCCCGCGCGATCACGGCATCGTCGGCTTTCGCCAGGCATTGCGCGAAACAGATCGTAGAGCCGGTCTTGATCGCCTCGCCCTCGACCACAAGCCATTGGCCGATCTCGGCGGCCCCGGCATAGTCGACCGACAACGAGATCGTGACCAGCGAGGTCGACCAGCCCGTCGCCTGGGCGCAGCTATAGCCCATGGCGGCGTCGGCCAGCGCGGCAATCAACCCGCCATGGATCAGCCCGCGCGCGTTGGTGTGCGGCGTCGCCAGCCGCAATCCCACGGTGACGCCTTTCCCGGTCTTCTTGGAGTAGAGCGGCTCCCAGGGATCGGTGAGCGGCGCCTTGCGGAAATGCGGCTCGAAGCCGGCGGGGATGTCGGTGAGGGTCATGGCTGTCTCGCGCTATCGTGTCATCGGCATTGAACACGACGGACGCGGCGGGCGCATCAATTACAAAGTTTCAAACGGCATTTGCGCGCGTGTTTGAAACGCGCGAGGGCACAGATCGCGTAGGGTGGCAAAGGCGCGTAGCGCCGTGCCCACGATCTCTGCACGATTGAGAAAGATGGTGGGCACGCTCACGCTTTGCCCCCCTACGGCACCACCCTTAAAACGGCAGGCCGACGTAATTCTCCGAGAGCGACGTCATGGCCGCCTGCGACTGCGTGACGTAGTCGAGCTCGGCGAGCTGGATGCGGGCGCCGATGCTGCCGGTGTCGGGGAATTTGTGCAGCATCGAGGTCATCCACCAGGAGAAACGTACGGCTTTCCAGACTCGGGCCAGCGCCTTGCCGGAATAGGCGTCGATGCCCGCGCTGGACTTCTCGTCGTAGAATTCGCGCAGCGCGCCCGCCAGATAATGCGCGTCGCTGGCGGCGAGGTTGAGGCCCTTGGCCCCGGTCGGCGGCACGATGTGAGCGGCATCGCCGCACAGGAACATCCTGCCGAAGCGCATCGGCTCGGCGACGAAGCTGCGCAACGGCGCGATGCTCTTCTCGATCGAGGGGCCCGTGACGAGGCTGTCGGCCGCCTCCCGATCGAGCCGGCGCTTCAATTCGTCCCAGAAGCGGTCGTCCGGCCATTGGTCGACGTGGTCGTCGAGCGAACATTGCACGTAATAGCGGCTGCGTTTGGTCGAGCGCATCGTGCAGAGCGCAAAGCCGCGGGCGTGGTTGGAATATATCAGTTCGTGACTGACCGGCGGCGTGTCCGAGAGAATACCGAGCCAGCCGAACGGATAGACCCGCTCGAACTCCTTGATTGCAGAGGCCGGAACGCTGGCGCGGCTGACGCCGTGGAAACCGTCGCAGCCGGCGATGAAGTCGCAATCGAGCGTGTGGGTGACGCCGTCCTTGACGTAAGTTACGCGCGGGTGACTGCCGTCGAAATCTTGAACCTGGACGTCCTTGGCCTCGTAGACCGAGACGAGACCGGCGGCCTTGCGCGCATTCATCAGGTCGAGCGTGACCTCGGTCTGCCCGTAGATCATGACCGTCTTGCCGGTCGCACCCTTCATGTCGATGCGATGACGGCGCCCGGAAAATGCGAGCTCGATGCCTTCGTGCACCAGACCCTCGGCATGCGCCCGGGTGCCCGCCCCGACCTGGTCGAGCAGCGCGACGGTTCCCTCCTCCAGCAGCCCGGCGCGGATACGGCCGAGCACGTAGTCCGGGCTCTGCCGCTCCAGAATGACATTATGAATGCCGTAAGCGTGCAGCAGTTGCCCAAGCAACAATCCGGCCGGCCCGGCCCCGATGATTGCGACTTTTGTCCGCAATACTTGCTCCTCCCGATCCTGTAGGCTTTCGTGGCGGCCTGCTTGTCGCTTCAAGACGCTCAGGATAATTATACCATATAATCGTTCGGCAAAAGGGGAGCGCGGTCGTCGCGAAGGCGACAAGTCCATGCAACAGGGCTGACGGTGGATGCGCGCCAATTCCGGCTTGAACCCGTCCGCCATCTAGATAACATGTTAATTAATCAGACCGGGCCGTCGAAGCCCGCCGTCGACAACAGGGAGAGACGCGTGATGAGAAGAGCCTGTCTGGCATTGCTGCTGGCCGCGAGCGTGACGCCTGCCTTGGCGCAGGACAAGACCTTCGATCTGAAGATCTCGCACTGGGTACCGGCTTCGCATCCGCTCCAGAAGTCGCTGGAAGACTGGGCCGCGGCGGTCGAGAAGGATTCCGGCGGCACCATCAAGGGCAAGGTGTTTCCGGCCCAGCAGCTCGGCAAGGCGTTCGACCATTACGACATGGCGCGCGACGGCATCGCCGACGTCACCTACGTCAATCCCGGCTATCAGCCCGGCCGCTTCCCGATCATCGGCGCCGGCGAGCTGCCGTTCCTGATCTCGGACGCCAAGGGCGGCTCGATGGGGCTGGACGCCTGGTATCGCAAACATGCCGAGAAGGAGATGAAGGACGTCAAATACTGCCTCGCCTTCGTCCACTCGCCCTCGTCGTTCCATTCCAAGACCAAGAAGATCGTGATGCCCGAAGACGTGAAGGGCATGAAGATCCGCCCGGCGCACGCCACCATGGCGAACTTCGTCACCTCGCTCGGCGGCACCAACGTGCAATCCTCGGCGCCGGAAGTGCGCGACATCATCGAGCGCGGCGTCGCCGACGGCGTCACCTTCCCCTGGGGCTCGCTGGTGCTGTTCGGCATCGACAAGGTGACCAAGTACGACATGGAGGCGCCGCTCTACACCACGACCTTCGTGTTCGTGATCAACAAGGACAAGTACAATGCGATGTCCGACAAGCAGAAGGCCGCGATCGACAAGAACTGCTCGGTCGAGATGGCAGGCGTGGTCGGCGAGCACTGGGGCAAGTTCGAGGATGCCGGCATCGCCAAGGTGAAGGCGGAATCCAGCCACGAGGTCTATAAGCTGACGGCCGAGCAGACCGCCGCCTGGAAAAAGGCCGCCGAGCCCTTGGTGAAGACCTGGAGCGACGGCGCCAAGAAGGCCGGCGCCGATCCGGATGCCGCGCTCGCGGACCTCAAGGCCTCGCTGAAGAAGTACAACGCGCTGGCGGAGTAACGCCGCGGCCGATCAGACGCTTGCTGCACCTCTCCCGCTCGCGGGAGAGGTCGCGCCGAAGGCGCGGGTGAGGGCTCTCTCCTCTTGGGGGCTCTCGATTGCAGACGTGATCTTCCCCCGATAAAGTGGACGGGTTAAGCGGCTTTTAGCTCCATCTCGATCGGGGGGATATATCCGAGTGCGGAATGGAGCCTTGTCCGGTTATAGAATCCTTCGATGAAGCTGAAGATATCGCGCTGGGCCTCAGTGCGGGTCTTGTAGTTGCGATGATGGACGAGCTCGGTCTTCAGGGTATGGAAGAAGCTTTCCATCGGGGCGTTGTCGTAGCAATCGGCCCTGCGGCTCATTGATGCCGTCATGCCGGCCTCCATAAGGGTGCTGCGATAAGCGTGCGAAGCGTATTGCACACCCCGGTCGGTGTGACAGATCAATCCGGCCTGCGGCCGCCGCTCCCG
>NZ_KI519400.1:1339902-1787987 GCF_000482425.1 Bradyrhizobium sp. 22
CGATCGACTTTTTTAAAATGTCGCGTTCCATCCGCAGCCGCTCGTTCTCCTGGCGCAACACGGCGAGTTCCGAAGCCTGGTCCGCCGACATCGGCGTCGCCTGCGTGGTGGGGCGCCACGCCGCCGATGCCGGCTCGCGCCGGAGCTTATCGACCCAGCGCCGCAGCACTGAGTCGCGCAGACCGAGCTCCTTGGCTACCGACCCGATCGAGCGGCCGCTCGACACCACCAACCCCGCCGCCTCGCGCTTGTACTCTTCAGTAAACGACCGACGTGCACGTTCCATTCAACACCTCCAGGCTCAACGAGCCTACTACAGGTGTCCACTCATTCGGAGGAAGTTCAGACGCACCCTCTCCCCAACCCTCCCCCGCAAGCGGGGGAGGGAGCGCACCTCCCTCGCGGAAAACCTGAACCGGCTTCGCTGGACTGGATAGGATTCTTCCTCATGAAGCGCTCCTGGATGGATCGCGTGATCGACTCGATCGAATGGATCGCGGCCGGCTTCGTCGGCATCGTCGCGCTCGACATCTTCCTGTCGGTGCTGCTGCGCAACACGCTGAACTATTCGATCCCCGACAGTTTCGACATCGGCCGCATGCTGCTCGGCATCCTCATTTTCTGGGGCATCGCGGCAACCTCCTATCGCGGCACCCACATCACGGTCGACCTGGTCTGGGGCAATGTCGGGCCGCGCCACCAGCGCTGGATCGACGTGTTCGCAACCCTGGTGCTGCTGTTCGTCGTAACCGTGCAGACCTGGACGCTGTTCGACAAGGTCCGGCTCACCTACAACGACAACGTCCAGACCTTCGACCTGCACATGCCGACATGGCCTTTCTTCCTCGTCGCGTGGATCGGCGACGTCTGCGCCGTGCTGCTGATCGCGATCCGCACGTACCGGCTGATCTTCCACCCCGAAGACATCCATGAACCAAAGATCAAGGTGGCGGAGTAACCATGAGTACCGACGCCGTCGCCGTCATCGGCTTCATCTCCCTTTTCGCCCTGATGCTGCTGCGCGTGCCGGTCGGCATGGCCATGGGCCTCGTCGGCGTGTGCGGCTTCAGCTATCTCGTGGGCTCGACACCGGCCCTGAAGATGGTCGGACAGGTCACCATGCGGACGGTGACGGATTACACCTTCGGCGTCATCCCGATGTTCCTGCTGATGGGCTCCTTCGTCAGCAACTCCGGCATGAGCCGCGAACTGTTCCGCGCCGCCAACGGCTTTGTCGGGCATTTGCGGGGCGGGCTCGGCATCGCCACCGTCGGCGCCTGCGGCGGCTTCGCCGCAATCTGCGGCTCGTCGGTCGCGACGGCCGCGACCTTCTCCGCCGTCGCGTACCCGGAGATGCGCCGCTTCGGCTATCCGCAATCCTTCGCCACCGGCGTGATCGCGGCCGGCGGCACGCTGGGCGCAATGCTGCCGCCCTCCACCGTGCTCGCGGTCTACGGCATCATCACCGAGCAGGACATCGGCAAGCTGTTCATCGCCGGCATCATCCCGGGCCTGCTCGCGATGAGCATGTACATGATCACGATCTTCCTGATCGGCTATTTCCGCCCCGATTTCCTTCCGAAAGGCAAGGTGACGCCCTGGCGCGAGCGCCTTGCCGGATTGAAGGACATCTGGGCCCCGGTCCTGCTGTTCCTGTTCGTCATCGGCGGCCTCTACGGCCTGCCCTTCCTGCCGCGCTTTACCCCGACGGAGGCCGGCGGCGTCGGCGCCACCGGCGCATTCATCATCGGCGTGCTGACCGGCCGGCTCGACCGCGAGAAGGTGCTGGCCTCGCTGCTCCAGGCCACACGCACCGCGGCCGCCGTGTTCACCGTGCTGATCGGCGCGCTGATCTTCGGCTATTTCCTGACGGTGACGCAGACGCCGCAGAAGGTGACCGAGCTCCTCACCGGGCTCGGCCTTGGTCCCTACGGCGTGCTGGCGCTGATCATGGTGATGTATCTCGTGCTCGGCTGCCTGATGGACGCCATGGCGATGATCATCCTCACCGTGCCAATCATCTTCCCCGTGATCATGCATCTCGGCTTCGACCCGATCTGGTTCGGCATCATCATCGTCATGACGGTCGAGCTCGGATTGATCCACCCGCCGGTCGGCATGAACGTCTTCGTCATCAAAAGCGTGGTGAAGGACGTGTCGTTCTCCACCATCTTCAGGGGCGTGATCCCGTTCGTCGTCACCGATCTGATCCGTCTCGTGATCCTGATCGCCTTCCCAGCGCTGGCGATCTGGCTGCCGACACGCATGATGGCGCATTGAAGAGGTGAAGCGATGACCACACCTACCCTCGAAACGAAATACGTCTTCACCCTTACCGTCCGCATCGGCGACGTCGTCACCGCCGGCGAGACCGGGATCGGCGTTCGCCGCATCATCCCGATCATCGGCGGCGAGGTTAAAGGCGCGATCTCGGGTAAGGTGCTGCCGTTCGGCGCCGATTTCCAGACCATCCGCCCCAACGAGCTGATCGATCTCGAAGCCAAATACGCCTTCGAGACCGACGACGGCGCAACCGTCTATGTCGAGAACAAGGGCATGCGCTTCGGCCCCGTCGATCTCTTGCAGAAGCTCAAGCGCGGCGAGCCGGTCGATCCCAAGCTGATCTATTTCCGCACCGTGCCGAAGTTCGAGACCGGACATGAGAAGTATCGCTGGCTGATGGAGCGCATCTTCGTCGGATCGGCGGCACGGCATGCGGACCGTGTGGTGATCGACGTGCACCAGGTGGAATGACGAACTGTTGACTACGGCAGGTTCCAGTGTGTATAAATACACACTAGTCTTGCTTCAAGGATTCCCTCGAATGTCGGCATTAGATAGCTCCTACACGCGAGCAATCGCGCTGATCGACGAGGTCGAACCTCGGCTAGCAGTCTGCTGAAAAATGGCCTCGTCAGGGCCTGCGATTGATGATTCAGTTATACATCATGAATCGTCGGGGGCTCGGCATGCGGGGCGCTTTTGCGGATCAGGGCGGGCTATTTTCGTACATCTCGCCAGAGGCGCGAGTGCCTGCGGACCATCCGCTGAGGAAGGTCCGGGAACTTGTCCGCGATGTGCTGAGCGAGATGAACCGTGACTTGGGGAAGCTTTACGCGAGCGAAGGGCGTCCCTCGACGCCACCAGAGCAATTACTGAGCGCGTTGCTGCTGCAGGTATTCTACGGCATCCGGTCGGAACGCCAGTTGATGGAGCAACTGGACTACAATCTTTTGTACCGCTGGTTTGTGGGGCTCTCGCCCGATGACCCGGTCTGGAATCCGACCACCTTCACCAAGAACCGGGAGCGGTTGCAGAACGGGGAGGTGTTCAAGAAGTTCATGACCAGGCTTCTGAACCATCCGCAGGTCAAGCCGCTGCTGTCGGACGAGCACTTTTCGGTGGATGGAACGCTGATCGAAGCCTGGGCCTCACAGAAGAGTTTTCGTCCCAAGGACGGTAGCGGTGACGATGATGACGGCGCGAACTTCCATGGCCAGAAGCGCAAGAACGACACCCATGCGAGTACCAGCGACCCGGACAGCAGGCTTTACCGCAAGGCAGCCGGACGGGAGGCCAGGCTCTGCTATATGGGGCACGCCACCATGGAGAACCGGTATGGGCTGGCGGTGGCCGGCATGGTCACGCACGCCAATGGCACCGCCGAACGCCGGGCTTCGGAGATCATGCTGAAGGCGAGACGCAAAGCCGCCGGCCGCCGCATCACGGCCGGTGAGGACAAGGCGTACGATACCGCCGATCATGTCGCCAATCTTCGCGCCATCGGCGTGACGCCGCATGTGACACAGAACCAGGCCGTCACCAAAACCGGCAAGACCCGCACCAGTGCCATCGACGAACGAACCACGCGGCATCCGGGGTACGGCATGTCGCAATCGCGCCGGGCGATGGTCGAGTGCATCTTCGGATGGGGCAAGCAGCATGGCACCATGCGCAAGACCAAACATCGCGGCATCGCTCGCGTCGCCGCCGACTTCCTGCTCAATCTGATTGCCTATAACCTGATCCGCATCCCCAAACTGGCTGCGGCGTAGCCGACCCCAGACCTCAAACTCCGGAGCGCGCTATCCCAACAACCGACCTCGCAATAGAAAGAACAACTAATTCTTTGCGTTTTTCAGCAGACTGCTAGAGAATGTTCTGACCGAAGAAGACGCCAAGCTTCAACTCATCGCCAGATTTCTGACCGAGATCCTCGGCTGGGATCACGCAGACATTTCGGCGGAGCGGAAGAACGATGCAGGCTATTCAGATTACATAGTTAGCGACGCAGGTCGACCGGCCATGCTCGTTGAGGCTAAGCGGCAAGGGCAGCTTGAGCTATCGACCAGCGCAACAGCCAAACAGACGTACAAGATTTCTGGTCCCGCGCTGAAGCAGTGCCTTGTGGGAATCGAACAAGCCGCATCCTATTGTGCTCCCGAAGGCATTCAATTCGCGGTGGTGACCGACGGTTGCACGTGGATTTTCTTCAAGCCTTTTGTTCCAGGCGAAAACTATAAATCAAAAGAAGCAATTGTCTTTCCAACGCTTCGATCTGTCGAAGACGACTTTGCTTCTTTTTTTGAACTAGCTTCCAAAGAGGGACATCAGCGCGGCTCGTACAAGCACGTCTTCGACAAGTTGCATGACAAGCGCCTTCTTCTTACGCAGGGCCTTCACTCCGCATTCTCGGATGCGGATATTCATCCGAGCCACAAATCTCAGATCGCTTTTGACCTCGACAACGTTTTCAATTCTTTTTTTGCCGGGCTGGTGGGTGACGCGAATCCCGACATGTTGCTCGAATGCTTCGTCGAGACCAAAGAGAGCAGAATTGCGGATTTTGCGCTCGAGAAACTGACGACTTATGTACTCGGCAACATTAACCCGCCTGACAAGCAAGTCGATGAAAGCTTACAACAACTCATTACGAGCACGATTTCCGACAAACACGGAGATACTGTATTCATTGTCGGCCCCTCGGGAGCCGGAAAATCGACATTCCTCGCTCGATTCTTTAAGTCAACCCTACCGAAGGCCATTCGAGAACGGTGCGTTGTAATAAACGTGAACGCGCTGGACGCGACTGGCGATTCCGCCACCTCGTTAGCGTGGTTCACCAATAACGCGATCTCTAGCATCGAGAAGCAGCTATACCCGAAGGGTTTCCCGGATTGGGACCAACTCCTTGGACTATACTTTACTGAATACGTTCGACGCAGTGAAGGAGTCGATGCCGAGCTTTATAAACAAGACAAAGAAGGATTTAAACGAAAGTTCGGCGAGTACATGGATACCCAAGTCGAGCAAGATCGTGAGGGTTATCTCAAGCGACTGCTGATTGACATCGTCGAGAACCGAAAATCGCTACCTATCTTTGTCGTGGACAATACGGACGAATTTTCTCTCTCATACAAACAAACCCTATTTCAATACTTCCAAGCGTTGCGCAGGCACGTAACTCACTGTCTGCTGCTATTCCCTCTGACTGATCGATCTGCATGGTCTTTCTCGAAAACTGAACTCTTCAATATCTACTCTTCTAAATCCTACTTTCTTCCGACGCCTCCTCCGCGCGAAATTTTCCGCAAGCGGCTCGAATATTTACGGACAAGACTGGACAAGAGTCGGAAGACCCCTGCCGTTTACGACGCCGGGATAAGCTTTAGAGTAAAGCTGGAGAGCCTAGAAGCATTCGCCTCAGTGATTGAAGACATCTTCGTCCGGCAAGACTACATCTCCAATCGACTGGGAAATCTAGCAAACTACAATATTCGGAAGACGCTTGGACTGGCGAGGCGCGTTATCACTTCTTCTGCCCTAGGCATTGAAGACCTTTTGAAATCTTATGTAGCGGGAACTCAAGAGCCCCTGCCGGCGGCCAAATTTATGCAGGCCTTAATCTTGGGCGACTATAATTTTTACAAGCGAGGCGATGCGCATCTCATCTTCCCTATATTCGACGTAAGCACCGAAGTTGCTCAGTCGCCTCTAGTCCATTTGCGACTGCTCGCTTTGCTAAAGGCTGCCCACGACTCGCGTTCGTCAGATGACAGTCGCTATCTTTCGATATCATCGATTACGCAATACTTTGATGGGATGGGATATGCAGAAACGGCCGTAGAAATAGCGCTTTCGGCATTGCTAGAGGCTTCGTTGGTTGAACCTCACGACCCGTCAATGGGTGGCTTGGCTTTGGCACAGCGCGTCGCTATCACTTACAGTGGCCTGACGCATTTGGAGTTGGCTCTCTTTAATCCAGTCTTCTTCGAACAGATGGCCTTGACCGCTTTGATTGCAAACAGCGACATCGCTAAGCAAATACGGTCGCAC
This sequence comes from Bradyrhizobium sp. 22, assembly GCF_000482425.1. Taxonomy (NCBI): domain Bacteria; kingdom Pseudomonadati; phylum Pseudomonadota; class Alphaproteobacteria; order Hyphomicrobiales; family Nitrobacteraceae; genus Bradyrhizobium; species Bradyrhizobium sp. 22. The sequence continues at coordinate 1,346,239 of NZ_KI519400.1, forward strand.
TACCTTCTGGACGACCTGTTCAGAATGCGAATGCGACGGGTTCGAGAGACGTTTGGAACGTTTCTGATTGATGAGGACGAGAAGTTCTGCCGGATACCTGCTGCTGAACAGTACACCGTCCAAAAAGCTGTCTCTGCAGACATACGTAAGTTTTCCGGAGGAGCATCAGAGGCAGAGCTTAATAGCCGGGATGCCGTAACGAGAAGCGCAGCTCATGGCATCGTCGCCAAAGGCGTGAACGGCATCGTCGACTGGTTCGATGAAGCGAAGGGATATGGATTTGTAACGGTTGAGCAACTCCGTGAGTCAGCCTTTCTGCACGCATCCGTATTAGAGAGGTCAAATATCGATAGCGTCCACGATGGCGACGTTCTTATTGTCGACGTATCGCGGAGTCAGAAGGGCATCGCCATTTCTGATGTTCGTAAGGCGCAAGCAACCACGACCGCAGAGACCAATCTGGTTGAAGTCATCGTAATCAAGATGTTCGAAGATAGAGGATATGGATTCGTCCACGTCCCGAGTTTGCGCCAAGACGCCTTCTTTCACGTCTCGATACTGCCGCAACAGGATCGAAAGTCGATCACCGTGGGGAAAAAATTTCAGGCCGAACTCAACGAGGACTTCAAAGGCCGAGGTCTCCAGGTTCGGCGAATGGTCAATTAGTTTTGGCACGATGCAGGATCGCTGATCCATCCTCCAGAACCATGGACCGATCGGCATAGATGAATACTGAATTGAGGTAAGCCCCATGCGTCACTACATTGGCCTTATCCATAAAGATGCCGACAGCGATTTTGGCGTGTCATTTCCTGATCTCCCCGGCGTAACCAGCTCCAGCACGACGCTGGACGAAGCTCGGGCAATGGCTGAGGAGGCGCTGACCCTTCATCTCGAAGGTATGGCTGAAGATGGAGAAGCGATTCCCGAGCCGTCGTCGCTTGAGGAGATCATGTCGGATCCGGAGAACCGCTCGGGCGTCGCCATTTTGGTATCGGTGAAGGATGAGCAGCCAAAGATCGTCCGCGTCAATGTCACCCTGCCCGGCGATGTGCTGGAGCAAATCGACAAATACGCCGAGGCCCACGGCTACACGCGATCCGGCCTGCTTGCGCGGGCCGCCAAGAAGCTGATCAGCGACGCCGCCTGAGGCGCTCCGCACGTTGCGCGGCTCGGCGCCCAATGCCCGATGACGCCTGCTTTCGGAGCCACCTTTTCCGCACAGCCGCGAGGACGCCCCTCCTTGACTCCCCCAGAATTCGTTATACAACATAACTATTCTGACAAGGACGCAAATGACACAGGGAAACGCCGAGACCGCTGCCGCGGGTGGCTCCGGGCTACTCCGGATCGAGAGGGTGGACCGGGTTCTGACCGTGGGTCTGAACCGGCCGGCCAAGCGCAATGCGCTCAACGACGGCATCATCCTGGAAATCGGCGAGTGTTTTGCGTCCCTGCCCGAGGACATCGGCGCCGTCGTCATCCACGGCATCGGCGACCATTTCTCCTCCGGCCTCGACCTCTCCGAGCTGACCGAGCATGACGCGACCGGCGGCCTGCTGCATTCCCAGATGTGGCACCGGGTATTCGACCGCATCCAGTATAGCCGCGTGCCTGTGATCGCGGCCCTGAAGGGCGCCGTGATCGGCGGCGGGTTGGAACTCGCCTGCTCCGCGCATATCCGCGTCGCCGAGCCCTCGACCTATTTCGCGCTGCCGGAAGGACAACGCGGCATCTTCGTCGGCGGCGGCGGCTCGGTGCGGCTGCCGCGGCTGATCGGCGTCGCCCGGATGATGGACATGATGCTGACGGGCCGCGTCTATAGCGCGACCGAAGGCGCGTCCTATGGCTTCGCGCAATATGTGACGGAAGCCGGCAACGCGCTCGGCAAGGCGATGGAGCTTGCGACCAAGGTTGCCTCCAACGCGCCGCTGACCAATTTCGCCGTGCTCCAGGCGCTGCCGATGATCGCGGAGGCCAATCCGCAGACCGGTCTGTTGATGGAATCGCTGATGGCGACCGTGGCGCAGAGCGACAAGGAGGCAAAACGCCGGATCCGTGAATTCCTCGAGCACAAGACCGCAAAGGTAAAGCCGAAGCCATGAGCGCGCAGCCGTCCTCTTCCAGCATGGAGCGCGGCGCGAGCAGTTTCCCGCTGCGGCCCATCTCGTTCGGCGATCCCGCCGTCAATATCGAGCGGCGCGACGACGGCACGATCTATCTCAGGCCGAAGCAGCCGCTCGGCGACTATCCGGTCCGCATCACCGACCGCCTGCATCATTGGGCGGCGACCACGCCGGATCGCGTCTTCATGGCGGAGCGCGAAGGCGGCCGCGGCTGGCGCAAGATCACTTACGCCGAGCTGCTCGTCGCGAGCCGGCACATCGCTTCAAGCCTGATTGCGCGCGGCCTGTCGGCGGAGCGGCCGGTCGTGATCCTCTCCGGCAACTCGATCGACCACGCCCTGCTCGCGTTCGGCGCGTTCTACGCCGGCATTCCGTTCTGCCCGGTATCGCCGGCCTATTCGCTGGTGTCGAAGGACTACGGCAAGCTGTCCTATCTGATGAAGCTGCTGACGCCCGGCCTCGTCTTCGCCGAGGATGCCGACAAGTTCGCCGATGCGCTCACCGCCAATGTCTCGCTCGGCACCGAGATCGCGGCCTCCTATGGCCGCGTGCGGGGCCGCGACGTCACGCTGCTCGCCGACCTCATGGCGACGCCGACCCGCAGCGATCTCGACGACGTCCATGGCAGGATCGGTCCCGACACCATCGCGAAGTTCCTGCTGACCTCGGGCTCGACCGGCAATCCGAAGGCCGTCATCAACACCCAGCGCATGATCTGCGCCAACCAGGTGATGCTGCGCGAGACGCTCGCTTTCCTCAAGGACGAGCCGCCGGTCATCGTCGACTGGCTGCCCTGGAATCACACTTTCGGCGGCAACCACAATATCGGACTGACCCTCTACAATGGCGGCTCGATGTATCTGGACGCCGGCAAGCCGATGCCTGGGGGCATCGAGGAGACCGTGCGCAATCTCCAGGAAATCTCGCCGACGGTCTATTTCAACGTGCCCAAAGGCTATGAATCGCTGCTGCCCTATTTGCGCGAGGACCAGGGCTTGCGCGCAAAATTCTTCGACCGCCTGCACGCGATGTTCTTCTCGGGCGCGGCGCTCTCGCCGTTCATCTGGGACAGCCTCGACGAGCTCGCGGTGAAGGAAAAAGGTTATCGCGTGCCGATGCTGACCGGGCTGGGCGCGACCGAGACCGCGCCGTTCTTCATGTCGGTCAATCCGCGTACCAGCCGCTCCGGCCATGTCGGCCTGCCCGTTTCGGGCAACGACGCCAAGCTGGTGCCGAACAACGGCAAGCTGGAGGTGCGGGCCAAGGGGCCGAACGTCATGCCCGGCTACTGGCGCCAGCCCGACATCAGCGCGAAGTCCTTCGACGAGGAAGGATTCTACAAGATGGGCGATGCGCTCAAGCCCGCCGATCCCGACGATCTCAACGCCGGCTTCGATTTCGACGGCCGTGTCGGCGAAGACTTCAAGCTTGCCAGCGGCACCTGGGTCAGCGTCGGCCCCTTGCGCGCGCGACTCACGGCGGCCTGCGCACCGCTGGTGCGCGACGTCGTCATCGCCGGCATCAACCGCGACGAGATTTCCGCGCTGGTGGTGCTCGACCTCGACGGTTGCCGGCTGATCAATCCGACGCTGCCGGCCGACGATCTCGTCGTCGCGACGCGCGACCGCCTGGTCCGCGAGGCCTTCCGCGAGCGCCTGACCGGTTTCCTCAGCCAGGCCACGGGATCCTCGACACGCATCACGCGCGCGATCCTGATGGACACGCCGCTGTCGATCGACAAGGGCGAGGTCACCGACAAGGGCTCGATCAACCAGCGCGCCGTGCTGGAGCATCGCACCGACTTGATCGAGGAGCTCTACGCTGACAATCCATCCAACCGTGTGATATCGGTCGGATGAGAAATTACCGCACCAGGAGAACGCCATGTTGTTGAAGGATCAGGCAGCCATCGTCACCGGCGGCGCATCGGGACTGGGCGCGGCCACCGCGCGAAAGCTGGCGGCCCAGGGTGCCAAGGTCGCGGTGTGCGATCTCAATACCAAGCTTGCCGAGACGGTTGCGGCCGAGATCAAGGGCGTGGCCGTGACCTGCGACGTCTCCGATGCCGCCTCGGCCGAAGCCGCGGTGGCGCAGGCTGCGAAAGCCCACGGTCCGGCGCGCCTGCTGGTCAATTGCGCCGGCATCGGCGTTGCCAAGCGCGTGGTCGGCCGCGACGGCCCGATGGCGCTCGCCGATTTCGATAAGGTGATCAAGGTCAATCTGATCGGCACCTTCAACATGCTGCGCCTTGCCGCCACAGAGATGTCCAAGCTGGAGCCGCAGGTATCAGGCGAGCGCGGCGTCATCATCAACACCGCGTCCGTTGCCGCCTATGACGGCCAGATCGGGCAATCCGCCTATTCGGCGTCCAAGGGCGGCATCGTCGGCATGACGCTGCCGATCGCGCGCGAGCTGGCGCAGTTCGGCATCCGCGTGCTCACCATCGCCCCCGGCCTGTTCCTGACGCCGCTGCTCGCGAACCTGCCGCAGGAAGCCCAGGACTCGCTCGCCGCCGCGATCCCGTTCCCGCGCCGGCTCGGCCAAGCCGACGAGTTCGCCGCGCTCGCGCTGCACATGGTCGAGAACGCCTACCTGAACGGCGAAGTGGTGCGCCTCGACGGCTCACTGCGCATGGCGCCGAAGTAAGGCGAGCGACGCATGTTCGTGAACCGGCGCGAGGTCCAGATCCAGTGGGGCGATTGCGACCCCGCCAACATCGTCTACTACCCGCGCTATTTCGCGATGTTCGACGATTCGACCTCGACCCTGTTCGAGGTCGCCGGCTTCTCCAAGCAGGATCTGGTCCGCAAGTACGGCCTGGTGGGCATCCCCATGGTCGACACGCGGGCCACGTTCTACATCCCCTCGACCTATGGCGACTGGATCACCATTGAAACGAAAATCGAGAGCATCAAGCGCTCGAGCTTCGAGGTGAAGCACAACGTCTACAAGGGCGAGGCGCTGGCGCTCGAGGGGTTCGAAACCCGCGTGCTGGTCGGCCGCGATCCCGTTAACCCCGACAAGCTGAAATCGGCACCATTCCCGGCGGAAATGGTAGCCAAGTTCACGGGGAGTTAGAGCCTGGAGCTAAATCGCCGCATCACCAAAAGAGGGGGCTGAAATACCCCCCGATTTCTGCTTTCAAAGAAACACGTAAAGGGAGGAAATAGAATGAAACGCTTTTACCTGACTGCCGCGATCGCCGCGGCGACGCTGGCCCTGCCGGCGCTGCCCGCGCTGGCCCAGTCCAGCGAGATCACCATCGGCATCACCACCACCACGACCGGGCCGGGCGCGGCGCTCGGCATTCCCGAGCGCAACGCGCTGGAGTTCGTGCCGAAGGAGATCGGCGGCGTGCCGCTGAAGGTGATCGTGCTCGACGACGGCGGCGATCCCACCACCGCGACCACGAACGCCCGCCGCTTCGTGACCGAATCCAAGGCCGACGTCATCATGGGCTCGGCGCTGACGCCGCCGACGATCGCCGTCTCCAACGTCGCCAACGAAGCCGGCATTCCGCATTTCGGCCTGGCCCCGTTCCCGATCACGCCGGAGCGCATGAAGTGGTCGGTCGCAATGCCGCAGCCGATTCCGATCGTCGGCAAGGTGCTGTACGACCACATGAAGGCCAAGGGCGTGAAGACGCTCGGCTATATCGGCTATTCCGACTCCTACGGCGATCTCTGGTTCAACGATCTGAAGGCGCAGGCCGTGCCGATGGGCATGACCATCGTCGACGAGGAGCGTTTCGCCCGTCCCGACACCTCGGTGACCGGACAGGTGCTGAAACTGGTCGCCGCCAATCCCGACGCCATCCTGGTCGGCGCATCCGGCACCGCGGCCGCGCTGCCGCAGACCGAGCTGCGTGAACGCGGCTACAAGGGCCTGATCTACCAGACCCACGGTGCCGCCAGCATGGACTTCATCCGCATCGCCGGCAAAGCGGCGGAAGGCGTGCTGATGGCCTCCGGCCCCGTCATGGCCCCCGAGGAACAGCCGGACAGCGCGCTGACCAAGAAGCCGGGCCTCGCGCTGAACGCGGCCTATGAGGCCAAGTACGGCCCGAACAGCCGAAGCCAGTTCGCCGGCCATTCCTACGATGCGTTCGAGATCCTGAAGCGCGTCGTCCCGGTGGCGCTGAAGACGGCCAAGCCCGGCACGCCGGAATTCCGCGAAGCCATCCGTCAGGCGCTGCTGTCGGAGAAGGACCTCGCGGCAAGCCAGGGCGTCTACAACTTCACCGAAAAGGACCGTTACGGCGTCGACGAACGCGCCCGCATCCTGCTCACGGTGAAGGACGGCAAGTACACGCTGGTGAAGTAGGCGCGACGAACACGTCAAGACGACGAGAGCCGGCCGATGGGCCGGCTCTTTTGTTTTTCGGTTTCTAAAACGCTGCGACCATGATGAATCGTCATCGCGCTTTAGGTTGTTTGTTCAAGCAAGGTCTTTCGGAAAACCGCTGCGCACTTCCCCGGATCGCGCTATGGTTGGAATTGCCCCTGAGATCGTCATGGCCGGGCTTGTCCCGGCCATCCACGTCTTGCCACGCGGCGCGAAGAACGTGGATGCCCGGGACAAGCCCGGCCATGGCGAAGCAGATACGTCGCGTTCCTACGCCGCCTGCCGCAGCGGGGCCCAGGCGAATTCGGGGTAATACGTCTCCATCATGCGGTCGACAAAGGCGGTGAGGTTCGGAAAGGACTCGGCGCGCTCGCGCAAGGTCGATTCGAAGAACGGCGTCAGGACGCCGGCGAGCATACCGAAGGCGGTGGCGTCGACGCCGCAGGGCTTGCTGCCCATCAGGTACGCCTTGTCGCCGAGCTGCACCGAGAGCGCAAACAACGAGCGCACGGCGAGGTCGACGTCGTCATCGGGGGCGTGGCGGCCGAGGCCGGAGAGCAGATAGTTCTCGGCGACGCGGAACTGCGCATCCTCGCGCAGCTTCTCGCGGTTGTGCTCCGGTGCGCCGTCGAAGAAGTGCGCGGGTCCCTTGGCGAAATTCACCGGATCGACCCAGCGCGCCCCGACCAGCCCCCAGTAGACATGGTGCTCGACCATCCGCTCGAACGCCCAGGCCTGCGCACGCTCGGCCAGCGACAGACCGGCATCGAAATCGAAGCCGTAGCGACGCTCGATATGGGCGCGGATGAAGGTGGAATCAGCCACCGCCTCACCGCCGTCGTCGATGAACGGCAATTGCCCCTTGGGCGAGGCTGGCGGCATCGCCCGCTCTTTCCGGTAGGGCAGTCCCGCCATCTTGAGCTGCACTTCCGTCTTGGTGACGAAGGGGCTGATTTCCGGCAGGCCGAAGCCGGTGCCGAAGCCGTAAAGCGTGATCATGCGAGCTCTCCTGAACCTCTCGAAAGTCGACGGAACCTAGCGACCGGCTGCTGCCACCATGGTGGCAGCAGCCGTGATATGTTCTGCGAAGCGGGCTCCCCGCCAGGCGCGGCCCATCACGTGGCGGACCAGCGCGTCCGCGGCCTGGGTCAGCGAGCGTGCCACCACGCTTGCGAGAGCAAACCGGAGATCGACGGCCATGAGATCGAGCGAAACGAGGCGGCCGAATGCCGATACGGACCACGCCTGTGCCCGCAGCATCGGAATCGCCGGGCCGAAATGGGTTGGAATGATCATGGATAAATCCCCTTCAGTCGATGTGTTGTCCCGGTATAGAACCCCCCTGCTGCCAACATCCTGTCAGCAGCCGCGCGCCGCCTGCTGAAAAACCACCGATAAGAGAATTGTCATGAGACGCGCCGACCGGCTGTTTCAGATCATCCAGGTGCTGAGGCGCACGCGTAAGCCGCTGACGGCGGACGCCATCGCGGCCGAGCTCGAGACCTCGAAACGCACGATCTATCGCGACATCGCAACGCTGATCGGCCAGCGCGTGCCGATCCGCGGCGAAGCCGGCATGGGCTACATCCTGGAGAAGGGATTCGACCTGCCGCCCTTGATGCTGACGCCCGACGAGATCGAGGCGGCCGTGCTGGGCGCGCAATGGGTCGCCGGCCATGCCGATTCGGCGCTGGCGCGCGCGGCCGAAGATCTGATGGCCAAGATCGCCGACACGGTGCCCGAACGCTTGCGCCCCTTCGTGCTGGAGCCGGCGAGCCGCGCGCGCCCAAGCTGGAACAGGGAGCCGGACCGCCTGGACATGGCGCGCACCCGCACCCAGATCCACGAAGGCAAGAAGATCATGCTGCGCTATCGCGACGAGCAGGGCCGCGCCAGCGAGCGCATGATCTGGCCGATCTCGGTCGGCTATCTCGAAGCGGTGCGGCTGCTTGCCGCCTGGTGCGAGCTGCGCGGCGACTTCCGCAGCTTCCGCACCGACCGCGTCGTCGAGGCGAACTATCTCGACGAGAAATATCCGGAACGACGCGACGTGCTGCGCGCAAAATGGCGGCAGAGCCTGGTCTGGGGCCCGCCAAAGGACACGTGACGAGGATGCAGGAGAGCTCCCCCATCGATCCGTCGAGCTGCTGCCAGAGTTGCGGCGCGTGCTGCGGCTATTCGGCCAACTGGCCTCGCTTCTCGATCGAGACCGACGAGGAGCTTGCCGCGATTCCGGAGACGCTGGTCAACGAACGCCAGTCCGGCATGCGCTGCGAGGGCGATCGCTGCTCGGCCTTGCAGGGAGACATCGGGAAAGCCACCGCGTGCGGCATCTATGCGACGCGGCCGGAGGTGTGCCGCACCTGCATGCCGGGCGATGCCGAATGCGCGATGGCGCGGCGGAAGTTCGGATTGCCGGCTATCGCAATCGTTTAGGCAGGAACGGCTTCGTCGATCTCGTCGTCGAACTCGTCATCGAGCGGGGCGAGCACCGACAGCGGCTTGGTCGACAGCGTGATCGGCTTGCGGCCGCCCGACAGCGAAGGCGAGGCTTTCGCCGCGCCTTCCCGCGACAGCGCATAGAGCGTCGAGCCGACACGGCCGCCGTTCTCGATCAGATCGCGCTCGCTGCAGCTCGCTGCGATCACGACCGCCAGCGAATGCAGATGGTTGCGGCGATAGCAGAACAGCGCCAGCCTGGCGCGCGCGTCAGGGGAAACACTCTCAACCAACCTCGGCAGGCCACTCTCGCTGGCGCGGTACATCTCGCCAAGGAGTTCGTCGCGAACCGGGCAGAAATCGCTTTCAAAGGCGTCGCGGCTTGAAAACATTGCAGTTCTCCCTCGTGTGAGGAAGATGCAGCGCAATTCTCTAATGAAAGGTTAACCACGCCGGCCGGTAGTCACCCGGGGTGCTTGCGCGTGGGCCGCGAATCGGAAGCGGAAGGGCGTTGCAGATTGCCGTCATTCCGGGGCGGTCCAAAGGACCGAACCCGGAATCTCGAGATTCCGGGTTCTCGCTTCGCGAGCCCCGGAATGACAGATGCGCAGCCCTCAGTTCGCCGCCATGAAGATGGAAAGGCCGAAGCCGGTCAGATGATGCAGCGCCTGGTCGACGCCGATCAGGGTCCAGAACCAGGGATGCGCCAGGTCGACCCCGAAATTCGCCGAAACGAACCCCTTGGCGCGGTCGATCGTGATGTGGATCACGAAGTCGATGAAGGCCACGAACCAGAATTTCGGCGCCACGATCAGGATCAGCGGCAGTGCAACCGCAAGGTGAACGAGGCAGTGCACCAGAAGCGGCAGGGCCCAGCCGTGTTTCTGGTCCTTGCCGTGCGCCATCCAGGCGGTCTGGAGGACGAAGTCGGCGATGATGTGCTTGAAAGTGAGCAGCAACATCCAGCCAATGAGCGCTTCGACCGGAACCGCCGATGACATGGGTGGAAACGACAAGGCTGACGCCCTCATTGACGTGACAAGGAAAATTGGAGCGTTCAGCGCAACTTATTCTTGGACCAGGTCTGGACCGGTCAAATCGCCGGAAGGCGCGATTTATGACATCTCCCGCGGCGGAATGCAGCCGGGGGAACCGGAAATTCGCCAAGTGTGGCTAACCGGGCATAGGGGCGAGCCATGGCCGCGGAAGCCCAGCGTAAGGTTACCTTCGGCTCGTAATTTGCTTTCCGCGGCCTTCGCGCTATCATCCCAGATAGAGAATACCGTTCTTTTTTCAGACGTTTACGAATTTTAGGGCGCGCCCCGCGATCGCATCCGCGAGCTGCCCGCCACCGAGACAATAAGGCCAGAGTGCTGCCATGAGTACTGAAGGCCCGATTTCGTCACTTGCCGAACCGCCGCCCCGGCGCCCCAAGGTGATCAAGACCAATCAGCAGCAGGTCTTCCTCTACGTCGTGCTGACCCTGCTGTTGTCGCTGGCCACCGTCTGGGCCGGCCGCGCGATGCTGCACAATTCGGAAACGCTGACCTTTGCCGTCGGCGCCCCCAACAGCGACGAGGCGCTGTTCGCGGCCAAGCTCGCCGCGGTGCTGACGTCCAACGCCTCGCGCTTGCGGATCAAGATCGTCAACAACGCCGACGGCGCCAAGGCGCTCGCACAGTTCGACCGCAAGCAGGCCGACCTCGCCGTCCTGCGCACCGACGCCAAGGTCCCGCTGCGGGCGCGCACGCTCGCGATCCTCGAGCACGATCTCGTGCTCCTGCTTGGTCCCGGCAACAGGAAGATCAAATCGATCGCCGAGCTGAAGAAGAAGAAGGTCGCCGTTCTCGCCGAGAGCGAATCCTCCCTCGCCTTCGTGCGCAGCATTCTCGACATCCCCGATGGTCCGGACGCGGCGAAGATCCAGATGGCGCCGCAGGGCGCAACGCTCGACAAGCTGTTCGCACCGGCAAACGGCTTTGGCGCGGTCGTCGCCATCGTACATGCCTCCAGGGCTGTCAGGGACAAGGCCTATGAGCAGGTCGCCCGGCGCGGCGGCTTCACGCTCAACGCGATCGACGAGGCCAAGGCGCTGGCGCGCAGGCTTCCCGGCATTTCCAGCGAGACGCTGACGGCAGGCACGCTGTCGACATCCCCGCAAATTCCCGATGACGACCTCGACACGATCGGGCTGGAATGGCTGCTGGTGGCGCAATCCAGGATGTCCCCGAGCACGGCAGGCGAGCTCGCCCGCATCGTCTACGAGAACAAATCCGCGCTCGGGCTCGACAACGGCTTTGCCACCAGGATCGAGCCGGCCTCTGTCGAGAAGGACGCCTTCGTGATGGCGCACCAGGGCGCGGCCGATTACATCAACGACGACACCAAGTCGTTCATGGATAAGTACAGCGACTTGATGTATGTGGGCGCCGCCGCGCTCAGCGTCATCGGCTCGATCTTCGCCGCGATCTACGCCAAGATCACCCGCATCGCGCCGGAGAAGGCCAGCGAACTCTCCACCGCCATCCTCGACATCGGCGAGCGGATCGAGCACGCGCACTCGCTGGATCAGCTCGAATGCCTTCAGGACGAGCTCGAGGGCATCCTGCGCGGCGCCGTCATCGGACTGCGAGACGGCACGATCAGTACCGATGGGCTCGACACCTTCAAGCTGGGCTACGAGTTCGTCCGCGACGAGATCGGCATGCGCCGCGACTATCTGAAACGTCATGCCAGCGAGACCGAGAAGTCGGTGCCGGGTACCGGTCCCGCCCCGCACGACGACAGCAATGTCGTGGTCGTGAAGACCGCCCAGAGCGCCTGACCAGCCGGGTCGTTTGAGGCTGCCGCTGCAGCGCATCACGACGTGCTGCATTGCGTCCGGGCACGAGGCTGGGGCTGCGACCTCCGCCCTGTCGGAAGGAACCAGCGCGATCTGCAACCGTTGGTTCTGTTGCAACCGGAAAACCGCCGCATGCGTGCACTCCTCATCATCCTCCTTCTGGGAATGCTGGCGGCGGCCGGCTACTTCGCCTATTCCGCAATAGCGGTCGAAGGCGAGCCGATTCCGACGGAAGGCTACGTGGCGCTGGCGCTGGGCGCGGGGTTTTCCATCATCGTCGGCGTCGGGCTGATGGTGCTGCTGTTCTTCAGCAGCCGTCGCGGTTACGACGAGCCGCCGCATTTCAGGTAGCCCCCGCGACCAGGGCGGCCTGTGCCGCGGCCACCATCGGCGGCGTGCTCAGCAGGTCTTGCTGTCGGGCCGGCGGCGTGCTCTGGGTGCTCGACGCGGTGCCGCACGTTCCGGCCCTGCGACAGCTTCGAGATGGCACAGCATCCCGATTTTGCCGAGACGCGACGCCGAGGCGAAAGGCCGCGCCCTCCAAAACAGGTACGATGGAGACAAGAATGTCGGACGTCACCGACGCAGCGACCAGCCCCCTGCTCCAATGCGACGGCGCACGCGCCACCATCCGCCTCAACCGGCCGAAGCATCTCAACCGGCTCCAGGCGGAAGACCTCGACGAACTCGTCAGGCTGTTCGACCTGATCGAGGCCGATCCGGCCATCCGCGTGCTGGTGCTGACCGGCACCGGCCGCGCCTTCTCCGCCGGGTATGACCTCAACTCGGCCGCCGAGCGCGCCGTCAGCGCAAACGAGCAGCAGAGCGCGGGCTCTGCCTTCGAACTCGTCGTCAACCGGCTGGAGGACCTCGGCGTGCCGACGATCTGCCGGCTCAACGGCGGCGTCTATGGCGGCTCGACCGATCTCGCGCTCGCCTGCGATTTCCGCATCGGCGTCGATACCGCCGAGATGTTCATGCCGGCGGCGCGGCTCGGGCTGCATTATTACCGGAGCGGCATCAAGCGCTACGTCACCCGGCTCGGCATCGACAACGCGAAGCGACTGTTCCTGACCGCGCAAAAGATCAGCGCCCCGGAGATGCTGCGGATCGGCTATCTCACCGCCATGGTGCCGGTGGAGTTCCTGGACGAGGAGGTCGACCAGCTCGCGACGGTTCTCGCCGGCAACGCGCCGCAGGCGATGGCCGGCATGAAGCGCGCCATCAACGAATTCGCCCGCGGCGAGCTCGATGATGGTGCCGCCGACCAGCGCCACCGCGACAGCATGCGCGGCGAGGAGATCAAGGAAGGCATCAAGGCGTTCGCAGAGAAGAGAGCGCCGAGGTTTTGAGGGACGGGTCGGGGAGCACGAGGAGACGCTTCATACTCCATTGTCGGCGCGTTTCCCGCCATCAGAACGAAAGCCTTTACGCTCCCGCCGCCTTGGCATGCTGCGCGGCCATCTCCTCATCCGCCGCGTTGATGCGCTGGAATGTCGGTCGCGAGGTCATGCGCTCGGCGTAGCGGACGAAGACGTCCTTCTTCGGCACGATGCCGAACATCATGGTCCAGCTGAACGCCACGCCCCACAACACATCGGCGGCTGTCATACGCTCGCCGAACAGATACGGCCCCCTCGACAGCTGCGCTTCGAGCGCGCCGAGCATGGTGTCGTAGTCGGCATAGGGCGACTGCGTGATGGGCGCCGGCTCGCGCTGCATGAACTTGTCGATCAGCGCCGGCTCGAAGGATGAGCCGTAATAGGCGATCCAGCGTAGATATGGGCCGCGCAGAGGATCGTTCAGCGCAGGCGTCAGACCCGCCTGCGGGAAGAGATCAGCGAGATAGATGGTGATCGCGACCTGCTCGGTCACCAGGGCCTCGCCGTGGCGGATCGCCGGGACCTTGCCGAGTGGATTGATGGCGAGATAGGCCGGCTTCCGCTGCTCGCTAGCCTTCATGTTGAGGACGTGGAGATCATAAGGCGCGCCCAGCTCCTCCAGCAGCACCCGCGTGCCAGTGGCGCGGCTTTGCGGCGAATAATACAGCGTGATGCGGTTCGGATCGGTCATGGCAGGCTCTCCTGGGGCGCTCTCTGGCAAGGCGCATCTTGTAGAGACTCATACCTGACATCCTCTGTCAGGTATGGTTTAAGGAAATCATGCGCGCGAGCCGGATGCTGTCGATCCTCACCACCCTCCAAGCCAGGGGGCAGGCCACCGCGCCAGAGCTTGCGGAGTCCTGCGAGGTCTCGGTGCGCACGATCTATCGCGACATCGACGCGCTCGCGGCGTCGGGCGTGCCGGTCTACGCCGACCGCGGCGCGGAGGGCGGTTATCGCCTGCTCGACGGCTACCGCGTGCGACTGAACGGCCTGTCGCAGAGCGAGGCCGGCGCGCTGTTCCTGACCGGATTGCCCGGTCCTGCGGCGGCCCTCGGCCTCGATGCGGCGATGATCGCCGCGCAGAACAAGCTGATGGCGGCGCTGCCCGCCCATCTGCGCGAGGACGCCAGTCGTATGCAGGGGCGCTTTCACCTGGATGCGCCCGGCTGGTTTGGCGAGGCGGACGAACCGAAACATCTACGCACGATCGCCGGCGCGGTGCTGCGCGGGACATTGATAGAAATCCGCTACCAGAGCTGGCGTTCCGAGAAGCAGCGCCGTCTCGCGCCGCTCGGCCTCGTGCTGAAGGGCGGGAACTGGTACCTCGCGGGCCAGGTCGACGCCAGCGTGCGCACCTATCGTGTCGCGCGCGTGCTCGACTGCACGGCGCTCGACGAGAACTTCGAGCGCCCCACCGATTTCGATCTGGCCGCCTATTGGCAGGCCGCGACACTTCGTCTCGAGGCCGAGATGCACCCCAATGTCGCGGTGGTGCGGCTGTCGCCGTTCGGCGTCAAGCTGCTCGACGCATTGAGCCAGCCTTACGTCAAGGCGCGTACGCAGCTCGCAGAGGCCGGTGATGCCGACGGCTGGCGCATTGCGCGCGTGCCTGTCGGCAAGACATCCTGGCACGCCGCGGCCGAATTGTTGCGGCTCGGCCCCGAGGCCGAAGTGCTGGAGCCCGCCGATCTCCGCGACAAGATGACAGAACTGACGCAGGCGATGGCCGCGCGCTATCGCGCGGCGCGGAAAACATCACACCGGCGCATTACGCCGCAGGCCACGAAACAATCCTGAAACACGATTCTCCTGATCCCGCGTGAACGCGATCGCATCTCGGCCCGACCGAGATGCAGGGACACAACAACGGCCCTAGCGCCAAATGGAGAATGAAGATGTTTCGTAAGCTTGCTCTCGGTCTGATCGCCGCCGGTTCGCTCGGCGTTGCCGCTCTGGCCCCGACCGCCGCTTCGGCAGGCGGTTTCCATCACCATCACGGTCATCACCACTGGGGTCCCGGCTGGGGCTTCGGCGGAATCTACCTCAACACCGGCGTCAGCAATTGCTACCAGGAACGCCTGGTCCGGACCCGTCACGGCCTGCGCGTGCGCGTCGTCAATGTCTGCGCCTACGGGATCTACTGAGCCCGCCTGCATCTGCTGACGAATCCCGGTCGCCCGGCGACCGGGGTTCGCCATCTCAGCCTGCGAGAGCTACCGGCGTCGCCGATGCCCCGTGCCCGTCGGCGAGAGCATTGCGCTCGGAGATCCACCGTTCGGCGCGCGATCGCCGCAGCGAGGGCGCAAAGAAGAAGCCCTGGGCGACATCGCAGCCGATGCGGCGGATGATCTCGAGCGCTTCGGAGCTCTCGACGCCCTCGGCCACGACCTTCATGTTGAACGCCTTCGCCAGCGCCACCGAGGCATCGACGATCTTCATCATATCATCGTCGGATTCGCAGCCCTTGATGAAGGACTGATCGATCTTCAGCTCGCTGAACGGCAGCCGCGCCAGGGCCGCGAGCGACGAATAGCCGGTGCCGAAATCGTCGATGGCCGTCCCGATCTTCTTGAGCCGCAGCCGCACCAGGATGTCGTTGGCACGCTCGACGTCGGCCATGGCCGAAGTCTCGGTGATCTCCACCGTCAGCGAGGTCGGCGAGATGTTCTCGCGGCGCAGGATCTCCTCGATCCGGTCGGGCAAGGCCAGATCGGACATCAGCGAGCCCGAGATGTTGACGGCAATGGTGAAGCCGGGATTGCGCTCGATCAGCTTGCGGCCCTGCGACATCGCCGATGACAGGATGCAATCGGTCACCTCGCGCATGAGGCCGGCCTCCTCGGCGATCGGAATGAAGACCATGGGCGAGACCATGCCGAATTCGGCGGTGCGCCAGCGTGCGAGGGCCTCGGCGCCGACGACCCTTCCGGTCTCAAGCGAGATTTTCGGCTGAAACTCGACGAAGAATTCGCGGTCGGCGAGGCCACGCATGATTCTCGCCGGCGTGATCGGGAGCTGCGGCGAGGTCGATGCCGCGGCCAGCGGCGCACGCCGCGGAGATTCGAGTGCGCTGCGCAAGCGGTTCAGATCGAGCGGCTTTGTCAGGCATCCGCCGACCGACAGCTTCAACCCGTTCGCGACCCGTCGCGTGGCCTTCATGATACGATCGTCGCAGCCGCTGATGATGACGATCGACATCTCGCGGAGGCCTCGCTCGGCGACGAAGTGCAACAGCTCCACCCCGTCCCGCTCTCCGAGCGACAGGTCGAGCGCCATGATCTCGAAGGCCTCGCGGCCCAGCAGCTCGGTTGCGGCCTCATAGGAGGACGCAACGACCGTTTCGTAGCCGAGTTTCGCCCCGATCTTGCCGATCAGAACTCGCTGCACCAGGTCGTCGTCGACCACGAGAAGACGGCCTCTCATCGCACTCATCACCAAACTCTCCAGACGTCGGCGGCGTTGATGACCCCAACGCTTACAGTAGCGGCCTCGCCTGGTCATGAATACAACACGGCTAAAACTTTCCCGATCCGGAGGGATTCGTTAGGCATCTTCTTCGAGGCGCCAAGTGATTGATTTTGATCAGGTTTATGTCGAGCGCGACGGCACGGTATGGGAATGCTCCGGGCCATCGAGCAAGTGCATGAACACGTCGTAAAGCGCGCTATCGGAAGCCGGCAAACCCACGACAAACTACGGGAATCTCCATCGGCGCTCGTCCGCCTAGCCGGCCTGCCGCTGCCGGCGAAACCAGGTCCAGGTCTCGCGCGTCGTTCGGATGTAGCCGTGGCCGCGATGGACGATCTCGTCGTCGACGATTGCGTTCAGCTTCGGCAACGCGTGAAACGGGATCGAGGGATAGGCGTGGTGCTCGACATGGTAAGGCATGTTCCACGCAAACCATTTGACGAACGCGGCGGTGTAGGTGGTGCGCGTGTTCTCGAAAGCGCTGCGGGTGCGCTCGCAGCCGGTGTGCTCGGCGTAGAGATAGGGCCGCAGGAAGAACTGTCCGATGATGAGCGGGACGATCCAGACCCAGAGCAGTAGCGCTGACGTGAACCACAGCGAGAGCGCGAGCAGCAGAGCATAGAGCGCGACATAGACCCGCGCCTCTCTGACGATGACGGCGCGCTTGCTCTCAGGGATCCAGGGCACGGTGACGTTGCCGGTGAGCGCATGGCCGAGCATCAGCCGGAGACGGCCGGCGACCTGGAGCAGGCCGCTATAGGCGATCGCGAGCTGCGTGTCGGATGTCGGTTTCACCCCGACGATCAGCTCGGGATCCTTGTCAGGATCCTGGGTGTAGCGGTGATGGTCCCAGTGAAACAGGCAGTAATATTCGTAAGGCAATCCGATGATGAAGGCCGAGACGTGGCCCACGGCGAGATTGAGGCCGCGACTCCTGAACGCGGTCTTGTGCGCGGTCTCGTGCACCGCCATGAACAGGAAGGCGACGACATAACCCTGCACCGCCATCAACGGCAACGCCCAGAGCACGCCCCATCTCGAGGAAACCACAGCGATCGCCGCGCCCACCAGCACGATCGCGCCATAATGGCCGGCGGTCTGCATAGCGCCCTTGAGATCGGAGCGGACCGACAGATCGCGCAGCATCGTCGGCGTCAGCGGCTTCAGGCGGTGGCCGGGCTCTGAAACGGTCGTGTTGGTCATGATCGAAATGCCTGTCCTACTTGCCGAGAAGCGCCGCGACCTCGGTCTTGAGGAAAGCCAGGTCGCGCGGATTGTTGACTGGGTTGCCGGCGCGATGGCCGTGCAGCGACGGAATCGGATGCAGCACGGCCGATTTCGCGTTCACCAGCCGGCCGAGCTCGTCCTCGTTGTCGCGGGCGTCGAAATAGCGATCGGTCGCGCCCGGCATCAGCAGCATGTGGGCCTTGACGGCCGCCAGCGCGCGATCGAAATCGCCCGCGAACCTCGCGCAGCGGCTGATATCGCCGTTCTGCCAGATGCCGATCTGCGCCAGAAGATCGTTGGCGTCGCGCCGGGCAAATGTCGCGTCCCAGGTGCGGACGAGATAATCCTCCAGCGAGGTGAAGCCCGCCTCGCGCCAGAGCTCGTCGCGATAAAAGCCGTGCGACATCGCCCAGCCGGCATAGACGCGCCCCATGGCGCGATAACCGGCGACCGGCTTCTCGGCGAAGCGGCCGTCGCGGAAAGCGGGATCGGCGGTGAGCGCGGCCTTCACGCTTTCGAGGAAGACGTAATTGTAGGGCGCGCAACGCGCACTGCCGCAGACCACGGTCGCGCGCGCGACCATGTCGGGATGCAGCGCCGCCCAGTGATAGGCCTGCATGCCGCCCATCGACCAGCCGTAGACGAGGGCCAGCTTCGAAATGCCAAGGCGCTCGGTGAGAAGCCGGTGCTGGACCGCGACGGCATCGTGATAGCTCACCTCGGGAAATGGCGCGGGGGTATTCGACGGCGAGGATGACAGGCCGTTGCCCAAGAGGTTCGGGATGACGATGAAGTAGCGCGTGGGGTCCAGCACACCGTCGGGCCCGATCAGCCATTCGGTGTCGATGTGCTGCGCGCTGAACGAGGTCGGATAGAGGATGACATTGTCCCTGGTCGGGGTCAGCGTGCCATAGGTCTTGTAGGCGAGCTTCAGCGAGGGGAAGACGGCTCCGGATTGCAGCGTGACGTCGCCGGCATCGAAAATCTCGTAATCCTGCGGCCCAGTCATGCGTCCAACTCCCGCTCACGCGGCCACAGAGTGCCGCGACTTGCAAGATGCATCGATCATGCCGGACCGCATCTGCATCACTGCAATCTATACTGTACTTATAGTACAGTTATTCAAGACAAGCAAGATAGATCCGGTTCAGGCGATGGCCGCCAGATAGCGCGCGACCGAGGCCGCGAAGGCGGCCTTGGCGCCGCCGGCGATGTTGCGCCCCCACCACGCGCCATAGATGCGATCGAAGGCGAGCGGCTCGACGGCTGCCGCGATCCGCCGCACCGCGGCTGCATTGAGCGGCGTGTAGTTGGGATAGGAGTACATGAAGCTGACGAAGCGGCGGTCCATCGTCACCTGGGCGATGTCGCCGGTGAGCAGTGCCCCCCTGCCGTCCGCACTGCGCGCCGAGTGCAGCATGGTGGCGCCGGCGAAATGACCGCCGGTTCGCAGCAGCAGCACATCGTCGGAGATCCGGTGGCTTTCGCCGGTCCAGTGCACGATCGAAGAATGCGGTCGCGTGACGAAAGCGCGGTCGTCCGCGTGCAGATAGACCGGCACGCCGCCAAAAGTGTCGCTCCAGTCGGCGACCGCGCCGTAATAGTGCGGGTGCGAGATCGCGATTGCCTTCAGTCCGCCAAGCGCTGCGACGTATTGGATGGCTTCATCGGTTGCGAGCGGAATGCAATCCCACATCACGCAGCCGTCGCCTTGAGGCACCAGCAGCGCGCGCTGCCCGATGGCGAAGCTCGGTTCCAGGCCGATCCCGGTGAGGCCAAGATCGTCGCGGCCCACCACGCGATGCGCCCGCGCGAGCTGCTCGCGCGTGAGAAAGGTCTGTCCGTTCCAGTTCACGAACTGCCGCTCGTCCTCGCAGATCACGCAGGAGGCGGGCGGATTTCCACCGCTCGGGAATTGCGCGCCGCAGGTTTCGCAGGTCCAGAGTGGCATGGCTCGAGCTCCGTAGGAAGACCGCAGGATGACATTGCGAACGCGCTTTCGGCAAGGTCGGTGCGCATCAGCAGTGAGGGGGAACCAACGCGGCGAGCGTCCGTTACGTTCGGGTCAACGCCAGATCGATGGGCCAATAGGATCACGACAGACGAACAGCATGCTTGAGTATCGATGACATCGCGGCCTCCTTCCTCGTCCCGCATCTGGCCCCTGTTCGCGCTCAACTTCTTCATGGCCGACATGCAGTCGGGCATCGGGCCTTTCGTCGGCGTCTTCCTTCAGGAGCGCGGTTGGGCGACCGGCCTGATCGGCACCGCGATGACGATCGGCAACGTCGCCGGCATGCTGGTCACGACGCCGATCGGCGGCTTCATCGATGCCAGCCGCAACAAGCGGATGTGGGTCGTGATTCCCGGCATCTGCGTGGTCTCGGCCTCTGCGATCATCCTGATCTCGCAGAATTTCTGGGCTGTGACGTTCTCGCAAGTGGCGCAATCGCTGGCGAGCGCCGCGATCGTGCCGGCCGTCACGGGCATCACGCTCGGCATCGCCAAGCAGAAGGGCTTCAACGCGCTCAACGGCCGCAATCAGGCCTACAACCACGCCGGCAACATGGTTGGCGCTGCGCTCTCGGGCTATCTCGGCTACAAGTACGGCTATTTTGCCGTGTTCGCGCTGGCCGCCCTGTTCGGCGCCATCGCGATCGCCTGCGTCCTGATGATTCCGGCCAAGGCAATCGACGACCGCGCCGCACGTGGCAGCAAGGAGGATGACCCAGACAGTGCCCCTGACGCGCTCTCGATGCTGCTCAAGCATCGCGCGCTGCTCGTACTTGCGCTGGCGCTGGCGCTCTTCCATCTCGGCAACGCCGCGATCGTCCCACTCTACGGACTGGCGGCGGTGGCCGAGGGACAGGCCAACGGCCCGAGCTTCGTCGCGACCACCGTAGTCATTGCGCAGGGCGTCATGGTCGTGACCTCGCTGATCGCAATGAAGGCCGCGAGCAAGCGCAATTACTGGCCGATCATCCTGATCTCCTTCATGTTCCTGCCCATCCGCGGCGTGCTGGCGTTCTTCGTCACGGGATGGTGGGGCGTGGTGCCAATGCAGGTGCTCGACGGCATCGGCACAGGACTGCAGACGGTCGCCGTTCCCGGCATGGTCGCGCGCGCACTCAACGGCACCGGTCGCATTAATCTCGGCCAGGGCGCCGTGATCACGGTGCAGGGCGTCGGCGCCAGCCTCAGTCCCGCGCTCGGCGGCTGGATCGCGCAATGGATCGGCTACGGGCCGACCTTCCTGCTGCTCGGCGGCTTTGGCATCGCATCGATGCTGCTGTGGTTCGCGCTCGGGGCGGCGGTGAAGAAATACTGAGCTTCGCCATCGCGCGAACACCGCCGTACTGCTTGTGCGATCCCGCGCACCGAACTGCGGCACCGCGTCGCGGTCTTCGCGCGTCATCGCGAGTGGCTTATCACGCAATCCCGCGCTTTTGCCGTTGCGGTGCACCGGCCTGACGGTACAACCTTGCTCCAATCACCGACGAACCTGCACCTTCCGATCGATGACACAGCCACAGCTCTCATTCAGCGGCGATCCGACGGGGCCGGCCTATGAGGGGTGGCGCGAGCAGTTCTGCCGGAAGGTGATGGGGACCGATTTCGTTCCGATCGGGGACGGCCCAGTGCACCGGACGATCACGCCGGCCATCCTTCCGCGCCTGAGGCTGTCCGCCTCCTACGGGACGCCGATGAGCTTCGTGTCCATGGGCACCAACGACGAATTGGTCGTCGTCATGTCACCGAATTCGGATCTGAGCGGCACCATGGGCAGGCGCCCGCTGAACGTCGCGGCCGGCGACCTCACGATCGGAGATCCGTCGATCAGGGGAGCCAGAGTCAGTCAAATGGCCTACGGCAACTTTCAAACCGCATTGTTGCCCCGCAAGGCGCTGCTACGCGCGTGCCCGAATGCCGAGGACCTGATCGCGCAGCCGATTCCCGGCACCAGGCCGATCACATCGATGTTCCTGCGATACTATGACCTCGCGCATACGCATTCGGACAAGCTCGCCCCAGCCGAGCTCGACGCGGTCTCGCAGCACCTGTTCGACCTCGCCGTGCTGATGATCGGAGCCCGCGGCGATGCCGCCGAGGAGGCGCGCATGCGCGGCCTTGCAGCGGCGCGTTTCGAAACGCTCAAGTTCGACATCCTGGCGCGGCTGGACAGCCCCGGGCTGTCGCTGACCGGTCTTTCGGCCGCGCATCGCATCAGCCCACGGACGATCCAGCTGCTGTTCGAGCAGGCTGGCATCACCTATAGCGGCTTCGTGCTGGAGCAACGCTTGCTGCGAGCCGAGCGGTTGCTTCGAAATCCCGCCATGCGCACCCGTAAGATCATCGAGATCGCGCAGCTCGCGGGCTTCCACGACGTCTCCTATTTCCATCGCGCGTTTCGCCGCCGCTTCGGACAGACCCCGGACGACGTCAGGAAGCTTTCCGGCGAGGCCGGCTAAGCGAACTCGAGCACGATCTTGCCGAAATGACCGCCCTGCTGCATCGGCGCAGCGCGTCCAGTGAAGCGCGCCCGCTCAGGTGCCAAAGCTCTTCTGCACCGCCTTGTCGAGCGTCTCGCCGCCGACGAAGCGCTGACGCAGCTCGCGCTTGAGCAGCTTGCC
Organism: Bradyrhizobium sp. 22; assembly: GCF_000482425.1. Lineage (NCBI taxonomy): Bacteria > Pseudomonadati > Pseudomonadota > Alphaproteobacteria > Hyphomicrobiales > Nitrobacteraceae > Bradyrhizobium > Bradyrhizobium sp. 22. The sequence continues at coordinate 1,368,701 of NZ_KI519400.1, forward strand.
GCTCGGATTCTTCGGCAGGGCATCGACGAAGATGACGCGCTTGGGCACCTTGAAATGCGCCATCTGGCCGGCGCAGTGCTTGATGACGGTCTCTTCGTCGAGCTTCTCGCCGCTCTTGACCACGACGATGGCCGTGACCGCCTCGATCCAGCGCGGATCGGGCAGGCCGACCACGGCGACCTCCGACACGGCGGGGATGCGATAGACCATCTCCTCGACCTCGCGGCTCGCGACGTTCTCGCCGCCGGTCTTGATCATGTCCTTGACGCGGTCGACCACGGTGATGTGGCCCTCGTCATCGACGGTGGCGAGATCGCCGGAGTGAAACCAGCCGCCGGCGAACGCCGCCGCGGTCTTGACCGGATCGTTGTAATAGCCGGAGAGCAGATGCGGCGAGCGGTGCACGATCTCGCCGACCTCACCGACCTTGACGTCCTCCATTGCCGTATTGACCACGCGCGTCTCGACGTTGAGCACGGGCTTGCCGGCCGAGCCCGCCTTGCGCAGCTGGTCCTCGGGCCGCAGCACGGTCGCGAGCGGCGCGATCTCGGTCTGGCCGTAGAAGTTCCAGAATTTGACGGCGGGCAGTCGACGCTGGAGCTCGAGCAGGACTTCCACCGGCATGATCGAGGCGCCGTAATAACCCTTCTGCAGGGTCGACAGATCGGTCCTGTCGAAGTTCGGCGAGCGCAACATCGCGATCCAGATCGTCGGCGGCGCGAAGAACGACGTGATCTTGTGCGCCTGGATCAGCGCCAGAATGTTGTCGGCGGTCGGCTTGCCCGTGATGACGCCGGAGGCGCCGAGATAGACTTGCGGTCCCAGGAAGACGTCAAGCTGGGCGCAATGATAGAGCGGCAGCGCATGCAGGAACTTGTCATCCACGCTCATGCCGCCGTCGATGATGCAGCTGACATATTGCCACATCACGGCTTCATGGGTCAGCATCGCGCCCTTGGGCAGGGATTCCGTACCGCTGGTGTAGACGATCTGGGCGAGATCGCGGCTGTCGACCGACGCTTCCAGGAACGAGCCGTCGGCGTCAAGCAGATCGTCGAAGGTGGCGAGGCCCGCGGGCGCGGTCGCAGGATCCTCGCCAGGCAGCCAGATCATCTTCTCGACCGCGCAGTCCTTGGCGCTGGCTGCGCGCGCGGATTCGACGAAGTCGGGCCCGGCCGCGAGCAATTTTGCCCCGGAGCTCTTCAGGATGAAATTGATCTCGTCGGGATTGAGCATGAAATTGACCGGCACCAGCACGGCGCCGATCCGCGCCGCCGCGAAGCGTAGCGCGGCGAAGGCATGCGAATTGCGCGACAGCACCGCGATGCGATCGCCCTTGCTGACGCCGAGGCCGAGCAGGCCGCGGCCGAGCCGGTTGCAGATCGCGTCCATCTCGGCAAAGCTCCAGCTGACATCGCCGCAGCTCACCGCGAGCTTGTTCGGCTCGCGGCCTGCGGAGCGGCGCAGCAGGTCGCCGATGGAATGCTCGCGCGCTTTCGAGATGGTGGCTGCGGTGTCGCCGGTCATTTCCGTCCCCTGAATTGGCAATCTGCCGGATATCCACAGAGCATTGGCCAGGCCGTTGCATTCGCCGGATTCCGATGTTTGCGCAAAACGTAGACGGCGCGATGGGCCGCGTCAATTCGGCTCGCATGCGCGGCGTCGTTACGCAAGAATTGCATTTTCGCCGAGGCAATCTGAATCGGCGCACCAACTATAAAATCAGAGGAAATACCATGTGCCGGATTATTATGCGCGCCGCCTTCGCGGCCGGGCTCGCATCGTTCGCAATCAATCCATCCTTCGCCCAGCAGGCGCCGCTCAAGATCGGAGTGCTCTCCGACTTCTCCTCGGTCTATTCCGACATCGGTGGCATGGGAAATGTCGAGGCGACCAAGATGGCGATCGAGGATTTCGGCGGCCAGATGTTCGGCAAGCCGATCGACATGGTCTCGGCCGACGTGCTCAACAAGCCCGACGTCGCCTCCACCATCGCCCGCAAATGGTGGGAGACCGAGGGCGTCGACATGATCATCGACCTGCCGACCTCGGCGACCGCGCTCGCGGTGATGGAGCTGTCGAAGCAATACGAGAAGATCATGATCGTGACGGATGCGGCGAGCTCCGACATCACGGGAAAATCCTGCTCGCCCTACACCGCGCACTGGACCTACGACACCTACGCCAACGCACACACCGTCGGCAGCGCCATCGTCAAGAACGGTGGCGACACCTGGTTCTTCCTCACGGCCGACTACCTGTTCGGCCATTCGGTCGAGCGCGACACCGGCGATGTCGTGAAGGCGGCGGGCGGCAAGGTGCTGGGCAGCGTCAAGCATCCGCTCAATACGGCGGATTTCTCCTCGTTCCTGCTCCAGGCGCAGGCGTCCAAGGCCAAGATCATCGGCCTCGCCAATGGCGGCGGCGACACCATCAACGCGATCAAGCAGGCCGGCGAATTCGGCATCGTCGCCGGCGGCCAGAACCTGGCCGCGATCGTGATGTTCATCTCCGACGTGCACAGCCTCGGGCTCAAGCTCGCGCAAGGCCTGATCGTCACCGAAGCCTATTACTGGGATCTCAACGACAAGACCCGCGCCTTCGGCAAGCGCTTCCTGGAACGCGTCAAGCGCATGCCGACGATGAACCAGGCGGCGACCTACAGCGCTACGCTGCATTACCTCAAAGCCGTGCAGGCGGCCGGCACCAGGGACACCAAGACGGTGATGGCGAAGATGCGCGAGCTGCCGGTGAAGGATGCCTTCACCGACAACGGCGTGCTGCGCGAGGACGGTCGCATGGTGCACAGCATGTACCTGTTCCAGGTGAAGAAGCCGGAGGAATCGAAGGGGCCGTGGGATTATTACAAGCTGCTCGCCGAGGTTCCTGCCGACCAGGCGTTCCGCCCGCTCAAGGATGGCGGCTGCCCGCTGGTGAAGTGAGGCTGCGAGGATCGAGCCGATCGTAATCCGTCAATAATCCGCTCGTCCGCCTGACCCATTTGGACGGACGAGCAGCAACGACGCGCGCAGCCCAAAATAGAGGCAAGGATGCCTCGCGCCGCGGTCTGATCTGCATCAAGTTGCGATGCAAAATTCGCTGCAATGTTGAGGCCGCCCCTCCCGCGCGATCAGCGGCCGGGCGCACGTCTCTCAACAATGGGCGCCACCTCACGGCGTTTTGAACAGATGAACTTCACTTCGGGTCGCGTCATCGCCGCGATCGCCGTCCTCGTTGCAGGTGGCGGCTACTATTATTGGCAGCACCGCGACACCAACACGCTGCCGGCAGGCTTTGCCCGCGGTAATGGCCGCATCGAAGCGGTCGAGATCGACCTCGCGACCAAGACACCGGGCCGGATCCGCGACATCCTGGTTGGCGAGGGCGACTTCGTCCGCGCGGGCCAGGTGCTGGCGCGCATGGACACCGAGCAATTGCAGGCGCAGCGCCGCCAGGCCGAGGCGCAGCTGCAGCGCGCCGCGATCAATGTCGAGACCGCGAAGAGCCTGGTGAACCAGCGCGAGGCCGAACGCAGGGCTGCGGAGGCCGTGGTCGACCAGCGCGTCGCGCAGCTCGACACCACGAGCCGCAAGCTCGATCGCTCCGAACAATTGATCAAGACGAGTGCGGTGGCGCAGCAGGTCCTGGACGACGACCGCTCCGCCAACGCCACGGCCAAGGCGGCGCTCGCCGCGTCCCACGCTCAGGTCGCGGCATCCGAGGCCGCGATCAGCTCCGCCCGCGCCATGGTGATCGACGCCGGCGCCGCCGTCGACGCGGCAAAGGCCGCGATCGAAAGCATCAATGCCGACCTCAACGACAGCGTGCTGAAGGCGCCGCGCGACGGCCGCGTGCAGTATCGCGTGTCGCAGCCCGGCGAGGTGCTCGCCGCCGGCGGCCGCGTCCTCAACATGGTCGATCTCGGCGACGTCTACATGACGTTCTTCCTGCCGACGGCCGCTGCCGGCCGGGTCGCGATCGGTGCCGAGGTGCGTCTGGTGCTGGACGCCATCCCGCAATACGTGATCCCCGCCAAAGCCACTTTCGTCGCCGACGTCGCGCAGTTCACGCCGAAGACGGTCGAGACCGAGGAGGAGCGCCAGAAGCTGATGTTCCGCATCAAGGCGCATATCGCGCCCGAGCTGCTGCGCCAGCACATCGAGCAGGTGAAGACCGGCCTGCCGGGCATGGCCTATGTGCAGCTCGATCCGGCCGCGCAATGGCCAGGCAATCTCAACGTCAAGCTGACGAGATGAGCACCGGGGCCGCAGCCGAGCTGCCTGCCGCGCCCGGCAGCGTGGTGCAACTCGATAACGTGGGCTTGAGCTACGGCAAGACCCGCGCACTGGAAGCGATCACGCTCGACCTTCCGTCCGGCTGCATGGTGGGACTGATCGGCCCCGACGGCGTCGGCAAATCCAGCCTGCTGTCGCTGATCGCCGGAGCCCGCGCCATCCAGCAGGGGCATGTCCACGTGCTCGGCGGCGACATGGCGAGCGCGCGCCACCGCCGCAACGTATGTCCCGACATCGCCTACATGCCGCAGGGTCTCGGCAAGAATTTGTATCCGACGCTGTCGGTGTTCGAGAACATCGACTTCTTCGGCCGCCTGTTCGGGCACGACAAGGCCGAGCGCAACAGACGGATCGCCGGTCTGCTGCGCGACACCGGCCTCGCGCCCTTCGCCGACCGGCCGGCGGCTAAGCTGTCCGGCGGCATGAAGCAGAAGGTTGGCCTGTGCTGCGCCCTGATCCACGATCCCGAGCTGTTGATCCTGGACGAGCCGACCACCGGCGTCGATCCACTGTCGCGCCGCCAGTTCTGGGAATTGATCGCCTCGATCCGCGCTGGCCGGCCCGGCATGAGCGTGATCGTCTCGACCGCCTATATGGAAGAGGCTGCTCAGTTCGATTTTCTGATCGCGATGAATGCCGGCCGCGTGCTGGCGACCGGAACGCCGGCCGCGCTCAAGCGGCAGACCGGTGCCGACACGCTCGATGAAGCCTTCATCCGCCTCTTGCCCGAAGCCGATCGCGGCAATCATACCGATGTCGTCATCCCGCCGCGCGGCGAGGACCATGACGAGATCGCGATCGAGGCCGACCACCTGACGCGGCGGTTCAACGGCTTCGTGGCCGTCGACGACGTCAGTTTCCGCATCAGGAAGGGCGAGATCTTCGGCTTCCTCGGCTCGAATGGGTGCGGCAAGACCACCACCATGAAGATGCTCACCGGCCTGCTGCCGGTCAGCGAAGGCACCGCGCGGCTGTTCGGCAAGACCATCGATGCCCGCGACATGTCGGTGCGGCGGCGCATCGGCTACATGTCGCAGGGATTCTCGCTCTATTCCGAGCTCACGGTCGCGCAGAATCTCGACCTGCATGCGCGGCTGTTCCAGCTGCCGGCGGACACCATTGCCCCGCGCATCGAGGAGATGATCGTCCGGTTCGATCTCGCCGAGGTCGCCGATTCTCTGCCCGATGCGTTGCCGCTCGGACTGCGGCAGCGCTTGTCGCTGGCGGTCGCCATGATCCACGCGCCCGACATCCTCATCCTCGACGAGCCGACCTCGGGCGTCGATCCGGTCGCCCGCGACCGCTTCTGGCAGATCCTCGCCGAACTCTCCCGCAAGGACAACGTCACCATCTTCGTCTCCACCCATTTCATGAACGAGGCGGAGCGTTGCGACCGGATTTCGCTGATGCATGCCGGCAAGGTGCTGACGTCGGACACGCCCGCGGCGATCGTGGCTGCGCACGGCACCGCGACGCTGGAGCAGGCTTTCATCGCCTGCCTGGAACAGGCGATCGCAGACGCGACCGAGCCGGCCGGCCAGCCGGCGGTCGCCTTGCCAGCGCCCGCTCCGGCAACCGCCGCGCCGCCGGCCCGGCGCAACGCCGCCTTCAGTTTGACGCGCATGCTCGCCTATTCCCGGCGGGAGATGCTCGAGCTGCGGCGCGACCCGATCCGGGCCACGCTCGCGATTCTCGGCAGCGTGCTGCTGCTGTTCGTCCTCGGCTACGGCATCAGCATGGATGTCGAGAACCTGACCTTTGCCGTGCTCGATCGCGACGACAGCGCGATCAGCCGCGACTACAGCCTTCAGATCTCGGGCTCGCGCTATTTCACCGAGAAACCTCCGATCACCGACTACGCCGATCTCGACCGCCGCATGCGTGCCGGCGAGATCGGCCTCGCCATCGAGCTGCCGCCGGGCTTCGGCCGCGACGTCAGCCGCGGCCGCCATGTCGAGATCGGCGCCTGGGTCGACGGCGCCAATCCGACGCGGGCCGAGACGCTGCGCTCCTACGCCCAGGCGATCCACGCCACCTGGCTCGCGCAGAAGGGACGCGAGCTCTATGGCGAGGCGGCGATCGCCGGTGCCTACCAGCTCCAGCTGCGCTACCGCTACAATCCCGACGTCATCAGCGTCGTCGCCATGGCGCCGGGGATCATTCCGCTGCTGCTGGTCCTGATTCCGGCGGTGCTCGCTGCGCTCGCCGTTGTGCGCGAGAAGGAGCTCGGCTCGATCGTCAATTTCTACGTCACCCCGGTGACGCGGCTGGAATTCCTGCTCGGCACGCAACTGCCCTATGTCGTGCTCGCCTTCGCCAATTTCCTCCTCCTGGTCGGCTTCGCGCTCACCGTCTTCGGCGTTCCCTTCACGGGAAGCTTTGCGACCTATGCCCTTGCCGCCCTGTTGTATGTCACGGCGACGACCAGCATGGGACTGGTGATCTCGGCCTTCATGAAAAGCCAGATCGCCGCGCTGTTCGGCACCGTCCTGATCACGTTGATCCCGGCCATCCAATATTCCGGCCTGATCGATCCGGTCTCCTCGCTCCAGGGCCTGGGGGCTGCAATCGGGCAGCTCTATCCCACCACCTATTTCGTCACGATCTCGCGCGGCACCTTCTCCAAGGGCCTCGGCTTCGACACGCTCCACAACGACCTGCTGGCGCTCGCCGTCATGGTACCCGTTCTGATGACCGCCGGCGCAATGCTGCTGAAGAAACAGGCCCGGTGATCATGCGCCTCGACCACGTATTTCAGCTCGGGGTCAAGGAACTGCGCGGCCTGGTGCGCGATCCCATGCTGCTCGTGCTCATCGTCTATTCCTTCACGATCGCAATCTATGCCGGGGCCAAGGCGCTGCCGGAGACGCTGAACCGCGCCGCGATCGCCATCGTCGACGAGGACCGTTCGCCAGTCTCCAACCGCATCGACCTGGCATTCACGGCGCCGTACTTCTCCGAGCCGCGCCTGATCTCGCAATATGAAATGGACCGGCGGATGGACGCGGGGCTCGACACGTTTGCGCTGAACATTCCACCGGAATTCCAGCGCGACCTGCTGGCACGGAAGTCGCCGGCCATTCAGCTGAACGTCGACGCAACGCGGATTTCGCAGGCGTTCAACGGCGGCGGCTATGTCGAGCAGATCGTCAGCGCGGAGATCGCGGAGTTCCTGGCGCGGACGCGCAATGCGCAGAGCGTGCCGATCGAGCTGACCCTGCGGGCCCGCTTCAATCCCGAGCTGAAGAAATCCTGGTTCGGCGCCGTCGACGAGCTCATCACCTCGATCACCATGCTCTCGATCATCCTGACCGGCGCGGCGCTGATCCGCGAGCGCGAGCACGGCACGATCGAGCATTTGCTGGTGATGCCGGTCACGCCGCTGGAGATCATGGTCAGCAAGGTGTGGTCGATGGGGCTGGCGGTGCTCGTGGCCTCCGCGCTGTCGATCGTCTTCGTGATCAAGGGCTGGCTGGCGATCACGATCGACGGCTCGGTCGCACTCTTTCTGCTGGGGGCGGCGCTGCAGCTGTTTGCCACCACCAGCATGGGCATCTTTCTCGCCACCGTCGCCGGATCGATGCCGCAGTTCGGATTGCTGCTGATGATGACCCTTCTGCCGCTGCAGACTCTCTCCGGCAGCATGACGCCACGGGAGAGCATGCCGCAATTCGTCCAGGACATCATGCTGGCGGCGCCCAACACGCATTTCGTGATGCTGGCCCAGGCCATCCTGTTCCGCGGCGCGGGCCTGGAATCGGTATGGCCGCAGCTCGCAGCGCTCGCCGTGATCGGCGGCGTCTTCTTCGCGATCGCGCTGCGCCGGTTCCGCGCGTTTCTCGCGTGAGACAGGGGGCCGCGCTGCAAAAAGCGCGAAAACAACCCCATGCACAGTAGCCAAGTCCTTGCTTCGCCTCCAGAATTTACTTGGCTTGTCGGGCAGCCAGGGCGCGTTGCGCGGACCGGGGCGGGAAGCCGGGAAGCGGAGTCAGCTCAGCTCATTGCCCCGGGCCAACATCCCGGTCAGCATCGCCTCGGCCTTGCGCTGCAGCGGCAGCGCGCCGCTTTCGGACGCGATCGCGATGGCCCCGCGCAAGGACGCGAGGACGGCCGGCTTGCTGTTCTCGCTGGCGACGGGCGTCACCACGGCCTCGCCAAACAGGGCCTCGGCCTCGAGGCCGGAAAACCCCTGCTGGCGGGCGGTGTTGCGCGCCTCGCGCAGCATGTTCTGCGCCGCCTGAACATCGCCGAGACGCCAGGTCGCGAGCGCCAGGTAGATCGAGCTGCGCAGCACGGCCGAGGTATAGCCGACCGCCTTCGCCTCCTCGCGCGCCTCGGTCAGCATGCCGCGCGCCCGGTCGAACAGCCCCTGCTCCAGATAGGCCATGCCGAGGTGGCAGGCGAGCACCGGCACGAACAACCGGATGCCGTGCTTCTGCGCCAGCACAAAGCCGTCTTCGAGGATGGCGGCCGCCGCCGCTGGGTCGCCCCGGCCGAGCATGAGCCAGCCGCCGCTATAGGCGGCGGCGACGCGGTCATAGGGACGGCCGGTCTCCTCGGCGATTGCAGCCGCTTCGCGATCGAGCTCTTCGGCGGCGTCGATCTCGCCCATGACGGTGTGAGTGATGCTGCCCATCATGCAGCAGAGGAGGAGTGTGTGTTTGGGCGGCGTGCCAACGGGTGGACTGGCATCCGCCCCCTGCAATTGGATACGAACCTGCTCAAACGCTTGTGCAGCCCTTCCATAGCGTCCGCTGAGAAAATAAGCCTGTCCGAGCCCGTATTGAGCGGCATTGAGCCAGCCCAGATTGCCCCACTCTCTGGCAAGGACGATAACTTCCTCACCAATCGCAACTGACTCCGCAGGCGTGCCATAGAAATTTTGAGCAGCGGCCGAGACAGTCATCGCAGCAACCTTGCGCTCGACATCGTCGATGGCGCTGGCGCGCCGCTCGGCTTCCTTTCCGTGATCCAGCCAATCAGATACCTGACCGGATGCCATGAACGCCAAGCGCGCCTCCAGCCGGAGGTCAATGGCACTAGCCTCCCGCGAACGACTCAGATCCGTCCTGTCCAGAGAATTCATCGCGATAACGAAATAGTTGGCGGCATCGGCAAACGCCGAACGTGCCAGACACTTCTGCGCCGCTCCCCTGCCGTAGTGAAATGACTTCTGCCAGTCCTTTGCCCGCACCGCGTGGTAGCAGAGCGTGTCCGCATCATCGGCCCATGCCTTATCGGCCTCCAGAGCCGAGAGAATGCCGGCGTGTACAGCTTGGCGCATCTTTTCGACCATCGAATCGTAGGTCACCTGCCGAACCATTTCGTGCCGAAACTCGAATGAATCTTCCAGTTCACTGTCGATCCTGACAAGCAACTCGGCGCGATCAAGCGCGGTCAGGCACTTCTGCAGAACCTCCTCCGGCAGTGCCGCGGCTCCCCGCAGCATGGCTTGACTCGCCCGACGTCCGAGTGCGGCGGCAATTTGGAGAAGCGACCGCTCCTGCCGTGACACCCGATCCAGCCGAGCCGCGATCACGCCCTGAATGCTGCTGGGGATGCCGAGTTCATCGACGGGACGCGCAAGGGAAAGGTCGCCCCACTGACCGAGAAGCATACCGCTGTCCTTCAAACTGCGGCAGATTTCCTCGATGAACAGCGGAATATTGGCTGAATGCGAGATGATGCGATTCTTCAGGTCCGTGTTCGTCGCGGAGGGGCCAAGCATCTCGGCGAGCATAGTCCGTCCTGAGTCGTCATCGAGCGGCCGCATCGCCACGATTTCCGCGTGGCATCGCGCGATCCACACCGGCATTCCATTGGGCCTTGTCGTCAGCAGCACAAGCAAATCTGGGCTTTGCAGGTTAGCCAGGTCAGCAATAACGGTGTCGCTGGCGCGATCGATCCAGTGCACATCCTCGATCAGAAGAACCGTACGCTGGCGACGGGCGACGCTCTCGACTAGCGCGCAACTCGCTTCCGAGATCGCACGTCCACGCGCATGAGGTCCCAACTCGTCCCATTGCGGATCGGAGACGGGCACATCCAGGACCGCGTCGACGGCTCGCTGCAGCACCACCGATAATTCGCTTCTCGGATCATCCACCCGGTTCGGATCCTGCGCCGCAGCATCAAGGATCGAAAGCAACAGGCGCCGGAGGGCACTGTACGGCGCGCCTTGTAGATTTGGGCTGCACTCGGCATCGATCAGCCGCCAGCCGCCGGCCCGGAGGTCCTGTACAAATTCATGTGCGAGCCGGGACTTTCCAATGCCGGCGTCGCCCATCAAAAGAACCGCCTGCCGGCTTGCGGCAACCCTTTCCGCAGCGCGCCACAGCAGCGCCCGCTCCGTCGTGCGATCGACAAACCGGGAGACGCTGCGCGCGCGGCGCACCCGCCAGCTCGAAAGATCGCTGGCTCCCAGAAGCCGATAAACCGGCAGCGGATCATTGAATCCGCGCAGCGTCTTGCGACCAAGAAAGTCGAAACGGACGTGCCCGTCTGCGAGCTTCTGGCAGGCCTCGGACACGTAGATCTGATTTGCCTCTGCCTCGGACTCCAGTCTCGCAGCGAGATGCTGGGCAGGGCCGCCGATTTCGTAAACCTTGGAAAACTCACTCGCGACCATGTAGGCGACGACATGGCCGGAGTGGAGGCCGACCCGAACCTGAAGCCCGGGATCACCAAGGCCAGCGACTCGCCTGACCAACTCGATGGCCGCGTGGCAGGCGAGCGGAGCATGATTGTCATCCGCGATCGGGGCGCCGAAAACGGCGGCCAGCCCGTCGCCCAGCTCCTTGCTGACGATGCCGCCAAACTGGCGTACCGCGCCCCGCATCGCCGCAAGCGCCGGTTCAAGTCGCGAGACGGCCGCTTCCGGCTCCAGGTCGGCAACCAAGCCGGTCGAGTCGATCACATCGGCGCGCAGTATGGTGACGAACCTGCGCTCGCTCTCGGGATCTTCCCGCCGGGGTATCGCCACACCGCATTTTGGACACCGGCTATCAGCTGGATCGATCGACGACTGACACGTCAAACAGTGCATCCGAGTGCCTTCAATGTCTCGGGAAGATGGCCAGCTATCCCCCGCGAACGACTAGATTACCAGTCGAAGACTTCTTAGCAATGAACCTCACGCCAATCCGGCTCCGTTGGCTTGCTGGACGAAGCACAACCATGGATGATACTTTGCCAGAATCGATAAGTGATGAGCACAAGTTTTCGCTGCACCAGGGCGCCACCGAGGCAGTGACTGTTGCAGAATCGATCATTTTCCCGGGGCAACGACACCATAGGAATGGGGCGATGGGCACTAAAACCTACAACGGCAGGCAGTTCAGAGACTTGATGAACAGCAACTACTACCCGCTGGCGAACATGAAGAAGAGCGTGGCCAAGCTCAAGGCGTCGGACGACATCGATCTGCCGACCCTGGAATACGGCCAATACCATTTGATCCTGAACCCGCCTTCGAAGTGGCCGCAGGGCAGCGCCAAATACTGGCACAAGGAGAAGGGGCGAGCCCGCCTCGACCTCAGCACCCAGCCGAACACGGTCCCGCTGTCCAGGGACGAGCCCGGCGTCATCCCGCTGACGCGATGCGACCTGCTCGATGCCTGCGTGCGGAAGTGCTTCAACTCCGAGCCGCCGATCCCGATGAAGACCAACATCATCGTCCACGCGCCGAGCGATGCCTTCGCCCACCGCCACGAGATCCGGCTTGAGTGGGAATACAAGAAGGGCTCGGACAAGCCGACGCTGCTGAAGCTGACGATGGTCTGCCCGTACAGAGATTGATCGCCAACCTGCGTCCGGGAAGCGGGTGCCCTTGGATACAAGCATCCGCCTCGTCAGAATGGGAAGGTCCGTTGTCGCCGCCCGCGCAACCAGCCGCGAATCCGCTGCTCGACGGACCGATCCTGCGCACGCTGCTCTCGCTGGCTTGGCCGAATGCCATTGCGTTCTCGGCCGGTACGCTGGTCGCAATTGCCGAAACATCCTACATTGGCTGGCTCGGCGTGGAAGCGCTGGCGGCCATGGCGCTGGTGTTTCCCTGCGTGATGTTGACCATGAGCATGTCCGGTGCCGCCATGGGCGGCGGCGTGGCGTCGGCGATCGCCCGTGCGCTCGGTGCGGGTGACCGCGACCGCGCCGAGAGCCTCGCGACGCACGCACTTCTGATCGCCGTCTTCTTCGGCCTCGTCTTCATGCTGGGCATGCTGGCCGGAGGTCCACGGCTGCTGGAATTGCTGGGCGGTCGCGGCAACGTGCTGGCGCAGGCGATCGCCTATAGCCAAGTCTATTTCGGCGGCGCGATTTTGACCTGGCTGCTCAACATCATGGCCGGCATCTTGCGCGGCGCGGGCAACATGAAATTGCCGTCGCTGATGATCGTGAACTCCGCGATTTGCCAGATCATCCTCGGCGGCACGCTCGGTCTGGGCCTTGGTCCGATCCCGCAGTTCGGGATGCCGGGAGTCGCGGCAGGTACGTTGATAGCCTTCTCGATCAACATCGCGATCATGGGCTGGTATCTGGCCTCCGGCCGAGGCCGCATCGTTCCTCGGCTGCGCGGGTTTCGCATGCAGGGGACGCTGTTTGCGGATATTCTCAAGGTCGGTGCGATCGCCTGCCTCTCCCCGCTGCAAAATGCACTGACCGGCCTGATCTTCGCCCATATGCTGGCCGTGTTCGGCACCGCGGTCCTGGCCGCCTCCGGCATCGGTGCGCGGCTCGAATACGTGCTGGCTACTGTTGCCTTCTCAATAGGCATCGGTTCGGTACCCATGATCGGCGTTGCGGTCGGTGCAGGGCGCATCGCGCGCGCCCGCCGTGTCGCCTGGACGACAGGCTTTGTCGCGATCGTTGTTGTCGGCGTGCTGGCATGCGGGGTCGCCATCTTCCCTGACCCGTGGGTCAACCTGTTTACAGACGATGCTGCGGCATACGCCGCAAGCCGGCAATTTCTTCGGACCGTCGCTCCGTTCTACGCCTTCGTCGGGCTTGCCTCGGCGATGTACTTCTCGTCGCAAGGTGCGGGCAACGTGCTAGGTCCCGTGCTGGCGCAGACGGCGCGCCTGCTCTTCATCATCCTTGGCGGCTGGTATCTGACGTCGCAGGCGGCAACGGCAGAGAGGTTCTTCTCACTCACGGCCGCGTCGATGATGTTGCTCGGCCTTCTCTCCTGTGCAGCAGTTGCGTTTACATGCTGGGAGTCGCGCAAGGCCGACGCAAAGGGCTCGCCGAGTCTAACGAGTGCGGCCGACAAATAGCGACCCTCTCAGGTTGCTTTCGTTGACGTCACATCTTCGCGAATGATAGCGTTCGCAGCGTAAGATTGGGCACAAGCGTGGTTCGTCGCTGCTTTGGAATGTCTCGCCAGCACTCGTGCCAATGCTCAGGCGAATATCGGGAGTGAACGATGGGCGGAATTTACGACGACCAGGACTACAAGAATCTGATGAACGCCAACTATTACCCGCTCGAGAACATGAAGAAGAGCGTGGCCCGGCTCAAGGCCTCCAAGCAAATCGACATCGAAACGATGGAATACGGCCAGTATCAGCCGATCCTGTCGCCGCTCGACACGTGGCCGAACGGCAGCGGCAAGGTGTGGTTCAAGGCGCTCGGCCACGCCCGCCTTCAGCTCACCGCCCAGCCCAACACCACGCCGCTGTCGAACGACGAGCGCGTCGTGGTGCCGCCGACGAAATGCGCGCTGCTGGATGCATCCATCCGCAAGTGCTTCAACTCGGAGCCGCCGATCCCGATGAAGGCCGACATCCGGCAGCACCAGAAGGACGACGCCAATTCCGACCAGCACGAGATTCGTCTGGTCTGGGAATACGGCAATGGGGAAGACAAGGCGCCGACGCTGCTCAACCTGACCATGGTCTGCCCTTTCACGACCAAGCCGCGGAAGGCGGATATCTCGGCAGAGGCTGGGCAGGAGCACCCTGCCAAGTAAGCCGCGCCACGGCGGCGTCAGGCCCTGCTCTGGCGCGAGCTGGCACTTTGCCGGCCCCACGCTCTTGCTGGTCCGCTCGGAGACCGTCCCAAAACAAAAATGGCCCGCATCAAGCGGGCCATTTTCGTATCGGATCCGGTCAATCCGAATTTGGTTGCGGGGATAGGATTTGAACCTATGACCTTCAGGTTATGAGCCTGACGAGCTACCGGGCTGCTCCACCCCGCGTTAAACACTTGCATGCCTTCGGTTAAAGGCCGGGACGGTCGGTTGAGGCCGGCGCTGTTCGCGTGGCTTTTCCAGTCCGTCCCAAAGGCTTCCTTGGAAGGCAACCCCGGGGCAGTGCCCATCGGGTGCGGGGCGTATGTATCAAGGCGGGCCGGCTTTGGAAAGGGCTGCGGGTACGTTTTTTTCGACTTTATGACAGGGGAATCGACCGATTTCCGCTGCGTTCCCTGCGCTCTTGCCAGAAGTTCCACAAAGGGCCAGCTTGCGGCAACAAGATTCAGCCGAAAGCCGCTGAAGGGAGGAACGCCGTGGACAAATCCCTGACGAGCGCCCCGCTGCGGGCTCTGGAAGAGGCCTTCCACGCCATGGTTGCGCGGTCGCGGGACGAGCCCGCGGCAGGCCTTGCCGAGCGGCTCGACCGGCTGGCGCGGCTGCGCGCCGTCGTCGCCGACAACGAGGAGCGCTTCCGGCAGGCGATCTCGGCCGATTTCGGCCACCGCTCGGCGGTCGAGACGACCATCGCCGAGACCATGCTGCTGTTCTCCGAGATCCGGCACGCCACCAAGCACCTGAAGGCCTGGATGGCGCCGCAGCGGGTCGCGACTGCGCTGCAGTTCCTCCCCGCCCGCAACCGGCTGATGCCGCAGCCGCTCGGCGTCGTCGGCATCATCGCGCCCTGGAATTATCCGCTCCAGCTCACGCTGGCGCCCGCGATCGGCGCGCTCGCCGCCGGCAACCGGGTGCTGATCAAGCCGAGCGAGCTGACGCCGCACTTCGCAGCCCTGCTGAAGCAGACGATCGCCGCGAGGTTCGATGCGACCGAGTTGCTCGTCACCGGCATCGAGGACGAAATCGCGCAAGGCTTTGCGCGCCTGCCGTTCGATCACCTCGTCTTCACCGGCTCGACCAGGGTCGGGCGGCTGGTCGCGGAGGCCGCGGGGCGCAACCTGACCCCTGTTACGCTCGAGCTCGGCGGCAAGTCGCCGGCGATCATCGACGCCTCGGCCGACCTCGATGAAGCGGCCGAGCGCATCGCCTACGGCAAGCTGCTCAATGCGGGACAGACCTGCATCGCGCCGGATTACGTGCTGGTGCCGGAGCAATCCCTGCAGGCCTTTGCCGAGAAGGTGCGGGCCCAGATGCGGCGGATGTTCGGCACCGATCCTTCCAACAAGGACTACACCTCGATCATCTCGGATCGGCATTATGCGCGGCTCGAAAGCCTGGTCGCCGATGCGGCGCGGCACGGCGCAAAAATCCTGCAGCCGGCAATGGCGGACGATCCGAACTGGAAGGCGCACCGCAAATTCCCGCCGACGCTGATCGTCGGCGCGACCGCGGCGATGGCGGTGATGCAGGAGGAGATTTTCGGGCCGGTGCTGCCTCTTCTCGGCACCCGCGATCCGGCCGATGCCATCGCCTTCATCAACCATCGCGACCGGCCGCTGGCGCTGTACTGGTTCGGCAAGGACGGCGCCGCGCGCGACGAGGTGCTGGCACGCACTGTCTCCGGCGGCGTCACCATCAACGACTGCTTGTTCCACTTCACCCAGATCAACCAGCCGATGGGCGGCGTCGGCGCATCTGGCACCGGGGCCTATCACGGCGAATGGGGCTTTCGCACCTTCAGCAAGCTAAAGCCGGTGTTCTATCGCTCCAAGTTCAACCGCCTCGCCGACCTCTATCCGCCCTATGGCGGCAAGATCGCGCGGCTGGAGAAGCTGATGCGGTTCATGTCGTAGCGGTTCGTCATTCCGGGGCGCGAAGCGAACTATGGTGCGCAATTGCGCACCAGAGAATCTCGAGATTCCGGGTTCGCGCTTCGCGCGCCCCGGAATGACGATAGAGGGGGAAACTCAAGTGACTGACACATTCGATTTCATCGTCGTGGGCGCGGGCTCGGGCGGCTGCACCGTCGCGGGGCGGCTGTCGGAGGATGCGGGGACATCCGTCGCGCTGCTCGATGCCGGCGGGCGCAACGACAGCTGGCGGATCACCACGCCATTCGGGCTCGCCTTGCCATACAGCCCAGCCAACTGGGCCTTCGATACCGTGCCGCAGAAGGGATTGAACGGCCGTATCGGCTATCAGCCGCGCGGCAAGGGCCTCGGCGGCTCCTCGGCGATCAACGCCATGGTCTACATCCGCGGCCACAAGCGGGACTACGACCACTGGGCCTCGCTCGGCAATGCCGGCTGGTCGTATGCCGACGTGCTGCCCTATTTCAAGCGTTCGGAGAACAATTCCGATTTCGACGGCGAATATCACGGCAAGGGCGGCCCGCTGCATGTCAACAAGCTGCGCTCGGACAATCCGATCCACGAGGTCTTCCATCAGGCCGCGCGCGAGGCGCAGTTTCGCATCCGCGAGGACTTCAACGGCGATGACCAGGAAGGCCTCGGCAGCTACCAGGCGACGCAGCACAACGGCGAGCGCTGGAGCGCGGCGCGCGCCTATCTGCAGCCCCACATGGACAAGCGCGCCAATCTGCGCGTCGAGACGGGCGCGCACGCCACGAAGATCCTGTTCGAAGGCCACCGCGCGGTCGGCATCGAATACGTGCAGGGCAGGCAGACAAAGCAGCTGCGCGCCCGCCGCGAGGTGATCATCGCCTCCGGCGCCTTCCAGTCCCCGCAATTGCTGATGCTGTCGGGTATCGGCGACGGCGATGCGCTCCGTGCGCACGGCATCGGCGTCGTGCATCATCTGCCGGGCGTCGGGCGCAATCTGCAGGACCATCCGGATTTCGTATTCGTCTACGCCTCCGACTATCCGCATTTCGTTCATGCTTCGCTCGGCCGGCTGCCGTCCCTGCTCCGCGGCATCCAGCAATACCGCCGCGAACGGCGCGGCCTGATGACGACCAATTTCGCCGAGTGCGGCGGCTTCCTGAAGACGCGGCCCGACCTCGACGTGCCGGACATCCAGCTCCACTTCGTCATCGCGATGCTCGACGACCATGGCCGCAAGAAGCACAAGCAGGCGGGTTTCTCATGCCATGTCTGCCTGCTCAGGCCGAAGAGCCGCGGCAGCGTCTGGCTGAAAAGCGCCGACCCGCTCGCAGCGCCGATGATCGATCCGAACTTTCTCGGCGAGAACGACGATCTTGAGACCCTGGTCGCGGGCTTCAAGACCACGCGCCGGCTGATGGAGACGCCGGCGCTGCGCGCGCTGCAGAAGCACGACATGTTCACGGCGAACGTGAAGACCGACGACGACATCCGCGCCATCCTGCGCGAGCGCGTCGACACCGTCTATCATCCGGTCGGCACCTGCAAGATGGGGACGGATGCGATGGCCGTGGTCGATCCGGCGCTGAAGGTGCACGGCGTCGAGGGATTGCGCGTGGTCGACGCCTCGATCATGCCGACCCTGATCGGCGGCAACACCAATGCGCCGACCATCATGATCGGGGAGAAGGCGGCGGACATGATCCGGGCGGAGATGCGGACGAGTTAGGGACGATGTCGCCGCGTCATCTTCCGCTGTCGTCCCCGCGAACGCGGGACCCATAACCACAGGGAGAAGTGTGGGACGCGATGGCAACTCCGAGTCTTCGTCAAATCACGTCCTGTGGTTATGGGTCCCGGATCTGCGCGCGCCTGAGGCGCGCTTGTCCGGGACGAAGCGGAGTGAAGTTCATTTGCAGTGCGGCGGGTGCCTGCGCGTAGCGCTGGCCAAAAATACAGACGATTTTAACGATCTGAAACCGGAATGATCGGACTTGCGTTCACTTGCTCCGTCAAGGCAGGGTTGCGCACATGAACAGTTTCGATCTTGCCGTCTACGCCGCGCTCGCCGTCGCGGTCGGCTTCGGTTTCAGGACCGGCCTGCTGCGCAGCGCCATGACCATCCTGGCCTATCTGCTCGCCGCGCCGATTGCGGTCGCGCTGATGCCGCTGATTGCGCCGCAGATCGCAGGCAACCCGAATTCGCCGCTGCTGCAGAACTGGATCTGGTTCTTCGGCATCTTCGTCGTGGTCGGCATGCTGTTCGGGCATATCGGCCGCATCGCGTTAAACGACACCATCGGCGAGGCCGGCATCGGCGACCGGCTCGGCGGCGCCGCGCTCGGCGCCGTCAGGGTCGGTCTCGTCGCCACCACTTTGGTCCTGGTGTTCGACCAGATCGTGCCGGCCAATCGCCAGCCGCCGTTTCTGGCCGGCTCGCATCTGCGGCCGCTGTTCTCGATGGCGGGGCAGATGGGCTTCAAATCGCTGCCGCCGGAAGCGGTCTCCGCGATCGACCGCCTCAAGCAGGAGCGGCGGATCTAGAGCGCATTTGCATCGCTAGCGCCGGGTGCATGCATTTTGGTGCGAGCCCGCGCCTTATCAGCGGCGCCACGATTGGTTAGAGTGTCCGCTATCCAAACCTGCCTGACATTTACGGGAGTGAAACAGTGGATCTTGGGATCAAAGGTCGCCGCGCCATCGTCTGCGCATCCAGCAAGGGCCTCGGCCGTGCCTGCGCCATCTCGCTGGCGGACGCCGGCGTTCACGTCACGCTGACCGCGCGCGGCGCCGAGGCGCTGAAGAAGACGGCCGACGAGATCCGCAAGGCCTATCCCGAGGTCACGGTGACCGAGATCGTCGGCGACATCACGACGCCGGCCGGCCGCGAGGCCGTGCTGAAGGCCTGTCCGGAGCCCGACATCCTGATCAACAATGCCGGCGGCCCGCCGCCCGGCGATTTCCGCAACTGGACCCGCGACGACTGGATCAAGGCGATCGACGCCAACATGCTGACCCCGATCGAGCTGATCAAGGCGACCGTGGACGGCATGATGGCGCGCAAGTTCGGCCGCATCGTCAACATCACCTCGGCCGCGGTGAAGGCGCCGATCGACATCCTCGGCCTCTCCAACGGCGCGCGCGCCGGCCTCACCGGCTTCATCGCCGGACTGTCGCGCAAGACCGTGATCAACAACGTCACCATCAACGGCCTGTTGCCGGGCCCATTCGAGACCGACCGTCTGACCAGCACTGCGAAGGGCGAAGCCGACAAGCGTGGCGTCACGCCGCAGCAGATCCTGGCCGAGCGCGCCAAGCTCAACCCCGCCGGCCGCTTCGGCCAGCCCGACGAATTCGGCTATGCCTGCGCCTTCCTGTGCGGCGCCAAGGCCGGTTTCATCACCGGGCAGAACATCCTGCTCGACGGCGGCGCGTTCCCGGGGACGCTGTAGTCGTCAGCGCATCCGCAACTGCGCAATCCACGGAAGATCGTCATGCCCGGGCTTGACCCGGGCATCCACGTTCTTTGCACCGTGCGGAAAGACGTGGATGGCCGGGTCAAGCCCGGCCATGACGATGTCGAGGGGGGCTGGTGCCCCTCACCGCTGTTTGGTCGGCTCGTCCTCGTCCTGCTGGCTGGGCCCGGACGAATCGGCCGTCGTGCGCTCGTCGGTCCAGTCGATGCCGAATTCCTCGAGCCCATCGGCGAGCAGATCGCCGAGCATGGGCTCGCCCAGCAGATAATGCACGGTTTCGCGGCGCGGGCTGCGATACTCACCACGCGCCTCCACGGCGCGGGCGCGCAGGTCGTCCCAATCGTCGATCGTGCCGTCACCGCGACCGAGCCAGGTCAGCGCGACGAGATCGAGCTGCTCGTCCTCGTTCAAGGCGATCATGAAGCTGCCGAGTTCCTGGACGACGGGATCGGAGCCGTCGTCCTCGAGAACGTCGAGCGCATCGTCATCGCTCGGGTTCGAGCCGGAATCCGCATCGGAATCGCCCTCCTTGACGTCGAATTCGCGCGCCTTCTCGATGATGAAGGCGACTTTGTCAGCGGAAATCGCAAGCTCTGGCATGGCTCCTCCTCCGGTTCCCGCGATAACGCCGCATCGCGTCAGATGATCCATTGCGCATCATGGCGGAAACGGCGCATGTTTCCACCGTCTTTCCGCGCCGCGACGAAGTCGCGAGCCCGGAATCTCGAGATTCCTGATTCGATGCTTGCGCATCGCCCCGGAATGACGGGAAGTGAAGCAAAAACGAAATGGGGAGGTGCCGGATGCAGTGGAAGGTCGGTCGGGTCAAGATCACCAAGGTGGTGGAATTGGAGACGGTCGGCTCGACCCGCTTCATCCTGCCGCTCGCGACCAACGAGGAGATCCAGAAGCTGCCCTGGCTGATCCCGCATTTCGCTACCGACGAAGGCCGGCTGAAGATGTCGATCCATTCGCTGGTGGTGGAGACGCCTTCGCACCGCATCGTGGTCGACACCGGGCTCGGCAACGACAAGCAGGGCCGCAACGTCCCGACCTGGAACAACCGCAGCACGCCGTTCCTGGAGACGATGAGCGCGGCCGGCTTTGCGCCTGAGAGCATCGATACCGTGCTGTGCACGCATCTTCACGTCGACCACGTCGGCTGGAATACGAAGCTGGCTGGCGGCAAATGGGTGCCGGCCTTTGCAAACGCGCGCTATGTGTTCGGCAGGACCGAATACGAGCATTGGCGCGACCACTCCACCGAGCCGGACAAGGCGGCGGTGTTCAACGATTCCGTGCAGCCGATCGTCGATGCCGGCCGGGCCGATCTGATCGCGAGCGACCACCGGCTCTGCGAGGAGATCAGCATGATCCCGACCCCGGGGCACAGCCCCGGCCATATGAGCATCCTGATCCAGTCCGACGGCGAGCAGGGCCTGCTCACCGGCGACGTCGCCCATCACCCCTGCCAGATGACGCATCTCGACTGGTCCTCGACCGCCGATTCCGACCAGGCGCAATCGGCCGAAACGAGGGCAGCGCTGTTCGGCCGCTTTGCCGACACGCCGACATTGGTGATCGGCGGCCATTTCTCGGCCGGCCACATCAGGCGGGACGGAGACGCGTTCAGGTTCGTGGCGCTGGGCTAGGTCTCGTGTCCCGGATGCTGCGCAGCACGAAGTGATGCGCTGCCAAGCCGGGGCCCATGCTGTGCGCTTGCGGCGAACGTGATCCGGGTCCCGGCTCTGCGGAGCAGCGTTGCACGCTGCACCGCGTCCGGGACACGATCGCGCCCACCGAATCCAGAAGCCTGCAATGCGCCGCCTTTCGGCGGTTGAATTTCCAGCCGCCCTGTTCCATGAAGCTATTAACCGATCGGTCCAATCTCCAGGGAGAAACGAGAATGAAGCTTGTTCGTTACGGCGAGAAGGGTGCGGAAAAGCCCGGCCTGATCGACAAATCCGGCCAGTTGCGCGACCTCTCCGCGCATGTGAAGGACCTCACGGGCGAGGCCTATTCGCCGGAGAGCCTGAAGAAGCTGGCAGGCCTCGATCCCGCCTCGCTGCCCGCAATCTCCGGCAAGCCGCGGTTCGGCGCCCCCGTCACCGGCATATCGAAATTCGTCGCGATCGGCCTCAACTATTCCGACCATGCCAAGGAGACCGGCGCCGAGATCCCGAGCGAGCCGATCATCTTCATGAAGGCCAACACCTCGCTGTCCGGCCCGAACGATCCGGTCGAGAAGCCGCGCGGCTCGACCAAGCTCGACTGGGAGGTCGAGATCGCCGCCATCATCGGCACCCGTGCCAAATACGTCTCGGAAGCCGACGCGCTGAACCATGTCGCCGGCTATTGCGTCTGCAACGACGTCTCCGAGCGCGCCTTCCAGATCGAGCGCCTGGGCCAGTGGACCAAGGGCAAGTCGCACGACACGTTCGGCCCGCTCGGACCGTGGCTCGCGACCAAGGACGAGATCAAGGACGTGCAGAACCTATCGATGTGGCTCGATGTCAACGGCCAGCGCCGCCAGACCGGATCGACCAAGACCATGATCTTCTCCATGGCCAAGTGCATCTCCTACGTCTCGCAGTTCATGACGCTGCTGCCCGGCGACGTCATCACGACAGGCACCCCGCCTGGCGTCGGCCTCGGCATGAAGCCGCCGACATTCCTCAACGTCGGCGACGTTGTCACGCTCGGCATCGAGGGCCTCGGCGAGCAGCGGCAGGAGATCATCGCGGCGTAAGCCGTGCGCATCACTCTCCGTCGTCATGCCCGGGCTTGACCCGGGCATCCACGTCTCACAGTCTGACTACGCGGCGAGGCGTGGATGGCCGGGTCAAGCCCGGCCATGACGGAGGAAACACCGTTCGCTCAAGATCGACCGCAGGATTTCCCATGAAGCTCACCTTCTCCCCCGCCTCGCCCTTCGCCCGCAAGGTCCGCATCGCCGCGATCGAGCTCGGGCTGATCGACAAGATCGAATTCGTGTCCGCCGCCGTGACGCCGGGCACGGCCAACGAGGACTATTCGAAGATCACGCCGCTGAAGAAGCTGCCGGTGCTGATCACCAATGACGGCGACGTCATCTTGGACTCCTACGTCATCGTCGAATATCTCAACGAGATGGCGGGCGGCAGCCTGATCCCGGATTACGGCCCGCGGCGCTGGAAGGCCAAGACCAACCACTCGCTGATCAACGGCATGCTCGATTCCATGCTGCTGTGCCGCTACGAGAAGATGGTGCGGCCTCAGGGCCTGCAATGGCAGGCCTGGTCGGACGACCATTGGAACCGGGCCTGGACCGGCATGGCGCGCTTCGAGAACATGCCGGAGGTCCTGAACGGCCCGTTCGACATCTCGCAGATCGGTCTCGTCTGCGTGCTCGGCTATGCCGATTTCCGCTTCGCCGATTGCGGCTGGCGCAAGGCCTATCCGAAGCTCGACGCCTTCCACCAGAAGATGCTGGAACGGCCCTCGGTGAAGATCTCGGTGCCGCCGGCCGCATAACAGCTGGAGTTGTCATGAGCCTGAAATTCTCGGTCGGCGATCTCACCATCCATCGCATCATCGAGCAGGAGACCTCGTTCATCCCGGCGCTGGAGATGCTGCCGGGATTGACTGCGGAGGTGCTGGCCGAGAACCGGGCCTGGATGCGCGAGGCAAAGGCGCTGGACGAAGAGGACGTGCTGCTGCTGTGCTTCCAGTCCTACGTGGTGAAGACGCCGCATCACACCATTTTGGTCGACAGCTGCATCGGCAACGACAAGCCGCGGCCGCGGCCGAAATGGAATATGAAGACGGACGACACGTACCTGCGTGCTTTGCGGGCTGCCGGTTTTTCGCCTGACGACATCGACGTCGTGATGTGCACGCATCTGCATGTCGACCATGTCGGCTGGAATACGCGGCTGGAAAGCGGCCGCTGGGTGCCGACCTTCCCGAGGGCGCGCTACGTCTTCGCCAAGCAGGAATACGATCACTGGTTCGAGCAGAACGCGAAGACGGAGATCCCGCCCTTCGCCGACAGCGTGCTGCCGGTGGTCGAGGCGAAACGTCACGAACTGGTCGGCAACGATCATCAGATCGGCGACCACGTCCGCATCCTGCCGACGCCGGGCCACACGCCCGGCCATATCGCGATCACGATGGGGCGCGGCAAGGACGATGCGGTGTTCTCCGGCGATCTCATGCACTCGCCGCTGCAGACGCTCTATCCGGAGCTGTCGATCAAGTTCGACGTCGATCCAGCGGCGGCGGCTAGAACGCGGCGCGGTTTTCTCGAGCGCTATTGCGACACCGACACGCTGTGCTGCACCGCGCATTTTCCGTCGCCGTCGGTCGGCAAGATCAGGCGCAAGGGCAATGCGTTTGTGTGTGCGGCGGTGTAATCTAGCGCGGCTCGCGCCGCGAACTCCCATCCTCCCCTGGAGGGTCCGGGACGAGCGTAGCTCGCCCGTGGATCGGTTCGCATGCAGCGAAGCGAAATGCGAACCGAGGTGGGGTGACGGTCTCTCCTCGTTGAAGCTGCCCGTGTTGAGAGATCACCCCACCCCGCTCGCGCTTCGCGCCATCGACCCTCCCCCTCCGGGGGAGGATAAGAGACGGCCTCACGGAGGAAACGATGACTGCACTCCCCGACGTCCCGCTGCCCGCCGGCATCCGCTCGCGCTATGTCGACGGCATCAACGGCTTGCGCATGCACGTGCTCGAAGCCGGCTTCGGGACCAGGGGGCGTCCCTGCATTCTCCTGCTGCACGGTTTTCCTGAACTGGCGTTCTCCTGGCGCAAGGTGATGCCGGCGCTCGCCGCGGCCGGCTATCACGTCATCGCGCCGGACCAGCGCGGCTATGGCCGCACCACGGGATGGAGCGCGGATTACGACGGCGATCTTGCGCCGTTCTCGCTGCTCAACCTGGTGCGCGACGCGCTCGCTTTGGTGTCGGCGTTCGGCTACAGGCAGGTCGACGTGGTCGGACATGATTTTGGCAGTCCGGTCGCGGCCTGGTGCGCGCTGATCAGGCCCGACGTTTTTCGTTCGGTGACGCTGATGAGCGCGCCGTTCGGCGGAGCGCCGCCGCTGCCCTTCAACTCCGCGGACGCGCCAGCCAAGCCTGCAGCCGCAGATCCCGTTCATCGCGAACTCGCCGCGCTGCCGCGTCCGCGTAAGCATTATCAGTGGTACTACTCGGCGCGCGAGGCCAACGCCGACATGCTCCGCGCGCCACAGGGCGTGCACGATTTCCTGCGCGCCTACTACCATCACAAGAGCGCGGACTGGACCGGCAACAAGCCCTACCCGCTCGAGTCATGGTCGGCAGGTGAGCTTGCGAAGCTGCCGACCTATTACGTGATGGACCTGAACGAGACCATGGCGGAAACCGTTGCGAAGGAGATGCCCTCGCCGGCGGCGATCGCCGCCAACCAATGGCTGCCGGACAGCGAGCTCGCCTATTACGCCGCCGAATATGGCCGCACCGGATTCCAGGGCGGGCTGCAATGGTATCGCTACGGCACCTCAGGCATGCTGAACAATGAGATGCAATTGTTCTCCGGCCGCAGCATCGACGTGCCCTCGTGCTTCATCTCGGGCCGGCAGGATTGGGGCACTTACCAGCGCCCCGGCGTGTTCGAGGCGATGCAGACGCGTGCTTGCACGAATATGCTCGGCTGCCATCTCGTCGACGGCGCCGGCCATTGGGTGCAGCAGGAGCAGCCGGCCGAGGTCGGCCGCCTCTTGCTCGCCTTCCTCGCGAAGGCCGGCACGGCCTGATTTGACCCGGAAACAATGGGCTCCTATATGATTTAGAATAATTCTAAACTACTGAAATAGGACAGCCGTGAAGACTTTTGCCGATCTGACCGAGCGCGAGGTGCTTGCGGTCGCGATTTCCTCGGAAGAGGAAGACAGCCGCATCTACATGACCTTCGCCGAGGATCTGAAGGAACGCTATCCGGATTCGGCCAAGCTGTTCGAGCAGATGGCCGAGGAAGAGCGCGGCCATCGCCACATGCTGCTGGAATTGTACGAGCAGCGCTTCGGCCAGCATCTGCCGCCGATCCGCCGCGAGGACGTCAAGGGCTTTCTGCGCCGGCGCCCGATCTGGCTGACCAAGAACCTGCCGCTCGACACGATCCGAAGGGAAGTCGAGACCATGGAGCTCGAGGCCGAGCGCTTTTATGCGAAGGCCGCCGAGCAGGCCGAGGACGTCAACGTACGCCGGCTGCTCGGCGACCTCGCAGAAGCCGAGAAGGCCCACGAGCACACCGCCGCCAGATTGACCGACGAGATCCTCAGGCCCGACGTCCGCGCCGAGGAGGATCGTACGCGGCGCCGGATGTTCGTGCTGCAATATGTGCAGCCGGGCCTCGCCGGCCTGATGGACGGCTCGGTCTCGACGCTGGCGCCGCTATTCGCGGCCGCCTTCGCCACCCATCAGAACTGGCAGACGTTTCTCGTCGGCCTTGCCGCCTCGATCGGCGCCGGCATCAGCATGGGCTTTGCGGAAGCGTTGTCCGACGACGGCTCGCTGACGGGACGCGGCTCGCCCTGGCTGCGCGGCGTCACCTGCGGCGCGATGACGACGCTCGGCGGGCTCGGCCACACCGCGCCCTATCTGGTGCCCGACACTTGGGCCAACGCGTTCTGGATCGCAACGGCGATTGCCTGCGTCGTGGTGTTCTTCGAATTGTGGGCGATCGCCTTCATCCGCTCCCGCTACATGGACACGCCGTTCCTCCAGGCCGTGTTCCAGATCGTGCTCGGCGGCGCGATCGTGCTCGCGGTCGGGATATTGATCGGGGCCGCGTAGCAACCTCACGCGCGCTGTCATGCCCCGCGAAGGCGGGGCATCCAGTACGCCGCGGCAGCAGTTCGTTCACACAACTCCCGCCGCGGCGTACTGGATCGCCCGGTCAAGCCGGGCGATGACTCCGACCTTGTTGTTGGACGTCCCCAATAACCACCAACGAGACACATCAACCGCGATCA
The DNA here is from genome assembly GCF_000482425.1 of Bradyrhizobium sp. 22. Classification (NCBI taxonomy): domain Bacteria; kingdom Pseudomonadati; phylum Pseudomonadota; class Alphaproteobacteria; order Hyphomicrobiales; family Nitrobacteraceae; genus Bradyrhizobium; species Bradyrhizobium sp. 22. The sequence goes on from NZ_KI519400.1 coordinate 1,395,391, forward strand.
AACAGTCGTTGCGACGTTCGGCTAATCTGCGCATCATCCTCCAACAACCAGAGCGGGAGAACGCCGTGGCCGGATCGGAATGGAGTTTCAAGAGCGCGGTCGAGCTGTCGGCCGCATTGAGCGCGAAGAAGGTCTCCGCGGTCGAACTTGCCCAGGACGCCATCGCCCGTATCGAGCGTCACGACGGCAAGATCAACGCGATCTGCGTCCGGGATTTCGATCGCGCCCTCGGTGCCGCGCGCGAGGCGGACGCCGCCTTGGCTCGCGGCGAGCGCAAGCCGCTGCTCGGCCTGCCCGTGACGGTGAAGGAATCCTTCAACATCGCCGGCCTGCCGACGACCTGGGGATTCCCGCCACAGAGGAATTTCAAGCCTGCCGAAGACGCGTTGCCGGTCGCACGCATCAAACAGGCTGGCGGCGTGATCCTCGGCAAGACCAACGTGCCAGTAGGCCTCGGCGACTGGCAGAGCTACAACGACATCTACGGCACCACGAACAACCCCTTTGATCTCGGCCGCACGCCGGGCGGATCGTCCGGAGGATCGTCGGCCGCCCTCGCCGCAGGTTATTGCGCGCTCGCCACCGGCTCCGACATTGGCGGCTCGCTGCGAGTGCCGGCCTTTCATTGCGGCATCTTCGCGCATAAGCCGACTCTCAATCTCTGTCCGGCGCGCGGCGAGACCCCGCCGCCATTTCCGGCGATTCCGCGCCAGGACGACCTCGCCGTCATCGGGCCGATGGCGCGCACGGCAGCCGATCTCACCTTGCTGCTCGACGTCCTGGCCGGCCCGGAACCGCTGGACGCCGGTGTCGCCTACAAGCTCGAGCTGCCTGCTGCACGGCATCATTCGTTGCGCGACTTTCGCGTCCTGGTGATCGACAGCCACCCGCTGTTGCCGACCGATGGAGACGTCCGCGGCGCGATCGACCGGCTCGCAACCGATCTGTCGAAGGCCGGCACGCGGATCGCGCGCGAGAGCAGTCAGTTCCCGGACTTCGCGGAGACGTCGCGGCTCTACATGCGCATGCTCCTGAGCTTCCTCGGCGCCTTCTTCCCGCCCGATGAGCTTGCGGATGCGCAGGCACGGGCGAGCCAGCTCTCGCCTGGGGATCGCAGCCTCAGTGCGGAGCGACTGCGCGGCATCACCGCAAGCCACCGCGCCTGGGTGCTCGACGCAGGCGCCCGCGCCGGCCTGCGTGCGCAATGGCGCGCGCTGTTCAAGAGCTTCGACGCGGTGATCTGCCCGATCATGCCGACGCCGGCCTTTCCGCATGACCATTCGCCGGACCAGAACCTGCGGCGCATTAGCATCGACGGCAAGGACTACCCCTATTCCGATCAGCTGGCTTGGCCGGGGATTGCGACCTTGCCCGGCCTGCCTTCGACGGCCGTTCCGTTGGGCCTGTCGAAGGGCGGCCTGCCTGTCGGCGTGCAGATCGTCGGCCCGTGGTTGGAAGACCGCACGCCGCTCAAGCTCGCCGAACTGATCGAGCGCGAGTTCGGCGGGTTCGTTCCGCCGAAGATGTTCGATGATTAGCCGCCGCCTTGGCGAGAAGCTCTTGCAAGGCAATCAGGAAATCCAGCCGCCCTGCTCGAATGGATGGCTTCGGTTCCGCCCTTTGCTCTTCGAGCTCCGGCGGAGACGTCGCTCGCGACGACGGAGAAGACAATATCGAGATTCCGGGTTCGCGCCCCGCGCGCCCCGGAATGACAGGGCGGGATTCGATGGCCGTCTGTAAAGCAATCGCTAACCAAACAATCTTTTCCCAAGCATCGGACAACCTGCGCATCTGAAGATTTATACAACTGGCAATTGTTCGCCCGCCAAGACTGCAAGTCACGAAAGGATCGCCAGAGTCTTCGACCTCGAAGGCGTCACGACAATGCGCTGCGAAGCTCGAAGTGCTCGTGAACCTGGCGAAGGGTACCGCTCCAATCCTGGAATGATTGCGTGAAAAACGACACAATCGAGATGGGCGCGCTCCGCAATCCCTATCGCGTCAATGCAGACCGATCGCTGCCCGAGAGATGGCGCATTCCGATCGTCCTCATGCTGGCGTGTGGATTTGCGGGCCTTGCACTCCGTTACCTCGCCCGGGAGCACACCAACAGCGACGCCGTTCAGTTCCTGATCCCGTGGTACACCTTTGCTCGGGATCACGGTGTTGGCGCGCTGGCCGAGCCCTTCACCAACTACACCCCATTCTACAGCTACCTCCTGCTGATCGCTGCCTCCTTTGATTGGCTCGGCCAGCCGCTTTCGCTCGTGAAGGCCATCTCGGCGATATTCGAGCTCGGTTGCGCGATCGTCGCCGCCCAGATGGTTTGGCGAGCGACAAGAGTGCCGTTGCGCGTGTCCCTGGCCTTCTGCTCGGTCTGGCTTGCACCGACGGTGCTCTTCAATGGAGCGATGTGGGGACAGGCCGATTCGATCTGGACCTTCTTCGCGCTGCTGTCCGTGGCGATGTTCATGCGCAACCGAAATGGCGTTCTGCCTTTCGCAATAGGCTGCTCGGTGAAAGCGCAGGGCGTATTCCTGGGACCGTTCGTGCTCGGCATGATCTTACGCCGCAAGATTCACCTGGCGTGGCTTGCAGCCATTCCGGGAGCCTATGCGATCCTCGCCATCCCGGTTCTCGTTGCGGGCCGATCTCTGGTCTCCGTGCTCGGCGTCTATCTCGGCCAAGCCAGCACATTTCATCACCTGACCATGAATGCAGCGAACTTCTGGGTGTTCGCAGGAGGAACGCCCTACACAGTCGGAGTCGCCATTGGTCTGGTGCTCGCGGCAGCGAGCGGGCTTGCCCTATCGATCTTCATCGCACAGTCCAAGCGGACCGGGCCGGAGTTCATTCTGCTCGTCGCATGCGCATCGCTCATTCTGATGCCGTACCTGCTTCCGAAGATGCACGAGCGCTACTTCTACGCGTTCGAGCTTGCGAGCATCGCCCTGGCCTGCCTCAACCTGCGCTATCTGCCGTTCGCGGTGATTGCCCAGGTCGACGGCGTTCTGTCCTATCTTGCATTCGAGAGCGAGATCGTCATGGGCCTGTTGCCGGCGGCGCTCTGCAACAGCTTTTTGGTGTTCTACCTCGTGCTCGATCTCCGCCAGGGCGAACGTGGATTTCGCCTTCCGGGACTGGCCTGGCTCGGCTTCATTGCGTCAATGGCAGGATTGTTCTCCTATTTGCTGTTCGCAGGTGCCGGCCTGAACATATCCCTTGCCTATATTCTCGCCGCCGGCCTTGCCGCGCTCATGACGCTGCTGCTCATAAAGGAATCGCGCGCCTGATCGAGCGCGGCATCAGCCGTGCTAGCTGTCGAACATGATCACGCTGCGCAGCGTCTTGCCGGCTTTCATGTTGGCAAAGCCTTCGTTGATCTCGTTCAGCTTGAGTTTCGCCGAGATCCAGTCCTCCAGGTGCAGGCGACCGCGCAGGTAGAAATCCACCAGGCGGGGCATGTCGACGCGAAAATGGTTCGAGCCCATCGATGAGCCCTGGATCCTGCGCTCGCGCAGGAAGTCGAAGCCGTGCAGCTCGATCTTCTGGCCAAACGGGATCATGCCGACGATGGTGGCGGTGCCGCCGGAAGCGAGCATGCCGAACGCCTGCTCGGCGGTCTCCTTGCGGCCGAGCACCTCGAAGGAATGATGCACGCCGCCATTGGTGAGGTCGCGGACCTGCTTCACCACGTCGCCGTCGGCAGGGTTGATGATATCGGTCGCGCCCAGCTTGGTGGCGAGCTGGAGCTTTGCCGGATTGGTGTCGATGGCGATGATGCGGCCGGCGCCTGCGATCTGCGCGCCGTTGATCGCGGCCATGCCGACGCCGCCGCAGCCGATCACGGCGACCGTCTCGCCCGCCGTCACCTTCGCCGTGTTCACCACCGCGCCGTAGCCGGTGATGACGCCGCAGCCGATCAGCGCGGCGAGATCGAGCGGCATTTCTCTCCTGATTTTGACGATGGCGTTCTCGTGCACCAGCATCTGCTCGGCAAACGACGACAGGTTGAGGAATTGATGCAGCTTCTCGGGCTTCGACCATTGCATCCGGTTCGAGACGCCCGGCAGCATCTTCACCGTGGTGTCGGTGCAGAGCACGGTGCGGCCGGTGGTGCAATTGTCGCAAGTGCCGCAGAACACCGACAGACAGGTGACGACGTGGTCGCCTGGCTTGACGTAGGTCACATCGGAGCCGACCTGCTCGACGACACCGGCGGATTCGTGCCCGAGCACTGCGGGCAGCGGATGCGGATAGAGTCCTTCCATGAAGTGCAGGTCGGAATGGCAGAGACCGGCGACCGCCGTCCGGATCAGGACCTCGCGCGGACCCGGCTTCGGCAGGCTGATATCCTCGATGACGAGCGGCTGGTTGACTTCATGGAGGACGGCGGCCTTCATCGGTGTTTCCCCGTTGTTGTGATTATCGTTGCGTGCAGGCTTTCACCTGTCCCCTGGGAGAGGTGAAAGCAGCCTACGCCGCCAGAACCAGTTCGCCAACCTCGCTCATGCCGGCGTCGCGATCCCCAAGCAGCAGCTCAGCCATCCTCGCCTGCGCGGTATTTTCCGTCAGCCGGAACGGATCGCTCGGCAACACCCTGTGGTCGACGACGAGCCGCGACAGCAGCAGCCGGCGCGCGTCGCCGCGCATGTCGTGGATGCGATGCGCCTCCCAGGCGAGCGCGACCGCGCTGGCGACATGATAGAGCAGGCTGGTGGCGCGGCGGGCATCCGCCTCGTTCTCGGACTTGCTCGCGACCTCGCGCGCGAAGCTGACGGCGCGATCGGTGAGGCCGCGCAGACGGTCACGCCAGGCCTGCGGCACCGACGCACTGTCATCGAGCCGGGCCTGCAGATCGGCCGCGAGCGCGGACTCCGCGCCGTGACGGCCGACCGCACGCCGGAGCGCATCGATCGCCACGATGTTGCCGGTGCCTTCCCAGACCGAGCCGAGATGCGCATCGCGCAGCAGCCGCGCGGTGGCGAACTCCTCGATATAGCCGATGCCGCCGCGCATCTCGAGCGCATCGCCGCAGACCTTGCGCGCATCGCGCGTGGCGCGGAATTTCAGCGTCGGCGTGAGGATGCGCAGCAGCGCCGCCGCGTCCTGACTGCCGGCTTCGGCGCGGTCGAGCGCGTCCGCGGTGAGGAAGCTCATCGACAGCGCCTGCTCGACCGGCAGCATGATCTTCAGCATCTGGCGGCGGCCGAGCGGCAGGTCGATGATGCGGCTGCCGAACACCACGCGGTTCGTCGCGACCGTCATGGCATCGTGATAGGCACGGCGCATCAGCGCTGTGGACTTGACGCCGTTGGAGAGCCGCGACGAGTTCACCATCTCGGCCATCTGCACGAAGCCGCGGTCGAGCTTGCCGACCGCGTAGGCGATCGCGCCTTCCAGCTTGATCTCGCCCGAGGCCATCGAACGCGTGCCCAGCTTGTCCTTGAGACGCACGATCCGGTAGTGGTTCTGCGAGCCGTCGTCGAGAAAGCGCGGCATCAGGAACAGGCCGACGCCGCGCGTGCCGGGGCCGGCGCCTTCGGGACGCGCCAGCAGCATCACGACCTTGGCGTCCGCATTCGAGCAGAACCATTTTTCACCATAGAGGCGCCAATGGTCGCCCTCCTGCACCGCACGCGTGGTCAGCGTACCGACGTCGGAGCCGCCCTCCTTCTCGGTCATGAACTGGCCGCCTTGCGTCAGCTGGCTCATGTCGGTCGAGGTCAGGCCGTCGAGATATTTCGCCTTCAGCGCCTCGCTGCCGAAGTTCGCCAATAGCTTGGCGCAGCCGTCGGTGACGTTGATCGGGCAGCCCATGCCGAATTCGGTCTGGTTGAACAGGAAGGTGAAGGCATGCTTGGCCACGACTGGGTATTTATCCGGCCAGCCCATGATGCCCTTGCGGATCGAGAGCGCGTGAATGCCGAACTCGCCGAAGGCGGCGTTCTCCAGCTCGCGATAGGCCGGGTGATATTCGATCGACTGCACGTCGCGGCCGAATTTGTCGCGCTGGTGCAGAATGGGCGTGTGCCGGTCGGCAAGCCGCGCGCACTCGTCGAGCCTGCCGCCGGCGAGCTCGCCGAGCCGGTCGAGATGCGGCTCGATGTGGCGAAACAGCGGCTCCGGCAGATGGATACGCAAGAGATCCGTCAGCGCGGGATCGGCGCGGTAGAAATTCATGCCTGTGGTATCTGGCGCCAGCAGGCCGGATGGCTCGGCCGCGACGCTGTTCGGCTGTGCTGGGGCCGGCTTGTGCATGATCGTCCTCTATCGTTTCCGCCGTGCGGACATTTTGCGCTGATTTGGCGCTTGCCGCTTGGGATGATGTCGATCATGCTCCAGCCGCGGAGAGCGATAAAGCCGCAAATTGTCAGGGAGGCATGATCGCCGTGAAGGAGCAATTCGCTCTGCGGAATTGTGATCGCGCCGGCTGGTTGTTCGCGTCGGCATGCATAGATCTACGGCTCCCATCCCAAGAGATCACGCCATGGAACATCCGAAATACAAGATCGCCCTCATCGTCGGCGCCGGCGAAGGCCTGAGCGCGTCGCTGGCGCGGCTGCTCTCCGCGCAGAATATTCGCGTGGCGCTGGCCGCGCGCAAGATCGAGAAGCTTGGCGCGCTCTGCAGCGAGACCGGCGCGAAGGCCTATGCCTGTAACGCGGCGGATCCGGAGGAGGTCGAGCGGCTGTTCGGCCTGGTCGAGCGCGAGATCGGCACGCCCGACCTCGTGGTCTACAATGCCAGCGGCCGCACGCGCGGGCCGTTCGTCGACCTCATTCCGGCCGACGTCGCCAACGCGATCGCGGTCAGCGCCTATGGCGGTTTCCTGGTGGCGCAACAGGCGGCAAAACGCATGCTGCCGAACAAGCACGGCGCGATCCTGTTCACCGGCGCTTCGGCCAGCGTCAAGGGCTATGCGCAGTCGGCTCCCTTCGCGATGGGCAAGTTCGCGCTGCGGGGCCTTGCCCAGAGCATGGCGCGCGAGCTGTCGCCGCAGGGCATTCATGTCGCGCATTTTGTGATCGACGGCGGCATTCGCAGTGCGGCGCGGACGGAGGCCGCGGACAAACCGGATTCGATGCTCGATCCCGATGCGATCGCGCAGAGCTATTGGAACGTGTTGCAGCAGCCGCGCAGCGCCTGGAGCTGGGAGCTCGAGCTGCGGCCCTGGGTAGAGAGGTTTTGAGTTCAGTTCGTCATTCCGGGGCGGTCCGCAGGACCGGACCTGGAATCTCGAGTTTCCGGGTCTGGTCCTTCGGACCATCCCGGAATGACAACAAATAGAAGGGGGAGGCGACATGACCACGGAAACCACCATCGACACCGGCACCAACGAGCTCCTCTGCGTCATCCGCGACCGCGTCGCCATCATCACGTTGAACCGGCCGGAGGCGCGCAATTCGCTTTCGGACGCGCTGACGCCGGCGCTGCGCACGATGATCCGGACCTGTGGCGAAGATCGCGAGGTCGGCGCGCTGCTGCTCACCGGCGCGGGCGAGGCCTTCTGCGCTGGCGGCAACGTCAAGGGCATGGGTGCGCATCGCGACCCCAAGAAGCTGGAAATGTCGCTGGAGGAGCGGATCGCCGATCTGCAGGAGCGGCAACGGCTGCTGACCGGCGCGCTGGTGTCGGTGCGCAAGCCGACGATCGCTGCGCTGCCCGGCCCCGCGGTCGGCGCCGGCCTTGCCATCGCCATGGCCTGCGACATCCGCATCGCCGCGCAATCGGCCTTCGTCGCCACCGGCTATGCCCGCATCGCGCTGTCGGGCGATTACGGCATCGCCTGGCTGCTAACGCGGCTGGTCGGCACCGCGCGGGCGCGCGAATTGATGTTCACCGGCGACCGCGTCGATGCCGCACGGGCCGAAGCGATCGGGCTCGTCAACCGCGTCGTGCCCGACGACAAATTGCAGACGGAGGCGTTTGCGCTGGCCAAATCGCTCGCCGCAGGCCCGCGCCTCGCGCTGCGCTACATGAAGGACAATCTCGACGAGGCCGTGCTGTTCGACTTCGAAACCGCGCGCGACCACGAAGCCGAGCGGCTGGTGCGCCTGACCACGACCGCCGATCACAAGGAGGCGGTGCAGGCGTTCATCGAGAAGCGCAAGGCGGTGTTCACGGGGAAGTAGGCGCGCCTAACATCCACGGCATCATTCCGGGGCGATGCGCAGCATCGCACCCGGAATCCATTGGGCCCAAAGCGAGCCGTGAAATGGATTCTCTGATGCGCAATTGCGCATCACAGTTCGCGCTACGCGCGCCCCGGAATGACGCTGGAGAGAGAAATCGCAAAGCAAAAAAACACCCGGCTCTGGCTTGGCCAGGCCGGGCTTCTCAGTCATGTCAGGCCGAGGCTGAGGGGCGTTCGGCCTGACGGGAAAGGGCGGCGAGGCGCCAGCTCGCGCAGGGGATGTCTTTCGGCGCGACCGAGATCTCCTTGCCGAAGCGCACCAGCTTCCAATCGTCGGGATGATTGACGAATCCGAAGCCGGATTTGCGCGCGAGCGACACCATGGTCTCGTTGGAGCGCAGCGTCTCGCCGAACATGTGCTCGGCGCCAAGCGCTGCGGCGCGGCATTCCAGGTTCTTCATCAGCGCGGTGGCGATGCCGTGGCCCTGCCAGCGGTCGTGGACCGACAGGCCGAACTCAAGCGTCGCGTCTTCGGCATGCAACGCGTAGCGCGCCTCGGCGATAATGGTCTCGAAGCCGTCGACCAGCATGGTGGCGACGATCGTGAAGCGCTCCCGATCGCCGATCTGGAGGAAGTCGCGCAACAACCCTTCCGGCAATTCGCTGACGGCGCCGAAGAAGCGGTTGTAGCGCGAGCGGGTCGAGAGCGAGCGGAAATAGTGCTGGAGCTCCTCGGTGTCGCGCGGCTCGACGAAGCGGACGTTGAGCGCCTCGCCATGCCGGGTGCGCAGCGTGTCCGAATATTGCTTCAGGTCTTCGAGGCGGAGGCTGCTCATCACACATGCCATGCGGAAAGAGGACCGCCGGCGCCCCTGTGCTCAGGCGGCGCCGGCCTGGCGGCCTGTCAGGCCCGCCAGAAGGGCTTTTCGGCCTCGTAGGCAATGTCCGACCAGGACAGCCCGACGTCGTGGAGGTCGCGGGCGGTCCAGTGGGTCAGCTCGCGCCGGGTCCGGTAGCGCTCGTGCCAGACATGAAGCACCTCCCCGATCTGGTAGAGGAGGCCCTGCGCATGATGATTTGTCATCGAATTGTCGGTCAATGTAGACATTTTCAGCTCCTGGAGCTAAGTTGAATGCTAATATCTGCCTTCTGCTGCGCCGCGACAAACGACAATTTGTACCTTTTCGCATGAAATAACGTCATGTATCCTGCTGCCAAATGACTGCCAGATTGCCGTCCCTGAACGGATTGCGGGCGTTCGAAGCCGCCGCGCGCCATCTCAGCTTCACGCTGGCAGCCAGCGAGCTGAACGTGACGCAGACCGCGATCAGCCATCAGATCCGCAGGCTCGAGGAGGAGCTCGGCATTCGCCTGTTCATCCGGCAGAACCGCGCGCTGGCCCTGACGCCGGAAGCGCGCGACTATCTGCCGGGCGTCCGTGCCGCCTTCAACGACCTGCGGCTTGCGACCGACCGGTTGCTGCGCAAGGACGACGACAAGGTGCTGACGGTGTCGACGCTGGCGTCGCTCGCCGCGAAGTGGCTGCTGCCGCGGCTGAGCGATTTCCAGGAGCAGCATCCCGGCCTTGATGTGCGCATCACCACCTCGACCAGCCTCGTCGACTTCCAGCGCGACAATGTCGATGCGGCGATCCGCTACGGCCGCGGCCAGTGGCCGGGCCTGCGTGCCGACTGGCTGATGGCGGACGAGCTGTTTCCGGTGTGCAGCCCGTCGTTGCTGCGCGGCGACAAGCCGCTGCGCCGGCCGGAGGATCTGCGCAACCATGCGCTGCTGCACACCTCGAACGCCAACAGCGACGACTGGCGGCTCTGGCTGACCGCGGCGGGCCTGCCGGCCGACATCGCCAGGCATCCCGGCATCACCTTCGACATGATCTTCATGACCATCCAGGCCGCGATCGACGGCATCGGCGTGGCGATGGGGCGGACCTCCTATGTGCAAGACGACATCGCCAAGGGCCGGCTGGTGGTGCCCTTCAAGATCGCGCTGCCGGCCGATGCCGGTTTCTACCTGGTCGCCCCGGAGGGCCGCCGCGAGGCGCCGAAGCTGACCGCGTTCAGGCAGTGGCTGATTGCTGCCACGCAGCACAAGGCCTGAAAAATCGGTGGCTTCTACCCCCTGGGATGTCATTCCGGGGCGCCTCGAAGAGGCGAGCTATGATGCGCAATTGCGCATCAGAGAATCCATTTCTCCGAGCATTGCTGCCGCACGATGGATTCGGGCTCGCGCTATGCGCGCCCGGGAATGACGGCGAGAGTTACAGCTCCACCACCACGTAATCGCTCTCGACGCTCACCGGGATCGTCTCGGCGACATACGGCCCCTTCACCACGTTCGCACCCGGCTCGACATGGGCCGGATAGGCCTTCACGCGAAAGCGGCGGGGGTCACAATAGGACTGGCCGGTGCGGATGTCGAACTCCCAGCCGTGCCAGGGGCAGCGGATGATCTCCCCAAGCTTGGTGTATTCGATCTCACCGGGATTGCTGGACTGCGCAAGGCCGATCAGCGGACCCTCGCACAGCGCCGCGCCCTGATGCGGGCAGCGGTTCATCAGGCCGAAATATTCGCCCTTGATGTTGAAGACGGCGATCGGCCGCCCGTCGATCTCGAGGAATTTTCGCGTGCCCGGCGGAAGCTCGTCGACCGCAGCAATCACATGACGCGCCATCAAGCTATTCCGTACAGCTTCTTGGCATTGCCGAGATAGAACGCCTCGCGATTAGCCTCGCTGACGCCGGCCGGCAGGACGCGCGAGGGCTCATCATAGTCCCAATGCGGATAGTCGGTCGCGAACAGGAGCCGGTCCCAGCCGATCCAGTCGATGACGTCGAACAGATCCTCGCGCCTTTCAGGGTCTTCCATCGGCTGCGTCGTCCACCACACCTGCTCGCGGATATATTCCGAGGGCGGCCGCTTCACATGCGGCACCTCGCTGCGCAGGCGTTGCCAGGCCTTGTCGAGCCGCCAGGCCAGCGACGGCGCCCAGCCGAAGCCGGCCTCGATCATCACCATCTTCAGCTTCGGGAAGCGCTCGAACACCCCTTCCAGCACGAGGCTCGCCAGCGCCGATTGCTGGCACTGCGAATGCCCGACCATCTCCTCGATGTAGTAGCTCGGCCAGCCCGACGGCGTGATCGGGTTGCCGCCGAAGCCGAAGGCGTGAACGCCGACGGGAAGGCCGGCCTCCTCCGCAGCCTGATAGATCGGCCAATAGCGGCGCTGGCCGAGCGGCTCGACATTGCGGCTGAGCAGCAGCACCTGCACGAAGTTCTTGTCGCCGGCGCGCTCGCGGATCTCGGCGGCGGCCGACAGCCCATCCTCATTGCCGACGACGATCGAGGCCTTCAGCCGCTTGTCCTTGCTGGTCCATTTGTCGATCTGCCAGTCGTTGATCGCCGAGCACAAAGCGGCCGACAGCTCGTGATTGCGAATGCCCTGCCCGGTGTTGAGCGGATTGAGCACGCCCAGCTGGACGTTGTTGGGATCGAGCAGCTGCTTCTGCATGAAGGACAGCGAGGATCCCTGCGGCCCGCCCTCGGGCGGATAGGCGTCGCGGCGCGAGGCGTTGGGCTGCGCCTTTGGGTAAGGCGGGCCTTCCATCATGCCCTGATAGGCATGGACGCCGTAGACTTCGAGATGATGCTGCCAGCGTTTGGCGAGATAGGGATAGAGCTCGGTGCGGGTGGCGCGGGCCGGATGGATGTCGCAGTCCGCGATCGCGGTTTTGGCGGTCAGGGGGGACGCGGCTTCTTGGTTCTCGCGAAACTGGATATTCATCGCCTTGCCTCCTTTGGCAGCGGGCTCATTTCAGGCGGGGATAGGTCGCATGCGGATTGTCGATCATGATCTTGCGCACGAGATCGGGGGACAGACCTTCGGGCAGCGCGTCCTGGCCGTCGAATTGCCAGTGCGGATAGTCCGTGGAGAATAGGACCAATTCGTCGGACTGCATATGCTCAAACAGGCGATTTAATGTCGCCTCATCCGGCGGGGCATCAAATGGCTGTAACGAGAAGCGGATGTTGCTGCGCACAATGTCCAGCGGCGCGCGATCGACCCACGGCGTCTCCATCCGCACCCCGCGCCAGAACTTGTGCAGCCGCCAGAGATAGGGCGAGATCCAGGAGACGCCCGACTCCAGCATTACCATTTTCAGGCGCGGATATTTGGCGAAGACCCCCTCGACGATCAGGCTGGTGAGCTGGGTCTGGAACGCCTGGGCCTGACCGACATAATCCTCGATGTGGTAGGACCCCCATCCCACCGCGGTCGGCGGATTGTGATAGGCGGAACCGGCGTGGATGCCGACCGGCAGTTCCAGCCGTTCCGCGGCCTCGTAGATCGGCCACAGCGCGCGCTTGCCGAGCGGCACATCGCCCATGACCAGCATCAGCACCTGCACGAAACGCTGGTCCCGGGCACAGCGCTCGATCTCGGCCACGGCCTTCTCGACGCTTTGCGTGGGGATCACGATCGAGCCGCGCAGCCGCGGATCGCGGTCGAGCCACTCCGTCACGAGCCAGTCGTTCAGCGCACGGCAGAAGGCCGCCTGCATGTCCTCCGAGAACACCATCTGCACGCCGTAGAGCGGATTGCAGATGGCATGCTTGAGCTGGAAGGGATCGAGCACGTGACGCTGCATGTCCTTAAGGCTCTCGCCGGGCTTGCCTGTCTCGGGACGCCAGTCGGGTCGCGCCGTGATCGGCGACCTCTCGGGATAGGATTGCGAGATGAGGTCGACCATGCCGCGCGTCGTCACCTGATCGCGCCAGTAATCGTTCAGGTAGGGCAGTAGGCTGGTCAGATGCGGCACGGCCGGATGCACATCGCAATCCACCCCGCCGGCGATCAGGGACGCCATGACGTCTCCCTTCTCACGTTTCCTCGCTTGTCTTTTCTGTCCTCGCCATTCAATCAGGCCTGCCGGTCGCCCGCAACTCGGCCAAGGCTTCTGGCATATGCTAGGAAGGCGCAGCTCGGTTGCGGGAAACGAGAGGTTCAGGGAATGAAAGAACTCGTCGGCATTGCGGAACAGATCGCCGCCAAACTGATCGCCCGTAAACAGACCATTGCCGTCGCCGAATCCTCCACCGGCGGCCTGATCGCCGCGAGCCTGCTCGCGGTACCCGGCGCGTCCGCCTATTTCCTCGGCGGCGCAGTGGTCTACACCCGAGACGCCAGGCGCGTGCTGATGGATATTTCGGACGAAGGAATGAGAGGCTTCCGCTCCTCGTCTGAACCCTACGCACAGCTGCTGGCCGGACAGATGCGAACGCGCTTCAACAGCGACTGGGGCCTGTCCGAGACCGGCGCAGCCGGCCCCACCGGCAACCGCTATGGTGACGCCGCCGGCCATAGCTGCATGGCGGTGGCCGGACCTGCGATGGAGGTGATGACGCTGGAGACCGGCAGCAGCGAGCGGTTTGCGAACATGCAGGTATTTGCAGCAACGGCACTGAAGTTGCTATTGAGGAAGCTGGAGGGGTGACGGCATCGATGCGGTGAGCCGGGACAGTCTCGCCGCCAATACTGCTGTCATCGCCCGGCTTGACCGGGCGATCCAGTACTCCGAGGCCGTTGTGGTTGAATCGATAGGCCGCGGCGTAGTGGATGCCCCGCCTTCGCGGGGCATGACAGCAGAGAGTGGGACGATGTCACCGTCCCAAATGCCGCATGAAGATCCGCACCACATATCCCTGCACCCGCGGGGCTTCGTCATAGACATCCGACGCGATCCGCTCGATGGTCTCGCGCAGCGACAGGAATTGCGCCTGACGCGCGCTGCTTTCGGTGCCTTGCATGCCCGCGAGCTCGTCCATCGCGGCGTCGCTGATCTGGCAATGCACGACCTCGCCGTCGTTCAGCATGGTGAAGCGAAAGGCCAGCCGTTCATGGTCGTGGCCGATGATCCTGTCGCGCGTCAGTGGCATCAAGTCGTCCCGGTCGAGCCCCCCCGCGACGGACAATGCTGAAAATCGCTCCGGTTGTCAGCAGCAAAGAGCACCTTCGCCCTACTGGAATGCCACTTCGGCAAAGCTGCGGAGCTTGCGCGAATGCAGCCGCTCCGATTCCTGCTGCTTGAGCCGCTCCAGCGCCTTCAGGCCGATCTCGAGATGTTGGCCGACACGGCGGCGGTAGAATTCGCTGGCCATGCCGGCGAGCTTGATCTCGCCGTGCAGCGGCTTGTCGGAGACGCACAGCAACGTGCCGTAGGGCACGCGGAGCGGTAGCCGTTGGCGGCGATCGCGGCCGATTCCATGTCGAGCGCAACGGCGCGCGATTGCGACAGGCGGCGGATCACCTCGGGCCCGGAGATCTCCCAATTGCGGTTGTCGACGCTCGCCACCGTCCCCGTGCGCATCAGACGCTTGAGCTCGAAACCTTCGAGGCCGGTGACGTCCTCGACCGCCTCTTCGAGCGCGACCTGCATCTCGGCCAGCGCGGGAATCGGCACCCACGGCGGCAGCTCGCGGTCGAGGACGTGATCCTCGCGCACATAGCCATGCGCGAGCACGTAGTCGCCGAGCCGCTGCGTGTTGCGCAGGCCCGCGCAATGACCGAGCATCAGCCAGGCGTGCGGGCGCAGCACGGCGACGTGGTCGGTGACGTTGCGCGCGTTCGACGGACCGGTGCCGATATTGATCAGAGTGATGCCGCGATAGCCCGATACGACCAGATGGAAGGCCGGCATCTGCGGCATGCGCGCGGGCGCGATGCCGCTGACCGCGCCGCCGCTCTGCGTGATGACGTTGCCCGGCGCGACAAAGGCATCGAGGCCGGCCTCGCCCGACTGAAGCCGCTGCTGACAGAGCTGCGCGAAAGCGTCGACGTAGAACTGGTAATTAGTGAAGATCACGAAGTTCTGGAAATATTCGGGATCGGTGCCGGTGTAGTGATAGAGCCGACGCAGCGAATAGTCGACGCGGGCGGCGCGGAACAGCGACAGCGGCTCGGCCGCACCGGGCCGGAGCTCGAAGGTGCCGTCGGCGATGGAATCGTCGATGGCGGCGAGATCCGGCACGTCGAACGCATCGCGCAGCGATCGCGTCGCGGTCGAATTCTCGCTGGTGGTGATGGCGGCCTCGATATTGATGTCGCGGCGATAAGCGAAATGGATCGGGATCGGCTCGGCCGATTCGCCGATCTCGACGGGCACGCCGTGATTCTGGATCAGCAATCCGATCTGCTCGGTGAGATAGCTGCGGAACAGATCCGGCCGCGTCACGCTGGTTTCATGCACGCCGGGCCCGGCGACGAAGCCGTAGGCGAGACGCGAATCCAGCCTGGCATGCGTTGCGGTGGTGATGCGCACGAAGGGATAGTAGGCCCGCACCCGCGTCGCGATCGCCTCGCCGCCGACATAGGCCTCGAACCGGTCGCGCAGGAATTTTGTGTTGCGCTCGTAGATCTCTTCGAGACGGGCGACCGCAAGGCCGGCGTCGGAGAAGGATTCAGTGGCGATGGAGGGAGGAGATTGCATGGTTCGGCCGCCGGATGATTCTTGACCTGAGTCGAACTATAGCAAAGAAGGCAGTGCTGTAGGGTGGGTTACGGCTCTGCCTAACCCACCCTACGAAATCATGACGCGCTTTCGCGCGTCATCTCTCCCTGAACGCGCGCATCAGCTGGTCGTGCAGCGGCTTCATCAGGTAGGACAGCATGGTGCGGTCGCCGGTCTGGACGAAGGCTTCCACGGGCATGCCGGGAATCATCTTGACGTCCCCGAGGCGGGCGATCTCTTCCGCCGGCATCGAGACGCGGATGGTGTAGTAGCTCTGGCCGGTGCGCTGGTCGGTGGTGACGTCGGGCGAGACGCGGCTGACGAGGCCGTTGAGCTCTGGCGTGGTGCGCTGGTTGAACGCGGAGAGGCGCAGCAGCGTCTTCTGGCCGATCTGGAGCTTGTCGATGTCGACCGGATTGACCTTGGCCTCGACCTGGAGGTCGTCGGTCTGCGGCACGATCAGCATGAGAGCATCGCCGGCGGTGACGACGCCGCCGACCGTGTGCACGTTGGATTGCAGCACCATGCCGTCCTGCGGCGCGCGGATGTCGATGCGGCGAAGCTGGTCTTCGGCGGCAACCTTGCGCTCGATCAACTCGCCGATCTTGTCGTTGGTCTCGCGTAGATCCTTGGAGACTTCGCTCACCACGTCCTTGTCGACCTGGATGATCTGCAGCTCGGTCTCGGTGATCTTGCCCTTGGCCTGCGCGCGGGCAGCGATGTACTGCGCGCGCTCGCCGTTGAGACGCGCCGAGTCGCGTTCGAGCTGGGTCAGGCGCGAAAGCTGCACCAGACGCTTGTCGTAGAGATCACGCACGCCGGTGAGCTCGTTCTGCACCAGCGCGATCTCCTGATCCTTGGCCTTCTCCTGGGCGCTGAGACCGGCGATCTCCTCGTTGAGCTGGGTGATGCGCTCGCGCAGCTGCGCCTTCTGTCCGGCGCGACCGTTGACCCGGACGTCGAACAGCTTGGTTTCGGCGGAGAGCAGCAGCTTGACGTCGGGATCGTTGGCACGTTCGAGCAGGGTTTGCGGAAATTCGATCCTGTCGACACCGCGCTGCTCGGCCTGCAATCGCGCCGCGCGCGCCTGCGCGGCGTCGAGATTCTTGGTGACGATGGCAAGGTTCGCCCTGGTGACGGTGTCATCGAGACGCACCACGATGTCGCCGGCCTTGACCAGGTCGCCGTCGCGGGCGCGCACCTCACCGACCACGCCGCCGGTCGGATGCTGCACCTTCTTGACGTTGGATTCGACCACGATCTGGCCCGGCGCGATCAGCGCGCCCGAGATCAGCACGGTCGACGCCCAGCCGCCGAGACCGATGACCAGCACCAGCACCATGCCAAGTCCGAGCAGCAGATGAAACCTGATCGAGTCCCGGACGGTGTTCTTCGCGGCAGGCTTCGGGCCGCCGATGGCCATCGTGCTCATGGCTTTGTGCTCATGGTTTGGCCACTCCGCCTTCGCTGACGATCTTGATCGGCGCCGGCGGCGTCGCCCGCGGCTGCAGCACCTGGGCGAGCACCTGTTCCTTCGGGCCGAACGCCTGCATGCGGCCGTCGCGCAGCACCAGGATCTGGTCGACCGCCTCGACGCCGATCGGGCGGTGCGCCACCACGACGACGATGGCGCCGCGCTCGCGGGCGGCGCGGACCGCGCGGGTCAGCGCCTCATCGCCTTCGGTGTCGAGATTGGAGTTGGGCTCGTCCAGCACGATCAGGAACGGATTGCCGTAGAGTGCGCGCGCCAATGCCACGCGCTGCGCCTGGCCTGCCGAGAGCGCGGTGCCCTGCTCGCCGACTTGCGTGTTGTAGCCCTCGCGCATCTTGATGATCATCTCGTGCACGCCGGCTTCTTTTGCCGCCGCGATGATGGCGTCGGACGTCGCCTCGGGGTCGAACCGGCTGATGTTCTGGGCGATGGTGCCGCCGAACAATTCGACGTCCTGCGGCAGATAGCCGATGTGCCGGCCGAGCATGTCGCTCGACCATTGATCGAGCGCGGCGCCGTCGAGCCGCACCTTGCCGCGCGCCGGTTGCCAGACCCCGACCAGGGCGCGGATCAGCGACGACTTGCCGGAGCCGCTCGGGCCAATCACGCCGAGGCCGTTGCCCGCAGTGAGCGCAAAGGTGATGTCCTGCACGATGAGGCGCTGGTCGCCGGGCGGCACCATGGCGACGCCCTCGACCGAAAGCCGGCTGGTGGGCGCCTGCAACTGGGTCGGCATCGCCTGCGCCGGCATCTGCTCCAGCAGGCGGGTAAGGCGATGCCAGCTCTGGCGCGCGGCGACAAAGGATTTCCAGTGCGCAATGGCGAGGTCGACGGGTGCCAGCGCGCGGGCGGAGAGGATCGAACCTGCGATGATGATGCCGGCGGTCGCCTCCTGGTGGATGACGAGATAGGCACCGACCGCGAGCACGGCCGATTGCAGCATCATGCGCAGCACCTTGGCGACCGCGCCGAGCCCGCCGGCGACGTCGCTGGCGCGCTGATTGCCGGCGAGATATTTTTCGTTGGCCTCGCTCCAGCGCTGGTTCATCCGGCCGGCCATGCCCATCGACACCATGACTTCGGCGTTGCGGCGGCTGGCCTGGGCGAGATCGTTGCGCTGGGCGGCAAGGCCCATCGCCTCCTTCGCCGGTTGGCGGGACATGAATTCGGTGACCAGCGTCAGGCCGACCAGGATAATGGCGCCGATCAACGCGGTGACGCCGATCATGACGTGGAAGGCGAAGCAGATGGCGAGGTAGAGCGGCAGCCAGGGCAGATCGAAGAATGCGCTCGGGCCCATGCCGCCGAGGAAGGAGCGGACATTGTCGAGATCACGCAGCGGCTGCAGACCTTCGTTGCGGCTGCCGACCAGCAGCGGCAGGCGCACGATGGTGTCGAACACGCGCTTGTTGAGCGCCTCGTCCAGCGCGGTGCCGATCCGCCCAAGGATCCGGTTACGGATCATGTCGAGCACGCCCTGCGCCATATAGAGGAAGCCGGCGAGGATGATCAGGCCGACCAGGGTCGGAATGCTGCGGCTCGGCAGCACCCGGTCGTAGACCTCCAGCATGAAGATCGACCCGGTCAGATAGAGCAGGTTGATCATGCAGCTCATCAGGCCGACGCCGACGAACGCCGTGCGACAGGCGCGCAAGGCGTCACCGAGCTCTGAACGGCGGACGCCGGAGGCTGCCATCAGTCTGGTCTCTTTCTGGTGGGGCCAAAGCCCCTGATTTCACGGGCAATTCAGGCTACGCGTCCCGAATTAACATCATGTTGGCGCTGCGTCCAACGCGGGCCGGTTCATTCAGAACCCCGATAGGCCACATCTACTCCCGACGGCCGGGCACGCAAGCCCGGTATTTCACAGTCTTTGCGGCTTTTTGGTGCAGACGTGGCCGCCCTTCCCCAAGTCTGGAAGAGGCGGCAGTTCCGATCGATCGACCCGGGCGCCTACTAGAGCCGGCCGCCGCCCCGCACCAGCCGCACCACCAGCAGCAGGATGACCGCACCGATGGCGGAATAGACGATCTCGGAGACCAGGCCCGTGCCGAGGCGGATGCCGAGCCTGGGAAACAGAAGGCTCGCCACCAGCGCACCGCAGATGCCGATCACGATGTCGCCGATCAGGCCGAAGCCGGCGCCCCGCACGATCTTGCCGGCCAGCCAGCCGGCAACCAGGCCGACGAACAGGATGACGAGCAGGCCTTCGTTGGAAATGTGCATCGGTGCGGTCCCTCTCCATCAACGCCCGGCATGGAACGGGAACCGGGATGAATGGAGTCTGAATGGCATGAAGCTCGCGTTGCCACGAGCCTGGTTGATCTCGTCCAAGACTATGACACCGCGGTGAAGGGCTCCGCCAGCACACACCTCGCCGCCCGGCCGGGCCCGACCTCCACATTCGCTGGCAGCTGCTCCAGGCAACGCGGCTCGGCGAGCTTGCAGCGGGGGGCGAAGGAGCAATTATGGGGCATTTCGGCCAGCGAGGGCGGCGTGCCGGGGATGGTCTCCAACCGCTGGCCGCGCCTGGCGCCGTGGATGGTGGAGGCAAGCAGGCCCTTGGCGTAGGGATGCATGGGCGTGCGGACGATGTCGCGCAAGCTGCCCTGCTCGACGATCTGGCCGGCATACATCACCGCGACACGGTCGCAGATCTCGATGGCGACGCCGATGTCGTGGGTGACGAAGATCACGGACATGCCGAACTCGCGCTGCAGCTCGCGCAGCAAGAGCAGGATCTGGATCTGCACGGTGGCATCGAGCGCCGTGGTCGGCTCGTCCGCCAGCAGGATTTTTGGCCGACAGGCCAGCGCCAGCGCGATCATCGCGCGCTGGCGCATGCCGCCCGACATCTCGTGTGGATAGGCATCCAGCCTTCGCTTCGCCGAAGGGATACGCACGACCTCGAGCATCTCGAGTGCACGAGCCCTGCCCTCCGCATAGGTCTTGCCCTCGTGGCGCACGACGCTCTCGGCGATCTGCGCGCCGATGGTGTAGACCGGATCGAGCGCGAGCGCAGGCTCCTGGAAGATCATCGAGACGGTCTGGCCGCGGAACGACGACAATTGCTCGTCGTTCATGGCGAGCACGTCTTGCCCCATGACGTTGACCTTGCCGGAAATCTGCGTGCGCTTCTTCGGCAACAGCCGCATCAGCGCGCGCAGCGTCACGCTCTTGCCCGAGCCGGACTCGCCGAGCAGGCCGAGCACCTCGCCATCACCCAGCGACAGGCTGAGGTCGTTCACGGCATAGACCGTGCGCTCACCGGTGAAGCGGATGTTGAGGCCGGAGATCTCGACGAGCTTGGTCATGACGGCAGTTTCGGCAATCGATCGTGATAATCGGTGACGCGCTGGAAGGCGGCGCCAATGGTGAGCAGGGTCGCCTCGTCGAAGGAGCGGCCGATCAGCTGCATGCCCACAGGCAGGCCGCTTCTGGTGAAGCCGGATGGAATGGTGAGCGACGGCAGGCCGAGGAAATTCACCGGGCGGGTGAACAGCGTCAGCCGTTGCAGCAGCGCCGGCGCGTTCGGGCCGCCGCCGACATCGCTCTCCTCGATCGTCGGCGCCGGCACCGGCGAAGCCGGCGCGATCACCGCGTCGACCCCGGCGGTCGCCGCGTTATGCGCAGCCAGTGCCGGCCCACGCCAGCGCATCGCCTCCAGGTAGGTGATGGCGGGAACGGCGAGGCCGTTCTGAAGCCGCATCAGCACCTGCGGGCCATAATCCTGCGGGCGCTCGATCATCCAGCGCTTGTGGAAGGCGGCAGCTTCCGCGGCGAGCACGAGCTGGCTCGCCGAGGACAATTGCCGCTGATCCGGCAGCTCGACCTTGACGATCTCGGCCCCCTCGCGCTTGAGCACCGCGATGGTCTCGTCCAGCACGCGCGCGACCTCGGCGTCGAGATCGTCGACGTAGAACGAGGCGGGCAGGCCGATCTTGAGGCCTTTTAGCGAGCCCTTGGTGGCGGCGACGTAGTCCGACAACGGCTCTTGGCTGCATGTCGAGTCGGCGGGATCGGGGCCGGCCATCAGTGCCAGCAACAGCGCACAATCTTCGGCGGTGCGGGCCAGCGGACCGACCGTGTCGAGCGATTGCGACAGCGGCATCGCGCCGGCGCGGCTGACCCGGCCGACCGTGGTCTTCAGCCCCGTCACGCCGCAGAAATGCGCGGGCATCCGAATCGAGCCGCCGGTGTCGGAACCGAGCGCGGCATAGGTCAGACGCGCCGCGACCGCCGAGCCGGAGCCGGACGACGAGCCGCCGGTGATGTGGGCAACGTTCCAGGGATTGCGCACCGGGCCGTAATGGGCGTTGTGGCCGGTCGGGCCATAGGCGAATTCGGCCAGGTGCAGCGTGCCGAGGCGGACCTGGCCGGCGTCCTTGAGCCGCTGCAAGGCGGTGGAGGTCACTGATGGCACGAAGTCTCGGCGGATCAGCGAGCCGCAGGTCGCGACATGGCCGGCGTCATAGTACATGTCCTTGTGCGCAAGCGGCACGCCGTGCAGCGGACCGCGGACCTTGCCCGCAGCGAGCTCGGCATCGGCGGCATCGGCCGCCTTCAGCGCGGATTCTGCCTCAATCGACATGAAGGCGTTGAGATGCGGCTGCCATTGCGCGATGCGGTTGAGCAGCGCGCGCGTCACCTCATGCGAGGACAGCTGCTTCATCGCGATCGCACGCGCGACCGCGGTGAGCGTCATCAGTGCGGGCTCGGTGCTCATTTCTGCACCTTCTGCGTCTGCACGATCGGGTAGAGCGCGGGCTCGAGATCGAACGGCAGCGTACCGGCGATGGTCGCAAAGCCTTCGAAGGCAGGTCCGATGGAGTTGGAGATGCGGGTCGCGATCTCGTCATCCACGGGCACGCCGGCAATTTGCGCGATGGGCCTGATCTCTTTCGGTGTCGGTCTCGTCATGCGGTCTTCTCCCTGGGCGCGCGGCTATGGCCAGAACCCGGAATTGCCATGTAACACGCGGCCTCGTGGCCCATCTTATCCAGCGCTGTCAGCTTTGGTGTCGCATTTGCGCAGAGCGGCTCCGCAAACGGACAACGGGTGTGGAAGCGGCAGCCCGGGGGCGGGTCGATCGGGTTCGGCGGATCGCCCGTGATCGGCGGCGTCTCGGTGCGCCTGTCGGGGTCTGAGGACGGCATCGCGGCCAGCAATGCGCGGGTGTAGGGATGTGCGGGACGATCCCAGACCTGGTCGACCGGGCCGAGCTCGACGACCTCGCCGAGATACATCACCAGGACCCGGTCCGAGATGTAACGGACGACGTTGAGGTCGTGGCTGATGAAGAGATAGGTCAGGCCGAATTCGCGCTTGAGGTCGACAAGCAGATTGAGCACCTGCGCCTCGACGGATTTGTCGAGCGCGGAGACGGCTTCATCCAGGATCACCAGCCGCGGCGACAGCGCCAGGGCACGTGCGATGTTGACTCGCTGGCGTTGGCCGCCGGAGATCTCGTGCGGGTAGCGATTGGCGAAGTTCTCGGGGCGCAGTCCGACCTTGCCGAGCAGCTCGCGCGCGAGGGTGCGCGCCGCGCCATCGGCCATGCCGTGCACCTTGGGGCCAAAGGCGATCGACTCCTCGATCGTGAGTCGCGGGTTGAGCGAGGCGTAGGAATCCTGGAACACCATCTGCATGCCGCGGCGCAGCTCGCGCAGGCTCAGCGATTGTCCCACGGTCATGCCGTCATAGACGATGTCGCCGGTATCGCGCGGCATCAGATGCATCAAGAGGCGCGCGGTGGTGGACTTGCCGCAGCCGGATTCGCCGACAATGCCGACGGTCTCGCCCTTGGCGACGGCAAAGGAGACGTTGTCGACGGCACGCACGGTGCGCTTGGCAGCGAACAGCCCGCCCCGCACCGGGAAGTGCTTGGTCAGGCCGTTGACCTGCAGCAGCGGCTGCGCGACGCCCCCGACGTCCTCGACCGGCTCCAGCATGGCAATGTTGGTCTCGCTCATGGCTAGTTCCTGATGTCCATGGCGCTGCGCAGGCCGTCCGAGAGCAGATTGAAGCAGATCGAGACCGCGAAGATCATCGCG
This sequence comes from Bradyrhizobium sp. 22, assembly GCF_000482425.1. NCBI lineage: Bacteria > Pseudomonadati > Pseudomonadota > Alphaproteobacteria > Hyphomicrobiales > Nitrobacteraceae > Bradyrhizobium > Bradyrhizobium sp. 22. The sequence goes on from NZ_KI519400.1 coordinate 1,418,598, forward strand.
CCGGGCAGGGCTGCGACCCAGGGATTGACGTAGATCGCGGTGCGCAGGGTATTGAGCATCAGGCCCCATTCCGGCTCCGGCGGCTTGGTGCCGAGGCCGAGAAAGGAGAGCCCGGCGGCCAGGATCATCGAGACCGAGATGAGACTGGTGGCATAGACGAAGATCGCGCCCAGGACGTTGCCGAGGATGTGCACGCGCATGATGGTGAAGGGCCCCGCGCCGGAGGCGCGCGCCGCCTCGACGAAATCCATGTTGCGCACGCCCGTGGTGACGCTCTCGGCGACGCGGGTGATCTGCGGCACGAACACGACGGTGAGCGATACGATGGAATTGAGGATGCCGGCGCCCAGTGCGCCGGAGATCGCGATCGCCAGCAGCACGGAGGGGAATGCATAGAATACGTCGACCGTGCGCATGATCGCGGTGTTGAGCTTGCCGCCGACATAACCGGCAATGAGGCCGAGCGAGGTGCCAATGCCGAAGGCGAGGATCACCGGCAGGATGCCGATCACCAGCGACAGTCGGCCGCCATAGACCAGCCGCGCCAGCATGTCGCGGCCGAGCTCGTCGGTGCCGAGCGGATAACCAGGCGTGCCGATGTGACGGAGGCGGCGGATCATCGAGCCCTTGTAGGGATCTTCGAGGCCAAGCCAGGGCGCGAGGATCGCGGACAGGAAGATCAGCAGCAGCACCAGCGCGCAGGCCATGCTGACCTTGTCGCGCCGGATGCGGCGGCCGACGGTCGCCCAGTAACCCCGCGCCTTGGTCGCCGGCGCGGCCTGCAACGCGGCGTCGGCGGTGGCGTGAAGCGGGAGCTCGCTCATCGTCAGCCCCGCTTGATGCGCGGGTCGATCGCGGCTTGGGCGATGTCGACCAGGAGATTGAGGAAGACGAAGAACAGCGCCAGGATCAGGATCGTGCCCTGCAGCAGCGGCAGGTCGCGCTGGAAGATCGCGGAATTCAGCAGGAAGCCCGAGCCCGGCCAGGAGAACACGGTCTCGATCAGGATCGAGCCGCCGAGCATGTAGCCGAGCTGAAGCCCCATGACCGCGAGCGCGGTCGGCGCGGCGTTCTTGATGACGTGGCGGAACACGCCGGTTTCGCGCAAGCCCTTTGCACGCAGGGCCTCGACGAAATCCTGACTCAGGATGTCGCCGGTGAGCGCGCGCACGGTGCGGGTGACGATGCCCATGGGAATCACCGACGTGGTGATTGCCGGCAGCACCAGATATTTCAGATGCGCCCAGTCCCAGGCCCAGGAATTGGAGCCGCTCGGGCCGGCACCGACTGCGGGCAGCCAGTTCAACTGCACCGAGAAGATGATGACGAGCAGCATGCCGAGCCAGTAATGCGGCACCGACACGCCGGCGATGGCGAAGGAGGTCGCGACCTTGTCGATCCAGGTCTCGCGGAAATAACCGGCGATCAGGCCGAGCAGGATGCCCATGGTGAAGCCGATGATGGCGGCCGCGATCGCCAGCGTGACGGTGTTGCCGACCGCGCGCATGACCTCGGCGAGCACGGGACGCCCCGTCGCGATGGAATTGCCGAGATCGCCGTGCAGGGCACGAAGCAGCCAAAGCCCGAACTGCACCGGCAACGGCCGGTCAAAGCCATAGGCGGTGCGCAGCTGCGCGGCGAGCTCCTGCGAGGCATCGGCCGGCAGCACCGCAACGAGCGGATCGCCCGGCGTGATGTGCACGAGCAGGAAGCACACCAGCGCGACGCTGATGACGATCGGGACGACATAGACGATGCGTCTGGCGATATAGGCGAGCACTTGGATTACTCAATCTTGAGCGAGAATATCTCAGCCGTCATGGCCGGGCTTGACCCGGCCATCCACGTTCGTCTTGCTCCGTCATTCCGGGGCGATGCGAAGCATCGAACCGGAATCTCGAGATTCCGGGCTCGCCCTACGGGCGCCCCGGAATGACGGACCCAGAGGAGAGACGTGGATGCCCGGGTCAAGCCCGGGCATGACGTGAGGATAGAGTGACGGCCGCCTCACTGCTTGATCGACACCGGCGAGAAGTCGATGAACCAGCTCTTCGGCTGCACGACGCCTGTCACCTTCGGGCTCATGGCGCGCGGGCCGACGTCGTGGGCGACGTAGAGGAAGGCGGCGTCGTCGACGGAGGCCGCGTGCAGCTCGGCGAGCGCGGCGTCGCGCGCGGCGGGGTCGAAGGTCTGACGCGCCTTCTTCACCAGCTCGTCGAACTTGGGGTTGTTGATGAAGCCCCAATTGTTCGAGACCGGCGGCGCCATGCCCGATTGCAGGAAGCGCACCAGCGCGAAGAACGGATCCATCGCGGCATAGGTGACGTTGGTCGCGTTCGAGCCGTTGGCGCTGGGATCCTTGGCGCCGCGGCGCCAGTTGGTGAACAGCGTATTCCACTCGATGACGTCGAGCTTGACGTCGAAATAGCATTCGGCGAGCGCTTGCTGCAGATATTCGTTCATCGCCAGCGGCTGCATCTGGCCGGAGCCGGAGGCCGAGGTCTGCGTCTTCACCGTCAGCTTCTTGTTGGGGCCAAAGCCCGCTTCCTGCATCAGCTTCTGGGCGGCGGCCTTGTCATATTTGATCTCGAAGCTCGGCTTGCCGCGCCAGGGATGGCCGGGCTCGAAGGTACCGGTCGCCGGCACCATCAGACCGGCGAGCAGGCCGTCCTTGAGGCCTTCGCGGTCGATGCACAGGTTCGCGGCCTTGCGCACGCGGATGTCGTTCCAGGGCGAGCCATCGACGCGCGAGAACTGCCAGGGCCAGACATGCGGCTGCTCGTTGGCGTAGAGCTTGAAGCCCCGCTGCTTCAATTCGGGAATCGCGTCCGGCGCCGGTGCCTCGACCCAGTCGACCTGCCCGGAGAGCAGCGCCGCGGTGCGCGCGTTCGCTTCCGGCATCGGCAGCAGCACCATCTTGTCGACCTTGGGCACGCGTGCCTTGTCCCAATAGCTCGCGTTCTTGACCAGCTCGAGCCGCTCGCGCGGCGTGAAGCTCGCCATCTTCCACGGACCGGTGCCGGCGGCGTCCCTGGCGAACGCGGTCCAGGCGGCTTGCGACTTCGCCTTGGCGTCGGCGCCTTCGGCCTTGTCGTAGAAGTGCTGCCACTTCGCCGGGCTCGCCATGAAGAGATTGGTGAGGTTGATCGGCAGGAAGCTGTCGGGCTCCTTGGTGGTGAGCTCGACGGTCATGTCGTCGATCTTCTTCGCCGAAGCCAGCGTCGGCATGCGCGAGGCCGTGACGCCGACCTGGCTGGCATCGAACTGCGGCGCATCCTGCTTCAGCACCTTCTCGACGTTCCATACCACCGCGTCCGCATTGAACGGCGAGCCATCGTGGAAGGTCACGCCAGGGCGCAGCTTGAAGATCCACTTGGTCTTGTCGGCATCGTCGACCTTCCACTCGGTGGCAAGGCCGGGGATCACCACGCTCGCCTTGTCGGCAGACGACAGATCCCAACCTGTGAGCGCGTCGTACATGGTGAGGCCGGTGAAGCGATTGCCCTCAAAACCCTGATCAGGCTGGCCCAGCGTGCGCGGAATATCGGCAGCGGTCATGCCGATGCGCAGCACGGTCTCCGCGCTGGCCACGCGCGGCAAGGCCGCCGCCGTCGTTAGAGCGAGCACCGCGATCAATGCCGCGCGTGTGTTCTTCTGAGTAAGCATCGCCTCAATCCTTTTCCGACTTCGATGACTATTTTTGATGCAATCGTATGCAATGGCTATGCCAAAGAGAAACTTATTCTGCAATTTGGCCCTGCGACGACAAGTCCTTGTAGGCATTATGCAGGTGCACGCGTCCCCCTGCCTATTCTGGCATCAAGATTGCAAGTTTGGTCCCGAAATCCCCTGGGAGCTCTGGACCATGCGTCTTCGTCTGTCGATTTGTCTCGCCGTGCTTGCGCTGGCGTCACCCGCAATCTCGGCGCGCGCCGAAACCGTGCTGCGCTACGGCATCTCGATGGCGGACATCCCGCTGACCACGGGTCAACCCGATCGCGGCGCCGGCGCCTACCAGTTCACGGCCTACACGATCTACGATCCGCTGGTGGCCTGGGAGATGGACGTCGCCGATCGTCCCGGCAAGCTGGTGCCAGGGCTCGCAACCGAGTGGAAGGTGGATGACGCCGACAAGACCAAATGGCGCTTCACGCTGCGCAAGGGCGTCAAGTTTCACGACGGCAGCGAATTCAACGCCGATGCCGTGATCTGGAATCTGGACAAGGTGCTCAACGACAAGGCGCCGCAATTCGACAAGCGGCAGAGCGCGCAGGTGAAGACCCGCCTGCCCTCGGTCGCGAGCTACGCCAGGATCGACGATTCAACCGTCGAGATCACCACGAAGACGGTCGACTCGTTCTTTCCCTACCAGATGCTGTGGTTCCTGGTGTCGAGCCCGGCGCAATATGAAAAGCTCGGCAAGGACTGGGACAAGTTCGCCAGCCAGCCCTCCGGCACCGGCCCGTTCAAATTGACGAAGCTGGTGCCGCGCGAGCTCGCAGAACTCAGCAAGAACCCCGACTATTGGAACAAGAAGCGCGTCCCGAAGGCCGACAAGATCGTGCTGGTGCCGATGCCGGAGGCACTGACGCGCACCAATGCGCTGCTGGCGGGCCAGGTCGATCTGATCGAGACGCCGGCACCGGACGCGGTGCCGCAGCTCAAGGCCCCCGGCATGAAGCTCGTCGACAACGTCACGCCGCATGTCTGGAACTATCACCTGTCGGTGCTGCCGGGCTCGCCCTGGACCGACATCCGCCTGCGCAAGGCGCTGAACCTCGCGATCGATCGCGATGGGGTGGTCGGGCTGATGAACGGCCTCGCAAAACCGGCCAAGGGCCAGGTCGATCCGTCCAGCTCGTGGTTCGGTAAGCCTGCCTTCGAGCTGAAATACGATCTCGCCGCAGCGAAGAAGCTGGTCGAGGAAGCCGGCTACTCCAAGGCCAAGCCGCTGAAGGCCACCTTCATCATCGCGCAAGGCGGCACCGGCCAGATGCTGTCGCTGCCGATAAACGAGTTTCTGCAGCAGAGCTTCAAGGAGATCGGCATCGAGATCGATTTCAAGGTGGTCGAGCTCGAGACGCTCTACACGCATTGGCGCAAGGGCGCGGCCGACGAGATGAATGCCGGCATCACCGCCAACAACATCGCCTACGTCACCTCCGATCCGCTCTACGCCATCGTCCGCTTCTTCCATTCGGGGCAGATCGCGCCCGTGGGCGTCAACTGGGGCGGCTACAAGAACCCCAAGGTCGACGCGCTGATCGACGAGGCCAAGCAGACGTTCGATTCCGCAAAGCAGGACGAGCTGCTGGCGCAGGCGCACGCCCTGATCGTCGACGATGCCACGCTGGTCTGGGTCGTCCACGACACCAACCCGCACGCGCTGTCGCCGAAGGTGAAGCAGTTCGTGCAGGCCCAGCACTGGTTTCAGGACCTGACGACGATCGGGATGGAGTGAGGGCGGCAAACGCAGCTGCACCGCCGCGTCAAACGAAGCTGTCGTCCCGGGCAAGCGTCAGCGCAGACCCGGGACCCATAACCACAGGAAGTGGTTTGGCGACGACTCGGAGTTACCGGCTCGCGCCATAACCGCTGCCTGTGGTTATGGGTCCTCGCGTACGCAAGGGACGACAGGGAGTATGTGGCGCCGGCGATGCCAACAACTCCCACCACTACTTCGTCAGCAGCGCATATGCTCCGGTCCAGTTCTCCGGCGGCGGATTGAGCTGGAAATCCTTGATGCGGGCCTCGTAGAGCCTGAACAGCTTTTCCAGCGTGTCGGCATCCTCGCTCTTGCGGCCGCGTTCGATCGCATCGAGTGCGCCCTGCCAGTCGCGGCTGCGATAGCAGCTGAGCATCTCGATGGTGATGTTGCGCAGGCGCTGGAACGCGGCGGAATGCATCACGTCCTCACGGCCGGCGATGGCGTAGATCACCTCCGGCTCGGTCTTGCCCTTGACCATGATGAAGTCGAGCTCGAGGATCGCGAACTTGTCCTTGGCGGCGAGCGCCGTGCGGGAGCCGACGATGATGGGAAAGCCGTATTCCTTCGACTGGCCCTCCAGACGCGAGGCGAGGTTCACGCTGTCGCCGAGCACCGAATAGTTCTTCTTCAGGTCGGAGCCCATGTTGCCGACCACGCCGATGCCGGTGTTGAGGCCGATGCCGACATTGAGCGGAATGTAGACGTGGCCGCCCTCGGCGGCTTCCGCTTCGCGCTCCTTGTTGACCGCGTCGATCTGCTCCAGCATCTGGATCGCCGCCTCGCAGGCGTTGACCTCGTGCTCGGCATCGTCGAGCGGCGCGTTCCAGAACGCCATGATGGCGTCGCCCATGTATTTGTCGATGTAGCCCTTGCGCTCGATGATGACGTCGGTCAGCGGCGTCAGGAAGCGGTTCATCAGCGCGATCAGGCCTTGCGGATCGTGCTTGTAGCTCTCCGAGATCGTGGTGAAGCCGCGCACGTCCGAGAACATGATCGTCATCTCGCGCTCCTCGCCGCCGAGCACGAGCTTTTCCGGCGACTGCGCCAGCTGCTCGACCAGGACCGGCGACATGTATTGCGCGAACTGCCCGCGGATCTGCACGCGCTGGCGCTGCTCGCGCACGAAGCTGGCGAAGATCAGCGTCAGATAAACCGCCGTGGTCGAGAGCAGCGGATAGGTGAAATCGATGAGGTAGCGGTACTGCGCGTAGAAGAACCAGGACACGCCGACCAGGATGGCGGCGAAGGTCGCACCCGCGAGCACGAGGCGCACCGGACCAAGATTGGGCGTGAAGATGATGACGAGCACGCCGATGATCAGCGCGGCGAGCAATTCGACTCCGAGCGCATAGTTCGGCTGCGAGATTACCGCCCCGCTCAGCACGCTCTCCAGCACCTGGGCATGGATCTCGACCCCCGGCATGGTCGCGGACACCGGCGTGGTTTTGATGTCGTTGAGCCCGGCCGCGGAGGTTCCGACCAGCACCAGCTTGCCGGCGAACCTGCTCCGCGACTCGCTGTTGTCGAGCACGTCGGCGGCGGAGACGTAGATCGAGGGATCCCGGCGTGCGTAGTGCACCCAGAATTGGCCGTTCTTGTCGGTGGGAATCTCGACGCCCTTGAGGCGCACAGCCCGCACGCCGGTCTTGTCGGTCCGGACCAGCAGCGTCGGCGTACCCGTGACGACGCGCAGGATCTCGAGGCTGAGCGAGGGCATGATGTTGCCCTGTGCGCGCATGATCATCGGCACGCGGCGGATGAATCCGTCCCGCTCTTTCCTGATCGAGAACAGCCCGCGGCCGGCTGCAACCTTCTCGATGACCGGCACGTTGCGCAGCAAACCCGGAAATTCGAACAGGAAGCGTTCGGCGCCCTCCTCCCCGACCGTCGCCACCCCCGTGAACGGAAGCGATTTGTCGAGCTCGGACAGGACGGCCGGAAGCCCGGTCTCGCCCAGCACCACACGCGAGCGCTTGATCGCGTCGGCGAGAATCTGGTCGTTGGTTGGCAGCTCACGCAGCTTGGCCCGCGTGGCATCATCGAGATGGCGCATCTGGCCCGCAACCAGATCCGGGTTGAGCCGGTCGGGCTCCGAAAACACCACGTCGAAGCCGATCGCCACCGCACCGCTGCTGGTGAGATTCTGGATCAGGTCGGCAATTCGCGTGCGCGGCCACGGCCACTGGCCGAGCTTGGCGAGGCTCTTGTCGTCGATGTCGACGATGACGACCGGCCGTGCCGCCTTGTGGCGCGGATCGATCAATTGAAACATGTCGAAGGTGCGCAGCCGCAATTCCTGGATCGGCGGCGGATCCCACAGCCGCGCGCCGGCGAACAGCACCAGCAGCGCAAGGCACATCAGACGGGCAAAGCCCAACTTCCGCGCAAACCACCGCCGCAGGATTTTCAGACGTTTCATGGCGATTGGATATCACGCTTTGACGGCCAGCGGCAGCGCGGATCGTGTGGATGGACGATCGTGGCCCATCGCGCAGCGATCAGGCATGGAGTATGTCGCTCGACTGAAGACTGCTGACGCCCTTCAGAAGAACCGTGTTCGCGGCATCGATCGTGATCAGGGTGTCTGCCGTCCCCGACGCGGCTACATGTTCGGTCATCCACGCCTCGATGTCGCTGATCGCCCCCAAGGCCGTCAGGTCGATGTGGTCCTGACCGTGCTCAAACTCGAGGACTATGTCGTGGTTCGAGTTTGCCGCGAACTTGAACTGATCCTCATAACCGGACCCGAACAGCACGTCCTTGCCGGTCGTGCTGGCGAGCGTCACCGGACCTTGTTCGCTCAAATTGAAGATCAGGTTGACCGTATCGGTCGCGCCATGACCGTCGGTGACGGTAATAGCCACTTTGTCCGTGGCAGCCGTGCTTTGGCCGGGCTCAGTGTATGCCAGCCCCTGGAGTGCTGAATTGACGCTGTCCAAGGTATCGGACGTCGGTGCAGGCTCGACATAAGTGCCCGAATCCGCCACCGCGGTGAGTGTGAAGGTTTCATCAGGAGCAGCGTCGGCGTCTGTGACCACAATGCCGTGAACGAAGACTTGAACGCCTTCCTGCGATACGCTGATCTGGTTGACGTCGATCACCGGCGCGACATTCTCCTCGTCCGCGCCGGTCACGTCCACCGTGAGCGTTGCCGTGCCGGTCGCACCATGCGCATCTTTGGTCTGGACGGTGAATATATCGGTATAGGCCCCATCCGAAAGGGCGTTGATGGCCGCTGCGTTGGGAACGTAGCTGTAGCTGCCGTCGGAATTGACGGTCAGCGAACCGTACAGGCCTGCAACCGTCGCCTTGGCCTCGTGATCCGCGTTCAGAACTGAATAAGTCAGCGCCGCCGTCTCGCCGCTATCGACATCCGTCCCTGCCAGCGTCCCGATCAAATTGGAGAAGGTGTCGGCAGCAGCCGTATCCGCCAGCGAACCGATGGAAAGGTCGGCGAGCGTCGGCGCGTCGTTTGTGCCGTCGATGTTGATGGTAACGACGGCACCCGCGCCCCCGCCGAGACCATCCGACGGCACGACCGTGTATTGCAGTGACAGCGTCTGGCCGGCGGCGAGGAAGTCGAAAGCCTGGTTGCCCGAGTTGAACTGCCAGGTGAACTGAGCGTGTGTGACCGTGCCGTCGAGAATATTGCCGGACGGGACGGTCAGATAGTTCAGGAGAGTCGCATGCGACAGCCCGCCGACGTCGCCGGTTTGCGTCACGCCGTCGAGAGAGACCTGCATCTCTCCGACCGCCACCGTGACGTGATCGATCGCGTCCACGTCGGAGACGGACAGCACGCCGCGCGAGCGCTGGCCGGCATTCGTCTCAATGAGATCCGCAACAGCGCCGCCCGGTCCAACGGTGCTGCCGGCCCAGTCCGCATCGCCATCGATTGTGAGGCTCTTGTCGGGATTGACCGAATTCGAGGCCGTGGTCCCGCTGCCGTCGCCCAGCTGATAATACGCAGCCAGATTCGCCTCGCTGCCGGTGAGCGCCGTGAAATCGATCGACTGGATCTGCGCCTGCGTGAGCGCGGTGGTCCAGACGCTGACATCGGCGATCGAGCCGGTGAAGCCTTGCGCCCCGAAGCCTGGGACGTACCTGTCGCTCGCCGCCCCGATCATCATGTAGGACGGATCCTGACCGTTCCCGATCGCGTTAACATTCCCGCTGCCGGAGTAGACGGCGTTGCCGTCGACGTAGAGCGTGAAGATGCCATCGTCGCGCGTCAAGGCGAGGTTGTGCCATTCACCTACGGTCAGCGCAAAGCCGGTATCCTGGATCTCGACGCCTCCCTCCAGGATATCGATCTCCAGCTTGCCGTTGATGACCGTGCCGATAAGGCCGAAACCGGCGGTCGAGGTATTGCCGTTGTAGAACAAGACCTGGCCTTCGGGCGAAGCGGCTCCGTTCCAGTTCACCCAGCCGGCCAATGTCACGTCGTCGGTGGCGACCGTCGGCACCTCGCCGACCGCAATGGTCTGGCCATCGAAAGTCATGTAGTCCGACGTCACATACGAGACGGCGGGCTCGTCGTTGGTGCCGGTGATCGTGACGGTGACGTCCTGCGAAACCTGGGCACCGTGATTGTCGGTGAAAATGACGGTGTAGACCTGGGTGATGGTCTGCCCTTCGGCGAGCGACTGCAGCACGGGATTGTCATTATCCAGCGTGAACTGCCAGTTCAGCGTCGCCGCATTGCTGGTGTCGATGTTGGATTCGGACAGCATGCCGATCGTGAAGTTGCCGATATGCGAACCAGTCCCGAAGCCCGGCAGTTCCGTGCTGACGGACGACGACTTGAACGACCACTGAACCGAGTGGGTGTCGATCAGGTCGACATCCTGGATCGCCAGCGTGCCGCTCGTCGCCAGCGTTGCGCCGTCATCCTCGGTGACGTCGCCTTCTGCCGCGCCGGCCCCGCTCGTGATTGTCGGCGCATCGTTGACGCCCGTGATCGTGACGGTGACGTCCTGGGATATCTGGGCACCGTGATAGTCGGTGAAGATGACGGTGTAGACCTGGGTGATGGTCTGGTCCTGCGCCAGCGACTGCAGCACCGCATTGCTGTTGTCGAGGCTGAAGTGCCAGCCCAGCGTCGCGCTGTTGCTGGTATCAGTACTGGATTCGAACACCGACGGATCGATCGTGAAAGTGCCGATGTTCGCGTTGGCGCCGAACCCCGGCAGGGCCGAGCTGACGAATGACGACTTGAACACCGCCTGCGCGGTGTGCGTATCGATCAGGTCGAGGTCCTGGATTTCAAGTGTGCCGTCGATCGACAGCGTCGCGCTGTCCTCGGTCACGGCTCCGGCGGCATCCGCGGCGCTGCTGATGATCGTCGGCGCGTCGTTGGCGCCGTTGATCGTGACCGTGACCTGCTGCGTGACCGTCGCGTTGTGATTGTCCTTGAAGGTGACGGTGTAGACCTGGGTGATGCTCTGGCCCTGCGCCAGCGACTGCAGCACCGCATTGTTGTTGTCGAGCGTGAAGTGCCAGTCCAGCGTAGCACCGTTGTTCGTGTCCACGTTGGATTCCAGGACCGACGGATCGATCGTGAAGGTGCCGATGTTCGCGTTGACGCCGAACCCGGGCAGAGGGAAGCTGACGGACGACGAGGTGAACACCGCTTGTGCCGTGTGGGTGTCGATCAGATCCAGGTCCCGGATCGCCAGCGTGCCGCCGATCGAGAGCGGCAAGCCGGCGTCCTCGGTGACGCAGCCCTTCGCCGCATCTTCATCGCTGGTGATGGTCGGGGCATCGTTGGTCCCTGTGATCGTGACGGTGACGTCCTGAGTCACCGCCGCATCGTGGATGTCGATCACCGTGACGGTGTAGACTTGGGTGATGGTCTGGCCTTCGGCCAGCGACTGCAGCACCGGATCGTTATTGTCGAGCGTAAAGCTCCAGCCGACCGATCCTTGCGAACTGGCGCCGGGACTTTCGCTCACTGCCGTCAGCGCGAACGTGCCGACATGTGAGATTCCGTTGCTGAAGCCGGGGAGATGCGCGCTCGACGTCGTCGACTTCACAACGAAGCTTGCGGTGTGAGTGTCCGTGAGATCTGGATCGTTGAACGTGATGGTGCCGTTGGCTACCAGCGGTGCCGCCGCATCTTCAGTCACGGCGCCGGTCGTATACGTCTCGGCCTCGACGATCGTCGGCACATCGTTGGTGCCCTCGACATTGACGTCGGCGCCATCGATGGACACCGTGAGCGGCGTGCTGACGACACCGCCGTGGCCGTCGTCGACCTGCACCACGTAATTGAGAATCAGCTTCTCGTCCTCGCCGAGGAAGTCGAACAGATGATCGGGAACGCTGTAGGTCCAGGTGGCCGTGCCGTTGTTGCCGTTTCCGGCGCCCTGCACCACGGTCAAGGGCACCTTGACGGCAGAGATCGCCGCGAGTTGCGCGGGCGTCAACGTCGCGGTGATGTCGTTGCCTTCCGAGTCGAGATATTTGAACGGCTGAGTGGACGACAGTTCCGCGCTCACGATCGGCCGATCCGTCAGATCGGCGTCGGTGAAGGTGACGGTGCCGGTGATGGTGTCGAGAGCCTCGTTGCCGGTCCCGACCTGCTCGAAGATCGTGCCGTCTGACGTCGTCACGGTGGGCTTGTCGTTGGTCCCCGTGATCGTGATGGTGATCGGGATGAACGCCGATTCGGGGCTCACTGCGAAATTGGTGTCGACGCGGACCATGTAGGTCAGCGTCACGGTTTCGCCGGCGGCGAGGAAGTCGAAGACGTGGTCCGGGATCGTGTAGGTCCAGACCGCCGAGCCGTTGTTGTCGTTGCCGGCGTCGGGGACGACGCTGATCTGGATCTGCGTCGCTGCGATGCCGTGCTTCTGCAGATCGGTCAGCGAGCCGGTGACGTCGTGCTGGCCGGCGTCCTTGTAGACATAGTTCGGCGCTTCGGCGAGGCTGATGCTCACCGTCGGCCGGTCGCCGAGGTTTTGGTCGACGAATCGGATCAGGCCGGAGATCGTGTCGGCATCCGTCGCGCCGGTGGCGCCGGCACGCTCGGTCAACGCGAACGCCGTCTTCACATTGCCGCTGGCGTCGAAGCTCTGCGCAATCGGTTGGCCGGGGATACGCACGATGGGCGGTGTGGACGTGCTGGGCCCCTCCTGCCCCTGCGGATTGAGGTTGACGAAGGTCGCGATCGCGATCGGGCCGGAGCTCGACTTGAACACCACGTCCAGGCTCATCGGCGTGAGCGTGTCGGTGAAGTTCGTGGTCAGCTTGGTGTTGGTGTTGTTGTCGGAGAACTTCAGCGTGAACACGTCGGTGATCAGCTTCTGCACGTCCGGCGACATCAGCGCATTTGTGATCGAGACGTTGCCGCCGCTGATCTGGATCATCTGGCCGGCCTGGTTGACCGTCGCGATCGGCAGCAGCGTGACCTTGTCGAACAGGATGTAGGAGCCGGTCGTGCCGTTCGGCTCGACCAGCACCTGGAAGCTCGCTTGCGGCTGCGGATCGCCGCCGCCGGCGGGAACGACGAAATTGATCTGGGTGAGCACCGCGGTGCCGCGGATGCCCATGGTGGCGACCGGGGTGTCGATCTTCATGTCGCCGTGCTTGGCGGTCTCGCCGGCGACGAAGGTGATGGTGCCGGCGACGAGGCTCAGCAACGAGGAATTGCTCGACCCGTTGGGGTCGTAGACCATTTCGTTCAGCACCATCCGCGCATTCGAGGACAGGCCGAACACGGTGCCGTCGATGAAGGTGATGCCGAGGGTCGAATCGGAGCCGGTCGAAACCACGTCGCCCTTCTCGACGTTGTCGCCGTTGTTCAGGATGACCGAGACGCCGTTGCGGATCGCGGTCGCGCTGCCGACGAGCTTGGTGACGTGGCCGATGACCTGGGCCGCGGCTGCGCCGGGCGCGGCTTGCGCAACCTGGACATGGCCGGTGAGCGCGCTGACGATTTCGCCGGTGAGGTGGGCGCCATCGGGCGAGGCGAGCGCGGCGCGCTTGTCGCCCCGGAAATAATCGTGAACGACGAACTCGTGCCCCTCGTGGGACAACACGAGATCGAGGCCCGTGCGCTTGAACTCGCCGTTGAAGATCAGGTTGGGGTCGGGAACGACGAACGCGCCCTCGGGCACGTGACCATGCGCTTTCGCCGTAAAGGAATCGACATGGGCGTTGCCGGGCGAGCGGGAACCCTTGCCGTCCAAGGAAATCGCGCCGTCAAACTGGCCAGCGTAATTCAACCGGGCACCGTGAAAAGGGTTAAAATTTAAGTAAGTATCAACTGCCTATGCTTGCATAGCATTAGCAAGTCCTTAGCGATACCACCTATTGCTTGTGTGATTTCGCATCACTTGGCGTCAGAAGCCCCACGGCTTCGACTCCCGTAAGAGGAGAGTAAGTAATCCGTCAAATATGTTGAAGTCAAATCCGGCCGTTTTGCGCGCATTTCCAGTCATCCAAAGTAACCTGCTGTATAGTTGCGGGAGCAGATACTTACATCTTCTTTGCTTCGCGGGGTCCCGTCACATCCTGCGGCAAATACGGAGTTAAATCTGTGACCTAACTAACAGAACCCCATGAAATTGGGGGTGTTAGCCATCGCGCGCAGATTCGGCCCTCCTACAACCTCTGTCTGCATTTGCCTCCGTTTGGCGGCGGCCGGACGCCTCCTAGCCGGCGAATCGTAAAATTTTACGCAATCCGGGCAGGCCCATTTCAGCCTGTTTCCCGGTTTTGTCGCCCCAGCCGGGCGCGTTAAGCAGAACAAAACGGCCCGCCTCCCACTATCTCCCCGAAAGCAACAAAGCCCGGCACGTCGAGGTCGAGGGGGACCCGGCGAAGCCAGGGAAGGGGATGTCAGATGGAGACCGCTGCTCGCTCGCGCGCCTGGCGCGCAATCCTTGTGCTGTGCGGATTGATCCTTTTCGGATCGGCCGCCGAGCTTCGCGCCGGCTCGCTGCTGTCGCCGGGAGCCGGCGTTCTCGTGCGCAAGTCCGCCGAGCCGTTCGGCGTGTTCGCCTTCGCCATTTCGTCCGGCGGCCTGCGGCAGAAATGGCTTGCGCTGAAGGACAGGCTCGACGACGACATGGTGCAGCTGGCGCTGTGCGACGGCGACCGGGACAATTGCGCATCGCCCGCGGCCCTCAAGCTACTCGCCATCGTCGACCAGGCCCGCGCTCGCGACGGCCGCGCACGCCTCGGCGAGACCAACCGCGCCATCAACCTGGCCATCCGGGCCGCCAATGACGGCATCGACGACGTCTGGAGCTCGCCGCTTGCGACCTTCGCGAACGGCACCGGCGATTGCGAGGACTACGCTATCGCCAAGCTGGCCGCGCTACGGCTGGCCGGAATTGCCGCCGAAGACCTTCGCATCGTCGTGGTGCGCGACCTCAGGGCCGGTGAAGATCATGCGGTCGCCGCGGCAAGGCTCGACGGCCACTGGCTGATGCTCGACAACCGCCGCATGGCGATGCTCGAGGACGAGGCTGCGCGGAGCTACCAGCCGCTGTTCGCGCTCGACCGGTCGGGCGTGCTGAAATATGTCGACGAACCCGTGCGATTCTCCATGGTCGCTGCCGAGGTCCGTTGACCGGTCCGGCGGACTCATAGCCCGGACGTCACCTCAGACTTCCCCCACAAGTCCATTCCACCGCGCCATGCGTGACGCTAAAGCGCGATGCGATTAGGATGATCGTCATCGCGCTTTAGGTTGTTGTTTGAGCATGATCTTTTCGGAAAACCGCTGCGCACTTTTCCGGATCATGCTTTAGCATGGCCGAGGCCGTGCCGGGGGACGAAGAGAATGCGCATCACCGTGCTGTCTGTGCTTGCGCTGCTGGCATTGCCGGCCGCCCCGGCCTTGGCGCAATCCTCGCCGTCCGACCGCTCCATCGCCGATCGGCTTCCGCTATTCACCAAGAACAACTGCCAGCAGATTCGCGACCCCGGCAACCAATTGTTCTGCGGTGATGCCACGCTCGCGGCCGCCGCCGAGAAGCTGAGCACGGCGATCGAGGCGCGCCTCGCCCGCCTGCCCGATCGCCTGCCTGCGATCGAGGAGAATGCGATCTGGATCCGACAGCGCAATCTCAGCTGCGGCATCGTCGGGCAGAGTCCCGTCCGCGCCGACGATTTCGATCGGGTGAAGGCGTGCCTGCTCAAGGTGACCGAGGAGCGGGCTGCGATCGTGCGCGATCCCGACTTCGACTGCCTGGCGGCCAACACCGCGGCGGGCGCGCTGATCTGCGCGGACCCGTCACTAGCGCTGGCGGAGACGGAGCTCAATGGCCAGGTGCTCGGCCTGATCGGCAAGCTGGACCCGACCGCGGCGCGCTTTGCCTTCGCCGAATATGGCAGGTGGACCCGCGAGCGCGATCGCAAATGCAATCTGGTCGGCAAGGAGAACGTGCCGCTGCAGGAGCTCGAATCCGCGGAGGACTGTCTCGCCGATCATCTGAGGCGCAAGACCGAGGAAATCCGCGCGGCCAAGGGAGACCCAAGGAAGGCATTCGGCCGGCAAATCGCGGCCCGCCTCCCCGACACCGACGCGATCGACTTCTGCGCGGCGCGGATCCATGCGGCCAATTCCTGCGGCAATTTCCTGCGCATCAACCGCGTCTACGCGCTCGACAGCCAGGTGACCGAGCAGGAGGCGCAGATCACGGGCGAAATCGAGATGGCCGTACTGGCGCCCTTCACCATGTGCAGCAAGGTCGCGACCACCTGCACCGGCACCTGCTGGGACGCACGGACGGGCCGCCCGCAGGCAGGCGCCGCCAACAACGGGCGCTCGGCGGAATCCTTCAACGTGACGCGCCGCCTGCGCATCCAGCGGACCTTTGCGTTCGTGAAGGCCGCCGACGGCTGGCGCTGCCGGGAGGACGAGCTGGCCCCGGTGAATGCGGGGACGACGGGCGGGGGATCGTAGCTTGTCTCCTCTCCCCGTTCTTCGCGGGGAGAGGGTTGGGGTGAGGGGCTGTCTCTGCGATCACGGTGAGAGTTGGACTCGCGGAGAGTCCCCCTCACCCGCATCGCATCTTCGATGCGACGCGGCCTCTCCCCGCACGTGGGGAGAGGCCAGAGCATCAGAACATCAGATTGTCCTTCACCAGCACCCAGCGGCCGCCCTTGACCTGCTGCACCTGGGTGATGGTGTTGGCGAGGTGGTCGGTCTTGGAGAACTTGGTCGGCGGCGAGTTGAAGATGTCGAGGAATTTCTCGCCCGATTCCAGCGCATCGAGCATCTTCTGGCCCGTGAGATCCTTGCCCGCCTTCTGCGCATAGAAGGCGAAGGTCATCATCGCATTGTAGCCGATGATGGCCTGCGTGTTGGCGTCGGCGCCGAACATCTTCTTGTAGTTGACGAGCCAGTCCTTCACCTTGCCCTTGGCGGTGTCCTCATAGGGAATCTCGAAGCCGCTGGCGGCGTAGAGACCTTCGACGGCTTCCTTGCCCAATGCAGGAACCTCCATCACGTTGGTGGGAGTGGCACCGAGGAAGGTCACGTCCCAGCCAAGCTTCTTGGCTTCGGACATCGCCCCGATGGTCTCGCGGAGCACGGTGCCGAGCACGACGAGGTCGCAGCCATCGGACTTCATCTTGGCCACCTGCGCGCTGAAATCGGAGGCGCCGCGCTTGTAGCTCGTGATCGAAGCCGGCTGCGCCTTCATGGCGGTGAGCTGCTGATTGAAGCCGTCGAGCACGTTCTTCCCGTACTCGTCGTCCTGATGCATGATGCAGGGCTTCTTGAAGCCCTTCCATTCCATCATGTATTTCAGCGCGGCCCGGGTGCTCTCGACGTAGGGCAGCAGATTGTTGAACTTCAGCCGCTCCTGCGGCTTGGCCGGGTCGAACTTGAAGGTGAACTCGGCCGCAGTCAGCGGGAACAGCTGCAGCACGCCGGCGTCGAACAGGATGTCCTGCGCGGCGAGCACGGTCGGCGATCCCATCGGTCCCACCATCGCGAAGATCTTGTCGCGCTCGATCAGCTTCTGCGAAGCCAGCACCGCCTTCTTCGGATCATAGCCGCTGTCCTCGACGACCAGGCGGATCTTGCGGCCGTTGACGCCGCCCGCCGCGTTGATCTCCTCGGTTGCCATCTTCATGCCGTTGGAGACCGGAACGCCCCATCCCTTGATCGGACCCGACAAGTCCTGATGGGTGCCGACGACGATCTCTGTTGCCGAGATGCCCTCGTTGGTGACCTTGGTCTGCGCCGCGGCCGGCAGACAGGTGAGCACCATTGCACTCACAGCAAGGCCGAACGCGCTGAACGATTTCGACATTGACGTCTCCTCTCCTAAAGGCCCGTGTTACGCGAAGGGCGGGGGCCGTCGCTCCTTCGCTTTCTCAGATGCGACTTTTCTTTTTTGCGCATGCCCCTTCTCGGAAAACCGGTTTCCACTTTTCCGAGGCATGCGCATGCGTCATGCCACGGCGCGCTGGCGATACATCGCTTCGATCTCGGCGGCATAGCGCTTGTTCACGAAACCGCGCTTCAGCTTCATGGTCGGCGTCAGCTCCTCGTCTTCCGGCGTGAGCTGGCGCTCGATCAGGTAGAACTTCTTGATGGTTTCGACGCGGGCAAAATTGCCGTTGACCTGCTCGATCTCGCGCCAGATCAAGTCCTGAATCTCCACTGCCCGGCACAGGCTGGCATAATTGGTGAAGGGAATGTCGTGGTCCTGGGCGAATTTCTCGACATTCTCCTGGTCGATCATCACGAGGCAGGTCAGATACGGCCGCTTGTCGCCGATCACGACGGCATCGGAGATGTAGGGCGAGAACTTGAGCTGATTCTCGATCTCGGACGGCGTGATGTTCTTGCCGCCGGAAGTGATGATGATGTCCTTCATCCGGTCGGTGATGCGGACGAAGCCTTCATTGTCGATGGTGCCGACGTCGCCGGTGTGCAGCCAGCCGCGTGAATCGATGGTCTCGGCGGTCTTCTCCGGCTGGTTCAAATAACCCATGAACAGGAAGTCGCCTTTGATCAGGATCTCGCCCTCGGGCGACAGCGCGACCTCGCCCCAGGGCACCGCGGTGCCGACCGAGCCAAGCTTGATCCGCTCCGCCGGCATCATGGTGGCGACGCCGCAATTCTCGGTCTGGCCGTAGACCTCGTGCACGTCGATGCCGAGCGCGAGATACCAGCGGATCAGCTCCGGCGCGATCGGCGCTGCGCCTGTGAAGGCGATGCGGCAGCGATCGAGCCCGATCATGCGGCGGATGTTGCGGAAGGCGATGCGATAGGCAAGACCATTGGCGATGCGCAGCGACAGCGGCGGCGGCTTGCCCTCGAGCCTGTACTCGACCATGCGGTAGCCGATGCCGATGGCGCGGCGATAGACCCATTGCTGCAGCGGCGTCGCATCCTTCAGCGCGATGGTGATCGCTGAGTAGAATTTCTCCCAGATGCGCGGCACCGCGAGGAAGACGGTCGGCTGCACCTCGCGCAGATTGTCCGGTACTGTCTCCGGGCTCTCGGCGAAATTCATCACCGAGCCGAGCGCGACCGAGATGTAATAGCCGCCGATGCGCTCGGCGACGTGGCAGAGCGGCAGGAAGATCAGCCTGTCCTCGTCCTCTCGCGCCGGGATGAAGTCGTTGGCATGCCGCATCTGGTGGGTGACGCTGCGGTTGGCGTGCATCGCGCCCTTGGGCGGGCCGGTTGTGCCGGACGTGTAGACGAGGATGGCGAGATCGCCGGGGCCGCGGCTGTCGATCATCTCCTGCCACAGCGCCTCGCGCCCGACCATGTGATTGCGGCCGAGCGCGCAAAATTCGTCGAGGGACATCACCATGTCGTCGGAGAAGCCGCTGAGACCCTCCATGTCGAACACGATGATCTTCTGCAAGGACGGGCAGCGCGCCCGGCAGGCGAGAATCTTGTCGAGCTGCTCCTCGTCCTCGGCGAAGATGACTTTCGTCCCGGAATCGTTGACGAGGTATTCGACCTGGGACGAGGAGTCGGTCGGGTAGATGCCCGAGGAGACGCCGCCGGCGCACAGGATGCCCATGTCGGCATGGACCCATTCCGGGACGGCGTTGGCGATGATGGAGGCGACCTCGCCGGGCCTGAAGCCGGTCGCATGAAGCGCGTAGGCGATCTCCTTCGAGATTTCCAGCCATTGGCGCCAGCTCGTCGGCTGCCAGATGCCGAACTTCTTCTCGCGGATAGCCGGCCGATCGCCCCGCGTCTCCGCAGCGCGCAAAAAGCTCTTTGCGATCGTATCAGCGACCGTCAGCACCGCCGGTCCGGCCATGCGCGTCTCCTCCTTGTCGCTCTGCCCTCCGCTGCCTGCCTTGCCGGCGGTCTTTGCTTGCGGGCAATCCCATCTTACTGCCGGCGCTTCCTCACCGCCACGTCTTCTTCTTCTTCCAGCGCCGCTCGCCTCGCGCGCCGGCTTCCTTGGCGCCAAGGTAGAACTCCTGGATGTCCTGGGAATGCATCAAGCGGTCGCAGCTGTCGTTCATGACGATGCGGCCGATCTCCAGCACGTAGCCGTAATGCGCCGTCTCCAGCGCCACCTTGGCATTCTGCTCGACCAGCAGGATCGACATGCCCTGCTCCTCGTTGACCCGGCGGATGATGGTGAAGATCTCCTTCACCAGCAGCGGCGACAGGCCGAGCGAGGGCTCGTCGAGCAAGAGCAGCGTCGGCCGGTTCATCAGGGCGCGCCCGATCGCGAGCATCTGCTGCTCGCCGCCGGAGAGCTGGCCGGCCGGCTGGTTGATGCGCTCCTTCAGGCGCGGGAAATAGCCGTAGACGCGCTCCAGGTCCTCCGCCACGCCGTCACGGTCCTTGCGCGGATAGGCGCCCATCATCAGGTTCTCGCGCACCGACAGGAACGGGAACACCTCCCTCCCCTCCGGCACATGGCTGAGGCCAAGCCGGACGATCCGGTCCGCCTCCATGCGCTGGATCGGCTTGCCCAGGAATTCGATCGAGCCCTTCTGCGGGTCGAGAATGCCGGAGATCGTCTTCAACACGGTGGTCTTGCCGGCGCCGTTCGCCCCCAACAGCGTGACGATGCGGCCGCGCGGTACCTCCAGCGAGATGCCGCGGATCGCCATGATCGGTCCGTAATAGCTCTCGATGTTGGAGAGCTTGAGGATGATATCGGGTGTCGCCGCAGCATCCATGCGTCAGGCTCCCAGATACGCGGCGACGACGTCGGGGTGCTGCTGCACTTCGGCGGGCGAGCCCATCGCCAGCACCCTGCCGTAGTTCAGCGCGATGACCCGGTCGGAGACGCGATTGACCAGCGACATGTCGTGCTCGACCATCAGCACGGTGATGCCGAGTTCGCTCTTCATGTCGCGGATCCAGAACGACATGTCGTCGGTCTCCTCGACGTTGAGGCCGGAGGACGGCTCGTCGAGCAGGATCAGCTTCGGTTCCGAGCACAGGGCGCGCGCCAGCTCGATCACCTTGCGCACGCCGTAAGGCAGGCCGGAGATCATCTTGTCGCGATAGGGTTCGAGATCGAGGAATTCGATGACCTGTTCGACCCTGCGGCGGTGCACCTTCTCGTTGGCCCGCACGCTCGGCAGGAACAGCAGCTCCTGCCAGAGCTGCGTGGTCGAGTGCCGATGGCGGCCGACCAGAAGGTTGGAGAGCACGGTCGCATTCTCGAACAGCTCGATGTTCTGGAAGGTCCGGGCGATGCCGAGCTTGGCGATGTCGTAGGGCGCCTCTTCCGTGATGTCCTGGTCCTCGAAGAAGATCCGGCCCGACGTCGGCCGGTAGATCCGCGAGATCAGGTTGAAGATCGAGCTCTTGCCCGCCCCATTCGGCCCGATGATCGACAGGATCTCGCCCTTCTCGAGCGCGAAGGACACCGCATCGACGGCCTTGAGGCCCCCGAAATGCAGCGACAGGTTCTCGGCGCGGAAATAGCTCATCGGTTGCGCTCCGACTTCACGTAGATCTTCTGCCGCTTGAAGGTGGCGCGCTTGTAGAGCGGGAATAGCTGGAAGAAGAGCTTGATCTTCAGCCAGCGGCCGTAAAGGCCGAGCGGCTCGAACAGCACGAACAGCACGATGATGATGCCGTAGATCGCGCCCTTCAGGCCGTTGAGCGAGGCGAACGCCGCGACCTTCGACTGAATATCTCCCGCGGTGGCCGGGCCGGCGCCAAAGGCCGCCGCGATCCCGGCGATCACGCCGGGCATATCGTCCTTGAGGTAAGTCAGGAACGGATCGATCATCACGATGAAGATCGCGCCCAGCACCGCGCCGTGCAGGCTGAAGGCGCCCCCGATCAGGATCACGATGATGAACTCGATCGAGAGCTGCAGCGTGAACATTTCCGGCGAGATGAAGGAGAGCTTGTGGGCGAACAGCACGCCGGCAAAGCCCGTGATCGCCGCCGAGATCGCAAAGGACTTCACCTTGTAGAGTGCGACATTAACGCCCATGCTGCGCGCCGCGGTCTCGCTGTCGCGGATCGCGACGAAGGCGCGTCCGGTCGGCGAGCGCAGCAGGTTGAGCGCGCCGACGATGGTCAGCACCAGGACGGCAAGACAGAGATAATAGAAGGTCGGGCTGTCGCGCGGCACCGCGATGCCGAGCAGCGACAGCGTCTTGACCCGCATGCCCTCGTTGCCGTGGGTGACGCTCTCCCAGCGCGCCAGGATCTCCTCGACGATAAGGGCAAAGGAGATGGTGGCGATGACGAGGTAGATGCCGGTGAGGCGCAGGGCGGGAAAGCCGACCATCGCGCCGATGATGCCGGTCAGGCCGCCGGCGACCAGGAAGTAGACCGGGAACGGCACGTTGTATTTCTGCAAATATGCGGCGGTGTAGGCCCCGATGGCGAGGAACGCAGCGTGGCCGAGCGAGGCCTGGCCGGTGAAGCCGGTCAGGATCAGAAGCGCGACGCCGACGATCGCATAGATGCAGACGAAGACCAGCTGGCTCATCAGATAGCTGGAGAGCACATAGGGCGCGATCAACAGCAGCGCGAGCAGGATGCTGTACGAGACCCAATAGCCCGAATGCGGGAAAAGCTTGATGTCGTCCTCGTAGTCGGTCTTGAACAGGAAGCGCATGGCGTTCAGACCTTCTTGCGGACGTGGTGGCCGAACAGGCCTTCGGGCTTCAGGAGCAGCACGGCGAGCAGCACGAGATAGGGCGCGACATCCTTCCAGCCTTCGGGCAGGTAGAAGCCGGCCATGCTCTCGATCACGCCGATCAGGACGCCGCCGACCACCGCACCCGGGATCGAGCCGAAGCCGCCGAGCACCGCGGCCGGGAACGCCTTGAGGCCGAGCACGAGGCCGACATTGGAATGGATGAACGTGATCGGCGCCAGCAGCACGCCGGCGCAGGTCGCCACCGCCGCGCTGATCGCCCAGACGATCGACACCACCCGCTTGACCGGAATGCCCATATAATATGCGGCGAGCATGTTCTCGGAGCTGGCCCGCATGGCGGTGCCGAGCGTGGTCTTGTTGAAGAACAGCCACAACAGCGTGCACAGGATCATCGTCGCCGCGATCACCGACAGCTTGTCGTAGGCGAGCACCAGCGAGCCGATTCGCAGCACGCCCTGGCTGAACGGGGTCTCGATCTTCAGATCGTCGGTGCCCCAGATCATGCCGGCGATCGAGCGCAGGAAAAAGCCGAGGCCGATGGTCGCCATGATGATGGAGAACTGTGGATAGCCGAGGATCGGCCGCACCACCACGCGCTCCGCCAGCATGCCGAACAGCGCCATCGCGGCCACCGCACCGGCAAAGCCGATCCAGTAGTTCAGACCCATCATGCCGATGAAGGTGAAGGCGAAGAAGCCGCCGAGCATCATCAGATCGCCCTGGGCGAAATTGACGACCTCGGTGGCCTTGTAGACGAGCACGAAGCCGAGCGCGATCAGCCCGTAGACGCAGCCGAGCGCAACACCGCTGACCAGCTGCTGAACGAAATCCAGCATTGACGCGCTTCCTCCCGATGCAACCGGCAGCTCTTCCCGACCGCCGTGCCGCATCTTGTGTCCAGTCGCTACGCAGTCGTTTCGCTGCGTTAGCGCCATTTGTCCGGAACCAATTCAGCCTGAACCGTCCAGCGCTGTCAACAAACGGTGACTTGTAGGAGTGACTTGCCTTTAGTCCAATCCGGATGACGGAATTTGCTGCAGCGCGATTCACCGTGCCGAA
This sequence comes from Bradyrhizobium sp. 22, assembly GCF_000482425.1. Classification (NCBI taxonomy): domain Bacteria; kingdom Pseudomonadati; phylum Pseudomonadota; class Alphaproteobacteria; order Hyphomicrobiales; family Nitrobacteraceae; genus Bradyrhizobium; species Bradyrhizobium sp. 22. The sequence goes on from NZ_KI519400.1 coordinate 1,442,235, forward strand.
ACATCTTCGGATCATGCTCGGAAGCGATGCAAAACTGGATGGTGTGGCCGTCATGAAGCCGGACAGCTCGGCGCTCGAAGTCATGGGGTTAACGAAGCGTTTTGACCGTCTGGCGGTCGACAGCCTCGATCTGACCGTCCACGCTGGCGAATTCTATGCGCTGGTCGGCCCCAACGGCGCCGGCAAGACCACGACTTTGCGCATGGTTGCAGGCCTTCTGCGCCCCGATGCCGGCAGCGTCTCGATCTTCGGCATCGATGCGCTCCAGGACCCCGTGGCCGCCAAGCAGGTGATGGCGTGGGTATCCGACGAGCCGATGATCTACGACAAGCTGACCCCGCTCGAATATCTCGAATTCGTCGCCGGCCTCTGGGGCATCGCGCCGCCGGTCTCCGAACCGGTCGCGCAGGACCTGCTCTCCTCGCTCGGCCTCGCGCCGCACCGGCACGAGCGCTGCGAGGGGTTCTCGAAGGGCATGCGTCAGAAGGTGGCGCTGGCCGGCGCGCTGGTGCACGATCCCCGCCTCATCATCCTCGACGAGCCGCTGACGGGGCTCGATGCGGTCTCGGCCCGGCATGTGAAAGGCCTGCTCAGCGAGCGTGTGCGGGCCGGTTGCACCGTCATCATGACCACGCATATTCTCGAGGTGGCCGAGCGCATGGCCGACCGCATCGGTGTGATCGCTTCGGGCCGCCTCGTCGCCGAAGGCACGCTGACCGAATTGCGCCAGCAGAACGGCGATGCCGACACCAGTTTGGAGGATCTCTTCATCGCGCTGGTGACGCTGCCGGAAGCCGCATGAGCTCGGCGACCGCGCTCTCCTGGTTCGCCCGCCACGAGCTCCGGCTCGCCTGGCGCGAATGGTTCGCCATGATGACCGGCGGACGGCGCAAGCGGACGCGCGCCGCTATCATCGGCTTGGTCTGCTTCGCCGCGCTGCTGCACCTGCCGGCCTGGGCGGTGATCGGCCGTTTCGCCGATCTGCAGCTGCCGCTCGACAAATCCTCGCTGATCGTGATCTCGGCGACGATCTTTCTCGCCTGGACCTTGATGCTGTCGCAGGCGATCGAATCGGTGACGCGGGTGTTTTACGCCCGTGCCGATCTCGACCTGATCATGTCCTCGCCGGCGCGGCTCGCCAATCTGTTCTCGGTCCGCATCGCCGCGATCGCGCTAACCGTCACCGCAATGGCGCTGCTGTTCTCGACGCCCTTCATCGACGTGCTCGTGATCGGTGGCGGCGCGCGCTGGCTGGCGGCGTTCGGGGGCGTCGTCGCCATGGGCCTGTCGGCCGCGGCGATCGCGATCGCCGTCACCATCCTGTTGTTTCGCCTGATCGGCCCGGCGCGGACGCGCCTGATTGCCCAGATTCTCGCCGCGATCATCGGCGCCGGCTTCGTGATCGCGCTCCAGGTCGCCGCGATCATGTCCTACGGCACGCTGTCGCGCTTCACCATTTTGACCTCCGGCACCTTGGCCGCCTACGCCCCCGACGTCGACAGCATCTGGTGGTGGCCGGCGCGGGCCGTGATGGGTGACAACGAGGCCCTGCTGCTGCTCCTGGCGCTCGCTCTGGTGCTGCTCGGAAGCGTCATGGCGATCTTCTCGCACCGCTTCGCCGACACGGCGATCGACGCCGCGGCCTATGCCGCGTCCGGCGGCAGGCGCGCGAGTGAGCGGCCGTTCCGCAGCGGCTCGCGGCAACAGGCGCTGCGGCGCAAGGAATTCTCGCTGCTCTGGCGCGATCCCTGGCTGATCTCGCAGACCCTGATGCAGCTCCTCTATCTGGTGCCGCCGGCCTTGCTGCTCTGGCGCAATTTTGGCGATAGCTCGGCGGCGCTGACGCTGATCACGCCCGTCATCGTGATGGCAGCCGGGCAGCTCGCCGGCGGACTTGCCTGGCTGACCATCTCGGGCGAGGATGCGCCCGACCTGGTCGCGACGGCGCCGTTGACGCCATCCAGCCTCATCCGCGCCAAGATCGAGGTGGTGCTGATCGCGATCGCCGTCATCTTCTGCCCGCTGGTCGCGGCACTCGCTTTCGCCTCGCCCTATCAGGCCGCGATCAGCGCCGGCGCGGTCATCGTCAGCGCGGCCTCCGCGACGGCGATCCAGCTCTGGTTCCGGGTGCAGGCCCGGCGCAGCCAATTCCGGCGCCGCCAGACCTCGTCGCGGCTGGCGACCATTGCCGAAGCCTTCTCCTCGATCGGCTGGGCCGCCACGGCAGCGCTGCTGCTCGCGCTCCCTGTCGCGGGCCTCATCAGCGGCCTGATCACCGCGGGCCTCGTTGCAGTCACCTGGAAGTTCAGCCCAAGGCGGGACTAGGATGAGGGGGCGACCGGTGCGACACTGACGCGCTGTTGATCGCCAGCTGTTGGCGCGGCTCGGCATTGCACGCTACACTTTGTCCTGGGCGTCATCGGGGACGGATTCATGTGGCGACTTGTTTCGGCGGCTTTGGCGCTGTTCGGCGCAGCTCTCTCACCTGCCCTCGCCCAGCAGCCCCAGCGCAGCGAGTGCCTGGCGATGGCCAACGCCGCGCCCCGTGCGATGCCGGTCGCGTTTCGGCAGGCGGCGGCCGCGGCCGAGGTCGAGATCAGCTATGCCGGCCATTCCACCTATTACATCGACACGCCCGGCGGCTTGCGCATCGCGACCGATTACAGCGGCGCCTATCAGGTGGGACGGCTGCCCGACGTCGCCACCATGAACCGCGCCCATAGCACCCACTACACTCTTTTCCCCGACAGGCGCATTCCCCACGTGCTGCATGGCTGGAGCGAGGACGGCAAGCCGGCGATCGTGTCGGAACGCATCGGCGATGCCTTCATCCGAAATGTCACGACCGACATCCGCCGTTATTTCGGCGACGATGCCGGCTCCGACATGATCCGCGACGGCAATTCGATCTTCATCTTCGAGGTCGCGGGCCTCTGCATCGGCCATCTCGGCCACCTCCATCACAAGCTCGACGACAGCCATTTCGCCCAGATCGGGCGGCTCGATATCGTGATGGTGCCGATCGACGGCACCTACACCATGTCGCTGGACGGCATCTCCGAGATCACCAAGCGGTTGCGGGCCTCGGTGGTGCTGCCGATGCACCGCTTCGCGACCCCGCTCGACGACTTCATGCGCCGGATCGGCCAGCATTTCGAGATCGACCGGCACTCCGGGCGGTCCTTCCGGATGTCGCGGGATGCGCTGCCGTCGAAGCCGACGGTGATCATCCTCGACGGTGTCTGAGACGCAATTTTCTCCAAGCCGGCCGCCGGCCGGTCGTGTTGATCTGCCTGCAACAGGAGAGCGACATGACCGACTTTGCCAGACTCTTGCACGCGGACGGACCGAACCCCGAGCATGCGGCGGCGCTTCAGCTCTATGGCCGCTTCGTCGGCGACTGGGATGCCGAGATCACCGCTCATGGACCCGATGGCACGGAACACACCGCCCCCGGCGAGATTCATTTCGGCTGGGTGCTGGAGGGCCGTGCCGTCCAGGACGTCTGGATGATCCCCCGGCCGACGGGCGCGCCGGCCTTCCCGATCGCCGGCAATTGGTACGGCACGACGCTGCGCGTTTACGATCCAACCATCGATGCGTGGCGGATTTCCTGGTTCGATCCCGCCCGCAGCGTCTTCCGCCACCAGATCGGCCGTCCGCGCGGAGAGGACATCGTGCAGGAAGGCACGACCGAAGCCGGCGAACTGACGCGGTGGAGCTTCACGGAGATCAGCCAGGACTTCTTCCATTGGCTCGGCGAAACCAAGCCCGCAGCGGCGCAGGATTGGCGGCTGACCGTGGCAGTCAAAGCACGACGGCGCTGGCCCTAGGCATCGGCCGGCCGTGATATCGAAACGAGAAGAGGGGCCGGGATGTCGATCCGGGCCCCTCTTCGTCGTGGCCGCTGGGAAGCGTCCTTGAAAGCTTTTTGTCCTTAGCCGGCACCCATCAGCGAGGCCGGACGGGGCGCGCCGGTGGAGACGAACATCTTCTTCAGCTTGTTGACGACGCGGATCAGGAAGCCGATCATCACGGGATTGGTCTTGCGGCAGAAGGCGATCTTCTTGACGTGGCCTTCGACATGCCATTTGGCATGCGCGCCGTCGCGGAAGAAGATGACGTCGCCGGGGCCGTAGCGCTTCGGCGGCATGCCGTCGCTCTCGAGCACGATCGATCCTTCCATGATCATGATCGTCTCGTCGATGTCGTAGTACCAGTTGAACCGTCCTTCAGTGCAGTGCCAGACGATGGTCTGGGCGGTGCGGTCTTCGCTGGTGGACAGGACGCGCGAGCGCGCGACCGGATTGCCCTCGATGATCCAGGACGGCTCGATCGGGCTCGGCTCGAGGTCCACATTGAAACTGCCGACTTCAATCAATGCCATTTGCTTCCTCGGAAAATGATATTTTGCGGCCGGCTCCGGCCGGGAGTGTTCGAAAGACGCACGGACGCTAGTCGTCCGCTTCTAATTCTTTCTTACATCGATTCCGAGAATCAGCCGGAAGCAACACGTGCAGACGGTTAACGTCGCAATTCCCCTGCAAATCCGCGGACATGACCAGGTCCATCCCGGGTGCGACAAAGTGCGCAGGCACCGGAACGGAGCCCAACAATGCCATTGCGGCCGCGCTCCGCCGCTCGTCAGCGATCAAACAGGGTGATCCAGACTACTTCGCCCACTCGCCCTTGCGGAATACCGGCACCTTGCTGCCGTCGGGCAGGATGCCGTCGATATCGGTCTCGGCGGAGCCGATCATCCAGTCGATATGGATCAGGCTCTGATTGCCGCCTTGCGCCGCGATCTGCTGCGGGGTGAGTTGCGCGCCATTGACGAAGCATTTCGAATAGCATTGGCCGAGCGCGATGTGAGATGCCGCGTTCTCGTCGAACAGCGTGTTGTAGAACAACAGCCCGCTCTGCGAGATCGGCGAGGAATGCGGCACCAGCGCCACTTCGCCGAGGCGCCGCGCGCCCTCGTCGGTGTCGAGCACCTTGTTCAGCACCTCCGCGCCGCGCGAGGCCTTTGCGTCGACGATCTTGCCGTCCTCGAAGCGCACCGCGATGTTGTCGATCAGCGTGCCCTGATAGGACAGCGGCTTCGAGCTCACGACATGGCCGTAGACGCGGCGGCAATGCGGCGTGGTGAAGACCTCTTCGGTCGGGATGTTGGCGTTGCAGCTGATGCCGTTCTTGGAGAGCGAGGCACCGCCCTCCCATTCGTGGCCGTCGGCCAGGCCGATGGTGAGGTCGGTGCCCGGTCCCGAATATTGCAGGGCGCGAAAGCGCTGGCCGTTGAGCCAGTTGGTCCGCTCGCGCAGCACCGCATTGTGGCTGGCCCAATTGGCCATCGCATCCTCGCGATCGACGCGGGACGCCGCGAAAATGGCATCCGCGAGCTTGCCGACCGCGACCTCCTCGGGATCGTTGGGGAAGACCTGCTTGGCCCAGGACGGGCTTGGATAGGCGATGATGTTCCAGTTGGTGTCGAAATTGACGATCTTCTCCAGCGCCGGCTGATACGCCATCGAATTCGCCTTGCTCGCGCGCGCCACCTTGGACGGATCCTCGCCCGACAGCAGCATCGGGTTGTCGCCGACGATGGCGAGCCGGGCGGTGTTCTCCGAGAACGCCTTGGCCATGCCCTCATAGAGCCAGCCGGCGGCACGATCGAAACTGCTGTCATGGCCGTGGCGGTAGCGCGCCAGCGTCATCTCCTCGTCCGACAGGATCGGCGTCACGATACCGGCGCCGGCCTTGTAGGCGTGCACGGCGATCCGCCTGACCAGCGGCAGCGCGATCGCGGGCGCCGTGAGCAGCAGATCCTGTCCCGGCCGCAAGCCCAGCCCCACCTTCACCGCCACCTCGGCCAGCCGGTCGAGCTTCGCGGGATCGATGGGAGCGTTGGAATTGCGGTGATCAGTCATGCCGGGCCCTCTGCCGAAAGTCTCTGGTTCAATCTAAGCCTAGCACCGCAAGGCGCAAGTGCGCGAGCACCTTGCGACACGGAGAAGATACGCAGTTTCACGCATATTGGTTTTCAACGCGTTGCCGATTTCAGCACCCGGTCAACCATGGCAGGCGCGAGTCCGAGGTAATTTTTCGGTGAGGTGAGCGCCTCGATTGTGACACGGTCGATGCGGCTCGAGACGCGGGAGTCGGAGGACAGCGCATCCGCCAGGCTCAAGCCTTTGTCGTTGGCGAGCCGGCAAGCGTCATAGACTACGTCATGGGCCTCCTGCCGGCCGAGCTGCGGCGCGAGCCCCATCATGACCGCTTCGGCCACGATCAGGCCGCGGCTGATCGCGAGGTTGTCGTTCATCTTCCCCTCGTCCACGATGAGGCCCGCAAGTGCGAACTTCGCCTGATGCAGGGCGCCGGCCGTCAGCACGAAGCTTTCGGGGATGGCCATCCATTCGGCGTGCCAGGGACCCGTGGCGCGCTCGAAATCCTGCACCATGGCGTCGAGCATGAGGCCGGCGTGCTGGCGCACCGCCTTGGACGCCGCCAGCATCAATTCCGACGAGATCGGATTGCGCTTCTGCGGCATGGTCGAGGAGGCGCCCCGCCCCTTGACGAAGGGCTCGTAGACTTCGCCGAACTCGGTCGAGGCCATGATCATGATGTCGAGTGCGATCTTGCCGAGCGAGCCGGTGACGAGCGCAAGGAAGTTCACGGCCTCGGCAAAGCCGTCGCGCGCGACGTGCCAGGTCGAGACGGGAACGCCAAGCTTCAGCTCTGCGCAGAGTGCCTCCTGCACCTCGAATCCCTTGTCGCCGAGCGAGGCGAGCGTACCGGCGGCGCCGGCGAACTGGCCGACCAGCACGCGCGGCTTCAACTGCGCCAGCCGCTCGGCGTGGCGATCGAACATGGCGAGCCAGATCGCGGCCTTGTAGCCGAAGGTCACCGGCAGCGCCTGCTGGAGGTGGGTGCGGCCGGCCATCGGCGTGTCGCGGTGGCGTCTCGAGAGGTTCGCCAGGATGCCGCGGAGCTCGTCGATGTCCCGCGCCACGATGTCGAGCGCAGCGCGGAGCTGCAGCACCACGGCGGTATCCATGATGTCCTGCGTCGTCGCGCCCCAATGCACGTAGCGGCCGGCGTCGCCGCATTGCTTCACCATCTGATGCACCAAGGGGAGGATCGGATAGCCGACGATGTCGGTCTCCTGCCTGAGCAGATCGAAATCCAGCGCGGTGACGTCGGTCCGCGCCGCGATCGCCTCGGCCGCCTGTTGCGGGATCACGCCACATCTGGCCTGCGCCTTCGCCAGCGCCACCTCGACCTCGGCATAGCGCGCGACCAGCGCGACGTCGGAGAACACCTCGCGCATCTCGGGTGTGCCGAAGGCATCGCGGAACAGCATGGAATCGAGCACGGTGGTGGAAGCGCTGAAGGCGGGCATGGGCGTTTCTTCGTGGTTGGTGTTTTGGTGGGAGATAGCTTACGCAGTCGGCGCAGCTCGGCAAAGAACATTCACCGTTCGGCACATCCGCCGCAGGGCGGCGTTATGACGGCACGTCACGCTTTCACCCCCTCACCCGGAGATGCGAGACATGGGCCGCAACGCGTCCCATGGGGAGCCTCGAAGGATGAGCGGCCGCGATGCAGCCGGGCCGCCCATCTTTCGAGGCCTCCGCTATGCTCCGGCGCCTCAGGATGACGGTGTTGGTGGCAAGCGTAACAATCTCGTCGCGGTTGTATTCCCTCCGAAAACCGCATGACTGCCATCACGCGATCTCGATGAACCAGACGGGCCTTTCGGCAGACACATGGCTTTCGACCCAAATTTCTTTTCATTTAGCCCATCCGATATCGCAATGAGGCCTGAGTTTTCGACGTGCAGTTTCTGTTCCAGGACCACCTTCTCGATACCGACCGGCGCGAACTGAGCCGCGAGCAGGTTCCAATTGCCGTGGAGCCGCAGGTCTTCGATCTCGTCGTCCACCTCATGCAGAACCGCGACCGGGTGGTCAGCAAGGACGAGTTGATCGACAAGATCTGGCACGGGCGCAGCGTCTCCGAATCCACCCTGACCAGCCGGATCAACGCCGCACGCAAGGCGATCGGCGACAGTGGCGCGAGCCAGGCGCTGATCCGCACCATCGCCCGCAAGGGTTTTCGCTTTGTCGGCGATGTCGAAGCCAAGGTCAGCGCGACCGCGCCGGAGCATGGCCGCGCCGCCGGGGCGCCGCGCGCTGCGCTGGCGCTTCCCGAGCGGCCCGCGATCGCCGTGCTGCCCTTCACCAACATGAGCGGCGAGGCCGGACAGGATTATTTCTCCGACGGCATCAGCGAGGACATCATCACCGCGCTGTCGAAGCTGCGCTGGTTCTTCGTCATCGCGCGCAACTCATCCTTCGTCTACAAGGGCCGCGCCGTGAATATCCGCGAGGTCGCGCGCGAGCTCGGGGTGCGCTACGTGGTGGAAGGCAGCGTCCGGCGGAGCGGCGAGCGGGTGCGCATCTCGGCCCAGCTCAACGACGTCTCGACCGGCAGCCATCTCTGGGCCGAGCGCTACGATCGCGAGCTCGCCGACATCTTCGCCGTGCAGGACGAGATCACCGAGGCGATCGTCGCCGCGATCGAGCCGCAGCTCTATGCCGCCGAGAGTTTTCGCGCCGAGCAGAAGCCGCCCGGAAGTCTCGACGCCTGGGATCTGGTGATGCGGGCATTGTCGCACCATTGGCGTATTACCCGCGAGGACAACGCCGCTGCGCAAGCGCTGCTCGAACAGGCCGTCGCGATCGATCCCGCCTATGGCAAGGCGCTGGGCCTGCTCGCGACCAGTCACATCTTCGGCGCGCATATGGGCTGGGCCGACATGGAAGTTACGCTTCCCATCGCCGAGCGTTCGGCGCTCGCGGCGGTGGAAGCCGATCGCGAGGATGCCTGGGCCCACCACGGCCTCGCCTACACCTATCTGTTCCGGCGCCGCTTCGACGACGCGCTGGCCGAGTTCGAGCTGGCGCTGCAGCTCAACCCGAATTTCGCGATGGCGCATGCCTTTCACGGCGTGACGCTGTGCTATGCTGGCCGATGGCAGGACGGCGACGCCGCCGCGCGCCGCGCGCTGCGGCTCAGTCCGCGCGATCCACTCGCGGCGATCTATTGCGGGGTTGCGGCCTATGCCCGGTTCGTCGGCCGCGACTACGAGGGTGCCGTGCAGATGGCGCGGGAATCGCTGCGGCAACGCGGCGATTTCGTCGGCGCGCACCGCGTGCTGACGGCTGCCGCCGGGATGTCGCGAGATCCGGCACTCGCAGCGTCCGCCCTGGACGGTCTACGCCGCGCTCAACCGGGGGTCTCGCTCGCCTGGATCACACGCGAGCTGCCGATGCTGCGGGACGAGGATCGGGCGCATTACCTGGAAGGATTGCGGCGCGCGGGACTGACATGACAGCGGCTCGACAATGATGCGCTAATCGTCGTCAGGCCCGAACAGCCTGATCTGCGGGAAGCCGCCGCGCGGCCGGCCCGCATAATCGCGCGCATCGGAATCTTCGCGGATGTTGCGCGCGACGTCGTCCCAATCCGTGCGGTCGCGCATGCCGCGCTGCTCGCGGCCCTCATAGTATTGGCGGCGCTCGGCCCAGCGGTCGCGCCGCTCGATCCGACGCCGCTCGGACGCGGCGCGCCTCACGTCGGAATCCTTCGCCTTGGCATAGGCGTTGTCAGGCGAAGAGGCCGGATCGATCGACGCTTGCTGCTCGCCGGGCTTTGCGGCTTTCGGTGACGATGCGACCGCTGGCTTTGACTGTTCCTTGGGCGGCTCAACTGCAGCCGCCTGCGAAGGCGGGGCGGCCGGCGGTTCGGCATTGGCCTGAGCGGGCTGCGCATCAGGCTTGGCGGTTTCGGACTTTGCGGTTTCGGACTTTGCGGCTTCAGACTTGGCTTCGGCCTGCGCAGGTGCGGCGATCATGGCGCCGAAGGCTTGCGAGCCGGTGAGATAATTGACGCGTTCGGGGGGTGCGTTTGTTGCCGCCGGCGCCGCGGCGGATTCGGCGCGCTGCGCCATCTTGCTGGTGTCCGGGCCCTGTTTGGACGTGACCGGGTTCATGATGTTGCCGGCAACGATCCCGCCGCCCAAACCAATGGCGATCGCTGCGACAATGGTTCCGGCACCGACGAAATAGGCTGTCGAGGCGCGCATTGATCCACTCCCTCTTTGGAGCGAGCAACGCGCGTCGATTGCCGGATGTTCCTGGTGTGAAGGCAGTTCCCAAAGGAACTTGAGCGTCAGATCTGCTGCGCGACCTTCTCGAGCCCGATGAGGCGAGCGAGCTTGCGCACTTCCTCTTTCTGGTCGTCACGCAACTGGAACAGCAACGGCATGGCCGCCGACTTCAACTGCTGGACTTCATCGCAATTCGGGTCGATCTGAGCGCTGGGTGGCGCGTTCGGATTTGAGAGCTTGTTGGCCGAGATTTTGCGGACAACGTTGCGCAGCGCGCTCTCGACCGAGGGCCAGTAATATTCCTGCGACGAGGACAGTTTCAGGCGGTCCCTGATCCCCGCAATCTGTGCGTCGGACAGCAGCGTATAATTCTTCTGCGGCTGCGGCTTGGCCACCACCTTCGGCTTGGCGGGGACTTCGACGGCGGGAACTTCCGCCGCGGCGGGCGCCTCGGACACCGCCGGCTTGGGCATCGGGAAATCGGACGGCGTTGCAGCGGCGAAGGCCTGGCGCAGCGGCTCGGTCAGCAAGGGCGCTTGCGAGAGCCTGTCGGCGGGCACCTGGACCGGCTCGAATGCAGCCGATGCCAGGGCGAGGGTCGGGACCAGACGGTCGGCCTTGGCGGCTCGGTTGGTCGCGAGCGGCTTGGGCGGAGGCGTCTGGGCGATCATGTCTTCGCTGACGCTGGGGACGCTGTCGCGGCCGAGAATGGCGGTGGTGGCGGCGCCGAGGACGAGGAAGCAGGTCAGCACAACGATGGTGATGGCTTTGGACAAACGTCTCTCCGGGAACGGACGCTTCACGAGTTTGTTAACGATGCCCGGGAAAAGGGCACGAATTATGGCTTGAGTGTGCCTTCGTTGCGACAATCAGCATGTCTGCAGCGACATTCTGCGTAAAAGGCAAGGGAAATCAGGCAGCTGCAGCCAGCTCGTAGGCGTCCTGGATGTCCGCGACGATCTCCGAGGCCTCCCAGACCGCGCGCGGCTCGACCGATTGCAACGCCACAGTCCAATTGCCGCCCCGGCGGGTGCGGGGGACGCTGACGATGTCGAAGCGGACGTTGCGGCACAGCGGGTGGCGGGCCAGGGCATGAGCGACGCGAACGCGGATTTCGTCCAGCGAAGCCGCCGTCTTGGTGTTGAGATAATCGAAGTCCATCGCCTGTCCCTCTCGGTCCTGATTGGCGGCCGTGAGAGGATTCTTGGCGGGCGATGGTTAATCTGCCGTTAAGTGAGCGAGACGGAAGAGCGCGGGATTAACCGTGATCGAGGACGAGCGGAGCCGCAATTCTACGGAGATCGGCGCGCCCTCGCCTCACGATATTCGGCCACCGTCCGCGCAACGAGATCGTCGACCGCGAGCACGTCGGTGACGCCCGAGCTGGAATGCCCGCCGCTCCAGATGTCGCGCCAGCGCTTCGGACGGCTCTCGCGCGCGGCAACGTCGATATCCGCAGCGATGTCGATCGCCCCGTGCGCCGGCAGATCGTCGGGATCAAGCCCGGCTGCCACGATCGACGGCCTCAGCATGCTGGTCTGCAGGCCCGTGAACGCGGTCGTCAGCAGGATGTCGTCGGCGCTGCTCTCGACCAGCATACGCTTGTGGCGATCGTCCGCCATGCTCTCGCGCGTCGCAATGAACTTGGTGCCCATGTAAGCGAGATCGCAGCCGAGCACTTCGGCCGCATACAGCGCGCGGCCGTCGCTGATGCCGCCCGCGAGCACGATGATGCCGTCATAGAACGCGCGCACCGCGCGGACGAAGGCGAACGGGTTGAGCCAGCCGGTCTGCCCGCCGGCGCCCGCGGTGAGCAGCACCAGCCCATCGGCACCTGCTTCCGCCGCACGTTCGGCATGGCGGATGGAAGCAACGTCCGCCAGCACCAGCGCACCGGCATCGTGCAGCGGCTTCACCATTGCTGCGGGCGAGCCGACCGAGGTGATGACGATCTCCGGCCTGTGCCGCAGCAGCACGGCGAGATCCCGCTCCAGCCGCGCATTGGAGCGGTGCACGATCAGGTTCGGGCAGAGCGGCGCTGCCTTGCGGCCAGTCTGGTCTTCGCGCTGGCGCAGCCGTGTCTCGATCGTAGTCAGCCATTCATCGAGCTGGTCCGTGCTGCGGCAATTCGCGGTGGGGAAGCTGCCGATCACCCCATTGCCGCAGGCCGCGACCATGAGCTCGACCCCCGAGACCAGGAACATCGGCGCTGCGATCAGCGGCAGAGCGAGACGATCACCGAAGCGTTGCAGCCGATCTGACGTCACGCAAATCTCCTTGTCACGCATGCCTCCCTCGCGCGGGCTTTGTCGTTTCCTCCCGCAGTCTCTGTGCTAGCGTCGCCGGCAACATTGGCACGTCGGAAGCCGGTGACAAAGCAACGAGGAAACATATGACCGATCCGCTCCACGCATCGTCACCGACTTGTGCGCAGACGCTACGGGCGCTGTCGCGCTATCCCGGCCGCACCGCCTTCGCTTGGCCGGGCGGATCGTTGAGCTATCGGGGTGCCACCGATCTCATCGGACGCATCCAGGGCGTGTTCATGCGTCTCGGCCTGCCGGCAGGCGCGCGCGTCGCCTTCCTCACCGCGAACCGCGCCGACACCTGGTGCGCCGGCGTCGCCGCGCAATTGTCGCGGCTCTGCATCACCTGGTTGCATCCGCTGGGATCGCTGGAGGACCAGCTGTTCCAGCTCGAGGATTCCGAGGCCGAGATGCTGGTGGTCGATGCCGCCGCCTTCCGCGACCGCGGCGGCGAGCTTGCGGCAAGAGCGCCCCGGCTGAAGGCGGTCTTCACCATGGGGCCGGCCGGCTACGGTGCCGACCTGTTGGCCGCCATCGAGAGCGCCGGACACGCCAGCGCGCGGAGCATCGCCGGCCTCGACGATCTCTCCACGCTGAACTACACCGGCGGCACCACCGGCAAGTCCAAGGGCGCGCTGCGCTATCACCGCGAGAATGCCGGAGCCGCGGCCGCGATCCTCGCCGACTTCGAGATCCCCGACGCGGCACGCTACCTCACCGTCGCGCCGATCAGCCATGTCGCCGGCACCAAAGTGCTGCCGACCCTGATGCGCGGCGGCACCGTGCACATGCTGAGGGGATTCGATCCCGAGGCGGTGCTGACGACGATCGCACGCGAGCGCATCAATTTCACGCTGTTCGTGCCGACCATGATCTACGTGCTGCTTGATCATCCCGCGCTTGGAAAGACCGATCTCACCTCGCTCGAGCTGGTGCTCTATGGCGCGTCGGCGATGTCGCCGAGCCGGCTGATCGAGGGCATCGAGCGGATCGGACCGGTGTTCTCGCAGCTCTACGGCCAGACCGAGTGCTATCCGGTCTCGGTGCTGCGCAAGGCGGATCACGATCCCAAGACGCCGGAGCTGTTCCTGTCCTGCGGCTTCCCGATTGCGGCCTGCGAGGTCAGGATTCTCGACGACAACGACGAGGAGGTGAAGACAGGCGAGGCCGGCGAGATCTGCGTGCGCGCCCCGCATGCGATGTCGGAGTACTGGAGGCGGCCCGACATCACCGCCGAGACGCTCAGGAACGGCTGGGTCCACACCGGCGACATCGCGCGCCAGGACGAGCGCGGCTATATGTTCATTCTCGACCGCAAGAAGGACATGATCGTGTCCGGCGGCTTCAACATCTTCCCGCGCGAGGTCGAGGACGTGCTGTCGCAACATGCCGATGTCGCCATGGTCGCGGTCGTCGGCATTCCCGACGAAAAGTGGGGCGAGGCCGTCACCGCCATCGTCGTGCCGCGCGAGGGCGCAACGCCGGATCCGGACGAGCTGATCAACCTGGTCAAGACACGAAAAGGCTCGGCGCATGCGCCCAAGCAGATCCGGTTCGTCAAGCAATTGCCGATGACCGGCGTCGGCAAGGTCGACAAGAAGGTGCTGCGCGCAGGCTTCTGGAGCGGCAGGGACCGGATGGTGGGATAAATACCCGGGATTCTACGGGGGCGCTGTGTCCCCGACACCACAATGCGGAACGGAGTGGTTGACGGCGCGCCCATGCAATTGCCTGCGAATCGGGGAATCACCTAGACCGCTTTTGGGGCTGGGAAGCGGAGAGTGAGATGAGAGTCGCTTCCCTGGAAAGTGCGGTCGCCGCGGTCACGTTGATCACGGCTATCATCGTGATGCTGTGGGAGATCAAGATCTTCTACGCAATGTGAACTGGCAGGATGCCCGGGTCGAACCCGACCTCGCATCGCTTCCGCGGCGGCGAAAGCCTGCCGTTCAGTTGCGCAATGCGCGACATAGCTTTCTCACGATCGGTGTCATCGTCCGGCTTGACCGGACGATCCAGTATTCCAGAGACAGTCGTTGTTGAATCGAGAGGCCGCGGCGTACTGGATGCCCCGGTCAAGCCGGGGCATGACAGTGAGGTTGACGCGCGAGCATCGCTCGCTCGTCATGCCGTCGCCTCAGCGCTTCTCGATCACCAGGCTCTGCACCGCGCGGCCGAAATAGCCCTGGCGGTCGGCGAGGCGCGACATGGCAAGCCCGCTGCCGTCGGCGCCGATCCAGGACTCCCCGTCGAGCAGGATCCACTCGCCGACCGGCTGACGCGCGAAGCTCACGCTGAGGTCGGCATTGATGTAGGTCCAGGCGCGGAAGTCGAGCGTCGAGGCGGTGCCGTTGGAGAAATCGGCGGCCACCACGGCGCGCATGGCCTGCGAGATCGCTTCCCCCTCGATCAGCGGATGGTCGACGCGAAACCAGATCGCGCCGGCGCCGGCCTGGCCGAAGCGGCCGCGCGCGGCACGCATCGAGACCGAACGCACGAACGGGCTGGTGGCGGCGTGACCGTCCTCGGCCAGCGAATCCTCCGGCGAGGGCAGCGTGACCGGCAGCTCCTCGACGTCGTCGGGCAGCGCCAGCGCCTGGCGCCGGATCTTGAGCACGGTGGCGCCGACCACCTGCACGCCGTCGGCAAGCAGCTTGATGTTGCAGAGCTGGATCTTGCGGCCCTCACGCAGGACCTCGGTCGCGATCGTCAGCGGCGCCACCGGGACGGGGCGCATCAGGTCGATGGTGACGCGCGCGATGTCCATCGGAGCAGGCGTCGGGATGCGCTCGGCCGCCCACGTCACCAGCGAGGCCGGCGCCGAGCCGTGCTGCATGCGCCGATCCCAGGGACCGGCGGCATCCGGGCTGGTGACGACGCTGTCGCCGTCGACGCGGTAAATCGCGGTCATCCGTTCAACCCGTCTCAGTTGACGTTCCCCGGACGCTGCGCAGCGCGTAGCGGTGCGCTGCCGACCCAGGGGCCATACGTTGCTGCGGTGGGTCCAGGCTCTGCGCAGCAGTGTTGCACGCTGCAGCGCGGCCGGGACAGGGGAAACTACAACGGCGGATCGATCGCTTCGTCGTATTCCTTCTTGAAGCGCGCGATCAGCTCGGCTGCGGGCACCACCTTGTCGATGCTGCCGATGCCCTGGCCGCTCCCCCAGATCTCCTTCCAGGCTTTCGGCTTGGCGCGTTCGCCGGAGGCGTCGGTGCCGAAATTCATCTTGGAGGGATCGGAGGTCGGCAGGTTGTCCGGATCCATGCCGGCGGCAAGGATCGAGGGCTTCAGATAATTGCCGTGCACGCCGGTGAAGAGGTTGGAATAGACGATGTCGTCGGCGCTCGAGCCCGCGATCATCTCCTTGTAGCGCTCGACCGCGTTGGCTTCCTTGGTCGCGATGAACGCCGAGCCGATATAGGCGAAGTCGGCGCCGAGGATGCGCGCGGCGCGGATCGCCTTGCCGTTGCCGATCGCACCCGACAGCGCGATCGGGCCGTCGAACCATTTTCGGGTCTCGGCGACGAAAGCCAGCGGCGAGATGGTGCCGGCGTGGCCGCCGGCCCCGGCCGCGACCAGGATCAGGCCGTCGGCACCCTTCTCGATCGCCTTGTGCGCGAACTTCTGGTTGATCACGTCGTGGAAGACGATGCCGCCCCAGCCGTGCACCGCCTGGTTCAGCTCCTCGCGGGCGCCGAGCGAGGAGATGATCATCGGCACCTTGTACTTGGCGCAGAGCTGCATGTCGTGGTCGAGCCGGTTGTTCGACTTGTGCACGATCTGGTTGACGGCAAACGGCGCCGACGGCCGTTCCGGATGGGCGCGGTCATAGGCCGCGAGCTCCTCGGTGATCCGTGCCAGCCATTCGTCGAGCAGCTCCGGCGGCCGCGCGTTCAGCGCCGGAAACGAACCGACCACCCCCGCCTTGCACTGCGCGATCACGAGATCGGGCACCGAGATGATGAAGAGCGGCGAGCCGATCACGGGGATCGACAGACGCCCCTTGAACAAGGCAGGCATGGACATTGCGAGACGATCCTCTGTTGGCCGGTCATGGAAGGTTGGGCGCCATACCAACAAGGCAATCTTTCCACTGTCAAGTATTGCGTTTTGACGCCGGCACGGATGCTCGTTGCCGCAATTCCAAGCAACGGAATTCTTCTTCCGCATTCAGGGCTCGCGCTTCGCGCGCCCCGGAATGACGGGAGGAGAGACCGCCTACCCAATCAAATCCGGATTGATCAGCCGCTCGAACGAGAACATCTCGTCCCACTTCTCCTGCGTCAGCAGCTGGCGTTCGACCACCACGATCTGGTGCAGCGACTTGCCGCTCTTGTAGCCCTCGCGCGCGATCTCGGCGCATTGCTTGTAGCCGAGGAGCGGCTTCAGCACCGTGACGATGCCGAGCGAGTTCAGCACCATGTTGCGGGTGTGCTCCTCGTTGGCTGTGATGCCGACGACGCAATTTTCGCGCAGGCTGTTGACCGCGCGCTCCATGGTTCGGATCGAGAAGAACAGCGCAAACGAGATCACCGGCTCCATCACGTTGAGCTGGAGCTGGCCCGCCGAGGCCGCCAGCGTCACCGTCGTATCGAGCCCGATGACGAGGAAGCTGGTCTGGTTGACCACTTCGGGGATCACGGGATTGACCTTGCCGGGCATGATCGACGAGCCCGGCTGCAGCTGCGGCAGGTTGATCTCGTTGAAGCCGGCGCGCGGGCCCGAGGCGAGCAGGCGGATGTCGTTGCAGATCTTGGTCAGCTTGCTCGCCGTGCGCTTCAGGACGCCCGAGAGCTGTACATAGGCGCCGGTGTCGGAGGTCGCCTCGACGAGATCGCCGGCGAGGATGAAGTCGACGCCGGTCAGCGCGCTCAGATGCCGGACCGCGAGCTTGGGATAACCGACCGCGGCCGTGACGGAGGTGCCGATCGCGGTGGCGCCGAGATTGATCTCGCGCAGCAGCGCACGGGCTTCCGAGATGCGCTCGACCTCCTCGCCGATCGTGGTGCCCCAGCCCCGAAATTCCGCCCCGAGCGACATCGGCACGGCATCCTGCAGATGCGTGCGGCCCATCTTCAGAACACGGTCGAACTCGCGCCCCTTGGCAAAGAAGGCTTCCTGGAGCTGGCGCAGCGCGGTCATGTAGCTCTCGAGCCGCAGGATCAGCGCGAGGCGAAAGGCGGTCGGATAGGTGTCGTTGGTCGACTGGCCGTAATTGACGTGATCGTTGGGGCTGACATGCTGGTAGTCGCCTTTGGCGAAGCCGAGCGATTCCAGCGCGAGATTCGCGATCACCTCGTTGGCGTTCATGTTGGTGGAGGTGCCGGCCCCCCCCTGAATGAAGTCGGTGACGAACTGATCCATCATCTCGCCGGCGATGACGCGGTCGCAGCCGAGGATGATCGCATCCGCGACCCTGGCGTCGAGCACGCCGAGATCGCGATTGGCCATGGCGGCGGCCTTCTTGACGTAACCGAGCGCCTTCACGAAGTAAGGCTCCTGGTTCATCGGAATGCCGGTGATGTGGAAGTTCTCCTTACCCCGGATGGTCTGGACGCCGTAATAGATGTCGTCGGCGATCTCACGCTGTCCGAGGAAGTCCTGCTCCGTCCGGCTCATGGGCGATCCTTGTTGCTTGCGCGCGGACCATCACGTCAGTTCTGGCACAGCGCGCTGGTCACGAAAGTATCGGTGCGGCAGTCGTCCGGCTTGCGTTGCCGGCCGGGGATCAAGACCTTGGCCGAGCATTTTTCCGCGGAATCGGCATTCAGGCTCTTGCCTTCCTTGTAGCCCTTGCCCTGGCAGAGCTGGTCGGCGGCTTGCTTGCAGTCTGGCGCGCCGTTCGACGAGACCGGGCAGGCCACGCGCCCCGACACCATGGTCGAGGGCTTGGCCAGCCGTGACAGGTCATTCATGGTTTCACTGGGGCTTTTGATCGGCGGCAGGATCGAAGGCAGCTTGTCGAACAGCTTGCCCATTTCATTGATCAGCCCGGGATTTTCCTCTTGCGCCGGCGGCGCCGATGGAGCGGGGGTCGACGGTGGCGGCGCGGCCTGCGCGCCCGGCGCCTGCAAGCCGAGCGATGGCGGCGCAGATTGCGTCAACGCGGTCCCGCCGCCGCCGAGCAGGAGCGAAAGCATCGCGAGAATCAGCGTGCCCGGTCGCATGACCTGTTTGCCGGATCGATCCGTCATGACCACAACCGTAGCCGAACCAGAGGTGACGGCAAAGCGCGGAGGTTTAGATCAGCTTGATCGCGACCACGAAGCCGAGCACCAGGACGATGGCGCCGAGGGCGACCCAGAGTCCGAGATGCCGCTCGATCCTGACCCGGATCCAGTCGCCGTAACGGTTGAGCAGGATCGCGACGACAAAGAAGCGTCCGCCGCGCGCAACGATCGAGCACAGGATGAACAGGATGATGTTGTAGCCGGCAAAGCCCGAGGTGATGGTGACGAGCTTGTAGGGAATCGGCGTCAGCCCCTTGAGCAGGATGATGACGGCACCCCATTCCGCATAGGAGGCCCGGAAGGCGTCGACCTTGTCGGCAAGGCCGTAGACCTGGATCAGCCATTGGCCGACCGAGTCGAACAGCAGGGCACCGATGGCATACCCGACCACGCCGCCGAGCACCGAGGTCACGGTGCAGATCGCGGCGTAGAGCCAGGCGCGCTGCGGGCGCGCCAGCGACATCGGAATCAGCATCACGTCCGGCGGGACCGGAAAGAAGGAGCTCTCGGCGAAGGATACGGCACCCATGATCCAGAGCGCGTATGGCTTGTGGGCGGCGTCGATGCACCAGTCGTAAATACGTTTCAGCATGGCGCCGCGATGAAGCACCATGGGACGGATTTGTCCATGCCGAGATTGGGGCGAATTGTGAGGTTTCTAGTGGCGCTTGCGCGCGGCGCGACCCTCGAGCGCGACAATTGGCCGCCTGGTGGCCACGCGCGGTGAAGCGACCTTGGGCAGCTTCATCGAGGATTTCGGCAGCTTCTCGGCGATGCCGAGCATGTCTTCCCGCCGCGTCATCTCGCGCCAGACGTCCTCGGGGCGCACGCCGGCAGAGGCCCAGAGCACGGTGAGATTGTACAAGAGGTCGGCGCTTTCCCGGATCACGGCCTCGGAGTCGCCATTGACGGCATCGATCACAACCTCGATGGCCTCTTCGGCGAGCTTCTTTGCCATTTTCGAGGGCCCGCGCTGAAACAGCCGGGCGGTCCGCGATGTTGCCGGATCAAGATCCCTGGCCGCGAGCACAGCCAGATATAGCCGCTCAAGCGAATCACTCATGGTACTCAAAACTACTCTAAACAAATGGCGGGCGTGTTAACGCACGACAATAGAAGCAGAAAACAGGCCGGCGCGGCAAGCGCGACGGCCTGTTCGCCGATGACGCAGGGCCGATCGGTTAATAGCAGCTGTAGCCGGAATAGCCGTGGGCGCACGGGTTTTTGTAGCCGCCATAGGTGTAGCGGCGGCTCGAATCGTAGTAGTACGAACCATAGCCGGGGCCGCTGTAATAGACTGGGCCGCCCCCGTAGTAATAACCCGGACCCGGGTCATAGGCGTACGCATCCCGGCTGGCTGCGATCGCCAGGCCGGTCGCGGCCAGGCCGAACATCGCTGCGGCAGCGGCGGCGCCGCCACCACCGCCATGCCAATGACGACCGCCCGCGTAAGAGGCGGTGGGTGCAGCGGCGGTCAGAGCCACCACGGCGGCGGTAGCAAGAATGGCCTTGCGGCCCGCAATCTTGGAGAATCGGTCGAACATGTCTTGGGCCCTCCTTTGGGACCTGGGAATGGACGCCTGCGGACAGGCTCATGCATTCAAACCCGCATGACCTAAGTTGGGTTCCCCAACCCCAACACAAGCTGAACGGGGTTGCGTAATCGTGACGCAACCGCCGCTCATCCGCCGTTCATGTTGGCGCGCGCACGGTGTCGCCGGCCGGCGCTGCGAGCGTCACGAAACCACAACAATGCGGGACCGGCGCAACTGATGTCGGAATTCAAGACGATCGCGCTTCGTTGCCTGCTGGCCCTCACGATCTCGCTCGCGACACTGATTCCACGCGGTGTCAGCGCGGCCGAGACGCCTGCGCCGTCCTCAATTGCCATTCACTTCAGCTTCGACCGCCCGCCCGACGCAAGCATGGCGCCGTTCTTCCTTGCGGCAAAGGACGGCAGGTTCGGCGCCGAGCGTCTGAACGTGTCCTTCAGCAGCGCGGCCGGATCGCCGGAGGCACTCGCCCGCGTCGCCAAGGGCGCCAGCGAGCTTGCGCTCGTCGACATCAACGAGCTGATCCGGTTTCGCGACAAGGAGGACGCGGCGCCGGTCAAGGCGGTGTTCGTGCTGTTCAACCGCGCGCCCTACGCGATCATGGCGCGCAAGAGCCGCGGCATCCATCTGTTGCCCGATCTCGACGGCAAGACCGTCGGCGTTGCCGAGGCCGACCTGTCGATGCGGCTGTGGCCGGCGCTGGCGCAGCAGAATGGCATCAAGGCATCGCGCGTCAAATTCCACAAGATCAGCGCGGCGGTGCGCGAGCCGATCCTCTCCGCGGGACAGGTCGATGCCGTCGCGGGTTTCAGCCACCTCTCGGCGGTGAACCTGCGCGACCGCGGCGTGCCCGGCGCCGATCTCGTGGTGCTGCGCTATGCCGATTACGGCTGCGAGGCCTATGGCTTCGCCGTGGCGGTCAATGCCGCCTTCGCCGCAGCAAAGCCGGACGCCGTGAAAGGCTTCGTCCGCGCCTTGATCGGCGGCATCGCCGCGACCGTCAAGGAGCCGGCGCGTGCGGCGGACGACGCCGCGAGCCGCATCGGCGGCGGCGACCGCGACCTGGAGCTGCAACGCCTGCGCACCGTCCTTGCCGACAACGTCCTGACCGACGAGGTCAAGCGCAACGGACTCGGCGGCATCGAGCCACGGCGCCTGGAGCGCTCGATCGACCAGATCGCGCAGGACTTCAAATTCCGCAAGCGGCCGACCCCGGGCGACGTCTTCGACGACCAATTCCTGCCGCCGGTCGCCGAACGGCTGATCAATTGAGAAAAATCGGCGGCTTCCGCTATATCTCGCGCGCGATCCCGGCTTAGAATACGGGCTCCGTCGTCCGCTCGAGCTTCGTCACCCGCATGTCCATCCTCCGTCTCTATACCCGCGTTCTCGAATTACTCGGCAGCGAGGCGCGGCTGGGCTGGCTGCTCGCGGTCGCCAATCTCCTGCTGGCGGGCTCGCAATTCGCCGAACCCGTGCTGTTCGGCCGGATCGTCGACGTGCTCTCCGGCAAGACCGTGGCCGGCTCGAACTCGGCCTGGCCGTTCCTGGCCGCCTGGGTCGCGTTCGGGCTCTTCACCATCCTGTGCAGCGCGATCGTGGCCTTGCAGGCCGACCGGCTCTCGCACCGCCAGCGCCAGGCGGTGCTGACCGACTATTTCGAGCACATTCTGCAACTGCCGCTGACCTTCCACTCCGGCACTCATTCGGGCCGGCTGATGAAGGTAATGCTCAACGGCACCGACGCCTTGTGGCGGCTGTGGCTCGGCTTCTTCCGCGAGCATTTTGCCGCGATCCTCTCTGTCGTGGTGCTGCTGCCGCTGTCGCTCTACCTGAACTGGCGGCTCGCCATCCTGCTGTTCGTGCTCTGCATCGTCTTCACCGCACTGACGACCTTCGTGGTGCGCAAGACCTTCGGCATGCAGATGGAAGTCGAGGAGCAATATAGCGAGCTCTCGGCGCGCGCTTCCGACGCACTCGGCAACGTCGCGCTGGTGCAAAGCTTCGTCCGCGTCGAGGCCGAGGTGAAGGGGCTGCGCTCCGTCGCCGATCAATTGCTCGAAGCCCAGATGCCGGTGCTGTCGTGGTGGGCGCTGGTCACCGTCATCACGCGCGCCTCCACCACCATCACGGTGCTGGCGATCTTCACGTTCGGCATCGCGCTGCACGACCAGGGACTGACCTCGGTCGGCGAGATCGTGATGTTCGTGAGCTTCGCGACGATGCTGATCCAGAAGCTCGAACAGGTCGTGAGCTTCATCAACAACGTGTTCATGGAAGCCCCGCGCCTGCGCGAGTTCTTCAATGTGCTCGACGCCGTGCCCGCCGTGCGCGACCGCTCCGACGCGATCGACGCCGGCAGGCTGTCCGGCCTCGTCGAGTTCAACGACGTCACCTTCTCCTATGACGGCAAGCGGCCGGCGATCGAGGATCTCACCTTCACCGCGCTGCCCGGCCAGACCATCGCGCTGGTCGGCCCGACCGGCGCCGGCAAATCGACCGCGATCGCGCTCTTGCACCGCGCCTTCGACCCGCAATCCGGCGTCATCAAGATCGACGGCATGGACGTGCGCGGCGTGACGCTGACCTCGCTGCGGCGGAACATCGGCGTCGTATTCCAGGAAGCGCTGCTGTTCAACCGGTCGATCGCGGAGAATTTGCGCGTCGGCAAGCCGGATGCGACCGAGGCCGAGATGCGCCAAGCGGCCGCGCGCGCGCAGGCGCTCGAGTTCATCGAGCGCAGCGGCGGCTTCGAGACCAATGCCGGCGAGCGCGGGCGCATGCTGTCCGGCGGCGAGCGGCAACGCCTGTCGATCGCCCGCGCGCTGCTGAAGGACCCGCCGATCCTGATCCTGGACGAAGCCACCTCGGCGCTCGACGCCGTCACCGAGGCCAAGGTGAATGCCGCTCTCGACGAAGTGATGAAGGGCCGGACCACCTTCGTGATCGCCCATCGCCTCTCCACCATCCGCAACGCCACGCGGATCCTGGTGTTCGAGAACGGCCGCGTGACCGAAAGCGGAACTTTCGATGAACTCGTGGCCAAAGGCGGCCATTTTGCCGAGCTCGCCAGGGCTCAGTTCATGGTGCAGGAAAGCGCACGGGCCAGCGTGACGACCGCTGAGGCTGCTGCGACGGCCGCCAAATCCCCCTAGCAAGTCCCCACTGCGCCGTCGAAATTCGGCCTATTTCATTGCGGAATACCGCACCCGGCCCCCTATTCTCGACGCATCAGCCGGTATAGGTTCGCTGCGCCGCAAGCGGCGGCGCCGGATTTCAGACCGACAATCAGATCACGAGAGCCGCCGGGAACCGGCGGGCCCCAAGGACCGGAATCGGATAGTGCACGCCCTACGCCCGCTGCTTCGCAAATCCTTGTTCAACCTGTTCGCTGCGACTCTCGCATGTGCCGCGCTGCTGGCGCCGCGCGGAGCGAGCGCCGAGGCGCTGCTGCTGATCGAGGCCGACAGCGGCAAGGTGCTGCAGGCGGAAAACGCGACCATTCCCTGGTATCCGGCCTCCGTCACCAAGATCATGACCGCCTATGTGACGTTGAAGGCGGTCAAGGAGGGCAGACTGACGCTCGACACGCTGCTCACGGTTTCGCCGGTCGCTGCCTCGCAATCGCCCTCGAAGATGGGGTTCCGTCCGGGAACGCAGCTCACCGTCGACAACGCGCTGAAGATGGTGATGGTCAAGTCGGCAAACGACATGGCCGTGGTGCTCGCCGAAGGTGTCGGCGGTTCGGTCGACGGCTTCTCCGCGATCATGAACGACACCGCGAGGAAGCTCGGCATGACGCAGACCAGCTACGTCAATCCGAACGGCCTGCCCGCCGAAGGCCAGATCACGTCGGCGCGCGACCTCGGCATTCTCGCGCGCGCATTCCTGCGCGACCTGCCGGAATACGAATATTTCGTGCACATCCCGGCGATCCGCTTCGGCAAGCGCGTCACCGGCAATTTCAACAAGCTGATCGGCCGCTATCCCGGCGCCGACGGTTTCAAGACCGGCTTCATCTGCGCCTCCGGCTACAATCTCGTCGCCTCGGCCACGCGCAACGGTCGCCGGCTGATCGCGGTGGTGCTGGGCGCGAGCTCCGGCACCGCGCGCGCGGTGAAGGCCGCGCAGCTGCTGGAGCGCGGCTTCAGCCAGGACACTCTGACATGGCTTCGCCCCTCGCTCGGCACGGTCGACAACCTTGTGCCGGTCGACGCCTCGCCGCCGAACCTGCGCGACGAGATGTGCGGGCCCCACCGCAAGCGGCCGGCCAGCGACGACGACGATGCGCTGATTGCCGCCAATGGCGGCGCCACCGGGTCGGCGTCCGCGACCGGCGGCGAAGCCCAGGTGACCTTCTTCACCGCCGGCCTGCAGCCGCCCCTGATGAAGGCCTCCGAGCTGATGGCCTCGGCGCCGGCGCCGACCGAGCCCGTGCTGGTCTACACCGGCCCGACCCGCACCGGCCCCGCCCTGATCGCGGCGGTCGCGGCCGATGCCGACCAGCAGGCGGCGTCCTCCAAGCCGCGTGGCAAGAAGTCGCGCGTGGCCAAGAAGCCGGATGCGGCCGACAAGCCGAAAGACGCGGCCAAGGATGCCAGCAAGGACACCAAAACCGCGGCGGCGAAGCCGGATGCCAAGCCGGCTGGAGTCAAGAGCAACGGTGGGAACAACGGCAAGAACGACGCAAAGAGCGACCCCAAGATTGCGGCGAAGCCGGCAGCGCCTAAGCATGCTGCCGCCAAGCCTGATGCCACCAAGGCTGATGCGGCGGCTAAACCTGCCGAGAAGCCCGCGGCCGGCGGCGATCCGAAGCCCGCCAAGCCCAAGGCCGCGACCAAGCCCGCGGCCAAGCCGGCCAACAACAGTTAACGGCGCACCCCGGGCCGATCCGGCCCGGCTTCGCACCTGCGACAGCCATTCGCGACGATTCCAGTAGCCACTTCCCGACCTTTGCCCTAAGCGTCGACGGCTTGCCACCGGTTCCGGCAGGCTCGATACTGGCGGCAATGCGGCAAGCCCGAGACACAACGGGCTCTGGTCAATGAGGGGAGTTTTCCATGGAGCGCATCTGGCTCAAACAATATCCGCCCGGCGTGCCCGCCGATATCGAGCCGACCCAATACGCATCGCTGGTCGACCTGCTGGAGGAGAGCTTCACCAAGTTCGCCGACCGCAAGGCGTTCATCTGCATGGACAAGTCGATCAGCTACCGCGACCTCGACCAGATGTCGGTCGCCCTCGCAGCCTATCTTCAGGGCCGCGGACTGCAGCGCGGCGCCCGCGTCGCCCTCATGATGCCGAACGTGCTGCAATATCCGGTCGCGACCGCTGCGGTGCTGCGGGCCGGCTTCGCTGTCGTCAACGTCAACCCGCTCTACACCCCGCGTGAGCTCGAGCACCAGCTCAAGGATTCCGGCGCCGAAGCCATCATCGTGCTGGAGAATTTCGCCCACACCGTCGAGCAGGTGATCGCCAGGACGGCGGTGAAGCATGTCATCGTCGCCAGCATGGGCGACCTGCTCGGCTTCAAGGGCGTGATCGTCAACCTGGTCGTTCGCCGCGTCAAGAAGATGGTGCCGGCGTGGTCGCTGCCGGGCTCGGTCTCCTTCAACGACGCACTGTCCGCCGGCCGCGGCATGACCTTCAGCAAGCCCAAACTCTCGCCGGGCGACGTCGCCTTCCTGCAATATACCGGCGGCACCACCGGCCTCTCCAAGGGCGCCACCCTGCTCCATCGCAACATCGTCGCGAACGTGCTGCAGAACGATGCCTGGCTGCAGCCGGCGCTCGCCGCGCCGCCGCATGTCGATCAGCTCATGATCGTCTGCGCGCTGCCGCTCTATCACATCTTCGCGCTGACGGCCTGCTACCTGCTCGCGGTCCGCGCCGGCGGCTGCAATCTCCTGATCCCGAACCCGCGCGACATCCCCGGCTTCATCAAGGAGCTGGCGAAATACCAGGTCAACAGCTTCCCGGCCGTCAACACGCTCTACAACGGCCTGATGCACCATCCCGACTTCAAGAAGCTCGACTTCTCCAAGCTGAAGATCTCCAACGGCGGCGGCATGGCGGTGCAGCGTCCCGTGGCCGATCAATGGAAGGCGGTCACCGGCTGCTTCATTGCCGAGGGATACGGCCTGTCGGAGACGTCCCCGACGCTGACCTGCAATCCGGCAACGGCAACCGAATTCACGGGATCGATCGGCATCCCGGTGCCGTCGACTTACATCTCCATCCGCGACGATGACGGCAAGGAGGTCCCGCTCGGCCAGGCCGGCGAGATCTGCGCCAAGGGTCCGCAGGTGATGTCGGGCTACTGGAACAGACCGGAGGAGACCGCCAAGGTGATGACCGCGGACGGCTATTTCCGCACCGGCGACATCGGCATCATGGACGAGAAGGGCTACACCAAGATCGTCGACCGCAAGAAGGACATGATCCTGGTCTCCGGCTTCAACGTCTATCCGAACGAGGTCGAGGAAGTGATCGCGGGCCATCCGGGCGTGCTCGAATGCGCCGTGATCGGCATCCCCGATTCCAAGTCGGGCGAAGCGGTGAAGGCTTTCGTGGTGAAGAAGGATCCCAACCTCACCGCCGAGGCGGTGATCAAATTCTGTCAGGAGCAGCTCACCGGCTACAAGGTACCCAAGCAGATCGAATTCCGCACCGACCTGCCCAAGACCAATGTCGGCAAGATCCTGCGGCGACAGCTGCGCGACGAGAAGAAGGCAGAGGCGGCGTAAGCTGCACCGCTGATGACGGACGTCGATGACATCGCGCCATCAGGCATTCTTGCCTTCTGGCGCGAAGCCGGCCGCGAGCGCTGGTACGGGCGCGACGACGCTTTCGACGCAGAGATCACGCGTCGCTTTCTTGCGCTGTGGCAGAAGGCGGCCGGCGGCGAACTGGCATCATGGGAAGACAGTGACGCAGGCGCACTCGCGCTCGTCATCGTGCTCGACCAATTTCCCCGCAACATGTTTCGCGGCACGCCCGAGGCCTTTGCCAGCGACGCGCTGGCGCGCGAGGTCGCTCGCCGCGCCATCGATCGGGGTGTCGATGCCAGGGTCGATCCGATCCTGCGCGAATTCCTCTATCTGCCCTTCATGCATTCGGAGCACCTGCCCGACCAGCTGCATTGCGTCGCGCTGTTCCAAGGGGCCGGCAATGCTGACAAGGCCGACAATGCCGAGAACCTGAAATACGCCCGGGAGCATGCCGACATCATCCGCCGCTTCGGCCGCTTCCCTCACCGCAACCGCGTCCTCGGGCGTTCGTCCACGGCGGAAGAGCAGGCCTTCCTCGACAGTGGCGGTTTTTCCGGCTGATGACATCGAGGTGAAGGGCCGCAGCCTGCGCCGCTTTCATTGCCGGCAATATTGTGCAGGCCCGCCGCACGGTCTAAAAAGCGGGACCGATTTTCAGGAGACTGACCATGGCGATCCAGATTGGCGACAAGCTGCCCGAGGCGAAGTTCCGCGTGATGACCGCGGAAGGCCCGCAGGTGAAGACCACCGACGATATCTTCAAGGGCAAGAAGGTGGCGCTGTTCGCGGTGCCCGGCGCCTACACCGGCACGTGCCACAAGATGCATCTGCCGAGCATCTTCCTCAACGCCTACGCCATGAAGGACAAGGGCGTCGACAGCATCGCGATCGTCTCCGTCAACGACGCCTTCGTCATGAACGCCTGGAAGCGCGACACCGACCAGCGCGACGAGGCCACCTTCCTCGCCGACGGCAACGCCGACTTCACCAAGGCGATCGGCATGGAGCTCGACGCCTCCGCCAACGGCCTCGGCATCCGCTCCAAGCGCTATTCGATGCTGGTCGAGGACGGCGTGGTCAAGAAGCTGAACCTCGAGGCGATGCCCGGCAAGGTCGAGGTCTCCGGCGGCGATACGCTGCTGGGGCAGCTGTAAGCTTTAGCCGTTTTCTATCCAAGGACGACGTCATGCCCGGGCTTGTCCCACGGCTGTCCGGTTTAATTTTCGTAGACAGGGCGCATGGCGTGGATTCTTCTGCGGTCTTGAGCATCGCCAAATGTTCGAGACACGCCAGGAGAGTCCCGCCATGCGCCACCACAATACAGTATTTCACGGCATTCTGAACTTGGTGCCGTGGGGTGTTCTGGATCGGCTTGTGGACAGGTACCAGGCCAACAAGCGGGTGCGGCGGCTCAGCACACAGGATCAGTTTGTTGCGATGCTGTACGCGCAGCTTTCGGACGCCCAGAGCCTGCGGTCGATCGAGGCCTCCTTCGAGAGCCATGCCGCACGGCTCTACCATCTCGGAACCAAAGAGCTGTCGCGCTCGACCTTGGCTGACGCCAACGCCAAGCGGTCCAGCGCGGTGTTTGCCGAACTGTTGGCGGTGCTGATGGGCCGCTGCGAACGTGATCTTGCCGATAAACTGGCCGAAGCGGTGTATCTGGTTGATTCGACCGGCTTTCGGCTGAACTCTCTGAGTTCCGATTGGGCGCGGTTTTGCTCCGGCGTGCATGGGGTCAAGCTGCATATCGTCTACAATCCGGACAGTGAGCGTCCGAGCTTCGCCGAACTGACGCCCGCCAACGTCAACGACATCACCGTCGCCAAGGCTATGCCGATCCGCCCCGGGGCCACTTATATCTTCGACCTCGGCTACTACGACTATGGCTGGTGGGCTGAGCTCGACGCTGCGGGATGCCGCCTGGTGACCCGGCTCAAGGTCAACACGCCCCTGAGCGACACGGTCGAGAACAAGCTGCCTGAAGGCTCCTGCGCACTCTCCGACCGCATAGGTCTGTTGCCCGCGCGGCAAGCAAAGTCCCGCAAAAACCCCTTCAAGGATCCAGTGCGCGAGATCACGGTTCGCACCGAGACCGGCAAGATCCTGCGCATCGTGACCAATGATCTCGATGCCCCGGCCGACGAGATTGCTGAACTCTACAAGAGGCGCTGGCAGATCGAGCTGTTTTTCCGCTGGATCAAGCACACTCTCAAAATCCGTCACTTCTTCGGCACGTCCGAGAATGCCGTGCGAATCCAGATCACCATCGCGCTGATCGCCTTCCTGCTCCTGCGCTCAGCCCACAAAGCACAACAAAGCGTTGAGAACCTGCTGATCTTCACCCGTCTGGTCGCTCAAAATCTCATGCAGCGGCGGCAGATCGATCACCTTCTCGACCCACCGCCCCCAATGATCAGAAACGACCGCCAGATGAGCTTAAGACTATGCCAAAATTAAACCGGACAGCCGTGGGCTTGTCCCGGCCATCCACGTTCTTGGCTCCGCGTGGCAAGGCGTGGATGGCCGGGTCAAGCCCGGCCATGACGAATGGAGAGAGCCAGCGCCCCTCGCTACTCGCTGATCCGGGTCTGCGTCCTCGCCTTTACGATGCCGTCTCGGGCGAGCTGATCGGCGCGCTCGTTCTCGGGGTGGCCGGCGTGGCCCTTGACCCAGTGCCAGCGGATCTCGTGCTGCTTCAGCGCGGCGTCGAGGCGCTGCCATAGCTCGACATTCTTCACCGGCTTCTTGTCGGCGGTGCGCCAGCCGTTGCGCTTCCAGCCGAAGATCCAGCCGGTGATGCCCTGCCGGACGTACTGGCTGTCGGTGTAGAGATCGACGATGCACGGCCTCTTCAGCGCTTCGAGCGCCGAGATCGCCGCCATCAGCTCCATCTGGTTGTTGGTGGTGTGCGGCTGGCCGCCGTTCAGCTCTTTTTCCTTGTCGCCGAACCTCAGGATCGCGCCCCAGCCGCCCGGGCCGGGATTTCCCGAGCAGGCGCCGTCGGTATAGATGGTGACATTCGGACGCTCGCTCACGCCACCAGCCCCGAGGGCATCAGCCCGTAGTCGCGCACGCTGCTGACGCCCTGGTGAAAGCGCAGCTTGCGGACATATTCCAGCGGATCCTTCGGCTTCACCAGCGCGCCGGGCGGCACGTTGAGCCAATCGACCAGCCGCGTCAGCAGGAAGCGGATCGCCGCTCCGCGGGCCAGCAGCGGCAGCGCGGCCTCTTCCGCCTCGGAGAGCTTTCGCACCCGGCCATAGGCGTTGAGGAAGGCCCTCGCCTTGGTGACGTTGAAGGAATGATCAGGCTCGAAGCACCACGCGTTGAGGCAGATCGCGACGTCGTAGGCCAGCATGTCGTTGCAGGCGAAGGTGAAGTCGATGATCCCGGAGAGCTTGTCGCCGAGGAAGAAGACGTTGTCGTTGAAGAGGTCGGCGTGGATCACGCCTTCCGGCAGATCGGTCGGCCAGATTCCGCTCGAGAGATGATCGAGCTCGGCCGCGAGGAATGCCCGCAGGCCCGGCTGCACCTCGTCGGCGCGGTGTGAGGCCGCATCGAACAGCGGCCGCCAGCCGGAGACCGACAGCGCGTTGGCGCGCCTGATCCCGAAGTTCGCGCCGGCCAGATGCATCTTCGCCAGCCCCTCGCCCACTCCGGCACAATGCGCCACGTTCGGCTTGCGCGGCCACATGCCTTCGAGAAAGGTGATGATCGCCGCAGGCCGTCCCGACAGCTCGCGCAGCGCCTCGCCGTCGCGTCCCTTCACCGGAAGCGGGCAATTGACGCCGTGCTCGGCCAGATGCGTCATCAGCGCGAGGAAGAACGGCAGATCGTTCTTCGCCACGCGCTTCTCGTAGAGCGTGAGGATGAACGACGCCTGCTTGCCCCCCTGGCTGGTATGCAGCAGGAAGTTGGTGTTCTCGACGCCCTCGGCGATGCCCTTGTAGGAGAGCAATTCGCCGAGCTCATATTGCTTCAGGAAATCCGCAAGCTCGTCGGCGGCGACGTCGGTATAGACCGCCATCAAGGTCTACTCGGCGGCAGCTTCGGGACGCACCTGACGCGGCAGCGGGAAGAACTCGTTCTCTTCCGCGGCCGAGACCGTCTCCACATGCAGCGTGTAGCGCTCGGCGAAGGCGTCCATGATCTCCTCGACGATCACCTCAGGCGCGGAGGCGCCCGCGGTGATGCCGAGGCTCGTGAGGTTGCCGAACTTGTCCCAGTCGATGTCCGCGGCACGTTGCGCCAGCACCGCGATCTTGCAGCCCTCGCGCTCGGCGACCTCGCGCAGGCGCTGCGAGTTCGACGAATTGGGGGCACCGACGACGATGAGCGCGTCCACCACCGGCGCCACCTTCTTCACCGCGAGCTGGCGGTTGGTGGTGGCGTAGCAGATGTCTTCCTTGTGCGGGCCGTTGATGTTGGGGAAGCGCTCCTTCAAGAGCGCCACGATCTCCGCGGTGTCGTCGATCGACAGCGTGGTCTGGGTCACGAAGGCGAGGTTGTTGGGATCCTTCGGCGCGATGGTCTTGGCGTCCTCGGCGGTCTCGATCAGGGTCACGGCGCCGGCCGGAAGCTGGCCGAGCGTGCCGACCACCTCGGGGTGATGGGAATGGCCGATCAGGAAGATCTCGCGGCCCCGCTTGAAATGGATCGCGGCCTCGCGATGGACCTTGGTCACCAGCGGGCAGGTCGCATCCAGCGAGAACAGATTGCGGGACTGGGCGTCGGCCGGAACCGATTTCGGCACGCCATGCGCCGAGAACACCACCGGCGCGGTAGTGTTCTCCGGGATTTCGGCGAGCTCCTCGACGAAGATGGCGCCCTTCTTCTTCAACCCGTCCACGACGTATTTGTTGTGCACAATCTCGTGGCGAACATAGACGGGGGCGCCATATTTATCGAGCGCCCGTTCCACGGTGTCGATCGCCCGGACCACCCCGGCACAGAAGCCGCGGGGAGAACAAAGCACGATCTTGAGGTCTGGTTTGGCTGACATTGAGCGATCTCGGGACCGAATCACCCGTTTCGCCTTCTGGCGGGGGCGGTCGATTGATGGAATAGGGCTTAAAACGGTCGGGTTGAACTATACCGCGATTTCCAAGGGAATTGGGCCCCCTTTCGGGCGCTGTCAAGGCACTATCTATAGCAGAACCATTGCGTGGCCAGCCCCTCCCGGCTTATATAACGCGAATTCCCTGTCATCGCTGATGACCACCGGTTTCGCCTCCAGAGGGGTGGGCGAAGCACAAAGGAGATTTGCCATGAGCAACGCACCTCTGATGCCCAAGGCGACCGCCGTCTGGCTGCTCGACAACACCGCGCTGACCTTCGACCAGGTCGCCGATTTCACCAAAATGCATCCCCTCGAGGTGCGCGCGATCGCCGACGGCGATGCGGCCCAGGGCATCAAGGGCATGGATCCCCTCTCCAACGGCCAGCTCACCCGCGAGGAGATCGAGAAGGGCGAGAAGAACCCGGATTACCGGCTCCGCCTCCAGGAGAGCAAGGTGGTGCTGCCGCCGCAGCCCAAGCGCAAGGGCCCGCGCTACACCCCGGTGTCGCGCCGCCACGAGCGTCCGAGCGCCATCCTCTGGCTGCTGCGCAGCCATCCTGAGCTCAAGGATGCCCAGATCATGCGTCTGGTCGGCACCACCAAGAGCACCATTGCCAGCGTGCGTGACCGCACCCACTGGAACACGTCCCAGCTCACCCCGATCGATCCCGTCACTCTCGGCCTCTGCTCGCAGATCGAGCTCGATTTCGAGGTACAGCGCGCCGCGAAGGAGAAGCCGATCGATGCGGCCTATGGCGGCGCCACGCTGCTGCCGGCCTCCGAGACCACCCGCAAGGACGAATACGAATCCGCGGAGAAGTCCAGCGACGACCTCAACGTCGATGCCGTGTTCGCCAAGCTGAAGACGCTCGGCGGCAAGAAGCAGGACGACGAGGAGGAGTAACTCCTCCTTCGACGATCGACCGCACAAAAAACGCGGCAGGGAAACCTGCCGCGTTTTTCGTGTGAGATCGCGGGCGTCGAGACGAACGCCGCAAGCGCCTCAGAACTTGTACGTCACGCCGGCGCCGACCAGCCACGGATCGATATGGGCGGTGCCGGTGACCGGCAGGCCGGAGACGGTCGCGCTGAAATCCGGGCGCAGCCAGAGCTTCTTGACGTCGACGTTGAGACCCCAGTGCCGGTCGATCATGTAGTCAAAGCCGAACTGGACGGCGCCGCCCCAGGCGTTGCTGACGTGCAGGTTGGTGGTGGTGGCAACGATCGCGGGCGGACCGGCGATGGCGGCGGGCGAATTGGCCGCCGAATTGTTGAAGAACACGGTGTAGTTCACGCCGGCGCCGACATACGGCTTAAACGCGCCGAACTGGTCGAAGTGATATTGCAGCGTCAGCGTCGGCGGCAGGAGCGTGGTCTTGCCGATCGGAAGGCTCGCGAGCGAGCCGGTGCCAGTGATCGAGTGCCGGGTCACACCCAGGATCAATTCGGCCGCGATGTTCTTGGTGAAGAAATAGCTGATGTCGAGTTCGGGGACGACCTGGTCGCTGATCGAGAGCCCGGAGTTCGGCGAGGACAGCGAGGGCACGCCCGCCACATTGACGGTCGAGCCGCCGCCGTCCGGCAACACGCCGAGCACGCGCAGGCGAATCATCCACGGATTGAAAGCCTCCACCGGCGGCGGCGCCTTCTTGTAAACCGGCAAATCGGCGGCCTGCACCGATGCAAGCGTGCCCGCGAGCATCGCGCCAAGAGTCGCAAGCCGCGCCAGGTTTCTTGTCGTTCTCTGCATTTCAATCCCCTTCAGCCATTTCCCGCGCATCGTTGCGCGACATGAGCGTCAGAGCAGAAAGGGGCCGCTGGAGGATTTGATCCCGATCAATTCAGGCGGACGCCGCCACGATTTGGGCACGGCGTTGCAGATGTGTCACGAAAAGCACCAACGCACGGCGCGTGGAGCGGCACCATAATGCCGCGACTCACATCACGGCCGCACGGGATTGTTCAGCATGTACTCGCCGAGGTCGCGCTGGCGGCGGTCGGCGCGGGCGGTGGCGGCATTGCGCTGGACGTCGCGGTCCTTGCGGCAGGCCACGTATTCCGGCGAACCCTGCGCATAGCCGCGGCCCTGGCACACCGCGTCGTCATCGTCGCCGCCCACCGCCACCGGATTCTGGTAGCGCGCGGAGCAGGCGGAGAGAGCGACGGCGAGAGCCAAGGCGATCAGCAGGCGCGGCGCGGCGGCAATTGGCATCGAGGGTCCCTTGTTGACCGACCCTGTTTAGCGGGGAATGAGGAGAATGTAAGTCGGCAACACCGTCATTCCGGGGCGGTGCGAAGCATCGAATCCGGAATCTCGAGATCCCGGGTTCGGTTCTGCGAACCCGCCCCCGGGATGACGCTTCGCGTCACACCCGCCCCTTCAGCGCCTCCCCGATCTCGTCGAGCGCCTTGGGATCCTCGATCGTCGCCGGCATGGTCCAGGAGTCGCCGTCGGCGATCTTCTTGATGGTGCCGCGCAGAATCTTGCCGGAGCGCGTCTTGGGCAGGCGGCCGACGGTAATGGCGAGCTTGAAGGCGGCGACCGGGCCGAGCTTGTCGCGCACCAGCGCAATGATCTCCTTCTCGATCTCGGCCGGCGGGCGTTTCACGCCGGCCTTGAGCACCAGGAAGCCGCAGGGCACCTCGCCCTTGATCGCGTCCTTGACGCCGAGCACGGCGCATTCGGCGACATCGGGATGCGAGGCCAGGATCTCCTCCATGCCGCCGGTGGAGAGCCGATGGCCGGCGACGTTGATGATGTCGTCGGTGCGGCCCATGACGAAGACGTAGCCGTCCTCGTCCTTGTAGCCGGCATCCGAGGTTTTGTAATAGCCGGGGAATTCGCTCAAATACGCTTCCTTGAAGCGCGCATCCTGATTCCACAGCGTCGGCAGGCAGCCCGGCGGCATCGGCAGCTTGATGACGATCGAGCCCATCGTGTTGGGTCCCACGGGCTTGGCCGCCTCGTCGACCACGTCGACCTGATAGCCCGGCATCGGTACCGTCGGCGAGCCATGCTTCACCGGCAGCATGCCGAGCCCGACCGGATTGCCGGCGATGCACCAGCCAGTCTCGGTCTGCCACCAATGGTCGATCACCGGCACCTTGAGCTGCTGCTCTGCCCATTCCACTGTCGGCGGATCGGCGCGCTCCCCGGCCAGGAACAGCGTGCGGAACTTGGACAGATCATATTGCCGGATGAACTTTCCTTCCGGGTCCTCCTTCCGGATCGCGCGGAACGCGGTCGGCGCGGTGAAGAACGCAACCGCCTTGTGCTCCGAGATCACGCGCCAGAACGCGCCGGCGTCGGGCGTGCCGACCGGCTTGCCCTCATACATGATCGTGGTCGCGCCGTGCAAGAGCGGGCCATAGACGATGTAGCTGTGACCGACCACCCAGCCGATGTCGGAGCCGCACCACCACACCTCGCCCGGCTTGACGCCATAGAGGTTGAACATCGACCATTTCACCGCGACGAGATGGCCGCCATTGTCGCGCACGACGCCCTTCGGGATGCCCGTGGTGCCCGAGGTGTAGAGGATGTAGAGCGGATCGGTCGCCGCAACGGGCACGCAAGCTGCCTTCTTGCCCTCGTTCAGCGCCTTGCGGCGCAGGCTCGCCCAATCGTAGTCCCGGCCCGGCGTCAGATCGCAGGTGAGCTGCGGACGTTGCAGCACGATGCAGGCTTTCGGCTTGCTGCGGGCAAGCTTGATCGCCTCGTCGAGCAGCGGCTTGTACTGCACGATGCGGCCGGGCTCGATGCCGCAGCTTGCGGAGAGAATCAGTTTCGGCTGCGCGTCGTCGATGCGGGTGGCGAGCTCCTTCGCGGCGAAGCCGCCGAACACCACCGAATGCACCGCCCCGATCCGCGCGCAGGCGAGCATCGCGACCACGGCCTCCGGCACCATCGGCATGTAGAGGATGACACGGTCGCCCTTGGCGACGCCGAAATCCTGCATGATGGCGCCAAGCGCCTGCACCTCGCTCAGCAGCTCAGCGTAGGTCAGCTTGGTGACGCTGCCGGTCAGCGGCGAATCGTGGATCAGCGCGACCTGGTCGGCGCGGCCGCGTTCGACATGACGGTCGAGCGCGTTGTAGCAGGTGTTGACGATGCCGTCGCTGAACCAGCGGCCGTAGGTTCCTTGGCTGGGATCGAAGATTGTCTTGGCCGGCTGGATCCAGTCGATCTCCTTCGCCGCCTCGGCCCAGAAGCCTTCGGGGTCGGCGAGAGAGCGCGCATGGACCTCATGATAACGACTTTTACCGTCGACGTTCATTCCCGCGCTCCCGTCCCTTTATCCGCCTGGGCCCTGACCCTTGTGGCAGGACGAGCGTCCCGCCATGACCAGGATCAATCGCCGGCCTTGTTTGGGAGCTATTTTCCCGGGATCGGGCCGCGGTTCAAGCTGAAAAGGACGAGTCGCTTCTCCCTCTCCCCGCTGGCGGCAGGGCTATCGGCATATGGGGGATGGGCTGGGGCACGACAGTACCCACATCGTCATGGCCGGGCCTCGCCGCGCCAAAGCGGCTTCGGCCGCGCAGGCGGGACAGGCCCGGGCATGACGACCTCTGCTAGATGTTCAAATGCGATTGCCCTGCCGCTTGCGGGGAGAGGCGAAGAACCCGCCTAGCTCTCGATCGCGTTCAGCTTCTGCAACCGCTCCTGCATGATCTTCTTCAGGTCATAGCCCGGCCGGCCGAAGCTCGCGTTGCGGGTACTAAGGAAATCGCGCTGGGACTTGCGCAGCTCGCCGGCGGAGCGCTTGCTCGCCGATTTCAGCACGCGCTCGTAGGTCTCGGCGATCTGGCGGTCGAGCACGCCGAGCTGCGGATCGGCGCAGATCACTTGCTCGACCTCGCGCTTGGCGGTGGCGCAATCGAATGACGGACCGCGGTCGTCGGGCGAGCGCGCGTGCATGGGACCCGGGGACGCCGCGCCGAATTTCGCGATCTCGGCAATCATGGCCCGGCGGCCATTCGCTGCGTTCTCGTTGCCGGGGTCGAGCTTCAGCGCCATCTCGTAATCCGCCAGCGCCTTCTTACGCTCGCCCATCTTCTTGTAGAGCACGGCACGGTTGTTGTAGGTCTTTGCGAAATTCGGATCGAGCTTCAGCGCGGCCTCGTAGTCGCTCAGCGCGGCCCCGAGCTCGCCCTTGAATTGATAGGAATCGCCGCGGTTGGTCAGGAAGTTGGCGCGCGGCTCCCGCCGGATCGCGAGGTCGTAGTCGGCAATGGCCTTGTCGTACTCGCCCATCGCAGCATAGGTCAGGCCACGGTTGTCGTAATACTCCGGCACCTTGGGATCGCGCCTGATCGCCTCGCCGTCATCGGCGACCGCCTTGTCGAGCTGGCCGAGCTTCTTATAGGCCGCCCCACGATTGGTATAGGTGCGGGGCCGGTCGGGGTCGAGCCGCAGGGCCTCGTCGAAGTTCTTGATCGCCTTCTCGTTGTCGCCGCCGAGATAATAGGCCACGCCGCGGTCGGACCAGGCCTGCGCAAAGTCCGGCTTCAGCTTGATCGCCTGGTCGTAGTCGGCGAGCGCGCGGTCGAGCCGGCGCTGATTGGTGTAGACGACGCCGCGCAGCTCGTAGGCCTCAGCGTCTGCGGGGTCGAGCTCGATCGCCTTGCTGAGGTCGGCCGCCGCGCGGTTGAGGTCGCCGCCGGCCTCGCGCAGGAGGTCGCCGCGCAGGCGCCAGGCCCTTGCATTCCTGCCGTCCAGCGCAATGGCGCGGTCGATGTCCCGCAGAGCCTGGGTGAGGCCGCCCGAAGTCCGGGCATGGGCATCGGCGCGAACCAGCAGGGCCGCGGCGCGATCGGAGGCGGGATTGGCGGCCTGGTCGATGATGGTCGCGCAGGCGGCTATCAGCTCCGCTGGAGCAGCCTTGCTGCCCATCACGCAGTCGGTCCCGGCCGAGGCCGGCGCAGCGAGGACGAGGCTCATGGCAGCACCGAGAAGAAAGGCGCGAAACGAACTCTTGGCAAGCCAAAGCGCTTGCGCGGAATGATGCGTGCCGCACATGGCAGTTTGCTCCGTGACGTCAGGTTTTCACCATTGTCGCGGCGGGCACGGGATGGGTTCAATTCGCGTCTGTCCACCCCTTACTCTCGGCACGAAGAACGTGGATGCCCCGGGCCTTCGCCACGCCGAAGCGGCTTCGGCCGCGCAGGCGGGACAAGCCAGGCATGACCTCAATACCCGTCTACCCCGTTGATCTGTTGCAGCCGCTCCTGCATTGCCTTCTTCAGATCGTAGCCCGGCCGGCCGTACGCCGCGTTGCGGCGGGCGATGAACTCGTCCTGCTCGCGCTGGAGCTTCCTGGCATCCGCCGGATTGCGCGCCTCCCGGATCGCGCGCGCGTTGGACCCGAAAATCTCGCGGTCGAGATCGGCCAGCTCGCGATTTCGACAGATCGCCTTCTCCACGGCCCGGACCGCATTCCGGCAGTTGAAGCTGGGCTTGCCGGCGACGGCCATCTGCGCGCCGATGCGCTCGAGCTCGCGCGCCATCGCCTTGTGATTGGCCTTGGCCTTCTCGTGGTTTGGATCGATCTTCAGGGCCGCAGCGAAATCCTGCACCGCCTTCGGCCTGTCGCCCTTCCTGAGCCAGAGCTCGCCACGCGCATTGAAGATATCGGCAAGCGTGGGATCGAGCAGGAGAACGCGGCTGTCGTCGGCGATGGCGCGGTCGACCTGATCGTGCCGCGCGTAGAGCGCCGCGCGCGCGCCCAGCACCTTGATCAGGTCCTCCTTGGCGGTCTTCTCGTTGTCGATCACGGCGGCGCAGGCCGTGGCGGCCCTGTCCATCTCGTCGGCCGCGGCCGCCGCGAGGCATGATTCGACATCAATCTTGATCACCGCAGCCGGCTCGCCGCCGGTCGCAGCCTGGGCCGCACCGAGCGAGAGCGCGCAGAGCAACACGGCAGCTGACGATTGAATCAGTTTTTGAACACGCATGCTCGTTGCAAATCTTGCTTTCGGTCTTGCCTTACGCCTTGCCTCGGGACCGCACAATCCATTAGAGCCGGATTGGCACCAGCTTGTGGCACCGCGCACATCGGTTTCGGGATCATCGTGTCGGTATTCGAACGGATCATCGCGTTCCTGCCCGGCGCCATTGGCCTTATCGGCGCTGGCGCGGCGGATCAAGGGCCCCGGCGTTTCTCGCCATCGGCGGCGTGCTAATCGCCTTCGTGCCGTCCAGTCCGTCCTGGACGCTGGAGCCCGACCTCGCACTGGCCCTTTTGCCGCACCGGTCCTGCCCGACGCCGGATTCGACACCTCGCTGCGATCGCGCAGAATTGAGCGCTCACGCTTGTGCGGGACGACAGCGGAGGATGAACCGCCACGTTGAACCAAACCCCACCATCCCAGACTCACTCGTGATGACGACCCTGACCGACGACCGTCGTGTACGCGCGCGTGATGCGTCGCCTGCACGATACTTTTATCTGCATATGTCCCTGGCCTGCGCGGCCACCGCGTTTCTCGGTTTCGCGCCGACCTATTGGGTACCGCTCGCGCACCGGACGTTGTCCGCAAGCCCCGTGATTCATTTTCACGGATTCTTGTTCTTCACCTGGTCTCTCTATTTCGTGCTGCAGAGCTGGCTCGCGGCCTCAGGCCGCGTGGTCAATCACCGTTCGCTCGGCATCGCCGGCGTGTCGCTCGCCACCGCGATGACGATCTTCGGCTTCCTCGCCTCCGTGCACGTGATGCAGCATTCCGCCGCGCTCGGGCAGCGCGAGGCCGGCATCGGCTTCTCGATCGTGCCGATGAGCGGGATCGCGTTCTTCGCGATCGTGTTCGTGCTCGCGATCGTGAACACGCGCAGGCCCGAGATTCACAAGCGGCTGATGCTGCTTGCTGCGGTCTCGATCCTCGACGCCGCGATCGCGCGCTGGTTCCTGACCTTCCTGGCGCCTCCCGGACCGCCCGGCCCGCCGCCGGTGCCGGTCACGATCCCGCCGGCCGTCGTCGCCTCGCTCCTGCTCGTCGTCGCCATGGTGCGCGACTGGCGCGCCGAAGGCCGCGTGCATCCGGTCTATATCTACGGCACGCTGGCGCTGCTGGCGGTGAAGGTGCTGAACTGGCCGGTCAGCGAGACGGCGGCTTGGCATTCGTTCGCCGGCGGGATTCTGGCGCTGGCGCAGTAGGTCGCCACACAATCCACAGTCGTCCCGGACAAGCGAAGCGCAGATCCGAGGCGACAGCGGAGTTCGAGGCTACGCGCCCGCCTTGCAGGTGATGCCGCCGTCGACCACGAGCTCGATCCCCGTCACGTATTTCGACTCGTCCGAGGCCAGGAACAGCGCGGCGTTGGCGACGTCGAAGGCATCGCCCATGTGCCCCATCGGCACCTGGGCGTCGCGGGCGCGCCACATCGCCTCGACGTCGCCCTTGGCGTAGCTGGCGGCGAGGCCTGCGGAATGCTCGACCATCGGCGTCTTCATCAGGCCGGGCAGGATCGCATTGACGCGCACATGGTGGCGCGCGAACTCGATCGCGGTGGTGCGCGTCATCTGGTTCATCGCCGCCTTCGAAGAGCCGTAGGTGACGTAGGAGATGCCCATGTGGCGGATCGAGGCGATCGAGGAGATGTTGATGATCGAGCCGCCGCCCTGCTTCACCATCACGGGGATGACGTGCTTCATGGCGAAATAGGCGCTCTTGAGATTGACGCTGAAGACGCGGTCCCAGCTTTCCTCGGTGACCTCGACCACGCTGCCCATCTCGGCGATGCCGACATTGTTGTCGAGCACATCGATGCGGCCATGGGCCTTCAGGCACGCCGCGACCATCGCCTCGATCTCACTTGCGCGCGACACGTCGGCCGTGAACGCCGTCGCCTTGCCGCCTTCCTCGGTGATGATCTTCGCGGTCTCCTCGGCCGCGGCACCATTGCGATCGACGCAGAACACCTGAGCACCCTCGCGCGCGAAGGTCACCGCGGTGGCCTTGCCGTTGCCCCAGCCGGGCCCGATCGAGCCGGCGCCCACCACCATCGCAACCTTGCCCTTGAGCCGATCCATCGCATGTCTCCCGTTTGTTGTTCTTGTAGCCCGGATGGAGCGCAGCGCAATCCGGGGCAGCGGTCCCGGATTACGCTTCGCTCCATCCGGGCTACGGATCGTTGCAAATCCTCATCGTCGTGACGTCAGCCCCGATGGGATGCCCGACGATGTCGGACAAGGTCCGGCACTGTCCGTCATGGCACAGCCGCCATTCGCCGGCCGCGCCGGAATTGCCGAGCACGACCTGCTGCATGGCGGGGCGCTTCGGCTGCCACTGAAACCAGCCGTCGACTAGCCGCGCCTCCGGCGGCGGCTCCATGCCGGGGCCGGTGCCCTTGACGCGGGCCTGCACCAGCTCGAGGCCGGCGGCGGTGACGCGCCAATCCTCCTGCCAGTCGACCTTCGCGATCGAATGCGTCCAGACCAGCGTAAAGGCGGACAGCGCCAGCGCCTTCACGCCCAACGCCGTGGCGAAGCAGAGGCTCACACCGCCTCGACCGGCGCCGGCGGACGCTGCCGCCATTGCCACAGCGCGAGCGCCGCGGCGAGCACGAAGCCGGCGGTGTCGCTGAACGGGAATTCGCCGAGCAGGCAGAACGCGGCGCCGAGCGCGACCAGGCGCTCGATGAGCGTCAGCCGCGTGAACAGGAAGCCGATCGCGGCCATGCCGAACAGGCCGATCGCCACCAGTGCCTTCAAGGCCGCCAGTGCCACCGCCCCGTAGAAGCCGAGCTGGGCTGCCATGGGATCGCCGCCTTGCAGCATCAACGCGGGAGAATAGACGAAGATGAAGGGGATGACGTAGCCGGCGAGCGCGATGCGCATCGCCTCCCAGCCGATCTTGTCCGGGTTCTCCTTCGCGATCGGCGCTGCCGCGAGCGCAGCCAGCGCCACCGGCGGCGAGAGGTCGGCCATGATGCCGTAATAGAACGCGAACATGTGGCTCGCGATCAGCGGCACCCCCAGCTTTGCAAGGGCCGGCGCGGCGAGCGCGGCGGTGATGATGTAAGTCGGGATGGTCGGGATGCCGGTGCCGAGCAGGATCGACAGCAGCATGGTCATGACCAGCGCCAGGAACAGGCTCTTCTCGCCGAGCCCGATCACCCAGCCGCCGAAGATGGTGCCGACGCCGGTCTGCGACATCATGCCGATGATGACGCCGACGATGGCGCAGGCCATGCCGACGGTGATGGCGGATTTGGCGCTCTCGGCCAGTGCGTCGCGGCAGGAACGCAGCGCGGCAAAGCCGCCGCGGACGAAGGCGGTGATCACGATCAATCCGACGACGACGCTCGCGACCGGCGCGATCTGGAGGCCGTCACGCGACAGCGCGGCGACGACGAGCGCGAGCCCGATCCAGAAGATGTAGCGGATGATTGTTGCCGAGACGCCGGCCGTGATGCTGGTGCCCAGGATCAGCGCCACGGTCAGCGCGAGGCCCATGCTGCCGGCATAGAGCGGCGTGAAGCCCTCAAACAGCATGTAGATCAGGGCGGCGAGCGGCAGCACGAGGTACCAGCGCGTCACCAGCGCCTTCCACGCGCTCGGGATTTCCGAGCGCTTCATGCCGACGAGGCCGTGCTTGCCGGCTTCCAGATGCACCATCCAGAACGCGGACGCGAAATAGAGCATCGCCGGGATCGCGGCCGCCTTGACGATCTCCGAATATTGCACACCGAGCGTCTCGGCCATGATGAAGGCGACTGCGCCCATCACCGGCGGCATGATCTGCCCACCCATCGAGGCCGTGGCCTCGACGCCGGCGGCGAAGGCGCGGCGGTATCCGAACCTGATCATCAGCGGAATGGTGAATTGGCCGACGGTGACGACGTTGGCGACGCCCGAGCCGGAGATCGTGCCCATCATGCCCGAGGCGAACACCGCGACCTTGGCGGGGCCGCCGCGGGTGCGGCCGAACAGGCCGAGCGAGACGTCGGTGAACAGCTGGATCATGCCGGCCCGCTCCAGGAACGAACCGAACAGGATGAACAGGAAGATGTAGGTGGCGGAGACGTAGATCGGCACGCCGTAGAAGCCTTCGGTGCCGAACGACAGGTGCGTGACGATCTGGTCGAAGCCGTAGCCGCGATGGTTGAGCGGCGAGGGCAGATATTGACCGAAGAACCAGTAGACCAGGCACGCGCCGCACATCAGCGGCAGCGCCGCGCCCATCAGGCGCCGCGTGCCCTCGAAGATCAGCACTGCCAGCAGCGTGCCGACCACGAGATCGAGCCGCGTCGGGTCGCCGTCGCGCGCGATCAGGTCGGCGTAGAATATCCACTGG
This sequence comes from Bradyrhizobium sp. 22, assembly GCF_000482425.1. Lineage (NCBI taxonomy): Bacteria > Pseudomonadati > Pseudomonadota > Alphaproteobacteria > Hyphomicrobiales > Nitrobacteraceae > Bradyrhizobium > Bradyrhizobium sp. 22. The sequence goes on from NZ_KI519400.1 coordinate 1,485,625, forward strand.
TACAGCCCGCAGAGAAAGCCGGCGCCGCCGATCGCCCAGCCGAGCGCGCGGCCGGCATTGCTCCTCGCCGTGAAGTTGGCGATCAGGCCGAACGTGAGCAGAACGAGGAAGCCGACATGGACGCCGCGCACCACCTGGCTCGGCAGATAGTTGAAGGCGGCGACATAGAGCTGGAAGGTGGCGAAGGCGATGCCGATCCAATAGGCGAGCGCGCCCCAGCCGCGCGGGCCGAAACCTTCCGGAAAGCCGTGCTCGAAATTGTCGAACTCGACCTTGACCTTGTCGGGCGCCGTCGCCGTGCCCTCTGCCTTTTCGAGCATATCGTTCGTCCTTAGCCTGTCCGCCCCGGACAGCAGTGGCACATGGCCCCAAAACGTCATGCCCGGGCTTACCCCGGGCATTCACGACTTTCCTCTCTCCGTCATTCCGGGGCGATGCGCAGCATCGAACCCGGAATCTCGAGATTCCGGGTCTGGTCCTTCGGACCATCCCGGAATGACGACGAAAGAGAGACCTACTTGATCAGCCCTTTTTCCTTGTAATAGCGGATCGCGCCGGGGTGCAGCGGAACCGGGCTGCCGCTGGCCGCGGTCTCGAGCTTGATCTCCTTGCCGGCGGCGTGCGCGTTCACGAGCTCCGGCAGCGATTCGTAGACCAGCTTGGTCATCTGATAAGCGAGATCGTCTGACACGGCGGAGCTGGTGACGAGATAGTTGATCACCGCCGCCGTCGGCACGTCCTTGTCCTGGCCGGTATAGGTGTTGGCTGGAATGATCGCGGAGACGAAAGGAGGTCCGATCTTGTCGACCGTCTCCTTCGGCACCGACACCACGGTGATCGGGCTCGAGGTCGACAGGTCCTTCAGCGAGGCGACGCCAAGCCCGGCGGATTGCAGCGTCGCGTTGAGCTGCCGGTTCTTCATCAGATCGACGGATTCGGCGAAGGGCAGATACTCGACCTTGCCGAGATCCTTGTAGCTCATGCCGGCCGCGGCCAGGATCGCGCGCGAATTCAGCTCGGTGCCCGACTTCGGCGCGCCGACAGAGAGGCTCTTGCCCTTGAGGTCGGCCAGCGTCTTGATGCCGCTGTCGGCGGTCGCGACGATCTGGATGTAGTTCGGATAGATCGCGCCGATGGTGCGGAGCTTGTCGAGCTTGGTCTTGAAGCCGGCTTCCTCCTCGCCGTTCCAGGCGGCTTTCAGCGAATCGCCCAGCGTAAACGCCAGCTCGCCGCGCCCCTGCTGCAGCAGGATCAGATTCTCGACCGACGCCTTGGTGGCCTGCACCTGCGTCTTCACGTTCGGGATCTTGTCGCCGTAGATCTTTCCGATCGCGACCCCGAGCGGATAATACACGCCGGAGGTGCCCCCGGTCAGCACGTTGATAAAGGATTGCGCCTGCGCGCAAGGTGCCGACGCCGCCAGAGCAAGAGCCGCGGCAACGCCGAAAATGGTCCGTTTCATGGTTGTTGTTCTCCCCAAACCAGTCGCGAAATTGGCTGGATGAGGCATGCGGGTCAACCCATCCAAAAGACAAAACAGGCGTGCGGTAAAGATCCGGCTTGATTTTTCGGGAACCCGGCGGTTGCGGGGATCTTTCCTCCAGGGATTGTCCCAATGCGGAGACACCCCTTTTCCCAGCCCTCCCGCGCAAGCGAGGAGGGAGCGCACCGTCGCTGGCCCTCTACTGGAACGTCATGTCCAGGCACTTCGAGATGTCGGAGCCGAGGCCGGAGGAGATGGTGATGCAGCCGCGCACCTTCTGCGCGCCGACGTCGGCGGCCCAGACCGAATAGCCGCCGGGTCCGAAGAACGAGTTGGTGTTCGGCGGCTCGGTCTCGGTCGCATCGAAATCATACTTCCCGTCGGTCTCGAAGATGCGCGGCTTCTTGATGCAGCCGCCGTCGGTCTGGACGTTGATGACCTCCTTGTTGTCGCGGGTCAGCGCCAGCGATACCTGGCAGCGGAAATATTCCGAGGTCTTGGTGTTGAAGAGATAGGTGTAGGATTTGCATGTCGCCGTGTTCAGCTTGCCCGGGGCAAGGCCTCGGCTGCAGGAAATGCGCTGGTTGTGGCTGAGCTGGTAATCATCGGCCCGGGCGGCGGGTGCCAGCGCCGTCAACGACAATGCAGCAGCCCAGCAAAGTTTGATCACATGGCGCATCCGAATCATCCCTATCGATAATCTTGTCGAGTTGCGTTCTAGACGGAAAGCGGAACATAGTCGCGAGGGGACGGAGGGAAAATCACAAACTGCGGGACAAGACGTGATGCGCTGCGGCGCTTTTGCAAATTGACCCGGATACATCGTTCGTGATTTGTTCGGCCGATGCCCACGACGGGGAGGATGGGATCATGGCGTTTTCAACGAAGGCACTTGCATTAGTTTCGGTCGCATCGGCGACGCTGCTCGCCGCGCCCGCATGCGCGCAATCGACGGCAACGCCCTGGGAGCTCAAGCCCGACATGGGCTATGCATATGACAGGGACGGCAAGACCTATTCCTACAAGATGGGCACCAGCAATGCCGGCGAGCTGCTGAAGGGCGCCAAGAAAGTGCCGAAGGGCACGCTGTTCTTCATCGGCCAGAACGGCCAGCTCTACATGCGCAGCGGCCCCTACCTCGAAGGCGACGGCAAGTTCAAGTTCGGGCCGGACCAGTAGGGCCGCGGCGAGCAGGACGACGCGCGGCCACACTCTCGGTGCCATCACCCGCCTTGTGCGCAATTGCGCACTGGGGCGGGTGATCCAGTATTCCAGAGGCCGTTGTGATTGAATCGAGAGGCCGCGGCTTGCTGGATGCTCCGGTCGAGCCCGGCATGACAGCGGAGGATGCGGCAGGGCGACGGGGTTAAAACGCCGCCGCCAATTCCCTGGCGCCGGGTTTGCCGCTGTTCACGTCCATCCGATCGTCCGTGACCGCCAGCAGCTTGGCCACCGTGTTGTGGCGGATCGCGACCGGATTGCGCTCATAGCCGCCGCGCTGGAAGAAGTTCGAGGTCGGCACCTGCTCACGCATGGCCTGCGGCATCGTCACCATGTCGAGCCCGGTGCCGTCGCCGGTGAGGTTCATCATCTCGAGCTCGGCCGCGGAGAGCGGGCGCGAGTGTCCCTTGGCCCGGGCGAAATGCACCGACGTCAGCAGCTTGTGGGTCTGCAGCATCGGCCCGATATCGATGTCGAGCACCATCGCATGCATGGCCCAGCCTTGGGGAGTGCTGCCCATCTTCTCGTGCTCCGACCAGGTGTCGGGCACCGACTTGGCATGCGCCACCATTTTCTTCAGGACAGCGAGCTTGTGCTCGAGCGTATGCCGCGCCGGCCCCGGCGTCCGCGCCACCTTCTCGGACAGCGCGCGGATGAGTTCGTGTCCCTGCTCCGCCAGCAGCTCGACGCTGTTGGTGGTCAGGAGCTGGTTGTAACCCATCGCGGTCGAGATCGCGCGCTTGCCGCCATGCTCGATTCCCGCCTGCACGTCGTGGCTGCCTGTGCCGCCGGTCTCGAAGGCGTAGACCCGCACGGCCTGCTCGCGCGTCAGCCCGGAGGCGAGCGCGTAGCGCGCATAGGCGCGCTTGAACTCCACCTCGCTGGACGGGCGCTGCGGCGTGAACTGGTAGAGCTCCTGCGCCGCGCGCAGGAAATCGGCGACGACGGGGATGGGCTTGCGGGGCGGCCGCTCCGGCGTTTCCTCCGGCTCCGGATTCACCGGCTTCTTCGGACCATTGTAGAGCGGCGGATGCTGCAGCACGTAATCGTCGAGCGTCACCTGCTGCCCGCTGCGCCGCTTGGCATTGCGCCCTTTTCGCTTCTCCGAGATCTGGCTCCAATAGGCGCTTGCCTCGGCGTCGAAGGCCGCGCGCGCGGCCTGATATTCGGCGAGCTTGCGGCGATATTCGAGCACGGCCGGCGAAGCCCCGGCGCCTTGCGCAAAAAATTGCGACAGCAGCTGGGCGTTGGCGCCGCGGACGGACGGTGCGATCAGGACGAGCGCAAGTGGAACCAGCGCCAATGTGTTTCGAATCGATCGATGCATGCTGCCCTCTTAGCAGGCATCCGGTAACCGTCACGTTAACGCGCCGTTTACCATGTCACTTCCAGGCGAACACCGGCTGTTCCAGATCGGTGACGCGGGTGTGCCGTCCCGCCAGCACCTCGCGGAACTGATAGATCAGCGCCGCCGTCGGCGCGTGGATCAGGCTCATCTGGTGATGGAACCGGATCACGCGGCGCGTGCTTTCGGGAATCGCCGTGAAATCGAAGGCCTCGTCGCGTTCGATCGTGTCGAGTGCGATGCGATGGACGGAGGCGACCTCGTCCGGATTCGGAATGATCGCGGCACTGTCGACCGCCCAAACCACGACCGGCGTGATCAGATAACCGGAGCGGGTCGGATAATCGTCGAGCAGGCCGAGCACCGCCTCGGCCGGAAGCTTGAGCGCGAGCTCCTCGTCGAGCTCGCGCAACGCCGCCTCGACCGGCGTCTCGCCGGCATCGCAGCGTCCGCCGGGCAACGCCCATTGGCCGCGATGCGCGCGCAGGTGTGAGGCACGCTTGGTGAGCAGGAAGGCGGTGTCGCCACCGTCGCCGGATTCGGTCAGCGCCAGCACCACCGCGGCGCGCTTCAGCGCCGACGGCACGGCCTCGTCGGGCAGCCGCGCGAAGGACGCGCAGGCCGCTGCGATATTCCGCCGGGTGGCATCGCCGAAAGGTCTCATGGTGCTTGACTACACCACGTCCCGCCTCGATGAAACGAGGATGCAAGCATAGGAATGGACGAGATGACCAACAAGGCCGCGGCAAGGCTGAAATCAGAGGGCTGGAGCATCCTCGAGACCACCGGCTTCATGCATCTGGTCGGCCCGTTGTGGGAGCGCAAGGTCGACGGTCACTACGAGTTCGCGCTCGCGACCGAGGACAAGCACCACAACCGGCGCGGCATGGTCCAGGGCGGGGTGATGATGACCTTCGCCGACCGCACCTGCGGCATGACCGCCCGCTACGTCTCCGGCAAGGAGTTCATGGCAACCGTGCAGCTCGACACCCATTTCGTCGAGGCCGGCCAGATCGGCGACATCCTGATCTCGCGCCCGCGCGTGGTGCGCTCGACCCGCAGCCTGATCTTCATGAGCACGGAGGTGACGGTCGACGACCGCTGCATCGTGATGGCGAACGGCGTGTTCAAGATTCTGAAGGGGCCGGCGTAGGCATAAGTTAGGCAGCCCCCGTTGTCGCCAAACACTCCGCTGTCGTCCCCGCGCATGCGGGGACCCAACCCCAGGGAGTAGATATAGCGCGGGACAGGTCACTCCGAGTCTTCGCCAAACAATTCCCTGTGGTTATGGGTCATCGCGAGCGCAGCGAAGCCATCCAGAATCCCTCCACGGACACATTTCTGGATTGCTTCGCTGCGCTCGCAATGACGAGATGACGCGACTATGCTGGTGTCTGAAACGCACCGAGGACCGTCCATGCACTACCGCCAGCTCGGCCGCTCCGGCCTGAAAGTGTCGCCGATCTGCCTGGGCACCATGATGTTCGGCGGCCCAACCGATGAAGCCGCCTCGAAGCGCATCATCGACAAGGCACGCGGGGCCGGCATCAACTTCATCGACACGGCCGACGCCTATTCGAAAGGCGCATCCGAACAGGTCGTCGGTCGCGCCATTGCCGACAACAGGCACGCCTGGGTGCTCGCGACGAAGCTCGCCAACCCGATGGGCGATGATCCCAACCGTGTCGGCCTGTCACGGCGCTGGGTGCTGCAGGCCGCGGACGAGAGCCTGAAGCGGCTCGGCACCGACCACATCGACATCTATTATCTGCACAAGGAAGACCATTCGACGCCGCTGGAGGAGACGGTGCGCGCGATGGGCGACCTGATCCGATCAGGCAAGGTGCGCTATTTCGGCGTCTCCAACTACCGCGCCTGGCGCGTCGCCGAGATCTGCAATATCTGCGACCGGCTCGGCATCGACCGGCCCGCGGTGAGCCAGCCCTATTACAACGCCATGAACCGCATGCCCGAGGTCGAGCACTTCCCGGCCTGCTCCTATTACGGCCTCGGCATCGTCCCCTATAGTCCTTTGGCGCGCGGCGTGCTCACCGGCAAGTACAAGCCGGACGCCACCCCCGACAAGGAGACCCGCGCCGGGCGCAACGACACCCGCATGATGCAGACCGAATGGCGACCGGAATCGCTTCAGCTCGCGCAGGAGATCAAGGCGCATGCCGAGAGCAAGGGCATCACCGCCGGCCAGTTCGCGGTTGCCTGGGTGCTCAACTCCGCCTTCGTCTCCTCGATCATTGCCGGCCCGCGCACCGAGGAGCAATGGGACGGCTACATCAGCGCGCTCGACTATCGCTTCACCGCGGAGGACGAGGCGCTGATCGATCGGCTGGTCACCCCGGGCCATCCCTCGACGCCGGGCTACAACGATCCCGCCTACCCGATCGAAGGCCGTCGCGCCCGGACGGCGTGACCTCTCGGAGACGACGATGGCGCATCAGGATCGCTACGGCCTGCCGCTCTCCACCGCATCCGACGTGGCTGCCGGTGCCTATCGCGACGGCGTCGACCTCATGCTGTCGGGGTGGACCGGCATGGCGGAGACGCTGGAGCGCGCCATCGCGGCCGATCCCGACTTCGCGCTGCCTCTGGTCGCCCGTGCCCGCGTGCACGCCTTCTATCAGCAAGGCGATCAGGCGCGGGGCAAGGCGGCGCTCGCACGCGAGCTGGTGGCCAGGCGCGGCACCGAGCGCGAGCGCTCGCATGTCGAGACGCTGGCGCTGTCGATCGAGGGCCGGCTGCAAGAGGCGATCGCATCGACGCTGAGGCACATCGAGAGCTGGCCGCGCGATGCCTTGGTGCTGTCGTTGCCGCTCGGGGCGTTTGGCTTGTTCGCCTTCTCCGGCATGGCCGATCACGACCGCGCGCGGCATGAGCTGTGCGAGCGCGTCGCGCAGCATTATGGCGAGGACTGGTGGTTCCTGACCATGGCCGGCTGGGCCATGACCGAGAATGGCGACGTCGCCCGCGGCCGCGCCGTCACCGAGCACGGCTTCAATTTGCGCCGGGCGAACGCCCATGCCGCGCATGCGGTGCTGCACGCGATGTTCGAGGACGGCTCGATCGAGGCGGCCGATCGCCTCGTCGACGACTGGATTCCGACTTACGACCGCGCCGGCCTCTTGCACGGCCATATACGCTGGCACCAGGCGCTTGGCGCGCTCGAGCAGGACGATTCGGCACGCGCGCTCGCGATCTATGCCGACGTGCTCCAGCCTTCGGTCACGCAGGCGCCGCCGCTCAACGTCATCACCGACGCCGCCTCGCTGCTCTGGCGCCTGTCGGCGTACGGCCACACCGTGCCGAACACGCTGTGGCAGGACGCCGACGCCGCCGCGCAAGAGATGTTTCCGAAGTCAAGCCTGTCCTTCGCCGACGTCCACATGGCGCTGTTCGCGGCGGCGACGCAGAACCACGCGGCGCTCGCCGCGCGCCTTGCGACGATCGAGCAGCGGCTCGCCGAGGGCAAGCTGCCGGCCGGCCCCGTCGTGCCGGCGATCGTCCGCGCGCTGGCGGCCTTTGCAGGCGAGGACTATGCCGCATGCGTGCAGGCGCTCGCGCCTGTTCTCACCGAGGTCGTGCGGATCGGCGGCAGCCACGCCCAGCGCGAGCTGATCGAGGACACCTACATCGTCGCGTTGATGCGCAGCGGCGAACTGCCCCGCGCCCGCGCCCTGCTGGACGCCCGCCTGCACCGCCGGCCATCCCTTCGGGATCGGCGCTGGCAGACAGCGATGGGCCAAAGCGCGACGAGATCAGGATGAATTGCATCGCGCTCTAGCTTGTTGTTTGCGCATGATCCTTTCGGAAAACCGCTGTGCGCTTTTCCGGATCATGCTCTGCCTCTGCCACGAAAAAAACACCGGCCTGACGGCAAGTGCCGGGCGGACGGGTTGGCGATGTCGGCGAATCGCCGTCGGGGTGGCGCGGTGGTATTCCAGGCGGGTCTTGCAGAACAAACGGGATCGCAACCAATTTGCGGTCCGGTGGTTATGCTGCGGAACTTTTCCGCCGCCACGGCCCTCCGGCACACGAGCCCGACGATGCGCCTTCGCCGACCGGTCCTCGCCGCCGCCTTGACCATGGGCTTGGTCCTGGGCTGGGTCGTGGGCTTGGCAAGTCCTTGTTTTGCCGAGACTTCCAACCCCATCCCGGTCAACAATCCGCCGGCGCAGCAGAATGCCTTCATCGACCTGCTGGCGCTGATGTCCGGCCATTGCAAGACATTCAAGGTCGCCGGCCGCACCTTTGCCTGCAAGACGGTGGCCTACGCCCATGGCGACAAAGGCCGGGTCAATTTCGCGGTCGCGGTCGACGATCCCGCCGACGACAACCATGTCGTGTCGTTCTCCGGCGAGAACGGCAAGCGTGCCGACGACAATTCCTACGAGCTGCGGATCGACCGCATGCTGCTCAACTCCAAGCACCGCCCCAAGGTCGACGGCCTGCCGGTACCGGCCGAGCAGACCTCCACCGGCCTTTGCCGCCAGACCGGCAATTTCGCCGCCAGGAAGGTGAACGACGTCACCTGCTCCGCCACCGACAGCGAGGGCCGACGCTACGAACTGCTGTTCGTCTCCGACGGCACGCCGGTCAGCGTGCGCCGTATCCGCCAGTCGGCACCGTCGATCCAGGACCCGTTCAAGTAGCTCTTCACGCGAACGCTTTCTCCAGCGTCGCAAAGATCACCGACAGCGACTTGTCGTGCCGCGTCACCGGCGGCACCGGGCGATCGACCTTCATGAGCTGATAGACCGCCATCTGCGCCGCCCGCACCGAATATTCGACGGTGAACACGACGTCGTCGGGGATCTCGACGAACTGGCTGACAAACGCGAGATTGACGGAATTCTTCGGCACCGGCAGCGGCCGGTCGGCCAGGTTGCGCGGCATGAACATGCTGGTGATGTAGGGCATGCGGCAGGGGATGCAGATCGCATCCTCCAGCACGCTCGCGTCGAAGTTCAGGTGGCCGCAGAGTTCCTTCAGGATCTCGGCGCCCCCGCACTCGGACATCGGCTTGGCGACGAAATTGCCGACGCGGTCGGGATGCAGCGCATAGCCCCAGAATACCTGCACGTTGTTCGGCTGGCCTGCGAAATGCGGCTGGTGATAGAGCACGACCGACATCAGCCAGTTCGAGTCCTTGAACGTGACGAGACCACCGGTGCCGGCCCGGTTGCCGGAGAACGCCTCCATCCGGTCGAAGAACCGCGGATCTCGGCAGGTGACGGTGAACGACAGCCAATAGGATTCGGGGATCGAACTGTTGAACACCGACGGGTTGCCGAACTCGGGACGTCCTTGCGCGATCGTCTCCCACAGCGCCCAGCCCTGGCTGTCCTTCTTGGTCAGGTGCGGCGGCGGCTCGGTCATCGTGCCGAGGCTCGAGGCGTCCGTCATCGAGCCGTTCTGGAAGAAGACGATGTCGTCGTCCTCGAGCCGGACATTGGCCGTGCGGCTGTCGCGGTCGAGCGTGAGCTGGCGCACGCGCACACGCGCGCCCTCGGCCTCGAACCCCATGTCGGTGACGCGCGTGCCGCTCACGAACTGCACGCCCTGGCGCTTGAGCCAGTCGGCGAGCGGCCGCACGATCGCGTCGTATTGATTGTAGACCGTGCGCTTGACGCCGGCGAGCGTCTCGATGCGCGGAAATTCGCTCATGAAGCGATGCAGATAACGCTTCAGCTCGACCGCGCTGTGCCAGGGCTGGAAGGCGAAGGTGGTCTGCCACATGTACCAGAAATTGGACTCGAAGAATCCAGGCGACAGCCAGTCGGTGATGCGGCTGTTGCCGAGCACCTCTTCCGAGGCCTCGGTGAGCCGCAGCAGCTCCAGCCGGTCGCGCGCGGAGAAGCCCATATGCGAGACGTCGATCTTGAAGCGGTTGCGGTCGACCAGACGTGCCCTGGAGTGCGCCGGATTCTCCACGTTGAAGGCGATGGTCTCGTCGCGCACGCTGAGGCCGGGATGCTCCAGCGAGGGAATGCTCGAGAGCAGGTCCCAGGTGCATTCGTAATGGTCGGTGGTGAGCATGCGCCCGCCGCGCAGCGAATAGGCGCCGTTGGCAAGCTGCGCGCCGTCGAGGCTGCCGCCGATCAGCGGTTGCGCCTCGTAGATCACGATGTCGTGCCCCGGCAGCTGCGCATCGCGAACGAGGAACGCCGCGCCTGCGAGCGATCCAATGCCACCGCCGATGAAATACGCCTTCATGACTTGCCTCGATTGCCGTTCGAATGTCGCGGCAAGATTGCATGGTGTGGCGGTCGCCAAAGTTGCGCTGGATCAAGGGGGAGGCGAAGCGCAATCACGTCGTCGTTATCGGGGTCGGCTTCTTCGCGTAGATGTGCTCGATCTCGTCCGCGAAGCGGCGCTCGAGCGCGGGCCGCTTGTTCTTCAGCGTCGGCGTGAGCAGACCCGCCGCAATGGTCCACGGATCCAGTGTCCACCACACCGCGCGCGGCGTCGCGTAGGACGGATAGGCCTTCACGGCCGCGGCTATCCTGGTCAGCAGCGCCGCCCGCTCCGCCGCGCCGCCTTGCTGGCCGCGCGCCGCCAGCCGTTCCTTCTCCTCGACCCAGGCTTTGGCATTCAGCACGACCAGAGCGGCGAGGAACGGCCGCTGCTCGCCGACCACCAGCGCCTGCTCGAACAAGGGATCGGCAAGGATCGCGGTCTCCAGATCCACCGGCGCGATCTTCTCGCCGGTGGAGGTGACCAGGATGTCCTTGATGCGGCCGGTGATGGTGATGCGCCCATGCTCGATGCGGGCCTGGTCGCCGGTGTGCAGCCAGCCGTCGGGGTCCTTGGCGCGGCGCGTTTCCTCCGGCTTGCGCCAGTAGCCCAGCATCACGCTGGGGCCGCGCACCAGCAATTCGTCGTTCTCACCCAGCTTGACCTCGACGCCGTCGAGGACGTGGCCGACCGAATGCGGATCGTTGTCGTCGGGGGTATTGACGGAGACCACCGGCGAGGTCTCCGTCATGCCGTAGCCCTGGAGCACGTCGAGCCCGAGCGCGAGAAACAGGCCGATGACGGGCTCCGCGATCGGTGCGCCGCCGGAGACCGCTACGCGCAGGCGGCCGCCGAGCTGCGCCAGCACCTTGTCGGCGACGAGGCGCTTGAGCAGCGGCCAGGCCAGCCGGTCCAACAGCGACGGTACGGCATGCCGCTGCCGCGCGTCGAAGCGCCGCCCGCCGACGGCGATGGTGAGGTCGAGCAGCGTGCGTTCGATCCAGCCCGCCGATGCGCGATGCTGCAGAATCAGCGCGTAGATCCGTTCGTAGATCCGCGGCACCGAGACCAGCACCGTCGGCCGCACATGCTGCAGATCCTCCGAGAGCTGCGGCACTGAGCGTGCATAGGCGACACAGGCGCCGATCGCGATCGGGTAGTAATAGCCGCCGGTGCGTTCGAACGTGTGCGAGAGCGGCAGGAAGGACAGGAAGACGTCGTGCGGCTCGGCTTTGACGCGGCGCGCGATTGCCTTCACGTTGGCGACCACGTTGCCATGCGACAGCATCACGCCCTTCGGCCGCCCCGTGGTCCCCGAGGTGTAGACGATCGCCGCGAGATCGTCCGGCTCAATCGCGACATCGGGCAGCGGCGCGGTCGCGCCAGGTGCTTGCGCCAGCCAGTGGTCGAGCCCGACAATGCGCGCATCCGGCGTGATGAGCCCGCCTGCATCCGCGCAGACGACGCGCTTGAGATGGTCGAGCGGCTGGCCGGTCGCCACGATCGCCTGCCAGCGTTCCAGCGTATCGATGAACAGGACCAGCGCGCCGGAATCGGCGAGGACGTAGGCGATGCTGTCGGGATTGTCGACGGCGTGCATCGGCACCGGCACCAGGCCACGCGACAGCGCCGCCTGGTCCATGGCGATATGCGCGACACCATTCGGCATCAGGATGGCGATACGCTCGCCCGGCGCGAGCGCCTCCGCGGCGAGCGCCCGCCGCCACAGCTCGAATTCCGCATCGATCTCGCGCCAGGACTGGCTGACCCAGCGCTGGGCGGACGCGTCGAAATGGCGATAGGCCTCCGTCGCCGGCGTCGCCTTGACGCGCCAGCGCAGCAGCTGCGGCAACGTCCTGATTTCGACAAGGCCGTCCGGTTGACCCGTAGGCCCCGGCATGGCGCTCTCTTGCATCGCATCGATTCCCGACATGTTGTGCTTCGATACTAGCCCGGCCAATCCTTGCCGCTTTGATCCTCAGCAAGGCGGCCATGCGTTGGAGCGGTCATGACGCGCGACCGACTGCTTCTGCAGCGCTCGAATTTCGACGACTGAGATGATCGCATCGATTCGTCGCGTCGTGAGATCCAGGGCAATACTAAGGCAGAGCGGGCGCGACAATCGATCGCGCAACGTTGTCTCGTTCACGAACGTTAACGTACGTTCATCGGAACCAGTATCTGCGTCGTTTCGACGCCGGAACGCGGCGTGCGCACGCCCGTTGTGTCACGACATCCAACTGGAGTGATGACATGAAGTATCTCATTGTCGCGATGGCGGTCGGAGCTGCGGCGCTTGCCGGCGGAACGGCGGCGAACGCGGCCGGCAGTTCGAGCGCCAAGCAGAGCGCGCAGGAAAGTCAGACCACCGACATCAGCGCGCACCGCAGGCATCATCGCTGGCATGGCCACCATCATCATTGGCGGCACAGCCACTACCGGCCGTACTACCGCAGCTACGGCTATTACCCGCGCCATCACGGCTATTACGGCGGCGGGCCGTACGGATATTATCGCGGCGGCCCGGGCGTGACGTTCAGCTTCGGCGGCGGACGCTGGTGAGACAGGAGAGGCCCGCAGCAATGCGGGCCTCTCTTTTTATTCCCGCAGGATCATTCCCGCCGTCTCCAGGCCGCTCGCCAGCGCCGCTTCCACCGTGCCCATGTCGGGCCCGCGATAGAGCGCTTCACCGGAGAACAGCACCCTCCCATCGGCGCGCGACAGAATCGCCTGCGCCGCGCGCGTCCGCGGTGTCGCCCAGGAATAGGCGCCCCGGGCAAAGGGATCGTGCGCCCAGTTGGTGGCCTCCGCCGCCACGAGCTCGCCCGCGACGTCCTCGCGCGGCAGCCTGAAAATGGCGGCGAGCGAATCGAGTCCGGCCTCGATCAGTCCTTGCGAATCGAGGCTGTCCAGTTCCGCGGTGCGCGGGCCGCCGAACCAGCCGGTGAGCATCGCATGCCGGCTCGGATATTGCGTCCACCACACCGGGATCCTCTCGTCTGACAGCAGGAAGGTCATGCCCGCGAGATCCCGTTCCCGCTCGCGCCACCATGGTCGCGCAAAGCGCAGCAGGATCTTGATGACATTGCCGAAGCCGATGTCATCAGTGGCGGCAAGCTTCGCACGCGCGCTCGCCGGCAGGGCGATTTCGCGCAGCAAAGGCAGCGGCGCCGTGAGGATCACCCGGTCGCAGCCGAGTCCCTCGCCGCCGGCGCGGCGAGCGACAACCAAGCGGCCGTCCTCCTCGATCGCCGTCACCACGCAGCCGAGATGGATGGCGACGCCGTGCCTGCGGCAGTCCGCCGCCAGGAAGTCGACCAGCCCGCCATAGCCGCCGTCGATGCGCGCCTGCGGAGCGTGCCCGCCATCCATCCACTCCTCGCGCAGCGCCAGCGTCGAGGCGCGCTCGGGATCGGCCGCGTCATAGCCCTCGACCATCCGCTCGATCGAATGGCGCATCGGCGCATAGTGGTCGCCGGAAAAATGCCGGCGCAAGAATTCGGCAACGGGGAGATCGTCCTGCAAATCCCTCAACACGGCTTGCAGCTCGGCCTCGTGGGCGTCGTCGTGCCGTTCGCGCGAGAGCCTCGTCCCGTCGAAGCTCCACTGCTCGCCTTCGATCTCCTGAAGCGACAGCCCGGCCTCGCGCAGCAATCGACGCGTAAGCGGTGCCTCGCCATGGACGAATTCGGCGCCGCCCTCGGCGGCATAGCCGAACTCCGAGGCCGGCAGCGGATGGATGCGGCCGCCGCAGCGCGGGCGCGCCTCCAGCACCGTTACCTTGCGGCCGGCACGCGCCAGCTCGCGCGCCGCCATCAGGCCCGCCGCACCGGCGCCGACGATGACGATGTGCTTGGACGTATCGGACATGGCCAGCATCACCGGCCTGCGGCCGGCGGATCGTTCCTGATCAGGTAGCGCAGCAGCAGGACGCCGCCGCCGAGTTCGCGTATGCTCTCCAGCGTCATCGCCGCGATCGGCGCACGCTTGTCGCTGTCAACTTCCGTCGAGGAGAATACGAAGGGCGCGCCGATGGCGCCGTCGATCGCGGGACTGAGGATCAGGTTGAGTTCGTCGATCAGGCCGGCACGCAGGAACGCGCCATTGGCGACGCCTCCGCCCTCGACCAGGAGACGCTTCACGCCTAGCTCGCGGTTGAGGATGTCCAGCACCAGCGCTAGGTCGATTTCCGACCTGCCGGCGAAGATGTAGGACACGCCCTCGCCGCGCAGCCCTGCAAGATGCGAATCCGGCACGCTCTCGGTCAGCACGACGACGATCGGGTCGCCGCCGATGTCCGAGCGGCCCCAGCCGATCTTGCCCTGCGCATCGAGCACGACGCCATAGGTTTTCGCGTCACGCCGCGCGAACCAGTTTTGGCGCGGGAATGTCTCGTGCGTCTCGGTCGGGTACGGCTTGCCCTTGGCGAACTCCGACCCGGTGACGCGGCCGATGACCCAGGCATCGCCGCCGAGCTCCTCATGGATCGTCTCGAACCAATCGGTGCCCGCTCCCTTCGGACGCCAGCGGCTGGGATGCGTGCGGCCGTCGAGGCTGGAGTGCATCAGACAGATCACGTAGGGCTTCATGCAGTTCTCCGGAAATGCGCTTCACGCCGTGGGCCGATCGCCCTTGTCATCGCCCCCTGCGCGATCGTTGACGATCATTGCGAGCGGATTGGGCTCTGGCGGTGCGACCAGCTGCAGCGTGTTGGTGTCGCGATGATTGAACGGCGCGCCGCGCACGAACAACTCGGTCTGGATCAGATAGGTCCAGCTGCCGTCGTCGTTGAAGGTGATGTCGCAGCGATAGGAATCGGTGCGGAACGCCTGTTCCAGGAAGTCGGTCGAGCAAATCCCGTAGGCGGTGTCGCCGCGCCTGGCGGTGACCGAGATGGTCTTATCGCCGGATGCGGCCTTGCCCGAGGCCAGCAGCACCTGCCCGCGCGGAATCGCCAGCGTCTGCATGATCAGCCCGGTCGCGGGCTCCCACAGCCAATAGCCGACCTGGTCGTGGAAGGTGATGTCTTCCTCGGGCGTGTTGATGTGGATGTGATAGCGCAGCCCGTAGAGCAGCTGCGGGCCGTTGGCCTGCGGATCGATCGGGTCCATCCGGATGCGCTCGATGAAGGTCCGTCGTTCCGGCCCGTCCGCCTTCGGATTGATGTCGATGCCCTTGTCCGCCTGCCAACGACCGGCGAGGCGGCGCAGCGGACCGAGATTGGCAAGGCCGTCCGGCGAGACGTCCTCGGGCTCGGTGAAGATGTCGGCGGGAATAGGAAGCATGGAAGTCCTCGCGGCAGATTGCGGGAACAGCCATAGCATGGCGGCGCGAAGCTGGCGTGTGCTCACGCCTCACAATCGCGAATGGACATCGGCGTTGCGCGCGGGGCGATCATCGGGCTTTTGAGGAAGACCGTGCCTTGCCTGTCGCGGTAGCATTCTCGGACAATACGCCGGATGGTCGGCATCAGGCGAAACGGTGCCGAACCCGTTCGTTCAACTGGTCACGCGCTGACGGTCGATGCGTCGTCTCGCCAGGCGCGCGACATCGCAGCCGCTTCCGATGTCGGCGGCGGCCGCTCTCAAGCCGCTTCCGACAGCGATTTCGCGCGCTGCTCGAGCATGGCGATCGTGGCGACCAGATTGTCCCGCCGCGCGCGAAGGTTAAGCGCAAGGAGCGGATAGGTCGGCTGCTGCGCGTCGAACACCCCGGCTTTGGCCTCCACTTCCAGAATATCCGTATTCAAGAGCCGAACGCGCCACCACAGATCGGCGATCAACGCATCGAGCCGGAGCTCGCCGGCAGTACCAGTACGGGACACTTCTTGCATCGCTTGCCTCAACCTGAAACGGGCCTCTCCGCCGAGGCCCGGCTTTGGTCAGGACTGAGCAAGCGGAGTGCCAGAGCCGACGGCCACGCCGGCGGACCTTCCGGAACTCGCAAAAACCCGCGTTCCGCAGTGATCCGGCGGCCGGCCCTGGTCGTTCTCAGCCCAAGAGGTCGCTTGTCGAGGCGCTATGATCGCTGCTATCCGGGCTTTGAATGTGCCAATCCGGGCTGAGGCTGGTTTTCCCCGGAGGGTTGTGGCGCGGCTGTCGATTGGTGCGAGCAAAGGGCCGAAGACAAAGGTGGATTGGGCTGATTTGATCGGACGCGTCGCCTCTGACGGCGACCGGGAGGCTTTCAAGCGGCTGTTCGAGCATTTCGCGCCCCGCATCAAGGGGCTGATGCTCAAGGCCGGTTGCAGCCCCGACGAGGCGGAAGAGATCGCCCAAAACACCATGATCGCCGTGTGGCGGAAGGCGCACCAGTTCGATCCGGCGACCGCGGGCGCGCCGGCCTGGATTTTCACGATCGCGCGCAATCTGCGGATCGATTTGTTCCGCCGCCGGGCCCGGCTCGACCGCCTGGAAGCCGGATCTGAGCTGCCTGATGCAGCGGATCAAGCCGAACCGGCCGATATCCTGATTTCGCGCGGGCAGGAAGCCGCACGGATCGCGTCAGCCATCAAGCAACTCTCGGCGGAGCAATCCACGGTGGTGAAGCTATCGTTCATCGAGGAAAGACCGCATCCGGAAATCGCGAGCGCGCTCGGGATTCCGCTCGGGACGGTCAAGTCACGGATCAGGCTGGCGATGAACCGTTTACGCGACATTTTGGACGAAGAAGCATGACGATCAGCCATCATCCGCCGGAAGATATTCTGGCCGATTTCGCGGCCGGCAGGCTGGAAGAGGCCCATCATCTGGTCGTCGGGGTACACGTGGCAGGCTGCGCGCACTGCGCCCGCTTCGTGCAGGCCATCGAGCAGCTCGCGGGCGCCGCGCTGGAGGATGTCGAGCCGGTGCCCACCGCACCGGATGCGTTCGATCGCGTGATGTCGCGAATTCACGACGCTCCGGCACATACGGCCCCGGCTCCCCTCACGTTCGACACGGATGATGATATTCCGCCGGCACTGCGGAAGTATCGCATCGGCAAGCGGCGGCGTGTCGCGCCGGGTCTCAGCCTGCGACCGATCGAGCTGTCCGGCCCGGGCACGGCCCGTGCCTTCCTGCTTCGGTCAGCGCCAGGCTCGCGCATGCTCGAACACACCCACACCGGCACCGAGTTGACGCTCGTGCTCGAGGGCAGCTTCAGCCATGAGGGCGGACGCTTTGGCCCCGGAGATTTCGACTACGGCGACGACGAGATCGATCATCGTCCCATCGTCGGCACCGAAGGCCCTTGCCTCTGCCTGGTCGCGATGACCGGCGACCTGCGCATGAACGGCTTGCTCGGCCGACTGATCGGGCCGTTCGTGCGCCTGTAACCTACCCTTCTCCCGCCAGGTGATCCGGCCCTGCGCCCCGAGCGTTTCGTAGGAAACGCAAGGGAGACAGGACATGGCCTGTTCGAGTCCGGCAAGTCAGGTGCAGAGCGAGAGGTTGCAGGAAGTGCTTGCCCGCGTCTCCGCAGGCGAGCCACGCGCCTTCGCAGAGCTCCATGCGTTGACGCGCGGCAGACTGCGCAGGATCGCGCTGGCCGTTGGCGCCTCGCCGCACGATGTCGATGACATCCTCCAGGAGAGCTTCTTGAAGATCTGGCGCAACGCCGCTCGGTTCGATTCCGGCCGGGCATCGGCCATGACCTGGATGTCCGCAATCGTTCGGAACACCGCGATCGATCACCTGCGCATCAGGCGGCAGCCAAGTGTCGAACTGGACCAGGCGCTCGCGATCCCGGCATCGGCCGGGCCGCCGCCGGCCGAGGATTTCGATTACGCCGGCGCCGAACCGATTGCCTTGGGAGCATTGGCTCGCCTGCCGGCAGATCGCCGCAGGCTGGTCGCTCTGGCTTATCTCGAAGGTGAGAGCCGCGCGAGCCTGTCTCAGCGCTTCGGCGTGCCGGTCGGCACCATCAAGACCTGGCTGCACCGGACCATGTTGACGGTGCGCAAGGATTGCCTTGCCGCATCGGCCGCAGCCTGAAGCCGGCAAGAGCCCGTGCATGGACGCCGAGATCATTGAATTTCCCGAGCGTGGACGCGAGAACCGACTTGTCGCCGCGACGGCAAGGCTCGAAGCGATCGTGCGAGACGTCGAAGGTATCGCATCCGACGAGCCTGCAGCCGACGCCGATCGGCTGCTCGCAATGATGGAGCGCATGGGCGGTCGACTGGTCGATCTCGCAGGCCTTTTGCTCGACCAGGAGTCGAAGCTGCAAGCTCAGAGGGCGTTCAAATCCCTGTCCGACAAGATCGCGGAAACCCGGGAAGCGTTCGGGCAGCTCGGAGACCGGAAGCAGACCTGACGCGAGGCCCGCTGATGCGAGCTCAACCCAGCTCCGTCCGCCAAGCCTTGGTTGCGCGGGATCAGTGCGCCAGCTTCTGCGCGACAACGAATCCGATCCAGGCACTGATGCCGGCGAGAAGCGATCCCCAGCAAACGTCCGCAAGGGTCAGTCCGGTCGACCAGTTGCGCAGCGTCGCCTGGTTGGTCAGATCGTAGGTCGCGTAGGTGAAACAGCCGAGCAGCAGGCCGGATGTGAACGCGCGCAGCGCGCCGCCATCCTGCTGCGCGGGCAGCACGGCAAACCAGATCAGGCCGACGGGATACAACAGGTAGAACGCGGCCGCGGCCGCCAGGTTGGGCTTCGCCCGCAACATATCTCCCAGCACCGGCCGATACAGCCTCTCGACCATGATCGTGAGCCAGACCATGTCGATCGCAACGAAGGTCACGGCCACCGCAAGATAGGTCAAGAAAAGGTTCATGCCCGCGTTCCCAGTCCGGCTGCATCTGACCGGCTCATCGCGCCGATCGTCAGGTTAACGACCCGCAAGCCGTGGCGGATCACATCGGCAAGTCACTTGCCTTTGCGGCCAGTCAGCAGTCCGCAATCGCCAGAACATGATCACACAACCTGTCGCACCGGCCATGGGAAGAATGCGCTGGTGCGCGCCTGATACTGACGATATCGCTCGCCGCGCGATTTCAGCATCTGCTCCTCAAGCGGCGGTATTCCCGTCACATGGACCAGGATCCAGTACATGATCGCTGGCGCCGCCAGACTGGCCCAACCCCATGCATATCCGGGCGACAGCGCGATGACCGGGTAAGCCAGCCACCCCAGCCATTCGAAGAAATAGTTCGGATGACGCGACCAGCGCCATAGACCGACATCGCAGACGAGCCCGGCGTTGGATGGGCTGAGCTTGAAGCGCCGCAGCTGCCGGTCCGCCAATGCCTCGCCGGCGACGGCAATCAGGATGATGACGATCCCGGCATAGTCCTGCAGGCGCAGTTCAGGCGCCGGCGCATGCGCCGCGAGGAAGACGGCGAACGGCAGCGGCACCGAGACCAGCGCCTGCGACTGCAGGAACAGGAACATCCGGCGAGGCGCAGCGGCTCCCCATTGCCGCGCATAGTTCGCGTAGCGTGGATCGTCGATCCCCGCTGCGGAGCGGCGCGCAATGTGCGTTCCAAGCCTCACCGACCAAAGCAGCACAAGCGCTCCGACCAGCAGCCGGCGAGCCGGGGAACCTCCGTCGAGCGGCCATAAAGCTGCACCCGCGCCGACGAGGCCGGTCGCGTAGGACCAGATCGCGTCGACCCAGCCGGAATTGCCGGTGCGCTGCTGAACGAGCCAGGCCAGCGCCATCAAAAGGCTGAGGGCCAAAGCAATGCCGCCGATCGCCTGAATGTGCAGAAGAATCATACCCTCACCGGAATCGACCTTTCTGGATACGGCCGCTGGGGGCGCCGGTTTCGGTCGGCGGCGGGGCGCCGGACGGCCCAAAGTGATCCGCGCCATCTCGCCAAGCGTTCCCTAACGATTGTTTCGAGGGCCGTCGCTGACGGTACCGCAGTGGGGGCGACAGAGAATGCGTTTGGCCGTGATCGGGACGGGAATTGCCGGCAATGCCGCCGCGTGGCTCCTGTCGAAACGTTACGCCGTCACTGTTTACGAGCGTGAGCTACAGCCGGGGGGACATAGTCATACCGTTCGCATCGACTATGACGGTGAGCCGATCGACGTGGACGTCGGCTTCATCGTGTTCAACGAGGCGAACTACCCGCAATTGACCTCCCTGTTCACGCATCTGGGCGTGAAGACCATCGAGACTTGCATGAGCTTCGCCATGTCCGTCGATCATGGCCGATTCGAATGGCGTGGCGGCGGCGAGACCGCGTTGCAAACGGCCTGCGGCCTGTTTGCGCAACCGCGCAACCTCGCATCGCCGTCCTACTTTCGCATGCTGGCCGAGGTCATGCGGTTCAATCGGCAAAGCGTCGCCGATCTGCACGCCGGCCGGCTGCACAACCTGACCCTCGACGAGTATCTGCGCAAGGAATCATTCGGTTCGCGCCTGTTCTCCGACTATCTCGGTCCGATGGGGGCGGCCATCTGGTCGTCCTCATCGGATGACATTCTGTCTTTCCCGGCGGAGAACTTCGTCGCCTTCTTCAACAATCACCGGCTCTTGCACCTCGATCGACCGCGCTGGCGGACCGTGGAGGGCGGCAGCCGGCGCTATGTCGACAAGCTGACCGCTTTGTTCAAGCACAACATTCGGCTAGGCTGTGCGGTGACATCGATCAACCGAGCTGGGTCTGGCGTGACCGTCCGCGACAGTCATGGCGGTGTGGAAAGTTACGATGCCGTTGTGATGGCCTGTCACAGCGATCAGGCCTTGGCGGCCCTGTCGGATGCCGACGCCCAGGAGCGTTCGATTCTCGGGGCGATCAGATACGCCCCCAACACCGTCTATCTGCACCGCGATCCCCGTCTCATGCCCCGCCGGCGTCAGGCATGGGCATCCTGGAACTTCCTGCGGTGGCCGCGGCAAACACCCGCCCAGAACGACGTCGCGGTGACCTATTGGATGAACCGGCTGCAGGGCATCGACGAGCGCAAGCCGTTGTTCGTCAGCCTCAACCCTCCCTTCGAGCCGGCGGCCGATCTGACGTTTGGAAAATTCAGCTTCGCCCATCCGCAATACGACCTGGCTGCATTCGCGGCGCAGCGGCGACTCCCCACGATTCAAGGGCGTCGGCGAACCTGGTTCTGCGGCGCATGGACCGGCTACGGCTTTCACGAGGATGGCTTGCAGGCCGGCATTTCCGTTGCCGAGGCACTCGGCAGCGAAGCTCCATGGCGTCAACCGGCCCCGTTGCTGGCCGAGGCTGCCGAGTAACACGATGGCCCGAACGACACCGACCAGAGCGGAGGATACGAGGGCGCCCGCCACACTCTATTGGGGCAAAGTGATGCACGCGCGGTGGCGCCCCGTGCAGCACAGGTTCACCTACCGCGTGATGAACCTGCTGATCGATCTCGACCGGCTGAAGGAAGCGGAGCGCCAGTCGTGGCTGTTCGGCATCAATCGCGCGGCGCCCTTCAGCTTTCACGAGCAGGATCACGGTGACGGCAACAACGCGGGCCTCAGCCAATACGTCCGACGCGTTGCGGCGGAACGCGACATCGACCTCACCGGAGGCCGCGTTCTGCTGCTCTGTTATCCCAGGGTCCTGGGCTACGTGTTCAACCCGCTTTCGATCTATTTTTGCTATGGTGCATCCGGCAATCTCGCGCTGTTGATCTACGAAGTCCGCAACACGTTCGGAGAGATGCATTCCTACGTCCTCCCGGTGCAGGAGGCGGAGCCGGGCTGCGCCATCCGCCAAAGCCAGCCGAAGGCGTTCTACGTTTCGCCTTTCATGGAGATGGAAACACATTACCGCTTCAGCGTTTCTCCTCCGCAACAGGATGTGAAGGTCAGAATCGTGCAGAGCAGCGAACAAGGCGCGATGTTTGCGGCGGCATTCTGCGGACGCCGTCGTGCTCTGACCGGCCACTCCCTGCTGGCGGCGCTGTTCGCCTTGCCTTTCCTGACCATCAAGGTGATCGCAGCCATCCACTGGGAAGCGATGCGGCTCTGGTTGAAGGGTGTTCCTTACGTGCCTCGTTTGAAACAACGCGAGATCTGAACCATGGACCTGGCAGCCACCCATCAAGACCTTCACTTTGATGGCGTCCCGTTCTTTGCCCGCCTGGCTCTGCGCCTTGCATCGCAACTTCGGTGCGGCACCATTCACGTGCGCCTTCCCGACCAGAGAATGGTCACGTTGCGTGGCCAGCTTCCGGGCCCGTCGGCCACGATCGAGCTCAACAATTACAGGTTCGCCCGCAGCCTCGTCATCGGCGGCGATATCGGCATGGCCGAGGCCTATGTTCGAGGCGACTGGTCCACGCCCGATCTTGCCCAGCTTCTCTACGTGTTCTGTCTCAACGAAGATTTGGTCGACAACGCCTTTGCCGGAAGCATGCTGGTTCGCCTGTGCCGGCGGACGCTTCATCGCCTGCGCCGGAACACGAAAGAGGGATCGAGGCACAACATCCACAAGCATTACGATCTCGGAAACGAGTTCTTCGCCGCGTGGCTCGATTCCAGCATGACGTACTCATCGGCGCTGTTCCCGGCCGAGACCGCCGACCTTCCCGCCGCTCAACAGCACAAATACGAACAGCTGGCGCAGGCCATCGAATTGCGGCCCGGCCAGAGCGTGCTCGAGATCGGATGCGGCTGGGGCGGTTTCGCCGAATTCGCCGCCAAGACTTACGGCGCCAGCGTATTGGCCCTCACCATCAGCAAGGAGCAGCATGAATTCGCCCGTCGCCGAATCTTTGAAGCCGGGCTCGCCGAAAAGGTCGAGGTTCGGCTGCAGGATTATCGCGACCAGGATGGTCGCTTCGACCGCATTGCTTCCATCGAGATGATCGAGGCCGTCGGCGAGCAATTCTGGCCTGCCTATTTCAACCAGCTGAAGCAGCGCCTCAAGCCCGGGGGACTCGCCGGCATTCAGGCCATCACGGTGCGCGACGAGCTCTTTGGCAGCTATCGGCAGCGCGTGGACTTCATCCAGAGATACATCTTTCCGGGCGGCATGCTGCCGTCGGCCAACATCCTGCGCGCGCTCGGCGAACGCTTCGAACTGCCCGTCATTCGCGAGCGCCTGTTCGGACAGGACTACGCAAGGACGCTCTCACTCTGGCGCGACAATTTCAGCCGGGCCTGGACCGACCTGACCTCGCTCGGCTTCGACGAGCCCTTCCGCCGGCTGTGGGAATATTATCTGTGCTATTGCGAGGCGGGCTTTCGGGCCGGAAAGATCGACGTCGGGCAACTGGTGTTTGCGCGGCGGGGGTGAGGGAGCGGGTGGCTCCGCTGGTCGCGAGCCCGACGATGGCTATCGTGTGTTTGGGCTCAGGCGAATGGTGCCCAGGGGCGGAATCGAACCACCGACACTGCGATTTTCAGTCGCATGCTCTACCAACTGAGCTACCTGGGCGTGCTCCAACAGAGGGGCCAAAGCCCATCGAGCGGGCGGGTTATAGTGGGCCGGAAGCGGCCTGTCCACCCGGCTTCGCCAAGAGGCTTCGCCGGGCGCGGCCCGGCTGTGCACAAGCTGCCGCGGCTGGCGCGCGGCGGGGCGGGCGCTCAACTAACTGATTGATATTTCGTGTTATTCCACGTCATCGAGGTCGTCATCGCGGCCGGGGATGACGTAACTGCCTTTCAGCCAGCGGTTCAGGTCGACGTCGCGGCAGCGCGGGGAGCAGAACGGGCGGGTGGCTTCCGATTGCGGCTTGCCGCAGATCGGGCAGGTCTTGAGTGGGCTGGCGGGCTTTTTGACCTGGTCGTCCATGATGTCGGCAGCTTGCGCGGGTTAGAGGTTTCATGAGCCCGTCGGCGAACGGGTTCCCGGCGCGACGGCACATGCGTCCCGTCGGGCCATTCTACTGTGCATGGGGTTGTTTTCGCGATTCTGTCAGGCCGCGGCTGGCCGGCTCACACGGCGGTGGAATTGAGCCAGCCGAAGCGGATCGGAAAACCCTCGCCGCCGAGCAACGTGGTGGTCTCGTAGAGCGGCAGGCCGACGACATTGGTGTAGGACCCCACCATCTTCACCACGAAGGAGCCGGCGATGCCCTGCACGGCGTAGCCGCCGGCTTTGCCGCGCCATTCGCCGGAGCCGATATAGGCCTGGATGTCGTCCTCCGAGAGGCGCTTGAAGCGGACGCGGGTCTCGACCAGGCGCTGGCGGAAGGCTTCGCGCGGCGTGACCAGGCAGATCGCGGTGTAGACGCGGTGATTGCGGCCCGACAGCAGGCGCAGGCACTGCGCCGCTTCATCCACGAGGTTGGCCTTGGGCAGGATGCGGCGGCCGACCGCGACCACCGTGTCGGCGGCGAGGATGAAGGCGCCGCGCAACTCGTCGTCGAGCTGCACCGATTTCAGCGCCGCGTCGGCCTTGGACCGCGCCAGCCGGTTGGCGCAGGCGCGCGGCAGCTCGCCTCGCCTCGGCGTCTCGTCGACGTCGGCCGGCCGGAGTGCATCCGGCTCGATGCCGGCCTGGTTGAGCAGCGACAGGCGCCGCGGCGAACCGGAGGCAAGTACGAATTTGGGGCGGCCAAGCATCAGGTGATTTGGGGATGAAGCGGGGGTGAATTGCGCGCGGAACCTATCGGAAGGGGGCTGATTTCACAACCCGGGAACCCAGGCTTTGGTGATTCGAGATTGCCGAGATGGCTGTGCCCGCGGTCTGTGACGCCGGTGTTACGGGAGGCCTCGTGTCCCGGACGCGGCGCGGCATGAAATGCTGCGACACTGAGCCGGGACCCATGAGCTTGCGCTTGGAGGTGAGATGGGCCCCCGCTCTGCAGCGCACCGCGAAGGGCGCTGCGCTGCGTCCGGGGCGCGCGCGCTACCCGCTGGCAGCTCCCACCTTGGCGAAGCGCCGGCGGATGCGCATCAACAGTTGGTCGCAGACGTCGCGATAGGCAGCCAACTTCTGGTCGCGGCTGCCCTCGATGGTGGTGGGATCCTGCGTCGGCCAGTATTCGACCTCGGCCGCGAGCGTCCGCGTCAGCTCCAGCGCCTTGTGGTGCGCCTCGGGCGAGAGCGTGATGATGAGGTCGAAATTCAAGCCCTCCCAGTCCTCCAGCTCCTCGAAGGTCTGCGGCTTGTGGGCGGAGATGTCCTGGCCGAGTTCGGCCATCACGGCCACGGCGAACGGATCGAGCTCGCCTTTTCTGGTGCCCGCCGACTTCACATAGAGTCCCTGCGGAAACATGTGCTGCAGCAGGCTTTCGGCCATCGGCGAGCGCACGCTGTTCATCGCGCAGGCGAACAGCACGGACTGCGGATTGCTTGCGCGTGGGGGCGCAGCCATCCGTATTTAACCTTTCCAGTGCAGGACGGTAATGAGCGTGAACAGCCGGCGCGAGGTCTCGAAATCGACCCGCACCTTGCCCTTCAGCCGCTCCTGCAGCGTGCGCGATCCCTCGTCATGGATGCCGCGACGACCCATGTCGATGGCCTCGATCTTGTCCGGCGTCGCGGTGCGGATCGCCTGGTAGTAGCTGTCGCAGATCATGAAATAGTCCTTCACGATCCGCCGGAACGGCGTCAGCGACAGCAGATGCGCGACCACGGGCGTGCCGTCCTCACGGCGGATGTCGAACATCAGGCGGTTGCCGGTGATGCCGATATGCAGCGTGAACGGGCCCTTCCCCTCCGCGCCCTCGGGCGCGAACAGGTTCTGCTCGATCAGGTCGTAGATCGCGATCGCACGCTCGTGCTCGATGTCGGGCCCGGAACGGCCGATCGACTCCTCGTCGAGCGTGACGCCGACGATGCGATTGGTGGAGTCGTCCTGTTCGGGCGGCTTTGTCATGACAGATTGAGGCGCAATCCAATCGAGCGCGAATGAGCATCCAGCCCCTCCGCCTTGCCGAGCGTCATCGCGGCCGGTCCCAGCGCACGGAGCTGGTCCGGGCCGCATTTCAGGATGGAGGTACGCTTCATGAAGTCGTGCACCGACAGGCCCGAGGAGAATCGCGCCGAGCGCGCGGTCGGCAGCACGTGGTTGGAGCCGCCGACGTAATCGCCGATCGCCTCGGGTGTATGCGGTCCGAGGAACACGGCGCCGGCGTTGCGGATCTCCGCGGCAAGCGCATCGGGATCGACGGTCATGATCTCGAGATGCTCGGCGGCGATCGCATTGGCGAGCGGAATGCTGTCGGCAAGATTATTGACCATGATGACGGCGCCGAAATCAGCCCAGGACGCGCTGGCGATCGCGGCGCGCGGCAGCGTCTTCAATTGCGCCTCGACCGCCTTCTCGACGTCGGCGGCAAGGCGCGCCGAGTCGGTGATCAGGATCGATTGCGCACTGGCATCGTGCTCGGCCTGCGCCAGCAGGTCGGCGGCGATCCAGTCGGCATTGCCGGTGTCGTCGGCGATCACCAGCACTTCGGACGGGCCGGCGATCATGTCGATGCCGACCTTGCCGAACACCAGCCGCTTGGCGGCGGCGACGTAGGCATTGCCGGGGCCGACGATCTTCGCGACCGGTGCGATGGTCGCGGTGCCGTGCGCCAGCGCGGCCACGGCCTGCGCCCCGCCGACGCGGTAAATCTCGGTGACGCCGCCGAGATGCGCGGCCGCCAGCACCAGCGGATTGAGCTTGCCGTCGGGCGAGGGCACCACCATCACGAGGCGCGAGACGCCAGCGACCTTGGCGGGCACCGCGTTCATCAGCACCGAGGACGGATAGGCCGCGGTACCGCCGGGCACGTAGAGGCCGGCCGATTCGATCGCGGTGTAGCGCCAGCCGAGCTCGACGCCGAGCGCGTCGGTGAAGCGCTCGTCCTGCGGCAATTGCCGCCGGTGGTAGCTCTCGATGCGGTCGCGCGCGAGCTTGAGCGCATCCAGCGTCGCGGCATCGCAAGCCCCGGTGGCGGCCTCGATCTCCGCGGCGGTGACGCGCAGGCCGGAGGCATCCAGCTTGAGGCGGTCGAACTTTGCGGTGGCCTCGAGCAGGGCCGCGTCACCGCGCTTGGCGACGTCGTCGACGATGGCACGCGCGGCAGCCTCGACGTCGGCCGAAGCCTCGCGCTTGGCAGCGAGGAAGGCCGCGAATCGCTGGTCAAAATCGGCGCTGCTGCGGTCGAGGCGAACGGGCATGTCTGGCTTGGCTTCTGGCTGGTCCCGGGGCGGATGGGCGCACCGGGTCCCATGCTCAATGGCGCGGCGGGGAAGCGGCGTCAACCCTCGTAGGGGGCCGGTCGCCCCTCAGGACCTGAGGTGGTGGGGCTGGTATACGGGTCGCCTCACGTCTCACCCTCGATCTCCATCCCCGTTCCCAGTGCGTCCGCCCCGAGATCAGTCAGCTCGCATTCCAGGCATTCGACATCGAGCCGGATGGCGCCGCCTTGGGCGAACAAGAGCAGGGCACTGCCGGCGGGCTCCTCGGCGCGCCCGTCTCTCGGGTGAAACTCGATGCCGACGAGGTCCAGCACCTTGTCCGGAGCAGCCAGGTCGATGTTGCGCGACTTGCAGGCCAGCACGCGGTCGAAGCGCAGCGCGGCGACCAGCCGGCGCGGCTCGGCCTCGCCCTCCAGCGTCTGCTCCCAATCCAGCCGGCTCATTCCGACCACAAGCCGCTTCTCGCTCTGTCGCCAGATGATGTCGGAGGCCTGGACGCGGGCGTCCTGGACATGGGTCGAGATCACGGCGAGATCGTCGGCGTCGAGTGCGATCAGTTTGAGCTGGGGCGACATCGCCGGCGCTTCTCCTTCGGAACGGACCGGCCTCAACGCGCACGGGCCGCGAAATTTCCGCACCAAATTAACGGACCGGCCGGCTAGAGGCTATTGATATCCGCCATCTCCAGCACCTTCCGCGGATACCCCTCCCGGGGTGAGGCGGATCAGGCGCGGCCGCCTCACTCCTTGAAGAACGCCAACAGATCGGCGTTGATGGTGTCGGCATGCGTGGTCGGCATGCCGTGCGGAAAGCCCTTGTAGGTCTTCAGGATGCCCTTCTTCAGCAGCTTGGCCGAGAGCGGCGCGGAATCGGCGTAAGGCACGATCTGGTCGTCGTCGCCGTGCATCACCAGCACGGGCACGTTGATCTTCTTGAGATCGTCGGTGAAGTCGGTCTGCGAGAACGCGACGATTCCGTCGTAATGCGCTTTCGCGCCGCCCATCATGCCCTGGCGCCACCAGTTCTGGATCACCGCTTCCGAGGGCTTTGCGCCGGGACGGTTGTAGCCGTAGAACGGGCCGGCGGGGAGGTCGCGATAGAATTGCGTGCGACTGGTGGCGAGCTGCTTCTGGAGATCGTCGAACACGCTCTTCGGCAGGCCGCCTGGATTGGCGGGGGTCTGCACCATCAGCGGCGGCACCGCCGACAGGATCGCCGCCTTCGCCACCCGGCTCTCGCCGTGACGCGCGATGTAGTGCACGACCTCGCCGCCGCCGGTGGAATGGCCGACATGAATGGCGTTCTTGAGGTCGAGATGCGCGGTGACGGCCGCAAGGTCGTCGGCATAATGATCCATGTCGTGACCGTCGGCGACTTGCGCCGAGCGGCCGTGGCCGCGGCGGTCATGGGCGACGACGCGGTAGCCGCGCGTGACGAAGTACAGCATCTGCGCGTCCCAGTCGTCCGACGACAGCGGCCAGCCGTGGCTGAACACGATCGGCTGGCCAGAGCCCCAATCCTTGTAGAAGATCTCGACGCCGTCCTTGGTGGTGATGGTGGGCATTGTGGGACTCCTTTTGAGCTCGAGTCATTCCGGGACGCGCGCTAGCGCGGACCCGGAATCTGGAGATTATTGTGCGGGATTCCGGGTTCATCGCTGCGCGATGCCCCGGAATGACGAGATGTCAGCGATCAGGCAAACGCCATCGGCTTGAAGCGGCGCCAGGCGCCGATGGTGAGCACGACGAAGAACACCAGCACGATGCCCTGTACCACCGCGAACACCGGACCCGACGGCGGCGCCGGCGGCACGGACGGCGCGAGCGCGGCCAGCGCCGGCACCTTGAGGAACGACTGGATCACCAGCACGAAGACGTTGAAATAAAGCGAGATCATCGCGGTCACGATATAGACCGGACGCCAGGCGCCGGCGAGCTTCATGCCGTAGAGCGCGACGCAGGCGATCGCGAGCAACGCCAGCGAGATGAGGCCGATGACGTGCGAGGGCAACAGCTTCTCGAACGGAAACAGGAAGCCGGTGGCGCTGGTGAGGATGGTGAAAGCCAGGAAGATCGCGGTGAGGCCCGGCATCGATTTCGAGCCGAGCAGGCCGAACATCACGACGAGGCCGGCGGCGATGGCGATCAGGCTGATGACGACATGGACCATCGTGAAGGCGGGCAGGCTCAAGCCAAGGACCATGACATCTCCTCCTACGCTCCATTGAGGTTCAGGAAAGTAATATTACGGTCCTCATCGGATTACCACCTGCGTTGTCGTCGCATGGATATGCGAAGCCATGCGTCATCGTGCGAATCGACAAACGCATGGCTGAATTTTTTGCACTGCTGTCACAAACGTGAGCAGGCCTCAACGAAAGTCAGGTCGAAGTTTCACACGTCCTTGGTGTCGAAGATCAGGAGGTCGGCGCCGCCGCTGGCGAATTTCGGCACGTCTGCGCCGGTCGCCTTGCCTTCCGGGCTGCCGAATGCGGCCTGGATATCGGCCACGCTGTCGAAAGTAAGGATGGCGACGAGATGGATTCCGGAAGGCCCGGTCGGGGATGCGACCGGCCCCTTGCTGACGGCGTACTTCTTCAGGCCGGGAAGTTTCTTGGCGAGCGGAATATGCGTCTCGGCATAGTACTTGTCGAAGGCGGCAGCATCCTTGGGCGTCTTATAGAGCACGACAACTTCAGCCATTTAGTCCTCCCTATGAAACTTGTTCTGTTGGATCCTCATGGTGAGGAGCGTGCGAAGCACGCGTCTCGAACCATGCAGGCCCAGATGCATCCGGGCCTTCATCCTTCGAGACGCCGCTGGCGCGGCTCCTCAGGATGAGGGGATAGTCTGTAGTTGCCGGCACAATGGCAAGCCTCATTCGACTTGCCATCTGCTTGTCTTCTGCTTGCCTAAAGCGCCGGTTTTGCGGCATCGCCGAGATAGCCGTGCAGGGAGGCCACGACCTGGGCGCCCTCGCCGATGGCGCCGCCGACGCGCTTGACCGAGCCGGAGCGGACGTCGCCGACGGCGTAGACACCGGGCACCGAGGTCTCCAGCGGCGCCACGAGGCGGCCCTGGTTCTGCTCGGACTGCGCGCCGGTCACGACGAAGCCGCCGCGATCGAGCGTCACGCCGCAGCCGTCGAGCCAGGCGGTGGCGGGATCGGCGCCGACGAACAGAAACAGATTGCGGATGTCGGCGGAATCCACGTCGTCGGACAGCCGGCTCTTCCAGTGGATGCGCCGCAGCAGCGAGGCCCCGTCGCCTTCCAGCGCCGTGATCTCGGTGTTGAACATCAATTCGATGTTCGGCGTCGCTTCGATGCGCTCGATGAGATAGCGCGACATGCTGGCCCCGAGACCACCGCCGCGGATGATCATCAGGACGCGCCTGGCGTGACCCGACAGGAACACGGCGGCCTGGCCCGCCGAATTGCCGGCACCGACCAGCGCGACCTCCTCGCCGGCGCAGAGCCGCGCCTCGATCGGTGAGGCCCAATACCAGACGCCACGTCCCTCGAACTTGTCGAGGTTTGCGATCTCGGGCCGGCGATAGCGCGCGCCGCTCGCAACCACGACCGAACGCGAGCGCAAGGGATCGCAGCCGTCGAGCGCCACCGCGAACGCGCCGTCCGTGCGCGTGCAATCGAGCGACTTCACCGTCACCGGAATCATGATGTCGGCGCCGAATTTTTGCGCCTGGGTGAAGGCGCGCGCAGTCAGGGCCTGGCCGGAAATGCCGGTGGGAAAGCCCAGGTAATTCTCGATGCGCGCGCTGGCGCCGGCCTGGCCGCCGAAGGCGCGGATGTCGAGCACGGCGACCGACAGCCCTTCGGACGCCGCATACACGGCGGTGGCGAGCCCGGCCGGCCCGCAGCCGACGACGGCGACGTCGTAGATGCGGTCATCCTTGGCGCCGCCGATCATGCCGATGGCGCGCGCAAGCTCGATCTCACTGGGATTGCGCAGCACCGCGCCATCGGCGGCAACGACCAGTGGCCAGTCCTCGGGCCTGGGCGAATAACGCGCGATCACCTCGGCGGCGTCGCGATCGCGCTCGGGATCGAGCAGGTGATGCGGCTGGCCGTTGCGGGTGAGGAAGCCCTGCAACCGCACCACGCCGGCCGAATGCGGCGGCCCGATCAGCACCGGGCCGCCGATGCCGCCCTGGATCAGATTGACCCGGCGCAGGATCAGCGCGCGCATGATGCGCTCGCCGAGCTCGGCCTCGGCGACCAGCAGCGCGCGCAGCCGATCCGGCGGCAGCAGCAGGGTCTCGACATCGCCCTCGGCGCGGCCGTCGACCAGCGCCGGCTGGCCCGAGAGCTGGCTGAGCTCGGCCAAAAATTGCCCCGGCCCCTGGTCGATGATCGGCGTGACGTGACCAAGCCCGTCGCGCTGGGTGATGGCGACGTGGCCTTTCAGCACCACGAACATGCCGGGTCCGGGCTTGCCGGTCTCGAACAGGAACTCGCCGTCCTCGTAGCTGCGGACCTCGCCGAAATGCCCGATCCGCTCGATCTCGGCCGGCGTCAGCGTGGGAAAGGTCTGTTCGGGGCGGGTGAACCGCGACATCAGCGCGTCACCATTGCTTCGTTGCGGTCCGTCCTGCCCCATCGTCATTCTCACCATTGCAACGTCTCAAGTGCCGGCTTTCCCGGCGGTGCCCTCATCGAGGGAACCATCGTCGTTTGGAGAGGGCTCAGCGCCAGCGGCGCGTTCGCGCGCCTGCAGCTTTCGCCGCTTCAGGTTTTCGCGCAGCGCCGATTTCAGCCGGTCATCCCGGGATGTCTTCGCCTGGCGCGCGCTCTTCTCGTTCTCGTCAATCATTGGGGATCCGATACCGGCCATCGGCGATACCATGCCCGGAGATTGCGGCAGCTCAAGAGGCTGCTTGCGATCCGACCGTACGAAACTCGAAATGGACCGAATCCGATCGTTTGGCCACCTGGCCAGTTGGTGGGGATGAACGGACCTCGAATCGGCGGAATGCCGGTGGTTTCGAGCCAAAACGAGCATTTTGGCCCCGATATCGGCCCGATTTTCTCGATTTGACCGGCCTAGCAAGCTTGCGCGGGAGGGGGGCTTGTGGCAGATATCGGCCCGCTTGGCAGGGCCCTTCGGGCGCCCGATTCTTCACCAGCACATGCTGCCGTAGCTCAGTGGTAGAGCACTCCATTGGTAATGGAGAGGTCGACAGTTCAATCCTGTCTGGCAGCACCATCCATCCTGCTGTGAACATTGATTTTATCGAGCGTTCGGGCCTGCGCCAGGGTTATGGCTGCGGACCGCCGCGGCGTGCTCACGCCATGGCGGGGCGGCGGACAGCCTCACCGCGCACCGGCAGCAACGAGGCACGGATCAGCCGCTGCGCCGGTTCTTCGAAATAGCGATAGGTGACATGCGACGCCAGCAGCGTGATGCCGATGAAGGTTGCGAAGAACGCGTCGTCGTAGAGCGGGATCGGGACCTGCATCAGGGAAAAGCCCAGCACCATCGCCAGCTGGATCGGGAAATGCAGCAGATAGCTTGAATAGGTCACGTTGCCGGCCGCCTCGACGATTCGTTGCAGCCGGGCCGGCAGAACGATATCGCGCGAAAGACTATAGAGCAGCAGCGGCGTAAAGATCAGAAGCAGCAACAGGCCGATCGATCGCAGCTGGCCGCCCGTCAGCCAATATCCGCAGACCACGGCCACGACAGCGAGCCAGGCGGCGCCTTCGACCGCCCGCGCATGAGCGGGCGAGGACTGCAGGGATTGGCGCGCCATCGCCGCGAGCCCGCCGACGTAGAAGTAGGTAAAGCAATCCGCGACCTCTCCGGGAATCGTCAGACAGACGGCGATCAGCGCCACATTGAGCCACCAGGAGCGGGTCGCCAGCAACAGCATGAAGAAGACAAAGTAGACCAGCACCTCCACCGACACCGACCAGATCGGGCCGTTGAAGCTCAGCGCATGCTGCGACGTCGCGGTGCCGGCCATCACGAGCTGCAGCACGAAATGCGTGAGATCGTTGTTCTGATACACGAACGACGATCCGTGAAGCCCGGCGTAAAGGGGCTGCAGCAGGGCCACGAGCAGGAGCGTGGCGAGGTGCAACGGGTAGAGCCGCGAGAAACGCAGGACGAAGAATTTCCAGCCGTCGAGCACCCGGTCGGCGATCACGTCGCGATACTTCCAGAAAAAGATGAAGCCGCTGATGCACCAGAAGACGCGGACCGCATAGGGCCCGCTCCCATAGAGCGGCGCGAGCAGCCAATGGAGCGGCAGTTGATCCTGGAGAAGCCCCACCTCCCTGTCGCCAACGAAGGCGAATTGGCGATAGTGAAACACCAGAATCGCGAACGCCGTCAGGAACCGCAACAGCTCCAATCCGAGCAGCTTGTTCGCTCGCGCAGGAGCAATCATCGGCGTCAGCTCGCCTTGCATGCGACGGATGCTCCCTGCAGGACGGCCTGATTCCACAGCTGATACCCGGCAGCGTTCAGATGCACCCCGTCGATCGTGTGCGGCACCGGCATGGGGGGCAGCGCGGCAAAGGTCGCGCCGCCGCGGCTGGCGAGCTCAGGCAAGGCGGAATTGTAGCTTTCGATCAGGCGCATCGCTTTCGCCTGCGTTTCGGCGGCCAGACTCGGTGACACCTCGAGTGGGGGCACCGCCAGCACGACGATGCGGGCTCTCGTCTCCGAAAGCTTCGCCAACAGCGCACTGTAGTTCGCCTTGAACTCCGGCAAATCACGCGCAGCTCCGAGCCCGTCGTTGATGCCCAGGGCCACCACGATCGCAGCGGCAGACCTGCCGTCGAGCACATCCATCAACCAATTGCCGAGGTCGCTGGTGGTGGAGGCGCCGCCCAGGCCGGCATTGACGATGGCATGACCGCAGTGCTCGCGCGGCAGCGTTGCGGCTTCGACCAGGCTGTCACCGAGAACGATGATGGGATCGTCGACCCGGGCCAGCGTATAATGAAGGATGATCTGGCGGTTGCGTCGATGCGATTCGAAGAACGCCTGCTTCTTGGCGACGGAGGTTCCCGCCGCAACAGCACCGATCAGCACGACGGCCAAGCCGATAAGTATCCTGTTCATGTACCGGCTCGAAACGTGCCCAAGTGTTACGTACCCAAGTGTTGAACTTCGAAGTGCCGGGTTGCATCGATCGAGGCATCGCCTGCTCTTCGACGTCAACGGCGCCACGCAGGAGTGCCACACAAGATCACATCGCCGGCCCAATAAAATGCGATCAAATTGATGCAAATTGGAATGAATGCGTGCATCTGTCCGGCAGCATCATTCGCCTCGCGCCGACCGCGCACGGATCGGCGTTCTCGCGGCCTGAAACGCCCGAGTTTTGCTCTTCGCTTTCGCCCTCTCTTGTAGAGAGGGCGCAGGGAAGGCCGGGTGCCGACAGGCACCCGCGGTCCGCTGCGCGAAATGCACACGCAGAGAGAACCGCACAGCAGCATACAGGTGGTGCCGATCACTCGGCCTTCCCTGCGCGATGGTCGGACGGCTTATGCCGTGCTCTCCCGGGAGCCGAACTTTCCTTCTGGCCTCCCTCGCCCCGCGAATTGATGCAGTCTGCCCGGTTGGGCTCGCTCGCATCTCCGCTGGACTTGACCGTAGCAACGACGGCCAGGACCACACGGTTTTGCCGTACGCACGGCCCGCCATGTCGCCGCAGTATCCCGTGCCCCGTCGACGAAGCCGGAAACTTACAGACGAGACGAAGCCTAGCAGCGCCGTTCGTCCGCACGCGGCCACGGGCTCACAGGGACTACCCGCCCTGCCCGCACCTCTCATGCCGACGCTGCCGCGTCCACCGCAAGCCCGGCTCGCGATCAAGACGACCTCGAGATCGCCCCTCCTGGTTGAGCCGGGATGGACGACACATACGTCATTTCCGAATTTCGGTAAAGTGGAATATTTTTGCGCAAGGGGATTGACGGGGGCTTGGGTGTTTTGCCCGACGGGTCGCTGCCGCTACGGCGCAGGACGATCGCGTATAAATGAAACGGGGACTGTTTGCGAGCTTGCTCCGCCTCTCCCGCTTGCGGGAGAGGCCGACGCGCTCGCAGAGCGCGGCGGGTGAGGGCTCTCGCCGCGCAGGGACGCCCTCCGTCGCTCTCAACAATCCCTGCGCAGAGATACCCTCTCCCCAACCCTCCCCCGCAAGCGGGGGAAGGAGCCCGCTGCTGATGCCGCACTAAGCGAAACCAGCCAAAACCCTGCCGGGCTCTAACCACCTACACCCGACCCTCCGTCAACCGTCGCTCACCAGCCGCGCGGCGAACCGCTCGTCCGACCGGCGCAGCCGCCGGCACAGCTCGCGGTTGATGTTCTGCAGGACGATCACATAGGCGTGGATGTCGGCCTTGTAGCAGGCATAGAGATCCTGGGCGGTCAGCTCGTACAGCACCGTCGGCGCCTCCGCGACCACCGTTGCCGAGCGGTTCTGCATTTCGATCAGCGTCATCTCGCCGAAGAAGTCGCCGCGCTCGAGAACGGAGATCGGGATGACGCGGCCCGAGCTCGCCCGCTTGCTCACCGCGAGCCGTCCGGATTTCACGATGAACATCGAGCGGCCCGGCTCGCCTTCCGCAACGATTGTCGCACCGGGCTCGAAGCGGCGCTCGGCCAGCATCGACACCAGGAGGTCGAGGCCTGGGTCCGACAGGCCGCCGAAAAACGGCGTCGCGAGCAGGAACGCTTTCAGATCTGGGGCCGTGGCGTTCATGGCGCGAGGTTACGCCCCGTCGTCAGCCGCGACAAGCAGAGCGACGTAGCCGGATGGAGCGCAGCGTCATCCGGGGTCGTCGGCTGCGGGTACAGCGGTCCCGGATTACGCTTGCGCTCCATCCGGGCTACGGCTCTCCCCGTGCAGCGACCGTCGCTTTCGCCACACCTTCAGGTCCATCATGACCTTCACGGTCGCCGCAACGACCAGCACGCAGAGCGCCGCCTTCGAGAACGTCTCCATCGTTCCCTCGATCAGGAGGCAATGGATCACGCTGCCCACGACGATGACGATCGCCAGCGGCATGTGAATGAAGCGCCAGGTGCGCGGCCGCAGCTCGAGCCGCCGGCGCAGGAGGGCGAGGAGCGCGACAATGAAGATCGCCCACATCGCGGTCACGCCGAACGGCGAGAACGGCGTCGGCGACGAATAGGTCAGCGCGTCGATCATGTCAGGCGGGCTGGTGATCCAGAGGCCGGCGACGTGGATCATGACGGCCAGCACCAGCGTGCCGCCGATCCAATGATGGGCACGACGGCCACGATAGGCCGACAGCGGCGCCAGATATCCGCCGATCAGTAGCGGCTGAACCAGCACGAGACCGAGGGCGACGATCCCGGCGAAGCCGGCGAGGATGTAGACCGGATCACGCCAGGCGAGCTGCTCGCTGGTCGCAGCCAGCGCGGTCGGCACGCCGATGGCCAAGGCCAGGGCGACCCAGACCAGGATCGCCCGTGCCGATTTCCATCCCGCCATCCGCGCGCCCGATCAGGCCGGCTGCAGCACGAAATGCGCCTCGAGGCTGGTGTCCTTGGCGCTCCGCATCACCGGCCGCAGGAACACGGTTCTGAACTCGCCGCTGTCATAGGCGAGGTGGCCGTGCGGCTGGCCGAAGATCGGAATGATCTGCGGCATTTCGAGCCGGAACTTGCCGTCCTTGTCGGTGAGCGTTGCGCCGTGGCTGTGCGGCTCGTGCTCCCGGCCTTCGATCGTGTGCGCCCAGATCTGGATGCGCTGGCCGGCCAGCGGCGCGCCGTCGCCGGCGCGGCGCACGGTGCCGCTCATCCAGAAGCCGCCCTTGCCGATGCGATCGACGATCGCCGCGCCCTTGCGGTAATTGTTCGCCCCGCCCGACATCGATTCAGTGGGTGCGAGGCCGTTCGCACGGGCGGGCACCAGCAATCCTGAAACGCCGGTCGCGAAAACCCCGCTCGCCAGGACGGAGCCGCCGGCGACGAGGAGGTTGCGGCGGTTGAATGCGACCATGGTCATGTCAATTCCTCCGGGACACGCGACTACCGTGCGATCGCTGTGCCAAAGATATAATAGCAGGTCTGGAAACGCCCAGTTGCGACGACCGGCGCAATAACAGTGTCGTGAACGGGTACGGATCGCTGGAACGGCTTCGCCAGATGGGTCGAGCGGAGCCGCGCCCGTCCGGCTGGTTCGACGAGACGATCGGTTTCGCAAGTGCCCTACCGATCCTGCGCCCCGACACTACATGTTATGGCGCAGCCCTCCACCCGGTACCCCCACATGATCCCCTTCTCCGTGCTCGACCTCGCGCCGATTTGCCAGGGCGGCGATGCCGCGCAGGCGTTCCGCAATTCGCTTGACCTCGCCCGGCATGCGGAAGGCTGGGGCTACAAGCGGTTCTGGCTCGCCGAGCATCACAACATGACGGGGATCGCGAGCGCTGCGACATCCGTGGTGATCGCTCACATCGCCGGCGGCACCAGGACGATCCGCGTCGGCTCCGGCGGCATCATGCTGCCGAACCATTCGCCGCTGGTGATCGCCGAGCAGTTCGGCACGCTGGAATCTCTCTATCCCGGGCGGATCGATCTCGGGCTCGGGCGGGCGCCCGGCACCGACCAGTTCACCGCGCGGGCGCTGCGACGGGACCTTGCGACCACGTCCGAGAATTTTCCGCAGGACGTTCTGGAGCTGCAGGCGCTGCTCGGCGACGTGCAGCCGAACCAGGCGATCCGCGCCGTGCCTGGCATGGGCACCAGGGTGCCGCTGTGGATTTTGGGATCGAGCACCTTCGGCGCGCAGCTGGCGGCGATGCTGGGGCTGCCGTTCGCCTTCGCCTCGCATTTCGCGCCGCAGATGATGATGCCGGCGCTGCGCGAATATCGCGCGCGGTTCGAGCCGTCAGCACAGCTCGCCAAGCCCTATGCGATGATTGGCGTCAACGTATTCGCAGCCGACACGGACGAAGCGGCGCAGCGCATGTTCTCCTCGTTGCAGCAGGCGTTCATCAACCTGCGCCGCGGCAGGCCGGGCCCGCTGCCGCCGCCGGTCGACGACATGGACGCGCTGTGGTCGCCGGCGGAGAAGGCCATGGTCGGCCAGTCGCTGTCCTGCACCGCGGTCGGCTCGCCCGATGTGGTCGAAGCCAAGCTGAAGGCACTGATCGCCGAGACCGGCGCGGACGAACTGATGACGACGGGGCAGATCTACGACCATGCCGCGCGGCTGCGCTCGTTCGAGATCGCCGCGGCGGTGCGGGAGAGATTGGCGAAGCAGCCGGTGGGGTGAGGCAGAGCAGAGCCCGACTGTCGCAGCTCGCTCCCCCGCGTGCGGGGGGAGGGCTGGGGAGAGGGTGTCCCCACAATGGGACAATCTCCTAGAGAATAGAGCCCTCACCCCCGCTCTCTCCCGCAAGCGGGAGAGGGAGCGCAGTGCGTTCGTGGCGAGCCTTGAGCCTTCTAATCCGGAAAGCCGAACAGCTTGGCCGGATTGTGCACCAGGATCTTCTCCAGCTCGGCCTGATCAGGCGCGTAGCGGTACATCAGCTCGAGCAAATCGGCATCGTTCGGCGGCTGCTTGACCGAGACCGGATGCGGCCAGTCGCTGGCCCAGACGCAGCGGTCGGGAGCGGCCTCGATATAGGCGCGTGCGATCGGGATCACGTCGTCGTAAGGCGCGCCGGTCTTCGAGGTCTTCTCGCCGAGCGACAGCATCACCCAGAAATTGCCCTTCTTGAGCAGCTCCAGCATCTTGCGCAGGTTCGGATCGTCCTTGCCGGCCTCGGGGTCAGGCCGCGCCATGTGGTCGATCAGCACGGGCACATCGAGATTCTCGTACTTGGCGACGCTCGACATGATGCCGTCCTTCTCGGGCTGGATCTTGACGTACCAGCCGAGTTCGCGGATGCGGGCGATGGCACGGGCGAAGTCGGCGTCCGACAGCACGGCGCCGAGCTCCTGGCGGAAGCTGAAGCGCGCGCCGCGCACGCCGGCATCATGCAGCTTGGCGAGATAGGCATCGTTTGCCTCGGCGAACACCAGCGCGTTGGCGCAGCCGCGATAGTTCGGGCCCATCGCTTCGAGCCCGTCGAGCACGACGGCGTGATCGGCGCCATAGGTCGTGGTCTGCACGATGATGCCGCGCTCGATACCGAGCGTCTTGTGCATGCGTAACGCCGCTTCCCAGGTCGCACTCGGCATCCGATAGGCCGCGCCTGGGCGCTCCGGATATTTGTCGATCGGACCCAGTACGTGGAACTGGCTGTCGACGGTCTTCGGCGGCGGGGCCTTGACCGGGCGGCGGGGATTGGGATCGAACGGCAGATAGGTCGGCATCAGGCGCTCCTTCAGTCGATCACGGCGGTGAAGTCGCACTGCACCAGCGCGCCGCCATCCATGTTGTCCATCGGCAGCGCGTGGCGCGCCGGGCGCGAATGCTCGTCCGGAAACATCTTGAGCCATTCGGCGTTGATGGGCCCGCGGTTGCCGCGGTCTTTCAGCCACACTGTCATCTTGATGATGTCGTCCGTGCTGCCGCCGGCGGCCTCCACCGTCGCCTTCATGTGCGCGAACATGTGGGCGCATTGCGCCTCAAGGCTCTCGGGCATCGCATTCGTCGCGGGGTCGCGGCCGAGGATGACGCCCGACATTACGAGATTGCCGATGCGGCAGGCGTTCGGAATCGGATTGACGTGCTTGAAGCCGCCGATGTGGATGCTCTTGCGCCGCTTCTGACTTGTCATGGTGCGCTCCCTTTTATTGTCGGTTCAGACGAACTGGCAGGACACCGAGCCGAACGGGCCGTAGTCGGCGTGGAAGGTGTCGCCGCGGCGGATGTCGACCGGACGCGTGAACGATCCCGCCAACACCACTTCGCCGGCCTCGAGATGCTCGTCATGCGGTGCGAGGCGGTTGGCGAGCCAGGCGATGCCGTTGGCGGGATGATTGAGCACGCCGGCGGCAAGGCCGGTCTCCTCGACCTCGCCGTTGCGGAACAAGAGCGCGCCGATCCAGCGCAGATCCGCATCCATGGGGCGGATCGGCCGGCCGCCCAGCACCAGCGCGGCATTGGCCGCGTTGTCGGAGATGGTGTCCACGACCTTGCGGGTCTTGCCGGTCTCCGGATCGATGCGGTGCATGCGCGTCTCCAGGATCTCCAGCGCGGGCGTCACGTAGTCGGTGGCGTTGAGCACGTCGAAGATGGTGCAGTCGGGCCCGCGCAGCGGCGCCTTCAGCACGAAGGCGAGCTCGACCTCGATGCGCGGCGCGTGAAAGCGGTCGAACGGGATCGGCGTGGCGTCGGCATAGAACATGTCGGCGAACAGCACGCCGTAATCGGGCTCGGAGATGCCGACCGCGTTCTGCATCGCCTTCGAGGTCAGGCCGATCTTGTGACCCTTGATGATGCGGCCGCGGCCGAGCTGGAGCCTGGTCCAGGCGCGCTGAACCGCGTAGGCATCCTCGATGCTGAAATCCGGATACTCCTTCGAGAACATCGGGATCAGCGATTTCGTGCGCTCGGCCTCGTCGAGGCGCGCGGCAAGGCGTTCGATCGTCGCAGTGTCCAGCATGATCTAGCTCTCCGCGACGACCTTGTTGCGCAGCACGCCGATGCGGCGCGACTCGACCTCGACGACGTCGCCGACCTTCAGCCAGCGCGGCGGATCGAAGCGCGCGCCTGCCCCGGTCGGCGTACCCGTGACGATCATGTCGCCGGGCTTGAGCGTCGCAAAGGTGGAGAGATAGGAGATCAGGAAGTCGAACGGGAACATCAGCCGCTCGGTCGTGTCCTGCTGCCGCACCTCGCCGTTGACGCGCGTGACGATGTCGTGCGGTCCGCGCGGGTCGAGCTCGTCCGCCGTGACGATCCACGGGCCGATGCTGCCGGAACGATCGAAATTCTTGCCCTGCGTGACGTTGAACTTGCCGTGGCGCAGCCAGTCGCGGATCGTGCCCTCGTTGCACAGCGTCATGCCGAAGATGTGCGACCACGCCTGGTCGCGCGGAATGTGACGACCGCCCTGCCCGATCACGATGACGAGCTCGCCCTCGTAGTCGAGCTGCTCGGAGACCTTCGGCTTCTCCAGCGGCTGGCCGGAGCCGGTCATCGACGACATGCTGCGCACGAACAGGCTGGGATATTTGGGTAGGTCCGAACTGTCCTTGTATTCGGCATTGCGCTCGGCGTAGTTGACGCCGATGCACCAGAGCTTTTCCGGCGCCAGCACCGGCGGCAGCAGGACGAGCCCCTCCAGCGCGTAATCAGGCTTTTGTCCGGCGACGGCTTCCTGCGCCTCGGCAAGCGCGTTGGCCGCGATCAGCGCCTTGACGTCGGAATAGTCCCGGCCGATCCGCCTGGTGAGATCG
Source organism: Bradyrhizobium sp. 22 (assembly GCF_000482425.1). Classification (NCBI taxonomy): domain Bacteria; kingdom Pseudomonadati; phylum Pseudomonadota; class Alphaproteobacteria; order Hyphomicrobiales; family Nitrobacteraceae; genus Bradyrhizobium; species Bradyrhizobium sp. 22. The sequence goes on from NZ_KI519400.1 coordinate 1,527,320, forward strand.
ACGACGCCGCCGTCGACGGCCGCGCCGTAACGCGGCTCTCCGTCCACGAGATAGCTCAGGAGTCGCATGGTCATTTCTCCGATGATGTCGAGGCGGCCGGGCCGGCGACCGGCCCGCGCGCTCAGTCTTTCGATTTGGGCGTCTGGAACACCGTGTTCAGCGTCACGATCTCGCCGAGGCGGGCGTAGCGGGGACCGCCGATGCGCGCGATCGGATCGAGCGCCCTGGTTTCGACCTTGCCGTCGTTCACGAGGCCGTCGCGCAGATGGAACATGACGACTTCGCCGACGATGAGCCGGCTCTTGGCATCGCCGAATTCGAGGCATTGCCGGAAACGGCACTCCATCGCCACGGGTGCGGCGGCGAGCCGGCGCACCTTGATGCGATCGCAGGGCAGCGTCTCCAGGCCGAGATGCTCGACCTCGCTGATTTCAGGCGGATGCTCGACCGAGCTGTCGTGCACCGCATTCATCAGCGGGGTATCGGCGATGTGGATGACGTATTCCTCGGTATCGAGGATGTTGTGCGCGGTATCCTTGTAGTCGGCGCCCTTGCGGCCGACGCTGATGGCGAGCATCGGCGGCTTCTGCGAAACGAAGGTGAAGGCGCTGAACGGGGCGAGGTTGAGCACGCCCTGAGCTGACAGGCTCGTGACCCACGCGATCGGGCGCGGCACCACGATGCCGGTCATCAGCCGGTAGATGCGCTCCGCGCCGAGCTCGGTGGGATCGATCCGCATCGATCAATCCGCCCTGATGTTGGCCTTGCGCACGACCGGAATCCACTTGGCGTCCTCGCGCTCGAGATAGGTCTTGAATTCGGCCGGCGTCATCGGCGTGGCCTCGCCGCCGAGCTTCTCGAACTTGTCGACCACGGCGGGGTCCTTCAGGATCGCGACCAGCGTCTCGTGCAGCTTGTCGATGACGGGCGCCGGTGTGCCCGCGGGCGCGAACAGGCCCGTGAAAGTCTGGCCGTCGAAATCCTTGTAGCCGAGCTCGGCGAAGGTCGGCACGTCGGGCAGCGACTTCAGCCGGTGCAGGCTGGTGACGGCCAGTGCGCGGAACAGGCCGGCCTTGATGTGCTGCAGGCTGACCGTGAGCTGGTCGAACGCGAACTGCACCTGGCCGCCCAGCAGGTCGTTGATCGCGGGCGCGTTGCCGCGATAATGCGCGGTGACCCATTGCAGGCCGAGATTGGACTGCATCAGCTCGCTGAGCAGGTGGTTGGTGGTGCCGGGGCCGGGCGAGGCCATGGTCAGCTTGCCGGGCTCGCGCTTGGCGAGATCGAGGAACTCCTTGAGCGTCGTCGCCTGCACCGACGGATGCACCTCGAGCACCAGCGGCGTCATCGAGATGGTCGAGATCGGCAGGAAGTCCTTCTTCCAATTATAGGCGACGCGCTTGTTGATCTCGGTCGCGAACAGCACCGGACCGTTGGCGCCGACGAACAGCGTGTAGCCGTCAGGCGCGGACTTGACGAAAGCTTCGCCCGCGATCATGCCGCCGGCGCCGGCCTTGTTCTCGATGATGAAGGGCTGGCCGAGCTTTTCCTGCAGCTTGTCGGCGACGATGCGCGCGGCGCTGTCGACGTTGCCGCCGGCGGGATAGGGCACGATCAGCTTGACGCTGCGTGCCGGCCATTGCTGGCCCAACGCGGGGCCCGTCAGCATCGCGGCAGCGGCAGCGATGGCAATCCAGATCAATCTCATGTTAACCTCCCGGCAGCGCTTCAATTTCATGCCGAGTGCCCTGCCGATCTGCAAGGCAACTCGATTCGGCCGCAATCTCCAGATGCGCGCTTTACCTGTCGAGTGAATTGTGGCGTTGTTGTCCATATTATGGACAGAACCAAGATCGCCCACGACACGACCTCACCCCGCCAGGGCGCGCAGGCGATCCGGCGCGCGCTCGCCGTGATGCGCATCCTTGCCGCAGGCCGCGAGGCCGGTGTGCCATTGGCCGAGGTCGTGCAGGCGACCGGCCTCACCCGCCCGACTGTGCATCGCATCGTCCACGTGCTGATCGAGGAAGGCATCGTCGAGCGCAACGCGCGCAGCGGCCGCTACGCGATCGGCAACCAGGTGCCGGAGCTGGCGCTGGCGCGGCCGCGCCCCTCGCGGCTGCTGGTTGCTGCCAATCCGTCGCTGCGGCGAGCCTCCGCCGAGATCGGCGACACGCTGTTCCTGACCGTGCGCACCGGCAACGACACGCTGTGCGTCGATCGCAGGATCGGAATCTATCCGATCCAGGTGCTGTCGATCGAGGTCGGTGCGCGGCGGCCGCTCGGCGTCTCCAGCGCGGGCGTCGCCATCCTCGCCGCGATGCCGGCGCAGGAGGCGCGAAAGATCGTCGCGGCCAACGAGAAGCGGTTCGAGGCTTACCGGACCGATACGGCGACGGTGCTCGGCGAGATCACCGCCGCGCGGCGGCTGGGATACGGCATGAGAGAGATCGGCCTCGTGCAGGGCACGAAATCGATCTCGACCTGGATCAAGACGCCGGACGGCCGCCCCGCCGCGGCCATGACCGTTTCCGCGGTGCGAACGCGGCTCGGCCCAAGGCGCGAGCAGGAGGTGGTGGAGATCCTGTTGCGGGAGGCGAAGATCATCGAGCAGGCGATCCGTTGACGCTGCTTCCTTCACCTCTCCCCGCTTGCGGGGAGTTTTTCGCATGTGAGCTGGGTGTTGGGCGCACTAAAACCACCACAGCGTCATGCCCGGGCTCGTCCCGGGCATCCACGTTCTTTGTGGCGTGAGGAAAGGCGTGGATGGCCGGGACAAGCCCGGCCATGACGACCTCTTGTGAGCTGTCAATGGGCTGACTTCCCGCGGCGTTTTGTGGCACAACGCCCTCACCGCCGACCGACCAACGAGGCCATGCATGCCCGCGCCGAAACCGCCTGCCTTCGAGACCCTGAGCCTGCATGCGGGCCAGCATCCGGATCCCATGACCGGGGCCCGGGCGGTGCCGATCTACCAGACCACGTCCTATGTGTTCCAGGATTCCGATCACGCCGCGGCGCTGTTCAATCTGGAGCGCGCCGGCCACATCTATACGCGCATCTCCAATCCGACCACTGGCGTGCTGGAAGAACGGCTCGCCGCGCTCGAAGGCGGCGTCGGCGCGATCTGCACCGCGAGCGGCATGGCCGCGCTGCACCTGGCGATCGCGACGCTGCTCAATGCCGGCGATCACATCGTGGCGTCGAGCTCGCTCTATGGCGGCACCATCAATCTCTTGGCGCACACGCTGCCGCGCTTCGGCATCACCACCACGTTCGTCAAGCCGCGCGATCTCGACGCGTTCCGCAGCGCCATCAGGCCGAACACGAAGCTCGTCATCGGCGAGACCATCGGCAATCCCGGGTTGGAGGTGCTCGACATCCCCAAGGTCGCGCAGATCGCGCATGACGCGAAGATTCCGCTGCTGATCGACAACACCTTTGCCACGCCCTATCTCAGCCGGCCGATCGAGCTTGGCGCCGACATCGTGATGCATTCGGCGACCAAATGGATCGGCGGCCACGGCATCGCAATCGGCGGTGCGATCATCGACGGCGGCCGCTTCGACTGGCGCTCGTCCGGCAAATTCGGCGTGCTGACCGAGCCCTATGGCGGCTATCACGGCATCGTCTTCGACGAGCAATTCGGCACGGCGGCCTTCATCATGCGCGCCCGGACCGAAGGCCTGCGCGATTTCGGCGCCTGCCTGTCGCCGACCAACGCATTCCAGCTGCTGCAGGGCGTCGAGACCCTGGGCGTGCGCATGGACCGCCACATGCAGAACACCCACCTCGTACTGGAAGCCTTGAAGTCCAACAAGGCGGTCGACTGGGTGCTGCATCCCTCGCTGGAGACGCACACGGACTATCAGCTCGCCAAGCAGCTGCTGCCGCGCGGCGCCGGCTCGATCATCTCCTTCGGCATCAAGGGCGGACGGCCCGCCGGGCGCAAATTCATCGAGAGCCTGCGCATGATCAGCCATCTCGCCAATGTCGGCGATGCCAAGACGCTGGTGATCCACCCCGCCTCGACCACGCATCAGCAGATGGACGCCGAGCAGCTCAAGGCGGCCGGCATCGGCGAGGAGCTGGTGCGGCTCTCCGTCGGCATCGAGACGGCAGGCGACATCATCGACGATCTCGCGCAGGCGCTGCGCATCTCGCAGAAGGTCTGACCCCATGAAGCTCTCCGTCAACGGCGCTGATGTGTTCGTCGCAACCGGCGGCCGCGACTTCGACAAGTCCCTGCCTGCGGTCGTGTTCATCCACGGCGCCGGCTTCGACCATTCGACCTGGGCGCTGCATACGCGCTGGTTCGCCCATCACGGCTTTGCCGTGCTGGCGCCCGATCTTCCCGGTCACGGCCGCTCTGCCGGGCCTTCGCTCGGCAGCATCGCCGAGATGGCGGACTGGACCGCGGCCCTGCTCGATGCGGCAGGCAGCCCGAAGGCGCATCTGATCGGCCATTCCATGGGGTCGCTGATCTCACTCGAGACCGCCGCCCGGCATCCCGACAAGGTCTCCGCGCTGAGCCTGATCGGCACGGCTGCGACCATGACGGTCGGCCCGGATCTGCTGAAGGCCGCCGAGGCCAACTCGCAGGATGCCAACGACATGGTTTCGATCTGGGGCCTCGGCTTCAACGCCGAGCTCGGCGGTAGCCTCGCGCCGGGCTTGTGGATGCATGGCGGCGCGCAGGCGGTGCTGAAGGCGTGCGAGCCCGGCGTGCTGTTCAAGGATCTGTCGGCCTGCAATTCCTATACGAATGCGCTTGCCGCCGCTGCGAGCGTCAAGGTGCCGACAACGCTGATCCTCGGCGAGCGGGACATGATGACGCCGGCGAAGGCGGGCAAGGCGCTTGCGGCCGCGATCCCACATGCGAAGACCGTCGTGGTGCGCGGCGCCGGTCACATGATCATGGCCGAACGTCCGGACGAGTTGCTGGCGGCGCTGAGAAACTGACTGGATCAATCTTCTGCCTTGCGCGTTGCGGTGAGACATCCTTCTCAATCAAGAAGGGAACTCGACCATGCCAAGGCAGGAAGTCATTCGCAAAGCCAGGCAGGACAAGCGCGCCGGCAAATCGCCGAGCACGCAGGCCGGCGAATTCGTCAAGGACGAGATCGACAGGATCAGGAAGGGCAAGCACGGCGCGCGCTCGACCAAGCAGGCCATCGCCATCGGCCTGTCCGAAGCCCGCCGCGCCGGCGTCGACCTGCCGCCACCACGCAAGGGACACACCAAGAAATCGACGCGCCGCAGCGCCAAATACGCCTATGAGGTCGGCCAGGGCAAACGCACGCCGAAGCGCCGGCCGAAGGTGTCGCGCGCAGTCGAAGGCGTGCTGAAGAAGGAGCCGCGCTCGGCGGCATCGCGCAGCGCGCTGTCGAAACAGGGCAAGCGGACCGCGAGCCGCCGAACCGCGGCGTCACGTTCGGCCGCCGCGCGGAAAGCGAGCCACACCAAGGGCGCCAAGGTCCGCTCCGCCGCCGCAAAGAAGGCAGCGCGCACCAGGGCGCGCCGCAGGACCTGATGCCCTGTAGCGACCTTGTGAGTTGAATGCCAGCGGCTGCCGCCTGACGATCCGGCCGTCCATCGCGTGAATCGGAGCTTGCATGTCACAGACTCTGAAGGGGCGCACCGCGCTCGTGACCGGCGGCTCGCGCGGGATCGGCGCCGCGGTCTGTCGCGCGCTGGCCGAAGCAGGCGCTGCCGTGGCGATCAATTGCCGCGAGCAGATCGGGCAGGCCGAGCAGCTGGCTGGCGAGATCGGCAGGCAAGGCGGCCGTGCCATCGTCGTCGCTGCTGACGTCTCGCAGCGCGAGGCCGTGGCCGGAATGGTCGAGCGGGCGACGGCCGGGCTCGGGCCGGTCGACATCCTCGTCAACAATGCCGGCATCGCCATCACGCGCGGCATCGACGATCTCACCGAGGACGATTTCGACCGCACCATCCTGGTCAACCTGAAATCGGCCTTCCTGTGCACGCAAGCGGTGCTGCCATCGATGCGCGCGCGGAAATGGGGCCGCATCGTCAACATCTCCTCCGGCGCCGCGCGCGGCGCCGGCTCGATCGGCCCGCACTACAATGCGTCAAAGGCCGGCATGGAGGGCCTGACGCGCGGCTATGCGGCGCGGCTGGTCAAGGAGGGCATCACCGTCAATGCGGTGGCGCCGTCGCTGATCGAGACCGACATGATGAGCGGCCAGCCCGCGCTCGTCGGCCGCATCCCGCTCGGCCGCTTCGGCACGGCGGACGAGGTAGCGAAGGCCGTGATGCTGCTGGTCGACAACGCCTACATGACCGGACAGACCATCGCGCTGAGCGGCGGGATGGCGTTCAATTAGAGGGATGACTCTTACCTCTCCCCGCTTGCGGCAAGAGGGAGACGTGAGAGCGCGGACGATCACCACATCGTCGCGGCGGCGCGTTCGGGCCAGATGCGGTCATATTCGGCGCCGCCGACCTTGTTGTCGCTCATCTCGGCGAGGATCTGGCCCGGCGTCGGCAGCGTCTTCGGGTCGATGCGCTTGTCGGGATTCCAGAGGTCGGAGCGGACGATGGCGCGGGCGCATTGGAAGTAGATCTCGTCGACATGCATGACCATGACGCTGCGCGGCGCCTTGCCTTCGACCTTGAACGAGGCCAGGAGCTCGGGATCGATCGAGAGATGCGCGCGGCCATTGGCGCGGACTGCATTACCCGAGCCGGGGATCAGGAACATCAGCGACACCCTGGGATCGCGCACGATGTTGCGCAGCGAATCGATCCGGTTGTTGCCGCGGCGGTCCGGCAGCATCAGCGTCTTGGGATCGTGGATACGGACGAAGCCGGGCAGGTCGCCGCGCGGCGAGCAGTCGATGCCTTCCGGCCCGATGGTGGCGAGCGCGGCGAATGGTGCCTTCTCGACGAAGACGCGATAGAGCGGCGTGACATGGTCGGCGACTTTCACGGTCGAGGCGTCATTGGTGACGCCGTAGATTGCCTCCAACTGCTCGACCGTTTCGATCACCGACATTCCGCTCTCTCCGTGGTGGACCGGCTATTCCTGCCGGCCTTCGCTCCTGATGACGCGCACGAGCTCGCGGCTGTGATCCTCTGCGCTGCCGGCGTTGAGGATGGTGATGTCGGCCTGCGCCGTCGCGTCGTCGATGCTGCGGGTGAGACGTTCGGCGATATCGCCATCGCTCTGCCGTGCCCGCGCGGCGAGCCGTTGCGCCAGCACCTCCGGCGGTGCCGTGATCGCGACCACCACGACATTGGAATAGGTTCGGCGCAGCCCGCCGATCACCGTGCGCGAGACGTTGGCGACGACCGTGCGTCCGGCGCTGATATGGTCGTCGATATCGCGCGGCAGCGCGTAGGAATGACCGTGTGCGTCCCAGTGCACGGCAAAGTCGCCGTACTCGCGGGCGCGGCGGAATTCATCCGACGTCAGCGCGACGTTGTCCTCGTCGGCGGAGGATTCGCGCGTCACGGCCCGGCGCGGAAACACGACGCCGGGATCACTGGCGCAGGCCGCCTGCGCCAGCCGCAGCAGCGTATCCTTGCCGGCGCCGCTGGGGCCGACCACGAGCACGAGCCGGCCGGGGCCGATCGCGCCCGCCTTCCCCTCGGCCGTGGTCGCGGTCTCGCTCATGCGACGCGGTGTCCCTCGCGCCAGACGCTGCGGACCACGGGAACGTTTCCTGCAACATGCACGCGGATCAGATCGGCGCGCTTGCCAGCCGCGATCTCGCCGCGATCGGTGAGGCCGACCGCCTCGGCGGGCGCCTTCGTCACGGTGCGGATCGCAGCGGGAAGGCTGATGGCCGGGACATGGTCGGGCAATTGCAGCGCGCCCATCAGGAGGCTCGAGGGGATGTAGTCCGACGACAGGATATCGAGCAGGCCCTCGCGGGCGAGATCGACCGCGGCGATGTTGCCGGAATGCGAGCCGCCGCGCACGACGTTCGGCGCGCCCATCAGGATGTCGATGCCGGCCTGGTGCAGGGCACGCGCGGCTTCCAGCGTGGTCGGGAATTCCGCGACCGAGACCCGGTCGCGCACGGCATCCGCGACATTCTCCTCGGTGGTGTCGTCGTGGCTGGCGAGCGGGATGTCGTACCGATGCGCCAGCGCCACGATCTCGCGCATATTTGTTGCGGCGTATAGCTTCTGGTACTCGAAGCGCTTGGCGAACAGCTCGTCGAGCTCGGCGTCGGTCTTGCCGCCGCCCTTGCCGCGATAATAATCGCGCAGCTTGACCTCGTCGCGGAATTGGCGCTGGCCGGGGGTGTGATCCATCAGCGACATCAGCTTGACGTCGGGACGGTCGATCAGCTCCCTGGCCTCCTCGACCACGCTCGGCATCGGGATCTCGCAGCGCAGATGCAGGAAGTGATCGGCGCGCAGCAGGCTGGCCTCGCGCGCGGTGGTGATCGCGGCGGCCAGCACGCCGGCACGGCCGTCGACCTCCTCGGCGCCGTCCTCGCGCCAGACCCGGAGCGAATCGAACACGGTAGTGATGCCCGACGTGGCGAGCTGGCCGTCATAGGAGACCACCGCCGCGACCGGATTCCAGAACACCTTCGGCCGCGGCACGTAATGGGCTTCGAGATGGTCGGTGTGGAGCTCGATCAGGCCGGGCATGATGAGGTCGCCGCCGGCATCCTCGGCGCCTGCGGGCGCCCGGCCCTCGCCGATCTCGGCGATGCGGCCATCGGCGAGAGCGAGCCAGCCCTGCTCGATCACCCGGTCGGCCAGCACGATCCTGGCGTTGGCGATCACAATGTCCTTCGGCTTGGCGTTCATTTCCAGATCCTTCAATTCCACGTCCCTCAGGCCGCGGCGGCAAAGCTGGTGACGTCGACGATGCGGTCGGCAATCAGATGCCGGATTTCGTCGTCATGGACAATGGCAACCATGGCGACGCCCTGGCGCTTCTTCTCGGCAATCAGCTCGACCATCACAGTGCGGTTGGCGGCATCGAGTGAGGCGGTCGGCTCGTCGAGCAGCAGGATCGGCAGGTCCGAGATGAAGCCGCGCGCGATGTTGACGCGCTGCTGCTCGCCGCCGGAGAAGGTCGCGGGCGGCAGCCGCCACAGCCGCTCGGGGATGTTGAGGCGATGCAGCAGTTCGCCGGCACGGGCCTGTGCGTCGGCACGAGCCGCGCCGTTCACGATCAGCGGCTCGGCGACGACGTCGATTGTGGCAACGCGCGGCACCGCCCGCAGGAACTGGCTGACATAGCCGATGGTGGCGCGGCGGACGTTGAGCACCTGCCGCGGCTCGGCGCTGGCGAGATCGATCAACGCGCCGCGATGGCGGATGCCGATCCGGCCGGAATCGCAGCGGTAATTGCCGAAGATCATCTTGAGAATCGACGACTTGCCGGCGCCCGACGGACCCGACAGCACCACGCACTCGCCCGGATTGACCTGAAAGGTCACGCCGCGCACGACCGGCAGCTCGATGCCGCCCTGCAGGTGCATCGTGAAGGTCTTGTTGGCGTCGGCGACGTCGATCATGGCGGTCATTGCAAAACCCTTATCGAGAGACTCATGGCGGCAGGATCGAGGAGACGAGGAGTTGCGTATAGGGCTCGCGCGGATCGTCGAGAACCTGATCGGTGAGACCGGTCTCGATGACCCTGCCGCCCTTCATCACCATCACCCGGTGGGACAACAGGCGCGCGACCGCGAGATCGTGGGTGACGATGATGACGGCAAGATGCAGCTCGGCGACGAGGCTGCGCAGGAGATCGAGCAGGCGCGCCTGCACCGAGACGTCGAGGCCGCCGGTCGGCTCGTCCATGAACACCAGCCGCGGCTCGGTGACGAGGTTGCGCGCGATCTGCAGCCGCTGGCGCATGCCGCCGGAATAGGTGCGCGGCGCATCGTCGATACGTGCGATGTCGATCTCGACCCGGGTGAGCCAGTCTGACGCGGTCTCGCGGATGCGGCCGTAATGGTTCCAGCCCACCGCCATCAGTCGCTCGCCGACATTGGCGCCGGCTGAGACCGCCATGCGCAGGCCCTGCGCGGGATCCTGGTGCACGAAGCCCCAATCGGTGCGGAACAGGAAGCGCCGCTCGGCCTCGCCCAGCGTGGCGAGATCGCGGGTGATGCCGTCGCGCATCCGGTAGGAGACGTGGCCGCCGCTGGCCGCCAGCTGGCCCGACAGCAGCTGGAGCAGCGTCGACTTGCCGGAGCCGGATTCGCCGACGATCGCCAGCACCTCGCCGGGATAGAGCGCGAACGAGACGTCGCGGCACGCGGCGATGCGACCGAAGGATTTGCTGAGGGAGGTCGCAACCAGCAGCGGCTCGTCGTTCTCAAGCAGATCGTGATCAGCCATGTGAGCTCGCCTTCTCCTTGTACGGCGCGGCACTTTCGCTGCCGTGATGGCCGGCGGCCTGACGGCCTTCGCAATAATCGGTGTCGGAGCAGACGAACATGCGGCTGCCCTTGTCGTCGGTGACGATCTCGTCGAGGTAGGAATTCTCCGCGCCGCACAGCGCGCAGGGCGCGTTGAAGCGGTAGGGCTCGAACGGGTGATCCTCGAAATCGAGCGACACCACCTGCGTGTAGGGCGGGATGGCGTAGATGCGCTTCTCGCGGCCGGCCCCGAACAATTGCAGCGCGGGGCAATTGTCCATCTTGGGATTGTCGAATTTCGGCGTCGGCGACGGATCCATCACGTAGCGCGCGTTCACCTTCACCGGATAGGCGTAGGCGGTGGCGATGTGGCCGAACCGGGCGATGTCCTCATAGAGCTTCACATGCATCAGGCCGTATTCGGCGAGCGCGTGCATGCGCCGCGTCTCGGTCTCGCGCGGCTCGAGAAAGCGCAGCGGCTCCGGGATCGGCACCTGATAGACCAGCACCTGGTTCTCGCTCAGCGCCGCCTCGGGAATGCGGTGACGGGTCTGGATCACGGTCGCCTCCTCCGTCGCCGTGGTGGTGGCGACGCCCGCGGTCTTGGCGAAGAATTTCCGGATCGAGATCGCGTTGGTGGTGTCGTCGGAGCCTTGGTCGATCACCTTGAGCACGTCGGAAGGCCCCAGGATCGCGGCAGTCACCTGCACGCCGCCGGTGCCCCAGCCATAGGGCATCGGCATCTCGCGGCTGGCGAACGGCACCTGATAGCCGGGGATCGCGATCGCCTTGAGGATGGCGCGGCGGATCATCCGCTTGGTCTGCTCGTCGAGATAGGCGAAATTATAGGCCGGCGCGTTCATTCCGCGGCCTCCTTCATGGCATCGGGCGTTTGTACCTCCGCGAACTCCTTCCGCAGCTTGCGCAGCAGGCCGAGTTCGGACTGGAAGTCGACATAATGCGGCAGCTTCAGGTGCTCGACGAAGCCTGTCGCCTGGACGTTGTCCGAATGCGACATCACGAACTCTTCGTCCTGCGCGGGGGCACGCACCTCCTCGCCGAGCTCGCGGGCGCGCAGCGCGCGATCGACCAGCGCCATCGACATGGTCTTGCGCTCGCTCTGGCCGAAGGCGAGGCCATAGCCGCGGGTGAAGCACGGCGCCTCGGTCGCGGAGCCCTTGAACTGGTTGACCATCTGGCACTCGGTGAGCTCGATGGCGCCGAGCGGCACGGCAAAGCCGGCGTCTTCCGCGAAGAACTCGACCTCGACCTCGCCGAAGCGAATCTCGCCGGCGAAGGGATGGTTGCGGCCGTAGCCGCGCTGGGTGGAATAGCCCATCGCCAGCAGGAATCCTTCGTCGCCGCGCGCCAGATTCTGCAGCCGCAGGTCGCGGTCCGCCGGAAAATTCAGCGGCTCGCGGGTGAGATCGCCGACGCCGGCGCCCTCCCCCGCCTGCGGCGAGGATTCGATCAAGCCGTCGCGGCCGAGAATGTCCGTCACGCGCGGCGTCGGGGCGGTGGAGGCATCGGCGGTGGCCGGCGTCTCCGGCGCAAATCCCTGCGCGAGCGAGGGATCGAGCAGGCGGTGCGTGTAGTCGAAGGTGGGGCCGAGGATCTGGCCGGCGGGAATATCCTTGAAGGTCGAGGACACCCGCCGCTGCACCCGCATCGCACCAGTGTCGACCGGCTCGCTGGCGCCGAAACGCGGCAGCGTGGCGCGGAAGGCGCGAACCAAAAAGATCGCCTCGATCAGATCGCCGCGCGCCTGCTTGATTGCCAGCGCCGCGAGCTCGCGATCGTAGAGCGAGCCTTCGCTCATGACGCGGTCGACGGCGAGGCCGAGCTGCTCCGAGATCTGGTCGAGCGTGACCTCCGGAACGCTTTGGTCGCCGCGCCGCTTGTGAGCGAGCAGGCGATGGGCGTTGTCGATGGCGCGTTCGCCGCCTTTGACTGCGACATACATGCTTCAGCTTCCCTTGCTCACGACGCGCGTGGTGCGGGGAATCGCGACCACGGCGTCATCGGCGACCAGCACGACATCGATGCCGCGCGGAAACAACGCCTCGTTGACCTGCAGGCGCTCGAACAGATCGAACGGCTTGATCGACGCCTCGAGCCTCGCGGCGCCGTCGATGCCGGGACCGCGCAGCTCGAAGCTGCGGCCTGCGTTGAGGCTCTCCACCTGGAGGATGATCGTGGTGGAGCGATCCGGATATTCGCTGGTCCCGAGCGCGAAGCGTTCGAGCGGCGGAAGTGCGGCGCCGTCACCGATCAGCGCGAAGCTCGCGACCGAGCTATCCTGCACCAAAGGCGCGCCGGTGTGGAATTTCAGCCATTTCGCCGCGTCCGGGCTCGCCGCCATCCGCGCGTCGAGCCAGAGCGGCGTGTCGTGGTCGAACAGCGTCAGCGCGATCGCGGCGGTGCCGCGCATCATCGTATCAGGCGCCCCCGCCATCGGCACGATGCGATGGACCGAGCCAGGCCGCGCCATCGCGTCCATCACCGAGCGAAAGGTCGATTGCGCCGACAGCACCTTGTCGGCGAAACCCGGCGGCAATTCGGCAATCGTGGTCATGATCTCACCCCTCACCGCGCACCATGGTGTAGAAATCAACCTTCGTGGCGGCGGTCTCCGCCGCCGCCTGCTTGCGGCGAATCATAAGCTGCTCGCGCAACGGCGCGATTACATCCCGCTCCACGGCGCCGCCGAAGTCGCGGGACTGCACCAGCGCATCGCACAGCGCGATCAGCCGCGCCTTCTCGCCGTCACGCCCGAGCGTGTAGCCGAAACCGACCTCGCCGCTCGCGAGCTTCACGGCTGCGCGCGACACGGTGGCCTCGCCGAGATTGAAGGGTGCGCCGTCGCCGCCGACCCGGCCGCGCAGCATGACGAGGCCATTTTCCGGCGCGCGCAGATCCTGATGGTCAGGGATGCGTAAGTCGCGGAGGCGGGCGGCGATCTCGCCCGCCTCCGCGTGCGCCAGCACGGCCATCGCGGCCTTGCGCTGGGCTTGCTGGTTGTTGTGCTGGGTCACCCGATTCACCGAACCTTTGACGGAGCTTGCCGCATCGAAGTTGTCTATGATAATAGACAACTTCATACGAGAGCGCCATGACTGTTTCGTGACAAGTGCGTGATTTCTGGGCTAGGCTGACCGGCGATATGAGCATGCAAGACACTGCGTCGTCCGGCGTCGCGCTGTGGCGCCTCGTTGCCGACGGCATCGAGCGCGGCATCGCCGATGGCCGCTTCGCGGCCGGCGACAAATTGCCGGGCGAGATGGAGATCGCCGAAACCTATCGCGTCAACCGCCACACCGTGCGGCGCGCGCTGGCCGCCCTCGCCGAGCGCGGCCTGGTGCGCGCCGAGCGCGGCAGCGGCACCTATGTCGAAGCGCAGAAGCTCGCCTATCCCCTGCGCTCGCGCACGCGCTTCTCCGAGATCGTCGGCGCGGGCGGCCGCGAACCCCATGGGCGGCTGATCGAGGCGACCGACGATATCGCGACGCGCGAGCTCGCGCGGGAGCTGGGACTGAAGACCGGCGCGCCTTTGATGCGGATCGAAGCGATCCGCCTCGCCGACCGCACCCCGATCTGCGTCTCCACCACCTGGCTGTCGGCCGAGCTGTTCCCGAATGCGGGCGCCGTGTTCGCGGCGACGCGCTCGATGACGAAGCTGCTCGCCCATTACGGCGTGCGCGACTATCGCCGCGGCGCGACCCGGATCACCGCCGGCATCGTGGACGCCACCGACGCGGCGCGGCTGGATCTCGCGCTGGGACGCCCGATCCTCGTGGTCGACGCCACCGACCACGATCTCCACGGCAAGCCGCTGATGACCAAGCATTCGCGCTTCGCGGCGGAGCGGGTGGAGTTTCTGGTGGAGTCGTAGCTCCGCGAATATGGCGCCGTAGCAACCATTAAACGGCGCCCGCTTGCCGGTGAGCATGACGCCGTGCTTGCGGCCGTCAAGGCGTGGCCTGGCGGCAGTGGGGCAGGGGTGAGGCCGGCGCGACGGCCAGCCTTGACGGCCGCGGCGCGCGGCGTCTTTGTGAGGGCAGGTCGGGACGAAGAAACGGTGCTTCGGCCGAACAAAGAAACGCGATCAAGTGGCTGGTATGCCGGCGACTTCAGGCAATTTTTTCTGCCAGGGCGTGCCGCGAGCGACGACTGTATTGGCGAAGATCAGCAGCTTTCTGGCACACGCGATCAAGGCGCGTTTGTGCTCCTTGCCGGCTCGGGTCAGCCTTCCGTAGAACGCGATCAGCTGCGGATTCCAGCGGAATGAGGCGGGAAACGCGGCAGCAAAGAGCGCACGTCGCAGTCGGTCACGCCCGCCGGCGATCTGACGAGCGCCGGAGCGATCGCCGCTGTCGTCGTCGTAAGGGGCAATGCCAGCCAGCGCGGCCGCTTGTTCGCGCGTGATCTGACCGATCTCAGGCATCCGCACCAGAATGACCATGGCGGTCTTCAGCCCAATACCGTCGATGCTGTTGATCAAGGCGAGCCGCTTGGCAAGATCGCGATGCTCACGGATTGCGGCGGCCAGTGCCTTCAGTTCGACCCTCTCGCGCTTGGCCAGGCGGGCGATATCTTCCTTCCACAGCTTCTGGAGCCGCATATTGCGGCAGCTCTCGATCCGGTTCTTCAACCGAGCAATGTCCTCCGTGATCTGGTCGATCATCGTCAGATGCTCGGCAAAGGGCTGCAACCGGGGATCCGGAGCTGCGTGGATCTTCTTGACCGCGGCGGTACAGGCTGCAATCAGCGCGGCATCGATCTTGTCATTCTTGGCTCGCTGCAGCTGGAACACGCCATAAGCGCGCACCTGGGCCGGCTGAAACACGACGACCACAAACCGCTGCCGCCGCAGTTCGGCGACGACAGCTTGCTCATAGCCGCCACTCGCCTCGATCCCAACCCGCTTGATCTTGTGCTGCCGCAGCCATTCCACCAACACTTTATGGCCATCCGGCGTGTTGTCGGCCTGAAACCGCTCCGAACCACCATCAAGTGCAACATCGAGCTTACGTTTGCCGGTATCGATCCCGGCACACATCGTGATACGCTTGGCCATCTTCGTCGACCCTCCCTTGTTACGCGAACCTGAAGTTCGTTCAACCATCCGGGTCCCGATGAAGTGCCGATCGCGATCTTGCTACGTCTGACAGCCCTCAAGGCTTCGGTGGGCATCGATCCGATCGAACGGCGACCCAGCTCGGGCGGCCACCCGGGCTGGGCCATTCCTCACGGAACGCCCCATTATAAGCCGGCGCGCTGATACAAAGGTGGGCAAAGCGAAGCGTGCCCACGACCTTGATCATGTCGGAGAAAATCCGTGGGCACGGCGCTGACGCGCCTTTGCCCACCCTACAGCACCTGTGCTCACGCCACCGCCCGTCGTCCAATGATCGCAAAGCGCAGCTTGCCCGAGATGAAATCGATCGCGGCGACCGCGACCAGGATCATCAGGATCAGGAACGACA
Source organism: Bradyrhizobium sp. 22 (assembly GCF_000482425.1). Classification (NCBI taxonomy): domain Bacteria; kingdom Pseudomonadati; phylum Pseudomonadota; class Alphaproteobacteria; order Hyphomicrobiales; family Nitrobacteraceae; genus Bradyrhizobium; species Bradyrhizobium sp. 22. Next base: position 1,543,164 of record NZ_KI519400.1, read on the forward strand.
CCCTCTGCCATTCGAGCACGCGGATCTGCTCGGCGAGTTGCAGGCCGATGCCGCCGGCGCCGACGATGCCGATGATGGTCGCCGAGCGGGTGTTGGACTCGATGTAGTATAGCACCTGGCCGGCGATGACGGGCAGCACCTGCGGCATCAGGCCGAAGCGGATCTCGTGCAGGGCACTGCCGCCGGAGGCGCGGATGCCCTCGACCTGCTTCTGATCGGCGCCCTCGATCGCCTCCGAGAACAATTTGCCGAACGCACCGAAATCCGACACGGCGATCGCCAGCACCCCGGCAAACGGCCCGAGGCCCACGACATTGATCCACACCAGCGCCCAGATCAGGGTGTCGACGCCGCGGATCGAATCCAGCACGCGGCGAACCGGGAAGCGCAGGATGCTCGACGGCACCACGTTGCGCGCTGCGAGCAGGCTGACGGGAAGCGCGAACACGGCGGCCAGCGTGGTGCCGAGCAGCGCGATCGACAGCGTCTCGCCGAGCGCCTTGAGATAGACCGGCAGCGAGGAACCGGGATCCGGCGGGATCATCATCAAAGTGATCCAGCCGAGCTGACTGAGGCCGGCGAAGAAGCGCGACGGCGAGAAGTCGAGATCGACCAGGCCGTAAATCAGGATCGCGAACGCCGCGACGATCATCGCCGGCATCGCCAGCCGCGCCGAAGCGGGACGATCGAACACGTCGGGATAGCGGGCGCGAAGCTCTCGCGGATCGACCTCGTGCGGCGTCACGTCCGCGCCTCCTTGCCGAACAGGCGGCCGCGCAGCCAGCCCGTGCTGATGTCGATGAGGAAGACGGTGACGATGATGGTGAGCAGGATGGCGCTGACATCCGAGTAATAGAACTTGCGAATGGCGACGACGAGCTCCTGGCCGATGCCGCCGGCGCCGACGAACCCCATGACGGAGGCCTCGCGGACGTTGATCTCGAAACGCAGCAGCGCGTAGCTGGCATAGCCCGCCGTCACCTGCGGCACCACGGCAAAGCGCATGCACGACAGCCAGCTTGCGCCGGTCGAGCGGATGCCCTCGACCGGCTTCATGTCGGCGTTCTCGACGACCTCCGAGAACAGCTTGCCGAGCGCACCGGTTGAATGGATCGCGATCGCGAGCACGCCGGCCATCGGACCCAGCCCGAAGGCGATCACGAACACCAGCGCGAACACGATGCCCGGAACGGTGCGGGCGAATTCGAGCAGGCGCCGGACGACGAAGCGCAGCCAGGGTGCGGGCGAGGTGTTCTCGGCGGCGAGGAAGTTCAGGCCAAATGCGAGGATCGCGCCGATCAGCGTGCCGACGTAGCTGATCAGCAGGGTCTCGCCCAGCATCTTCAGCCATTTGCGCCAGCCCCAGAGCCACTCGCCGACGTCGGTCCAGACCCGCTGGCCGCTGTCGAGCGTGAAAATGCGGTCGAAATAGCTGACGAAGTTGCCGAAATAGCTGAACAGCGTGCGCAGATTCACTTCCGCGCCGACCGCGGCGAGAACCAGCGCCGCGGCGAACATCGAGGCTCCAAACAGGAGGCGCAGCCGCCTGCGTGCCACCGCCTGCCGATAGGCGGCGTTGAGCACGGCGAGCTGCTGCTCGGGAAGGATCGAAACCGCTGTTGTCATGGGCTTGAGATGAAGTCCCGTCAAAGAAAGAGCCGGGTCGATCGACCCGGCTCCAGTGGTATCGTCGCGATACTCAGGACGCCTTCTTCTTACGCAGGGCGTCGACGAACTTGATCAACTCGATCGTGCCATCCCAATCCTTGGTGGTGGCGGGATGGAAGCCCTTCTTCTGGCCGTCGGAGAGGCGATCGAACGCGGCCTTGTCCTTGGTCGGCGCGTCGAAGAACGCTTTCACAATGGCGGCCTTGGCATCTTCCGGCAGGTCGGAGTTGAAAGCATAGGGACCATTGATGATTGGCGCCGATTTGTGGATGATGCGAAAATCGTCCTTCTTCATCGCCGATCCGTCGGCATTCTTTAGCATGCCCTTGGTCAGCATCTGCGCCAGCGTGGAATCGTCGTCGCTGGTCCATTGGTTGGCGGCAACCTCGACCGTGCCTTGCGCCAGCGCCAGCATCGCGTTCTCGTGGCTGCCGGTGAAGACGACCTTGCCGAAATAGCTGTCGGCGTCATGGATACCCAACTTGTCGAGCTCGAAGCGGGGCACGTTGTTGCCAGAGGTCGAGTTCGGGTCGACCAGGCCGAGATTCTTGCCCTTGAGCTGATCGAGGGTCTTGTAGGGGCTGCTCGCCTTGACGAAGAACACCGAATAATAGCCGGTCGAGCCGTCGGCGTTGACGTCATTGGCGAAGGCCTCGGACTTGACGCCGGTCAGGCGGGCGCGAGCGAACGCGGCCGAGCCGTAGCTCGCGATGTGGATGTTGCCGGCGCGCTGGCCTTCGATCACGGCGGCGTAGTCGTTGGCAATGCGCAACGTGACCTTTACGCCCAGCTCCTTGGAGAGATAGCTCATGAACGGCGCCCAGCGCTCGGTCACGCCGGAGGCGTTCTCGGCCGGCACGACCGCGAAGGTCAGCTCGGGATATTTCGCCTTCCAATCGGCAGCCAGGGCTGAAGTCGTGAACGCGAGCGCGGCGGCGCCGGCGAGGACCAGTCTGCGAGTGATCATGTTACCCTCTTCATCGGTTGGGGTCGGTTGACGCAAAAACTTGCAAAGAAGACTTGCAGCGAAACAGGTTTCGCTCAGGCGGCCGCGGCCGTTCCGAGCGCGGGGACGCCCGCGGGCGCCGGCGCAGGCATGGCGCCCATGACATCGGCGGCTTCGAGATCGTAGAGCTCGCGCGCGACGTGATCGGTCAGCGCGGCCGGCGCGCCGTCGAACACCACGCGGCCCTGCGCCATGCCGATCAGCCGGTCGCAATAGCTGCGGGCGAGGTCGAGCGAATGCAGGTTGCAGAGCACAGTGATGCCGAAATGCTTGTTGATGCGCAAAAGCGCATCCATCACGATCTTGGTGTTGCGCGGGTCGAGCGAAGCGATCGGCTCGTCGGCGAGGATGATGTCGGGCTGCTGCACCAGGGCGCGCGCGATCGCGACGCGCTGCTGCTGACCGCCGGAGAGCTGGTCGGCGCGCTGGGCGGCGAGCGAGGCGATGTCGAACTGCTCGAGCGCGGACATCGCCAGCGCCTTGTCCTGCTCCGGCCAGATTTGCGACAGCGAGCGCCAGGCCGGCATCGTCGCAAGCCGCCCCATCAGCACGTTGGTGAGGACATCGAGCCGGCCAACCAGGTTGAACTGCTGGAAGATCATGGCCGAGCGCGCCCGCCATTGCCGCAGCTCCTTGCCGCGTAGCGCGGTGACGTCGACGCCGTCGAACAGGATGCGTCCCTCGCTCGGCGTCACCAGGCGGTTGATGCTCCGCAGCAATGTCGACTTGCCGGCGCCGGATCGCCCGATCACACCAACGAAACCGCCGGGAGAAACTTGAAACGAAGCGTCGTCCACCGCGGCTTTTGCGCCGAAGCGACACGTCAGACCATCCACCACCAGCATGCAGGGCTCCAGAGTAGCTGGAGCCAATCGCTAACGTCCATGCTTAACACTTGTGTGACACGACCGTTGCAGCGCAGCGATCCTGCACAGCTCATTCCCTGTCATCGCTACGTCATGACATTGTCATGAATCCGCTAGAAGAGGTACGCCCGCCTTCGCACTCCGGATTCGACATGGCCGCCAAAGCTCTTTCAGTTCAGCCGACCATCGATCCCTCGGCCAAGCTGCACGAGGCCCGGCTCGGCGCCTATACCGAGGTCGGCGCCCGCACCATCCTGCACGAAGTGGCGATGGGCGATTACTCCTATGTCGTGAACGATTCGCAGATCACCTACAGTACGATCGGAAAGTTCTGCTCGATCGCGGCGATGACGCGCATCAACCCCGGCAACCATCCGATGCACCGCGCGACGCAGGCTCATTTCACCTATCGTTCGAGCGCCTATTTCGCCGGCGAAAGCGACGATGCCGATTTCTTCGACTGGCGGCGCCAGCATCACGTCCATATCGGCCACGACGTCTGGATCGGCCACGGCGCGATCGTGCTGCCGGGCCGCAACATCGGCACCGGCGCGGTGATCGCGGCCGGCGCCATCGTCACCAAGGACGTGCCGGCCTACACCATCGTCGCCGGCAATCCGGCCCGAATCGTGCGGCGACGGTTCTCCGAGGAGATCGCCGGGCGTCTCGCGCGGCTTGCTTGGTGGGACTGGGATCACGACAAATTGCGCGAGGCCCTGCCCGATTTCCGCAAGCTCGGGATTGAAGATTTCCTGGCGTCATACGAAGCACGGGCGACTCTCCCTGCCAGCAAACGAAGCGCGGTCGCGTGACAGACATCTTGCTTGAAGGCGGCCGGACCCTGATCGGCACCGAACTCGTCGAAACGTCATTGGGGGTGTCCGGGCAGGACATCATTGCGATAGACGCCGCTCGCGGCCGGGCGCGGCTGGCGATCGATGCACGGGGCCTGCTGGTGCTGCCCGGCATCGTCGATCTACACGGCGATGCCTTCGAGCGGCAGATGATGCCGCGCGCCGGTGTCGACTTCCCGATCGATGTCGCGCTCGCCGACAGCGACCGCCAGGCCATCAGCAACGGCATCACCACCGTGTTTCACGCCACCACCTGCTCCTGGGAGCCGGGCCTGCGCAGCGCGGACAATGCGCGCGGACTGATGGAGGCGATCGAGCGGCAGCGTCCGCAATTCTCCGCCGACACCCGCTTCCATCTGCGGCACGAAACCTACAATCTCGAGGCCGAGGCCGAGATCGCGCAGTGGCTCATGGAAGGCCGCGTCGACCTGTTCGCCTTCAACGACCACATGGACGGCACGGTCGCCGACATGGCCAAGCCGCGCAAGCGCAACCGCATGGTGGAGCGCACCGGCTTGTCGGGCGAGGAGTTCGACCGCCTGGTCGAGCGCGTGGTCTCGCGCGCCGACGAGGTGCCGGCTTCCGTTGCGCGTCTGGCCGCCGCGGCCCGTGCGGCCGAGGTGCGGATGCTCTCGCACGATGACGCGACGCCGGCGATGCGCCGCGAGTTTCGCGAGCTCGGCGCCTTGATCGCGGAGTTTCCGATCAATGAGGAGACGGCGCAGGCGGCGGCAAGCCACGGCGATGCCATCGTCTACGGCGCGCCGAACGTCGTGCGCGGCGGCAGCCACACCGGTTGGACCAAGGCCTCCGACATGATCGCCAAGGGGCTCTGCTCGGTGCTGGCGTCGGATTACTATTATCCCGCCCAGCTGCTCGCCGCGTTCCGGCTCGCCGCCGATGGCGTGCTGCCGCTGACGGAGGCCTGGAATCTGGTCTCTGCCGGCCCTGCGCGCGCGACCGGCCTGACCGATCGCGGCGTGCTCGCGGAAGGCCGCCGCGCCGACATTCTGCTGGTCGACGACGATGTGCCGCTGCGGCCGCGGCTGATCGCGGTGATATCGGGCGGCAAGCTGGTCCATCTCACTGATGCGACGCGGCTCCTGAGTGCGGCGGCGATGCCGCGCGAAGCTGTCGCCGCGGCCTAAACCGGCTATGCTCGCGCGATGACAGGCTTTCCCCGCTACGCGATCTATTTTGCCGCAGGCAGCAACAACCCCCTCTCCCGCTTCGGCGCCGAGTTGCTCGGCTACGACGCCTATGCCGGGAACGAACTGCCGTTTCCGCGCGAGGCGCTGGAGGTCGCGCCTGACTGGCGCGATATCAGCGCCGATCCGCGCAAATACGGCTTTCATGCCACGCTGAAAGCGCCGATGGCGCTGGCATCTGGCAGGACCGAAGCCGAGCTGATGACCGCTTGCGCGACCTTCGCCGGCAAGACGCGGCCGCGTCCCGTGATCCGGCCCGTCGTCGATGCCATCAGCGGCTTCATCGCCGTCATTCCAGCCGAGCCGGTCGAGGCGCTGCAAGAGCTCGCCGCCGATTGCGTCCGGGATTTCGACGCTTTCCGTGCGGCGCTGACCGCGGAGGATCGCGCGCGGCGCAAGCCGGAGAAGCTGAGCGAACGGCAGCGCGACTATCTCGACCGCTGGGGCTACCCTTACGTGATGGAGGAATTCCGCTTCCACATGACGCTGACGGGACGGCTGGATGCCGAGCGGCGCGGCCCGATTCTTCAGATGCTGCGGACGCGGTTTGCAGCGCTGGGCATCGAGACGCTCGCGATCGATCGGATCGCGCTGTTTCGACAGGATGACGCGAAGGCGCGCTTTCGCATCATCGGCGAGTGGACGCTAGCGTATTAGGCTGCGCGTCACATTCGTCATTGCGAGCGTAGCGAAGCAATCCAGAAATGCACCCGCGGAGATAGTCTGGATTGCTTCGTTGCAAGGGCTCCTCGCAATGACGGGGAGAGACCTACTTCCCCCACCGCAAGGCCAGCGCGTCGCGCTCCTTGGCGAGCTCCAACAGCCCCGCCCGGGTCGCCGGATGCAGCGGCTGGAGCGGATGGCGCACCGCGTCCGACTTGATGACGCCGCCGGCCTGCATCATGACCTTGCAGGCGATCAGGCCGCATTGGCGGTTCTCGTAGTTGATCAACGGCAGCCAGCGTTCGTAAGCGGCCTTTGCCTTGTCGCGGTCGCCGGCGAAATAGGGATCGATGATCTGGCGGATGCCGTCGGGATAGCCGCCGCCGGTCATGGCGCCGGTGGCGCCGGCGTCGAGATCGGCCAGCAGCGTGATCGCCTCCTCACCGTCCCACGGGCCTTCGATGTCCTTGCCGCCCGCCTCGATCAGGCCGCGCAGCTTTGAGGCCGCGCCCGCTACTTCGATCTTGAAATAGCGGATGTTGGAAAAGTCGCGCGCTAGCCGTGCGAGCAGCTCGACCGAGAGCGGCGTGCCAGCCACCGGCGCATCCTGGATCATGATCGGAATGTCGATCGCGCCCGAGAGCACCCTGAAGAATTCGACGATGCCCTTCTCGGGGACCCGGAAGGTCGCGCCGTGATAGGGCGGCATCACCATCACCATGGCGGCGCCCGCAGCTTCCGCCTGCTTGCTGCGCGCCGCGCACACGGCCGAGCTGAAATGGGTGGTGGTGACGATCACGGGAACCCGTCCCGCGACATGCTCCAGCACCGCATGCATCACGCTCTCGCGCTCGGCATCGGTGAGCACGAACTGCTCGGAGAAATTGGCGAGGATGCAGAGGCCGTGCGAGCCGGCATCGATCATGAAATCGATGCAGCGGCGCTGTCCCTCGAGGTCGAGCTCACCGCGCTCGTCGAAAATGGTAGGCGCGACCGGGAACACGCCGCGATAGGGGCGCTGGGCCTGGTGGGGGGTGACCGGCATCGAACTCTCCATCCCTGATGTGTCTTGCGTCCGGCGCTGCGCTCTGGGCGCGAGGCGGCACAGATGTAGCCGCCGCGCGGACCGGCGGCAATGCCGAACGCACGATCTCAGAATGGAAGAATGAGGCGAAACTACGCGGTCTTCACCGCGCCCAGGAAGCCCTCGACCGCGACGCGGAGACGATCGGCGTCGGCCGACATCTTCTTGACGGATTCCGACAGAACCGTGCCGGCATTGCCGGTCTCCTGGTTGAGCCTGGCGACGCTGCCGATGGTGTCGGTGACCTCGCGAGTGCCTTGCGCCGCCTGCTGGAAGTTGCGGGAGATCTCGGTGGTGGCGGCGCGCTGCTGCTCGACCGCGGCGGCAATCGCCGTCATCTTCTCGTCGATGCCGCTGATGGCGCCGCCGATCGAACGGATGGCGGCAACCGCCTGGCCCGTCGCGGCCTGGATCTCCTCGACCTGGCGCGAGATCTCTTCGGTCGCGGTCGCGGTCTGGGAGGCGAGACTCTTGACCTCGCCGGCGACCACGGCGAAACCGCGACCGGCCTCGCCCGCGCGCGCGGCTTCGATGGTGGCGTTCAAGGCCAGAAGGTTGGTCTGGGCGGCGATGGCGTTGATCATCTTGACGACTTCGCCGATGCGGCTTGCGGTCTGGTCGAGGATCTCGACCGTCGCATTGGTCTGCTCGGCCTGCGCGACGGCTTCGCGGGCCTCGCGGGCGCTGGACTGCACCTGCGCCGAGATCTCGCCGACGGATGCGGAGAGCTCCTCGGTCGCGGCGGCGATGGTCTCGAGATTGTTGGTGGCCTGCTCGGCGGCGGAGGAGACCGCCGCGGTCTGGCTGCTCGACTGCGAGACCAGCGAGCGCACGCCGGTGGCGGTGGCATCGAGCTCACGCGTCGAGGCCGCAACGCTCTGGATGACGGCCTGCACCGTGTCGTCGAAGCTGCGGCAGGCGGAATCGACCGTGCCGGAGCGCGCGAGTTGCAGCGCCTGCTGCGATTCGCGCTCCCGGCCCAGCCGTTCCGCGGTGGCCGCGCTCTCGCGCAGGCTTTCGAGCGCGGCGGCCATGGTGCCGAACTCGTCGGGATGCCGGGATTGCGGCACCGGCGTCGCATAATCGCGGGCGCTGATGCGGGCGATGGCATCAAGGATGGCGCGTACCGGCCGCATCAGGCGATTGCGCACCACGAACACGCCGGCCAGCGTCACGGCCAGCGCGAGCAGGAACGCGAACGACTGCACGATGAGGTTGGTGAGGGCTTTGGCCTGGACGGCTTCCGCACGCGCGATCGACAGGTCGAGAGCCTTGTTGGCGACCGCGACGATCGGCGCGAAGGGCGACTGGCACAGCGCGTTCCATTCCGAGGCGGGCATTGCCGGCTTGCCACTGCCGTCGAGATTTTTGGTGAGATCGCCGATCTGCTTGAGCACGCCGTCGGTCTTGGCCCGCGCCTCCTTCGCCGCATTGACGACATCCGCCGTCACGTCGGGCGCGGCCAGCAATTCCTCCAGGCCGGTCCAGCCGGCGGTGACGATGCCGTTCCAGCCGGCCACGGTCTGCTTCTGAGTCTCGTCGAGCGGCTTCGAGGTGTTGATGTTGGGACGGAGGGTCGAGCACTGGATGCCGTAACGGTCGCGGACCTGCCAGGCCAGGCGGCGGGCCTGGATCATGCGGGCGATGAAGGGATCGTTGGTCCAGGCGCGGTTCGACACCGCGGTGGATGCCAGGTTCGCGGTCTCGATCACCTTGGTGACGCCATCGTACCAGGGCGCGGTACGCTCGACCTTGCGCTCGGCGCGCGGCAGCCTGGCCTCGTCGTAGAACAGCTGGAACTTCGGCGCAGCCTCGCTCCAGCGCTGCTTCAGCGTGCTGGCGAGCTCGTCGCGGCGGGCGAACTCGACGGTAGAGAGCGCCGCGACGATGGCATCATAGCCGGCCAGTTCGGCCTTCTCGGCGGCGCCGAGCTTGGCGCGCGGATCGTCCTCGCCGAGCAGCGCGCTCTGTGCATCGCCGCGATTGTTGCGCAATGCGAGCACGCCGTGGAAGATCGCCTTGTCGGCAGCCGCGAGCCGCTCGGTCTCCAGGCTGTCGCTGTAGCGACCAAATGCGCCGAGCATCTGGAACGCGGTGCTGGCCAGCGCGCCGGCGGCCAAAAGCGCCATCAGGACAAGAAGTAGCTTGCTTACCGATTTCTTAAAAAATGACATGGCGAAAGGAACCTGCTCTGCACGAGCGGGCACCTTGCACCGTGACATGCCAAAAGTCCGTTAAGCTTATATCAAATGTTAAACGCCGGCCTTTCGAGCCGTTGATTCACGCAACCTTGGTGAAATCCGGTGGCCGACGCTCGGCGAAGGCCGTGAATGCTTCGCGCGCCTCGGCGGTGCGCAGGCGCTGGGCGAACTGCTCGCCTTCGGCCTGCATCTGCGCGACCAGCACCTCGCCGTTGCGCATCAGGCGCTTGGTGGCGGTGAGGGCGCCGGCCGGTTGCCGGGCAAGGCGCTGCGCGAGTGCAAGCGCCTCGGCATCCAGCTTGTCGAGCGGCACCACGCGGTTGGCGATGCCCCATTGCAGCGCCGTCTGCGCCGGTACCGCCTCACCCAGCGCGAACATCTCGTAGGCGCGGGCATGGCCGATGCGCGCCGGCATCAGCAGGCTGGAGGCCGCTTCCGGCACCAGCGCGAGGCTGACGAAAGGCGTCGACAATTGCGCGTTGTCGGCGAGCACCACGAGGTCGCAATGCAGCAGCATCGTGGTGCCGACGCCGACGGCGCGGCCCTGCACCGCCGCGACCAGCGGCCGGGTGCAGCGGGCCAGCGACTGGATGAAGCGGACGACGTTGCGGCTGCCTTCGGACTTGCCGGTTGCGACCGCGGCGAATTCGCCGACGTCGTTGCCGGCGGTGAACATGTCGCCCTCGCCGCGGATCAGGATCACGCGAGTGGAGGCGTCGCCCTCGGCGGCTTCGATGGCGTCGGCGAGCTTGCCGTACATCGCATCGGTCAGCGCGTTCTTCTTGTCGGGACGCGCCAGCGTGAGGGTGAGGATGCCGCCATTGGTCTCGATGCGGACGTGCTCGGTCATGGGTTCGCTCCTTCTATTCGTCTGAATGGCTTGTCGTCCGAAGGCCTTGGAAACTTGTCCTGAATGCTGGTCAGCCAGCGCGCGACGATGTCGATCTCGGCAGCCGTGAATCCGTCCGTCAGTGCCGCGTTGACCTCCGCCGCACCAGCTTTCGCCTGCGCCAGCGCGCTGCGTCCCTTCGGCGTCAGAAAGATGCGCCAGGCGCGTCCGTCCTCGCGGTCGGCCCGCCGCTCGATCAACTTCGCAGCCTCGGTGCGGTCGACGAGGCCGGAAATGCCGGCCGGCCCCATGTCGAGCGCCGCGCCCGCCTCGCCCATCAAGACGCCGTCCTGCTTGCCGAGGATGAACAACAACCCCGCCTGCGCCGGCGTCACCTCGCTCTCCGGGCGCGCCGCCATCCAGCGCTGCAAGCGGCGCTGCGCAACGCTGAGCAGGTAGATCAGCCGATGATGCCGCGCGTCGACGCCATTATTTCGCATGCGAAATATCTAGCTGAGCGCGCGGTCGTTGTCAAACGAGCCGTTTGGCTACGGTGCGCAGGCGAAGCTCGCCGCTTCCGTCACCGGTCCCGATTTGTAGTGCGGCCATGCGGGCCAGCGGCACAGCGGCAGCGCACGCAGCGTCGTGAACGAGGGCGCCTCGACCTTCTGCTCGGCCACTTCGAGATCGCCGGGTGCCTTGCCCTTCTCGACCCAGTCGACCAGCACGCTGAGCATGTCGACATTGGCCGGTGCACCGGAGCCGACATGGTCGACGCCGGGTGCGGTGTAGAGCCGCGCGAACTCCGCCGTCTCGGCCTTGCCGAGCTTGCGCTCGACGCTCTCGAAATAGCGGATGCCGGCATAGGGACTCTGGGCGTAGTCGGCCATGTGCTCGAGCATGATCAGACGGCCGCCGCGCGCGCGGAAGCGGCTGAGATCGGGATCGGTCGAATCCATCAGCTTCGACACTTCGAGCAGCCGCGCCTTGTGCTCCTCCACCTTGTAGGTGGTGACGTCGAGCTTGGGATCGCGCGCGAACACATATTGGATGCCGCCGGCGCCGTAGATCCAGGCGATGCCGTTGTTGGGCGCGGGCGGTTGTGCCGGCGGCGCGGTGCCGAGCCACCACGCAGTCCAGCCGCCGGTCGGACCGATCGCCGGAATATCCTCGCCAGAGACGCCCCAGCCCGGATAATCGTCGAGGCCGTTTTCGAGCGGGAACGGGAATTTGTAGGTCGCGTGCAGCGTCTCAATCGCCTTGATCTGCGCATCGGTGAGACACCGATCGCCGCTTTGGCCGGTCGCGCAGCGCAGCGTCTCGACCTTGAAAGCGGCCTTGCAGGCGACGGGGTTCTGCACCAACGCATCGTCGGAGCCGTCGGCCTTGTCGCAGGCCGCCCGCACCGCCTCGCCGACGAGCTTCACCTGCGCCGGATTGATCCAGCCCGGCCCCATGGTGACGAGACCCGATCGCGTGCCGGCGTGCTGCAGGCCGACCCAGTTGATGACGGGAACGCGGGCGAAGATGCCGTCGAAGTCATCGGGGTAGCGCTGCGCCATGGTGAGGCCTTCGCGGCCGCCCTCGGACGAGCCCATGAAGTACATCTTGTCGGGCTTCCTGCCGTAGGCGCGCTCCATCAGCGCAACCGCAACGTCGCGCACTCTCTTGTAGGCGCGGTGAGCGAAATTCTCGAAGGCCTCATCGTTCAGCGCAAAGACCTGCGGCGGCTCGCCCGGCTTGGTCTCGTGGCCGGAATCGGTGCCGTAGGTGACGAAGCCGCGTGCCAGCGGCGACGGCTTGTCGAAGGGATAGGCCGGCGGCAGCGCAAGGCCGGTGATCAGCACGCCGTTGAACCCGCCGCCGCCATATTGCAGCGAGCGTCCGTTCCATTCGACGGGAAGGTTGACCTGGAATCTGATCGGCGGCGCCTTGGGATCCGTGGGGTCGATATGGCCGAGCACCTTGCAGAAGGCCGGGTTGGCCGGCGTGATGCGCGCCGACGGCGTCGGCCCGCGTTCGGCGACCACGAGCTGTGAGGGCGACTGCAGCGTTGCGGAGTCGATCTTCACCGCATCGGCGCCGCCAACGAGGCCCTTGCAGACCGTCTCTGCATCCGCTGTCAGGGTCGCGGCTCCTGCAACGTTAGCGCTCAGGGCCGCCGCCGTACCCGCCAACGATGCGCACAGCTTCGCTCTTGTCAGCGTCATCGTTTCCGCCCGGTTTGTAGTTGTTATTCAATCCACCAGAGGCCGCATTCAATGCGACCTCCGGCTCACCGTCAATGACGCTTTAGTGCTCGAACACCAGCCGCGCGCCGATCGTGCCGTCGAGGCTGCGGATCTGCTGCAGCAGCGTGGCCGAATCCTGCCCCGCGAGATCGGCGTCGAGGACGACGTAGCCGAGATCGCCCGATGTCTCCAGATATTGCGCGGCGATGTTGATGTCGCGCTGAAGGAAGACTTCGTTGAGCCGCCGCAGCATGCCAGGCACGTTGCGATGGACATGGCTGAAGCGCGCCCCGGAGGGACGCAAATGCAGCTGCACTTCCGGAAAATTCACCGCGCCCATGGTCGAACCGGTGATGAAATAGTCGACCAGTTTTCGCGCGACCTCGCCGCCGATGCGTTCCTGCGCCTCCTCGGTGGAGCCGCCGATATGCGGGGTGAGGATGACGTTCTCGAGGCCCTGCACCGGGCTCTCGAAGCGATCCGCGTTCGACGACGGCTCCACCGGAAACACGTCGACGGCCGCACCGGCGAGGTGACCGTCGCGCAGGGCTCGCGCCAGCGCATCGAGATCGACCACGGTGCCGCGGCTGTTGTTGATCAGCAACGAGCCCGGCTTCATCGCCCGCAGCTGCTTCTCGCCGATCATGCCCGCCGTCTCCGGCGTCTCCGGCACGTGCAGGCTGACGACGTCGCTCTGCGCCAGCAGCTCGTCCAGTCGCTCCACCGGCTCGGTGTTGCCGTGGCGAAGCTTGTCGGTGCGGTCGAAATAGATCACGCGCATGCCCATGGCTTCGGCCAGCGTCGAGAGCTGCGAGCCGATATTGCCGTAGCCGACGATGCCGAGCGTGCGGCCGCGCACCTCGCGGCTGCCGGTCGCCGACTTGTCCCAGCCGCCGGCATGGGCCGAGACCGAGCGCGGGAAGATCCGCCGCAGCAGCATCACGATCTCGCCGATCACGAGCTCGGCGACGCTGCGCGTGTTGGAGAACGGCGCGTTGAACACGGGAATGCCGCGCTTGCGCGCCGCCGCGAGATCGACCTGGTTGGTGCCGACGCTGAAGCAGCCGACCGCGAGCAGCTGGTCGGCGGCGGCGAGCACCTCATCGGTGATCTGCGTGCGCGAGCGGATGCCGAGCAACGATACGCCGTCGAGCGCCCGGCGCAGATCCGCGCCGTCCAGCGCCTTGGTCAGCCGCTCCACATTGGTGAAGCCCGCGCTCCTGAAAAGATCGACAGCGCTATCATTGACGCCTTCGAGCAGCAGCGCCTTGGCGTTCCGCTCAGGGCCTTGGCCTGGGGCTGACATGGTGTCTCCGTAGATGATGAGCTTTGCCTGAGCACATAGACCGCGGAGGATGCGCAGCACAATAGGGGGCGGATACGGGAGAAGATGGCGGTGCTTGAGATGCCTGGCATCCCACCAACTCCGTCATCTGCACGCGACGGCCGGCAGAATCAAATCACGTAAAACCCGTGCGTGCCGTCGCGGCGGAGCTGCTCGACGAGGCCATATTCCCAATCGAGATAGGCCTGCATCGCGGCTTGCGCGACATCGGTGCCTTCATAGGGACGGCGGTAGCGGTGGGCCGGATCGGGCCTGGGCAGCACGCGCGGCGGGCCGATCTCGAGCGTGGCGCCATAGCCGCCTTCCAGCACATAGACCTCCCACCCCATCTGCGCCAGCCACGACGCCGTCATGTCGGCGCGGACGCTCCTGTCGTCGGTGAGCAGAATGCGCGCCCCGCGCACCGGAGCAGCCATGTCGGTTTCCTGCACGAGCTGGCCGCCCGGATAATGCCGGAAGCCCGGAAGGTGGCCGGCCGCGTATTCCTCGGCCTCGCGTACGTCGAAACGGTACAGCGTGCGATCCGTCTGCGCGACCAGTGCCGCCATCTCGCGCGCCCCGACGTGGCGCACGCCGGCGCGATAGGCGACATCGCGCGCATTGGCAGGGCCGCCCGCGAATGGCCCGATCTCCCCGCGCCTGTCAGCACCGTGGTCGAGCCTGTGCCGCGCCAGCGTCCAGCCGATGGTGCCGTTGCGCAGCGCGCGCACCTTGTTGGGCACGCCGGCATTGATCAGCGACTGGGTGCCGATGATGGAGCGGGTGCGGCCGGCACAATTGACGATGATGGTGGTGTCAGGATCCGGCGCGGCCTGCCCTGCGCGCAGCACCAATTCGGCGCCGGGCACGCTGACCGAGCCCGGAATGTTCATGATCGCATATTCGTCGAAGCGGCGGACGTCGAGGATGGCGACGTTGGCCTTGTCGGCGATCAGCTTGGCCACCTCGTCGGCGCTGAGCGAGGGCGTGTGCCTGCGCGATTCGACCAGCTCGCCGAACGCTTTCGAATAGGAATTGACGTCCGCGAAGACCTCGTAGCCCGCCGCGCGCCACGCCTTCAGCCCGCCGTCGAGCGCGCTGATACGGGTATAGCCGAGCGCGGCCAGACGCTCGGCGCCGCTCGCGACCAGCCCGTCTCCGTCATCATAGAGCACGATCGGCACGTCCTTGCGCGGTAGCCTGGTCTCAGCCTCGATCGCGATCCGGTCGACGGCCATGTTGGCCGCGAACAGCGGATGCCCGGTCGCAAAGCCTGCCTCGTGTCGGAGATCGAGCAGCGCGATCTCCTCGCGCAGCAGCAGCGCGCGGCGGATATCGGCGGGAGTGACGGTCGGGAGCTTCATGGCACGGACCCTAGCGAAACAGGCCATGGGCTTTTGACCGATTGCAGGCGCGTTGGCTAGCCTTGTCGGCTCACTCGCCGGGGACGAGCCGTCCGAGCGGTGGCGACGCCGAACGGCGCAGCCTGCGGCGCGACAGGTAGAGCAGGATTCCGGTGATCGAGAACAGCGGCATCAGGATCGCGGCAATCATGAAGGCGAGCTTGCCGGGCCAGCCCAGGATCGCGCCGCGATGGATGTCGTAGATGGCCGCGATGATCGTCTCGCCGAACGTCTTATCGGTAAAGCGCTCCGCGGAAGCCAGCTGGCCGGTGACGGCATCGATGCGGAATTCGTCGCGCGTGGTTTCGAGCAACGAGGCCTTCCCCCACGACCGGATGCGGATCGTCGTACCCGGTCCGCCCGGCAGCGTCAGCAGGGCTCTGGAGAACCGATCGCCCTCCTCGCGCTGGAACGTGGTCCATGCCGGATCGAAGCCGATTGACGGCACCGGCCCGGAGTTGGCCACGCGCGGCGGCTTTGCAGGCATCTTCGCCGCGGCGGCGTGCGGACGCGCCAACAGCCAGGTCACGCCGTCCTTGTACCATTCGAAGGAGAAGTACAGCCCGGTGAGCGCCATCGTCAGATAGACCGGCAGGACCCAGGTGCCGATGACGGTGTGCAGCGAGCGATGCAATCCGCGGCCGCTGAGTCCCAAGTTCGGCTTCAACCACATCTTCACGCTGCCTGCCCGACGCGGCCAGCGCAGCACCAGGCCCGACACCAGCATGACGATCAGGCCGAGCGCGATGGTGCCGGTAATCGGTCGTCCCCAGCCCTTGCCGTCGCCGGGGATGAGGAGCCAGCGATGCAGCCGGCGCACCGTCGCGAAGAACGCCTCGCCGCGGGGCGAGCCCAGCACGCGCGCATCATAGGGATCGACATAGAGCGAGGTCGGCCGGTCGCCCCGTTCGTCACGCGCAAAGCGGACATGGACCGCCGCCGACGGATCGCTCGACAGCGTGATCGCCGAGACCTTGCCGAGATCCTGTCCTGCCGTCAGCCGCGTCACCAGCTCATCCGGCATCAGCACCGGCGCCCGACGCGGCGCGACCTGCATGATGCCGGCATTAAGATGATCGACGATCTCGTCCTCGAAGCTCATGATCGCGCCGGTCAGCGCGATCACGGACAGCAGCAGCGCGAGGATCAGGCCCGCAATGGAATGGACCTGGAACAGGACCGCCTTGATGGTGTGTCCAGTCCGTGCTGCCATGACTAGAACTTCACCGTCGCCGACAGCGACACCCGCCGCGCATCCCCGAGGGCGACGTTCAAGGCATTTCCGGTGCTGGATGTATAGTAGAGCTTGTCGAACAGGTTCTTGACGTTGAACTGATAGGTCACGGGCAGATTGTCGATCTTGGTGTCGTACGTCGCAAAAATGTCCGCCACGGTATAGGCCGGCATGAAGAAGGTGTTGGCCGAGTCGCCCGCCCGATCGCCGACATAATGCGCACCGCCGCCCAGCCGCAGGCGTCCGGGGAGCCTGTCGCCGAAATCGTAGACGAGATAGAGCGAGGCCGTGTTCATTGGAACATTGAACAGCCTGGCATTGCCGACAACGGGATCATCGCTCAGCCGAGCGTCGGTATAGCCGTAGCTTCCGATCATGCTCCATTCGTCGGTCAGTCTGCCCGTCACGTCCAGCTCCACGCCGCGTGACCTGGCCGCACCGGTTGTGCGCGCCGCAGACTTGCCGCCGCCGATATCGTCCAGCACCAGCACGTTCTTCTTCTGGATGTCGTAGACCGCCAGAGTGCCCGACAGCCGCTTGTTGACATCGAATTTCAGGCCGGTCTCCCACTGCGTTCCTTCTTCTGGCGCGATGGTGGAATCGACAACGAAGCCGGCCGTGAACGGCGGAATGACCGATGTCGGCTTCAGCGACTGCGTATAGCTCACGTAATAGGAGAGCTGGTCGTTCAGCTTGAAGATGACGCCGCCGAGCGGCAGAACCTTGTCGCCCGAAAGATCGGTAGCGGTGACGAAACGGGGTCGCCCTTTTCCCGCGAGTTGCTCATATTCCATCCAGCGCACGCCGCCGACCACGGACAGCCAATTCGTCAGGTGAAACGTGTCCTGGGCGAAGAAGCTGCGGGTGCCGAGCTTGTCGGTCTGCTCGCTGTCGGTCGCCGAGACGGTCGTGCCCGGCACGACCAGTCCATAAACCGGGTTGTAGAAATTGAAGCTTGGTGTCGCCTGGCGGATCAAATCGTGGCGATCGATCGTGCGGTACAGCGCCTCGCCGCCGAACAGGATCTCGTGGCGAAAACCGCCCAGCCAGACGTCGCCTTGCAGATAGGAGGCGCCGTAGCTGGCGTTGCTCAGCGAGTTGCGCGTCCCGTCGTTGCTGCGGGTTTCAACACCGGTCGTGGCGTTGACGCCGGTGATGCGAAGCTGGTTCGCGCTGAAAGTCTCGGTGTTGTAGCTGTAGGCCGCCGTGACCTTCCAATTGTCGTCGAGCTTCTGCTCGACCGAAGCCTGCACCAGGTCGGACGTGCCCCACATGTTGTTGAAGGGCTCGTCGAGCCGGCGCGTCTTCGGGATCGCCAGTGGAGCGCCCTTGACGAAGGCCGTGCCGCGGTCGAACGGAGTGATGAACTCGCGGTGCTCATAGGTGAGCTGCACCGTCGTTGTATCGCCGTACCAGGCCAGCGACGGGTTCACCAGCATCTCGCGATGGCGGCCGAAGTTGCGCCAATAGTCCTCGCTGACGCCGTAGCCGATGAAACGATAGGCGAGGCCCTGATCGCCGATCGGGCCGGTGACGTCGAGCAGGCCGTCGGCACCGCTGCGATTGTTCGCATAGGTCGAGCCGAGCAGCGTGACCGAGCCGTGCTGGTAGAGCTCCGGCCGCTTGCTGATGGTGTTGACGATGCCGCCGGGGTCCATGATGCCGTAGAGCAGCGAGGCCGGCCCTTTCAGCACTTCGACGCTTTCGACGGCGGGACTGAGACTGCGGCCCTGCACCAGCGGCATGCCGTTGCGCATGATCGAGCCGTCGCGGTTGTCGCCGAAGCCGCGGCGGATCACCGCGTCCTGCGTGCCCGCAAGCGTGTTGGCCTGGGTGATCCCGCTGATGTTGACCAACGCATCGTCGATGTTTCGCGGCAACTGGTCTTTCAGCACCTGCGCAGGCACGACGTTGACGGTCTGCGAGGTATCGAGCAGCGAGGCGCCGCCGCGCAGCGTGGTCGCGCTTGGCATTGCGCGGTAACCGAGCTTGGCTGCCTGTTGCGCCGCGGCGTCCGCTGCGGCGCGCTCGGAGGGCATCGGCGCGGCGGGTGCCGGACTGCGATCGCGCCGGCGGGCGGCGCTCTGGGTGCGGCGAGAGGATTGATCTGCGGCGCGCGCCGGTTTCGACCGCGGTGTCGGAGCCTCCACCGTCACGGGCGGCAGGGCCGATTGCGCCTGTGCGGTCGTGGTGCTGGAGTGGCATTCGGCGAGCAGCACGGCTGCTCCGACGAGAAGACCTGCACGGCGCTTGCCGGCACGGTAACGATGGCTGCTGACGCGTTGGCCATCCGGATGAGCACGCACGTTCGATTCACTTCCAGTCAGACACGGCATTGAAGCTCGCGCGTCTAACAGCCACCGTGCGCGAAGAGAACCGCAGGCGGAGTTGAATCGCTCTAGTATTGAATCGTTCTAAGAAACGAGGGCCAGTGAACGGCAATCTCCAATTGGCGTCGGGCGGCCCGCGACACGTCGCGCGCGAACTGGCCGCGACGTATCAGGATTTCCTGCGGTCTCACGCGATGGCAGGCGCCGTCACCTCGTCGAGCTTACGCTTCAACGCAGCGCCGTCGGTTGACGCGCGCAGCGGCGGCCGCACACGCTGCCAGGCTGCATCGCCGGTCTGTTCCGCAAGGATCGCTTTCAGCGCGGCGGTGGACGACGGCGTCTTCAGGACGACATCGATCGCGGCCTGCATGCGCGCTTCGACGTCCTTGCCGTCGACCATGCCCTTGACCAGCTCGGGCACGACATTGGCCATGCCGCAGATGGTGCCGGCCCCGCCCGCGGCCATCGCGCGGGCGATATCGGCCTCGTTGCCGACGGTGATGGCGAGCTCGGGGGCTGCGGCACGGAAGGCCTGGAATTGCTTGAAGTCGCCGCTGGAATCTTTCAGGCCGGCGATCACCTTGCCGTAGCGCTTGCGCAAGCTGGCAGCGACGCCGGTCGGAATCGCGACGCCCGACACCTGCGGAATGTGATAGAGATAGGCGCGCAGCCTTTCGTCGGCGACGCCGTCGATGATCGCGGCGAACGCATCCTCGATGCCGTCAGGCGTGACGTTGCGATCGAAGTAAGGCGGCAGCACCAGCACATGACGCAGGCCAAGGTCGAGCGCCGCGCGTGAGAGAGCGATGCTGTCCGAGAAGGCGGGAAAGCCGCCGCCGATCCCGATACGGTCGGCGGCAACGCCGGCCTTGAGCACCGCCTTCACGGTCGCGATGCGCTCGGCGACGCTGAAGGTGGTGCCCTCTCCGGTGGTGCCGAACAACACGACGCCATCGACGCCTTTGCCGAAGAGCTGCTTGGCGTGAGCTGCGAGCTTTGCCGAATCCACGCTGCCGTCGGCCGTCAGCGGCGTCGCCGACGCCACCCAGAACCCGCGAATTGCCTCGGTCATCACACTGCCCTTTGCTTCGATCCCGAACTAAGCTGCTGATCTTCAACGATCTTCCGAGGCTTAATCGGGCCTTGTTTTTACTTTACTTTTGGTCTTGTACCTTACATACAAGACATACGCAAACCCTTTCCACCGCGAAGGCGCGCCTGAGGCGCGGCCGGCTTCCGAGGAGGTCTCGCATGAACATGGTGAGTCCCGTCGGGCGAGCCGAGCAATTGCTCGGAGCGCTGCGCGACAAGCTCGGCGCGGCTGCGGTGTTGACCGGCACCGACGTGCCCGCGCGCAATTGCAACGACTGGAGCGCGAGCCTGCCGCAGACGCCGCTCGCGGTGATCCGTCCCGTCGACGCGCAAGGCGTGGCCGACGCGGTTGCCACCTGCCGTCAGGCCCATCTGCCGTTCGTGCCGCAGGGCGGACTGACCGGACTGTGCCGGGGCGCCTCGCCCGAAGCCGGCTGGGTCGCGATCTCGCTGGAGCGCATGACCGGCATCGAGGAGATCGATGCGGCCTCCGCGACGATGACGGTGAAAGCGGGCACACCGCTGGAGACGATCCAGAAGGCCGCGGATGAAGCCGGCTTCTTCTTTCCGCTCGACCTCGGCTCGCGCGGCTCCTGCGCGATCGGCGGCAATCTCTCCACCAACGCCGGCGGCAACCGCGTGATCCGCTACGGCATGACGCGCGAGCTGGTGCTCGGGCTCGAGGTCGTGCTGCCCGACGGCACCATCATCACCAGCCTCAACAAGCTGATGAAGAACAACGCCGGCTACGACCTCAAGCACCTCTTCATCGGCTCCGAAGGCACGCTCGGCATCATCACCCGCGTGGTGCTAAGACTGTTCCCGAAGCCGCGCTCGACCATGGCGGCGCTCTGCGCGCTGAAGGACTATGCCGCGGTGGTCACGCTGCTCGGCGCGGCGCGCTCAGGGCTCGGCCCGCTGCTGTCCGCCTTCGAGGTGATGTGGCCGGATTATTGGGACGTGATCACGAATCGCGCCGGCGTGAAGCCGCCGGTCGCCGCCGGCCACGGCCTTTACGTGCTGGTCGAGGCGCAGGGCACCGACGAGAGCGTCGACGCACCGCGCTTCCAGGCCTGGCTCGAGGAGCTGATGGAGCGCGGGCTGCTGGCCGATGCCGCCGTGGCGCAATCGCTGGCGCAGACACAGGCGTTCTGGCGCGTGCGCGACATCTGCGCCGAGTTCGGCCAGGTGCTGGGGCCGCACATCTCCTACGATATCGGCCTTGCGGTGGCGCGGATGGACGAGTTCGTCGCGCGGTGCAAGGCGGCGCTCGCTGACGGCATCAAGGGCTGCGAGAGCGTCTATTACGGCCATATCGGCGACGGCAATCTGCATCTGGTCTCGTGGGTTACCGGCCTGTCGGTCGCGCAGCAGCCGAAGGACGAGATGGACGCTATCATCTATGGCCTCGTCCGCGAGCTCGGCGGCAGCGTCTCCGCCGAGCACGGCATCGGCACGCTGAAGAAGCAATGGCTGGGCCATGCTAGGAGCGAGGCCGAGATCGCGCTGATGCGGACGCTGAAGGCGGCGCTCGATCCCGATCAGCTGCTCAATCCCGGCAAGGTAATCTGAGGCATGCAGATGCGCTCGCTCAAGCTCGATACGCCGAAATCGCTGTCGCAACGGGTGATACAGCGGCTGCGCCAGGCGATCATCGACGGCGAGTTCGCGTTGGGCGCCGCCATCTCCGAGGAGATGGTGGCCAATTCCTTCGGCGTCAGCCGCACGCCGGTGCGCGAGGCCATGGGCCAGCTGCAGGCGCAAGGCCTCGTCATGATCCGGCCGCAGGTCGGCAGTTTCGTGTTCACCCCGAGCGCGGACGACATCAACGCGCTCTGCACCTTCCGCATCGCGCTCGAGCCCAAGGCCGCCGAGCTGGCCTATGGTCACGATCGCGACGGTGCAATCGCCTCGATGAGCCAGGCGATCGCAGCGATGGAGCCGGCAGTGGCGGCGAAGGACAACATCGCCTATGGCCGCGCGGATACCGCCTTTCACGAGGCGCTGTTCGCCCATTGCGGCAACCGCTATCTCGCCGAATCCTATCAGCTGGTCTCCGGCCGCGTCGCCGCGCTCCGCACCAACCTGACCTCGCCGATCGACGTGCGGACCCGCACCTCGTTCGACGAGCATCGCAAGCTGCTCGATCTGTTCGCACGCGGCGAGCTCGCCGGCTTCGAGGAATTGATGACCACGCACATCACCAATTCGGGCGTGGTCTATGCCAGAGCCTTGAAGGTGGAGGCCTTGAAGGTGGAGACGCCAAGAGCGAATTGAGCGCGATCATTTCGCGTCCCTCGCGCCCGGCCTGTCCAGGAAATCCAGCGCGGTGTTGATCTGCTCGAGCTGGTGCTCGATCTTGTCGCGATCCTCGACCGACGGCGCCTTTTCGAGCTGTTCCACGAGCTTCTGCTTCCGCAACAGCAAGTTCTCTATGACCGTGCTCACAGCTCCCCCATCGCCACCGGCGGACGTTCGCGGGCGCGCGCGAGCCGGGCTGCCGCAACCCTCCATCAGAATGTCCATCGAGACGGATGGTTCCTGGCGACCCCGGGAACCTGCGATCTTTCGCGCCTCCGTCGGTTGTATTCGGGAGCCCGGGGTCCTATGCGTATCCACCATGGACACCCAGATCGCCACTGCCACAAAGCCGCTGATGGCCCAGGCCCGGCCGCGCAAGCCGGCGCCGTTCCTTCCCATGAGCCGCGCCGAGATGGATGCGCTCGGCTGGGACGCCTGCGACATCGTGCTGGTGACGGGGGACGCCTATGTCGACCATCCGAGCTTCGGCATGGCGATCATCGGCCGCCTGCTGGAGGCGCAAGGCTTTCGCGTCGGCATCATCTCGCAGCCCGACTGGCACTCGGCCGAGCCGTTCAAGGTGCTGGGCAAGCCCAAGGTGTTCTTCGGCGTCACCGGCGGCAACATGGATTCCATGGTCAACCGCTACACCGCGGACCGACGCATCCGCAGCGACGACGCCTACACCGCGGGCGGCGAGGGCGGCAAGCGGCCGGACCGCTGCACCGTCGTCTACGCCCAGCGCTGCCGCGAGGCGTTCAAGGACGTCCCGATCGTGCTCGGCGGCATCGAGGCCTCGCTGCGCCGGATCGCGCATTACGATTATTGGTCCGACAAGGTGCGCCGCTCGGTGCTGGCCGACGCCAAGGCCGATCTGCTGCTCTATGGCAATGCCGAGCGCGCCGTGGTCGAAGTGGCGCATCGGCTCGCCGCCGGCGAAGCGCCGCGTTCGCTCGACGACGTCAGGGGCGTCGCGCTGTTCCGGAAAGTTCCGGAGGATTACAGCGAGCTGCACGCCGACGATCTCGATTCCGCCGACGAAGGCGCAACGCGGCAGAAGGGCGCGACCGTGATCCGGCTGCCGGCGCTGGAGCAGGTCGAACAGGACAAGGAAGCCTATGCGCGTGCCTCGCGCGTGCTGCACCGGGAGAGCAATCCCGGCAATGCGCGGCCGCTGGTGCAGCGTCATGGCGACCGCGACCTCTGGCTCAACCCGCCGCCGATCCCGCTCACCAGCGAGGAGATGGACGCGGTCTACGACCTTCCTTACGCGCGCGCGCCGCATCCGTCCTATGGCGAGGCAAAGATCCCGGCCTGGGACATGATCAAGTTCTCGGTCACGATCATGCGCGGCTGCTTCGGTGGCTGCACCTTCTGCTCGATCACCGAGCACGAGGGCCGCATCATCCAGAACCGCTCCGAAGGTTCTATTCTGCGCGAGATCGAGAAGATCCGCGACAAGACGCCGGGCTTCACCGGCGTGATCTCCGACATCGGCGGCCCCACCGCCAACATGTACCGGATGGCGTGCAAGGACCCCAAGGTCGAGGCGGCGTGCCGGCGGCCGTCCTGCGTCTTCCCCGAGATCTGCCCGAACCTCAACACCTCGCATGACGACCTCATCAGGCTCTATCGCAAGGTGCGCGAGACCCGTGGCATCAAGAAGGTGATGGTCGCCTCCGGCGTGCGCTACGACCTCGCGGTCGAGAGCCCCGAATACATCAAGGAGCTCGTCACCCATCACGTCGGCGGTTACCTGAAGATCGCGCCGGAGCATACCGAGCGCGGGCCGCTCGACAAGATGATGAAGCCGGGCATCGGCGCCTACGACAAGTTCAAGCGCATGTTCGACGCCGCGGCCGAGCAGGCCGGCAAGAAATATTACCTGATCCCCTATTTCATCGCGGCGCATCCGGGCACGACCGACGAGGACATGATGAACCTCGCGCTGTGGCTCAAGAAGAACCGTTATCGCGCCGACCAGGTGCAGACCTTCCTGCCCTCGCCGATGGCGACGGCGACCGCGATGTACCACACCGGCGTCAATCCGCTGCGCGGCGTGCGCCACGGCGGCAGCGACAAGGTCGAGGCCATCAAGGGCCTGCGCCAGCGCCGGCTGCACAAGGCCTTCCTGCGCTACCACGATCCCGACAATTGGCCGGTGCTGCGCGAGGCCCTGATCGAGATGGGCCGCCGCGACCTGATCGGCTCGCAGCCGCACCAGCTCGTGCCGGCACACCAGCCGCCCGGCACCGGCAAGGCCGCCGGCACGCGGCGACCGGTGCGCCCCGGCGGCAAGACGCAGCGGTTCACGACCAAGGGTCTGCGGGTGATGAAGTAGCGGCTGGCTCGCCGCCTAAAGCGCGATGCGATGAGGATGAATCGTCATCGCGCTTTAGGTTGTTGTATAAGCATGATCTTTTCGGAAAGCCGCTGCGTACTTTTCCGGATCATGCTTTAGAGCGCCAGCACGACCTCGCCCGACACGGCATCGGTCACGCCGCGTCCGTTGCCCTGGTCCTCGAGCACCGACCTGAAGCTGTCGAGGGTCTTGATCATCGCCGATCGCGCGGCGACCAGCGCATCCTGGCTGGACCACGTGCCGATGAGGCAAAAGGTTTGGTCTCCGGTCTTGATGATGACGCCATGCTCGAGGCCAGGCCATTTGGCCTTGCCGTTGCGATGCGCGTCGAGAAAGGCGGCTTCCTCGCCCTGCTTCACCCTGAACTTCACCACGTTGTAAACCTGCATGACGCGCCTCCGAAAAATGGATGGATGAAAACGGGCGCCGTGTGAGGGACAGGACGAAAAGTCCATGACGTCGCCCCGACCGAATGTTGCTCCTCGCGCATGGGGCCGTCACCGTGGCAAATCGGCATGCCGGGCCGCCTGCGATATCTCAGGCCAGCCAAGACAAAAATGTCGAAAACAACCCCATGCACAGTAGGCCGGGCCAACCGGATCAATGGCTTACGGCTCGTCCAACGCGACCGATGTGCCGAGCGAGAACCTGTTGCGTCGTCGGGCAAAACAGGGGGCCGCCGCGCCCACCTCCGCCCCTGGTTGACTTCCTCCCCGTCATGCAACATATAAAGTTACATGAAACGAGACAGCCGATTATCCGGCGTGCTGCACGTCCTCTTGCACATGGCGCAGCAGCCGGGGCCGTTCACATCCGAGACACTGGCGAAAGCCATGGACACCAACCCCGTGGTGATCCGACGCATCATGGCGGGCCTGCGGGAGATCGGTTACGTGCGCTCGGAGAAAGGGCACGGCGGCGGCTGGACGCTCGCCTGCGATCTTTCGAAGGTCGCGCTGCGCGATATCTATGCCGCGCTCGGGAGTCCCTCGCTGCTGGCGATGGGCAACCGCACCGAAGCACCCGGCTGCCTGGTCGAGCAGGCCGTCAATGCCGCGCTCGGTCAGGCCTTTGGCGATGCGGAGGCGCTGCTGCTGGCGCGCCTCGGCGAGGTGACGCTGGCGATGCTGAGCGACGATCTTCGCAAGCGCCTCGGCTCGCGCAAGCCTCACGGCATGAGCGCGCATCACGCCTAACGCGCACGATCCGGCAAGGACAACGCCATGACCAACATTCAAGACATGTTCTCCGATCCGCAAGCCGTGGCGAACTACACCGAGGGACCGCCGCGCTTCGTCCCCGGCTACAACGCCATGCTGTCGATGGCGGCGATCCTGCTGGCCGAGCGCGCGGGTGAGGCGGCGCGCATCCTCGTGCTCGGCGCCGGCGGGGGCCTCGAGTTGAAGACGTTTGCGCAAGCTCAGCCGCGCTGGAGTTTCGACGGCGTGGACCCGTCCGCGGCGATGCTGGCGCTGGCCGGACAAACCCTGGGCCCGCTCGCGTCGCGCGCGTGTCTGCATCAAGGTTACATCGACGATGCGCCGGAGGGTCCCTTTGACGGCGCCACCTGCCTGCTGACTCTGCACTTCGTCGATGTCGCGGAGCGGCGCCGCATTGCTTCGGAAATCCGCCGCAGGCTCAGACCACGCGCGCCCTTCGTGGTCGCGCATTTGAGCGCGCCCGATGGCTTCGAGGAACGTCCGCGATGGCTGTCGCGGTACTCCGCGTTCCTGGCCGTCTCCGGCGTCGAGCCCGACAAGGCGGCAGCCGCGCGAGACGCCGTCACCAACCATCTGGAGATCCTCACGCCGGCTCAGGACGAGGCGGTCCTGCGCGAGGCCGGCTTCTCCGACCCGGCCCTGTTCTATACCGGCTTCGCCTTCCGCGGCTGGGTGGCCTACGCCTGAGTCGCAACCCTTCACCGGTCCACCGGCACCCCAGGCCCGAGATGATAGCGGCTGGAGAAGAACACCAACGGAGTGCTGTCCCGATGGTCGCAGGCGGAGACTTCGGCGATGATCAGCGTGTGGTCGCTGACGTCGACGTGGCGCGTCACCTCGCAGGCGAACCAGGCGATGCAGCCCTGAAGCCGCGGCAGGCCGTCGACGACGTCGTAGCCCGGCGTCGGAGCGCCGCTCGGCTGGCTTGCAAAATGCCGCGACAGGTCACGGCCGTGATCCGGCAGGACGTTGACGCAATAGCGCCCCGTTGCCGAGATGGCGCGATGCATGCGGCCGGGCATGACCGAGACCAGCACGGTCGGCGGCGCCAGGCTGACGGTGACGAAGCTGTTCGCCGTCATGCCGCAGACGCGGCCGTGCTCGTCGAGCGCGGTCAGCACCGTGACGCCGGTCGCAAAGCGCGAGGCGGCTTCGCGGAATGCGGCCGGATTGGCGCGCGGCGTATCAGGCGTGGCTCGCATCGATCCTCACGCGATTGCCCTGACCGGCTCCGCCGGCACCGACATGCGGTCGATCCAGGACCGGATGCGCTGCGGGGTGGAGATGCGATCCCATTGCCGTTCCGGGTAGTTGAAGTTCTCGGTGAACTCGTCGGCCAGCGCCTGGTTCTGGCTCATCGCGCCGATCAGCATGCCCAGCGCCTCCGTCGGCGGCTGCAGCATCACGTTGGTCCAGCGCGAGGCCGCCAGCACGCGATCCTGCCGCTTCAGGTCGATCGTCTCGCACAGGCGCGCATCGAGCGCATCGGCGTTGACGATCTCCTCGCCGAGCACGAAGGCCGCGTAGGACGCGACGTTGGCGCCCTGCCCCATCATGGGATCGACCACGGCATGGACGTCGCCCAGCGCGATGGCGCATTTGCCGTCGTCGAACTCGACCACCGTGTTGCGCACGGTCGGCACCACGCCGCCCTGCAGCAGGTCCTGCGGCTGCGCGAGGTCGAAGCGCGCGGTATCGATGCGATCGTAGGTGGTCGGGTGGTGCTTCTCCAGCTTGCCAAGAAGCACGCGAATGAAGTGCTTGGGATCCTCGTCGTAGCTCAGCGTCGCGAGCTCCTCCATGTCGCCGCCGGGCACGTTCTCCATCAGCAGCGCATTGGCGATGCCGCCGAAGGTGATGGTCGGGATCACGATCATCTCGCCATGTCCGGGCGAGACCGACAGCGTGACGTTCATGGGATCGGGCTGCCGCACGCCGGTGTAGAGCCCGACGCAGAGCCGCCGTTGCGGCTGCGAATAGGGCGTGTGCTCCGGCCGGTAGGAGAAGAGCTGGCCGAGCGGACCTTTGCCGGTGGAGACGACCAGCAGATCGAACCGCGCGACCAGGGGACGGATATCGCGCTCCTCGATCCGCCGATACTCGATCTTGCCGCCGCGATTGGTGAAGTCCTGCATCAGGGCCGGCAGATAGATCCGGTAGTCGACCGCGCGGCTCGGCTTGGAGAAATCGCCGCGAAAGCGCAGCGGCTGCGGGAAGTTGAAGACGTGGTCGTGGTAATAATAATGGTCCTTCGGATCGGTCCAGTGATTGACGCCGAGATAATCCTCGCGCGCGAGCGTCGCATGGTGATGCGCGACCGTGTTGAGCAGCCGCATATCGCGGTACTCCTCGGGCGGACGGTCGGTGATGACAGTGGCGTCCACGCCGTGCTTTTGCAGGTAGAGCGCGAGATGCAGGCCGGCGATGCCGGCGCCGACGATTCCGACGTTGCGTGCCACGTGGTCTCCTCCCTGGTGTCGGCCCTGTCCGGGCTTGTTGCGGAGCAGCCTACCGACAGGCGGCGTTGCACACTACGGAATAAATAGAATATGATTCATTCCAACCCGGAATGAACAATGGACCGGATCGATTGCCTGCGCGCTTTCGTTCGCACGCTCGAGAGCGGCAGCTTCTCGTCGGCCGCGAAGGAGCTCGGCATCGGCCAGCCCGCGATCAGCAAGCGCATCGCGATGCTGGAGAGCGAGTTCGGAACTCAGCTTTTCTCACGCACGACCCGCACGCTGAAGCCGACGCCGGAGGCGGATCGCATCTACGATCTCGCGCGGCAGATCCTGGATCGTTTCGACATGGCGCGATCGAGCGTCGAACAGGCGGCACCGCGCCCGAGCGGCACGCTGCGGATCGGCGTGCCGTCGTCATTCGGTCGGCGCTACATCATGCCCGTCATCGCCGAATATGTCCGGCACTACCCCGAGGTGAGGCTCGACGTCCGCTTCAGCGAACGTTTCGTCAACCTGGTCGAGGAAGGCATCGAGCTGGCGCTGCGGATCGGACATCTGGAGGCGAGCACGCTGGTCGCCCGCCGTCTCGGCAGCGTGCAGCGTTATCTGGTCGCCACGCCGACCTATCTGCACGGACGCCCGTTGCCGCGCACGCCGGACGATCTCGCCGCGCACCAATGCATCGTCTATTCCAGGATGCCGATGGCGCAGCAATGGACGTTCGAGTCCGAGCATGGACGGCACGTCGCGTCCATCAACGGCGCCTTTCACGTCGACGATGCCGACGCGATGCAGGAAGCGACCCTGCACCATCTCGGCATCGCCATCCTGCCGGAATGGAACGCCGCGGACGGGCTGCGCCGTGGCGAACTCGAACATGTGCTGCCGGACTACAGCATCGCCACCTTGCCGCTGCATGCGGTCTATCCGGAGACGCAATGGATGTCGCTGCGCGCGCGCAGCTTCCTCGATCTGCTGATCGCGCGCGCCGCCCAATTCTCGCCAAGCGCGAGTTCGTGACAGATTGACGCAGCTCACCCTGTCGTTAACTTTTTCAGAGAAATGGAATTTCCAGATTCCGATCGACGCTACGCGTCTTGGCGCTTGCGTTAACGGACGCCGCACTCCTCCCGGTAGCTAAATGCCGCGGCGCATTCGATCGCTTGAGATCGATCAAATCGATCACCGTACTCGCACGGGCGACAGATTTAACGGCTGCCCGGTTCCCTCCAACGTAGAAGAGTGCGTTCTTTGATTTTTTTTGGGGGAAGCACATGGTCAAGCTCAATCGCATTGGTAACAAGCTTGGCGCGGCGGGATTGCTGGGCATCCTGCTGGCGGGGGGAATGCTCGCCAACCAGATGATCTCCGAAGCAGCGGTCACCCGC
This sequence comes from Bradyrhizobium sp. 22, assembly GCF_000482425.1. Classification (NCBI taxonomy): domain Bacteria; kingdom Pseudomonadati; phylum Pseudomonadota; class Alphaproteobacteria; order Hyphomicrobiales; family Nitrobacteraceae; genus Bradyrhizobium; species Bradyrhizobium sp. 22. The sequence goes on from NZ_KI519400.1 coordinate 1,572,890, forward strand.
GCGAACGAGCGGGCGACGGCGCAGACCACCATCGCCGCACACGCGCTCGAGGCTAGTGTGGCACTCCGCAGGATGCAGCTGTCGGTCCGCGACTTGCGGCTGTCGACGACCACACCGGACGTTGAAAAGCACGCCAAGGCGCTCAACGATGCCTACGAGAGGATCAAGAAGGAGCTTGGTATTTCCATCTCGCTCATGGTCCGCCCCGAGAACAAGGCGAGGCTAGAGAGCGTGGCAGGGCTGGCGACCCAATACGCCAAGGCGGCGTCGGACCTTGCCGAGAGCCAGATCAAGATCTTCCAGATCATCGGCAAGCGCAACGACGTGAGCGCCCATTGGGGCAAGACCTTCGACAGCGCGCTGTCCTCGCCGGCTCTGGCTGCGGCCCCGAATCGTCCGGAGATCGAGAGGCTGCTCTGGGAAGCCGATTCGATGTTCAACGCCGCACGCGCGGCGACCTGGCGCTTTGCAGCCACCGGCGACGAGAACCAGAAGCGCGCGATCGAGACGCGGAGCGCCGGCATGACGAGCGCGCTCGAAAAGGCGGCAAAGGCCGCGTCGGCTTCGAAGGACGTGTCGTCGCTGATCGAAGCGCTGTCGTCTGACGCCAAGGCTTTCGCCGCTGCGACCGCCGAGGCCGCAAAACTCGAGGCGGTCAAGAAGGACATCGTCGAGGTGCAAACGCTGCCTCGCGCCAACCAGGCCGCCGAGCTGATGCGCGAGGCGGTGGAGGTCGCGGACAAGCTCGCGGCCGCGAGCCAGAGCGAAGCGGCTGCACAGCTGAGCCAGAGCAATCGAATTTCGTTCGCCGCTTCCGTGGCGGTCATCCTGTCCCTGATCGGCGCCGTCATCTTCACCTTCGTCGGCGTGGCACGCCCGCTGAGCCTGTTGAACGCTGCCTTGGGCCGACTGGCAGGCGGCGAGTTGAACGTCGAGATACCCGGCGCCAATCGTGGCGACGAAGTCGGCGATATCGCCAAGACCGTCGTGGTGATCGGCCAGAACGCCGAGCAGAAGGCGCGTGAAGAGGCCGCTGCCCAGGCGGAACAGGAGCGCAGGGCGGCGCAGCAGCGCAAGGCCGACATGGTCAAGATGGCGGACGACTTCGAAGGCGCGGTCGGCGAAATCGTCGACACCGTCTCGTCGGCCTCGACCGAACTCGAGGCCTCCGCGAGCACGCTCACGGCCACCGCGGAGAGGGCCCAGGAGCTGACGACCGCGGTCGCGGCAGCCTCGGAGGAAGCATCGACCAACGTCCAGTCCGTCGCCTCCGCGACCGAAGAGCTGACGAGCTCGGTGGTCGAGATCAGCCGCCAGGTGCAGGAATCGGCGCGTATCGCCAACGATGCGGTCGGCCAGGCCCGAAGGACGAATGAGCAGGTGGCAGACCTGTCCCGTGCCGCGGCACGCATCGGTGACGTGGTCGAGCTCATCAACACCATCGCGGGGCAGACCAACCTGCTGGCGCTGAACGCGACGATCGAGGCCGCCCGAGCCGGTGAGGCCGGACGTGGATTTGCGGTCGTGGCGTCCGAGGTCAAGGCACTCGCCGAGCAAACGGCAAAGGCGACCGGCGAGATCGGCCAACACATCGACGGCATCCAGCGTGCGACGCAGGAATCCGTCGGCGCGATCAAGGAGATCAGCGGAACCATCGAGAAGCTGTCGGAGATCTCCGCCACGATTGCCTCGGCCGTCGAGGAACAGGGCGCAGCAACCCAGGAAATCTCGCGCAACGTTCAGCAGGCGGCGCAAGGCACCCAGGAAGTCTCCTCGAACATCACCGACGTTCAACGCGGCGCGAGCGAAACCGGATCGGCATCCAGCCAGGTGTTCTCTGCGGCGCGGTCGCTGTCGCACGACAGCAACCGGTTGAAGATGGAGGTCGGCAAGTTCCTGAACACTGTCAGATCGGCATGAATGGATGATCCGGCCCGCTTCGAGGCGGGCCGGACGCCATGACAGTTTCATTCGGGAGTATGCAATGGGCGATCTGATTCCTTTTCGTTCGGACGTCGGGCCTCGCAAGACGCAGGCCGATGGACCGCTGGAAGCCGCCATCGACGTCTTGAACACGAACACGAAGCTCGCGCTGGCAATACAGGAAGCAGCCGGCCGCTTTGTGCAGCTGGAAAAGGCGATCGATTCCGCAGGTGAGTGCCATGAACGATCCATTGCCGCGCGGGTCAGCGCGCAGGACACGCATCGCGTCTTCGTTTCGATGCGCGAACTTCTCGAAAGCATTTCGGAGTATGTCGGCGGGGTACGCCACAAACTGGACGAGCCGCAATAGACCGCTGCTCGCACGCCGGAGGCAGATTGCGGCAAGCGTCCGCTCATCTCAGTCGCGGCAGGGATATGTAACCGAAGGATCTCAGCGAGTGGTCTCACGCTGCATCCTCTCGGTGAGAAACAGGAGGTCACGGTGTTGATAAGCGAGTTGGTGGCGGGTTTTCGCAAGATCGCCGAGGATACGGAACGTCGAGCGCGAAAGAGCGGCGTCGATCGACTGACCCAGGCAGATCTCATGGATGCAGCCGCGAAATGCCACTGGCTGGCTGGCGAAGCCTCTGCCTTGTGCCGCAAGCTCGGCCAGGTCCCGGCCGTCTGCGAAGCCTGCCTCGAGAAGTGCCCTCAGCCACCAGAGCAGCGCTCGATCCTCGAAGCGCCGACCTGTGACGCCTATACTGAACTGCCGACGAATCCGGGCCTCGAGTGGCGACTCGCGCGTTAACCATCGTAGTCGGTTTCGGCCGCAGCGAAATCGCTTCGAAGTTTCTCAAATCTTGCCGGATACCTCTCATGGGGATGGTGATCCCGGAGAGGACATGAGCAAGCGCGGCAAACGCCGGAAGATCGAGCCGCTCGCGCTGCCGATGGCCGCGAGGGTCGGAATTGGCACCGTGGCCGTCGCGGCCCTGGAATACGCTCTGCTGGCCCGCCCGGCGAGCGTGCAAGCGGTGCGCAAGCCGTCCGCGACCTCTACGAGCAGGTGAAAGTCGGTACGAAGGTGATCGTGCTGCCGCCGAATGCAGCCCGCCGACCGTCGCAGGCCGCGCCACCGGACGCTGCATCCCGATCACCGGACCGAGCTCGCCGCCGAGCCGGACACCGCCAACCAACGCGCAAATGCCGTCATCCGAACCGACGATCGCCGAGGCGCGGTAGCTCGCGTTCGCCAGCGCAGTCGCCTGACCTGATGTGTCACGCCTTCGTCAACTCGACAGGGCACCCATCCGCCACTGCATATCTATGCCGCGCTCGGGAGTCCCTCGCTGCTGGCGATGGGCAACCGCGATCCGGCCGGCTTCTCCGACCCGGCCTTGTTCTACACCGGCTTCGCCTTCCGCGGATGGGTGGCCTACGCGTGAGGCGGCAGGACATCTGGCGAGACTTCTTGGGAAGCTGCTGAGCTGCCCCCGCAGCTTCCCTTCTTCAATCAGGCGACGATCTTGTTACCGTCGGGTCGGATCGTTGGGCCCGCCAGGACGGATCGTCTGGGGACCGCCCTGGCCGGCGTTACCCGCGCCACTCCCGCTGGTCGCACCGCTGGATCCAGCGGCCGTGCCGCCTCCGGCACCGATACCGCCCGGCCCTGGTCCAGCCGCGCCGGTCGTTCCGCTCGCCGAGCCGGTGCCGCCGGTTCCTCCGGCTCCCGCGCTCGCACCCGCGCCGCCCGCTCCACCTGCGCCTCCGCCCGCGCCGCCTGCACCGCCCGCCTGCGCATGGGCGAAGCCGATCGAGGCGCCGGCAAGCAACGCACACATGGTCACTGAGAAGATTGTCTTTCGCATTGTTCAGACTCCGGTTGACGATGACATGCCAATCGAGGCCGCATGCAAACGTTCCTAGGAGATTCGTCGCAGGCTTCCGCAGTTCGTCGCGACGATCATGCGCTGCGTCGAACAGGATCTAGTTCCAGCGCACGACGTCCCCGTGCCGCCAATCCCGCGGCCAGCGCAGCCAGGCCGCGCTTGCAGCGACATGGAGCGGCGCCGCCATTCGACGACGTGATTGAGGCCCGCCAGCTGACATCGGATCGCCAGCGTTAACCCTGTCGGCAAATGATTCGCCGCAGATCGGCCACCGCCGGCAAAGTTGACTTATTGATGCGGAGAATTTTCAGCGGCACTAACCGAGGTTAGAGGCGCGTTATGCTGAGAATGGCGTTGTTGGGCCTCCTCATCCTGCTGAGCGTGGGAATGCTATCAGCAATGGAGCTCACGGCTCCACCGCGGCGCGCCGCCGCCATCGTCCCGCCGCCTGCCGAGCAGAGCGCAGCCATCTCTGCATCGCATGATGCGCTGGCGAAGGCCGATCGCCTCGAAATTGCCGCCGCGAACATCGCGACGCCGGCAGAGGCAGCTTCAGTCGAGACCCCCGTTGCTCGCCAGGACGTTCATGTCGGCTCGTCCGCGCCGGCACCGATTGTCCGGCCTCGACACGATGCCAAGACGAGGACGACCACTGAGCGTCCCAAACCGAAGCCAAAGGTCACCGTCGTCAAGCGCACTGCCAATGCTCAACGTGCAAAAGCGGCCGGCGAGACCGAGCCCTGTCGGCTCAAGGCGTTCGGCGGCTTGCTCAAGGCGTTGAATTTGACCGGTTGCGAGATCTGAGGACACCACAAGCAGTCCAAGCCTGGGCCTGCTTTCACGAGGCGGCCAGGGCATGCGCTTTGTCGCCGATCTTTCCCTCGGCCGGCGTCTCGCAAATTCGGCCGGTCATCCCTAGATTGCCCGCATGAAAAAGATCGGATTCCTCTCCTTCGGGCACTGGACGCCCTCGCCGCAATCGCAGACCCGCTCCGCCGGCGACACGCTGCTGCAATCGATCGAGCTGGCGGTCGCGGCCGAGCAGTTGGGGGCCGACGGCGCCTATTTCCGCGTGCACCACTTCGCGCGGCAGCTCGCATCGCCCTTCCCGCTGCTCGCCGCCGTCGGCGCCAAGACGAGCCGCATCGAGATCGGCACGGCCGTCATCGACATGCGCTACGAGAACCCGCTCTACATGGTGGAGGACGCCGGAAGCGCCGACCTCATCGCCGGCGGCCGGCTGCAGCTCGGCATCAGCCGCGGCTCGCCCGAGCAGGTGATCGACGGCTGGCGTTACTTTGGTTATCTCCCGGCCGAGGGCCAGAGCGATGCCGACATGGGACGGCGCCATGCCGAGGTCTTCCTCGACCTCTTGCGCGGCGAAGGATTTGCCGAGCCCAATCCCCGCCCGATGTTTCCGAACCCGCCGGGCTTGTTGCGGCTGGAGCCGCATGCGCAGGGCCTGCGCGAGCGGATCTGGTGGGGCGCCGGCTCGAACGCCACCGCGGTGTGGGCGGCCAAGCTCGGCATGAACCTGCAGAGCTCGACGCTGAAGAACGACGAGACCGGCGAAGCTTTTCACGTGCAGCAGGCGGCGCAGATCCGCAGCTTTCGGGCGGCGTGGAAGGAAGCAGGCCATGCCCGCGAGCCCCGCGTGTCCGTCAGCCGCAGCATCTTCGCGCTGATGAACGATCGCGACCGCGCCTATTTCGGCGGGGAGCGCGGCGGCGAGGACCAGATCGGCTTCATCGATCCGCAGACCCGGGCGATCTTCGGCCGGAGCTATGCGGCGGAGCCGGACGCGCTGGTCGAGCAGCTCAAGCAGGACGAGGCGATCGCCGAGGCGGACACCCTGCTGCTGACGATTCCGAACCAGCTCGGCGTCGATTATTGCGCGCACGCGATCGAGGCGATCCTGAAGCACGTCGCGCCGGCGTTGGGGTGGCGCTGACATGAGCTGGCGCGGCACGACCAGAAGTCGCGATTGACTTCGCGCACCACCCCCGCCAATGATCCCCCCGGGGACTGTTGGACTGAATCAGGGGGTTGGAATGGGCTTGCGTCCGGGGATCTTCGTTGCGGCTTTCTTGCTTGCGGGGTGTGCGTCAGGGCCGATGGGCAGCACGGCTCTGACGGATAACGTGAAGGCAAATACTGCAAGGCTGGTGGTCTATCGCTCATCCGCGCTGGGTTTCGCGATCCAGCCAAGCTATTCGGTCGACGGACGCTCCGTTGGAGGCAGTCAGGCTGCGGGTTTCCTGGCCTGCGACCTGCCTCCGGGCCGCCACGAGGTTGCGGTCAATAATCTTCCGCTGAGCAGCAATCTGTTCGGGCAGGGAAGCGAGAAGGTGAGCGTCGATCTGCGCGCCGGCAGCACCACCTATCTCTCCGCCCAGCCGCAGATGGGAATCATAACGCCCGGTGCAATCACGTTGATTCAGGTCACGGAAAGCCAGGGCCGCGCAGACGTCGCCAGCTTGCATCAGAGCAACAGCTCATGTGGCAAGGCATGATCTGAGCGCTTCGCTGCTGACACGCGGATCAAACGCCTCGTCCTGCAAATCATCCTGCGCCTGCTCAAAGCAAGGCCGCGCTGGATGCCTGTTTGTAGATCATCGCGGCAACGAGCGAGAGCAGCAGGCCCGCGCCCGCGAAGATCGCGAGCACCTTCAGGGTTTCGCCGTCGATATCCGTTCGCATTGCGCGGGATATTGCCTTTGCCAATGAAGCCATCATCACCAGCTCTGACCAGGGCAGCGCGGAGGCGGGGCCCTGGTTCATCTAGCGTCATTGGGGCAGGCCTGCGTGTGAACCAGATTACAGGTGAGCCGGGAGTGCGCAGCCCCGGCTTCTTCATCACCGAAACCGGGGCCGTCGCAGTCAGTGCATGTGGCCGATGAGATAAATGCCGCCTCCGACAATCAGGATCGCCGGCACGGCCCAAAGAATCAGTACGGGCATTTTCCTCTCCTCCAATCAGCTGCTCCCGAGGATGCAACGGGAAAAAATGGCAAACGTTCCGCCGCGAACGGAACAGGCAGGTTGATGGCGAGTTCATCGCAGCGCCGCACACAGCGGCGAGGGAGAATGCGATGAAGAGCTTCATGCTGATTTCGGCCGCCGCACTGATTGCGTCGACCAGCGCGATGGCGCAAACCACCGTGACGACGACGACCGGCGCCGGGCACGGCGCAACCGTGCAGATCGAACCGGAATATCGCACCAAGATCCGGTCCTACGTCACCGAACGCAAGATCCGCCCGGTCGAAACGCGCGAGAAGATCGTGGTCGGCTCGCCCGTGCCGCGCGACGTCGAGCTCGCGACCGTCCCGAGCGACTGGGGTCCGTCGCTCACCAAATATCGCTACGTCTATTCGGGCAGCCACGTGATGCTGGTCGATCCCGAGACGCGCATGGTCGTCCAGCAGGTCGACTAGCGCCGCTGTGGCGGGCCGTGGAGGAGCGGCCCGCCGCGCATTGTCCGTTGCATCATTGCCCGGTGGCGCCCGATGCCGATCGTCCGATATTTCTTGTTTGCAAGCTGCTTCAGCCTGGCGCTGCTGTTCGCACTCGATCGCTCTCTGCCACCGCTCGCCGAGCGTTCTGCAGGGCCGCAGGTCGAACGAACCAATATTCGTATCAGGTCCGCGCGGGCCTGGCCTGAGAAGATCATCTTCGACACGTCCACTCAGATCGCGACCGCGGCCTCCTCGCCTCTGCTTGCGGCGGAGCCGCCGGCCCATGCTGCCGGCAACGCGCTGGCGATGGTCGAGCCACGAAAGCCGGCGACGAACACCAACCCGACCGCTCGGAACGGCAGGGCGCAAGCAGCCGCTTTCGATGCAGATCCTGCGGGCCGCGCGACCTCCCGGCATCTTCTGTCCATCGTCAGGTGACGATCGGAAAAGTCCAAGCTGCAGGAACCCACGATGGCGCTGCGCGCCCGGTGCGGATGAACGATGGATGAATGAGAGCGATGGCTTGCGCATCGCCAAGTCCGCCGATCAGCATCAACGCGTCAAGGTGTCCGACAGAAGGAACGTTTGGCCGATTGCCAGTTTATCCCGAGCCTGATTTGGCGATTTGTTTTTGAAAACCCTGGAGGAGACTGACATGAGGATCCTGAAACTCTCCGCGGCTGCGGCCGCGCTGCTCGCCGGCACGGCGCTCGCCGTGGCACAATCGAGCTCGACGGTCGGCACCGGCGGTTCGTCGGCGAGTGGCGGCACCAGCAGCTCAACGGTCGGCACCGGCGGATCGTCCGCTGGCGGCAGCGGGTCGGGCTCGGCCTCGACGCTCGGCACCGGCGGCTCGTCGGCCGGCGGCGGCACCAGCAGCTCGAGCGTGGGCACCGGTGGCTCGGCGGCAGGTAGCGGCTCGGGCAGCGGCTCCGCCTCGACGCTCGGCACCGGTGGCTCATCGGCCGGCGGCGGCAAGAGCTCGTCCAGCGTCGGCACCGGCGGCTCGGCCGCGGGCAGCGGCTCCAACTCCGCATCGACCGTCGGTACTGGTGGCTCGTCCGCCGGTGATGGCAAGAGCGGCTCGACCGTCGGCGCGGCCGGCTCGTCCGCGGGCCACGCCAGCGACAAAGGCATGGAAAAAGGCAAGGGCCACAACAAGGACGAGTGGAAGAAGGACAAGAACTAGTCCGATCCCGGGAGCGGCCACGTGCCGCTCCCTTTGTCCATGTTGAGGAGGAGCCGCAATGAACAAGCCAATCGTTGCGATCATGGCGCTGGCCCTGATGGGTGGCGCCGCATCGGCAGAAACTATGGAAAAGACCGGCAAGACGGCATCGGGCGAGACCTGCAAGGTCACGGTGGTGAAGCACGCAGACGGCAGCATCAGCGCGGCCGGCTCGTCGGGTTCGGGCACCACGGGATCAACGGCGTCGAGCGGCTCGCTGTCGAGCTCGAGCTCGGCCGGCGGATCGTCCGTGAACGTGCAGGCGGGCGGCGGTCATGTCTCGAGCTCCTCGTCGACGGCGGGCGGTCCTGGCAGCACCAGCGCCAGCACCATCACCGTCAACGGCTGCACGATCTCGACCTCGTCACCTTGAGCTTGATCGAAAGGATCGAAACATGAGGACTTTGCTTACGACCTCGGCGGTCGCAGTGCTGCTCGCCGCCGCGTCACCGGCGCTCGCGCAGAAAAGTATCACCGGCGGAAGCGCCGGCTCGGCCGCCGCGGGCGGCACCTCGGCCTCGACGGTTGGCACCGGTGGCACGTCCACCTCGGCGACGGGCAGCACCGGCTCGTCGATCGCGGCCGGCGGCAGCGCAGCGGCGGTGAACGGCAAGACGCAGACCGGCGTCAGCATGAACAAGGGCAACGGGCCGGTGATGAATTCCAACGCCCGCGCGCAGGCGCATGAGGGCGGCACGTTCAGCCGCTCGCATACGCGGACCAAGGTCAAGGCCGGGCAGGAGGTGGGCTCGACCACGAAGACCATGTCGCACGTGCCGGGCTCGAAGCCGACCATGTCGACGACCTCGACGACCTCGCGCTAGACCTCACCACCAGCCGCCCGAGCTTGCTCGGGCGGCCGTTTCCTGGATCCGGTTCAGTCGGCGCTCAGGCTGTGGCTGATCCGCGTGACGATGCGGTCCCAGCGCCGCTTCTCGGCCGCGGGATAATTGATCAGCACGCAGTGCACGTAGCCGCGCGAGAGATTGCAGCGGTTGTACCAGATCTTGTCGCGCTTGATGCTGGAGACCACGAAGAATCTCGGCGTGATCCGTTTATAGATGATTCCGGAGGGCGGATTCTTCTCCGCCAGAAATTGCGCCGGCGAAAGACCCTGCCGGTTCGAGACGGCTTGTATCGTGAAATCGGCCCTGCCGTCGCTCGTGCGAAACCGCTGGCCGTAGCCGTCGGGCTTGCCGGCCATCTCCGTGAACAACGACGTGGGAATGTCGATCGACGTTCCGGATTCGGCGATCCGATAGGTCGTCCAGCTCTCCGCGCGGGCGGCAGACAGCGTGGCAAGCAGCGCGAGGGTGGCAGCGAGCGTCGTTTTCATATCCGCCTCTTCAATTGCGGGGCATCAGTTGCAGCTCCATCAAGGCAATCCGTTGCAGGTCGGCGAGATCGCGCTCGCCCGCGCCCGCCGTGCGCAGGATGGATTCGGCGAGCGCATTGACGTGCGAGGCGTGGACCGGCTCCGGCAGGCTCGCGACCGCAGCCTCCAGGGCGCGCGTCATGATCTCGATAACCTCGGGGGAAAATGCAGCGTTGGAAAAGTTCTTCATCGCGCGCGCCGACCGCATGATGCGGACCGCGGCTCAACGCCGGGAAAAAATGGAAGTTCCTGCGTCATAGCGTCAGGGCGGCGCGCGAGACCGCGAGCCCGAGGCCGAGCTACGCTGCGGGCTGGTACTGCGGGAGAGGCTCGATTTCCGCCTCCTCGCTGGCGACCGCCTGCATCCTCACATGGCTGCCGATGACGAGGCCGGTGAGCGAGAGCATCAGCCCCAGCGCGAGCGGCGCGAACAAGGCCTCCTCCTGGAACAATCCGTTGAGCAGCACGACCATGACGCCGAAGCCGGCGAGGCCCTGGGTTAGATAGCCCGACGAGGCATAGAGGCGCCAGGCCTTCAGCCCCATCGCGAAATAGAAGGCCAGCAGCGCGAGGGCGCCAATGCCCATCTGGTACAACAGAACGCCAATGGCGCTCTCGACCGCGCCGTCGATCGTTCCGGCCGCCTGCGCGGCACTCCAGTCGATGGAGAAATAGCTGTCCGACAAATTGCCGCCGATGCCGAGACCGCGGCCGAAGGGTCTCTGCACGAATCCATCCAATCCGCCCATCAGCCCAATGACGTGATAATCGCCGATCTGCAGGCCGACGCGGATCGCCAGAACCGCAAAGGCGATCAGGCCGAGGAAGCCGAGCAGCAACGTCAGCACGGCGCCGAGCAGCCGGGTCGCGATCCACGCCGCGACCACGAAGATCACCACGATGAGCGCACCCTTCACGCTGCAAAAGACCAGCAGCGGCAACGCCGCGAGCGCCAGCAGCGGCCGTCCCACCGAGAACAGGAACAGGGCGCAGAAACCGACTCCGTAGGCGAAGCTGATCGGGTGCATGTTCGGACCGTTGATGCGCAGCATCTTCGACAGGCCGAACCCTTCGAGCAGGGGCGTGTTCAGGAAGTCGAAACTGAAGCGATCCTGGAGAGTGACCGGCACGTTTCCGGTCTGGCGCATCTGGGCTTCCCAGACGCCCGAATGGGTCGCCTTGAGCTCGTCGAAGCCCCAGAACGTGTAACCGTTGGTGATGGCCAGCCAGACATCGCGGAAGACGAGCTCGACATAGCCGCACAACATGAGGATGACCGCGAGCGTCACCAGGAACGGCGTGATGCGCACCTCATAGGTCGCCGCCGTCAGCAGCGACAGCTGGAATAGGAACAGCGGCAACACGATGTTGCGCAGATAGACCGCCGCCGGCTGTCCGTCCTGGATGAAGCCGATCGCGAAATACAGCGACACCACAGCGAGGGTGACGACACCCCAGCGCATGATGCGGTTCACCTCGGCCGATTGATTCCTCTGGCCCAGCACGTAGAGGCCGAACGTCGCCAGCCACATCACGGAGCAGACGAGGAAATTGTAGCCTTTGATGAAGTCGAGGTCCGACGGCAGCGGCACCAGCGGCGACAGGATCGAGACGAACAGGTTCTGGAAGAACAGGACGAAGATCGCGATGGCCGGCGCGTAGGTCGGGACCGCCACGACGATGGCGATGCCGACGAGGACCTCGACGGCGATGCCGAGGATCGGACTGGCAAGGTGCAGGATCGGAGCGGAGCCGATCGTTGCCGTGGCCAGCCCGAAGATCAGGACCAGCTCGCGCCAGGCCGGCGGCGATGGGCCGGCCTGCGCCGTCTCGGCCTGCGGTGAATCCCCGGCGCTCATCGATCGTTCCTTGGATCGTCCCTTGGCATCGCGCGGCCGGCACGATAGCGGGGCGATGTGTAAGGATGCGTTAACGATAGCGGACCCGCGCCGTCAGCGGCGGCCGGCCCGGGGCGCGCCGAGCAAGGCCCGCATCACGTCGGGATCGGGCCTGCCGGTGTTGCGGTCGACGAGGCCGAAGCCCTGCGCCAGCTCCCAATGCGCCCAGCCCCAGCAATGATCGCGGGCATAGGCGGTGACCTCGGCCAGCCAGCGCAACCGGCTCGCTCTGGGCGCGCCGGCCTTCAGCACGCCGAATTCGTTGACGATGATCGGCCGTGCGAATTGCCGCTGCCATTGCAGCGCGGGCGCAAGCCAGCGGTCGGCCGTCGGCTTGTCCCTGGCGGCGGCGATCGCGACGTCGAGCATGCCCAGCGCCTTGGTCGCGCCCCTCAGCTCAAGATCCTTGCGCAGGGCCTGAACCTTGGGATCGCCGGGATTGATCGGATAAGGCAGATCGATGATGTCGTGCAGCGGATCCTGCGCGTCCCAATGGGCCTGATGGGTGAACACCATCGGATCATAGAAGTGAATGGCATAGACGACGTCAGGGTCGAGCAGCGGGCGGAATCGCGGCAGCGAGTCCGCGCGCTGCCAGTTGACCGGACCGACGACGAGGGTATTGGCGGGAAGCAATTCGCGCACGAAGGCGGCGAGCGCCTCGACCTCGGTCTGCCATCTGTCGGCGTCGATATCGGGCTCGTTGAGCAGCTCGGCGAGGACGCGATCGGCCGGATAGGATCGAATGACCTCGGCAAGGCCGCTCCAGGCCTCCTGCATCTGACGCAACGCCGCGTCCGGATCTTCCTTGTGCAGGCGGTTGAAGCGCTCGCCGGGATGAAGATCGACGGAGATGGCGTAGCCGAGCGCAATGAGCTGCTTCAGTGCCTCGTCGAGCACGCGCAGCGTCGCCTCGCGCTCGTCCTTGGAGGCGAAACCAGGCATCACGCGCTCTGCCGGCACCGGCAGCCGGACATGACTCATTCCCGCCCTGCGCAGCTGCTGCAGCAATTCAGGGCTCGGGGCTGCACCGTTGATCCAGCCGTCGGCATTGAAGCCGCGAGACAATGCGGAGAGCCTGCTAGGCGCGACCGTCTGCGGCACGGGCACGCAATCGCCGGCGAAGACCGGTCCGCTGGACCAGATCGACAGCAGCAGCATCGCGCTGGCCAGCAGGCGACCACGCCAGCCTGCCATCGTCACACCGCAAGTCCCAATGCGCCGCCCTCGGGGTGCGGCGCCTGCGAGCCGGCAGGCGCATGATTGACGACGAGCCCGGTCGGCACGGCCTCGTACCGCGACAGCGCAGCGGTCACCCGGCGCATCGCCGCCGAACCGAGCTCGCCGGCGCGTGCCACCAGGACGATCAGGTCCGCATGCGCCGCCAGCGCGATGGCATCGGGCTGCAAGGCGAGATTGCCGGCATGGACGATGATCAGATCGAACTCCGAACGAATATCGTCCTCAGGCCGCGCATCGGCCTTGCGGCCGGCGCTCAGAAGTTCGTCGATCGACTGCAATCCCGCCGTGGTCGATCCATCATTCCATTCCGTCACCGGCGGCTGGTGACCTGCGAATTCCCCCTGCAACCGGATCAGGACGCTCATCATGCCGCGCGTCACGGCGGCCCGATTCAGCGAGCGCGCAACGGTGTTGCCGCCGGCGCTCTTGCCGACCGACAACACCAGGGCGACCTTGCAGCCGCGCACCGGCACGCGATCGATCCGCTCGAGCAGCGGCCGCAGATGGGGACCGAGATCGAGCTCGCCCGGAGACGCAATCGGCTTCTGCCAGACGGTGCTGGTCGTGGTCGTGGACGACAGATCGGGGATGCGGGCCCAGACGGGAAGCCGCGGCATCGCGTCCGGCCGGGCCGCGACCGGAGGCTGGGCTTGCGGCGGGGCTTGCGGCTGGAGCCGGGATTGGATCTGCCGCGCCTGCGTCTCCGCGACGGTCGCCTGCACGGGGGCCTCGGTCGGCGCGGACTGATCGGACATGCTGGTCGTCACCGCGACGGCAGCGGTCGACGTCAGCAGCGAGCCGATCGCCAGCGCCGCCAGCAGCAGCGCGAGCGGTGGGCGCGTCGAGCGCAGCGGCGGAATGGCCTCCGAGGCGATCTTGGTCTGCGAGGCCTGCAGCTGACGCTGCTCGTCGGTGGTCTTGAACCGCGACAGGAACTGCTCGTAGATGTTCCGGTTGGCATCGGCGTCGCGTTGCAGCTCCTGCAGCTTCACCAGCGCCTGCCCGTCGACCAGCATCTTGGTCTCGACCTCTTTCAGCTGCTTTTCCAGCGCCTTCTGCTGCTCCAGCTGGGCTTCATATTCGGACTTCGCCGTCTCGATGTTCTTCTTCCGCTCGACCTCGATCTGCCGGTTGATATCGGCGAGCTGGCTGTAGGAGATCGCGAGATCGGGATGGCGGTCGCCAAACACCGCCTTCTTCTGCGCGATCTGGTCATTCAAGGCCGAGCGCTGCGCCCGCAGCATGCTCAGCAGGTCCTGCTTCACCGGCCCTTCGACATTGGCCTTGAGATCGCGTTGCACCTGGTCATAGCGCGCCTTGGCTTCCTCGGTGCGAAGCCGCGCGGCGGAGACCTGCTGATTGAGATCGGTCACCCGCAATTGCTGCGTGGTGGAATCCTTGCCGGCATTGAGGATCTTGTGCTCGAGCCGGAAGGCGGCGACGGCGTCCTCCGACGCGCGCAGGCGCTCGTTCAGCGTCTTCAGCCGGTCCTTGAGCCAGTCGGCGGCCTCGTCCGTGGCCGCGGTGCGGACGCGGCCTTGGCTGGCGACGAACGCCTCGGCGATGGCGTTGGCGTAGGCGGCGGCGCGTTCCGGGCGGTTCGAGGTGAAGGAAATCGCAATGACGTAGGTGAGCCCGCGGCGCGTGATCTCGAGGCGGCTGCGGAATTTTTCGAGCAGGCGCGTCATGTCGGTATGGCCGCCCGCGATGTCGTCGTCGTCGGCGATCTTGAGCTGCTCGATCAGCGGGCGGAGAAAGCCGTCCGATTTGGCGATCTCGATCTGGCTCTGAAGCGCCGCGGCGTCCTGGCCGATGCCCGGCAGGACGTCCTGCTCCGTGGTGATGCGCAGTTCCCGGGGATCGAGCACGACCAGGGCCGTCGCGGCATAGCGGACCGGCAGGATCATGAGAACGATGACGCCGAGGACGAACAGTGCCAGCGCCAGCGTCAGGATGCGTCGGCCGTTCTCGCGCAGGAAAGAGAGTGCTCCGGAGACGGTCAGCGATCCCTTGATCAGCGCCGGCGCGGCGCCGTCGGGCCCCGTGCGCGCAGCCCGTGGCGCTTCCCACGAAGCCGCTGGCTCCGTCGGGGCGATGCTTCGCGGAGATGCGCGGCTACCGAACGCCATGGGGTTGGACTCGAAATCAACTGACTGTCATAGCTCAGAGGCTTGCGACACCGTAAATATCCATGGTTAACCGGCGGTTACGGCCGGCGGCGCGAAGCAGTCAGGAGGCGCGGCTCGGCCATGCCGGCAGCGACGGCGCCCGGAACCGCCGGCGGTGCAGGCCGATTTTGGCGCGCACCGCGCCGAGGCGGCTCTGAAGAATCACCAACGATGGATCAAATCCAGCCCAGGCTACGAAGCAGCATGTAGACAGCGACTGCGAATATGAGCGCCGCAAATACGGCGTCCAACGCACCCTTGCGGCCAGCAAGGGAGGTTGCGGAGCGCGCGCCGAGAAGCCCTCCAACAACGCCGCCGACGATGAACAGCCCCGCGAGAGACCAATCCACAAGGCCGGACAGGGCGTAGTTCGCCGCAGTTGTCAGCCC
Organism: Bradyrhizobium sp. 22; assembly: GCF_000482425.1. Taxonomy (NCBI): domain Bacteria; kingdom Pseudomonadati; phylum Pseudomonadota; class Alphaproteobacteria; order Hyphomicrobiales; family Nitrobacteraceae; genus Bradyrhizobium; species Bradyrhizobium sp. 22. Next base: position 1,588,463 of record NZ_KI519400.1, read on the forward strand.
GAACGCGGTGACCGCCAGGAGCGAGGAGCCAACCGCGTACAAGATCGGCATGCCGGTGGCGGCAATCAGAGCGGGCACGATCAGGAAGCCACCGCCGATCCCGAAGAAGCCGGACAAGGCGCCTGTGGCGAGGCCCAAGCCCACAAGCTTCGGAAGATTTTCCCGATTGAGTCTCACCGACGGCTCCCCCTCGCCGGAACGGCCCCTCAGCATCAGCGCGCCCACGACCATCATGACGATGGCGAACAGAGCGAGAAGATTCTGACCGTCGATGATTTTGCCGAGAGTTGAGCCAAGAAAGGCGCCGGCTATGCCAGCGAGCGCGAACACCGAGGCGCAGCGCCACTTCACGTTGCCGGCGCGGACGTGGTTCGCCAGACTGGCGGCAGCGTTCGCCGCCACCGCGATGGCGCTGGTCCCGATCGCGACATGAGGATCCGCCACACCGACCAGATAGATCAGGAGCGGGACGGCCAAAACCGAGCCGCCGCCTCCGACCAGCCCGAGCGAGAAGCCGACCAGCGAGCCGGAGGCGACGCCAAGCGCGCCTTGGGTCAGGGATAGCATCGTGATCTCCTCTTGCGATCATGCCGCTACGGCACGTGGTCGTCCGGCAATGCCGGGGCGATCACAGCAAGACGGGCCATGCAACGGGAGGCGGCCGCCGCGACGATCGGTCCGGCACCAGGCTGCATGTGGCGTTGAGCCCGCGGCTCAACGCCGCCCGCCTTCAACCGGGAGCCCCGCCTTGCGCCATGCGTCGAGCCCGCCTGCCACGATGAAGGCTTCGCAGCTTCGGTCCAGTTTCGACGCGAGGCGGGACGCATTGATCTGGGTACGGGCGCCGCTCTTGCAGTGGAAAATGACCTGCTTGCCCTGATGCGCCGCAAGGTCGGCCTGATCGAGCTTCGACAGAGGCAAGTTTCGAGCGCCCACGATCCGTTCGCGGGCGTGTTCATCCGCTTCACGGATGTCGATGAGGATGGCGCCCTTCTCGACGAGATTGCGCGCTTGTGCGGGATTGATCGTGGGTAGCGACATTCCTGGCTCCTTCTGTTGGCTTATCGGCGTTTCGCTCTGACAGGCGCGCAAAACAGCCTATAGAGTGTGGCGAAGAGCTGCTCGATGCGCGGATCGGCGATGCGATACCAGAGCGTTTGGCTCTCCCTTCGGAACGCGACGAGCCCCTCCTCGCGCATTTTCGCAAGGTGCTGAGACAGGGCCGATTGCGACAGGCCGACGGCTTCAGCGAGGGAACTGACGTTGTCCTCGCCGAATTCAACCAGTCTGCACAGAATCATCAACCGGCGCTCATTGGCGAGCGCCCGCAAGATACCGGCGACCTCGACGGCCTGTTTCTCGAAGGTTTCCGGATCAAACGTTGGGGACGCCATCGGCCCGCCTCTCTTATTTTAGATATTGCTTATTTAGAATCTGCTAATATATCCGTCAAGACCCAACCGGACGCTGACATCAGGAGGTTCCAGACATGTCACGACCCATCATCCAATCTTTCTTCGACGAGCCGACCAACACGGTGAGCTACCTGGTCGCCGATCCCGCAACCAAAAAGGCCGCCGTCATCGACCCGGTACTCGACTACGACCACAGCTCGGGCGAGGCGGATACGCGGTCCGTCGAGGCGATGCTGAAGGCCGCCGAAAATGCCGGCAACACCATCGAATGGGTGCTGGAGACGCACGCGCACGCCGACCATCTCTCAGGCGCGCCGTTCATCAAGGCGAAGACCGGCGCGAAGATCGGCATCGGGGAGCACATCAAGGACGTCCAACGCATCTTCCGGCCGATCTTCAACGCCACCGACCTAAAGACCGACGGCAGCGACTTCGATCATCTGTTCCGCGACGGCGAGCGCTTCAAGATCGGCGAGCTCGACGCCGAGGTGCTCTATACGCCGGGACACACCCCGGCGGACATCGCCTACAAGATCGAGGACGCCGTGTTCGTCGGCGACACGCTGTTCATGCCGGACTACGGCACCGCGCGCGCCGACTTCCCCGGCGGCGATGCTCACAAGCTTTACCGTTCGATCAAGCGGCTGCTGGCGCTGTCGCCGGAAACACGGCTGTTCATGTGTCACGACTACAAGGCGCCCGGCCGTGATGCGTTTGCGTGGGAGACCACGGTACGCGAGCAGCGCGAGAACAACGTCCACGTCAAAGACGGTGTATCGGAAGACGAATTCGTGGCGATGCGTCAGGCGCGCGACACAAAACTGTCGGCACCGAAACTGCTGCTACCTTCCATTCAGGTCAACATCCGCGCCGGCAAATTCCCGCCGGCCGAAGCCAACGGGGTGCGCTATCTCACCATCCCCGTGAAACTCAAGGGCGGCGCGCAGACCTGCGTGTAGGCCCCAGACGATGGTTCATGCCGCGGCGCCGGTCGCTGATCAGACGTCGAACGTCAGCTCCGACCGAGTGCCGCTGCGCCCTTCGCGGTTCGATATGGTGAGTTTCGCTCCCACCTTGGCGAGCGCGAGCTTGACGATGGCAAGGCCCAGCCCACTTCCGATCGGGCTCCTCAGCCTACCCCGGAAGAAGCGCTTTCCGATTTGATCGAGTTCGTCGGCGGGGATCCCCGGCCCTTCGTCCTCGATGGCGATTGCATTGCCCCGGGCCATCCAGACGACCCGTCCCTCGCTCGTGTACTGCATCGCGTTTTCGTGCAGGTTCCGCAGCGCGAGCTGGAGGCAGTCGGCGTTCGTATTCAGCACCATGGCCCGGACGCTGGCGTCGATCGTCACCGTCGTCCGTTCGTGCCTGGGAGTGGCGGCGACGATCTCCTCGAGAAGCGGACCGACCGCGACCGGCGCCAAGGGTGCATCGACCGTTTCGGAGTCCAGCCTTGCGATCGTCAGCAGTTGGCGCACCAGGCGCGAGCTCCTGTCGACGGCTGTCACGATCTGTTCGAGCGCCCCGCGCACGACCTTCGGGTCGTCGGCGGCCAAGGCCACCTGGGCCTGCGTCTTCAGGCCTGCCAGCGGCGTGCGCAGTTCGTGCGCCGCGAAGGCGGTCACTTCGCGTTCATGCCGACGCGCGGCTTCCACTCTACTGAGAAGCCCGTTCAGGGCGACCGCGAGCGGCCTGACCTCGGTCGGAGCACGTTCGGTTTCGACGTGCCGCATGTCGTCCGGCTCGCGCGCGCCGAGGTCCTGGGCCATCTGCCGCAAGGGACGAAGACCCTGCCCCACGCTCGTCCAGATCGCAGCGCCGAGCAGCGGCGCGATCAGCAGCGCCGGCCACATCAGCCCCTTGATCAGGTCGGTCACCAGCCGCTCCCGCAGCCCAACACGGTCCCCCACCATCACGCGCAGATTGTGATCGGCGTCCTCGACCGAGAACACGCGCCAGGGTTCGCCGTCGATGATCCGGTCCGAGAATCCTGAGGCGGCGGGTGAGAGCTGCTGATCGGGTGCGCCGCTCGATTTCGCGACCATACGGCCATCGAGAGACCAGATCTGGCATGACAGTTGACGTTCGTAACTGCCGAGGGGCTGCAGCGCGGCGGATGTCGAGGCCCCGGGGAGAGCATCGAAGCCGGATGCCAGAGAGGCCACCATGCGCGCGGCCTCCTGCAGGCGCGTGTCGAGAACATGCTCCACTTCGTCCCTGGTGCCGACGTAGATCCAGACGACCGCCGCCAACCAGACGATCCCGCTCGCTGCGAGCAGCATCGCGAACAATCTCAGTCTCAGGGACCTCATCGGCCCGTCCCCATCCGATAGCCTACGCCGCGCAGCGTCTGGATCGCGTCTTTGCCGATCTTGTTGCGGAGATTATGGATGTGAACCTCGACCGCGTTGCTTTCGACGTCCTCTTGCCATCCGTAGAGGCGCTCCTCAAGTTCGGCGCGCGAACGGACCTGCTCCGGACGCTCCATGAGCGCCGCCAGGATCGCGAACTCGCGACGCGACAGGTTGATCGGCTCACCCGCGACGGTCACGGAAAGATCAGCAGGCGAGAGCACAATGGCGCCGTGGGTCATGGCCGGAGCCGCACGACCGCCTTCCCGGCGGACAATGGCGCGCAGGCGCGCTGCCAGTTCATCGAGATCGAATGGTTTCGCCAGATAGTCGTCGGCCCCCGAATCCAGTCCCGAAACCTTGTCGCCGACGCTGTCACGCGCGGTCAGGAGCAGGACGGGCGTTGCGTCCCGCCGACCCCGGAGCCTGCGCAGCAGATCCAGACCGCTTCCATCCGGCAGCATGATGTCGAGCACGACCGCGGAGTAGTGCGACGCCGCAAGCGCGTGGTCGGCGTCCTCGCAAGTTTCGACCGTGTCGACCGTCGCACCCGTCAATGACAGACCCGCCCGCAGACCGTCGGCCAGGATCGGATCGTCTTCGACCACAAGTATGCGCATCAGTACCTCCGAGGTTCCTCTCGGTCGCCAGCCTTAAGGCTGGCTTAAGGTAGCTCATCCAAGCCGCGGCATCCGCTCACAAAACGCAGGGCCGCCGCCGAACATGCCGGGCTTTCAGCGACTATCGATCTTATTGTTCGCTCTCATGTTACCGCTCGCGCAGGCGGGGGCGGGAGCGCCGCCTCCCGCCGACACGGCCTTCCAATTGAAGGTTTCGCGCGACGACGCGGGGCTATGGCTCACTTGGGCGATAGGGCCGGGCAGCTATCTCTACCGCGCAATGATCGTCGCCAAGAACGCGATGCCCCCCGCAACCCCTGTCGCGATCCAAACTCCCCAGGGAGAACCGAAGGACGATCCCGATTTCGGGCCGCAGGAGATCTATCGGAATTCCGCAAAAGCCCAGATCCCATCTGCCGACCTGCGAGGGCTGCGCGAGATCGCAGTGACTTATCAGGGCTGTGCGGAACAATACCAAATCTGCTATCCGCCCGTCGCCAAGACGATCGACCTGCAGACGCTGGCAATCAAGGATCGAAACGAAAACGGCGCGGCCTCATCCGGATCCTCGTCAGAATTCGTGGACGCGCCGGACGTCGCGGGCGCCCCGGACGATAGCCTTTCGACGAACGCCACGCCAAACCCTGACCGGGACATCTCCTCCTGGGTGACGCTCGGCGGCATGTTGGTCTCGTTCTTTGGGTTCGGCGTTCTGTTGTCGTTCTCACCCTGCACCTTCCCGCTGGTGCCGATCTTCTTTGGCCTGATGGCGAGGTCGCAGGACCATCTTTCGTTCGGTCGCGGTCTCATTCTCGCGGCAGCGTTCGTCGGCGCGTCGGCCTCGGCCTATGCGGCACTCGGCGCGTTCGCGGCCTGGTCCGGGTCCGGAGAGAACCTGCAGATCCTGCTGCAGACGCCGATCGCGCTCGGCGCAATGAGCGCCGTTCTCGTCGTCCTCTCGCTATCCATGTTCGGCCTGTTCGAGATCCAGCTGCCGGCCTCCTTCGTCGAGCGGATATCGGGCGCGGCCTCCGAAGGAAGTCGCGGGCCGTTGGCCGCCGCCGCCGTTCTCGGATTCGGATCGGCGCTGATCGCCGGCCCCTGCGTGACACCTCCGCTTGCCACCGCTCTGCTGTACGTCGCGCGGACCGGCGATGTCGTGCGTGGCATGACTGCCCTTTTCGTGTTCGGCGTCGGCATGGGAATGCCGCTTCTGGTCTTCGGAGCGCTTGGACCACGCTTCCTGCCGAAGCCAGGTCGCTGGCTCGTCCGCGTCAGGCATGCCTTCGGGTTCATCCTGCTGGCCGTGGCGATCTCGATCTTCTCCCGCGTTGTGTCGCACCAGACCACGCTGCAACTCTGGGGCGGGCTCGCGACCGGCGTCTCCGTCTATTTCGGAACCCAATTCCTGATGGTGCAAGGCCGATGGCGCTTTGCTTCCGTGGGCCTGGCGAGCATCGCGCTCCTGATCGGTTCGGTCCTCATGATCGGATCGGCAGGCGACGACAGCCTCGACGCGACCCGCATTCTCAATCGGTTCGTGCCTCGCGAGACCGCATCCGAAGCACCAGTCCGAACTATTCGATCGGTCGCCGCGCTGCACGACGAACTCGCCGCGGCCCGCACGGACGGAAAGCCCCTGTTGCTCGACTTCTCCGCCGAGTGGTGTGTCGAATGCAGGGCCATGGATGCCGTCCTGCGCACGCGTGAAGTACGTGCGCGGCTGCAAGATTTCAGAATGGTTCGTGCTGACGTAACCGTCGTCAACGAGGCGAGCCGAGCCCTTATGAAGCGCTTCGACATCGTCGGGCCGCCGACGATCCTGCTGTTCGGCACGCATGGAAATATCGATCCCGCGGTCAAGATCATCGGTGCCGTCGATGCCGACGCCCTGCTCGGAAAACTGACGGCGGCCACCTCGGCCGATTGACCTCAACTCCCGGAACAAGGAAGACAACATGCTGCAGCATATCTCCAGACGCACGCTCGCCCAGATGATCGCCGTCGCGGGCATCCGCTACATGGTCGGCCCCGCGCTCGCCGACGACGCTCCCACCGAGGCGGACATATCGCGCGAAGCTATTCTCTACGATCCGGCCGCGCCGACCGCGGGCAATCCGAAGGGTGATCTGACGATCGTGGTCTTCTTCGATTACAACTGTCCCTTCTGCAAACAGGCGGAGCCCGAACTCGAGCGGCTGGTGAAGACCGACGGCAAGATTCGCCTCGTCTACAAGGATTGGCCGATCCTCACGCCGGATTCCATCAAGGGTGCGCAGTGGGCGCTGGCCGCGAAGTATCAGAACCGCTACGACGCCGCGCATCTCGCGATGATGGGAATTCCCGGGCCGAAGATACCCGCCGAGCGGATGCGGGAAGCGATCGCGAAGTCCGGGGTCGACATGGATCGTCTGGATGCAGATCTGCAGGCCCACGGCGACGACATCACCAAGCTCCTGCGGCGCAACCTGGCCCAAGCCGACTCGCTCGGGCTGATGGGCACGCCCGCCTACATCGTCGGTCAGTACCGCGTGACGCAGGCCCTGACCTACGAAGGTTTCAAACGCGTCGCCGCCGACGCGCGCGCCCGCGCAGCAGAGAAGTGAGCAACGGAGCCGCTCTTAAGCCTGGCTTAAGCTGTGGATCGAGACTGACCCCACGCGCGCCGACCGACCGTACCGAGGGAATCAACATGACGCTTCGAAAGCAATGGGCCGTCTGTGCCGCGGCACTGCTTCTGCCGGCGGCGCTGGCGGGCTGCGTTTCCGACTCGGGCATCATGCCCAAGGCGGCGGCCGCCGCTTATGCCCCGACGTCCGAGCCAAGATATGGCGCGATCTCAGACGGCGCCTACACCATTGCGGCTGTTCCCGCGGGCGACCTGAAGGCCCGCTACATGCGTCAACTCGTCGACGATCCGACCGGACAGCCGGCCGGGACCGTTGTCGTGGATCCGAAGAACCGCTTCCTCTATCTGGTGCAGGAAGGCGGCAAGGCCCTGCGCTACGGCGTAGGCGTCGGCAGGGCCGGCATGGCCTGGTCGGGCACCGCCAATGTCGCGATGAAGCGCGAATGGCCGCGTTGGACGCCCACGAAGGACATGATCGCCCGCGAGCCGGAGAGGTACGTCAAGTGGGCCCGAGGCATGGAGGGCGGTGCGCAGAATCCGCTCGGCGCGCGTGCTCTTTACTTGTTCAAGGACGGCAAGGACACTCTGTACAGGATTCACGGCACCAACGAGCCATGGTCGATCGGCCAAGCGATGTCGTCCGGGTGCATTCGCATGATGAACCAGGACGTCATCGACCTGTACCGCCGCGTGCCCGCCGGAGCCAAGGTCGTGGTGCTCCCAGCGAGCGGCGTGGAGACCGCCGCGTCCGACGAATGATTGTCAAACGCGAGTGGAGGGCCTCCGAGCCTGCGGGATGCGTTACAGGTGAGGGAGTAAAGGAGCGATCCAACCTCTCGCTATGGGAGAGGTGAAGACCGGGCGCGCATCGATTCAGACGCCTGCCGTTGAAGCCATGCGCCCCCGCCGCCGCGTTCAGCTGATGTTCAGCAGGATTCGTCCCGACGTGCCGCTGCGCATCAGGTCCAGCGCGTCGTTGACGTCGTCGAGTGCGAACTGGTGGGTCACGATGCCGCGGTAGTTCACCTTGCCGGCGTCGCTGAGGCGAACGAGGCGCGGGATATCGCGCGCCGGCTGGCATTGCCCGCCTTCCGAGCCCTTCAGCACCTTCTCGAAGTGGAGCGGCAGCGTGTAGATCTCGGCCTTCTCGCGCGGCACGCCGACCAGGATGCAGCGGCCCTTCTTCGCTGTGATCTCGTAGGCGAGCTCGATCAGGTTCTTGACGCCGGTGGTCTCGACCACCTTGTCGGGTCCCTCAGTGCCGGTGATCGACCGGATTTCGGCGGCGACATCCTTGACCGCCTCGGAGTTGATGGTGTGGGTGGCGCCGAACTGCTTCGCCATTTCGAGCTTGTTGTCGAGGCGGTCGATCGCAATGACGGGATAGGCGCCGACCATCGCGGCAAATTGCACGATGTTCAATCCGACGCCGCCGACGCCGAACACCACCACGGCTTCGCCGATGGCGATCTGGGCATCGTTGTTGACGACGCCGAGCGCGGTCGTCACGGCGCAGCCGAGCAGCGGCGCGCTGGTGCGGTCGATCGTATCAGGAACCGGCGTGACGCGATTCTCCGACACCACGGCATATTCGTTGAAGGTGGTGACCCAGCCGGCATTGAGGCGCTTGCCGCGCCAGGAATAGACCGGTGTGTTGGACTGGACGCCCTTGCCCGGCCGCCAATGCATGACGACGGTGTCGCCCTGCTTGCAGGAGACCACGCCCGGTCCGGTCTCGACGATCGTCGCCAGTGCCTCGTGCCCCAACAGGTGCGGCAGGAACTTGTCGACGCCCTTGACCGCGTCGATCTCGTTGATCTGCGCGCCGCAGATGCTGGACGTATGCACGTGCGCGAGCACCTGGCCGTGTTCGAGCCTGTCCGGCAAGCTGAACTCGTCGACGATCAGCGGCTTGCCCGATTCGACGAGGATGGCCGCCTTGGCGGTCTTGATGTCCATGAGGAGCGCCCGATCACTCGAAATAGATGAATTCGTAGTCGCCGGTGTAACCGAGCTTGCCGTACAGCCAGATCCATTCCGAGGTGTGCAGGATGGACTCCGCCGTCAGCGCCCAGCATTCGAGGTTGTGCAGTTCGGCGACCGTCCGGTAGCCCTCGACCATGACGTATTTGTTCTTGCCGACCCGCTCGATCTCCTTGAGCGCCGCCTCGAGCTCGTAGAGCCGCAGATTGTGCAGGGTGCCGAGCGAGATGACGAGGTCGAAACTGTCGTCGCCATAGGGATAGATGTCCTGGGCGCGATAGTTGAAGAGGTAGGGCTTCACCTGCTCGTGCGCATTGGCCAGACCGTGCTTGGAGATATCGAAGCCGACGACCTTCAAGCCCGGCAGGATCTTCTGCATCTCGTAGAGCAGGAAGCCCTTGCCGCAGCCGACGTCGAGAACGCTGGATCCGTCCTTCAGACCATAGGTCTCGATCAGCGCCTTGGCGACCGGCGCCCAGCGCCCCTCGATGAAGCGGTATCCGCCGTAGCCGAAGCGGCGGTCGCCGTCCCAATAGTCGGCCTCGTATTCCCGCGCCTTCAGCGAGCAGCCGATCTTGTCGTCGTTCATGCGGGCCATGTAGTCGCGCTTGGTCGCCGTATGCAGTGGCGTCACGATATTCAGGAGTCGTCCCATTGAGTCCTCTGATCCAGGCGCGTTGCGATTGTCGCGACTGGCCGGAAAGGCTCGGATCGCAACTGCGAATCGCTTTAGCATCTGGCGACGCGATCATCATTGCTTCAGATCAATGACGTGGACTCCGGCGCCGCGCCGCCGGCGTCCGGCATCGGTTTCTGCCGCCGGCGGCGACACGAAGCCGCGTGGAACAGAATGCGGGGCGCGGCGTTCGCTGCAAGGGAGCCCGTCATGCCGACCAAGCCGACCATCGCCCGCATCTGGCGCGGCCGTACCCGCGGCGATCTCGCCGACGCCTACCAGGCCTACCTGCAGGCCGAGGGCATACCGCCGCTGCTCGAGACCGCGCTCGGCGTGCAGCAATTGCGCGAGGACCGCGACGAGGAGACCTGGTTCACGACCATTTCCTATTGGGCTGACATCGCAGCCATGACGGCTTTCACCAAGGGCGAGCCCAGCAAGGTCCATCATCTCGCGCGCGACGCGGAGTTCCTGATCGAGCTGCCGCAGCGCATCGAGATCCACCGCATCCTGATCGACCAACAAGGGCTACGGTAAAAAAGACTGCGCTACGGAATCTGAAGCTCACATCGCCGCCACATTGCCGCTTGGTGACGAGATCCGATCGCTCGCGGCTGTGCGGTTTCGCCGCAATGTCTCCGGCGGAATGAGTGATTATATCTGGCATGTCATGGCATATGTCGTCGACATAGACGCGCGCACCGCGCGCTTCGGTCTTCACGCCGGGCGCCTCCAAGCAGGCGGTTAGCCGGACGGTGCTTGCGCCGTCCGGGCTCTTTTCCAGCTTTCGTGACCTCTCCCTCCGAGGTCGTATTGAAGCAGAAGGAGTGTGCCGTGCTGCCTCTTCCAAAAATCGCGCTCACCGCATCGGACTATCCTCGTCTCGAACAGCTTGCCCGCCGCGCCGCCGAACGAGGTGATCTGGACGGGATCTTCCTTCTGGGCGAGATCAACCGCGCCGACATCGTGCCGGACGAGATGAACGATCTCGATTCCCGCGTGACTGTCGGATCATGGGTCACTTTTTGCACCAATTGGGGCGTTTCACGCCGCACCGTGCAATTGGTCTGGCCCGAGGAGTGCTGGTCGGATCCCGCCCGCATCTCGATCCTGTCACCTCTGGGAGCCGCTTTGATCGGCCTGCAGGTCGGCGATCACATGCCCTACCTCGTCGGGGGATGCCTGAACGTCGTCAGGGTTCAGAGCGTCACGCGATCAAACCCGAACGTGGTCAAGCTGTTTCCGGCGAGCCGGCGTAGCAGGCCAATCGACGACGATCCCGGACCCACTGCAGCCTAGGAGACATCAAATGCACAATTTCGAAGCCGAGATTCGGCGAGACCAGCCCGCGTTGCCGCCGATCAGGATCGCAGAGGACGATTCGCGGCGTTTGAGCTCGCTGGCGAATTCGACCATGGATCTGTTTCCCGATGTCGCCCAGTTTCTGGCTCGGGAGCTGGACCGCGCGACAGTCGCGGAAGATAACGACTTGCGCGGCGTGGTCAGGATGGGCTCCAAAGTGACGTATCGCGATGACAAGGGTGCGAGCCGCGAGATCGTGCTGGTCTATCCGCACGAGGCCAACATCGCGCTCAGCCGGATCTCGATCCTAACTCCCGTCGGGGCGGCCTTGATCGGGCTCTCGGTGGGACAACGCATCGCGTTCGAGACGCCAGACAAGCGCGTCAGAGCACTGACCGTTCTGGCTGTCTCCGAATCAGAGATGATCGACAGACCCGACCGAGCATGACTCACTCGCAATAGCGGGCGCGCCGCTCCGGATGCGCCCCTTTGCGAGGGGAACCTGCCGCACGGATCTGACCGACGATCTGGAAGTTGCTCCTCGAAGTTGCTGCAGCACAACGAAGCCGCTTCCGAGCCTCGGTACCATGTCCCGGCAGGCGAACTCACGGGAGTGGCGAGGAAGTCGGCATCGTCACGGAACACCTCGTCGCCCCCTGCAATTGACTCTCGTCAGGCACGGGAACGGAAACAGCCATGAAGAATATCAGTGCCGGTCAGATTGCCCTGTTGGTTACGCTCGGAGCCATGCTGATCCTCACGGGCGTCTGGGGATTTTCGGTCTGGGAATCCAGCAGCGGCGTCGAGATGGGCAAACACGGTTGGATCGCGCTTGGCCTCGGAGCTTTCTTCTCACTGCTGATCGGCTGCGGGCTGATGGCGCTGATGTTCTTCAGCAGCCGGAGCGGTCACGATGATGTCGCCGATCCCTTCCGCCGGCGGAACGGCGAGGACAGCTAACTGCATCGCATGCATTCTTACCAACAGTTCATCTTCTGCGACGCTCTGACGCTCGCCCGGCATGAGAGGAACGGAGCGGGCATGCGGCCGTTGCTCCGGCATCCTCGACAACATGGAGTCCGACATGACAATGCGTAAGACTTTCCTCGTCCTTGCGGCCGCTGGAGCGATGCTCTCGACGGCGGCATCACCGGGGCTGGCGGCGCCTTTGCCGATCGCAAATCCCGGTGCTGACTCAGGCGTGCAGCAGGTGCAGTACCGGCATTGGCACGGACATGGGCATGGCTATTACGGGCATCATCGCCGCCACTACGGCGGCGGCGCAGCCGTGCTTGGCGGCCTCGCGGCCGGTGCAATCATCGGCGGCGCAATCGCCAGCAGCCAGGCTCAAGCCAACGCCACGTCATACTGTGCGCAGCGCTATCGCTCCTACGATCCCGGCTCAGGAACTTATCTGGGTTACGACGGTCTGCGTCACCCCTGCCCGTGACGCGCGCATGAGCCTACGGCAGCCTCCTCGCTCTGAGAGAGGCTGCCGACATTCGGCAAGGGCTTGCAATCCATTACAAGGCGAAACAAGCAGCCCGCCGTCTATTGCACCTCGACGTTCGCGTCCTTGATCAGCCTGCGCCAGCGTTCCTCCTCCTGGGCGACATAGCGATCGAGCTGTTCCGGGGCGCTGCCGACCATGATGAGGCCTTCGTTCGCCTCCAGCTTCTTGAAGGCACCGGACTGAACCGCCTTTGCGATGGCTTGATTGAGACGCGCTATCACCGGAGTAGGCGTCCTGGCCGGCGCATACAATCCGTACCAGGATTCGGCAGCGTAGCCGGGCACCCCGGCCTCGGCGACGGTGGGCAATTGCGGAAACGCCGCTGACCGCTCGGCGGATGTGACGGCCAGCGCCCGGAGTTGACCTGCAGCCACCAGCGAGGCCGCACTTGCCACCGTGGTGAACATCACGTCGATCTGCCCACCCAGGAGGTCGCTGATCGCCGGCGCCGCGCCCTTGTAGGGCACCGCCGTCATCTTGACCTTCGCCATCGCATTGAACAGCTCGCCGGCGAGATGCGCCGAGGTGCCGGTGCCGAAGGTTCCGAAATTGAGCTTGCCCGGATTGGCCTTGGCCTCCGTGATCAATTCCGAGATCGAGTTGATCTTGGATGCCGGGTTGACCACGACGATGTTGAAGGAGCGCGCGATCAAGGAGATCGCTGCGAAATCCTTGTGCGGATCGAACGGCAGCTTGTTGTAGAGACTCGGATTGACCGCGTGGGCGAAAGTCGCCATCAGCAGCGAGTAGCCGTCAGGCTCGCTGCTCGCCACCGTCTGGGTTCCGATAATGGTGCCGGCGCCCGGCTTGTTCTCGATGATGACAGACTTGCCGAGATCCCCCTGGATCTCCTGCGCTGTGGTTCGCGCGATGATGTCGGTGCCGCCGCCGGCTGCAAAGGGCACCACGATCTTGACGATCTTGTCGGGATAGTCCGCGCGCGCCGGCGTTAGTCCGAGCCCGGCGAGGATCGCACAGGCGAGAATGGCGAGACCTCGCCAGTGCCGCACGGCAGGAGCCCTCCCACCAGCTTCGTCGTGCTTGATGATATCGCCAATGGCCATCTGGAGATCCCTCCGTTTTTGCTCAGACATTGAGAACAACCAATCCGTCCGCTGCCTTCACGCCCTGACCCGCCGGCAGCACGAACACCGGATTGATTTCCGCCTCGGAAAGCCGGTCACCGAGCTGCGCAACCATGCGCGAGAACGCAACGACCGCGACTGCGAGCGCTTCGACATCGCATGCCGGCCGGCCGCGAAAGCCGTCCAGCAAGGGCCAGGTAACGAGATCGCGCGCCATCGCCCGCGCCTCGGAGAGATCGAGGCCGCCGTTCGGCGGCAGCAGACGCATCGTGGTGTCCTTGAACAATTCGGCCGCGACGCCGCCCATGCCGAGCAGGATCGCGGTTCCCAGGGAATCGCGATGCATTCCGAGAATGATTTCGACGCCGCCTGAAATCATCTCCTGAACCAGGAATTGATCGGGCCGCGCTCCGGTCCTGGCCTCGACCTCATCGGCCATCGCCGTCAGGCGACCGCCGATCGCGTCAGCGGTCAAATTGACCGCGACGCCGCCGACATCGCTCTTGTGCACGATCTCGCGCGAGAGGATCTTGAGCACGACCCGGTCACCGAGGCTGCGCGCCGCCTGTTCCGCTTCGCGCGCGGTTGCGACCACTTTCTCCGCTACGACGGGAATCCCGAAGCGGGCGAACAGCGCCTTGGCCTGTGCTTCATCGAGCGATCCAGCCGGGAAAACGCCGCCATCAACGATGGTCAGGGACGAGGTGGCTGTCTGGACCTGCTCCGGCCTTGCGGCCCGCAACAGCCCATCCAGCGCAGCGGTGCAACTCTCGGCGGAGGTATAGGCTGGGACACCGCGCCGCGTGAGGACGGAGACGACCTCGGGCGCATAGGGACTGACATAGGCAATGACCGGCTTGTCGCTGAGCGGCAGGCAGTCACGGATGGCGTCGGCCAGCAGGGCCGGCGATCCCACGGCCGACGAGCCGGCAATGACCACCAGCGCGTCATAGGACGGACTTGCGAGCAGGATGCGGATGGCGCCGCGCAGCAGCTCCGGCTGCAGGCCCGCCAGGGTCACGTCGATCGGATTGCGATCGAGATTGGCGTGCGAGCCCGACTGCAAGGCTCGCAATTGCGCCGCCGTCTCCGCATCCGGTGCAGGTGTCGTAAAGCCGGCGACGCCGAGACTGTCGGACACGATCGTGCCGGCGCCGCCGGTCGAGGTCAGGATCGCGATACGCCGGCCGGAGAGTTTCCGTCCCGCGGCAAGGACGGCGGGAATGTCGAGCAGATCTTCGAACGTCCTGGCACGGATCACGCCGAGCTGCCGGAACAAGGCGTCGTACATGCGGTCGGAGCCGGCCAGCGCGCCGGTGTGCGAGACGGCCGCTTGCGCGCCCGCCTCCGATCGCCCGATCTTGAAGGCGACGACGGGCTTCCCGGCGCGGCGCGCCCTCAGGACCGCCTCCCGAAAGCGAAGCGGATTGCGGATCGCCTCGATGTAGAGTGCAATGACTCTGGTCGCATCGTCTTCAGCGAGGACGTCGATGAAATCGGCGAGCTCGAGATCGGCCTCGTTGCTGGTCGCCACCAGCTTGGACAACCCAATTCCGCGTGCGGCGGCGCGCGACAACACGGCACCCAGAATCCCCCCGCTCTGCGAGATCAGCCCGATGGCCCCCGCCGGGAAGTGATCCATCGCCAGCGCGCCCGACGCCGACAGCACGATATTGTCGGTGAGATTGACGAGGCCGATCGTATTCGGCCCGAGGATCCGCATGGACCCCGCGGCCTGCATGAGCTGATGCTGGCGCGCGGCACCCTCCGCCCCTGTTTCGGTGAAGCCGCTGGCAAGAACGATTGCCGCGGCAGCCCCCCGCTCGGACAATTCGCGCACCGCGATATGCGCGCGCTCGGCGCCGACGAGGACAAGGCCGACGTCTGGCACATCAGGCAGCGAGGCGACGTCCGCGTAGCATTTGAGACCGCCGATCTCGCCGACCTTCGGATTGACGGGATAGATCTCACCCGCAAAGCCGTGCTTCTGGAGATAGGACACCGGTCGGCCCGACGTCTTCGTCGGATCCGCGGATGCACCGATGATTGCGATGCTGCGCGGCCGGATCAGGCGTTCGATCGCGCTCATCGCTCACTCCTTCGACGAGTATTGCGCGAGGAACGCCGCCACGGCGTCGCGGTGTTCCGCGCTGGTGTAGCAGATGGCCTGCGCCTGGCTGCCGAGATTGAAGATATCGTGCGCGGAATGCTCGAAGGTCTCATTCAAGATCTTCTTGCTCAGCGCCAGCGCGGTGGGAGACCCCTGAGCCAGCTCGGCCGCCCAGGCCTGCGCGGCCGGCAGCAGCTCGGCCGAGGCCACTTTGCGATCGACGATGCCGAGCGCAAGCGCCTCGTCGGCCTCGACGATTCGGCCGGTGAAGATCAAGTCCTTGGCCTTCGCAAGCCCGACCCGGCGCGGCAGGACATACAGCCCGCCGCCGTCGGGGATCAAACCGCGCTTGATGTAGGACCAGGTGAATTTCGAGCGTTCCGTGGCGACGACGAAATCGCAGGCCAGCGCGGTATCGGCACCGAGGCCCGCAGCGGCGCCGTTGACGGCGGCAATGGTCGGCTTTGGCAGGCCGAGCAGCAACGACTGCACGTGGTGCACGCCCTGCTGACGGCTCCAGCCGTTGAAGGCGACCTCGCCCTGCGGCGCCTCGAGCCGGCGTTTCATGCCGCTGATGTCGCCGCCGGCACAGAAGGCGTTGCCGCGTCCGGTCAGCACCAGAGCTTTGATGGACCTGTCGCGCGCCACGGTGTCGAGCGCGCTGAGAAACTCGGCACGCATCTCGTCGCTCATGGCGTTGCGCCGGTCCGGGCGGTTGAAGGCGATGGTCGCGACGGCGGCTTCGACGGAAAATTCGATGAGCTGATAGGGCATGGCGTTTCCTCGTCAAGCCCGCGCGGCCGGGCATTCTTCTTCCCCCAGCTGATAGCGGCTTGCCCTCGCCGGAGCATCCGCCTAATTCCACTAAGTGGAAATGTTGGCGGAGCTGGGCATGATGCAGGCGCGCAGATATGCGGGCGGGGTTGACGGCAACCGGTCGCTCGAACGAGGGATCGAGATCCTCCGGGCGTTCCGTCCTGGCGTCGACACGCTGGGCAACGGCGAGATCGCGGAGCGATGCGGCTTGCCGCGATCGACGGTCAGCCGGCTGACACGAACGCTGGTCAATTCCGGCATGCTCGACGAAGTCCGTAGCGAGCGGGCTTACCGCCTGGCCGCGTCGGTCGTCAGCATCGGCCACGCGATGCGGACGGGATCACCGGTGCTCAACGCGATCGGGCCGATGATGCGGGCCGAATCGGCGAGGCGCAGGCTCAACGTCGGGCTAGCGACCGCGGATCGCACCATGATGGTCTATCTGGAATCGATCCGCTACAGCCCGCGCGCGGCGCTGCGCAACGTGGTCGCCGGCCAGCAGGTCCCGATGGAGTTGACGTCGCTCGGCCGCGCTTACCTCGCCGGTATTGCAGAGGCCGAGCGCGAGCGGTTGCTGAAGCAGTTCAGGCGGCGCAGCACGGCCGCCACCAAGGCGCTGCTCGCGGACGTCAGGAGATCGATCGGCTCCGTCGAACGCGACGGCTATTGCGCCGTGTCCTGGCAGCCCGCCGTGCTCGCCGTCGCAACGCCCATCGTGCTGCCCGGGCTTCCGGTCTACGCCCTCAACATGAGCCTGCAGAATGTCGACCGGTCCGATGCGCTGGCGAGCGAACTCGGCGCGTACCTCAATGCCTTCGCGGCGAAGTGCAAGGACGTGCTGGGTTGAGGCAATCACACTCATATGGCATAATATGCCAAAGGTATCCTGGCCTTGAGCAACGAGGAAATGCCAATGCCGACCCGGAACGTCGTGTTAACGGAGCGTCAGGAAGAGCTCCTCGAAGCCCTCGTCAAGTCTGGCCGCTACCAGAATGCCAGCGAGGTGCTGCGCGACGGATTGCGGCTGGTGGAGCAACGCGAGGCGGAGGATGCAGGCAAGCTGGAAGCCCTACGGGCCGCGGCGCGCGCAGGTGTCAGCGCGTTGGCCCAGGGTGACTTCAAGGAATTTGAAAGTATCGAGGACCTGCAAACATATTTGAGCGATCTGTCGGAGAAGATGGTCTCCAGAACCACCGACTAGAGCCGTCATGGCCGGACGGAAATGGCGCGTTCGTCTCGGTGCAGCCGCGGAGCTGGACTTCGCCAACATCCTCAGGTGGACCACCGAGAATTTTGGCACGCGACAATCTCGAATCTATCGCGACACAATTGTTCGGGCGATAGGCGAGCTTGCCGATGGCCCCAATGTTGCGGGCTCCAGGCCCCGGGACGAGATCATGGCGGGCCTTCGCACGCTTCACGTGGCCCGGCACGGCCGGCGCGGGAGCCATTTCCTGATGTACCGGGCCGCGCCAGACAGCACGATCGAAATCGTGCGCATCCTTCACGACAGCATGGACCTTCGGCGCCACGTCCCACCCGTTCGCGACGAAGGTACAGAGTAGGCTCGCGCTTGCGCCAGCAATAGCGCGCTCACAATTTCGCATAGACTCGCGCGGCGACCGCCTTGAGGCGCTCGACCGAGCCGGACTCCGGATGCGGCTTCACCGGCGCGAACAGGATTGAAGCCTGCCTGCCGTTCTTCCAGACATAGATGTTGACGGCGTTGCCGTTGCCCTTGGTGCAGGAATGCTCGCCGAACGCTTCAGCGCCGAGCTCGGGTATCGCCACGTGCTTGCAGGGACCCGCGCGCTTCATCATGCCGATGGCGGTGTCGCGCGAGGTCGCGATCACCGCGACGGTCATGGTGTTGGCCTCGCGATCGAACATCATGCAGCTGCCCGCGCCGGTCCGCTGCACCGTCAGCGTGCTCGCGTCGAGAAAGCCGTCGGCATCGGCGGCCGTGAGCCACTCGCAATTGCCGAAGCGCTCGCTGCTCTTGCTCACGCTGCCGACGGCAATGCGCGCGGCTTCGGTGAGCGGTCCGAGCAGCGCATCGTCGGCACGCCGGCCGATCGGATAGACGGTCAGCTGGAGAATGTAGTCGCCGGACAAGGCGACGACCGAGGCCTCCTGGCGCTCCGCGCCGGCGGCGCTCGTTCCGCGCTGGCCTTCATCGCCGATCCCCGTCACTGCGCTCAGCTTCATGCGCTCGGCCAGCGTCTTGACGAAGGTGGCGTACAATTCCCTGGCGCGGTCCTTGTCGGGATTGCGGAACACGGAGAGCATCATCGTGTCGCCGCGCCCGGCCTGGTAGATGCAGCCGCGGCCGTCCTGATTGGAGATCAGCGACCATTTGAGCGCCGGCATCGCGCGGGCGAGCTCCTGGGCGCCGATGAACGGGCAGGTCTCCGCCGCGCGCGCGGGGAGCGCCGGGGCGGCTGCGATGGCAAGGAATAAAACGAGGCGGGAGAATAGATGATCGATAATGCGCATCGGACGAACTTACCATCGAAACGGCGCGCCCGACGAGATGAAACTGAGAACTGCTATCTCGCTGAATTCAAGCTAAGGGAATCCTATCACGCAGCCCCCGGTGCCTTCGCCACCGTCAGGTCATTCAGGAACTGCTCCATGAGCGGCTTGTTGCCAAACCGGCGATAAGAACGCTCTGCCTCCAACGAAAATGTCGGTTGGGCGGTTACCAGGTTTGCCATCGTCAGCTGCGCCGCTTCTACATCACCGCGCCGCCCTTGCAGCGCAGCCTGGATCAGCAGGCAGTTGGCATCGCGCGGCGCCCTTACAAGGCATTCGGAAATCACGCTAGCCGACTCGTCGCGACGGTCCGCGGCGTAAAGAGCCTGGCCATGCACATAGGCGTAATATTCCGGCGCCATGGGATGAAGGCGACGTGCCCGCTCGGCATTGGCAACGGCGTCCGCGTAGTCCCCGAAACGGACTTGCGCTTTGGCCAAAGCCATCATGCTATCGGGGTCATTGGGATTCAGTTCGACGGCGCGCTTGGCGGCCTGCAAGCCGCCCGCATAATCGCCCTGCACCGCCAGTCCGAAGCTGATCACCTGATAGCCGAGCGAGAGATTGGGATCGAGGCGCACAGCCTGGCGCGCTTCGCTGAGACCTAATTCCAGCTCATGCGCTGTCGCCCGACCATTCGACCTCTTGGCCACATCCGCGATGTAAGTGAGAGCCAAGCCCGCACGGGCGGCGGCATAGGCCGGGTCCATTTCCAGCGCGCGCTGATATAGGCCGCGTGCCTCCATCAATGCCTCCGCATCCTGGACGCCATGCCGGTATCGATGACGGGCGCGCAGGAGAAGATCGTAAGCCTGAAGGTTGTCGGTCGGACGTTGCGCGGCAGCGATGGCTTCACTTCGGACGATATACGGCGCGAGCTGGGCGACGATTTCCGTAGTCAGCTCGCTTTGTACGGTGAAGACGTCGGCAACCTGCCTGTCGAAGCTGCGCGACCAAAGGTGCGCGCCCGATTTCACGTCGATCAGCTGCGCCGAGACGCGAAGCCGGTCTCCCTCGCGGCGCGCGCTGCCTTCCACCACGTAGGAAACGCCCAGCTTTGCCCCGAGCCTGCGCATATCGCTTTCTTGCCCGCGCACGGCAAAGGTGGAATCGCGCGCGATGATCTGAAGCTCGGAATTCCTTGCAAGCGCCGTAGTCACATCCTCGGTCAGCCCGTCTGCAAAGTACGACTGGTCTCCGCCCATGGTCGCAAAAGGCATGACCGCGATTGACGGGCGCGGGTCGGCACGGGTCTGGTCGAAAGATAGCGCGGCCGGGAGCCGGCTGACCATCGCCGCCAGGGACAGCGGTTGGATCTGGGTGCCGATGAGGACGAGGGCTATTGCGGCAACGCCATACGACCAGCGCGCAGCGGTACCGCGTAGAACGCGCGGGACTTTTCGCCAGCGAGACCACGGGGATTGCGCGCGCCGGACACGGTAGACATTGAGACGTTCGGGAATGTTTTTGGCGCGCCTGCGGCCCACACGCGCGAACACCTCGCCGCGATTGCGGTCTGCGGCCATGACGACAGCGCCGCTGACGAAGATGCTGCCGGGATCGGCCATCGCCTCAAGCCGTGTGGCGACATTGACGCCGTCGCCGTACATATCGCCATTATCCTCGATGACATCACCGAGGTTAATGCCTATGCGCAGCTCGAACGGAGCGTTGTCGAATCCTTGCTGAATGGCAGAGCCTGCATCGACGGCTTCGTTGACGCTTGGAAACATCGCCAGAAAGCCGTCCCCGGTCATCTTGAAGATGCGTCCACCATGCTGCGCGACCGTGGGTTCGATCAGATTGTCGAACACCGTGCGCAGCTCTTTGTAGGTGGAGGCCTCGTTCTCGGCCATCATCAGGCTGTAGCTGACGATGTCGGCGGCCATGATCGCGGCAAGCTTGCGTTCCATCAACGGTTTCCCTGTACAGGGGCCAGGCACAACTGGCATTGCGGACATTCGACGCCAGCTTGAAACTAAGCCTTCCACCCCGCATGCGGTTATCAACACAGCTCATATGTGCGTGAGCAATGAGACCCGTCCGACGGCGTGCAGGCAGCGGCACGCCGCAGTCGGTTGACCCTGGGTTTCCGATTTGGCGGGGAAGATGAGCGGCCGGAACTCGTGGCGACGGCGAGGCCGGCGCCGGGTCAGCGCGCCGTCGTCACTGCCCGTTATATTCGGCCCAGCAATCCGCCGTCTCATAGACGCGGACCGCCCACAGCTGCGGCAGGCTCGGCTTCAGCCGGTCCCAGATCCAGATCGCGATATTCTCGGCGGTCGGGTTCTCCAGCCCTTTGACCTCGTTCAGGCAGTGATGATCCAGCGCGGCCATGATGTCGGCGAAGCATTTCTCGATGTCGAAGAAATCGGCGACGAAGCCGGTGTGCGGATCGACCGGCCCGTCCAGCTGGACCTCGACCCGATAGGAATGACCATGCAGCCGGCGGCATCGATGGGTCTCGGGCACGTTCGGCAGCCGATGCGCCGCCTCGAACTTGAACGCCTGCGATATCTTCATTCCGCTCCTCACACGGCGAAGCCATCCGGTCTCGGCCCGTCTGGCGACCAGATGCTGCTTTGTCCTGACCTTCGTCGAAGAATGGCGCGCCATTCAGAATAAAATCTTGAATTCGTACATCATTGAAATCGCTATATAATTCGTGAAGACGAGGCGCTACCCCTCATTGAGATTGCCCTAGCAGCTGTTGACTGCCCCCGCAATGGCTGTCGCCGACGGAGCCCCCCGAACTACCATCATAGTTGACGGTACTTGGCACAAATGCTGGCGGGTGAGGCGACGCCGACCCAAACACGGGCATTTCGGGGACCGGCCCGCACATCGGCCGACACGGGTCGAAGGTCGGAGAATAACTTCAGATTAGCGCCTGCAACCGTTGTGCTAGATGAGCCAGGGAGGTGGCACGTTGCACGGCTCACTCGACCGAGACGACGACGATGTGGCTCCTCGCAGTGATCTCTCCTGTACAACGCGAACCGACGTCTCAGCCGCTGCGCACGGGAAGAGAGGCTAGGCGACGCTCACAAGTGCGATCGTCACGGACGGGGAAGTTTGTCGGAAGGCCTTAGCCCAGGCGAAGTCAGCCACGCGTTGAGCCGCGCGGCGGTTTCGGCCTGGCGCGCCCTCTTCAACAGGCGCTCCTTCTCGATCCCGTGAGTCAAGGCGTCGGCTTGCGCCTTGACCCGCTCGGCTTCCTGAAGGAGCCGCTCTTCGAGTGTGGTCACCTGTCGAAAGCGCCGACGCTGCATCCAAGCCTCCGCGTTTCTATGCCCCTGCCAGTTCCGCAACCCAAACCCCCGGCACGTTGCAAGGTTCCTGCGCACAGGAGCGAAGCGCCTTCTCGTAGTGGCCTCGTAAGCGTGGGTCAGTGATCCCTCGGCCCTCGAAATATCCGAGGCAAGCCAGTGGCTTCCTGCGTGCAAAGGTCCTTGAGATTTCGACCGGTGAGAAACCCAGATGGAGTTCAAGCGAACTTGATTCGACTATCTGACAACGCGACCGGCCAACCAGCCCCGCAAACCAGCGAGATGAACTCATGCCGCGCGCACTCTGACTAGAAACTATCCGCTTCCAGCTTGAGCCGCTGGCTAGTACATAGAGGGCGCGAAGCGTGCGCTTCTGCTCGTTGGAGAGCGTAGGAGCGTGATCGATGATCGCATGAGGTTTGGTGATCGAGAGCCACGAGCATGGCGGAGGCCGTTACAGCGACCGTCGGCGCGGCTGTCGTCTGTTGCTTGCACCAAGACCGTGCAGAGGACGGCGGCAACGTCGTGACGTTTTTGTCTGCGAAGCTTGATCTAAATCAATGTCGAGCAGTCACCCTTCCTTGACGCTCGCACCTCGCTTGTATGACGGAGGCGGCACGATGGACCGCCATACTCTGTGGTTAAGACTGGCGCTGGTCTGGCTCGCCGTAGTCTTTTGTGGCTTCATTTATGTGCTGTTCGCATGACAGCTAAGATCAGCAGCGTTCAACCTCAGCTTTGCGAGAAGTGCGGTCGCGAAATGAGGCTGGTTGGCAAACTGTCAGCAATCGGCGATCGTCCTGAGACCTATGTCTACAGCTGTTCTCCCTGCGGCAGACTTCTGTCGATCCATCAACATGTCAAAGGAAAATCGTCCTGTGATCCCGCGACGAGAAGGTAGTTTGGTGTGGTTCGTCACCTGACCAGCGCGACCTCGCAAAAAGCGTTGACCAACGGCTTCTCGAGCTTGCCGTTCATATTCTTGATAATTTCATAGGCATCTTGCCGAGACATTGCCGGTTTGTACGATCGTCGTTCGATGAGAGCCGCGAAAATATCGCAGATTGTGAGCATGCGAACGATATCGGAAATTCCGCCAGCACAAAGCGCATCCGGATATCCGCTTCCGTCCAGATACTCGTGGTGATGCCTGACACCATCAAGCACTTCCGGCGATAAGCCGGCATTCACCTTGAGGACCTCATAGCCCGCAACAGGATGGGTCTCGATAAGAGCGCGCTCTTCAGACGAGAGCTGGATTGGCTTGTCTAGGAGCGCCAGCGGGATTCTTGCCTTTCCAATATCATGAAACATCGCGGCGGTGTATAGCCGCTCGACATCGCGTTCACCCATGCCGAGCCTCAGACCAAAATCTATCGCCACTCCGGTAACGAGAAGACAGTGCTGATATGTCATTCGGCCTGCAATATTGACCCCTTAAGCCGGGGGATCGGCGTCCAAAATTGGCTCTGACGCAATCTTGGTGCAGCTCCTTTCATTCTGCGCCGACTAACCGGGCTTGGAGCAGATCGATCTTCCCGCGGCCATACATTTGGCGCCTGACGAGCTTGAGGCGCGTAATCTGTCCTTCGGTTTGTCCGTTCGACCAGGGCGACGTGATTGCGGCTCGGACTGCCGCTTGGTCTCTCCCGACGCCGCTCGCGAACGAGGCGACGAGACTGGCGCGGGCACGCTCGATCCAAGGAGCGAGGCCCGCCTCGGTCTTACGGCGGATCATCAGGTGGAATTCGGCGATGATCTCGCGTGCCTCGACCAGAGTTGGCACGCCAGCTTCGATCGCCGCGACCGTGACGGTCTCCGCTTTGGTGAGCAGGTCCCGTCCGATTGTCATGAGGCGAGCGATCGTTCTGGCCGACGGAATCCTCTGAAGGTTTTGTGTGTCGGTCCTTTCCGCTCGTCGTCTGCGGGTTGCCCACTCGCTGATGACACGGAGCGAGCCTCGGAAGCCACGCCCTTTCAAACGGCGCCAAAGTTCAGCACCGTTGCGGCAGCCAGACGCCCACTGCTCGTCCAGCCATGGCAAGTGCACATCCAACGAACTTTGTCGGGTTCGGAACACGTCGTGACGTTCGCCGCGGACCACCTGTCGCACCAGCTTCCTGCTGTGGCCGGTCTGACGCACGATCTGCTTGATAGGTATGCCATTCTTCGACAGAGCCAGGATGACCGCGTTGGTCTCCTCGCGGCGCAGATAGCCCTCATACTGGAGGCGCTCAGCGGCGGTGAGTAGCTTGGGATCGATCGTGGTCGCACCGAGGACGGTGCGTATCTGGCGCATCGATTTGCGGACGGCATCGAGGAAGGCGCGACTGGCGTTCTCCATCAGATGCCAACGGTCGGCGACCTGTACTGCGTGCGGCAGGGCCTTGGCCGCGGCTTCGCCATATCCGCCGCCGCGGTCACGGGCGACGATTGCGATCGAGGGATGAGCAGCGAGCCAGGCTTGGGCCGTCGCCGGCTCACGATCCGGCAACAAAGTGACGACCCTGCGCCTTTCCAGGTTGCAGACGATGCTGGCGTATCGGTGATTGCGCCGCCAGGCCCAGTCATCAATGCCGATGACCCTGAGCGGGTCAGCTGGGGGACGGCTACGGTGCCGAACCACCCGAAGAAGGGTATCTTTGCTCACCGGCAGCATCAGCCGCTTTGCGAAGACTGCTGCCGGTCTACCCCCAAGCGCCAAGCCAAGGTGGTGAACGATGGACTCCAGCCTCGCGGTGCGGCGCGCCGAAGGCGCCAGTACGCCTTCGCCGAAGCGCTCAGTGAAGATCTGACGCCCGCACAGAACCGCGTCGCAGCGAAAACGGCGGGCGATTACCAGGAGCTGGACGATCCGACCCGAGAGCGGCAGATCGGTCACGCGGCGCCGGTAGCGGCTATGGACACGCCGCGAAACCGTTCCGCACGATGGACACAGGCCGACGCTGCCGGACGCCCGAACCACAACGATCGCCTTATTACCCTCGTAGTAAGCACTCTCTACAACAAACCCACGCGGCACCAAACTGGAGCGGTGGAGTGCCTGCTGCATGGCGCTGATTCTCCTCCAATCAAAGCGCCAGACATCCTCCAAACTGCATCAAAAGTGAGTCAGAGCCCAAAATTGACCCCCTAATGTTGGTCTGTTGCGCTGCGTGCTTCGTAATGAAGCAGGTGGTCGGAGATGCTGATCGTGGAGACGATTGCCCGGATACGGCGCGAGCATTTCATCAAGGGCAAGACGATCAGGGAGATCGCCCGGGACCTGAATGTATCGCGGAACACGGTGCGGAAGGTGCTGAGGTCGGGCGAGACTTCATTCGAGTACGAACGCGCCGTCCAGCCGCGTCCGAAGCTGGGACGATGGGCAGCAGAGCTGGACGGGGTGCTGGCAGCCAATGCGACCAAGGCTGCTCGCGAGCAGCTGACGCTGATCCGGATCTTCGAAGAGCTGCGCGGCCGTGGGTACGACGGTGGTTACGATGCCGTGCGGCGTTACGCCAGACGATGGAGTACGGACCGTGGACAATCGACGGCTGCGGCCTACGTCCCGCTGAGCTTTGCACCTGGCGAAGCCTACCAGTTCGACTGGAGCCACGAGGTGGTTCTGCTCAATGGCGTGACGGTGATGGTGAAGGCCGCCCATGTCCGGCTGTGTCACAGCCGCATGCTGTTCGTGCGGTGCTACCCGCGCGAGACGCAGGAGATGGTGTTTGACGCCCACGACCGGGCGTTCGCGCTGTTCAAGGGCACCTGCGGGCGCGGCATCTACGACAACATGAAGACGGCGGTAGAGACGATCTTTGTCGGCAAAGGGCGTCTCTACAATCGCCGCTTCATGCAGATGTGCAGCCATTACCTCATCGATCCGGTCGCCTGCACGCCGGCATCAGGCTGGGAGAAGGGCCAGGTCGAGAACCAGGTTGGGCTTGTCCGCGAGCGCTTCTTTACACCGCGGCTGCGATTCAAAACCCTTGACGAGTTGAACGCCTGGCTGCTGGACAGGTGCATCGCCTACACCAAGGCACATCGTCATCCGGAACTGACCGAACAGACGATCTGGGAGGTGTTCGAAGCCGAGCGGCCAAAGCTCGTTCCCTATGCTGGCCGGTTCGACGGATTCCATGCGGTGCCGGCCTCGGTCTCGAAGACCTGCCTGGTCCGCTTCGACAACAACAAGTACTCGGTCGCGGCCAGCGCGGTCGGGCGGCCGGTCGAGGTCCATGCCTACGCCGACCGCATCGTGATCCGCCAGGACGGACGTATCGTTGCCGAACATCCGCGCGCCTTCGGCCGCGGCGAGACGACCTATGATCCCTGGCATTACGTGCCGGTGCTGGCGCGCAAACCCGGCGCCTTGCGCAACGGTGCTCCCTTCAAGGATTGGGTGCTGCCGGCCGCGATCGAGCGCATACGGCGCAAGCTTGCCGGCGCCGAGGATGGCAACCGGCAGATGGTCGACATCCTCAACGCGGTTCTGACCGACGGTCTACCCGCTGTCGAGGCGGCTTGTGCCGAGGCGATCGCCCAGGGCGTCCATTCCGCCGATGTCGTGCTCAATATCCTGGCCCGGCAACGCGAGCCCGCCCCACCCGCCAACATCATGACGCCGGCTGCACTGACGTTGCGCCACGCTCCGATCGCCGACTGTGCCCGTTACGACAACCTCAGGAGAACCATCTGATGGAACGCACTCAACTGTTCGACCTCATGGGCGAACTCAAGCTCTACGGCATGAAGGCCGCCTTCGACGAGATCATGACGACCGCCGTCAAGCGTCAGCACGAACCCCAGCGCATTGTCGGCGACTTGCTCAACGCCGAGATCAACGAGAAGCAGGCCCGCTCGATCAAGTACCAGCTCACCATCGCCAAGCTACCGCTCGCCAAGGATCTCGACGACTTCCAGTTCGTTGGCACCCCCATCAACCAGACGCTGGTCAATGACCTCGCCGGCGGCGGCTTCATCGCTCAGCAACGCAATGCCGTCCTGATCGGCGGCACCGGCACCGGAAAGACCCATCTGGCCATCGCCATTGCCCGAAGCAGTATCCGATCCGGCGCGCGCGGGCGCTTCTACAACGTGGTCGACCTCGTCAACCGTCTGGAGATCGAGACCCGGACCGGACGGCAGGGCCGGATCGCCGAGCATTTGACCCGGCTGGACTTCATCGTTCTCGACGAACTCGGCTACCTGCCGTTCGCGCAATCTGGCGGTCAGTTGCTGTTCCACCTCGTCAGCCGGCTCTACGAGCGCACATCCGTCGTCGTCACCACTAATCTGGCGTTTGGCGAATGGCCCAGCGTGTTCGGCGACGCAAAGATGACCACCGCGCTTCTCGATCGACTGACGCACCACTGCGACATCGTCGAGACCGGCAACGACAGCTGGCGCTTCAAGAGCCGCGACGATGATCATGCCACCCGCGCTCGTCTCGTCTCCGCAACCCCGGCCAGCTCCGACGAGACGAGCGCTACCGCCAAACCGAGCCGCTCAAGGGGGTCAAAATTGGAAGCCGATACGGGGTCAAATTTGAACGCCGATTGACACTGATATGTCCCTTCGTGGTGCCGCCGCACCGTTGCGAGCCATTCCGATAGACCGCTCTCGACGATATTCTGTGCGATCAATCGACCAGCGGCCCTTGTTGCCGTCGCATCAATCGGCGAACCGCTGAGGACCGCTCTGAACATCGAATGAATGCTGGTGGCTCCTGCCTGCGCGGCTCCGGCAATGCTCGATATTGACTCTTGCTTTGCCGCGCAGATCTTTCCCTCAGACAAAACGTTCAGCAGGTGGCGCTCGTTCACCGGAGAAGTGAGGACGCAGCTGGCACCAAGAGCATATGCTTGCGCGGTGGATAGCCGTTCACGTCGATCAACAATGTAGATCAGCCTTCGCAATTTCGTGGGTCTGCTGGAGAGATGACGGAGGGGGGCAATGTGCTTAGGATCTTGCAGCTTCGCTGCCACTATGGTCGCGTCGAAATGTTCCTCGTGGATCTTGGTGTCGTCCAGCAATGCGGCGCGCACCTGGAAGTGCGGCTCCAACATCGATCGCAGGGTCGACAGTTTGGCAATGCTATCTCCAACGACAAGGACGTCCATGTCCGGCCCATAAATGCTAAGGTATCGACCTAAGATCTCTTTCTTCAGAACAGGGTGCGCACGGTACCAACTCCGGCTTCATTCTGTTCTCTTGATCACTCCACCCAACTCGCCATTAGTCTATTCGTCTGCTGGAACGCGCCCGCTGGCGCGTCCCAGGTCTCTCGCCGCGCTTCGGCGCGACGGCGTGCGCGGTCACAGCTTGCATCCGTTCTTGCGCGAGTCAGGCTGCTCGCACCGAGTCAAGGAACTTTGAGACCTCCCCGTTGAGTCGACTCGCGTCGGCTGACAGCGTCTTGGCTGCCGAGAGCACCTGGGAGGACGCTGAGCCGGTCTCGCTGGCGCCATGTTGTACGTCTGCGATGCTGGATGACACCTGCTGTGTTCCCTGCGCGGCTTGCTGCACGTTGCGCGCAATCTCTTGCGTCGCGACCCCTTGCTCTTCCACCGCCGCGGCGATCGTTGCTGAAATCTCCGAAAGCCCTTCGATGGTGCCGCTGATCTCAGCAATTGCTCTGACGGACTCTTGCGTTGCAGCCTGCATGCTGGTGATTTGTTGACCTATCTCCCCGGTCGCCTTCGCGGTCTGTTCGGCGAGCGCCTTCACTTCGGACGCGACCACCGCAAAGCCACGCCCCGCTTCACCTGCACGCGCGGCCTCGATGGTGGCATTGAGCGCCAGGAGATTCGTCTGTCCGGCGATGGAATTGATTAGATCAACCACATCGCCGATCCTGGCGGCAGCTTGTGACAATTCTCCGACACGCGCGTTGGTCGTTCGGGCCTGATTGACAGCATCACTTGCCATTCGGGCCGATTCTTGGACCTGCCGACTGATTTCGTTGACGGACGACGATAGCTCCTCCGTCGCGGAAGAAACCGATTGTACGTTGGCGGATGCCTCCTCCGATGCAGCGGCAACAGTCGTTGCCAACTCCTGCGAGTGATCAGCGGTGTTCGTGAGCGTCGTTGCCGAAGCCTCGAGTTCTGTCGAGGCAGAGGAGACAGTCGCCACGATTTCGCCAACAGCGGACTCGAACGCGTCAGCGAGACGGTGCATATCCTCTTTCCGCTGTTCGGCCGCGATCTGGTCCTGCCTGATCTTCGCCTCGGCTTCATCGCGGGCCTTCTGTTCGGCCTTGACCTTGAATGCCTCAACGGCTTGAGCCATATCGCCAACTTCGTCCTTGCGGCCCAATCCGGGGAGGATAACAGCGAAATTGCCTTCAGCAAGTCTATTCATTGCGACAGTCAGCGACGATAGTGGGCGCACGATTCTCGAGAACGCCACCCAGAAGCTCAATAGCGCGAGGACAATGCTCGCAGCCAATACGCCACTCGACGTGATCAGGCCGGAAGTACCCCTTGCAGCCTCGTTTGCCGCTTCCTGATCCGCCGTCGCGCCAACCGCTTCAGCGAGGCGCAGGATTGAGTTGATGGCCGTTGTTGCCTTGACAATGTACTCGCTACCCGTGATCTTGTAGTCGCCGGCCGCGGCAGTCGCGAGGATCTCATCTCGGACCTTGCCGTAGCCACGGAAATAGTCGTTCTCGACGCTTTGGATCGCTTCAACCACTTTTGCAGGAAATCCCGGGCGCTGGGCAAGGGGCGCAACAGTATCCCAGGCAAGCTGCACCTGCCCACGGAAGTTGGCGATATTGCGAACACCATCTGCCGTCAGCGCTGCGCGAGCGCCAATGACGCCCCCGAGCAAAGCTCGCTCCCGCCCGGCATTCTCAGCCATCAGCGCGATCAGATGTCTGACACTGACCAGTCGCGATAGTTCCGCCGTGGGCGGGCTCGTCAGCGTTTCCAACGTGAGCCGCAATCTGTTGGCCGCAATATCGATCAGATCGGTGATGGCCGGCACGAAGCCGTCCACGACCTGCGCATCCCGTTCGGCACCTGCCTTATCGAGATTTGCATCGACCTTGGCCCGGATATTCTGGAACGCCTGAAATGTCGCCTCGGCATCGGAGATGCGCTTTTCGGCGGTTTTCATTTCCGGCACGTCGCGCAAGCGTGCTATTGCGTCCCGGAACGCCCGGTCCGCACCTGCGCGCGTCTTCACGAGTTCGGCACGACGCTCTGACGAAACTGCTTCAGGCGATTTCAGCAGCGCATTGGTGATGCCACGGCCGACTGCCCACTGGCCGGCGCTTTGGAGGAGCAGCTGGGATGCTTGATTGATCTTGAGAAATGCCTCGGCTTCTCGCCTGACGTCATAGGCCCTATAGGCGTTGTACCCGGCCGACGACACACCCATCAAGACAAGCACCGCAATTATCAGAGGCAGGATCGTGCCGATTCTCAAACTCACTGGGCTCTCCTATAAATCTTTGGGTTTCGCTTCTGGCTCGTCGGGAAGATCATAACTGAAGGCTCGCTATCGAAGGTTGTTTCACAGCAAAAGCTCACGAAGGTACGTCGCCGGGTGTGCTGCTTCCCACAGGGGCGCTGCTGCGATAGCGTCCACGGCCTGTCTCTGGCGCTCGCCTTCGCGAGGGCGCCACAATGCGGTTTAACGCCCGCTGCAGGCGCAGAGTACGTTCATCAGTATGAGCTGCCGAATTGCATTTCAGTACGGAGATGATTGGAACGAGTGGCATTGTCGAGCCTCCGATTCCGACCTTCATGCAACTCGGACCGAAGAAAGGAAATTGCTGACCTCGGTCTTGAGCCGAGTGCTGTCAGCGGAGAGAGTTCGCGCTGCCGATAGCACTTGCGATGATGCCGATCCCGTGTCACTCGCGCCCCGCTGGACGTCAGTGATGTTGGCAGAGACTTGTTGCGTGCCATTGGCAGCTTGCTGGACGTTGCGTGATATTTCTTGGGTCGCGGCGCCCTGCTCTTCCACCGCCGCAGCAATCGTCGAGGAAATCTCCGACAGCTTTTCGATGGTGCCGCTAATCTCCCTGATTGCGCTCACGGACTCCTGTGTTGCAACCTGAATGCTTGATATCTGCTGACTGATTTCGCCAGTGGCTTTTGCAGTCTGCTCCGCGAGAGCTTTCACTTCGGAGGCCACGACGGCGAAGCCGCGTCCCGCCTCGCCTGCGCGGGCTGCTTCGATTGTCGCGTTCAACGCTAGAAGATTGGTCTGCCCGGCGATGGTGTTGATCAGCTCGACCACGTCCCCAATCCGCCCCGCCGCTTTCGACAGTTCGCCGACCCGATCGTTGGTGCGGCGAGCTTGATCGACCGCCTCATGAGAGATCCGAGCGGATTCTTGCACCTGGCGGCTGATTTCGTTGATGGAAGAGGCCATTTCCTCAGTCGCGGATGCCACCGACTGCACGTTGGTGGACGCTTCTTCGGAGGCCGCGGCCACGGCGGTGGAGAGCTGTTGGGTTGTGTCGGCAGTCTGCGTCAAAGTACCTGCCGCCCTCTCAAGCTCTGTGGCTGCTGAGGCTACGGTTTCAATGATGCCGCCGACGGCCGCTTCAAAGCCTCCGGCAAGCCGTTGCATGTCTGCCTTTCGCTGCGTCGCGGCACGCGCTTCCATATCTTTCTTGGATTCGCGATCAAATCCCAGCTTCGCTTGCAGCGCCTGAATATTGCGCAAGACGATGCCGATCTCATCGTCGCGTTCAACGTTTACGCGCGAATTGAACTTCCCTTGTGCGATGTTCGCCATCAGATCATTGAGGTGCGCTAGAGGCCGGCTGAGGGCTCGTATGGTCGAAGCGGTGAGGATGCCGCCAAACAGCAATCCCGTACAGAGCGCGGCAGTTGCCGCCACGCCTCCAACAAAATCAGCGGCTGCAATGATCACCATTGAGCTCATGAAAACAGCTGCCAAGGTGAGAAGACGCGCCTTAAGCGAGCGCGTAAATGTACCGAAAATATCCAGCCACGAACGCTTGCGGATCATGCCGGCATCGATCTTGTAAGCCGTGGCCTTACCGGCTCGGATCAGGGCATAGACGCGCTCCGCCTCTTCTCGTTGATCCGCAGGCAGCTTCGAACGAATGGACATGTAGCCTGTGATATGCCCATTTTCCCAGATCGGAGTAGCGCTTGCGAGCACCCAGTAAAAGTCGCCGTTCTTGCGGCGATTCTTCACGGCTCCGGCCCATGGTTTTCCTGCTTTAATGGTGTCCCACAAGTTCTCGAAAGCCTCAGGCGGCATGTCCGGATGACGCACGATGTTATGAGGCTGCCCTATCAACTCTTCGTCGGCAAAACCCGATGCCGCAACGAACTGATCGTTGAAGTAGGCCAGCTTGCCCTTCAAATCTGTCTTCGAAACAATGAGCGTTTCGTCGGTGATCGGATACTCGACTTCCGTAACGGGTAGGTTCTTCCGCATATCATCCCCCAATGAGCTAAAGAAAAATCAGGTTCGACAATCGTCGATTGGATTACAGGCTCAGCAGCTTGGCTCGAGCAAAGGCGAGCAACCGCTCAGCGGCTTCGATCTTGTTTTCAAAACACTTCTTGGACAGCGGGTCGCTAATCTGGTGGGCGACAACGCGAGCGTTTTGGCTGGTCAGCTCGAGCAGGAGGATTCCGCGACGCATTTCCTCCTTCGCCTCCGACTTGAGCAGCACCAATCGGGAGGCCAGCTCCGAAAGCTTGGCGGTCAGTTCGGAAGACTCGCCCAAACCTCCCTCAGGGCGAGCAGATCCGGACGAATGCTGGTCGCGCGCTGGCTGCTCGCGGAAATTCACTACGTTCGACAATGGGCACCTCCGAAAATTGGGAACTGCAAAGTGGCAATGCGCTCGCTACCTCGCGAGAATCTCGTGTGCTGCTAAGCATCGGATCGTAAGTTTTCACATATGTTAATTGAGTTCCGCGCACTGGTGCAGCAGTACCAATCGAAACAAAAACAGTATCGAAATTGCGCAAAGTGCCGAAAAATGTAGCGTCAGCTTCGCCGTCGGCGCGCGCCCGTTTAGGAAGCGGAGCGAGCGTCACACTTTGCTTCTTCTCGATAAGCTGCCGCGCAGCGCGCAAACACCGGCGTAGCTGTCAGTTGATGGCGTTGATCTCTTTGGCAGCATCTGATGAAGCGAAGCGGCGGCCAAGCTTGGAAACCGGTAAAGCTCTCGGCTTCGTCTCATGACCAACATCTGCGCCAGCCGTCCTGACTCCCACTGCCGGGATCAGAGCGACGGAGATGATGAATCATATTGCAGCACCTTCAGGTAAGTGGTTATTGATTCCCATGCGCAACTTGCTTGAGTTGGGCCGAGAGGAATCCCGCCAACTTGCAGACAATCTTTGCGGCCCCTTTCGCCTTCCTGACCGCGATTTTTCCTCTATCCGTCGCGCTGCTCTCGGCGACGGCTATTCCGACCTCTTGAATGACATCGATGCTCGCTTGAGATGCCTGGGATGTCCTCGATACGACGGGCGATGTCTTCGGCCACCTCCCCGGTCTTGCGCGACAGCGCTTTCAACTCATGGGCTATGACGGCAAAGTTCCTGCGGCCTCGCCGGCGTGGGCCGCCTCGATCGTCGCGTTAAGCGCGAGCAAATTGGTCTGCGCGGCGAGCTTGGAGATCAGATCGGTGACGGTCTGGATGCGGGTCGTAGCACCGTTCAGCGCCCATCGTTCCTACCCGATCGATCTCGTCTGCGGCGCGTCCGGCGAGGTGCGCGGTCTGAACCGTTCGCTCCGCGATCTTGCGACCCGCCGCGGAGCTGCTTGGTTGCGGTGGATACCGCCGCCACATCGCTGGTCGCCTGCTGTCACGAGACTGCCACCGCGCGGGCTTCGGCCGCAATTGCCTTCGCATCTTGGGCAGCCCCGGTACCGTGCTGTACCCCGTCATCGCGAATAGGCAGAACCTCATACGCCGGGCTGTCGCTATCCGCCTCGAGAAGCTCGCACATGTCGCGCAATGCCGCACGATCCTGGTCATCGATCGACCAGGAAGCGGACGCGCTGAGCGCTATCTCCATATCGAGCAGGGCGACGCGAGCCAGCACAACTTGCAGGCGCCGCCGCCTGCCATGCCGTTGCCCAGCCGGATAGTTTCGCCTCGGCCTCTGCCTACAAGCCTGTCAACAGCCTGGTGTCGATTGCGGCGCAGTCGTGGGGCTCAAGCCCGAGCTGATGATGAGCCCGTCCCATCTCTACGGTGGAGGGAGTCCATGTAGGCCCTTCATTGCGACAAAAATCACTTGGTTTGCTCAAGACGTGGCGACTAGGCTGAACGGTCATTTGGAGCTTCGAGAAACCCCCTTGAATGTCAGGCCTCTACGATCGGGCCCGCATGAGCGTTTCCGATGGCAATTCCCCGAAGCTGGCTCGGTAGTTTCGAGAGAATTCACCCATATGCCAAAATCCATTCGAAATGGCCGCTGCTTTGATGTTGATACCGAGATGACCCACCGTTAACAAGCGTCGGACCATCCAGAGTTTCTTCATCCGAATGTACCGGTGCAGGGGAATTCCATGCACGGTCATCGTCGCCGCTTGTAATGTTCTGATCGAAATCCCGAGAGTGATTGCCAAGTCTTCGCTATATACTGCGATGGTCGGACGGAGCTCGATGAACTCGTCGATACGCGCAACGATCTTGTTATGTCTTTCGAACGACCTTGACCTGGATTGGTAACCGTCTTGCTGAAGCATGATGTCGTCAAGTGCTGCATACAACGTTTCCTGCATTGATCTGGCTCGAACGGCGAAATCATGCCCATCGGTGCAGGTAGATGCATTTCGTGCAAGCGCCGCTATCACCTTTTGAAGGCGGAGCATCCGCTGGGGCTCCGCCGCCATAAAGCTCAGACCATTGTCAAGATCGCTCCAATCCCTCATATTTATCTTTGAGCTGAGACGAATGAGCGAATGAGTATTCGGGTGCGGCTCATCCACGCGGCAAGAAATAGTTCCGCGCAAGAACAACACACCGCCTCCCGTTACAGCCTGCCCGTTTGCGGTGTGGTAATGATCCTCGGACATCGGTACGACCAACCCGCATTGCTCTGCGCCGAGCTCTCCTTCGAATACACGCGCAAAGGTTCGTTGCACCACAAGTCGGCAGTTTGGCAGAGCCAATGCTGCTCGTGAAGCCGAGAAGGTCTTGCGGTCAATCAGAACGGTTCTGGCCTCGCCGAGCACACCGCTAGAATGAAATTGATCGATCGTCTGGAAACGCTCGACGCGAAGCACCGGAGATGACTTCAGGTCCCAACTGGACATACGAGCGGCCCCAGAGGGAATATCACGCTGCATGAGTTCGGAAATTGGAGACTTTTTCGCGCGCTGATTCAATCATGTCGCTCAAAGCCTCCGACTCCTCCAACAGATGGGATGTCGCAGGGGCCTCTTGAAAGTCGTCCAGGACGACTCGAATGCATTTGTTCGCCAAGTCCAGAACCGTAAGAACGCGCTTCAGATCGGCAGTACGAAGATCTATCTCATCCAGATAGGATAATGCTTCTCGAATTCCGTTGAGCCGTTTGATGGCCGGATGCATGGGCTCAAAGCGGACGAAGTGCGACACTGGAAGAGGCAATATGTCGGCCATGCCGTGTCCTTGTGTGTTTGCCCATGGCGGTTTAAATGTTACTTATCACTCAATCCCTAAGAGTTCCATCTCATGAACTATCGGTATTCGGCAACTGGAGGGATCACGTCAATTCCGCGAACGGGAGCCGACATGTAGTTCTCCAATACGCGTTCGTGGCGAATCTTTGGGGCTACGCTGCCGCCCCTCAAATGGCAGTATGGCCCGCCCGATCTCTCAACACTTTATCCGATTTCTTGCCGTCATGCCTTGCCACCGCAGGGAATAGAATACCGGCGGTGCTTCTGACGCTATGTTCACGATACCTTTTGACAGAGTTGCGCGGCTTCGAAAGCTATCGTGTGATTCGACCACTTCTTCGCTGCTTCCGCACGCCCCTTCAAGCACATAGCGGACGCCAAGCTCGCGGCCGACTAGTTTCAGGTCTACGGCCCGGCACGCCGCTCATGTTGTCGAAAGGCAAGACAGCGATCGAGGCCTTGTCCGTCAGGTCGAGAGCGCCCCTAGTACGAGGTACAGACGGCCGCCGGCGGCGGCGTGAGCAGCCCCGTCGACCAGCCTAGCTGCCTGTCTGCCGGCATTGCTTCCCATGGAGCACCTTCCGAAGCTGCCTATCGTCATCTACGGCGCGCCGGTGCGCGGCATGGCGCCGTACGGCTCCTGCCACGGCAACCTTGTCATGATCGGTAAAGTCGCACCAGCGGTGCACAGGTGTGCCTCTCCAAATCCGCATTATTTCGCATATGGTTGCAGAGTTTTGCAGAGACTTGCAGAGCCTTTTTTGGCTGCTTAGATACTCCTGACATGGGGAGAGGGTCGACATGGCGAGCAACAAGGAGCTTCAGACGGGGCTGAAGGCGATGTCCGAGGACTACCACCTGCTTAACGGGGGACGGAAACGGCTGTCGCGGCTCGTCGCCAGCCACCTATGGTGGTTCGATGCTGCCGAGCGCCGCGGCATGAGCTGGCGTGACATGATCGGCGTGCTGACCGCCGCAGGCATAAGCGGTAGAGGGGGACAACCCCTTAGTGTCGGGACGCTGTCGTCCACTGTCTGGCGCGCGCGAGCCGAGAAGGAACCAGAGGCGGACAATCAGGGCCGCCAACGAGGCCTTGAGCCGGAGGCGAGCCGGCCGCGTGCGAAGGCGCCAGCAAAAGCACCACGCCATCCCGCCGCTCCGTTGCGGCAGGAACGACGTGTGGCATCGCCTCAGGACGTCATTGAGGTCTCGAACGTTCGGCGGACTTCGACCTCGTCGCCGCGATTGGAGCGGGCCAACAAGGATGTGTTGGCCTTTATGGACAGGGCTCGAAAGGTCCGCCGCCGGTCGGAAGTTTAATTCTGCCGCGCGTTGGTGAGCGAGCGCGGAGTACCCGCGGAGCTGAGCCGTCCAATCACCAGACGGTCTCCGTTGACTTGACGCTGACATTGCCATTGCAATACGCAGTCAGAATCACGTCGTCAGAGGCCTGCTTCAGAATGTCCGAGGATCCAGAGACGATCGGACTCCGCCCGATGGTTGTCGATGGTGAGGTTCAGGCTGACGACTATGAAGTCGTGTGGCGCGGACTGTCGATCGGAAGAATTCTGAAGCAGCCGCACACTCGGCACTGGTGGTGGGGATGCAATGTCTATGGTCAAAATCCCACGCCCGGCGACCGGGGAGTCGCCATCGATTTCAGGGATGGCCAGGTGCGGTTCAAGCTTGCATGGGCCAGGATCAGACCGACACTGACGGAACAGGACATTGCGACTGCGGCCCAGCACGCCGAAAGGCTTGGCCGACAGAGGCCGTCTGAGAAACAGCAGCCTGAGGTGCCGCTCCAGGTTCTGGACAACCAGCGCGCCGCTCCGCGGCAGCGGGTGCTGAAGTCCGGCATCATCGAGTTCAATGGCGGCGCCATTGATTGCGTCGTACGAAACATCTCCGACACGGGTGCGGCGCTCGACGTCGCCAGTCCGCTCGGCATTCCCTCGGAATTCAATCTGCTCCTGTCTGGAACGCGCACGCATCAACGCTGTCGCGTGGTGTGGCGCAAAGAAAAGCGAATTGGTGTTGCGTTTGACTGAGACCGCGCACGCCGCGTCAGGGAGCGATATCGTGGTGTCGCCCAACTGGACTACCGAGCGGGCACGCGCCGCTTGTCCAAATCGAGTTCCGGGAATTCATTCGCGCACGCGAGCACTCTTTGGCAAATCGCGGCGTCGTCACCGTGGATTCCGAGCGTCAGGTAAATGTTCACATCGCCCCGCCGGGCATACACGATCCACTGACCCGTCAGGCGACGAGACTCACTGCGCTCGCGAAGCCACCCATGACGAATTCGTGGATCAGCGCGCCCATGAGCTTGTCTTCGGGAATTGCCGCCTCGCCGATGGTCTTTGCGGCATGCCCGGCAAAGTCATTCGCCCGCCAGTGGTTCCAGACATTCTGATGCAGGAATGACGCCTGATTGTAGTGCTTGTGCCAGAGCCCGGCCAGCGGCGACCGGACGAACATGGTCGGCGGCTTGGTGAGACTCGGGCGGGCGCCCGGCGCCCCCTCCAGTGCGGCAATCTCATCAAGGATCGCGAACACGTTGCCGGAACGGCGCTCGAACATCGCCGCAAGTTCTTGGACCAGGACGGTCGAATAGCGGCCCGCTACCAGTTGGAGGTCGAGATTTTCTCGAATGTAGGCGATTGTACCGCGGCTGATGTCCTGTTCCATTGATCAAGCCATACTATTCTGGCGCTTCCGTCGCAACGACCGGGGCACCGTGCCGAGCTCCCTCAGGCGAGATGGCTCTTACGGCGCGCCAGTCGACTGCCTTCCAACGATCGCGGCAGATCGGAGTGCAGCGAAGCAGTCCATGACCGGCGAAGAAGCTGAATGGTTCCTCCTGACCACCGACGATCCGGACAGGTCCTTCGTCGCGCCTTTCGTGAAAAGCTTATCGGTTGTTGATTTAACTCAATGCGCGCCGCGCCAGTTGGCACAGCCTTCCTGCGTCATTGCCGAACTTCCCGCCCAAGGAGGGAGCTACGACGCTGACACTGAGCCCCGGACACCCAGGTTCGGGGCTCTTTAGCGCCGTGCCCCCCGAATGCCGGCCGGCCAGTTGCTTCCACTACCGACCATTCCGAAGCGGGCAGATAGGCCGTCCTAGGGGGAGGTTCGATCGAGACCGACGTCTCAAGGAAGGAGCAAGTCGGCGACGCCTACGTTGAGGGCGACGGCTATTTTGTCCAGGGACTCAAGCGTCGGATTTGCCTTCGCGACCTCCAGAGCGCTGACTAGCGCCTGCCGAACGTTTGCCTCGTCGGCAAGATCGTGCTGCGACCAGGCTCTCTGCTGCCGCAAACGGCGAAGATTGCGGGCAAGCAAGCGTTTGGTGTGCGCTGGTGTTCGCCGCTTCATCCGGCAGGATGATGCATTTGCGAGGCGCAGGCGCCACACGCTTTAACGTATAATACACGTCGAAGCGTATAGCATGATGCCGATAAACTTTTGCGAGCAGAGCG
This sequence comes from Bradyrhizobium sp. 22, assembly GCF_000482425.1. Classification (NCBI taxonomy): domain Bacteria; kingdom Pseudomonadati; phylum Pseudomonadota; class Alphaproteobacteria; order Hyphomicrobiales; family Nitrobacteraceae; genus Bradyrhizobium; species Bradyrhizobium sp. 22. Next base: position 1,627,866 of record NZ_KI519400.1, read on the forward strand.
ATGTCCGTGGTCTCATGGCGGCGATCCGATTCCCGGATTGGTCCAGGGCCAGTTCAGCAGCTCACCCCGCGGGGCATTCATGGAGCTTAGCGATACCGACATTGTTCGTTTCGAATACGTCTATGGCGGCAGACCACATCAATGCGCGTATCTCGTCACAGGCGGCATGCTTGTGGCGGTGGTCGGACAGATGGAGCGGAGTGCCGCCCTTGATCGCATGCTTCCCGAGCGGCTTGCGCGTATCCTCGTGCACGAGCTGCTGGTCGAGGCCGAGCTCAGTCTCAATGCCAAGGGCAGCGAGCAAGAGAGCGACAAGCAATCGAGGTGATCGGTCTGCAATACGTTGCGCGCCGAGACAGCCTAAGGTTATGCTTGTGAGGTCGGCTGCAGTTGACTTTCATTATCAAGAACTTGTGCGGCAGCCCTAGCGGGCATTCCATGCGCAGAGACCACATAACGGACATGCCGAATCTACTGAAATTCCCCAAACTCGGTCCGGCGCCTACCGGCAGGATTTGCACCACACCAGATGATACCGAGACGGAAGTGCTCCTCGGCCGGAGTGATCAGCCGACGAATGCCCGGCGTGACATCCGCGATATCATTCTGTGTCTTGAGCTCGCAGCACTCCAACTGCGCCGTGCCGAGGCAGCAAAATCGGATGCGCATCAGCTTCGGACCGCCTCAGAATATCTCTTGATGGCAGAAGAGCTGATCGAAGTTGTGCGATGGAAGGCGCCGCGCGACGGCAATCAAGATGTTTGAGGCCTATCAGCAAATCGAGGATCGACGGCTGAGAAAACAGATCTCTGAGGTTGTGCAAAGGATCGCAGCATCGCAGTGAGCGACCTCCGGTTGGCTTTTGTGAACGCAGCAAGGGGCGGCATGGCAGTCGACCCAATCAAGCGTTCGCGCACCGGTGCACGATTGGTGGTGGTCAGTTTCATCGTGGCTGTCGTTGGAGTTGGCGCTGGGGCTGGGGCTGGGCGTTCGCCGCCGTGGCGACTTTCGGGGCAAGCCTGTTCCTGCTTGGCCTCAGGGACGAACCGAGAGGAACCAAGTTTCTGCTTCGAGCCAATTCTGGACGTCTTCTGCACGAAACGTCTCTTCCGCCTGTGGGGATTCCTCCGCGACGTGTTGCCCAAAGATTTCGGTGATCCTAAAGCTACAGCGGGCGGACTGATTTCTTTCATTCCTTTCTTCCGACTTTGAAAACTGCTGGAAGCGCGGCGTGCGTGTCTCTCGCCAGTGACCGACCCGGCACATCACAGGGAGGCGCATCGCAGATGCAGAGCCTGGACGACCTCGAACCCGACCACGCGGCTTCCGTCTCCAAACATGCGCTCCAACTCATGACCGAGTTGGAGATACCGGCGACGCCCCCAAATTTTACCGTCTGGTTCGCTTACGTTCTTGGCCGCTCGGCGGCGTTGCGCAAGACCATCGATATCCTGCGCTCGAACGACCGCAAGTTCGATAAGGCCCTCAATCGCGAACTCTACGACACCTTCCTCAAATCGACCGGTTCAGTCGGAGAGGTTGCCCAAACCATTTCCGGCGAGCTCGACGCAATCCTTTCCAGCGTACGAAACGACGTTGCAGGCGCGATCGCCGACGGTGCGGCGCATTCCGAAGAGTTGATCGAGGTCGGGCGGACGCTTCGCGCAGCCAATGACCCGCAACTTGCCCTGAAGCGGCTGGCCGATGAATTGACGAGAGCGACGGAACGAGCGTCTGCGCTGGAAGCGAAGCTCGTCGAAGCGTCGGGCGAGCTTGGCGACCTTCGGAAGTCGCTTGAGCAGGCGGAACTCAGGTCGCGGACGGACGCTCTGACCGGGCTTGCAAATCGCGGGGCAATGGAGAGCTTCCTTCGGACAGCCCAAATCAATGCCATGGAGAGCGGCGATTCCTTGAGCGTGTTCCTGATCGACGTGGATCATTTCAAGAAGTTCAATGACACCTACGGACATCAATTAGGCGACCAGGTTTTGCGGCTGGTCGCAAAGTGCCTTCAAGAAGGCATCCGCGATGGCGACCTCGCAGCCCGTTACGGTGGAGAAGAACTCATCGGTATTCTGCCGGGAGCCTCGCTCACAATGACGCAGGAGGTCGCCGAACGAGTGCGCACCAGAATTGCCAGCGCGAACGTCAAGAAGCGGGCGACGGGCGAGCTGATTGGCCAGGTGACGATTTCGGCGGGCGTTGCCCAATTCAAACCCGGCGAGAGCTTCGAGACCCTCATCGAGCGATGTGACCAGGCGCTCTATCGGGCGAAGCAATCGGGCCGAAACTGTACGATCGCCCAGGGCGACTAATCACATCGGGACCAGAATAATCGTCGAGGGGAGCTCGTGCGGATCTTGCGACGGCGGAAGCCACAGTCCGTCGAGCAGCTACACGGCACTCAGCGGTAAGCGCCATGTCGAATAGAACCGATCGCCGGCTCCCCTTTTACGCACTCCGGTCAAACGCATCGCTCGCCGAAACTGGCACGAGCAACCCGAGCGGCTCGCAACTGCGCCAACTCTTTGGTACCGCGCGGTGGTCCCGCGCTCGGGCGGCGACTTGAAGCCCGCGTGGATCGCTTTCGCGATCGCCGCATCAGAGAAGCCCCGCCCGGCGGCGCCGGGCGAGGCTTGACCGAGCGAGTCTCAGTCGGCGCTCTTGCGCGGCCGCGACCAGAGGAGTGTGTAGCCCTCGCCGCCTTCGTCATCGAACAGGTTCGCGTAGATCGGCGAGTTGAAAGAGGGATCGTCGAGCTTGAGCGAGAGGTAGTCGCGGCCCTCCTCGGAACGCTTCGACCACGCTGCTCCGATTTCTGCTCGGCGAACGTACACGCGGTGGCTCGGAGCATTGTCGTTGGAGCGGTTGGGCTCGGCGACGATGCGGACACTCTTGGCCTGCAAGCTCAGTGTGACGATCTCACCCTGAAAATCGTTGCCGACCTTCTTGAACGAACCGATGGTAGCCATATCAAGTCTCCCTGCGTTGTTTCGGACCGCGACCACCGCGGCCTCGATGGCGATGACCAGGTCGAATGACGATCGGCGACGCACCCGCTTGCGGGCCGAAGCATCGCGGAGGACGCCATGGCTGAGACTTTCTTGTCTCGCGAGGAATGGGCTTGCCCAGGGGAAGAAAGTCGCAAGACTGGCGTTGCGTCTCAGACGGTCGAGGCGCAGCCGGTCTTCGGCCAGATCAAGCCATCAAAGAGGCGAGGTGTTCGCGTGTTGAACAACATTGGGAGGAGACGTGACTGGCATCGGTCGTACGATACAAGAGGTCGGTTTGTTTTCAGGTGGGAAAAGAGAGAGCACGTACAGGAAGGGCGAATCATTGCGAACATAAGCGCACCTGTAAGCAGGCTCCGATCTAGCCATAGCGCGCCGAGAGTTTGAGCGCATGATGGTTGCGAAGTGTTTTGAGGACGGCCTGCCTATCGGAGCGACCGGACATCACCGCGCGCAACGACGGAAGCAACAGTCGACGCGGAGGAAAGGTTACACGCTGCTCTGGTCGCGGCCGCGAGCGCAATCGAAGATTCGTTCATGCCCGCTCCGGTCTTTGCTGGTGCATTCTGTGGAGACAGCAATCGGCACCGCACGGTGAAGTCAAATGCAACGTGTCTGGATACAGACGAAGGTCGCGTGTGGTAGCGACAGTCGGCACAAGACGCGCGCTGATTTCTCGGAGCGACCTTGCGGTCGCCGCGCGGCATGAGGCGCGGGACTCGATCGCGGCGCTATGCGCCGCCGTCGCCAAACCTCCAGACCGGAATTCCCATCCGCCTCGCCTTGTCGGCGAGATTGCCATGAGTTCCCGGGAATACGATGACCAGCACCTCAGTCTCGGCGCTGCGCTTTGCGGCAAGTCATCGCCAGATGCGTCATGCGCCACCGCCGGCCAGACCACAGGCGAGGCAAACTCAGCCGCTGACCAAACGTACAGGAGGAAACGCCCCTTCCCCGCCGCGAAAGCAGTCCAACCTGCGCCTGATAACCTGCGGCCGCCGAAGTCGGGGGCTCGGAGCAATGCGAACAAGGATGTACTTTCCTTTATGGACCGAGCGGGAGCGGTCCGACGACGCCCGGAGTAGGCCGAGGGACATAGTAGGGGCGACTGGACAACAAGCTCTTGGTCAAGGCGCCGAATTCCTGACGGGAGGATTGATGTCAGGCAGCCAGAAGCGCCGCTGCCGGGGCGTTTGCCGCGGCAGACACCGTAGTTCTTCGGCGAGAGCAAAATCGATCCTACCGGTCTGTTAACGACGTCGGGATAACCTTCCGTTGGGGCCGGTCCCCAGCGCCAGCCTCTTGGAATGATGAGCCTGGGTGGATTCGCCTCCAGCCCGGGCTCATTTCAACTGCAACGGATGGCCGATCATCGCTTGGGCCAATCTGGCCCGATCGCTCCCGCGTCAGCCTAAAGCGCTTAGGGCTCCCAACGTTGCGGCCCGTTTTGTCGCAAAGCCCCACACCATCAGCGGGCAGCGGGGCTTCGTCCGCAGCAGAGCCTAGTTCACCACCGATCAGGTCCGTGCACCTTCGGGCTGACCGGGATGCGTACTGGCGCGCTGTGGGAGCAAGGCGACGCAGGCGACAATCAGTGCGGCCAGGATGGCAGATGCAAGATACCGACTGAAGGCGAATCCGCCGTTGGCGAGGGGCTTGTCGAGCAGATCGCCGAGTGTAGCTCCTAGCGGCCTGGTCAGAATGAAGGCGGACCAGAACAGCGCGGTGCGCGACACCGAAGTGAAGTAGTAGGCCGATGCGATCGCGACGAGCCCAACGCCAAATACGAGTGCGCCACCCTCGTAGCCTAGACCGTTGGTATCCGCCATCCAATCGCCAAGCGCGGTGCCGAGCGTCTGCGAGAAGAGGATCGAGACCCAATAGAAGGTTTCGACGCGCGGCGTCGAAACGGTGTTGACCGAGATCGATCCTTCCGAGCGGTACCACACGAAGAGCGAGATCATCAGCAGCGCGAACAGCAACGAGGATCCACCGGGATAGCCGATGCCGAGCGAGCGGTCGGCGAGGTCCGCCATGGTCGTTCCGGCCGTGGTCGTGGCGATCACGACGAACCAGTACAGGAAGGGATGGAACTTCCGTACCGAAATCTGTGCGGCGACTGCGATCAGGAAAACACCGATGAAGATCGCGCTACTCACCGCGTATCCGAGATTCATGGACATGGATACGGCATCGCCGCCGGTTTCGCCCAGGGTCGTCACCAGGATTTTGATGATCCAGAAGATCAATGTGACTTCCGGAACCTTGCTTTGTGCGATGCCGTCTTTCATGAGGGAGTCCTTCACGTGAATCGTTTCGCCCCTGTAGGCCGGAGCGTGGCGGCCGGTCGTGAAGACCGGCCATTCGCTATCGAGCGGGGCGTCAGGCTTTCATGGAGTCCATGACGGACAGGAGATCCGCGAGCGCCTTCTTGCATTTGCCGGCATTCGGATTGCTTTCCCTGACGGCTTCGAGCGCGCGGTCGATTGCCTTGTCGACGGTGTGCCAATCAGCGGCGGCGCGCGGCTTCAAGCCGGCTTCCGCCTCGTCCCACTTGGTCTCCAGATCCTTGATGCGCGTCTTGGCGCTCGGAAGGTCGCCCTTGTCGACGAGCGCCGCAACCTCGGCGGCAATGCTGCGGAAAGCCGTCAGATCTCCGAGCTTGGATTGCGCGGCCTCGGCGCGCGGCAAGAGGGCGCCGCCGACACGGGGAGCCGATTGGCCGATCGCGGCGGCGAGGATTGCTGCAGCGCATGTGATCGCGGTATTCTTCATCGTGACGTTCCTTTCGATGGTGGTTAGTTCGGCCGACCTTCGCGAGAGTGACGGAGTCAGTTGCTCGGAAGGGTTTGAGTTTTGCCGGCGCGCTCCCCTTCGAAGGAGAGCCACGCGACGAAGGCGATGATGACCGTGAGGAAGGCAAGGCTTGTGTAGATCGTGCCGAGGCCGAGGCCGCCGTACTCCCGGGATTGCGACAGGAGATCTCCGAGCGAGGCGCCCAGCGGGCGCGTCAGGATATAGGCGATCCAGAAGGTGAGGACCGCATCGACGCCGAGCGCGTAGGCCGCGGCGATGGCCGCGATCAGCGCGGCAAAGACCAGAACGCCGACGTTGAATCCGAGACCGAGCGCTTCCGTCGCGAGATCGCCGGCGGCCGTACCGAGCGCGAAAGTGAAGAGGATCGCCGCCCAGTAGAATAGCTCGCGCCGCGTCGTGACGATGGTGTGAATCGACAGTGTCCGCTCGATCGCGTACCAGACCGCAAAGATTGCTGCGAGGACGACGGAGAACGCGGCCGTACTGACGTAGAGGCTGATCTCGAGCTTGTCGGAGAGAAGATCGGTGATTTGTGTACCGACAACGCTGACCAGGACCACCGTTAGCCAATAGATCCACGGCACGTAACGTTTCATGCCGAGTTGAACGATGAGCGCGACTGCGAGCAGACCCGCCATGAGGAGACCCGTCACCGTCGTCCCGAGGCCAACGTGGACGGCGAGATAGTCCGCGCCCGTCTCGCCGACCGTCGTCGACATGATCTTGATGGTCCAGAAGATGAGCGAGACCTCCGGGACCTTGTTCAGCATGTTGCCGGTACATCGGTTTGCAAGCACGTCGAATGTCTCCTATCCGAAAGTTGCCGGCGGGAAGCCGCCGAAACTCTAGGAGCAGCGTGCACGTGCAGACTTAGCGCTCACTTAGGGGCTCAGCGGCGAGGAACGTCTGGACATTGGGCAGCCCTAAGTCGCGCCTAAGTCTGCGCGGTCATGGTGCCGCGGGGGCGTTCAAGAGGAGAACATCTTGTTCCGTTCACTGCCTCCGGTCTGCGCGGCTCTGCTTGTGACGACTGCCGCCACGTCGGCCAAACCGTGGGCGCCAAGGCAAACGACGCCGGGCCGATCCCATCGGCGAGGATTCCGCTGGATGCGGCGGTCGGGATCGCCGGAAAGCACGTCCACGGGAAGGCGGTGCGGGCCAGAATACGAAAAGCAGAGGGACGGCCGTTGAGTCCACGATGTCGAAGTCAAGGCGGACAACGCGGCATCGGACGTGAAGATCGAACCGGAACAAGGAAACGGTCATTGCATCGACGGCTGACCAGGTCGACGATGACGATGATAAGAAGGCGGATTGACTGGATTTTCATCGGTCGGCGAGCGCACGCCAGCCGACCGAGCTGGGATCAAAGCGATGCGAGTACTTTTGGTCGAGGACGACCGGATGATCGGAGCCGCGGTGGTGGAGTCGCTGAAGGATGCCGCCTACGCTGTCGACTGGGTGCAGGACGGCGAGCTCGCCTTGGAAGCGATCCGCAGCGAGACCTACGAAATCGCGCTTCTCGACCTCGGCCTGCCGCTCGTCGACGGACTCGACGTGCTGAAGACCCTTCGCGCGAGCAGCCGCGTACCCGTGATCATCCTCACGGCACGCGACGCCTTGTCCGAGCGTATCCGGGGTCTCGATCTCGGGGCGGACGACTACCTCGTCAAGCCGTTCGAGGTCGGCGAGCTCCTCGCGCGCATGCGGGCGGTGATGAGGCGCGAGGGCAGCGGAGCGTTGCCGATTCTGGGCAACGGCAAGCTCAAACTGAATCCGGCGACGCGCGAGGCGTCGTACCTCGGAGAGAAGACGGTCCTCAGCGCCCGCGAATTTGCGCTCCTACAGGCGTTGCTCGCACGGCCGGGGACCATCCTGTCCCGCAGTGAGCTCGAACGCCATATCTACGGCTGGAGCGAAGAGGTCGAAAGCAACGCAGTCGAATTTCTGATTCACGCAGTCCGCAAGAAGCTTGGCGCGTTGGCGATCAGGAACGTCCGCGGCGTCGGATGGATGGTGGACCGGCCATCATGATCAAGTCGCTGCGCGGGCGCCTCTTCGTTGGGCTCACCGCAATCATTGTCCTCACCGGGGTCGTCGGCGGCACCTTGGCCTACATGTGGGCCTACAACGAGGCCATCGAGATGCAGGACTCGGTCCTGACTCAGGTGGGGACGTTCGTGGTGAATGCATCGATAAGACAGAGCCAACCCATGAACGGCGTCGACGCCGAGTCCGAGGTCGTCGTTCTCGAGTTGGGGGCGACGCCGCAGGGCTCGGACGACGATCGCAGGCTTTGGACGCTGCGCGACGGACTGCACAACGACGTGCGTCACGGTCGGCCGATCCGCGTCCTGCTCCGCACGCGGCCCGACGGCAGCAGGTTCGCGGTGATCCAGGGGAACGAGATCCGCTCGGAGATCGCGGGCGACACGGCGATCCGGACGCTTTTGCCGATCGCCGCGCTGGTTCCCTGCCTGTTGCTGGTCACCGCTTTGGTGATCGGACGCTCGTTCCGGCCGATGTTTCGCCTGGCCGGAGAACTCGATTCCAGGAAGGCCGATGACATCAGCCCGTTGTCGGCGGAAGCCGCGCCGAGCGAGCTGCAGCCTTTTCTGGGCTCGATCAACGCCCTGCTCGAACGCATCCGCGCCATGATGGATCAGCAACGGCGGTTCATCGCGGACGCCGCTCACGAGCTTCGCACGCCGATTGCCGCACTCAGTCTGCAGACCGAAAATCTCGATCCGCTGGACATGCCTCCGGCGGTCAGAGAGCGTCTCGAGGTTCTGAAGAGCGGCATGCGCCGAACGCGACGTCTGCTCGAACAACTTTTGGCTCTGGCCCGGCAAGATCCCGCGCCCCCCGAAGCTGGCGAGAAGGTTCGTCTGGACCAGCTCGTGAAAGGAGTCGTCGCCGATTTTCTGGCAGAGTCCTCCGCGCACGACGTCGATCTCGGTTTCACGGTGGCTGAGCCCGTTTCGGTGACCGCCGATCCGCTCGCCATCATCTCCGTTGTCAGGAATCTCGTCGAAAACGCGTTGAGGCACACGCCCAACGGCGGTCGGGTCGACGTCGGCGTCTATCGCGAGGGCGGAGCGGCCGTTCTCCAGGTCGAAGATACTGGACCGGGCATTCCAGAGCAGGACATCGCGCGGATATTCGAGCCGTTCTATCGAGGGCGTAAGCCGACCGGCGAGGGATCCGGTCTCGGGCTGTCGATCGTGAAGCGCATCGTCGACAGATACGATGGTTCGATCGAGTTCGAGAATCTGACAGTGGACGATCAATGCGGTCTTTGCGCGATCGTACGACTGCCGGCGTCGGACTGAAGGGCCAAATTGGACCTTTGGTCCTTTAGGACCCGCGTGGCGCCAAAGGTCAATGGCAACAGTCGCATCGAGGAGCCTCGCCCGGCGGAACCGGGCGAGGCTGGGCTGAGTCTCTCAATCGGCGCTCTTGCGCGGCCGCGACCAGAGGAGCGTGTAACCTTCGCCTCCTTCGTCATCGAAGAGGTTCGCGTAGATCGGTGCGTTGAAGGAGGGATCGTCGAGTTTGAGCGAGAGATAGTCGCGACCTTCCTCGGAGCGCTTCGACCACGCTGCCCCGATTTCAGCTCGGCGCACGTACACGCGGTGGGTCGGAGCGTTGTCGTTGGAGCGATTGGGCTCGGCGACGATGCGGACGCCTTTGGCCTGCAAGCTCAACGTGACGATCTCCCCCTGAAAGTCGTTGCCGACCTTCTTGAACGAACCGATGGTAGCCATATCAAGTCTCCTTGCGTTGTTTCGGACCGCGACCACCGCGGCCTCGATGGCGATGACCAGGCCGAATGACGATCGGCGACGCACCCGCTTGCGGGCCGAAGCACCGCGGAGGACGCCATGACTGAGACTTTCTTGTCTCGCGAGGAATGGGCTTTAGCCCAGGGGAAGAAAGTCGCAGGACTGGCGTTGCGGCTCAGACGGTCGAGGCGCAGCCGGTCTTCGGCCAGATCAAGCCATCAAAGAGGCGAGGTGTTCGCGCGCTGAACAACATTAAGAGGAGACGTGACTGCCGTCGGTCGTACGATACAAGAAGTCGGTTCGTTTTCAGGAAGAAGCGAGAGAGCACATGCAGAGAGGACGAATCACTCGCCAAGCATAAGCGCACCTGCAAGCAGGCTCCGATCTAGCACATAGAGCGCCGAAGCGTTGGGCATAGTGGTTACGAAGTGCTGCGACGAAGGCCCCGCCGATCGGATCGACCGGACATCAGCGCGCGGAACGATCGAAGGCAACAATCGATACGGAGGCGGAGGTTACACGCTGCTCTGGTCGCGGTCGCGAACGCAATCGAAGACTCTCTCAAAGCCCCGCTCCCGCCCGGCGGGCGCATTCTGTAGCGACAGCAGCCTGAGAAGGTGACGGCAACGTCAAGCGGCTGGACAGAAGCGCAAATTCTCGCGTGACGGCGATGGTCGGCACAGTTGGCAAAGCGCGCTGATTATCGACACGATCTTGCAGCAATAGCACGGCATGGGGCGTGAGACTTAATCGCAGCGGCTATGCGCCGCTGTCGCCAAATTTGCGGGCCGTGAATTCCCATGCGGCGCTGCTTCAATACGACAAAGTGGACTGACTGTCGCACGACAGTCACCAACTCAGTAGAACAGGACGCCATTCCTTGCGGTGCAGTTCGTTCATGCTGGATCGAATAAGCGCTTCCGCTTCTTGGGTTGAGCCGAACAGTTTCGGCTCCGCCGCGAGTTCTCCCTCAGGAACGGCAAGGTGAAAAGCAAGCCGCTCAAGAGGTAATTCAAGCAGGAGAGCTCCCGTCGCGCGGCGCGCAACTTCGCTGGAGCCAACTGCGCCCGCGGCGACACGGAGTGCGATGACTGGGAAGTGACCGGGAAATGAAAATTCGGCCACCCATGCCTTGTAGATCTTCACCGCGGATCTCGCGATCAAGGATAAAGAACAACTAAAATATGGTTACATGCTGGCTGACAATTGGAAGTCATGCCACAACTAAAGGTCGTGCTGCGAAGGTCAGTGGCAACTGGGCAGTGTGTCGGCTTTGATCGTGAGAACCAGAACATCATGGATCCGTGAAGCACTGGGGATCTGAGAAATTTACGGGGAGGAGCTTGCGCCCGCGAGTTTGTCCTCGATAGTCTCGCCGATCTCCTGATGTCCGCTGTGTGCTTCCACCCGTGGACCTTAGCATTGCACCATCCGAGAGTCTTTAGAGCTGCGGCGCTTATCGCCGGCGTGCTGCCCGGTGCTGTGCTCCGATGCGACCACGTGCTGTATCGAGAGAAGCAATCAGGTAGCAGCTGCGCAGTCGCGACGAAAAGTACGGGTGGCTGGTCGGCCACGGTTGGTGCGACGCGCTATGCGCCGCTGTCGCCAAATTTCCAGACCGGAATTCCCATCCGCCTCGCCTTGTCGGCGAGGTTGTTCTGAATTCCCGTTCCCGGGAACACGATGACGCCGATCGGCATCATCGTCAGCATGAGGTCGTTGCGCTTGAATGGTGCGGATTTGGCGTGCTTTGACCAATCCGGCTTGAATGCGACTTGCGGCACCTTGCGGTTCGTCGCCCATTTGGCCGCAATGAGCTCGGCACCCTTCGGTGAGCCTCCATGCAACAGGACCATGTTGCTGTGCTTGGCGTGAACCTTGTCGAGGCGATCCCAGATCAGAAGATGGTCATCGAAGTCGAGGCCTCCTGTCAGTGCGACCTTGGGCCCGACCGGAACAAGCACCTCGGTCTCGGCGCGACGCTTTGCGGCGAGAAAGTCTCTGGAGTCGATCACCGCTGAGGTGACCGAGCGGTGGCCGACCAGCGATCCGGATCGTGGACGCCAGAGTGAGCCAGTGTGGGTTTCGAACTGTGCGATAGCTTGCTCGCGGAACAGCTCCATGCAGTTGCGTCGCTCGATTAACGAGAGTCCTTCCGTGATGAGCCGCTCAAGTTCGACCGAGCATACCTCCGAGCCATCTTGCTCCTGTTGGCTCCTGCGCTGGGCCTGCTCGTTGTGGTCGAGCTGGCGCTCGATCCGGTCTGTGGCGCGATGGAACAGATTGACCGTCGACCAGAGCAGGTCCTCCAGGTCCGGCTCCATGCGGCTGTCGCTCAGGGTTGCCACGAAGGCATCGAAGATGTCGGCAACTGCACCAGCGATCATCTTCGCCTCGGGAAGCGGCCTCGGATCTGGTTCATCGCTGAAGGGGCGGTAGCCGAAGAGTTGCAATTCGGCCAGAACGTGATGAAGCGGGGATGAACCACGCTGCGGTTCGAATGCGGTGTCGTCACGATCGGTCATGGGATGAGGCCCTCCGTGGATCGGCCGCGACCATCGCGGCCTTCGTGGCGATCACTCAGGCGGCGGGCGGGCCGGACCAGAACCCGAAGCAACGCGGAGGGCCGAAGCGACAGCGGAGGATGGCAGGGCGCGGCTATTTTGCCTCGCGATGCAAAGGCGGGATGGACTGATCGATGGATTTCTTGCGGTGACCACCGCCGGCGGAAAATAGCCGCGCCCTGCCATTGCCGGTCCGGCCCGCTTGCCGTCCGATCGCCCCCCTAGAAGGCCGGGCGCGGCCCTTCTTACGATAAGGTCGTCTCGCCTTGATCGGGCTGCCGACTTCGATTGCGAAACGCAGGCGCTCATGCCGTGATTGCGACAGCCTACGGCAAGAAGCGGACGACATCAGCCGGCGCAAGCTGTATGCGAAGAGCTGCCCGAAGTTCATCGACGCCGAAGGCGCGCAGATCCTCGTTGAAATCGTCGAGCCGGGGCGATAGTGGGATCGCTTCGATACCGGCCGCTCTGGCTTGCTGCGTCAAGGCGGTAGCGACCGCCTCGCCGGCCGCATCGGCATCACGGGCGATGTAGAGCCGGCGCAGGTTGGGTGGAAGCAGCATGGCCGCGAGATGGTTGGCGGATAGCGCTGATGCCATTGGCAAGGTCGGCAGGGCACAACGCAAGGAGAGCATGGTCTCGATGCCTTCGCCCGCAGCGAGGACGTCATCGGCGACCCCGAATCGAACTGCGTTGCCGAGCAGAAGGCCCATCGCCCGGCGCGGCGTGTCGATGGGCGCCTTGCTCCAACCGGAGCGGTCGAGCCATGTGCGGTGGACACCCGTGATGGCCCCATCGAGCGTGGTGACGGACGCGATCAGGGCGGGCCAGGTCTGCATCGGCACATGTTGATCCGGCCTGTAGTAGCAATGCGGGTGAAACCGGAGGCTGGTAAGCTCATGCAAGTCGGAAATGCCACGCGTCCGGAGATACGTTTGGGCGAGCGTGCCATGGATGGGCTTTGACATGGCAAACAGCCGCCCAGCCGATTCCGGTGAACCGCTAGACACGGATGAGAGCTGCGATTTTGATGCCGGCTCAAGCTTGGGCTGCGGCAGACTGAGAAAGCGCCGCGCCTCCGCCAGAACATCCCGGAATTCAACAAGGCCGCAGCTTTCCCTGATGACGTCGAGCAGATCGCCGTGTTCGGCGGTCGCGGCATCGGTCCACTTGCCGGCCGTTCCCTGACCCCCATTTCGTGGGCGCAGCCGAACGAACATAGACCGGCCGCGTGTGTTGTGAACGTCGCCGACAATCCAATAGCGGCCAATACGCCGCCCATTGGAAAGATAGTGCCGGCAGACGAGTTCGGCCCGCTCGGCAAGCCGGCGGGCGAGATCGGATGCTCGGGCTGACATAACTGATCTCCGCAAAAAAGAAGGCCCGCCAGTGACGGCGGGCCCTCGGGTCGACGCTTGTGTTGACTTATTCGGCCGCGACCAGCGGCTCGTCGGGGACAGGTGCGTCTTCCACCGGATGCTCTGCATCTGGCATGGCCGCTTGGCATTCGCTCACTGGCGCGTCCTCTCCCGAGGAGGATGGGGAGATCGGGCCAGATTCAGACGCCGGTGATGTCGCGCCGGAGGGGCGACCAGGCGTGCGCAGCGGCTCGGGAAGCCAGCCCGAGCCAGTAAGGAGCTCTTGCGCCCTCTCCGCCATCTCGCCCTTTTTCAGGTGCTCGATAAGTTGAGCCGCAGTCTCTCCCTTGGCCTCGCGGACGGCTTGCAGGATGCGCGCCTTGGTCACCCGTCCGAGATAGTTGTCGACCGTCGGCGACCAGCCGGCGGCAGCGACATCGAGCTCGATTGCCTCGGCGAGGCGGTCGGCGTGGCCCAGCGCACGCGGGCGCCGATTCCAGGGCTCGTACACCGCATTGACGCTGAGGGCGATGCAATGCGCGAACAGGGCATCGCGGCTGTCCCGATCGAAGGTGGAGAGGGCGTCCCAGAGCTCGGCAGATTCTCGTGGCAACTGCTCCGACCACTGCCGGTGCCTCTCGTCGACGGCCTTGGCGATCGTGGCATCGCCGAGGCCTGGCGCCTGGCTGCCGAAGACGACGCTCTTCGCGTCAACGTCGAGGCAGGATTCGGGCGTGTAGCGGTAGAAGAGTTTCAGGCAAAGCGCGTGCAGCGCCGCCAGGAACGCAACGTCCGCGTCCCCTGCGAGCGCGTCGCGCAAGGCCAGGGTGCGATACGCCGTGAGTTCGGTCATCAGCCGGTCTGGAATCGGCTTGATGCCCTCCTCCTGATCGGGCTCCTCGGTATTTTCCGAGGTGCCTGTCTGTCCTTCGGTCGCATCTCCGGAGACAGAGGTTGCCGCTGGGGTGGCACTCCGCTCGGCGGCAGCTTCTTCCTCCGCCTCCGGAATTGCCGGCTCATCGTCGGGACGGACATAGCCACGCTCGACCCGCAGCGCGCCCGACGCGTCGATGCTGACGAAGACACCCGCGCGCGCGATTTCGTCAGCATCGTACTGGACCGGCCGCTCATCGAGTTCGGCAAGGGCCGTCTCGATCTCGCCAAGGCGCTGATCAACGCTCTCGGGAAGGACGTCGACGTCGGAATGCTCCTGTTCGAGACGTTCGTACTCGGCGCGCAGCGCTTCAGCCGCCGCAACCTCCTCGTCGGTCATCGCGACGGACTCGCCGGAGATGCGGCGCAGACCATAGATGTGGCCATAGGGAAAATCGGCCGCGACCTCGACCCATTTCCAGCCTTCGGAGCGGATGTTACCGGCCTCGCGTTCCAGCCTCTCGGCGACAAGCCGATCGAGTAGCATCGGATCTTGCAGCCAACCGCCGTCATCCTGCTGAAAGAGATCGCGGATGATGTCGCCGCCGGCGGCATCGTAGGCCTCGATTCCGACGAACTGGGCGCGTTTGTCGGAGGCGCGCACGGCGCCTTCGGTCAGCAGACGCCGGATGTGATAGGGCTCCTTGTTGTGCGAACGCTGCACCGCCTCCCAAACCTGCTGCTGGCGCTCGTGGTCCGGATTGACCGCAAACGCCATTAATTGGTCGAGGCTCATGCCATCCTCGGCATAGACGTCGAGCAACGCTGGCGAGACGGCGGCGAGCCGGAGCCGTTGCTTGACGACCTGGACGCTGACAAAGAAGGCAGCAGCGATCTCGTCTTCGCTCATGCCTTTCTCACTCATGTCGCGGAACGCCCGGAACTGGTCGAGGGGGTGAAGCGGGGCACGCTGCACATTCTCGGCCAGCGAATCCTCCTCGGCGAGGCCGCCGGTCCGGATGACGCAGGGAACCGGCGCATTGCGCGCGAGCCGCTTCTGCTTGACCAGCAGTTCCAGCGCGCGATAGCGACGCCCACCGGCCGGGATTTCGAACATGCCGGTTTCCGCGCCGCCTTCGTCGAGAACCGGCCGGACGGTGAGGCTCTGGAGCAGCGTGCGCCGCGCGATATCCTGCGCGAGCTCCTCGATCGAGACGCCCGCCTTGATACGGCGGACATTGGACTGGCTCAGCACCAACCGGTTGAACGGGATATCCCGGGATTGACTGAGGGTGATCTTCTGAACGGCTCTTGCCATTGACGTTTCTCCGCGACGGGCGGTCGAGAACCTCTCTCGACCTTCTGGCCCGTCACGAAGCGAAGCGCCGCCCTCTAACTCTGAAGGGCGGCGCCAGCCGGAGAAACCGAGAGCAGAGGCTTGTCACACGCGCACCACTGGAGCGGCGCCATCGGCCTCAGTTCGCCTGATCGAGCAACTTCTTGGCCTTAGCCTCGAGGTCCAACCGGCCGTCCTGGTGCGGCTTGTCGCGTGCCACCGCGGTGATGCCTTGCACGAAGTCGAAGACAGTCTCGGGCTTGCGGCCTTCCTCGGCAAGCACCGTCTCAATGATCTTCGCGGTCTCCGACTTGCCGAACCCCCGCTTGCGAAGAAACTCGGTGCGCTCCTCATCCGTGCGCGCAACAATCCGCTCCCGCGCCGCCCTGATGCCGTTGACGAAGGGTGTCGGCGAGGAGTTGGCGAAGCGAGCGAGCGCCGGCGCAGCCTCGTGGGCGAAGCGGGTAGCCGCGAATTTGGAGTGACGGATGGTGATCTCCTCGAAATCCTCGACGCCCCAGAGATTGCGATTCTGGCACACGGCGCGAAGGTAGAAGCTCGCGATCCCAAGCGTCTTGGCACCGACCTCAGAGTTCCAGCAATAGAAGCCTCGGAAGTAAAGGTCGGGCGAGCCGTCCGCCAGCCTGCCCGCCTCGATGGGGTTGAGATCGTCGACCAGGAAGAGGAAGACGTCCCGGTCGGAGGCGTACAACGTCGTCGTGGCTTTCGTAATGTCGCCCCGCGGATTATAGATGCTGGTCGACCAGTCGAGCACGCCGGGGACCTTCCAACGCGTGTCGCCGGTGCCGTTGCCAGCGATTCGCTGCACGGCGGCGACCAGTTCCTGGTCAAAGATGCGGCCGTAATCTGGGCTTGTGACCGCCCGTAGTTCAACGCGGCCGTCCTCGACTTCGAGCGTCTTGATCAGCTCTGCGCGATTCGAGGCCAGTCCGTACTGCAAATTGATGGCCGCGAGTGGCGCTGGAAGCTGCCGCAAATATGTGGATGGCGCGCCCACCATCGTTGCGAGCTGACCGAAGCTCCAATGCGTCGGCGCGAGAGGTGCAGCCTCACCTGGCAGCATAAGCGTCAGCCGCTCCGCGTTGTCGCGATTGGCTTCCACCCGGATCGCCGCGCTCTCCACTGTCTGAGTCCGGCTCCGCTCGGCGCGGCCGCGTACGGCGGCGTGAAGCTCGGACAGCGACAAGTACCGCTCGTCCGCCGGGCGGGAAAACCATTCCGAGGAAACGCGGCCGACGCGCTCACCGCGGCTCACATCCACCTTGTAGCCGCCACGCGCATCGCGAGCGGCATCCAGAACATTCAGTTGGGTCATGGGATTTCTCCATGACGGGCGCCGGGAGACTCTCCTCTCGGCTCTCAACCCGTCACGGAAATTCCCGCCACACTCTGACTCTGCTCTGCCGATAGAGTCGGATGGTCCCGAGGATACCCGCGAAACGCTTCGGAATGCGCACGGATACTTAACCTATGCAATCTCCTCGCCGCCAAAGCTCGCGGTATGTTAGGAACATGCGCGAATACACGGGGTTGCGGGGGAATGGCTCTCTATCATTTTGACACGTGGAACAACGGTCTTCTGATGAGGGACGAAATTGGCGTCGAACTTGCCTCTTTCGACAGGCAAAGAGCGAAGCCGCGAGGTCATTGGTGGAGCTTGCAAGGGACATTCTGCCGGGGTCGATGGATCGCATGCTGGCTGTCGAGGTGCGCGAAAGCGCCTGGCCGATTCTACGTGCGGCGCTGCGTTTCGAGATTGAAGCCGCGCCGGAACGCTGAAAGACTACGTCGCGCGCTTCACAACGACGACGCCTATTCGGGAGGCAGCAGCCCCGGCGAGGTCAGCCATACCTTCAGATGCGCTGTCGCCTCCGCCTGATGGGCCTGCCGGAGGAGACGATCTTTCTCAACACCCGCAGGCAGAGCGTCGGCTCTCGCCTTGACCCGCTCGGCTTCCTTTAAGAGACGCTCTTCCAGGGTGGTCACCTGCTTGTCGCGCCGACGCTGCTGCATAGGGGCCTCCCATCACGCGAGTTCAGCCGAAGTTCCGTAAAGAGAACTCGGTCGAGGTTCAAAGGTTCGTCGAGTTAGACCAAATGACGTCTCCCCGGCGAGCTCCCTTCTTGGCAGGAGTCCCGCGGGCGTGCGCTCAATGAACTTGCGCGCAGTCGCTTTGACTACCGTCGCGAGCAATCTGATCGGCTTTGGCGCCGCTATGCGCCGCCATCGCCGAACCTCCAGACCGGAATTCCCATTAGCTGCGCCTTGTAGGCAAGGTTGTCCTGAATGCCGGTGCCGGGAAAGACCATGACGCCGATCGGCATCCGCGTTAGCACCGGGAAGCTCCTAGGCCGCCGACTTCTGCTGTTCGGCGATCTTCTGGAATTCGGCGAGGAGTTCAGGAAAGTTCTGAGCGAGGTAGCGCACAATCCGCGCGTTCTCAAGCAGGCGATGAAGATAGCCAGTTGCGACGACAAGATCGAGATGATCGGCGCCATACGACTGTTCCATGAGACGAAATTCGCGATCCAGGTTCGCGGATTCCTGCTCCATCAATGCGACTTGTTCATCCGTAAGGCCTTCGACGTGCTTTGGTCTTGCCGTTTCAACCAATTGCGACTGCGGAGTGGCTCCCACCAGGGACTTCGCATACGTGATAGAGAACTTGTTCATGGCGACCATGAGTTGGGCCGCCTCTATCTGTCGCATCGCCTGCATCTTCCGCAACTCTGCGAATGTTGCAATCGGGACGTGCTTGTCCTTGAGCAGATCGACCGCTTCCGTACATATGCCATCTAGCAAGCGCGTCTTTAGCCGGACATGAGACACGTTCACATTCAGCACCTTCGCGATGCGTTCTTCCGGGACACCTCGTTTGATCGCGGTCAGGATCATATTGCGCTCCTGAACGGTTGCGATCCGGCTAACTCTCTTGTTGTATGTAAACGCCTCGTCGTCCGTCGCGATCAGGCACGTCGTTTCCGTGATCCCCAGCTCGTGCAGGACCGCGAGCCGCAAGTGTCCGTCGAGAAGGAGATACTTGCCCTTTTCGCTCCGATCTCGCGCGACAATGAGCGGCTCTACAAGACCGATCTCTCGTACGGAGGATTGGATCTGGCTGTACTTCGGAGTCTTCTTTACCGCGTCGTTGATCAGGCGGAGCGGCTGAATAGCGCCAACAGGAAGGTTCACGCGCTCTTTCTCGAACGCCATTGTGATAGGACGCCGATCAGGTTTGTTGGCCATCATCCGACGTCTCCTCGTTCCATCCGTCCCAACAACTTCTTTGGCACGGAATCGAGCTTTTCCGCCTTCAGGAGGGAGACAAACCGTTCGTCTCCAAAGAGCTCACGCATTGCATGAGCAATGAAGAGCAATCGATTTCGAGTGGCATCCGCCTTGCGGATCAGGAGGCGCTTGCGATCCGTATCCTCCTTGTAGGCACGGAGCAGGGTGCGGGAGGATAGTCGCTGTGACATCTCTTTCGGGCCACTCCCACGAATTGCTCGCCCGCGACGCCGCCTACTCTCGACAATGCGCTTCACGATCATCAATTTTCGGCCCCGCAAGAGATTTCGTTCGTAGGCCTGATGAAGCGCTTCCTGGATACCGATATCGTCGGCATCCGCGATCTGTACGGCAACGCTCACCGGAATATGTCCAGCTTCGACCGCCCTCAGCAGACGCTGTTCACCTTGCGCGAGCAGGCGGCCGACCCCGCGTACATATTCGAGCGACAATCCGGTCTTCTTGGCGATCTCCGCATCGGTATAGCCACGTTGTTTCATACCACCGATGTCGTGGAGTAGGTCGATGGCATGATGCTGGCGCCTGGCACAGTTCTCAACCAGGCTCTTGACCATGCAATCTTCAACACTGGCTTCGATGACAAGCGCCGGGATCTCGCTGGCCCCCAGCTCCATGAACGCCTCCAAGCGTCCCTGACCGCAGACCAGGTCGTATCTAACCCCCTGGTGCTCCTCTCGCTTGGTGACCGTAATCGGCTTCTTGAGGCCCAACGCAGCAATGTTTTCGACCAGCTCCCGGAAGCTCTTCTTGTTGCGTATCCGCGGGTTGACGACCGATACCTGTGAGATAGGAACGATCTGCACGGCAAGCGAACTGCTTTCTGCCATCACGCAACCTCCCTGAGAGGGGCTCTCTCTGCCAACTCGAAGAGAGCTTCCATCGAATCGAACAGATAGGCATCGAGCGAGATGCCGTTGTGCTCTTGCAGGCGCAACACTCGCTCATTCATGTCTAGGGTTGGCAAGATCAGGTAGTCTCGCGCCGAAATGTTTGAACTGTCCATCCGGACGGCGACGGTGATATCGGGCATCAGGCTCCGCTCCAGTCGAACCCGCCATCGCAACGCACCTCCGGCAGTCTCGCGACAGCGCGCGATCACGACAGAAACGGAGAATTCGTCGTTCACGATCAGTAACTCGCTGGATGCCTGAAGGTGGACACACCCGCCAAAGCGCTTAAGCCCGCTGACGACCTCCTCGATGACGGTTGGATGGAGCTTCCGGAGAGCTTTATTGATCTCGATATAGCTGAAGTCCCGTTCGGGGGTGTAACCGACCAGACGATAGGCGCGGATGAGACTGCCGAAGCGCCGCTGGAAGGCGCCACTGGATGGGCAGCGGTCCGTTTCATCGATCAGCAGTCCGGAAAGAGCTCCGTTGGCAAGAAGTAACTGACGAAGGCAGACGAGCATTTCCTCGTCGGTCATCCGCTGTGAGCGGGCGTCGATGATCGCTTGAGCCGCGTCATACAGCATCCGGTCGACAATCGGTTGAAATGCATTGTCAGCTCGCACCCAAGACTGCGGATCATTTCGGACGCGGCATTGTTTCAGTTTGAACGAGCCACGATTCCAGACATTATTGCCAATGTATTTCTCGTTGATGAGGATCTGATGGACGGTCCCGCGGGTCCAGGGCCGCCCGAGGTCAGTTTGGATGCCTCGTTTATTCAGATTGTCTGCGATCGCGACCTCGTTGAGCCGTCGCTCCACGAAATCCCGATATATCCAGACAACAATCTCTGCTTCTTCTTGCGGCCCAGGCACCAGGATGACACGATCGGTCTGAATGCTCTTGTGTTGTCGGCGCTGCAAGATTCCTTTGCATTCGCCGCGGTCATCAACGAGTTGACGGCGCAGGCCGAAGCCTGACGGGCCGCCTTGGCGAAAGCCCAACTCAATCAGCCGCTTTTGGCCAGCGAAAACCTTGACTGAGAGTTCTCGGCTGTATTCGGCCGCCATACGTCGCTTGACGACTTTTTGGACGTCGGATCCGATGCTGCCGTCATTCTCGAACTCTTCCGCACAGTATGCGACCTTCACGCCGGCAGCGCGACAGCGGTACTCGTAGAACGCGGCCTCGTCGGAATCCGGAAACCGTCCCCAGCGACTGACATCGTAGACGAGAACAATTGAGAAGTCGGCCCCTCCGCCCTCGATGTCGGCCAGCAACCTTTGCAGTCCGGGCCGCCCCTCGATATTGAGCCCGCTCCGACCGGCATCGATATAGGTGTGGACGATCTCGAGCCCCCGCTGTGCGGCATAGCGCTTGATCACATCAGACTGGTTCTCGGTCGAATATTTTTGGTGCTCCGTGGACATGCGGACATACTGCGCCGCGCGAAGCGATCGAAGGGAGTGTGGATCCCCTGTCCGCTGGCTGAAAGCCGGTGTTCTCGACGTTTCTTTGCGTTCCACGATACTAACCGGTCTTTGGCTTGGACGTGGCGCGAGCTGAGGGGATGCTGAGGATCGCTACTCCGCGAGTGTGTCAAGTATCTAACTAGAAGGGATTGGAAAAATGTTGCCAAAAACAGGCAGAATTTTTCGCAACGGGAGTGGCGACAATGCACCCCGACTGGTTTACGCACGGGCCGTAAGCGAGGCCTTGAAGAAGGGATCGAGGTCGACGCCACATATGACGAAGAAGATCCGGCAGTGGACTGGGGCAGGCGAAAGGACCATCAAGAACTGGCTTGAGGGCAGTTGCGGACCGAGAGGTGAACACCTGCTGCTGCTTGCCTACTATTCAGATGAGGTCTTTGAGGCAATTCTGACGCTGACAGAACGAGACCGAAACATCGCGAGGCCGAAGTTGCGGATAATCTGCGACGAGATGACCAAGTCTCTGCGGGTCTTCCGGAATCTCATGGATCAGGAAGTCTGAGGGCCGCAGACATCGCTTACCGGCGCCACAGCGTCCGTTGCGAACTTGGGGTTCGCGCCCCGCGCCGGCCAGCGAGAACAGCTCTAGGGTGGTAGGCCATGGATCGGTTGTCGAAGGACCGTAGACGGCCTGCATGCCAACAATCCGCAAAGTGTCCGCACATGTAGCCATCGTAGCCGAGCCAGTCGATCAGAGGGCGGATCGAGGAGGACAGTCTGGACCCTATGCCCCCTATGACCCCTATGATCCCTGTAGTGGATTGAAGTCCGCTCAGCTTGCCACCAGGCAGGCCGCGATCGGCCGCGCCGGGATCTACGGACCGTATGACCCCTATGATCCTCATGACTTCGGCGGCGCCGCGATAGCCGCCTCTCTAGCGAGTAGGACAAGATTGGTTGCCCGAATGTCGTTGGGCGCCTTGTCTAGCGGCGGCCCGGCCCCTAGCGTCCTTAGGCTGACGCGGCGCTGCCATTGCAACTCGCTTACTGCTCTGTGCTCTTGAGCGAATACTTCGCAGGACTCCATTTTCCGATGGCCGGATGTTTGATCATGACGAAGCCCGCCGCGCGCGTGCCGGCAAGGCTCGCCACAAAGGTCTGGAATTTCTGACGCGTTCCACCATGTCCGGCCGCCAGTTGCCGAAGCTTGATGTCAAGCTCATTGACGGTGAGCTGGCCTTCACCATACCGGACATGCCATTCCTTGAAGAATTCTGCCACCTGCAGACGATCGGGATCGTCGCGCTTGGCGTCAACAATCCTGGTGACTGGATCAGCGCATCCTAAGGCGATTAGCGGGTCTCGGCACCATGCCGCCCACTGCTCAAAACTCCCGAGAGGCAAGCCGGGTTTGAGGCGATTGAGGCGTCCCCACCGCCAAACGGTCAGGGCCGCAGCGAGCAGCTCGATGCGGCTACGCTGAATGCTCGCGAGGAAATCGCCGTCAAAGGACCGGCTCTCGGGATCTTCGCAGCGAGCGTCGAGATTTACGAACAAGAAGCGTCGCGTCAGATCTTCAGCAATACGAATGGCGTTACCAGTGATTCCGAGGAAGGTGTTGGTCGGGACGCTAACCAGGTTGGTATTGTTCCCAAACGGGCGAATCCCACAGGGATTCTCCGTTGCGATCTGCGCCAAGAGATTCGATTTGATGATCTCCGAGTTTACGTTGTCGAGAAAGATCACCGGATGAGCGCTGACAAGCGCTGCGGTCAAGCGCTTATCGAGCTCTTTGCGGTCGCCCGCCGTTGTGAACGGACTCGGCGCCACATTATATGCGATCCTGGCGATGGCTCGGACCAGTTTGCCTTTTCCAACGCCAGCGCCGGAGTACTGCGGCGAGCAAAAGACGAATCCGGGCGCAAGCGCCAGGCTGGGGCGGCTGACCGCCGTAAGGATCGCGGCAAGGTGGGTCGATTCGTCGGCGCCCGGCGGCTTCGTGAGGTCCACGACCTGCTTGCGGCCGGAGCCGTTCACGAAGTTCGCGTCCCTAAAGGGGAATGTTGCGAAGGTGCGACGCAGCCGAGCGAGAGCTTTTTCCGCCTGCTGCCGGGAGGGACGCATCGGAATGCTGGGCAGTTCGATGCCCAGGCACCAGAATCCGGTTTCAGCATCATAGCCTTGTGCGGCTCGAATTGAACCATCATCCGAAAGGATCGGGGCGCGACAGATGCCCTGCAGATTGCCCGTGCCCCACTTGTCGTGCAAGTTGAGGTACAATTGCGCGACTTGACTGGGTAAGGTCACACGCTCGAACGTGATCTCGCCGCCGACGATCTTCTCTTTGACCGGTCGGCAAACAAGATGCGTGTAGTTCACGACATCATGCTGATTGATTGGCTTCGCAACAGCGTCTTGACCATCCTCAGCGACCTTAACCAGCGTAGTAGCCCTCTGGAAGAAGAAGGAACCCGCGGCCAGATGCTTTGCAAGCTGGCGAGCTGCGGCAGGGCGATCGGCGTCATCGATTACCAAGAACGGACGCTTATCATCCGTCTGCGCGCGCAAGGGGGCGTCTGCGGGCTTTGGCAGCTTACGCTTGAGCTGAGCAACTTTACCCATACGAATACCATTCTGACGGCTTCAGCAGCCTGCAGGCGCGACAAACGTGATGCGCGAAAAAAGCAGACCTGCAATCAGGTAGTAAGCCGAGCAGGTCGGGGGGAAATCCGCCCCGCTTCATGTGTCGGATTTGAGTAGATCGATGCCGGTCACGCCAAGCTGGCTAGAGCTTCCAGGTCCAGATCAGAGAGCGTCTCGTCAGACTGCACAACCGTCTCGGACCAACCGCCGCTATTCGATCGCGCCGCAGCGGTGGCGATATCGAGTTCATAGATGATGTCCGGAATGCCGGCGGCGGGGGTATGGAGCACGGCCTCAGCGCATTCCAGCTCTAGAACTCTCAGGGGGGCGACATACGGGCCTAGTCCTTGGAGCTCGAGCCTGTGCATCGCATTGCTCGGTAGGTGCTTTCGGAATGGCTCAAGAGACACGGGATGCATTATGTCGTGGGCCGAGCGCCCCCTGTGACGGTTATGCAGGAGATCGCGGATCCTATGGCGCAGCTCCGCCTCTTCTACCTTCGTCGACGAGAGGCGTCTAAGCTGCGAGCAGCGCATCGCTAACGCTGTTCGCGCGGCAGACGCCAGTTCTTCGTCGGCTGCGACGCCCAAGCCATCCTCTGTCTGTGCAACATAGGCCTCGCCAACAGTTAGCTGTCCGGTGAAGTGTCCCCGACTATAAACACGTTCTAGCGTGATGCCATGCCACGCCCGCACCTTTCTCAGCAGGAACGGTAGCGGCACTGCTTGATCCGGCACGCGATCCAATCCGAGTGGATAGTGCCGGGTTACCCGGCGCAGTCCCGCATCATGCACCGTCTCACGCCACAATCGATGGACTCGCACGACTGGACGCGGGTTGCGCTCAGCGCCAGCTTCTTGGACGTCATCTACAATTTGGACATTCCAGATCGTCCCTGCCTCTGGCGGCGGCAGGACGTCACGGACCAAGCCCATCAGCTCTTCTCTGCTCGTCATCGGCTTAGAGCGACCTGCGCTTTCCCTGGCTACCGTTGAGAGCGCGTTTGAGGTATTCAGTTGTATCCATCGCAATCTGGGGCATCAATTCAAACAAAACCTTGCCTGGCTCATCGTACTTGGCGCACTTGCGCAAGTCGTATGTCTTGCTCTCGAGCTTCAAGACCAGCGGCAAAATCTCGATGTTCTCCGCATCGATTCTCTCGACCAGTTGCCTCGTGACCGGTGACGTCGACAAGCGCTTTTCATCCTTCTTGCCGACGATGTGCGTGACATCAGGCACGAGGATTGTGCCGTGCTTTCCAACGGTGTCGAGCAGACGGTTGAGGACGGGGTATTCCTCATCATCTTCCTCGAACTCAACGGACCGAAACCAGTTGCGCCTGATAAGACGCAGTCGGCCTCGGATTAGGTTAAACGCATCGCTCTTCACGTCTTCGCGCGACAAGACGGCCTGAAATCGCTCAAGCGCCACTCGTGCCCTATTGTTGTGATAGGACGTAGCGCTTCGCCTCGGAGCTTCTTTGCCCTGAGCGGCATGATAGGGAAAGATCGGAAGTCTCAGGCCCATCTAATTGCTCCAACTTCGGTCCTGCCGTCGCGGGCGGTTTCCCCCCGACCTACTCGCCTTATGACCCTGCTCCAGTTCTGGTCCACTCAGGCGGATCGGGCAGCAATTGAGCGCTCGACGCTTAACAAATTCTGAGTCGAGACCATGCCCGAGGGGTTGGACGTCAATCTGGTTACCGTAGCCATACCGGAGATCGACAAATTCGTTGTGCACCACCACAACGGAGCGAAAGCTGCGATCGACGCGATGTCGCCGTCCCGTCGGTGGTCTGCAGAAACGAATCTCCGCAGCTGGCGCCGGCAGATCCACACGATCGATCCGACGAGCGAGAACGGCTGGGCCTTCTCCGGTCCTGAGCTGCAGCCAGGCGCCAAGGCGTCCCTGCCGACCGGCGCGGTCATCGTCGCCTGTGACTATAGCTGGGCGAAGGCCCGCTGGTATGCCGGTCAGCACATCAAGCCCATGGAAATCGAGGCTGCGCTCTACGAGGTGACCGCCACCGGCTTGGACCAACTGACACGATCGATGCGCCGTGCTTGGGCACGAGACCTGATCGGGTGGCTGGTCAAGAACCGCGAGGAGATCCCGACGAAGTCGCGGGTTATCTCCAGCTACGGAGCGGCGTGATGGCCGCAGCGAAGAGGAATGCGCACTCCAGGCCGCGCGCGAATCGCGTGCGCATGGATCGTACGAAACAGCGCCGTGGACATTCGACGAGAGCGCGGAAAATTGATCCGATTCCGGAGTCCTACCAGCCGCTCCGTCGTGCGTGTGCGACTCTGAACGATAAGCTCTTCGGCGGAGAGCTGCCGCCTTGTCTCATCACGCTGCAGCGGAAGAAGCGCGCGTTGGGCTTCTTCGCCGGACGCCGCTTCCGTTCCGCCGATGGCACCACTATCACTGACGAGATCGCGCTCAACCCGGCGAGCTTCGCCCAACGCGGCGCCAAGAAGGTGCTTTCCACCCTCGCGCACGAACTCGCCCATCAGTGGCAGCACCATTATGGCAAGCCGTCACGCACCGGTTACCACAATGCCGAATGGGCGGCGAAGATGCTGCAGATCGGGCTGGTCCCGTCCGACACCGGGCGCCCCGGCGGAAACAGCACGGGCCAGCGGATGACGCACTACATCAGGCCCGGCGGCTTGTTTGATCTCGCCGCCGACAAGCTGATCGCGAAGGGGTTCGCGCTCGCCTACGTCGAGCGCGCGACGAAGGCCGAACGCAAGGTCGCGCTGAAGAAGCGCCAAAGCAAGACCCGCTATCGGTGCCCGCGCTGTCAGCAAAACGCTTGGGCCAAACCCGCAGCGAATCTCGTCTGCGGCGATTGCCACGAGCGGCTCGTGCCTTAGGCAGCGTAAGAAAACCACCACATCCCGGAAGGAGACTCGAACATGAATGCTGCCTGGAAGTTCATTTGTGCGGTCGAGGCCGCAGGCGCAAAGCCCGGCGGAGCGCGCATTCAGCGAAAGCTCATCGGCGACATGATCGCGAGGCTGATGTTGTCCTCCAACGGCGAGCGTCCCGGTATCCTTGAGTGCTCGGCCAAGCTCGAGCTTCCCTTCGACGTTACTACGACAACCCTTCCAATCCGCTTTCGTATCGGCGATTGGGCACTGGTTGGAGCCGTGGAGCGCATGGTGCGCGACAAGATCCTGACGATCTTCCCGGTCCGGCTGCGAGAGGAAGACGGTCTCGTCACGGACGGTGTGCTGGGGATGTTCAAGGACAGACCGGTTGTCGGAATCACGGCTTCGCGCGAGATCGACACGCTCTTTATCCGGATCGGCGGATTCAGGGATTCCGCGATTACCTCGGATCACGTAGCTCAATCGGCGGCGTACTCAGTAAAGGAGCAGGAAGGGAAGGCGAAGACGGGCAAAGAAACACGGCCGAAAGATGAAGACGCAAGGCGTGAGCGCAGCCGCAAGCTGCGCGAGACGGCTACCGAGCGCCAGCGGGACAAGGAGAAGAGGGAGTACGGCGACATCCCGGCGCCGCTCGCGGCCATCAACATTCGTCCAACGGTGTTGAAGACGGGCAACAGCAATCTCGCGATGACCGTCCTCAACGAGATTCCGACGACCAAGAGTACGTCGGGACAGTACAAGCACGAAGGCATCGTGCAACGGCTCAAGGTCGCGCTTTCAGTGCAGATGCTTTTGACCTCTCATGGTCTCAGGGTGCTTCTTGGCAGCGCTGCCGGCGCGGAATCGGAGCTCGCGGCTATGCCGATCGGGCTCGGCGACATCCCCAGCCGGCTGGTCACGGGTCGCGAGCACCTTGCGAGCCTGACGGCATTCAGTACGGAGGATGAGCTCGCGCAGTGGGCAATGCACAAGTACGCCGCGGTGAGAAGCGGGGGCCAGGGGCACAATGCGAACGACTGGCTGACCGACGCCATTCGCGCGGAAACGGAGCCGGTGAGAATCCTGTTTCGCGCCTATCAGCGCGCACAGTTGGTGCTCACCGCCCGACGCAAGGCCTCCGGCATGAACGCGAAAGCCGCCGACCGAAAGCTGGAGGCGGCCTATAACGATGCCAGCACGCACCTGTCGGTGAATGAGGCCTGTCAGGTCGCGATCTTCGCCGACATTAACCCGGCTGAGCTCTGGATGCAGTACGGAGCTTTCTTCGGAAGGACGTTCGAACTGGCGCGCTTCGTCGGACGGATCGTGATGGGCGTTGACGCGGAACTCCGCCGCGACCTGTTGGAAACCGCAAACCAACTGCTGGCAGCCCAGCCGGAGGGAACGGATCTTTCCGATCTGCAGATCAATCTCCGCGAGATCCTGAGCAAGGTCATCTCGCCCGCGAAATTCGAGTTTGCATTGAGCATCGCGAGAATAGCGAACGGGATGATTCGTGTCGCGCGGGCAACGCGGGAGGTTACGGTCGAGGAGTACGACGGTCGGCGCTACGCCATCGTCGAGGGATTGGAAGGCTCGCTTGCCGTCGTCGCCATGCCCCCGGACGTCCCCTAAGGCACTGACAAAGCAACTCATTTCCATGTCGATTCATTCTTTGGACGGGCGGGGCGCGCTGCCCGCACGATCGGGGCCGGGCGGATCAAAGCGCCTGTCAACTGAGAAGGACCAACCAAGCATGCTGCCGAATCTCAACGCCTACCCCCTCCCGCGTGACGCGAGCGCAACTGAGGAGATCCCCGTCATGAGCCGCCTCCTGGTGCACGAGACCGGTCACGTCGTTGTGGCCGCGTCCGCGGGCATCCCGACCGACTACCTCATCATCGATCTGCAGAATGGGCGGCATGCCGGCTACATCGATGAGAGCTATCGCGCCCGGATCGCCGCAAAGCCCGCTCTGAAGAGCCGTCTCCTCGCTGGGGGAGCGGCGGCGGAGATGGCCACGTTCGGCGCTGCCGAGCTGACGATCTCGCGCGATGATCTCGAGCCGCTCGCCGAGCACCTGGACATCCCCAAAAGCAACGATAGCGAGAATTGGATGAAGCACACGTTCTTCCGTGCGCTGTGCCTGCCGCTGCTGCTGCCGCGTGATGTGGTCGACATGATCCGGCCGACTTATGTGCAGCTCGTGCGGGCAATCGAGGACGCGACTTATCTGATCGATGGCGCGCATGTCATCCCGATCGAAGCCTATCACACCATCGCGCTGCCTTTGCCGCAGGCCGAATACTGGCGGGCGCGTGAGCGGACTCGGCAGGGTCGCGACCGCGAGCTCATCCTGGCGACGCTGCGGGCCGGCGCCAAGTCGGGGGCCTAGCATCGATGGCGCCGCGTCATTCGGCGCGGCGCCTTTCTCCAAAACGTATCGCGCATCCTGAAACCAGCAAGCTCGCAACCAAGCCGTCGCGCAGCCCCAACCGAAACGTGGCAAGAATGAACAACCAGAATATTGAGAAAAAGAACATCTCCTTCGTCGAGAGCGGTCCTGTCAGCGTGATCCTGAGCTCCGATGAAGGCGCCGCGGGCAAAACCACGACCGCGCTGCAGCTCGTCACTGCTTTCGCATTGGCGGAACAGCCGCTCGATCTCTTCCAGATGGATTCCAAGAAGAAGCTTGCCATGAAGTCCGGTGTTACGGTCACGAGCTTGCTCGTTCCGGAACATCGGGAGAGCCGCGGAGAGGATCTCGTTCCCAGCGATCTCATCGCGCCCTGGTATCGCGCGGTCACCGATATGCCGCAGTCCAAGCGGTCCGTGCTGCTCGAAGTGGGCGGCGCGCTCGCGCCGTTGTTCCATGCCGGCATCACCGACCTCGACCTCGATGAGGATATCACGAGCCTGGGCCTGCAGGTATTGGCGCTCGTGGTATGCAAAGCCGGTGAGGACTCCGCCTCGCAGATGCTCCGCGAGCTCAAGCGCATCGAGCGCAACCTGCCCAATGCCACCACGGTCGTGGTCCTGAACTACTACGCGGGCGATCCGATCGAGGCGATCCGCTACGTCGACGGGGACACGCGCAAGGCCTTCTTGGGCGCCACGAAGCGCTATCCCGTGATCAAGATGCCCAGGGTGCGCGCACGCAGCATGGCCATCTTCGAGCGCCTGCAGGCGCTGCCCTCGACGGTCGTCGCCTGGCACGTCGATAACTATGCGGAGGCGATCCGCCGCACCGGCCGCCCGCGCGACGAAGCGAAAATCCTGGTCAAAGATATCGCCGAATGGTCGGGTATCATGCAGGACGAGATCGTCCGCATCCTGCCGTTCCTCTCGGGAGAGCGCGATGGCTGATCGCCGCGCCCTCTTCCGCAAGGATGTGACGAAGGTGAAGAGAGACGCCACGAGCGAATCGCGGCAGCTCATGAATCGCCTCAAGCAGATGACGCCGGCGCAATTCGTGCGCGTGCCAGCTAAGACACTGGCACGTTTGACCGCCGCCCAGTATCGCGAGGTCGTCGGCGCGATCGCACCGGAGATCAGCTGCCCGGTGCCTCCCTCGCCGCCAAAGCCCGAGCGTGAGACGCTCGGATGGCGCGAGCGATGGCGGCTGTTGCCGTCCTCTGCGCAGATGACGGTGATCACGTTGGTGTTGACCACAGTGATTGTCATGATGGCGGTTGCGAGCCCGCAGGCCTGGAGATGGACCCTGACGCACATCGAAATTGTGCGGCATCAAGAGCGCAGCACATGGCCACGGTGCGCGCGGTTGAGCCCGTATACCGACGGCTGCCTGTATTTCCCGACCCATGACATGGACTGGGATGCTCTTGCACAGCAACTACACATTCCGCGGCAGCAGCTTTACGACGACAACAAGCATCTTCCCCCGCAGTTCATTCCCGCGCGAGCGCCAATCGTGATTTGGCGCCACCGCGGCCGCCTGGTGGATTGACTGGCATGAAACGTCTCGCAAACTATGAATATCGCCCGGCGGCGCCAGCGGCATTCGCCTTCATTGGCACGGCTATGCTGTCATGCCTGCTCGGGCTCGCGCTGTCCTTTGCCCTCATCCCGCCGACGGCGTGGCGGCAGGATATGGCGGTCGAACTTGGCGTTACCGATCTGGTATCCAACATCAACGCGCACGGCCTGCTCGCCGCCCTGTCCGCTGACGATCTGCTTCGCGAAACGCTTCCGCGGCTGGTCGGCGTGGCGCTTGCTGCGCTCATGTCGGGGATTATCGCGTTTCGGATGCGCCGTCGCGCTACACCCATTGTGGATGGTCGTGAGCACTACGAAGGGCTCAAGCTCCTGAAAGGCGTGGCCGCGATTGCGAGCGCCAATGAGCTAGTGGGCAAACAGCACAAAGGAACCGATCGTACGATACAATGGCTGCCAGGCGTGTTCATCCCGCGCGTCATGGAGGTTCAAAACCTCTTGATTCTCGGTGCCATTGCTTCCGGCAAGACGCGCATCATCCTTTATCTGCTCGAAGAAATGATCGGCCGACTGCTGCGAAATCCCACCGCTGATTACGGCCTGTTCGTCCACGACACGACTGGCGAGATATTAGACGGATTTCCGATGGAGAACGATCAGTTCGCCGTCATCAATCCAGATCGTCCGGGAACGTTTGCCTGGGCGATGGGGCGGGATCTTCGCGATGACAGCGATTGCGAAAGCGCGGCCGAACAGATCATCGGGCAAACCAGCGAAGCGTTCTGGGGCAAAGGTGCCGCAACGCTCTTTGCGGGTAGCATGATCGTGTGCAAAGCCAAATGCGGCGACACGTGGGGGCTGCCGCAGCTCTATATGGCCTGCCTCCGCGAGCCTGCGCAAATGAAGGCCGAATTCGAGCAATACTATCGCCCGGCGTCGGGTCTCATTGAATCCGATGCATCGGGCGAGCTCAGCAAGACCACGGTCTCGCTGTTGTTGACGTTCCGTGGCAGCGTGCTGCGCGTGCTCCGACCGCTGGCAAAAGCATGGGTCGACGCTCCCCGCGAGCGGCAATTCTCGTTCGGAGAATGGGTTAGCGGATCGAACCCGAACCAGCCCAAGGTCGTCATCGTTCAGCGGTCCGGTCGTCATCCGGAAACCAGCGCGGCCTGGATCGGGATGGCCGTCGATTTCATTACGGCGGCGGTCGGCGACAACAGATTGCCGGTGAGCCAAACGCGCATCCGGAACTTCGTCCTTGACGAGGCCCCTGCGCTGGGCCGGCTGCGGCGATGGCCCGAGCTCCTGGACGTCGCAAGGAACAAGGGTGCATCTACAATCGCCGCCATCCAGGACATCGCGCAGTTCAAGCGGATCTATGAGGATGCGGCTCCCAGTATCTTCCAGCGTTTCAGGACCAAGATCATCTGCGCGCAGACCCAAGGTCCCGAGACGACGGAGCTTGCCGAACAGACGATTGGCAAGCGCTCGATTCTCGAGGCGGACGTGACGCTGACCGTTGAACGGGGGCCGGCAGGCCGAACTGAGCAAAGCGTGACGACGAAACGGATACGAGAAGTGCCAATCGTCCGAGCTGAATACTTTGCGTACCGACTTGGCGTTGCCCACCGAAAGGTCATGGCTCTGGTTCTTGGGCTCGGCGACGTGCTTGAAGTGGAATGGCCGATGCGGGTCTGGCGGAAGCGGAGGCACACTTAATATACGCCACGATCTTTCGCGCACGTACGCTGAAACTCAGGAATGTCTACGCCGGAGGCACACTTCGTGCGCAGGGTCCTTGCGCGATACGGGCTCTGCGCATGGGCCGATGACGTTCGGAGGAAGGGCTGGTCTCGATCCAGTCGTGCCTGCGCTACTGCGTCTGCACGGTAACAATAGAAGAGAGCTTGCTTGCCGAGCAGCTAAACGACAAACCCGCGAAATCTAAGCTCACGTCTTCGTCGGGCCTCGACAACGTCCTCTTGAGACAGCGTATCGCCCCCTCTCGAACCCTATCCGCCCCGCCATGGAGCACGACTGAACCGGCGGCGCCGAGAAAATCAAAATAGTCAGTCTTCGGATATTTCCCCTCTACGACGGCGACAAAATTCCTGAAGGGCAAGCAGCCGATCGAGGCATATTTTACGGATGGATGGGAGAGAAAGATCACCACCGAGCTTCGCCGGCCGACGTTAACGCCTGGTACGCGCGCAGCGACTTCGCCGGCCATCGCATCACACTCATCGGCTCTACTTGGACAAATCGATCCGAGGCTGAGCATCGCAATTGCGAGTGAAAGGACTTTCAGCATGCGCTCTTCGACGTGTTCTCGTTTCCAGAAGCCAGCCCAAAGGAGACTGCCTCACGTGCCATCATGCCGAGTTTCGCGCGCGGATGGTTGTTCTGCCCTAGCCAATTCGGAATGTTCGCCCCTTGCGAGACGAAATGCTCAACGTGAACGACGGTTATCTGTCCATCGGTGTACGCAACCTCGTTCACGGTTCGCCAAGTACCAGGCCGCCCCGCCTCGATCGCACGGCGCGCTGCGGACACATAGCTCCCCTTAGCGCCAAGACCGAACATGATGATCAGCTTCGTTCGATCGGGTAGGTTGCGCAAGAACGTGGTCGCGCAAGCATGCGAAATTCGCTTGCCAAACTCATGCTTCATGAACTCGTCGATCATCCCGCCACTGCCGACCCATGTCTTCCCGTCGAAGCGCTCGACGGTACAGCGGACCAGCGAGCCCCATCCGAAGCGGCCCTGCGTATTGGCAATCGTCTGATCGACGAGGTCCTTTAGCTCCTCGGGGTGGGCGGCCGGAAGCAGACCCACATGGGCCAGAATCTTGCCGACCTGTTTCCGGCCCTTTCGGTATGGAATTTCATTATGAGGAAGCCGTTGAAGCTCGCCAGCTTGGCTGGGACCCTTCGAGAAGCCCAGGATGAGGACTTCAGGTTCGGTGTTCCCCCAAGCGAGCGGATTTGCGGTTATCCGCCAAGCTTGATCTGCGCTCAGCGTCCGCGTTTCATCGAACGAGAATCGGTCGGAATGATAGATCGAGCAAGAAATGCGGCCATGCGCCGGAAGCGAGCAAGTCATGATTCCATCGTTGCTTTTTGCGAGTTAAAACAGCCGAGACGCTACCGAACACTTTAAATCGGCGGACATTCCCATCTGCGCCTTCTCCCCGCGATCAAGCTTGGTCTGCTCTTCCCTGCTTAACCACCGCATGTTCATTTCGCCGGATGTCCGGTCAAGCGAGCCGGCCACAAGAAAGCCCTTCCACGTCCCGTTGAAACTGACGGATGATTTATCGACGCCTGTTATGCCATAGCGCCCGAACGGCGTGCTGATGCGCATAGTTTCCAGATCAACCTGTGTCGCTGTTGGAGACACCGCCGCGTGGATTACAGTTGGAAGGTACTGATGGAGCGTGCCATTGCACGTAAGCTCGATTGGCGCAGCGGCGGCGCTCGAAGCGGCGCTCAGGAATGCAGCCACCGCAACAGAGAGTTTCATTGTTGGAACCAGCCCCGGGTCTTGGCGAACACACGGGCCTTCTAATCAGATCAACACCTCGAAGTCATCTCATCATTCGGTAGCATTGATTCTGGCTCTCGACCTTCAGTGCTATCGCGGTGCATGTGGATACCGAAACTCATCGGCCTGGGCCGTTTCGCATTGTTTACTTGGACGTCTCGCTCTCGACGTAGGCCATCCAGTTATCGGCGCCGGCATATTCGCGTGCCAAGCCGTCGAGCAGGATTTGGCGGTGCGCCTCTGCCGGAATGACCTGCGGCAGCATTGCCAGAAACAACGGCTGACGGCTTTCACCGCTGTCCGACATGATGGTCCGTAGCAGATCCTCGCCGTGGTGCTTCGGGGCGATGATGGTCTCGGCGAGACGGTAGGCCTTGCGCTTCATGATGGGATAGAGGTCTGACATTCGTGTTCCTTGCTGTAGCTTGGGCGTCCCTTGACTTAGAAGGCGTCAAGCCGCGCTTCAAGGTCTTGGGCTTAGTGGTCACAGTGAAAGCTCTTTGCGTGCCATTCAGGTCAGGCCGTGGCAAGCGAACTATCAAATGTCTCGAGGAGAAATAGCGCCGCTTTATCCAAGCCATCGCGAACGTCACCAAATTTGGACGCCATAGCGACGTACGGATCTCTCCAACGTCGGGGGCAAGCCGATCGATGCGGGGACGCGTACAGAGGGCCCTCGTCTGGAGGAGTTTTCTGGAACCCTCATCAAACGGACTTGAGTGCCGTAGAGCGAGGCAGCCTGGACAACCGCGGCGAGGTTGATCGGTTCTCTTGAGGAAGTCGAAACAAGAAGCGGGCACGCATGTGGCGCCTTCGGACTGAGCTTCCAAAGCATACAGCACATTCGAGCGGCTCGTTCTCTCCAGCAACGCTCGGGATCCAAGCAATTGAAATAACTTCATTAATTCGGCCGCATTGATTCAATCGCCTTTGCTGGAGATATGCATATTGAAGAAGGCCTCCATCGGGGGCCTTTTTCGTGGTTGCGACCTGGAATCCAGCAGCGGCGAGCTCGTACTACACGCGTCAGCGTGAGACGGAGTATTACGCCGGCAGTGGCGAGCCGCCCGGCATCTGGTACGCGCCGGCCGGGGATTTTGGTCTCGTCGACGGATCGTGCGTCGACCGCGTCACCTTCGATCGCCTGTATCATGCGCGCGATGAAGGTGGCGCTCCGCTGCTCGAACAGATTCGCCGCCACAAAGAGCGTACGCCCGCCTTCGACATCACCCTAAGCGCGCCGCGTTCGGTCAGCCTCGTTTGGGGCCTTGGATCGTACGATACAAAATGTCTGATCGAAGCGGCTCAGCAGAAGGCGGTTCGGGCCACGCTCGCCATGCTGGAACGCGAGGCGACATGGGCGCGTCGCGGGTTCAAGGGCGCCTTCCTGGAAGGAGTCGCGTTGTCCTCGGCGACTTTTCAGCACGGGGAAAGTCGAAAAGCTCAGCACAGTGACGGGCGTGTGTTTGCCGATCCGAATCTGCACACGCATTGCGTATGCCTGAACATCGCGACACGTCCGAGCGATCATACTGTCGGCGGACTCCACTCGAAAATCATCCGCGATTTCAAGATGGCGGCCGGGGCGACGTATCACGCCGCGCTGGCCCATGAGCTTGAGAAGATCGGATTCGCGATCGACCGCGTCGGCAAGAACGGCGTGTTCGAGATCGCCGGCGTTGACGATGCGACGATCAAGTATTTCAGCGCGCGGCGCCAGGAGATCGAGGACGAACTCGCTGGACACGGCGTAACCAGCGGCCAGGCGACTGCGCTTGCGGCCGCCATCGCCAAGGCGACGCGAAGCAGCAAGCGCGAGAGCGAGAGCGTCGGGCGGGAGGAGGTCTGGCGCGATGCCGCGCGGTCGTTCGGCCTGGATACCGAGTCGTTCGCCGAGAACTTGAGGGACCAATCAAACACGCTCGATCAGGAAGCGGGCGAACGGGTCCTCTCGGAGCGATTGACAGCCCTGCCGGCGAGCCTCACGGAACATGAGAGCGTCATCGAGCGGCGTGAGCTGCTGCGCTCGGTGACAGCCGGGTTGGTCGGCACCGGCCTGCTGGTCGAGCGCGCGGAGATCGAATTTAACCGCCTGCTGAGCCAAGGCGCGTTCGTGGAAATTGGGCATGATGCGCTTGGCTTGCCCTGCTACTCGACCCCGGAGATGCTCGCAATCGAGCGAGAGGTCGTCGAACAGGCGCAACGTCTCGCAAAGCAGTCCTGGCGTTTCGTCGATCCGGGGGCGCTGAGAGACCGTTGCCGAGCCTTGGGGCTCATGGCCGAGCAGACGGACGCAGCGCTCGCCGCAACGACAAGCTCGGCGGTTGCCATCGTTGAAGGCGCCCCCGGGGTGGGCAAGTCGACGCTCCTCGCGCCGGTTGTAGAGGGATACGCCAAGGCCGGATGCCGGGTGATCGGCGCCGCATCCGCGTGGCGAATCGCCAACATGCTCCGGGATGACCTCGGAATCGAAGCCCGGGCAACGGCCTCCTGGATCGCGCGGCTCAAAGCCGGCGAGAAGGTGCTCGACAAGCAGACGGTCTTGATTGTCGACGAGGCCGGCCTGCTGTCCTCGCGGGACATGCATGCGCTGCTTGGCGCCGTCACCGTAGCCGGCGCCAAGATCATCCTCGTGGGGGATCGGCAGCAGCTCCAGGCGATCGGCGCCGGTCCTGGCCTGGATCTGGTGGCGCGCGCCGTTGAAGCTGCGCGCGTCAACAACATTGTTCGCCAGCGCGAGGCCTGGGCGCGCGAAGCCATCACAGCCTTCGGCACCGGGCAGTCAGTGTCCGCGCTCGAGGCGTTCGCTGAGCAGGGCTTGCTGATCGAAGCCGACGGCGCCAAGGCGGCCATCGCTCAGGTGCTGGATTCGGCTGAGCAAGTCCATTCCGGCGACCCCGCTGCCTCGATCCTGATCCTTGCAAAGTCCAACGCCGCGGTGGCCGCCATCTCACAGGCCGCCCGCGAGCGCCTCAAGCACAGCGGCATCATCCGGGGCCCCGAAGTTAGCTTCACCGCGGCCACGCCGTCCGGCCACTCAACCCAGATTACGTTGGCGGCCGGGGACAAGATCAGGTTCCTCGTCCGCGATGACGAACTTGGCGTGGTCAATGGCTCTACCGCGACCATCATCAAGGTCAGTGAAGCCGCCGCGCCCCTTGTAGATGAAAATCGGATCATCATCGAAGCCGACATCGAGGGGCGGCGAATTGCCTTCGATCCGATGCGGCTTGCCGACGCGCAGGGACGCCCCCGTCTTGGTTGGGCTTATGCATCGACCATCTACGGCTGCCAGGGCCTCACGGTCGATCATGCGGTCGTGTATCTGGATCACAGCTACAATCGCCACGACGCCTACGTGGCGACGAGCCGTGCGCGGGAGCGGACGGCGCTCGTGGTCGACGCCAAGAGCATTGATCGGCGCCTCGCCGCCGAACTGCCCTTCGATCAACAGCGTGATGATGTGGTCTTTTCGGCGAGCCAGCGCCAGAACTGGCTTGCCGAACGACTATCGCGCGCCTCGCCCAAGATTTCCACGCTCGACGTCATTGAGGGTTCGCGACCGCTCGAGCGGCAGACGGAGAAGGATCGGCATCATCGGCGGGAGCTCAGCTATGAGCTCTAAGCCGATGGCGGCGCGGTCGCGCATCAAGCGGCGGACGAGGGCCGTCGGCGCATGCGTTCATGCTCCCGCGGCTACTCCTGATGGTGTGTCGAAGAAGAGAGGGCGCCGACAGCCGCAAGCCGAGGACTTTCACGTAACACTTGATCTGCCGCCCTCGCCGCCGATCCTGGACCGCGAGTTGCGCGCGATTGAGATCCTGCTTGGCCGAGAGCTGCAGGATTTGCTTGCTGGTATTGAAGATTTCCCCGGAAAATAGCCGTTGACAACCCCTCGGGTGAGATTCACGAATCGAGTGTTGGGAATGCCGTCAGCATCGAGTCTCCGTAGAGTTCTGCCATGAACAAGCATGTCTTTCGCAATTCGATTTCAAAGCAGACTGAGGCGACCAAGCGCGTTGCGACCTATTACAGGGTTAGCACCGGTCGCCAGTATGCCAATGAAGCGTCGATTCCGAGCCAGCGGAAAATTACGGCAAACTTCGCCGATCAGAGCGGCTACGTCATCGTCGAGGAGTTTGTGGAAGCGAAGACCGCAACCGATGATCGTCGGCCCGTGTTGCAGGACATGATCGAGCGCGCCTGCGCGCCCCATCATCCCTACGACGCGATCCTCTTCTATGCATTCAATCGTTTCTTCCGCAACGTCGCCGAGATGGAGCTGACCATCCGCAAATTGCGCAAGCACGGTGTCGCGGTGGTCTCGGTCACGCAGCCGACGGGGGACGATCCTAGCCAGATTTTGGTTAGGCAGATCATCGGCGCCTTTGACGAGCACACATCCAGAGAGATATCAAAAAACACAACACGCGCCATGCGCGAGTCCGCAAAGCAGGGATTCTGGAACGGTGCGACGCCGCCTCTCGGCTATCGGATCGTCGAGGCTGAGCGGCGCGGGCAGAAGATCAAGAAGAAGCTCGACATTGACTCAGTCGAAGCCGAAACCGTTCGGCTGATGTTCAAGCTTTATCTCGAGGGCGACGGCAAGACCGGCCCGCTCGGCGTCAAGGAGACGACGAAGTGGCTGAACAGCCATGGCTACCGCACCCGCCGCGGCGCGACGTTCGGTGTCGGGCCGGTCCACAAGATCCTGACCAACAGCTGTTACGCGACCGGACAATGGCCGTACGGCGTGCGCAGCTCGCGGGATGGCAGGACACATGACCCGTCGACGGTGATCCATATTCCTGTTCCCGTCCTGATCGCGCAAAGCGATTTCGATCGGGTTCAGGCGAAGCTCGCTCGCAGCAATCCCAAGACGACGCCGCCGCGGGTCGTGAACGGCCCTTCACTGCTGACGGGCATCGCGGTCTGCGCCTCCTGTGGTTCCGGAATGACCCGGACCGGGACGACCAATCGACAGGGACGGTCGTACTCGTATTATTCATGTGCGGGTTGCCAGCAGAAGGGCAAGTCGGTTTGCAAAGGTCGGCACATTCCGGCGGCGACCCTGGACGAAATCGTCTTGACCAACCTCAAGCAGCGCGTGCTGGCGCCTGACCGCATCGCCGACCTCCTGAAATCACTGATCGAGCGTCAGGCGGCAAAGAGCGAGTCCGCGGACGGCCGGCTGCTGGGTTTGCAGAAGGAATTGACCGACTGCGAAGATCGCATGAAGCGGCTTTACCGCTCGATTGAAGACGGCATCGTCGAGCTCGATGATATTCTGCGAGAGCGCACCGCCGCTCTGAAAGCTCAACGGGACCGGGCCAAGACGGCCCTCGATCATGCCCGCGCCCAATGCGGCATGGCAGCCGCCGTGAACGCAGAGAAGATCGACGCATTCGCCCGGTTGATGAACGCGAAGCTCGATGCGGGCGACACCAACACCCGCAAAGGCTATATCCATTCGATCATCGATGCGGTCGAGGTCGACGACCAAACGATCCGGATCATCGGCAGCAAGGATATCCTCCAAGCCGCCATTGCCGGCAAACAGACCGAGAACGGAAATGTTCGTGGTTTTGTACGCAAATGGCGCGCCCGGAACGATTCGAACGTCCGACCCTCAGATTCGTAGTCTGATGCTCTATCCAGCTGAGCTACGGGCGCGTGTTTCGCAAACAGCGCGGGCATAGCCCGCGACGCAGCCCCCGGCGGAGCCGGAGGGGGTGCGAAAGAGCGCTCTGACTAACCGCTCTTGTCCCGATTGGCAAGGTCCGGAATGGGGAGATTTTTGCGTACCTCGCCTCACCGCCGTCATTCCGGGATGGCCCGCAGGGCCAGGCCCGGAATCCATAACCCCGGCTGGTGGTTATGGATTCCGGGCTCGCGACTTCGTCGCGCCCCGGAATGACCGGATGGATCGGTGCGCAAGCCGCACAAAGATCGCCCACTCGGCCGCTGGCCGACTAGGCCCGCTGCCGCTCATTGCGGATGGAGAGCAGCTCCACGGGGCGGTCGGGGATGACGATGCGGAAGGTGGCGCCGATGGTGCCTTCGACCAGGTGGATCTCGCCGCCATGGGCGCGAACCAGCTCGGCGGCGATGGCAAGGCCAAGGCCGCTGCCGCCGGGACGGCCCGAGGTCTGGAACGCCTCGAACAGGCGCTCCCGCGTCTTCGGGGGCACGCCGGGACCGGTGTCGGAGACCTCGAGAATCGCCACCGCGCCTTCGCGCTTTCCGGTGATCCGGATCTGCTGCGGACCGCCGTCGCCGGAGGAATGACTCTCCAGCGCCTGTGCGGCGTTGCGGACGAGGTTGAGCAGCACCCGGAACAGCTGGTCGGGATCGGCATCGACCGCCAGCCCGCGCTCGATTGCGGCAACCCAGGCGATCGAGGCGTCGGAGGCGAGGCCTGCGGTCTCGCGCACCTCCAGCACGACCGGCTCGATCAGGATCATGCGGCGGTCGGGCGCGGCCTCCTGGGCACGGCCGTAGGACAGCGTGGACTGGCAGAAGGCGATGGCGCGCTCGAGCGAGCGCACCAGCTTGGGCGCAAAGCGCTGCACCCGCGGATCCGGCACGCTGGCGAGCTGGTCCGACAGCAGCTGGGCCGAAGCCAGCAGATTGCGCAGATCGTGGTTGATCTTGGACACGGCAAGACCGAGGGCGGCGAGCCGGCTCTTCTGATGCAGCATCGACATCAGATCGCGCTGCATGTCCGACAATTCACGCTCGGCGACCCCGATCTCGTCGCTGCGTTGGCTCGGCACGATGATTCCCGCCGAGCTTTCGGGATTCTCGTGGAAGCCGACCAGGCTCGCGGTCAGCCGCCGCATCGGGCGCACGAAGAGATAATGAAGCGCGAGATAGACGAGGCCGGCGGTCAGCGCCGCGATGACCAGCGCGACCACCACGAGGTTGCGGGAGAAACGGTACATCTGCTGCCGCAGCGGCAGCTCGTCGGTGACGACCTCCATGAACTGGGCCGTGCCGACGCCGGGCCCGACGATCCGGATGGCCTGGTTGCCGGTCTCCAGCATCATCCGGAACGAGCCGGTGATCGCCTCCCATGCCGTCATGTCGCGCAGATCGATATCATGCTCGATGGTGGCGGGAAGGTTGTCGCTGGCGAGCAGTCGGCGCTGCTGGCCCATCTTGATGGCAACCGCGCGGGCATTGATGCTCTTGAGGATCTGGCGCGACAGCGAATCGGGAACCATGCCGAGCGGCGCGGCATCCAGCACCAGCGCCGCCGTGTTCGCCGCCGCGACGCGGTCGTTCAGCCGGTTGACCCAGAAATTGGCAATGGCGGGCACATAGAGCAGGACCGCCGCGATCATCACCAGGGGAACGGTCAGCAGCAGCAGCTTGCCCGACAGCCCGAGGCCGCCGCGGGAGCGCATCACCGGCTGCTCCGGCTGATCCTGATCCTGGATCGGCTGGCGGTCTGTCGCTGCCACGAAATTCGCCCTCGCTGCCTGGCGGGTGAAGGATTGGCGGTAGAAGGATGCGACCCGGACCCGGTTCGGTCAAATTACAGATCGCTAATCTGCCGAGGTGGGATGTAGGCGCTGATATCGCTACTCGCCACCTCAAGGGTTAAAAACCCCGCACAAACAGCGATATTCACGAAAATCGCGCGCTTGTGCGGCGTTGACGAAAACAAGGCGCTCGCTTATAAGCCGCGCAAATTGTCCGCGATGACCCGGTGCGATGCCGGGAGCGGCTCTCTTGGGGCCGGAAAAGGGCCCGTTTTGGGCCGCATCTTCCGGACTTTACCATCAATTCTACAGGCAAATTGCCCGGTCAGCGGAGAAAAACCCGTGAAGCGGACTTATCAACCCAGCAAACTGGTGCGCAAGCGCCGTCACGGTTTCCGTGCCCGTCTCGCCACTGCCGGCGGCCGCAAGGTTCTCGCCGCCCGCCGCGCGCGCGGTCGCAAGCGTCTGAGCGCCTGAGCCAGACCCCCTTTTGGGATTTCATCATGGATCGGCTGAGGCAGCGGGCGGATTTCCTCGCCGTTGCCAATGGCGCGCGGGTGAACAATCCTGCGTTCGTCCTGCAAAGCCTTGACCGTCGAAGTCTTGCCCGCGATGACGACGGCCCGGTCCGGATCGGCTTCACCGTCACCAAAAAGAACGGCAACGCCCCCGAGCGCAATCGCATCCGGCGCCGGCTTCGCGAACTGGTGAAGCGGCTCGATCCGGTGTCGATGCAACCCCATCATGATTATGTGCTGGTCGGCCGAAGGGACGCGCTCTCGCGCCCCTTCGCCACCATGCTCGACGATCTGCGCATAGCGTTCACGAAGCCCGCGCGGCATACGGCCAAGGCGCGCGGCCACAGGCCGGGTCCCGCCGCAGCGACCAGCCGCAAACCAGATTGATGACGAGACAATCGAGATGACCGACAATCGTAATACCATCCTCGCCGTCATTCTGTCCGGCCTGGTGCTGATCGCGTGGCAGTATTTCTACAACGTGCCGCAGATGGAGAAGCAGCGCGCCCAGCAGCAGACGCAGGCCGAGCTGCAGAAGGGCAGCACGCCCCAGCCGAGCGCGTCCGCGACGCCAGGCGGCGCGCCGGCGACGCCCGGCAGCGCGCCCCAGCCCGGCGCGGCCCAGCCGTCGACGCCGGCGGTGAACCAGGTCCAGCCGGTCGTCGCCCGCGAGACCGCCATTGCAGCCAGCCCGCGCGTGAAGATCGAGACGCCGCGGATCGTCGGCAGCATCTCGCTGAAGGGCGGCCGCATCGACGACATCGCGCTGGTGCAATATCGCGAGACGGTCGATCCGAAATCGCCGCCGATCGTCCTCTATTCGCCCTCGGGCACGGCGGAGCCCTATTACGCCGAATTCGGCTGGGTTGCCGCGACGGGCGTGACGGCAAAGATGCCGGATGCGCAGACCGTCTGGCAGCAGGAGGGCGGCGGCAGCCTGACGCCGTCGACGCCCGTGGTGCTGAAATGGGACAATGGCGACGGCCTGACCTTCCGCCGCACCATCGCCGTCGACGACCATTATCTCTTCACGGTCAAGGACGAGGTGAACAACGTCGGCAATGCGCCTGTCACGCTGTATCCGTTCGCGCTGATCTCGCGCCACGGCGCGCCGCAGGTTTCCGGCTATTACATCCTGCATGAAGGCCTGATCGGCTATCTCGGCGACGAGAAGCTGAAGGAATATGCCTACAAGCAGGTCGACGAAGCCAAGCAGGTGAATTTCAACAACGTCACCAATGGCTGGCTCGGAATCACCGACAAGTACTGGGCCTCGGCGCTGCTGCCCGACACCAATGCGCGGCTGCAGGCGCGATTCTCGTCGAACCCCGTCGGCAAGGTTCACACCTATCAGACCGACTATCTGCTCGACCCCGTCACGGTCGCGATCGGCGGCACCGCGACGGCGAACGCGCGGCTGTTCGCGGGCGCCAAGGAAGCCGGCGTGGTCGGCATCAACTTCCCGCTCGCCGGCCATGGCGGCTACAACAAGGAGCTCGGCCTCAACCATTTCGATCTGCTGATCGACTGGGGCTGGTTTCACTTCCTCACCAAGCCGATGTTCCTCGGCCTCGACTTCTTCTTCCGCTTCTTCGGCAATTTCGGCATCTCGATCCTACTCGTCACCGTGATCGTGAAGCTGTTGTTCTTCCCGCTGGCGAACAAGTCCTACGCCTCGATGGCGAAGATGAAGTCGGTCCAGCCGCAGCTGCTGGCGCTGAAGGAGCGCTACCCCGACGACAAGGTGAAGCAGCAGCAGGAGATGATGGAGATCTACCGCAAGGAGAAGATCAATCCGGTCGCCGGCTGTCTGCCCGTGCTGATCCAGATTCCGGTGTTCTTCGCGCTCTACAAGGTGCTGTTCGTCACCATCGAGATGCGGCACGCGCCGTTCTACGGCTGGATCA
The DNA here is from genome assembly GCF_000482425.1 of Bradyrhizobium sp. 22. Lineage (NCBI taxonomy): Bacteria > Pseudomonadati > Pseudomonadota > Alphaproteobacteria > Hyphomicrobiales > Nitrobacteraceae > Bradyrhizobium > Bradyrhizobium sp. 22. The sequence continues at coordinate 1,672,191 of NZ_KI519400.1, forward strand.
AGGACCTCTCGGCGCCGGACCCGACCAACCTGTTCAACCTGTTCGGGCTGATCCCGTTCGATCCGACCACGATTCCCGTGTTCGGCCATTACCTCGCGCTCGGCATCTGGCCGATCATCATGGGCATCACGATGTGGTTCCAGATGAAGCTGAACCCGACGCCGCCGGATCCGACGCAGCAGATCATCTTCAACTGGATGCCGCTGATCTTCACCTTCATGCTGGCGGGCTTCCCCGCGGGCCTCGTGATCTACTGGGCCTGGAACAATCTGCTCTCGGTGGTCCAGCAGAGCTACATCATGCGCCGCAACGGCGTGAAGGTGGAGCTGTTCGACAATCTCAAGGCGACGTTCGCGCGGAAGGCGACGTAGGTCTCTCTCACTTTGTCATTCCGGGATGGTGCGAAGCACCAGACCCGGAATCTCGAGCTTCCGGGTTCGATGCTTCGCATCGCCCCGGAATGACAGTGCAACAAAAGAGTCTTCGCATGACCGACGACAAAGATGCGAAGCTGATCGAGGCCGGGCGCAAGCTGTTCGCGCGCGACTGGCAGTTCATCTGGGCCTCGCCCTCGATCCAGACGCTGCCGCCGATGGCGGGGCTGGAGGTCGCCTTTGCCGGCCGCTCCAATGTCGGCAAGTCGAGCCTGATCAACGCGCTCACGGGGCGCAACGCGCTGGCGCGCACCTCGCACACGCCGGGCCGCACCCAGGAGCTGATCTTCTTCGAGGTCCCGGGGAAGACCGACCTGCGTCTCGTCGACATGCCCGGCTACGGCTATGCCAAGGCGCCGAAGAGCCAGGTCGCGTCCTGGACCGAGCTGATCCACAAATTCCTGCTCGGACGCGCCAGCCTCGCCCGCGTCTACGTGCTGATCGACGCACGCCATGGACTGAAGGATGTCGATCTCGAAGTGCTGGACACGCTCGACCGCTCCGCCGTCAGCTACCAGATCGTGCTGACCAAGGCCGATCAGGTGAAGGCGTCCGAGCTGCAGGCGCGCATCGCCGAGACCGAGGCCGCGCTGGCCAAGCATCCCGCCGCGTTCCCGAATGTGCTCGCGACGTCGTCACGCAGCTCGACCGGCATGGAGAGCCTGCGCGCCGCGATGGCGAAGCTCGTGGAAGAGCGGAGCAAGTAATGCCGGCCCATCGCCTCCTGATCGGGCTTGCCGGATTGATGGGCGCCGCCGGCGTCGCGCTGGCCGCGGCCTCCGCGCACGGCGCGGATGCGAGCCGGCTTGCCACGGCGAGCGCCATGCTGCTGTTTCACGCAACGGCCATCCTTGCGACCATGGCGCTGCTTGCGCGCGGCCTTCTGCATGGCGGAATTGGCCTCGTCGCCGCATTCGGCCTCGCGAGCGGCCCCGCGTTGTTCGCGGGCGACCTCACCTTGCGGCAATATGCCGGACATGCGCTGTTTCCCTACGCGGCGCCAACCGGCGGAACGGTGATGATCGCGGGCTGGCTGGCGCTGACGCTGGCGGCGATTGTGGCGAAGCGCTGACCTCGTAGCCCGGATGGAGCGAAGCGCAATCCGGGGCCGGTGTCTGCGGTCGGAATCCCGGATCCGCTTCGCTCCATCCGGGCTACATATCAGCCACGCTTTGCGCCGCGCCCGCCAATCGGATAGAACGCGCACCGACCGTCCCGCCAGCGAGACCGCGACATGACCGACATCTCCCCGCTCGACCAGGCCCGCATCCTGTCCGAAGCGCTGCCGCACATGCAGCAATATGACGAGGAAACCATCGTCATCAAATATGGCGGGCATGCCATGGGCGACGAGGAGACCGCGAAGAACTTCGCCCGCGACATCGTGCTGCTGGAGCAGACCGCGATCAATCCCGTCGTGGTGCATGGCGGCGGACCGCAGATCGCGACCATGCTGAAGCGCCTCGGCATTCAGTCGGAATTCGCGGCCGGCCTGCGCATCACCGATGCCGCGACCATCGAGATCGTCGAGATGGTGCTCGCCGGCTCCGTCAACAAGCAGATCGTCGGCTACATCAATGAGGCCGGCGGCAAGGCCGTCGGGCTGTCGGGCAAGGACGGCAACATGGTGAAGGCGTCGAAGACGACGCGCACCATCGTCGACCCGGGCTCGAACATCGAGAAGGCGATCGATCTCGGCTTCGTCGGCGACCCCGAGAAGGTCGATCTCACGCTGCTCAACCAGCTGATCGGCTACGAGCTGATCCCGGTGCTGGCACCGCTCGCGACCTCCAAGGACGGTCAGACGCTGAACGTCAATGCCGACACCTTTGCCGGTGCGGTCGCCGGCGCGCTGAAGGCCAAGCGCCTGTTGCTGCTCACCGACGTGCCGGGCGTGCTCGACAAGTCGAAGAAGCTGATCCCGCAATTGTCCGTCAAGGATGCGCGCAAGCTGATCGCCGACGGCACCATTTCCGGCGGCATGATCCCGAAGGTGGAGACCTGCATCTACGCGCTGGAGCAGGGCGTCGAAGGCGTCGTCATCATCGACGGCAAGATGCAGCATGCGGTGCTGCTCGAGCTCTTCACCAACCAGGGCACGGGAACGCTGATCCACAAGTGATGCGGGAGACGCCACGCACGAGAGCCGTCATGGCCGGGCTTGTCCCGGGCATCCACGACCTTTCTTCTCGTGGCAAAGACGTGGATGGCCGGGTCAAGCCCGGCCATGACGACGCGAGAGAGCGTCATCCACATCGCTCCCGCCTCGCCCGCTTCCTGATGACGCTGCCGGCCGCGGCCGTCTCGTTCTTCTTCTCCTCCGCCCCCGCCTTCGCCGACCTCAAGATCTGCAACCGCATGTCCTATGTGGTCGAGGCCGCGATCGGCATCGACGACAAGGCGGCGACCGCGACGCGCGGCTGGTTCAGGATTGATCCCGCCACCTGCCGCGTCGTTGTGCAGGGCACGCTGACCGCCGACCGCATCCTGCTCAACGCCCGCGCGCTCGGCGTCTATGGCGCCTCCCCGATCCCGCAGAGCGGCCGCGACATGCTTTGTGTCGCGCAGGACAATTTCGTCATCGCGGCGGCCCGGCAATGCCGCACCGGCCAGGCCCAGGCCGCCTTCACGCAAGTGACGCCGACGCAAGGTGCGGACGGCAACCTCATTGCCTACCTCGCCGAGGATTCCGAGTATGACGACGAGCAGGCGCGGCTTGCGGGCATCCAGCGGCTTCTGGTGATCGCAGGCTATGACGCCGCGCCGATCGACGGCGTCGACGGACCGAAGACACAGGCCGCGCTGGCCGCGTTCCTGAAGAGCCGCGGCCTGTCGTCGGACATCGTAGGCTCGCCAAGCTTCTTCAAGACCATGGTCGATGCGGTGCAGACGCCGTCTGCGACCGGCCTTACCTGGTGCAACGATACGCCGCACAAGGTGATGGCGGCGATCGCGACCGACGACGGCAAGTCCGTGACCAGCCGCGGCTGGTATCGCATCGATCCCAAGACCTGCCTGCATCCTGACGTGACCGGCCAGCCGAAGCAGATCTTCAGCTTCGCGGAGGCCGTCGACGCCGACAACCGCCCAGTCAAGTTGAAGGACAGGCCGCTGAACTGGGGCGGCGACCGGCAGCTGTGCACGCGCGAGACCAAGTTCGAGACCAATGAGCAGACCGATTGCGGCGCGCGTGGATTTGCGGCGACGGGGTTTGGCGCGGTCGACATGTCCAGCGGCGGCAAGACGCTGCGCTTCGCGGTGCCGTGATGGGTGTCATGACAAGCCCGCAAACTTCTACAAGCTCCGCTGTCGTCCCCGCGAAGGCGAGGACCCATAACCCCAGGGAGTGGTTGTGGCGCGAAGCTGGCAGCCCCGAGCCTTCGCCCAACGCCTCCCTGTGGTTATGGGTCCCGGGCTCGCGCTTCGCGCCCCGGGACGACGAGTCGAGAATGTTGATATGAATTCCCCCCGCACCTTCGACCACGTCGACACCTGGGTGTTCGACCTCGACAACACGCTCTATCCGCATCACGTCAATCTGTGGCAGCAGGTCGATGCGCGGATCGGGGAGTTCGTGTGCAACTGGCTGAATGTCGGCCCGGAAGAAGCACGCAACATCCAGAAGGATTATTACCGGCGCTTCGGCACCACCATGCGGGGCATGATGACTCTGCATGGCGTTTCCGCCGACGACTATCTCGCCTACGTCCACAAGATCGACCACTCGCCGCTGGAGCCGAACCCGGCGCTCGGCGAAGCCATCGCAAGATTGTCCGGGCGCAAGCTGATCCTCACCAACGGCTCGGTCGACCATGTCGATGCGGTGCTGGCGCGGCTCGGCTTCGCCAGCCATTTCGACGGCGTGTTCGACATCATTGCCGCCGAGTTCGAGCCGAAGCCGGCGGCGCAGACGTATCGGAAATTCCTCTCCGACCATTCGGTCGATCCGACCCGCGCCGCCATGTTCGAGGACCTCGCCCGCAACCTCACTGTCCCGCACGCGCTCGGCATGACCACCGTGCTGGTGGTGCCGGACGGCACGAAAGAGGTGGTGCGCGAGGACTGGGAACTGGAGGGTCGGGACGCCGCCCATGTCGACTACGTCACGGATGATCTGGCGGGGTTCTTGGGCGGACTGTCCCACCCCAAGTAGCCGTCATACCCCGCGAAGGCGGGGTGTCCAGTAGTCACCGCCATCTCGATTCATCACGACCGCCGCGGCGTACTGGATCACCCGCTTTCGCGGGTGATGACACCGAACCAAGCTTGACTCCGCCCCGCCAAATCCCGAAAAAGCGCCTCAATCCATCAAAATTCCCGTTTCCCAGAGGAAATCCCGATGTCCCTGTCCGCCCTCGAATCCACCATCAACAGCGCCTTCGACGCGCGCGAGACCATCTCGACCTCGACCAAGGGCGAGGTGCGCGAAGCCGTGGATCAGGCGCTGGAGACCTTGGACAAGGGCGAGGCGCGCGTTGCCGAGCGCGGCGCCGACGGCAAGTGGAAGGTCAATCAATGGCTGAAGAAGGCGGTGCTGCTCTCGTTCCGCCTCAACGACATGGGCGTCATTCCGGGCGGTCCCGGCAAGGCGACCTGGTGGGACAAGGTGCCCTCGAAGTTCGAGGGCTGGGGCGAGAACCGTTTTCGCGATGCCGGTTTTCGCGCGGTGCCCGGCGCCGTCGTCCGCCGCTCGGCCTTCATCGCCAAGAACGTCGTCCTGATGCCGTCCTTCGTCAACCTCGGCGCCTATGTCGATGAGAGCACCATGGTCGACACCTGGGCCACCGTCGGCTCCTGCGCGCAGATCGGCAAGCGCGTGCACATCTCCGGCGGCGCCGGCATCGGCGGCGTGCTCGAGCCGCTGCAGGCCGAGCCGGTGATCATCGAGGACGATTGCTTCATCGGCGCGCGCAGCGAGGTCGCCGAGGGCGTGATCGTGCGCAAGGGCGCGGTGCTGTCGATGGGCGTGTTCCTGGGCGCCTCGACCAAGATCGTCGACCGCGAGACCGGCGAGATCTTCATGGGCGAAGTCCCCGAATATTCGGTGGTGGTGCCCGGCGCGCTGCCCGGCAAGCCGATGAAGAACGGCCAGATCGGCCCCAGCACCGCATGCGCCGTCATCGTCAAGCGCGTCGACGAGCGCACGCGCTCCAAGACCAGCATCAACGAACTGCTGCGGGATTGATGCAAGGCGAGTAGCGGATGGCCGGTGGCGAATAGGACGCGCACCCTCCCTACTCGCGATTGGCCATTCACCATTCGCTGCCAGGATCGAACCCACTCTGCCTCCATCGCGACCAATTTCCGGGCGGCCCCGTTCCGCCCGGAGCCGTTCGCATGCGCTGGACCTGGTACCTCTTCCGCCTCGATGGCCGCATGAGCCGCGCCGGGTTCTGGTGCAGCCTGATCTTGGCCCTGTGCGGCATGATCCTGCTGGTCTTGCTCTGCCTGAGCGTCCTGTCCGCCCTCGGCAGCGAGGTCAAATCCTTCAATCTGAATGCTGAGGACGTCTTCAAGATCATCGATCCCGCGGCCTATCGATGGTCGCTGCTGGACAATTTGCCGCTGCTGCTGCTCAAGCTGGCCGCAACCGCATTGATGCTCTGGATCGATCTCGCGATCATGGTGAAGCGCCTGCATGACCGCGACAAGAGCGCGTGGTGGCTGCTTGCCTATTTCGTGCTGCCGGGCCTCTACAAGCAGTTCGAGGACCGCCTCCCGGACAGCTATTGGATGCTGCCGCTCGGGCTCGCGAGCGTCATCCTCCCCCTCGCCGCTTTTATCGAGACCGGCTTCCTACGCGGCACCGTAGGGCCCAATCGGTTCGGTCCTGATCCGGTAGCCGATGGCGATTCGACGTCCGCCGCGTCTCCTGCGAAACGCTGGGACCAGAGCCGGGAGATCGAAATTGTCCCGCCCAGTGCTAGCCCACCCGGCGGCATGCATGTTAAGCGGGGCGCATGACCAATGCTCTCTCCATTGCCCGCGATCTGATCCGCTGCCCCTCAATCACTCCGGCCGACGCCGGTGCGCTCGGAGTGCTCGAAAGAGCCCTCGGTGCCGCCGGCTTCACCTGCCATCGCGTGACCTTCAGCGAGGAAGGCACCGCTGACGTCGACAATCTCTATGCGCGGATCGGCACCGAAGCTCCGCACATCACCTTTGCCGGCCACACCGACGTGGTACCGCCGGGCGACGAGAGCGCCTGGAGCGTCGGTGCCTTCTCCGGCGAGGTGAAGGACGGCGTCCTGCACGGCCGCGGCGCGGTCGACATGAAGGGCGGCATCGCCTGCTCGGTCGCCGCGGTGCTGGAGCATCTGGCCGCCAATCGCGGCAAGCCGCGCAGCGACGGCAGCGGCTCGATCTCGTTCCTGATCACCGGCGATGAGGAAGACATCTCCATCAACGGCACCATCAAGCTGTTGAAATGGGCCGCCGAGCGCGGCGAAAAATTCGACCATTGTGTGCTGGGCGAGCCATCCAACGTCGAGGCTCTCGGCGACACCATCAAGGTCGGTCGCCGCGGCTCGCAATCGGGCACGCTCATCGTCGACGGCGTGCAGGGCCACGTCGCCTACCCGCATCGCGCCTCCAATCCGGTACCGGACATTTCGCGGCTGATCGTGGCGATCTCCGACGAGCCGCTCGATCATGGCAGCGCGCAATTCCAGGCGTCCAATCTCGAATTCGTCTCGGTCGACGTCGGCAACAAGGCCTTCAACGTCATCCCCGGCGAGGCCCGCGCCAAGTTCAACATCCGCTATAACGACAACCACACCCAGGCGAGCTTGCGCGAGCTGGTGGAGACGCGCCTCGCCAAAGCCTGCGGCAACCGCATCAAGGCCCGCATCGTCTGGGAGCCCTCGAACTCGAACGTGTTCGTGACCAAGCCAGGGCCGTTCACCGATCTCGCGGTCGCCGCGATCGAGGAGGTGACGGGGCGCAAGCCGGAGCTGTCGACGTCGGGCGGCACGTCGGACGCGCGCTTCATCTCCAGCTATTGCCCGGTGATCGAGTTCGGACTGGTCGGACAGACCATGCACCAGATCGACGAGCGCGTGCCGGTTGCCGATCTGGAGAAGCTGACGAAGGTGTATCGCGGGATCTTGGCAAGGTATTTTGGTTAGGGCACTAATCTCCGCCCAACCCACCGCCGTCATGCCCGAGCTTGTCCCGGGCATCCACGATCTTTGTCGCCGCTGATAAGAAAGAACGTGGATGGCCGGGACAGGCCCGGCCATGACGATGTAGTGAGAGCTTGGGTCACCTTACTGGACGATCGTGTCATACAGATCCTTCCATTCGGGATTATCCTTGAGGATCAACCTGACCTTCCACGCCCGAGACCAATGCTTGATGTTGTGCTCGCGCTGGATGGCAGTTTGGATGTCTTCATAACGCTCGAAATAGACGAGTAGCTTAACGCCGTACTTCTTTGTGAAGCCAGGCACGAGTCCATTTCGATGCTGGTAGATCCGACGGATAATGTCGCTCGTCACACCGACATAGAGAATGCCGTTGGGCGCGCTTGCCAGGATGTAGACCCATCCACCATGCATGGTCGCATGTTGACGCACGTGGATGGCCGGGACAAGCCCGGCCATGACGCCCGTTGCAGTATCAGGCGCTAATAATCCACCTTCATCAGGTACAGTCCCTCCGGCGGTGCGACGACGCCGCAGGCGGCCCGGTTGCGGGCTGCGAGGGCCGCGGAGAGATCGTCGGCAGTCCAGCGCCCCTCGCCGACCCAGACCAGCGAACCCACCATCGAGCGCACCTGGCTATGCAGGAAGGAGCGCGCCGAGGTGATGACCGTGATCTCGCGGCCGTCGCGCAGCACGTCGAGCTGATCGAGCGTCTTCTCGGGCGATTTGGCCTGGCACTCGGTGTCGCGGAAGGTGGTGAAATCGTGCTTGCCGAGCAGGCGCTGCGCCGCCACGTGCATCGCATCGGCATTGAGTCGGCGCGGTACGCGCCAGGCGTGGCCGATGTCGAGCGCGAGGTTGGCGCGGGTGTTGACGATGCGATAGCGGTAGTGCCGCTTCACCGCCGAGAACCGCGCCTCGAAGCTGTCGGGCACGATCTCGGCCTCCAACACCGCGATCGGATGCGGGCGCAGATGCGCGTTGAGCCCGTCGCGAAAACGGCCCGGCGGAAACTGCTTGTCGACGTCGACATGCGCGACCTGGCCGCGCGCATGCACGCCGGCATCGGTGCGGCCGGCGCCATGCACCCGCAGATCCGCTCCCGTCATCGCCTTCACGGCGGCTTGCAGCGCGCCCTGCACCGAGGGCAGCGTGTCCTGCACCTGCCAGCCGAAGAACGGCGCGCCGTCGTATTCGATGGTGAGCTTGTAGCGGGGCATCGATCCGATTTGATCCGGTGTCATTGCCGGGCCTGACCCGGCAATCCATCGCCTGGAGACAGTCTTGTTGGAAGATTGATACGCGGGTCAAGCCCGCGTATGACGGTTGGTTAGCTGAATTTGGCTCCCGCCTTCAACGGCGCGCCGCGCAGGAAGTCCGCGGCCTGCATCCGGCCCTTGCCTTCGCGCTGGAGCTCGACGATGCGGATCGCGCCCTCGCCGCAGGCGACGGTGAGTTGATCGTCGAGCACCGCGCCCGGCTCGCCCGCGCCTTGCGCCAGCTGACAGCGCAGGATCTTGACGCGCGCGTTCTCCAGCTCGGCCCAGGCGCCGGGAAACGGCGACAGGCCGTGGATGTGGCGCAGCACCTCGCGCGCCGGCTTGCGCCAGTCGATCCGCGCCTCGGCCTTGTCGATCTTGGCGGCATAGGTGACGCCGTCCTCGCTCTGCTTCCTGAGCTGGAGCCCGCCGCGATCGAGCGCGGCCATCGCCCGCACCATCAGGTCGGCGCCGAGACGCGAGAGCCGATCGTGGAGCTCCGCCGCCGTCATGTTGTCCGTGATGGCGAGCCGCTCGGCCATGGCGACGTCGCCGGTATCGAGACCGACATCCATCTTCATCACCATGACGCCGCTCTCGGCATCGCCGGCCATGATCGCGCGGTTGATCGGAGCCGCGCCGCGCCAGCGCGGCAGCAGCGAGGCATGCAGATTGTAGCAGCCGAGTTTTGGCGCATCGAGGATCGCCTGCGGCAGGATCATGCCGTAGGCGACCACGACCGCGGCATCGGCCTCGAACGCACGAAATTCATCGAGCGCCTCCTGGGACTTCAGCGTCTTCGGCGTCAGCACGGGCACGCCGAGCTTTCGCGCGGCTTCCTCGACCGGGGTCGGCTGCAATTGCAGCCCGCGCCGCCCGCCCGGCTTCGGCGCGCGGGTGTAGACGGCCACGATCTCGTGGCCATGCGCGACCAGCTCGAGCAGCGTCGGCACGGAGAAATCGGGCGTGCCCATGAAGATCAGGCGGAGGGGCATGTGACGAGACAATCCTCGAACAACGAGCAAGGTACTCGTCATGGCCGGGCTTGTCCCGGCCATCCACGTTCTTCCTGCTCGGAGCGGCAAAGAACGTGGATGCCCGGCACAAGGCCGGGCATGACGGCGGAGGACGTGGCCTACTCGCCGGCGCGCTTGGCGGCCTTCTCGAACTTCTTCATGACGCGGTCGCGCTTGAGCTTCGACAGATAGTCGACGAACAGCACGCCGTTGAGATGGTCGATCTCGTGCTGGATGCAGGTGGCATAGAGGCCTTCGGCGTCCTCCTCGTGCACCTTGCCGTCGAGATCGGTGAAGCGCACGCGCACCTTCGCGGGGCGCTCGACCTCCTCGTAATATTCGGGGATCGAGAGGCAGCCTTCTTCGTAAACAGAGAGTTCCTCCGAGGACGCGATGATCTCCGGATTGATGAAGACGCGGGGCAGCGGCTTGGTCTCGCCGTTCTCGTCGCGCTTGGCGAGGTCCATGGTGATCAGCCGCAGCGGCTGCGCGACCTGAATCGCGGCGAGGCCGATCCCGGGCGCGTCGTACATGGTCTCGAACATGTCGTCGGCAAGCTTGCGGATCTCCGAGGTGACCTTCTCGATCGGCTTGGAGACCAGGCGCAGCTGCTTGTCGGGCAGGATGATGATTTCTCTGAGGGCCATGGCCGCGATTTAAGCCCCATGCCCGATGCGGTCAATGCGGCCCGGAACCCTGTTAACCCCTCGCTAACCATAAAACTTCAGGTTTCGTTAACCATAAAAATTAACGGAGCATTCACCATAATTGTTCGCTATTCGTTCGTGCGCCCGGGCGAATCGGCTAGAAGGGTCGGCATGAACGACATCATCTTCATGCTCGGCGACTGGCCGGTGCGCGTCGTGGACGCGCTGATCGGCTTCGGCGCCCTGGTTCTCGTCCTGCTGGTGGTGATTGCGGTCGTGATCGCGCGGTCCGGGCGGCGCGGCGCGGAACTCGCGATGGCGCACGCGATCCGGGCCGACGAGCTCGAGGAGCGCCTGAGCGAGGTGCTGCGGGCCCAGAGCGAATCCTCCGGCCGGGTCGACGCCATGACCCAGGCGCTGGCCGGCCGCCAGGCCGAGATGGCGCGGGCGGTCAACGAGCGGCTGGATTCGGTGACCCATCGGGTCGGCCAATCCATGGAACATTCGACCCGCAACACCATGGAGAGCCTGCGCGCGCTGCACGAGCGGCTTGGCATCATCGACAGCGCGCACAAGAACCTTACTGATCTCACCACTCAGGTGACCACCTTGCGCGACGTCCTCGCCAACAAGCAGTCGCGCGGCGCCTTCGGTCAGGCGCGGATGGAGGCGATCGTCCAGGACGGGCTTCCCAAAGGCTCCTACGAGTTCCAGTTCACGCTCTCGACCGGAAAACGGCCGGACTGCGTCGTGTTCCTGCCCGACCAGCGCCCGCTCTGCATCGACGCCAAGTTTCCGCTGGAGGCGATGACGGCGCTGCACGATGCCCGCACCGACGAGGAGAAACGCCTCGCCACGCAGCGGCTGCGCGGCGACGTGATGAAGCATGTCAGCGACATCGCCGAAAAATATCTCGTCGCCGGCGAGACCCAGGAGATGGCGCTGATGTTCGTGCCGTCGGAATCGGTCTACGCCGAAATCCACGACGGTTTCGACGACGTGATCCAGAAGGCCTATCGCGCCCGCGTCGTGCTGGTCTCGCCCTCGCTTCTGATGCTGGCAATCCAGGTGATGCAGCAGATCATGAAGGACGCGCGCATGCGCGATGCCGCCGACCAGATCCGCACCGAGGTGATCAAGCTCGGCGACGACCTCGGCCGGCTGCGCGACCGCGTGCTGAAGCTGCAGAAGCATTTCGCCGACGTGAACGAGGACGTCCGCCAGGTGCTGATCTCCGCCGACAAGATCGAAAAGCGCGCGGGACGAATCGAGGAGCTCGATTTCAGCAAGAGCGACGCCCCGGAGGGACCGCGGCTGGTGGCGACCGGAGCGGCGGAGCTGTTTCCGCGCAAGCTACAGGCAGGGGAGTGATGCCGAGTCGTCATGGCCGGGCTTGTCCCGGCCATCCACGGCACCAAGAACGTGGTGCCCGGGACAAGCCCGGGCATGACGAGTTTGGGAGACGAGGCATCACGGCCAGAATCTGCTAACACCGCCCCATGACCGCACCCGACGCGACCTCTCCTGCCGCAACTCCTGCGCCTGCGACCTCCTGGCGCGACAGCCTTGCCGTTTACCTGCAGCCGCGGGTGCTGATCGTGCTGTTTCTCGGCTTCTCCTCGGGGCTGCCGCTGGCGCTGTCGGGCTCGACGCTGCTGGTGTGGATGGCCGAGGCGGGGGTCGATCTCGGGACGATCGGGCTTTTTGCACTGGTTGGAACGCCGTACACGCTCAAGTTCCTCTGGGCGCCTCTGGTCGATGCCCTGCATGTCCCGTTCTTCACGCGCACCTTTGGCCGCCGGCGTGGATGGCTGGTGTTCTCGCAATTGCTGCTGATCGGCTCGATCCTGCTGCTGGCGCTGACCGATCCGGCGCGCTCGCCGCTGTTCGTCGCGCTTGGTGCGCTCCTGGTTGCGACGATGTCCGCGACGCAGGACATCGTGGTCGATGCCTTCCGCGTCGAGAGCCTGCCCGAAAGCGAGCAGGCCGCCGGGATGGCGGCCTATGTCGCGGCCTATCGCATCGGCATGCTGATATCGACCGCGGGCGCCTTGTTCATCGTCACCGGCTTCGAAGCGATCGTCCCCCGCGGTGCCGCCTGGATGTGGGGCTATGTGGTGATGGCGGCGCTGGTGCTGATCGGCACGGCGACGGCCCTGGCCGCCACCGAGCCCGCACAATCCGGACGCGCCGAAGCCGCCACGCGGGACGAGGACGCGCTCACGCGGGTGTTCCATGCGGCGCTGGGCGCGTTCTCGGAATTCCTGCGACGCAAGGAAGCATGGGTCGTGCTCGCCTTCGTCGTGCTGTTCAAGTTCACCGACGCGTTTTCCGGCAACATGACCGTGCCGTTCGTGATCGACATCGGCTTCACGCGGAACGACTATGCCGTGATCGTCAAGGGCGTCGGCATCGTGGCGACCCTGGCCGGCGGCTTTGCCGGCGGCTTCGTGGCCCGGCGCTATTCGCTGGCCACGAGCCTGTGGATCGGCGGCATCGTCCAGGCGATGTCCAACCTGTCGTTCTCATGGCTGGCGCTGGTCGGCGTCAACGAATGGGCGCTGACCCTCGCCATCACCTCCGACAATTTCTGCAACGCCATCGGCACCGTGATCTTCGTCGCCTATCTGTCGGCGCTGTGCCAGAACCCGCTGCACACCGCGACCCAGTATGCGCTGCTGACGGCGCTCGCCGCCGTGGGGCGCACCTATTTGTCATCGGGTGCGGGCTATCTGGCCAAGGCGACGGGCTGGCCGATGTTCTTCGCGATCTCCGTCCTCGTCGCCATTCCGAGCCTGATGCTGCTGGCGTACCTGCAGAGGCGCGGCCATTTCGAATCGCTGGAGCAGGTGCGGGTGTAAGCCTAAAGCGCGATGCGATCAGGATGAAGCGTCATCGCGCCTTAGCTTGTTGTTCAAGCATGATCTTTTCGGAAAACCGCGGCCACTTTTCCGGATCATGCTTCAGCGCTGCATCTCTTTCCGAACGCGTCCGTTGAGCCCCTCGAAATCGGCGACCAGCGCATCGCAAGCGGCCTTGGAGGCTTCGCACAGGACGTTCATTCGGATGACGACTTCGCTTCCTTCCTGCACGACGCGGCGCTGAATGGCTGCCGGATAGGCCGGATGTCCCTTCGGCGGAAACGACCACAAGCTCAGCGTGGCGCCATCCTCGATCACGGTCCAGCCGGATTGAACGGACGACTTCACCCCCGGCTTGGCGCGCAGCGATTCGAGCGCGGCTGCGGCAGTCGGATAGGAGGCGGTGTCCGGCGCAGCCGCAACCGACGAAGGAAACGCGACGACGAAACCAAGCAGGGCGGCAAGGGTGATTCCACGCACGGCTGAGCGATCTCCCCAGGGCTCGATCGCTTGCACTATGCGCGACGCACAACCGGAGATCAAGCCACGGTCCCCGTCACCGGCCCGGCGATGCCGCCCTACTGCTTCTTGATGATGCTCCACTTCGTGATCACGGCTTCGCTCATCTGGCCGGCATCGCTGGCGCAGGCGATCTCGTCGACCTTGACCGAGATTTCCTTGCCGACGAACGATTTCAGCTGCGTGGCCTGCGCGTCGCTGGAGGTGACGAGCTGGAAGGTCTCGGGGCCGGTCTCGAGATTGCACAGCCCGTTCGGCGCCGGCAGGCGACGCGGCTCGGAGGTGATCTGATACATCGGAACCCGCTTGCCGTTCTTGCCGTCGCGCACCTTCATGGCGTTCAGTTCACCCGACAGCACGTCGCCATTGTTGATCGGCTTGCCGGGCTTCGACGGCGGCGGGGCCTCGTCACCCGGCTGCGCGGAGATGGCCGGGGTCACCAGCATCGCCATCGTCGCAACCAAAGCCAATCGTGTGGCGAAAAGTTTCGTCATGTCGTCCGTTCCGTGATCTGTGAATGGCTAGAACAGGGTGCGCTGCCGCATCGCTGCCGATAGCGTACCTTCGTCGAGATAATCAAGCTCGCCGCCGACGGGAACTCCATGGGCGAGCCGTGTCACCTTCACATTGGCGTCCTGAAGCAAGTCGGTGATGTAGTGCGCCGTGGTCTGACCGTCGACCGTCGCATTCAGCGCCAGGATGATCTCGTGCACCTGCGAATCATGGGCGCGCGCGACCAGCGCGTCGATGGTCAGATCCTGCGGGCCGACGCCGTCGAGCGGCGACAATGTCGCGCCCAGCACATGATAGCGCCCTTGAGTCGCATTGGCCCGCTCCAGCGCCCAGAGATCGGCGACGTCGGCGACGACGACGATGATGGCGGGATCGCGCTTCGGATCGGTGCAGACGGTGCAGGGATTTTGCGTGTCGATGTTGCCGCAGGTCTTGCAGACCTGGACCTTGTCCAGCGCCACCTGCATGGCGGAGGCCAGCGGCATCATCAACGCTTCGCGTTTCTTGATCAGATGCAGCGCCGCGCGCCGAGCCGAGCGCGGACCGAGGCCCGGCAGCCGTGCGAGCAGCTGGACCAGCCGCTCGATCTCGGGACCTGCAACAGCGCCCATATTACTGGCCGAACAACCCCGGCGGCAGGCCGAGCCCGCCGGTGAGAGCCTGCATCTTCTCCTGCATCGCGGCCTCCGCCTTGCGGCGCGCATCGCCCATGGCGGTGACGAGCAGGTCTTCCAGCACCTCGCGCTCTTCCGGCTTCATCAGCGAGGGATCGATCTTGATGCCCTTCACGTCCATCTTCGCGGTCATGCGCACGGCGACGAGGCCGCCGCCGGAGATGCCCTCGACTTCCACGTTCGCGAGCTGCTCCTGCATCTCCTGCATCTTGGATTGCAGCTGCGCCGCCTGCTTCATCATGCCGAGAAAATCAGCCATCGGTGTCTGTCCTTGAGAGGGTCGGCTCAGAGATCGTCGCCGTCGGAACCGTCGGGCGGATCGTCACTGCCATAGTCGGTGCTTATATCGGATTCCGGCGTCTCGGGGGCAAGCCTGCGGACCTCGACGACCTTGGCGCCGGGGAAACGCGACAGCACCTCCTGCACGCGCGGATCGGCCTCGGCGGTACGCGCATGCTGCTGCTTGGCGGCCTGGTTCACCGAGCGCAGCGTCGGCTGCCCCTGCTCATTGGAGACGACGATGGTCCAGCGCCGGCCGGTCCACAGCTCGAATTTCTTCGCAAGCTCCGAGATCATGGTCTTGGAGGCGTTCGGCTCGAGCGCGACTTCCAGCCGGCCCTCCTCGAAACGGACGAGGCGCATATCGCCTTCGAGCGCGCCCTTGGTGATGAGATCGCGCTTCTGCCCGGCCAGCGCAACGAGCTGGGTGAAGCTCGTGATGCGCAGTTGCGGCGCTGCCCCTTGCGGATCCGGCGCCGGCGCCGCCATCTGCGGCCGGGCCCCGCCACCGCCGAACGAAGAGGGCGAGGCGGTCGGCATGCGAACCGGCGCCGCGGACGTCACCGGCGCGGCCGGCGCGCTGCTGCGTGCAGCACTGCCACCGCTCACGACCGGCGAGCCGCCGCCGTTCTGCTCCAGCATCCTGATGGCTTCATCGGGCGTCGCCAGGTCGGCGACATAGGCGATACGCACCAGCACCATCTCTGCGGCCGCCGCGGGCCGTGTTGCGGCCTGCACCTCGGTGATGCCTTTGAGCAGCATCTGCCACATCCGCGATAGCACGCGCATCGAGATCTTCGAGGCGAAATCCTTCGCGCGCACGCGCTCGGTCTCGCCGTAAGCGACGTTGTCGGCGGTCGCCGGCACGATCTTCACGCGGGTGACGAAATTGACGAATTCAGCGAGATCGGAGAGCACGACGATGGGATCGGCGCCGACGTCGTACTGGTCGCGGAACTCCTTGAAGGCAGCCGCGATGTCGCCGCGCGCCAGCGACTCGAACAGATCGATGACGCGGGTGCGGTCGGCAAGGCCCAGCATCTGCCTGACGGCATCGGCCTTCACCTGCCCCGCGGCATGCGCGATCGCCTGGTCCAGCAGCGACAGCGAATCGCGCACCGAGCCCTCAGCGGCGCGCGCGATGATGCCGAGCGCCTCCGGCTCGATCTCGACGTTTTCCTTCGTCGCGATATTGGCGAGGTGCTTCATCAGCACGTCGGCGTCGACGCGGCGCAGGTCGAAGCGCTGGCAGCGCGACAGCACGGTGACCGGAACCTTGCGGATCTCCGTGGTCGCAAACACGAATTTGGCGTGCTCCGGCGGCTCCTCCAGCGTCTTCAGGAAGGCGTTGAACGCCGCCGTCGACAGCATGTGGACTTCGTCGATGATGTAGACCTTGTAGCGGGCGCTGGCCGGCGCGTAACGCACGCTGTCGTTGATCTGGCGGACGTCGTCGACGCCGGTGTGCGAAGCCGCGTCCATCTCCAGCACGTCCATGTGCCGGCTTTCCATGATCGCCTGGCAATGCACGCCCAGGGTCGGCATGTGGATGGTCGGGCCCTTCACCGAGCCATCCGGCATCTCGTAGTTGAGTGCGCGGGCCAGGATGCGCGCGGTGGTGGTCTTGCCGACACCGCGGACGCCGGTGAGGATCCAGGCCTGCGGAATCCGTCCGGTCTCGAACGCGTTGGAGACGGTGCGGACCACCGCCTCCTGGCCGATCAGATCGTCGAAGCTGGAGGGACGGTATTTGCGCGCCAGCACCCGGTAAGGCGCGTTGCCGGCCGGTCCGGCGCTATCGGGATTGGAAGGGGCGCCAGCGTCGGTCATCGGTCGATCCGCAATGAAATGTCTCTTGGCCGGCTTTTGCGGAAAGGAGCGCGCTGGCGGCTGCTGCCGCCGGCGCTGGTTCGCTCGAAAAACAGGTAGGAGACTGACGAGCGACCCGATCCGGACCTCGTTAGGGCTGCTTCCTTCCGGACCTGACCCGGTTGGCGAGTGGCTCGTCCACCGCCAATCTCCCGGTCCCTATTTGGGGCCAAAGGGAGCGGAAAGCAAGCGGGGTCTACGGCTGTTCCGGCGGCCGTTCGGGGACTTTCAGGCCCGAACCGCGCCGTTCCGCCCTCGAACTGCGCGCCCTACCCGGTCCGGCGCATAAGGACCACGGCGCATACGCATGTTGTCTGGGGACCTGGTCTCTGCGACGGTAAGAATCAATCCAGAGAAGCCTTCATGTCCGAACCCGCCTGGTCGCTGCACTCCCGACTGAAAGAAGACACCATCGACATCGGCGATCTGCCGCTGTCCAAGGTGCTGGTCATCAAGGACGCGCATTATCCCTGGCTGCTGCTGGTGCCGCGGCGACCCGATGCAGTCGAGATCATCGATCTCGACGAGGTGCAGCAGGCGCAACTGATGACGGAGATCTCCCGCGTCTCGCGCGCGCTGAAGGAGGTCACCAAATGCGACAAGCTCAATATCGCGGCGCTCGGCAATCTGGTGCCGCAGCTGCACGTCCACATCATCGCGCGTCGCACCAGTGACGCCGCCTGGCCGCGGCCGGTCTGGGGCGTGATGCCGCCCTTGGCGCACGACGCCGCAGAGGTTCAGAATTTCATCAGTGTGCTTCGCCGCAAGATCTGGTTGGGTTGAAAGATCGATAATGTCAGCATTCGACGCATTTCCGCTGGGGCAGCCGGCCTTCGTCACCAACATCCTCGACCGCGCCGCGCATCTGCGCCGCGACGAGCAGAAGCTGTTCGCGATGGAGCAGAAGCCGTCCTCGCGCGCCTATGTCGTCTACCGCGACTCGTTGCTGGTCAAGCGCGAGGGCGACAAGGTCCGCGCACTGCTCACGATCGACGAGGCGCTGAAGTGCGGCGCCAATCCCGGCACGATCTTCCTTGGGCTTCGCGACGGCGCCGCGATGTTCGGCATGGGCCTGTCGCAGGCCGCCGCCGAGAAGCTGGTGGGACGCGAGGACTACACGTTGACCGAGCTGCGCGGCATGGCGATGCAGGGCGCGATCCCCCCCGGCGAGCTCTCAGCGATCGCGATGGCGAAGTCGATGGTGAGCTGGCACCAGCGCCACGGCTATTGCGCCAATTGCGGCGCGCGCAGCGCGATGAAGGAAGGCGGCTGGAAGCGCGATTGTCCGACCTGCAAGGCCGAGCATTTTCCGCGGACCGATCCGGTCGTGATCATGCTGGTGGCCTCCGGCGACAAGTGCCTGCTCGGCCGCCAGAAGCAGTTTCCGCCCGGCATGTATTCCTGCCTCGCCGGTTTCGTCGAGGCCGCCGAGACCATCGAAGATGCGGTGCGCCGCGAGATCCTGGAAGAATCCGGCATTCGCTGCACCGACGTGCAATATTACATGACCCAGCCCTGGCCCTATCCGTCGTCGCTGATGATCGGCTGCAGCGCGCGGGCCGTGAGCGAGGATATCGTCGTCGACCGCATGGAGCTGGAGGACGCGCGCTGGTTCACGCGCGAGGAGGCCGCCCTGATGCTGACGCGGACGCATCCGGACGGGCTCGCCGGCCCGCATCCCTTCGCTATCGCCCACCACCTGCTCGGCCGCTGGGTCCACGACAAGAGCTGACCGCCGATGGCGCAACTTGAGGCCGCGCCGCGCATCCTCTGCGTCGGCATTCCCGTGCGCGACCTCACCTTTCGGGTCGCAGCCGTGCCCGCGCGCGGCAGCAAGGCCAACGCCACGCATCTCGCCGAGATCTGCGGCGGCAATGCGCTCAATGCCGCCATCGCGATCGCACGGCTCGGCGGCCGCGTCGCGTTCGCAGGACCGATGGGTGACATTCGCGAGACATCGAGCGGCTTCATCCTCGCGCAGATGGCGCAGGAGGGCATCGACACCACGCACATCGTGCGCATGCCCGATGTGACCACGCCGGTCTCCGCGATCATGATCGAGCCTTCGGGCGAGCGGACGCTCACGATCTATCGCGATCCCCGTCTATGGACCGTGAAGCTGCCCGACGCCGAGAAATTGCTCGCCGATTGCCGGGCCCTGCTGGTCGAAAGCCGCTGCGCCGCGTTCGCGATCTCCCTCTGCACCGAGGCACGCCGGCGCGGCATTCCCGTCATTGTCGGCGTCGACCGCGCGATGGCGCTGCAGGACGGCCTGCTCACGGCGGCATCGCATCTGTTGTTCGCCAGCGAGCAGATGCAGGAGACCGCCGGCATCGCCGACGACGGCGGGGCCTTGAGGTGCCTGGCCGGCCTGACGCCCGCCTTCCTCGCGGCCACCCGCGGTCCGAATGGCACAATCTGGCTGAACGAGACAGGCGCGCTCGAGGAGACGCCGGCCTTCGCGGTCGAGGCGGTCGATACGCTTGGCGCCGGCGACGTCTTCCATGGCGCCTTCACGCTAGGCTTGGCCGAAGGCGAGCACGTGCGGGAGGCGCTGCGATTCGCCGCGGCTGCCGCAGCACTGAAGTGCACCCGCCACGGCGGCGGCCTGGCGGCCCCGCAACGTATTGAAGTCGAAGAACTTTTGCGCTCCGCCCCAGTGCTGGGAGCCGGCGGGGGGCCGCGACAATGAGCTTGCTCTAGAAATATTTTCTATGTATCAGGGAAATATACCCCTGAAATGGAACAAAGTTCTTCAAATGACTGATGTCGCCGTCCAGGTCCCCGAGACCAGCCGCCGCCTCGATGCCATCGACCGCAAGATCCTGATGGTGCTCCAGGAGGATGCCTCGCTGTCCGTCGCCGAGATCGGCGACCGCGTCGGCCTGTCCTCGACCCCCTGCTGGAAGCGCATCCAGCGGCTGGAGGCCGACGGCGTGATCATCAAGCGCGTCGCCCTCGTCGACCAGAACAAGATCGGCCTCGGCATCTCCGTGTTCGTGTCGGTCGAAAGCTCCGACCATTCCGACGCCTGGCTGAAGAAGTTCGCCGAAGCCGTCAGCGCCATGCCCGAGGTGATGGAGTTCTACCGCATGGCCGGCGACGTCGATTACATGCTGCGCGTCGTGGTCGCGGACATGCAGGCCTATGACGTGTTCTACAAGAAGCTGATCAGCGCCGTGCCGCTGAAGAACGTCACCTCGCGCTTCGCGATGGAGAAGATCAAGTCCGTCACGGCATTGCCGATTCCCGCGGTGGTGGCGGCCTGACGCCGATTCTCATTCTGACGCGTTTTCTTCCCGCGAGCCGGTATCCACTTCGCTCGAAAACGCTTCAAGCCGGCTGAAACACCGGCAGGGTGACGCTGACGCGCGTGCCTCCGCCCGGCGACGCGCCGATCTCGATCGTTCCGCCATGGGCCTCGACCAAATTGCGGACGACCGCGAGGCCGAGGCCGGCACCGCCGGTCGCGCGATTGCGCGACTTCTCCATCCGGTGGAACGGCTCCAGCACGGTCTGGCGTTGATCGGCGGGAATGCCCGGCCCCTCGTCGTCGATCGAGACGACGACGGCACCGTCCTTCAGGGCCGCGCGCACATGCGCGGCATGGCCGTAGGCGAGAGCGTTGTCGATGATGTTGGCGAAGACCCGCCGCAGGGCGAGCCGGTCGCCGAGCACGACGACGTTGCGCGCACGCTCGTCCGCGACCAGATCGACGACCGCACCCTGGACGCGACGGTCGTGAACGTCGCCCGCCACCAGCGCGGCCAGCTCGATCATCTCCTGCGACAATCCGCCGGCGCCCGCCCGCGTCGACAGCAGCGCGTCGTCGAGCAGCCGGATCATGTCGTCGATATCGGCCACCGCCCGCTGCCGCTCGGCATCATCAGGGATATGCTCGACGCGCAGCCGCAGCCGTGTCGCAAACGTCCTGACGTCGTGGGCGATGCCGCCAACCAGCGTCATGCGTGCACGCAGCATCTCGGCGAGCCGGCCCTGCAGGCGGTTGAATGCGGCGATGACGGCGCGGATCTCCGGCGCGCTGCGTCGCGCATCCGGCAATGGCGGCGGATCGGCCGACAGGTCGACGCGATCGACGGCGGCGGCGAGTTGCGCCAGCGGCCGCGTCTCGCGTTGCATGACGAGCAGCGCCAGCAGCGCCACGACCGACCCGAACAGGCCTGCCCCGAAGCCGACGGGCAGGCCGAACGGGGTGACCGGCAGGCGGGTATAGGCATCGATGATCAGCAACTCGCCACTGCGCAGACCGATGCGGAATTCGACCGCATTCGCCATCAACCGCGCGAGGCGGGGAAACCATCGACTGCCGCGATGGTTCGGCGGCGACACGATCTCGACCGGACGGCCCGCAAGGCCGGCCGCGTAGCTGTCGCGCAGTTCCTGCTGCTGCGGCGGAGTCTCGCCGCCGACCGGCGCACCCGACGGTACGATGCGCACCGTGAACTGCGGCGAAGTCACCGCATCGAGCACCTCCTGCCGTGAGCCGGCCGCCGTCCGCTCCAGCAGCGTGGCCAGCGCATCGAGACGTGCCGGCGAGGGCCGCGTCAGCTCGTTCTCGCGCAGGGTGGTCCGGTAGAAGATCGCGACGACCACGGTACTCACCAAGATAAATCCCACCAGCCCGATCAGGGCGAGCCGCGCCGCGAGTGTCACGCGCAGCATCACGACACCTGTTTGACGGACGCGGTGAACAGATAGCCGCCGTTGCGCACCGTCGTGATCAGGTTTGAGCCGGGGCTGGCGCCATCGAGCTTGCGGCGCAGCCGCGAGATCAGCATGTCGACGGTGCGATCAAACGGCTCCGCCGAACGTCCCCGCGTCCAGTCGAGGATCTGGTCGCGCGTGAGCACCCGGCGCGGCCGCTGCACGAAGCAACCGAGCAGGTCGAACTCGGCGCTGGTCAATTGCAGCTCCGGCGACTCGGCCTCGACCGTCTCGACACTGCGTGCATCGAGATCGATCACGAAGCGGTCGAACGCAAACCGCCTAACCAGCGGCTTTACCGGAGCCCCGCTGGCACGGCGCAGGATGGCGCGAACCCGCGCCAGCAGCTCGCGCGGACCGAACGGCTTGGTGAGATAGTCGTCCGCCCCCATCTCGAGGCCGACCACGCGATCGATCTCGTCGCTCTTGGCGGTGAGCATCAGGATCGGGAGGGAATCGTCGGCGCGCAAGCGGCGGCAGATCGAAAGCCCGTCCTCGCCCGGCAGCATCAAGTCGAGAATGACGAGGTCGGGCCGCAGGCGCTGGAGCATCGAATCCATCGCCTTGCCGTCGGCGACGCAGGCGACCTCAAACCCCTCGCGCCGCATGAAGTCGGCGACGAGGCGGCTGATCTCGGGATCGTCCTCCACCATGAGGATCGTGGCCGAATGCGCGTTCATCAACCGCATCTTGGACGATCACGCGTTCCGCGCAAGGGCAGCGGCGCCGTTGTTACATAGTGTTACACGGTGTCGACAAAGCCCTAACAATCGTTTCGTCCGGGCAATGCGGCGCAGACGCCGCGGCTCCAGTCTCCGCTCTACGGCTCCAGTTCACGGCAGCCCCCAGAAGGAGACGACGACATGACCAAGCTTTTCCTCACCTCCCTCGTCATCGGCACCCTGTCGGTCGCCGCGGCGGCCGACGCCAACGCCTGGACGAGGTCGGCGACAGCAACCGGACCGCGCGGCACCTCCCACGTCACCGCGACGGGAAGCTGCGCCTACGGAAGCTGCACGCGCAGCGTGACGCGCACCGGTCCTGCCGGCAACACCTACACCCGCACCGGCACGATCTCGCGCTGACGCAGCGCCGCCGTCGCCGCGCCAGCCCCCGCGGCGACGGCGAGCCTTGTCCCGATCAGAAAGGACCATCACCGTGTCATCGATCTTCCATCCCATCGTACTGTCACGACTTGCAGTCATCGTCGCCCTCGGCGTCGCGACCGCGACCGCGACCTTCGCGCTTGCCCAAACCCAGCTGCAAACCCAGATGACGCCGCAGATGCGCAGCGAAGCGAGGAGCCTGATGCAGGCCTGCCGCACCGACTTCGACAAGCTATGCAGCAACGTCACGCCGGGCGGCGGACGCGTCCTCGCCTGCCTGCAATCCCATGCCGGCCAGCTCTCCTCGTCCTGCGCCCAAACGTTGCCCCGTGCCCAGGCGCTGCGCAACAGTGCCGGCGCGGCGCCGAAGTAGGAGGGATGTCGTGGGCTACGCTTCACTCCTGCTCGATCCGGGGCTCAGGCGCATGATCCTCGCAACCGCGCTCGGCCTGATGCTGCTCGAGTATGGCATCGGCCGCCTCGCGCATCGCGATACCCACGACTGGCGCGAGAGTGTCGCCTCGTTCGGCGTGGCCCTCGGACAGAATCTGCTGCGCGGGGTCGAGGCAGGCATTCTCGCGATGCCGTTCGCGTTCCTGTACGAGCACCGCCTGTTCGACTTTGCGCAGACCGGTCCGCTTGCACTCGCAGGGTTATTCCTGGGCAGCGAGTTCCTGTATTATTGGCAGCATAGCGCCTCGCATCGCATTCGCTGGATGTGGGCGACGCATTCGGTGCATCACTCGACGACGCGGCTGAACTTGACCGCCGCGATCCGGCTCGGCTGGACCGGAAACGTCTCGGGCAATTTCCTGTTCTTCCTGCCGCTGGCGCTGATCGGATTTCATCCGCTCGCGATCGTGGCAATGCTCGGCGTCAACCTGCTCTACCAGTTCTTCATCCACAGCCAGTTCGGGCCGAAGCTCGGCATCCTGGAATGGGTGCTCAACACGCCGAGCCACCATCGCGTGCATCATGCCTGCAACGAGCCGTGCCTCGACAAGAATTACGGCGGCATCCTGATCGTGTTCGACCGCCTGTTCGGGACCTTTGCCGAACGGCCCTCCGACCAGCCGCTCCGCTTCGGTCTCGTCGGCGGCATACCATCCTTCAACCCGATCCGGATCGCGCTCGGCGAATGGATCGCGATGCTGGGCGACGCCCGGAAGGCGCAGGGCGCGGCCGCGAAGCTCCGCACCCTGTTCGGCCCGCCCGGAGGCTGAGCGCGCAGGCGCTCAGATCTTCTGGTTGTACTCGCCGACTTCGGGATGCGTGCGCAGCACGCTGTTCACCATCTCGAACATGTCGTGCATACGCTGCTCGGAGACCGGGCTCTCGACCACGACGACGAGCTCGGGCTTGTTGGAGGAGGCGCGCACCAGGCCCCAGCTGCCGTCCTCGACCGTGACGCGCACGCCGTTGACGGTGACGAGATCGCGGATCGACTGGCCGCCGATCTTGGCGCCCTTGGCCTGCAGGCCCTCGAAGTGCTTCACCACCTGGTCGATGACGCCGTACTTGGTCTCGTCGGCGCAGTGCGGCGACATGGTCGGCGACGACCAGGTCTTCGGCAGCGCGTCCTTCAGATCTGCCATCGACTTGCCCGGCGCGCGGTCGAGCATGTCGCAGATCGCGATCGCCGAGACCAGGCCGTCGTCATAGCCGCGGCCATAGGGCTTGTTGAAGAAGAAATGGCCCGACTTCTCGAAGCCCGCGAGCGCGCCCGTCTCGTTGGTGCGCCGCTTCATGTAGGAATGACCGGTCTTCCAATAGTCGGTCCTGGCGCCCTGCTTCTGCAGCACGGGATCGGTGACGAACAGGCCGGTCGACTTCACGTCGACTATGAAATGCGCGTCCTTGTGGATCGCCGACATGTCGCGCGCCAGCATCACGCCGACCTTGTCGGCGAAGATCTCCTCGCCGGTATTGTCGACGACGCCGCAGCGGTCGCCGTCGCCGTCGAAGCCGAGGCCGACATCGGCCTTGTGGTGCAGCACCGCATCGCGGATCGCGTGCAGCATCTCCATGTCTTCCGGATTCGGATTGTATTTCGGGAAGGTGTGGTCGAGCTCGGTGTCGAGCGGGATCACCTCACAGCCGATCGCCTCCAGCACCTGCGGCGCGAAGGCGCCGGCGGTGCCGTTGCCGCAGGCCGCGACCACCTTCAGCTTGCGCGTGAGCTTCGGACGAGAGGTGAGATCGGCGATGTAGCGCGCCGGGTAATTCTCGTGGAATTGGTAGGAGCCGCCCGCCTTGTTCTTGAATTCGGCATTGAGCACGATCTCCTTCAGCCGCGTCATCTCGTCGGGACCGAAAGTGAGCGGACGGTTGGCGCCCATCTTCACGCCGGTCCAGCCGTTGTCGTTGTGCGAGGCCGTGACCATGGCGACAGCGGGCACGTCGAGATCGAATTGCGCGAAATAGGCCATCGGCGTCACCGCAAGACCGATGTCGTGCACCTTGCAGCCCGCCGCCATCAGGCCGGAGATCAGCGCATATTTGATCGAGGCCGAGTAGCCGCGGAAATCGTGGCCGGTCACGATCTCCTGTTTGACGCCGAGCTCGGCGATCAACGCGCCCAGCCCCATGCCGAGCGCCTGCACACCCATCAGGTTGATTTCCTTCTGAAACAACCAGCGCGCATCGTATTCGCGAAATCCCGTCGGCTTCACCATCGGCTCGGATTCGAAGGCGTAGGTGTTGGGCAACAATACGGATTTCGGCTTCGGGAACATGAGACGGTCTCGTGAATGGGCAGGAAATGAGGCAGCCTTAGCGAATGCCAGGCCACAGCGGAAGGCGGGAATGCAGGCTTATGGCCGATAATTGCGGCAGTTTGGTAACGAAGAAACATTACCGCGAGGGCGGCCGAGGCAACAAATCTCTTTTGAAATGAACTGCGGCTGATCGCAACCGGCTCTGCCTATTGCTCCAGCACCATCTGGCCGTTGGCATATTCGAACCGCTTCAGGCGGGACAGGAAGGAGAGGCCGAGCAGGTTCTCCGACAGCGCCGCGTCGGGCAGCACCATGGCGTCGACGTCGCGCACGATGAGACCGCCGACGTCGAGCATGGCGATGCGGGCGCGGGCGGCCTTGATGGTGCCGTTGGCGGTGGAGACGGTGGCGTTGTACTCGCTGCGCGAGGGACGCAGGCCAAAGCGGGCCGCCGAGGTCTCATTGAGCGCGACCACGGAGGCGCCGGTGTCGACCATGAAGCCGATGCGCTGGCCGTCGATCCGGCCCTCGGTCTGGAAATGACCGCGGCCGTCGCGGGAAATGGCGAGGCTACGGCCGCCGGTCGGCTCGGTCGACGCAACCGCGACCGTCGTGCGCGGCGCTGAGGTGGCGGAAGCCGAGCTCATCTTGTCCGCCATCTGCGCCATGAAGGTGCCGAGGCCGATCATGACGGCCGCGATGATCATAATGTTACGCATCACACCACTTCCGAGCCGAAAGCCCGATTTCACCATGCGGCACGCCCGACCGCGAGCGAAGCCGCCGTTGGAGCGCCGCTATTTTGACGAAAAGGATGAGCGGACGGTTAATGCGATGGTGTCACGGCGACCCCAGGTCCTCATCCTGAGGAGCCGCGAAGCGGCGTCTCGAAGGATGGCCGCACGCGAGATCCGGGCCTACATGGTTCGAGACGCGTGTTCCGCGCTCTTCACCATGAGGGTCGAATTCCGTCACGTCCCGCGCGGCTTCGCCCGCCGGGTCGGCAATGCATTGGCCGGATCGTCGGGCCAGGGGTGGCGCGGGTAGCGGCCGCGCAGGTCGGAGCGGACCGCGTTGTAGCTGCCGCGCCAGAAGCCTGGGAGATCACGCGTCACCTGCACCGGGCGCTGTGCCGGCGACAGCAGCTCCAGCACCAGCGGCACCTTGCCGGCCGCGATCGAGGGATGGATGTTGAGGCCGAACAATTCCTGCAACCGCACCGCGATGGTCGGCCCCTGCTCGGCTTCGTAGTCGATCGCGAGCACGCTCCCCGTAGGCGCCTCGAAATGCGTCGGCGCCTCGCGGTCGAGCCGCGCGCGCATCTCCCAGGGCAGCAGCCCCATCAGCGCGTCCGAGAGGTCGCCCGGCGAAACGTCCTTGAGCGCGATCTTGTCGTAGAGCGCCGGCACCAGCCAGTCGTCGCGCCGGGCGATCAGCCCGGCGTCGGACAAATCCGGCCAACTGTCGCCCTCGGCCTTGCGCAGGAACATGACACGGTCGCGCCACTGCTTGGCGGCCTTCGACCAGGGCAGCCGATCGAGCCCCGCGGCGATCAACCCATCTGCAAGAATGCGGGCGGTGTCCTCGGATGGCGACACGGCGAGGGTCGATTCGGACAGCGTGATCGCATGCAGCACGCGCTTGCGCCGCGCCCGCAGCGCCATCGCGCCGCGGTCGAACGAGATCTCGTCGGCGGTCTCGATGTGCTCGGCGAAATGGCTCTCGATCTCGCCCTCGGTGATCTGCGCGGCGAGCAGGATCCGCCCGCTCGCCGCCGTGCCCGTCATCTCGCCGATCGCGATATAGGGCGCGCGGGCGAGCGAGGAGGTCTGCTCGACGGACGCGCCGCGGCCATTGGCGAGCACGAAGCTGGCATTGCCGCGGTTGCGCGCGACGCGGTCCGGAAAGGCATAGGCGAGCATCAAACCGGTCGAGAGCTCCTCCGGCGGCCCGGCCTTCTCGGAAGCCGCCACCTGCGAGGCCCAGCGCCGCGCGAGGTCGCGCGCGCTGGCGGCACGCGGCGAGCGGTCGCGTCGGAACTGGTCGCGGCGATGCTCGAGATCGACACTGCCGCCGCCGAGGCCGCGCTCGGTGATGATGGCCGCGATCTCGGCGGCGGCCTCGCCTTCGCCCGCACGATGCGAATCCACGATCATCCGCGCCAGCCGCGGCGGCAGCGCCAGCGCGCGCAGGCTTTTTCCCTCCGCGGTGATGCGGCCGTCGCCATCGAGCGCGTTGAGCTCGGTCAGCAGGCTCTTCGCTTCCTTCCACGCCGGCCCCGGCGGCGGATCGAGGAACGACAGCGCAGCAGGGTCGCTGACGCCCCATTGCGCGAGATCGAGCACCAGCGAGGATAGATCCGCGCTGAGGATTTCGGGCTGGGTGTAGGGCGCGAGCGAGGCCGTCTGCGGCTCGTCCCAGAGCCGGTAGCAGACACCGGGCTCGGTGCGACCGGCGCGACCGCGGCGCTGGTCCACCGCCGCGCGCGAGGCGCGCACGGTCTCGAGCCGGGTCAGGCCGATATCGGGCTCGTAGCGCGGCACGCGGGCCAGGCCGGAATCGACCACGATGCGCACGCCCTCGATCGTCAGCGAGGTCTCCGCGATCGATGTCGCCAGCACCACCTTGCGCGTGCCCTTGGGCGCCGGCGCGATGGCACGATCCTGCACGGCGGCATCGAGCGCGCCGAACAGCGGCACGATCTCGATCGAGGCGTCCTGCACGCGCTCGCCGAGGAAATTCTGGGTGCGGCGGATTTCGGCGGCGCCCGGCAGGAAAGCCAGCACCGAGCCGCTGTCGCCACGAAGTGCGGACGCGATCGCATCCGCCATCTGTCGCTCGATCGGCGCATCCGCCTTGCGGCCGAGATAGCGCGTCTCGACCGGGAAGGCGCGGCCCTCGCTTTCGACGACGGGCGCATCGCCGAGCAGCTTGGCCACGCGCGCACCGTCGAGCGTTGCCGACATCACGAGGATGCGCAGATCCTCGCGCAGACCCGTTTGCGCATCGCGCGCCAGCGCGAGGCCCATGTCGGCATCGAGCGAGCGCTCGTGGAATTCGTCGAACAGGATGGCGGCAACGCCTGAGAGTTCGGGATCGTCGAGAATCTGGCGGGTGAAGATGCCCTCGGTCACCACCTCGATGCGGGTCGTGCGCGAGATCTTCGAGCCGAACCGGACGCGGTAGCCGACGGTCTCCCCGGTGCGTTCGCCCAGCGACTTGGCCATGCGGTCGGCGCTGGCGCGTGCCGCGATACGGCGCGGCTCCAGCACGATGATCTTCTTGCCCCTGGCCCAGGACGCGTCGAGCAAGGCCAGCGGCACGCGCGTGGTCTTGCCGGCCCCGGGCGGCGCCACCAGCACGGCGGCGTTGCTGGCCTCCAGCGTACGCGACAAATCGTCGAGCACGGAATCGATCGGGAGAGGCGTGTCGAAGCTGCGGGGCAAGATCTATCCACTCGTCATGCCCGGGCTTGTCCCGGGCATCCACGTCCTCGACCAGAAAACAGACGTGGATGGCCGGGACAAGCCCGGCCATGACGAATTTATGTGGAGGTGGGAACGATCAACCCTGCACCGGCGGGCGGCCGACGCTCTCATAGACGAAGCCGGCGGCTTCCATGTCCTCGGGGCGGTAGATGTTGCGGAGGTCGACGACGACGGGCTGCGCCATGACGCTCTTCAGCCGGTCGAGATCGAGCGCGCGGAACTGGACCCATTCGGTGACGATGACGAGCGCATCGGCCCCTTGCGCGCAGGAATAGGCGTCCTCGCAGTAGGTGATGTCGGGCAGCTCGCCCTTGGCCTGCTCCATGCCGACGGGATCGAACGCCTTGACCTTCGCGCCCATGTCGATCAGGCCCGTGACCAGCGGGATCGACGGCGCATCGCGCATGTCGTCGGTATCGGGCTTGAAGGTGAGGCCGAGCACCGCGACGGTCTTGCCGCGCAGATTGCCGCCGAGCGCCTGGCTCACCTTGCGCGCCATCGCGCGCTTGCGGTTCTCGTTCACGGCCAACACGGATTCGACGATGCGCAAGGAGACGTCGTAATCCTGCGCGATCTTGATCAGCGCCTTGGTGTCTTTGGGGAAGCAGGAGCCGCCGAAGCCCGGGCCGGCATGCAGGAACTTGGTGCCGATGCGGTTGTCGAGGCCAATGCCGCGCGCGACCTCCTGCACGTTGGCGCCGGCCTTTTCGGAGAGATCGGCGATCTCGTTGATGAAGGTGATCTTGGTCGCCAGGAACGCGTTGGCGGCGTATTTGATCATCTCGGCGGTGCGGCGCGCGGTAAACATCAGCGGCGCCTGGTTCAGCGACAGCGGGCGATAGATATCGCCCATCACCTTGCGGCCGCGCTCGTCGGAAGTGCCGACCACGATACGATCAGGAAACTTGAAGTCGCGGATCGCGGCGCCCTCGCGCAGGAACTCGGGGTTGGAGGCGACCACGACGTCGGCGTTCGGATTGGTCTCACGAATGATGCGCTCGACCTCGTCGCCGGTGCCGACCGGAACGGTCGACTTCGTCACCACGACGGTGAAGCCGGAAAGCGACTGCGCGATCTCCTTCGCAGCCGCGTAGACATAGGACAGATCGGCGTGGCCGTCGCCGCGGCGCGAGGGCGTGCCGACCGCGATGAAGACGGCATCGGCTTCTGCAACCGGCTGCTTCAGATCGGTGGTGAAGTCGAGCCGCTTGGCCTTGACGTTGGTCGCCACCAGCTCGTCGAGGCCGGGCTCATAGATCGGGATCTCGCCGCGGTGGAGCGCCGCGATCTTCTTCTCGTCCTTGTCGACGCAGGTGACGTCGTGACCGAAATCAGCAAAGCAGGCGCCGGACACCAGTCCCACATAGCCCGTGCCGATCATCGCGATACGCATGAAAATCCCTGTTTTTAGATTGGTTAACGAAAATGAAACCCCGGCGCGGGGCGGTTTAGCATTTTCTCGCAGGGAAGGAACAGTCCGCAGCGAAAAAAGCGGCACGGGAAGTGAATCGGTAAAGAAGTGGGAAACCGTAGCGGCCCCACACTGACCCACCCCCGAACAGGACGGGGCGGAACACGCCTCGAAAAGAGACACCATGGCACCATCAGGCACAATCGCAGGCAGCGGAGGCGTTGAGGCCACGGCTGCCGCACGTGTCGACTGGGTCGACTACGCCAAGGGCATCTGCATCATCATGGTCGTGATGATGCATTCGGTGCTGGGGGTCGAGCTCGCCGCCGGCGAGACCGGCTTCATGCATGTGCTCGTAGCCTTCGCAAAGCCGTTCCGGATGCCGGATTTCTTCCTGATTTCGGGCCTGTTCCTGGCGCTGGTGATCGACCGGGACTGGCGGACCTATCTCGACCGCAAGGTGGTGCATTTCGCCTATTTCTATGTCGTCTGGGTGACGATCCAGTTCGGCTTCAAGGCGCCCGGTTTCGCGGCGGAGACGAGCTGGCAGCATGTCGGCCTGATGTATTTGGAATCCTTCATCGAGCCGTTCGGCACGCTGTGGTTCATCTATCTGCTGCCGATCTTCTTCGTCGTCACAAAACTGACACGCAAGCTCCCGCCGCTCGCGATCTGGCTCGTCGCCGCCGCGCTCGAGACGGCCCGCATCACGACCGGCTGGACCGTCATCGACGAGTTCTGCGCCCGCTTCGTCTATTTCTATTCGGGCTATCTGTTCGCGCCTTACGTGTTCGCGCTGTCGGATCGCGCGCGCAGCCGTCCTGCACTCGCGCTTGCAGCGCTTGCGACCTGGGCACTGGTCAATGCCGGCCTCGTCGCAGCGGGCGCCAGCGAGTGGGCGATCGTCTCGCTCGCGCTCGGCTTCGCCGGCGCCTGCGCCATCATCGCGACCGGCACGCTGCTCGCGCGCGCGCAGTGGCTCAACTTCCTCCGCTTCTGCGGCGAGCATTCGATCGTGATCTATCTCGCCTTTTTCCTGCCGATGGCCGCGACGCGGACGCTGCTGCTGCGCACCGGCGTCATCCCCGACATCGGCACGGTGTCGCTGCTCGTCACCATCGCCGGCGTGCTCGGCGCGCTGGCGATCTGGCAGGCCGCGCTGCGCTTCAATGCGCGCTTCCTGTTCGAGCGGCCGGACGCGTTCTGGATCGCGCCGAAGAAAGCGGCGCCGGTGTTGCAGGCGGCGGAGTAGCTGCGATCCCGCTGTCGTCGCCCGGCTCGACCGGGCGACCGTACTGGATGCCCCGCTTTCGCGGGGAATGACAGTGGGGATAGCTGCGGCGACGCCTCAAAAACTCACGGTCTGAGGCTGTCAAAGTCCGCAAAAATTCATACATTGCGGCCATGCCCAAAACATCGCCGAAGACATCCTCGAAGAGCTCAGCCAAGGCTGACACCAAGGCCGCCGCCACGAAAGCCGCCGACAAGCCTGCTGCCAAGGCGACCGCTGCGCCAGCTGCTGCCAAGCCGGTTGCGGCCAAGGCCGCCGGCAAGGGCGACCACGTGTTCCTGGTCGACGGTTCCTCCTACATCTTCCGCGCCTACCACGCGCTGCCGCCGCTGAACCGCAAGTCCGACGGGCTGCAGGTCAACGCCGTGCTCGGCTTCTGCAACATGCTGTGGAAGCTGCTCCGCGAGATGCCCGAGGACAACCGGCCGACGCATCTGGCGATCATCTTCGACAAGTCGGAGATCACGTTCCGCAACAAGATCTATCCCGAATACAAGGCGCACCGGCCGCCGGCGCCTGACGACCTGATCCCGCAATTCGCGCTGATCCGCGAGGCGGTGCGCGCCTTCGACCTGCCCTGCCTGGAACAGACCGGCTTCGAGGCCGATGATCTCATCGCGACCTATGTGCGGCAGGCCTGCGAGCGCGGCGCCAGCGCGACCATCGTCTCCTCCGACAAGGACCTGATGCAGCTCGTGACCGATTGCGTCACCATGTACGACACCATGAAGGACCGCCGCATCGGCATTCCCGAGGTGATCGAGAAATTCGGCGTGCCCCCGAACAAGGTGGTGGAGGTACAGGCGCTGGCCGGCGATTCCACCGACAACGTGCCCGGCGTGCCCGGCATCGGCGTCAAGACCGCGGCGCAGCTGATCACCGAATATGGCGACCTCGACCAATTGCTGTTCCGTGCCGGCGAGATCAAGCAGCCCAAGCGCCGCGAGGCGCTGCTCGAGAATGCGGAGAAGGCCCGCATCTCGCGGCAGCTCGTGCTGCTCGACGACAAGGTCGAGCTCGAGGTGCCGCTCGACGATCTCGCCGTCCACGAGCCGGACGCGCGCAAGCTGATCGCCTTCCTCAAGGCGATGGAATTCACCACGCTGACGCGGCGCGTCGCCGAATATGCGCAGATCGATCCCGCCAATGTCGATGCCGACCCCGGCTATTCGAGCGGCGCCAGCGTGTTCACGCCGCTGCCGTCCTCGGACGTCGTACCCGCACCGGGGACCGGCACACCGGCGCAAGCCGCACAGAGCCGCCCCAACAAGTCGGCAAGCAAGGAGGACAAGGCTGCGAGCCCGAAGGGCGCGCCGATCTCGCTCGCCGCCGCGCGTGAGGAGGCGCTGCGCAAGCTTCCGGTCGATCGCAGCAAATACCAGGCGATCAAGACGCTCAAAGAGCTGAACGCCTTCATCGCCCGCGTCCACGATGCCGGCCATGTCGCGATCGAGATCAAGGCCAATTCCATCGATCCGATGCAGGCGGATCTCTGCGGCATCGCGCTGGCGCTGGCGCCGAACGATGCCTGCTACGTGCCGCTGGCGCACAAGCAGTCCGGCGGCGGCGCCGGCCTGTTCGACGCGGGCCTCGCGCCCGACCAGGTCAAGCATGCGGATGCGATCGAAGCGCTGCGGTCGGTGCTGGAATCGGCCGGCATCCTCAAGATCGGCTTCGACGTCAAGTTCAGCGCCGTGATGCTGGCGCAGCATGGCATCACCCTGCGCAACATCGACGATGCGCTCCTGATCTCCTACGTGCTCGATGCCGGCCGCGGCTCGCAAGCGCTGGAATCGCTGTCCGAGCGCTGGTTCGGTCATGCCATGATGAAGGAGAACGAGCTGCTCGGCAGCGGCAAGGGCAAGATCACCTTCGACCAGGTGCCGATCGACAAGGCCGCCGCGCTCTCGGCCGAAGGCGCCGACGTCGCCTTGCGGCTTTGGCGCGTGCTGAAGCCGCGGCTCGTCGCCGAGCATATGACCACGGTCTACGAGACGCTGGAGCGGCCGCTGGTGTCGGTGCTCGCGCGCATGGAGCGGCGCGGCATCTCGATCGACCGCCAGGTGCTGTCGCGGCTGTCCGGCGACTTTGCCCAGACCGCCGCGCGCGTCGAGGCCGAGATCCAGGAGATCGCGGGCGAGCCGGTCAATGTCGGCAGCCCCAAGCAGATCGGCGACATCCTGTTCGGCAAGATGGGACTATCAGGCGGCACCAAGACCAAGACCGGCGCGTGGTCGACCACAGCGCAGGTGCTGGACGAGCTCGCCGAGCAGGGCCACGACTTCCCGAAGAAGATTCTGGAGTGGCGCCAGGTCTCCAAACTGAAATCGACCTACACCGACGCGCTGCCGACCTATGTCAATCCGCAGACCCATCGCGTGCACACGACCTACGCGCTGGCGGCCACCACGACGGGCCGGCTGTCCTCGAACGAGCCGAACCTGCAGAACATCCCTGTTCGTACCGAGGACGGCCGCAAGATCCGCCGCGCCTTCGTCGCGACGCCCGGGCACAAGCTGGTCTCGGCGGATTATTCGCAGATCGAGCTGCGGCTGCTCGCCGAGATCGCCGACATTCCCGTGCTGAAGCAGGCGTTCCGCGACGGCCTCGACATTCACGCCATGACGGCGTCGGAGATGTTCGGCGTGCCGATCAAGGGCATGCCGAGCGAGATCCGCCGCCGCGCCAAGGCGATCAATTTCGGCATCATCTACGGCATCTCGGCGTTCGGCCTCGCCAACCAGCTCGGCATCGCGCGCGAGGAAGCCTCGGCCTACATCAAGAAGTATTTCGAGCGCTTCCCCGGCATCCGCGCCTACATGGACGAGACGCGCGACTTCTGCCGTAGCCACGGCTACGTCACCACGCTGTTCGGCCGCAAATGCCACTACCCCGACATCAAGGCCTCCAACGCCTCGGTGCGCGCCTTCAACGAGCGCGCCGCGATCAACGCGCGGCTCCAGGGCACCGCCGCCGACATCATCCGCCGCGCCATGACGCGGGTGGAGGACGCGCTCGCCGCGAAGAAGCTGTCGGCGCAGATGCTCTTGCAGGTGCATGACGAGTTGATCTTCGAGGTGCCCGACGCCGAGGTCGAGGCGACGCTGCCCGTCGTGCAGCACGTGATGCAGGACGCGCCGTTCCCGGCGGTGCTGCTCTCGGTGCCGCTGCACGTGGATGCGCGCGCGGCGAACAATTGGGACGAGGCGCACTAGCTATCTTCACCTCTCCGGCCTGCGCTCGCTGGCGCCACACGTTCGGTGTCGTCCCCGCGAACGCGGGGACGACGCTGGGGTGACATGCGGGGAACCGAATTGTCCTCCGAGCAATTGCGCGATGGTCCGGCACGGCCTCGCATATTAAAACCGGTGCATCTCCCGCACCGGTCCCGCCATGCCTCACACCTCCGCCCTGCTCGGCTTCGCCCTCGTCTGCCTAGGTCTCGTGCTGACGCCGGGACCGAACATGATCTATCTGATCTCGCGCTCGATCACGCAGGGACCGGCGGCCGGCATCGTCTCGCTCGGCGGTGTCGCATTCGGCTTCGTGTTCTACATGCTGTGCGCGGCGTTCGGCATCACCGCGCTGCTGCTCGCCATTCCCTTTGCCTATGATGCGCTGCGCTTTGCCGGCGCGGGTTATCTGCTCTGGCTCGCCTGGCAGGCGGTGAAGCCGGGCGGACGATCGCCGTTTCAGGTCAGGACGCTCGCGATCGACAGCCCGCGCAGATTGTTCGCGATGGGCTTCGTCACCAACCTGCTCAATCCGAAGATCGCGATGCTGTATCTGGCGCTGCTGCCGCAATTCATCGATCCCGCCGCCGGCAGCGTGCTGACGCAGTCGATCATGCTGGGCGCGATCCAGATCGCGATCAGCGTCAGCGTCAATGCGATGATCGCGCTCGCGGCCGGCTCGATCGCGCTGTTCCTGGCAAGCCGCCCGAGCTGGATGCTGGTGCAGCGCTGGCTGATGGGCACCGTGCTTGCCGGGCTCGCGGTGCGGATGGCGGTGGAAGCGAAGAAGGTGTGAGGCACGTTGTCATGCCCCGCGAAGGCGGGGCATCCAGTACGCCGAGGCAGCGCGGCTAGAATCGAACCGCCGCGGCGTACTGGATCGCCCGCTTTCGCGGGCGATGACACCGTCCAAAATCAATCCAGCTTCGCCTCCATGCCCCGCTTCACCGCCGGGCGGGCCATCAGGACCTCGTACCAGCGCTTGACGTTGGGGAAGTCGGCCAGATCAACCTTGTGGCGAGGGTGCCGCCAGGCCCAGCCCAGGATGGCAAAATCGGCGATCGAGAGCTCGCCGGCGACGAAGTCGCGCCCGTCCAGGCGGCGGTCCAGCACACCGTAGAGCCGGCGCGTCTCCGCCATGTAGCGCTTCAGGCCGTAGGCGCGGTCCTGCTCGTTCTCGAGCGCGATGAAATGGTGCACCTGGCCCGGCATCGGACCGAAGCCGCCCATCTGCCACATCAGCCATTCGTAGACGGGGATCCGCTGCCCGAGCGATTTTGGCAGGAATTTGCCGGTCTTTTCACCGAGATAGAGCAGGATCGCGCCGGATTCGAAGATGCTGACCGGCTTGCCGTCGGGGCCCTCGGGATCGACGATCGCGGGGATCTTGTTGTTCGGGGACAGCTTCAGGAATTCCGGCGCCATCTGCTCGCCCTTGGTGATGTTCACCGGGATCACCTTGTAGGGCAGCCCCATCTCCTCCAGCGCGACCGAGATCTTGCGGCCGTTCGGCGTGTTCCAGGTGTGCAGCTCGATGGTCATTCCCGTGTCCTTACCCAAGAGGCGTCGCGCCCGATCCGGGCCCTCAACTACTCCAGAAGGTCGCGCCCCCACAACCGGCGGCCGGGGATGGCCGATCCCTGTTGACGAGGGACGCCCCCTCTGGAATGTCGCTCCCGTCGCGGATAAATTGCGCCTCCTCCAAAAAGCTGTTCGAGGGACCGCCGTGTCGAAATCTGCCTCCCGCGCCCGCCTGTTCGAAATCATCCGCCGGCGCTCATTCGGCCGCGGCGAGGTGACGCTCGCGTCGGGCCGCAAGAGCGATTTCTACTTCAACCTCAAGCCGACCATGCTCGACCCGGAGGGGGCGACCCTGCTCGCCGAGCTGACCTACGAGGCGCTGAAGGACGACAATCTCGACTTCATCGGCGGCCTCGAGATGGGCGCGGTGCCGCTCGCCGGTGCGCTGGCGCAGATCTCCTGGATCAAGGGCCATCCGATCGCGGCGTTCTTCGTCCGCAAGAAGCCGAAGGAGCACGGCGCCAAGCTCGCGATCGAGGGCCTGCCGAAGGGCGAGACGCTTGCCGGCAAGCGCGTCGTGATCGTCGAGGACGTCACCACGACCGGCGGCTCGGCGATGAAGGCGGTGGAATCCGTGCGCGAGACCGGCGCCAATGTGGTGCTGGTGCTGACCATGGTCGACCGCGAGGAAGGCGCCACCGACACCTTCGCCGCGGCCGGCCTGCCGTTCCGCTCGCTTTACAAGGCGTCGGAATTCTTGAAGGCCTAGAGTTCTCGTGTCCCGGGCGCGGCGCAGCGCGTAGCGGTGCGACGCGGAACCGGGACCCAGCTTGCTCACCATCGGCATGGACCCCGGCTCTGCAGCGCACCGCTGAAGAGGCGCTGCGCTGCGTCCGGGGCACGAGGCCCACTTCAACCGCTCATTTACCATCCCCCCTTATGGTGAATCATGTGCTGAGACCCTTTGCGGTCCCGGCCTGTTCAGTAGCGTCGGATGGAGTGAGCGTTGCGTACAGTCCCGTCCCATGCGCGCCCGCGGCGTCGCGCGATGCTTGCAGCCGCCATCCTTGCGGCGCCGCTGCTTGCGGCTCCCGCTCCGGTTTCGGCCGAAGGCCTGTTCGACTTCCTCTTCGGCGGCATGCAGCAGCAGCGGCCGCAGCGCGAAGTTCCGCAGCAGGCGAACTCCTACGTCGATCCCTTCACCGGGCAACAGAACGGCGGAACGCCGCAATATGTGCCGCCGACCCGCGCGGCGGCCGCCGGCGGCTCCGGCCCGGCCTTCTGCGTGCGCAGTTGCGACGGCAAATATTTCCCGCTGATGCGCGGCCTCGTCTCACCGGCGCAGATGTGTCAGGCGTTCTGTCCTGCCAGCGCGACCAAGGTTTATTTCGGCTCCTCGATCGACGGAGCCCATTCGCAGGCCGGCGAGCGCTACGCCGACAGCGAGAACGCGTTCGCCTATCGCAAAGCGTTGCGCGCCGACTGCACCTGCAACGGCCGCGAGCCGGTCGGCCTCGCCCCGGTCGATCTGGCGCTGGATTCCTCGCTGAAGGCGGGCGACGTGATCGCCACCACCGACGGCCTCGTCGCCTATACCGGCATCCGCGTCGGCAACGACCAGACGGCGGACTTCACCCCGGTTGCGTCCTATCCCGGCCTCACCGCCCAGGTCCGCGCCCGCCTCGGCGAGATGAAAGTGGCGCCGGTGCGCGCGGAAACAGTATCGGCGGACGCCCCGGCTGCGGAGATCGTGCGTGAGCCGCTGCCGGATGTGACGGTGCCGAAGACGACGGCGCAGAAGCCGGCGAAGCGGGCGGGGCTGGATTGATCCAAGCTCTCACCACGCCGTCATTGCGAGCGCAGCGAAGCAATCCAGAATCCCTCAGCGGAGACATTCTGGATTGCTTCGTCGCAAGCGCTCCTCGCAATGACGGAGGTTGCGGCACTATCTCCCGATGATCACCCCGATCACGTTCGGCGCCGCCAGATATTTCTCCTCGATCGCCGCGCGCGCGGCGGCGCGGTTGTCCGGCGTCAGGAGGCCGCGTTTCTCGGCCAGGATCATCCAGCAGAAACCCCACCAATCCGTCAGCATGCCCTGATCGCCGACGAGGTCGTAACCCTGCTCCGCCGCGAAGATGCGCGCCTGCGCTTCGTCCAGCGTGTCCAGAAACAGATGATCCTCGGCCGAGAACAGGTCGTCGCTGACGTCGTCGATGGTGTAGCCCCAGATCGACTGGCACACCGCGTTGAACTCGCGGTCGAACTGGTCGTCGTCGATGCGCTGGCGCCGCGCCGCCTGATGCAGCCGCGACAGCGAGCGCGCGAAATCGGCGATCCGGGTGAGGGCAAATTGATCGAAGGCGATGGTGGACATCTAGTCCTCGCAAAGTCTGACAGACGCTAGATATTGTGCCGGCGATGCACCGAATCACAATGATATATCAAAGACTTGCTAAAGTGTTCTTAATTTGTTCCGAGATTGCGCGAAAGTCTCAGGAACAGCGCGAGGCGGCAATGGCGTGGACGCGGCGGTCGCCGAGCAGATGGGCGACGAAGCCATTGGCCGGGAAGATCTTCGCAAATGCGGCGTCGCGGATGCTGAGGCCGCCGGCATAGGCGCCGAACGCCGGCATCACCGCGCGCATCCCGTCGGAGGCGAAGCAGCGGCGCTCCATGGAGCGGCCGCGCGCCGAGACGCGCGCCTTGGGATGAAGATGGCCGGCGATCTCGCCGTGCGCGCCGGTCGGCTCGTGGCGGAAGGTGATCGGGCCGATCGCGACCTCCTCGGCGACGGTGCCGCCGAGATCAGGCGGCAGCATCGGATCGTGGTTGCCGGAGATCCAGATCCAGTCGCGGCCGGTCTGCAGTGCGGCGACGGCGTCGCGATCGTCCGCCGACAAGCGCTCATGCGCCGTGCGGTCGTGAAAACTGTCGCCGAGCGCGATCACCGTTCGGGGATCGTGGCGGGCGATGACGGCAGCGAGACGGCTCAGCGTCGCCAGCGTATCGTAGGGCGGCAGCAGC
Source organism: Bradyrhizobium sp. 22 (assembly GCF_000482425.1). Lineage (NCBI taxonomy): Bacteria > Pseudomonadati > Pseudomonadota > Alphaproteobacteria > Hyphomicrobiales > Nitrobacteraceae > Bradyrhizobium > Bradyrhizobium sp. 22. Next base: position 1,711,926 of record NZ_KI519400.1, read on the forward strand.
ACGCCGCGGGTGGCGAAGCTGGAGCCCTTTTCCAGATGCAGGTCGGAGACGACCAGCAGGCGCTGCTCGTCCCAGAACAGCGCGCCGGAGAGATCGGCGTGCAGAGCGATGCCCGCGACCTCAACATGCCACGTCGAAGTTATCGATACCACCACATCCCCCGTCATGGCCGGGCTTGTCCCGGCCATCCACGTTCTTGCCGCAGAGACAAAGACGTGGATGCCCGGGTCAAGCCCGGGCATGACGATGTGGATGGAGTTGCGCCCCGAAAATTCATCTCGTCGTCTACGACATCGCCTCTTTGACGAGCTCATCGGCGGCTTCGGCCAGGAGCTCGTCTGCAGCTTCGCCATAAACTGACTCGCGGCCGATTTCCAGCATCACGGGAACGGCGAGCGGCGAGACATGGTCGAGTTCCCGGAGCGTGATGCGCCCCTGGATACGCATCAGCATGTCGCTGAGGCGGCGCAGATCGAGCAGGCCGGTGGCGGCATCGGCGCGCGCGGCACGCAGCAGGACGTGATCGGCCTGGTGCTTGCGCAGCACGTCATAAACGAGATCGGTCGAGAACAGCACCTGGCGGCGGCTCTTCTCCTCGCCGGTGTGGCGGCGCGCGATCAGGCCGGAGATGATCGCGCAATTGCGGAAGGTGCGCTTCATCAAGGCTGACTCGGCGAGCCAGGCTTCGAGATCGTCGCCGAGCATATCGGGGTCGAATAGCGCATCGAGGTCGATGCGGCCGTCGCGGATCATGAAGGACATGTCGCCGAGCGCCCAGACCGCGATGGCGTATTCATTGGCGACGAAGCCGAGCGGCCGCGCGCGGGCGCGCTCCAGCCGCCGCGTCAGCAGCATGCCGAGGGTCTGGTGCGCGAGCCGGCCTTCGAAGGGGTAGCAGACCAGATAATGCTTGTTGGCGCGCGGAAAGCATTCGACCAGCAGCTCGCGCACCCCAGGCACTTTGCTGGCGTCCTTCTGCAGCGAAAGCCAGTCGCGCACCTGCTCCGGCAAGCCGGCCCACGCGCGGCTGTCGTCGAGCAGGCGGCGCACGCGTTCGGCGAGATAGGTCGAAAGCGGAAACTTGCCGCCCATATAAGATGGCACCTTCGGATCCTTGTCATGCGCGCGCGAGACGTAGACCTGGTCCTCGACCAGGGTCTCATACCGCACCACCTCGCCCGAGAACACGAAGGTGTCGCCGGGGCTGAGGCCCTCGATGAAGGCCTCCTCGATCTCGCCGAGCAGCCGGCCGCCGCGGGCAATCACGCCGGTCGATCCGCTCCCGCCGCCGCGCGAGCGCACCAGCCGCACCTTCAGCATGTCGTCCTCGACGATGGTGCCGACGTTCATGCGGTAGCTCTGCCGCACCTTGGGATTGGCGACGCGCCAGCGCCCCTCCTTGTCCTGCTTGATGCGGGCGAAGCGCTCGTAGGTCTTCAGGGCGTAGCCGCCGGAGGCGACGAAATCGACGACGTCGTCGAAGTCCTGCCGCGACAGCTCGGCGTAGGGCGCGGCGGTGCGAACCTCGGCATAAAGCTCGTCGGAGAGGAACGGCTCGCCGCAGGCACAGCCGAGCACATGCTGGGCCAGCACGTCCAGCGCGCCGGTGCGCAGCGGCGGCGTGTCCTGCGCGTTCTCGGCAATGGCATCGATCGCGACGCGGCATTCCAGCACCTCGAACCGATTGGCCGGCACCAGCACCGCGCGCGAGGCCTCGTCGAGGCGGTGGTTGGCGCGGCCGATGCGCTGCATCAGGCGCGAGGAGCCTTTTGGCGCGCCGATATTGACGACGAGATCGACATCGCCCCAGTCGACGCCGAGGTCGAGCGAGGAGGTGCAGACCACGCCGCGCAGCTTTCCTGCCGACATTGCGTCCTCGACCTTGCGGCGCTGGGCGACGTCGAGCGAGCCGTGATGCAGCGCGATGGCGAGGCCGTCGTCGTTCATGCTCCAGAGATTCTGGAACAGCATCTCGGCCTGGCTGCGCGTGTTCACGAAGACCAGCGTGGTCTTGTTGGCCTTGATCAGCTCGTAGATCTCGGGGAGCGCGTGGCGCGCGCTGTGACCGGCCCAGGGCAGTCGCTCGCGCGTGTCCAGCATCTCCACCTCGGGCGGCGCGGCGCCGCCGGCGACGACGATGTCGGCGGCTCGCTCCTCGCCGTCGGGCTGCGGCACCAGGAAGCGCGCGAGCTGCTCCGGCTCGGCCACGGTCGCCGACAGGCCGATTGCGCGCAGCTGCGGTGCCAACCGCCACAGCCGCGCGAGCCCGAGCGAGAGCAGATCGCCGCGCTTGGACGTCACCAGCGCATGCAGTTCGTCGAGCACGATGCGCTTCAGGGACGAGAACAGGAACGGCGCGTCGTCGGAGGAGAGCAGCAGGGCGAGCTGCTCGGGCGTCGTCAGCAGCACGTCCGGCGGATAACGCCGCTGCCGCTGGCGGCGCGAGACCGGCGTATCGCCGGTGCGGGTCTCGACCCTGATCGGCAAGCCCATCTCGGCGATCGGCCGCTCCAGATTGCGTGCGATGTCGACGGCCAGCGCCTTGAGCGGCGAGATGTAGAGGGTGTGCAGGCCGCCGCTGCGCTGCACGCCGCGGCCGGTGGAGACGAGGTTCTTCTTCGTCCCCGCGTCACGCGTCACCGGCTGCGTCGAAAGCTCCACCAGCGTCGGCAGAAATCCGGCCAGCGTCTTGCCGGCGCCGGTCGGCGCAATCAAGAGCGCCGAACAGTCCTCGCGCGCCTTTTCCAGCAGCGCCAATTGATGCGCACGCGGCGACCATCCGCGGGCTGCGAACCATTGCTGGAAGCGGATTGGCAGCAGCGCGGCCGGCTCGGCCGATGTTGGGAGGATACGGGGCGGCACGGCATGACAGGTAAGCCGTAGGCGTGCGTTCGTCGAGGGGTGCCGCCCTCCTCGCCTGCACGAGGACCGGTTGCGTATACGCTGTCCATTTGAGGCACGCTGGTCTCCACATCGTCATGGCCGGGCTTGTCCCGGCCATCCACGCCCCTTCCTGCAGCACAAAGAACGTGGATGCCCGGGACAAGCCCGGGCATGACGACTTCTTGTGAAGTCCAAGTTTCGGTTCCTCTCCCGGCCTTGCGCCACGAAGGCCAGCCCGCTCACGCTCCGGCCGGGACCTGATCGAGAAATCCGGTCACGCTTCTGATCCGCCCGTCCCGCAGCACGGCGAAATCAGTGCCCTTGATCGGGCTGTCGGCGCCGTCGGGACCGAGGCCCCAGGAAAAACGAATGTGGTCGCCGAAGCCGTTGGGCTCGCCGATCAGCTGGAATTTGAAATCGGGAAAGCGCTGCTGCACGCCGGCGATCAAGGCCTCGATGCCGTCGCGGCCGTCGCCCTTCATCAAGGGATCGACGTAGCTCGCATCATTGGTCCAGTGTTCGCCAAGCAGCTCGCGGCGCCGGCCGGCCGTGCGCTCGTTCCAGAGCTCGATGTAGCCGCGGGCGATGGTGGTGGGATCGGTCATGGTGCTCTCCTTCGATGAAGCCGTGTTCGGCTGACCGTCATCATCGAAGATTCACGCGCGCTGATCGATTACCTCGAAGGTCATCAACGCGCGTGAAGTTTTCGCGAAAGTTACTTCGCGGCCGTCACCATGATCTCGACGGTGTATTGCGGCGCCGCCAGCTTGGCTTCGACCGTGGCGCGGGCTGGGGTGTTGCCGGGCGACACCCAGGCGTCCCACACCGCATTCATCTCGCCGAAGGTCTTCATGTCGGTGATGTAGATCGTGGCCGACAGCAGCTTCGACTTGTCGGTGCCGGCCTTGGCGAGATGACCGTCGATGGTCGCCAGGATGTCCTGGGTCTGCTTCGTCACGCTTTCGCCGGCGGCCTTGTTGGCGACGACGCCGGCGAGATAGACGGTGTTGCCGTGCACGACGACCTGGCTCATGCGTGGGCCGGTTTCGAAACGCTGGATGCTCATTGGGGATCTCCTCACTGGAATGGCGGCCCTGTCTAGCCCAGCACCCCGCGCTCTGCCACCCCCGGCACGCATGCGTTGCCCGGCACGCATGCGTGGCCGAACGCGCATGCATGTCCGGACAGATTTACATCTCGGCCGGGCGATGCATGGCGCAACGCAAGGGGCGGTTCAGCCCACCGCCTTTGCTGCCGAGCGGCCCGCATTGCGGCCCGAGAACAGGCAGCCGCCGAGGAAGGTGCCTTCGAGCGAGCGATAGCCATGCACGCCGCCGCCGCCGAAGCCGGCGGCTTCGCCGACCGCATAGAGGCCGGGAATGACGCTTCCCTCGCCGCCGAACACGCGGGACTCGAGGTCGGTCTCGAAGCCGCCCAGCGTCTTGCGGGTGAGGATGTTGAGCTTGACCGCGATCAGCGGCCCCTGCGCGGGATCCAGGATCCGGTGCGGGGAGGCGGTGCGGATCAGCCTGTCGCCGATATAGCGGCGCGCATTGTGGATGTTCATCACCTGCGCGTCCTTGACGTAAGGATTGGCGATCTCGCGGTCGCGCGCCTCGATCTGCGTCCTGATATGGTCGAGCTTGAGGAGGTCGCTGCCGGCGAGCTTGTTCATCTCCGCAACGAGACCCTCGAGCGTGTCGCGCACGATGAAGTCGACACCATGGCGTTTGAACGCCTCCACCGGCGCCGGCGCGCCCTTGTTGGTGGCGCGCTTGATCGTCATGCGCCAGCTCTTGCCGGTCAGATCCGGGTTCTGCTCCGATCCCGACAGCGCGAACTCCTTTTTGATGATGCTCTGGGTCAGGATGAACCAGGAATATTCATAGCCGGTCGACATGATGTATTTGAGCTGACCGAGCGTGTCGGAGCCGGGGAAGAGCGGCGCCGGAAGCCGCGTGCCGGTGGCGTCGAACCACATCGAGGAGGGCCCGGGCAGGATGCGGATGCCGTGGCGCGGCCAGATCGGCGACCAGTTCTGGATGCCCTCGACATAATGCCACATGCGGTCGCGGTTGATCAGCCGCGCGCCTGATTTCTCGGTGATGCCGATCATGCGGCCGTCGACATGCTCGGGCACGCCGGAGATCATGAATTTCGGGGGATCGCCGAGCCGCTTCGGCCAGTTCTGCCGGACCAGTTCGTGATTGCCGCCGATGCCACCGGAGGCCACGATCACGGCCTGCGCCTTCAGCGCGAACTCGCCGACCACATGGCGCGATGAGCTCTTGCCGCGCTCGACAGCATCGGGGGCGAGGACGGCGCCGCTGACGCCGTCCACCGTGCCGTTGCTGATCGAGAGCGCGTCGACGCGGTGGCGGAACCTGAAGCTCAGCCGGCCGCTCCCCATCGCCTCGCGCGCGCGGCGCTCGAACGGCTCGACGATGCCGGGCCCGGTGCCCCAGGTGACGTGAAAGCGCGGTACCGAATTGCCGTGACCCATCGCGTCGTAACCGCCGCGCTCGGCCCAGCCGACCACGGGAAAGAAGCGGTGTCCCATCGCCCGCAGCCAGGCGCGCTTCTCGCCGGCCGCGAAGCCGACATAGGCCTCGGCCCATTGCCGCGGCCAGAAATCGTCGTCGCGGTCGAAGCCGGCGGCGCCGATCCAGTCCTGCATGGCGAGGTCGAAGCTATCCTTGATGCCGAGCCGGCGCTGCTCCGGCGAATCGACCAGAAACAGGCCGCCGAACGACCAGAATGCCTGGCCGCCAATCGACTGCTCGCCTTCCTGGTCGACCACGATGACGCGCTTGCCCGCGTCGGCAATCTCGGTGGCGGCCACGAGGCCCGACAGTCCCGCCCCGACGACGATGACGTCCGTTTCCTCAGCCATGCATGTCCCCCTCCATAGTTCCCCCCTGTAATTGCCCGGATTGAAGCCGGCGGTTGTACCTGAGATCAAGGGTGCGGCGCGTAAGACCTCGTTAACTTGTTCCACTTTGGGATAGAGAGCCTCCGAGTGCAGCGCGGACGCAACACTGGATTTGAATTTGTTTTGAGCCAGCCGGCCTGCCTAGACAAAACCTCGGTTACGACGGACGCTAGCGGTGCATCACCACCTGACACGCAGATTCGAATTCGACTGGGGCGGGGGCCAATGAAGTTTCTGACGGGGTTGCTTGCGGCGGTTCTGCTGATCGCTGGCATGGGGGCTTCTCACGCGGTGGTTCGGATCGCGGATGACCGCGGTGGCCGGATTGGAACCTACGTCGACAAGTACCAGGATCTGCGTCAATCGGGCGAGACCGTCATCATCGACGGCCTGTGCGCATCCGCCTGTACCATCGTCCTCGGCGCCATCCCGCATGACCGCATCTGCGTGACCTCGAGCGCGACGCTCGGCTTCCACGCCGCCTGGGATTTCGGCCGCAACGGGCGCGCTGTCACCAATCCCGAGGCGACCCAGATGCTCTATGCGATGTACCCCTCGCAGGTGAAGCGCTGGATCAGCCAGCGCGGCGGCCTCACCCCGCAGATGCTGTTCCTGAGGGGCAAGCAGCTCCAGGCCATGTACAAGCCCTGCTACATGGACGCGCAGGCCTCGACCATCAAGCCGTCGCGCCGGTCTCTTCCGCAAGCGGACCAGATCGAATCCGCCCGGGGCCAGCTGCGCTGACGTTCTCGACCTGACCGGATCGTTCTGGCCCGCCGGCGGCGCCTTGCCCGCGGGCGGGCCAAAGCCTATCTGAAGGCCTGGAAACCGGGCCTTCGCCCTCGATCATTGTCATGGCTCAACCCCTGCACCCGACGCATCCGTTACAGGACAATTCGTCCACTGCCGGCCGGACGCCGTCCGTGCTGCTGTGGACGGGCGCGGCGACCTTTGGATTGCTCGTGCTCGGCGCGCTGGCGCTGTGGTTCCACTACGGCACGCAGATGTTCTTCGAAATGATCAGGACCGGCTTCGCCGCCTGCTTCTGATCCGCGATAGGAAGTTTTCCGCTCATGAGCTCCGCCACCCGTCCGCTGGTGATCGCGACCGCCTTCGCCGCAAGCCTCATCGTCGGGCTCCTGATCATGTTCTGGGCCATGGGCGGGATCAGCAAGGTGGCGCAGCCGGCTGCGATCGGCGGCCCGTTCCAGCTCACCGACCAGAACGGCAAGGCCGTCACCGACAAGAGCCTCAAGGGCAAGCCGACCCTGATCTTCTTCGGCTACACCCATTGCCCCGACGTCTGCCCGACCTCGCTGTTCGAGATCTCGGAAGTGCTGCGGGTGATGGGCAAGGATGCCGACAAGCTCAATGCCGTCTTCATCTCGGTCGATCCCGAGCGCGATACGCAGGCGACGATGAAGGACTATCTGTCGAGCTTCGATCCGCATCTTCAGGGCCTGTCCGGCGATCCTGCCGAGACTGCCAAGGTCATCACCTCCTACCGGGTCTATGCCAAGAAGATCCCGACCAAGGACGGCGACTACACCATGGACCACACCGCGCTGATTTACCTGATGGACCGCGACGGCCGCTTCGTCTCGCCGTTCAATCTCAAGCGGACGCCGGAAGAGGCGGCGGCGGAGTTGAAGAAGTATCTTTGAGCCCGATTCAGACACGGTACCTCCCATCCGTCATGGCCGGGCCTGTCCCGGCCATCCACGTTCTTGGGATGGAGGAAAGATCGTGGATGCTCGGGACAAGCCAGGACAAGCCCGGGTATGACGGCGGAGCGCACCTTTTACCCAGCCCGCATTCCGCGCTCGCGTTCCCGGCGGGATGGTCTATAACGCCCTCCGATCCCAACGATATCAGTTCATTTCCGGCCGATGGCTCCATCGCAACAGGCGAAATCGACCAAATCTGCCCGTAGCTTGGTGACCGGGCTGGCGGCTGTCGCGTGCCTGCTCGCGAGCCTGCCCGCCGCCGAGGCCCAGGCTCCGGCCAAGCAGCCTCCTGCGGCACCCCAGGCCACGCCGCAGGTCGCGCCCCAGGCCGCCCCGCAGGCCGTGCCCGGGTTCTGGGACCCGCGGCGGCGGCCGGAACGGCCGGACCTGTCGCGCCTAACCGTGATCCGCTTCCTGACCGAGACCGATTATCCGCCGTTCAACTACACCGGCGCCGACGGCAACCCGGCCGGCTTCAACGTCGATCTCGCCCGCAGCCTGTGCGAGGAGATCAAGGTCACCTGCACGGTGCAGATGCGCCGCTTCGAGACGCTGGTCGACGCGCTCACCTCCAACCGGGGCGATGCCATCATCGCCTCGATGGCGGTGAGCCCGCAGCTGCGCGCCCGGGTCGACTTCACCGATCCCTATTACCGCGTGCCGGCGCGCTTCGTCTCTCGCAAGGACGCGGTGATGCCGGAAATCCGGCCCGAATATCTCGAAGGCAAGAAGGTCGGCGTCATCGCCGGCTCCGCGCACGAGGCCTATCTCAAGGCCATGTTCACCGACGCGGAGCTGCACGCTTTTCCCAGCGACGAGGCGATGCGCGCCGCTTTGCGCAAGGGCGAGGTCGATTTCATCTTCGGCGACGCCATCTCGCTGGCGTTCTGGATCAACGGCACCGATTCCGGCGATTGCTGCGCCTTCTCCGGCGGCCCCTTCGTCGAGAGCCGCTTCTTCGGCGAAGGCATCGGCATCGCCGTGCGCAAGGGCAACGACGTGCTGCGCCAGGCCCTGAACTGGGCGCTGTTCCGCGTCTGGGAAAAGGGCCGCTACACCGATCTGTGGCTGCGCTATTTCTCGGTGAGCCCGTTCTGACCATTCAGTCCCGTCATTCCGGGACGCGCAGAGCGCGAACCCGGAATCTCGAGATTGTGGCGCGAGATTCCGGGTTCACGTTGCTGACGCGCGTGCCCCGGAATGACGACCAACGTTTTTGCATTCTGCCGGGAAATCGCTATTTTCCGCGGCCCGGAGGCCCTTCTTGATGTCCGTTATCGATCCCAGCATGAGCCCGAGCGATCTGCGTGCGCTCGCCGAACAATCCAACGCCTGGCCGTTCGAGCAGGCCAAGGCCATCGTCGCGCGGCTGAAGAAGAGCCCGAAGGACGAGGTGCTGTTCGAGACCGGCTACGGGCCGTCCGGCCTGCCGCATATCGGCACGTTCGGCGAGGTCGCGCGCACCTCGATGGTGCGGCACGCCTTCCGCGTGCTGACCGAGGACAAGATCAAGACCCGCCTGCTCGCCTTCTCCGACGACATGGACGGCTTCCGCAAGGTGCCTGACAACGTCCCCAACAAGGAGATGCTGACCGCGCATCTCGGCAAGCCGCTGACGCGGGTGCCGGATCCGTTCTCCAACGAGTATCCCTCGTTCGGGCACCACAACAACGCACGGCTGCGCGCCTTCCTCGATCATTTCGGCTTCGACTACGAGTTCGCCAGCTCGACCGATTACTACACGTCGGGCCGCTTCGACGCGACGCTGCTCAAGATGCTCGCCGCCTACGACAAGGTGATGGAGATCATCCTGCCGACGCTGGGCCCCGACCGCCGCGCCACCTATTCGCCGTTCCTGCCGATCAGCAAGACCACCGGCATCGTGCTGCAGGTGCCGATGATCCGCCGCGACGTCGCGGCCGGCACCGTGACCTATGTCGACCCCGATACGAACGAGGAGGTCGAAACGCCGGTCACCGGCGGCAACGTCAAGTGCCAGTGGAAGGCCGACTGGGCGATGCGCTGGGTCGCGCTCGGCGTCGACTACGAGATGGCCGGCAAGGACCTGATCGACTCCGTGAAGCTCTCAGGCGCGATCGCCAGGGCGCTCGGCGCCACGCCGCCCGAAGGCTTCAACTACGAGCTCTTCCTCGACGAGAAGGGCCAGAAGATCTCGAAGTCGAAGGGCAATGGCCTGACCATCGACGAATGGCTGCGCTACGCCTCGCCGGAATCGCTGTCGCTGTTCATGTATCGCGAGCCGAAGGCGGCCAAGCGGCTGTATTTCGACGTCATCCCGCGCAACGTCGACGACTACCAGCAGTTCATCGACGGCTTTGCCAAGCAGGACGGCAAGCAGCAGCTCGGCAATCCGGTCTGGCACATCCACAACGGCAAGCCGCCGAAGGGCGACATGCCCGTGACCTTCCAGCTGCTGCTGACGCTGGTGTCGTCGTCGAACGCGGAGAATGCCGAGACGCTGTGGGGCTTCATCGGTCGCTACCGACCCGGCGTGAGCCCGCAGACGCATCCGAAGCTGGACGCGATGGTCGGCTACGCCATCAATTATTACCGCGACTTCGTCGCACCGACGAAGCAGTTCCGCGTGCCGACCGACACCGAGCGCGCGGCGCTGCAGGACCTGCGCGATGCGCTGTCGCAGCTTCCGGCGGACGCCTCGGCCGAGGACATCCAGAACGTCGTCTACGAGATCGGCCGCCGCGAACCCTTCCTCGACCAGCTCAAGAAGGGCAAGGACGGCCGGCCCGGCGTCACGCTGGACTGGTTCAACATGCTCTACCAGGTGCTGCTCGGCCAGGAGAAGGGCCCGCGCTTCGGCTCCTTCGTCGCGGTCTACGGCGTGCAGAACGCGGTCAACATGATCGACGGCGCGCTGGCGCGGAGCGCGTGAGAAACGCGTTGCCCTTCGCTCCCACACACGGCTGTCGTCCCGGCGAACGCCGGGACCCACCCCGGGGAGAAGTTAGGCGAAGATTCGTAGTTGCGCTTGCCTCGGTACGAAGACCGCCATCCTCCAAAGGAAGATTCACGGCTTGTGGCGAAAGGTCTCCAGCACCGCCGCAACGATCTTCTGTCCATTTCTGCGCAGCTTCCTGGAATCGTCCGCGTAGGGCAGCAATAGCCCGATCTTGCAGATCATCGCGTCGATCATGCGGCTGAGCAGATCGACATCGTCCGCGTTCAATTCGCCATCGCGCTTCAGCGCCCGCAGCGTCGCGATCAGGAGCGCGGTCGGGTAGGTCTCCTCGATCTCGCGGTAGCGCGGTTCGCCGAGCACGGCCTGCGCTTCCTGGATGACGATCCGCGCATAGGCCGGCTCTTCGCAGGCGTCGAGATAGGCGTCGATGCCGGCGCTGAGACGATCCCAGATCTTCCGCTCGTTCCGTGCCGCGGCCTCGATCCGGGCGGCCGCCTCGCGCTGCATGGCAACCACCACGGCATCGAACAGCGCCTTCTTGTCCTCGAAGTGATGGTAGAACGCGCCGCGCGTGACCCGCGCCGCCCGCGAAATCGCCTCCATGCCCGCCGCCTGAAATCCATTGGCGGCAAACGCTTCGCGCCCGGCATCGAGCAGCGCCTGCCTGGTGGCCTCGCTGTACTCTTCCCGACGACTTCTCGGAGGATCCTTCGCCCGCATCATGTGCAACCTAAAGCTTGACGCGTTGGTATCAAACCGCATATAACATACATGATGTATGTTTTATTCATGTAGAATGATAAGAGGCATACCATGGATGGCAAGCGGATGTTCGAGCTGGCGGAGAGGCTGGCGATCGCGAAGAGCCGGCAGGATGTCGCTGCGGCGCTGGAAGTCCTGCATCCGGACATGGTGCTGGAGACACCGGCCTTCGGCACCAAGGCGCGGGGGCTCGCCGAAAACGAGCGCGTCCTGACGCGCTTCTTCAAGTCCTTCCCGGACTATCACGTCACGCTGGAAGGCCACGCCAATTCCGCCGACACGCTGATCTGCTGGGGCACCGCCCGGATGACGATGACGGGTGATCGCTTCGCCGGCGAGCCCAATGGGCGCCGTGCCGAGTTGCCTGTGTTCATCGCCTTCGCCTTCCGCGACGACAAGATCGCGCATGAACGCTTCGTCTTCGATCTCTCCGAGCTGTGCGCTCAATCCGGCCTCTCGACCGATGCGGTCAGGCGCAAGCTGTTTGGCGATGCGACCCGGGCGGCATAGCCGCCGGCAAATTCCATCCAAGACATAAGGAGTGCCAGACCATGACCGATCCCCGCATCAAGTCCGTCGGCGATCTCGAGACCCGGCATCTCTTCGACATCCTCGTCGATCTCGATCCGCGCCTCAATTTCGGCGCCGGACCCGTCGGGCAGCGCGTGCTGTTCGGCGCAGCCAAGGGCTCGTTCGAAGGCCTGCGCCTGCGCGGCGAGGTGCTGCGGGGCGGCGGCGACTGGGCGTTGTTTCGCGCCGACGGCGCCATGACGCTCGACGTCCGCCTGTCGCTGCGGACGCATGACGGCGAGCTGATCTATATGACCTATGGCGGCCGCTGGGTGACACCGCAGGCATTGCGCGCCGAGATGGCGGATCCCGCGCGGCGCACCAGGGTCGATCCCGCCGGATATTACTTCCGCACCAATCCGCTGTTCGAAACCGGCTCGCAGACCTACGCCTGGCTCAATGACATCGTCTGTGTCGGCAAGGGTTATCTCGTCGAGGGCGCGGTCGCCTACAAGATCTTCGAAGTGCTGTGAGACTCGCCGTGGCTGCGTTGAGCGAGTTGCGTCGGACCGGCGATCGCACTGACAGGATGTCGCTCGCACGGTCCCTGGTAGCCGAGGGACTTGGCACCGCCTACCTTCTGATCGCGATCGTGGGCTCCGGTATTCTCGGCGAGAGGCTGGCGGCAGGCAATGCTGCTCTGGCATTGCTCGCCAACGCGCTCTCGACGGGCGCCGCGCTCTACGCCCTGATCGTCTGGCTCGCGCCTTTATCGGGCGCCCATTTCAATCCGCTCGTCTCGCTGGTGCTGGCATTTCGCGGCGACATCGCGCCGCGCGTTGTCGGATTCTACGTGCCTGCACAATTGCTCGGCGCCGTCGCTGGCGTTGCCATCGCCGACGCGATGTTCGACCTGCCGCCCTACTCGCTATCATCCCATCTTCGCAGCGGCCCGTCGCAATGGCTGAGCGAATTCCTGGTCACGTTCGGCCTGATCGGAATGGTGTGGACCTGCTCCCGCATGCGGCCGGCCGCTCTTGCCGGCGCGGTCGCCGCCTATATCGGCGCCGGCTTCTGGTTCACCGCCACGGATTTTGCCAATCCCGCGGTCGCCCTGGCGCGCGCATTCACCGATACGTTCTCCGGAATTCGTCCGATCGACGTTCCTGGCTTCATCGCCGCCGAAATGCTGGGCGCGGTGGCGGCCGTGGCGTTGTTTCGCTGGCTCGCGCCGACCCTGCGCTGACACAGAGCGGGATCACTGGCTCGTCCACACGATCCGCGCGATCCACGCCACCTCCCCCGCCGCCATCGTGCGCACGGCTTGCGAGGCGTTGAGCAATTGCAGCTCCAAGACCTTCGCGGTACGGCGCCTCAGCGTTGCGATCGTCATCTCGCCCGTCCTGCTTCGCACCACCACGCGATCGCCCTTGCGGATCGGCGCGCCCGGCGAGACCAGGACGATGTCGCCGTGGCGGTAAACGGGGGCAAACTCATCGCCGGAGATCTCCAGCGCAAAGCCGTGGCTGTCCTCGGTGGCCGGAAGCGCGGTTTCGGTCCAGGCCTTGCCCGAGGGAAGGCCGGACTCGTCGAAGGCGCCGCTCGCGCCGGCCAGCGCGAAACGAAGCAGCGGCACGGAGCGGCCGTCGCCCGCGTCATCGTCGACCAGCCGCGCAAAGCTGTCGAACGAGGCATCTGCCGCCGCCAGCGCCTTGGCGATCGATTCGGTCGAGGGCCAGCGCTCGCGGCCATCCGAAGTGACGCGCTTGGACCTGTTGAAGGTGGTGGGATCGAGCCCGGCGCGCTTGGCCAGGCCGGACGGCGACAGACCGGCGCGCGCCGCCAGCCGATCCAGCGCGATCCAGATCTGGTCGTGAGTGAGTATCCTCTGCGCTTTGGCCTGCCTGACCATGCAAGGTCCAGCCCGTCGCAACTCAGGAAAACTGTCCTCAAATCAACCGGTTTTCCGCTTTTCGCGCAAGTGGCGACGATTTCACCGGACCGGAAAGGCTTGAGGTCTTGAGTTCGGCAGGGGCGGCCTTTACGGTCCGCGCCGGGGTTGTTGCAGACCCGCACGAGACGAAAAAACCCAAAAGACTCAAAGAGCAAACAGGACTGCGCAAGCAGTGGTCAAGATCTACAAAATCTGTCCGGCCTCGGCCTGGCGTGAGGCGGAACGGCAGGGTGTCTACCGGGGCAGCGCCGACGATGCGCGCGACGGATTCATCCATTTCTCGACCGCCGATCAGGTTCCCGAGACCCTGCGCAAGCACTATTTCGGGCAGCGCGCGCTGTTCCTGGTGGAGGTCGACGGCGACGCGCTCGGCGGCGAGCTGCGCTGGGAGCGCTCGCGCAATGACGAGCTGTTTCCGCATCTCTATGGCGAGCTCGATCTCGGCGCCGTGATCACGGTGATGAACCTCAACATCCGCTCCGATGGCGGCCACGACGTTCCGGAGCTTGCCCCGTGATCCGCGCTTTCGACGCCTTTTCCCTGCCGGTGCTGCGCTGGCTGGATCCGGAAGACGCGCATCGCCTGGCGATCCAGGGTCTGCGCTTCCTGCCGCCGGTCAAGCCGCGCACCGACGATCCCAAGCTCGCGATGCGCGCCTTCGGGCTCAACTTTCCCAACCCGATCGGCATGGCCGCCGGCTTCGACAAGAGCGCCGAGGTGCCGGACGCGCTGCTGCGGCTCGGCTTTGGCTTCGTCGAGATCGGCTCGGTGACGCCGAAGCCGCAAGCCGGCAACCCGCGGCCGCGGCTGTTCCGGCTCGAGCGCGACGAGGCCATCATCAACCGCATGGGCTTCAACAATGACGGCGCGGACGTCGCCTTGCGCCGGCTCGCCGCCCGCGCGCAGCACGGCGGCATCGTCGGCGTCAATGTCGGCGCCAACAAGGATTCAGTCGATCGCGTCGCCGATTACGTCAAGCTGATCGAGACCTTTGCGCCGGTCGCGAGCTACTTCACCGTCAACGTCTCCTCGCCGAACACGCCGGGCCTGCGCAATCTGCAGGAAGGTGCGCTGCTCGACGATCTCCTTGCCCGCGTGATCGACGCGCGCGAGCGTGTCCGGCAGAAGGCCGGCGACACGCCAGTGCTGCTCAAGATCGCGCCGGACCTCAGCCTCGCCCAGCTCGACGACGTCGTGCAGGTCGCGCGCTCGCGCCGGGTCGACGGCATGGTCGTATCGAACACGACGATCTCCCGGCCGAGCACGCTGCGGGAGGAGACGCGCGCCAAGGAGCAAGGCGGCCTGTCGGGCCGGCCGCTGTTCCGCCTGTCGACGCGGATGGTCGCGGAGACCTATGTGCGCGTCGAGGGCGCGTTCCCCCTGATCGGCGTCGGCGGCGTGGATTCCGGCGGCGCCGCCTTGACCAAGATCCGCGCCGGCGCCAGCCTGATCCAGCTCTACTCGTCGCTGGTCTACAAGGGCCTCGGCCTCGTCGACGAGATCAAGCGCGACCTCACCTCGACGCTGCTCCGCACCGGGCGGGATTCCCTGTCCGAGATCGTCGGTGCGGATGCCGCGACGCTCACGGCGGAAGACTGGCCGGGGATGTAAGGCAGTCGCGTGCCCCGGACGCAGCGCGTCCAATACGCAACGATGTAGCCCGGATGGAGCGCAGCGAAATCCGGGAATTCATCCGCGGGTACGAAGGCCCCGGATTACGCTGCGCTCCATCCGGGCTACTATTCGTCTACAACTTGGAAAACGTCGCCCTGAACTGCGCCGGATAGCGCGCCGCCTGCAGGCCGCCGCGCGAGAGATAGGAGGCCAGGAGCGCCCACCACAATCCGGCATTGCCGAACGATTGCAGCGCCCACCAGGTGCCAAGGAAGATCGCGAGCGAGGCCAGCATCAGATTGCGCATCTCGCGCGCCCAGGTCGCGCCGATATAGATGCCGTCGAACCCGAAGGCGAACACGCCGGGAATCGGCGCGAACGCGACGAAGGGCAGGAATTCGCGCGCGGCGCGGCGAACTTCCTCGCTCGCCGTCATGAAATCGATCAACGCCGGCCCGAACAGCGCGAACAGTGCTGCGACGACGATGGCGAAGCCGAGCCCCCAGAGCAGCACCAGCCGGGTCGAGGCGGCAAAGCCTTTTGCGTCGCGTGCGCCGAGGGTGCGCCCGCAGAGCTGCTGGGCGGCGTTGGCGAGACCGTCGAGGAAAAAGGCGCTGATGAACAGGAAGTTGTTGAGCACGGAATTGGCCGCCAGCGTGACGTCGCCGGCCTGCGCGCCTTTCGCGGTGAAGAACAGAAACACCGTGATCAGCGCCGCGGTGCGGATCATGATGTCGGAATTCACCGCCAGCATCCGCAACAGCTTGTCGCGGTCGAGCAGCGTTCTGTACGGCACCGCGAAGCCGCCATCGGCATAATGGCGGCAGACGATCACGCCGAGGGCGAACCCGACCGCTTCCGAGACCAGCGCGGCGATCGCGGCGCCGGCGATGCCGGCGTCGTAGACCAGCACCAGCAGGATCGTCGCCGCCATGTTGACGAGGTTGATGACGACCTGAAGCAGCAATGCTGAATTGGCGCGGGCCTGGCCGATCAGCCAGCCGAGGATGACGTAATTGGCGAGCGTGAACGGCGACGACCAGATCCGGATCCCGAAGTAGGTCTGCGCTGCCCGCGTCACATTCTCGCTGCCGCCGATGAGGTCGAACAGCCCCGCGGCCAGCGGCACTTGCAGCACGATCAGCGCGGCGCCGATCAGGCCGGCGACGATGAAGCCGCGCGCCAGGATCGCGGTCGGCTCACGCACCTCGCCCGCGCCCAGCGATTGCGCGGTGAAGGCGAGCGTGCTCATGCGCAGGAAGCCGAACAGCCAGAACAGGCAGTCGAAGACGATCGACGCGATCGCGACGCCGCCGAGCAGCGCGGCATCGTCGAGGCGGCCGATCGCCGTGGTCGAGACCACGCCGATCAGCGGCGTGGTCAGGTTGGCGACCATCGCGGGACCTGCGATGGCGAACACGTCTCGTGTGCCGACTCTGGGATGGACGGGCGCGTGCATGGTCAGAATACGACGACCATGCCGTCCTCGGCCGCCATGTAGGGCAACGCGTCGAGGCGCGACAGCATGTCGTCGCTCATATGGGTGAGCACGAGCCGTTTGGCGCCGATCGCGGGCAGATGCTGTTCCAAGGTCTTCAGGCTGAGATGGTTCTTGACCACCTTCTCGTACATATAGGCCTCGGCAATGAAAAGGTCCGCGCCATGCGCCAGCGGAATGAGCGTCTCCGTCCATTCGGTATCGGCGCTGTAGGCGAGCATGCGGCCCTCGGCCTCGACGCGGTAGGCGAGGAAAGGACCACCGGATTCGCCGTGCACGACGGGATAGGGCGTCACCGTCACGGCGCCGAACGTGCGGCTTTGTCCGGGCGCGAGGGCGACGACATCGAGATCGAAGCGCTGTTTGGTCTTCGAGGAGTGCTCGAATAGCGCCTCCATCACCTCCCGCAGCCGCCGCTCGATGCCTTGCGGGCCGGCAATCGTCAGCGGGCTTGTCCGCCGCGAGAATTGCGCATCGAGCAGAAAGAACGGCAGGCCGGCGAAATGATCGCCGTGGAAATGTGTGATGAGAATGAGATCGATCTCGTTACGCTCGATCTCCAGCCGCTTCAGGGCCGGCAAAGCCGACGCGCCGCAATCGATCAGGAAGTTGGCCTCGCGCCCGGACACATGGAAGCAGGTATTGAGCCTGCCGCCGGAGCCGAAGGCGTCGCCGCAGCCGACGAAACGCAGTTGCATCGGCTGCGGACTCCCAGCCTACCGGCCGCGCGGCGCGCCGAACACGCGCGACAGCAGCCAGATCGGGATCACGATCACCGCGCCGAGCAGGAAATAGCGCCACAGCCAGTTGATGGTATCGAAGCCGAGATCCCACAGACGCTGGAACAGGAGACGGATGCTGTAGATGATGTTCCAGGGATCGAATCCGATCGCGGCCAGCACGACGCCGACCAGGATCGAGAGCAGGACCAGCCGAAACGCCACCGCCAGCGGCGAGCCGCCGAGAAAGCGGTTCAGCCCATCGCTGCGGCCGGCCGGCAAATCTCTGACGTCTTGGACCATCGCAAACTCCTCGAGAAGGATTCGACCCCATTATAGGGCACGGCGAGGCACATGGGGAACCCGGATCGGTGCGTCAATCGGGTTACCGGAGTTTAATTCGGCAGGCACGTGCCGCGGGTTGCCAACCTCGCCCGCTTGCAGGAGAGGTCGCGCCGAAGGCGCGGGTGAGGGCTCTCTCCTCTTGGGGATTCCCACCGCGGAGACAGCCCTCTCCCCAACCCTCTCCCGCACGCGGGAGAGGGAGCGCAACGCCCTCGTGGCAACAGTTCACACCTCGATCTCCTCCGCCTTCAGCATCCGCTCCAATGTCTCCAGCCGGTCGGCCTCGCGCGGCGGCTTGTCCCAGCGCAGGCGGCTGATGCGGGGAAAGCGCATGGCGACGCCGGATTTGTGCCGCGGCGAGCGCTGCAGGCCCTCGAACGCGACCTCCAGCACCAGCCCCTTGTCGCCCTCGTGCACGACATGGCGCACGGGACCGAATTTTTCCGTGGTGTTGCGGCGGACGAAGCGGTCGATCTGCAAGAGCTCCTCGTCGGTGAAGCCGAAATAGGCTTTGCCGACCGGCACCAGCTCGTCGCCGCCCTCGCCCGCGGTCCAGACGCCGAAGGTGTAGTCGGAATAATACGACGAGCGCTTGCCGTGACCACGCTGCGCATACATCAGCACGGCGTCGATGATGTGCGGATCGCGCTTCCACTTCCACCATTGGCCCTTCGGCCGTCCCGGCAGATAGGGCGCATCGCGCCGCTTCAGCATCACGCCTTCGACGGCGTCCGCATCTTCTCCGGCGCCCGCACTCGCGGGATCGGCGCGCGCGGCGGTCAATGCGTCCCAGCTTGCGAAAGGCACGGTGGGCGACAGGTCGATGCGGGGATCACCGAGCTTCGTGATGAAGCTCTCCAGCCGCTCGCGCCGCTCCGCGAACGGCAGCTCGCGCAGATCGTTCTCGTCGTCGCCGAGCAGGTCGTAGGCGCGAAGGTGGATCGGAAACTCCTTGATCAGCTTGGGCGAGACGACCTTGCGGTTGAGGCGCTGCTGCAGGACGTTGAAGCTCTGCACGCGGCCCTCGCGCAGGATCAGCAGCTCGCCGTCGATCGCACCCGGCAAATGCAGCGACGGCACGAGGTCCGGAAAGCTGCCCGTGATGTCCTCGCCGGTGCGCGAATAGAGCCGCGCCGTGATGTGGCCGCGCTCGTCGCGGCCGGCAACAGCCTGAACGCGGATGCCGTCCCATTTCCATTCGGCGATGTAGTCGGCCGGATCGAGCCCGGCGAAATCGGTGTCCTCGATCGCATGCGCCAGCATCACGGGCCGGAACGGCGCGGGATCACGGTTGACCGGCTTGTCGCCGCGGCCTTCCAGCCACGCGAACAGGTCGAGATAGGGCGGTGCGAGGCCCGGCCAGATCAGCTCGACCTCATGCGGATCCTTGTCGCCGAGCGCGGCCGCCGCGGTCTTGGCAAGGCGCGCCGAGATGCCGATCCGCAAGCTCCCGGTGACGAGCTTCAACAGCGCCCAGCGTCCGGTCTCGTCCAGCTCGTCGAGCCAGCGCTCGAGCTGCTTCGGCAGCTCGGTCTTGCCGAGCGTGCGCAGCGTGGTGACGACCTCGGTGAGGGTCGGGGGTGGTGGGTTGTTGTGCGCGGCAAGCCCGGCCTTCGGCCACATCAGCGCCACCGCCTCCGAGAGATCGCCGACGTAATCGTAGCTCAAGCCGAACAGCACCTCATCGGTGCGCGAGGCGATGAGGTTGCGGATCAGCGCCGGCTTGGCGTGCTTGAAGCTGAGCGCACCGGTGAGCGCGGCGAGCGCGTAGCCGCGGTCGGGGTCGCCGACCTCGCGGAAATAGCCGGTGATGAGCCGCAGCTTGTTATTGCGGCCAGGCTCGTAGGCGAGGCGGTCCAGGAGTTCGGCGAAGCGGTTCATGCCTCAGCCTCACCCGTGATCGGCGTCTCGCTTTCCTCCTCGTCGCCATAGCCGACGAGGTCGAGCGGCTGCGCTTTCAGGCCCTTGCTTCGGCACCAATGCACCAGCGCATCTTCCTGGCCGTGGGTGACCCAGATCTCGCCGGCGCCGGTGGCGCCGATCGTGGCGGTGAGACCGTCCCAATCGGCGTGGTCGGAGATCACCAGCGGCAGCTCGACGCCGCGCTGCCGTGCCCGGGCGCGCACGCGCATCCAGCCCGAGGCGAACGCGGTGACCGGATCGGGAAAGCGCCGCGTCCACAGGTCTGACGTCGCCGAGGGCGGTGCCAGCGTGATGGTGCCGGCCAGCGCCGCCTTCTTGACGCCCTTCACCGGCCGGAGCTCGCCGAGGTCGATGCCGCGGCTCTGGTAGTAATGCGTGATCGTCTCCATGGCGCCATGCAGGTAGATCGGGGCATCGTAGCCAGCCTGCCGCAGCAGCTTGATCACGCGCTGCGCCTTGCCGAGCGAATAGGCGCCGACGAGATGCGCGCGCTCGGGAAACAACTCGACCGAGGCGAGCAGCTTGCTGACCTCATCGGCGGCGTCGCCATGCCGGAATACCGGCAGGCCAAAGGTGGCCTCGGTGATGAAGACATCGCAGGGCACCAGCTCGAACGGCGTGCAAGTCGGGTCCGGCGCGTCCTTGTAGTCGCCGGAGGCGACGATGCAGGTCTGCTTGCACGTCACGGCGATCTGCGCCGAGCCCAGCACATGGCCCGCCGGGTGAAACTTGACGCGGACATCGCCGAGACGGATCTCCTCGCCATAGCGGATCGCCTGCGTTGAGCCGGCGAAGTTCTCGCCATAGCGCAGTCGCATCATGTCCAGCGTTTCCTGCGTCGCCAGCACCGCGCCATGGCCGGCGCGGGCATGATCGGAATGACCGTGGGTGATCACGGCCCGCTCGACCGGGCGGACGGGGTCGATATGGAAGCCGCCGGGCCTGCAGCACAGGCCGGCAGCAGCTGGCAACAGGATGTCTTGAGGTCGCATGGTCGTGATATAGGCAGTGGGCGCTTCAAATTAAGCTGTCATGCGCGGGCTTGACCCGCGCATCCATCTTCTTAAAGAGTTCTGTTTTGATGGATTGCCGGGTCAAGCCCGGCAATGACGAGTAGTTCCATGCCGCTCCGCCTGTTCCAGACCTCCGGCGATCTCATGGCCGACCGCCGCTTCGAGTTCGCGCGCGACCTCCAGCTCAAGGGCGATCTGCCCGCGGCCGCCGACCTGCTGGAGCAGGCGATCGAGCTGGCGCCCGACTTCACCTCGGCCTGGTTCACGCTCGGCGAAATCCGGCAGCAGCTCGGCGAGCGCGACAAGGCCATCGCGGCGTTTCGAGAAGCGCGGAGGTCCGACCCCGCCGACCAGCACGGCGCCGGCCTGCATCTGATGCGGCTCGGCGATACCGAGATGGCGGAGATGCCGAAGGCCTATGTGCAGGCACTGTTCGACCAGTACGCCCCGCGTTTCGAGCATGCGCTGATCAACGATCTCGGCTACCGCGCGCCCAGCCTGATCTTCAAGGCGGTGCTGGCCGCGCGCGTCGCCGCGAAGAAACCGGCCTACTTCAAGCGCACCATCGATCTCGGCTGCGGCACCGGCCTTGCGGCCGCCGCCTTCGCCAAGCAGGTCGATCATTTCATCGGCATCGACCTGTCGCCCGGCATGATCAAGCAGGCGCGCGCCACCAACCTCTACGCCGAGCTCGAGGTCGCCGACATGATCGAAGGCCTGCGCACGAAGCATGACGCGAGCGCGAACCTCATCGTCGCAGCGGATGCGTTCGTCTATCTCGCCGATCTCGCGCCGGTCCTCGACGAAGCGAGCCGCGTGCTCGCATCGGGCGGCGTGCTCGCCTTCACGCTGGAGACGCATGACGGCAGCGGCATCGTTCTCGGCGAGGGTCTGCGTTATGCCCATCCAGCGGAATATGTTCGCGGCGCCATCGCCAAGGCGGGCCTGAAGCTGCTGACGCTGGAGCCGGCCTCGCCGCGCAACGAGAACAACGAGCCGGTGCGCGGTCTCGTCGTCGTCGCCGAGAAAACTTGAGTCTAGGCGCTGGGCTCCGCGCGATTTAAGCGTCATTGCGTCGCAAAGATGCGACTTCCCACTTGCGAGCCGTGCAGCGTTCCCAGCACAATGCGCGCACCAGGGAGAAACAAATAATGACGAAGAAACCATCGCGGCGCGAATTCAACGCCGCCGCGCTTGCCACCATCGCCGCATCCACCTTGCCCGCGCCCTACGTCTGGGCCGCGGAGAAGAAATACGATGCGGGCGCCAGCGACACCGAGATCAAGATCGGACAGACCGTGCCGCATTCCGGCCCCGGCTCGCTCTACGGCGTGCTCGGGCGCATCGGCGAAGCCTATTTCCAGATGCTGAACGAGAAGGGCGGCATCAACGGGCGCAAGATCAAGTTTCTCACCATGGACGACGCCTACAGCGCGCCGAAATGCGTCGAGGCGACGCGGCGACTGGTCGAGCAGGAGGAGGTGCTCGCGCTTTACGGCTCGCTCGGCACCGCGCCGCAGACCGCCGTGCACAAGTACCTGAACTCCAAGGGCGTGCCACAGCTGCTGCTCAACACCGGCGCGTCGAAGTGGAACAATCCGAAAGAGTTCAAATGGACGATGGCGGGCCTGCCACTCTATCCGACCGAGGCGCGCATCCTGGCCCGCCACGTCGTCAGCGTGAAGCCGAATGCCAAGATCGGCATCCTCTACCAGAACGACGATTTCGGCCGCGACTTCCTCGGTCCCTTCAAGAAGGTGCTGGCGGATGCCGGCGGCACCGCGCAGGTGATCATGGAGCAAACCTATGATCTGACCGAACCGACCGTCGATTCCCAGCTCATCAACCTGTCGAAGTCGGGCGCCGACGTCTTCTACAACATCTCCACCGGCAAGGCCTCGTCGCAGTCGATCCGCAAGGTCGCCGAGCTCGGCTGGAAGCCGCTGCAGCTGCTGTCGGCCGGCTCGACCGGCCGCTCGATCCTCAGCGCGGCGGGCCTCGAGAACGCCACCGGCATCGTCGCCATCCGCTACAATAAGGAGGTCGGCCTGCCGAAATGGGAGAAGGATCCCGACGTGATGGCGTTCGAGGAATTGCGCAAGAAATACACGCCGGCGATCGACCCCGACAACACCATCGCCTTCGCCGGCTACGGCCAGGCCGTGACCATGGGCGAGATCTTGCGCCGCTGCGGCGACGAGCTCACCCGCGCCAACGTGCTGAAGCAGGCCTCGAACCTCAAGGGCTTCCACTCGCCCTACTTCCTCGACGGCGTCACCTACAGCTACACGCCGGAGGATTACACGCCGATGAAGACGCTGTTCATCTCCACCTTCACCGGCAAGGACTGGGACATCTCCGACAAGCCGATGTCGGAGTAGCACTCACATCGTCATGGCCGGGCTTGTCCCGGCCATCCACGCCCTTCTACGCAGCACAAAGAACGTGGATGCCCGGGACAAGCCCGGGCATGACGGCCTCCGCTGATTTTCAAATGCGATTGGACTTTGCTCTGCCAGCACAGCGGGAGCGCAGCTAGCTGGCCATCGCCAGCCGATACGCCTGCGCTGCATTCACGCCGAACGCCTTGTCCCGCACCTGCGGACCAAGTTTCGCCAGGCAGGCTTCCAGCGCGGCCTTGATCTCGCCGTAGCTTCCCGCAAGCAGGCACACTGGCCAGTCCGAGCCGAAGATCAGCCTGTCCTCGCCAAAACAGTCTGCGGCGTGCGCGACGAAGGGAAACAGGCGCTCCACATCCCAGTCGTTCCAAACTGCCTCGGTCGCAAGGCCCGAGATC
Organism: Bradyrhizobium sp. 22; assembly: GCF_000482425.1. Lineage (NCBI taxonomy): Bacteria > Pseudomonadati > Pseudomonadota > Alphaproteobacteria > Hyphomicrobiales > Nitrobacteraceae > Bradyrhizobium > Bradyrhizobium sp. 22. Next base: position 1,735,541 of record NZ_KI519400.1, read on the forward strand.
TTGCACCAGACATTGCCGCAGGTCCCGAGCGCCTTGATGCGATGAGACCATTCGGCGCTGCCGCCGTCCGCGATCGGCGGCTTGGCGGCGTGGTCGAGCACGAAGCGCGCTTGCGGAAAGGCCTGCGCGGTTGCGATCGCGGCGGGCAGCTCGCGGGTGCGGACGAGAAAATCGTAGGTGAGATCGTGTGCGAACGCAGCCGTGAGCCCGCGCTGGACGTCCTCGCGCAGCAGCCAATCGGGATCGGCTTCATCGTGCACCTGGTGGCGGATGCCGACGAGCTTGTCTCCGCCCGGCAAACCACGCAGCCGGGCGAGCGTGTCGCTGAGCGCCCCGTCGGTCAGGTCGGCCCAGCCGACGACGCCGATCACCGACGGCGTCGCATGCGCGATCGCCAGGAATTCCTCGGTCTCCTCGAGCGAGGAGCGGCATTGCACCAGGATGCTGGCATCGATGCCGTTCGCCTTCAGCAATGGCGCCAGATCAGCCGGGCCGAATGCACGACGGATCGGCGCGAGCTCGTCCGCCGCCATCCAGGGATAGTCGGCGCGCGCCGGATCCCAGAAATGCTGATGCGCATCGATGATCATGCCTTACGCTCCCGTCGGCAGCTGCGCGCGCGCATCGACGAGGCTTCGCGCGCGCAGCTCCTGCCAGAATGCGGCCGGCACGGTCTTCTCCGACATCGCGATGTTGTCGGCGACCTCGGCGGCGTTGCGCGCGCCCATCACGGCGACGGTTACCGCCGGATGCGCCATGCAGAACTGGAGCGCGGCGGCTTTCAGCTCGGTGCCATGCTTGCGGCAGAGCGCCTCGAGCTCCAACGCCCGCGCCACCAGCGAGGCATCGGCATCCTGATAATTGAACTTCGCGCTCGTATGCGGATCGGCGAGAATGCCGCTGTTGTAGATGCCGCCGAGCAGGATGCCGATGTTCTTGGCCGTGCAGACCGGAAACAGCGCATCCAGCGCGCCCTGGTCGAGCAGCGTGTAGCGCCCGGCGAGCAGGAAGCAGTCGACCGGCACGGCTTCCGCGAAGCGAACCGGCATCTCCGACTGGTTCATGCCGGCGCCGATCGCCTTGACCGTGCCGTCCTCGCGCAGCCGCTGCAGCGCGCGGAAGGCACCTGTGACGGCCTCGTCATAATGATCGTCGGGATCGTGCACCAGCAGGACGTCGACGCGGTCGAGCCCGAGCCGGCCCAGGCTTTCCTCGACCGAGCGCATCACGCCGTCATAGCTGAAGTCGAACACCGGCCGCTCGCGCGACGTGCCCTTGTAGTGCTCGTCCTCAGTGGCCGCGCCTTCGGGCATGCGCAGCAGGCGGCCGACCTTGGTCGAGATGGCGTAGGAGGCGCGCGGCTGTTGCCGCAGGAAGGCCCCGAGCCGCCGTTCGGCGAGGCCAAAGCCGTAGAGCGGCGCGGTATCGAAGAATCGTACCCCGACCGACCAAGCGCGCGCGATCGTCGCCTCCGCATCGGCATCGCTCACAGGACTGAACAATCCGCCGAGCGGCGCGGAGCCGAGGCCGATTGAGGTGACGTCGAGCGAGCCGAGCCGCGATCGTTTCATTCCCATGGCCTTGTCTTCATTCCAACAGTTCAAATCATCTCTCCCGCTTGCGGAAACCGCAAGCGGGAGAGGCATGCAGGAGCGCGGGGCTGGCGGGCGCTCCTACTTCAACATCTGCGCGACGTTGTCCTTGGTGACGAGATCGAGGCCGGTGTAGACGATCTCCGGCACCTTCTCGCCCTTCTTGATGGCGAGCAGCGTATCCATGGCCTTCTCGCCCATCTCGAACGGACGCTGGCCGACCAGCGCATTGGCATAGCCGTCGCGCAGCAGCTCGAGCTGCATCTTCAGCGTATCGGCGACGACAAGGGTGAACTTGCCGGAATCGATGTCCTTCTTGTTCCTGGACGCGAAGGCCTTGAAGCCTTCGGGCGCGAACATCGGCCAGCCGCCGATGGGAACGATCGCGGCGAGATCGGGCGTCGCGGTGCGCATGTCCGTCATCTGCTGCACCGCCAGCGCGGGATCGTCGTTGCAGAAGGTCGGGGAGCCCGCGACCTCGGTCCATTTCGAGCCCTTCAGCGCCTCGCGCACGCCGTCGACGCGCTCGGCGAGATTCTTGGCACCTGGGCCGCCGGAGACCATGGCGTATTTGCCGCCGTCGGGCCGCATCTTCAAGAGCTGCTTGCCGAGCGCGACACCGAACTCCTTGTTGTTGGTGCCGATATAGGCGAGGCGCTTGGATCCGGGTGCGTCGGCATCGAAGGTGATGACGGGGATGCCGGCGGCGGTCGCCGCCTCGATCGACTTGGTCATGGCCGCGACGTCGGCGACCGAGATGGCGAGACCGTCGACCTTCTGGGTGACGAAGTCCTGGATGATCTGCGCCTGCGTCGCCGGCTCGTGCTCGACCGGTCCCTTGTAGATGCACTCGATGTTGCCGAGCTCCTTGGCCCGCTTCAGGCAGCCGTCGCGCGCGAAGTCGAAGAACGGATTGTTCATCGCCTTCGGTACGATGACGAAGCGGTAGTTCGCGGCGAATGCCGGCGTCGCCATCATCGCAACCGCGATGCCGGCCAGAAGAAATTTCCTCATCGTCTCCTCCACTCTTGCTTGGTGCCCGTCCTTCTCAAGATCGTCCGGGAAGCAGACGGGCGGCGTTTTCGTTGCCTTCCCGAGAACCACGTCAATTCAAGTCATCCGCGAGCGAATGCGGTCGACCAGCACGGCCAGGATGATGATCACGCCGACCAGCGTCTGCTGCCAGTAGGACGAGACCTGCGCCAGCACGAGGCCGTTGCGGATCACCTCCAGCAGCACGCAGCCGACGATGGCGCCGAGCGGACCACCGATGCCGCCGGCAAGATTGGCGCCGCCGATGACGGCGGCCGCGATCACGTTGAGCTCGTAGGAGGTCGCCATGTTGGCCGGCGCCGACCCGAGCCATCCCGAGATGATGATGCCTTGCAGGCCGGCGGCCAGCGCGCAGATCACGTAGACCTCGATCTTCACCCGCACCACCGGAATGCCGGTCAGCTCGGCCGCCTTCTCGTTGCCGCCGAGCGCAAAGACGTGGCGGCCGAACGCGGTGTGGTGCAGCACCACGGCCATCGTCAGCGCGAGGACCACCAGATAGATGAACGGCACGGGTACGCCGAGCACGTCGCCCGAGGTCGCGGCGTAGAAATAATCGGCATCGGGCCCGCCCGGAAAGCTGCCGCGGCCGTTGGAGACGACATAGCCGAGCCCGCGCACGATCGAGAGCATGCCGAGCGTGGTGACGAAGGGCGACAGGCCGAGCACGGCGATGCAGAAGCCGTTGACGAGCCCGGCGATCAGCGCCACGCCGAGACCGGCCAGGACCGAGACCAGCAGGATCAGCCCGGGCACGTTGGCGAGCACGGTCTTGCCGTCCGCAGCCATGTGCACGAACAAGGCGCCGGCGGGCGAGCCGGGCGACGACAGCTCGGTCATGACCATCGAGGTGATCATGGCGGAGAAGCACATCATCGAGCCGACCGAGAGGTCGATGCCGCCGGTGATGATCACGAAGGTGACGCCGAGCGTGGCGATGGCGATGAAGGAGAAGTTCTTCGCCACGTTCTGCATGTTGCCTTCGGTGAAGAAATACGGGCTGGCGAAATGCATGATCACCAGCAGCACCGCCAGCGCGAGCAGCACGTAGCCGGTCTGCGAGGCGAAGATGCCGCGCTGCCACCATCTGATCCGGCCCACATTGGTGAAGCTGATCGGAGATTCCATGGGCATGGCCATTATGCCGCCTCCTTCGCGCCGGTGATGAGGGCGGTGACTTCCTCCGGCGAGGTCTCGTGGATCGGCTTGTCGGCGCGCTTCTCGCCGCGGCGCATGACGATGACGCGGTCGCATACCGCGAAGACGTCGGGCATGCGGTGCGAGATCAGCATCACGGCAACCCCCTGCTCCTTCAGCCGGTGGATCAGGCCGAGCACCTGCTCGACCTGACGCACCGAGATCGCGGCGGTCGGCTCGTCCATCATCACCAGCCGCGCATTGGAGAGCCGCGTGCGCGCGATCGCAACCGCCTGGCGCTGGCCGCCGGACATCTGCTTGACGAGATCGTCGGGGCGTGTTTCCGAGCGCAGCTCGCCGAACAGCTCCAGCGCCCGCGCCGCCATCGCCTTGTGGTCGAGCAGCGCGACGGGCCCGAATTTCCGCTTCAGCTCGCGACCGAGGAACACGTTGGCCGCCGCCGTCAGATTGTCTGATAGCGCGAGGTCCTGATACACGACCTCGATGCCGACCGCGCGGGCATCGACGGGCCGGCTGAAATGGACCGCGCTGCCGGCAAAACGGATCTCGCCATGGCTGGGACGGAAATTGCCGGCGATGATCTTGACCAGGGTCGACTTGCCCGCGCCGTTGTCGCCCATCAGGCCGACCACCTCCCCCGGCATGACTTGCAGGTCGACCTCGTGCAGCGCGCGGATGGCGCCGAATTCCTTGCCGATGCCGGAGAGCTCGAGCACCGGTGTCGCGTCAGTCTTCGTCATCAGCGGCGTTTCCTCAGACATAGCGGTTGACCAGCGATTCCAGATATTCCTGCCGCCCCGAGCGCGGCTGCGGGTCGAAGCCGGGCTGAAGCGCGCGGTCGGCGAGATCGGCAAGCGAACGCTGGCCGGCGAGAATCGCCCGGCCATCGGGGCCCGCCCACGCCTCGTAGCGCTTTGCAAGCGGCGCACTCAGCACGCCGGCGTCGACCATGTCGGCGGCGGCGAGGAAGGCCCGCGCACAGGCATCCATCGAGCCGACATGAGCATGGATCAGATCGTCGGGATCGATCGACTGGCGGCGGATCTTGGCATCGAAATTGAGCCCGCCCGTGGTGAAGCCGCCGCGGTTCAGGATCTCGTGGAACACCAGCGCCAGCTCCGGCACGTTCATCGCGAATTGGTCGGTATCCCAGCCGAGCAGATCGTCGCCGCGGTTGATGTCGAGCGAGCCGAACACGCCGAGCGCCTCGGCCAGCGCGACCTCGTGGTGGAAGGAATGGCCGGCGAGGATGGCGTGGTTCTGCTCGATGTTGAGCTTGACGTCTTTCAGCAGGTCGTAACGTTCGAGGAAGCCGTAGCAGGTGGCGACGTCGAAATCATATTGGTGCTTGGTCGGCTCCTTCGGCTTCGGCTCGATCAGGACCGGACCCTTGAAGCCGATCTTGTGCTTGTGCTCGACGACGAGCGAGACGAAGCGGCCGAGCTGGTCGAGCTCGCGCTTGAGATCGGTGTTAAGCAGCGTCTCATAGCCTTCGCGCCCGCCCCACAGCACATAGTTCTGGCCGCCGAGCCGGTGCGTCACCTCCAGCGCGGCGCGGACCTGGCCGGCCGCGTAGGTGAAGATCTCGGGGTCGGGATTGGTCGCCGCACCCGCCATGTAGCGGCGATGCGTGAACAGGTTCGCAGTGCCCCAGAGCAGGCGGACCTTAGCTGATGCCATCTTCGCTTCGAACAGATCGGCGATCGCGTTGAGATTGGCGACGGACTCGGCGAGCGAAGCGCCCTCCGGCGCCGCGTCGACGTCGTGGAAGGTGAAGTAGGGCACATCGAGCAGGCGGAACAGCTCGAACGCGACATCGGCCTTGGCCCGCGCCTGCGTCATCGCATCGCTGCCGTGATGCCAGGGCCGCAGGAACGTCTCGCCGCCGAAGGGGTCACCGCCCGGCCAGCAGAACGAATGCCAATAGCAGACCGCAAAGCGCAGGTGATCCTCGAGTCTGCGGCCGTGGACCATGCGGTCCTTGTCGTACCAGCGGAACGCGGGCGCCGGTCCCGCGTCCTGGCCGGCAAAGGCGACAGGTGCGCTCGCATCGAAGAATTTGGCTGACGCGTTCACTTCAGGGACTCCTTCAATGCGGGATAAAGCTCGCGCCATCGCCGATAGGCTTCGTCATAGGCGGCAGCGAGGGAAGCGCGGGGCGTGAAGCTCGCGAGTCGTCGCGGCCGGGTGCAGACCGCCTCGGCTCTCTCGCCGGTGGTAGCGAGCCGGCCGAGCCGCGCGGCGCCGAGGGCCGCCCCCACCTCGCCCTCTTCGACGCGGTGAACGGGAATGCCGAGCACGTCGGCACAGATCTGTGCCCATAGCGGCGAGCGCGAGCCGCCGCCGACGAGATCGACCTCGGCAATCGGCCCGCTCGCCTGGCTCAGCGCCGCCAGATTGTCGCGCGCGGCAAAGGCGACGCCTTCGAGCACGGCCTGGACGATCTGGCTGCGGCCGGTGGCACCGCGCAGACCGACAAAGGCGGCGCTCGCGGCGGCATCGTTGTGCGGCGTGCGTTCGCCGTCGAGATAGGGCAGGAATCTGATCGGGCTCGGCGCATCGACGCGCTCGCCGAGTGGCGCCAGCAGTGTTGCGGCCGGCACCTCCATCACACCGGAGAGCCAGGCCAGCGAAGCCGCAGCCGACAGCATCACGCCCATCTGATGCCAGAGGCCGGGCAGCGCGTGGCAGAACGCGTGCACGGCCGAGGCCGGCGCTGGCGCGAAGCGATCGGTGACGCGGAACAGAACGCCTGATGTTCCCAGCGACAGGAAGGCATCGCCGGGCGCGATCGCGCCGAGCCCGATCGCGCTCGCGGCATTGTCGCCGGCGCCGCCCGCGACCACGACGTCCTTCCTCATGCCCCAGCGCTGCGCAAAATCCGGAGCGAGCACTGCGCTCGCCGCGCTGCCCTCGACGAGGCGCGGCATGTGATGGAGGTCGAGCCCGGTAGCGTGCAGCAGCAAGGCCGACCAGCGCCGCTCGCCGACATCGAGCCACAGCGTGCCGGCGGCATCGGACATGTCCTCGACCATCTCGCCGGTGAGGCGATAACGCACATAGGCCTTGGGCAGCAGCACCTTTGCGACACGCTCGAAAATCTTGGGCTCGTGCCGCGCGATCCACAGCAGCTTCGGCGCCGTGAAGCCAGGCATGGCCAGGTTGCCTGCGATCGCGTGCAGCGACGGACAGCGCCGCTCCAGCACCGCGCATTCAGCCTGCGAGCGGCCGTCATTCCAGAGGATCGCCGGGCGCAGCGGCTTGCCGTCCTCATCGAGCAGCGTCGCGCCATGCATCTGGCCGGACAGGCCGATGCCGCGAACCCTCGCAACCTCGCGCGGATGGCGGCTTGCGAGATCGTCGACCGCGCCGATCGCCGCATCGACCCAGGCATCGGGGTCCTGCTCGGACCACAGCGGCGCCGGATGCGACAGCGCGAGCTCGCGCGCGCCGGTCGCGACGATCGCGCCGGCTTCGCTCACGAGCACCGCTTTCACGCCGGACGTGCCGATGTCCAGTCCGAGATACAAATCGTCCTCCTCTTTCCTCATTGCGCTGCACGATCTTGATGTCGCGCTTTTCGCCACGGCCCATTCGATAGCTAGGGCAGATTGTCCCGCATCACGATGTCGATCCTGATCTTCTCCTGTTCGCGCAAGATCGGCTCGCCGCGGGCGAGCGCGAGCAGCACGCGCACGGCGGCGCGCGCTTCATGCCCGGGGTTCTGCGAGATCGCGGCATCCATCACGCCCTGCAGCAGCAGGCGGCGCGTCAGCACGGTGACGTCGTGACCGACGAACACCACCTTGTCGCGGCCGGCATCGCTCAACGCCTTGTCGTTCAGTGCCTTGTCGTTCAGTGCCTTGGCGACACCTTGGGTGCCGGCGCCGACATTATAGAGGCCGACGATGTCGGCATGCTTGGCGAGCAGCCGCGCCAGCACCTGCTCGGAGCGATCGTCCTGGTCGCGCCCTTCCAGCACCGGCAGCACGCTGAGACCGGGGAATTCCGAGGCCATCACCTGGTTGAAGCCGAAGATGCGTTCGGCATGGTCGCGCAGGCCCTGCGAGCCCGCCACGATCGCGACCTTGCCGGACTTCTGGCCGACCAGTCGTCCGACCAGCGCGCCGGCGGTCCGACCCGCCGCGATGTTGTCGATGCCGACATAATGGTGGCGGCGCGACGACGGCACGTCCGACACCAGCGTCACCACCTGGGTGCCGGCATCGACGAGGTCGTTGATCGCGGCGCGAACGGTGGGGTGATCCAGCGCCACGACGGCGACACCGTCGCAATCGCCGGAGAGCGCCTCGAGCGAGGCCGCAAGCACGGAGGGATCGAACACGTCGGTTGCGACCATCTCGACGCTGAGGCGGCGGGCCGAGAGCCAGCCCGACATCTCGCCGAGATAGGCCTCGATCTGCTGCATGAACGGGTTCGGCCCCGACGGCATCACGAAGGCAAAGCGGCGGGCGCGGCCGCGGGCAAGCTCGGCGGCGGCGACGTGGGGCTGGAACGAATTGCGCTCGATCGCCGCCTTGACGCGCCGCACCGTCTCGGGCCGCACGCCCGGCCGGTTGTGCAGGACGCGGTCCACCGTCGCGAGGCTGACGCCCGCCTCGCGGGCGATGTCCTTCAGCGTCAGCGCACTCGCGGTCAGGGTCTCGGCCATGGCTGAAGGCTAGCAGAGGTTTTTTGAGGTACGCAACTCATTTTGTCGAACGGGAATGCAGTGCCGCGCGCGAACTGGCCGAAGCCCCGGCCGGCAGTCAGCCTTGCGTCAGATCGAGCGTCAGGAAAAGGCTATTGGGATCATCGCGATAACCCTCAAACGGACCGCAGAGGACGAAACCGTGGGCCTGGTAGAGCGCATGCGCCGGCTTGAAATAATCCCATGAACCGGTCTCGAGGCTGAGCCGCCTCAAGCCGCGCGTGCGGGCCTCCGCGATGATGTGGCGGAGCATCTGGCCGCCGAAGCCGCGCCGCCGCGTGGTCTGAAGCGTATGCATCGACTTCACCTCGCCATGGACGGCCGAAAGTGTCTTCAGCGCCCCGGTGGCGACGAGCAGCTCGCCGTCCCAGCCGGTCCAGAACGCGACATCGTCGGCGCGAAGGCCCGCCAGGTCGAGCGCATGTGCGCTGCCCGGCGCGGTCTGTGCCCGCGCGGACGTGACGTGATGATCGAGCAGCGCGACGACGCGCGGATCGAAGGTATCGCCGGTGCGAATCTGCATGCTGGGCCTCATTTCAAGTTCGTGCGCGTGGGCGGGCGCCTGCGATCAGCGACATCACATCTTCCCGTAGGAGGAGCCGCGCCGCGTGATGATGACGTAGCGCGCGTCCTGCCTGGTTTCGTTCTCGAAGGTCACCGCGCGCATCACGTCGAAATCCAGGCAGTCGCCCTCGCGCAGGCGCACCGTCTTGGCGTCGATGTACACGGCGATCGCGCCCTCCAGCATCAACAATTGCTGGGTGAAGGCGTTGCGGCCCCAGGGGCTGTACGGCACCCGTGCGCCGGCCGGCAGATCGACGACGATGATCTCGATGCCGCTCGCTGCATCCGTCGGCGAGGCGTGCCGCCTTCGATAGCCGCTGTCGGGATCGCGCCAGAGCGGCTGATCGGCGAGCCGAACCAGCCGCTCCGGCGGCTTCTCGGCGAGCGCGACGACATCGCTGAGCGAGACGTCGAGGGCGGCGCAGAGCCTGCCGAGCAGCGAGGCCGTCGCACTGCTCTGCGCCCGCTCGACCCGCCCGATCATGGCCCGGCTGACCCCGGAGCGGCCGGCGAGCTCGTTCAACGTCATGCCCGCCTGCGTCCGCAGCGTCTTCAAGCGGCGACCGATCGCGCGGTCGAGTTTCTGCTGGTCCATCGGCTCTCATCCAGACATCACCCGGCGCAGGGACCGCATCCGCCGGGCGAGAGAAGCTTAAGGCGGGCGAGGCGGGTGTGCCGGGAGCGGCAGGCTAACATATTAGAATCTTTGCCGACGGCTCTCGCTGCGAATGCTCGGCCTCAATCAGCAAGCGACGTCTTCGACGCGCTCGCTCTGCTATTCTTTCTCGTCGTTGGAAAAGATGGCCTCGATGTCCTGCCTGCCGAGCCGGCCATTGCTCATCTGCCGCCTAAGGCTGTGAAAATTTGCTGTTGTTGCAACGCGAAGCGAACCAATCATCTCCCCCATCGCGCTCGACGCCGGAGGCGACACGGCGTAAAGTGAATGAGACCTAATTAAGCAACTTTGACGGGATATCCGCCGAAATGCAAACGGAATTGAACCGCATCCAACCGTTTTGACCGGTACCCCATATTGTCGCGGCGAGTTCATTGTTCGGCGGACAATCCGACGGTGGATTTGACGTCAGGATTGCAGGACGTTCTTTAAGGCTGCCCATGACAGATACCGATGCGCTGTTGCTGGCCGGATATCTCCACGTTCGTCCGCACCTTGTACTCGACAGAAGATTCGCGGTCACAATGATGTCCAGAGAGGCGGCCGCTCTCAAGCGACACTTCCGGCCGCATCGAGATGTGCCGGGATGGGCGTCGCTCGGTCTTCGTACGCTTCGGGGGAACCCGACATACACCGAAGCTGAGGCCAAGTACGGCTTCACCCCACAACCTAGCTCCCAGTTCGCTCAGACACCCTTTGCCGATAGCTGTCCGACGATCATGCGCGCAGTTTCAAAGATCGTAGATGTCGACCGCTGCAGACGCATCAGGATCTTGGCTCTCGAAGTTGGTGCGAAGATTCCTTGTCATCGAGATGAAGTTGGGCCTGTCGCGATTGTAACTCACCTGCCCCTGACGTACGACAGAGGCTGTCGGTTCATGGTTGGACTAAGTCCCACTGGGGCACGAAGCGCGACCACATCTAGCGTTCCGGTTCGGAATGGAGCACCAATGCTCATAAACGTCGCTGCGTACCATTCCGTGGAAAACAATTCGAAGAGAGTGCGTTATTCCGTGATTATGGAGGGGCCGCTTTTGGCTTCTACAACCGAGCTACTTGCTCTCGCACGCTCCGTACACAAGAGAAGTATCGCAAAGCAAGTCATGAAATAAGCGCGGAGCGGGCTTGGTGCGGACCTTCACTCTTTTCGACGCGTATGAACCCTGCCTCGCCAAGGTGCTGAAGGAGACTTGCTCTCGCGATTCCCTTCTTCCCGGCCAGAAACTCTGAAGCTGAGATTAGTCGTCTCTTAATCAAGAACTCCAGATCAGGATAAAAATGGCTCGGCAACGAGAGATTAGTCCCATTTCTGTAGTCGTAGATCTCGCAACGTTCTGTACGGCCATTGATGGCCAGAGTGGCAGCGACGGACGACGAAAGTCGAATTTGACCTTGTGGAATTGGACGGTCGAATTGACATGCTAGTATGATATGGGCAAGAGGACCCGCCAGCCGATGCCTCGCCATAATCTGCTGCAGTCCTTGGCGAAATCCATTGAGGCGATTCTCGATATCGGCCGACTTCCGAAAGCGCAGTGAACTCCCGCCTCTGTGAGCCTCTGCTGCACTATCAGGGCTCTTTAGCACATCGATACCAAAAGATGCCGGTTTCTGGCCCATCATGGATAGCCTGCTTAGTACGAAACTAAATACCTTGCTTCGACTAGCAAGCTCCGGAAATTCCGCCAGGCGGTCCAGCGTAATCATTTCATCTTCAATCGTTGTACCAGGTATCCCGACAATAAAGTTGAGCACTAAATTTACGCCGCAGCGGCGGGCTGTGCGAATCCATTCAAGCGCCTCTTTCGCGGTATAGCCTTTATCCAATACCCGCAATGCTTGATCAGATAACGATTCAAGGCCGATTACTAGGAAGTCACAGCCTCCCGGAGGCAAAAGACGCAAAATGTCCTCACCAAATCGACGGTCGATCTTAACAAACGAATTCCATCGGATTCTTGAGCGACGTTGAGCGATTTCGATCGCGAGCTTCTTAGCGCGTGATGGGGTGAGAGTCTCGTTCACAAGATGAAAATCATAGATACCAGTACTCTTTCCGTGCGCTTCGAGCCCATCGACCAATTGCCCGACTCTTCTGCCGACGTCGAGCTCCTCATTTAGGGCAATGTAGTCGCAGTGCGTGCATCTATTCCAATAGCATCCCTTCGATTCAACAACGTTCAGAAGTTTTGGCTTGAGGTAAAGATCCGAATCAAGCTCAAAAGACGCACCAATGGGAATTTGTCCCAAAGATAAAGGCTCGCCTCGCACAATCTTCTCGTTGCAGCCGACTCCTTGCCATAGCCGCCGGATCGCGAACTCTCCATCACCGAGCACAACGTGATCTACGTAGGGCTCTTCCGAGAGTCGACGAATACGATCAGTTGACCAGCCACTTATTTCAGACCCACCGAACACAATGGTCGCTTTGCTGCGTCCACGAATCCACTTGGCAATTTCAACTGCATAAAGCATCTGCGAATGCGACAGGATCGAGATTCCAACAAATGTCGGGTTATGCATCGCAACCAATTTAACAAGCGCATTGAACGTTTGACTCGTACCAAAAACGTAACGCTGCTCGTCCTCGGATAGCGACGCGCGACCGCCCCTATTCGACTTGACCGGATAGGATATATCAAAGGCACGAGGGAATTTCAGGCGCTCGTTTTCAGAAAGCGAGGCAAGACTAGCCAACATAACGCCGCGGGTCGACTGGCGAGGTACTCGTAGCGATAGTTCGGATAAGTGTTTGTCGCAGATCAACTCACGGGCAAACTGAATGTTGCAATCGATCGCGTCGCCGCTCGCTCCGATCGATTTGAGCGCCCACGACAAATGCTGAATTCCCAAGGGAGGTCCGTTTAGCCCCGACCTCACCAACGGAGGATAGATTAGCAAGAAGCGTCGAGGGCCGAGGGCCGACGAGGAAGCCGTCGTCGGCCTTGTCATTCCGCCGTTAGTCAGCCGGGACATCCTATTTTCGCCGGCCTGAGGATGTCTTACGCTTACTACGAACAACCTGCGGCTTCGCTATCTTTTTGTCGCCTCCCCCATCGTCTCCGCCATCACCATCACCGTCGTCGCCATCATCTGCCGGGCCGCTGGGCTCAATCGACTGATCTTCGCATCCGTCAAGCACTACTTGCATTGTGCGTATGGACCGCCGGCCCTTACTCTTTGGCGAAAGCTTCGATGACTCCAATAAGATCGCTTGCATTAGCATCAGTTGCTCAGAAATCTTGGCGATCTCTTCAAGAATACGATCCAATTTCTGGTCGACTGTCATTTGACGTTCCCTTCTACAGATCCTCAATTGCAGCTTGAGTTAACGCTCTAGTGATGTCACACGCATCAGTCATCGGTAAGTCACGCTTGTTGATACCGGGGGCCACATTCCGGGCCGCGCATTGCCCCGCGCAAGTCAACCGACAAAAGCAAGTGTTGCAGGCGGCCCGCTGCGAGACGTGCGTCGAATGCGCAATTTGCTGGACCCTGCTTTCGTCGACACGCAAGCCTTCGGATGACAGCGTGCCAATTCGGTACGCTTCCCGCAGCTCAGACCCTGGCACGACCGCTTCATAGCAGACGGAGACGGTGCCATCGGGCAATACCGCGAAGTTCGATCCTTTAATGCCGCAGGCATATCCATCAAGTCGGGCGCGAGACAGATCCGTTCCGGGGTAGTAAATCGAGACACCCAGGCTTTCGGCTACGCGCCCGCACTTGCGGAACTCCTCGACAAATACGTCGGCAGCAATTGCTAGCGAATCTTGACCTCGCCCGAGCGATGAAACCGGCACGAAATAGATTTTCCTGATGCCGAACTGAGAGAAATAGCGCGTGATTTCACAAAGTCGACGTTGCGTCGCACTCGAAACCGTACAGCGAATGGTAATTTTGTCAGATAGTTGCGCACCGTAGACGGCGGCTAATGCATTCTCCAAGATTGCGCCTGAGGAGCCCCCCTTTTTTGCCATGGGGCGAAATGCATCAGCGATGTCTGGCGGGCCGTCCGAGGATACAAAGATCTGCGTTAGCGATCGCGCATAAGAAACGGCCTGCTGCGGAGGAACGCAGAAATTCGAGGACATTATCTTCCGGCAAATCGTCGACCAATGTGTTTCCTCGACAGAAATGTGATCAAGAAGTGAGGCAATCGTGCCTGGCATCAAGGTCGGCTCGCCCGCACCGTGCAAATGAACTGTAAACTGTCTCTGCTCAGTCTGGCTCGCATTTCGCGCCACAATTGTAATTGCTTTGCGAGCAATCTCGGACGATAAGTGTTGCGTCTTGGTGTCGCCAGCTTCAGCATAGCAGTACGAGCAACGCAGCTGACATGCGCTGGTCAGCATGAGCGCTACGGTCGTAGGGCTATAGGCGTCTGCACTAGCTTTGGGGACAACTCGCTTTCGAGAAGCACCAGTAAGAGCCCGTAGTAGCGTATTCAAACGAACTGGGTCATGGGCTTGCGCCCGCAGAATTCCCGCTTGCGCGGCGGTTACGTCCAGGACGTACCCCCCAACTGGGTCATAAAGCAAGAAATCAGAAGCGCCTCTCTTGGGGAGCAAATAGGTCGAGTCGCCGAGTAAGACCTCGAAGTTGGATCGTGGAAGCAGCGAGTTTTGTGGCAAACTCATCCCTATCCCTTTCTCCCAATCAACTCATTCAGTTAGATCGAACGAATTTGGGTAGATAAAATCCGACGTCGCAATTGAAATGCTAGGAGATAACGAACGTACGTGATGCCACCAACCCACCGGCACAAACAGCGCGTCGCCCTCGTTCAATTCGATAGGGAGAAGCTTTACGTTCCTAAACAGTGGATAGCGCTCAAGATCTGGTTGCTCCGGGTCGACCTCGCTGAACACTGAGTAGTGATTATAGATGTACGGGGCGGCGAGGGGCGATGCGATCGTAAAGCACTTTGCACCCCTGATCTGAAAGAACAATATATTGCGCCGATCATAGTGAAATGGCGTAACGGTCCCTTCTGGCCCAATCCATAGATGAGTGCGCCTAGGTGAAGGAGACGATCTGATGCAGGGTGGAAGCGGATGAAAATCCTCTAGGAGTTTTCTCAGGTCCATGTTGAGTAAGTTGTAATTTCTGGCGACCATATAAACGTCATTGCCGCGAGTTTTTTGGACGAGATCGATAAACTCTCTAAAGGGTAGTCGGCGCTGGACCTTGGCAAGGTTACCTTCAGGATCTGCATATTTATTTCGCCCGACCGCAGCCTTCACTTCAATGTCGCCAAGTTGTTCCTTGAAATATTCGAAGGTCCATTTCTTCGAAGCGCGCATTTTCCTTGCAACCCCTCGTAAGACGAGCGGCCTGTTTTTCACATAGTAATGGCTATGAAAGGATTTTTCTGGAAACCGACGCTGCGTTGCTAGCTTTGTACGATCATTCTTCCCCAAGGTCGCGAAGATTGAGAGCAACTCTTCGTACCGTCGAAGCTGCAGTGCTATCCTATTGTTGTGCTCGACCACATAGTCAAATGAATTGGATATGCATTCGATGACCCGCGCTTTGCTATGGCCGTGCTGCACAAATTTCAACACTATCTGGGCTTCGCTGAAGCCGTCGAGCTTCGCCTGGACGACCTCTTGTTGCAGCTCTTCGCTATCGTTCATCAATGTTGATCCGGGGTGCATCATGAGTCACCGCTGCCAGCTAACGTCTGATGCGGCAGCATCTGTTCGGGACGCTCCATAAAGAAACTGGATGTGAGCAAGCAGAACCCGAGTGCTGGTATTTGCGTGCACAGAAGTCGGCGGCTGTGGCGAGGCCACTTGATCTGCCAAATTTGCCAATTCAATAATTGCGAGTTCGCGAAGAACGCGTTCCGGTCGGCAGACGGGAGGCACCTTGTTGCCTTCAGAGAAAATCTTCTTACGATCAAGGGTAGAAAACAGAAATACAAGCTGCTCCGCGTCGCCGCCAATCAAGGAGCGAACGATCGGCCTCTCTTCGTGCGAAAGTAAACGGTGTCGGAACGACCGCGTGCCATAGACAGAATGGAAAAGTGCGCCACGAACAACATGCGCAGATGCACCCCACCGAACCACATGCAAGCATGTACGGGTGAGGTGACCGTATAATGTTCCTCCACTATGAGGTATGCAGTCGGCACCCCTAGCGCGCAGCCAGGCCAATAGACTATCCATGACTTCGCTTCTTCTGAGTTTTGATAACTACAGTCACCCGAGCCTTCGAGCACTCGCGTGAAACACCGCGAGCACAGTGAGGCGTACTCCCCGAGAACTGAACTAGCCTCCCTGGCCTCGGAAACGTGGAATGAATAATTTCATCGTAAGTATCGTTCAGAAAGGCGAGCTCTCCACCCCAGGCGCTATGCCATTCCTCATGCGCAAAATATACCGTAGTCCAGTAATTCTCTCGATCAGGGCTGTCTCGATGTGGGTATCCTTCGTGTCCAAAAGTGTGCAGGTTCGCATAAACTCTCAGCGGCTCGTGTCCTGCAAGGATGTTCTTCTGCAGCAATTTGAATAACTTGTAGACGGGCTGAAACGCAACATTCGCTTCGAGCTCGGCAGCGCAGCTCTCCCGGCTTTTTGCGTCACCGCCTGCACCGTGCGCATGCCAAAAAGCGTAGCGGTCACGTGCGGACGATGAGTGCCAGCCGAACCCCCAAATTGGCTGTTTTGCAAGCTGAGCCAACTCAGCCTGAAGCCGCAACGGCACCAATCCGTCATATTCCTTTACACCCATGGCCCTGCCGCAATGGCTGCGCTAACGACGATCGTCCCTACACTCCGAGTATTATTCTGGCCAGTCTCCGGCAATTTCCGAGCACTCGCAAGGGTTGCGATCAACCATTAATTAGATTCCGGGGAATTTTTTCTGCTGCGCTGCGAGAGTCCCTCGCAGCGGCGTGGCGCGATTGACAAACTACTGCATTCAGGCCGAGCCGGAGCCGCCTTTTATCGTCTGCTCTGGGCTGAAAACGACGACCAAGCACACACGCGTCGGACGAGCGCTAGGGAGACGATCTCTGATTGCTCAGCAGAAGCTGCGGATCGCCAGGCTGAAGCATAAGTTCTACGGCCAGCGGTCGGAGCGTTCGTCGCGCCTGATCGAGCAGTTCCTTGACGTTCGAAGAGTTGGAAAGTGACGCCACTGAAGACGAGCTGGCGGCAGCCACGCCCCCTTTCGAAAGTCGAGACCACATCCTATAGGTCGGTCTGGCTAGGACCGAAGCCGACATTTCGTGCCTGCCGCGCCTCGTCCACTCTACCGCTGGGAGCGAGCATCTAGCCGGCTAGGTCGCACTTCCGGCTTGGGCCACATGTTGGCTTCGAGTTCTCTCGAATCCAGATCCGGCGTTCGATCAATGATCGCGCTGATCCACGAAATTCCATCTTCGACATCCCAATGGATAATCTGCCGTGGCGCCCCTGGGCAAAGCACAAGAAATCCGACGCTGCGCGGTGCCTATTGGTGCCTAAGGATTTCCAAAAATCGGGTAAGCGTTGGAGCGGGCGAAGGGAATCGAACCCTCGTATGCAGCTTGGGAAGCTGCCGTTCTACCATTGAACTACGCCCGCGGAAGCGCTGCTCCGCGCCCGTCCTGATTAGCCGAGACGGCGCCTGCCGCCAAGCGGTTTGGCGCAGCCGGCCGAACGCTTCTTAACGTTTTGGCAAGATTTTGGGTGCGCCGGATTGTGGCGGTGTTATGATCTTATATCTGGGGAGCAACGTGCACTGAGTGGGGCGTGTGCATGGTGGGGCGCGGCTATTCGATATTCGACACGGCCATAGGCCGCTGCGGCATCATCTGGAGCGGCACCGGCGTCGTCGCCGTGCAATTGCCGGAAGCGCGGGAGATCGACACCCGCCGCCGGATCTTCCAGGTCCATCCCGAGGCGCGCGAGCAGCGGCCGTGCGAGAACGCGGAGCTGGCGATCGAGGGCATCGTGAGCCTGCTGCAAGGCGGCGACCCTGACTTTTCCGAGGTCAGCCTGGATGCCGGCGGCGTGTCCGGCTTCAACCGGCGCGTCTATGAGTTCACCTGCTCGATTCCGCGCGGCGAGACGCGCACCTATCACGAGGTCGCCAAGGCGCTGGGGGCCTCAGGCGCGGCGCATTCGGTGGCGCAGGCGATCGCCAGAAATCCCTACATGCTGATCGTGCCCTGCCACCGGGTGCTGGAGGCCGGCAATTACACCGACCGGCTCTCGCCCTATGGCGGGGTGATCTCCAAGCGGCGGCTGCTGGCGCTGGAGGGCGCCCATCCCGTCGCCAGCAAGACGCTGTTCGAGGTGCTGCTGCCCGTTGCTCCGCCGAGGCCGTCCACCTAGATAAGGCGGCATGGACGCGACCACGCTGCTGACGACACAATCGATGACGGTCTGTGAGTTTCGCTGCGACGCGGGACCGGACGATACGCCGTTTGCCGAATGCCGCACCGGGCATTCCATCGCCTATGTCCGATCGGGCAGCTTCGGCTGCAATTGCCGCGCCGGGTTCTTCGAGCTGGTGGCGGGCTCGATGCTGGTCGGCGCGCCCGGCGAGGAATACACCTGCACCCATGAGCATGTCAGCGGCGACGTCTGCCTGGGATTCTTCTTCGGCGAGGACATGGTCGATGCCCTCGGTGGACGGCGCGAGATCTGGCGGGTCGGCGCCACGCCGCCGCTGCCCGAATTGATGGTGCTGGGCGAGCTCGCCCAGACGGCGGCAGATGGCAACAGCGACATTGGCCTCGACGAGGTCGGCCAGATCCTGGCCGGCCGCTTCGTCAACGTCGTTTCGGGCAAGCCGCGCAAGCCGGCCACGCCCAATGCGCGCGACCGCCGCCGCGCGGTGGAGGCCGCGCTGTGGATCGACGACAATTCCCACGCCGAGGTCGATCTCGAGCAGGCCGCCAAGCAGGCGGGCCTCAGCCCGTTCCACTTCCTGCGGCTGTTCTCGAGCGTGCTCGGCGTCACCCCGCATCAATATCTGGTGCGCTCGCGGCTGCGGCACGCGGCACGGCTGCTCGCGGACGACGACATCACGGTGACCGACGTCGCCTATGACGTCGGCTTCGGCGATCTCTCCAATTTCGTCCGCACCTTCCACCGCGCGGCCGGCGTATCGCCGACCAAATTCCGCCAGGCCTCGAAGGGGATGCGCAAGATTCTCCAAGAGCAGCTTGCCCTCAACTGACTAGCTTCGTCTCCGGCGCGCGCCAGTTTCGGCGCGCTTTGCACATGGAGACGAACATGTACGACCACATCGGACTTCGCGTTGCCGACCTCGACGCCGCGACGCGCTTCTACACCGCGGTGCTGGCGCCGCTCGGCTACGTGCTGTGCTCCAGCGGCGACGGCTATGCCGGCTTTGGGCCGAAGGATGCGCCGGCGCTGTGGCTGCACCTCAACAAGGGCCGCAAGGCCGACGGCGCGCACATCGCGTTTCGCGCCGGCAGCCATGACGCGGTCAAGGCGTTCCACAGCGAAGGACTGAAGAGCGGCGGCCGCGACAACGGCGGCGCCGGACCGCGCAAGGATTACAGCCCAACCTATTACGCGGCCTTCCTGATCGATCCCGACGGCAACAATGTCGAGGCGGTTTGTAGCTAAGCGCTCCGACCGCCGGCTCCGTCATTGCGAGGAGCTCTTGCGACGAAGCAATCCAGACTGTCTCCGCGGAAACATCGCTGGATTGCTTCGCTGCGCTCGCAATGACGGTGTTTGCGGTGTCGACCAATCGAAATCAAGGATACTGATCCCATGGCCTCCATCCACAACGATATCCCCCTACCCGCCCCCGCGAACGACGTCTGGGACGCGGTGCGCGATTTCGGCGCGCTGCATGAACGGCTGGTGCCCGGCTTCGTCACCGCCTGCACGCGCGACGGCGATGCGCGCATCGTCACCTTCGCCAATGGTTCGGTGGCACGCGAGGTGCTGGTCGATTGCGACGACGCGCGCCGGCGTCTCGTCTACGCCATCAGCAACGAACGGCTGAAGCACTACAGCGCCGCGGTGCAGGTGATCGCCGACGGCGAGCGGAGATGCCGCCTGGTGTGGACCATCGACATGCTGCCGAACGAGCTTGCAGCTTACGTCCAGGAACAGACCAAGGACGCCGTCATCGGCCTGCACAAGGCGTTTCCGCCTGCCGCGGCCTGACCGCCCTCTGTGAGTTTTCGCACAGAGCTCCGCCCTCGCCGGCCGTAACCATCGCGGCGTGCGTCCGGTTGGCCCCGCTGTCCCGGCGGGGCTGCGCACGCGAGGAGCATGCCATGAGAGGTGCGGACAAGGTGATCTGCCAGGCGGCCGCCGTGCTGCTGCTGTTTTCCGCCGCAAGCACGCCGGCGAAGGCGCAACTCGCCGGATTCGGCGGAGGCGGCGGCGAGGACATGATGACCCAGATGGCGCCGATGCTGGAGATGATGAAGGCGAAGATGGGCAAGCGCCGCTTCGCCATGATGATGCAGACCATGGGCCCGATGATGAGCCGCATGATGGAGAACGGCGGCGGGCTTGGTGGCATGATGGGCGGCGGCGGCTTCGGCGCGCCGAATTACGGCGGCTACACGCCGGTGGGCGGAAGCGGCTATGTGCCGACCGGGCTCGGCGGCATGGGCGGCGGCGACATCATGGGCATGCTCGGCGGCGCTGGTGGCGGCGACATGATGGCGATGATCCCGCAATTGATGCGGCTCGCCCATACCGGCGGCGGCGGCAGCCATCGCCGCCATAAGCATCGCTAGTCGACGGCACCCGACAGCGCTGGCCTGATCGCAGGCTTGCCGCCGCGCGGTCCCCAGCGCGTCAGCACGACGCTGGAGGATGAGAGCAGGCCGAGCACGACCATCGAGCTCGCGGCCAGCCAGAAAAAGCTCTGCGCGGTGGCCTCATGGGTCGACAGCCACCAGCCGACGGCCGAGATGTAGACCAGCCGCGCCGTCTGCGCCAGCACCGGCCCGATCACCTTGGCCGCGCCTTGCGAGGAGAAATACATCGTCGTGGCGATGCCGAAAAAGGCGTAGAACGGTCCAACCGTCGAGAGATATTGATGGCTCGCCGCGCGCACTTCCGCGCTGTCGGTGAAGATGTCGATCCAGAGGTCGGGGAAGATCGCAACGACACAGGCCGGTGCGCCGACGGCGACGAAGGCCGCCGCACTGGCGATCCAGGCGATGCGCCGGGCGCGTGCAATATTGCCGGCGCCGATCGCCATCCCGACCATCGGCACGCAGGCGATGCCGAACGAGAACGCGATCGAGGTCAGCAGGAATTCGAGCCGCGCACCGATGCCGTAGCCGGCGAGGATCGTGGTGCCGAACTGCGCCAGCATGTGGGTGAAGATCGAGATCGTCAGCACCGATTGCAGCGGCGAGAAGCAGGCGATGGCGCCGACCTTGAGGATGTCGAAAAACATCGCCCATTGGATGCGCAGGCCGCGCAGCTTCGGTGTGACGCGCGCGCGCCCGGAGAACAGGTACCAGGCCATGATGCCGATGTTCATGGAATAGGCGATCAGCGCGCCGGCCGCGACGCCGCGCATGCCGAATTGCGGCACCGGACCGAGTCCGAGGCCGAGCGTGCCGCCGAGCACGATCTGCCAGGCCGCGGAGTTGATAATCAGGAACGAGGGCAGCTTCATGTTGCCGGTGCCGCGCAGCACGCCGGCCATGGTGTTGAGCAGCCAGGGCAGCACGGCGCCGCCGAAAAACACCTGCGTGTAGGCAATTGCATGGGTCAGCACATCGCCGCGGCCGCCGAGCATCTCCAGCACTTTGGGCCCGAAGATCAGCATGCCCAGCATGAAGACGAGACCGAAGCTGATGCCGATCAGGATCGCGTGCGCGGCGAGCGTGCCGGCGCGCTCGCGATCGCCGGCACCGAGGGCGCGTGCAATGGCGGACGCCACCGCGCCGCCCATGGCGCCGCCCGACATCGTCATGGTCAGGATGATGGCCGGGAACACCAGCGCCATCGCCGCCAGCGCCTCGACGCCGAGCCGGCCGATATAGGAGGTTTCCGCGATCACCGTGCAGGTGCCGGCCGACAGCGCGATCGCGTTGGGCCAGGCGAGGCTGAGCAGCGTGCGCAGGATCGGCCCGTCTACAAGCGCGTTTCGCACCGGCGGCGGCAGCGGACGCTCTTGCTCATCGACCGGGATTTCGGCGATGTCGGACATATCCTCTCCGGGCCCGGGGCGCCCTTTGCGGCGCGGTAATGCTTGGGTGTGGCAATCAATTGTTCGCGCAGGGGCGCGCCGGGAGGCTTGTTAGCACGGCCATGGCCGATTCCTCCTACGCCCGATGCAGGCGTGCCCTGCGGCAGCGCATTCCGATGGGCGGGGCTACTCGATCGACCAGACCAATGGCGGACGGCAACCAGCGGCGGGGCGCAGATGCACGGCGATATGCCGCCCGCAGCCTGCGGCGAGGCCTTCGAACAGCCCCTCCAGCACCTTGGCGCAAACCGGGTGATAGTCAGCGACGTCGTCCATCAGCTTCCACGTCTGCTGGCGGACCTCGAAGGCACCTTCGGATCGTGCGGTCTCGACCGCATCATCCTGCGCGGCAAGCAGCGCGTTCAGGAACGCGGCGAATTCGCTTGCCCCGCCGCGGCTCATCGCCAGCGCGGCCGCGACGTCGTCGAAATATTGCATCCCGATCAGCTTGCCGGTGAGGCGCAGCAGGTAGCCGGCGTCTTCAGGACCGAACAGCTGCACCATGACGGGCGCCGCGGTGCGCACATATTCCATCGCGTAATTGCGATAGGCTTTTTCAAGACGCGGTTTCGGCCAGCTCGCCACGGGAAGCGCCGGCGCGGTCTTCGCATCGAACAGCGGCGCTTCGAGGTGGCGCGCGAACACCAGCCGCTGATCGAGCTCGAGCGGATGATCGTATTGGTGATAGTAGCCTTCCAGCCCGTCCTGGCCGTCGACGCTCTGCTTGGTGCAGACGAAGCCGAGCCTGAGATCGCCGAGGGCTGCGCCATTGTTGGCGTGCCAGCCGCGCAGCATCGCGCGCGAGACCTCGCCCGGCACGCCGCAGATCGCGGTGCCCTTCCAGATCCAGCGCGGCGGCGGGTAGCGGATCCAGGCCTTGACGTCGCTCTCGTACATGTACTCGACATGCACGCCGCCGATCCAGTTGGAGAGATAGTGATATTGCGCGGCCGCCACCGCCGGCGGCAGATGATCGATCCCGAGCTTCGCGAGGCCCGGCAGGAAGCGCTCCTGCTGCTGGCGGCGAAACACGCGGAAGACGAACTCGGCGGCGCCTGCGGTGCCGCGCCGCGTGACGACGGTGAGGATGAGCCCGGTGAAATAAGCGTGATAGAGGTCGGCGACCGCGCGCCAGCGCTTCCATTGGGCTTCCTGCGCGGCGTCCAAAGCGGCGGCCATGTTCGCTCCCGATCGTTGTTTCGATCGAGTGTGTCACCGCACCCCGCGGCAGGCAACATCACGCCCGTGCAGGGCGCCCTGCGCGATGGCCCGTCAATTCCGCATCACGAAGTTTGCGGCGGCGCCTTGGCCGCGCGCTCACGCTCGACCCGCTCGGTGACATCGCGCGCCATCGCCACGGATCCGAGGACGTTGCCGGCGGAATCCCGCACCAGGGCGAACGTCATCTCGATGTAGAGCTTGCGTCCGCTCTTGTGCAGCGCGCGAGTCAGCGTCGGCTTGCCCGCAAGCTTCATGCTGCCGCTGGCGAGCGCGGCCTCAAAGCCCTTCCAGTGCGCGGCGCGCAGATGCTCGGGAATGATCAGGTCGAGATTCTGGCCGAGCGCTTCCGCAGCGGAGAAGCCGAACAGGGCCGCCGCGGCACCGTTCCAGCGCATGATCGTTCCCGAGCGATCCGAATAGATCAGCGCATCCGCGACGCCTTCGGCGATCCTTGCATCGAGTTCGGATTGATTGGTCATATGCTCACCTCGTAGCCCGGATAAAGCCACCGGGTCGGCGCGGAGCGCCGCCCGATGACAGGCTCCGCGCAATCCGGGATCGCGCCACAAGTGAGACTGCCCCGGATTTCGCTTCGCTCCATCCGGGCTACAGGATCGGGCTACACCCGAAAATGCTTCGATAGT
The DNA here is from genome assembly GCF_000482425.1 of Bradyrhizobium sp. 22. Classification (NCBI taxonomy): domain Bacteria; kingdom Pseudomonadati; phylum Pseudomonadota; class Alphaproteobacteria; order Hyphomicrobiales; family Nitrobacteraceae; genus Bradyrhizobium; species Bradyrhizobium sp. 22. The sequence continues at coordinate 1,759,361 of NZ_KI519400.1, forward strand.
TTGAGGCCCTGGGCCTGGTAGTTGGAACCGATACGCTGGCCGTACATCGCATCAGGTCGGGCCAGCATCTTCTCGTAGACGAGACGGCCGACGATCTGGCCGTGCTCGAGGATGAACGGCACTTCGCGCGAGCGCACCTCCAGCACGGCGCGCGCGCCCTGTCCGCCGGCGCCGGCATAGCCGAAGCCGGGATCGAAGAATCCGGCGTAATGCACCCGGAACTCGCCGACCAGGGGATCGAACGGCACCATCTCCGCGGCGTAGTCTGGCGGCACCTGCACGGCTTCTTTGGAGGCGAGGATGTAGAACTCGCCGGGATCGAGGATCAGGCTGCCGTCGGGACGGGCCGACATCGGCTCCCAGAAATCCTCCACCGCGTAGCCGGAGCGACGATCGACGTCGACGACGCCGGTGTGGCGCTTGGCGCGATAACCGACGAAGCCGCCCGCTTTCTCGCCGGACAGGTCGACGGAGACGGCAACGCCACCGGAGAGATCGGCATCGTCGACATCGACCAGACGCTCGGCAGCGTGCAAGCCGTCGAGCTCGTCGGCGTTGAGGATGGCATCACCGGTGCGGAAGCGCACCTGGCTGAGGCGCGAGCCCTCGCGCACCAGCACCGGGAACGTCTTCGGGCTAATCTCGGCGTAGAGTGGACCGTGATAGCCGGCGCCGATCATGTCGAAGCGGCGGGTGCCGTCGGCGATCACGCGGGTGAAGACGTCGAGCCGGCCGGTGGAGCTCTTGGGGTTGGCGGCCGCGACGATCTCCGGCGGCAGCGCGAGGCTTTCCAGCAGCGGCACGATGTAGACGCAGTTGGTCTCCAGCACCGCGCCGTCGGCGAGGCTGAACTCGTGCAGCTTCAATTCGTCGATGCGCTCGGCGACGGTGGCCCCGGGACCGGGCAGGAAGCTGGCGCGGACGCGATAGGCGATGTCGCCGAGACGCAGATCGAGGCTGGCCGGCTGGATCTGGCTCTCGACGAAGTCGTAGGCGGGCCGGATGAGCCCCGCCTCCGCCATCGCCGCGATCATGCGGTCGGGCAGGATACCATTGGCGTCGGGCGCGACCGTGAACGTCAACCGGGGGTCCTCATCAGGGGTCAAATGCATCCGGACATGCCGGAAATACAGGTCTTTTACGGCTATCCGATGGACGCCTTGACGGAAAGGGCATTGCCGAATATGAGCATCACTTATCCCGTGGTGATTTGAGCCGGCCGGCTTGCAGCCACGTTAAATAAGTCGCTAAACAGGCCGGGGACCTCTGTGATCCCGGCCCGTGGAGATATCCAGGCCGGTTTTTTTGTGACCGCTTTCGACGAGGCGGTCATGTCGGAGGTACCCTATGTCGAAGTCGACCGCCAACTACCGCCCCGAAACCCGCCTGGTTCATTCCGGCACCCTGCGCTCGCAATATGGCGAGACCTCGGAGTCGCTGTTCCTGACCCAGGGCTATGTCTACGACACCGCCGAGCAATGCGAGGCGCGGTTCAAGGGCGAGGACCCCGGCTTCATCTATTCGCGCTATTCCAATCCCACCATCGCGATGTTCGAACGCCGCATGATCGAGCTCGAAGGCGCCGAAGCCGCCCGCTCGGCGGCGACCGGCATGGCCGCGGTGACGACCGCGATCCTGGCGCCGCTGAGGGCCGGCGATCACGTTGTGGCCTCCCGCGCGCTGTTCGGCTCGTGCCTCTACGTCGTGCAGGACCTGTTGCCGCGCTACGGCATCGAGACCACGCTGGTCGACGGGCTCGATCTCGACCAATGGCAGCGCGCGCTGCGGCCCAACACCAAGACGTTCTTCCTGGAGAGCCCGACCAACCCGACGCTCGACGTGCTCGACATTCCCGCCATCGCCGAGATCGCGCACAAGGGCGGTGCGCGGCTCGTCGTCGACAACGTGTTCGCAACCCCGATCTGGCAGAGCCCGCTCGCGCTCGGGGCCGACGTCGTGGTCTATTCCGCGACCAAGCACATCGACGGCCAGGGCCGCTGCCTCGGCGGCATCATCCTGTCCTCGGAAGCCTTCATCGCCGAGCACATCCACAATTTCATGCGCCAGACCGGGCCGTCGATCTCGCCGTTCAACGCCTGGGTCCTGCTCAAGGGCCTGGAGACGCTGGGCGTGCGGGTCCGTGCGCAGACCGAGACCGCTTCGCGCATCGCCGAGGTGCTGGCGAGCCATCCGAAGATCTCGCGGCTGGTCTATCCCGGCCGCGCCGATCATCCGCAGGCCGCATTGGTGAAGAAGCAGATGCGCGGCGGCTCGACGCTGGTCGGCTTCGAGGTCAAGGGCGGCAAGGCGGCCGCGTTCCGCGTGCTCAACGCGCTGAAGCTTGCGAGGATCTCGAACAATCTCGGCGACGCCAAGAGCCTCGTCACGCATCCGGCCACCACGACGCATCAGCGCCTGAAGCCGGAAGACCGCGCCGCGCTCGGCATCGGCGAAGGCTTCATTCGCTTCTCGGCGGGGCTCGAGCATGCCGACGATCTGATCGAGGACCTGACGGCGGCGCTGGAGAAGGCGTGAAGCGCTGACCCTCCCCTGGAGGAGGAGGGTCGGCTCACATTGAGCGCAGCGAAATGTGAGACGGGGTGGGGTGACGGTCTCTCCACATCCAACAGTGCCCGAGTGGAGAGATCACCCCACCCCGCTCGCGCTGCGCGCGATCGACCCTCCCCCTCCAGGGGAGGGTGAAGCAGACCTCTCACATCGGCCGGTACGTCCGCACGTCCGCGGGCACGTTGACGCCGAGCTTGATCTGGCCGACCGAGCGGATGATGTCGTCGCCGAGCAGCTGGGCGAAGCAGGCATAGCCCCAATCGTTCATGTGCAGGCCGTCGGCGATCACGAAGCCCTCGACCGGAATGGCCTGCTTCTCGTGCCAGTCACGCATCACCTCGAAGCGCGGGAAGATTCCGACGTGACGGAGCTCGGCGACCTTGCTGAGCAGCTTCACCATCTTGCCGGCGCTCTCGGCCCGCTGGTTGACGGCCGGCGAATATTGCGGATCGACCAGCACGATGTCGGCGCCGCCCGCGGCCTGGATGCGGCTGATGCCGTCCTCCACCATCTTGGCGGTTTCGCCGGGATCGAGATTGCGCAGCACGGCGTTGGTGCCGACCTGCCAGATCACGAGATCCGGATGCATGTCGATCACCTGCGTCTGAAGGCGCTTCATCATCTCAGGCGCGTCCTCGCCGCCGACACCGGCATTGATGACGCTGATGTCGGCGGTCGGATAGTGCCGGCGCAGCTGCGCGGCGAGACGATTGGGGTAATTGAACTCCGGCGAGCTCGCGCCGAATCCTTGAGTCGAGGACGAGCCGAACGCGACGATGACGACGGGCAGCCCGGCAACGAGCTTGCCCGCGACGTGCGGCAGCGAGCCCATCGCCTTCGAGCCACCCTTCGGCGGCTGGCAGGGCACGCGGTTGAAGATGTCGCTGGCGGATTTGGCGGCCTGCTTCACCTTGTCGATGGCACGCGCCGTGATGCCGCGCTGCTCGGGCGAGGTCGCGGCGACGGCGGTCTGGGAGGGCGAGGCCGGCGCGGGATCAGCCGACTGTGCGGGGGCGGGTGTCGCCTGCATGGCCGGCGTCTGGGCCTGCGATTGCGGGGCCGGCAGCAGCGACAGCAGCACTGCGGCTGCAGGCGCGGCCAGCCATGCCGTCAGGCAAAAAGGGCGGAGAGAACTCATTAACGCTAGACCTCAATTTTGCTGCTGGGCCGGCTCCCCACGGGCTGCGTCGATCACGAACTGTGCCAACGCCCGGCCAAGGCAATCATGGACCTGTTTCGCCAGCTCGGGCCCGCGGGACGGGCTGAACAGGTCGAACTGACCCTGGTCATTCCACTGCCGCATGATCGCGAAGCGATCGAACAGCGGAATGTCGTGCTCCTGCGCCACCACCCGCATGTTGTCGAGATAAGGCGGCGCCGAGATCATGGTCTCCGTACGCGGGCTGTATTGCAAGTTCATCAAGACGACGTCAGCCCCTGCATTTTGCAGCGCAACAACCCCCTCGGTCACCGCGCTACGAAATTCGTCGGGATCGATGGATCGAATAGCATCCACGGTCCCGGTCTGCCAGATCACCAAAGTAGGCGCTTTTGCTTCCATCAGCTTAACGAAGGTAGACGCGGTCTCCTCTGCTGTCTTCTTGCTCTGTATTTCTACGGAGACGTGCACCACCTCGGACGCCGGCAGCTTCTCCTTGAGGATCGCCTCCATTCGCGCCGGATAGGAGCTGCTCTCCGAGGATGGAATCGTGGTCGAGCGGCTGCCGATGACCAGGATGTCGAGCGGCTTGCCGGCCTTGAGCGCATCGGCGACCTTTGTCAGCCGGCTTTCGCTGGTGAGCAGATAGGACGGCAGCTCACAGGCTGCGGGCGCATTATTGGTGGCGGCAGGCGCAGCATCGCCCGCGCGCGCCAGGGGCGCGGCGAGGCTACCGCATAGCAGGATCAGGCTCAGGAGAACCTTCGCCTTCATCAGCCCCCTCCCGCCAGGTCGGCGTTGCCGGCGGCGTTCTTGGTCTTCGTACCGCTCTTGTCAGCCACGCGCTTGTACCACGAAATCACCCAGGCTACGCCCCACATGATCAGCACCCCGGAGAGACTAATTAGCGCATGCATGGCCGCGCCGCCGGAGACTTCGGCGAGGATGAAATGGCCGGCAAAGGCCAGGAAGACGCCGAGGCAGAAGATCTCGAGGGAATGCTGCCCGCATAGAATCAATGGTCGCAGCCAGCGCGATTTCAAGCCCGGCCAATCCCGGGGCAGGAAGCGCACGGTGAGCGCCGCCAGCGCCAGGAAATGCGTGAAGCGCAGCACGTCCAGATCGGTCTTGTTGATCGGATACATCCATTGCTCGACCAGCTTCGGCATGAACTGGGAGAGCTGCGGCACGTACCAGGTCAGCGTCACGTAGAACGACGCGATGAGATAGGCGATCGCCAGCCACATCGTGACGCGTGACGACAGAATGCGCGACATGCGGCGCGCCCCTCCGAGCGCGCACCAGGCACCGAACACGAACAGCAATTGCCAGGCGAAGGGGTTGAAGGCCCAGAAGCCGTTCGGATACGCCGACAGATACAGATCATACTCCCAGGTCACCGCGTAGAGCACGACCGAGAGGGCGAGCGTGACGTCGGGCCGCCATTTCATCGACCACAGGATCAACGGCAGCGCCAGCATCAGCACGATATAGAGCGGCAGCACGTCCATGTTGACGGGGCGGAAGCGGAGCAGCAGCGCCTGCACGATGGTGACGTCGGGCTGCTTGAGGAAATCCATGATGCCCATCTCTTCGGTGTAGAGCGGGTTCTCGAAGCTGGTCGCGACGTAGGAGATCTCGGCGAGGAAGATCGTGAACAGGAAGACGTGGGCGACGTAGATCTGCCAGACCCGGCGCAGGATGCGCGCGGTGGCGATGACGACGCCGCTCTCCAGCATCGCCCTGCCGTAGACGAAGGCGGCGGTGTAGCCGGAGATGAAGATGAAGATCTCGGTGGCGTCGCTGAAGCCGTAATTGCGGATCGTGAACCAGGTCAACACACTGGGCGGCAGATGGTCGATGAAGATCAGCCACAGCGCGAGCCCGCGGAACAGGTCGAGCCGGAGCTCGCGCTCGCCGATGGCGGGCAGCGTGATGGCCGGCGCCCTCGCACGCGGCTTCGTCCCCTCAGATGCGGCAGTTCCCGTGATCGTCGATCCCGTCACTTGGTCGGCAATGGTCATCGGGGCGCAAAAACCTTCCGCAAATCGCGGCGTGTCAAGGAGTGTACCGGTCCGGTCGTTACCCCACAAAGCGGCCGGGTGCCATGGGGGTTTGCCGGTGCCTTCCCTGGGGTGTCATTCCCTTCGAATTCTGGCGGGACGATGTCGCCAAAGCCGTCCAGGGCGTTTGGTTCCGGAGCCGGATTTCGCTATGGTAGCAGCCATGTACCGCGCCGTGACCCGCCACATCGAAGTGACCGTCGAGCCGAACTTTGTTCCGGAGCAGTCGTCGGCCGACCGCTCCCGCTACTTCTGGTCCTACACCATCGTGATCACCAATTCGGGCGAGGAGACCGTGCAGCTCAAGACGCGGCACTGGATCATCACCGACGCCTCCGGCCGCCAGCAGGAGGTGAAGGGCGAGGGCGTGGTCGGCGAGCAGCCGATCCTGGCCCCCGGCGAGCGCTTCGAATACACCTCGGGCGTCCCGCTCTCGACCGCCTCCGGCTTCATGACCGGCCGCTACCAGATGGTCAGCGAAAGCGGCGAGCGCTTCGAGATCGACGTGCCGGCGTTCTCGCTGGACAGCCCGGACAGCAAGCGGGTGTTGAATTAGGGGCGACGACGCCGTCAAGTAGGATGGGTAGAGCGCAGCGAAACCCATCACGCATCTGCTCGCGGAAGGGCGATGGGTTTCGCTGCGCTCTACCCATCCTACGAGATCGAGCTTGTGGCGGGCAGCTCAGCTTGCAGACACGCCTTCTTGTTCTCGCGGCCGATTTCGCCCGAGCTTTGCTTGCGTCTCCACCCTCAAATCCAAGAGGGCGCAGGGAAGGCCGGGTGCTGACAACGCACCCGCGGTCTGCTGCGCAAAATGCACACGCAGAAGAACCGCACAGCAGCATACAGGTGGTGCCGATCACTCGGCCTTCCCTGCGCGATGGTCGGACGGCTTATGCCGCGCTCTCCCGGGAGCCGAATGTCCTTCTGGCCTCCCTCGCCCCGCGAATTGATGCAGTCTGCCCGGTTGGGCTCGCTCGCATCTCCGCTGGACTTGACCGTAGCAACGACGGCCAGGACCACACGGTTTTGCCGTACGCACGGCCCGCCCTTTCGCCGCAGTATTTCCTGGCTCCGTCGACAGAGCCGGAAACTTACAGGCGAGACGAAGCCTAGCAGCGCCGTTCGTCCGCACGCGGTTACGGGCTCACAGGGACTACCCGCCCTGCCCGCACCTCTCGTGCCGACGCTGCCGCGTCCACCGCAAGCCCGGCTCGCGATCAAGACGACCTCGAGATCGCCCCTCCTGGTTGAGCCGGGATGAGCGACACATACGCCATTTCCGAATTTCGGTAAAGTGGAATATTTTCGCGCTGATGGATTGACAGAGGCCGACACAGGCACGGTGCCGTAGCCCGGATCGAGCGCAAGCGTAATCCGGGACGATGCGAGATGCCGGGCGAGCGGCCCCGGATTACACTTCGCTCCATCCGGGCTACGAGGCGACGATGTCGCTCACGCGTCTTCCACGCCGGCCTCGTGCGGGGTGAATTGATAGACCGACGAGCAGAACTCGCAGGTCACGACCACCTTGTCGTCCTTGACCATCGCGGCGCGATCGTCGGGCGAGAAGCTCTTGAGCATCGCGGCGACCGCATCGCGCGAGCAGGAGCACTGCGCCTTAAGAACCAGCGGATTGAACACGCGCACGCCGCGCTCGTGGAACAGGCGGAACAGCAGCCGCTCGCCGGACAGCTCGGGATCGATCAGCTCGACGTCCTCGACCGTCTCGATCAGCGAACGCGCCTCGACCCAGGCATCGTCCTCGGTGACGGCATGAACCTCGACGCCGTCAGGGGCATCGCCGGGATGCAAGTCCGCCTGCCGCGCGCGCTCCGGCGCCTTCGGCAGAAACTGCATCAGCATGCCGCCGGCGCGCCAGCGATGCTTGCCGCCGTCGCTGGAGCGCCATTCCTCGCCGACCGCCAGACGCACCTTGGTCGGGATCTGCTCGGAGCGCAGGAAATATTCGTGGGCGGCGTCTTCCAGGCTGCCGCCGTCGAGCGCGACCAGGCCCTGGTAGCGACTCATGTCGGGGCCCTGGTCGATGGTCATGGCGAGATGACCGCGGCCGAGCAGCGCGCCGGAACGCATGCCGGATTCTTGGGCCTCGCCGAGACGCGCGGCATCGAAGCGGGCATAGGCGCGCAGGCGATCCGGCGCCTGGTAGTCCACCACCAGGAACGACACCGGACCGTCGGTCTGGGCCTGGAGGATGAAGCGTCCTTCGAATTTCAGTGCCGAACCGAGCAGCGTCGTCAGCACGATGGCCTCGCCGAGCAGCTTGCCGACGGGCGCGGGATAATCGTGCTTGGTCAGGATGTCGTCGAGCGCCGGGCCAAGCCGCACCAGGCGCCCGCGCACGTCGAGCGCATCGACCTCGTAGGGCAGCACGGCGTCATCGATCGGAACTGCGGATGGCGCGCGAACCGGGCCTTCGGACCCGGTCTTCATGTCAGGAGATTGGGAAACCATGGCGCTCTATCTGGGGTCGGAGGTGGGAAATGGAAGGGGCGCGTTCCCGATGCGATGAGGGTGCACAACGCTACAGCAAACCCGGTGTCGTCCCGGGGCGCGCAGCGCGCGAGCCCGGGACCCATAACCACGTCATCCTGCGAGGTGGCAACTCCCAGTCCTCGCCAAACCACGGCCTGTGGTTATGTCCCGGATCGGCGCGCCGCTGTGCGGCGCTTGTCCGGGACGACAATGGTGGATGCGGCGGCCACCGCAGCCACTGCTTTTTCGCCCGGGCTACTTCACCGCGTCGAAGCACCAGGCCAAGATGCCCTTCTGCGCGTGCAGGCGGTTTTCGGCCTCGTCGAACACGACCGATTGCGGGCCGTCGATCACCTCGTCGGTGACCTCCTCGCCGCGATGGGCGGGCAGGCAATGCATGAACAGCGCGTCTCGCTTGGCGAGCGACATCAGCTTGCCGTTGACCTGGTAGGGCTTGAGCACGTTGTGGCGATGCTCGCCTTCCTTGTCGCCCATCGACACCCAGGTGTCGGTGACGACGCAATCGGCGCCGCGCACGGCGGCTTCCGGATCGGTGCCGAGCACGATCGGCGCGCCGGTCGCCTTGATCCAGTCGCGCATCGCCTTTTTCGGCGCGAGCTCCGGAGGGGTGGCGACGTTGAGCTGGAACTTGAAGCGCTCGGCGGCGTGCGCCCAGGACGCCAGAACGTTGTTGTCGTCACCGGTCCAGGCCACCGTCTTGCCCTCGATCGGGCCGCGATGCTCCTCAAAGGTCATGAGGTCGGCCATCACCTGGCAGGGATGCGAGCGCCGCGTCAGGCCGTTGATGACGGGCACGGTGGCGTTGGCCGCAAGCTCCAGCAACGCATCGTGATTGAGGATGCGGATCATGATGGCGTCGACATAGCGCGACAGCACGCGCGCGGTGTCGGCGATGGTCTCGCCGCGGCCGAGCTGCATCTCGGCACCGGTGAGCATGATCGCCTCGCCGCCGAGCTGGCGCATGCCGACGTCGAACGACACCCGGGTCCGCGTCGAGGGTCGCTCGAAGATCATCGCCAGCGTCTTGCCCTCGAGCGGCCGGACCGGCTGATGCGCCTTCTGCTTCGCCTTCATCGCGCTCGACGCGGCGAGCATGCGCTTGAGCTCCGACAGCGGGAGCTCGTTGATGTCGAGGAAGTGCTTCGGCGTCTTGGTCGGCGACTTGCTCATCAGCTTGCCGCCCGCTTGCTCTGGCCGGCCGACAATGCGGCGCAGGCACGCTCCAGCCGTCCGACGCTGTCCTCGATCTCGGCTTCGGTGACGATCAAGGGCGGCAGGAAGCGCACGACATTGTCGCCGGCCCCGACGGTCAGGAGCTTTTCGTCGCGCAAGGTGGCGACCAGGTCACCCGAGGGCACGACGGCCTTGATGCCGATCAGGAGGCCCTCGCCGCGCACCTCGCTGACGATGTCGGGGTGACGGTCGATCACGGAGGCGAGCTTCTGCTTGAGCAGCAGCGACATCTTCTGCACGTGGTCGAAGAAGCCGGGCTTGAGCATGACGTCGAGCACGGCGTTGGCTGCGGAGATCGCCAGCGGATTGCCGCCGAAGGTCGAGCCGTGCGAGCCGGGCCCCATGCCGGCCGCCGCGTCCGCGGTCGCCAGCACGGCGCCGATCGGGAAGCCGCCGCCGAGCGCCTTCGCCAGCGACATCACGTCGGGCGTGACGCCGGTGCGCCGATACGCGAACAGATCGCCGGCACGGCCCATGCCGGTCTGCACCTCGTCGAAGGCGAGCAGCAGGCCCTTCTCGTCGCAAAGCTGGCGCAACGCCTTGAGGAAAGCGGGCGGTGCCGAACGCACGCCGCCCTCGCCCTGGATCGGCTCGATCAGGATACCGGCGGTGTCGGGGCCGATCGCCTTCTTGACGGCTTCGAGGTCGCCATGCGGCACCTGGTCGAAGCCATCCATCGGCGGACCGAACCCTTCGAGATATTTTGCCGATCCGGTCGCAGCGAGCGTCGCCAGCGTGCGGCCGTGGAAGGCGCCTTCGAACGTGATGATGCGGTAACGCTCCGGGTGCCCCTTGGAGAAGTGATGATGGCGCACCAGCTTGATCACGCCCTCCAGCGCCTCGGCGCCGGAATTGCAGAAGAACACCAGGTCGGCAAAACTCTCGTGGCACAGGCGCGCGGCGAGCTTCTCGCCGTCCGGGCTCTGGAACAGGTTCGACATGTGCCACAGCTTCGTCGCCTGCTCCTGCAACGCCTCGATCAAATGCGGGTGGCAATGGCCGAGCGCATTGACGGCGACGCCCGAGGTGAAATCGAGATAGCGATCGCCATTGGTCGCGATCAGCCAGCAGCCTTCGCCGCGCTCGAAACCGAGGTTGGCCCTGGCGAAAACGGGGAGCAAATGCGGGGCTGCGCTGTTAGTCATGACGGCCACATGATGTTGCGGACGGTGTGAGGCGTGCATTGCGCAACGCACCATCCACCGGCCCGGAAAACGAAACGTGCCGCCTTTTAAGGGCGGCACGCACAACTATCTTAGGCCTGGTGAAACGGGTGTCAATGCCGCCCGAAAGCCCCAGGAAACGGTGGTGAAACGGTGATTCCGTAGTCTTGCGGTGGCGATTTTGCGGGTTTTTCACCACGGAACATGTGGAAGCGAGTCGGCGGACTCTTGCGCGCGAGTCACGCCATATTGTAGCGTTTGGCTTGTCAGATACGACATCTCGTGCGGCAGTTCTGATCCCAAGAGTCCTCATGTACCGGCGTAAACGTTCGGGCGTCAGTTGCGCGCCCGGCGAGCCCTAAGGGATTCGAGCGGCACGGGTTTTTCGAGGCTTAGGCATTCGCCGCACGGACCGCCAGGATGGCAACCGCGCGGCGAGGGAAAGGGTGCAATGACGGTTTTGACCTGGTCCGACGATCGCGTCGAGCAGCTGAAAAAGCTCTGGGAGGCCGGATTGTCGGCCAGCCAGATCGCAGCAGAGCTCGGCAATGTGACCCGCAATGCCGTGATCGGCAAAGTGCACAGGCTCGGCCTGTCCGGCCGCGCCAAGAGCCCTTCGTCGGCCGCGCCCCGGCCGCGCAAGGCGCGTCCCGCCCAGCACATGATGCGGGTGAGCCGCCCGATCGCGCGCGGCAACACCGCGCTGGCGCAGGCCTTCGAGGTCGAGGTCGAGGCCGAACCCGTCACCTACGACAACGTGGTGCCGATGAGCCAGCGGCTGTCGCTGCTCGAATTGAACGAGGCGACCTGCCACTGGCCGGTCGGCGATCCCTCGAGCCCGGATTTCTTCTTCTGCGGCGGCAAGGCGCTGTCCGGCCTGCCCTATTGCGCCCAGCACTCGCGCGTGGCGTATCAGCCGGCGGCGGATCGCCGCCGCGCGGCACCGAAGCCGACGCGCTGAGCGAGATTTAGCTGATCGTAAAGACGGCAGCCGTCACACGACGGCGCCTCAACCAACTCGGTGTCATCCCCGCGAACGCGGGGATCCATAACCACAGGGCGCAATTGTTGCGCGAGATGGTGACTTCGAGTCTTCGCCAAACCACGTCCTATGATTATGGGTCCCGGGCTCGCGCTGCGCGCGCCCCGGGATGACGGCCGAGCTCGCCAAACCAGCTCTCGCTGGAGCTTTACGTCTGCTCCGCCTTGGCGAAGCGATCGTCCAGCGCGTAGCCGGCGCCGCGGACGGTGCGGATCGGATCCTGCTCGCGGCCGAGATTAAGCAGCTTGCGCAGGCGGCCGATATGGACGTCGACGGTGCGCTCGTCGATGTAGATGTCGCGGCCCCAGACGCTGTCGAGCAGCTGCTCGCGCGAGAACACGCGGCCGGGATGCTCCAGGAAAAACTCCAGCAGGCGATATTCGGTCGGGCCGAGATCGATCGGGCGGCCGGAGCGCGCGACGCGGCGCTTGTCGCGATCGAGCTCGATGTCGCCATAGGCCAGCACGGTCGCGAGCCGCTCCGGACTGGCGCGCCTGAGCAGGCCTTTCACGCGCGCGAGCAGCTCCGGCACAGAGAACGGCTTGACGATGTAATCGTCGGCGCCGGTCGCAAGGCCGCGCACGCGCTCGCTCTCCTCGCCGCGCGCGGTCAGCATGATGATCGGCAGCTGCTTGGTCTCGGGCCGGGTGCGGAGGCGCCGGCACAGCTCGATGCCGGAGAGGCCCGGCAGCATCCAGTCGAGCACGATCAGATCGGGAATGTGTTCCTTGAGGCGGGTGTCGGCGTCGTCGCCGCGCATCACCGTCTCGACGTCATAGCCGTCGCCTTCGAGGTTGTAACGCAGAAGCTCAGTGAGAGCTTCCTCGTCCTCAACCACCATAATGCGTGCGCCCATGTTGTCGTCGCTCCTTGAGGTCTTCAGGTATTCGGGATCGTCGTGGCGAAATTGGTCATGTCGCCCTTCGGCCGCTTGTCGGTGATCGCCTGGCCCTCGATCATGTAGAACACGGTCTCGGCGATGTTGGTGGCGTGGTCGCCGATGCGCTCGATGTTCTTGGCGCAGAACATCAAGTGGATGCAGAACGAGATGTTGCGCGGATCCTCCATCATGTAGGTCAGGAGCTCGCGGAACAGCGAGGTGCAGATCGCGTCGACCTCCTCGTCGCCCTTCCACACCGCCATCGCCGCCGGCAGATCGTGCGCGGCATAGGCATCGAGCACGCTCTTGACCTGCTGCTGCACCAGGTCGGTCATGTGCTCCAGGCCGCGGAACAGCTTGAGCGGATGGAAGTCGGTCTCCAGCGCGGCGACGCGCTTGCCCATGTTCTTGGCGAGGTCGCCGATGCGCTCGAGGTCGGTCGCAACGCGCATGGCGCCGACGATCTCGCGCAGGTCCACCGCCATCGGCTGGCGGCGGGCGATGGTGAGCACGGCGCGTTCCTCGATGCGCTTCTGCAGCGCGTCGAGATCGGCGTCGATGGCGACGACGCGCTGGCCGAGCGCGACGTCGCGGCGGATCAGCGCATCGACGGAATCGACGATCATGCGCTCGGCGATGCCGCCCATCTCGGCGACCAGGCGCGTGAGCTCCTGGAGGTCGGTGTCGAAGGCCTTTGCGGTATGTTCAGTACCCATGTTGCGTCTCCTCAGCCGAACCGGCCGGTGATGTAGTCCTGCGTCCGCCGGTCGGTCGGCGACGTGAAGATCTTGCTGGTGTCGTCGAACTCGATCAGCTCGCCGAGATACATGAAGGCGGTCTTGTCGGAGACGCGCGCCGCCTGCTGCATGTTGTGGGTGACGATCGCGATCGTGTAATTCTCGGACAGCTCCTGGATCAGCTCCTCGACCTTGGCGGTCGAGATCGGGTCGAGCGCCGAGCACGGCTCGTCGAACAGGATCACCTCGGGCCGAACCGCGACGGTGCGGGCGATGCAGAGGCGCTGCTGCTGGCCGCCGGAGAGCGACAGGCCGGAGGCGTTGAGCTTGTCCTTGACCTCGTTCCACAGCGCGCCGCCGCGCAGCGCCTTCTCGACGCGGTCGTCCATCTCGGACTTCGAGATCTTCTCGTAGAGGCGGATGCCGAAGGCGATGTTCTCGTAGATCGTCATCGGGAACGGGGTCGGCTTCTGGAACACCATGCCGACCCGGGCGCGCAGCAGGTTGAGGTCGAGCTTGGGGTCGAGAATGTTGGTGTGGTCGAGCAGCAGCTGGCCGGTGGCGCGCTGGCCCGGATAGAGGTCGTACATCCGGTTGAAGATGCGCAGCAGGGTCGACTTGCCGCAGCCGGACGGGCCGATGAAGGCGGTGACGCGGTTAGTGCCGAGCGCCAGATTGATGTTCTTCAGCGCATGGTGCTCACCGTAGTAGAAGTTGAGGTTGCGCGCGGTGACCTTGGCAGGCGCCTCGGGCAGCGGCTGCGAGCCGGGGTGAACGGTCGGCGCGCTGACGGAAACAGACATTTCACTCATTTTGCAGTCCTCTCGGCACCAAGGATGCGGGCGCCAATGTTCAGGGCAAGCACGGTCAGGGTGATCAGCAGCGCGCCGCTCCAGGCGAGCTGCTTCCAATAGGCATAGGGGCTCTGCACGAAGTTGTTGATGGTGACCGGCAGGTTGGCCATCGTCTTGTCGAGGCCGAGGCTGAAGAACTGGTTGGACAGCGCGGTGAACAGCAGCGGCGCGGTCTCGCCGGCGACGCGCGCCGTGGCGAGCAGCACGCCGGTGATGAGGCCGGAGCGCGCGGCGCGATAGGCGATCCGCTTGATCACCAGCGAGCGCGGCAGGCCCAGCGCGCTGGCGGCTTCGCGCAGCGGGTTCGGCACCAGCAGCAGCATGTCCTCCGTGGTGCGCACCACGACCGGGATCACGATCACGGCGAGCGCCAGCGCACCCGCGATCGCCGAGAAGCCCCGCATCGGCACCACCACCGCGCCGTAGATGAACAGGCCGATGATGATCGAGGGCGCCGACAGCAGGATGTCGTTGATGAAGCGGATCACCGAGGTCAGCTTGTCGTTGCGGCCGTACTCGGCAAGATAGGTGCCGGCGAACAGGCCGAGCGGCGCGCCGATGCCGACGCCGATCACGGTCATGATGACCGAGCCGACGATGGCGTTGCGCAGGCCGCCCTCGGTCGAGCCCGGCGGCGGCGTGTCCGCGGTGAAGATCTGCACGTTGAGGCCGCTGAGGCCGTTGTAGAGCAGCGTGACCAGGATCAGCGCGAGCCAGGTGACGCCGAAGGCGGCGGCGGCGATGCAGAGGCCGCGGATGACGACGTCCCAGCGGCGGCGGCGTGCATAGATCGGATTCATGGCTTCACTTCCCCGCCTTGGTTTCCAGGCGCATCAGCATCAGCCGCGCGGCCGCGAGCACGAAGAACGTCAGCACGAACAGCAGCAGGCCGAGCAGGATCAGGCCGGACTGGTGCAGGCCGTCGCTCTCGGCGAACTCGGATGCGATCGCCGCCGAGATCGTCGTGCCCGGCGCGAAGATCGAGGAGGAGATGCGGAACGAATTGCCGATGATGAAGGTCACCGCCATGGTCTCGCCGAGCGCGCGGCCCAGCGCCAGCATGACGCCGCCGATGATGCCGACGCGGGTGTAGGGGATCACCACGCTGCGGACGACCTCCCAGGTGGTGCAGCCGACGCCGTAGGCGGCTTCCTTCAGGACCGGCGGCACCGTCTTGAACACGTCGACCGAGATCGAGGTGATGAAGGGCAGCACCATGATGGCGAGGATCAGCGCGGCGTTGAACAGGCTGAGATAGGACGGGGGACCCGCGAAGATCGCGCCCAGCACCGGGACGCCGTCGAACACCCTGATCATGAACGGCTGGAAGGTGTTGGCCAGGAACGGGCCCAGCACAAAGAAGCCCCACATGCCGTAGATGATCGAGGGAATTCCGGCGAGCAGCTCGATCGCCATGCCGATCGGGCGGCGCAACCATTGCGGACAGAGCTCGGTGAGGAAGATCGCAATGCCGAGACCGACCGGAATGGCGATCAGCATGGCGATGAAGGAGGTGACGAGCGTGCCGTACATCGGCCCGAGCGCGCCGAGCACGGGCGGATCGGCCGACGGCGCCCAGCGCTGCGTCCACAGGAAGGAGAGGCCGTATTCCTTGATCGCCGGGAACGCGCCGATGACAAGCGACATGATGATGCCGCCGAGAATGAGCAGCACCGAGATCGCGGAGAGCCGCGTGATCCAGTAGAAGGTGACGTCGCCGAGCTTGAACGCGCCCAAGGCCTTGGCACGGTCATACGGTCCGGCATCGTCGATTACATCGCTCTGAACGGCCATCTCTGCCACGCCGATCCCCTGTACCCGTTATATACGCTTTTGCTGGTCTCGTGCCCCGGATGCGACGCAGCGCGAAGCGCTGCTGATCCGGGGCCCAGTTCTTGGAGGTGCCGGCTCTGCGGAGCAGCACACTGGACGATGCTTCGCATCGCCAGGGCTGCACCGCGTCCGGGACACGAGAGGGGAGCGCCTAGCTCTTGATCTCGGCAGCCCAGGTCTTCTCGATCTGCTTGACGACCGTGTCGGGCATCGGGATGTAGTCGAGATCCTCCGCCATCTTGTCGCCCTTCTCGAACGCCCACTTGAAGAACTTGATGGCTTCCTGGGACGCCGCCTTGTCGGTCGCATCCTTGTGCATCAGGATGAAGGTCGCGCCGGTAATCGGCCACGAGGCTTCGCCGGGCTGGTCGGTCAGGATCACGTAGTAGTTCTTGGAACCGGCCCAGTCGGCGTTGGCGGCAGCAGCCTGGAAGGCCGCAACGGTCGGCTGCACGGTCTTGCCGGCCTTGTTGATCAGGGCGCCGTAGGTCAGCTTGTTCTGCTTGGCATAGGCGTACTCGACATAGCCGATCGAGTTCTTGGTCTGGCTGACATTGCCTGCGACGCCTTCATTGCCCTTGGCGCCAACACCCGTCGGCCACTCGACCGCAGTACCGGCACCGACCTTGCTCTTCCACTCGGCATTGGTCTTCGTCAGGAAATCGGTCCAGATGAACGTGGTGCCGGAGCCGTCCGACCGACGCACCACGGTGATGGCGTCCGAGGGCAGCTTCACGTTGGGATTGAGCTTGGCGATCGCCGGGTCGTTCCAGGTCTTGACCTTGCCGAGATAGATGTCGCCCAGCAACTCGCCGGAAAACACCAGCTCGCCCGACTTGATCCCTTCGAGATTGACGACCGGCACCAAGGCACCCATCGCCTGCGGCCACTGGATCATGCCGTCCTTTTCGAGCTGCTCAGCCTTGAGGGGCATATCGCTCGCGCCGAAGGTCACGGTCTTGGCCTGGATCTGCTTGATGCCGCCGCCCGAACCGATCGACTGGTAGTTCAGACCGTTGCCGGTCTCTTTCTTGTAGGCGTCGGCCCACTTGGAATAGAGCGGGAACGGGAACGTCGCGCCGGCGCCGGTGATGTCGGCCGCAAAGGCTGCGGTCGCCGATGCGGCGACCAAGCCGGCAGCGACCATCGTCTTGAGGAAATTCATGCTGGTCTCCATTTGGGGGAGCGAAGCGCCATCCGCGCCCGATCGCGCTCCCCACGCCGCCCGTGTAAGAGCGGTCCGCTGTGCTTTTACGAAGGTTTCGTGACAGCTGGATGACACCGACAAGCAATTGATATTGCTTTAATTTCAGGCCGCCGCGGGAGTCTTGATCTGGGGAAAACAGGCGGTGAAAGTGGCGCCCTGCCTGGGCACGCTTTCGATCAGGAGCCGGCCGCGATGGCGGTTAAGAATATGTTTCACCAGCGATAATCCGAGGCCGGTGCCGCCCTGCGAACGGCTGTCGCCGACGTCCACGCGGTAGAACCGCTCGGTCAGCCGCGGCAGGTGCTCCGGCGCGATGCCGGGGCCGAAATCGCGGACCATGATCCGAATTTCCTGAGTTCCGTCAGTGGCCGTGCCCGAGCTCAGCGACACGATGACACGCCCGCCGGAGGCGCCGTATTTGAGGGCGTTCTCGATCAGATTCTCGAACAGGCGAAGCAGCTCCTCGCGGTCGCCGGCGATCATCACCGGGCTGTCCGGCAAATGGATCTCGACCTCGACCTGGCGCTCGCGCGCCAGCGGCTCGAGCCCGTCGGCGACCTGTCGGATGATCGGCAGGAGATCGACCAGGGTGTCGGGCCGGACATGGGCCGACAGCTCGACCCGCGACAGCGACAACAGATCGTCGATCAGGCGCGCCATGCGCGTGGCCTGGTTGTGCATGATGCCGAGGAAGCGCTCGCGCGCCTTGGGATCGTCCTTGGCCTGGCCCTGCAGCGTGTCGATGAAGCCCGAGAGCGCGGCCAGCGGCGTGCGCAGCTCGTGGCTGGCATTGGCGACGAAGTCGGCCCGCATCTCCTCGACCCGGCGCAGCGGCGTCTGGTCGTGGAAGGTCATCAGCATGCATTTGTCGGCGCCACCGAAGCTGGTCGGCACCGGCACCGGCGTGATCATGAGCTCCATCCAGCGATCGACCGGGACATGATCGAGATAGGTCGCGCGCCGCGGCTCGGTGGTCGCGATCGCCTCGCGCAGCGCCGTGATGATCTCGGGCGAGCGCAGCGCGAACTGGGCGAGCTCGTTCCTGCGCAGCGCCGGCGCGAGCTGGGCGGCGGCGGCATTGAGGTGGATGACGCGGCCGGCGCGGTCGAGCAGCACCGCCGGATCCGGCATGCCGGAGACCACCGCGGCCACCGCCGCGCTCTCGACCGGGTTGATGCGCCCGACGTCGTCGCGCGAAGTGGCGGGATCATGCAGGCGCCACGGGATCAGCGCAGCGGCGGCGATGCAGAGGAACACCGCAATGGCGTGCAGCGCCGACAATTCGCCGAGCGAGACCACGACCGACAGCGCCAGCGCCGCAGCGATCAGGATGATCGTCGAGTGCCGCAGCCGGTCGGACCAGGGCTGGGCGGAGGGAGAAGATGGGGCGTCGATCGCCATCGGGGCGGACTTCTCCTGGGAGCTTGTCTCAAAGCTTGGCGCCGTCAGGCGCCGCTGTCGCTACGCTCTCTCACATAAGCGGCTTCGCGCGCCGGACCGGGATCGAGCTTGAGCGCTGCCTGCTGCAGGCGCTTCGATCGTGCGCCGATGATAACTTCGCGAAACGTCAGCAAGATTACAGAGATGACGAACGGAGACAGATAATAGAGCACCCGGAACAGCAGCATGCCGCCGAGCAGCTCCTCGCGGTCCATCTGCCAGAGGCCGACCAGCATGGCGGCGTCGAACACACCGAGCCCGCCGGGCGAATGGCTGGCGAAGCCGAGCAGCGTCGCCGACACGAAAATCACCGCGACCACCACGAAGCCGACATTGGGCTCGTCCGGGACCAGCACGTACATCGCCAGCGCACAGAAGCCGAGATCGATGATGCCGATCGCGATCTGGAGCAGCGTCAGCGGGCCGCCCGGCAGCACCACGGTCCAGGGCCCGCGGCCGACCACGCGCGGCTGGGTCCAGACCCAGACCACGTAACCGATCAGGCCTGCGATGAGCATCAGCGCCAGCGTCCGGTTCAGCCAGGGCGGCAGCTGGTCGATCGAGGCGGCGGCCTCGGGATGATAGGCGATGCCGAGGCCAAGCACGGCGGCATTGCCCAGCCAGAAGGTCAGGCCGGCGAGAAAGCAGATCTTGGCGACGTCGATCGCATTCAGCCCATAGGCCGAATAGATGCGATAGCGCACCGCGCCGCCGGTGAAGACGGAGGCGCCGACATTGTGGCCGATCGAATAGGAGGTGAAGGCGGCGAGCGCGTTGATGCGGTAGGGCACATGGTCGCGGCCGATCGCGCGCACGGCGAAGAGGTCGTAGAAAGTCAGGGTGAAATAGCCCGCGGCGACGAACAGCGCCGCCATCGCAATCTGGGTCGGCTCGGTGCTCTTGATCGCCTCGAGGACCTCATTGAAGTCGATGCCGCGCAGCATGTGGTAGAGCACATAGCAGGCGATGCCGATGACCGCGACGCTGATCACAACGCCAAGCTTATGCAGGACTTGCTTCTCGCGCAGAAACGACGTCGCCCTGCGTATGGCTTCCAGCATCTAGACCTCGAACAACGCTTCAGCGGCCAGAACGGCCGGCGGACAGGCGGACGGCGCTTGGGCACGCGACGACCCCTCGCCGCCGGCTCCGGCATCGCGCATGCCCCCTGCCCCTCCACTAGCGCGTTTTGGGGCGGAGTGGAATTCGCCAATTCGAACAAAAACACGTGCCTTCAATATTTTAGGCAGGGTCCTGGCTCCTGATGCAGGGTTTGGCGCCTCTAGCGGCAAGGCTTGACGCGAATCTCCGTGGCGATCCTGCGCAGAGGCCGTGAAGTTTTGATGATTTCGGCCGCACAATGTTCCGTCACGCCTTAGGCTGACGTCAATCTATGGACGGCGCGCGGCTGTTGAAAGAGGGTGGCTCCGGACCGCGTCGAGGACTCCCGATGCGCCGGAAAGTCGCGGCACCGAAAGGCAGGCCGGGGAGCGGCCGGATCGCCGCGCCGCCAGGCGGCCGGTCCGATCCTCGCGGATCGCAGGCTCAGGCCGCAGGCTGGCTGCGCGCCACCACGCGGTCGCGCAGCCAGGCGCCGACGGTGCAGCCGACGAGGTAGCAGGCGAACATGATCAGGCCGAGGTCGAGCCAGTAGCCGAAGCGGCCGGGCACCACATGGGCGAACGAGGCCGCGACCAGGGCGACGGCGAGCGCGGCGAGCCAACGCGCGGTCACCTTCGAGGTGCCGTTGCCGCGCTGGACCACCGAGATCCAGCCCATGCAGAAGCCCAGCAGCACCGAGCCGATCAGCCAACCCAGATGGAACGAGACGAGATAGGGCATCGTCACCTCACCAGAAATTCGATGCGGCGGTTCTTCGCCTTGCCGTCGTCGGTGTCGTTGCCGGCGACCGGCTGCGTGCTGCCATGGCCGACCGCGGTGAAGCGGCTGGCGGGCAGGCCGGCCTTGACCAGATAGTCGATCACCGCCTGGGCGCGCTTCTCCGAGAGCGCCCGGTTGAAGCCGTCCTCGCCGTCGGCATCGGTATGCCCGGCAACCTCGATATTGACGGCCGGGCAACGCAGCGCCGTCTCGATCAGGTGATCGAGGATGGCGACGGAATCCGGATCGATGTCGGCACGCTTGGGCGTGAAGCGGATCTTGCCCTTGGCCAGCAGGTCGGTGAACAATTGCTGGCACACGGTGCCGTCGACCGGCCCTGCCGCGGGCTTCACGGTGATCTCCGGCTTGTACTGCCAGTGCTTGGGGAAGTCCTTGCCGAGGCCTGCGCGGATGTCGTTGGCGGCCCCCTCGTAGAGCGCGTCGCCCGACAGCTTCACCTCGCGGTCGGACACGACGAGCGTGCCGGTCGACAGCCGCGACAGGGCGCCGAGCGCGGCGACCACGGCCGTGTTGAAGGAGCCGGGGGCGCCGATGCTGGCCTTGAGATTGTCGACCACCTTTTCGGTGAAGAACTTTCGCGACGCGCTGGTGGCGATCGCCGCATGCACATTGTTGTCGGGGACGTAGCCGGTCAGCGTCACGGTCGCCGCGACCGGATCCTTGTAGGCCTGGAAGATGTAGGGCGGCGCCTTGACGTCGTTGGCGGCGACGGAGAAGCCCTCGGGCAGGTTCTTCAGCGCAGCCGCGATCGCCTCGCGGCCGCCGAGCTCGCGCGCCATGCCCGACAGATTGACCTTGGTATCCGTGATCGTGATCTTGCCGTCCTTCAGCTTGCCGATCTGGTCGAGCAGCAGCATCGCGGCGGCTTCGAACCGGGGCGGCGCACCGCGCGCCAGCCCCATCTGGTCGGCCACCTCGGCGCCGCCGACCTCCTTGCGGGCCGCCTCGGTCAGCCGCGCCTTGATCGACGGCAGCGGCGCGGAGCCCGACAGCGTCACCCGCACCACGTCGCGCTCGGCGTTCCAGACGAACGGCTGGGCCTCCGGAACGAGCCGGGTCCGGTCGTCGACCAGGCGCACGCCCGGGACGGCCTCGACCGCCGTCACGGCGTCGCGGCGCCCCTCCTCGGAGAAGGCGTCCGCGACCAGGCTGACGTCGCGGCCGTCGACCGCGATCCGGGTCTTGTCCAGAACGGTCCCCTTCAGCGCGGCCGAGCTGCGGGCCGACAGGTCGGCCTCCACCGGTAAGGTGTTATTCCAGGCCGCAAATCCCCACATGACGGCCAGGGGAATCAGCCCCAGCCACCATTTGCTGGCCCACCTGAAAAGCTTCTGCATTCGACGACCCGAACTCTGGAACCGGAGACAAAACAAACCCTTGGCAGGCTGTCAAACCGGAAATGGCGCCCTTCCGAAGGCACGGATCAGACAATCGGAATAACTTTTTCTTCAAGGGTTCTTCCGTAAGTTGAGGACGGAATGCCAGAGTCCGCCGACGGGTCATGAAACAACTACGTAACAACGTCATCCGCGCCGGGCTGGGAGCACTTTATTTCAGCGGGGCGCACCATCTGCTGCGGCCGCTTTTGTCGGGCGTCGGCGCCATCTTCATGCTGCACCACGTGCGGCCGGCCCGCGAGGCCGCGTTCCAGCCGAACCGGCATCTCGAGGTCACCCCCGAATTCCTGCGCGCCACGCTGTGCCATTTGCGCTCGATCGACGTCGATATCGTCACCATGGACGAGCTGCATGAGCGGCTGGTGCAGGGCCGCTTCGACCGCCGCTTCGCCGCCTTCACCTTCGACGACGGCTATCGCGACAATCTGGACCACGCGCTGCCGGTGCTGCGCGAATTTGACGCGCCGATGACGGTCTATGTCGCGAGCGATTTTGCCGAAGGCACGGGACGGCTGTGGTGGACGGCGCTGGAGGCCGTGATCGCCAAGGCCGAGCAGATCGACATCAAGATCGGCCATTCCGCGCTGCGGCTCGATGCGACGACGCCCGCGGCCAAGCAGGCCGCGTTCGACCGCCTGCACGACTGGCTGCGCGCGCTGCCGGGCGAGCATGATCTGGCGCGGGAGATCGAAGCGCTGTGCGCGGCGTACGACGTCGACATGGCTGCGCTGTGCCGCAGCCTCTGCCTGTCCTGGCCCGAGCTGAAGACATTTGCCGCCGATCCGCTGGTCACGATCGGCGCGCATAGCGTCAGCCATTGCAACCTCGCCAAGCTGGCGGAAGACATCGCCGCACAGGAGCTGGCCGTGAGCCGCGCGCGGATCGAGCAGGTGCTGCAATGCCCCGTGCTGCATCTCGCCTATCCCTATGGCGACCGCGGGGCCGCAGGCGTGCGCGAGTTCGGCATGGCTGCGACGGCCGGCTTCAAGACCGCGGTGACGACGCGGCCCGGCATGCTGTTTGCCGAAAATGCCGGCCAGATGACGGCGCTGCCGCGCGTCTCGCTCAACGGCAATTACCAGGACGCGCGGATCCTGCCGGTGCTGACCTCGGGCGCCGCGACCGCGATGTGGAACGGTTTCCGCCGGATCGCCGCGGCCTGACCTAACCGCACACTCAGACCTCATCCTGAGGAGCGCTCCCAAGGAGCGCGTCTCGAAGGATGGGCCGCAGCGCCTTCCTTGACTCCCCTCCCCGCCCCGCCCAAAACAGCGCCAACCAAGGGAGGCCTCATGTTCAACGACCTGTTCTCGCTCAAAGGCCGCGTCGCGCTGGTGACCGGCGGCTCGCGCGGCATCGGCAAGATGATCGCGGCGGGATTTCTCGACGCCGGCGCCGCCAAGGTCTACATCACCGCGCGCAAGGCCGGCCCCTGCGAGGCGACCGCCAAGGAGCTCACCGCGCAATATGACGGCGAGTGCATCGCGCTGCCGATCGACATCTCCACCGTCGAAGGCTGCGACCGGCTGGCCTCCGAGATCATCAAGCTGGAGCCGAAGCTCGACATCCTCGTCAACAATGCCGGCGCGGCCTGGGGCGCGGAGTTCGACGAATTTCCCGAAAGCGGCTGGGACAAGGTGATGGACCTCAACGTCAAGTCGCTGTTCTTCCTGACCAAGGCGCTGGCGAAACCGCTGCGCGCGGCCGCAAGCGCGGAACGTCCGGCCAAGGTGATCAACATCGCCTCGGTCGATGGCATCTTCGTCAACCCGGGCGAGACCTATTCCTATGCCGCCAGCAAGGCCGCGGTGATCCACCTGACTCGGCGCATGGCGACCAAGCTGATCAAGGACAACATCAACGTCACCGCGATCGCGCCGGGCGCCTTCAAGTCCGACATGAACCGGGCCGCGCGCGACCACGGCGACGAGGTCGCCCAGCGCATTCCGGCGCGGCGGATCGGAAGCGACGAGGACATGGCGGGTGTGGCGATCTATCTCGCCTCGCGCGCGGGCGATTACGTCGTCGGCAACACCATCGCGGTCGACGGCGGCGTGGTGTACGCGAATGCGGGGCTGGAGATCGCGGGGTAGAGGGCGCGGTTTGGCAAAGGCCGCACCTCACACTCCGCTGTCATGCCCCGCGAAGGCGGGGCATCCAGTACGCCGCAGCTTGCCGGCTTGATGACTGGTGTTCTCTGGAATACTGGATCACCCGCTTTCGCGGGTGATGACACCATTTGTGTGGCAAGAGCGTCTCCCCCTGACGCTTACGACTCGATCTTCACGTATTCGAAATCGCCGGGCTTGTTGTCGATGCCGACCTTGGGCGGCGAGATCCAGGAGGCGTATTTGCCGGTCTCGGTCACGGGCTGCATCAGCGAGGTGATGAAGTCGCCGTCGCTCGCCGACGGCAGCCACTCGTCCTTGCGCTTGGCCCAGGTGGCATCGTCGATCAGGATGCCGTCGGGCGTGGCGTGCACGTCCTTGAACTCGCCGATGTGGCGGTGGAAGGCGACGTTGGGAAGCGTCAGCTTGAAGTCGTAGCCGGCGGTCGAGATCACCTTGTTCCAGCGCAGCATGCCCTTGACGCAGTCCTGGCTGTAATCGTCGCGCAGGCGCATGTTGAGCGCGGTCAGCGCCGGCTCGTCCACGAGCTTGATCTCACCATTGATCAGCTTGAGCACCGGATAAGTGGAGTTCTTGAGCTGGTGATCGTCCTCGATCTGGGTCTCGTGATAGCGGCCCTTGATGCCGGCGTTGAAGGCGTTGGCCGCGTTGGTCGAGACCTCCGAGCCGAACAGGTCGAGCGACAGCGTGTAGTGCAGGTTCAGCTTCTTCTGGATGGTCGGCAGGTCGATCACCCCGAGCGCGCGCACCTTCGCGATGTCGGTGGGATCGGTGATGCCGGCCGCGCGCATCGCATCGCAAGTGCGCTGCACGACGCGGGTGATGCCGGTCTCGCCGACGAACATGTGGTGCGCTTCCTCGGTGAGCATGAAGCGGCAGGTGCGCGACAGCGGATCGAAGCCGGACTGCGCGAGGCTGTGCAGCTGCATCTTGCCGTCGCGGTCGGTGAAATAGGTGAACATGAAGAAGGACAGCCAGTCCGGCGTCGCCTCGTTGAAGGCGCCCAGCATGCGCGGCGCGTCGGCATCGCCGGAGCGGCGGCGCAGCAGATCATCGGCCTCCTCGCGGCCGTCGCGGCCGAAATATTTCTGCAGCAGGTAGACCATCGCCCAGAGATGGCGGCCTTCCTCGACATTGACCTGGAACAGATTGCGCATGTCGTAGAGCGAGGGCGCGGTCTTGCCGAGATGGCGCTGCTGCTCGACCGAGGCCGGCTCGGTGTCGCCCTGGATCACGATCAGGCGGCGCAGCATGGCGCGATGCTCGCCCGGGACCTCCTGCCAGGCCGGCTCGCCGTAGTGCTCGCCGAACGGCACGACGCGGTTCTCTTCCTGCGGCGCGAGCAGGATGCCCCAGCGATATTCGGGCATGCGGACGTAATCGAACTTGGCCCAGCCGCGCGGATCGACGGAGTAAGCGGTGCGCAAGTACACCAGCGATTCCTGGAAGCCTTCCGGCCCCATGTCGCTCCACCAGTCCATGTAGCCGGGATGCCAGCCTTCCAGCGCCTTGAGCACCTGGCGGTCTTCGGCGAGGTTGACGTTGTTCGGAATCTTGGTCGAGTAGTCGACGTTCATGATGTTCATGTTCATGGCCGTGCTCCTTGCGATCTCTTTTCCGTCATGCCCGGCCTTGTGCCGGGCATCCACGTTCTTGCTTCCTTGAGCCAAGGACGTGGATGGCCGGGACAAGCCCGGCCATGACGCAGTGAATGTCGTTACACCCGCGTCATATCGAATTTCGGCTTCTGGCCGCTGCCGTAGCGGCGCAGCGCGCCTTCCTCGCCGACGGCGTTGGGGCGCTGGAAGATCCAGTTCTGCCACGCGGTGAGGCGCGAGAAGATCTTTGATTCCATGGTCTCGGGGCCGACGAAGCGCAGGCTCGCCTCCATGCCGGTGAGGCTGTCGGGCGAGAAGCTGGCGCGCTCCTCGAGAAACACGCGGACCTCGTCGTCCCAATCGATGTCGTCGAGCGCGAAGGTGACGAGGCCGAGCTCCTCGGCCTGCTCGGCGTCGAGGCTGGTGCCGAGCGTCGCTTCCGCGCGCTCGACATCGGAGGGATCGGCCTGGAAGCGCGATTGCAGCCGGGTCAGGCCGTGGCTCATCGGATACGGCCCGAAATTCATGGCGGACAGCTCGATCGACGGCGGCGGACGGTTGTCGCCCTGGCGCGTGCCGATCAGCATGTAGGAGCGGTCGGCGGCGAACACGAGCTCGGCCAGCGTGCCGGCAAAGCAGGAGCCGGGCTCGACCAGCGTCACCAGCGTGCGCGAGGTGACGTCGATGCGCTTGAGCACGCGCTTCCAGTAATGCCTGATCTCGTTGACCAGCCAGTGCGCCTTGTTGGCTTCGAGGAAGGCGTCGTGGGAGAGCACATGGGCGCGATCGCCATGGCTCTTGAACACCAGCATGGCGATCTCGAGCTCGTTGATGCGCAGATGCAGGATGGCGTCGTCGAGCTCGCGCGCGATCTGCAGCGGCCAGAACGCGGCGCCCTGCGCCATCATGCCGTCGATGTCGGCGGGCGGCGCGGCCTCCGGCGCCTTGATCGAGATGGTGGCGATGCGCGCCGCACGGTCGATGTCGACGGTGACGAAGCCGTAGCGGATGCTGTTCTGGTCGATCACGCGCTTGAGCGGCGTCAGTGCGATGCCCTTGCCGCTACCCTTGCGTTTCGAGGCCGCGGCGAATTCCTTGGCGCGCTCGGCGATTTTCGCTTCCAGCTTGGAGTTCGGCGCGATCTCGTCGACGAGGCGCCATTGCACGGCGCGCTTGCCCTTCACGCCTTCCTCGATGGTGCAGAAGAAATCGGCGTGGTCGCGGCGCACCTTGCGCTTGTCGACCACACGGGTGAGGCCGCCGGTGCCCGGCAGCACCGCGAGCAGCGGCACTTCGGGCAGCGCCACGGCGGAGGAGCCGTCATCGGCGAGGATGATGTGATCGGTCGCGAGCGCCAGCTCATAGCCGCCGCCGGCGGCCGAGCCGTTCACCACGGTGATGAAGCGCTGACCGGAATTCTCCGAGGAATCTTCCATGCCGTTGCGGGTCTCGTTGGTGAACTTGCAGAAATTCACCTTGTGGGCGTGGGTCGAGCCCGCCAGCATGCGGATATTGGCACCGGCGCAGAACACGCGGTTCTTGGCCGAGCGCATCACCACGACCTTGACCTCGGGATGCTCGAAGCGCAGCCGCTGGAGCGCGTCCGCAAGCTCGATATCGACGCCGAGATCGTAGGAATTGAGCTTGAGCAGGTAGCCCTCGAACAGGCCGCCGTTCTCGTCGACATCCATGGTCAGCGTCGCGACGTCGCCGTCGACCGCGAGCTTCCAGTGCCTGTAGCGGGACGGTTCGGTCTGGAAATCGATGAATGTGGCGCCGCCTGCGAGGCGCCGATCTTCCCCGGCCATGGGTCATCCCTGAGCTTGATTATGCATTTTGCCGTAGCGTTAGATGCACAATAGTGCATCTTCCCGAGCGCGTCTAGCCCTCAATCGCGATAGCATGCACTTTGTTTCATGTAGAGCCGTTCTTTGCTACCGTCACGCGGCGCGCCCCTGCAGACCCAGGTCATCGCGCAGCGCCGCTCGCGCGAATTGCTCGACTGCCTCAAGCGTCGCCGCCGGGGCTTCGCGATGCGGGGAATGTCCTGCGTTTGGGATGACGGTCAGATCGACCGGGCAGTAGCACTCTTCCCGTGCGATCTCGGCCTGACGCAGGGTGCCGTATTGGTCGTCCGCGCCCTGCACGACCATGATGGGGACGCGGATATAGGCGAGGTAGTCCGAGATGTCCCAGTCGCGGAACTTCGGATCGAGCCAGGCACCGTTCCAGCCGTAGAAGGCGTTGTCGACGTCCTTGTGCCAGCGCGCCAGCTTTGTCTTGAGGTCGGTGGTCTCGAACGTCGTCTTGATCGCGGCGATGGACTTGATGGAGATGTCCTCGACGATGAAATGCGGCGCGATCAGCACGAGCCCGTTCAGGCGATGATCCTGATGCGCTCCGGCATAGATCGTGGCGATCGAGGCGCCGTCGGAATGGCCGAGCAGGAGA
The DNA here is from genome assembly GCF_000482425.1 of Bradyrhizobium sp. 22. Taxonomy (NCBI): domain Bacteria; kingdom Pseudomonadati; phylum Pseudomonadota; class Alphaproteobacteria; order Hyphomicrobiales; family Nitrobacteraceae; genus Bradyrhizobium; species Bradyrhizobium sp. 22. Next base: position 1,787,534 of record NZ_KI519400.1, read on the forward strand.
CCACGCTTGAACGGAATCGCGTCGAGGATTTTCGGCAGCACGTCCAGCGCCTCGCGCTGCATGTAGTCGAGCGGCCGCGGCAGCGCGACCGGGCTCGACTGACCGTAGCCCGCGCGCGAGTAGAGGAAGATGCCGGCTCCGGTGGCCTGCTGGAGCTTCTCGGGGAAATCGCCCCAGAGCCCGACCGAGCCGAGGCCTTCATGCAGCATGACGATGGTGGGCGCATCGGCCGTTTGCGGCGCGAGCCATTTGTATTCGAGGCTGGCGCCATCGATGTTGAGGAAGCCGGTGGGGGTGAGTGTGTTCATTTCTGCGCTCTTCTCTCTCTGTCGTCATGCCCGGGCTTGACCCACGGCTGTCCGGTTTAATTTTGGCATAGTCTTAAGCTCATCTGGCGGTCGTTTCTGATCATTGGGGGCGGTGGGTCGAGAAGGTGATCGATCTGCCGCCGCTG
>NZ_KI519400.1:1788852-1793744 GCF_000482425.1 Bradyrhizobium sp. 22
CGCGACAGCTCTTTGGTTCCGAGATGGTAGAGCCGTGCGGCATGGCTCTCGAAGGAGGCCTCGATCGACCGCAGGCTCTGGGCGTCCGAAAGCTGCGCGTACAGCATCGCAACAAACTGATCCTGTGTGCTGAGCCGCCGCACCCGCTTGTTGGCCTGGTACCTGTCCACAAGCCGATCCAGAACACCCCACGGCACCAAGTTCAGAATGCCGTGAAATACTGTATTGTGGTGGCGCATGGCGGGACTCTCCTGGCGTGTCTCGAACATTTGGCGATGCTCAAGACCGCAGAAGAATCCACGCCATGCGCCCTGTCTACGAAAATTAAACCGGACAGCCGTGGGCTTGACCCGGGCATCCACGTCTTTTGATCTGCGTGGCGACACGTGGATGGCCGGGTCAAGCCCGGCCATGACGTAGAGAGAGCGCGTGCGCCCGTCACGTCACCAAATGCATCCCCGCGTCCATGCGCACGACCTCGCCGGTCATGTTGCTGGACGCCGGCATCGCCAGGAAGCAGACCAGCTGCGCGATGTCCTCGGCGCTTGAAGCGACCTTCAGCGGCACCTTCGCCACCACGCTGTCGCGCACCTGCTTGGCACCGGCCTCGCCGCGGCCCTTGGTGAACCAGGGCGTGTCGATATAGCCGGGACAGACGGTGTTGACGCGGATCAGCGGCGCCAGCGCGCGCGACAGCGACAGCGTCATGGTGTTGAGCGCGCCCTTGCTGGCGGCATAGGCGATCGACGAGCCGACGCCGCTGATGCCGGCCACCGAGGACACGTTGACCACGGCGGAGGGCCGCCCCGAGGCTTTCGCGCCGGCCTCGAGCAGGCTGCGCGCGGCGCGCACCATCTGGAACGGGCCGATGGTGTTGACGCCATAGACCCGCTGGAAATCCTCAGCCGACAATCCATCGAGATCGGCGTGAGCGACATGCTTGGTGGTGCCGGCATTGTTGACGAGGATATCGAGCCGGCCCCATCCGCTGGCGGCCGCGACGATCTTGCGGCAATCCTCGTCCTTTGAAACGTCGCCCTGCGCGACCAGCACTTCCGCCGCGCCGGCCTTGCGGCAGACGTCCGCGGTGGCCTCGGCCTCCTTCTGGCTCGACGAATAGTTGATGACGAGCCGCGCCCCGCTGCGCGCGAGAATTTCGGCGGTCGCCGCACCGAGCCCGGAAGCAGACCCCGTCACGATTGCGCACAGATTGTCCTTGGCCATCTGATTTCCTTCCCCGTGGCTCTGATCGTTCGCGCCTTGTTTAGCGAGTTTGCGGCGCCCTGCAAATCGAGCAAACTCCGCTAAGCGGAATTAGCTTCCCCTCGATCCTTGCGCCCATGCCCGCGCCGCAGGTTGACCTGCGATCAACGCTTGTCAGGGCCATGGCTTTTTCGGATCATCGGGCGCAAGAAGACCTGCGCGCCCGCTTAGCCTGGTGGGAGGCGCCAACGGCAAAACACGGGGAACGCTGTGGCGGAGAGTGACAACATCGTCGTCGAGACCGCGGAGAAGATCTTCGCCGATCTCGCCGATCCGCAAACCATCAACAACGACAAGAAGGGTGCCTGGCAGGCGCCGCTATGGCAGGCGCTGAGCGAGGCCGGCCTGCCATTGTCCTGGGTGCCCGATGAGCTCGGCGGCTCCGGCGCGAGCCTCGCCGACGGCTTTGCCCTGCTCAATGCTGCCGGCCGTTTCGCCGTCGCGGTTCCCCTGGCCGAGACCATGCTGGCGGGCTGGCTGCTGGCGCAGGCGAAGATTGCTTCCCCCGAGGGCGAGATGACGGTGCTGCCGGCCTCGCCGAAGGACCGCATCATTCTCGATGCCGACGGTTCGCTCTCCGGTCGCGCCCGCGGCGTGCCTTTTGCGAAGGCGGCGAAGCATTTCGCGGTGCTGGCGCATGGCAAGGATGGTGTCGCGATCGCGCTGGTCGACGCCGGCAAGGCGCGCATCGAGTCGGGCCTCAATGTCGGCTACGACCACAGCGATACCGTGACGCTCGACAAGGTCCAGCCCGTCACGCTGAAGCCCGCGCCTGATGGCGTTGACCAGACCCATCTGATGCTGATGGGCGGCGTTGCGCGCAGCCTGCAGATCGCGGGCGCGCTGGAATCGATGCTCGACATCTCCGTGCGCTATTCCAACGAGCGCGTCGCCTTCGAGAAGAAGATCTCGAAATTCCAGGCGGTGCAGCACAATCTCGCCCGCCTCGCCGGCGAATCCGCCGCGGCCCTTGCGGCCGCAACGTCCGCGGCCGACGCCATCGCGAACGCCAGGACGTTCAACGACGAGGTCTATCTCGAAGCGGCCTCCGCCAAGATCCGCTGCGCCGAAGCCGCGGAGAAGGGCGGCGCCATCGCGCATCAGGTGCACGGCGCGATCGGCTTCACCATCGAGCACATCCTGCACCGCTATTCGCTGCGGGCGCTGGCCTGGCGCGACGATTTCGGCTCGGAAAGCCATTGGGCCGTCGAGCTCGGCAAGCTGGTGGCAAACCGCGGCGCCGACGAATTGTGGCCGCTGGTGGCGTCGCGCTGATCAGGGAGAGAAACACATGACCGCTGCGCTTCGTTTCGATCCGATCCGCCTGCCCGAAAAGTGCGAGCAATTGCGCAAGGAAGTACGCGCTTTCCTCGCCGAGGAGATCGCCGCCGGCACCTTCGATCCGCACAAGCCCAATCGAGAAGATACCGACGCGCCTGAATTCTCCCGCCGGGTCGGCGCCAAGGGCTGGCTCGGCATGACCTGGCCGAAGAAATATGGCGGCCAGGAGCGCTCCTTCCTCGAGCGTTACGTGGTGACCGAGGAGATGCGCGTTGCCAACGCGCCGACGCGGCGCTTCTTCGTCGCCGACCGCCAGAGCGGGCCGGTGCTGCTGAAATATGCGCCCGAGCATATCAAGATGGAGATCCTGCCGCGGATCTGCCGCGGCGAGGTCTGCTTTGCCATCGGTATGAGCGAGCCGAACTCCGGCTCCGACCTGTTCGCGGCGAAGACGCGTGCGACCAAGACCGACGGCGGCTATCTCATCAACGGCACCAAGATCTGGACCTCGTCGGCGCATATCGCCGATTACATGATCGCGATCTTCCGGACCTCGCCGCCGACCAAGGAAAACCGCCGCCACGGCCTGACCCAGTTCCTGGTCAAGATGAAGCAGCCGGGCATCAAGGTGAACCCGATCGGCCAGATCACCGGCCAGTACGAGTTCAACGAGGTCGTCTTCACCGATCACTTCATCCCTGATGATCACGTGCTCGGCGAGGTCGATGGCGCCTGGAAGCAGGCGACGAGCGAGCTCGCCTATGAGCGTTCGGGCCCCGAGCGCTTCCTCGAAACCTATTATGTGCTGACCGAGCTGGTGCGCGCGGTCGGCCCCAATCCGGACACGCGCAGCGCCGAGGGCATCGGGCGCCTGGTGGCGCAGCTGCACACCATGCGGCGCATGTCGGTCTCGGTGGCCGGCATGCTCGAGGCGGGCAAGGAGCCGGTGGTGGAGGCCTCCATCGTCAAGGACATCGGCACGGTGTGGGAGCAGCAGCTGCCGCATCGCGTCCGCGATCTTGCCGCCTTCGTCGAGGAGACCGCGACCAACCGCGAGACGCTGGAGCGGCAGCTCGATTTCGCCATCAAGACCGCGCCGAAGCTCACCATCCAGGGCGGCACCACCGAGGTGCTGCGCGGCATCATCGCCCGCGGGCTGGGCTTGCGCTAGTCGCGCGGACTTGGCTTGGGCTAAACAATCGAGGACATCATGAGCACGTTTAAAGACATCGGCGTCGAGAAGGTCGGGCATGTCGGCACCATCGAGATCCGCCGCCCACCGCTGAACTTCTTCGACATTTCGCTGATCAACCAGATCGCGGACGCGCTCGACGAATTCGACCGTGACATCGAGATCCGCAGCTCCGTTCTCTCCGCGCAGGGCAAGGCGTTCTGCGCCGGCGCCAACTTCCAGGATCCGGCACGGCAGGCGCAGGAGGCGCGCGAGGCCGAGAAGAAGGGCGACCCCGCCGACAGCCTCGGGCCGATCAACCATCTCTACATCCAGGCCGTGCGCATCTTCCGCGCCAAGAAGCCGATCGTCGCCGCCGTGCAGGGCGCCGCCATCGGCGGCGGCCTCGGCCTCGCGGTCTCGGCCGATTTCCGCGTCACCTGCCCCGAGGCGCGCTTCTCGGCGAATTTCACCAAGCTCGGCTTTCATCCCGGCTTCGGCCTGACCGTGACGCTGCCCGAGCTGATCGGCAAGAACAACGCCGAGCTGATGTTCTACACCAGCCGCCGCGTCACCGGCGAAGAGGCCTACAAGTGGGGCCTCGCCAACGAGCTGGTCCCGCAGGACCAGGTCAAGGCGGCCGCGATGAAGCTCGCCGGCGAGATCGCCGAATGCTCCCCGCTCGGCCTGCTCTCGACCCGCGCCACGATGCGCAACGGGCTCGCCGACCGCGTCATGGCGGCGACCAACCACGAGCTCGCCGAACAGACCCGCCTGCGCGCGACGGAGGATTTTAGGGAAGGCGTGAAGGCGACGGAAGAGCGGCGCGCGGCGAATTTCAGGGGAAGGTGATTGCGGCGATGAACGTTCTCTTCTGCCTTCTCCCCTTGTGGGCCTGTTGCGTTATCGGCCTTTGAGGCTGAGGCCGTCAGGAGAGAGGGACACGGACACGGCAATTGCCCGGCAAGTCTGTAGTTGTCGCCCTCGGTGGGCGGCTCAGGCCGCGATCGTGGCCCACCGCCTCATGTTGAAGGCGATCGAGGCGAGTAGGACCTGCCCGCTTGCCTTCATCAGACCAACGTAGCGGATGCAGGTCAGTCGCATGCGGCGTTTGAGGGTGGCGAAAGTGGTCTCGACCTGGGCTCGTCGTCGCGCGATGAGAAGATTGTAGCGTTTG
>NZ_KI519400.1:1794434-1821746 GCF_000482425.1 Bradyrhizobium sp. 22
GGCTGCCCCGTCCGCTTCACCGCCATCGATCCCTCCAGCCTTTGCCTTAGGGAATCACAACTGGCGAATTACGCAACAGCCCCACAAGGGGAGAGGGCGCAGCTCACTCAACTCACGCGAAACGTCACGCCGCCGAGCAAGAACTCATTCCCCGCCACCGCATGCCCCTTCGCTCGCGCGGCATGCAGTACGCGTGCAACGTCGGTCACCCTGAACTCCAGCGCGCTCATGATCTCGCTGGCGCCCTTCACGAAGCGGAAGGTGGCGTTGGGTAGCTTCAGCGCGGCGCCATCGGCCGCAATTCCGATGATCTTGCCCCAATGCGCCGCCAGCCCTTGCGGGTCCGGACTCTGCATCTCCACGGCCGTCAGTGCCTGCGTCACGTCCTTGCGGATGAAGTTCTGCCAGTCCGGCCCGGCCGGCGGATACGCGCCCAGAATATCGTCGCTGCCTTCGGTGTGGTTGAACTCGATGAAGGCGGCGCGGCAATCGCGGGGATGGAGCTGCACGCCGTGATAGGGCGCGTGGTCGATGACGTTGGCGGTGCGCACGCCCATCGCGTTCGCATGGCGTCCGCGCTCGTCGGGATCGTTGCAGCAGAAGATCGCCATATAGCCGCCGCGACCGCCGGTCTTCTCGATGAAGCGGCCGGCCGTGGTGCCGTCCTTGAAGGGGGCGACCACCTCCAGCAAGATCGTGTCGACCGGGAGCAGCGCGTTCTCCAGGCCGTACTTCGCCACATTGCCGTCGCGGTAGCAGACGGAAAGGCCCATGATCTCCGCGATGTCGGAGACGACGGGCGCGAGCTGCGGCGCGACGAGGCAGATCTGCCGTAGCCGCATATAGGGCGCCATGGTCATGCGCCCTTGAAGGTGGGCTTGCGCTTCTCGACGAAGGCCTTGGCGGCCTCCTTGTGGTCCTCGGTGTCGCCGCAGCGGGTGTGATGGATCGCCTCGCCGTCGAAGCAATCCTCCAGCGCCAGATGCTCGGCATTGTTGATGTTGCGCTTGATGAAGCCGAGCGCGATCGACGGCCCTTGTGCCAGCGACAGCGCGAGCTCGTGCGCGGCGGCGTCGATCTCGGCGTCGGGCACGACCTTGGTCACCATGCCGATCGCGTGCGCCTCCCGCGCGGTCAGCACCGGCGACATCAGATAGAGCTCGCGCGCCCGCGCGCTGCCGAGCAGCTGGGTGAGGAAATAGGTGCCGCCGTAATCGCCGGAGAAGCCGACCTTGGCGAAGGCGGTCGTGATCTTGCAGGATTCCGCTGCGATGCGCAGGTCGCAGGACAGCGCCATCGACAGGCCGGCGCCGGCCGCGGCGCCGTCGAGCTGCGCCACCACGGGCTTGGGCATCTGGTGCAGGATGCGCGAGACCTCCATGCCGCGACGCAGGTTCGCAAGCTTCTGCTCGAACGGCAGCGGCGCGCGGCCGGCCGCCATCGACTTGACGTCGCCGCCGACGCAGAACGATCCGCCGGCGCCCTTGAACAGCACGGCGCGGACCTCGGGATCGTCGGCCGCGCGGCGCGCCGCCTCGACCAGCCCGACCACCATCTCCGGATTGAGCGCATTCTTCCGCTCCGGGCGATTCATGGTGATGGTGAGCAACCCGCCTTCGAGCTTCTGCAGGACCATGTCGTTCATGGGGCGTCTCCTCAGTCGTTGTCTACCTTCGTCGTTCCGGGGCGATGCAAAGCATCGAACCCGGAACCTCGAGATCCCGGGTTCGCTTCGCGCCCCGGGATGACGGCGTGACTTACGTCACGCCGTCACTTCTTCACCAGCGGACAGCGCGACTGCTCCAGCGGCTGGAACGCCTCGTTGCCGGGCACGGTGGCGAGCAGCTTGTAATCGTCCCAGCGGCCCTTCGACTCCGACGGCTTCTTCACCTCGAACAGGTACATGTCGTGGATCATGCGGCCGTCCTCGCGGATCTTGCCGTTCTTGGCGAAGAAGTCGTTGATCGGCGTCTCCTTCATCACCTTCATCACGGCGGCCGCGTCGGTCGTGCCGGCCGCCTTCACCGCCTTCAGGTAATGCGTGACGGAGGAGTAGACGCCGGCCTGCGCCGAGGTCGGCGGCCGCTTCACGCGCTCCTGGAAGCGCTTGGAGAAGGCGCGGGTCTCGTCGTTCATGTCCCAGTAGAACGCTTCCGCCAGCAGCAGCCCCTGCGCGGTATCGAGGCCGATCGAATCGATGTCGGTGACGAAGACGAGCAGCGGCGAGACCTTCTGGCCGCCCTTCATGATCCCGAACTCGGCCGCCTGCTTGATGGCGTTGACGGTGTCGCCGCCGGCGTTGGCGAGCCCGATCACCTTGGCCTTGGAGGCCTGCGCCTGCAGCAGGAAGGACGAGAAATCCGAGGTGTTGAGCGGATGGCGCACGCTGCCCAGCACCTTGCCGCCGGTCTTGGTCACGACGGCACTGGTGTCTTTCTCCAGATCCTGCCCGAAGGCGTAATCGGCCGTGAGGAAGTACCAGCTGTCGAGGCCCGTCTTCACCGCCGCAAGGCCGGTCACATTGGCCTGGCCGTAGGTGTCGAACACGTAGTGGATGGTATAGGGACCGCAGGCCTCGTTGGTGAGACGGATCGAGCCCGGGCCGTTGAACATGATGATCTTGTTGCGGGCCTTTGCGATCTCGCCGGCCGCAAGCGCGGTCGCGGAGGCCGCGACGTCGTAGATCATCTCGACGCCCTGATTGTCGAGCATGTCGCGGGCGATGTTGCCGGAGAGATCGGCCTTGTTCTGATGGTCGGCCGCGAGCACCTGGATCTTGCGCCCCAACACTTCGCCGCCGAAGTCCTCCACCGCCATCTTGGCCGCGGTCTCGCTGCCGGCGCCGGTGATGTCGGCATAGAGGCTCGACATGTCCAAGATGCCGCCGATCTTGAGAGGCGGCTTGTCCTGGGCCTGCACGGCGCTCGCATTGAGGGCAAATGCAGCGGCAAAAATGCCCGACAAAATAGTCTTCATGGAAAACGATCTCCCTTATCGCGCCGTGCTCTGATGGCGGCTTGGTTATTGCTCTTGGCTGGTTCTGACTATCGCTATTGCCGCAATCATGCCGCATGCGCAACAGCGCAGCAAGCGCGAGCGGCGATGCGCACGAATTGCCGCGCATGTTTTCCGCAAAGCGGAATGGTGAGATGCGGAAGAGCGCCTCCGCCGTCATTGCGAGGAGCTCTTGCGACGAAGCAATCCAGAATCCCTCCGCGGAAAGACTCTGGATTGCTTCGCTGCGCTCGCAATGACGGAGGGCGTAGAAGCCCCTTCGCGACCCACCTCGCTTGAGTTATGGTCGGCGCGCAACGCAACCTCTCCGGGTCACGTGACGCAACTGCTTCATCTCAGCGTCGTCTTTCTTCTCATCACGGGTCACACCGCGTTTGCTGCGCCGTGCCAGTTCGACTCGCAGGGCGAGGGCCGCGTCGCCGCCATCGTCGATGCGCGCAGCTTCCGTCTCGACGACGGCCGCGAAATCCGGCTCATGGGGATCGAGCCCATGGCAACGACGAAGCAGGCGCTGGTGTCGCTGCTCGCCGGCCGCGACGTCAGGCTCCGCGGCAGCGACGACACTCCGGACCGCTATGGCCGCCAGGGCGCGCTGGTCTTCATCGGCGAAAGCGACAATCCGGTGCAGGCCATACTGCTGGCCCAGGGCGAGGCCATGGTCTCCGCCGAGATCGCGGACAGCGACTGCGCGGCCGCCCTGATGGCGTCGGAAGCAGCGGCGCGGCGCCAAAAAATGGGCAGTTGGACTGACCCGTCGGCCATAAAAAACGCGGAAAGTCCGGACGATATTTTGGCAGGGATCGGGCGCTTTGTGGTGGTCGAGGGCAAAGTCCTGTCTGTCCGGCAAGCTGGGGCAACGACCTACCTCAACTTCGGACGAAGCTGGACACGAGGCTTTGCGGCGACTATCTCCAAGCGCACGCTGCCGGCGTTTGAAAGCGCTGGAATTTCCCTTAAGTCCTTGGAGAACAAGCGTATTCGGGTTCGGGGCTGGGTCGAGGGGAATACGGGGCCGCGCATCGACATACGCCTCGTAGGACAGGTCGAGTTGCTGGGCGCAAACGAGCCGACAGGGGTAAGGCCTTAAGGTAGGCCGGACACGGATTAAGCGACGTGAATGGGGTGCTAGAACGGCACGGACGAGGTGATGGCCGCCGCCTGCGGGCTGCGTCGGCTGCGCTTGGCCTCGTCCTGAGCACAGCGCTGGCGGGTTGCGGCGATATGGGCCGGTTCCAGGCTGCCGCGACCCCTCCGGCCGTCGCGATGCCCAAGCCCAAGCCGGCCGTCGCGCAGACCCCCGCCACCGAGAAGGAGCACGAGCGCATCCTGGCGAGCTATGGCGGGACCTATGACGATCCCAGGCTCGAAGCACTCGTCAGCAAGACCGTCGACCGGCTGGTGGCGGCGTCCGACCGTCCCGACCAGGGCTACAAGGTCACCATCCTCAATTCCGGCGCGGTAAACGCCTTCGCGCTGCCGAACGGCCAGCTCTACGTCACGCGCGGGCTGCTGGCGCTGGCGAGCGACACCTCGGAGCTGTCCTCCGTGCTCAGCCATGAGATGGCGCATGTGCTGTCCAAGCACGCCGCGATGCGCGAGGACCAGGCGCGCCAGGCTGCGATCGTCACCCGCGTCGTCACCGACATGAGCAACGATCCCGATCTCACCGCGCTGGCGCTGGCCAAGACCAAGCTCACCATGGCGAGCTTCTCGCGCAAGCAGGAGCTCGAGGCGGACGGCATCGGCGTCGGCATTTCCGCCAAGGCGCATTTCGATCCCTACGGTGCGGCGCGCTTCCTCTCGGCGATGGAGCGCAATGCCGAGCTGAAGGCCGGCAAGTCTTCGGTCGATCCGCGCGCGCAGGATTTCACCTCGTCGCACCCGGCAACACCGGAGCGCGTGCAGAACGCGCAGAACATCGCGCGGCAATACACTGCGCCCGAAGGCGCCGAGCGCGATCGCGAGAGCTATCTCGCCGCGATCGACAACCTCGTCTACGGCGAGGACCCCAGCGAAGGTTTCGTCCGCGGCCGCCGCTTCCTGCATCCGAAGCTCGGCTTCACCTTCCAGGCGCCGGAGAATTTCACGCTCGACAATACCGCTCAGGCCGTGATCGGCGTGCGCGAGGGTGGCGCACAGGCGATGCGGTTCGACGTGGTGCGCGTGCCGGCGGAGCAATCGCTCGGCGACTACCTCAATTCCGGCTGGATGGAGGGCGTCGAGAAGTCCTCCACCGAAGACCTCACCATCAACGGCTTCCCGGCTGCGTCCGCCACCGCCAAGGGCGACCAGTGGCAGTTCAAGGTCTACGCGCTGCGCTTCGGCAGCGACGTCTATCGCTTCATCTTCGCGGCACGGCAGAAATCGACCGAGAGCGAGCGCAACGCGCGCGAGACCGTCCAGTCGTTCCGCCGCCTGACGCTCGACGAGATCCAGGCCGCCCGCCCGCTCCGCATCAAGGTCATCACGGTGCAGCCCGGCGACACCGTGGAATCGCTGTCCCACCGCATGTCCGGCGTCGATCATCCCGCCGAGCGCTTCCGCGTGCTCAACGGCCTCGATCGCACCGCGCAGGTGAAGGTGCGCGACCGCGTGAAGATCGTGGCGGATTGAGTCAACGGCCGGTGCCGTCGGGTGGGCAAAGCGAAGCGTGCCCACGCACCTCTCTCAATCAGAGACAGATGGTGGGCACGGGCTTAGGCGCCTTTGCCCACCCGACGAGACCTTGCGATGCGGCTACTGCGTAAGCCTCAACGCCCCGTGTCCATGTCGCCCTTCTCGCGCTGGCCGCTGAGCCAGAGCGCGAGCAGGGTCCAGAACGCGCCGGAGAGCAGATACGCACCCGATGCGATGACGCCGAGATTGGTGGCGAGCAGCAACGCGACCAGCGGCGCGAAGCCGGCGCCGAACAGCCAGGCCATGTCCGAGGTCAGCGCCGAGGCGGTGTAGCGATAGGCCTGCTTGAAGTTCGAGGCGATCGCACCGGAGGACTGGCCGAAGGACAGGCCGAGCAGGATGAAGCCGATCACCATGTAGATCGTCTCGCCGAACGCGCCGGCGTCGAGCAATTGCGGGGCAAAGCCGCTATAGATCGCGATCGCGATCGCCGATCCCATCAAGAGCGACTTGCGCCCGACGCGGTCGGCGATGATGCCCGAGGCCACGATCGCGCCGACGCCGAACACGGCGGCGACGATCTCGATGATCAGGAAGCGCACCGGGCTCTCGTGGGTGAACAGGAACACCCATGACAGCGGAAACACCGTGACCATGTGAAACAGCGCGAAACTCGCGAGCGGCGCGAACGCACCGAGCATGATGGTCTGGCCTTCGCGCGCGACCGTCTCGGAGATGCGCGCCGGCTGCAATTCGCGGGTCTCGAACAGCGTGGCATATTCCTCCGTCGTCACCATGCGCAGGCGCGCGAACAGCGCCACCACGTTGATGGCAAAGGCAACGAAGAACGGATAGCGCCAGCCCCAGTCGAAGAAATCGTCGGCCGACAGATTGCCGGCGAAATAGGCGAACAGCGCGCTCGCCACGATCAGTCCGAGCGGAGCGCCGAGCTGCGGCACCATCGCGTACCAGCCGCGCTTGGAGGGCGGTGCGTTCAGCGCCAGCAGCGAGGCCATGCCGTCCCAGGCGCCGCCCCAGGCGAGGCCCTGCGCGATGCGCGCCAGTGCCAGCAGCCAGATCGCGGCGACGCCGATCTCGTGATAGCCGGGCAGGAACGCCAGCGCGACGGTCGCGGTGCCGAGCAGGAACAGCGCGGAGATCAGCTTGGCGGTCTTTCCGTAGGCACGGTCGACCGTCATGAAAATGACGGTGCCGATCGGACGCGCCATGAAGGCCAGCGCGAAGATCATGAAGGAATAGAGGGTGCCGGTCAGCTCGCTCGCGAACGGGAATACCAGGCGCGGGAATACGATCACCGAGGCGATCGCGAAGACGAAGAAGTCGAAGAATTCCGAGGTGCGGCCGATGATGACGCCGATGGCGATCTCGCCGGGGCTGGCCTGGTCATGGCCATGCTCGCCCGTGTGGAGGTCTGCCATTGCGGGGGTCTGTGCCGTCGCCATGCGTGCGCCCTTAACGTCCTGAAAACCAAAGCCGACCGCCCGGCGGGCGCCGGGCAATCTGGCCCTGTCTGACCCAACCTCCCGCACTGCAACATTGGACAAATTGTCCAATGTCCGGATTGTTGCGCCGCAGCTACCCGTTGCTCCCGCAAAAGAAACTCATTCTCAAAGGCTCGGCCCGTGTCTCGTCTCAAGTTCCTGGCGCTACTACCTCTGGCTGCTGCGCTCACCGGCTGCGACTACGTCGTGTTGGCGCCGGCCGGCGATATCGCAGCCCAACAGCGCGACCTCGTCGTCATCTCCACCGTCCTGATGCTCCTGATCGTCCTGCCGGTGATGGCGCTGACCGTGCTGTTCGCCTGGCGCTATCGCCAGTCCAACACCGCGGCCCGCTACGAGCCGGACTGGGATCACTCGACCGCCCTCGAGCTCGTGATCTGGTCGGCACCGCTCTTGATCATCGTTTGCCTGGGGGCGCTGACCTGGATGGGCACGCATCTGCTCGACCCCTATCGCACGCTCGGCCGCATTCATGCCGACCGCGCCGTGGACCAGTCCAAGGCTCCGCTCGAGGTCGACGTCGTCGCGCTCGACTGGAAATGGCTGTTCATCTACCCGGACTACGGCATCGCCACCGTCAACGAGCTCGCAGCTCCCGTCGATCGCCCGATCACCTTCCGCATCACGGCGTCCTCGGTGATGAACTCGTTCTACATTCCCGCGCTCGCCGGCCAGATCTACGCGATGCCGGGCATGGAGACGAAGCTCCACGCCGTGGTGAACCATTCCGGCACGTATAAGGGCTTCTCGGCGAACTACAGCGGCGCCGGCTTCTCCGGCATGCACTTCAACTTCCGCGGCCTCGACGACAAGGGTTTTGACGCCTGGATCGCGCAGGCGAAGTCCGCCGGCGGCGCGCTCGGCCGCGCCGAATATCTCCAGCTCGAGAAGCCCAGCCAGAACGAGCCGGTGCGGCGCTGGGGCACCGTCGATCCAGATCTCTACCGCCTGATCCTCAACATGTGCGTCGAGACCGGCAAGATGTGCCAGAGCGAGATGATGGCGATCGACGCCAAGGGCGGCAACGGCCATCAGGGCCTCAACAACACCCTGCCGCTGGCCTACGACAAGTACGCCCGCCGCGGCACCGCGCTTGGGCCCGAGCCGAGCTTCGTCGCCGGCACCTGCACGCCGGATGCGCCGCAGGGCAGGACCACCGCGTCCATCACGGCTCCCGTCGACACCGCGCCGCTGCTCGGCGCCGGCCTGAAGCGGCCCTCGTTCACGCCGATGAAGTCCTCGTCCTTCTTCCTCGGACAGCGTCCCAAGTCCGACTCCTGAAGTCAGATTCCTAAAGAGAATTCGCATGTCTCCTGATCTTCCCAAGCTCATCTTCGGCCGGCTCGGCCTCGAATCGCTGCCGCTGCACGAGCCGATCGTCGTCGGCACCTTCGTCGTGGTCGCGCTCGGCGGCGCCGCGCTGCTCGGCGCCCTCACCTATTTCCGCCTCTGGGGCTATCTCTGGCGCGAATGGTTCACCACTGTGGACCACAAGCGTATCGGCATCATGTACATGATCCTCGGCATCGTGATGCTGCTGCGCGGCTTTGCCGACGCGCTGATGATGCGCGGCCAGCAGATGCTCGCCTTCGGCGGCTCCGAGGGCTATCTCAACGCCCATCACTACGACCAGATCTTCACCGCTCACGGCGTCATCATGATCTTCTTCGTGGCGATGCCGCTGGTCACGGGCCTGATGAACTACGTCGTGCCGCTGCAGATCGGCGCGCGCGACGTGTCGTTCCCGTTCCTGAACAATTTCAGCTTCTGGATGACGGTCGGCGGCGCGGTGCTGGTGATGGCCTCGCTGTTCATCGGCGAGTTCGCCCGCACCGGCTGGCTGGCTTATCCCCCGCTGTCGAACATCGGCTACAGTCCCGATGTCGGCGTCGATTATTACATATGGGCGCTGCAGGTCGCCGGCGTCGGCACGACGCTGTCCGGCATCAACCTGATCTGCACCATCGTCAAGCTGCGCTGCCCCGGCATGACCATGATGAAAATGCCGGTGTTCACCTGGACCTCGCTCTGCACCAACGTCCTGATCGTCGCCTCCTTCCCGGTCCTGACCGTCGTGCTCGCGCTGCTGTCGCTCGACCGCTACGTCGGCACCAACTTCTTCACCAACGACTTCGGCGGCAGCCCGATGATGTACGTGAACCTGATCTGGATCTGGGGCCACCCCGAGGTCTACATCCTGGTTCTCCCCGCGTTCGGCATCTTCTCCGAGGTGACCTCGACCTTCTCCGGCAAGCGGCTGTTCGGCTACACCTCGATGGTCTACGCCACGGTCGTCATCACCATCCTGTCGTACCTGGTGTGGTTGCACCACTTCTTCACGATGGGTTCGGGCGCCAGCGTCAACTCGTTCTTCGGCATCACCACGATGATCATCTCGATCCCGACCGGCGCGAAGATGTTCAACTGGCTGTTCACGATGTATCGCGGCCGCATCCGCTACGAGCTGCCGATGATGTGGACCATCGCCTTCATGCTGACCTTCGTGATCGGCGGCATGACCGGCGTGCTGCTGGCGGTGCCGCCGGCCGACTTCGTGCTGCACAACAGCCTGTTCCTTATCGCGCACTTCCACAACGTGATCATCGGCGGCGTGGTGTTCGGCGCGTTCGCCGGCATCTCCTACTGGTTCCCGAAGGCGTTCGGCTTCAGGCTCGATCCGTTCTGGGGCAAGCTGTCGTTCTGGTTTTGGGTCACCGGCTTCTACCTCGCCTTCATGCCGCTCTACGTGCTCGGCCTGATGGGCGTGACCCGCCGACTGCGCGTGTTCGACGATCCCAGCTTGCAGATCTGGTTCGTCATCGCCGCGATCGGCGCCGGCCTCGTCCTGCTCGGCATCATGTGCATGCTGATGCAGTTCGCGGTCAGCTTCCTCAGGCGCGAGCAGCTCAAGGACGTCACCGGCGACCCCTGGGATGCCCGCACGCTGGAATGGGCAACCTCCTCGCCGCCGCCGGACTACAACTTCGCCTTCACCCCCGTCGTCCACGACAACGACGCCTGGTGGGACATGAAGCGCCGCGGCTACCAGCGCCCCCTCACCGGCTTCAGGCCGATCCACATGCCCAGCAGCACCGGCACCGGTATCATCCTCGCCGGCCTTGCCACCGCGATGGGCTTTGCTCTGGTCTGGTACATGTGGTGGTTGGCGGCGCTGAGCTTCATCGCGATGCTCGCCGTCGGGATCGGCCACACCTTCAACTATCACCGCGACTTCGACATTCCGGCTGAAGACGTCATCCGGACCGAGGACGCGCGCACCAAACTGCTCGCCGGAGCCAAGTAAATGACTGTCGCCGTTCATCCCTCGCAGACCGGCGAGCCGGTCTTCTACCTCGCCGACGAGCATCCGCATCCGGAGGGCTGGAGCACCTCGCTCGGCTTCTGGATCTACCTGATGAGCGATTGTCTCATCTTCGCGATCCTGTTCGCGACCTTCGGCGTGCTCGGCGGCAATTACGCCGCCGGACCCGCGCCGAAGGACCTGTTCGACCTGAACCTGGTCGCGGTGAACACCTCGATGCTGCTGCTGTCGTCGATCACCTACGGCTTTGCGATGCTGACGATGCAGCAGAACAAGGTCGCCCAGACGCAAATCTGGCTGGCGATCACCGGCCTGTTCGGGGCCGCGTTCATCGGCATCGAGCTCTTCGAGTTCGCCCACATGATCCACGAGGGTGCAACGCCCCAGCGCAGCGCCTTCCTGTCCGCCTTCTTCACCCTGGTCGGCACCCACGGCCTGCACGTCTCCTGCGGCCTGATCTGGCTGGTGACCTTGATGGTGCAGGTCGGCAAGTTCGGCCTGATCGAGGCCAACCGCCGCCGCCTGATGTGCCTGTCGATGTTCTGGCACTTCCTCGACGTGGTCTGGATCGGCGTCTTCACCTTCGTCTATCTCCTGGGAGTTCTGCGATGAGCACCAACAATCATGCCGCCCACGCCGACGATCATCACCACGAAGGCGGCCACGCTCACGGCACGTTCTCGGGCTACATGCTCGGCTTCGTGCTCTCGGTCGTGCTGACTGCGATCCCGTTCTGGCTGGTGATGAGCGGCGCGCTGCCGAGCAAGCAGATCACCGCGCTGGTCATCATGGCTTTCGCGGTCGTGCAGATCGTCGTGCACATGATCTACTTCCTGCACATGAATACGGCGTCCGAGAACGGCTGGACCATGATGGCGCTGATCTTCACCGTCGTGATGGTGGTGATCGCGCTGTCGGGTTCGCTGTGGGTGATGAGCCACCTCAACAGCAACATGATGCCGATGCACCAGATGAGCGGAATGAAGTGAGCGAGGTCGGGACCGTGACGGACAGGGAAGGTGCGCCGCGCGGCAAGGCTGCGCCCGGCCCTTCCCTGTGGCTCACGGTCCTCTCGCTTGTTGCCTTCGTCGTTCTGATCGCGCTCGGAATCTGGCAGATCGAGCGCCGCGCCTGGAAGCTGGCGTTGATCGACCGCGTCGAGCAGCGCGTCCATGCTCCGGCCCAGCCGCTCCCCGCGCCCGCGTCATGGCCTGCGGTTTCCGCCGCCACCGGCGAATACAGGCACGTCCGCCTCAACGGCCGCTTCCTGCATGACCGTGAGACGCTGGTTCAGGCCGTCACCGAGGAAGGCCCGGGCTATTGGGTGCTGACGCCGCTTCTGCGCGAGGACGGCACGCAGGTCCTGATCAATCGCGGCTTCGTGCCGTCGCAGCGGCGTGAGGCATCGACCCGCCGGGACGGCAATCCGGACGGCCAGGTCGAGATCACCGGCCTGCTCCGCATCACCGAGCCCAAAGGCGGGTTCCTCCGAGACAACGTGCCCCAGCACAACCGCTGGTATTCGCGGGATGTCGCCGCGATCGCGGCGGCCCGCGGCCTGCACGACGTCGCACCTTTCTTCGTCGATGCCGACGCCCGATCACAATCCGCTGGCGGTCCCGTCGGCGGATTGACCGTGGTGCGCTTTCCCAATAACCACCTGATCTACGCGCTGACGTGGTTTGCCTTGGCTTTCATGTTGGCCGGCAGGCTTGCCGTCACATTCGGCGGCGGGCTGTTCCGCCGCAGCAGAGCCCTGAATGGCTTCGTCCACCAACCCGCCGGCGGCCCGGATGCCGCCGCGCGCAGGACGGGATCAGATGCTGGAACGATCGTCGAACAGGCCTGACGACGGGAAGACGCTTCCCCACACACTTGCTCATGACGGCCTGGCCGTCACGCTGCAATCGCAGGCGGACGCGCGCAGCGAGCTGATCGGCCCCACTCCGGCCAGCGACGAAACCAATCGCAAGAACATGGCGCTGCTGATCCAGCTGCGCTGGACCGCGGTGGTCGGCCAGATCGTGACCATCGGCGCCGTGCATTTCGGCCTCGGCATCCCCCTGCCATTGGAGCGGATGGGCGCGGTGATCGGCGCGCTGGTGCTGCTCAACGTCTCCAGCCTGATCTGGGTGCGCCATCGCGCCGCGATCACCAACAACGAGCTGCTGGTCGCCTTGATGCTGGACGTGGCCGCGCTGACCGCGCAGCTCTATCTCAGTGGCGGCGCCACCAACCCCTTCACCTCGCTGTTCCTGCTCCAGGTGACGCTCGGCGCGGTGCTGCTCGATGCCCGATCGACCTGGTCGCTGGTCGCGCTGACCTGCGCGAGCTTTGTCTGGCTGACCCTGGCCTACCGGCCGCTGGATTTGCCGCCCAATCCACTGAGCGAGACCTACACCCTCACGGTCCTCGGCATGCTGGTCGGCTTCGTGCTCAACGCCGTGCTGCTGGTCGTGTTCGTCACCCGCATCAATCGAAACCTGCGCGAGCGCGACGCGCATCTGGCGGCGCTGCGCCAGCATGCCGCCGAGCAGGACCACATCGTGCGCATGGGCCTGCTCGCCTCGGGCGCGGCCCATGAGCTCGGCACCCCGCTCGCCTCGCTCTCGGTCATCCTCAGCGATTGGCGCCGGATGCCGGCTCTTGCCGCCGACCAGGAGCTCGCCGAAGACCTCGCGGAGATGGAGACATCGCTGCAGCGCTGCAAGTCGATCGTGACAGGCATTCTGGTCTCGGCCGGCGAAGCGCGCGGCGAAGGCTCGTCGCCGACCACAGTGACGGCGTTCGTGACCGCCCTGGTCGACGAATGGCGCAACGCGCGCTCGGCCCGGACGCTCTACTTCGTCAATACGTTCGGCGCGGACGTTGCCATCGTCTCCGACATCGCCTTGAAACAGGTGATCTTCAACGTGCTCGACAACGCCTATGAGGTCTCCCGCGACTGGGTCGAGCTCGTGGCCGAGCGCGAGGGCGACAACCTCGTGCTGTCGATCTCTGACCGCGGCCCCGGCTTTGCGCCGGAAATGCTGGCGCAGCTCGGCAAGCCCTACCACTCCAGCAAGGGCCGCGCCGGCGGCGGGCTCGGCCTGTTCCTGGTGGTGAACGTGGTGCGCAAGCTGGGCGGCACCGTCATCGCGGAGAATCACAGGAAGCGCGGCGCCACGGTACGCCTGACGCTGCCGCTGGCAACGCTGGCGATCGGAGGGAATTTTGACGCCTGACCGTTCACTCATCGTCGTCGAGGACGACGCCGGCTTCGCGCGCACGCTGAAGCGCTCGTTCGAGCGCCGCGGCTACGACGTCGTGCTGGCCGCCTCGATCGAGGAGGTGCGCCAGGTGCTGGAGCAGCGCTCCTTCGGCCATGCCGTGGTCGACCTCAAGCTTGGCGGCGCCTCGGGCCTCGCCTGCGTCGAGCTGCTGCACGCACACGACCCCGACACGCTGATCGTGGTGCTCACCGGCTTTGCCAGCATCTCGACTGCCGTGGAGGCCATCAAGTTGGGCGCCTGCCACTATCTCGCAAAGCCCTCGAACACGGACGACATCGAAGCTGCCTTCACCAAGGCCGCGGGAAACACCGAGGTCGCACTCGACGCACGGCCGACCTCGATCAAGACGCTGGAATGGGAGCGTATCCACCAGACCCTGATCGAGACCGATTTCAACATCTCGGAAGCGGCCCGGCGGCTCGGCATGCACCGGCGCACGCTGGCAAGGAAGCTCGAGAAGCGGCCGGTGAAGTAGGCCCTCATCATCTCAGCGCTGTCATTCCGGGGCGTGCGAAGCACGAACCCGGAATCCATGGGGCAACAGAGACGGTGGTTGAATGGATTCTCAGGTGCGCGATTGCGCACCGTAGCTCGCGCTTTCGCAAGGCCCGGAATGACGGCGCTCAGCGGAGGCGCGAAGCGCATCTGCAGCCGTAACCCACCCTCCGAACTCAACAAAAAAGCCCGGCCAAACGGCCGGGCTTTTGATCTCTAGCGATCGACGCGAGACGCTTACGCGGCCTCGTCGGCGACGGTGGTGTCGTCGCCATCGCTATCGTCGGTCTCGCCTTCGGCGTCGGCTTCGCCTTCGGCGGCTTCCGCCTTGGCGTTGCGGCGCGGGCTCTTGGCGAGCTGGGCCTCGATCTCCTTGACCGCTTCGGTCTCGGTCGAGTGCTGCACCACCGCGATCTCGCGGGACAGGCGATCGAGCGCCGCTTCATAGAGCTGGCGTTCGCTGTAGGACTGCTCCGGCTGCGACTCCGAGCGATAGAGGTCGCGCACGACCTCCGCGATCGCGACGATGTCGCCCGAATTGATCTTCGCTTCGTATTCCTGGGCGCGGCGCGACCACATGGTACGCTTGACCCGGGCACGGCCCTTGAGCGTCTCGAGCGCCTTCTTCACCAGCGTCGGCTCGGACAGCTTGCGCATGCCGACATTGGCGACCTTGGCGGTCGGCACGCGCAGCGTCATCTTGTCCTTGATGAAGTTGATGACGAACAGCTCGAGCTTCGCGCCGGCGATCTCCTGCTCCTCGATGGCCAGGATCTGGCCGACGCCGTGAGCCGGATAGACGACGAATTCGTTGGCCTTGAAGCCCTGGCGCTGGGTCACGACCTTCTTTTCCTCGACCTTCGGCGCAGCAGCGGGCTTCGCGGCCGGCTTGGCAGCGACGGGAGCCTTGGCAGGAGCAGCGGCAACGGGAGCCTTCGGCGCGGCGGGCTTGGCAGCGGGAGCCTTGGCGGCAACGGGCTTGGCGGCAGCAGGCTTTGCAGTCACAGACTTGGCAGCAGGCTTGGCAGCGGTCGCTTTCGCGGCCGGTTTGGCAGTCTTGTTAGGCATTGCGCTTCTTTTGTTCTTCGAGGACTTTGCAGCCGGCGCCTTCGTCGCGGTCCGACCCTTGGATGCGCTACGGCTGGCCGCGGCGACTTTTTTGGCCTCCTTATGGGAAGCCCTCGCTGAAGTACTCTTTTTACGCGTTTTCTGTGACACAGCCTGCGCGCGGAAACTGCCACGCCCCTGTTCGACATTGGTTTCACGGGAACCCAGAGGGGCCAAGGGGGCTGACGGGGTTCGGCTTAATGTGCCCAATATAGCACATTTCCCGCAAAAATCAATGATTTAGGGGTCTTCAGGGCTGGTTTTCGGCGGCAACGCCGCTATTAGGGTTAAGTTTGGGCCCGATTTAGTCGCCGGAGCCGGGGTTCGGAGAAAAATATTTCTCGAACTTGCCTTCCATGCCGTCGAATTCCTTGGCGTCGGCAGGTGATTCTTTCTTCTGGGTGATGTTCGGCCAGCTCTTGGCATAGTCGGCGTTGACCTGGAGCCACTTTTCCAGACCCGGTTCCGTATCCGGCTTGATGGCGTCGGCGGGGCATTCCGGCTCGCACACGCCGCAATCGATGCACTCGTCGGGATGGATGACGAGCATGTTGTCACCCTCGTAGAAGCAGTCGACCGGGCAGACCTCGACGCAGTCGGTGTACTTGCACTTGATGCAGTTTTCAGTGACGACGTAAGTCATCCAACGCTCCGAAAAGCTCTTTTAGAAGTCGCGGCTTGCCTAGCGCGGATGGCCCGGCGCCGCAAGGTCGGGAAGGCTCGATCATGACGGCTTTGCGTGTTTGATCGACCAAGAAATGAATGCGATGCGCAATTAATTGCGCATCCCGAGCTCCTCGTAGAGCACGCGGGCCGCGGCAGCATCGCCGCGGCGTTCGCTAAAGCTTGTCACTTTCAACACGCGCACCGTGCGGTCGAGCGCGATGGTGAGCACGTCGCCGACCTTGACCGCATGCCCCGGCGAGGTCTCGCGAGTGCCGTTGATGCGGACATGGCCGGTAACGACGAGCTCGGCCGCGGAGGTGCGCGCCTTCACCACCCGCGCGTGCCACAGCCATTTGTCGAGGCGCTGCCGCTCGGTCGTGGGATCACTCCTTGCGGCCGGACAGCTGCTCTTTCAGCGCGGCGAGCTTGGCGAACGGCGAATTCGGATCGGCGGGCCGGTCGCGCTCGCGCGGATTCGCGCTCGAGGCGTAGGGGCGCAGCGACGGACCACCCTGGCGATCGCGGCCCTTGTCGCGATCGCGGCCACGATTGTCGCGGCCCTTGTCGCGATCGCCGCCGAACTTGCCCTTGTCGCGATCACGGCCCTTGTTGTCGCGATCCTTGCCCTCGAAGCGGCGCTGCTTGTCGTCGCGCCCCTCGGGACGCGGCGCGCCTTCGCCGCCACCTTCGCGCGGCTTGCGGAAGTCTCTGCCGCCGTCCCTGCGATGGCCGCCGTGACGATGGCGTTCGTTGCGCTTCTCGCCGTCGGCGGCTTCGCCGGGCGCAGCGCCCGCAGCGCCGGCCTCGCCACCCGCCTGCGCACGCTGGTTGTTGTGATGACGCTGGTGGCGGTGGCGCTCGTGGCGCGGCTTGCGGTCCTCGTGACGGCCGCCGGGACGCCAGACCTCGACCAGCTCGGGCTCGGCGGGCGTAGCCGACGCCTCAGGCGCGGCAGCGTCGGGCGATGCAGCGGCTTCCGTTGCGGCGGCCTCTGTTGCGGGGGCTTGGGCGGCAGCAGCCTCGAGGCCGGCGGCCTCCGGGGACGCTGTGGGCTCGTCCGCCGGCGGCGCGATGCCGGGGGCGTCTTCCGGCGTGACGGGCGCCGCGGCGGCGGCTTCCGGCGCGGGCGCGGCGTCGTGGGCCTGCTCGTCCTGCGGCCCGATGCCGGGAGCATCTTCGACGGTGACGGCTTCAGCGGCAGCTTCGGTGGATGCGGCCGGCGCCTCGGGCAGGCCGGCAACGGCCTCCGCTGCGGTCTCGGTCGAGGTCTCGGCGCTGCCTTCAACCGGCGGCGTCTCCGCCGCGACCGTTTCAGTCACGACCTGCTCGGCAACGACGGGCTTTGGCGGCAGCGGCGGACGCTTCTCCATGCGGTAGCCGAGCGCGCGCAGCACCGACGCAAAGTCCTCGCCGGCAGATCCGGTGAGCGAGGTCATCGCCTGCGTCACGACGAAGCTGCGGCCGTCGAAGGCGCCGGCGGGCTTCTCGCCGGAGGCGTTCTCGCGCCAGGCCAGCGCCGGGCGGATCAGATCGGCCAGACGCTCCAGAATGTCGACGCGCACGGCGCGCTCGCCGGCCTGCTTGTAGCCGAGCACGCGATAGGCATCGCGCGGCAGCGCCTTGTCGACCGGGAACGAGGTGCGCCCCGAGGAGGCCAGATGCTGCGCGCCCGACAGCGAGGACAGATCGACATTGTCCTGCTTCAGCGCCCACAGCAGCGCGGCGAGCGCGCGCGCGGCGGGCTTGAGCAGGCCGGGGAAATAGATGTGATAGGCGCCGAAACGGACGCCGTATTTGCGCAGCACCGCACGCGAGGACTGGTCGAGATCCTTCAGCTCGTTGGCGATCTTCGGACGCTCGAGCACGCCGAGGGCCTCGACGAGCTGAAAGGCGATGCCGCGGGCGATGCCGGTGACGTCCTCGGCCTTGGAGAGCTCGAACATCGGCCCGAGCAGCTTCTCGATATGGGTCTTGAGCCAGAGCTCGAGCCGCGCCTGCACCTTGTCACGGGGGGCGCCGGTCAGGCGCTCGTCGGAGATGATGCGGATGCGCGGATGCAGCGCGTCCTCTGCGGCAGACAGCCGCGCCACGGCATCGCCGGTCCAGCGGATGATGCCTTCCGAGGTCAGCACGAACTGGTCGTCCGGCGCGTTGCCGAGCCGTTCGGCGCGCATGTTGATCTCGCCGGCGAGCACCGCTTGCGCTGCAGCCTGCAAGGCTTTCGCATCGGAGCCGGCTTCCGCAGCGTCCGGTGCAAAGGTGAAGCCGTCGAGGCGGCCGATGACATGGCCTTCGACGATGACTTCGCCGGTCTTGCCGATTTCAGTATTCAAGCTCGTGTTCTCCCGCAGGCGGCGCATCAATACACTGGTCCGGCGATCAACGAAACGCTCAGTCAAGCGTTCATGGAGCGCATCCGATAATTTATTTTCGACTTCCCGCGTGATTCCCTGCCAGCGCTCGGGGTCTTTCAGCCAGTCCGGGCGGTTGGCGACGAAGGTCCAGGTGCGGATCTGCGCGATCCGGGCCGACAGCGTGTCGATATCGCCGTCGACGCGGTCGGCCTGGGTGACCTGGGCTTCATACCAGGCATCGGGGATGCAGCCCTTCCGCATCAGGAAGCCGTACAGCGTCGTCACCAGCTCGGCATGGGCGGCCGGCGACAGTTTCCGGTAGTCGGGGACCTGGCAGGCCTCCCACAGCCGTTCCACCGCGATCTTGCCATGCGCGATATCGCGCACCTCGACGTCGCGGGCGGCATGGTCGAGCACGCGCATGTCCTCGGCGACAGGCGCGCGCGTCAGCGCCTCGTGGCCGGGCGCGAGGTTGAGCGACACCTGCAGCGCGCCGAGCGAGGAGAAATCCAGCCTCGAATTGCGCCATTGCAGCATCTTCACGGCATCGAAGGTGTGGTTCTGCAGCGCGTTGACGAGCTCGGGCTCGAACGGCGCGCAGCGCCCCGTGGTGCCGAAGGTGCCGTTGCGGGTGGCGCGGCCGGCGCGGCCGGCGATCTGCGCGAATTCGGACGGCGTCAGGCGGCGGAACTGATAGCCGTCGAACTTGCGGTCGGAGGCAAACGCAACGTGGTCGACGTCGAGATTGAGGCCCATGCCGACGGCGTCGGTGGCGACGAGATAATCGACGTCGCCGTTCTGGAACATCTCGACCTGCGCGTTGCGCGTGCGTGGGCTGAGCGAGCCCAGCACCACGGCGGCGCCGCCATGCTGGCGGCGGATCAGCTCGGCGATGGCGTAGACTTCATCGGCCGAGAACGCGACGATGGCGGTGCGGCGCGGCTGCCGCGTGATCTTGCGGTCGCCGGCGAATTCCAGCTGCGACAGCCTGGGACGCGTGATCATGGAGACGCCGGGCAACAGCCGCTCGATGATCGGGCGCATGGTGGCGGCGCCCAAGAGCAGCGTCTCGTCGCGGCCGCGGCGGTTGAGGATGCGATCGGTGAAGACGTGGCCGCGCTCGAGATCGGATGCGATCTGCACCTCGTCGACGGCGAGGAAGGAGAGATCGAGGTCGCGCGGCATCGCCTCGACGGTCGAGACCCAATAGCGCGGATTCCTCGGCTTGATCTTCTCCTCGCCGGTGACGAGCGCGACCGCCTCGCTGCCGACCCTTGCGGCGATCTTGTTGTAGACCTCGCGCGCGAGCAGGCGCAGCGGCAGGCCGATCATGCCCGAGGGATGCGCGAGCATCCGCTCGATGGCGAGATGGGTCTTGCCGGTGTTGGTGGGACCGAGCACCGCGGTGACGCCAGCGCCGGGCACACGATCGGACGCTGCGCGCTCGGAAGTGAAGGGGGAGGAGGAAAAAGCCATGTCTGAGGGATTAGGTAGTGGCGATTTGGGCGAATGTCAGTGCTGGATTGGGGCGGGGAGGTGCATGGCACCAAATGCGTGTATCGCCGTCATCGCCCGGCTCGACCGGGCGATCCAGTACGCCGCGGCGGTTGTGACGAAGCCGAAAGGCCTCGGCGTACTGGATGCCCCGGTCAAGCCGGGGCATGACAGCGGAGGGTTGGGAAGCATTGCCGAAAATCCCCCGCAACTGTCTCACTTTGCGACGCTTTTCCTGTCCGTCTTAAGCTTCGGAACGACTCTAGAACGAATCGCGGCCGAATCGCTGACTCCAGATTGAGTCCCGTTCCGTTCACGCAACATGTCGCGCCAGTCCTATCGGCAATGACTAGATGGAGTTTTCAGCCGCCGGACAAGTGACGTTTCGCGGGCGGAAAGCCTTAAGTTGGGGACGGCGCGGAGTCGAATCAGAATCGGGGAGGAGTCAAATGGATTCCCGGGGATCTCGCTCTGCCGTCATGCCCGGGCTTGTCCCGGGCATCCACGAGCACAGGTCCGCGCGATAAGAACGTGGATGGCCGGGACAAGCCCGGCCATGACGGACCTCACCCAACCCATTTTTGCGAAAACAACCCCATGCACAGTAGAACGCCCCTTGAAAAGGCTAGCTTTTTTACCCTCCCCTGGAGGGTAAACAAGACCCGCCGTCGTGGCGGGCCCTACTGCGTCTTCGCCACGCGCGGCGGCTGGGCTGTGGTGACGAAGCTGGTGGCTTCCAGCATGGCCGGCCCCAGCGGGGTCGGCACTTTCAGCCAGAACGGGACCAGGATGCGGGTGCCCGCGACCGGGGCGAAGGCGATCTCGATGTTGCGCTGGGCGGCGAGGTACTTGATCACGGGGCGGTCGGGGATGTAGCCGGCGACCGGCACGAAATAGAGCGAGCAGACCACGACCGGGCCGCGATAGCCCTTTTCCGCCTTCACGGTCTCCATGCGCTTGAAATCGAGCTTGAGGTCGTAGCGCACGCGGCCGTCGAACACCGGGGCCGAGCTGTGGCAGGCCTCGGGCGAGACCGGGTCGCCATTGCCGGGCACGCGCAGCAGCGAGGCCGTCATGGGGTCCCAGACGCCGCGGCGATGGGCGTCGGTGACGACGATGCGGTCCGGATCGACCGGGGGCTCGGGGAGGATGGAGAAATCCTTCACATTGCCCTTGTCGAGCGTGATGCGGATCTCCTCGGTCTTCTTCTGCGTGGTGGTGGAGGCCTGGTAGCCGGTCGCAACCAGCGCGCCGTTGACGATGCGCCCCTGCGAGGCGCCGGTGCCGGAGCCGCCGGTGAACGACTTCAGCAGGCCCGTGGTGCCGCCGGCCGCGGCCGCCGAATACACGTCGTCCTGGATATCGATGTTCCAGCCGCCCTTGCCGACCGGAATGCCTGCCAGCGAGGCCTCATATTGCGCCTCGAGCTTGCCCTGCGCCGCCGCCGGCACCGCGCCCCACACCATGGCCAGGCCGCAAAACGCCGCCAGCCAGCCGGCCAGGCGCGGCCGGAGGGAGCGCGATGTGGGCGCAGACAAGGGCGTTATCAGCACGAAACAATCCAATCGGGCCGCGATACGCTGTTACTTAAACCAGAAACCGCGGCAAACAATGTGTCCGGGCCTCTCGAACCGGGAACTCCACCGGACTCTTCGATCGCGAATACGCCCTTTATATGATGGTAAGGCGTGACAAACATTGCCGTTTTGGTGATGAGGGGGAGGGTGCCGCGGCCTCCTTACCTCTCCCGCTTGCGGGAGAGGTCGCGCGGAGCGCGGGTGAGGGTTCTCTCCTCTGGGGGACACCATCCATGCCAACATTTGCCCCCCAGAGGAACGAGCCCTCTCCCCCACCCTCCCCCGCACGCGGGGGAGGGAGCGCACCGCCCGGGCGGCCCCAAATCCCCGCCCGAAAACTTGACGTCCCGCCCCTTCCCCCCTATACGTCCGCCCGCTCCCTGCAAGGACGAAGAATTTGCCCCCGTGGCGCCCAGAATGGCGGCCGCACCCGTTGGGGGTTCGAAGCATAAGGATTTCTACCATGTCTCGCCGCTGCGAACTGACGGCCAAGGGCCCCCTCGTCGGCCACAAGGTCAGCCATTCCAACATCAAGACCAAGCGCCGCTTCCTGCCGAACCTGGTCAACGTGACCTTCCAGTCGGAAGCCCTGGAGCGCAACGTGCGCCTGCGCGTCTCGACCAACGCGGTGAAGAGCGTCGACCACAATGGCGGCCTCGACGCCTTCCTGCTCAAAGCCAACGCCGACGCGCTCTCCCCGCGCGCCCTCGAGCTGAAGCGCGCCATCCAGAAGAAGGTCGGCCCGTCGACCGCGCCGGCGAAGAAGGCGAGCTGAGTTTTTAGAAGACAGGGCGGGGGCTAAGTTGCGTCGCGTGGCGTAGGCTTAGCCGAGTAGAGTTTGCGTTGCGGCCGGATCGGGAGATCCGGCCGTTTTTGTTGCTCGTTCTGAGCTGCAGAGAGCGTTTGGTCGCATTGCCGACCGCGGCTATGGTTCGGAATGTAGATCAGTTCCTAGCTGCGATCTGGGAGCAAACCCCACACCGGACGTTAATGTGTTTAAGCCACACTAACTTCGACGCCGAGTCGCGAGCGACCCCTCATGACAACATTTTCCGTGGACACACATCTCTTCCGTGAACTCGGAGAGCTGCTAGTTGGTCGCGATTCAACCGCTTTGGTCGAGCTTGTCAAAAATGCTTACGACGCGGATGCGACGCGCGTTGTTGTCTACGGGCAGTCCCTTTCGCATCCCGAAAGAGGCTTCATAACCATAAGCGACAACGGAATCGGAATGTCGCGTTCCGAATTCGAAAAGGGATTTCTCACTATCGCGTCGCGAGTCAAAGACGATGCAACGAGGCGCTCGAAAGTCTTCGAGCGCCGATACACCGGCCAAAAAGGCGTCGGCCGATTGGCTGCACACAAATTAGCGCGGATGCTCGAAGTCATTTCCACTCGTTGGTCGGGGACGTCGCCCAATGGAATGGATCAGCTGCCCGCCCGCGGCACGGGGATCGAAGTAAAGATCGACTGGGACATCGTCGAGGCAAGCCGTACCTTGGACGAGGTCGATCACACCGACGCCATAGCCATCTCGGACGCTGAGGGCGGCCGAAACGCTGGAACTACCATAACGCTACGCCGACTTCGCCGTCGCTGGACGCCCACTGAACATGGCCGCTTCCTCGAGGAGCTGCAGGCATTTCAACCACCGCCCCCGTTGGTCCGCCCATTACCGCCGAGCGTTTCTCGCCGATTACTTTTTGATGAACCTCGTGTTCGTGATGTGTCCGCAAAAGCAGGCCTGCGCTTCTCAGTAGAACTAGCCGGAGATCTCGCCCCTCCGGATGATTATTGGACCGCGATGGTCCAGGCGGCCCACTGGATCGTCGAGATCGATGCAAGCAGTCGAACGAAGGAAGTAAAATTTCTAATCTCACCTACCTCATCAACAAGCGAGGAGCTTTCAGAAGCTGTCCCGCGAGAGTTTTCGATGCCACATCCCTCGCCCAAGGACGGGCCGTTCTTCCAAGCACGAATCCTAAAGCGCACGGGAGTCGTCGTCAGAGGAGACGACCGTCTCAAGAAGTGGGCGGGCCGATCAAGCGGTATACGGATTTTCATGGAAGGCTTTCGCGTGCTCCCATACGGTGAACCAACAGATGATTGGCTTCAGCTCGACCGTGACACAGCCGAGCGGGGCCGTTGGTACGTTGACCCCGAGTCGGATATCGGTCGCAGCTGAGCGACGCCGAACGCGGCCCCGACGCAGGCCTTAATCACCTTCCGAACAAGCACTATTTTGGTGCCGTTTTCCTTACCGAACGCAACGCGTCCAATTTACGAATGCTTGTCAATCGTGAAGGGTTCATACCTAACCAAGCATTCGCCGATCTAACTTCGATTGTTAGAACTGGCATCGATCTATCCACTCGCGTCCAAATGGCTGCGGGCGCAAAGCGCAGAACCGATCGCAGAGTGCAGCGCCGAGAGTCGACTGACCGTAAAGCAGAGTTTGTATCCGCTACGCAAACAACAGAGTTGCTTGTACGAGAGGCGAAGTCTCACGCGGCCAACGCTCGGGCTTTAGTGTCATCTGGGCAAATCGAGTCTGCAAATAGCGAGTTTATGGCTGCCCTATCCCAGGTCGATGGCATCACCGCCCACGCCGAGCAAGCTTCCCACGAAATTGCTATGTTTCGAGTCCTCGCGTCGGTAGGAACGCAAGTAGCTTCATTCATTCATGAAATAAACTCACTTCTAGAGATGGCCGCAGCCGTCGAAACGGCCCTTCGTGCCATTCTCGAGATGCAGGGCCTTCCAAAAGAGCATCGACAGAGGCTCTCGTCTTTGCAAAGAGACGTCGGAGATTTAAAACGCGCCATCGAGCGTCAAGCCTCCTATCTAGTCGACGTTGTTACACCAGACGCAAAACGTCGCCGCAGTCGCCAGGTTCTTTCGGATCGCTTCGATACAGGCGTGAAGCTAATCGCGAACAGCGCAGACCGTCAGAACATCAAAATCATCAACAAGATTCCCTCCGATCTTCGTTCTCCTCCGATGTTCGCGGCTGAGCTAACAACCATCTTTTCAAATCTCCTTTCCAACGCTGTGAAAGCGGCCGGTTCAAAAGGTACAATACGAACGACTGCAAGAAAGACTGCCCGAGGGGCTATACACTTGCGAATGGAGAATACAGGAGCCGCTGTCAAAGCGCGCGATCGCGAGCGCTTCTTTCAACCATTCGAATCAACGACGACAAAGGTCGACACAGTTCTCGGCCAAGGAATGGGCCTTGGCCTGACAATCACGCGTGCAATGTTGGAAGAATACGGCGCGACAATTCATTTCGTGGAGCCGACAAGCGGATTCGCTACGGCGATCGAGATCGTATTCCCGGAGTAGCCCAATGGCCGCAAGAAGTAGCTCAGTTCTTGTGATCGATGATCAAAGCGGAACAGCAACAAGGCGCCATCTAGAAGGTTGGGTCGACACGATTGTGCGCCATCCTAACGACGTAACAGATTCTGACTTGAAGCGTTGCAAGCTTGTTCTTGTAGACTTTAGACTAGACGAATGGCCGGAGCGAGACGAGCTAAGGACCCCTTCATTGATGCCGCAGACCGGCATCGCACTAATAGCCGTACTTCGTTCGAATTTAGCTCGATTGAAGGCTGCGCCCACGGCCTTTGCACTTAACTCTGGGCTTTTGAGCGACCTTTCCAACGGAGGGACCTGGGAAGGTCGAGAGCATGCAATTGCGAAGTCTATCGATCTGGAGTGGGTTTTCGCTAAAACCTCAGACCGAGCAAAATTCGCACAAGGAGTAAAGTCGTTAGCCGAAGCGATTTCGGCATTACCCACAAAGTGGCCAACAGCAAGCAAGACAAAGGATCAAATCTTAAAACTTCTCGCCCTTCCGAAAAGCAAATGGAGACAGTCAGCCATCGAGGCAATAGACCGCTCCTATCCTCCTCATGAAATTTTGATCGGAAACAGCTCAGGGATCGCCATTCCTAGGTGGCTTCTGCATGTCATCTTGCCGTACCCGACGTTCTTGCTCGATCAGAGATACCTTGCAGCGCGCCTATCGCTGGAGCCGAGCTCCCTTTCTGAGCTGTTCGAAGGACCTGCCGGTACAAAAATTAGAAAACTCCTGAGCCCGTGCGAATACCGCGGCATCCTTTCAGACTTCGCCGGCACGCGCTGGTGGAGGGCAGGGCTGGAATACTTTCTATGGGAGAAGACGAAGGGGCGTCCGTTTGACAGGGATGCCATCGAAAAACTGGTCCGAGCGCAGTTCTCGACGAAGGCCAAGTTTACCGAGCTTCGGGACCCCGTGGTGTCAATAGATGAACAACTTCGACCGTGCAACGCGCTTATCAGCCTTCAGTCCGCAATAGAAGTTAAGCCCGACGGTTGGCCTCCCTTTGCAGATGGCGCGTGGGTATCGGCGGCGTTGGCAAACGATCCCACCTTTGTTGCTCTCGTTCCACAAAGCGAAAAGAACAGGCTGCAGTAGAACCCAAATGAGCGGACTGCGATTCTCATTTCAAGAAATGTTGGATGAAGTTAGTTCATTCGCAGGATTGGCGAAAGGCTTTGTAACTGCTCAATCGCTTCTAATTCTCTCGCAATTCCAAAGCGAGCTGGAGAGTTATCGCAATAGTACGACGACAGGTGGATTTGACTGGGAGATTACGGACGTTAATCCACTACAGACTGTCTCCACGAAGGAATATGAGCCCGGAGGAGGGGGCGCAACTCTATTGGTGGGCGAGATAACATCGAAATGGCGAATTAGGAAAGAAGCTTCCAAGAAGAAGAGTATGGCGTCTCAGCACTTCGAACTCCTCGGCATTGCGTCCACAAGAGTCCGAATCAAAACAACCGGCTCGAACGATGAGCCTCCAAAGGAAATTGCCATGTGGCGCATGGAGCTGGGAGATCTTCAGTCTCCTGGTTGCTACTTCCACACGCAAATCCTGGGACAATCAGACGACCCGCCATTTCCTAAATCGCTACCAGTGCCTCGACTGCCAATCTTAGTTATGACACCGCTCGCTGTCGCAGAGTTCATGCTTGGGGAGCTATTTCAAGATCGTTGGGGACCTCACACAGCAAGCACCGTACCACATCTCAACCGATGGGCTCCCATTCAGCATGAGCGTTTTACTCGCTTATTTGATTGGAAAATGGGTTTGCTGAAGAGAAGCAAGGGAACACCGTGGTCTTCCTTGAAGAAGGGACAGCCGGACGCTGACTTGTTCATCCGGGAAAGAAAGAGATGAATAGAATCGGCGTTCCAAGCTCCTGCGTCGTTCAAACCCCTCCTGCCGTTGCGAACGCGATGGCCATAGCTTTGGGCCACATGGAAGGGGCTCGTTGGCTTGAACCCTGCGTAGGACAAGGAGCCCTTTTGCGCGCAGCATCGAGCCTAGGCGTAAACGGTAGAGATATTGTTGGGCTGGACATTGATTCGAAGCCCGGTCCCGCCGATCATCTCGGGCAGATAGGCCGAGGCGTCGAGTTTCTGTCGTGGGCTCGCTATACATCGGAGCGCTTTGATCGAATTGTAGCGAACCCGCCTTATGTAGCAATCGAGCGACTTCATCCAAAGATAAAGCGAGCGGCACTCGCAACTGATCTTCCCCCGATAAAGTGGACGGGTTAAGCGGCTTTTAGCTCCATCTCGATCGGGGGGATATATCCGAGTGCGGAATGGAGCCTTGTCCGGTTATAGAATCCTTCGATGAAGCTGAAGATATCGCGCTGGGCCTCAGTGCGGGTCTTGTAGTTGCGATGATGGACGAGCTCGGTCTTCAGGGTATGGAAGAAGCTTTCCATCGGGGCGTTGTCGTAGCAATCGGCCCTGCGGCTCATTGATGCCGTCATGCCGGCCTCCATAAGGGTGCTGCGATAAGCGTGCGA
>NZ_KI519400.1:1822376-1910050 GCF_000482425.1 Bradyrhizobium sp. 22
GTTCTCCTGGCGCAACACGGCGAGTTCCGAAGCCTGGTCCGCCGACATCGGCGTCGCCTGCGTGGTGGGGCGCCACGCCGCCGATGCCGGCTCGCGCCGGAGCTTATCGACCCAGCGCCGCAGCACTGAGTCGCGCAGACCGAGCTCCTTGGCTACCGACCCGATCGAGCGGCCGCTCGACACCACCAACCCCGCCGCCTCGCGCTTGTACTCTTCAGTAAACGACCGACGTGCACGTTCCATTCAACACCTCCAGGCTCAACGAGCCTACTACAGGTGTCCACTCATTCGGAGGAAGTTCACAACATCTCTCGATCGGGACGTGCAAGTGACGGCAAACGGGAACGCCTGGTACGCATTCCTATGTGCAGCAATCACGCTTCTGAATACAGATGGAAGTCTTTGTTTTCTTCTTCCCGCAGCGTGGGATTTTGCCAATTATGCGGCCCCGCTTCGACGCTCAATAGCTGCATACTTCTCGAGAATAGAGACCTACAGGACGAGAGACCCGATCTTTCGCGCGGAGAACGTGCAAGACGGGTCGATTGTGCTTATTGCCCGGGGTCGACTTCGGGAAGGGCAAGCAGGTGGGACTATATCTCGTGCCGAAGTTTCATCGACCGAGGAGCTAGTCGATGTTCTAACCTCGCCGGCCCCAGGAAAATCGCTATATCCGCAATCAAGCGCCATGATCGGCTCGAGCAACGGCGTTCAGCAACGGCGGCGTCTAGGAGACTTGATTACAATTCGCTTGGGCGCCGTCACTGGCGACGCATCCTATTTTCTTCTAACGGAAGATCGTCGGAAAGAGCTTGGATTGCCGCGATCGGCGCTCACACCTGTCCTCTCGCGCGCGCGACACCTAGTCTCCTCCAGAATGACGCAAGCTCAATGGACAAGACTAAGGAATGCGAACGAACGGGTGTGGCTGTTCACTCCAAGCACGCGAACTAAGGAGATTTCAGCTGTTAGAAGGTATCTTAACTACGGCCTTGAAGGGGGCTGCAATATCAAGAGTCACAAGATTTCTGCGCGACGTTCATGGCATGAACTGTCGATCCCCAGCAATTCCGACGCATTCTTAAGTGGGATGTCGACATCCCTACCTTGGCTGTCTTTTCGTGCAATGAAGGGATTGTCGATCACGAACACCCTATATTCCGTAACGTTCGCGGATCGAAATCTTAGTGAGAAAAGCAGAATTGCTATCGCGATGTCGCTGATTACGTCGGACGCAAGAGATCAACTGCGGCGTCGAGGGCGCTCGTATGCCGCCGGCTTACTAAAGCATGAACCATGCGATCTATTGGAGATTGAGCTCCCCTTTCTGGATTGCGATCGAGTTTCCTGGAAAGCCTATCGTCAAGCCATAGCAGCGTTGCTGAAAGGAGATGGGGAAACTGCGCAGTCGATCGCAGATCGATGTGTGCAGTAGGGAACACGACATTTCACATCCCAATTGCTGGTCCTTACGGCAGCATTTCCGCTATACTCGCCCCGGTAGCATCCCCCCGAGGCGCATCCCATGGACTCCGCGCGCGACCCCACCCCCTCCCCCAAAAACCTCGTCATCTGCTGTGACGGCACCGGCAACGAGATCTCCGAGAACATCTCCAACGTCCTGAAGCTGTATCGCTGCCTGCGCAAGACCGAGAAGACGTCGCCGCGGCAGATGGTGTTTTACGATCCCGGGGTCGGCACGGTGACGGAGCCGACGACGTGGCATCGCCTCAAGGCCAACGTCAATCTGGTGCTGGGGCTCGCCACCGGCTACGGGCTCGATGACAACGTGCTCTCGGCCTATTGCTTCCTGGTCGAGCACTACGCGCCGGGCGACAAGATCTATCTGTTCGGCTTCTCGCGCGGGGCCTACACGGTGCGCGTGCTGGCGGGGCTGATCCACAAGATCGGCCTGATCCGGCCGGAGCAGGCGAACCTCGCAGGCAGCGGGCTGATCGCCTACAAGCAATATTCCGGCACCGGGCGCGGCAACGACATCAGGGATCTCGAAGGCGTCGCTTTCGACGAGCAGGGGCCGCTGCCGCAGGACGCGTTCGACCTCGCCGCGCAGTTCGCGCGCATCACCTCGACGCGCTGGCCGACCATCCATTTCATCGGCGTGTGGGACAGTGTCGCGAGCGTGATCGTGCCGCGCGCCGACCGGCTGTTCTGGCCGAGCCTGGAGGAGCTCGCCTTCACGCTGCGCAACCCGAGCGTCAGGATTTTCCGGCAGGCGATCGCGATCGACGAGCGGCGCTGCATGTTCCGCCTGAAGAAGTACGAACAGCCGCAGGAGTTCTGGAGCAACCGCTACGTGCCCGATGAGAAGAAGGTGCCGCAGGACATTTTGCAGGTGTGGTTCGCCGGCGTGCACAGCGACGTCGGCGGCGGCTATCCCGAGGTCGAGAGCGGGGATTCCAAATATCCGCTGCTGTGGATGATCGAGGAGGCGGAGAAGGCGGGGCTGAACTTCAACCCCGCGAGCATCAAGCAGCTCGCCTGGGGCATCCAGCGCAAGAACTCGCCGTTTCAATACGTCGCGCCGGCCTACACCGGCAAGACCGGCATGCTGCACGATTCCATGAATGCGGGCTGGCGGCTGCTGGAGTTCGTGCCGAAGCGCGCGAAGTACCGGGAATGGCCGGAGCGGAAGGTGTTTCTCGGCTTCTACATCCCCGATTGCGAGCCGCGCCTGATCCCCGACGGCGCGCATGTGCATGAGAGCGTGCTGAAGCGGATGGCGGTGGAGCCGGACTACCGGCCGGTGAACATGCCGAAGGACTACGTGACGGTGCCGATGCCGGTGCCGCCGCGGGTGGAGCCGGCGGCGGAGGAGAGTGTGACGGGGTAATGGGAGCGCTTACCCTCCCCTGGAGGGGGAGGGTCGGCTCGCATCGCGTAGCGAGGCGGGACGGGGTGGGGTGACGGTCCCTCCGCGGCCACACGGCCCGGGTGGAGAGATCACCCCACCCCGCTCGCGCTTTGCGCGATCGACCCTCCCCCTCCAGGGGAGGGTGGCCTGCTACCGCTACATTCTTCCTTCGCCGACACTTTTCATTAAAATTCTCCCGCGCGGCTTAGCCGGATCGCATCTTCTGCACGTCATCATGGACTCTCGAACACGCCGCGAAACTTGTGGCTCGGCATGATCTTTCCGGGAAACCGCTTCACACTTTTCCGGATCATGCCGTGAGCGGAGCTGGAGGAGACGTGCCGCAATTCCCACGCAAATATGCCCGCGTGAAGCCGGCCGGGCTGGTATCGCGCCAGGCCAAGATCATCACCGATGCGCGCGCGCCGGTGATCCCCTGCACGCTGATCGACTATTCGCCCGGCGGCGCCTGCGTCGATCTCGGCGGCCAGGTGAAGATTCCCGACCGCTTCGAGCTCTTGCACGTCAACACCAGGAAACGCTGCCGCATCGCCTGGAAGCGCGGCACGCGCGTCGGCGTGGTGTTTTAGCGGGCGGCTGCTTACCCTCCCCTGGAGGGGTCCGGGACGAGCGAAGCTCGCCCGTGGTCGATCGCGCGTAGCGCGAGCGGGGTGGGGTGACGGTGCCTCCACGACGAACAGTGCCTGTGTGGAGAGATCACCCCACCCCGCTGCGCATTCCGCTTCGCTACATGCCCAGCGACCCTCCCCCTCCAGGGGAGGGTAAGCAAGAGCTACTTCCGCATCCTGGCCTTGGCGCCGGCGATGATCTGCATAGCGACGCCGGCGATCCAGCCGGCGAAGACGAGCCAGGTCCAGCCCATGTGCGGATCGATCCGCAGCACGATGACGACGACGGAGACGAAGGCGGTGACCGTTGCGAACAGCGTGCCGGCGGCGCTGAGGAATTCCGCGGCGTCGATCTGGCTGTGCGCGTCGTCGAACGGCATCTGCGGCGTGTCGATGCCGAGATAGAAGCCGATACCGCCGAGCAGCATCATCAGCAGCAGGAAGCCCTGCGTGGTGAGCTGCGGGATCGCCGATCCCACATAGGCGCCGATGAACAGCCCGCAGGCCGCGCCCGCCAGCGCAAGGCCCACGCGCTCGAAGATGTGAGCCGTTTTGCGGACGGGATAACGCATGGACAGCTCTCCGTTGCCTCACCTGGCGCGAGGTTAGGCCAGTTTCGCAGGGCGTGGAAGCTCGGGGGAGTTACGGAGGGTTTGGAAGGCCTCGATTGCCTTTCCGTCATGGCCGGGCTTGTCCCGGCCATCCACGTCCTGAACCACGGTACGAAGAGCGTGGATGCCCGGGACAAGCCCGGGCATGACGACCTCCTCAATGGCTCCTGCCGACGAGCTACGCTCGCGCTGGAGATGAAGAGTTCACCGCGCCCCGAACGTGGTCTTGCCGAACAGCGCCTTTTGCGTGGAGGGCTGCGAGCGCCAATATTGCGGCGGGGCTTCGACCTCGCCGCCGAGCTCGGCGGCGGCGTGCCAGGCCCAGCGCGGGTCGTAGAGCATGCCGCGGGCGAGCGCGACCATGTCGGCCTTCCCCGATGCGACGATCTCCTCGGCCTGCCTCGCTTCCGTGATCAGGCCGACGGCGATGGTGGGCAGCCCGGTCTCGCGCTTGATGGCTTCGGCGAACTGCACCTGGTAGCCGGGGCCGAGCGGGATCTTCTGCAGCGGCGAAACGCCGCCGGAGGAGGCATCGATCCAGTCGACGCCGCGCGCCTTCAAGGCGTTGGCGAATGCAATGGTCTGCGCCAGGTCCCAGCCGCCCTCGACCCAGTCGGTCGAGGACACCCGCATGCCGACCGGCTTGCTCGCGGGGAATGCGGCGCGCACCGCGTCGAACACCTCCAGCGGAAAGCGCATGCGGTTCTCCAGGCTGCCGCCATATTCGTCGGTGCGCCTGTTGGAGATCGGCGAGAGGAATTGATGCATGAGATAGCCGTGCGCGCCATGGAGCTCGATGGCGTCGATGCCGAGGCGCGCGGCGCGCTTCGCGCTGTCGACGAAGGCCTCGCGGATGCGCTTCAGGCCCGCGGCATCGAGCGCGAGCGGGGCGGCCTCGCCCTCCTTGTGCGGCACCGCCGACGGGGCCACCGTCCGCCAGCCGCCCTGGCTTTCCGGAATCAGCTGGCCGCCGTCCCAGGGCCGCGCACTGCTGGCTTTGCGGCCGGCATGGGCGAGCTGCATCGCGATCGCGGTGGAGCAATGCTTGCGCACCGAGGCGAGGATCGGCTCGAGCGCGGCCTCGCAGGCATCGCTGTAGAGCCCGAGACAGCCCGGCGTGATGCGGCCGATCGCCTCGACATGGGTCGCCTCGATGCAGAACATCGCCGCGCCCGACAGGCTGAGATTGTTGATGTGGGTGAAGTGCCAGTCGTTGGCGACGCCGTCATGGGCCGAATATTGGCACATCGGCGACACCACCACGCGGTTCTTCAAGGTCAGGCCGCGCAGCTTGATCGGGGAGAACAGGACGGACATGCGGGGAGGTTCCGGGGGATGAGAGGATTGTGCAGAGAGTTTAGTGGGCGAGCGGCGGATTGCCAGCGGCACGCGAGGAATGGCGGGTAGTGGCGGCACGCATTGCGCGCGGTCGCTGGATGCGACGCCCTACTCCGCCAGCGTGAATTGCAGCAGCAGGGTCCGCTGCAGCATCGAGAAATTGTCGTCGGAGATCAGCGTCAGCACGGTCTCGCCCTCGGGCGTGACGTGGGCGTCGATGCCTTCCATGTTGTCGATCTCGTGGCCGAGATCGGCGACGAACAGCGCGGGGCCGTCGACCAGCGCGCCCGGCGCGATCGCCTTCAGGGGGATCGAGCGGATGCGGATGTTGACGCCGGTGAACCAGGAGAATTTGCGCTCGAGGATCAGAAGCTCGCCGCTTGGCAGCAGCACGGCGTCGCTGATGTCGTATTTGTCGATGCGGCGCACGCTGAACTGGCCGGGCGTGGGGCCGCCGATCAGGAACGCCGTGAGATTGCCGTCGGCATCGAGGCCGCGCTCGGAGAAGGCGATCAGGGTGCCCGCCAGCGGCAGGTTCTGGTCCTTGCCTTTGTCCTTTCCTTGGGGCACGACGACCAGCGCCTCCAGCCCCTTGTTGGAGGGCAGCTTGCGTACGCCCGCCGGCACCGGCATCACCTCGCCGCGGGCGCGCGTGCCGCCCTTGGCAAAATCATAGCGCAGGATCTGGTTGACGCGCTCGAGCCCGACATAGACGAGGCTGCCGTCGCGCGCGATCGCTTCCGAATCCCACCACAGCCGCTTTTCGGTGATCGGCCGGCCCTCGGCCCCTAACAGCGGCGCGGCCTCGACCTCGTCGAGGCCGGTCATCTTGCCGTCGGCATAGCGGATGCGGCCGGTGAACCAGCCGCCCTGGTCGGAGACCGCGAGGAAGCGCTCGCCCCTGGAATCGAGCCGGATGCCGGACAGGCCGCCGAAGCCGCGATAGGGCGAGGTCAGCACCAGGCCGCTGCGGTACTCCAGCGAGCCGAAGCGCGTGCGCGTGCGGTCACGCGGCTCGAAATTGGGAATGGCGCGCGCATTGACCTCGACGCTGACCGGATCGGTGACGGCGTTCTCGATCGCAAGCGGGCGCGCCGGCGGCTCGGCCGCGGCTTGCGCCAGCGCCATGCGGGAGGCTGCGAAAGTGGAGAATCCCGCCGCAGCAAGCCCGAGGAAGCTGCGGCGGGATGATTGCGCGCTCACGAATGCAATTTGCGTCGCGGCCGAGCGGGTGCTTGCGTGGGCGCCGTGGCGGTCTCGCTGAACAGCTCGGCGAGCTTCTCGGTGATGGCGCCGCCGAGCTCTTCCGCATCCACGATCGTCACCGCGCGGCGATAATAGCGCGTCACGTCATGGCCGATGCCGATCGCGATCAGCTCGACCGGCGAGCGGGTCTCGATCTCCTCGATTATGTAGCGCAGGTGCCGCTCGAGATAGTTGCCGGGATTGACCGACAGCGTGGAATCGTCGACAGGCGCACCGTCCGAGATCATCATCAGGATCTTGCGCTGCTCGGGCCGGCCGAGCAGGCGCTTGTGCGCCCAATCCAGCGCCTCGCCGTCGATGTTCTCCTTCAGAAGCCCCTCGCGCATCATCAGGCCGAGATTCTTGCGCGCACGACGCCAGGGGGCGTCGGCGGACTTGTAGATGATGTGGCGGAGATCGTTGAGGCGGCCGGGATTGGCCGGCTTGCCGGCGGCCAGCCACGCCTCGCGCGATTGCCCGCCCTTCCAGGCGCGCGTGGTGAAGCCCAGAATCTCGACCTTGACGCCGCAACGCTCCAGCGTGCGCGCCAGGATGTCGGCGCAGGTGGCGGCGACCGTGATCGGGCGGCCGCGCATCGAGCCGGAATTGTCGAGCAGCAGCGTCACCACGGTGTCGCGGAACGTCGCTTCCTTCTCGTGCATGAAGGACAGCGGATGATAGGGATCAGTGACGACGCGCGACAGCCGCGCGGGGTCCAGAATGCCCTCTTCGAGGTCGAACTCCCAGGCGCGGTTCTGCTGCGCCATCAGGCGGCGCTGCAGGCGGTTGGCGAGACGGGCGACGATGCCCTGCAGATGCGCCAGCTGCTTGTCGAGATAGGCGCGCAGCCGCTCCAGCTCGTCATGGTCGCAGAGGTCCTCGGCGGCGATGACCTCGTCGAATTTGGGCGCGAAGGCGTGGTATTCCGGCCCGCGCGGCTCGTTCTTGCCGTGCTGGTTCGGACGCGTCGCCTCGCCCGGCGTCTCGTCGTCGCCGAGCTCGCCGTCGTCGAAGCTGTCGGAGGTC
Source organism: Bradyrhizobium sp. 22 (assembly GCF_000482425.1). Taxonomy (NCBI): domain Bacteria; kingdom Pseudomonadati; phylum Pseudomonadota; class Alphaproteobacteria; order Hyphomicrobiales; family Nitrobacteraceae; genus Bradyrhizobium; species Bradyrhizobium sp. 22. The sequence goes on from NZ_KI519400.1 coordinate 1,830,098, forward strand.
GAGGCCTGCGCGCTTTCCATCGCGCTCTCGCTCATCTCCTCCGATGTCGCCTGGGCCTGGTCGGCGCTCATCTCCTGCGCGGCATCGGAATCGGGCGAGCCCTCGGCGCCGGACTGGTCGTTGTCGCCGTCCTGGTTCTCGTCGTCGTTCTCGTCGTCCTCGCTGTCGGCGTTGCGCTCGTCGCCGAGCTCGAGCGCGGTCAGCAGGTCATGCACGGCATCGCCGAACCTGGTCTGGTCCTCGACGAGGCTGTCGAGCCGGTCGAGCCGCTTGCCGATCTTGTCTTCGAGGATCGGACGCCAGAGGTCGACCATCTTCTTGGCGGCGGTCGGCGGCGCCATGCCGGTGAGGCGCTCGCGCACCAGCATCGCCAGGGCGTCGGCGAGCGGGGCATCGGCGCGGTCGGTGATCTCGTCGAACTTGCCGCGATGGAAATGGTCGTCGAGCATCGCGGTGAGGTTCTTGGCCACGCCCGCCATGCGGCGCGCGCCGATCGCCTCGACCCGCGCCTGCTCCACCGCCTCGAACACGCCGCGCGCCTGCGGATTGCCCGGCATCAGCTTGCGATGCAGCTTGGCATCATGACAGGCGAGCTTGAGCGCGATGGAATCGGCATGGCCGCGCACGATCGCGGCATCACGCTTGGTCATCTTGCGCGCCGGCTCGGGCAGCCGCGCCTTGCCGGGCGCGAGGCCCGGCCGCTCGGCGGCGAAGGAGACGTCGAGCTCCGGCGCCTTGGCGATCGCCTTCAGGCAGGAGGCGACTGAGCGCTTGAACGGCTCGGTCGGCGCTTCCTTGCTGCTGCGGAATTTGGAGTTGGAGGTGGTGCTCATCTCGATCTCACCGTCGTCCCAAGCTCAACTTGAGCCGTCGTCCCCGCGAAAGCGGGGACCCATAACCACAGGGAGCAGTTAGTGAGATACTGACGGCCCCGTTCTTCGCAAAACCACGGCCTGTGGTTATGGGTCCCGGATCTGCGCTGCGCTTGTCCGGGACGACATCCCACACCTCAGCTCAGCGCCACGTTGACCGCCGATTCCGGCAGCTCGGCGTTGAAGCAGCGCTGGTAGAACTCGGCGACCAGGGGACGCTCGAGCTCGTCGCACTTGTTGAGGAAGGTGACGCGGAAGGCAAAGCCGATATCGCCGAAGATGTCGGCGTTCTCCGCCCAGGTGATCACCGTGCGCGGGCTCATCACCGTCGACAGGTCGCCGTTGGCGAAGGCGTTGCGGGTGAGATCGGCAAGGCGCACCATCTTGTTGACGATGTCGCGGCCTTCGCTGGTGCGATAGTGCTTGGCCTTGGCCAGCACGATCTCCACTTCCTCGTCATGGCTGAGATAGTTCAGCGTGGTGACGATCGACCAGCGGTCCATCTGGCCCTGGTTGATCTGCTGGGTGCCGTGATAGAGGCCCGAGGTGTCGCCGAGGCCAACCGTGTTGGCGGTCGCAAACAGCCGGAACGCCGGGTGCGGCTTGATCACCTTGTTCTGGTCGAGCAGCGTCAGGCGTCCCGAGACTTCGAGCACGCGCTGGATCACGAACATCACGTCCGGGCGGCCGGCGTCGTATTCGTCGAACACCAGCGCGACGTTGTGCTGCAGCGCCCAGGGCAGGATGCCGTCACGGAATTCGGTGACCTGCTTGCCGTCGCGGACCACGATGGAATCCTTGCCGACGAGGTCGATACGGCTGATGTGGCTGTCGAGGTTGACGCGCACGCAGGGCCAGTTCAGGCGCGCCGCGACCTGCTCGATATGGGTGGATTTGCCGGTGCCGTGATAGCCGGTCACCATCACGCGGCGGTTGCGGGCAAAGCCCGCGAGAATGGCGAGCGTGGTGGCGCGGTCGAAGCGGTAATCGGAATCGACTTCGGGCACATGAGGATCGACTTCGGAATAGGCCGGCACTTCGAGATCGCTGTCGATCCCGAACACCTGGCGCACCGACACCTTCATGTCGGGCAGACCGGAAACTTCCTCAACTTTGGACATGGCGGCGGTCGTCATCAATCCTCCGAGGTCCCGGGCGGTCCCGAAACCGGTTATTCGCACGTTGGCTGCGGCTGGGTGCTGAAACTCAACCTAGCAGAGACAGATGGCCGGCAGAAGCCCGCCCGCCAATCAAAGTTCCGTTGTCTTTTCATTTAGATAGGCAAGGAACGCAGTTTTTGGAGGGCTGCCTTGCGAATCACGCCCAAATTCGGGCGGGTTCGCTGGGGAGCCGCCGCCGCGAATGGCGCTTTGGCTGCATGCCCTTACTTATGTAGGGTCGGAAAGCTCCGTGCTCCAGCCCGCCAGAGACGACGTGACGTCCTTTCTCGATCCCCTCATATCCTTCGTCTCCGCCCATCCGTGGCTGGCCTATCTGACCCTGTTCCTGGCGGCGCTGCTCGAAGCCGTCCCGGTGGTGGGCTCGGTGATTCCCGGCTCGACCATCATCCTGGCGCTCAGTGCCCTGGTGCCGGGCGGCGAACTCAAGCTGCAATGGGTGTTGCTGGCGGCCGCGCTCGGCGCGGTGCTCGGCGACGGCTCGGCCTACTGGATCGGGCACCAGCGCCAGCGCGAGATCCTCAACACCTGGCCGCTGACCAATTATCCGCGCGTGGTCGCCGAGAGCGAGAGCTTCTTCAACCGCTTCGGCACCTGGGCCGTGTTCTTCGCCCGCTTCGTGCCGCCGATCCGGGCCTTCGTGCCGGTGACCGCGGGCGCGCTGGGAATGGCGCCCGCAAGATTCTACGCGGTGAACATCCCGGCCATCCTGGCCTGGGCGCCCGCCCATGTGCTGCCGGGCGTGCTGGCGGTGTCGGCGCTGCACGAATATGCCGGGCTGCATTATCACGCGCACGTCGGCAAGCACATCTGGATGCTGACCGTGGTGGGGACTGCGATCGTCCTGGGGACGGCAGCGTGGATTTATCGCCGAAGGAATGGCGGCAGTGTCGCGGCGGCGAAGCCGCGGCGGTGATAGCCCAACAAGACCGCTTCTTGTCACCAGGTCCGTAACGCGATACAGTGTAACGCGTTACAAAGGGAGTATCCCGATGACGGCGCCTGCAGAGCGAATGAGAATGATGCGCCAGCGGCGACGCGCCCGCGGATTGCGCGAACTGCGCCTCGTCGTGGCCGATGCCCGCTCGCGGTCAGTTCGACGACGGGTGGCGAAGCAGGTCGCCAGCCTCGATCCCGAACGCGAGCACGGCGCGCTGCAGTGGATCGAGTCGATCTCGGAGTTTGATGCAGATGCGACGCGGTGACGTGGTGACCGTGGCTGCGACCGGCGATTACGGCAAGCCTCGTCCGGCGGTTATCCTGCAGAGCGATGCGTTCCCCGAAACCCATGCCTCCGTCGTGATCTGCCAGCTCACCTCCGAACTGGCCGACGCCCCGGACTTTCGCGTGACCATCGAGCCAACCCGCGAGAACGGATTGCGACTCAGATCGCAAGCAATCGCCGACAAGCCGACCACTGTAAGACGCGAACGGATCGGACAGAAGATCGGGCGTCTCGGCAACCAGGACATGGCTCGACTCGGGAACGCATTGGCGTTCGTGTTGGGGCTTGCTGACTGAGCGCGCTCAATCGATGACTGCACGGTACGTATCCTCGCTGTCCCAAAACGGCCACAGCGACTCTAACCAGCAGCCCCCGCCCTCCGTCCCGGCGCCGGCCCCACATACCTTGCCCTCGGCCGGATCAGCTTGCCGAACTGCAATTGCTCGCTGGCATGGGCGATCCAGCCGACGCTGCGGGCCATCGCGAACAGGGCGAGCTCGCTGCCTCCGGGCAGGCGCAGCGCGTGCACGAGCACGGCGAGCGCATAGTCGATGTTGACGAACTCGCCGGTGGCTTCCGCGATCCGCTCCGGCACCTCGCGGGTGAATTTGCGCGGCGCGCCGGCGCGTGACAGCGCGTTGAGCAGCGACTGCGCGCGCGGATCGCCGCGCTTGTAGACGCCGTGGCCAAAGCCGGCAAAACGCTCGCCGAGCGCGACGCGCTCGCGCACCATGGGCTCGACGTCGCGGTCGATCAGCGTCTTGACGAGCTGCGAGGCCAGCACGCCGGCGCCGCCATGCTGCGGCCCCTTCAGCGCGGCGAGGCCGGCGATCACGGCATCGTACAGGTTGAGGCCGGTCGAGGCCGCGCAGCGCGCGGTGAAGGTCGAGGCGTTCAGCTCGTGGTCGGCCAGCAGGACGAGGGCGCGGCGGATCAGGTCGGGCGCATGCTTGTGCTCGGGCGCCCAGGCCTTTGCGATCTGCTGATGCAACGGCACGGCCGCGGGCTCGGCATTGAGCATGGTCGCCACCAGCAGCCGGACGATGCGCGCGCCGACCATGGCGCGGCCGTCGGGCGCGCGGGTAAAGGCGCGGGGATCGGCGCTGGCGGCCAGCGCGAACACGGCGATGGCGCGGTCGATCGGCACCGTGCGGCGTGCGGCCGTGGCGATCGCGCGCATCTCCTCGGAGAGCTCAGGTTGGTTGTCGGGGGCGAAAGGATCGACGTCGGAGACATCCCAGAGCAGCGTCGCGGCGTGCTCCAGCGTGCCGTTCTCGGAGAGATCGACGCAGTTTACGCCGCGGTAGATCGCGCCCTCCTCCGTGATGGTCGAGATCTCGGTGTCCATCACCGGCAGATCGGCGTCGAAGCTGCGCAGGCCGCGCGGCTCCGGCGACGGCACCCGGCGCTCCTTCAGCGCCCGGACGTCCTCGGCACGGTAGCGGTTCTTCCGCGAGTCCGGCGTCGGCTCGGAGCGGATCAGGCCGCGGCTGACATAGGCGTAGAGCGTGGCCGGCGAGATCGCGAGCTCGGCTGCGGCCTCCCGGGCGGAGAGATAGAGTCCTTCCGGATTTTTCATATTGATTGATGTAATCAAGATTGATCAACGTGTCGAGAGGCCTGACCTTGTCTGCTCCGTGAACAGGAGATTTGGGCCATGAATATCCACCTCACCAAGAGCCAGATCGGGTTGGACGGCGTTCCCGCGGCCGAGACCGTGCTGAGCCATGTCGATGGCGAGCGCGGCGAGCTGATCATTGCGGGGGAGCATGTCGGCCGGCTGGCGAGCCAGTCGAGCTTCGAGGGCGTCACCGCCCGGCTCTGGAACGGCGCCAGCGGGACCAGCTTGAGCGAGGCCAATGTGCGCGCAAGCCTGGGCGCGGCGCGCGAGCGTGCCTTCGCACGCCTGCCAGACCTGCTGCCGCCAACGCGCGGCATGGGCATCATCGACGGATTTCGCGCCGCGGTCGCGGGGCTTCGCGCCGAACACGGCCTTGTGCATGAAGCCACCATCGTCGGCGCGTTTCCGGTGATCGCCGGCGCGCTGGTCCGCCGCGCCAAGGGACTCGATCCGATCGCGCCCGATCCGAATGCCGGCCATGCCGCCGACACGCTGCGCATGCTGCGCGACGCCTCGCCTGAGCCGCGCGAGGTTGCCGCGCTCGACGCCTATTTCGTCACCGTCTGCGATCACGGCATGAATGCATCGACCTTCGCCACGCGCGTGGTGGCCTCGACGCAGGCCGATCTGTTCGCCGCCGTCACGGCCGGTTATTGCGCCCTCACCGGTCCGCTCCACGGCGGTGCGCCGGAGCCGGTGCTGGAAATGCTCGACGCGATCGGCACGAGCGAGCGGATCAAGCCGTGGGTCGATGCAGCGCTCGCGCGCGGCGAGCGGCTGATGGGATTCGGCCATCGCGTCTATCGCGTGCGCGATCCGCGCGCCGACGTGCTGAAGGCGGCGATCGAGCGGCTTTCCGCTGATGGCGCCGACCTGCCCTTCGCCGGCGAGGTCGAGGCCTATATCCGCAGCGCGCTGCGCAAGAAGAATCCGGAGCGGCCGCTGGAGACCAATGTGGAGTTCTTCACCGCGATCCTGCTCGATGCGCTGGCGATTCCAAGGCAGGCGTTCACGCCGATTTTCGCTGTCGCGCGGGCCGCAGGCTGGACCGCACATGCGCGCGAGCAGCAGCGGACAGGACGCCTGATCAGGCCGAGCTCGTCCTATGTGGGCGCGGTGCCTGCGGACTGATCGCGAGCGACCTCCGGCCTGCCGAATCCGTCAACCGGGCTTTCTGCGCGCATGCGACGAAGGTTCAGCAGGCGATCCGGAACGATAGCGCGCGCCGCGCATTCATGCTTGCCCCGAATGCTTTCAGGGGCAAGCAACAAAGGAATGATAATGAAGAAACTCTCCTACGCCCTCGCTGCAGGAACGCTGCTCGCTCTGTCGTCACTCGCAATGCCAGCCCATGCGCTGACGGCTCATCCGATGCCCAGCGCTGCTGTCTCAGCGGACGTCGTGAACGCTCGCTATCATTACGCTCCGCGAAGGGTCTGCACGGTACGCACCGTCGTCAAGCGCGGCTATCACGGGCGCCGCATCGTCAAGCGCGTACGCGTCTGCCGGGTGAGGTGACGTCGATGGTGCCGTCCGCTTCCGGGCGGACGGCATTCATCTTGAGCGTGGAACGCATCGGTGGAGGCTAGGATGCCTCCCGCACCTTACGCCTCCCGCACCACCGTCTTCAGATAATTATACGCCTTGATGATCTCGATCAGGCGGTCCTCGGTGGAGCGGTCGCCGCCATTGGCGTCGGGATGGTGCTGCTTCACCAGCGCCTTGTACTTGGTCTTGACGTCGGCGAGCGTGGCGCTGGGGCCGAGGCCCATGACCAGCAGCGCCTTGCGCTCGGCGTTCATCACCTTGCGCGTCTCGGCCTTGGGCGCGGCTTCGGGGCCCTTGCGCCAGCTGGCGCGGCCGTTGATCTCACTGAACATGCTGAACGGATCGGACGCCATGTCGATCTCGGCTTCCGCACCCTTCTTGCCGCCATTGGCGCCCATCTTCCAGGTCGGGCGGTGACCGGTCAGCGCATCCTTCTGGTAGCGCGCGACGGCGTCGGCATTCATGCCGGAGAAGAAATTGTAGTTCTGGTTGTACTCGCGCACGTGATCCAGGCAGAAGTGCCAGTACTCGCGCTGGTTCTCGCGGCCCTTGGGCGCACGATGCGCGCCCTTGTTCTGACACCCCGCCCACTCGCAGCCGACGGCGGTGTCGCGCGGCTTCACGTCCGGCTGCTTGCCCCGCGGCTTGACGCGGATGGAGTCGAAGAATTTTGATGAATCGATCGGCATGGCTGACTTTGACTACGCAATGCAAAAACGTTCAAGTCTTGACATTGCAATTCGCCGCAAACCCGGCAATTAACGGGGCGAGATCTCTGCACCCGAATGGCACAACATGGCTATGCGCGACACTATCAGCAACAAGTTGCAGGAAGCTTTCACGCCGGAAAGCCTGCAAGTCGTCGACGAGTCACATTTGCATGAGGGCCATTCCGGCCATCGGCCGGGCGGTGAGACACACTTCCGCGTCTATATCGTGTCTGCGGCCTTCAAAGGGAAGAGCCGGGTCGAGCGTCATCGCATGATAAATTCGGCGCTGGCCGCGGAACTCGCCGGCGGTGTGCATGCGCTGGCGATCCAGGCCAAGGCGCCGGGGGAAGGCTAGCTCTTCCTTCTGGCGGGCTTGAACATGATCACGAATGGTCGTCATGCCCGGGCTTGTCCCGGGCATCCACGTTCTTGGTGCGACCAGTAAGACGTGGATGGCCGGGTCAAGCCCGGCCATGACGCTATGGAACGTCCGGGTGCAAAACCACTACGTCAGAACGACGTCCCCGCCCGTCTCGGCTTCGCCTCTTCCAGCTCCGCCTCGCGTGCGACCGGTGAAATACGGAGCGCGGTGATGCGGTTGCGCTCGCGGCGGAGCACGCGGAAGCGGAAACCGTGGAAGGTGAAGCTCTGGCCGCGGTCGGGGATCGAGCGCGCCTCGTGAATGACGAGGCCGGCGACCGTTGTTGCCTCTTCGTCGGGCAGGTGCCAGTCCAGCGCGCGGTTGAGATCGCGGATCGGCACCGAGCCGTCGACCACGACGGAGCCGTCGGGCTGGCGGCGTACGCCGGCGACCACCACGTCGTGCTCGTCGGAGATGTCGCCGACGATCTCCTCCAGAATGTCTTCCAGCGTCACGAGGCCTTCGACCTCGCCGTACTCGTCGACGACCAGCGCGAAATGGGTCTTGCGGCGGCGGAACGCCTTGAGCTGTTGGGAGATCGGCCGCATTTCCGGCACGAACCAGGGCGGCAGCATGATGGTGGTGACGTCGATGCGCGAGGTATCGCCCTCCGAAGCGCGGATGGCCCGCAACAGATCCTTGGCGTGCAGGATGCCGATGATGTTCTCCGACTTGTCGCGCCACAGCGGAATGCGGGTGTATTCGGTCGCCAGCACCTCACGCACCAGCTCCTCCGGCGGCAGGTCGGCGTTGATCATCACCATGGCGGTGCGATGAACCATCACGTCGGACACGGTCAGCTCGCCGAGGCGAAAGACGTTGTGAATGTATTCGGCCTCGCCGCTCTCGATCTTGCCGTGCACGGCCGATTCCTCGACCAGGCCCTCGATCTCGGAATCCGTCAGGATCTCGTGCTGCGAAAATTCCTGGACCCCGATCAGGCGCAGGATCGCGCTCGACGCCGCGTTGAGACACCAGCTGAGCGGATAGAACACCAGGTAGGAGACATGCAGCGGATAGGCGATCCACTGCGACACCGGCATCGGCTCCCTGATCGCAAGCGTTTTCGGCACCTGCTCGCCGATGATGATATGCAGCGACGAGAAGACCAGGAAACCCGCCACGAACGAGACGAAGTGCAGCGTGGCCTCCGTCAGGCCGAGCGGCTCTAGGATCGGGCTCAGCAGCGCCGACACGGTCGGCTCGCCGATCCAGCCGAGCCCGAGGGACGCCATGGTGATGCCGAGCTGGCAGCAGGCGAGATAGGATTCGATGTTTCCCATCATCGTCTGCAGCAGGCGGGCGCCGAAGCGATTCTGCTCGACCATGGCCTTGACGCGAAAGCCGCGGCTCTTCACCAGCGCAAATTCCGCAGCCACGTAAAACGCGTTGGCGGCGAGCAGGAGGACCGCCAGCAGCAGATTGATCGAGATCGAATTCATGTTTGCCTCGCGACCGCCTCGGCATTCCCCGCCGTTTCGCGGGCGGCCGGCCTGAACGGTCCCGCCATCACTGCGATAGTTTCGACTGCAGGAAGTCGCGCACCGGGGCCGGCTCGACATCCCTGGCGATCACCGCGCGTCCCACCGCCTCCAAGAGGATGAAGGTGAGCTTGCCGCGCTTGACCTTCTTGTCCTGCGCCATCAGCGCCATCAGCGCGTCGGCGTCGGCAAGTCCTTCCTGCGCAAAGCCCGCGATATCCTGCAGGCGGGTCGGCAGGCCGGCCTCGATCAGATGCCGCTCGACGCGCGCGGCGTCCTGCTCGCCGATCATGCCGAGCTTCGCGGAGAACTGCGCCGCCAGCGTCATGCCGATCGCGACGCCCTCGCCGTGGAACAGGCGGTCGGAGAAGCCGGTCGCCGCTTCCAGCGCATGACCGAAGGTGTGGCCGAGATTGAGCAGCGCGCGCTCGCCGGTCTCGCGCTCGTCGCGGGCGACCACGCCGGCCTTGGCGCGGCAGGAGGTTGCGATCGCGTGCTCGCGCGCGGAGCCGCCCTTGACGATGTCGGCATGGTTCTTCTCCAGCCAGGCGAAGAAGGCCTCGTCGCCGAGCACGCCGTATTTGGCGACCTCGGCATAGCCGGCGCGGAACTGGCGCGGCGACAAGGTGTCGAGCACGGCGGTGTCGGCGATCACCAGCACCGGCTGGTGGAACGCGCCGATCAGGTTCTTGCCTTGCGGCGAGTTGATGCCGGTCTTGCCGCCGACGGAGGAATCGACCTGCGCCAGCAGCGAGGTCGGCACCTGCACGAAATCGACGCCGCGGCGCAGGATCGCCGCGGCAAAGCCGGCGAGATCGCCGACCACGCCGCCGCCGAGCGCGATGACGAGATCGTTGCGCTCGATCTTGGCGGCGATCAGGGCTTCGCTGACCTTCTCCAGGCCGGCATAGGTCTTGGAGATCTCGCCTTCCTCGACCACGATGCGCGAGGTCGGGATGCCGCTGGCCGCGAGCGAGGCCTCAGTGGGCTCGAGCCAGTACTTCGCGACGGTGCGGTCGGTCACGATGGCGGTGCGCACGCCCGGCCGCAAGGCTGCGACCCGCTCGCCGAGCGAGGCCAGCACGCCGCGGCCGATGACGATGTCGTAGGCGCGGTTCTCCAGCGCAACCTCGACCTTGACGGGATCGGAATGTTTCAACGGCGCAGTCATCTCAACGCACTCGCTACGTCGGCAGGTGATTCGGCGGCCTGTCCGCCGCAAAGATGGGCGCGCAGCGCCTCGATGCATTCCTCGACGATCCTGTCATGCGGCACGTCGCGCGAGGCGATGGTGAGGTCGGCATGGCCATAGACCGGCTCGCGCTCGGTGAGCAGGCGCGTCACGGTTCCCTCGGGATCGGCGGTCTGCAGCAGCGGGCGGTCGGCGCGGCGGCGCACGCGGCGCATGATGACGTCGTGGTCCGCCTTGAGCCAGATCGACACCGCCTTTGCCGCGATGCGCTTGCGCGTCTCCTCGCGCATGAAGGCGCCGCCGCCGGTCGCCAGCACCACCGGCCCGCCGTCGAGCAGCCGCGCGATCACCCGCGCCTCGCCGTCACGGAAATAGGCCTCGCCATGGCGCTCGAAGATCTCCGGGATGGTCATCTGGGCCGACGTCTCGATCTCGGTGTCGGCATCGACGAAGGGCAGCTTGAGCCTGAGCGCCATGCGGCGGCCGATGGTGGATTTGCCCACTCCCATCATACCGACGAGCACGATCGAGCGCGATCCCAGTGCCGACAGGATGTCGGCTTCGGGCGAAGCTGGTATCGGCAACGCGGCGTCGGACATGTCTTGCTCGATTGGATCCCGCTCGATCTGCCGCAAAGGGCGGCGCGCTGGCCACTTAAGGGCTTGGGCCACCTATACGACCCCGGAAGGGGCCTCGCCAGAGGACTCTTGCCAGGAAACGGCGAACATGTTGGATGATTTCATTGGTTAATTTGCCCGTCTGAACCTTCCCCGAGACCTTTGCCCGATGCCCAGCCTGTTCCGCTTCCTGACGGTCGTCGCCGTGATCGCCGGCATCGTCTATGGCGTGGTCTTCGCGCTGGCCAACTTCGTCACGCCGAAGTCGCGGGAAATGACGGTGACGATCCCGCCGGATAAGTTTCTCAAGAAATAGAGCTCGCTGCGAGCCGTCAGCTGGCCCGCTTGCTCCGCGTCAGGGCCTGGCGCATCAGGCGCAAGAACAGCTGCGTATCTTCGAGGAGATTGTGGCCGGCGACCTGCGCTTCCTTGATGCCTTCCGTCGCCGCCACGATGATGCCGGCTAGCTCGGTCGGCGACGCCTTGAGATCATCCAATGTGATCGCATCGCTTGCTTGCGCATCGGCCAGTACGCGAGCCAGCAGAGTCACCAGCCGGGCGCGCGCGGCCAGCGTGATGTCGTTGGCAAGCGCCATATTGGCATCGAACAGCTCAGCGGCGTCCGCGCTGCCGGCGAATGGCGCGATCAAATCGCGCTGGAACGCTGCAATCGCCCGCTCGATCCGGCTGAAAACGTCGCCGTCCCCGGCGAGTGCGGCTTCGACGCTCTGCATCGTTCTGGCATGCGCGCGCGCCGAGCCCGCCCGAAACAACTCCTCCTTGCTGCCGAAGCTCAAGTAAAGCGCCGCACGCGAGATGCCGGCCGCGCGCGCAATGTCGGCCATCGATGTCTTGCGAAAGCCATGGCGGACGAAGACGGGCAAAGCCGCGTCGAGAATAGCCCCCGCTTTTCGATCGCTTTCCTTCATCGAGACATATTGACAGTTGGAGTCCAATTCGTCAAAAGACAATTAGACACTTACAGTCCAGTTGTCTAAGTCGTTCCTCCAAAGCTCAAGAGATCGGATCAAATGGATTCTCGACCGGCTCAATCGGCCGCCACGGTGCTCGTCACCGGGGTCAGTGGATTTCTCGGTGGCCATGTCGCGAGGCAATTGCTGGCGAGCGGCTACCGCGTGCGCGGCATCGTGCGCAGTCTTGACGCCTGCGACGGGATCCGGCGGCAGCTTTGCCCGAGCGCGCCCAACGAGGCGCTCAGTTTCACCCGTGCAGACCTGCGCGCGGACGTTGGATGGGACGATGCGCTGGAGGGCTGTCGCTATGTGATTCACACGGCCTCACCATTTCCCGCCGGCTTGCCTGCCAACGCAGACGAGCTGATCCAGACTGCGCGCGAAGGTACGCTGCGCGTGTTGCGTGCGGCCCGTAACGCCGGCGTGTCACGCGTGGTGCTGACATCCTCGATTGCCGCACCAATCACGGCAACGGCCAGCCTCCCTACACCGAGAACGATTGGACCGATCCTGCCAGCCCGCGGGCGACGCCCTATTACAGATCGAAAACCCTGGCCGAGCAGGCGGCGTGGAGCTTCGCGCGCAGTCACGGGCTCGATCTATGCGTGATCAATCCCGGCATGATCTTCGGACCGCTGCTAGGCCCGCAATACGGCACGTCAGTCGGATTGATCCAGCAGATGATGAGCGGCAAGTTGAAGCGTGTCCCGCGCTTCGGCTTTGCGATCGTCGACGTGCGCGACGTGGCCGACGCCCATATCCGCGCGATGACCTGCCCAGACGCCGCCGGACAGCGCTTCATCGCCGGCGGAGGTTTTTTCCGGTTGAGCGACTTAGCCGCGGTGCTGGCGAAATCGTTCCCGGACTATGCGATGCGCCTGCCGCGCGGCGACGTGCCGAACTGGATGGTGAGGGCACTGGCTCCGTTCAGCGCGCGCTCGCGCATGATCGTGCACGAGCTCGACCGGGACCTCAGCGTGAGCGCCGCCAAGGCGCATCGCGTGCTGAACTGGAGACCGCGGCCTGATGAAGATTGCATCCGCGCCAGCGCCCAAAGCCTGATCGACCATCGCTTGATTGCCATGCCGTAGCACGGCCGCAGACTGGCTCACTCTCGCAGAATTGGAGACCATCAATGACGACGCACGTGACGGACATGGGCTCACCGGAAGCCGAGCACATCCGCAATACCGAGCGGGCGCGGCTGCGCGCATTGGTTAACGGGGACATCGCGCAGGCGGAGCCGCTTCATGCGCCGGAGTTTCAGTTGATAACGCCCATCGGCATGCCGCTCTCCAAGGACGAATATCTAGGTGCAATTCGGAGCGGGCAGATCCAATATCTGATGTGGGAACCCGGCGCGATCGCGGTCCGTGAACACGAAGACCATGCCGTGATCCGATATCGCGCCAGGCTCGAGATCGTCTTTGGCGGCCACCGCGTTGCCCCGGCGGATTATTGGCACACTGACACATACGAGCGTCGTGCCGGGCACTGGATGGTGGTGTGGTCGCAGGCGACGGCGATCAGCGAAAAGCGCTAGAGGTGTGTATACGACAGTCCGAGATGCTAGTGAGTTTCTCAAGAAATAGGAGCTAGCCTGACGGGCATGCCGACCCAGCCCTCAGACGCCAGGCTCACCGGCCTGTTCCTCGACATGCTCGCGGCGGAACAGGGCGCCGGGCCCAATACGCTCGACGCCTATCGCCGCGACCTCACCGATTTCTCGGAGTTTCTCGGCCGCGTCGGCCGCAGCTTTGCCGACGCCGAGACGCAGACGCTGCGCGACTATCTCGCCGATCTCGACAGCCGCGGCTTCAAATCCACCAGCGTGGCGCGGCGGCTGTCGGCACTGCGGCATCTCTATCGCTTCCTGCTCAACGAGCGGATCCGAGCTGAGGATCCCGCCGCGATCCTGTCCGGCCCCAAGCGCGGCCGCGGCCTGCCGAAAGTGCTGTCGATCTCGGACGTCGACCGCATGCTTCGCCGCGCCAAGGAATTGAGCGAGGCGGAGGATGCCTCGCCGGCGAAGCGGCTGCGGAGCTTGCGGCTCTATTGCCTGCTCGAGGTGCTCTACGCCACCGGCCTGCGCGTCTCCGAGCTGGTGGCGCTGCCGCGCTCGGCGGCCAAGCGCGATGCCCGCATGATCGTGGTGCGCGGCAAGGGCAACAAGGAACGCCTGGTGCCGCTCAACGAGGCCTCGCGGAAGGCGATGGCGGATTATCTCGCCGCGACCGACGCTGCCAAAGCCGACAACAAAGCCGACAACAAGGCCGACAAGAAGAATGGCCTCGCCGCCTCGAAATGGCTGTTTCCCTCGTTCGGCGAGAGCGGACACCTGACGCGGCAGCATTTCGCCCGCGACCTCAAGGAGCTCGCGGTCGCTTCGGGCCTGCAGGCCCGGCTGGTGTCCCCCCACGTGCTGCGCCACGCCTTCGCCAGCCACCTCCTGCACAATGGTGCGGATCTGCGCATCGTGCAGACCCTGCTCGGCCACACCGATATTTCGACCACCCAGATCTACACCCATGTGGTCGAGGAACGGCTGAAGAGCCTGGTGCGCGACCTGCACCCGCTGGCGGAGAAATAAGCCGCTCTTGTGCCCCGGACGCGGCGCAGCGTTCCGGCGATGCGAAGCATCGTCCGGTACGGTGCGACGCAGAGGCGGGGCCCATGCCGCGCCGGGTCCCGGCTCTGCGCAGCAGCGCTGTAGAAGCGCTGCAGCGCGTCCGGGACACGAGAGCCGGACCGGGACGACCCGTGAAACCGCCTTGACTTCGGCCACATCTCCGCAGAAAGAGCCGTTGCCTCACGCATGATTTGGCTGCGCGCCAGGAGCGCACAAGCCAACTCATTGACAACGCTGCCCTTCTTCCCACGGCCCGGACCTCGCTTCGCCTCTTAGCCCCGTCCCCCTATATTGAGTTGATGCAAGACCAGATGCGCAGCTATCTCGACTTCGAAAAGCCGGTCGCCGAGCTCGATTCCAAGCTCGACGAGCTCAGGACGCTGGCGGCCTCCGGCACGGATATCGCTGACGAGATCGGGCGGATCGAGGACAAGGCGGCGCAGGCGCTGGCCGACCTCTATCAGAACCTGACGCCGTGGCAGAAGACGCTGGTGGCGCGGCATCCGCAGCGGCCGCATTTCAACGACTTCATCAAGGGCCTGATCACCGAATTCACCCCGCTCGCCGGCGACCGCAAGTTCGGCGAGGACGAGGCGCTGGTCGCCGGCTTCGGCCGCTTCCGCGGCGAGCCGATCTGCGTGATGGGCCAGGAAAAGGGCGATTCCACCGAGAGCCGGATCCGGCACAATTTCGGCATGGCGCGGCCCGAGGGCTATCGCAAATGCGTGCGGCTGATGGAGATGGCCGAGCGGTTCGGCCTGCCGGTGCTGTCGCTGGCCGATTCCGCCGGCGCCTATCCCGGCATCGGCGCCGAGGAGCGCGGCCAGGCCGAGGCCATCGCGCGCTCGACCGACGCCTGCCTGGCGCTGACCGTGCCGAACGTCGCGATCATCACCGGCGAGGGCATGTCGGGCGGCGCCATCGCCATCACCACCGCCAACAGGGTCCTGATGCTGGAGCACGCCATCTACAGCGTGATCTCGCCGGAAGCGGCGTCCTCGATCCTCTGGCGCGACGGCACCAAGGCGCAGGAAGCCGCCAACAACATGAAGATCACCGCCCAGGACATGCTGCGTTTCGGGGTGATCGACCAGATCCTGAAGGAGCCGGTCGGCGGCGCCCACCGCGACCCCGCCGCCATGATCGCCACCACCGGCGAGGCCATCGCCAAGGCCTTCGACGAGCTGCGCGGCCTCGACGGCGACGCCATCCGCAAGCAGCGTCGGCAGAAATTCCTCGAGATCGGCCGGAAACTGGGCTGATTCGGGCGGCTTGCCGTGTCCCGGACGCGCTGCAGCGTGAAACGCTGCTGCGCAGAGCCGGGACCCAGCGGGCCGCATAGCTCACCCGCGCCATGGGCCCCGGCTCAGCAGCGCACCGCCAAGGGGCGCTGCGCTGCGTCCGGGGCACGAGGCCTCCACGGGCCGCCACCCCCGGTAACCCCGCATTAACCCTTTTTTTGCCCAAATCGGCGATCTCTGTGGTGGCCTGGCCGCATGGTCCAAGTTCCGGCCCAGTTTAAGTCTCTGTTGACCACACCTTTGGGCCAACGCCCTCGTGATCCCCGCTCGGGTTGCGACCACATGACCCAGAGGTTAGAATTTTAATCAATGGCTTCAGGGCACAAGCGCTGGGGCGTGAGCTGAAAAAGCCCGTCACTGACGGGTCCGGTTCGCCGGTCGGATCACGCGCCAAACGAATTGGGGTTCGCGCATCAATGCCCGGCACGGTGTGGGGTCCATCTTGATTTCTCGTTCGCTTGCTCGCGCGCTCTTGGCTTCGGTTGCGCTGATGACGGCCGGCGGTCTGCTGGCCGGCTGCAACACCGACCAGGTCTCGCTCGCGACCAATGCCAAGGCCAATCAGCCGGTGCCGCCGAAGCTGATCGCCGCGATGGCCGAGAAGGACATGGATCTGCAATCGCCGATCCTGGTGCGCCTGTTCAAGCAGGAGGCCGAGCTCGAGATCTGGAAGCAGACCCGCTCCGGCCAGTTCGCACTGCTCAAGACCTATCCGATCTGCCGCTGGTCGGGCGACCTCGGCCCCAAGGTGCGCGAAGGCGACCGCCAGGCGCCGGAGGGATTCTACTCGATCAATCCGAGCCAGATGAATCCGCAATCGGCCTATTACCTCTCCTTCAACACCGGCTATCCGAACGCCTTCGACAAGGCGCTGGGCCGCACCGGCTCGCAGCTGATGGTGCACGGCGACTGTTCTTCGCGCGGCTGTTACGCCATGACCGACGAGCAGATCGCGGAGATCTATTCGCTCGGGCGCGAATCCTTCTTCGGCGGCCAGAAGGCGTTCCAGCTGCAGGCCTATCCGTTCAAGATGACGCCGGTGAACATGGCCAGGCACCGCAACAATCCGAACATGCCGTTCTGGAGGATGATCAAGGAAGGCTATGATCATTTCGAGGTGACGCGGCAGGAGCCGAAGGTCGATTTCTGCGAGAAGAAGTACGTCTTCAACGCGGCCAAGCCCGCGGACGCCAAGCGCGATCCGGTGTTCGATGCCTCGGCGAAGTGCCCGGCCTATGTCATCCCCGAGGACATCGTCGCCGCCGTGCGGGGCAAGCAAGCCAAGGACGAGGCCGAATACGCCAAGCTGGTCGCCAAGGGCACGCCGGTGGCGCGCATGAACACCGGCATCGACGGCGGCATGAACAAGGTGTTCGCCGCCAAGATTCCGGAAGGCTCGACCGGCCTGTCCGAGGGCGCCGAAGGCAGCACGCTGCAGATGCTAGCGATGGCCAAGGCGCCGGGCACGATCCCCAGCCACGTCAATCCGCCGAAGCCGAATCTCGACGCGGTGGCGTCCGCGCCGGCGCCGCAGGAAGAGCCGGTGGCGGCCGTGCCCGCGAGCACCCGCATCGCCTCGGCCCAGCCTGCGGAAAAGTCCCCGGAGAAATCAGGCGAGAAGTCCGGCGGCTTCTTCTCGAACCTCGGCCGCAAAATGGGCATGGGCTCATCTGACACCACCGCGACCACGCCGCCGCCGCAGGCGACCGCATCCGTGGCCCCGGCCGCCACGACCACGACACCCACGACCGCGGCGTCGCGGCTGAAGGCCGCCGTGAGCCGGTTCGTGCCGGGGCATGACAAGAAGGATGCCGCCAAGCCCGCCGAGCCGGCCAAGCCCGACACCCGCTTGGCCCAGACCCGGCCGGCGCTGAAGCCATCGGTGAGCGACGGCGCGGGCGAAGCCACGCAGATCATGGGCGCCGCGCCGGTGATCTCGTCGAACTCGTTCGACAGCCGGTTCTCGGCGGTGAAGTAAGGGACGAGACGCCGCGCCTTCCGGATTAAGCCAAACCTGACAGCACGGTCGATCTTCCCCCCGGTTGGACTCGCCGCTGCACTGGCAAATCCAGCCTTGCGCCTCTCCAATGCCTTGATACGCTTCGTGCTCGAGAGGCAGAAGCTTGGACCCCGAGCCCATCGAAAGCCTTGCAGGAACACCTTGGACGGAGGCTGAGATCTCCGCCGTGGTCGACAGTTATTTCCGGATGCTGGCCGCCGAAAAGGCGGGCGTTGCCTACAGCAAGGCTGACAATTGGCGCCGGCTCATGACGCGCTCTTCATGACGCCAACCGCGTATTCCGCGCTCCCACGATGATTTCACCTGTTCGGTCGCCCGCGCGCGGCCAAGTCACCGGATAAAGCACCCAACTTCCGAGAGTCCAGAAATTCGGACAATACATATTTCTCTTTACCCGAAGCGCGACACACCCTATACTCCCCTGCCATCTCATCCCGCCGGAAGGGGCGGGTCGCGATCGTCACGGTTCGTGGGGTGAGTTGCGGTGGACGCGGGCGGATTGGCGCCAGGTGCGGTCGCAGGGCGGGTAGCCCCCGTGAGCGATCAGCGGGCGCGTGTACGACAGGCCGGCCGCGTACGGCAAAATCGTGTGGTCCTGGCGCCCGCAGGCAGGCGCCAAGTGCTGTGGTGATGTGGCGGTCCGACCGGACGCGCGCATCAGCGATCTGCAGGATGACGGGGGCAAAAGTGCATCGCTCCCCGGGGAGAGCGCGACATAAGCCGTAAACCCATCGCGCAGGGAAGGCCGGTTATCGGGCTGCACCTGTGTCTCCCCCTGTGAGCGTCTATCCACGCATCATTGCACAGGGGCTCTCGGGTGCCAGCCGGTACCCGGCCTTCCCTGCGCCCTTCCGATTCTATTGGGGCGCGAGAGTGAAGCAAAACCCGGGCGAATGGCGCCGCGGGATCGCGATGTCGTGTCGGCTGTTTGATAGTTGAATCGAGGAAGGCCGCCGCAATCTCCGCCGTCATTCCCGCGAAGGCGGCAGGGCTATCGCATTTGCATCTTGTAGAGGGTCGTCATGCCCGGGCTTGTCCCGGGCATCCACGTTCTTCGTGTGCGTGGAAAGACGTGGCTGGCCGGGTCAAGCCCGGCCATGACGCCGTGGAGAGCTCGGCGCCCATAGCCCACATCTCGTACGCGATAGCTCTGGCTATGGCGCCAGATACCGCATCAGTTCCGGATTGCCCCGCACCTGCCCCGCCTCGCCTTGCAGCGCGACGCGGCCGCGGTCGAGCACATAGGCGTAATCGGCGACGCGGAGCGCAAGGTCGAGGTGCTGCTCGACGATGATGACGGCGATCTCCTTCGCGAGCTCGATCAGGCGCTCGGTGATCTCCTCGATCACGCCGATCCAGACGCCTTCGGTCGGCTCGTCCAGCAGCAAGAGCTTGGGATCGCCCAGCATGGCGCGGCCGATCGCCAGCATCTTGCGCTCGCCGCCGGACAGCGTGCCGGCGGGCTGGTCGAGGCGCTGGCCGAGCTTCGGGAAGATCGTCAGCACGCGGTCGACTGCGGAGGCATCCTTCTTCGCGAGCGAGCCGACGGCGAGATTGTCGCGCACCGACAGGCGGGCGAACACCGAATGCTCCTGCGGCACGTAGCCGATGCCGGCGCGAACGCGCTCCTGGGTGGCACGGCGGCTGATGTCGCGGCCGTCGAAGGCGAGCTCGCCCTTCCACGCCGGCAGCTCGCCGACGATGGTCTTCATCAGCGTGGTCTTGCCGGCGCCGTTGCGCCCGAGCACGGCGACGCCGCCGCGCCAGGGAATGCCGAGCGTGACGTCGAACAGGACCTGGCTGCGGCCATAGCCGGCGTCGAGATGCTTGATGTCCAAAAATTCAGGCACGGCGCAGATAGATCTCCTGGACGGCTTTGTTGGCCTGGATCTCGGACACGGTGCCCGAGGCCAGCACCCTGCCCTGGTCGAGCACGGTGAGACGATCGCAGATGTCGCGGATGAAATCGAGGTCGTGCTCGACGATGACGAGGGAGCAGTGCTGCTTGATCGGCTGCAGCAGCTCGCCGGTGACGCGGCGCTCCTCCAGGCTCATGCCGCCGGTGGGCTCGTCGAGCAAAAGAAGTTT
Source organism: Bradyrhizobium sp. 22 (assembly GCF_000482425.1). Lineage (NCBI taxonomy): Bacteria > Pseudomonadati > Pseudomonadota > Alphaproteobacteria > Hyphomicrobiales > Nitrobacteraceae > Bradyrhizobium > Bradyrhizobium sp. 22. Next base: position 1,849,975 of record NZ_KI519400.1, read on the forward strand.
GGGCTTGCCGGCGAGCGCCATCGCGATCTCCAGCCATTGCTGCTGGCCGTGCGACAGCGCGGCCGCCGCCTCGAAGGCGCGGTCGGCCAGGCGAAATTGCCTCAGCATGGTCATGACCTGGTCGTGCAGCGCGCCCCGTGTACGCGAGAACACGAGGTCGAACAGCGAGGACTGCGCCTGCAACGCGAGCAGGATGTTGTCGTACAGCGTCAGCGACGGGAGCACGCTGGTGATCTGGAACTTGAGGCTCATGCCGGCGCGCGCGCGCTCGGTCGGCGTATACGCGGTGATGTCGGTGTTGACGAACGAGACTTTTCCTTGCGTCGGCGCCTCGGCGCCGGCGATGCATTTCATCAGCGTGCTCTTGCCGGAGCCGTTGGGTCCGATCAGGCCGTGGAATTCGTTCTCGCCGACGCTGAGCGCCGCGTCGTCGAGCGCGGTGAGCTTGCCGAAGACCTTCTTGATGCCGGCGGCTTCAAGCAGCATCGCGCGTCTCCTTGACGTTTTCCTTGGGTCTCGCACCGAAGCTGCCGACCCGTTCGCGCTCGCCGAGGAGGAAGCTGATCAGGCCGAGCGGGCGGAACAGGATCACGAGCAGCAGCAGCAGTCCCAGGATGATCGGCCAGATGTCTCGGTAATTGTCCGAGAGCCAGAAGCTGACGCCCTCGACGATCACGGCACCGATCACGGCGCCGATCAGCGTGCCGGAGCCGCCGAACAGCACGTAGAGCACCACTTGCGTCGAAACCACGACGCCGACCATGTTGGGCCAGACGAAACCTTCGTGGAAGGCATAGAGGCTGCCGGCGAGGCCCGCCACGGCGCCGCCGATGGTGAAGATGATCGCCTTCAAATGCTGCACCTTGTAGCCGAAGAAGGCGATGCGCTGCTCGTTCTCACGGAGCCCCGCGAGCGCCAGACCGAATTGCGAGCGCACCAGGAAGCGGCAGAGCAGGTAGACGGCGACGAGAATGCCGAGCACGAGATAATAGAACGCCGGCCCTTCGGTGAAATCGTAGCTACCCAGCGACATCGGCGCGATCGAGGGGATGCCGTTCTGGCCGCCGAGATAATACCAGCCGCGCGCGAGGCGATCGGCGGCGTAGGAGCCGGTCAGCGTGCCGAGCGAGACGAAGATCACGCTGGAGGGATGCCGGCCCAGCAGCAGGAAGCCGCCGAGCAGCAGCGCGAAGGCGAGGCCGATCAGCGTGCCCGCCGGCAGCACCAGGAAGATGTTGGTGACGTTGAGGTCGCGCGCGAGCAGCGCGACGCCATAGCCGGCCGAGCCGAAGAACAGCGCCTGGCCGAAGCTCATGATGCCGGCATAGCCCCAGACCAGGTCGAACGACAGCGCGAACAGTGCCAGGATGATCACGCGCGTTGCGAACACGGTGAGATAATCCTGCAGCACCAGCGGCGCGAGCGCCGCCGCGACCAGCACGACGACCTCGACGATCGGCAGGATCTTCCGTCCTGCCTTGACGCGGTCCCTGGCCCGTCCCGCCGCTGCGCCCTCGGCCATCGCACCGTCCGCTTCGTCGCCCATGTCGGTGGCGATGGCTTCTCTTACCACACTCATCGGCTTCAGCATTCCACCTCAGCATTCCTTGGGATCGACGAGGCCGCTGCTGCGCGCGACGATCTCGTAATTCCCGCCCTTGGCAACCGCGGTGTACATCTTCATCTTGCAGTGCCGCTTGCCGGGGACCATCTCGGCAGGCCCGCCCGGACCTTCGGCGATCTTGGCATGGTCGAGCGCGGCGGCGACCGACTCGCGGTCGATCTTGCCGGCCTCCTTCACCGCGGCTTCCCACAGCTTGAGGCCGCGATAAGTGCCGGTCGCGGCGCTGCCGGCCGCGAACAGGAAGTTGCCGGGGAAATCCTTCTCATAGGCCGCCTGGATCTTGGCGTCGAACGGGTTCTCCTTGGTCAGAACCTTGAAATAGTCGAGGCAGCTGGCGAGGCCTTCGATCTCGGCGGCCTGATTGATGTTGAGCGTGTTCTCGTCATAGTAGACGCAGGCGAGACGCCCGCCGTTCTTGAGGAAGCCGGCCTCATAGAGCTGCTTGAAGAACGGGCCGACGCCGGGCGGAATCACGGTGTTGAAGACGACGTCGACCTTGTTGGAGATGATGCGGTTGACGGTCGCGGAGAAATCGACCTGGTCGAGCGGGTAATATTCCTCGAACACGACCTCGCCGCCGTTGGATTCGATCACCTTGCGGGCGTAGACGTTGAGCGTGTGCGGCCAGACGTAATTGGCGCTGGGGAGCGCGAACTTCTTGCCGCCGTTCTTGATCAGCCAGGGGATGAACTCGTCGCATTGCTGCGCGGGCGTCGGCCCGGTGCAGAACAGATAGGGCGCGCACTCCTTGCCCTCGTAGAGCTGCGGATAGATGTAAAGCGTCTTGCCGCGCGCCACGATCGGATCCTTGATCGCGTTGCGCATCGACGAGGTGATGCCGCCCAGCACCATGTCGACCTTATCGCGCTGGATCAGCTTGCGGACGTTGCCGACGGCGATGGATTCATTGGAGGCGGTGTCCTCGATATAAAGCTCGAGCGGACGGCCGAGCAGGCCGCCGGCGGCGTTGATCTCCTTGATCACCATCTTGGCGACGTTGGCATCGGCATTGCCGGCATAGGCGATCGGACCGGTGAGGTCGGTGGCGATGCCGACCTTGATCGGGGCTTCGGCCGCATTGGCCCAGGGCGCCGGGATCACCCAGCTTCCGACCCCGGTTGCGACCGCGCCGGACGCAAAGGCGAAATTGGAGAGGAAGCGGCGGCGTGAGAGCTGAGTGCGATCGAACATGCGATTAAACCCCTTTTCCAGCGATGAGGCCCTGCGGGCGGAATTTGATGAAGACAATGGCGAGAACGAAGACCAGGACGTCGGCGACGACGGGCGCCATGATCCATGGCAGCGCGGCGCTGAGCGTGCCGATGACGCCGGCACCCGCGACCGGCCCGATGAAGGAGCCGACGCCGCCGACCATGACCGCGACAAAACCCTGGATCAGGAAGCGGAGGCCGAGATCGGCATAGAGGCTGAACACCGGGACGATCAGCGCGCCGGCCAGCCCGGCAAGCGCGGAGCCGAATGCGAAGGTGGCGCCGTACATCAGCGGCGTGGAAATGCCCGAGGCCCGCGCCAGCGAGGGATTTTCCAGCGTGGCGCGCATGCGCAGGCCGAAGCTGGTGCGCGACAGCAGCAGGTAGCAGCCCGCCATCACCAGCAGCGTGATGACGATGATGGTGAAGCGCCAGGCCGAGATGTGCATGGCGCCGATGTCGATCGAGCCGCCGATCGGCTCGGGCACGGTGAGGTAGAAGCCGCCGATCAGCCCGCGCACGGCTTCGCGGATGATCAGGCCGAGCGCATAGGTGCCGAGCATGGCGACGATCGGCGCGGCGTAGAAGCGGCGGATGATCAGCGCCTCCAGCGCGAAGCCGAGCGCGCCGACCACGAAGGGCGCCGCGACCATGCCGGCCCAGATCGGCATGCCCTTGGCGTAGGCGAGATAGGTGATGTAGGCGCCGAGCAGGACGAACTCGCCCTGCGCGAAGTTGAAGATGCCCATCATGCTGGCGATGATCCCGAGCCCCAGCACGATAAGGACGATGATCGCGCCGAAGCTCAGGATCTCGAACGCTGCGACGAACGCGTTAGCCATGCGTGGCGTTTCCGGCGACCTGCATCGATGCTCCGCTCACATCTTCTTCCAGTCGCCGATCTGCTCGAAGGCGTGGGCGGCGCGATAGATGGTGGATTCCTCGAACATGCGGCCGACCAGCATCAGGCCGACCGGCAGACCGTCGACCATGCCGCAGGGCAGCGACATCGCGGGATGATGGGTGATGTCGAACGGCGCGGTGTTGGAGATCATCTCCAGCGCGCGGGCGACGTATTCCTCGCGGCTGGCGTTGGGCTCCGGCAGCTTGGTGGCCTTCATCGGCGTGGTCGGCATCAAGAGCAGATCGTAGTCCTTGAAGGCCTTGTCGTAGGCGGCGGTCAGCCGGCGCGAGATGTTGAGCGCCTTGCCGTAGAAGCGCGGACCGAAATTGTTGTTGATGTAGGTGCCGAGCAGCATGAACAGCTTCGTGGTCTCCGACAGCGAATCCGCCTGCCGGCGCCAGCCGCGATGGAAATCCATCAACGAGGTCGAATAGAGATCGCCGCGGGACAGGCCGTAGCCGTCGCCGAACATCATGGTCTGGGTCAGGCCTTCGGTCCCGATCGGGGTCCAGATCGCGCCACCCAACAGGTGCATCGGGATCGAGACGGTCTCGACGGTGGCGCCGAGATCCTTGAAACGCTTTGCGGCCTCGCGCACGCTTTCATTGACGGCAGCTTCTGCGACTGGCTGCTCAAAGCCCTCCTTGACGATGCCGATCTTCATGCCCTTGACGCCCTGGCCGAGCGCCTTGGTGTATTCCTCGACCTTGGGCGCCTTGATGCGCGGATCGTAGCCGTCGTCGCCGGCGAGCACTTCGAGCAGCAGCGCGTTGTCGGCGACGGTCGCCGTCATCGGGCCGGTATGGTCGACATAGATCTCGATCGGCATGATGCCGGTGTAAGGGACGAGGCCCCAGGTCGGCTTCATGCCGTAGGTGCCGCAGAACGAGGACGGCATCCGGATCGAGCCGCCCTGATCGCCGCCGATCGCCATGTCGACCTCGCCGAGCGCGACCACGACGCCCGAGCCCGAGGACGAGCCGCCGGCGGAGTAGCCCATCTTGTGCGGATTGTGCACCGCTCCGTAGGAGTTGGTGTGGCTGCCCCCGGACAGGCAGAAGTGCTCGCAATGCACCTTGCCCTTGATCTCCGCGCCGGCATCCAGCATGCGCGTGACGATGGTGGCGTCGAAATCGGGCACGAAGCCTTCCAGCGTCGAGGAGCCGTTGGTCATGGGCACGCCGGCCAGCATGATGTTGTCCTTCAGCGCGACGGTCTTGCCCTTGAGCTTGCCGCTGGCGGCGCCTTTCACGGTCGACTTGCGATACCAGGCATTGCGCGGGTTCTCTTCGGCCGAGGGGCGATAGCCCGGGGTGCGCGGATATTTCACCTCCGGCAACTCGTCCGGCATCGTGGCAACCAGATTGTAGGCTTCGATCGAACCCTGCATCAGGCCGCGAAACGAGGCGACGTCGTCATCGGTGAGCGAAAGGCCGCACTGCTCGGCGACACTGCGGAGCTGGGCTGGCGTGGGAAGGGCAACTGTCACGGCGCTCTCCTTAAAGGCTTCTTGATCCCTGGCACTGACGGAAGCCGCTCGCCCGCACCTTGCAGGGCGCGGGCCAACCGGCTTCACTCCGTTACTAGAGACGGAAATATTTTCCTTTTCAAGTATTATTTCGCAAGACCGCTGCGGCACGTCGGCAGGGGCCGCTCAGAGCGTCTTGAGGATCCTGAAGTCGAGACCGTCGGCCTCGGCGAGATACATCGGCATCTCGGCGCGGCCGTCGCGCAGCGTCACGGGACCACGGCCGGCCGTATAGACGGTGTTGCGCGCGGCCTTGAGCAGCGGACGAAAGGCCAGCGAACCTGCGCGATGGGCCACCGACTCCAGGAAGCGCAACCCCTCATAGTTCGACTGGCCAACGGAGCCGACCGGCGGCGCGTTGGCCCCGAACATGGCCTGGTAACCGCTGAGGAACTCGTCGTTGGCGTGCGAGGCCATGCAGTTGAAATAGCCGGACGCACAGAACAGATTCTCGGTGTTGTCGGCGCCGATGCCGAGCAGCACGGTCTCGTCCATCGCGCCGGCGAGCCGCAGCGTCGACGTCGCGAGGCCCGCCTCCGCGAAGGCGCGATTGAAGGTGATGCTGTCGGTGCCGATCAACGAGATCAGCACCACGTCGGGCCTTGCCGCACGGATGCGCGCCAGATGCGGCTCGTGATTGTCCTCGCCGACCGGCACGAACTCCTCGCCGACCACTTGGCCGCCCGCCTCCTTGATGTAGCGCTTCACCGCGCGATGCGACTGCCAGGGCCAGACGTAGTCGCTGCCGATCAGGTACCAGCGCGCAGCCTTCTTGACGTCGGCGAGCCAGTGGATGGAGGGCCGGCTCTGCCAGCGCGGCGTCTCGCCGATCGCCATCACGCCCGGCGTGCGCTCGCCGCCTTCGTAGACCGGGGTGTAGATGTAAGGGATGCGGTTGCCGGTGACCTGGCGCAGCGCAACGCGAACGGCGCTGATGTGCGAGCCCATGATCAGGTCGACCTCGTCGAAGGCGATCGCCTGCTCGGCGCGGCGCACCACCTCCTCGATCGGACCGCCGGAATCGTAGATCGACAGCTCGAGCTCGCGGCCCAGAATGCCGCCGCGCTTGTTGATCTCGGCGACCGCCAGCATCGCGCTGTTGGTGGAGGTCGGCCCCCAGATCCCGGGCGAGCCGGTAAAGGTGAGAAAATTGCCGATGCGCAGCTTGTTGCGCGCGCCGCGGCGCCTCATGACGTGGGCGTCATATGGCGACAGGTCGAGATCCGCCGCCGAAGACGACAAATTCCTGAACAGCAAGAACGGCGGCAACGCCGAGCCGCCGTGAGCCGGGAAGTTCACCGTCGCGCGCACGCCAACTCCTGTCTGAGACCAGACCTGAAAGCACATTCTTCGAGCGGCCGCGGCTTCCGCCCCTTTGTTGGGCAATGATCCTATTTTGAAAATATTGAATATTCAAGAATTGAAGTGCATATAGATGCAGCATCGATTGCAAGACATTCACTCATTTGGGTCAAGGCGAAGTCTCAGCCGTGGCAAAACCGCCGAAACAAAACTCCCCGATCACCGAACACCTCGCCTATCTGCTCGCGCAAGCCAACCGGGAAATCAACCGGCAGCTCGAACTGCGGTTGAGCAAGGAGGGGGTTCCCGTCGAGCAATGGCGCATTTTGAAGGTGCTGTCGGACGGCAACGGCCATTCGATGGGCGAGCTCGCAGAGGCCGTGCTGCTCAACCATCCGACGCTGACCAAGATGATCGACCGCATGGTCTCGGACACGCTGGTCTATCGCGTCCAGGATCCGAACGACCGCCGCAAGGTGCTGATGTTCATCTCCGACCGCGGCAAGGTGCTGTGCAGGAGGCTCAACTCGCTCGCGGTCGACCAGGAGGAGCACATCCTGGAGAGCTACGGCGACAAGTCGACCAGCGAGCTCAAGCGGCTGCTCGAGAGCCTGATCGACAGCTCCAATTAGGCTCGCCCTCGAGGCCAGGCTGAGATGAGCAGGCGCCGCATTTGCATCATCGCCAGCACGAGAGGCGATAGCGTTGGCCGTTCCATGTCGTCCAGCCAGCGGCCTTGTTGCTGACCGGTTTGGCCAGATACCATCTATTGCCATCGGCATGGTTGAAATATAGGCCGCCCTTCGTTCCGCTGCGTGGATTTGTCAACTTCACCCATCGCGAGCCATTGTCAGAGAAGCTACCTGCCCAGCGCGCTCCCGAGCTGCTGGTGCAAGTGTCGCCGTCGCAGCTTGTCTGACTGTCGTCCACGGCGGCCCACCTCATCCGGGCCGGCCGGCCGTCGATGTTGCAGGACCATGTTCCGCCCCACCATCCGGCGACCTGGCTCGCAGGGGCAGAACCGAAGCCGTAAAAGCTGAATGCAAGAAAACAAAAGGCAGTTGGCAGCGCACGTTTAGACATTGTCCGGGCTCCATTTTGTCGGGCCGCGTGATGCGTCTCAATCAGAACACGGATCGGGCTTTGCTGCGGTGATCCATTTCACAAAGAGCAACGGCAAAGATTGGGTGGTTTACCCGGCGGGTTCTCCGAGACACGATCCCGCGCTTTGCCCGAACGCCTGTCAGCTGCGCGCGATGCTGGGCTTCAAGCCTTGCTCAACCGCGCATTCGACGATGGCCGTACCGAGCGTTCATGTCGCACCGAAGTGTCTTGTCGTTGGAATGTCGCTTCGGCATTCCTCGGCAGCTTGTCAGCGAGCTACGGCGACACAAGTCGAAAAGCGAGCTCAAGCCGCTGCGGGAGAGTTCGATCGACAGCTCCAATTGAATCTTCGGTGAGAGCTGCGCGTGTGTTGCGGAACTTGACGGCGCCGAGACTCGGGAACAAAAAGCAGAACTTGACGTTGTTCTCGGCTCATACGGCCGTGGAGAGCGCGTCCGCCGAGCGCTCCGGATTGTTCAACCCAGCACGACGTAGCAGATGCCCCCTTCCGTGTTGATTGTCGAAGACGAGATTTTCGTCGCCAGCGACATCGCTCGCATTCTGGAAGACGCAGGCTATCGCGTCGCGGGGATCGCGACGGACCGCAAGGAGGCCTTGGAGGCGGGTCCGCAGGCGCAAATTGCGCTGGTAGATGTCAACCTACGGGACGGCTCGACCGGACCGCAGATCGCGCTGGACCTTGCGCGGAACTATGGCACCAAGATCGTATACGTCACGGCAAATCCTGCGCAGATCATGCCGAGGGCGGGCACTGCAATCGGCTTCATCCGCAAGCCTTTTAGTGATGAGGCGATCCTGACGGCGGTCCAGCACGCAGCGGGCGTGCCGGAAGCGCTGCGCTCTCCGGACGTCACGTTCTTTGCGGCTGCGGGCGGCTCATCGACGTCTTTGGAATCCTAGCCACGGCCCGGAGCCCTTCCGGTCTCCAATCGTAGGCGATCTTCCCACCGAGCTGACTGGACATGCTCAAGGCGATCAGCCTGGAGCCAAAGCCCTCAGCCGCCGGCGCCGACCCGATTTGCGGACCGCCAATTTCCGTCCACGCAACGACGACATCATCATCGGCCTCGCTGACGTCAACGGAGACGCGCCCGGCTAGCGTCGAGAATGCGCCGTACTTGGCGGCGTTGGTTGCAAGTTCGTGGAAGGACAGAGCGAGCGGAGTGGCGGAGCGATCGTCGATAGTGACATCATCGCCCGTGATGAGCACCCGCTTGGCCTCCGACTGATAGGCCGACAAGAGTTGCTCCAGAAGACCCTTGAGCGTTGCCTGGGTCGAAGTCGGCCGCGAGCGGGCGCTGTGCGGACGCACGAAATCATGCGCCTTGGCGAGCGACATGATGCGCGACCGCAATTCGTCCGCAAGTCCCTTGAGCTCCGGATGCGTACGGGTCGAGAGGCCGATCAAACCATTGATCACCGAGAAGATGTTCTTGATGCGATGGCTCAGCTCCTGGCTGATCATCTCGCGCTGATCCATCAGCAACTTCTGCTCGTGGATGTCGGTACAGGTTCCGAACCAACGGGTGATGTTGCCGTCGGTATCCCGCATCGGCAATGCGCGTCCGAGGGTCCAGCGATAATTGCCCTCGGCATTCCTCAAACGGTATTCGATTTCGTAGGGCTCCCCGGTCTGCAACGCATGCCGCCACCGCTCCCAAGCTCTGTCTTGGTCCTCGGGATGAAACATGCCGTTCCAGCCTTCGCCGTCGGTCGAGCCCTCCGGGACGCCCGTAAATTCATACCATCGGGCATTGTAGTAATCGTGATGCCCGTTCGGCAGCGTCGACCACACCATCTGGGGCATGGCGTCGGCCAATACACGAAACTTCCGCTCGGTTTCAGAAAGCGCCTGCTTCGCAACCGCCTCGCTGGCCTGCTGCCTCTTCGTGGTCTTGCGATGACCCATCGCACCCACAACCTGGCCGGCCATGACACGCAAGCCCTGCTCCTGCAACGGGGTCAGACCAAGTCTTGGCACGCGATCGATGACGCAGAGCGAGCCGAGCGGAAAGCCGTCATCCGTCAGCAGCGGCGCACCGGCGTAAAAGCGGATGAAAGGATCGCCCCTGACCAAGGGATTGTCCGCGAACCTCGGGTCCACGGCAGCATCGGGCACGACCATCAGATCCGATCCCAGCATGGCGTGCGCGCAGAAAGAAGATTCCCGCGACGTCTCGGATACGTGAAGGCCGTGCTTGGCCACGAAGCGCTGCATCGTGTCCCCGACCACACTGATCAGACAGATCGGCGCCTCGCACAGCGCCGCAATGAAGCGGGTCAACTCACCGAAGCTCGCTTCATCGGCAAGACCTTCGAGGTCGAGCGCCTCAATCATCTCGTTTCTGGATGGCGGAAAATCGTCTAAGGAACTCATGAACGGCCTTAACCCCGGCTCCAGCGCAGCCATCGTCGAGCAATACAGCTCGTCGTGTGGCCGCCTCCCCACGTTAAGCCGTCCCGACTTGCATTCTGATCGTCACACGGTCAGGCACCGGCGGACAACATTGTCCCGCCTTGAGGGCGAGAGCACACCCACAAGGTGATGACATCATAACAACAAATGTTAATCGGAGTTCCGGCCGTACCCAGAGCACCGACCGGGCCACGATTGAAACGCCAAGGCGAGCCGGCCGACTGTCCCCGGCTACGCATACCGTCCGTGGCAGTGCTTGTACTTCTTCCCCGAGCCGCACGGGCAATCCTCGTTGCGGCCGACCTTGCCCCAGCTGGCGGGGTTCTTGGGATCGCGCAGCGCGGCGTCGGAGGCCTGGGCGCCGAGCGTGACGCTCGCAAGCGCCATCTCGTCCTCGCCGGTGTTGGGATCGAACTTGTGCGCCTCCATCGGCGGCAGGGCGGGGGCTTCCTGCTCCGGCGGGACGATCTCGACGCGCATCAGCTGCGCCGTGACTGCCTCGCGCAGATGGGCGCTCATCTCCTGGAAGAGATTGAAGGCCTCGGTCTTGTACTCCTGCAAGGGATCGCGCTGGCCGTAACCGCGCAGGCCGATGACCTGGCGCAGATGATCGAGCATGATCAGATGCTCGCGCCAGAGATGGTCGAGGGTCTGGAGCAAAATGGTCTTCTCGACGTAACGCATCACGTCGGGGCCCCATTGCGCGACCTTGGCCGCCATGTGCTCGTCGGCCCTGGTCTCGATGCGGGAGAGCAGCTCCTCGTCGGCGATGCCCTCTTCCTTGGCCCATTCGTCGACCGGCAGGTCGAGATCGAGCACGCGCTTCAATTCGTCCTTCAGGCCTGCGACGTCCCACTGTTCGGCATAGGCATGCTCGGGCACGTGCTTGGCGACGAGGTCGTCGATGAAGGCGTGGCGCATATCGGCGACGGTTTCGGCGACGCTCTCGTCCTTCATCAGTTCGACGCGCTGGTCGAAGATCACCTTGCGCTGATCGTTCTGGACGTTGTCGAACTTGAGCAGGTTCTTGCGGATGTCGAAGTTGCGCGCTTCGACCTTCTGCTGCGCCTTCTCCAGGGCCTTGTTGATCCAGGGATGGATAATGGCCTCGCCCTCTTGCAGGCCGAGACGCTGCAACATGCTGTCGAGACGGTCCGAGCCGAAGATGCGCATCAGGTCGTCTTCCAGCGACAGGAAGAACTTCGAGCGGCCGGGGTCGCCCTGACGGCCGGAGCGGCCGCGCAGCTGGTTGTCGATGCGGCGGGATTCGTGACGCTCGGAGCCGATGATGTAGAGGCCGCCCGGCTTCTTCACGGTCTTGGCGGGCTTGGACCCCTTCGCCGGCTCGATCTCGACGGTCTCCTCGGCCTTCAGCACGATATTGCGGAAGGTTTCGATATCGGCCTTGATCTGCTCGATCTTCCTGGCCTTCTCCGCTTCGTCGGTGATCCCGGCGGTCTCCTGCTGGATGCGCATTTCCAGGGAGCCGCCGAGCTTGATGTCGGTACCGCGGCCGGCCATGTTGGTGGCGATCGTAATCGCGCCGGGCACGCCGGCTTCGGCGACGATATAGGCCTCCTGCTCGTGGAAGCGCGCGTTCAACACCGCGAACAGCTTCGCCGGCTTGCCGGCGCGGGCCGCCGCATAGAGCTTGTCGAGGGCGTGCTCCTTGCCGAAGTCGATCTGCTTGTAGCCGTTTTTCCTGAGGAATTCGGCGAGCACTTCCGACTTCTCGATCGAGGCCGTGCCGACCAGCACCGGCTGCAGCCGCGAATTGGCGCGCTCGATCTCGGCGAGGATCGCCTGGTATTTTTCCTGCTGGGTGCGGTAGACCTCGTCATCCTCGTCGAGACGGGCAACCGACAGATTGGTCGGGATCTCCACGACCTCGAGCTTGTAGATGTCGAACAGCTCGTCCGCTTCGGTTGCGGCCGTGCCGGTCATGCCGGCGAGCTTCTCGTACATGCGGAAATAGTTCTGGAAGGTGATCGAGGCCAGCGTCTGGTTCTCGGGCTGGACCTGGACGTGCTCCTTGGCCTCCAGCGCCTGGTGCAGGCCTTCCGAATAGCGGCGGCCCGGCATCATGCGTCCGGTGAACTCGTCGATGATGACGACCTCGTCGTCGCGGACGATGTAGTCCTTGTCGCGGGTGAACAGCGTGTGGGCGCGCAGCGCCTGGTTGATGTGGTGCACGACGGAGACGTTCTCGACGTCGTAGAGCGACTCGCCCTTGAGCTGGCCGGCATCGCGCAGCAGCGTCTCGATCTTCTCCATGCCGCCTTCGGTGAGGGTCACCGTGCGCTGCTTCTCGTCGACGTCGTAGTCGGACTTGTCGAGCTTGGGCAGGAAGCTGTCGATGGTGTTGTAGAAGTCGGAGCGGTCGTCGAGCGGGCCGGAAATGATCAGCGGCGTGCGCGCCTCGTCGATCAGGATGGAATCGACCTCGTCGACGATGGCGAAGAAGTGCGGGCGCTGGACCATGTCCTCGAGCCGGTACTTCATGTTGTCGCGGAGATAGTCGAAGCCGTATTCGTTGTTGGTGCCGTAGGTGATGTCGCAGGCATAAGCCGCCTTGCGCTCGGCATCGTCGAGACCGTGCACGATCACGCCGGTGGTCATGCCGAGGAAGCCGTAGATCTGGCCCATCCAGCCGGAGTCGCGGCGGGCGAGATAGTCGTTGACGGTGACGACGTGGACGCCCTTGCCGGCGAGCGCGTTGAGGTAGACCGCGAGGGTGGCGACCAGCGTCTTGCCTTCGCCGGTCTTCATCTCGGCGATGTCGCCCTCATGCAGCACCATGCCGCCGATCAGCTGGACGTCGAAATGGCGCTGGCCGAGGGTGCGCTTGGCGGCCTCGCGCACCGTGGCGAAGGCGGGCACCAGGAGGTCGTCGAGCGTCTTGCCCTCGGCAAGCTGCTTCTTGAACTCGGCGGTGCGGGCCTTGAGCGCCTCGTCGGAAAGTTTGGAAACCTCAGGTTCCAGCGCGTTGATCGCGTTGACGCGGGACTGATATCCCTTCACCCGCCGGTCGTTGGCGGAGCCGAAAAACTTGCGGGCGAGCGCGCCGATCATGCCTAATTCCTGTGTTCGCGATTTAACCGCGTTGGGCCCGAGAAAGTTGTCACCCGCCTGCCTATCAACTCACCGTGACGCCTGATGGCACCGTCGGCCCGGACTGCGGGGTCGTCCGCCATATGGGTGGGAATTGGGCAAGCCTGGGTTCAACGGCCAAAAACGCAGCAAAATAAACGCCATCGCCATGGTCGCGACCGGGCAGAGATATGGCCCGGTCGGGGCCTTGTCAACGGCGGGCGCATTGCGGCTAATTCATCATTTTGACAGACTTTTCGCGTTGCCAAGCCCCCCTGAATTGGGCGAGTGTCCGCCCCGCTCGAGCAGCCCCCCTGCTTCAACATAAGGATTTTCCATGACCAGCTCGTTCCCGGTAACCACCGGCCAGCGTTTCCGCCTTGCGACAGCCCTGGCTGGCAGCCTTGCCCTGGCGCTGTCGCTGGCGTTCGCGGGCCCGCTCCGGGCCGCCGACGATCCGGTGCTGGCAAAGGTCAATGGCGCGGAAATCAGGAAGAGCGACGTCGCCATGGCCGAGGAGGAGCTCGGGCCGAGCCTCGCCCAGATGGACCCCGCGACCAAGGACGAGAACGTCCTGTCGTTCCTGATCGACATGAAGATCGTCAGCAAGGCTGCCGAGGACAAGAAGGTCGCCGACAGCGAGGAGTTCAAGAAGCGCCTGGCATTCGCCCGCAACCGGCTTTTGATGGACAGCCTGCTCGCCAATGAGGGCAAGGCCGCCACCACCCCCGACGCCATGAAGAAGGTCTACGAGGAGGCCTCCAAGCAGATCACCGGCGAGCAGGAGGTGCGCGCCCGCCACATTCTGGTCGAGACCGAGGACGAGGCCAAGGCGGTCAAGGCCGAGCTCGACAAGGGCGCCGATTTCGCCGAGCTGGCCAAGAAGAAGTCCAAGGATCCGGGCTCGGCCGATGGCGGCGACCTCGGCTTCTTCACCAAGGAGCAGATGGTGCCGGAATTCTCCACCGTCGCCTTCGCGCTGGAGCCGGGCAAGGTCTCCGACCCCGTCAAGTCGCAGTTCGGCTGGCACATCATCAAGGTCGAGGAAAAGCGCAACCGCAAGGCGCCGGACTTCGAGCAGGTCAAGGCGCAGATCGAGCAATATGTGACCCGCAAGGCCCAGGCCGAGTATGTCGCCAAGCTCCGCACCGAAGCCAAGGTCGAGCGGCTGGACCAGCCGGCGGCGGGCGCCAAGTCGGACGCCAAACCGGCCGACCCGGCCAAGCCGTCCGACAGCAAGATGGCGCCGCCCGCGAAGAAGTAAGAATTCGCTGTCACTTCGCGGACGCCGAGAGTATCTAAGCATCGCAATGGCCGGGGATCCCCCGGCCATCTGCATGTCCAGACCCCACCAAGGCGCCCCGCGATGTCCTCCTCCGTTTCCCCGCTCGCCCCGAAGACCGTCCCCGATATGCCCGTGATCGCTGGCGTCCGCCTGGCGACCGCCGAGGCCGGCATCCGTTACAAGAACCGCACCGATGTGCTGCTGGCGGTGATGGACAAGGGCACCGCGGTCGCCGGCGTCTTCACCAAATCGAAATGCCCCTCCGCGCCGGTGGAATGGTGCCGCGCCAAGCTGAAGGGCGGCGGATCTTCTAAAAAAGGATTGGCGCGCGCGCTCGTGGTCAATTCCGGCAATGCCAATGCCTTCACCGGAAAGACCGGCCGCGCCTCCACCGCGCTCACCGCCAGGATCGCGGCCAAGGCGGTCGGCTGCAGCGAGGGCGAGATCTTCCTGGCCTCGACCGGCGTGATCGGCGAGCCGCTGGATGCGACCAAGTTCGACGGCGTGCTCGGCCGGCTGGCCGAGACCGCGGAGCCCGGCGACTATCTCGCCGCGGCCAAGGCGATCATGACCACCGACACTTTCCCGAAAGTCGCGACCGCGACCGTCAAGCTCGGCAAAGCCAAGGTCACCATCAACGGCATGGCCAAGGGCGCCGGCATGATCGCCCCCGACATGGCGACGATGCTGTCCTTCATCTTCACCGACGCGCCGATCGCGCCGGCGGCGTTGCAGGCGCTGCTCAAGGCCGGCGTCGAAAACACCTTCAACGCGGTGACGATCGACGGCGACACTTCGACCTCGGACACGCTGCTGGCCTTCGCCACCGGCGCTGCCGCCGCGCACGGCGCACCAAAGATCAGCCGCGCCAGCGATCCGCGCCTGAAAGCCTTCGTCAAGGCCTTCAACCAAGTGCTCGCCAACCTCGCCGAGCAGGTCGCCCGCGACGGCGAAGGCGCGCGCAAGCTGGTCGAGATCATTGTCGAGGGCGCCAAGACCAAGGCCTCGGCGCGCAGGATCGCGATGTCGATCGCCAACTCGCCGCTGGTGAAGACCGCGATCGCGGGCGAGGACGCCAATTGGGGCCGCGTGGTGATGGCGGTCGGCAAGGCCGGCGAGCCGGCCGACCGCGACAAGCTCTCGATCTCGTTCAACGGCATCCGCGTCGCCAAGAACGGCGCGCGCGATCCGTCTTATGACGAAGCGCAGGTGTCGGAGGCGATGAAGGTGCCGGAGATCACGATTCTGGTCTCGCTCGGCCTCGGCAAGGGCCGCGACCGCGTGCTGACTTGCGACCTCACCAAGGAGTATGTGGCGATCAACGGGGACTACAGGTCGTAGGCTCCGCGGCTGACCCGCAAAACTGCATCACCCGGAGATCCGGGCATCCGCGACCGCTTTCTTGAACAGCGCGTTCATCGCGTCCGAGATGCCCTGGGTCGGGCTCACCTCGAAAAACAGCCCTGGCGAAGCGCAGCTCTGCATGTTCTGCGCGATCTCGCTGTTCGGCGACGGGCCATAGGGGCCGGCATTGAACGGATCGATCCACTTCATGTACCAGCCGTTGGTGGGCAGCGCGAGATAGGTCGTGTAGAGCACGGCCACCTTGACGCCCCGGTCCTTCATCGTCTTGCAGAGCGAGGCGTTGATCGGCGATTGGCACCGCGACGAGCCCGAAAGCGGCTTCAGGCAGCCCGTATTGCTTTCGTCGGCGACACCGTCGGAGACGAAAAAAAGATACTTCAGGGGCGCGTTGGATTTGCCGCTTCCGGGATTGGGAATTTCCTTGTCGATCGCGGGCAGGATGGTGCTGAACGGGGTGTCCTGATCCTTGGTATAGGTGTCGTTGTTACCGTAGACGCCCATCAGGTCGATGTTGCCGGCCGCCGTCTTCGCGCTCGACAGATTCGAGGACAACGGGAACAGCGCACGCAAGCCGATCGTCTTGGATGCCGCGCCGAAATCGTAGATCGCCATGCGGAACTGGTTCGGATAGGTCTGGCTCGCGGCAGCCGTGTCCATCAGCGATTGCGTCGCGCTGCGCAGCACGTCGATTCGCGTGGTCACGCCAATGCTCTTGGCCAGATTGTAGTAATTGTTGGAATCATTGTAGTCGTGGCAGGCGAAGGCACACTGGTCGTCGGGCTTGAAGCTGCTGCCGGTGGTCGCGTTGACCAGCTTGGTCACATCGGCCGGCGTCGCCGCCACGCCCATCGACGGCGAATTGTCCAGCAAGAGGTAGAAATCGACATAGAGCGGCATGCTCGCCGTCGCCGTCGACGAACCGGTGACGCTCAACGCGGACTTGCCGATCACGCCGAGGAACATGGTGTTGATGGTGCCTTTGAACGTGACGGACGAGGTGACCGTCGAGCCGTTCTTGACCACTTTCGGCGTCACGCTATCGAGCGTATAGCCGGTCAGATTGGCGACGTTGGCATTGAAGATGTTCCTCGCGTCGGTGACGCCCGCCGGGATCGCACCGTCCGAGTTCATCGTGCCCGCCGCCTTGAAGGCCGGCGATGCCTTGGCGACCGCACCGACGCTGGCCGCGTCGGCGGCGGCTTGAAGCTTGGCCTGCATCTGCGTGGCGCGGGAATAATCGACCGCGCAGCCAACCGCCGTGATCAGGGGGACGCAGGCGAGTGCGAAGATCACCGCGATATTGCCGCGCCGATCGCGTCGGAATCGGCGGAGAGTGGTGCGAAGCACAGCGCGCATGAATTGGGCCTGGAATGGTTTAAATATGTTCCCACTCTAGGAACCCTTGATTAAATATGACTTATGGGAGCCAGACACGTGGCCCTCTCAACGGGATTAACGAATCCTTGCGAACGACCTCAGCGAGCGACATTCCGGCATGGCCGATCTCAAACTGACATTGGTGGTGGCCTGCGCACTCGTGGACGCCGACAAGCGCGTCCTGATCGCGCAACGCCCTGCGGGCAAGGCGCTGGCCGGCCTCTGGGAATTTCCCGGCGGCAAGTGTGAGCCGGGCGAGCGGCCGGAGCAGAGCCTGATCCGCGAGCTCTCCGAGGAGCTCGGCATCGTCGTCGCCGAGCCGTGCCTCGCGCCGCTGACCTTCGCGAGCTACGCCTATGAGAGCTTCCACCTGCTGATGCCGCTCTACATCTGCCGGCGCTGGGAAGGGATGGTGACGGCGCGCGAGGGCCAGGCCCTGGCCTGGGTCCGCGCCAACAAACTGCGCGATTATCCGATGCCGCCTGCGGACATTCCGCTGATCCCGCATCTGATTGACTTGCTGATGTGACGCGCGGCGTGCCCTGGACGCAGCGCAGCGCTTCTTCAGCGATGCGCTGCGTCCGGGGCCCAGAGATGCCGCAGAGCTGGGTCCCGGCTCTGCGCGGCAGCGTAAGAACGCTGCAGCGCGTCCGGGACACGCGTCACTCTTTCCCCGCCTTCTTCACCGCCTCCGCGAGACTCGCCTTCGCCGATCCCGGCTTCAGCGGCTGCTGCTGGCTCGCATGCGGGGCCCAGCCGGACAGCCAGATGATGTCGAACGTCGCCCGGATGCGGCCGTCGGCATCGGCAAACCGCTCGGCGTAGATTTCGGCCATCCGCAGCAGCGTCGCGCGCCGCGACGGCGAGCGCCGCCGCTCGATCAGCACGTTGGCCGCGCCCATGCGGCGGAGATCCTGCATCAGGGCGAACGCATTGGCGTAACGCACCACGACGCGATCGACGTCGGTGACCGGCAGTGCAAAGCCCGCGCGCTGCAGCAGCGCGCCGATGTCGCGCAGATCGGCGAACGGCGCCACGCGCGGCGACACGCCGCCCTCGCATTCGGCCTCGGCGGCGGCAAACGCCTGCCGCAACTCGGTGAGGCTGTCGCCGCCGATCATGGCGGCGAGCAGCAGCCCGTCCGGCTTCAGCGCGCGGCGGACCTGCGCGAGCACGCCCGGCAGGTCGTTGACGAATTGCAGCGCCAGTGCCGAGACGACGAGGTCGAGGCTTTCCGGAGCGATCGGCAGCTTCTCCGCGCCGGCGGCGTCGAGCGCGATGTGCCGGAGCGAGGGCAGGCGCGCGTGCAAATCCGCAAGCCCCTCGCCGGGCGTCCAGAGATCGGCTGGCGCGTGAAATTCCCGCATCACCGCAGCCAGCCGGTCCGACATGTCCTCGGCCACGCGATCGAGCAGGAAGCTCACGGCCCCCTGCGCCTGCGCACGCCGCTGCCGCGCATGCAGCAGCGCGCGATCGAACAAAGCGGGCGGGATCTGAGGGGTCGGAGCCATGCCGCTGGTTACGCCGATCGTGCTGGACATTGCAATCTCCTCTCTCGTGTCCCGGACGCGCTGCAGCGTGCAGCGCTGCTGCGCAGAGCCGGGACCCATGGATCTGTGCGCGCGGCTCGCTGGGCCCCGGCTCTGCAGCGCATCGCCGGAGGCGCTGCGCTGCGTCCGGGGCACGAGACCATGACTTGAGCAATCCGGGGGGCAACGCTAGCCTCCCCGCATGGACACCGACGCCGCCCCCACCCGTTCCATCTCCGCACCGTTGCGTGCCGCGTGGACGGCCGGCCGCCATGTGCTGTCGCGGGCAGCTCGGCTCGCGCTCGACATCGCGCTGCCGACGCTGTGCGTGTCCTGCCGCGAGCCGGTCGACGGCGAGGGCGTTTGCGCCTCGTGCTGGGCGCGGCTGTCGTTCATTGAACGGCCCTATTGCCCGCGGCTCGGCATCCCCTTCGTCTACGACCCCGGCCCCGACATGCTGTCGATGGAGGCGATCGCGAGCCCGCCGGCCTACCAGCGCGCCCGCGCGGCGGTGCGCTATGACGACGTCGCGCGCACGCTGGTGCATGCGCTGAAGTATCAGGACCGCACCGATCTGGCGCCCGCCATGGGTCGCTGGATGGCGCGGGCGGGTGGCGAACTGCTGGCCGGCGCGGACATGCTGGTGCCGGTGCCCCTGCACTGGCGGCGGGCCTGGCGCCGCCGCTACAACCAGTCCGGGGCGCTGGCGCGCATCATCGCGCGGCAGAGCGGGGTGAAGGTGCAGGGCGAGGTGCTGCGCCGGGTGCGCGCGACCGAGCAGCAGATCGGCCTGTCGCGGGCCCAGCGCGCCACCAATGTGCAGGGCGCATTCCAGGTATCTTCCGACCGTCAGGCTGAAGTCCAGGGCCGCCGCATTGTCCTGATCGACGATGTCCTGACCTCGGGCGCAACGCTGGATGCCTGCGCGCGGGCCCTGCTGCGAGCCAAGGCCGCCCAGGTCGACGTGCTGGTCTTCGCCCGGGTTGTGGAGCTCAGGTAAACTCCCATATAATTCAATGAATTCATGACATGAGAGCGCCAGACGAGATGAACGCTGCTGTCGAGATCTACACCAGGCCGGGCTGCGGCTATTGTTCCGCCGCCAAGTCGCTGCTGACCCGCAAGAAGGCGGCCTTCACCGAGTTCGACGTCGCCAAGAACCCCTCCTGGCGGGCCGAGATGTACGACCGCGCCGGCCAGGGCTCGACCTTTCCGCAGATCTGGATCGGCGGCACCCATGTCGGCGGCTGCGACGACCTCTATGCGCTCGACCGCGAAGGCAAGCTCGACGGCATGCTCGAAGGCGTGAAGGCCAGCTCATGAGCGAGAACCGCACGTTCACCGCCGCGATGGTGCAGATGCGCACCGGCCTGATGCCGGGGCCGAGCCTCGAACAGGCCACCAGGCTGATCCGGCAGGCGGCAGCCAACGGCGCCGACTACGTGCAGACGCCCGAGGTCAGCAACATGATGCAGCTGAACCGCAAGGCGCTGTTCGAGCAGCTGCAGAGTGAGGAGGACGACACCTCGCTGAAGGCCTACCGGGCGCTCGCCAAGGAGCTGAAGATCCATCTCCATGTCGGCTCGCTGGCGCTGCGCTTTTCGCCGGAGAAGGCGGTCAACCGCTCCTTCCTGATCGGGCCCGAGGGCAATGTGCTCGCGAGCTACGACAAGATCCACATGTTCGACATCGAGCTGCCGGACGGCG
The DNA here is from genome assembly GCF_000482425.1 of Bradyrhizobium sp. 22. Taxonomy (NCBI): domain Bacteria; kingdom Pseudomonadati; phylum Pseudomonadota; class Alphaproteobacteria; order Hyphomicrobiales; family Nitrobacteraceae; genus Bradyrhizobium; species Bradyrhizobium sp. 22. Next base: position 1,870,438 of record NZ_KI519400.1, read on the forward strand.
AGAGCTACCGCGAATCCGCCAATTACCAGCCGGGCGAGACCGCGGTGATCTCCGACCTGCCCTGGGGCCGGGTGGGCCTCACGATCTGCTACGACGTGCGCTTCCCCGCGCTTTATCGCGCGCTGGCCGAGAGCGGCGCGTATTTCATCACCGTGCCCTCGGCCTTCACCCGCAAGACCGGCGAAGCGCATTGGCATGTCTTGCTGCGTGCGCGCGCGATCGAGACCGGCTGCTTCGTCTTCGCGGCGGCCCAGGCGGGCCTGCACGAGAACAAGCGCGAGACCTATGGCCATTCGCTGATCATCGATCCCTGGGGCGAGATCCTCGCCGAGGGCGACGTCGAGCCCGGCATCATCATGGCCGAGATCGATCCGGCCAAGGTCGAGACCGCGCGCCGCGCGATTCCCTCGCTCCAGCATGGCCGCCGTTTCGGCGTGTCCGACCCCAAGGCGGGGCCGGACCATCTGCACCTCGTACGGGGATCGGCATGATCCGCTACGCGCTCCGCTGCGACCGGGACCATGACTTCGAGAGCTGGTTCCAGAGTTCGTCGGCCTATGACCAGCAGGTCAAGCGCAAGCTCGTGACCTGCCCGATCTGCGGCTCGGCCAAGGTCGAGAAGGCGATCATGGCCCCGCGCATCGTCGGCAAGAAGGGCCGCGGGCGTGCGACGCCGCCGCCGGAAGCAATTGCTGCGGCCGCGCCCGAAGCCGCGCCGTCAGGTCCGACCTCGCTGCTGATGGCGCAGGAGAAAGAGCTGCGCGCCAAGCTGAAGGAGCTGCGCGATCACATCGTCAAGAATGCCGACAATGTCGGCGAGCGCTTCGCCAACGAAGCCCGCGCGATGCATTACGGCGACAAGGAGCACCGCCCGATCTACGGCGAGGCCTCGCCGGAGGAGGCGAAATCGCTGATCGACGAGGGCATCGAGGTCTCGCCGCTGCCGGCGCTGCCGGAAGACCGGAACTAGGCTCCCACCAGCACCGCCACGCCGATCACGATCAGCGCGATGCCAAACATTTCGCGCGGCGCGATCGCCTGCTTGAACGAATAATACGCCACGGCTTGCGCGAACAGCACCTCGATCAGAGCGAGCGTGCGGACATTGGCGGCGGCCGTCAGCGCGAACGCCAGGAACCAGAATTGCGAGGCGAAGGCGCCCGTGAAGCCCGCCAGCATCGAGGGCCGCCATAAGTTGAGGATTCCCCGCAGCACGTCCGGCGCGCGCCAGAGCAGATAGATCGTCAGGATCAGCGTCTGCACGAACAGGCCGAGCACCAGCGTGACCGACGCCGCGGTCACGAAGGAGACATCGGGCACGTTGATGATGGCGCCGCGAAACCCGACCGCGGAGAGCGCGAAGGCCGCAGCGGCGACAAGGCCGGTGATGGTCGGCTTCAATTCCGCAAAGCCCTTCTCGCCGCCTGGCCGCAGCGCCGTGATGACGACACCGATCGTCGCGATCACGATCGCCAGCACCTTCAGCCAGGTCAGGTGATCGCCGAGAAAGACGAAGCCGAACATCGCGGTCTGGATCGCCTCGGTCTTGAGGTAGGCCGTCGTCACCACGAAGGAGCGGTCGTTCATCGCGAGCAGCATCAGGCCGGTGGCGACGATCTGGCTGAGCGCCCCCAGCAGCAGCCACGGCCAGAATACAGTCGGCGGCATGCCGAGACGGTCGCCGGTCGCAACCAGAACCACGCCCAGAAACAGCACCGAGAACGGAAAGCCGAACAGGAAGCGGATATTGGTCGCGCCCCAGGTCCCCAGCGGCTTGGTCAGCGACCGCTGCATCGCATTGCGGGCGACTTGGCCCAGCGCCGCGACGATGGTGAAGGGAATCCAGAGGCTGGCGACGGTGAGCATGGGTGTGGGGCTAATGCAGGGACGGTTCTGCCAACCTGCAAGCTGTCGCCCATGCGGTCAACCGCGGCGACGTCATGGGAGCGATGCTCACGCCACAAGCGGCGCGCAGCTCACTCACACCATCGCTTCCGCCACCACCATGTAGTTGACGTCCATGTCCGACGAGAGCGACCATTTGTCGGCGAAGGGTGAGTAGACCACGCCGGTCTGCTCGGTGATGACGAGACGGTTGTCGAGCAGATATTTCGTCAGCTCGTCCGGGGTGACGAACTTGTTCCATTCGTGGGTGCCGCGCGGCAGCCAGCGCAGGACGTATTCGGCGCCGACGATGGCGAGTGCGAAGCTCTTCCAGTTGCGGTTCAGCGTCGAGACCACCATGAGGCCGTTCGGCTTCAGCATTGCCGCGCAGCGCTTCAGGAAGACGCCGACATCGACGACGTGCTCGACCACTTCCATCGCCAGCACGATGTCGAAGCGCTCGCGCGGGTCGATCTCCTCGACCGTGGTGCAGCGGTAGTCGATGGCAAGATGGCCCTTGTCGGCATGCAGCTTCGCCGCGGCGATGTTGCTCTGGGAGGGATCGACGCCGATGACCTGCGCACCGAGGCGCGACAGCGGCTCGCACAACAGGCCGGCGCCGCAACCGATGTCGAGCACGCGCAGGCCGGCGAGGCAATTGAGGCTGCGCACATTGCGTTCGAACTTGCGGCAGGCGGCATCGCGGATATAGCCGAGCCGCAGCGGGTTGATCCGGTGCAGCGGCGCCATCTTGCCATTGGGGTCCCACCACTCCGCCGAGAGCTTTGAGAATTTGGCGATCTCGGCGGCGTCGACGGTCGAGCCCGGCTGGGCGGAGACGGAAATATTTTGCTGCATGCTCATGGTTGCGCGCGGTCCTACCGCGTGGTGATCGAACTACGGAAGGCGAGCGGCGAAGCGATGGTCCTGATCGTCTCGATGCCCTCGCCGACGCCGCGAATCGTCACGTCGCCGTAGTTGAGAATACGTCCAAGGATGGTCTGGTCGACGTCGACGCTCTCGACCTTGTCCAGCGCCATTTCGAAGGTGCGGCGCTTGATGAAGCCGGTCTTGTGCACGACCCGGAGATTGGTGACGTCGGTCTCGGTGGTGAAGCGGTGGAACCAGCCCTTCACGGTCCAGTACAGCGCGGCCAGCGCCACCAGGCCGGACGCGACGAGACAGAGCAGGATGAGCCCCTCGACAATGGTTTGCCGAGACAACACGAACAGCGCCAGGGCCACGATCCAGGCCAGGATGGCCGGAAGATAGAAGATCCAGTGCGCATTGGTCGAATACAGCACCCGCTCGCCCGGCTGCAGGATCTCGTCGATATAGCGCGCCATGACCTCGATTAACCCATTGCCCGGATTGGCCGGAGCAGGAACCCGCTTGCCCCCGGCCCCGCCCCTCTGTATACGCGCGGTCGGTGTCCGCCAGGCCCGTCCAGTGCGGGCCACCATACTGATCCTTATGAAGGAATGCACGCGTCGTCATGAGCCGCCTCGTGATGAAATTCGGCGGCACATCCGTCGCCAACATCGAACGTATCCGCAACGTCGCACGCCATGTGAAGCGTGAGGTCGACGCCGGCCACGAGGTGGCCGTGGTCGTCTCGGCGATGTCCGGCAAGACCAACGAGCTGGTGGCCTGGTGCACCGAGGCCTCGCCGATGCACGATGCGCGCGAATACGACGCCGTCGTCGCCTCGGGCGAGCAGGTCACCTCGGGCCTCCTTGCCATCGTGCTTCAGGGCATGGGCATCCAGGCCCGTTCCTGGCAGGGCTGGCAGATCCCGATCAAGACCAGCGACGCCCATGCCTCGGCCCGGATCGAGGACATCGACGGCAGCGAGATCATCAAGCGCTTTAGGGAGCGCAAGGAGGTCGCGGTCATCGCCGGCTTCCAGGGCATCGAGCCCAAGACGGGTCGCATCACCACGCTCGGCCGCGGCGGCTCGGACACCTCGGCCGTGGCGGTCGCCGCCGCCGTCAAGGCCGACCGCTGCGACATCTACACCGACGTCGACGGCGTCTACACCACCGACCCGCGAATCGTGCCGAAGGCCAAGAGGCTCGACAAGATCGCGTTCGAAGACATGCTGGAACTGGCCTCCCAGGGCGCCAAGGTGCTCCAGGTCCGCTCGGTGGAACTCGGCATGGTCCACAACATGCCGATCTTCGTCCGCTCGAGCTTCGACAAGCCCGAGGATATCGACCCGCATGCCAACCAGCCGCCCGGCACGCTGATCTGCAGCGAGGAGGAGATCATGGAAAGCCACGTCGTCACCGGTATCGCCTTCTCCAAGGACGAGGCCCAGATCTCGGTGCGCCAGATCGAGGACAAGCCGGGCGTTGCGGCCTCGATCTTCGGCCCGCTGGCGGATGCCAACATCAACGTCGACATGATCGTGCAGAACGTCTCCGAGGACGGCAAGACCACCGACCTCACCTTCACGGTGCCGGCGGCAGATTATACCCGCGCCAAGGACACGATTACCGCCGCCAAGGGCAAGATCGGTTATGCGCGGCTCGATACCGCCACCGACGTCGCCAAGATCTCGGTGATCGGCAGCGGCATGCGCAGCCACGCCGGGGTCGCCGCCCAGGCGTTCTCGGCCCTCGCAGGGCGGAATATCAACATCCGGGCCATTACAACCTCCGAGATCAAGTTCTCGGTGTTGATCGACGCCGCCTATACCGAGCTGGCGGTGCGCACGCTGCACACGCTCTACGGTCTCGACCAAGCCTAGACGAATTTTCTCTTAGCGGTCGCAGCAAACGCGCAGGTGTCCACACTTTCGCGTTTGGCAGGCGTTTTGCTTGGCAAAACAAGCCCCAATTCGCTATACGGCGAACAGGGTGGGCTGCCGGAAACTGTGCCCCAGTTCAGGCGGTGCTGATTCGGCTGAGGCAACCGCCTGAGCCGGCGCCGGACGAGCAAACTTGTTGTTTTTCTGGATACTGGGCGAGCAGCCGCGGCCCCTTTCGGCCCCGGCAGACGGAGGAGATTGACGGTTCATGCGGAGCGCGTCGGGAGGTCCCCGCGTCTTGTTGAGACGGCTCCGCGAAACCATGGCGGAGCAGGTCTCGGCCCAGGAGCGGCTGGACAAGATCGTGGTGCTGATCGCCGCCAACATGGTGGCCGAGGTGTGCTCGGTCTATGTGCTGCGCATCGACAACACGCTGGAGCTCTACGCCACCGAAGGCCTCAACCGCGAGGCGGTCCACCACACCGTGCTGAGCGCCCATGAGGGCCTGGTCGGCCTCGTCGCCAGCGAGGCGACTCCGCTCAACTTGAGCGATGCGCAGAGCCACCCGGCCTTCTCGTTCCGCCCCGAGACCGGCGAAGAGATCTACCATTCCTTCCTCGGCGTGCCGATCCTGCGGGCCGGCAACACGCTTGGCGTGCTGGTGGTGCAGAACCGCGCCAAGCGCAATTATGTCGAGGAAGAGCTCGAGGCGCTGCAGACCACCGCGATGGTGCTGGCGGAGCTGATCGCCTCCGGCGAGCTCTCCGCGCTGGCGCAGCCGGGCCAGGAGCCGGCGGCGCGCCATTCCGCGCAGAAGGTCGGCGCGATCCTCTCCGAGGGCATCGCGCTCGGCCACGTCGTGCTGCACGAGCCGCGCGTCGTCATCAAGGACTACATCGCCGAGGACCTGCCGAAGGAGATCAAGCGGCTCGACACCGCGCTCGCCAAGCTGCGCGCCGATCTCGACCGCATGCTGGAGCGCGGCGACGTCGCCGAGGGCGGCGAGCATCGCGAGGTGCTGGAAGCCTACCGCATGTTCGCCAACGACCAGGGCTGGTCGCACAAGCTGCACGAGGCGGTCGCCACCGGCCTCACCGCGGAAGCCGCGGTCGAGCGCGTGCAATCCGACACCCGCGCGCGCATGCTGCGCTCGACCGATCCCTACTTGCGCGACCGCCTGCATGATCTGGAAGATCTCGGCTACCGCCTGATGCGGCAGCTGGTCGGCCAGGACCACGCGCCCTCACGCGAGCAGCTGCCCGACAACGCCATCGTCATCGCGCGCGCGATGGGCCCGGCGGCGCTGCTCGACTACGACCGCAAGCGCCTGCGCGGCATCGTGCTGGAGGAAGGCACCGCCAATTCCCACGTCTCGATCGTGGCGCGCGCGCTCGGCATCCCCGCGGTCGGCGAAGTGCCGAACGCGCCCGGCATCGCCGATCCCGGCGACGCCATCATCGTCGACGGCACCTCCGGCTCGATCTATGTGCGTCCATCTCAGGAGGTCGAAGCGGCCTTCGCCGAGCGCGTGCGCTTCCGCGCGCGCCGCCAAGCGCAATACCTGGCGCTGCGCGACCGGCCCTGCGTCACCAAGGACGGCCAGAAGGTCGAGCTGATGATCAACGCGGGGCTCGCCATCGACCTGCCGCATATCGAGGACACCGGCAGCGCCGGCATCGGCCTATTCCGCACCGAGCTGCAATTCATGGTGGGCCAGAGCCTGCCGCGCACCAGCGACCAGCTGGCACTATATCGCACCGTGCTGGATGCCGCAGGCCCCAAGCCCGTCACCTTCCGCACCCTCGACATCGGCGGTGACAAGGCGCTGCCCTATATGGAAGCGGTGATCGAGGAGAATCCCGCGCTCGGCTGGCGCGCGATAAGGCTCGGGCTCGACCGCCCCGGCCTGTTGCGCGGCCAGATCCGCGCGCTGCTGCGCGCCGGCGGCGGCCGCGCGCTGCGCATCATGTTCCCGATGATCTCGGAGGTCGCCGAATTCGACGCGGCCAAGGCGCTGGTCGAGCGCGAACTCACTTACTTGCGCCAGCACGGCCACACGCTGCCTGAAAGAATCGACATCGGCACCATGGTCGAGGTGCCCGCCCTGCTCTATCAGCTCGACGAGCTCCTGCGGAAAGTCGACTTCATCTCGGTCGGCTCCAACGATCTGTTCCAGTTCCTGTTCGCGGTCGATCGCGGCAATGCCAAGGTCTCCGAACGCTTCGACACCATGTCGGCGCCGATCCTGCGCGCGCTGCGCCAGATCGCGCACAAATGCCATGCCGCGAAGAAGTCGCTCTCGCTCTGCGGCGAGATGGCGTCGAAGCCGATCGGCGCGCTGGCGCTGATTGCGCTCGGCTACCGCTCGCTGTCGCTGTCGGCGACCGCACTCGGCCCGGTCAAGGCCATGGTGCTCGATGTCGACGCGAAGAAGGCCGAAGCCATGCTCGGCCCGCTGCTTGACGCGCCGGCCGGCAGCGTCTCGATCCGGCAGAAGCTGACGGAATTTGCCGAGGCCGAAGGCCTGGCCTTGTAGCGGGCCTGTCGCCGCTCCCTGCCGCCTCGCCTCTTCCTGCCATTTGAGACTGAACCGATGTCGTCACTGCCCGAAGCCAAACTGGACGTGCTGCTTGCCCATCATGCCTCGCTCGAGGCCGAATCGCTGGGGCAGCTGGCTTCCGAGCGCTACGTGCAGATCACGCGCGAGCTCGCCGAGATCACACCGCTGATCGAAGCGGTGAAGGCCTATCGTTCCGCCGTCAAGGAGCTCGCCGACACCGAGACGCTGATCGCCGATCCCGCGACCGATGCCGAGATGCGGGCCATGGCGGAAGCCGAACGCGACGAGCTGGCGCCGAAGATCGAGGAGCTGGTCCAGAAGATCCGCGTCGCGCTGCTGCCCAAGGACGCCATGGACGACCGCAACGTGGTGCTGGAAATCCGCGCCGGCACCGGCGGCGACGAGGCCTCGCTGTTTGCCGGCGACCTGTTCCGGATGTACGAACGCTTCGCTGCCCTGCAGGGCTGGAAGGTCGAGGTGATCTCGGCCAGCGAAGGCACCGTCGGCGGCTACAAGGAAATCATCGCGGAGGTGCAGGGCCGCGGCGCCTTCTCCAAGCTGAAGTTCGAATCCGGCGTGCATCGTGTCCAGCGCGTGCCCGACACCGAGACGCAGGGTCGCATCCATACCTCCGCGGCCACGGTCGCCGTGCTGCCGGAGGTCGAGGACGTCGACGTCGACATCAAGAACGACGATCTGCGCATCGAGACGATGCGCGCGCAAGGCGCCGGCGGCCAGCACGTCAACAAGACCGAATCGGCGATCCGCATCACCCACATCCCGACCGGCATCGTGGTGATGATGCAGGACAGCCGCTCGCAGCACAAGAACCGCGCCTCCGCCATGAATATTCTGCGCTCGCGCATCTACGACGCCGAGCGGCAGCGCGTCGACGCCGCGCGCTCGGCCGAACGCAAGGAGAAGGTCGGCTCCGGCGACCGCTCCGAGCGCATCCGCACCTACAATTTTCCGCAAGGACGCGTCACCGACCACCGCATCAATCTGACGCTCTACAAGCTGCCGCAGGTGATCGCGGGCGAAGCGCTCGGCGAGTTGATCGACGCGCTGACCACCGAGCACCAGGCCGCGCAGCTCGCTGCACAAGGCGCGGCGGCGTGACGCGTGAGTAATCCCCTCGCCGGACAATCCATCGAGAGCGCGCGGCGCGCGCTGGCCGGACAGCTGAGATCGGCGGAGGTCGAGGAGGCCGAGCTCGACGCCCGTATCCTGGTCGGCGCGGTCCTCGGCCTCGATCTGACCGGCCTGATTGCACAGGCAGCCCGGCCGCTCACCGAAGCCGAGGCCTCGCGGCTCACCCAGCATGCACGGCGGCGCATCGCCGGCGAGCCGGTGGCGCGCATTCTCGGCACACGTGAATTCTGGGGCCTGCCGTTTCGCCTGTCGGAAGCAACCCTGGTCCCACGCCCCGATACCGAGACCGTGGTCGAGCTTGCGCTCGAGATCCTTCGCGAGCGGAAAGCCGCAGCGCCTGTTCGCATCGCCGACATCGGCACCGGATCGGGCGCGATCCTGCTCGCGTTGTTGCACGAAATTCCCGATGCGTTCGGCATCGGCACCGATATCAGCCTGACCGCGCTCAGCACGGCGCGCGACAATGCCGTCGCTCTCGGCCTCGGCGGCCGCGCCGCTTTCGTCGCCTGCTCCTATGCGGCAGCGCTCCGCGGCCCGTTCGACCTCATCGTGTCGAACCCGCCCTATATCCCCTCGGCCGAAATTCCGACCTTGAGCGTCGAGGTGCGCGAGCACGATCCGCATCTGGCGCTCGACGGCGGCAACGACGGCTACGACGCCTACCGCGCCCTGATCCCGCAGGCGAGCGAGCGCCTCGCCCCCGGCGGGGTGCTGATCGTCGAGGCCGGCCGGGGCCAGGCGGGAAACATTGAAACCCTGATGGCGGCAGCGGGGTTAACGATGGACAGGCCACCCAAGGCCGACCTGGCGGGCATTCCGCGGGCCGTTTCGGCCCGAAAAATGCCCCCATAAAAGCCGGATTGGCTTGCAAAAAGCTCTTGGAATATCCCTTGGGAACGACTACGTTCCGATCAACACATCGGTGCCGGCCCCGTAGACTTGCGGGTGAAAGCCGGGCTCTCGGGCGAGAGCTTTACTGATTATAGGTTCCAAGCCGCAGGTCCTGTGAAGCGCGATAGCCAGTGGAGCTGCGCTGCTCTCCGACCGCAACGTGAACGAAAGCCTGATATTGCGCTTGAAGACTTACGCAACACCGCTGGGCTTGTTTCGGCAGGCAAAATGAATGGATTCGCTGGCGATCAATGCTGGCGGGTGGGGAACGCGTCCTTGTTGAACGCGACGGTCGACGAACATCGGCAGGGTTGGATCCGCTCTTGCGCGCGGTGCGCGCGTGCGACGTGAAACCGCTGTCATCAGGTCACTCCTAGCAATCAGTAATGCGTGCAACCTTTAGGGCTGGAATTAAAGGCAGGACATGAGAAACGGTCAGAACAAGCAGCGGATGCGCAACCGCAACAACAATAACAACAACAATCGGCGCAGCCAGAACCCGATGACCCGGGTCTACGAGTCCAACGGACCCGACATCAAGATCCGCGGCACGGCCTCTCACATCGCCGAAAAGTATCTCCAGCTTGCGCGCGACGCCCGCTCCTCCGGCGACCCCGTTGCGGCGGAGAACTACTACCAGCATGCCGAGCATTATTTCCGCTTGATCGCGGCGGCGCAGGAGCAATTCCGCCAGAATCAGCAGCCGCGCGGTGACGAGCCCATCAGCAGTCCCAGCGGCGACGACGAAGACGACGGCGAGAATTTCTCTAATTTCGGCCAGGAGCCGGGCTTCGTCCCGCAGCCGCCGCAGCAGCCTTTCGCACGCGACCGCGACGGCCAGCGCGAACATCACCAGCGTGATCATCAGCCACGCGACAACCAGCAGCAGCCCTATCAGCGCGACCACCAGCCGCGCGAGCACCGCGAGCGCGATCATCGTCCGCAGCCGCAATATCAGCCGCAGCCGCTGCCGGCGAACCAGCCGCAGCCCGTCATCGCCGACGCCGGCGGCGTCGATCGCCTGCCGTCCTTCATCACCGGCCCGCAGCCGCAGGTGAATGTCGGCGCAAATGGCGGCCAGCCCGGCTTCGAGGGTGGCGGCGGTGGCGAGCGGTTTCCGCGCCGTCGGCGCCGGCCCCATGGCCCGCGCCCCGAGCGCGAGGCAGCGCCAGCCGCCTCGAGCGACGATCTCGCGCCCGGCGAGTAAGCTTTTTCTGCTGTTCTGATCCGAACTCGTCCCGGCCTCGCGCCGGGACGATTTTTTCAGCTGCGCGTCACGGTCGAGGACGGCACCAGCACCGGCTTGGCGAGCGAGGGAATCAGCCGCGCCCGCTCGCGCTTGGCGGGGATCGCACGATAGACCTGCTTGGTGGCCTCGACGATGTGCACGCCGGCAAAGGGCAGCGACAGCGCTGCACCGGCGCGCTCCCACATCTGTGCCGATCTCAGCACCCAGCCGCCGGCATAGGGCGGCATGAACAGCGCCTCGCCCCAGGCGGTCGGCGTGAACCAGGTCTGGCGCAACAGATCGGTGATCTGCGAGCGCGAATAGGGCCGGCCGTGACCGAACGGCGTGCTGTCGGTGCGGGTCCACACCCCGCGCCGGTTCGGGATCACGGCGATCACGCGGCCCGAGGGCGACAGCACGCGCCACACCTCGCGCAGCAGCGCGGCCGGATCGTCCGACATCTCCAGCGCGTGAACCAGCAGGATGCGGTCGACCGCGGCGTCGGCAAGCGGCAACGAGAACTCGTCGACCAGCGAGGCCAGCGCCGGCCGTCCCGTCGGCCATTTCAGCACGCCCTGGGCCGCGGGCATGAAGGCGATGCAGCGCTCGGCATCCTCGCGGAACAACCCCAGATAGGGCGTGGGATAGCCGAGGCCGAGCACGCGCTGGCCCTCCGCGTCCGGCCAGCGCTCCCTGATGCCGCGATTGATCATTTGCCGCGCCACGATCCCGAGGCGGCGCGAATAGAACTCGCGGAGGTCGACGACGTCGATGGTCATGACCGCAATGTAACATGCGCAGGGCTGCGCCTGCGCGCGGAATATTGCATTGCCTGCGCAACGTTAACGCCATATTTGTCTGGCGGGGCTGAGCCCGATGGAGATGACATGGCCGCCGAAATTCGTATCTTCACCTGTTTAAACGACAATTTCGGTTATCTGATCCACGATGTGGAGACCAAGGCGACGGCGTCGATCGACGCGCCCGAGGCCGGCCCCATCCTGAAGGCACTGGACCGCGAGGGCTGGCAGCTCACCGACATCCTGATCACCCATCATCACGGCGATCATGTCGGCGGCGTCGCCGAGCTCAAGGCCAAATACAATTGCCGCGTCGTCGCGCCGCACGACAAGGGGACTGAGATCGCGAACGTCGACCTGCGTGTCGCCAACGCCGACGTGGTCAAGATCGGCAATCTGCTGGCACGCGTCCTGGAGACACCCGGCCATACGCTCGACCACGTCTCCTACGTGTTCGACACCGAGAAGACGGTGTTCGCGGCCGACACGCTGTTCTCGATCGGGTGCGGCCGCGTGTTCGAGGGCACCTATCCCATGATGTGGGATTCGCTTCTGAAGCTGCGCGCCCTGCCCGACGACTTCAAGCTCTATTGCGGCCACGAATACACGGCTTCCAACGTCAAGTTCGCGCTGACAGTCGAGCCCGACAATGCGGCGCTGCAGGCTCGCGCGGCGGAGGTGGCGAAGCTTCGCGCCGAGAACAAGCCGACCATTCCGACGCTGCTGGGCGAGGAGAAACGCGCCAACGTCTTCCTGCGCGCCGACGAACCACAGGTCGCCGCCAAGCTGCACATGAAGGGCGCGGATGCCGCCGCGGTGTTCGGCGAGCTGCGCGAGCGCAAGAATAAATCCTGATGCACAAGTCCTGACTAACAAAGCCTGACGGGGTTCGATGCCGACCGCGGCCGAGATCATCGCGCGCCTTGAACTGCGGCCGCATCCCGAAGGCGGCCATTATCGCGAGACGTTTCGCGACAAGGCCACCGACGCCAACGGCCGTTCGCGCTCGACCCTGATCTATTTCCTGCTCGCCCGCGGCGAGCGTTCGCACTGGCATCGCGTCGATGCGGTCGAGACCTGGCATTATTATGCCGGCAGCCCCTTGCTGCTGCGCATCGCCCATGACGGCTGCTCCCAGCACGAGGTGCGGCTCGGCACCGACCTCGCCGGCGGCGAACGGCCGCAGGCCATCGTGCCGGCGCATGCCTGGCAGATGGCGGAAACCACGGGCGAGTGGACCCTGGTCGGCTGCACCGTCGCGCCCGCATTCGAGTTCGCGGGCTTCGAGCTCGCTCCAAAGGGCTGGGAGCCGTAGGTCCGAAATCCACCTCGGCACCAATGACGCGGATCGATGGATTCCGGGTTCGCGCTTCGCGCGCCCCGGAATGACAATCATCGCTTCCTCAGCACCATGTCCTTGGCGGCGATCAGACCGCCCCCGGCAATCAGGATCGCGGCGATGGCGATGTTGGCGCTGGCCTTGGCAAACCCGGCGGCGATGAGGAAGCCGGTCGAGAGTAGCGGGGTCGCGTAGGAGGCGGCGCCGAGCACGCGGATGTCGCCGCGCTTCATGCCGATGTCCCAGGCGTAGAACGCAGCGCCGACGGGGCCGATGCCGAGAGCGATCACGGAGAGCCATTGCAAGCCCGTCTCCGGCCACACCGTGGTTTCAAGCAGGCCGTGCATCAGCGCGGCCAGCAATGCTGTGGCCAGGCAGAAGCCGGCGACCGCATCGGTCGGCACCGCCTTCAAACGGCGCGACAGCACCGAATAGGTTGCCCAGACGAACGCAGCAATGAAAGCCGCGATCAATCCCGGCACCGCTCCCGGCGCAAACCCGCTGGTGTTGCCGGCAAACAGCAGCACGGTGCCGACGAGGCCGAGCACGGCGCCGACGATGTGATGCAAAGCGAGCCGCTCGCCGGGCAGGAACGACGAGAACAGCACGATCAGCAATGGCCACATGTAGTTGAGAAGGCCGGCTTCGGCCGGCGGCGCGAAGCGCAGCGCGAGGAAGTACAGCGCGTGATAGCCGAACAGGCCGCCAACGCCGACGACCCAGACGACGAGCGGCTGACGCAGGCTCTTCGCCGCATCGCCGCGGCCGATCCAAGTGAGCAGGCCGACCAGGCCGCCGATCGCGAAGGTCATTGCGGCGAGCTGGAACGCCGGAATCGTTCCGGTCGCCACGGTCATCACCGAGAGCAGCGACCACATCAGGATCGCGGTCAATCCGATCAGCGTGGCGGTGCGGGGAGTCATCGGCCCAATGTTTCCGTCATGGCCGGGCTTGTCCCGGCCATCCACGTTCTTCGTGGCGACGGATGTTGTAAGGCCGTGGATGCCCGGGACAAGCCCGGGCATGACGATGGGGAAAATATCAGCCGGCGTGATGCGATCGCATCACACCATGTACTGGCCGCCGTTGACCGTCAGCGTCGATCCCGTAATGAAACCGGATTCGTCGGCGGCGAGGAACACGACCGCGCGCGCGATCTCCTCGGGCTCGCCGAGCCTGTTGGTCGGGATCTGCGGGATCACGTTCTTCTCCAGAACGTCCTTCGGCACCGCCTGCACCATTTCGGTGTTGATGTAGCCGGGGCAGATCGCATTCACGGTGATGCCGCCCTTGGCGTTCTCCAGCGCCAGCGCCTTGGTGAAGCCGATGTCGCCGGCCTTCGCCGCGGAATAATTGACCTGGCCGAACTGTCCCTTCTGTCCGTTGATCGACGAGATCGAGATGATGCGGCCGAACTTGCGCGCGCGCATGCCCTCGATGACCTGGCGCGTCATGTTGAAGAGCGAGCCGAGATTGGTGTTGATGACGGCGTTCCACTGCTCGAGCGTCATCTTGTGGAAGGCGGTGTCGCGGGTGATGCCGGCATTGTTGACGAGCACCTCGACCGGGCCGAGATCGGCCTCGACCTTCTTCACGCCTTCGGCGCAGGCCTCGAAGCTGCTGACGTCCCATTTGTAGACGGCAATGCCGGTCTCGGCCTTGAACTTCTCCGCCGCCGCGTCGTTGCCGGCATAGCTCGCCGCGACCTTGTAGCCGGCCGCCTTCAGCGCCTTGCTGATCGCCGCACCGATGCCCCGCGTACCCCCCGTGACCAATGCAACACGTGCCATGTCGTATCCCTTCCCTTGGACTCTTCCTTGGACTCTTCGGACGTGATCGCTTTTTAACGTTGGATTATGCGGTTGGTTTGACGGACATCAAGAACAAAACGCCCGGCGTTGAGCCGGGCGTTTGTATTTAGTCGAGGCTTGCGCGATTGCGAAGAATATTTGATTTGCAGCCGCTGCCTTTTTAGTCGCGTGCAACGCACTCACTGAGGTGTGCAGCGCACGCGCAAACTACGCGCAAGCTGCACGTCAGCCATCGTCAGTCGCGCGCGATGCACATCGCGATACCCATGCCGCCGCCGATGCACAGCGTGGCGAGGCCCTTCTTCGAATCGCGCTTCTGCATTTCATGCAGCAGCGTCACCAGCACGCGCGCACCGGACGCACCGACCGGATGGCCGATCGCGATCGCGCCGCCATTGACGTTGACCTTGGAGGTATCCCAGCCGAGATCCTTGTTGACGGCGCAGGCCTGCGCCGCGAAGGCTTCGTTGGCCTCGATCAGATCGAGATCGCCGACATTCCAGCCGGCCTTCTTCAGCGCGGCGCGCGAAGCCGGGATCGGGCCCGAGCCCATGATCTTGGGATCGACGCCGGCCTGCGCCCAGGACACGATGCGCGCCAGCGGCTTCTTGCCTTCCTTGGCCGCCTGCTTGGCGGTCATCAGCACCACGGCGGCGGCGCCGTCATTGATGCCGGACGCAGAGCCCGCGGTGACCGTGCCGTCCTTCTCGAAGGCGGGACGGAGCTTGGCCATCGCCTCGAGCGTTGCGCCATGACGCGGATATTCGTCGGCGCTGACGACGACGTCGCCCTTGCGGGTCTTGATGGTGACGGGGACGATCTCGTCGTTGAACTTGCCGGCCTTCTGCGCCGCCTCGGCCTTCTGCTGCGAGGCCACCGCGAACTCGTCCTGCTGGGCGCGGGTAATCTGCCATTGCCGCGCGACGTTCTCGGCGGTGTTGCCCATGTGGTAGCCATTGAAGGCATCCCACAGACCGTCCTTGATCATCGTGTCGACGAACTCGACGGGGCCCATCTTGACGCCGCCGCGCAGATACTGCGCGTGCGGGGCCATGCTCATGGACTCCTGGCCGCCGGCAACCACGATCTCTGAATCGCCGTTGAGCAGCGCCTGGTAGCCGAGCGCAACCGTGCGCAGGCCCGAGCCGCAAAGCTGGTTGACGCCCCAGGCCGGGCTCTCCACCGGGATGCCGGCGCCGATCGAGGCCTGACGGGCCGGGTTCTGGCCCTGGGCTGCGGTCAGGATCTGCCCCATGATGACCTCCGAGACCCGCCCGGGCTCGATGCCACCGCGCTCCAGTGCCGCCTTGATGGCGATGGCGCCGAGATCGTGGGCGGGAAGGGTCGCGAACGCTCCGTTGAAGCTACCGACCGGGGTGCGGGCGGCGCTGACGATGACGACATCGTCTGACATGGGCATCTCCTGAGGCTTGTGGTTCTTTGAATGGGGGCAGGCGGGGCTTTACCAAAGCAGCCGCCAGTGTCGTGAGCCATCCTGTTAACGTCGTTGAGGCATGTCAATCGGCTGGCGACCGAATTCATGCCGCAGCGCATTCAAAATAGCGTTCTTGGCGCTTTCGCAAGCAAGATTTTGCTCTGCGATTAACCGTGCCGCACAAAACGGTAGCGTGACCCCTTTGAAAATGCTTATTTTGTTGCGTTGCGTACTCTTCCCGCCCTGCGGCATGGCCCGCCGGGTTCCCGTTCTCCGCGCTTGCAAGTGAGAGCCCATGGCGAAATCAGACCAACCCACCACCATCAAGAAATACGCGAACCGCCGGCTCTACAACACCGGAACGAGCACCTATGTGACGCTGGAAGATCTCGCCGCGATGGTCAAGGAAGGCGAGGATTTCCTGGTCTATGACGCCAAGACCGGCGACGACATCACCCGCTCGGTGCTCGCCCAGATCATCTTCGAGCAGGAGAACAAGGCCGGCCAGAACCTGCTCCCGACCACCTTCCTGCGCCAGCTCATCCGCTTCTACGGCGACAGCATGCAGATGGTGGTGCCGAAATATCTGGAGCAATCGATCGCGACCCTGACCCAGGAGCAAGAGAAGTTCCGCAAGCAGATCGCCAACACGCTGTCCGGCACTCCTTTTGCTCCCTTGGAAGAACAAGTCCGTCGCAACATGGAGCTGTTCCAGCAAACCTTCTCGATGTTCAAGCCCTTCGTCCCGCCGCGCCCGGCGACCGCCGCCGAGGCGGAGTCCGAAGCGAATGCCGAAGCGCCGAAGGACAGCAACATCGACGATTTGCGCCAGCAGATGAAGGAAATGCAGGAGCGCCTGGAGCGGATGTCGAAGAAGGAGGAGTAGCTTCCTTCGTCCGGCACCCGATTGAGCCGGAGAATACAGGATGTCCGACCGAAGCTCCCATTGGGACAGCGTCTACGCCACCAAGGGCGAGGACGAGGTCAGCTGGTTTCAGGATAGCCCATCGACCTCGCTCGCGATGATCCGGGCGAGCAATCCCGATCGCGGATCGGCCATCATCGATATCGGCGGCGGCGCTTCGCGTCTGGTCGATGCGCTGTTGGCGGAGGGATATCGCGACGTCTCTGTGCTGGATCTTTCCGCCCATGCGCTTGACGCGGCGAAGAAGCGCATCGGCGCCGTCGCATCGATGGTCGACTGGATCGTTGCCGACGCCACCAGTTGGCAGCCGGCGAAGACCTACGAGGTCTGGCACGACCGCGCCGCGTTCCACTTCCTGACCGACCCGCGCGACAGAGCGGCTTACGTCGAACGCTTGCGGTCCGCGGTTGCGCCGGGCGGCCACGTCATCATCGCGACGTTTGCGCCCGATGGTCCGGAGAAATGCAGCGGCCTGCCGGTGCAGCGCCATGACAGCACCAGCCTCGCAGCGGAGCTCGGGCCGGAGTTCGAGCTGATCGAGACCCGCAGCGAGACGCACCAGACGCCGTGGGATTCGACACAGGCGTTTCAGTTCAGCCGGTTTCGGAAGCGCAGATAGCTCCCGTCATGGCCGGGCTTGTCCCGGCCATCCACGCACCACGGCGTCCTCAGAAGAACGTGGATGCCCGGGACAAGCCCGGGCATGACGAGGGGAAATTGCGGGTTCAAGCCGCCAGCTGCACCGCATGCGCAAAGTCCCAATAGAGCTGTCGCGCCCTGGCGTAGAGCGGCCCCGGCTTCAGCTCGCGCTCGTCGATGCGGATCACCGGGGCGACCTTGGCGAAATTGCCGGTGGAGAAGATTTCGTCGGCCGCGAGGAAATCGGCATAGCGCAACGTCTTCTCGACCACATTGACGCCGGCGCCGCGAAGCAGGCCGACGACGCGCTGGCGCGTGATGCCGTTGAGGAACGTGCCGTTGGGAGCCGGCGTATAGACCACGCCGTCTTTGGCCATGAACACGTTGGAATTGCCGAACTCGGCGACGTTGCCGAGCATGTCCAGCATCAGCGCGTTCTGAAAGCCGCGCGAGGCGGCCTCCGCCAGCGCGCGCGAATTGTTCGGATAGAGGCAGGCCGCCTTCGCCTCGACCGGCGCGCATTCGGCGGTGGGCCGTCGGAACGGCGACAGGGTGATGGCGTTGCCGGTCGGCTTTGGCATCGGCGCCTCGTAGATGCACAGGCACCAATTGGTGGTCTCGGGGTCGAACAGCACGCCGCCGCCCGAGCCGTTCTGCGCCCAATACATCGGACGGACGTAGAGCTCGGCATTGGCCGCAAAGCGCGCAATGCCTTCGGTCGCAAGCCCGAGCCAGGTGGCGGTATCGACCACCGGCTTGAGGCCGAAACTGACCGCGGATTGATTGGCGCGCGCGACGTGGCGGTCGAGATCGGGCGCGACGCCCTCGAACGCGCGCGCACCATCGAATACCACCGAGCCGAGCCAGGCCGCATGCGTGCGCGGGCCCATGATCGGCACGTTGCCGTCGTGCCATTTGCCCTCGAAGAAGGTCCAGCTCGGCGAATATTCGATCGGCTTCTTGATCTCGGCCATGACGGCCTCCCCTTGGAAATATAAGGGCACTATTGTCCCAATTCCTAAATGATTTGCTGCCGGACCAGCACCCTCTCCCGGCGGGTAAAACGCGCCAAACAGGCTATAATGCGGGCAATGATACGGAGATTGCCATGCCGCTCGATCCGCTCGCAAAGCGCTTGTTGACCATGATGGCCGCGGCTGCGCCGCAGGCGAAAAGCCGGCCGAGCGTGGAGGCGCGGCGGCAATCGCTGGCCAAGCTGATGCAGTTCGCGCGCGCGGATGCGCCCGATGTGACGACGCGCGACGGCGTGCTGCCCGGCCGCGACGGCGAGCTGCTTTATCGCCTCTACACGCCCGCAAATGCCGACGAGGTTGCACCGGGCTTCGTGTTCTTCCACGGCGGCGGCCTCGTCGCCGGCGGCATCGCCACGCATGACCGCATCGCGGCGGTGCTGGCGCATGCCACCGGCTGCCGCCTCGTTTCCGTCGATTACCGGCTCGCGCCGGAGCACAGATTTCCCGCCGCCGTCGACGATGCCATCGCCGCCACCGAATGGGTCGCGCGCGAGGCCGCATCGCTCGGCATCGACGCGGACCGCCTGGTGGTCGGCGGCGATTCCGCCGGTGCAACGCTTGCTGCGATCGTGTGCCAGGAGGCGGCACAGACCGCGGGCCTTGCCATCGCCGCACAATGCCTGATCTGCCCGGTGCTGGATTTCGAGGAAACCTCGCCGTCGCGCGAGGCCTTTGCCGAGGGCCATCTGATCGACCGCGTCACGATCGAGGCCGATCTCTCCGACTATCTGCCTGAGGGCGTCGACACGGCCGATCCCCGCGTGTCTCCGCTGCGCGCCACCCGGCTCACAGGCCTGCCGACCGCGATCATCCACACCGCCGAGTACGACCCGATGCGCGATGAAGGCAATGCCTATGCCCGCAAGCTGCTCGCCGCAGGCGTCGCCGTCGAGCATGTCTGCCACGACGGCATGGTTCACAATTTCCACGCCATGGGCGCGATCCTGCCGCAGGCACAGCTCGTGCTGTCGCAGATCGGCGAGCAGGTGCGGCGAGCGGTAGAGAGGTAGATCACACGCGCGCGCCGAGCACGGCCCTGGCCGCCATGACATAGTCGGGCCAATGCGCGTCCGCATAGCGCTCCGCCTGGCGGGCGCAGGTGACGTCGGGCGCATGCGCTGCGGCGATCATGCGCGCAAAGCGTTCTTCGGCAACCGTCGTGTCATCGCGCGCCGGCGCGGGTACCGCGGCCACGGCGGCCGGAGCGACGGCGAGTCCTGCCATTCCGGCGAGCAGGATGCGGCGTGACGTGGTCATGGCTGTCGTCCTCCATTGTTCCGGCCTGCTCCCGCCAGCGAGCGGATCGGTGCAGTCACGACAAGGTAGCCGCGCCCATCGATGCAGTCCATGGCTTGCGGATGGCGCTTGACCGCGGCAGCGATCACGTTCCATCTAGCGCGCGATTTCGCCCGCGCGTCGGATTGTCTCGTGCCTCCTCACCGCCCATCGCATCGTCCGAGCTTGCGCGCTACCGCGATGGGACTGGCCTGCCTGACGATTTCGGCCGGCGCCGCCTTCTCCGCCGAAGATGAGGAGGATGCAGCAGCAAAACCTGCCGTCCCGAACCTCTATCTCGATCTGCGCACGAGCTATGCGTCGGTTCCGGCAGGGACGCTCGGACTCGGTTTCGGCACCGGCTCGCTATCGGCCGCGCTGCAAGCCCTGGCGGTGCGCAGAGGCGCAACGCTGCCGAACGGCCTGCCGGCCGCGAAATCGATTGCCGTCGACCTGCCGCTCACCGTCGACGTCGACGACCGCGTCTCGCTTTATGGCGGCGTGTCGGGCTCGACGACCGACATTGGCGACGGTTGGTCGAGGTTCGACATCACCAGCTGGAACATCGGCGTGCAGGCCGACCTCTACCGGCAGGATGGCGGCGCAATCCCGACCATCACGCTGCAATCGACCTTGACGCAATCGGTGCCGAACGATCACGGCATGACGAATTCGCTGAACAACATCCTGGAATTCGACTACGCGCTCGACGAGGACGAGACGCGGGGCTGGCTGACCGGCGTGCAGCATACCACCACCATCATCGCCAGCCCATTCGCCAGCATCCGGCCGAACACGATCCTCTATGCCGGCGGCTATTACCAATGGCCGAGCAATTGGAAATTCACCGGACGCCTTGGCATGCAATCGTTCGGCGGCGCGCAGCTGGCGGGCCGGACGCTCGCGGAATCCTTCACGCAGCCGATCCTGCGGCTCGACCTTGATCGCATGGACGACAACGACAACCGCCTGTTCGGCATCACCGCACAGATCGCCTGGACGCCGAAGCCGTCTTACCAGTTGACCCTGCGAACGCCGCTCTACGCGATCCGTAACTGACTTGGAGCATGGTGGACAGCGGGTAAAGCGGATCTCCCGCTTTCCGGATATCGCACGGC
Source organism: Bradyrhizobium sp. 22 (assembly GCF_000482425.1). Classification (NCBI taxonomy): domain Bacteria; kingdom Pseudomonadati; phylum Pseudomonadota; class Alphaproteobacteria; order Hyphomicrobiales; family Nitrobacteraceae; genus Bradyrhizobium; species Bradyrhizobium sp. 22. The sequence continues at coordinate 1,891,281 of NZ_KI519400.1, forward strand.
GGTCGCGACAGCCGGGCATTGAAGATGAAGGACTTTCGCATCCGCTGCGGACCCCCAAGCAGCCCTTCCGAGCGTTGGCGTGTCGCCGGGTTCCCTCGCCAGAGCCCCATCCAGTTACCTCTCGGCAATATGCTTGCGACAGACTGAGCCGGAGCACACGGGAGGCTGCGAATGTCCCATCTGGTTCCGGAACGGACGCTACTTGCTGGGAAGATCTTCTTCAATTTCGGCCAGTCGTCGATCGATTGCGTCGTGCGCCGGCTGACCGAAGAGGCGGCGACGCTCGAGATGGAGAGCGGCCTCGGCGTGCCCGAGAGCTTCCAGCTCAGGCTGGCAGGGCGCGAGGTCCTGACCTGCCGAGTGGTCTGGCGATCGGACCGCCAGGTCGGCGTCGCCTTCGAACGGCCGGACAGCGTTGAGCGCCTGGCTGGCGAGGAGCGGGAGCGCTCGTCCGATGCGCTGATGCGCGGGCAGATGCTCGCTCTTCGCGCAGCGCTTGATTTCGTCCCGCTTGGCATCGTGCTGCTGGATGCAAAGCTCCGCGCAAAGTTGATCAATCGCGCGTTCCGCCAGATGTGGCGGTTGCCGGATGAAGTCGCCGAGAGCTGCCCGTCGTTCGTGACGCTGATGCGCCACGGCCGCGACACTCTCGCTTACGAAGTTCCACAGACCGAGCTCGATGCCTACGTTGCCGAGCGGGTTCGTCACGTCCAGGCGGGCGACGCCTCCCCGCTTGATCTGCGCCGCTCCAGTGGAGACGTCGTTCGGATGCAATGCACGCCGCTGCCCGACGGCGGGCGAATGCTGACATATACGCCCGTGACCGACATCGTGCGCTATTCCGACGAGCTGAAGTTGCTGCGCGACGCGCTGGAAAATGTCGAGGACGGCGTGCTGCTGCTCGATCGCGATCTCAACGCCAGCTTCATGAACCGACGGATGCGACGGTTCTGGGACGTGAGCGAACAGGAGGCGGAGAGCCGACCGACCTATGCATCACTGGTGAGCCGGGTCCATCGCGCCAGCGCGCCGGATCTTCCGGCAAATGAGCTGACGAAATTTCCAGCTAGGCGGGTCGCAGAGGTCAAGGCCGGCGACCATGTGCGTGACCTGCAGACCCCGGACGGAAGGCGCATCAGGGCTCATTGCACCACGATGTGGAACGGCGGCCGCATGCTGACCTATGTCGACATCACCGACCTGATGCAAAAAGCCGCGATGCTGGAGACGCTCGCCACCACCGATCCGCTCACCGGCCTCTACAACCGCCGCCACTTTCTCGAGTCCCTGGATGCCGAATGGAGCCGGTTCCAGCGCTATTATCGCTCCGTCTCGGTGCTGATGCTGGACATCGACCACTTCAAATCAGTCAACGACCGCTACGGCCATGCCGTGGGCGACGCCGCGATCAGGGCGGTTGCGGCCGCGTGCCTCGACGGCAAGCGCAAATCGGACATCGTCGGTCGCCTCGGCGGCGAGGAGTTTGCGGTTCTGCTGCCCGAGACCAGCCTCTCGCGCGCGAGGACAGTGGCCGATCGCATCCGCAAGCGCGTGATGGGCGCGCAGATCGTCGCCGGCGAGATCCGGTTCGGCGTCACCGTGAGCATCGGCATCGCAGAGGCCACCGTCAGCATGTCCGGCATCGACGCGCTGATGGGCGCGGCCGATCACGCGCTCTACCAGGCCAAGGCCGAAGGCCGCAATCGCTGCGTTGCCTTCGTGCCCCCGGCGCCGGCACGCAAGGCAGCGGAGTGATCGGACGACGCCGCTATCGTGGCGGCGGAACGTCGAACACGCTTTGGGGATTTGCGACATCGTCGACGGCGAGCTTCAGCGGCTCACCGGTCGCAAGGAACGACGACAAGATGGCCTCGAACGGCGCCGGATCGAGCCCGCGCGCCTTCAGCCATTCGGGCTCGTAATAGGTTTGCCGGTAGCGCTCGCCGGAATCGCAGATCAACGTCACCAGCGACCCCACGATGTTCGCCTGGCGCATCTCCGAGGCCAGCCGGCACAGCGCCAGGAAATTGGTGCCGGTGGAGCCGCCCACCGGACGACGCAGTCGGCGCGACAACACGTTCATCGCCGCAATCGTGGCCGCATCCGGAATCTTCATCATGCGGTCGACCACTTCGGGCACGAAGGAGGGCTCGCAACGGGGACGGCCGACGCCTTCGATCAGCGACGGACGGTCGCAGACGTGAGAGCGGTCCTGTGAGCGGAAGCAGTCGAAGAAGGCGGAATGCTCGACATCGGCAACGCACAGACGTGTGGGATATTGCCGATAGCGCAAATAGCGCCCGATCGTGGCCGAGGTGCCGCCGGTCCCGGCGCCCATCACGATCCAATCGGGCAGCGGGCGCCGCTCGCCCTGCAATTGCGTAAAGATCGACTCGGCGATGTTGTTGTTGCCGCGCCAGTCGGTCGCGCGCTCGGCGAAGGTGAACTGGTCCATGTAATGGCCGTTCAGACGGGCGGCGAGCGCGGCGGCTTCCGCATACAGCGCGCGGCCATCGTCGATCAGGTGGCAATTGCCACCATAATGCTCGATCGCGGCGATCTTCTCCGCCGAGGTCGTGCGCGGCATCACGGCGTAGAAGGGCACGCCGATCATCTCTGCGAAATAGGCCTCCGACACCGCAGTCGATCCCGAGGAGGCCTCGACCACAGGTGTGCCTTCACGGATGTGACCGTTGCAGAGCGCGTAGAGGAACAGCGAGCGCGCCAGGCGATGCTTCAGGCTGCCGGTCGGATGGGTGGACTCGTCCTTCAGATAGATGTCGATGCCTGACAGCGCCGGCACGATCAGCCGGATCAGATGCGTATCGGCGGTGCGGCACTGGTCGGCCTCGATCGCAGCGACGGCCTCATCGACCCAGCCACGCTGATAGGCCGGCCCGGCCGGATCGTGGGGGCGGTAGGGAGGCGGCTCCATCGGCATGACCAGGCGATTCCTCGAAAACTGACGTCCATCTAGCACGCGGGCGCTTCGTGCACGCCGCTCAAAATTCCAGCGGCGCGTTGTCCACGACCTCCTTCATCACGAAGAAGGTGCGGGTCTGGCGCACGCCGGGCAGCGCGATCAGCTGCTCGCCGTGGATGCGGTTGAAATCCTCCATGTCGCCGACGCGGATCTTCAGGAAATAGTCGAAGTCGCCGGCGACGAGGTGGCAGTCGAGCACGAATTTCAGCCTGGCGATCGCCTGCTCGAAGGTGGCGAAGCTCTCCGGCGTGGAGCGGTCGAGCACGACGCCGACCATCACCAGCGTGCCCTTGGCCACCTTCTTGGGGGCGATCATGGCGCGGACGGCCGCGATGAACCCGTCTTCGAACAGGCGCTGGGTCCGGCGGTGGCAGGTAGCGGGGCTGATCGCGACGGTGTCGGCCAGCTCGGCGTTACTGAGCCGCCCATTATTTTGCAATAATCTCAGGATCTTAAGGTCGATCCGGTCCAGACGGGCTGACATGAAAGAAGCTTTCATTAATTGGCAGATTTCGGAAGACCTATCAGCCAATAGCGCGATTCGTGTAAGATATGCCGCAACATCAGCGCAACATTCGAGAGCACATTTCGTTCGTGCGATGCTAGGCAGCTGCCGCCATCAACGTCAATCGGGATGACCCATGAAGCTCGACAAATTTCCGCGCTATCCGCTGACCTTCGGTCCGACGCCGATCGAGAAGCTGGAACGGCTGTCCAAGCATCTCGGCGGCAATGTCGAGATCTATGCCAAGCGCGAGGACTGCAATTCCGGCCTTGCCTATGGCGGCAACAAGCTGCGCAAGCTGGAATACATCATCCCCGATGCGATCGCCTCCAACGCCGACACCCTGGTCTCGATCGGCGGCGTGCAGTCCAACCACACCCGCATGATCGCCGCGGTCGCGGCCAAGATCGGCATGAAGTGCCGCCTGGTGCAGGAAGCCTGGGTGCCGCACGAGGACGCCGTCTATGACCGCGTCGGCAACATCATGCTGTCGCGCATCATGGGCGCCGACGTGCGCCTGGTCGACGAGGGCTTCGACATCGGCATCCGCAAGAGCTGGGAGCAGGCGATCGAGGACGTGAAGGCCGCGGGCGGCAAGCCCTACGCCATTCCCGCCGGCGCCTCCGTGCACAAGTTCGGCGGGCTCGGCTATGTCGGCTTCGCCGAGGAAGTGCGCAAGCAGGAAGCCGAGCTCGGCTTCAAGTTCGACTATATCATCGTCTGCACGGTGACCGGCTCCACCCATGCCGGCATGCTGGTCGGCTTCGCCGCCGACGGCCGCGCCCGCAAGGTGATCGGTATCGACGCCTCGTTCACGCCTGATCAGACCAAAGCGCAGGTGCTCGAGATCGCGCAGAACACCGCCGGGCTCGTCGAGCTGGGCAAGCAGCTCGTCGCTGAGGACGTCGTGCTGATCGAGGACTACGCCTATCCGGCCTATGGCGTGCCCTCGGAAGAGACCAAGGAGGCAATCCGCCTCACCGCGCGGCTCGAAGGCATGATCACCGACCCCGTCTACGAGGGCAAGTCGATGCAAGGCCTGATCGACCTGGCGAAGAAGGGCTATTTCGAGAAGGGCGCGAAGATCCTCTACGCCCATCTCGGCGGCGCCCCCGCGCTGAACGGCTACGCGTATGCGTTCAGGAACGGGTGAGTCATAAGAGAGGCGAGACGAATCTCGCCTCTCTTCGTAGCCCGGATGGAGCGACTGCGATCGTGGCTACCGCGTCCTGACGATCTGCAGCAGCTCGTCACCGTAATGCTCGAGCTTCTTGTCGCCGATGCCGGGGATATTGCGGAGCTCGTCGAGTGTCGTCGGCCAGGCCCGGACGATGCCGTCGATGGTGGCATCGTGCAGCACCACATAGGCCGGCACGCCGCGCTCGCGCGCGACCTCCGAGCGCCACGAACGCAGCCGCGCGCGCAGCTCGGGATCGACATCGCCTTGCGCGGCGTCGGCGGCGGGCGCAAGGTCGCCGCGGCGGGACTTGCCGCGGCTCGCGCGAATGCGCGTGCCGGGCGCCTCCTCGCGCAGCCACACTTCGGTCTCGCCGCGCAGTACGCCGCGCGCGGTCTCGGTCAGCTTCAGCGCACCGAACGCTTCGCTGTCGCTCCGCAAATGGCCCATCGCCACCAGCTGGCGCAGCACGGTGCGCCACTGCTTTTCGTTGAGCTCGCGCCCAATGCCGAACACCGACAATTTGTCGTGGCCGAACTGCGTCACCTTCTCGGTCAGCCGCCCGACCAGCACGTCGATCAGGTGCATCGCGCCAAAACGCTGGCCGGTGCGATAAACGCAGGACAGCAGCTTCTGAGCCAGCACCTTGCCGTCGCGCATCTTCGGCGGCGTCAGGCAATTGTCGCAATTGCCGCAATGCTCGCCCATCACGATCTCGCCGAAATAGGCGAGCAGCCGCCGACGCCGGCAGTGCGGCGTTTCGGCGAGGCCGACCAGCGCATCGAGCTTGCCGATCGAGACCCGCTTGAACTCGTCGGAGGCGCTGGACTCGTCGATCATGCGGCGCTGCTGCACGATGTCCGAGAGCCCATAGGCCATCCAGGCGGCCGACGGCTTGCCGTCGCGGCCGGCGCGGCCCGTCTCCTGATAGTAGGCCTCGATGCTCTTGGGCAGGTCGAGATGGGCGACGAAGCGCACGTCGGGCTTGTCGATGCCCATGCCGAAGGCGACGGTCGCAACGATGACGATGCCGTCCTCGTTGAGAAAACGATCCTGGTTGCGTGAGCGCAACGCCCCATCGAGTCCGGCATGATAGGGCAGCGCCGCGATGCCGGCGTCCTGAAGCGCGGCGGCGACCTCCTCGACGCGGTTGCGCGACAGGCAATAGACCACGCCGGCATCGCCCGCATGCCGCTCCCGGATGAACTCCTTCAGCTGCGACACCGCGTTGCGCTTGTCGACGATCTCGTAGCGGATGTTGGGCCGGTCGAAGCTCGAGACGAATTGCGGCGCATCCGCGAGCTGAAGCCGCGCGACGATCTCCTTGCGCGTCAGCTCGTCGGCGGTCGCGGTCAGCGCGATGCGCGGCACGTCGGGAAAGCGCTCGGCGATGATGGAGAGGCCGACATATTCGGGGCGGAAGTCATGGCCCCATTGCGAGACGCAATGCGCCTCGTCGATCGCGAACAGCGCCACCTTCGCCTGCGCCAGCAGCGACAGGCAGCGCGGCGTGACCAGGCGTTCCGGCGCGACATAGAGCAGATCGAGATCGCCCGCGAGCAGGCGGCGCTCGATATCGGAGGCTTCCTGCGGCGTCAGCGACGAGTTCAGCGCGGCAGCGTTGACGCCGGCCTCGATCAGCCCGGCGACCTGATCGCGCATCAACGCGATCAGCGGCGACACCACGATGCCGCAGCCTTCGCGCAGCAGCGAGGGAAGTTGATAGCACAGCGACTTGCCGCCGCCGGTCGGCATCAGCACCAGGCAATTGCCGCCTTGCGTGACATGCCGGACGATCTCGCCTTGCGCGCCGCGAAAACCCGGCAGGCCGAACACCGAATGCAGCACCGACAGCGCGTCGCGGCCGTTGGCCGGCGCAGAGAGCGGAGCGGTGGAGGGAGCGGACATGAGCGGAACAGATCAGGCCGTGAGATTCGTCACAAGGCCAGTCGCATGCCGGCGTGGACGTGGCAAGACTGTTTGGAGGCGAGGCACGGCTGTTTCGCTCTCCCCTTGTGGGGCTGTTGCGTAATTCGCCAGTTGTGATTCCCTAAGGCAAAGGCTGGAGGGATCGATGGCGGTGAAGCGGACGGGGCAGCCGAGCTTTGTAGAAGCGCTGATGCCGAAGGGCGCCGGCGCCAATGCGGCGCTGGATCGGTTGGCTGGCTTGGTGAAGTGGTATCGGTTCGAGAAGCTGATCGGTCATTTACGGGATGAAGGGAGCCCCGGTCGTCCAGGCTATCCGGTGCTTGTGTTGTTTCGTGCGGTGCTGTTGCAGTCGCTCTATGGTCTTTCGGAACGCGAACTGGAGGAGGCGCTGGGCGACCGGTTGTCGTTCAAGCGCTTCGTTGGTTTGAGCCTGGAGGATGCCACCCCCGATCATACGGTCCTGAACCGTTTCCGGAACCGGCTCGTTGAGCAAGGCCTGCTGGAGAAGCTGTTTGGCGAACTGGATCGCCAGCTTGAGAATGCCGGCGTCATCCTCAAGCGCGGCACGATGCTGGATGCAACCCTGATCCAGGCGGTGTCGGCTCCTCCGAAGGAGGATCGTCCTTCAAACGATCCCGACGCTCGCTTCACCAAGCGGCAGGGCAAGAGCGGCTCGACCTTCGGTTACAAGGCCCATATGGGCGTTGACGAAGGATCCGGCCTGATCCGCGCGGTGTTGACCACGCCTGCCAACATCAATGACACGACGCCAGCCGATGAGTTGATCCGCGGCGACGAGGCCGTGGTGTGGGCTGATGCGGCCTATGACACGCATGCCAGGAGGGCTCGACTGAAGGCGGAAGGCAAAAAGCCCCGCATCGCGTTCCGTCCCAACAGGCACCATCCGGAACTGCCGGCCCGGCTCAAACGCTACAATCTTCTAATCGCGCGACGACGAGCCCAGGTCGAGAACACTTTCGCCACCCTCAAACGCCGCATGCGACTGACCTGCATCCGCTACGTTGGTCTGATGAAGGCAAGCGGGCAGGTCCTACTCGCCTCGATCGCCTTCAACATGAGGCGGTGGGCCACGATCGCGGCCTGAGCCGCCCACCGAGGGCGACAACTACAGACTTGCCGGGCAATTGCCGTGTCCGTGTCCCTCTCTCCTGACGGCCTCAGCCTCAAAGGCCGATAATGCAACAGGCCCCTTGTGGGAGAGGGTGGTTCGCCGCGTGAGCGGCGAGACGGGTGAAGGGTTCTATCCACGAATTCGATGTTGCGGAGACATACCCCTCATCCGGCGCTTCGCGCCACCTTCTCCCACAAGGGGAGAAGGGAAAAGAAACTACGCCCCAATCCTTCGCAGCGCCTCTGCGACCGTCACGATCGGCATGTTGCGTCTTCCGGCGGCCTCAAGCGCGTGACGCAGCAGGTCCGGCGTGCAGCCATAGGGGCTCGGCGCGCTCGCAACGTCGTGACCGTAGAAGATGAGCCATCCGCCGCGCGCGACCGCTTCGTCGAAATAGCGATCGATGCCCGCTCGATCGGTCTCGCAATCGACCAAGGGCGAGGCGCGCAGGAACTGCAGGTCGATGACGCCGCTGTTGACACCGGGAAGGATGCCACGGGCCGAACGGAAGGCCTTGGCGAGCTGCGGCTTGCGCCAGACCGAGGCAAGCCCGTAGGGATAGGCGAAATTCTCCAGCCTGATCGAGGAATCGATCGCGCGAAAATACGCGCGGTTCCGCTCGATCTCGCGCGCCATGGCGGCCTCGTCGAGATCGGCCGAGCTCTTGTGCGAGAAGGTATGGCAGGCAATCTCGTGACCGGCGCGATGAAGCCGGACGATCGCGTCGTCCGACAAGCCATGCCAATGGTCCGACGGCTGACCGATCAGGCTGCCCGCGAGATAGAACGTGCCCCGCCCGCCGTGCTTCTCGAGAAGCGTGGCGCCCTCGCCAGCGGCGCTGTCGGGAGCATCGTCGAAGGTGAAGCTCACCATCGGCGTATGGGACGCAGGCAGCCGGTGCGGCGCGGCACGGAAATGCCGGGCCAGCCGATTGCTCACGCGTCCCTGGAGTGCCGACCACACGACTGCGTTTCCCGTGATGTATTATCTCCGCACTGAAACATTCGCGCGCCGGTTGAGGCAAGCCTAACGCTCGGGTAATCCTAACGCGGACCCAATATCCATTGGCTAGCCCGCGGGGACCGGCCCACCGGCTTCCACGCTGAGATACCGCAACCAATTGCGGAAAAGCACTGCCGCCGCGCTGCCGGCACCGATATCAGCGCGCAAATTCAGCCCCGGCAGCTCGTTGGTGAGCGCCGGATGGCGCTGGTGCGCTGCCTTCTTCTGGAAGCGGACGAGTTTCTCCTCCGTCGCTGCGTCAAAATAGCTCACGGGCAGGTGCGGATAGGTCTCGCGCTCCCGCGCCAGATAGCGGCCGATGTCGCGCAGATATTCGCGCTGGAGCGACAGCGCGTCGTATTCCGGATGGCCCTGGAAGAACACGAAGCGGCTGGCATATTGGCGAACAAAAACGTCGACGCCGGCCTGGGCCGAGCGTGTCAGCACCTGATAGCCCGCCTGGACCAGGTCGCTTTCCACGATCTCGTTCAGCCGCGAATGCGAAACCTTCAGCGGCGCCGGTGCGGTGCGCGTCAGCGGATCGCGCCTCACCAATTCGCAATCGAAGATGCCGTGGCATTTCGCCGGCAGCCGCCGCCGCGCGATGCCGTCGAGGTGCAGCACCGCCGCGTGCGCGGCAAGGCACGACCAGATCGTCGAGCGCGTGTTGGCCTTGGCCCAGTCGATCAGCTCGGTGAGGTCGCGCCAGTACGGCTCCTGGTCGAGCTCGGCCGCGACGGGCTCCGCGCCGGTCACGATCAAGCCGTCGAATTTCTGGCGCTTGAGGTCCGAGAGGTCGGAATACTCGCTCTCGACGTGCCACCTCGCTTCCGGCGACCGCTTCACGCTCGGCAGCGAGAAACAGTGGAAGCGGATGCGGTGCGGACCGGCGGCGGCCTGCAGCAGCTTCATGAACTGCCGCTCGGTCGCCTTCAGCGCCGGATCCGGCATGTTGTTGACGAGCCCGATCGTGAGCTCGGCGCCGTGATCTCGCGCGAGATCGCACTCGGTCGGCACCAATGCCGGGCCCGAGATAACTTGATCCCTGTCGATCAGGATCGTCATGGGCGCGGCCGCCTACTCCGCGGCCTCGAGGCGCGCCGACCGGCAGGCCTTGTCCAGCGCCTGGTCGATGTCCTCGATGATGTCGGAGACGTGCTCGATGCCGATCGAGAGCCGGATGGTCTCCGGCAGCACGCCGGCAAGGCGCTGCTGCTCCGCCGACATCTGGCGGTGCGTGGTCGAGGCCGGATGGCAGGCCAGCGACTTGGCATCGCCGATATTGACGAGGCGCGTGATCAGCTTCAGCGCATCGTAGAAGGTCTTGCCGGCCTCCATGCCGCCCTTGATGCCGAAGGTGAACAGCGAGGAGGCGTTGCCGTCGAGATATTTCTGCACCAGCGGATAATAGGGGCTGTCGGGAAAGCCGCTGTAGTTGACCCAGGCGACGCGCGAATCCTTGCGCAGGAATTCGGCGACCTTGCGGGCGTTCTCGACATGACGCTCCATGCGCAGCGCCACGGTCTCGATGCCCTGGAGCAGCAGGAAGGCGTTGAACGGCGACAGCACCGAGCCCATGGTGCGCTGATAGACGCTGCGCGCCCGCTCGATGTAGGCGGTGCGGCCGAAACGCTCGGCATAGACCAGGCCGTGATAGGAGGCATCGGGCTTGTTGTAGGCCGGGAAACGTTCGGCATACCTGGCCCAGGGGAAGTTGCCGGAATCGACGATGGCGCCGCCGAGCGTGGTGCCGTGACCGCCCAGGAACTTGGTCAGCGAGTGCACGGCGATGTCGGCGCCATAGTCGAACGGCTTGAGCAGGATCGGCGTGGCGACGGTGTTGTCGACGATCAGCGGCACGCCATGCGCATGCGCGACCTTGGCCAGCGCCTCGATGTCGCAGACATTGCCGGCGGGATTGCCGATGGTCTCGGCGAACACGGCACGGGTGTTCTCGTCGATCAGCTTCTCGATCGCTTCCGGCCTGTCGCTCTCGGCGAAGCGGCCGGTGATGCCCTGCCTTGGCAGAATGTGCGAGAGCAAAGTATGCGTGGTGCCGTAAAGCTGCGGCACGGAAACGATGTTGCCGCCGTGGTCGGCGACGTTGACGAAGGCGAAATGCAGCGCCGCCTGGCCGGTCGCGACCGCGAGCGCGCCCACGCCACCTTCGAGCTGAGCAATGCGCTTCTCCAGCACCGCACTGGTCGGATTGGCGATGCGGCTGTAGCGAAAGCCCTCGGTCTCGAGGTTGAAGAGCGCCGCGCCGTGGTCGGCGCTGTCGAAAGCATAGGCCGCGGTCTGGTAGATCGGCACGGCGACCGCATGCGTGGTCGCTTCGGGCTCGTAACCGGCGTGAATAGCGATCGTCTCGTTGCGCATCGTGCCACCTCCGCGTGGAGCGGTCCGCACTTATTGGCCTAGAATGAGGCATGTGCGTTGTCCGCCGCTCCTCTGTTAGAGGCGGGTGGTAAAGCGGACAATAATTCGCATAGAGATCGAGGAAGTAACCCTAACCGTTACTGGCGAACTGGCCGGAATCCGGGTTAATTTGCATTAATCAAACGACGACGGTTTGCATCGTTTCCTCTCGCGCAAGGCAGGGCCAGCGCACATGAACCGCTCGCGTTTTTGGGCACGATAGTCTCCACATCGTCATGGCCCGGCTTGTCCCGGCCATCCACGTCTTGCGGGGGCACGAAGAACGTGGATGCCCGGGACAAGCCCGGGCATGACGACCTCTCATGCAGGTGCAAATGCGACCATTCCTCTCCCCGTGACGGCGAGGATCATTGTCAACGCTGCGATCACTCGCGGGCCCTACCCCATCCGCTCCCACAAGCGATGAGCGAGCACGCCGGCGCGCTTCTCGATCGCGGCCGCGGCATCGAGCGCAAGATCCTCGCGATAGCGACCGGCAATGAGCTGCACGCCGATCGGCTTGCCGTCGTGGAGGGCCACCGGCACCACGGCGCCGGGCAGGCCGAGCACATTGATCGCGGAGATGAAGCGGATCTCGCCCCAGAAGATCTCGCGCACGCGCTCGGCGCTGACCGCGTCCTCGCGCGGGCCCGGCGTCGGCTTCACCGTGGTCGGCGCCAGCACGACCGGATAGTCCTCGAAGAACAACTGCCAGGCGCGGATGTGGCCGTTGCGCGCGGCGGTCGCCTGCATCCAGCCCTTGAGATCGAGCACATTGGCCTTGGCCTTCATGCCGCCCCAGGCCTTGTGAAAGTCCTCCGAGGTCACCTTCAGCATGCCGGCTTCCTGCATCACCACGGTCTCGTTGGTGATGATGTCGCACCAGGTCTGCCAGACGCCGTCGATGTCGGGCACCTCGACCTCGCTGACGCGGTAGCCGGACCGTTCGAGATGGTCCGCGGCCTGGCGCAGCGCCGCCGCGACGGACGGATCGACATCCATGTCGTCAGGTATCTTGGCCAGCGCGACCTTGATCGGCCGCTTCGGCATCTCGCCGACCAGCGGCGCCGGCACCCACCAGGGATCACGCGGATCGCGCTGGCTCATCGCCTCCAGCGCAAGACGGACGTCGGCGACGTGGCGGGCGAGCGGCCCCTGCGCCGACATCAAGTGTGCCAGCATCGGCCGCTCGGCCGTGGCGCTCGCATTGAACGCGGGGATGCGCCCTTGCGTCGGCTTGATGGTGGCAACGCCGTTGCAATGCGCAGGCCAGCGCAGCGACCCGCCGATGTCGTTGCCATGGGCGATGGTGCCGATGCCGGCGGCGACCGCCGAACCCGCCCCGCCCGACGAGCCGCCGCAGGTGATGTCAGGATCCCAGGGATTGAGCGTCAGCCCGTGCAGGGGATTGTCGGTGAAGCCGCGAAAGGAGAATTCCGGCGTGTTGGTGAGCCCGATGACGATCGCGCCCGCCTTCTTCAAGTTGCGCACCACGGGCGCATCCGACGGCGCGATCAGGCCCTTGTTGGCGGGCACGCCGTTGAAGTTCGGCCGTCCCTCGTAATCGACATTTTCCTTAATCGTGATGGGCACCCCGTGCAGCAGGCCGAGCGCAGCACCCTTGGCGCGCTGCTTGTCCGCGGCATGCGCAGCCTTCAGCGCCTCCTCCGAGAGATCGACGACGACGGCATTCAGCTTCGGATTGACCGCGCGCATCCGTTCGAGATGTGCCTCGACCGTCTCGACCGCGGAGATCGCGCCGGAGCGGATCGCGGCGGCAGTCGCCACCGCCGACCATTGCCAGATCGGCCCAGACGGGCGCCGCGGCCTGGCCGATTTGCCGGCGGCGGCCTTTCGGGCCGGCTTCGCGGCAGCTCCCTTGCGGGCCCCGGTCTTCGTCGCGGTTCGCGCCTTCTTCCCCGCAGTCTTGCTCTTGCTCGCCGTCTTCTTCGCCACGCCGTATCTCCCAAAAAATTGCGCGGCGGAGGTTAGGGACGGCTTCGATCCCTGTACAGGTGCGATTCTGCATCGCTCACCTCGGGATCAACATCGACATGGGATACGGCTGGCTCGCGCTCGTGCTGGAAGCCGGACGGGACTGGCAAGAGGACGCGGTGGCGTATAGCCAATGGCGGAGAGAGTGGGATTCGAACCCACGGTACGGTTTCCCGCACACACGCTTTCCAAGCGTGCGCCTTAAGCCACTCGGCCATCTCTCCGGAGCGCCCTCTCTTGAAGGGGCGCCGACGATTTTGCAAGGGATCGCGAGGAAAACCGACGAATTTTCCGCAAGCCATTGTATTTGCATGATAATATTTGGCACCGCGGATGCTCTGATCGGCTTGCAGGCTGAACCCGCGACGGGGTTGCTGCGACGATTCAGGTGAGGATGCCGAGCACGACTGGGGGAGCCATGACCATCCGCAAGACCATTGTCGCCCTTGGCCTGATTTCGGCCCTTGGCTCCGCTCTCGCGGCGTCCGCCGCGGCCCAGGTCTGCACACGTCAAGGCGTCGACGTCAGCTGCGACGACGGCCGGCGCGGGATGCTGTCGGGCAATGCCATCCTCTGGCCGGACGGGACGCGCTCAAGCTCTGCGCCGCACCCGACGGTGATCATTGGCAACAAGAGCTCGGTGCATGTCGGCACCGGCGTGTTCGTCGGCCAGGGCAAGGGCATGGTGCCGATGGATGATCCCAACGCGCCGAACAAGCGGCAGTGCGCGATTCTGGACGGCGTGTCGTATTGTTATTGAGGTGCGCTCTTCTCTGTTTGCCGTCATGCCCGGGCTCGTCCCGGGCATCCACGTTCTCGTACGCCAGTGAAGACGTGGATGGCCGGGTCAAGCCCGGCCATGACGAGTTGATAGACCGAGAAAAATCTCAGATCAACCTCACGCCTGAGATCGCCGATTTCAGCCAGCGCAGCGCTTGCGGCGGTTGCGTGGCGAGCGGGGCGACGGCGGCCTTCTCGGTCCGGCACTTCTCGAGCTCGGCGACGAAGTCCGCCGACCATTGCTGGATGGTGTGGCCGCGCAGCTTCTTCATCATCGCGTCCCAGCGCATCTTGCGCTCGGTGAGCGGCATTGCGGCCGCAACCGCGATCGCGCGTGCCATGCCGTCGATGTCGTGCGGATTGACCAGCAAGGCGGTCTCGAGCTCGTTGGCGGCGCCAGCGAACTTCGACAGCACCAGCACGCCGGGATCGGCCGGGTTCTGCGCCGCGACATATTCCTTGGCGACGAGGTTCATGCCGTCATGCAGCGGCGTCACCACGCCGACCTGCGCTGTCCGGTAGAGACCGGCGAGCACGGCCTGGCTGAAGCCCTTGTTCAGATAGCGGATCGGCGTCCAGTCGACCTCGCCGTGCCGGCCGTTGACGTCGGTGACGAGGCGCGCCACCTCGTTCTGGAGATTGCCGTAGGCCTCGATCGCACCGCGCGAGGGGTTGGCGATCTGGAGCAGCGAGATGCTGCGCGCAAATTGCGGCTGCTCGGTCCAGAGCCGGTCGAACGCGCTGATGCGGTTGACGAGGCCTTTCGAATAGTCGAGGCGGTCGACGCCGATCGCGAGCCGCTCGCCGTTGAGGCTGCGCCGCAGCCGCGACACGTCCGGATGCGAGGCCGACTTGGCGGCGTAGGCCGCGAACTTCTCCGCATCGATGCCGATCGGAAACACCTCACAGCGCGTGCGGCCATGCTGCGAGACCGCAACGCCGTCCTCGACGGCAAGGCCGAGCTCGCCGCCGACATAGCCAAGGAAATTCTGGCGATCCTCCTCGGTCTGGAAGCCGAGCAGATCGTAAGCCAGCATCGCCGTGATCAGTTCGCGATGGTTGGGAACGCCTTGCATCACCGCAGTGACGGGCCAGGGCGTATGCAGGAAGAAGCCGATCGGATCGTCGACGCCGAGGTCGCGCAGCTCGGCGCCGAGCGCGAGGAAATGATAGTCCTGCACCCAGAACGCGGTTTTTGTTTTTCGGAAGCGCATCAGCGCGCGCGCCATGAAGGCGTTGACCTCGCGATAGCTGACATAATCTTCGCGCGAGACGCGAATGAGGTCGCTGCGCGAATGCAGCGCCGGCCACAGCGCCGAATTGGCAAAGCCCTCGTAATAGCCGCCGTAATGCGCCGCCGGCAGATCCAGGGTCGCGATGGCGCCTGCTCCGAGCGCTTCGATCTCGGCGAACGGTTCCTTCTGATGGCCGTCCCGTACCCGGCCCGAAGAACCCACCCAGATCGCACCCGAATGTTCCACAACCGGCAGCAGCGCCGCCGCGAGGCCGCCGGTCATGGGCTCGTTAGGCTTGCCGCGGGCGACGCGATTTGAAACGACGACTAAGTTCACAGGTCGTCCCCTCCTGTTTCATTCCACCCGTTTAACTGCCGTTCATCAATATGGTTCCTGTCATCGTTTCAACCAATTGAAACCAAAATCGGGCACGCGCGTTGGAACTGGTTTCGCTTTCGGAACCCGGACATTTCACTGCAAAGACAGCTTGTGCGTTTGTGTTTCGCAACAAGTATTGCGGCGCGAAACGGCGCCGTTCCGGCCGGCATTATGTCTGCGACAGGGCGATGCCTTCGTTTTACCGTGGATCGAGCAGGCGCGCGAGGAAGGCCCGCACGTCGCTCGGCGTGTCGAAATGGCCGTTCACGCCCATGGCGCGGCGCCCGACCGAGAAGGCAAGCCCATTCATGTCGGGCATGATCGCGAACACGGTTTCATCGGTGACGTCGTCGCCGATGAAGATCGGACGCCGTCCCCTGAACGGCTCCCGCTTCATCAGTTCGCGCACGCCAGTCGCCTTGGTGAATCCGGAATGCTTGATCTCGCATACGAACTTGCCCGGCAGCACCTCGATTGGCGCGCTGGGCAGATCGGCGCGGATCACCGAGACGGCTTCGTAGATCGCCTTCTCCGCATGCGGCGCGAGGCGGTAATGCAGAGCGAGCGAATAGCCCTTGTCCTCAAGCAGAATGCCCGGGCTGAGCTTGGCAATGGCCGCGAGCCGCCGCTTCAGCTCCTTGTCCAGCGGCGGCGCATGCACGGCATCGACCTCATTATCCACCGACAGCCGCATCTCGGCGCCGTGGCCGGCGACGGCGCGAAACACCTCGGGCGCGAAGATCAGGTCGATGTCGTTGAGCGAGCGGCCGCTGACCAGCGCCAGCGCGCCGGACGTGCGCTCGGTCAACCGGTTCAGCGTCTCCGACAGGCCCGGCGGCACCCATACCTCGCGCGGCGTCGGCATCAGGTCGAGCAGGGTCCCGTCGATGTCGAGCAGGATTGCGGTCTCGTCGAGATGCGGCACCAGCGCATGCGGCACCGGCACCGTTTCGGGTGCCTCGTCGTCGAATATTGTGGGCTGCTGGTCCATCGCCATCTCTGCAAGTTCCGATTTCATCAGTCTACTCCATAAAGGCGAGCGGCCGCGCGATTTGTTCGAGCGATTTGCGCTCCGCCGAGACGGCATAGCGCCACGCCACGATCGCGGCCGCGAGCATCAGGACTGCCCCCAGCAAATAGCCGGCGAACACGCTGGTGCGCGATCCCGTGTCGATCAGCGCGCCGAACAGCGCCGGCCCGATCACGCCGCCGATGCCGGTGCCGACGGCGTAGAACACCGCGATCGCCAGCGCACGAACTTCGAGCGGAAAGGTCTCGCTGACGGTGAGATAGGCCGCGCTGGCGGCCGGTGAGGCAAAGAAGAAGATCACCATCCAGGCGACGGTCTGTCCCTGCGCACTGAGCACGCCGATCGAGAACAGATAGCCCGACAGCGCCAGCAGCAGGCCCGACATGCCATAGGTGAACATGATCATGGTGCGGCGTCCCAGCGTATCGAACAACCGGCCGAGCAGCAGGGGCCCGAGGAAATTGCCGGCGGCAAAGGGCAGCAGGTACCAGCCGACGTGATCGGCCCTGATGCCGTAGAAATCGGTCAGCACCAGCGCGAAGGTGAAGAAGATGGCATTATAGAAGAACGCCTGCGCGCTCATCAGCACGAGGCCCACCACCGCGCGCTGGCGATACGCCGAGAACAGCGTGTGCACGACCTCGCGGATCGGCGTGTGATCGCGCATCTTCAGCCGGATCTTGGGGAAGCGCCCCTCGTTGATATCCTGATCATGCCCGATCACCGAGCGTTCGATCTCGTCGACGATCGCATGAGCCTGGTCGGGACGGCCATGGATCATCAGCCAGCGCGGACTTTCCGGAATCCACATGCGCATCAGCAGCACGACGAGACCGAGGCCGGCGCCGATCAGATAAGCGAACCGCCAGCCGAGATCGGGCGCGATCACGGCGGGGTCGAGCAGCACGATGGCCGCGACCGCGCCCATCGCGGCGCCGATCCAGAAACTGCCGTTGATGACGAGATCGGTCCAGCCGCGATAGCGCGCCGGCACCAGCTCCTGGATGGTCGAGTTGATCGCGGTATATTCGCCGCCGATGCCGGCACCGGTGAGGAACCGGAACAATGCGTAGCTCGCGACATCCCATGACAGAGCGGTCGCGGCCGTGGCCGAAAGGTAGAGCGCCAGCGTGATGAAGAACAGCTTCTTGCGGCCGATGCGGTCGGTGAGCCAGCCGAAGCCGAGCGCGCCGAGCACGGCGCCGGCGAGATAGGCGGAATTGGCGATGCCGAGATCGAGGTTGGAGAATTGCAGCGACGGACTCTGTTTCAGTGCGCCGGAGAGCGCGCCCGCCAATGTCACCTCGAGCCCGTCAAGAATCCAGGTGATGCCGAGCGCGAGCACGACGCGGGTGTGAAAGCCGCTCCACGGCAACGCGTCGAGCCGTGCCGGAATACTGGTCTCGACGATACGGTCGGTAGCGGCCGCCGACACCGTCGGTGCGTAGTTCAGCACTGGGCTTTGCTGCAATTCCATCAGGCTGTTGCGCTCGATCAATGGCTGCGGCCCCGGTCAGGATGTGAACGGGGTTGATCCGATCGTTGGGGTGCGGCATTCCGCCTGCCCCTGCGACAACGCCTGCGGCGAGGTCGGGTTCCTGCAGGAACAGCTCCTGGGTCCGCTCGTTTCCGAAGCAGCCGCAGGGAGTTGACGCATGGCTCAGGTCAGAAAGAGAACACATTCTCGAAACAGCGGTCCACGCAAGTCTGGCCGCCGGAAGACGAGCACGCGGCGCAGCACGATTGCGCGCAAGAGCACCAAACGCGCGGCGCCGAAGCGTTGGTCGCAACGGGTGACGAAAGAGAGCGACGCGCTCGATCTCAAGCAGGGCGTGTTCAAGCTGACCAGCCCGAGGAAGATCGCGATCTCGTTGAAGCAATCGGCCGAGCACAGCTCACGACGCAAGACCGGCGCCTATCGTTCGGCGCTGTCGATGCTCACCTTCTACATCAACCGTGCCGGCAAGACCTTGCCGAAGACACAGCGCGCGCGTCTGGAGAAGGCGAAGGTCGAGCTGAAGCGGGCGTTCGGGCGGGAGTGAGATCAGTAGGGTGGGTTAGGCGAAGCCGTAACCCACCACTCAACTCTCGACGCGCGATTCGAGGTGGTGGATTACGCTTCGCTAATCCACCCTACGCGTTCCTTTCGCAGCCTCTACGCCGCCCTGATATTCCCCATGAAGCGATCGAGCTCGGCGCGCAGGCG
>NZ_KI519400.1:1912035-1912754 GCF_000482425.1 Bradyrhizobium sp. 22
GTGCTTTCGGACGACAGCGTCTTGGCCGAGTGCAGCACCTCCTCCGAGGCCGAGCCGGTCTCGGCCGCGCCGCGGTTGACCTGGCCGATATCGGTGGCCGCGGTCTGGGTGCCCTGCGCCACGGTCTGGACGCTGCGCGCGATCTCCTGCGTCGCCGCGCCCTGCTGCTCGACCGCGCTGGCGATCGACGTCGAGATCGACGAGATCTGGCCGATGGTCGCCCCGATCTCCTTGATCGCGGCAACCGATTCGGCGGTGGCGCCCTGCATGCCCGCGATGTGCGAGGAGATCTCGTCGGTCGCCTTCGCGGTCTGGCTCGCCAGCGACTTCACCTCGCTGGCGACCACCGCAAAGCCGCGCCCGGCTTCGCCGGCGCGCGCCGCCTCGATGGTGGCATTGAGCGCCAGAAGGTTGGTCTGCTCGGCGATCGCCGTGATCAGCTTGACCACTTCGCCGATCTGCTGGGCCGCATGCGAGAGCTTGCCGATGCGCCCGTCGGTTTCCTTGGCCTGGACCACGGCGGCCTCCGCAATGCGGCTGGAATCGCGGACCTGGCGGCCGATCTCCTCGACCGAGGCGGACAGCTCCTCGGTCGCGGTGGCGACCGACTGCATGTTGGAGGAGGCCTGCTCGGAGACGCCGGCGACCTGGCTCGACAGGCTCTGGGTGGTCTCGGCGGTGCGGGTCAGGGTGGAGGCCGCCGATTCCAGCTGCACGGC
>NZ_KI519401.1:0-125663 GCF_000482425.1 Bradyrhizobium sp. 22
TGTCGCGCGCCATGGAAAACTGCCCCCTCAGCGTCACAAGGGATTGCCCCCTCCTTGGATAGCTGAGGAGAGAGTGAATGAAGCGGGAACGAATCACTGAAGGCTCGCCGTGGAATGATCCACGGGGGCAGATGATGAAGACGCCGGATGACGTGGCGGAGATGATGCGCCTGAGGGCGTGCGGGTGGGGTGTGAAGCGGATTGCGCGGCAGCTGGGCTGCAGCCACCACACGGTGAAGGACTACTTGGCGGCGGGCGGGGTGAAGCCGTTCAAGTCGCCTGAGCGGCCGAAGCGTCTCGACGGCCTTGAGGGTTGGCTGCGCGAGAGGCTCATTCGGCATCGCGGCAATGCCGACGTGGTGCGACAGGACCTGCTGGCCGAGAAAGGCGTGGCCGTCAGCCGGCGGACACTGCAACGCGCCGTGCAGCCCTATCGCCAGGCGCTGAAAGCGGAGGCGCTGGCGACGACGCGGTTTGAGACGCCCCCGGGCCGGCAGCTGCAGATCGACTTCGGGGAGCGCCTGGTCGAGATCGGAGGGGCGAAAGTCAAGGCATTCGTGTTCGTGGCAACGCTTGGACACTCGCGAAGGCTCCATGTGCGTGCGTTCCGGGCCGAGAGGCAGGAGCATTGGTTCGCCGGGCTCGAGAGCACATTCACGACCTTCAGCGGTGTGCCGGAGGAAGTGCTGATGGACAATCCACGCGCGCTTGTCGTGCGGCACGACGCAGTGAGCCGGTCGGTTCAGTTCAACGACAAGCTGATAGCCTTCGCAAAACATTGGGGCTTTCGCCCTCGCGCCTGCGCGCCATATCGGGCGCGCACGAAGGGCAAGACGGAGAACGGCGTCGGCTACGTGAAGAAGAACGCGATCGCCGGTCATTCCTTCCCAAGTTGGGAAGCATTCGAGGCGCATCTCGACAGATGGGAGCGAGAGGTTGCGAACGTTCGGATCCACGGCACGACCGGCGAGACGCCGATCATCCGCTTCGCGCGTGACGAGATACATCGGTTGAAGCCGCTCGGCGGGCAGCCCTCGTTTGGATCCTTGCGTGAACTGTCCCGCGTCGTCGGCAATGATTGCGCCGTCGAGATCGACACGAACAGCTACTCGGTACCGTGGCGCCTGATTGGCGAGCGCGTGGCGGTAACGATCGCGGCCGGCGAAGTGCGGATCCGCCATGGATTGCACCAGGTCGCGGTCCACAAGCAATCGGAGGGTCGCCGGCTGCGGATTGTCGACTCCGCCCATCTCGATGGTGTTGCTGGTCGCAATGGCGCGGTCCGCCGGGCGGAGATCGCTGTGCCGGCGCCGTCCTCACCGCCGTCGTTGTTACGTCCTCTTGCCGAATACGAAGCCATGGTCGGAGGAAGCTTCTGATGGCGAGGGCAAAAAAGGCAATGGAAGCAACGAACGATCCGCTAGATGCCATGCTGGCGCGATTGCAGCTCTCCGGCATCCGCGATCAGCTCGACAGCCTGCTCGACGAAGCCGCGCGCGCGAACCTGTCGGCGCGTGAGACGCTGATCTTGCTGTGCGAGCGCGAGATCGCACGCAAGGATCATCGCCGCGTCGAGATGGCGCTGAAGCTCGCGCACTTCCCGGCTGTGAAGGAGCTTGCTGGCTTCGACTTCGAGGCGCAGCCGTCGATCGATCCAAAGCAGATCCGTGACCTTGCCGCGTCACGTTGGATCGCCAACGGCGAGAATGTGCTGTTGCTCGGGCCGCCGGGCGTCGGCAAGACGCACTTGTCGATCGCGCTGGGACGAGAGGCGATCCTGGCCGGATACACGGTGCAGTTCACCACGGCGACGACACTGGTCGCGGGCCTTGCCAAGGCGCACGGCGAGCGACGGCTGGACGAGAAACTGCTCGCCCTGTCGAAGCCAAAGCTGCTGATCGTCGACGAGCTCGGTTACCTGCCGCTGGAACCTGACGCGGCGCATCTGTTCTTCCAGTTGGTCAGCCGCCGCTACGAAACTGGCGCCATGCTGATCACCTCAAACCGCAGCGTTGCCGAATGGGGCACCGTGTTCGCGGATCCCGTGGTCGCCACCGCGATCCTCGATCGGCTCCTCCACCACAGTCACGTGCTGACGATCCGCGGCGACAGCTACCGGCTCCGCGCCAAGCGCAAGAGCGGCCTTATAAAGACGCCGACCGCCGGTGACGGCCCTCCAGTCGGCTCCGCCTCCCTCCGGCCCGTCACCGGCGGAAACAACCTTCAACCGAGATCATAATCCCGATGGTGGGGGCAGTTCTTCATGACGCAAAGGGGGCAGTTCCGGATGGCGTTTGACACCCATAGCGATTCTGCCGGAGCGATCACGGGGTGGGAGGAGCGTGGACCGCAATGGCGCGGCTTCGCCACTGAGGGCGCGAAAGAACTTTTCCGCTTCGGGCCGCCCGAGCCCGAGCGGATCTGCATTACAGAGGCGGCCATCGATGCCATGAGCCTAGCGGCGATCGATGTCCGACGCTCCGATACGCTTTATATCAGCACTGGAGGCGGCTGGTCCCCGGCGACAGATCATGCCATCCGCAATCTAGCTAAGCGCGCCAAGGTCTGCCTCGTGGCAGCGACCGACAACAATCGGCAGGGTGACGTGTATGCCGATCGCGTTCGGGCCATTGCCGGAGAAGCGAGTGCGGAATATGCGCGATTACGGCCACGCACCGATGATTGGAATGAGGATCTGAAAGCCCTGACGGCGACCCTTTGATGCGGCTTGCGAATGGGCCGGCTAGGCAGCCGTGGTCGCGCAGCGGTAAGGCCGCTGAATGAGTGAGGCCCTGATGGTTGCCGGTGAGCGGTAGAAGGAAATCGGGCAAGGAGAAAGGAAGATGAAATGGGAATGAGGCGCTGCCGCACGCCCGGCCAGCGCGTCAAGGGTGAAGCTTCGCCCGCGTTCCGCGGCCCTTGACCCGCCGGGCCTTCGATGCGGCGGGCGAGGAGGTGTGATGAAGGACTGGAGTGACGAAGAGATCAGGCGGATCGCTCGCGCTTCATTCCGGTCAGGCCAACAGGAGCCGCCGATGCACACCTCACCTATCGTTCGCAAGGTCTTCGAAGGCGTCGCGACGCGCCACGAGATGCACCGTTTGTTCAACCGCCATCGCGGCCATCCGGCCATGGCCGAGGAGGAGGCAGGGCACCTCTTCGGCGGCGAGTGGTTCGAGATCGCTGAGTCCGAGCACGAATACATGTTCGACATCCTGCCGCCGCTATGGATGCGCGCGGACATGTTCGCGATGCGTGAATTCATGACGGCAAGTGTGACAAGCGTTTTCCTATCACTGTCGATCGACGGCCAGATGCGCTGGTTCCACGGTTATTGCGACCTGTCGGACAGAGCGTCACCGGAGCGGATGAAAGCGGCGATCATCGAGCGCGAGTCTCGTCCTGTCCGGGCGATGACGCGCGAAGAGCGGCTCGAGCACATCTGGTCGTGCACCCACGACGACTACCGCGGCTACGCCGGCGAGCACTGGCCTGCCGCCGTGCGCGGCCGCCGCACCGTGCTCGTCTACGCTGGCCAGCAAGGCACCGGGCTGAAGCTGCTGGACGACCTTACCGAAATGGAGATCGCAGCGAAACTGCCGGTGCAGCTCCGCCACCTGCCGGAAGCGGTCGCGGCCTAGCCGGGCCGCCCGCCCTCGTCGACCTGCGAATAGCCCGGCCCAGTGCCGGGCTTCGCAATTCGGCACCCAGCCTCCCGCCGGCTCTCCCGTCAATCCCGCAAGACCGTGCCGCCCGTTGCAGCCGCGGCGGCGACGCGGTCGCGCGCGCCCAGCAGAAGGACATTTCCAATGGCGCAGGACGACCCTTTCACGATCGACCTCTTCGGCAACACCGCCCTCTCCTCTAGCCTCGGCCTCGGCGTCACCGCCTTCGCCGCCCACTTGGACGGTGACCACGACGACAGAGCAACACCGCCAGGGCCGGCTCCCGCGGGACCGGCGCTCAAACCCGCCCGGCTGTGCGCGCCGAACGCGCGCACGCGCGGCGACAATTTCCGT
The DNA here is from genome assembly GCF_000482425.1 of Bradyrhizobium sp. 22. NCBI lineage: Bacteria > Pseudomonadati > Pseudomonadota > Alphaproteobacteria > Hyphomicrobiales > Nitrobacteraceae > Bradyrhizobium > Bradyrhizobium sp. 22. Next base: position 4,020 of record NZ_KI519401.1, read on the forward strand.
CTCGCCAGCGACCGTGGCCTGGCAAAGGGCTGGAAGCAGCGCGCCCGCGACAGCGTCGCGGCCATTCGGCTCGCCGCGCAGATCGAGGCGGAGCAGCGGTCCGCCTCGCAGGACGAGCAGCGGCAGTTGATGCGCTTCACGGGCTTCGGCGCTTCCGAGCTCGCCAACGGCGTCTTCCGCAAGCCGGGCGAATCCGAGTTCGCGAGTGGCTGGGAGGAGATCGGCGCCGATCTCGAGGATGCGGTCGACGACGCCGGCTACGTCTCGCTCGCGCGGTGCACCCAGTACGCCCACTTCACGCCCGAGTTCATTGTCCGCGCGATCTGGTCTGGTCTGCAGCGCCTCGGCTGGCGCGGCGGCCGCGTGCTCGAGCCGGGCGTCGGCACCGGGCTGTTTCCGGCGCTGATGCCGGACGAGCTACGCGAGACCTCCCACGTCACGGGCGTCGAGCTCGATCCCGTCACTGCGCGCATCGCCCGGCTGCTGCAGCCGCGCGCGCGGATCGTCACAGGCGATTTCGCGCGCGCCGAGCTGCCGACGAGTTTTGACCTCGCCGTCGGCAACCCGCCCTTCTCCGACCGGACCGTGCGCTCGGATCGCGGGTACAGGTCGATGGGCCTTCGGCTGCACGACTATTTCATCGCGAGGGCGATCGACCTCCTGAAGCCCGGCGCCCTCGCCGCCTTCGTCACGAGCTCCGGCACGATGGACAAGGCGGACGCCTCGGCGCGTCAGCACATCGCGAAGTCGGCCGACCTGGTCGCAGCCATTCGCCTGCCCGAGGGTAGCTTCCGCGCCAGCGCCGGCACCGACGTTTTCGTCGACATCCTGTTCTTCCGCAAGCGCAAGGTCGGCGACGCCGAAGGCGACCTGTCATGGCTCGACCTCGACGAGGTTCGGCTGGCGGCGGAAGACGAGAGCGCGATCCGCGTGAACAGATGGTTCGTGCAGCGCCCGGACTTCGTGCTCGGCGCGCACGCGCTCGCGTCCGGTCCGTTCGGCGAGGCCTATACATGTCTGCCGCGCGACGATGAGGATCTCGAAGCGACACTCAAAGCCGCCATCGGCTTCTTGCCGGAAGCCGTCTATGACGGCGAGCCGGAGGTGATCGATCCCGACCTGGCAGAAGCCGGTGATCCCTGTGACGTCGATTGGCCTGCCGATCGCCACGTGCGCGAGGGCAGCTACTTCTTTGACAAGGCCCACGGCTTGATGCAGGTCCTCGACGGCCAGCCGGTCGCGGTGAAAGCGCGCAAAGGCCGCAGCGCCGACGGCATTCCGGAAAAGCACGTGCGCATGATCCGGAAGCTGATCCCGGTCCGCGACGCTGTGCGCGAGGTCTTGAAGGCGCAGGAGCTCGACCGACCGTGGAAGGACGCGCAGGTCAGGCTGCGCATCGCCTGGTCGAACTTCGTTCGGGACTTCGGCCCGATCAATTTCACGACGGTCTCGACCGCCGAGGACGAGGAGAGCGGCGAGGTGCGCGAGACGCACCGCCGGCCGAACATCCAGCCCTTCCTCGACGATCCCGATTGCTGGCTGGTCGCCTCGATCGAGGACTATGACCTCGAGACCAACACCGCAAAGCCTGGGCCGATCTTCACCGAGCGCGTGATCTCGCCGCCTGCCCCGCCGGTGATCACCAGCGCAACCGACGCGCTGGCCGTTGTTCTCAACGAGCGCGGGCGCGTCGACATCGACCACATCGCCGAGCTGCTGCATCGGGACCGCGACGACGTCGTCGCCGAACTAGGGAGTGCCGTCTTTCGCGATCCCGCTAACGGCTCGTGGCATACGGCTGACGACTATCTCTCTGGTCACGTGCGGGACAAGCTGAAGGTTGCGGAGGCCGCTGCCGCGCTCGACCTCTCCTACGAACGCAACGTCACGGCGCTGCAAGGCGTGCAGCCCGCGGACCTCAGGCCGTCAGACATCACGGCGCGTCTGGGCGCGCCGTGGATTCCGGCCGCCGACGTCGTCGCCTTCGTCAAGGCGACAATGGACGCCGAGATCAGGATTCACCACATGCCGGAGCTCGCATCGTGGACCGTGGAGGCCCGCCAGCTCGGCTGGACAGCGGCCGGCACATCAGAGTGGGGCACCGACCGCCGGCACGCCGGCGAGCTTCTCGCCGACGCGCTGAACAGCCGCGTGCCGCAGATTTTCGATACGGTCAAGGACGGCGACAGCGAGCGCCGCGTCCTCAATGTTGTCGACACCGAGGCGGCCAAGACGAAGCTGCAAAAGATCAAGGACGCTTTCCAGCGCTGGATCTGGTCTGATCCCGATCGCGCCGACCGCTTGGCGCGCGTCTATAACGAGCGCTTCAACAACATCGCGCCACGAGCCTTCGACGGCTCGCACCTGAAGCTTCCGGGTGCCTCAGCCGCCTTTGTGCTTTATGGGCACCAGAAGCGCGGCATCTGGCGCATCGTCTCGGTTGGCTCGACCTATCTCGCCCACGCGGTCGGGGCCGGCAAGACCATAACCATGGCGGCTGCCATCATGGAGCAGCGCCGGCTTGGCCTCGTCGCCAAGGCGATGCTGGTCGTGCCCGGCCATTGCCTGGCGCAGGCCGCACGCGAGTTCCTCGCACTTTATCCGAACGCCCGTATCCTCGTCGCCGACGAGACCAATTTTACCAAGGACAAGCGGCACCGTTTCCTCGCGCGCGCGGCGACCGCGACCTGGGACGCGATTATTATCACGCACAGCGCATTCCGCTTTATCGCCGTGCCATCGGCGTTCGAGCAGCAGATGATCCAGGACGAGCTCGAACTCTACGAGACCCTTCTGACCAAGGTCGAGAGTGACGACCGCGTCTCGCGCAAGCGCCTCGAGCGATTGAAGGAGGGCCTGCAGGAGCGCCTGGAATCGCTTTCGACCCGCAAGGACGACCTGCTGACCATTTCCGAAATTGGCGTCGATCAGATCATCGTCGACGAGGCGCAGGAGTTCAGGAAGCTCTCCTTCGCGACCAACATGTCGACGCTGAAGGGCGTAGATCCGAACGGCTCACAGCGCGCCTGGGACCTGTACGTCAAATCCCGCTTCATCGAGACGAAGAACCCTGGCCGCGCGCTGGTGCTCGCCTCTGGCACGCCGATCACCAACACGCTCGGCGAGATGTTCTCGGTCCAGCGCTACCTCGGCTATGAGGCGCTCCTCGAGCATGGCCTGCACGAGTTCGACGCTTGGGCGAGCACATTTGGCGACGTCACGACCGAACTTGAGCTGCAGCCATCCGGCAAATACAAGCCGGTGACGCGCTTTGCCACCTTCGTGAACGTGCCGGAGCTCATCGCCATGTTCCGCTCCTTTGCAGACGTGGTGATGCCGGATGACCTGCGTCAGTACGTGAAGGTGCCGGCGGTCTCGACCGGCAAGCGCCAGATCCTGACTGCGAAGCCGTCGCCGGCATTCAAGCGCTACCAGATCCGGCTCGGCGAGCGCATCAAGGCGATCGAAGAGCGCGACCGCGCACCCGAGCCCGGCGATGACATCCTGCTGTCAGTCATCACCGACGGCCGCCACGCCGCAATCGACCTGCGTCTGGTTGATCCGGATAGCGACAACGAGGCCGACAACAAGCTGAACCTGCTCGTCGGCAATGCCTTCCGCATCTGGAACGAGACAGCCGAGAACAACTACACGCGGACAGATGGCAAGCCCTTCGACTTGCCTGGCGCCGCGCAGATGATCTTCTCCGATCTCGGCACCATCAGCGTCGAGAAGAGCCGCGGCTTCTCCGCCTATCGCTGGATTCGCGACGAGCTGGTCCGTCTCGGCGTGCCACCGGGCGAGATCGCCTTCATACAGGACTACAAGAAGTCGGAGGCAAAGCAGCGCCTGTTCGGCGACGTGCGTGCCGGCAAGGTCCGCTTCCTGATCGGCTCGTCTGATACAATGGGCACCGGCGTCAACGCGCAGCTTCGCCTGAAGGCATTGCACCACCTCGACGTGCCCTGGCTTCCGTCGCAGATCGAGCAGCGCGAGGGCCGCATCGTGCGGCAGGGCAACCAGCACGATGAAGTCGACATCTTCGCCTATGCGACCGAAGGCAGCCTCGATGCGCAGATGTGGCAGAACAATGAGCGCAAGGCCCGCTTCATCACCGCTGCGCTGTCCGGCGACACCTCGATCCGCCGGCTTGAGGACATGGGAGAGAGTCAGGTCAACCAGTTCGCCATGGCAAAGGCGATCGCGTCGGGCGACCCGCGCTTGATGCAGAAAGCTGGTCTCGAAGCCGACATCGCGCGGCTCGAACGGCTGCGGGCTGCGCACATCGACGACCAGCACGCAGTGCGGCGGCAGATGCGCGAGGCCGAGCGCGACATCGAGCTCTCCAACCGCCGCATCGGCGAAATCGGCCAAGACATCCAGCGCCTCACACCGACGGCTGGAGATGCGTTCAGCATGTCAGTGAGGGGAGAGCCGTGTAGGGAACGCAAGCCCGCTGGCCGCGCATTGATGAAGGAGATCCTGACGCTGGTGCAACTCCAGCAGGAGGGCGAGACCGTCATCGCCTCGATCGGCGGCTTCGACGTCGCGTACAGCGGAGAGCGCATCGGTCACGATGGCTACCGCTACACCACCATGCTGCAGCGAACCGGCGCCGAGTACGAAATGGAGTTGCCGGTGACGGTCACGCCGCTCGGAGCGGTCGCTCGCCTTGAGCACGCACTCGACGACTTCGAGGGCGAGCGCGAGCGCTATCGCCAGCGCCTGGCCGACGCCCGCCGACGGCTGGCGTCTTACGAATCGCGCGACGGAGGCGAGTTCGCCTTCACTGGCGAGCTTGCCGAAAAGCGCCGGCAGCTTGTCGAGGTAGAGAAGGCGCTGGCGGAGGACGGCGAAGGCACCCGGGAGATCGCCGCGGCCGCGTGAATAGAGAATGAGAAGAAAGAGAAAGGGAGAAGGCCAGCTCGCAGATCGGGCGGGCCGTCGACGCTGCGCTCAACCGCCGCCTGCGCGATCCTAACCCGTCGTCCTGCGCAGGGCTTACGCCCTACTGGTCCCGCCGGGCAGGGATGCTCGGCCGCAGTTGCACCGGCCCGCCCGCTCCGCAGGGCCCAGGGGTGTCTTCGAGAAGAAGACGAGAAAGGGCCGGCAGCGTCGGTCCGCAACCCCAAAGGAGTGTTCCCATGCAACTCATCAAGGTCGATCCGCGCGCGCTGAGAGAGAACCCCGATCGCATGCGCCAGACGAAGTCGACGCCGCAGGCCGACGCGCTGCTGCTCGCGACAATCAAGGCTGTTGGTATCGTCCAGCCGCCCGTCATCACGCCCGAGACAGCCGGTGGCAATGGCTACGTTATCAACGCCGGCCACCGCCGGGTGAAGCAGGCAATCGCCGCCGGTCTCGAGGAGATCCACGCGCTCGTCGACGAGGCTGCGAACGACAACGGCGCCATGCGCTCGATGATCGAGAATATCGCCCGCGAGGCGCTGAACCCGGTTGATCAGTGGCGTGCGATCGAGCGCCTGGTCGCGCTCGGCTGGACCGAGGAGGCGATCGGCGTCGCGCTCGCGCTGCCGCTGCGTCAGATCAAGAAGTTGCGCCTGCTGGCGAACGTGCTTCCCGCCATGCTCGACCACATGGCCAAGGGCGATATGCCGAACGAGCAGCACCTCCGCACCATCGCCGCAGCCTCGCTCGACGAGCAGAAGGAGGTCTGGAAGAAGCACAAGCCGTCGAAGGCAGATCCGCAGGTCTCGTGGTGGAGTGTCGCACAAGCGTTGCAGAAGACCCGCATGCACGCGCGCCACGCGAGCTTCGGCGACGACCTTGCGCAGGCCTACGGAATCCAGTGGGTCGAGGACCTGTTTGCTCCGGCTGACGAGGACAGCCGTTATACCACGGACGTTGAGGCGTTCCTCGGTGCCCAGCAGGAGTGGATGGCGAACAACCTGCCGAAGAAGGGCATTATCGCGGAGGCCACCAACTATGGAGAGGTGAAGCTGCCGCCGAAGGCTGAGCGGGTCTACGGCAAGCCGGCGAAGTCCGACTGCACAGCGATGTATCTCGACCGCGACGGCCGTGTGCAGACCGTGCACTACCGCATGCCTGCGGCGAAGAAGCCGAAAGACCAGATCGGCGCAGGATCGGACAACGCTCCGGACGATGTCGGCGAGGTCTCGAAGCCACGTCCCGACGTGACGCGCAAGGGCGTCGAGATGATCGGCGACTACCGCACCGACGCGCTGCGCGAGGCGCTCGGCCGCGCTTCGATCGAGGACGACACGCTGATGGCGCTGCTGATCCTCGCTTTCGCAGGCCAGAACGTCTCTGTGACGACGGCAAGCGGTGGGATCTATTACGGCCACAGCCGGCTTGCGAAGAACGCGGCGGCGCTATTCGACGCCGACGGCAAACTCTCCTTCGACATGGACACACTTCGTGTCGCGGCGCGCAATATGCTGGTCGACGTGTTCTCGTGCCGGGAGAACGCCACCAATAGCGGCATCGTCGCCCGCGTCGCGGGCGCGGTGGTCGGCGCGGACACCTTCCTGCCGAATATGGGCGCGGAGGACTTCCTGTCCTGCCTGTCGCGCACAGCGCTCGAGGCCTCGTGCAAGGACACGCCCATCCTGCCGCGCCAGCGCGTGAAGGACACACGCGCCGCGCTCGTCGAGCACTTCAAGGAAGGTCACTTCGTTCATCCGGCCGCGCTGTTCGCGCCGGATGCGACGAAACTCTCGGATTGGTTGTCCTCCGGCTCGGCCGCCCGGGACGACGAAGGCGATGAGGAAGTCGACGGCACAGGCGACGAGCTTGCTGACGGTGCGACCGACGCTGAGGCATTCAGCGAGGCGGCCGAATAACTGGCACGCGCCCTTCCTTCCGAACGATCCACCGCCGCCGGCCCGGCCGGCGGCGGCTTTGTTTCACGCATGCGCAAATGAGGAGAACACGATGTCCGCGCACACGATCTTCGACACCGCACCCATCGGCTCAATCGTCGCCTGGTCCGACGGAACGCCGCAGCCGCCGGCCCGCTTCAGGAAGAAGCTCGCCGCCTGGCAGTCCAGCAACAGCAAAGGCCGCCTGATCCGAATGCAGGGCGGACGAGACGCCGGCAAGGTCTCGCTGTCGCCCTGTTTTACCCTGCACGAGGTCGACTATGGCGCCGGCGGCGTCATCGCCATTCGCGTCCACCGGACGTTCTCACTAGAGGCGAAGCTGCATTTCACCGTCGTCGAACGTCCCGCGATCGGCTCGGTCCGCGTGTTCGACCGCGCCGGCGACAGCGGCGAGCTCGTCTATCTCGCAACCAATGAGGTCGACGCGAAGGAGTGGCTGACGCGCCATGGCTATCCGGACGCGGTGCTCCAGGAAGTGACTGCCGACGAGGTCGGCGCGGGCGCCGTCGAAGGGAGGGCAGCATGAACGCTTCTCTCCCGCAGGACGTGAGCTCCGGAAATCCGGAGGTCGAGTACGGACGCAGTGCCGAGAATTTCCTCGCAGCCCGCGTGGGCGAAACCGCCTTCGCGATGCTGCCGGCGCGCGGTGGCGGGCACTATCTCGCATCGGGCTGGCGCATCGGCCGGCCGATCGCGGAATGGCACCGCGCCGACTTCTACGGCCATTCCGGCGCGCTGGCGGACGAGGCGGCATTCCGATCGAAGGTTGCTGAAAACGCCGAGCATCAGCGCGAAAAGCGTGCGCTCGGTCGCAAGGACGTGCGGTTCGCGGCGAACACGCCGTGGGGCGCCTCGCAAGGCGCCACCCTCTACGCCGACGGTGTGGTCCGCCACTCGACCGCGGGCCACGGCGGCTTCCACCTCTCCGCCGAGCGCAACCGCAGGGTCCATGCCATGCTCTGCTCAAAGGGCGGCTGGTACGAAGAAGACGCCGAATGGGCCGCCGTTGCGATCACCTTCCCGCATCTCTTCACGGCGTTTGAACGCCGCTGCGCCGAGAGAACGATCAAAGACAGCTGGCCCGACGCCTGGGAGACGATCTTTGGCACGACCCTCCAGCCAGGCGAGTCCCGCGAAAAGGATCGCCGCGTCTTCGACCACGCGCATGCACGGGACTGGATTGTTGTGTCCGCCATCACGTCCAAGCGCGAGAGCGGTTTTGTCGAGGTCGTTGCGACGATCGGCGGGAAGCGAGGGCCCGGAACTGAGGAGCGCCGCTTCCTCGTCCCCTCCGGCGAGTATCACGTCGGCCGCTTCGGCTTCGTGATCGATGAGGCGCGTCACCGCCTCTACGGCGGCCCATCAGACTTCGCCGGATGGAGGTGACCCATGCCCTGGCCCCTTTTTGCCAAAGCTTTCGGTTGGCTTGCGGCGACTGACGAGGACGGCGACACGCCGATCCTCGTTGTCTGGCATCCCAGGCTCAGACGGCACTTCACTGGCTCCGATGCCTGGAGGCGCGCCGTGCGGGCGTCCATCCACGCGCCGCAGCCTGACCCGGCCGATGCTGACAGAAAGGAGGGGCAGTCATGAACGCCTACCTTGTCGCCGTGAAGCTCCTCGCGCATGCCTACCATAATCCCGCAAGCGCCATCGCCGGCGCAAGCGATGGCATCCTCGCAGACATGCGCAAGCACGCCGGCGCCAAGTCAGCGCTCATCGACTGTGCGGCCATCGGCGACGCCATCCCGTCGTCGAGCGTCTACAGGCCGAATGCCGCCTTCCCCGTATCGTCTACGGGGACGGTGTAATGATCGAGCCCCCGGACCGACGTCTCCTGCTCACGCGCATGGAAGCCGAGCAAGCCGAGACGAAGCGCCATCTGGGCGTCATCGAACGTCAGATCGCGGCACGAGCCGAACGGCTGACAAACACCGACCGGGCGAGGAGCCGGCAGCACCGCCGGACCGCATCGAGCTGGACGAATGCGGATGAGCGGCTGTTTCAGCAGCATGTCGCGGAGCTCGCCTTGGCCCGTCGTGGCGAGATCGACGCCCTCACGCGAAAGCTCGATCGGCAGGAGACGGCGATCGCCGAGTTTCGGACGCACCATCGCGTTTCCGCTGCGTGACGGTGAGAGACCAACGATCCACCTATTGGAGCGCGAGCGGCGCGCGCGGACCCTTCATGTCGAGACGGAGAGTTCAGCAGTTTTGGCCCGACCTCTCACGGTTTCGGCGGCGTACTGACCCTTGGCCGACGCTCCCTCGGTTTGGGCTGCGGTCTGAACCGGCCGCGGTCCGCTTCAAGGGCAAGTCGCGAGGCGATCGGCGGCCGCCGTCTCGCGATGGTTGGTCGCGTGCTTCGCAGGCCTGAGGGCCCGCTCGCCCGCAACTCACCTATGCTCGCCTTGGCAGCCGCCGCCCCCTGAAGCGGCCCGCTGAAGCCGGTTCTGGTCGACCGCACCCGAGGGAGCGCTGGCAAAGGGCCGATCGCTCTCAAGGCGAAACCGAGAAAGGATCTCACCATGACCAAAACTGCTCGTTCCTCTCGCGCCAGCGCCCGTGTCATCCCGCTTCGCAAGGGCACCACGCTCGAGATGGTCCGGCTCGCCTGTCCCGATTCGGCGCAGGCGCAGCGCATCTCCGAAAGCTTCGGCCTCGCAATCCTGGACAGCGACGGTATCCGAGATCTGCATGAGCGGCTCATCGTCGAAACCGCCGACGCGCTCAAGGACGGCTTGAGCGAACGCGCCATGCAAATCCACCTTCAACGGATCGTCGGTGCTTATGTCGGATCGGCGCACGGCGCCGGCCAGTTCTACACCCGAGCAGTCACTGAAGCGCGAGATGCGACCGCCAAGCTCGCCAACGACAGCCGCGATGAGGACCTCGATGGTCCGGTCGGTTTCGATAGCCAGGCACAGCGCAAGCGTGAATTCGCCGCCGACATGGGCGCGCAGGCTCACGCGCTTCGCATGGCTGCCGAAGGCGCCGTCGCCGCCTACGAACGGGTCGTCGGTGAGACCTGGAAGCCTTTCGAGCGTCCCATCGACAACACGACCGACACCGTCGGCCGGAAAGCGGCCAAGGTGCAGATGTCGGCGTTCGACTAACCGCCAGCGCGGGGCCTCGAGCCCCGCGCCCCTTCCACAGAAGCCACCTGACGGGCCGGTCCGCGCGACCGGCCCCTTTTTTCGTATCGACGCTGCAACAAAGCGAGCCGCCGCCCGTGCTGCTCGCCATCGTCGGCCCCTCCCGGTCCGTGGTCCTGCGCCGGGCTCGACGTCCGCGCAACGGCTTCGCCGTCCTTCGCGCTGCTTCGGCCCTTCGGGTGCGCGGACTTTGAGCCCGGCTGTGGCGGACCCCGTGAGGAGCCGCGATGAGCGCGGCCTCCCGAACGGAGGTTATTAGAATGAGCAAGAACGGAGAAAAATCGCGAGGCGACCTGTACGCCCGCATCACGGACCGCATCATCGTCGAGCTCGAACGCGGCGTGCGCCCCTGGGTTCAACCTTGGACCGCCGCGAATATGGCGGACCGCATCACCCGACCGCTCCGACACAACGGCCAGCCCTACACGGGCATCAACGTCTTGCTGCTTTGGTCAGAAGCCATCGCGCGCGGCTTCCGCTCGCCGATGTGGATGACGTTCAAGCAGGCCAGTGAACTTGGCGCGCATGTCCGCAAGGGTGAGACCGGCAGTACTGTGGTGTATGCGAGCCGCTTCACCAAGAGGGAGACCGACGCTCACGGCGACGAAGTCGAACGGGATATCCCCTTCCTCAAAGCCTATACCGTCTTCTGCGTCGATCAAATCGATGGCTTGCCCGTGCATTACTACGGTCGGCCGCCCGTCGTCGCATCACCGATCGAGCGCAACGCGCACGCCGACGCTTTCTTTGCCAACACCGGCGCGATTGTTCGCCACGGCGGCTCGACGGCGTTCTACGCGCCCTCGTCCGATCACATTCAGATGCCGCCGATCGAAAGTTTTCGCGACACGGCTTCCTATGTCGCCGTCAGAGCCCATGAGACCGTGCACTGGACTGCTCCCGCTCACCGCGTTAATCGCGATCTCAGCCGTTACGGCAAGGATCGGAGCGAACGCGCGCGCGAAGAGCTTATCGCCGAACTCGGCAGCTGCTTCCTCTGCGCTGATCTCGGGATCTCTCCTGAACTGGAACCTCGGCCGGATCATGCAAGCTACCTCGCGTCGTGGTTGGAGCTCTTGTCTAATGAGAAGCGCTTCATCTTCTCGGCTGCCGCGCATGCACAACGCGCCGTTGCCTATCTGCACGACCAGCAGCCGAAGGCAGCAGACGTCGAGGAGGCAGCATGATTAGCGCGCCGCGATCGGCGCCGACGCTTGCCGGCCCTTGCTTATCTGGCGACTAATGCAGAGACCGCAGCCCCTTGCTTGGCCGCTGCGGCCAGCGCTCCTTCATTTCTTGTGCTGCGCGACCGGACGTTCTTGCTCGCCTTTTTTCGAGGTTGGACGACGTTCGGGCTTTGCACGGGTCGTCGAATTTGCCTAGCAAATCTCGCTCGCGGCCTGCGGGTTCACCTTGCGGGCCGCGTAACTCCTGACGGCGAGTTGCGCTTGCGTTCCTGCTTCGGGCCTCGACCAGCAAGCCTTTAGGAATTGCCAGATGTGTGGTGAGCGGTGATCGGGTTCTTTCCTCGGTCTGGGTTTCGATGATCGCAATTCGTGTTCCTCGACCGTTTCTTCTGGCACACCCACGTCGTCCTCGATTGGCATGTCTGACCGAAGGGCGTCGTCGCTTAGGCGCCGCCTCGCTCTTACCCCCGCAACAGCCGGTTACGACTTTCTTCCCCTGGATCGCTGCGCGTCCATTCCTCGCGGAAATCAAGAAAGTCGTGCCCTGGCTGCCCTCTACTGCGTGCCGGCCCCTGCGGGGTGCGGGTCGACCGCCTCCGGTCTGTCGCCAGCCATCGAGGCCGCGATGGGCGCGGCCCGGGAAACTGAAAAGGACACCACAATGGCAACCATCGGCACCTTCACCTCGATCGGCAACGGCTTCACCGGCACGGTTCGTACCCTCGCGCTCAATGCCAGGGCCAAGCTGGTTCGGGTCGATAACCCCTCGGACAAGGGACCGCACTTCCGCATCTTCGCCGGTAATGTCGAGCTGGGAGCGGCTTGGCAGAAGACCGCCAGGGACACCGAGCGCGATTACCTCTCGGTCAAGCTGGACGACCCGAGCTTCCCGGCTCCGATCTACGCCACCCTGATCGAGGTGGAAGGCCAGGAAGGTCTCCAGCTCATCTGGTCCCGCCCGAGCCGGGATTGACGGCCGACGAAGCGGCCCCGCCGAAAGGCGGGGCCGCTTCTGCATCGACGTCAGCAGATGTGGGTACGCTCAGGGCGCCGGCGCGGGTATGGAGTCAGTTTAGCTGATCCCGTGAATCGTAGCTTGAGGAGGATATGAGCCGACCTGGTTTGAGCTGGAGGCCAAAGCCGTCGTTGGACTACGATAACTAACATTAATCTAAGCGAGGAAAGTGACCTTATCGATCCCGCACGAGGGGCACCATTACAAAACGTCCCACGCGCAATACGGCGCCGTCTGGCGCCCTGCGCAGCCCGAGCTCCGCGACGAGATCCTGCGCTTCTGCTCGATGCCGAAGCGGCGGCGCCGATCGGAAAGAGGTGCGCGGATCGTGCTGCACGTTGATCTGGCCCAAGTGCCTGAGCGCGCTCGGCGCGCCTATAGGAGACACACCTAGCTCGCGCTCGCTGGATGACTATAAGGCTATCGGCATTCGTTTCGTGGGTGGCGCCGCATTGCTCGCGTCTATGCCTGCCACGTGCTCGAGCAACTCCCAGTCAGCAAAACCGCGGCGGCCTCAATCAAGGGGATCAAGGCTAAGCTCGACGTTTCACGTCGGTCGCGTGCTGCCGGCATTCTGTCGGTGCGTCACGCCTGAAGACGCAGCCGCTGCCGCACTCTTTCGTAGAGCTGCACTTCGTCCTTCTGCAAGAGCTCGATGACCACGGCGAATTGCTGCCGATCGACATGGGTGGCCCAGCCGCTTTCGCAGCGCACGACAAGATAGTAGCTATCCCCATAGTCCTCGATGCCACGTTTGAACGTGACGGTGGCGGATTGGACGGTCCCCTTCTCCCTCGCCTGGGGACCTGGAACGAGATTGCAATTGTATCTCCCGGCGAGCTCCGGAAATGGACCATCGTCCTGCTCGCGCTTTCGATAGTGCTCAAAGATCAGATCAGGTTGGCAGCCCCGAATCAGCCGGAAGCTCATCCCGACACCTGCATAATCGGTTCGTGTGTGTCGCACCGGTGGATCAAACGCCAGCGTCACGCGAATGCAGCGTTCCCCATTTCCCGCTTGAAACGCTTCGGGAATTGGAATGCGATAAACGGCAAAATGGTCGAGGGCGAGCTCGTCTTCTGCGTAGAGCGTGACGCGCGCGTCGTCGGAAAACGCCGCGCGTTCCAGATCGACGAGGCCGTGCCCGCAGATCGCGCGCGTCGCGTCCACACCAAGCAGCTGAAGCCGCTCCTGGGCCGGCTGCGGGATTTCCGCGGAACCTACGATGAGCGCGCGCACCAGATTGGCTGAGGCCTGCGGGAAGCGCGTCAGGATCTGGGCGGCGCTGAACGCAACTCGTGGGGCGGCATAGGATGTGCCCGAACCGGCCGTGAACAGGCGATCAAGATAGCTGTGATACAGCGTCAGGACGCCTGCGCTGCCGACATCCTCCCCGCCCCGCAGACGCGCGACGATGGGGTCGAAGATCAGCGTGCCGCCGATCTCGACCACGTCGGGCTTCGTCGCCCCGCCAGGACCAGGTCCGATCCGGGAAAACGGCGCCGGCTCATGCAAGAGCGTGATCGGGCGCACGCCCACATCCTCGGCCCGATCCGGATCGAGACCCTCGCCATGCGCGAGCGCGCCGACGGTGATCACATTCAATGCGCCGGCGGGTTCGAAGAATCGATTGGCGTCCTCCAGAAGATAGCGCGGATATTCGGTCACCGCCTGTTCCAGACGATTGCCGCCTCGCGGGCTGCGGTTTCCGGAGGAGACGATGATGACGACGTCGAGCTCACGCGCCAGTTCATCGAGCGTGGCCGCCCACGTCCCCACCTTTCCGCCATCGAAAACGCGTCGGCGGTCGGCCAGGGCCACGACGAAGATCCGACAGCCGAAGCGCAGGTTCAGCGTCGTGATCGCCTCGCGCATCTGGGAGGGCACGAGGCGGCGATCATCAAAGTCACCCCGATCGTTCACGACCTTCGCCGCACAGATACGGGCGCCGCGTTGCAATGCGCCGGCGGCGAGCTGTGCGCGCAGGTCGCCAAACACGGCGACGCCGGCGACCCGGGTGCCGTGACCCCAAACGTCTGCCGTGCCGAGATCGGCGGGAACGCCGATCGCGCCGGCGACAATATCCGCCAAGAACGGGTGATCGTTGACGCCGCTGTCGATGATGCCGATGAGCGGCGCGTCCTCGGCAAGCGCGTTCAGCGCGGGAGCTTCGGCCAGCGTCAGGTCGAGTGCTTCCGCCGTCGTTACATCCGGCGCCGGTGGCAGATCGACCGTCGCTACCTCCTCAATCGTTAGCAGGGTACGAATGAGCTCGCCCGTCAGGCGCGCGCGAAACATGCTGATCGAGGGACCGATGTAGCGATCCAAGACATCGCCGGCCCGGGCCTCGACGTAACGGATGACCTCCTCGATCTTGCGTTCCCGCAGACGGCGCTCGCCGAGGTCCCAAAGCTCGATATCGACCAGGTAGGATGTTTGGGGCACAAAGTCGTTGAAGTCCGCAAACCCTTCCTCCTGGAAGCGCGAACCAATCCGGTCCCGGGGCTCGACGGACCCAATCCTCTCGATCCCTGCGACGAAACTGTTGTACGGGGCGTGCTTCTGGCCGGGCGGCGCGCCGCGCTGGTAGGCATCGAGGCGGGCGCGGAAGTCCTGCATGTCTTCGTTTGAAGAGAACAGAACGAGCGTGCGGTCCGCATCGCTCGACAAGACCGTAAGCCCCAAACGCTCCCAGTCCTCCTCAAGCAGGGCGCCCGTCATTTGCACGCGCAGGATCAGAGAGGGATCGACGAATTCAGGCTTTCGCCGGCCTCTCTGCGCCTGCGTCGCCGCATCGAGTTCGTCGCGCAGTTTCGTGCTGTGCTGGTCGCGATCGCGTGTTGGCGGAGGCCCGCCGCCGCCGTGTTTGCGGCGCTCGAATTGTTCGGGGAGCCGGACAAGCTCAAGATGATCGTAGCGTGCCACGATGCGCCTAGCTCGTCGGCGCGAGGCGAGACTGTCCTGCTCGGCGCCGCGCCTCATCTTCCAAGGCGCGATTGAAATCGCGTTCCTGCATCTGCTTGCGGCGGTCGATGATCATCGACTTGACCGCCTGCGTGCAGACCCGCTCGATCTCGGCGTAGGAATAGCCTTCCAGCGCAGCGGCATGCTGCATCGGATCGAAGGTGAGGTCGACATTCTTGAACTTCAACCGCAAGAATCGCCCGATCATCGACCGGCCAGGTTTGTCGAACCAGACGACTTCGTCGAACCGCCGCCAGACCGCCGGATCGAGCGATCGGTCCAGGTTCGTCGCGGCGATCAAGAAGCCCTTCGGCTGGATGTGGTCGATGAACAACAACAAGCTGTTGACGACGCGGCGCAGCTCATTGTGCTCGCTGCTGTCATCGCGCGAGCGCGCCAGCGCGTCGAACTCGTCAAAAAACAGAACGCACGGTTGCTTGCGGGCGAACTCGAAAATCTTGCGGACATTGCCGGCCGTCTCACCCAAGTAGGACGAGATCAGCCGGTCAAGCTTGACGAGAAAGAGCGGTAGTCCAAGCTCCGCGGCGAAAATCTCCGCGCACAGCGTCTTGCCGCAGCCCGGCGGCCCGCAGAACAGGAGTTTCGAGCGCACCCTGAGGCCGTGGCGCCGAATTTCATCGGCGCGGCGAAACTCTTTGACGAGGCCAAGCAGCACGCGCGCGTTCGTCGCGCCCAGGACGATGTCGTTCCGGCTGTGCCGCGGCTCAACCCGCTCGATAAAATCCGCCGCCGCCTCGGGAAAGGGAATGAGGGGCGCGAGCGCCTTGGGACCGCTCGGCCGGCTCGGGCCAGCCTCGAGCGTCTTGCGCAGGCTCCGTGCCAGAGCGCGATTATTCTTCTTCTCCTCCTCGTCGATGATTTGCTCTGCCACGGCGCGGAACTCGTCGTCCCGACCGTAGCTGGCCAGCAATTTCTTCATCAACTCCCCGCGGGCCATGGCTCTGCTTTACTTTCCCCTGTGGGACGAATCATAACCTCAATCGAAGTGTTTCACGATGGGGTTACTGCCCGATTTAAACAACGCAAATGGCCGACGGCCACAGATGGCAAATTGGATGTCCGAAATACATATGCAAACTTCGGACAGCCCAAGCAGGGGGCGGCCTTTCAGAGAATCCCCCACGCCCGATAGCGTCCCCGTCCGGTCGCCTCGCGCAAGCCGAGCTCGGCCACCAGGTCCTGCGCGGCGCGCGGCGTGATGCCAAGTTCCTTGGCGATCATGCCGGCCGAGACAATTGGGCGGGTCAGCACGTAGTCCAAGAGTGCCGGCAGCCGGGAGGTGGTGCGGCGGCCGTTGAGTTTGCGGGTAAGCAGGGTGCGCTGGTTCAGCCAGCGATCGTGGTCCTTGAGGCCGGCCGCGGCAGCAGCGGTGATCGCCTCGAGCTGGACGGCGAGTCGCGCCGCAGCGTCGCGCGGCCGTCGGCGTTCACGCGGGATCGCCTTCAGCCCCTCGTGCAGGCATGGCAGATGCCAGCGGGACTTGCCGCGATCGCGCAACACGCTAGCTGCGAGCAGCCGGCCGAGCCAGGGCGTATGCTGTAGCGGTGCAATCTGGTCCCAAGCCTCCGCTGCGATCGCCGCCGCCAAGGTCGGGGGCAGGGGGCGAGTCTGGTCGAGGGTGGCGCGCCAGTCCTCGATCCGGGCGTCTTCGTCCCAGTCGGGATCGTAGACCAGCGGATCGCGCTCCGTCCGGGGGCGGCCCTCGCCGGCTAACGTCTGCTCCGCGCGGACCATCGCGGCGTCGACCGCGGCGAAGGCGGCCGCAAGGCGCTGGTCCGTCTCGATGAGCCCGGGCTGACCGTCGATACCGGCCTCGTCGTCACCGTCGAATTCGGCGTCGTCGCGCTCGTCTCCCCTCGCCGTTTCCCGGTCGTCCTCCCCTTCCCGGCCGCGCAAGCCAGCAAGGCCGGCGACCGACAGCGCCCAGCCGGGTTTGGCGTCGGCGATGCGACGGCGCGTCCGCAGCACGGCCCGGGCTCGGGTCAGCTCGTGGGTCGGGGCGCGGATATCCATGCCGGCGTCGTGGAGAACCAGATCTTCGAGATGGACGAGCTCACCTTCCAGCCACAGACTGGCGCAGGCATCGGTATAATGGGTGCGGGCGACCCAACCCTCGCGGATCGGACTTCTGGCCAGCCGCTCGTCGAGGCGGGCGAGCGCATCTTCGGCGGCGGCGAGCGGACCGGCGAGCTGGGCCCAGGGCAGCGGATCGGGGATTTTGTAGCTGGGCGACAAGGTCTTGATAACCTTAACAGGAATCACCGAAACGGAAGCTAACACAGCTTTGGGTTCCGTCATAGCGAGGCATGTTCCCGGCCACCTCTCACTATCGATAACCACCCCTTATCGATAGGGTTGGACGTCACGGCGCAAATCAGCGAGTCTGAGCTCTGGGGAGCCCCGGACATCGCATCGTCTGGGCACCCGATCGGCCCGTGAGCCCGCCATGCTGAGGCGCTTTGCCGTTCCGGAAGACAAAGTCCCCTGCCCTTCCGGTTGCAGGGACGGCCTGGCGGCCGCCTCAGGCGGCCTCGATGTCGGTCTGCGGAAAATCGCCGCCCTTGAACATCAAGGGCTGCCCCAGATGCCGGGCACAGGCATAGGCAAAACAGTCCCCAAAATTGAGGCTCGCCGGATGCCGGCCCTTGCCGAACCGGTCGAAGGCATCCAATGCGATCCGCGCCGTCTCCGGCGGCACCGCCACCACGGCGATTTCCATCAGCGCCAGATAGCCGTCGACCGCTTCCGCGGCGGCGCTGACCGAAAGATTAAGAACCCGCGCCACCGCGACCCCCGCCTCCCACACCGCCAACGGCGACGTCAGACGCGTCCCGGTCCGCTGCAGGCGGGCCAAAAGCTCCCGCGCCTCGTCCTCGTCGGTCAGCAGCGCGGTCAAGGCCGAGGCGTCGATGAACATCAATCGTCCTCGTACAGGCTGTCGCGGAACGCTTTGTCGGCCGGCTGTCCCTTGACAGGGTTGCCCCTGGCGCGGAGATCCCGGCAGAATTGGATGCCGAGGTCGACCAAGGACGGCTTGCCCTGCTCGCGCTCGAGCTCATGGGCGAGTGCCGCGTGCACCGCTTCGGTGAGGCCGATATTTTTCAGCGCCGCGACCTTGCGGGCGAGCGCGTCGGTCTCCGGGTTCTTGATGTGGAAAGCCATGACGCGTTCCTCTAGATCGTATCGTGTATCCGTATATATCACCTCGGATACACAGAAGGAAGAGCCGGTTACGCCGTTGGCAGGGCCACCAAGGTCCTGGGCCCCGCCGATTCGGCCCCCGCTCAAGGCGACGGGGCGCAGCCTGCCGATCGCGCGCTACGGAAATCGCGGCAATCCCGCTAAGACGCGCGGCCTTCGCGGCATATGAGGTGGCTTTTATGGTTAATTTTCAATGAACGCCTCCCCTCTCCGTCTCCCGACGCTGGTTCCATCGAGGCCGTCCTAGCAAACCTCGACCCGGCCTCCGCTGACGACGACCTCGTCCCAGCCCTCGCCCACGCCTTCCCAGGCTTTCAGTTCAGCGCCGCGCGGATCGACGATGACTACTGGCGCGACACCCGTTCGGTCATTCGACCGGATGGCACGCGGATCGGCGAACTGCGGCCATGGATGACAGGCGAGCTTGCCAAGGATGACGGCGACATTGACGCGCTGTGGCGGCGCCTCAAGGAGACGGATCTCCTGATCACCGAATGGCGCGGTACCAGCGCGTTCGTCTTCGCGCCGACCGGACCCGGCGCAGCCGATTACATCCAGATCGCGCTCGGCCGTGAAAGCGAGTGGCAGGCCGCCCCGATCGTCAATCCCGACTATCGACCCCGGGGCGAAGAGGAACTGCTCGATCCAAGCTGGCCCCGCCGGGATCAGCCGCCAGAGAGGGACCGCCTCGCCGGCCCCCTTTACCGCTTGCTTGACCGCGCCGGCGGCGCTTTCGTCCATATCCGTAGTTTTCTGGAGCGCTGCGGCCGCATCGAGCGCGAGAAGCGAGAGGCCAAGCGGCCCGAGATGGAGCGGCGGGTTATCCGCGAGGTCGGTCCCGACGGTACGCGCGAGACGCCTTTCCTGGAGGCGGTCCCCGACTGGTTCGACTACGTGCCGCGGGAGATTCGCTTCTTTCGCGACTGGGAGGACTCGAGCGCGGGTAGGCAGCGTGTCTTTGCGCATTGGGCGCTAGATGTTCGCGACTACACCTACAAGGGCGAGCGTGAGATCGGGTTCATCCCGCGGCCCTTGCAGCCGCCCCAAGAGCGGCTGCTGCCGACGCCAGACGCGTCGGTGCATCTCCTGATGGACCGGATCGAGGCGGTCGACCGTGAGCTCGGGCTCCCGTTCGGCTGGTTTTTCCTGATGACCCACGGCCATTGGGTCGACCCCGACGTAGGTCAGGCGATCGCGCAAGGCCTGAAGGAGCAACGTGTGCGTCTGCCCGATCGCGACGCGCGCGTGCTGCTCCGATGGGCCGACCGGACCTATGGGTTTTGAGGACGGGGCGATGGACAGCATCACCTCCCGCGCACTGGTCTCCGACCCCGAAACCCGGCGGGCCCTACAGCTCGACGCGCTGGCCTCGATCCTGCCGATGGAACGGCGCGACCGGCTAGCCGCGCTCCTGACCGACGACGACGTCGAAACGCTGAAGCACCTCGCGCGCGAGGGCATGGCGAGAATAGTCTGCGGGCGCTGGCCTCGGACCTCGCCTATCTCGAAGCTTGGCGCGAAACTCGTCCGAGGCCGAATTTTTAAGGTTAGCATTCTATGAATGCCACCCCTCCTCTTTGGTGCTTCCCGCGAGCCTGTGCTGAATGGCATTGGGAGCCAGCGCAACAGGGAGATGTTGTCAGCTGACAACATCCATCCCAGGCAAGCCCCCTGTTGTCAGCTGACAACAACCTCTTCCCGGGGCGCTGTTATCTGGCAAGAGTTCCGCCCGTCCGATGTCGCTATGTTGGAGTGGCTCGCAGCTCGGATCTCGGCGGATCTCCCATCGGGCCGAGGCTCGGTGCGGCTGCTTTGCTGCTTGCTATCCAAAGGAGCGGCTGGCCTTCGGCACTGGGCGCCTCGTCTTGTTGAACTCGATTAGGACAGTCCGCCGCGAGGTCGATTCACCCCTCGACCGGGTCATCCCAATGTCGCATGTGATGGCCCCATCCCTAACTCCAGCGATGCCGCGCCCCTGCGTGCGAATGCGCCGAACCAAGCGCATCTCAAGCTTGGCGATGGACGTCGCCTCGGCCGACTGTCCGAAGCCGGGTCAAGTCACTGCCATTACAATTGAGCCGGGCGAGGCCAGTTCTCTGCTGCTTGGTCGTGCCCGGCCGAGGTGGCGAACCGAGTCCAGGTCGCCTATCCGGTCGCGGTCGCGAACGGGATGGCATCCAGGACCCGCCGGTGGCGGCGTACGGGAACGTGGCGCCGCCGCAGAAAGTCCCCGTTGCAAGAGGCGTTTATCCAGCGTCGTGAATTTGTGAGACTTCGGCGACGATGGTATTTTGGAAGACTGCCTCGAATATCCGCTCGCCGCGCGCCGGGCGGGGCATGTCCAGCAGATCCGGACCGAAGCGTCGACAGCGTGTTTGCCCGGCGGCGGTACAGCGTTGGCGGGGAAGCCCTCGATTCATCTGCGACGGCTCGGGAATAGTGAGCCGACTTTGCCGACTCTTCGCCCGTCCAACGTGGGCGCTGAAAGGCCCGTGTCGCTGACGAGGGCGGCTGAAGCGGGTTGAAGGGGGCTGGATGCAGCGTGCCATCACATCATCTGCGGTGAATAATGTCGCGGCGGCCCGCGCTGGCAAGAGTGGGGGAGGGGGACGGTTCGGAGCACTTTGCGGAGCTGCGCGGCAGGGTCTCTTTGATCGAGAAGACGCACCATGGTTGCACCTTTCGATGCAGCGGAGGGAGCGGGGGGGCGCCGACTCATGCTAAAGTAGAGTTCCGCCCGGTCGCTGGAGGCTTTGTTGTCAGCTGACAACAGCCGCACGATGCACCGAAAAGCGCCATTGCTTGTGGGCAGCGCGCCATTGGGCGTTAACAACTCGTTAACCCTTTAATTCTTGCTCAAATCATAGAATCGTGGCCATCTCTCAAGACGGAGATCAGGCGTCTGACGCGCAGAAACCGTCTTGAGAAAGCAAATGCCGAGCTTAGCGGAAGATTCACTTACCATGAGCGAGACTGCGTCTGCCCGGATCACCCGGCACGCCGGCATTCTTTCCGGCCAGCTTCGCTCGCTGGCGACAACGCTTTTCCCGCCTTCAGCCAGTAAGTCTCTCCGCTCGTTCTCCTCAGGGGAGGTTGCGCGAATTGTCCGCGTCTCCGATGGTTATCTCCGACAGCTCTCCCTCGACGGACTTGGACCGACCCCAGCGACCGGACTTGGGGGCCGCCGATCCTATACCCTGGCTCAGATTCATGAGCTGCGCGCGTATCTAGCGACGGCGCGGCCCCGAGAAGCGTCGGAATTTCTCCCGCGCCGCCAGCCGGGCGACAAGCTCCAAATTATCACCGTCGCCAACTTCAAGGGCGGGTCCGCCAAGACGACGACGGCATTGTATCTTTCCCAATACCTCGCCCTTGCCGGCTTTCGGGTCCTTGCCATTGACCTCGATCCGCAAGCGTCGCTCTCCGCGATGTTCGGGTACCAGCCCGAGTTTGATATTGGGGCGAATGAAACTCTCTACGGTGCCATCCGGTATGACGAGCACCGCCGGCCGATGCGCGACATCGTCCGGCCGACCTACTTTGACGGGATAGGTCTTGTTCCGGGCAATCTTGAGCTGATGGAGTTCGAGCACCACACGCCTCGCGCAATGATCGAGCGGCGTGAACGCGGACACGACCTGTTCTTTCGCCGAGTCGCCAGCGCCATCGACCAGGTTGCCGACGACTACGATGTCGTCGTTATCGACTGCCCACCCCAACTTGGTTACCTGACCATGGGCGCGCTAAACGCGGCCACCGCGATGCTCGTGACCATCCATCCGCAGATGGTCGATGTCGCATCCATGAGCCAATTTCTCCTCATGACGTCGGATCTCATGTCCGTCATCGAGGAAGCCGGCGGGCGACTCGACCACGACTTCATCCGGTACGTCATCACGCGTCATGATCCCAACGACGTGCCCGAAGCTCAAATCGTGGCCCTCCTTCGTAATCTCTTTGGATCGGATGTGCTCCAGGCCACTGTTTGGAAATCGACTGCAATCGCCAATGCTGGCCTCACCAAGCAATCACTTTATGAGCTGGAGCGCGGCGCGGTAGGGCGGGGCGCCTACGACCGCGCGTTGGAATCAGTCGACGCGGTCAATGCCGAAATCGCGCAACTTCTTAAGAAGGTGTGGGGTCGATGAGCAAACGTACTGACACTATCAAGAGCCTTTTCACGGCCCCGCAATCAAGCACGTTGTCAGCTGACAACGTGCCCGCTGCCTTGCCGCGGGTCTCGTCGGGCTCGGTCCGCTCGTTGAAGGATTCTTTTTCCGAAGTCGAGAAGGAGAACGAGGAGCTTCGCGAAAGAATCGCGTCTGGGGCTGTGATCCTTGAAATCGACCCTTCGCTTATTGATCCATCACCCCTGTCCGACCGGTTTCGCGACAATGATGATAGCTCGTTCGAAGCACTCAAACAGTCGATAGCACAGCGTGGCCAAGAGGTGCCCATTCTCGTTCGGGAGCATCCTGAAGCAAAAGGGCGCTATCAAAGCGCGTATGGTCATCGCCGCGTCCGCGCCACGCGCGAATTGGGTATTTCCGTCAAAGCGATCCTGCGATCGCTGTCAGATGAAGCCCTTGTCGTGGCGCAAGGACTCGAGAACGCACCGCGCGAGGATTTGAGTTTCATTGAGCGCGCCAGCTTCGCGATGCATATCGAAGATGCCGGGCATAGCCGGTCAATCGTGCAGGATGCGTTGTCGATCGATCGGGCTGAGGCTTCGAAACTCCTTGCCGTCGCTCGGTCGGTTCCACCCGAAGTCGTTCGAGCAATCGGGAAGGCTCCGAAAGTTGGCCGCGGCCGCTGGCAGTCCTTCGCTGAATTACTCAAGGATGCCGCGTCGCTCAAACGTGTCAGAGCGGTGATCGCTGACCCGAAATTTGCAGAGCGGGAAACCGACGCGCGATTTCTCGCAGCATTCTCAGCAGCAAGCCGTCCATCTCCCGCGGGGACATCGAAGCCATCGGAAGAGAAGCCAGTCTTTTCCGCATCCGGGGACAAGATTGCGCACGTGCGTCAGGTCGAGCGCGAATTGAAGCTTACCATCGACAAGAATGTCTCGGCGACATTCGCGGCATTTCTTGTGGACCAACTCCCGGCCATCTTCGACGCCTTTTCCAAGACGAGTGGCGGCCAGGAAACTACCGAGGCCTGACGGCCTCGTCCCGTAAACACGAACCAGGAGCAGACAAGGGAAAAGAAAAAAGGCCCCCGAAACGGAGTTCCGGAAGCCTTCTCTTCAAGTTTGGCGACTGACAGAGAATCACTTTCGCGAATCGCAGTCAAGAGTTTCCACGCGATTTTATCGCCGTTTCGGCGAGCAGGTTTTCTTTGCCCAGCTGAGGCAAAGACATGCAGTCACACTCTCCAACGACGCCCTTTGGGCGGCGATCGCTGACGCTTGCCCATGTGGCAAGCCAGATGGTCACAACCGAACGTCCTCCCGAAAAGATCGTGCACAAGTGGAAGATCTTCCACGCCATCTGCACGGCACGGCCGCGCCTAGGCGTGTCGGAGCGCTCCCTCTCGGTACTGAATGCGCTGCTGACCTTCCATCCCGAAACCGCCCTGACAGGGGAGGACGATCTGATCGTCTTCCCCTCGAACCATCAACTCACTCGGCGAGCGCACGGCATGCCGGCATCGACGCTGCGGCGTCATCTCGCTGTGCTGGTCGACGCCGGGCTGATCGTTCGGCGCGACAGTCCCAATGGCAAGCGGTATGCGCGGAAGGACGACGCCGGCGAAATCGAGCTCGCCTTCGGCTTCGATCTGTCGCCGCTGGTCGTGCGGTCAGAGGAGTTCGAGAGCCTGGCGGCCGATATCGAAGCCGAGGCCCGCGCACTCAAGCTCGTACGAGAGCGCATTACGCTGTGCCGGCGCGACATCGCGAAGATGATTGCAACTGGCATCGAGGAAGCCGTCCCGACGCGAAGAGGAGGGCAGGGGCCTGCCGATTGGCAGGTCGTGCACGCCGCCTTCCGCGCGATCGTCGACCAGATTCCGCGCACGGCTACGCGCCAGGAGCTTGAGCCGATCGCCGACGAGTTGTCTCAGCTCGCCGACGACGTGCTCAATCTTCTGGAAGCACACATCAAATCCAAGAATCCGAGCGCCAATGAGTCCCATTCTGAGCGCCACATACAGAATTCAAATCCAGACGCCCCTATTGAACTTGAACCTGTCCTTCGAGAAGGCAGGGCGGCGAGAGCTGAGCCCAAACCTCAACCATCGCGAGTCGGGGAGGGATCGTATCCGTTAGGAATGGTCCTGAGTGCGTGTCCGGACATCGTCGATTATGCGAAGGGCGGGGTTTCGAACTGGCGCGATTTCCTCGCTACCGCGGCCGTTGTGCGATCGATGCTGGGCATCAGCCCGAGCGCTTGGGAGGAGGCGCAAAAGGTTATGGGCGAGGTGCCCGCAGCCATCGTCGTCGCGTGTATCCTGCAGCGCGGGACGGCGATCAATTCCGCCGGCGGTTATCTACGCGGTCTGACGCGAAAAGCCGAGGTCGGCGAATTTTCGCTTGGCCCGATACTGATGGCGCAGATCAATTCTCGCCGGCGAGACAAGCAGCGAGCGTGAGACGATGAGGCGCCGTTCCCAGACCTTGCCTTTTTCGTGTGATCGAAAATACCCGCACTGACCCAGCTGCTGCGCTGTGTCGATGCAAAGTCGTTCGGAGAGATCGTCATGGGAAAACACCCTCCAATCGTCCTCACGCCGTTCCTCCAGCCTCGTGATGAAGGGGCTGCGGAGCAACGGATGTACGTGGCGGGGTTCGCGGACGAGGCGGGCGAGGCCTGGGGGACGCTGATTCCTTTGGATGCGGAGATGGTCGAGCACGCCGTTCTGGGACAACAGACATTCACCGTCTGGTGCAACTCCGACGGTCACATGCAACCGCAGCCGAGCGGCGATAGTCTGTTTGAAGAGCTTCTGGAGAAAGGCCAATTGAAGGAGACGCCCCTCGATGAGCTCGTCGCCGAAGCCATCGAGCAGGGCAAGAATGAACCCAATGATGACATCCTCGATATGTTCGAGACCCTGCATGAGCGGCTGGTGCGGGCGGAGGGCATGGTCGCTGACGAGATCGCGCGGCGCAGGCGATGATCCTTCGCGGCGCGCGTGCGCGGTTTCATGCTGCACGGGTGAGCTTGTGATAACGCGAGCACCGCGACCGCGGGTGGCCGACACCCGGACCGGTCGATGAACACATAGAAAACCGACGACCGGGCCGCGCTCCGACTAGTCTTAAGCTTCGCCGGAGCCGGAAAACAGCGCCGTCGGTGGCGTCGCGCGCGGCGGCGGGAGGGTCCGACCGCCCGGGGCTCCCGGTCTGCTCTTGAGATCGTATCGTTGGGCCAGGTCGAGCAGCCGCCGCTTGGTGAACGGGTCCGCGTTCTCGGCCAGATCGCGCGCCCGCTGCGCGAAGCCCCTGTAAAATTCTTCCACGACGCCACCCCCGCAACATCACTGAAAACCGGATTTCAGTGCGAGACGCGTTCCGCGTCAAGCGCTCTGGTGCATGCGGACAAGTTTCGGCGATCTACTTGTGCTCGCGGCGCACCGGGAACTAAGCTGGTCGCGGCAGGAAAAAAACATGACTCCGCTCTACCCGAGCCGGAAGCTGTGCCCGAAGTGCGGGAAGCCGATGACGGCGATGCCCGACGACGTCGCGCCTGGCCAGCCGCGCTACGTCTGCGTGGCCTGCGAGGACGATCCGCTGCGCG
The DNA here is from genome assembly GCF_000482425.1 of Bradyrhizobium sp. 22. Taxonomy (NCBI): domain Bacteria; kingdom Pseudomonadati; phylum Pseudomonadota; class Alphaproteobacteria; order Hyphomicrobiales; family Nitrobacteraceae; genus Bradyrhizobium; species Bradyrhizobium sp. 22. The sequence goes on from NZ_KI519401.1 coordinate 30,167, forward strand.
ACCCCGCCGCTCGGAAGTGGGCGGACAGCCCGCTGCGGCACCGGCCAAATAGCGTCCGATCGAAATCGAGCCCGGCAGCCGGATCGCTGTCGACTTCGATCGTGCTCACAACCCGCACCAATGCTGTGGCGTTGCAACCGGCACGCCAAGCTGCGTTCCATCGCGCGTGCCGGCGGAATCGTCCCGGACTCGGCGGCCGGCCCGTCCACCGACGCTAGCATCTGTTTCACGCCTCGCAGGGCGTGTCGGTCGCACGGATGCGGAGGACCGGGTTGCATCCGCATGGCGAGAACGTGGGCAGCCTCGTTATCGATCTTGCGATGGCCGCTTCGACAGGTGCGCCGACGTTGCTGACAGCGATAGTTTCCCTGGTAGGTGATGACCCGGCTCTTATGTGGCCTGCTTACGGTGAACGACGTTTCGCTGCGACGCTCGTTGCCTTGATCCGAATGGCGCATAGGGCCGTCCGTCTTCATTCCATGTGTTTTCGCGACGGGCGCACCCATCTGCGTCCTCGATAGAGGCTGGTCTGACCGAAGGGCGATCCCGCTTTGCGGGCTCTCGATCTTATCCCTGCAACGCCCGTCCTCGACTTTCTTCCCCTGGCGCTGCGCGCCATTCCTCGCGGTCCAAGAAAGTCGCTGCCGGCCGCCCTCCATTTCATTTCGGCCCTTTGGGTGCAGGTCGATCGCCTCCGGTCTCACGACCGCCATCGAGGTCGCGATAGGCGCGGCCCGAGAAAACAAAGGGAATGAGACAATGGCTACCATCGGCACCTTCACCTCCACCGGCAATGGCTTCTCCGGCGCGATCAAGACGCTCAACCTCAACGTCAAGGCCAAGCTGATCCGCGTCGAGAACCCTTCCGACAAGGGACCGCACTTCCGCATCTACTCAGGCAACGTCGAGCTGGGTGCTGCCTGGCAGAAGACCGCCAAGGACACTGAGCGCGACTACCTCTCCGTCAAGCTGGACGATCCGAGCTTCCCCGCCCCGATCTACGCCACCCTGACCGAGGTCGAAGGTGCGGAAGGTCTCCAGCTGATCTGGTCCCGGCCCAACCGGGACTGAGGCTCAGCCAGTGGGCTCCGCCGCGAGGCGGGGCCCGCTCCCTTCGACTGGAGATGCGATCATGACCATCGACACCATTGAAGAGTTGCGCGCCGAGCTGCGCGACTGCGTATTCACGCCGGCGGAGCGCAAGGCGCTCGAACTCGAATTGGCCGAGCTCATCCGCCAACGCGACGAAGCGCTCGCGGCCGAGGAGAGGGCATAAGCCCCCTCGTCTTGCGTCTTACGACACACCGTCGCTTGGGGCCGCTCCTCCGTTCAGAACATCTTTCACGGCTTTAGCAGGTGTAAACGTCAGCTTCCTGGAAGCTGCGATCGCAATCGTTGCGCCCGTCGACGGATTGCGGCCCTCACGCGCGGGGCTATCCTTGACCTTGAACTTGCCAAACCCGGGAAGGCTCGTCTCGGCTCCGGTTACGGCCGCATCAGCGATCGCCTTGAACACGCTATCGACGATCGTTTTCGCCTGAGCCTTTGTCAGGTCGTTCTCGGCTGCGATCGTTTCCGCGATCTCGTTGGCAGTCGTCATGGGACGAGCTCCGTCTAGTTTCGATTTTGCTCGTCTGACATCAAGGCTGTGGGACAGATAGAGCCGGCATCACGGCCAGAGCCGTAATCCCCGAGAAATTGCCTACCGTGACAGCTTTTCGTCGACTGCAGCATAACCGCGCCTTCGCTTGGCGCGCTCCAGCCGTCCGAATGCTTCGACAGCCTTCGCAGTGCCATCGAAGGTCTGCATCATGGTCTTGCCGTTCGTGCCGATCCGGCCCCAATTGCGGATCAGCGACATTCTCCGAACAGGGTCGGCTGCGTGGACAATGCATAAAACCGCCGCATATTGCGCCCGGCATCGATGCGGCGCTGATGAAGCGGTTCTGGTTGCGATTTCGGCATGGGCGGATTCTTGCTCCTTAGCAGGCGCCGTCCAATGAGTTTTATGAATCGACCGGGCAGATCCATCATTTTATCGATGGGTCAATTGCGCCGGAGGTTGCCGCGAACCTTGCCGGCCAAACCTTTCCTCAACAGTGACTCGCTGCCGGGACGCCCGTCGCAATGCTTGGCTTGTAATTGCGGCCGTCTTTATCGCAACAGCCGGCCATAGACGAGCTTGCGCCGGCGACACGACTTGCTCGGTGGAATGTATTCTCCTCGATGTAGATAGCCGTCGCACAGAAGAATTCGCATCCACGGGATCCACTCTTGCAGCAGTGGGCGGTTGGGCGAGCCCCTTCGGGACGGCTCTACTCGCGCCGCCGCGGCGACGCTCCCGGAGCCCGCAAGCGGTCTCCGCGCATTCGCGTGACGATCCTCTCGCGACCGTGTCGACAGCAGTCGTCCAGCAACCAGCACGATTTCCAGTCTCGCTTTCCGGAATTTGTTCCCTCGACGGCTATGGGCTGACCTGACTCTTCTGGCAGGAGATTCGCCGGATGAATTTCGGGATCGTTCCGGTGGTCGGATTCGCAATCGTCTGTTGGTTCAAACCAACATCCCCCGACATGAGGACAAGGACATGACTCCCACGCCGCTAGACCCATTTCGGGCCTCAAGATGAAGACCATTGTCATCAACAATCAAAAAGGCGGGGTCGGCAAGACGACGCTTGCTGTGCATTTGGCTTGGTTCATGGCGGAAGCGCACCTCCGTGTACTAGTCATCGACGTTGATGCGCAGAGCAATGCGTCCGATACGTTAAGGCAGTATGCCGGTTCAACGTTGGCCGCGGATTTGTTCAAACCGGGGATACGGATTGTGCCTCGGGAAGAAGAAGGCCTGACGCTCGCGCCGGCCGATAGCTCTCTGACTGATCTCGATCGCAGCAATGCGGCCGCCATAACGACTCTGCAAGAAAACCTCGCCATCGCGTCGGATCAGTTCGATGCCTGCGTCATCGATACGCCGCCATCGCTTGGGCTGCGCAGTGTCGGCTGTTTGGTTGCGGCGTCGCACGTGCTGGCCCCCATCTATCTGGAGGACTATTCGATCAAGGGAGTCAAAGGTCTAATGCAGACCGTGATCGGCGTGCAGAGGCGCTATGGCCGCCAGGATACGAAGTTCCTCGGGTTGCTGCCCTCGAACTTCAACACGAAATCGCCCCGGCAAAGGACGCATCTTGAGCAGCTCCTGCGCGAGGCTGGCAAATATGTGTTCCCGGGCCAGATCGTTGCAAGAGACGGCTACGCTGAGGCCGTCGCGGAACGTCTGCCGGTCTGGAAGCTGAAGCGCCGCTCTGCGCAAGAGGCTGGTCGGGAAATCCGCGATGTTCTCGCCAAGATCGTCGCGCAGATGGACGAGACGGCACATGGCGCTTGATCTCAGCTTTAAGCAGCTCATTGATGCCGCGGAGGATGTTGCCGCCCCAACCGGGCAGCCCACCTCCATCGCCATCGATCGTATTGACGAAGACCCGGATCAGCCGCGTCGCAGCTTCGACGAGCAGAAGATCGAGGAGCTTGCGGAATCGGTCCTTCAGCATGGCGTGCTGCAACCGATCGTGCTGCGGCAAGCGACCGAGGAAGGCCGGTACGTGATCGTCATGGGTGCGAGGCGGTATCGTGCGGCCAAGCGCGCCGGGCTCCGTGACATCCCGGCTTTCATTCAGGCCGTTGGTTCTGCGGATCGTTATGTCCAGATGATCGAGAATATCCAGCGCCATGACCTCAATGCCACCGAAATTGCGGCGTTCATCGCGGGCCGTCTGGAGCTAGGCGATAGCCAGGCCGACATCTCGCGCAAGCTCGGCAAGCCCAGGGACTGGGTTTCTCGCTACGCCTCGGTCCAGAGCATGCCGGAGTTCCTCCGGTCGAAGCTTGCCGGCTCGTCAATCCGTGCTGTGTATGAACTCTTCCAAGCGTGGCGCGAACAGCCCAACGCCATCGAGACCTTATGCGCAGCGCAGGAGAGTTTTACCGATGCACACGCACGTCAGCTGGCTCATAAAATTCGGACTGAAGGCCGCGGTTCGCATGCTGATTGCGAAGGTGCCTCTGGAGCTCAAGCAGAACGAAGTCGGCCGCGGGTGGCATTGCGATCGACAGAGACGGACCCTGTAATACCGAGCGCGGAAAGGCGCCCTCACTCGTCGGTTCGTCGAAACGAGACAATGAGCCCATCACTGACGATCAGAGTCCGTCACCAGGATCGCACGGGCTGTCTTCTGGTCGATCGACCAGCCTCTCAAGGCTCACGTCATGCCGTGCTGCTGATGGATGGCGCAGACGAAGCGGAAGAGGTTCCAACATCGACCATCACAATCGAAGAGGTCTTTTTCGCATGAAGCTGGTCTTAAAGAGTCTCCGCAGAAACATTGCTACAGTTAGTGCGCCGGCGGAGCGGATTTCCCATCCGAAGGATGGCGCGTTAGCGCAGCAGCCGGAGGCCGAACGCGCCCCCCACAGCGCTGTAGAGAGGCCGGAGGCTGCTGGAAAGCCGCGGCCCACATGCTCGGTGCCAATGTTGCCGATCTCCACGCGCGGTGTTCGTGGAGTGGAAGCACTGGGGGTGGAGCCGGCTGCGTCATTCCCAGAGGAATTCTTCGCATCGATCGTCGGCTGGGGTGGGTCTCAGTTGCAGCAACACCCGCGGGTTGAATGTCGAGCCTGTTGGTTTGAACCAACATCGAGGGGGTGGAAGGATTCGCGTTTTCTAGTGCAGGATAGGCTTCGCGCCAGCGATGTATTACATCGCGATTGGGATTGGCGTGCATGGCTCTGATCTCGCTTCGCGTCTCCGACCAAGTCGCGGCGGAGTTCTCAGTTCTTGCAGCGACACAGGGTGGCAAATCCGCGCTGCTGCGACGTCTGATCGCTGATGCACTAGCCGCACCAGCGCCGCGCATCTTGGCGTTGCCCGTCGGGCGACGGGAGAAGGTGACCGTGCGATTTCGTGAGAGCGAGATGCGGCAGCTTGCTGAAGTGTCACATCAGCGTGGCATGACCCGAACCGGCTGGATCGTCGCGCTGGTGCGCTCGCGGTTGGCGTCGCCCGTTCAGCATTCCCCGGACGAGCATGCCGCGCTTCGCGCGATCGTTCGCGAACTCAACCGGATTGGCGGCAACATCAACCAGATCGCACGCGCCGCAAACACCAGCGTGCTGCAGGGCAGGGCGGTTGAGCCCGATCTGTCCGCAATTCAAGAGGCCACATTGGTCATCGAAAGAGAGCTGGCGCAATTGCGTAGCGCGCTGCACGGCAATGCCGACTATTGGAATGGACAGTCATGAGCCGGCGCTCGCCGCGGCCGACCGACCTGACCTCCGAACTTCCGCCGATCTCGTATGTCTGGGAAACGCCCAATCGGCGCCCGCGGCGGGCCGAGTGGGATATCCCAGATCCGGGCGCTCCGGGCCTCCTGACGCCGGCGATGCGTGCAAAGCTCGAACGCATCGTGCGCCGAGCACCAGAGGTGATGGTCAAGATCACCGGTCGCACAAAGAGCGTAGCGCATCTCAAGTCGCACCTTGCATACATCACGCGAAACGGTGAGCTCGATGCGGAAACAGAGCAGGGCGCGACACTGGCGGGTCGTTCCGGATTGAAGGACCTGCAGCAACGCTGGGAGGATGATGCCGGCCTCGACGACAAGCGCCGCCGTGACGGATCGCTTTCGATCAACATTATTCTGTCAATGCCGGCCGGAACCGATACGGTCGCCGTTAAGGATTCAGCGCGGGCATTCGCCATCGAGACGTTCGGGGACAATCACGACTACGTCTTTGTCCAGCATCTCGACGACAAGCATCCCCATGTGCACTTGACCGTTCGGTCGTTCGGCCATGACGGCAGGCGCCTCAACCCCCGCAAGGCGGATCTTCAGGCCTGGCGGGAGCGGTTTGCTGGCGAACTCCAGCTTCGCGGGATCGCGGCGGAGGCGACGCCGCGGCGAACCCGCGGACAGGTGAGAAAGGCCGATCGCGGGGCGGTCCTCGCGATGCGCAAGCGAAAGGTCACGCCCAATGTCGATCGGCTCGCCCGTGACAAGGTGCTTTCGGAGGTGAGGGGTGGCAGGACCGCCAAAAACCCCTGGGACGAACAAATTAAGTCCCGTCAGGACGTGATCCGGCGTCGATATCTCGATTATGCCGCCGAACTACAGCGCTCTGAAGCGCCAGTAGATCGCGAGTTGGCTCGCCAAGTTCGGCAATTCGTCAAAGACATGCCCGCTGTCGAGACGCGCCGGCATGCGTTGAAGAATGAGCTTGCGGAGCTTGCCAATAGCCGGCGCCGCGACGCGGATCAGGGCGTCGATGCCGATGGGCGCGACGAAACACGAGGTGATGAGCGGGCCAGATAAGCTGACCCGGAGGTTCATCAGGCCCGAATCTCCCGGAGGATCGAGGCGCCCGGAACTATATCCCAGTTGCTGTTCCAGGGCGCTAAAGTTAGGCAGGCGAAACCATGTCCGTAAATCTCCATCGCGGAATGCTCGCACGATGATCATCAATCGGATTGACATAACCCTCTCAAGGCTGAAACAGGGGTTCGATTCCCCTAGGGAGCGCCACCCAGTACTCATCTGCGAACCCGGAATGGCCCCATTTCGGCTGGCCAAAACCGCCTTTTCGAGCACATCCCTGCTGCCCTTGATCCGGATCGCGGTGTCGTCGACTTCAATTACGCTGATGAGCGACTGTAGGTAGGCTTTCCGGAATGGGATGGACCCGGAGGTGAAGTTTTCCCGCATGGTGCGGCCGAACTTCTCAAGCAACGCGGGATCAATTTGAATTACGTTTAATGAGTGTGACTTGGCCCGCTCTAGTGCAGCCTTTGAGCGATCACGATCCGCCTTCAGAACATTCAAGCGGTCCTTGAGGACATCGTCGATCTCCGTGACCCCCTCTTCGATGAGCTTGTAAAGGCGCCCAAGTTTTTCGTCGGCATCGCTGAGTTCGCGCTGGAGCGCCGCGATACGCGCATTCACGGCGTCCGCCTTTTCTGCGCGACGCGCCGATAACGACGAAAGGATCGCTGCCAGTCGCTCTGGCTGGAACAATCGTTCAGCCAGTTGCGTGGTGACCAATTCGTCCAACTTTTCCATTCGGACCGACCGACCTTTGCAAGCCGTCTTTCCTTTTCGGTTACAGGTCGAACAGGAATAGTACCGATGGACGCGTCCGGTCTTCGAGGTTCCGGTCCGTAACGTCATGGCTCCTTCACAAGTCGCGCAGACGGCCAACCCCGTGAGCAAGATCGGACCAGTCGTCACGCGCGGTGCCACCACCTTCGGGCTCCGCGCATGAAGTTGTCGGCGGACCTGTTCGAAGACGTGGGGCTCGATGATCGCGGGAACAGCGGTCGTGATGACCTCGTCGTCCGGCTTGCGTTTGCCGGTCCGTGAAGACATCTGGTTGAACTTCCACTCGCCAACGTAGGTGGTATTCGTCAGGATCTTGTAGATCGTGCCGGTGCCAAACGTCTTACCCTTCCTGGTGCGGTACCCGTGGCTATTGAGCCATTTGACGACTTCCTTGACGCCGAGTGCCCCCGAGGAGCCATCGCGTAGAGGTAGAGCTTGAAGATAAGCTGGACCGTTTCTGCATCGACCGGATCGATTGCGAGCGTCTTCTTGATCTTCGTGCCGCGCTTCTCTACCTCGACCAGAACATAGCCTAACGGCACTGGCGAGCCATTCCAGAAGCCATGTTGAGCATTTGCCTTCATGTTCCTGATGACATGTTTGGCATTTTCCTTGGACTGATACTCGTCGAATAGCGCGATGACTTTACGCATCATGGCCTGCACGGGATCGTCGTCGTCGCCGAGCGGTTGGGTAATCGAAACTAGCTTTACATCATGCTTCGCCAGCTTCCTCAGGTAGAATTCCTGTCCGAAGGCGTCGCGGAAGAAGCGGCTATAGCTGTGCACGACGATCAGGTCGAATGCATGCTCACCGTCGCAGGCGCGTTCGATCATCTGTTGGAAAACTGGGCGTTTGTCGTCGGTAGCCGATGCGCCGGCTTCGATAAACTCCCCGACAACTTGATGACCTCTAGCCTCACACCATGCGCGCAATTGGGCGCGCTGATCTGGAATCGAGAGATCGTGTTTCGCCTGTCGATCCGTCGAGACGCGCAAGTAGAAGGCCACTCGGGACGAATTGGCGTCGACTGCGCTGTTCGATTTACGCGCGTGCTTACTCATGTCATCAAGCCTTTCGCTCCTGAGTCTCGCAGCTCTACAAGCATCTGCAACAACTATTTCTTGACCTCGATCGCCAACTCTTTGCCTGCGGTTGTAGCCCTCAATTTCTCGTACAGGTCGACCCTGACGAGCTTGCCTGATGGTTTGCGGCCTCCGATCGTCTTGTCACACCGGCGCGTCCATTCGAAGCGGAGCGCCTCATGCAGCATCTCGGCGTGCTTCACGAGCAAGCGCCGGAACGTCGCCTGCGCGCCGTTGTCCGGCAGCCTCAGGAATCCCGCGATGAAGATCCGGTGACGCAGGTCCTCGTTGCTCGCGCGAAGCTCGATGATCGCCGCGTCCAGATCCCGGGGCTTGTAGAGGTAGCGGGGATCGGGGACGAAATCATCGCTCATCGAGGGACGCTGCGCCAGCACCTCCCCAACGAGCCAGAGCCCGCCGTCGATGGCGATGTTTGCGTATTCCTCCAACCGCATTTCCAGCATGCGGGGTTCGTAGAACGGGCGGATGGTCATCGTTTGTCTCCTTTTTGATATGCCGTGGCTACCGCCGGCATCGTTCGGGGTTGGGGTTCGAAGACGGCGTCGAGCAGGTCGCTGAAATATCGCTCGACCACGTCCAACTCGGCCTTCGAGACCGGAATCGGATCGGGCAACTCGTTCTCCACGGTCCAGAATTCCGGATCGGAGGGCCGGGGCTTTGACGGAGGACAGCTAGAGCTCATGGTCGAGCTCACGCTTCTTGCGATGTTTGCAATCGCGATCGCCGGCCACCTCGGTTGTTGCCAATTCGGATGGCGAACGATGCGTCTCCCGGCGCTGCTGCTCGCCGCCACGCGTCTGTGCGTCTACCAGGATGTCCGGCGACGAGCGCTTGAAGCCGCAGCGAGCAAGTCGGCTTGCCAGGTAGGTTCGCCGCGCCACCGCGCCGATTTCGTTCGCTTTGCCCCGCTCCGAAAGAGGCAACTCTGCCCTAATACGGGCATCCAGCGATTTGCGATCGCAAAAAAGGTCGGTTGCGTTGCGCGCCCGACTCGACGCAACCAGAATCGAATGACGATCCATGTCGGGCGACAACCATGCGATTGCACGGTCTGTGGTGCAGCCTTGTGCGCCATAGATCGTCGTCGCGTAAGCGTGTGTGAGCTTGACGCGACCCTCGCCGTCGGCAATCTCATCTGTGGAGAATGTGAAGCGGCCTGCATCAGTGCGAACTGCAATGTCGACGCGTCCATCGTTGGCAGCGTCAATTGCCTCGACGGTTGCTTCGGTGCCATTGATCGTCTCAAGGTCGCGGACTTTAATGCGGGTGAGGAAGCGAATTCGGTCGCCGGCTGTCAGTGGCAGTGATACCGTTGAATTCGACGACGTAACGGCTTTCAGTGTCACGTCCTCGCCGCGAATTATGTTCTGCTGGCGGAGCCGGGCGCGAATCTCTGCCGAAATCGCCCGTACCTCGGCGTTCGTTTTGGCTATGAGAAGAGAGCGGCCAGGCGCGGCTTTCTCATGAGCTTCCCAGGCGTCGACCATCGCGCGCACCGTGGCCTTGGGACCAAGCGCCTCGTGGAGGAGGCCTCGGCGCTCAAAGGCCTCCAGCGCTTCGTCGGCGTCCCCCCTCCCGAAGGCAGTGACGGCATCTCGCGCCCATTGCTCACGTTGTCGAACAATCTTGGTGACTGACTGTACCGATGAAAAATTTGCGGCGAGCGCCAAGCCAGGGCCGGCCCCGACGCTCTGTAGCTGGTTGCGATCGCCAACCAGGACGAGATGCGGATTGAGACCCTTGGCATCGGCGGCCTCTACTGCCGAGAGAATGCTGTGCATCTGCCGGCTGGAGAGCAGGCCGGCTTCGTCGACGATCAGTACGGTGTTCTTATCCAGAAACGGAACGCCATGTTCGGCACCCACGAGCCAAGAGTCTGTTGCACGTGCATCGATCGCCAATTCATCGCGAAGAGCGTGAGAAATCTTCCATGCCGTGGAGGCGCCGATCACGCGGTACCCGACTTCGGCGTCGGTCCAGGCGTCGGTGATGGCTGCCAAAGCCGTGGTTTTTCCCGCGCCCGGGGTGCCCTCAAGAATCGTGATCCTGGCACCGCTGGTCGCCGCGCGCACGGCAACAGCCTGCTCCTCGTTGAGCCCATACTTCTGGATCAACTTCGCGACGATCGTAGGGGGCGGCGCGATTGGCGATTTCTTGGAAAGCCGAGCTGCCATCTCGCCGATTTTCAGACTCGATGCGCAGCATTTCCGGCGTGGTAAAGACCTGATGCCCCCACACGTCGCGATCGAGGGTAACAACCGCCTTCGTCGCGACCAGGCGATTAACCTCCGTTTCGACGCGTTCCGCGCCCTCGCCGGTTCCGACAAGGGCGGTGGCTACTGCGGCGTAGAGATGCCGGCGTTCGAAGGTGCTGTCATGCTCAGTAAGCCGATCCGGCAGAGCCGCGAGACGCCCTTGGAGCAATCGCTCACGATCGGAATTCTCAAGCGATGCACACTGCTCGCGACCCGCGGCAAAGCAAGAGTCAATGACGGCGTTGCGATCAAAGCCGATATCGCGGGCACATTGCTGCCAGAATGCGAAGCGGTCGTGGTGTTGCTCCTGTTTAGCCTCACGGGTCGCTTTGGTAATTGCGGCGGCCAGTGCGGGGGCACTTGCGCTGTCTGTCCCGGCTGCGTCGAGTGCTTCCTCGATCTCACCGCGACGAGCCGAGAAATAGGATTTTAGCTGGGGAACAATTCCGACGACTTCCCAGATTCCATTCTTGCCGATGTCTCCGACGGCGAAGCCAAGATTCTGAAAATTTTTGGAGAGCTGGGCGTGGTAGACTGCTCCCGCTGCCATTTTCCAGGCGAAGATGGCTTTACCATCCAGAGCTCCATGGCGCTTCTGCTCGGTTTGATTCGCTTCATCGTCGACGCGACGGTCCGAACTTTCGTCGTATTTGCGGGCGATGTTGAAGGTAACCGCGTGACTATGAAGCGCACAGTCCGAGAAGGTTTTGCCGTCGCGATGCCGTGCGGGACGCGCGGCTCCGTGCTGAAACACGGCGACAGACAGCTTGACCTTCTGACGACGAACACCGTCCTTGCCAAACCGGCAGAACGCAGCGTTGGCCTCGATCGCCTTGAGGGCGACTTCGAAAGCGTTGGCCTGCGCCTCCTCGATTTTTGCCCGCAGTTCCGGATCGGCAAGCGCCCACAGAATCGAGCACGTCTTTGGCGCCGAAAACGTGATGTCATATCCGCCGACGTGTTTCTTCCCGCTCCGGCTTGAGAGCATCGGGCGGCCCGTCAAATCAAGCGCCGCATGCAGCCGTTCGAACGGGTCGCGTTCGACGATCGCCCCTACGACAACGCCAATTTCGACGCCGACTGCTACCCATCGACCTGCGGGCTCGCTGCCGCCGATATAGTAGTCGGACGAAGCGATGTAGTATTCGGCTGATGTTCCGGCAGCTACCGTTGCGACCATCTCGCTCACCTGCATGATGCAAGCGAGCATGCGCGCCCGAGAGAGGGGTCTACCGGGCATCTCCCCGAGATAAGCTCAGGAGTCCCCGGATTGAAAAAAATAAATGGCCGCCACTGAGGTGGCGGCCATTTCGATATCACTCGATGGTCCAATGAAGAGGACCTAAAGTCGTTGCCAGGTATCGAGCGGCCATTCAACAACGTAGACGTTGTCGAACCCGACGATCGACGCGCGGATCGACTTCCGCCCTCTCCAGTCGACCGTCAGCCCCAGACAGGTAGACATCTCGTGGGCGGACAAGGCTGGCACGTCGTGCAACTCGGTGTCACCTTCGCCGGGCGGGTCAATCCCGACGGTAGTGATACCCATCAAGGTTTCGGAGAGTTCGGTTGCGCTTTTGCCAGACCTTGCTTTGCAAACGACGATGGTCGCGAAGTTTTCCGTCAGAGCTTCTGCCGCAGCCTTTGTTGAGGCCTCCTCGATCTGTGCGAGACTCTGTGCAGTTGCGACTACGCGGATCCCGCGAGATCTCCCCAAGGATGCAAGCTCCATGATGTCCTTCATCGCTCTCCGAAAGCGAGGAAGTTCGTCCGCGATGATCCAGACGCCATGGTCGACATCGTCGGCCATGTCAGGAGCAAGGAGCTCGCTCGCTAGCACCCGGAACATCAGGCTCAACAGCAGCTCGGAGTTGTCCCTGTTGGACAAGTCATGCCGCAACACGATGATGCGCTGGCGTGATCGCTTCCGCGCCCAATCCAGGAGCGAGATACGCGGACGTCCGTCTGCCTCCATGGACGCGCAGGTATCGACGATTTCGGCGACATGAGCGATCATATTGAAGACCACCGAAAGGCTCATGGTGGTGGGGTCGTCACCCTTGCCGCGCAACATTTCTGCGACCTGTCGCATTGTCGGTCGCAGATCGTTGGCGATCTCTTCGACGGGCTTCGAGATAGCGGTTTGCAGCTCTCGCCACCCCCAATTTCGTCGATGCTCTCTAATCAGTTTCGAGAGCAGCCCCTTCAGAACCAAACGGGACGCCGCCGACCAAACCGGATCGCGAGATTCCGGTATCATGATCGCGGCGACGCGGCTGGCAGCTTCGGGCGAGCGGACGTCTCGGCCGATCGCCCAAACGGACGAAGCCCGTCCAATACCAATTGCGGCGCTTTGTCTCCGGTCGACAAAAGCCGTAATCCGTTTGTGAAGGGCGCCTTTCACGTCGAGAAGAAGAACATGATCGCCGCGCATGATGGCTTGGCGCGCGACACCCTCAACAACCACTGTCTTTCCTGATCCCGGTAGACCGACGGCAAAGGCCGACTCCTGTTCGGCCAGCCTGGGAAGCCGCAGACCGGGCGCGAGTTCGACCCCATCCGGAAACTGGGCAATCAATGCTGCCAGACGGCTTCGCGCTGCGCCGACCGCTGCGCCGAACCACAGCGTCTGCGGCCCGTCGATCCAACGCGCACTTCTCAGTTTCGGGGTTCGCGAAAGCACCTGCCGATAAATTGGAACGGCTACGACCCATCCCGCCAAAACCGTACCGATCGCGCGAAGCGGGAGCTGGATCGCCATGTCGATGCTGGTCAGCAATCGCCAAAATGCCTTTCCAAATGCAATTGGGTAATTCAAGCAACCGGCGACGTAGGTGGCCAGTTCGCGCAACCTCTCGCTTGCCTCGCCGCTCAAGACCAGGACAGGAGCGGCGGCATGGTGGGACATCACGATCAACCGCAGCATGGCCGCCAGGTCGAACGGCAACTCAACTTGATCGCGAGTAGACCAATAGAATGCGGGCACAATGGCGAACAGGATGAGGAAAGCCGTTGCGGCCGCGAGCAGAGCAAATGAAAGTCCTGCCAGAACGGCACCGGAACGGGACGCCACCGGCGTGAGTGGATGAGTAGGTTCCGACATAGTCTACCTTTCGCGATTGCGGTGGACGTCAACGATGGTACCGATGGGCAGGGACCCGTCGGTGTGCAAAGTCGTGGGGGAAATGCTGAACGAACTTTGGGCGCGTCCGAGATGCACCGCGATATCGTCGGGGCTGAGGCCTTGAGCTGTCACCGGGAAATTGCAATCTTCGGTCCAGCGATCGAGCCGGTTGCAGAGACCGACGTCGTCGGCGCTCAGGTATCCTGAGCTTGCAATTGCCCATCGCAATGGCCGATCCAATATTCCTGCGAAGATCGTGACCGCGATGACAATCAACGAAGCAGCACAGCAGACAAGCCAGAGCGGTGGCGGCCCGTCGGCCGGCCGATCCTGCGATTGGATCCGAATCGGGGCTGGTATTGCTGCCGGCAACGCGTCGTCGGTTCCCGCCGCTACCCGAGCCATAGTCGCGATTCCGGCAGGACCAATGCGGGTCAGCACCGCACGCGGAAGCTTGGCAATGTCGCGCGGTGGCATTTCCGCAAGTTTTTGACCGAGAACATCGCGCGCGGCTCTGCCGCGCCCGATGTTTTCATTCAGGCGACTGACGAGTTCGCTCGGAAACATTCCATTAGCGACCGGCATCGAACGCCCCCACAGAGAAGCCAGCAATGGCGCCGAGGCGCGGCCACACGACAGAGACAAATTCGCTGACGTAGCCCTGCAGCGCGGTGACCATCAGCCGGGACATACCCAATTTAGCAATCAGTGTCGCTTCATCCGCCATGACCGCTTCGGTAAAAGTCATCCCAGCGGACTCGAACAGCGGCCAGGCGCCCGCGGCAATTGCGGGTAGCGTGACGCGGCGGCGGTCTTTCAACAGCGGCACGATCTTGTCGTTGTAAATCTTGTGAGCTGGCGTACCCGCCAAGAATTTGAATCCTCCGTCGCGCAAGTTGAAAACCGGCACGATCTCGGCGTCCGGATGCACAAGCTGAAGCTCTTCCATCAGGTTAGCGCTCTGCGAAATTGCGCTGGGATCTGCCGTCATCAAGACCAGCACGATCGGACGGATACCCTGATCGACAAGAAATCGGTCGAACCTGGCGCGGGCCACGAAATTGAGGAAAGCGCGCTGGTTCTGTCCGGCGCCGACATCGATCACACCGATGGTCTCAGACTTGGCAATCGATTGAACCATTTCCTCGAGCGGCTCGAACACGCGCATTGAGGCGAGAAGATCGCTTCGCATCTCTTCGGCGCCGGGCGCCTCGATCGTGATCGTCTTGTCTGGATAGAGCTGCGGCAGGGTCGGAGCCCGGTCGATCTGGGCGATACGAACATCCCGCTGGGCAGCGATGACGTCGACGATCAGGCGCCCGGTCAGGCTTTTGCCGACGCCGCCCTTCGGCCCCATCGTGTAGATTATGGTTGCGGCCGTACCCTTCAGCGCTTCCTTATGTGCGGTAATGACCTTCTTTTCCGCACGAGATTCGAGCTGAGGGGTGGACGGGGGTTTACTCGTCATTGCTTGCTCCTGATACGCCGAAATGGCGCATCAGGAGCAAACGACAGTTGCTGAAGGCCTTACCGGCCAACATCCCGAGATAAGGTCAGCACAACTGAAAAAATCGAACACCAATCAAAATATTATGCTGACCTGATCGCCGGAATTGGTTTGACCCGTTTTGTCACGTGTTCCCAGATATCTCGGATGTCTGGATGATTCGCGCTTAGCGATTCCAACAAGGAGAGGATGACTTCTTCATTCATGGTCGCGCCATGGCCGCGATTGAGTGGATATTCCATCATCTCAAGCGTGTGACGTTGCACCAGTGGCGCCAGCGTCGGAACGTCAAGTGGCATGCCGCCGGCATGGCGTTTGATGTCACGTTTGTAAAGAATGCCTTCCCTGTACCGCGCTTCCAGTTCGCGATACCAATCCTGGATCTCATTGAAAATCTGGCGCAGAAATTCGTTCCACAGATGCGGAGGCAGCGGTTCCATCAGAGCGGCGCTATACCAATCCATAAAAACCGCATACCCTCGCAGGGTCAGCATGTCATGCCGCAGAGCCCAGATTTTTGCGATCAGGATATCCCGTCCGGTCACCAATCTGGATTGAATTTCTTCGGTGGTTTCTGTACGGCCGGTCGTTTTTCGATCTTTGCGGCCCTTTCTTTGCTCCCCTTCAGAGATTTCCATAAGCCCCGCACCGATATCGAGATCGGTGCCGTGCAACTCCGGGATCGCCATGATAATCGACTTGGCGCAATCATAGCCGACGCTTGCCAAGTCCCATGCCGACTTCGTCAGCTGGTCAAAATTTCCTCGTTCCGACACTTCATCCTTGGATCGTGGAATGTTTCGAGCGAACCTGATCTGCTCGAACGGGACGCCGAGAGTAGGCGTCAAAAGCTCGAATATTCCAACGATGAAGCGGTTCAGTGGTGGTGCGTGCAGCCACTGCTCGATAGTCTTGTTGGAATGATTGACGTCGCCCGGCTCCGTCATGTGAAGTGCAATTTTAAGCAACTGCGTCGCCTGGCTAGCGCAAAAAGCGAGGTTCCGCCGTCCATCGTCGTCAAGACGGCGCTTAACGTCTCGCAAGCAGACGTGCTTCCCACGGCGAGCCCGATTGGCATTAGCCAATATGTCCACAGCTGCCGGGCTGAGCTCCCACGTCACGGGATCGATCCGAAGAAGCGACGTCTCACCAACCATGCCCGCGCGGGCCGTGAGACGATCGACAAGACGCGCGTTACTGGAATTGTCGTCGGTGATCATTCCGGGGTCGACAAAGCCGAATACCGTTCCTTCGCTCGCTGGCCCCATATTGGAGCCGCCCAAGCCGAGAGGAGTTTCGGCCGCGGCCGTTTGTTTAGCGATGTCAATTTGTCGCGCGTGCGACGCCACCCCGGATCCAAGCACCGCGCCTTTCTGGAGTTCGCGGATCGCATATAGCGATATGCTTGTTCGTCCCTTAACCCGAGACTTATCCGGCAGCTTGGACATGAAGTCTGACAGGAATTGCAGCTCAGTAACCACTCTCCCATCGACTTGAGAAGGCGGATGCGCATCGTCATCGGGGGATCGCTTATGTCTGACGTGACCCGAGCGATCCGCGCCCCAGGCAATTGCGTTCGCCAGATAGAATGCGATCAGCGGTCCCAAGCTCGCTACGACCTCATCGATCTCATTACGAGGACGGTAGCCATTTTCCGTCAGCTCCGCTCTGAATGCGTCCGCAAAGGCGGACACGGCCTCTGTCGCCCTTTCGCTCGCGTTGATGAGGAGAAGAATTTCAAAGTCAGTCATGGGTCTTCGTACTCAAGTGTCGGCGCCAGGCGACAGTATCGTTTCGATTGGCTGGCTCTGCGGTTCTCGATCGACCGAGCTTAGTCGTCATATTCTGTACGGGTCGCCTCGCTCAGTCTGCGAGCCTCAGTCAATCGTTGTGTCAGTCCGGTCAATAGGCGCGGCGCCGGCATCGCCACGGCTCCAGGAGATATCGCCGCACCCTTGTCATCGGATTTCGCTTGCGTCGGGCGCGGTAGCCGTCCGATCTCTTCCTCGCGCGCCCGCACATGAGGCGCGAAGCCGAGAGACGCCGCGTTGGCAGAATTCTTCAGTTGAGCGTTTCTTACGCGCAGAAATACCGAGTTCATCTGCCGCGCGGAGATCGGTTGGCCGCTCTTATGTCGTGCGCCTGCCTGGGTCAGCGCGTTGGCGATCGTTGCCCATGTCAATCCTGAAGTTGCCAGCCGCTGTAGCGTCAGATAGTGCGCGCGTACCGATCGTTCAAACGGAATATCAAACGACCAGTTCTTGACCAGATGTTGTAGCTCGCGGCGCATGATGTCGCTCGTTATATGACTGCCTGCTCCAGAGGTAATGGCAATCGACCCGATGTCAATCGATGGTCTCGTCGTTGATGCGATTTACGACAGCGAGCGCAAATATCGCGCGAGCATCGCCTCAAGCTCAACATCAACGATGGTGCGAACGAATTCGCAGTATCAGACCGGGTCAAAGCGCGCCGCGCGAAATCTCGGCACGCTCATCCTTGAGCCGACATGTCAAAATGCCAAAATGCCAAAACCCAGGCAGAAGTCTGCGTCACTGTTGCGGGGTAACAAAACCAGGAAGATTTCGCGGAGAGTATCGAGCCGTTCGCCGGGGACACTCGGTCCCGGGTCCCGCCGCAGGCGGCGCGATGCTGCCCCTCTCTTTGACCGGCCTCACGACTGCCAACGGGCCTTCGCTGCGGCGCAGACGCCCTATCTGTTTTTGGGAGCTAAGGGCTCCGCCCTCGCGCGGGCAAGGGTGAAGCCCCGGCGGCGCCGGGACCGGCCGAGGCGGTCTCCCCGACCTTCCGCGCGGCCCACTCTTCGACGGACTCCAGGTCCGACATCCGCTTGTGCAGGCCGGGTGATCCCCCTCCGCCCCGGCCGCCCTTGCTCTCGCTACCCCGGTCTCGCCGACGGGCAGGGTTGCAGCGCCGTGGAGCGCTTGCACCCCAACCCTCAAAAGGAGATCGCCGATGTCTGCCAAGAAGATTCAAACGGCTCTCGCGAGCGGCGCGGAGGTCCTGATTCCGCTCAACAAGCTGAAGAAGTCCCCGAAAAATGCGCGCAAGACGCCGCACAGTGAAGCGTCCATCGAAGCCTATGCCGCCAGCATCGCCGCGAAAGGCATCCTGCAAAATCTTGTCGTCGAACCGGAATTGGACAGCGAGGGGGCGGCTACTGGTTTCTATTTCGTGACCATTGGCGAAGGCCGCAGGCTCGCTCAGCTCTTACGAGTCAAGCGCAAGGAAATCAACAAGACCGAGCCGATACGTTGCATCGTCGACACCGCGAACGATCCGCACGAGATTAGCCTCGATGAAAATATCACACGCGAGAGCATGCACCCCGCGGACCAGTTCGAGGCTTTCAAGAAGTTAGCGGACGAACGCGGCTTTGGCGCGGAAGAGATCGCAGCGCGATTTGGCGTGACGCCTCACGTGGTGCGCCAACGGCTGCGACTGAGCGCGGTGTCGCCCCGGCTGATAGAGGCCTACCGCAATGGCGAAATGGGGTTCGAGCAGTTGGTGGCGTTCGCCCTCATCGACGATCATGAGCGGCAGGAAGAGATTTATAGTCGGCTGACTTATAGCCGCGATCCCGTCACGATCCGCCGGATGCTGACGGAAACCAACGTCGCTGCTACCGACCGACGAGCGGTCTTCGTCGGTCGTGAGGCCTACACCGAGGCGGGTGGCACTATCCTGCGTGATCTCTTTACTGAGGATCGCGGCGGCTATTTGAAGGATGCAGCGCTGTTGGACCGGCTCGCCCTGGACAAGCTGCAACTGTTGGCGACGACCTTGCAGAAGGACGAGGGCTGGAAATGGGCGGAGGCGAACCTCGATTTTCCGCACGGTCACGGCCTCCGGCGCGTCTATCCGCGAGAGGTCGCGCTTTCGGCGGAAGATCAAGCTGCCTACGAAGCCGCGCAGGCCGAATTCGATCTCCTCACTAAGCAGTATGAGAATTTTGAGGAGCTTCCCGAGGATGCTGATATCCGGTTCGGCGAGCTCGAAGCCGAGATGGACCGCCTTGAAGCCCTGCACCGCGCGTACGATGCCGATGACATCGCCTGCGGCGGCGCGTTCGTGGTTCTCAACCATGATGGTGAAATTCGCGTCGAGCGCGGCTTTATTCGTCCGGAGGACGATAATCGCCGGCAGAAGGCGTCGGCCGAGAGTGACGTGCAAGGTCATGATGTGGATGCGGCCGACCGCGACGACGATATGGAGTCCGATGCCGGCCTTTCGGACAGTCTGGTTGCCGATCTCACCGCCCACCGAACCCTTGGCCTTCGTCTGGCGTTGTCGGACCAACCCGATGTCGCGCTTGTCGCCGTCACCCATGCGCTGGTGGCGCAGACGTTCTATCGGGGGGCCGAGGCCAATGTCCTCGATATTCGTCCGGGCAGCTTGTTCCTCGGCTCTCACGCGGACGGAATAGCCGATACCGAAGCGGGCCGGTCTTGGTCGGATCGGCACGCGCGCTGGGCGGCGCAGCTGCCGTGTGATGTTGCCGATCTCTGGCCCTTCGTCGTTGCCCTCGACCACGACAGCCGCATGGCGATCTTTGCGCATTGCGCAGCCCTGACCATCAACGCGGTCAAGTTGCCGCGCGATCTTCGCCCGCGTGCACTGGCAACCGCGGATAGACTGGCCAAGGCCGTTGCTCTCGATATGAGCGGCTATTGGCGACCGACCGTGCGAACCTATCTCGGACGTGTCACCAAGGCGCGTATCCTTGACGCGGTGCGAGAAGCCGTGAGCGCTGAGGCAGCGGACCGCATGGCCGACATGAAGAAGCCGGACATGGCGGAGGCCGCCGAGCAGTTGCTGGCTACAACGGGTTGGCTGCCTGCACTGATGCGGACGCCGCAAGCCGCGCAGCTGGGCGCGACGCAATCAGCGGCGGGTGCTGCCACGGATGGGCCTGCGAACGCCTACGCCAACGCGGCCGAGTGATCGGCAAGGCCGGGACCGTGTTGCGGTCCCGGCCTTCTCGTCGGCAGTTGTCGAATTTTCGGCCGCGCGCCTGTCGGCGCGCGGCCTTCATCACGATTGCCATATCCCGACCGGAAGCATTTCGAGAGCAAGGGATAACGAGGGCTTCGCGGTCTCTTTGAAGGGACCAGGGTCGGCTACAACGCCGGCAAGTGGCCGAATGCGTAGGGCGAAAACGGGAGGCGGACACATTCAACATCACAGAGACTGAGGGCCGACCCCGAGGCAATCTCCACCCCGCTGCCGCCATGGAGTCGGCGCAAGGGTTCCGAGACGGCGAGGGCGGCGGCGATCAAGCCGACGAACGGCACGCCGACTGTGCGCGACGCGAGCTGGGCCAGACCGCAAGTATCGAGCCCGGACTTTCGCAGCGCGCTGTACGCGGGCATCGCGGAGACATCAAAGGCGCTTCCAGCAGCTTCGCGGCGCCAAATTTGGTCGGGCCTCCGCGACGACGGAAAGGTGTGCAGCGAGAAGTTCCGAAAGCCGACGGGACCGGCGCCCAACCCGGCTTCCACCACAAGTTCGAATTTCGCGGTGCCGAGATCGGCGCGCGTCGGCGCGTTGTCGACCCCGCAGAAGGCAACGGCCGGATCGTGCGGACCGCGCAACGTCCAAGGTCCGAAGCGGCGCTCTTCAAGCGCGGTCTTGAACCCCGCTGCCTCCAGCCAGCTCGCAACGACGCGTGTTTTCTTCGTTCCGACCAAAGGCAAGGATGACAGCAAAGAGGTGCTGTCGTTCGAGGCCGCAATCAGATCGTAGTCCTGAAGCGTGAGTTCGACTTTGCTGCGGTCCGCATAAGGCAAGCAAGCCAGCAGCCATGAGAAGGCCTGTCCGAGATTGCCAAGGCCAATCAGCCACAGCGAAGCGGGCAGGTAGGACAGCTCGGGCTCGCTTGCGTCCGGTGCAAGCCAATCGGCGCCCGGATTCCATAGCGAGAACCCCGCGGCGCGCCGTCCGGACATCGGGTGGTCGGACGCGTGCCAGGCGAACAGCTCGGCGGCAGCGGCGGCGGCGGCCATGGCGGCGGCGAGCGGATTCGCCGCATCATCGGACAGGCGGCGGGCGTCATGCCGTGGCACGACACCGCCCCGCCATCCCTGCCAGGTGAGCTGCCAGCTCGAGGCGTCCGTCGGCGGCGGCACCGTGCCGATCTGCGCCACCGGCCAAAGCGGATTGCCGGTCGTGGAGAGCGTGCCGCCCAGTTCCACCACGGTGTCTGCGAGGCTGCGCGCGCGCGCAAGCGGAACGAGCAGAGGCGCATCGGGCACGCCGAGCACCTCGACGCCACCGAGCAAGGTCCGGCGCGCAAGGTTGACCAAAGTGAGAAGCGCGATTTGGTGCGGGATCGAGACGGCAGCTTCCGGACCGACGCGGATCAAAGTGCCGAAGCCGCGCAGGATACTCATCGCGTCGTCGTGCGTCGCCGCGCGGCCGCTGTCCATGAAGTATTTGGCCGTGCGGTGCAGGCGCGTGTGATCGATAAGAGCGGTCATGGGATCAACTCCAAAATCCGGTGTAAACGAATCCGCGGCAGCGGCGGTGACCACGCTCGGCCCAACGGTGCTCGCCCTGGTATTCGTAGATGCCAAGATCCTCGTAGCGGACCGGCGACGCGGCGAAGCTGGGCACGATGATGGCAATATGGCCGGGCTGCGCGACCATCGGGTTGGTGCGGTCGGCCTCGCTCTGAAAGGCCGCGCCGGGATGCGTATGAATATCGGCGACGACGGCGAGCTTGCGCGCGCGGCACATCGCCCAAAGCTTGGCGAAAGCGCCGGCGTGGAGAATGCACACTCCGCTCGCGTACGCGGCCGGGTCGAGATCGTCATAGTAGACGACGTCGACGGCCGCGCGGCGGCCATCATGGTCATGCCCGAGCAGGAACGCGCCGGATTCATGCCGCTGCTGTGTGCGCCGGTGCAGCTCGGCCATAGTGCGCGCCCATAGCGCTGTCGGGCAGTTCAAGCGGTGCTCAGGCGCCGCGAATGCCCGAATAATCGTCTTGATTGAGGAGATCATAAAGCTGCTCCAGGTAGCAGAGGATGCCCCGCTGCGGCTGCCACAGCCGGTTCGGGTGCTTGTGAATCCAGTCGCCGTGCCCCTCAATCGACATGCGGTCGCACGGCAAATAAAGACATTGGCCGCCTTTCCAATCCGGCCTGAACACGGACGGAATGAGGGAGCGGCCCGTCGGCCAGTGCGGCGCGGACAGGGCCCGCCGCGTGGCGAGGTCCCACGGCTGCGCCGTTGCCGGCGTGTGGCGGTAGCCGCTGCACTCGAACCGGAATCCGAATTCATCGGGTGCGTGCGGGCGCTTCGCCGCGGCGACCGCGATGGTCGCGTGCGGCCCGGCGTTTTCGATGTGACGCCACTTGCCCTCGATCTCGCCGCGCCGGAATTCCGGGGCGGCGAGATCCGCCGCGAGGAGCAACTGGTCGGGAGGCACGACCACCGTCATCGGCTAGCCCTCGATGCGCTTTTCGGGGACGAGGTCGAAGCAGACATCGCAGCTCCGGCCGTTGACCAGCTCCGCCAGCGCGGCGTCGGTCGGCGGCTGGATCGTACTGTTGCAGAGTTGCAGCACGTGCTCGCCCGCATCTGTGGGATTGAGCTTCAGCTCGCGCACGGCCCACTGCTTGACGGTGCGCACGCGGGTGCCCGGTGCGAAGGCGCGGTCGATGGTGCGGTGCATGTAGTGGACCGCGACCTTGATCTTCTTGCAGTGGGTCACGTGGACGCGTGAGCCGTGCTTGAGGCCCTCGACCGTGGCCTTGGCGTCGTGCGGCACGGGGTTCTCGGCCTCATCGACAAAGGCTTCACGTTCCTTGTCGAAATCGATCCCGTGCGTTTTGAAGGCCTCGTGCAGGTCGCGCACCGTCGCCGGGATCGCGATCTCGGCCTCGGTGACGCCGGGCTTGCCCTCGGCCTGGATGAAGATGATCGTCTTGCTCATCGCTTATTCCCTTTGGCGCGCGGCCCTTGATTGGGCCCCTAAGGACTAAGCGACGGCAGGTAGAATTTTCGGGAAGTGAGTCTAGGAGACGCCCTGGACGAAATCGCAGATGAAGTAGCACTGGCAATTCGGGCAGCGCCGCGCGTCCTCCGGCGCCGGCGCGAATGCGCCGCGTTCGATGTCGGTGATGGCGCCGGTGTATTCCTCCAGCAACTTGTCGTCCTTGTTAGGTGGAATCGGCACCGCTTCCCGGGTCGCAAGGTAATAGGCCTCGATCACGACACGCCGCCCGGGGTAGCGCGCCGTAGCGCCACGGCGGAGCAGCGCATAGATGCGGTTGGCGGGATCCGACTTGGTCTTGCGCCCGGTGCGGATGCGCTGCACGTGCACTGTGCCGTCGGGAGCGATGACGACACGATCGGGCGTCACCGCGATTTGCTTGCCGCCGACATCCACAATCCATTCGCCCTGGTCATAGCTGCCCGTCTCGGCGGCGATCACGTCCACCATCGACGTGATCATGGTTTCGGCGGAGGCACGGTAGTAAGCCTCGAAGCCGTGTCCCTTCGGCCCGCGCACCGCCCATTCTTGGCCAAGCTGCGCGAGCGCGGGGGGAAGATCAGACGGCGTGCCGGCGGCCCGCTGCGTCTCAAGCCAGCCGATGGTGCGGAACACGCAGCGATGGAAGCGGACATAGGGAGAGTCGTCGCGAATGGCGCGCAGGCCGTCCAAGGCCTCGAACTGATAACGCTGCGGACACTGAATATAAAGAGAAAGCTCGCGCTCCTGATAAAGCGTGCGCGCGCCGGGCGGTGCGAGGGTCCGCGCGAGCCGTCCCGGAAGCGGAGAGTCATTGCGCCGTGCTGCCGGCGCCAGCCCGTTGATGGGTGACAAGAACTTGGACGCGCTGGCGGACTGGCTCGCGCTATAGCGTTCGGCGCGGCTCAAGTACAGGAAGTCCCGCGCACGCGAAAGGGCTACGAAAAACAAACATTCTTCTTCCGCCTCATGATCGGCGGGGCGGATGGCGAGATGCGGCAAGCTCGGCGGCGGCGGGCAGCGCACCCCTTGCCGGTTCGCCGGCATGTATCGAGTCGCCAGGGCCGGCAAGTGAACCGCTCTGAACTCAAGCCCTTTGCTGCCATGAACGGTAAGGACCCGGACGCCGTTGAGGTCGGATGCTTCTGAGGCCACGGCCCGGTACATGCGATCGTCATTCAAGGCCTCGATGCGGCGCACGCGCACCAGCATGTGCTTGCGGGTGGAATCGCCTTCAGCCGCCATTTCACCGCAGACCTTGAGGAGCTGATAGATAGCGACGAGCTGCTGCTGCGCCTTGGAGTCGTTGGCCGCCAGGCGCGGCTTGAGATAGTCGCTGCGCTCAAAAAGCCACGTCGTCAGGAGCGTCCAGGGCGAAGTGCCCGCGCCGAAGCCGTCGAGCTGGTTCGCAAGACGTGCCAGGCCCGCGCTGCCCTGCGGCGTCAGATCCGGAATCTCGGGCAGCCGGCGCAGCGCGTCGAAGATGCGCAGGTTATTGGCCTCGGCCCATTTGATAACGGCAAGCGCGTCGGATTTGGACGCGCCGTATTCCGGCAACTGCGCGACTCGAACCAAACCGATTCCACCGGATTCGGCGTCGATTGAGATCAAGGCGAGCAGATCGCGGATCTCCTCGCGCTCGAAGAGATCGCCAAGATAAAGAAGAGGCACGCCAAGTTGTTCGAGCGCGCCGGTGATGCGCGCGAGCGTGAGATGACTGCGCGCCAAGATGACCTGTTCGCTATAGGGGATGCCGTTAGCGCGCGCTTGCTCGATGTGGTCGCGGATCGCGGCCGCCTCCGCCGCGACCGAAGGCGCCACGATCTGGCGGATTGCGCCGACGCTTCCGCGCTGAGCGGTCCAGCGTCCGCCGGGGGAGGCCTGCATACTGGCGGCGAAGGTTTGAAACGCCTGCACCACCGGCGAGCCGGAGCGGTAATTGATGCCAAGTGAACGCCGTGCGCCGGAAAACTCGGTTACGAAACGCTGCACGTTGCTGGGCGCCGCGCCCCGGAAGCGGTAGATGGACTGCCGCTCATCGGCTACGACCCACACATCCGCTTGTGGCGCTGCGAGCGCCCGCAAGAGCCGCGCGCTCGCCAGATTCACGTCTTGGTATTCGTCAACGAGGATGTGTTCGATCCGCGCCTGGTACTCGGCGCGCAAGTCGGGGTTCTGCTCGAGCGCTTGCGCCGCGAGCCGAACCAGATCCCCGAAATCGACCGCATCGGCTTTCGCCAATTCATCCTGATAAATCTCATAGATGTCCGCGACTTCGAGCGCTTTGCCGGCGGCTTCGCGTTCCTCCTCAGTCACTGCCACGCTGTGCGCGGCTTCGGCGGCGGCACGGTACTCTGCAGGGGTGATGAGTTCGTCCTTGCAGCGCGAGATCGCCCGCAGCACGGGCACCAGCTCATAGGCGGGCTCGTATAGGTTTTGAAAATAACGCAGCGGCAGGCGGATGAGGTTGGCTTCAAGCAGCGCGAGCGAGCCCGTTTCATCCAAAATGCGCACGTTCATCGTGCGGCCGATGCGCTGATGATACTTGGTGATCAGCTCCAGCCCGAACGCGTGGAACGTGCCGACCCACATTTCGATCGAGGCGTCGGCGTTGCTGACGGACAGCCGCTCACGCATTTCCTCGGCGGCTTTATTGGAGAAGGTGAGGGCGAGGATCGAGGCGGGCGGGGCGCCGTTGTCCAGCAAGTGCTGGATACGGTGGACAAGTGTTCTTGTTTTTCCTGTGCCGGGCCCAGCATCGACGAGCAGCGGCCCGCCGCTCCAGGTCGCGGCCTCAAGCTGGCCGGGATCCAGCGCGTAGCTCGGGGTGGGGCCAGCCGGGGCGGGGGCTTCCAGCGCCGGCAGGAGCAGAGCACGGATGGCCTGATTCAGGACGAGGCCAGGCGGCGCGCCGATATCTTTGGCAATGTCCGCAGGCTTGCGGCCATGCGCGAGGAGTTCTTCGCGCAGCCAGTCGGCCGGGCAGAGAAACTCGCCGGCGAAAATATCGGCTTGGACTTCCTTGCGCTCGCTCGGCGAATAGCCCTCCACGCGGCCCGCGCCTGAATCGATCGGATCGCCGCCAAGGCCAGGCGCGATGGCGGTCACTTCGTTGCGGGGATCGCGGTGGAGTTTGTAGTGACCGAGTTCATGCGCGGTCACCACGGCTTCGTTTTCCGGGCTCTGGCCGCTCGCGACGTTGATTATCTTCGAAGGGCGGTCGAGAAATCCATAAACACCTTTGCTCACGACCGTGCCCGGCGCGTAATGGGTGAGCTGAAGGTCTTCGTCTTCCAGCGCAGCCGCGAGCAGCGCAGGTGCCTTACGGACGCCCTTGGACTTCAAGAGGGCCTGGCGGTGACATTCGCGCGCCTTGAGCCGGATATCCCGCCAAGCGTCCATGCCTTAGTCCTCTCCAAGCCAATAGTGTTTTTCATCCTCCGACATGGAGCTGGCCTGAATGACCTCAGCATAGGATCGCGTATTGATGGTGGGCGCTTCATCCGCCTTGGCGTGGCCCAATCGCCGGGGCCCCGCCAAGAGATCGGTTACCACGCGCTCAAGCCAAGCGGCGCTCATGCCGAGTACGTCCGTGAGCGCATCCGTCAAACGCCGGCCCAACGGCAAGCGCATGCGGCCGGCATTCAGCTCGGCCAGAACCATGCGATCGATGTTGATACAGCGCGCAAGCCGCGGAATATCGAAGCCGGCCGCCGACACGGCATGGGGCCATGTCTTTTCAGAAACGTTCTGGGCGGCAGCGGCTTCTTGACGCGCGCTGTGAAGCAGATTCAGGGCATGGCTGCGCCCGCGCGCAAGCATGCTCTCGTCGGGCTCGTCGCCGGGCTCGTCGGACTCCGAAGACCACTGCGTGCGCAGGGCGGCGTGCTCACGGATATCGTCGGCATACTGCGGATACCGGCGCGTCCATTCGGACACCTGCTCAGCGGTCGGGTTGTCGCAAGTCTGGTGGAATGCGAACAACACGTCGTCCCGTTCGGGATTTCTGTTTTGTTCAATCATGGGGCGGCTCCTATCTCAATCTTGAGGAGAGCTTTGGTCTCGGCGATCCACTCTCCAGCGGTTTTAGCGCTGATTCCGAGTTGCTCCGCGATCGACGTCGTGCCGATCCCGGGACCAAGGGGGCATCCGTGCATATGCAGGCGGAATGCCTCGCGCTTTCTCGGATCAGGAATCCTATTCAGCAATTGTTGAACCTCGGCCGCCTGCTCGCTGCCTTCCTCGGGCGGCTCGATGGTTTCGAGAATTTCCTCGCCGTCATCGGCGACGCCGGGCTGCGTCTTGAAGGGCTTGTTGCGGTAGGCGTATTTGCGCTCCGCGCGGATCGCGTCGGCAACGCGGAATTCGACGCAGGTCTTGAAGGTCTTGCAGAGCGCCTGCCCGTCCTTCGAGTTCGGCCTCAGCACCGCCACGATCAACTGGTGGTGCGCACGCCAGATAATGTCCTCACCCTCGTTGCGGTGGTTCTTGCCGACCAGCCGTTTGATGCGGCGCAACAACTCGTCCGAGACGTGGTTGATCAGAGCGGCAAGCAGCCGTTGATCGCCATTGGGGCCGATGTGCTGTATCGCGGCCACGACGTCTCCAGGCGGCAAGCGGCGAAGGCCGTTGCCGGCGGCGACTTGCCTCCAACCTTCCAGGTCGGATGGCGAGGGCGGTTCCTCGGGCGTCTTGGCACCTGTCTTCATGTTTTTAACCTCGCGATCCGGAAGGGCGGCCCTACCTAGGAAGCGACCGCACATCCAAAATTCCGGAAGCGGGGTCCGAATATTTCTTCAAATGTAGATTTGTCGTCCTTTAAGCCATTGAAATAAAAGGAAAAACATCAGAGTGATACCATAAATTACGGGAAATAACTTGGCTTCAGGCGGCCTCCGACTGCGGCGTCGGCGGGCTCGCGGCGGCCGCCGGCAGCGTAGCGCCGGTAATCGGGACGCCCAAGGCCTTTCGTGCAACCTCAAGCAGATGCTCGTGGTGCGTGAAGAATAGAACTTGCGTCTTCTTCGCCAGCTCCCCCAGCACGCGGAAGCCGGCCGCCGCGCGCTTGTCGTCGAAGTTGATGAACAGATCGTCCGCGATGAACGGCATGGGCTCGGCGTGGTCAAGATAGTCTTCGACCGCGGCGATGCGCAGCGCGAGATAGAGCTGGTCCGCGGTGCCGGAACTCATTCCGGCGACGGCCACCCGGCGGCCGTCGTCGCGGATGCCGGCGAGCTGCACATTGTCGTGGTCGTCGAATTCGAGCTGGAGCGTCTTGAACGATCCGCAGGTGAGCATGGCGAACAGCTCCCCCGCGCGCTTGAGCAATGGCGCCTGCTTTTCGCGCCGGTAGCGATCGATCGCCCATTGCAGCAGCACGATGGCCGAGCGCAGCCGGACGTATTGTTCGGCGATCTCAGTCATCTCGGCAAGCGCCGTTTGGCGATCCGCTGCGTCCCTCGCCGCCTTGTCGTCCCCGCCGATGGCCTCGAAGGCCTGGCGGGCGGCGTTGCGGGTTTCGCGCGCCTCCATCAGGTTGTTGCGCAATTCCTGTACTTCGTCGTTGATCGTCTGCTCCTTCGCGGCGGTGGCGTCGAGATCGATGCCAGTGCACTCGGCGGCCAAGTCCGCGACTGAGAGGCCGTCTCCATCCTGTGTCAGCGCCTTGGTGAGGCGATCCAATTCTCCAGTCAGCGCACGCATTTCATCTGAACGCCGGATGGCGGTGCGCAGGTCGTCGATGGTTGAGACCGAAGCCATCCGCTGTAAGCGCGCGATGATGTCGCGGGCTTCGGCGCTCGATGCGCGGCATTCCTCGATCTTCTTCTGAACGCCGCCGATGCCTGTCTCTTTGGCGGCTTTGAGATCGCGAACACGCGCAGCTTCGGCTGCGAGACGATCGAGATTCAAGACGGCTTCCTCGGCATCGGTGCCGTGCAGGTGCGGCGCGATGGCCTGCACCAATGCGGCCACGTTGGCCTCGAATGCCATCGTATCCCTTTCGATCTTTTCGATCCGCTCATGCCTGAGGTCATTGATGCGCACGGAAGTTTCGCGCATATCGTCGAGGGCATTGATTTGCGCTTCCGCGGTCTCGGGCGCCGCTGTCAGCGGGAATTGCAGAGTCTTCAGTGCCGAAGCCCATTCGGCCGTCCACGCTTTCCATTCAGCCTCTGCCTTCTCCAGATCCTTATGCTTGCGCGTCAAGGCGCCTGCCGCCTTGTGATACGCGGCATCAAGATCGCGCCGGGCTTTGGCGGCGGTTTCATGCGTGCGTTCCACCGAAGCGGCGGCCTCCACGACCAGAAGGAGCGGCTGGCCGGACAGCGCATCTGTGGAGAGACCCAGCGCGCCAAGTTCGGCCAGGACGAGTCGCTTGGCCTCCGCCACACGCTGCTGGCAGGCGCTCGTATCCCGCTCGGCTGCGCCGCGTGCCGCGATGCGTTCCAGGATATCGGAGCGTGCGCGCAGCCACTCGATCATTACGTCCGGGGTCTCGGGCGCGGCGAAGACGCCAGCCCACAATTGGCTCCAAGCAACATCGAGCTTCGTGCGCTCTTCTTCCAGCGCCTTCTCTTCCAGGCCCAAGGACTCCAGTAAATCGTCCTGCTCGCTGATCTGCCGGCCAATGACCGCGAGCTGCGCGGCCGCGCCGGCATGCTCGAAGCGGCGATCCGCCGCCGTATCCGCAACCTGGATCGCGGTCTCGAAGTCTTCCGCGAGCACCCCCGACGGGGAAAAGGCCGCAACCTCATCTCCCGGAACCGCGGCGCCCTCAAGGTGGCGCCGCCGGATAATGGACCAGCCCGCGTCGCGCCGGCCGCGTAAGCGCTCAATTTCATCGGCCGAGACGAGTTGCTCGTCGGCGATCAGGCGCTCATGGGCTTTGCGATGCCGTGCGCGTTCTTGCTGTGCATGGCGGATGCGTTCGCGGCAGGTCTGCTGCCGTTGTTCGAGGCCGCGGCAAGCATCACGGTGGGCTTCAACGGCAGCGAGCGGCGGAACGTGCATGGACCCAAGAACGGCAGATTCAGCCACCGCCGGGCGCAAGGCTTTCAGCGCGCGTTCGATCGCGGCCTGCGCCTCCTGCTCGGCGCGCTTGGAATTGGCGATCTGGCCGGCAAGGTCGCCGAGTTCGCGGACAGCCTTGATGGTCATTGCGAGCTTGGACACATCGGTCAGTGCGCCGAGCGCCTCGATATCGGCCTCGATCTCGGCGAGTTTCTCCTGCGCTTCGGCCACGGCCCCTCTTGCATTCTCAACCGCGCTGGACTGCGCGCCGCGCCGATTGAGCAAGCCGCGAAGGGCGGCCACTTTGGCCTTAGCGGGAATCCGCCCGATCACCTGATCGAGGTCACCGCTCCATTCGAGTTCTGCGGCGAGTCGAAGGAGTGCCGCCTCGGCCGCCGCAAGTTCCGCCCGCCGCTTGGGGAGATCGGCTTTGCCGGCCCGGACCTGAATGCGGCGATCACGAAGTTGCGCGATGTCTTCGGCGCGCGCGAGCAATCCGTCATCGAAGTTGAGCGCTCCCCGTTCGACCTCAAGGGCCGCAATCTGCTCGCTCAAGGCGACGATACGCGCGGTGGCCGCGGCTTCATCAGCCGCCGCCGCCTCCAGGATTCGGGCGGCATCGGCATCAAACGCAATTACGGTCCCGAGCGTCTCAATGGCGCTTTGCGTCTCCGCGCGCTTGCGTACGTCGCGGCACACACGGCGAATGCGGTTGAGCTTGCTCAGCTCCGCCGATTTGAGCTCGATTTCCTGCTCGATCGCGGTGTGTGCATCGTTCGATGTCTCGAAGGTGCTTTTGAGCAACTGCCACTTGCTTGTGGTCACGACGTTTTCGCGCAAGCCCGCTTCGGCTGCCTTCAGGCGTTCTTCCGCCTGGAAATACTTGCGGTGCGCCGCCCGGCGCGAGGCCCAAAGCGCGTCGGCTTCAGCCTCCATGGCTTTAAGTGTCTCGCGCAGGCCCGTGATGCCGGCGCTCGCCGAGAACAGCATCTGGCCGACATCGTCTTGGGCTTGCAAGATGTCCTTGCCGCCCTGTTGCAGGCGTGGATGATCGAGGCTGAACATCCGTGTGTAGAAGCGGCGATCCGCGCCCGCAAGAAACGGGGCGAGCGCCCCCTCGCCCGACGGGAGCGGAATGTCGTCATCACCCAGCAGCGTGTCCTTGTTGCCTTTGCGGCGGCGCACTTTGAGCGTCTCGACGCCCTTCTCCAGGAGCGCTCCCACCCGCATGGCGTTGTACTCGTGCAGGAAGTTGCGCGGTGAATTAGCCGGGATGCCAAAGAGCAAATCTTCGACACCGCCCATGGTCGTGGACTTGCCGGCCTCATTCTCGCCGAGCAGCATCTGGAAGTCCGGCTTGCCAGCCGGAAGGTCGATGGTGGCGTTCGTGAAATGCCCATACTTGAGAAGATCAAGCTGTCGGATGCGCATCGGATTACACCTTCTCTGCTGCGAGGCGTGCATTGAGATACGCGCCGGCATGCGTGATGACGCCCGCGATGTCGGCATCGATGGCGGCCTTCAATGCAGCGTCGCTCGACTCCGCTCGGATATCGTGGGGCAGCTTGCGGACGAGATCGCCAAGCTCCGACGCGAGCCGCGCCTGAAGGTCAGCATCGCCTCCGGCGCCCTGGATCATCCGCTGCAAATCGCCCAGAGCGTCCTTGCGGGAGGCTGAGGCGTCAGGGCTTGCGGTCGCGATAACGAGGCGCTCGATCCAGGCCGTCTCCTCGCCCAAGCCCAAAGCGGCGGCCCGCGCCTCTGCAAGGAGGCGATCCGCCGACGCGAGCAACTCGCCGTGCAGCTTTGTCTGCCCGGTCAACTCAACCCTGCATGCCAAAAGACGGCCTTGCGCGTTGCGCGCCACGGCGTTCTCGATTGCCGCGCGCACGCGATCGATGGCGTCGGCCGATGCGTTGCAAGAGCCCACCGGCACCGGCAAATGGATCCAGCGCACGCAATCCACGTGGAGCGGCGAGATCGCCTCGACCTGGCCGTCCTCGACCGCGACAGGCGAAGCGCCTTTCGGGCCGCTTTCGCGGATGTGTCGGCCTTGCAGGTTGCCGCAGAAGACGACATGCGGCCGCTCATTGAGAACCGCGGCTTGATGCACATGCGCAAGCGCCCCATAGTCGTAGCCCTTGTTGATCAGATCCTCGATGACGCAGGGCGCATAATTTGCGTGCCCCTGCATCCCGCCCAAAGACGGCTCAAGAGTGCCGACAATCGTTCGACAGGCCCCGGTGCGCGCGGCAACTGGACGCGCGGCTCGACGTCCGGATAGATCCACCACGTTCGTGCAGCCAATCCGTCGTGAGCGTCGCCCAGCAGCGCAGGAAGTCGGCTCGGCTGCGTCGCGCCCAAAATTGAGACCAGAAGCGCCGGAATGAAAACCTTCCCTTCGCTCTTGGTGCGAACGACGTGCGGCTTGCCATCGTAGCCCTTCAGGATGAGGCCGCGCGACCGGAGACCTTGATTTGATGCTCCGAACGCCAACGCACCGCTGAGTTCGTGCGAGAGCATCATGCGGCCATCGATTCCGGTGCGAAGCTCATCCAGCAGGCCGGCACCACTGAACTCCGAGAGAATGATCCCGGGCGCCGCGACGACACCATCTCCATCGGAAGCTTCGTTCTCCATCGGAATGCCTTCGAGCAACAGGCGCCGCGCGACGGTTTCGCGCAGCTTTCGGTCGAATTTCTCCAGGAATTTGTGCTCGGTCCCCTTCAGCATCAACCCGTGCGCTTTCTGCATCTCGTGCTCGATCGCAAGAAGAGGCCGTTCAACCACACTGATCCCCAGCGATTTGCCGACTGACGGCGGCCCGATAAGGCCGGTGAACACCGCCAGGGGCTCTGCATCGCCGTCGAATGTCAGAAGGCGGGCGCGGTTGCCGATCGCGCCCGAGCAGGCGGTCAAGATGGAGCCCGCGACATAGTCGGCGCAGAGCAAGCGGGCCTCCGCAAAATCTACAACCAGCGAACGAAGGTTCGCCGGCAATGACTCAACCGGGAAGCGCGGAGCCGGCGACGTCGTCGGCAACAGAAACGAAGGATCGAAGGTCGGCCACCCGTCGGTGTTGGAGGCATCGGGACGCTCCGCTCCCGATGCCTCCGCCGAGCCAATCATGATGGGGGCATCGGCCCCTAATTCGTGCACGTTAGCCTGGTTGAGTTTCGGCTCCTGCTTGGGCTTAGCTTGTCTGGCCATATGGTTTTTCCGCAATTCTGCGGTCCCTGGTGAGGTCACGCGTCACGCGCCATTCGCGCGACGAACCTCACAGCTACCCGGCGGAAAACCGACCTTACCGGGCAACACCCCGAGATAAGGGCTCCGGCAGGGAAGATTGGTCGAAATTTTCGTGTTGGCCTTCTTTCATCATCGGGGAGCACCGGCCCTGCCAAAATGCCAAAATGTCAAAAGCCGTTAATGCGGAGCTACGGGACTGGTTTTAGGCCTAGTCCCGGCAATTCTGGCATATTGGCATTTTGACAGGTGCATACGTCTTCAAATGATCCGTCTCATGTTCGGATTCATGCTCAAGACAACCGGGCGCGCCCCCCAATCGAAGCTGGATTGACGGCGGCGCTGCCGAAAAGCCAAAATGCCAAAGCTCGATCAGAGCAAAATGGTAACTATCCTGGGTCGTATGACATCCGCGGATTTTACGTAAAGCGCGCTGGGCTGCGCCTGATACTCAAGAGAGGCCCATTTGTGATGCGCCGGCACAGGGCATGCCGCGCGCATCAGCTAGACTTTCCGTTCCGGGTTAATCCGCCGCCTTCAACGCGAGCGCCTCAAGCCGTGCTTTCAGCCATACGCGGCTAGCCTCAACGTCAGTCTGGTCACGACACGCCAAGCGGTTGTCAGCGACGACGCTGACCGCGTTTTCATTCATCACAGTTCAATATTCCACCTGATCAATCTGCAACATGAAGTCGCCGGCGCCCCGGCACGACTGATTTCAATTTGGATTTGCAACACGCTTTCGGAAACCTCATGAAAGCCATATCGCGACCGCGATGGCCCGATTGCAAATCGTGGCGTGGGGCAATCGGCGCAGCGATGCTC
The DNA here is from genome assembly GCF_000482425.1 of Bradyrhizobium sp. 22. Classification (NCBI taxonomy): domain Bacteria; kingdom Pseudomonadati; phylum Pseudomonadota; class Alphaproteobacteria; order Hyphomicrobiales; family Nitrobacteraceae; genus Bradyrhizobium; species Bradyrhizobium sp. 22. Next base: position 64,390 of record NZ_KI519401.1, read on the forward strand.
TGCCTCGAATACGCTCATCGGCGAAAAAGCAAAAAGACCGGGGTTCGTGCGGATGCAGGCCAGATTCCGCGTCAGTTTGTCCGCAAGTACGTGAATCGGACTCGGCAAGTACCGCCCGGCCAGGTCATCGCTCTGGAAAATGTTCACATTGGCGTCCGAACTAAGAGTTGCGATTTCGGTTACGAAAGCGAAACCGCGATCGATAAGTCGGTAAATGGGGTCGTAGTTGGTGCCAGCGGAGTGAAGGACTGAAGATCATCGTGTTGTCCGCAGCTTTGCGGTCCCTGGTGAGGTCGCGCGCCATTCGCGCGACAAACCTGACAGCTACCTGGCTGCAAACCGATCCTACCGGGCAATACCCTGAGATGAGGCTCAGGCAGGGAAGGAAAGTTACATATTCGCCTTCTTTCATTACAGGCAGCGATCTTCCCCCGACTGCCAAAATGCCAAATCCGCGATAGCGCGGAGGAAACCGGCACTGATCTTGAGCCAGCGTGATCGCCCGTGGCCGACCCTTCGACCGAACTTACGATGGCCTGGTGGCGTGTGGCATGAGGTCGGTTCAGAAGACACCGAACTCTTGCTTCAACTCAGTGCCGACGGTTGCACGGTTCATCTTCGTCGTTCTTGCTTGTCAATTCGGCTGGAAGGAGTCCGGCCATACGCTTGGTCCGTTGAAGAAGCTGGAGAGGTTGAATTTGCCAGAATGCCAGATCGTCCTCACGCAAGGTCGGCGCTTCTTCGGCCGAAGACACCCTTGCTGTCCACGTGTTAACGATAGTGCGGGGAGGGAGCTGACGGAAGTCAACAATAGTCAGCAGATGTAAACGTTGATCCTTGTTGACTCCCGTGGGGGGCACACCTGTGCATCGCTGGATGGCGTCCGCATGGCAAGGACTTTTTCGACGTCTTGGCGACTGATGGTCGGGGTGCGGTCATCGCTCCGGCCTCATCGAAAGCGGATTTCTGTCCGCGGGCCCTAATGGTAGTCCGCGGATCGGGTCCCAGCCACTGTTGTCGCGCTTGATGCGCATGCACAGGTACGGGTTCTCCGATCCTCGGTCTCGACCGGTTGCCATTACGTCGTCGTCCGTGAAGTTCGGCTAAGCGACTGAGCCAGAATCGCATTTGTCTTTGTGGATGTTTTGGGATTGCAGGGTTTTGATGGGTCGAGCATCGGAACCTTGCAATTTCATTTTCAGGATTCCGTCGAATCGCCAGTCATGATTCCTTCGTCGTATCGGAGGTGGCGATGCGACCGAAGAAGCACAGGACGACGGGATCGGGCGATCTGTTCCGGGCCAGGCTGGACCAGATCATCAACATGAAGCACGAGCTGGTTCAGCTCGCCGGCAAGATCGATTGGGACTGGCTCGACGGCGAGATCGCGCCGCTCTACAGCGAGAACGGTCGGCCGGGCATCGCGACCCGCTTCGTGATCGGGCTGCTGCTACTCAAGCACATTTACGGCCTGTCCGATTAGGGGGTGTGCGAGCGTTGGGTCCACGACACGTATTTCCAGTACTTCACCGGCGAAGAATTCTTCCAGCACGCGTTCCCGCACGAGCGCTCGGACCTGAGCCATTGGCGCAAGCGGCTCGGCGACAAGCTGGAGCTGTTGCTGGCCGAGAGCTTGCGGGTGGCGCACGAGGCCGGCGCGTTACGCAGCCAGGACCTCAAGCGTGTCACGGTCGATACCACCGTGCAGCCGAAGGCGATCACCTTCCCGACCGACGCCAAGCTGCTGCACGCAGCGATCAAGGGGCTCAACCGCCTGGCGAGGAAGCACGGGGTCAGGCTGCGGCAGTCCTATCTTCGCATTGCCAGGACCGCGGCCATGATGGCGGGGCGCTACGCCCATGCCAAGCAATTCAAGCGGCATCACCGGCAGTTGCGCATTCTGCGCAGCCGGCTGGGCCGGATCATCCGCGATATCCGCCGCAAAATCGAAGGTCAGGCTGCGCTCGAGAACGCGCTCGCCCTCCCGCTCAGCCGGGCTTCGCAGATCCGCTCGCAGCAGCAGCGCCAGCGCGGCTGGAAGCTCTATTCCTTTCACGCCCCGGAGGTGGAGTGCATCGGCAAGGGCAAAGCAGCCGCGCCTTACGAGTTCGGTGTCAAAGCCTCCATCGTCACCAACAACCGCCGTGCTCCCGGTGGCCTCTTCGTGCTGCACGCCAGGGCTCTGCCCGATAACCCGTACGACGGTCACACCTTGCGCGACGTCATCGACCGCACCGAGACGCTCACCGGCTGCGCGATCGAGCGGGCCTATGTCGACAAGGGATACCGCGGCCACGACGCGCAAAATCCCCGTCGCGTCTTCATTTCGGGTCAAAAACGCGGCGTCTTCGGTATCATCAAGCGCGAGCTGCGCCGCCGCTCCGCTATCGAACCCATCATCGGACACCTGAACACCGATGGTCACCTCGGCCGCTGCTACCTCAAAGGCCGCGCCGGCGATGCCGCCAACGTCATCCTCTCCGCCGTCGGCCACAACTTCCGCCGCATCCTCGCCTGGCTCAGGGCTCTTTGGTGCCTAATCCTGCGCGCCCTCATCGCTGCAATCAGCGACCGCTCATCGCTGCAATCGGCTTCTTAACGGACGACAGGAGAATGGCGGAATGCGCTTCGCTGATCGGCGCTGCGAAGTGGGTGGACGCTAAGCGGATTACGTCACCTGCGGTCTTCCGCACATTTCAGGCGGTCGGCCCAATCGGCATCGGCCAGACAACCGGTGACTCAATATCGAAATTGGCGAGTTCGTAACCGCGCCTGAAATCGACGATATGCTTGTCCATCCAGGAGCGCGCCTCCTTCCCGTCACGCTCAGTCAGCGCATTGAGTATCTTCTCATGCGCAAACACCAGACGCTCGCCGGCATTCAGGCGGGAGAAAACCCGAAGGAAGGCCGGGTAGAACAGCTGACTCATGGGCTGGCGGCTGAGCTGGAGCGCGCGATTTCGCGAGGCCCGGGCAATGATCTGATGAAATTCGATATCAAGGTCGACCAGGCCCTGCTTGTCTTCAAGCGCCGCCTTGGTGTTCTCGACATTGGTCCGGAGCGCCTCAAGCATATCGTTGTCGATTCGTGTCGCGGCGCATTCGGCCAGCACGGGCTCGAGACAGCGCATGCTTTCCCACAACTCGAAGAAGCTGATCTCATGCAGGACGATCGCCGCCGTGACCCTCTGCGAGATATCGGCCTCGCGCGGCGCGGTGACGTAAAGAAGCTTGCCGCCGTCGTGACGACGAACCAGGCCATTCTGCTCCAATACCCGTATCGCTTCTCGAATGGTCGAACGGTGAACATCGAACGCCTCGGCCAATGCCGTCTCAGAAGGCACGCGGTAGCCGACTGCCCATTGGCCGGACATGACCCTGGCCTCAATGGTGCGTACCACCAATCGGTATGCCGGTTCGTTTCGCTCGCGCGATGAAGCATTCAGATCGTCAACTAGCGCCATTTTTAGTCCGACAAATTGGTATGCTACACAGTACCGCGGTGCAGAAAAATATCAACAATAGACAGAATCTTCTGGTTGATTGTGCGATCGATTTGACAACTTGCGACGATAACCCACATTATTGTCCGACAATAATCGCCGTTTTAGATGACCCTACCGCGGAGGTTGGAACCTTGGACGATATTGATTTCGCGCGAAAATCGGTGCTGGTGGTCGGTGGATCGAGCGGTATCGGCAATGCGATTGCGCAGGGATTTCGTTTGCGCGGCGCCGATGTCCACGTCTGGGGAACCCGGCAATCGGCGTCCGACTATGCCGCGGAGCAAGGTTGCGACCTCACCGGTGCACTATTCCCAGGTGAATGTCAGCGATTTCGATGCCATCGAATCGTTGCAGCCAGCCTTCCCGAATCTTGACGTGCTCGTCCTGTCACAGGGAATCGTGCTGTACGGTCGGCGCGAGTTCGAAATGCAGGGGTTTCGTCAAATCATCGATGTGAACCTCAACAGCCTGATGGCGTGCAGCCTCAAATTCCACGAGATGCTGAGAGCCAGCCGAGGGTCGATCATCATTCTCAGTTCGATGGCAGGGTTTCGCTCGACCAAAGGCAACCCGGCCTACAACGCCTCGAAAGCGGGCGCCGTTGGCCTCACGCGTACGTTGGGAGAGGCTTGGGCGGAGGACGGGATCAGGGTCAACGGCATCGCACCCGGCTTAGTCGCCACCAAGCTCACCAAGGTGACGACCGATCGTCCAAAGCGACGAGAGGCGACCGAGCACCGCGTCCCGTTGAAACGGCTCGGACAGCCGGAGGATATGGTCGGCACCGCCCTGTTCCTGGCATCTCCGTTGTCGAGCTACATGGTCGGACAGACGCTCATCGTGGACGGCGGCATCACGCTGGCCTGAACCGCCGTCCAGCCGGAGCATGATTCGCAAAGTGTCACGCTTCAGGTGCGTCGCGCGAACTCGCGGTCGCGCAACTCGCGGCGCCGGATCTTGCCCGTGATTGTCATGGGAAGTTCGCTCACATACTCGATCGCGCGCGGATACTTGTATGGTGCGGTCACCGACTTGACATGATCTTGCAGCGCTCTCGTCAGATCGGGCGATGGCTCACCTCCCTGGCGTAGCACGACGAATGCCTTCACGATTTCGCCGCGCTCGGGATCGGGGCTGGCGACGACGGCGCACGACTGCACCAGTGGATGTTCCGCCAGGGCATTTTCGACCTCGATCGGACCGATGCGATAGCCTGCCGAATTGATGACGTCGTCGGACCGCCCGCGATACCAGAGATAGCCTTCGGCGTCCTTCTCCGCCCGGTCGCTGGTGAGATACCAGCGCCCGTCAGGACCGTCGACGAAACACGCGGCCGTCTTGTCCGGCTCCTTCCAGTAGCCGAGCATGAGCTGCGGATTGGGCACCTTGAGCGCGAGGTCGCCTTCCTGGCCGGGCGGCAGACGGTTTCCACCGGCGTCGATCACGTCCAGATCGCTTCCGGGTGAAGGACGGCCCATCGAGCCGTATCGCACATCCTCTCCGGGGTAGTTCAACGCCACCATCAGGGCTTCGGTCTGCCCATAGGCCTCATCGATCCGGATGCCGGTCACCTCCTGCCATCGTTCGGCAACCACGGGGTTCATGGCTTCGCCTGCGGTGACGACGCGGCGCAGCCTTCCCATGTCCGCTCTGGTGCCGACCTCGGCAACGACGCGCGACAATTCCGTGCTGGCGGCGCAGTACACGGTGACGCCGTGCCGACGCAACAAGCCAAGCCGTTCGCTCGGAACGAACGGCCCATCGTAAAAGAACGCGCAGGCGCCGCAGCTCAGCGGCCCGAAAATGATGCTCGTTCCGGCTTTGCTCCATCCGGTATCGGCGGTGCACCAGATCACTTCGCCCGGACGCAGATCCAGCCAGTAGATCGCCGAAACGCGCCACGCATAGATGGCGCGGGACGCGTGCACCACGGCCTTCGGATGCCCCGTCGAACCCGAGGTGTAGTACATGATGGCCGGATCGTCGGCACGGACCACCGCAGGGCTGAGCTGTTCCGACGCTTTCGCCAGCTCACCGTTCCAATCCAGCCAGCTTTCAGCTTCGCCGAGAGCGATGCGAACGGGAATGGCATCTTGAACCGATGCAAACTTGGCGGTGTGTTCGGCGCGGCAGATCGCTGCGCTCGCCTCGGCGTTGGAAACCCGGTACTCGATGTCGCGCGCGGTCAGCATCTCGATGCAGGGGATCGGGACGGCACCGATCTTCATGATCCCGATCAGGGCGATGAACCATTCAGGCAGGCGCGGCAGCATGACGATGACGCGATCGCCCTTCTTGATGCCCCGGGATCGCAGCACGTCGGCCAGTTTGTTTGAGAGTCGCGACAGGTCGGAATAGCTGTATCGTTGCGTGCTGCCTGCCGCGTCCTGCCAGATCAGCGCCGGACCGTCCTGCTCCCGAGCGCGACGATCGATCACGTCCGCGCCGAAGTTGAACGTCTCCGGTACCCGCCAATCGAACCCGGCGCGGAGCGCATCGTAGTTCTCGGCTGTTTCCCCGCTCACCTCGTTGAACGACCAGACGTCCCGCATCTCATCCTCCCGTCATGCACGGCTTGTTCGAGCTTGCCATCCGGATCACTTCCCCACGATCCGGCGTCCGATTGCCCAGCGATGCACCTCGGAGGGGCCGTCATAGATGCGGAACGCGCGCACGTCGCGATAGAACCGCTCGACCACCGTATCGCGCGTCGTGCCGAGGCCGCCGAGGATCTGCAGCGAGCGGTCGGCGACGCGGGCGATCGCCTCGGAGCATATCACCTTGGCCATCGAGCTCTCCGTCGAGGCGCGCTCGCCCTTGTCGAGAAGCCATGCCGTATGCCAGATCGTCAACTGAACCTGGTGGATGTCCATCGCATTGTCGGCAAGCATGAACGATACGCCTTCATGCTGGCCGATCGGATGACCGAAAGCCGTGCGGCGACGCGCGAATTCGGTTGCGATCTCATGGGCCCGGATCGCCGAGCCGAGCCAGCGCATGCAATGCGTCAGCCGCGCCGGCGCAAGCCTTACCTGGGCATGGCGGAAGCCTTGCCCAATCTCGCCCAGCACGGCATCGGCCGGCACGCGGAGTCCGTTGAAGCGAACCACGGCGTGGCCGCCGACGAAGCTGGAATCGATGGTGTCGAGCGTCCGCTCGATCGTGATGGCGGGATCCGACATGTCGGCGAGAAACATGGTCGCCGCGCCGTCCAGCCCCTCACCGGTCGCACGCGCCATGATGATCGCGAAGGCGGCCCCCTCGGCGCCCGTGATCAGCCATTTCTCGCCGTCGATGATCCAGCTGTTGCCTTCACGCCGCGCGGTGGTCTGCATCTGGGCCGGATCGGAGCCTGCGCCGGGAGCCGGCTCCGTCATGCAGAAGCAGGAGCGCACCTCTCCCGTCGCGAGCGGCTTCAGATAGCGTTCGCGTTGATCCGGCCGTGCGACCACGTCGAGCAGATGGATATTGCCCTCATCGGGCGCCGCGCAATGCAGCGCCACCGGCCCCAGCATCGAATAGCCGGCGGCCGTGAACACCGCCGAACGACCGATATGCGACAGCTTCTGGCCGCCATACTCGGCCGGCGCATGCAACGCCAAGACGCCGGCCTTGCGCGCGAGCGCGTTGAGCTCACGCCGCAGCTCGTCGGTCGGCCCATGCGACGTCCAGCGCTTGTCCTTCTCGAACGGAATCACCTGATCGACGACGAAGGCTTTCACGCGATCGGCGAGTTCGGTGACGTGCGCAGGCAGGGAGAAGTTCATGTCGAGCTGGTTGACCATCGGTTTCCTCATTCAGAGCCGCCCGTCGCGTCACGCGCAACGAGAAGAATGTCTTCGCCCAGGCGAGCGAATTCGACGTAGCGATCGTCCTTCACCGCACCGTTGATCCATTGCCGATGCAATTGTAGGAACACGACGCCAAGCTTGAACAGTGCCAGCACACGCAGCGCTGGCAGATCGTCGATATCCTCGCCGGTGAGCGCCGCGTAGCGCCGCGCGACCTCGCTGCGCCGCCAGAAGCCCGGATGGGCCGTGGGCATCTGCCCGAGCCGCTGCAACGCCGGCGGATCGTCGGGCTGGGCCCAGTAGCTCAACAGGGTTGCCAGGTCGAACAAGGGATCGCCCCGCGTGCCCATGTCCCAGTCGACAAGCGCGACCGGTACCAGAGCTTGCGGATCGAGGATCAGATTGTCGAGCTTGAAGTCGCAATGCAGCAGGGTCGGAGACCGTTCGCGGAATAACTGCCGGGAGAGCCAATGCGACACGTCCTGCAGCAGCGCCTTCAGCGCCGCGTTGTCGGTGACCAGCGCGCCGCGTCTGGACCATCCCGCGATGGCACGTCCGATGAATCCGTCGGGACGGCCGAGGTCGTCGAGACCGATCTTGCGGCAATCCACCCGATACAGGGCCGCCAGCGTCTCGACCATCATCGCGGAAAGTTTGCCGGGTGCATCGGTGCGATCATTCAAGGGCGACAGGTCGGCACCACGGATGACCAGGCCCGGCCGGTATTCGATCAATTGAAATGAAACGCCGATGACGCTGCAGTCGTCGCAATAGTGCAGCGCGCGCGCCACGAATGGAAGCGCGTCCGCAAGCCGCGACAGGATGCGGTGCTCGCGCGCCATGTCGTGGGCGCCGGGCGGCAGATCGCCGTCGGGCGGCCGGCGCAACACCGCGGGCTTGCCGTTCACGACCATCAGATAGTTGCGATTGGCGAGGCCGCCGGCAAACTGCCGGATCGGTCGCTCGAGATCGACGCGCATGCCGTTGGTCTTCAAATAGCCGGACAGCCTGCCCCAGTCGCAGGGCACGGTTTCCTCGAGCGGCAGAAACTTCGAAGCGTCTCCCGGTTCCGCGCTCAACTCGAACCACCCATTTTGCGAATTTCGCGCTCGCGCAGCTCGCGCCGCAAGATTTTGCCGTTGGCGCTGAGAGGTAGGGCATCGACGATCTCGATGTCACGCGGCGCCTCGTGTTTGGCGAGCCGCGTCTTGACCAGCGTCCGTATGCTCTCCTTGATGTCGTCGGATGGCACGACGCTGCGCGACAGCACGATGAAGGCCTTGATCGACTCGTTTCGGACCGGATCGGGCACGCCGATCACCGCGGCCATCGCGACATCGGGATGCTTGATCAATACGTCTTCGATCTCTCCCGGACCGATCCGGTACCCCGAACTGGAAATGATATCGTCGGCTCGGGCATGGAACCAGAAATAGCCTTCCTCGTCGCACGTCCCGAGGTCACCGGTGATCATCCAGTCGCTGATGAACTTGGCTGCCGTCGCCTTGGCGTCACGCCAATATTCGAGCAGCATCAGGGGGTCCGGCCTGCGAAACGCGATATTGCCAATCGTGCCCGGCGCAACCTCCTGGCCGGAATCATCCACGACCGCGCAGACGTGCCCGGGCATCGCCCGCCCCAGCGCGCCGGCCTTGAACGGCATGACGCGCCCGTTATTGCCGATCGTCGAGTTGCACTCGGTCTGACCGAACACGACGTTGACGTTCACCTTCAATGCATCCTGTGCCCACCTCACCAGTTCGGCGCCGACCGCCTCGCTTCCGCTCACGACCGACCTCAGATCCAGGGCCTCGGGCAATCGCCCGACCTGACGCAGCATCTTCAGCATTGTCGGCGTCAGCAGCGAATTGCGCACCCGATGCTTCACCATCATGGCCACGGCCTGCTCGGGATCGAAGCTGGACGCCCGAAATGCCAGCACCGGCTTGCCGTGAAACCACGCCGGCATCAGGATGTTCATGAAGCCTGCCAGCCAGGACCAATCCGCCGGCGACCAGAACAAGTCGCCTGGCTGCGGAAAGAAATCATGGCAGAACTCGATGCTCGGCATGACGCCGATCATCGCGCGGTGCGCCTTGAGCACGCCCTTGGCCGGCCCGGTCGTCCCTGACGTGAAGTTCATGAACGCCGGATCCGCCGACGATGTGCCGATATTTAAGAAGTGATCGCTGGCGCGCGCAATGGCGGCGTAAAAATCGGAGGCGCCGTCGCTGACGCCGTCGACGATCAGAACGTGCTGGAGATGCGGCAGCCGGTCCCGGATCGGCGCGACGACGGACCATCCTGCCTTGTCGGTGACGAGCACGCGCGCATCGCTAATGCCGAGCCGGTGCTCAACGGCCTCGACCCCGAACAATCGGGAGATGGTCACCGAGACCAGGCCGGCCTTCCAGCAAGCGACATGGGTAATTCCGGCTTCAGGATCCTGCCCGAGCAGAATCGCGACGAAACTGCCGCGCGCTAATCCGTAATGCGAAAAAACATTGGCGAGCCGGTTGGCGGAGCGTTGGATATCGCGGAAGGTGTAATGTCTGACGTCGCCGGTGCCGCGGTCGTGGATCAGAGCCACCGCATCGCCGCCAGCGTGGCGGTCGCACACATCGGACGCGATGTTGTAGGCTTTGGGGATATTCCAGCGAAACGACCGGTATGTCTCATCATAACTGTCCGAACGCGTGATGAGCATTGTGCCTCCCAAACCGCGCCTCGCCGTGAGTTCAACGTGGCGGAGATCATTATTGTCGGACTGAAACTAGCGCCACAATATCGAGTTTGGCAACCGGCAGGCTCGTATGTTTTCACATTTCAGTGTTCCAGGAAATAACTCACAACTATACATTAACTATTTGATCCAAAGACACAATGTGGACTTCCACCGGTTCAACGCGCTGCCCTCGAAGCCTATTGACGCGAACCGAATGCAGCGCTTTTCTGTCGGGCAATAAAATCATAAGCCGGTCGACAGGCCTTGAGTGTCCGCGACCGCATCCTTCGGAGGACGTCCATGGGGCCGTTGACGGGCTTACGCGTCGTGGAGATGGCGGGCATCGGACCCGCGCCGTTCTGCGCCATGCTGCTCGCCGACATGGGTGCCGAGGTCGTGCGGGTCGATCGCGTCGCGCGCGCCGATCTCGGCCTCGATCTCGGCAAGGAGCCGCGCTTCGACGTGCTTCGTCGCGGCCGCAAATCGATCGCGCTCGATCTCAAGAAGCCCGAAGCCGTTGCCGCGACGATGCGCCTGATCGCGCAGGCGGATGTCGTGATCGAAGGGTTCAGGCCCGGCACGATGGAAAGGTTGGGCCTCGGTCCTGAGCCATGCCTCGCCGCCAACCCCAAACTCGTCTATGGCCGCATGACCGGTTTCGGTCAGGAGGGCCCCGAAGCGTCGCGGGCCGGTCACGACATCAACTACATCGCGTTGTCCGGCGTGCTGAGCGCAATCGGACGACAGGGCTCCGCGCCCGTTCCGCCTCTGAACCTGGTCGGCGATTTCGGCGGCGGCGCCATGTTTCTGGCCTTCGGCGTACTCGCGGCCCTCTACGAGCGCGGACGCTCGGGCAAGGGCCAGGTGGTCGACGCGGCGATGGTGGATGGATCGGCGTATCTGGCGACCGCCATTCACGGTATGGCCGCGCTGGGGTTATGGCAGCAGGAACGCGGCACCAACATCCTGGATTCCGGCGCGCCTTGGTATGACACCTACGCGACCTCGGACGACAAGTTCGTCTCGATCGGCCCGGTCGAACACCGCTTTTTTCAGGAATTGCTCGCGCGTTTGAAGATCGATCCGGCGACGTTTCCGGAACAGTTCGACCGCTTGCGCTGGCCCGAGATGCGTCAGCGCTTCGCCGAGATATTTCGCGCCAGGACCCGCGATGAATGGTGCGAGTTCATGGAAGGCAGTGATGCGTGCTTCGCTCCGGTCCTGACGTTCAACGAGGCGCCGCAACACCCGCACAACCGGATGCGCGGCACTTTCGTCGAGATCGCCGGCGTCACCCAGCCCGGACCCGCGCCCCGCTTCAGCCGGACAGCGCCGGCCGTTCCGCACCCGCCTCCCGTCATCGGCGCGAATGCACAGGAGGTTCTGCGCGACTGGGGCTTTTCGCCGCGTGAACTCGACGACCTCTACACCACGGGCGCGCTTTCTCGCCCCAATGATGAAGTGACGCAATGACCGAACACATCAAGATCACCGAACAGGACGGGGTGCTGACGCTCGAGCTCAACCGTCCCGATCTCCGCAACGCGATATCGGACGAGATGATCGAGACCATCGTCGCGACATGCGACCGGATCAACCGCGACATGAGCGTGGGGTGCATGGTGATCACGGGCGCCGGCGACGGGTTTTGCTCGGGCGGCGACCTTAAAGACATGGTGACGCGCACGGGCCATTTCGCCGGGCCGCCGTTCCATGCACGGCGCGTCTATCTTCACGGCATCCAGCAAATCCCGCTCGCGCTCTATCATTGCCAGGTGCCGACGATTGCCGCGGTGAACGGTTCAGCCGTCGGTGCAGGCTGCGATCTCGCCTTGATGTGCGATCTGCGCATCGCGTCCGAGAAAGCGTCTTTTGCCGAGAGCTTTCTCCGCGTCGGCCTGATCTCGGGCGACGGCGGCGCCTGGTTCCTGCCGCGGCGGGTCGGATTGGCGAAGGCTTGCCGCATGACTTACACCGGAGAGTTCGTCAAGCCCGACACGGCCCTTCAATGGGGCCTCGTCGAGGAGGTCGTACCGCACGAACAGCTGATGGAGCGCGCACGCGCGCTGGCGACGCAGATCGCAGCGCAGCCGCCGCAAGCGCTGCGAATGACCAAACAGCTGTTGCGTCGATCGCTCGACATGACATTGCCGGACAGCCTGGAACTGGCAGCCGCGATGCAGGCGATCTCGCTCGAAACGTCCGATCACCGCGAAGCGTTCACCGCCTTCAAGGAGAAGCGAAAGCCCAACTTCACCGGCAATTGAGCCGGCGTTTTCAAGCCAGAGGCCGCCACGATGTTTTCAGCACCTACGATCCAGACAACGGTTTTTGCCAGGCTTCCGGAAAAATATCATCTGACCGGCCGCCAGACGCCGTGGCTGAAACTGCAACGTCGCGGCGAGAATCTGCATTCGTTCCTGGAGGGCCCGAGTTTCGATCGCGACGGAAACCTCTACGTCGTCGATGTCCCGTTCGGCCGCATCTTTCGCATTTCTCCGACCGGCACGTTCGATCTGGTCGCCGAATATGACGGCGAGCCCAACGGTCTGAAGATTCACCGCGACGGCCGCATCTTCATTGCCGATCACAAGCAGGGCATCCTGCTGCTCGACCCTGCGCGCGGCGCCGTCTCGCCGATCGTCCATCGCGATCAGATCGACGGTTTCAAAGGCCCCAACGACCTGGTGTTTGCCGGCAATGGCGACCTCTACTTCACCGACCAGGGCCAAACCGGACTGCAGGATCCGAGCGGGCGGGTTTTCAGGCTGAGCGCCGCCGGAAAACTCGAAAAGCTTCTCGAGGGAATACCGAGCCCGAACGGGATCGTACTCGACGCAAAGGAGACCACCGTCTTCGTGGCGGTCACGCGTGGCAATTGCATCTGGCGCGCGCCGATGCTGCTCGACGGCTCGGTTTCGAAGGTCGGCATCTTCATCCAGATGAGCGGCGGTGTCGGGCCGGACGGAATGGCGATGGATGACGATGGCAACCTTGCGGTCTGCCATCCGGGAATGGGCGCGACCTGGCTGTTCTCTGCGGCCGGCGAACCGCTGTACCGCATTCGATCGTGCACGGATAATTTCCCGACCAACTGCGCGTATGGCGGCCCCGATCGCAAGTCCCTCTTTATCGTCGAGTCTCATTCCGGCGCGATTCTGCGCGCAGAGATGCCGACGGCGGGACGCAAGATGTTTTCCCACGTCTAGGCCGAACCGTCAGACAGAGAGCCCGATGAGCGGAATCCCACCCTTCACCCCACATGAGTTGCCGGAGACCTCCCGCCACAAGCGGGCCGAGGTTCGCGAATTCCTGATGCAGCAGCAGGCATCCGGGACTGAGTTTCGCTCGAATTCCTGGACGCGGGTCGATCGCGCCTTCAGCGAACAGTGCGGTAGCCGCGGCTATATCGGGGCGACCTGGCCGAAGAAACATGGCGGCCAGGATCTATCGCCCGTGGAGCAGTTCGTCATCATCGAGGAGATGCTGGCGGCCGGCGCGCCGGTCGGCGGCCACTGGCTCGCGGACCGGCAGAGCGGGCCCCAGATCATCCGCTTCGGCAGCGAGCGGGCCAAGCGGGACATCCTTCCGGAGATCGTCGCGGGGCGCTGCTGCTTTGCCATCGGGATGAGCGAACCCAATTCCGGCTCCGATCTCGCAAGCGTCCGCACCCGGGCAACGCGCGAGCAAGGCGGCTGGCGTATCGAGGGCCGCAAGATCTGGACCACGAATGCTCACAATGCCCAGTACATGACGGTGCTGTGCCGCACCGAGGCCGGCGCGCAACGGCATGCCGGGCTGTCGCAGATGATCGTCGCGTTGCCGGACCCCGCGGCTTCGATTTCTCCAATCCTCAATCTGGCGGATGAGCGCGAATTCAACGAAGTCGCCTTTGACGGCTGCTTCGTGCCCGACGATATGGTGCTCGGCGAGCCCGGCGAAGGCTGGAAGATCGTCACCAGCGAGTTGGCGCTCGAACGCAGCGGGCCCGATCGTTTCATGTCGACGGTGCCGTTGCTACGTGAAGCGAGCGCGCTCCCGGTGTCCGGCGAAGCCGAAGTGCAGCGGACCATCGGGCGGGCCATCGCCCATCTCGTCACCTTGCGCGGCATGTCGATGTCCGTCAGCGGCATGATCGGCGAAGGACAGTCGCCCAATCTGCAGGCGGCGGTGGTGAAGGATCTCGGTGCGGTCCTCGAGCAGGAGATCGTCGAGATCGCCCGCGACCTCATCGAGGAGAAGGCATCAGCGGTGGACGATAGGCTCATCCGCCATTTCACCCGTACGACGCTCGAGGCCCCCTCCTTCAGCCTGCGTGGCGGCACCCGCGAAATCCTGCGCGGCATCATCGGCAAGGCCCTGACGCCCTGAGCGCAGCGCGTTCGGGCCACGCATCGATTCCGGTTATCTCAGGCAGCGACCACGGCCCAGAGGTCGCCGTTCTCGCGCGCTCGCGCGCCCAACCATCCGTGCCAGTGACTTTCGCTGCCGTCCTCGCTGCGCCAGGACCAAAGCCGCTTGGTCATCGGCCCGAGGCCATATTCCTGGGTGAAGCCCATGGCGCCGTGGACCTGATGCGCCGATGCGGCAACGAGCGTGGCGGCATCGCTTGCGCGCGCCTTGGCAACCGCCGCCATGAACGCAATGCGCGCGAGATCGGATTCGACTGCGGCGATATCGACCGCCGACCGCGCCGCGGCGACCTGCGTTGCCATCACCGCCAGCGTTTGCTGGATGACCTGGAAACTTGCCAGCGAGCGGCCGAACTGGTGGCGCTCCGAAGTGTAGGTCACGCTCAGCTGGAGCACGCGCTCCATCGCGCCCACCATCGAGGCCGCGCGCAGCAGGGCCATCCTGGCCAGGATCGTCGATGCCGTGAGGTCGGGCGGGAGATCGTGCCAGACCGTCGTCTCGGCATCGCAGATCGAGAGATCGACGCGGTCGCGGGGTTCGCCGGCCATGTTGATGTCGTGGGCCACCACGATGTTCTCGCCCAGCGGCAACAGCGCGATCCGAAGCGCGGGCCCGTCTGTTGCAAGGACCACCAGATCGGAGCAGCGCGCCCACGGCACGCGATGCGAACGAACCTGGCTGCCAAACCGACCGCATAGAGGAAGCGGCGAGTCCACGCCGAATGCCAGGCTGACCGGATTATCCCGCGGCTCGATGCCGGCGAGGCCGAGCAGCCAATTGCCCAGCATCGGCTCGATGATCGGGAGCGGCAATGCTCCTGCGCCGCACAGCCGCGCCAACTGCGTTGCGCTGTCGAAGCCGAGGCCGATCCCTCCCGCACTCTCCGGAGCAAGGGTCAGGGGCAGTCCGGCCGCCAACACGCTTTCCCAGAGCGCTACCGGAAAGATGCCCTCGCGAAGCGCCGCGTGGCTCGATGCCAGATCGGCGCGCTCGAGCAGGCGTTCGACGGTTGTTTCGATTATCGCACTTGGGGACGACATCTGATCTCTCCACAAAAGTCGCATCATTGTCGGACAAAATAGCCAGCCGGTAAAGCCGCCGCACGCCACAAACTTCGCCTAAGCTGGCAAATTGCTCTGCAAGGGCGGCTGATTGCTTGACAAAGCCACCCATCGTCGGACAATTATTGTCCGACAATTAAAACGACATTTGGGAGGGAATGATGGTGCTCAGAACGGCCGCCATGCTTCTTGGAAGCGTCTTGCTGTTGGCGCCGGCGATGGCTCAGGATAATTCGGTGATCCGGATCGGGGTCATCAACGACCAGTCGGGTCCCTACGCCGACCTTGGCGGTAAGGGCTCGGTGATCGCGGCGCAAATGGCGATCGACGATTTCGGCGGCAAGGTTCGCGGCAAGCCGGTCGAAATGATCTCGGCCGACCATCAAAACAAGCCCGACATCGCCGCCAACATCGTTCGACAATGGTTCGACAATCAGAATGTCGGCCTTGTCGTGGACCTGACCACGACGGCAGTCGCTCTCGCGGTGCGCGAGCTCGCCGAAAGCCGCGACAAGATCCTCATTCCGTCGGCGGGAGCGAGTTCGGACCTGACCGGAAAATACTGCTCGCCCAACCTGATCCACTGGACATTCGACAGCTACGCGCTTGCGAACGTGACCACCAAGGCGCTCATCAAGCAGGGCAGCGACAGCTGGTTCTTCCTGACCGGCGACAACTCCGGCAGCATTGCGCAAGAGCAGGACGCGATGAAGTTCGTCAAGTCGAACGGCGGCACGGTCGTGGGCTCGGTTCGCCATCCGCTCAATACGTCCGACTTCTCATCCTTCCTGCTCCAGGCCCAGGCCTCGAAAGCCAAGGTGATCGGCCTGGCCAATGCGGGCTCCGACACCGTCAATTCGATCAAGCAGGCCGGCGAATTCGGCATCACTCATGCCGGGCAGAAGCTCGCCTCGTTGCTGATGTTCATTTCCGACGTGCATGCGATGGGACTGCAGACGGCGCAGGGCCTCTTGATTTCGACCCCGTTCTACTGGGACGCCAACGACGAAACGCGTGCCTGGAGCCGCCGTTTCATGGCCAAGTTCGGCCGCGCACCAACGATGGCCCAGGCCGGCGTCTACGGCGCCGTGCAGCACTATCTCAAGACTCTTGCGACCACCGACGAAACCTCCGGCCGGGCGATCGTGAAGAAGATGAAGGCGACCCCGGTCAATGATTTCATGGGCCATAACGTCCAGATCCGCGAGGACGGCCGCGTCATGCGCGACATCTACCTCGTACAGGTCAAGACGCCCCAGGAATCCAAGGAGCCCTGGGACTACTACAAGATCCTCGCGACCGTGCCCGCCAACGAAGCCTTCCGCCCGTTGTCCGAGGGTGGCTGTTCGTTCGTCTCCGGCAAGACGAACTGACGTGCAGATGACGGCTGCAGATCGGCAGGCGCCGGCTTGCCGATCTGCGGCGCACTGAATTGGAGTGGCTCAGATGTCCATCGCGATTTCGACCGACGGCGGCAAGATATTCTATCAGGCGAGTTCGCTGGTTGCGCCGTGGCGCGAACCCGCCGGGGTCGTGCTCATGCATCATGGCGTCGCGCTGACCGGCGATGCCTGGTGTGATTGGCAGCCGGCGCTGCTGGCGGCCGGATTCCGGGTGATCCGGCTCGACATGCGCGGTTTCGGTCGATCCGAGCCGACGCCGGAAGGGTATGGCTGGTCATTGCCGAATTTCTTCGCCGATATCGATGTCGTGCTGGCCGCGGAGAATGTCGACACGTTCCACTACGTCGGGGAATCGCTCGGCGGGCTGATCGGGCTCGGCTATGCCGCACGCTATCCGGAGCGGATTCGTTCCTGCGCTCTGCTTTCCACTCCATTTGACGGCAAGCGTATCAAGGCGGTCGATACCTGGCGCGCGACGATCGACAAAGGCGGCATGGCCGCATGGTCGGACGCGCTGATGCCGATGCGCTTTGCCGACGGCGATGTCGATCCGCGCCTCTATGCTTGGGTCCATCGGCTGCAGGCGGAATGCGCGCCGAGCGCCGTGTACGAGCAGGCGGAGTTCATCAAGACCCAGGACCTGTCATCGCAGCTCGACCAGATTCGCGCTCCCGTTCTGATCCTGGCTCCGGACGGCAGCCCCTTCGTCGATCGATCGCTCGCCGCCGACCTGCATGCGCGCCTGAAGACATCTGAAATCCAGTGGTTCCCCGGGCAACGCCACTCGCTGCTGCTGAGCCGCGCGGGCGAATGCGCCTCCGCTTATGTGGACTTCATCAAGCGCCGGCTGTAGCCCGCGAGCAACATCGATCGCGCATACCGCTCACCGATCGCAGCAGGAAGCACGCCATGACCAACTCCAACGCCGCTCATCCTGTCGGGACCGTCGAGGCCGGAGCGTTGGCGATGCTGGCGCAGCCTTCTGTTCACTATGGCGCACATGCCGAGGACAAGGTCGCCGAACTGGCGCAGCTCCGCGGCGTCCAACGTGTGCTGCCGATCGTCACCTCCTCGCTGGCGGAGAACCCGATCGTCAGAGCGTCGATCGATCGACTTGGAGCGGCGGCGCTTCCGATGTTTCGGGACCTGAAGCCCCATACGCCGTTCGATGTCGTGCTGGCGTTGACCGCCGCCATCGAACGTCATGCGCCCGACCTCCTTGTCGTGTTCGGCGGCGGCAGCGCGATCGATGCGGCGAAGATCGCCGGCTTGTCCGTCGCCACGGGCGTGCGAGATCACGAGGCCCTGCTCGGCCTGCGCTCGATACCCGACGCGCTCGGCGTGTCGCAGGCCTCGCCGGCCAAACGCAGCATCCCGATCATCGCGGTGCCGACCACGCTGTCGGCGGCGGAATTCGGCATCATCGGCGGAGCAACGGATACAAGGAGCGGGATCAAGCACCTGTTCAAATCGGACACGCTTGCGCCCGACATCATCGTCTACGACCCCTGGCTCGGCGCAGGCACGCCTTTGGATCTCTGGCTTTCCACCGGCATCCGCTCGGTCGACCACGGTGTTGAAACCGTTCTCTCGCGCGACGCCAACCCGTTCACCGACGCGTTGGCGCTACGTGGTCTGGCACTGCTGCGTGAAGGCCTGAGCGCGGCCCATGCCGATCCAGCCAACATCGAGGCGCGGCACCGCTGCCAGCTTGGCGTCTGGCTGGCGGGATCGGGCATCGGCCGTGTGCGATATGGCGCCAGCCACGGACTCGGTCACCAGCTCGGAGCGATTGCCGGCGTGCCGCATGGCATGACATCCTGTGTCCTGCTGCCCGCCGTGCTCGCGTTCAACGAACCGGTGTCACATGAACGGCAAGCCGAAATCGCCGCGGCTTTCGGCGCCGCCGGCAAATCAGCCACCGATGCCGTTCGTCACTTCATTGCCTCGCTGGGACTACCGACCCAACTGTCGGAGCTCGCGGTCGACGACAGCGCGCTGCCGCGGGTGGCCGAAACCGGCCTCGGCAATGCGTTCGTCAAAGCCAATCTTCGGCCGATCCAATCGGCCGAAGACATCATGATGATCCTGCGCGCAGCGCGTTAGCCGCACCTTACTTCTTCAGCAGGGGACACTCGCTCTCCGACAGTGGCCGCGCGGCGTCCTCGGCGGGAATCGTGGCGACCTGTTCGTAATAGTCCCATGGTCCCTTGGATGCCTTCGGATCCTTGACACGGAACACGTAGAAGTCGCGGAGCACACGCCCGTCCTCGCGGATCCTGCCATTCTTCGTCATGAAATCGTTGATCGGCAGCGACTTCATGGCCTTCATCACGGCAGCCGAATCGGTCGTTCCGGCGGCCTTGATCGCCTTCATGTAATGCAGAACGCTGCCATAGACTCCCGCTGGCACCATGTGCGGCATCACCTTGTTGCGCTCGAAGAAGCGCTTCGACCAGGCGCGGGTTTCGTCGTTCATGTCCCAGTAGAAGGATTCGCTGACCAGCAGTCCCTGCGAGGCATCCAGGCCCAGACCGTGAACGTCCGGCAGCAGGGTCAATAGACCGATCATCTGCTGCTTGGCCGAAACGCCGAACTCCTTGCCGGCCTTAGCGAGACACTTACCTCGGGCTGGGCGACTTCGGGGGCAACTCGGTTGCGCTGGACGCTGCGATTGTGGGCTGCGATAATGGCACCGGCGGCGATCACCGCGCGCACGGCTTCTGCTTGAGCGCGTCGACCGGAGGCTTCGATTTTGCGTCACGATCGCCCTTGAACTCAGCACAGCAAAGCACGTGAGCGGCCGATTATCATCGATCGCGAACCAGACGACGTCCTTTTTCTTGGTCTCGAGGTTCGGCTCGGGCGCGTACTCGGCCAACCTATTGGATGGCCCCAGCATCGGTTTTTCGGCTTCAGTCATCCGCGCCAGCGTGGTGACGACGTGTTGCGGATACCCATGGCAACTGTATGCCAGTATTGCTTTCCGTGTTGGTCAGTCCAGCCAGCGCTTTTTCAATTGCCCTGCTTTACCGAGCCGCAGCGCTGCGAAATACATGGAACATCGCAGCCGTGACTTCGTCCGGAGCGGATGCGCCTGTGTTCGAGAACCACTGCGGAGCCCAATTGAACGCACCAAAGATGGCAAATATGAACATTTTCGGATCGTCCACGCAGATCGTGCCATCTTTGCTGCCTTCTTCGAGAATTTTCCGAACGGTGATCTCAAATTGCTTCTTGAGCGAGCGAAGCTTGCGTCGTGACTGCGCGTTAAGCGAGCGGTCGCTGACCAGAGCCAGGCACACCCCGAACTCGGACAGTATGAGTCTGCCATACATCGTGAAGAACTGTTCGAGGCGGTCGATTGCGGGAAGCTTCGCGTCTTGATCGCGAGACAAGGCCTCATTGAGGTCGACGAGAGCCGTATGCGCCACCTGATAGAGCAGGTCTTCCTTACTCTCGATGTAGTAGTAGATCGTCGGCTTGGTTACATTGAGAGCTTCGGCGATCTGATCGATAGTTGTTTCGTGAAAGCCGCGATCCGCGAACAGAAGTGCTGCCTGTTTAAGGATTAGACGACGCTTGGCCTCGTGCTGCTCCTGGCGCAGGTCGACGCTTTCCCAAACATTGGGACGCTTTCTCCCCACTGGTTTTTTCGTCATCCCTGTACTTCCCCAAGTTGCGGCAGGATGCAGGAAGCGACACACCGTCGCGCCCTGTCTCCAATGCACATTTCTCCGGCTGCGTTCAAGCCGCAGGTCGCAAGCCGCTCCGCGGCTTGACATTTACCTAGAGGTCAGAGATAGCCTACTCCTCAGTAAGATACATCTAAATGACAGGTTTTTGGGAGGTTTTATGCATCGTCGTACATTTTTGCTGAGCTCGGCCGGTGCGGCGCTGTCGGCTTTTGCTCCGGCGACAGGTGTTCTCGCTGCGGATGAGCCGGCTGATTTTCATATCGCCGGTATCCTGGCGTTTTCCGGCGCTTACGGCATCATCGGCAAGGACATGCGGCAGGGCGTCGAACTCGCCATCGCCGATCGCGGCGGCAAGGTGCTCGGCAAGCCGATCCGGGTGTCGTGGGAAGACGACGAGACCAAGCCGCAGCCCGCGGTGCAGAAGGCGACCCGCCTGCTTGCGGGCGGTGCGCAGATGATGTTCGGCGCAGTCGGCTCGGCATCGACGCTGGCGCTGCAGGGCCTGGCCGACCAGCGCAAGATCCCGCTGCTGGTGACCATTTCCGCCGACGACAAGATCACGCGGCCGAACGGTTCGCGCTACACGTTCCGCACCTCGAACACGCTCGGCATGGAAATCCGGATGTGCATCGAGTTCGCGAAGGTGAAGGGGCTGAAGAAGATCTACGGTGTGACCGCCGACTACCAGGCGACCCGCGACGGCTGGGAACTGTTTGCCGCCGAGGCGAAGAAGGCCGGGATCGCGATCGTCGGCAATGACTACGCGCCGCTCGGCAACCGCGACTACTCCGTCATCGTGGACAAGATGGCGAAGTCCGATGCCGACGGCATTGCCGTCATCGTCACCGGCAACGACGCCGTCACCTTCCTCAAGCAGTCCGGCCAAGTCGGTCTCAACAAGAGCAAGACCCAGTTCGGCCCGGTGCTGCAGGACGAGACCCTCGCGGCGGCCGTCGGTCCGGCTGCGGTCGGCGTCTATTCCGGTGTGCGCTATCACTTCACGGTCGATAACCCGGCCAACAAGAAGTTCGTCGAGGCCTATCGCGCCAAGTACAACGAGTGGCCGTCGAGCTTTGCCGGCGAGGCCTATGACGGCATCAGCTGGTGGCTCGATGTCGTCGAATCCACCAAGAGCTGGGACCGCGAGACGTGGGTCGATGCCTTCGCCAAGAGCACCCGCGAGAATTCGCTCGAGGGCAAGAAGGTGATGCGCGGCTGCGATCATCAGGCCGCGCAGGTCGGCCTGTGGGGCGTCGTGACCGAAGGTCAGGCGCCGCTGCCGCCGCTGACCATGAAGATCACCGACGTCTTCGACGCTTCGAAGCTGTTCGACGTCTGCTCGTAAAACGGAGGCGTGTCCCGGCGTCGGGACACGCCTCACCCCCTTCTATAAACCGCGGACCAATCTGGCGTGTCGACGATCGTTATCGGCTTGAGTTTGAGCTTCCTGCTGTTCCTGCTGGCGGCAGGGTTGACGCTCATCTTCGGCATGCTGGGCGTGATCAATTTCGCGCACGGCGCCCTTTATATGCTGGGCGCCTATGTCTGCTATCAGATTGTGCACTGGACCGGTTCGTTCTGGATCGGGCTCGCTTTCGCCCCACTGGTCGTCGCGGCGCTAGGCGCAGCGATGGAAGTCGTCACGCTGCGGCCGGTCTACAATCGCGATCATATCTATCAGTTGCTGCTGACCTTCGGCTTCATCCTGGTGATCGAGGAATCGGTTCGCCTGATCTGGGGGCTGGATTACAAGCAGGTGCCGACGCCCGATCTGTTCTCGCAGCCGATTGCGCTGTTCGGCAGCCAGATCCCCTCCTATCGCCTCTTCATCATCGGCTTCGGCGCGCTGGTCTCCGTCCTGCTGTTCCTGCTGCTCGACCGCAGCAAGCTCGGCATGGTGATCCGTGCCGCGAGCTCGGATTCCGAAATGGCGCAGACGCTCGGCGTCGACGTGGCGAAGGTACGCACGGCGGTGTTCGCGCTCGGCTCGGGGCTGGCCGCGCTCGGCGGCGTCGTCGCGGCGCCGCTGGTGCCGATCGAACTCGGCATGGGCTTTAGCGTGATCATCGACTGCTTTGTGGTGGTGATCATCGGCGGCCTCGGCAACATCAAGGGAGCGATCTTCGCCGCGCTGCTGCTCGGCATGGCGCGCGCCGCCGGCTTCACCTATGCGCCCGAATGGGTGGAACTGATCACTTTTGTTCTGCTTATCGTCACCCTGATGACCCGGCCATCGGGCCTGTTCAGCCGCAAGGGACGTGCGGCATGAGCATGCTCCGCCTCGACCAGATCCTCATGGCCGCCGCCGTCGCTGCCATGATCGTCTTTGCGATGGTTTCGACCAGCGAGGAAAGCCTCAACCTGATCAGCCTGATCCTGATCTGGGGCCTGCTTGCGATCGGCTTCGACCTGATCTTCGGCATGGCCGGCATGCTGTCCTTCGGACATGCCGCCATGTTCGGCGCTGGCGGCTATGCGCTGGCGCTGCTGGCGCCTCAGTTCGGCTTCCTGCCCTCGCTGCTGGTGGCGGCCGTCGCCGGCGCGGCGCTGGCCTTCCTGCTCAGCGTGTTCGCATTGCGTGTGTCGGGCCTGTTCTTTTCGCTGCTGACGCTGTCGCTGGCGCAACTCGTCTACATCCTAGCCAGCACGAAGCTGCGGGCCTTCACCGGCGGTCTGGACGGTATTCCCGGCGTGCTGCGGCCGGCCCTCTTCGGCGTCGATTTCTACAACAACCGCAACTATTTCTACTTCCTCGTCGTGGTGTTCGTGATCGGCGTCGCGATCATGGCGCTGTTGCGTATCTCGCCGTTCGGCAGCGCGTTGAAGGCGGTGCAGGCCAATGATGTCCGCGCCGAGCAGATCGGCTACAATGTACAGCGGCTGCGCCAGTGCGCCTTCATGATCTCCGGCGCCTATGCCGGCGTCAGCGGCGCGCTGCTGGCTTCGCTGATGTTCTATGTCAGCCCGCAGATGCTGCACTGGAGCACGTCGGGCGACGTACTGATCATGACGCTGCTCGGTGGCAAGGGCACGTTGCTGGGACCGGTGCTCGGCGTGGCCGTATTTGAAGTCCTGAAGGAAGAACTCAGCCAGTTTACCGAACACTGGTACGGCGTCCTCGGCATCGTCTTCATTCTCTGCACCATCTTTCTGCCGAACGGCATCGCCGGCCTGTTCGCCGTCCTCGGACGCGGCAGGAAGGGGGCGTCGAAATGAGTGCGGGCAACGTCTCCCTGCAGTGCGAGAACATCCAGGTCGCGTTCGGCGGTCTCAAGGCGGTCGCGGGCGTCAGCCGCAGCTTCCAGTCGGGGCGGATCTATGGGCTGATCGGGCCCAACGGGGCCGGCAAGACCACGCTGATGAATGCGCTGTCGGGTCATGCGACGCTGGCGGCCGGGCAGGTGATCCTGAACGGGCGGGACATCACGAAGCTCTCCGTTCATGCGCGCACCCGCGCCGGCCTTGGTCGCAGCTTCCAGATTACCAAGATATTCTCCGGCATGACCGTACTGGAGAACCTGAAGCTCGCGGCGTTCGCACACCGTTATCGCGTACAGCCGTTCTGGATGCCGGCCGGCCGCTTCGCCGAGATCCGTCAGGATGCTGAAAAGGTGCTGGCGCAGATCGGGCTGGAGCGTCTCGCCCACGCGCCGGCTGAAAATCTCTCGCACGGCGACCAGCGCGCCCTCGAAGTCGGCCTGGCGCTGCTCAGCGATCCCAGCGTGCTGCTGCTCGACGAGCCGCTGGCCGGCGTCGGCCATGAGCGCCTCGAGCAGGCGCTCGAACTGATCAGGCGGATCGTGGCGGGCCGTACCGTCCTGCTGATCGAGCACAACATGGACGTCGTGATGCAGATCTCCGACGAGATCGTCGTGATGGTGCAGGGACAATTGCTAGGGTCCGGAACACCGGCGGAGATCAGGGCCAACCCGGCGGTGCGCGCCGCCTATCTCGGGAACGACGAATGAGCGCGCTGGCCCTGCAGGATTGCGACGTCTTCTACGGCAAGGCGCAGGCGCTGCATCATGTCTCGCTCGACGTGGCGGAGGGCGAGGTCGTTTCGCTGATCGGCCGCAATGGCGCCGGCAAGAGCACGCTGCTCAAGGCTGCGATCGGTCTCAATGCCGTGCGCAGCGGCCGGTGCCTGATGGGCGATCGCGACGTTACGGCACTGAAACCTTATGAACTCGGACGCCTTGGGCTGGCCTTCGTTCCGGAAAACCGGCGGATCTTCCCGAACCTGACGGTCGAGGAAAACCTGAAGATCGCGACCGTGATGGGGCGCAAGGGTCCGTGGTCGCTGCAGCGCATCTACCAGCTTTTCCCGCGACTTCAGGAGCGTGCCTCGCAAGGTGGCGATACGCTGTCCGGCGGCGAGCAGCAGATGCTGGCGATCGGCCGCGGCTTGCTGACCAATCCGGAAGTGCTGCTGCTCGACGAGCCGACCGAAGGGTTGGCGCCTTTGATCGTCGATCAACTCATCGAGGCCATGCGCATCATCAATGCCGAAGGCATTGCCATGTTGCTGGTCGAACAGAATTTGAAGGTGCCACTGAAGCTGGCGCGCCGGCAATTCGTCATCGATAATGGCCGGGTGGTCTGGTCGGGCACCACCGAAGAACTGCAGGCCGACCGCGCCCGTATCGAATCCCTCATCAGCGTCTAGGAGAAGGTCATGGCCGACGTTTACATCATCGGGGTCGGCATGACGCGGTTCGGCCGCTACCTCGACGACCGGTTGGAGACGATCGCCCGTGGGGCGGTGGAAGAGGCGCTGTCGGACGCCGGCATCGCGCGCGGCGATGTCCGGGCCGCGTTTTTCGCCAACACGGCGCAAGGCGTCGTGGAGGGCCAGCACCTGGTGCGCGGCCAGCTCGTTCTGCGGGCGCTCGGATTCGAGAGCATTCCGGTGACGAACGTCGAGAATGCCTGCGCCAGCGCATCCACGGCGCTCAACGCCGCCTTCTCCTACATCGCGTCGGGGCAGGGCGATATCGCGCTGGCGGTCGGCGCGGAAAAAATGAATTCGAAGGACCGCGAAAAATCCTTTGCGATCTTCGGCGGCGCCTGGGACGTACACGACGTGGATGGCAGCGTTCGCCGCCTGACTGCGCTCGGCAAGGATCTCGCGCTGCCGCCCGGCGCCGGCCAGAACAGCGGCAAGCGCAGCGTCTTCATGGACGTCTACGCCTCGCTCGCGCGCTATCACATGCATCGCTTCGGGACCACCCAGCGGGACATCGCCGAGGTGTCCGCGAAGAACCACCGGCACTCCTCGCTGAACCCGAAGGCGCAGTATCAGGACTCCATGACTGCCGACGATGTGCTGGCGGCGCGCGAGGTATCGTGGCCGCTGACGCTGCCGATGTGCGCGCCGATCAGCGACGGCGCGGCGGCCGCGATCGTCTGTTCCGCGGAGAAGGCGCGCGCGCTCGGCGCCACGCGGGCGATCCGGATCGCCGCCTCGGTGCTGGCATCGGGTTCTGACCGTGAGGCCGATGACCTCGAACGCCATTTGTGCCGGCTCGCGTCCAATCGTGCCTATGAGATCGCCGGAGTCGGCCCCGCCGACATGTCGGTCGCGGAGGTTCATGACGCCAGCGCGTTTGCGGAACTGCATCAGGCCGAACTGCTGAGCTTCGCGCCGATCGGCGATGGCGGCCGCCTGGTGCGCGACGGCGATACCGCGCTTGGTGGCCGGATACCGATCAACGTCTCCGGCGGCCTCGAGTCGCGCGGTCACCCGATCGGGGCCACGGGCTTGGCGCAGATCTACGAACTCGTCACGCAGCTCCGCGGCGAGGCGGGCGCTCGTCAGGTCGAGGGCGCGCACCACGCTATTGCCGAAAACGGCGGCGGCTTCCATCATTATGAAGAAGCGACCGCCTGCATCACCATCCTGGAGCGCTGAGGGCTATCCATGCGTCTGATCGATTTCTTCGACCGTGGCGTCGGCATCAATCCGTCGCGCACCTGCCTGAAGGATGCGACGGTCTCGCGCACCTTCCGCGAGGTCCAGCTGCGCAGCTACCGGATCGCAAACGCACTCGCATCCGCCGGATTGAAAACCGGCGAGATGGCCGCGGTCTACAGCCCCAACGGGGCGACGGCTTTCGAGTGCATCCTGGGCATCATCCGCGGCGCCAATATCTGGGTGCCGATCAACGCCCGCAATTCCACCGAAGACAACGCCTACATCCTCGAAAACTGCGACGTGCAGGCGCTGTTCTACCATAGTGAATTCGAGGCGAATGTGCAGGTGTTCCGCAAGGAATGCCCGCAGATCCGCATCTATATCTGCATCGACAAGGACGGCGCGGACGCCCCGTTCCTGCTGGACTGGATTGCGAACGCGCCCGAGACCGATCCCAACGTTCCCGAGGATCCGAGCAAGCCGATCTCGGTTTTCTCGTCGGGCGGCACCACCGGGCGGCCGAAGGGCGTGCTGTGGACCAATCTGGTCTGGGAGACCATGATCTCGAACTTCTTCACTTCGATGCCGGTGCAGAAGCCGCCGGTTCATCTCGTCGTGGCGCCGATGACTCACGCGGCGGGCGGCGTCGGCATCATGCTGATGGCGGCGGGCGCGACGCAGATCATCCTTCCGGGCTTCGACGCCGCCAAGGTGGTGAACGCGATCGAGACCGAAGGCGTCACCCACATGTTCCTGCCGCCGACGGCGATCTACATGCTGCTGGCTCATCCCGGTATCAAGCAGCATGATTTTTCCTCGCTCGAGCATTTCATCTACGCTGCCGCGCCGATGTCGGTGGACAAGCTGAGGGAGTGCCTTGAGGTGTTCGGGCCGGTGATGACGCAAACCTTCGGCCAGGCCGAAGCGCCGATGCTCTGCACCTTCCTGTCGCCGCAGGAACATCTGGTGATCGGCGATCCCGACAAGGAAAAGCGCCTGGCCAGTTGCGGCCGGCCGACGCTGCTGACTCCGGTCGAGATCATGGACGATGACGGCAATCTGATGCCGGCCGGCGAGCGCGGCGAGATCGTCGTGCGCGGCAATCTCGTGATGCCCGGCTACTACAAGAATCCGGAGGCGACCGCGGAGGTTTCCACCTTCGGCTGGCACCACACCGGCGACATCGGATTCAAGGACGAGGATGGTTACGTCTATATCGTCGACCGCAAGAAGGACATGATCATCTCGGGCGGCTTCAACGTCTATCCGAGCGAGATCGAGCAGATCATCTGGGGCCACCCCGCGGTGCAGGATTGCGCCGTGATCGGCGTGCCCGACGAGAAATGGGGCGAGGCGGTCAAGGCCGTCATCGAACTCAAGCAGGGTTCGAGCACCAATTCCGATGAGATCATTGCGCTGTGCAAGGCGAAGCTCGGCAGCGTGAAGGCGCCGAAGTCGGTGGATTTCTGGGACAGCCTGCCGCGCAGCGCGGTCGGAAAGGTCCGTAAGAAGGATATTCGCGAGACGTTCTGGAAGGGACGCACGCGCGCCATCTGAACGGGGAAGAAGCCCATGAATATCGCCATGGTACTCGCCAATGCGGCGAAAGCGTTTGCGGATCGCCCGGCGGTCTGTCTCGGCAGCGCGACGATCCATAGCTATGCGCAGCTTCTGCAGCGCAGCGCGGCGCTCGGCCAGGCCTTGCGCAACAAGGGCTTTGCGCCGGGCTCGCGGGTCGGCGTCTTCCTGTCCAATCGCCCTGAATATTTCGAGATCCTGTTCGGCGCCTGGTTCGCTGGGCTGGCGGTGGCGCCGATCAATGCCAAGCTGCATCCGAAGGAACTGGCCTACATCCTCGACAATTGCGCCGCCTCGGTGCTGTTCACCGACATCGAGGGCGGACTGTCGCAGCCGGGCAACGTCGTCGATGTCGACGGCGAGGCGTATCGCGCGATGCTTGCGACGGTGCCATCCGATCTTCGGCCGGCACCGGCCGCGCCCGGCGACAATGCGTGGCTGTTCTACACCAGCGGCACCACAGGTTATCCAAAGGGCGCGATGCTGACCCATCGCAACCTTTACAACATGACGATGAGCTTCCTCGCCGATATCGGCCCGGTCGACGAAACCGACGCGTCGCTTTATCCGGCGCCGCTGTCGCACGGCGCCGGGCTGCTTGCGCTCGCGCACCTGGTACGCGGCGCCGCCAATGTCGTGCCGGAGAGCGGCGGCTTCGAGCCGGGCGAGATCGTCGATCTCATCAATCGCTATCCGGGGAGTTCGTTCTTCGCCGCGCCGACGATGGTGAACCGGCTGGTCACTTCGCCCTCGATGGCGGATCTGACGGTGGAGAATCTCGATCACATCTTCTACGGCGGCGCGCCGATGTATGTCGAAGATCTCAAGCGCGCGCTGGTCGCGCTCGGCCCGCGGCTGTGGCAGGCCTACGGCCAGGGCGAGTCGCCGTGCACCATCACCTACCTGCCGCCCCACATGCATCTCGACAATGGCGACGGCCGTCTCGACGACCGGCTGTCATCGGTCGGCATCCCCCGCACGGGCGTCGCGGTCCGCGTCGTCGATGCCGACGGCAACGACATGCCGCCCGGCGAGAACGGCGAGGTCATCGTGGCCGGCGACGTCGTGATGGCCGGTTACTGGAACAATCCGTCGGCGACGGCGCAGGCGCTGCGCGACGGCTGGCTGTGGACCGGCGATGTCGGCACGTTCGACGCGCACGGTTTTCTCTATCTGAAGGATCGCTCGAAAGACGTCATCATCTCCGGCGGCTCCAACATTTATCCGCGGGAAGTTGAGGAGGTGCTGCTGCGCCATCCCGCCGTGGCGGAGGTCAGCGTGATCGGTCGCCGCCATCCCGACTGGGGCGAGGAGGTCATCGCCTTCGTGGCGTCGTCGGCGCCGGTG
This sequence comes from Bradyrhizobium sp. 22, assembly GCF_000482425.1. Lineage (NCBI taxonomy): Bacteria > Pseudomonadati > Pseudomonadota > Alphaproteobacteria > Hyphomicrobiales > Nitrobacteraceae > Bradyrhizobium > Bradyrhizobium sp. 22. The sequence goes on from NZ_KI519401.1 coordinate 93,826, forward strand.
ACGGCCGCGGAACTGGATGCCTTCTGCATCGAACATATCGCCCGCTTCAAGCGGCCGAAGTCCTACCGGTTCCTGCCGAGCCTGCCGAAAAGCAACTACGGCAAGATACTCAAGACCGAAATCCGGAAAATCATCGAAAGCGAAACGGCCGCGTAATCGGCGAACACAAGGAGCGCACAATGACCGCGATCGTTGCAGGTGTCGGCATGATCCCGTTCGCAAAGCCGGGCGCATCAGCGCCCTATGACGCGATGGGCGAGGAGGCGGTCAAGCTGGCGCTTGCGGATGCCGGCCTCGGCTACGACGCCATCGAGCAGGCCTATGCCGGTTTCGTCTACGGCGACTCCACGGCCGGCCAGAAGGTGCTCTACCGGGTCGGCATGACCGGCATCCCGATCGTCAACGTCAACAACAACTGCTCCACCGGCTCGACCGCGCTCTATCTGGCGCGGCAGGCGGTCGAAAGCGGCGCGGCGGATTGCGTGCTGGCCGTCGGCTTCGAGCAGATGCGCCCGGGTGCGCTGGGGTCGATCTTCGAGGACCGGCCGTCGCCGTTCTCGGAATTCGACCGCGTCACCGATGAACTTGTCGGCCATGGCGAGATTCCGCTGGCGCTCCGTTATTTCGGCGGCGCCGGCAAGCAGCACATGGACAAGTACGGCACGCAGCTCTCGACGTTCGCGAAGATCCGCGCCAAGGCCAGCCGCCATGCCGCGCGCAACCCGCTGGCGCTGTTCCGGAAAGAAATGACCGAAGGCGATGTGATGCAGGCGCCGGTGATCTGGGAGGGCGTGATGACGCGCTCGATGGCGTGTCCGCCGACCTGCGGCGCCGCCGCCGCCGTGCTCGTCTCCGAGGCGTTCGCCAGGCGCCATAACCTGAACGACACAGTTCGCATCCGCGCGCAGGCCATGACGACGGACCGTCCCAGCACCTTCGAGACCCGCGACATGATGCGCGTCGTCGGCTTCGACCTGTCGAAGTCGGCGGCCGAAAAGGTCTACGAGAAGGCCGGCATCGCCCCCGACGATGTCGATGTCGTCGAACTGCATGATTGCTTCGCGCAGAACGAACTCATCACTTACGAGGCGCTTGGCCTCTGCGGCGAGGGCGAGGCCGAGAAGTTCGTTCTCGATGGCGACAATACCTATGGCGGACGTTTCGTCACCAACCCGTCCGGCGGCCTGCTGTCCAAGGGACACCCGCTCGGCGCGACCGGCCTCGCGCAGTGCTACGAACTTGTCCATCAGTTGCGCGGCACCGCCGAGGCCCGCCAGGTCGACGGTGCGCGGCTGGCGCTCCAGCACAACCTCGGCCTGGGCGGCGCGGCCGTCGTGACGCTCTACGAAAAGAACTGAACCAGAAGCGGGAGTAATTCACCGATGTCGCAGCGGCTCAAGGACAAGATCGCGTTCGTCATGGGAGCCGGCTGCGTCGGTGAAGGCTGGGGCAATGGCAAGGCCACGGCCGTCCTGTTCGCGCGCGAAGGCGCGACGGTGATCTGCGTCGACCGCGATCTAGCATCGGCGGAGCGCGCCGTCGCGATCATCACGGAAGAAGGCGGCAGGGCCGAGGCCCTGCGCGCCGACATCACGTCGGCCGCGGACATCGATGCGGCCGTCGGTGCAGCCATCAGCCGTCATGGCCGCATCGACATCCTGCAGAACAATGTCGGCATCGCCGAGCCCGGCGGTCCCGAGCATATCGACGAGGCGAGCTGGGACCGCGTCATGGCGGTGAACCTGAAGGGGTTCTTTCTCACCTGCCAGCGCGTCCTCCCGGAAATGGTCAAGCAGGGCGGCGGCGCGATCGTCAACGTGTCATCGGTCGCATCGATCACCACGATCAGCGTGCCGATGATTTCCTATTATTCCTCGAAGGCCGGCGTGAACCACTTCACCCGCGCCGTAGCGGTCGAATATGCGCCGAAGGGCATCCGCTGCAACGCGGTGTTGCCGGGCCTGATGAACACGCCGATGATCGTCGAGCCATACAAGCACGTTTACGATTCCCCGACGACATGATTGCCCGGCGCGATGCGATGGTGCCGATGGGCAAGATGGGCACCGCCTGGGACGTGGCGCATGCCTCGCTGTTCCTGGCGTCGGATGACGCGAAATACGTCTCCGGCGTGCTTCTTCCTGTCGATGGTGCGCTCACGTGCCGAACTGGCTAACGAGACTTTCTGGGAACGTGTCATGAGCGAAGAAAAAGAACTTGTTATCCGCGATGATCGGGGTGCGGTATCGTACATTTCCTTGAACCGTCCGCGTAGCGGCAACAGCCTTTCCTTGTCGACAATCGATGAATTGACCCGCCATCTGATGGACCTCCGGGGGCAGCCGTCGATCGCGGTGATCGTCCTGACTGGGATCGGCAAGAAGATCTTCTGCGCGGGGCATGATCTTACCGAATTTGACGGGGAGACGGATCCCGAATTCTTCAAGACGGTGTCGACGCGCTGTTCGGCTCTGATGCAGACGATGCGGGATCAACCGCAGGTCATCATTGCCAGCGTCGCAGGCGTGGCCTCGGCCGCCGGTTGCCAGTTGGTCGCCAGTGCCGATCTCGCGATCGCCTCCAGCGAGGCGCGGTTTGCGACACCGGGCGTGAACATTGGCTTGTGGTGCCTCACGCCCATGGTGGCGTTGTCGCGCGCCGTGATGCCGAAACACGCGATGCAGATGCTCACCACGGGGCGCCTCTACGACGCGGCGTTTGCGCTACGCATCGGGCTGATCAACGATGTGGTCACGCCCGAGCAACTCGAGCAAACGGTCGAGTCGCTGGCAGCGGAGATCGCCTCGAAATCGACCTACACGTTGGCGCTCGGCAAACAGGCGTTCTATCGCCAGCTGCAAATGCCCATCTCCGATGCCTACGAATATTCCGGCGAACTCGTGGTGAGGAACATGGCCCACGCTGATGCGCGCGAGGGCATTGCTGCCTTCGTACAAAAGCGCAAGCCGCTCTGGAAGGGACGAAAGTAACATTGCTCTTGCGCCTCCGTCCGGCGGATCGTTTTCGTGGGTTCCAGGCGTCTTTTGCGAGCAGCGTTTCGGCTCCGCTGGGGCGGCGGGGCGCGATCAGCGGCTCCGCAGAGCTCCCTCTACGAGATCGACAAGTTGCCGGGCGACCTGCTCGCCGGTGAGCGGTCCTTCAGTCGTGAACCATCGCGTCATCCAGTTGATCGACCCCATGAAGAAGAACACCGTCAGCTTGGGATCGACGGCACGCACCGTCCCGTCGGCAATACCTTCAGAGATCAATTTCCGGAAGCCGCGGTCAAACTTGTCGCGACGCTTGCCGATGATCGCCTTGTTCTGCGACTCCAGTGCGTCGTACTCGCCGAGCACCGCGAAAGAGCCCATCTCGCTGGTGATGGTTTTGACGTACTTGTCGATAAGCAGGAGAATTTTTTCAAGCCCGGTCTTGCCATGCTCTTCGCTGTACTTCATCGCCTCGTCGCCGAAGTCGAGCGACATCATGTGGCATTCGAAGAGAATTTCCTGCTTGTTCGTGACGTAGTAGTAAAGCGCGGCCTTGGTGACGTCCAAGGTCTTCGCCACATCCTCGAGCGAGGTGTTGTGATAGCCGCGAAGGCTGAATGCGCGGCCCGCCTCGCGAAGCAGCGCGCCCCGCTTCAGCAAGAATTGCTGTTCCCGGTCCAGGACGACGCTTTTCCAGGCGGAAGCGTGGCGGCCGCGCCTTGCTGTCGATGTCTTCTTCATGAAGCGTGCCGAGTATCCGGATTAGCGATTCTCAAGGCTCCATAGTCAAAACTATTGCCGTAAAGTCAATTCTTGGGCCCTCAGGCCGAGAGGCTGCGTGCGATGATTTGCTTCTGGATATCGCTGGTCCCCTCGTAGATTTTGCAGACGCGAACGTCGCGGTAGTAGCGCTCGACCGGAAAATCCTTTAGGTAGCCATAGCCGCCATGGATCTGTAGCGCGTCCGAGCAGACCTGCTCCGCCATCTCTGAAGCGACGAGCTTGGCGATGGCCGCCTCCTTGGCACACGAGGCTCCGGCTTCGAGAAGCCGCGCGGCGTGGATGTAATATTGCCGCGCGACGTCGACCTGCGCAGCCATCTCCGCGAGATGGAAGCTCACCGCCTGCAGTTCGACGATCGGCTTGCCATAGGCCTCGCGCTCGTTGGCGTAGCGGATCGCAGCGTCGAGCGCTGCCTGGGCAACGCCGACCGCCTGCGCGGCGATCGCAATCCGTCCGTCAGACAGGCCGCCCATGACAATCCGGTACCCACCGCCAACTTCGCCGAGCACGTTCTCCGCCGGCACGCGAAGATTGTCGAGCTGGATCTGGGCGACATGGGCCGTACGCTGGCCGAGCTTGTCCTCGACGCGCGCGACATTGTAGCCAGGTGAGGTAGGGTCGACGATGAACGTTGTGAAACCACGTTTGCCGGCCTGCGGATCGGTGCGAGCGAGCACGATCGTTGTACCAGCCTCGCTCCCGTTGGAAATGAACTGCTTGGTGCCGTTGAGAATGAAGTGATCGCCTTCGCGGCGCGCGGTGGCACGAAATGCGGCGGTATCCGATCCGGCCTGCGGCTCAGTGAGAAGAAACGCGCCGATCTTTTCGCCGCGCAGCATCGGCGGCAGATACTTCTGCTTCTGTTCCTCGCTGCCGCGCAAGGCGATGGTGAAGGCGGTGACGTTGTGGACGTGGAAAATGGTGCCGACACCCGCGTCGGCCGCAGCGATCTGCTCCAGCGCCAGACAATAGGCGACGAACCCCGCGTTCGAGCCGCCATATTGTTCCGGCGGCAGCATGCCCATGAAGCCAAGATTCGCGAGAGCCTTCAATTCGGCGTGCGGCCACGTCGCGGTGCGATCGCGTTCCGCTGCCGTGGGGGCGATCGCGTCGGTCGCAACCTTGCGCGCGACGTCCCGAACCATCGTTTGCTGGTCGGTTAGGAACGAAAAAGATTTGCTCTCGGCTCCTGCCATCCCGGATTCTCCTCCTGCCTGTCCTTATCGGAGATTGGCAGCGTTGCTGGAGCGACGCGGTTTCGCGAGCGCGCGAAACCGGTGACAGACGTTGCTCACGGAGAGCTGCAGATCTTCCGTATTCGACCACATATTAGGATATTCGACGTTATGGTCAATTCATGTTCGAGGCTTTGCCTTTTCGGTTTGGTGCCATTGCAGGTCGAAAGGTCGAGGGCCGCTTCGTCGAAAGGCGCGCCTGAATGCGCCCAATCACGAGCTTCCTCCAAAGCGGGAAGTGCCTGCTGCCTGCTGCAACCGGAATCCGTGCCTCTTGATGCGTTCGCGCCGGAGTGTTCGATCTGCCTTTTCGTCGTGGTGTGTTGCAGGCGCCCGAATGGGCTTGACCTAAATTGACTGTCGAGTTAAAAATAATGCTCATCGGTCATAAAAATCCGCAGAGGATGGGGCGATTTGAGGGTGGGGCGCTGTTCGGTCGAAATGCCGCATACCGTGGGGAGGATGAATGTCGCAGGACTGCGTTGTGAAGGGGGAGCGTGTTGAGCGCTGTTTCGCCTCTCTATTCAGCATCGCAGAGCCGTGCGGCGCAGAATGCCGCGCTTCTCGTCGCCGACGGTATCCGGATGGCTTTCGGTGGCGTCGTCGCGCTTGACAATGTGTCCATCGCGGTCGGGGTGGACGAGTTGCTCGCGGTGATCGGGCCGAACGGTGCCGGCAAGACCTCCCTGATGAATTGCCTCAGCGGCTTCTATCGGCCGCAGCAGGGCGAGGTACGATTCAATGGCTCGCTGCTGTCCGGCATGGGCGTCCACCATATCGTGAAGGCCGGCCTGGCCCGGACCTTCCAGGGGACGCATATCTTTTCGAACATGACCGTGATCGAAAACATCATGGTCGGCCGTCACATTCACATGAAGAGCTCGATTCCGTCGGCATTCTTTTACTTCGGGCCTTGCAGACGCGAGGAGATCCGGCACCGCGAGGTCGTCGAGGAAATCATCGAGCTGCTCGAAATCGAATCCATCCGCCATCAGCCGGTCGGCAGCCTCGGCTACGGCTTGCGCAAACGCGTCGATCTCGGTCGGGCACTGGCGCAGGAGCCGAGCATCCTGCTGATGGATGAGCCGATGGCCGGGATGAATACCGAGGAGAAGGAGGACCTCGCGCGATTCATTCTCGACGTTCGCGAGGCGCGACGGATCCCGGTGGTGCTCGTCGAGCACGACATGGGTGTCGTCATGGATCTAGCGGACCGGATCGTGGTGCTCGACTTTGGCCGCAAGATTGCAGAGGGGACTCCGCTGGAGGTTCAGAAAAATCCTGCGGTGCTCAAGGCGTATCTGGGCGAAGGAAATCGCTGATGCTGCCGATGCGTACCATTCCGCAACTGTTGCTCGAGCGCGCCAGCGCGGCGCCGGACCGGCTCGTTGAGCGGCACAAGTATCGCGGCATCTGGCGCGAATACACCTATGGTGATGTTCTCGAGAAGGTGCGTTCCTTCGCCCTTGGCCTTGACGCGATAGGTATTCGCCGCGGCGAGACCGTGGCCATTGTCGGCGAGAACGAGCCGGAGAACTTCTGGAGCGAGTTTGCGGCGTTCTCGATCGGATGCAAGATCGTCTCGCTTTATCCTGACATCACTGCGGACGAAATCGAATACCTCCTTAACGATAGCGATGCGGTCTGTCTGGTAGCGCAGGATCAGGAGCAGGTGGACAAGGGGTTCGCGATTCTCGATCGCGTTCGGCACCTTCGCCAGATGATCTACTGGGACGATACCGGGATGTGGTCCTATCGTCACGAGCGCCTGACGCCGTTCGAGAAGGTGGTTGAGGTCGGACGCGCACGCCACGCCGAGGATACCGATCTGTTCCGGCGCCTGGTTGAGACAGGCCGACCCGACGACGTGGCCGTGCTGTCTTATACGTCCGGCACCACCGGGCGGCCGAAGGGCGTGGTGCTGACCCACCGCTACCTCGTCGACAACGCGCATCGCGTCATCGCGGCGACCGGCATCAAGCCCGGCATGGAGTATCTCACCTATATCGCCCCGGCCTGGGCGACGGAGCAGTTCTTCGGCGTCACCATCGGCCTCCTGCTGCCGCTGGTGGTGAATTTCCCGGAATCGCCTGAGGAGGTTCTCAACAATATCCGCGAACTCGCAGTCGAGGTGATGGTATTCGCTCCCCGCCAGTGGGAGAGCCTCGCCGCCACCATCCAGGGCCGGATGCTCGATGCTGGCCGGACGCGCAGGGCGATCTATGCCTGGGGTGTCGATATCGGCCACAAGGTCCATGTCGCGCGTCTTGAAGGCAGGCCCGTCCCGCTCGGCGCGCGGCTTGCGCTGCCGCTTGCGGAGATGCTGGTATTGAAGCCGCTGCGAGACAAGCTCGGCCTCACGCGCATCAAGCTCGCATTGTGCGGCGGCTCCACGATGGCGCCGGATGTGTTTCGCCTGTTCCATGCCATCGGCGTGCCGTTACGCAATATCTATGGCGCCACCGAGATCGGACTCCTGACCCTGCATCAGGGGAATCGGTACAATCTCGAGACGGTCGGGCACTGGCTGAGCTCGCACCCCGAATCCGGTGCGGCGCTGGAATGGAAGGTGTCGGAGCAGGGTGAATTGCTCGTTCGTGGCGGCAGTGTCTTTCAAGGCTATCACAAGAAGCCCGACAGCGTCGCCCAGCGCGTTGAGGACGGATGGTATCGCACGGGCGATGCCGTGTCGGTCACCGACAGCGGCGAGCTCGTATTCCTCGAGCGCCTCGACGATCTTCGACAGCTTCGCTCCGGCGAACGGTTTCCGCCTCAGTTTATCGAGACCCGGCTGCGTTTCAGTCCGTTTATCAAGGACGTCATGATGCTTGGCGACGATACGCGCGACTATATCGGCGCGCTGATCAATATCGACATGAGCGTGGTGTCGCGGTGGGCGGAAGATCGCAACATCAGTTTCTCCACCTTCACCGATCTTTCGCAGAAGGCCGAAGTGGCCGAACTGGTGCGCGGCGAGATTGCGCGCGTTAACCTGTTCCTGCCCGAACATGCGCGGGTCCGTCGATTCGCCAACTTCCCCAAGGAGCTCGATCCGGATGAAGGCGAGCTGACCCGTACGCGCAAGCTGCGGCGCGAATTCCTCGCCGAACGCTATGCCGTGCTGATCGAGGCGATGTACGGCGGCCGGGATGATCAGAAACTCGACATCGCGGTAACGTATCAGGATGGGCGAAAGGGAACGCTGTCCGCTCACGTCACCATCCACGATGTCGTTAAAGGCGACAAGCGCGGAAACGCCGCTGCACCGTTGCGAGCCATCGCATGATCGATTTCGTCAATTATTTCATCAACGGCGCATTGGTCGGGCTCCTCTATGCCCTCATCGCCATGGGCTTCGTGGTCATCTATCGGGCATCGAAGGTCTTCAATTTCGCCCAGGGTGAACTCGTCGTGTTCGGCGGTTTCATCGTCTGGTGGATGGTCGCCTCGCTCGGATTGCCGCTCTCGATCGGTCTTCCGCTCGCATTCGTCGCGGCGGCACTGTTCGGACTCCTGGTCGAGCGCGTCTTCTTTTCCCGCCTTGCCGGTGAGTCGGTCTTCGCCATGGTCATGGTTACAATCGGGCTGCTCATCCTGATCCGCGGTTTGATCCTCGTGCTGTTCGGGCCGCAGGTGCGTTCGTTCCCAATCATATTCCCGCTTCAGCCGGTGATCATCGGGGAGATTCTGATCCCTCGCTCGCTTCTCATCGGCGGCGTGATAACGGTGATCGTCGGCTTCGGTCTGTCGTGGTTTTTCAACCGAACGCGGGCCGGGCTGCGCATGACGGCGGTCGCCGAGGATCACCAGGTGGCATTGTCGATGGGAATTTCGGTAAAGCGCTCTATCGCGTTCGCATGGATCCTCGGCGCTGTGCTGTCGACACTCGGCGCCGTCATCTTCCTCAGCGGAAAGTCGCTGAACTTTCTTGCCTCCGACATCGGCCTCGCAGCATTGCCGGTGGCGCTGCTGGCGGGTTTCGAGGCGATCGCCGGCGTCCTGCTGGCCGGCCTTATCGTCGGCATCATTCAGGGGCTCGTGACCGCCTATCTCGATCCGATCGTTGGGGGCGCGATCGGCACCGTATTCCCATTCATCATCATGCTGCTCATCCTCTTTATTCGGCCGACCGGGATGTTCGGCTGGAAGACCATCGAAAGGGTCTGACCGATGGATCCGGCAGGCGTATTCGCCACCAGTTTCGAACGCGATAAGGCCTTGATCCGCACCCGCGGGCAATGGATCGCGCTCATTGTGTTTCTCGTCGCGCTGGCCGTTTTGCCTCATGTTCTGGGACCGCGCCTCGTCGCGATCTCGACCAACATGCTGATCATGGCCGTGGTCGTGATCGGCCTGCAGATCAACATGGGATATGCGGGCCAGATCAATCTCGGCCAAGCCGCCTTCATGGGCGTCGGTGCCTACGCCACCGGTGCGCTGGCCATCAAGTTCAATCTGCCATTCTGGCTCAGCATTCCGCTCGGAGGCTGCGCCGCTGCAGTATTTGGCTTCATCTTTGGCTTGTCTGCGGTTCGCATCAAGGGCTTTTACCTGGCGCTCACCACCATCGCGGCGCAGACCCTGTTTCATTTCCTGATCCTCAATCTGCCGCAGTCGTGGTTCGGCGGATCGAACGGTCTGACGCTGGAACCGGCGCAAATCTTCGGCTTCAGCTTCGTCAGCGAGACGTCGATCTACTATCTCTGTCTGGGCGTGACGGCGCTGATGGTGTTCGGTGCCTACGGCATCGTGCGCAGCCGGCACGGACGCGCCTTCGTCGCAGTCTGCGACGACGACGTCGCGTCCGGCCTGATGGGGATCAATGTTGTGCGGACCAAGGCGATCGCCTTTCTGATCGGCGCGTTCTACGCGGGGATCGCCGGAGCGTTGTGGGCCTACTACGTGCGCTTTGTCGCCGTCGACCAGTTCACGCTGTTCCATTCGATCTGGTTCATCGCCATGGTCATTGTCGGAGGTCTCGGCTCGATCACCGGGGCGTTGATCGGCGTATTCGTCATCAAGGCGATCCAGGAGAGCTTCGTTACGCTTGGTCCCGGCATCGTTGCGCAATTTCCGTCGCTCGGCGGGGATGTGGTGTTTGCGCTGATGAACGTTTTTCTCGGCGGGATCATCGCAGCGTTCCTGATTTTCGAACCACGCGGGCTGATGCATCGCTGGAACATCCTGAAACGATCCTATCGCCTTTGGCCGTTTCCCTATTGAAGGCCGGGCGCCCGAACATTGAAAACACACATGGGAGAAAACTGAACAATGACTATCTTGAAGAACATCAAGATTGCCGGGGTGGCGGCTGCACTCGGCTTGCTGACAATCACGGCGTCGGCCCGTGCCGAGACCACCTACAACGTCGCGTCGCTGGCGGATTTCACCGGTCCCTATGCGGACGTGATGAAGGACTTGATCGGGGCGCGCCGGCCGGTCATCGACTGGTGGAATGCCGAAGTCGGCAAGAAGATCGGGATCAAGCTCGGCATCAAGGACTACGATCATCGCTATGACGCGGCGCAGGTGGCAAGCCTGTGGCCTGGTATCAAGGCCGAGCTCAATCCGATCATCGCGCTTGGGGTCGGTGGACCTGACGTGGCCGCGCTTCAGGGGCGGCTGCCAACCGACAAGATTCCGATGGTGATGTCGACAGCAGCGTATGGCTTTGCCTGGAAGCCCGATCCATGGATCTTCAATCAGCGTCCGACCTACAGCCACGAAGCCGCAGCCTTCTTCGAGTGGCTACGTCAGAAGCGCGGCGGCAGCGGGCCGCTGAAGGTCGCGATCATTTCGTCGGAAGCCTCGCCCGCCTATGTCGATCAGCACAAGGGCGTCCAGCGCTACGCGGCCGACAATCCCGGCAAGGTCGAGGTCGTTGAGGTCGTGTTCACGGAAGTACAGCCCACCGATCTCACTACCCAGGTCAACCGCGTGACCCGCAAGGGTGCCGAGGTAATCATGATCATGACGAACACGGCTGCCGTGGTCGCCACCAAGCGTGCGCTTCAGTCGCTCGGCAAGAATGTGCCGATTGTCGTGAGCTCGCACAACGGACTGGCGGAATCTGGTCGCGCGATCGGCGACATCAAGCAGATGGAGGGCGATTATGAGGTCTATGCGATGGCCGCGCCCACTGATGCAAAGACGCCGGGGCGTGAGTTTTTCGAAATGCTTCAGAGCAAGTACAACCTCAAGGCCAAATGGACGGTTTCGGCTGTCCAAGGTCTTGGTCAGGCGCTGATTGCGATGCGGGCCATCGAAGCTGCGGCCAAGAAGGTCGGTGCTGACAAGGTCACGGGCGAAGCTGTCCGCGAGGCGCTGATGTCGACGACGATCTCCGCGGATGAGACCTACAAGATTCTCGGCAACACCAAGTTCTCGAACGACGGGCCATTCCCGACGCAGGGGCTGGTCGCGAGTATCGTCACCATCAAGGACGGCAAGTACACGGAGGCTGCTGCCAACGTGCCGGTGCCGTCCATTAACAAGTGGTGAAGTAACGCCATCCGGCCGGGTCCCGCGGGCCCGGTCGGATCCCCTCGGGAGGCTTGCGTTTTGCTCGAGCTGAACAACGTTGAAGTCATCTACAGCGACGTCATTCTGGCGGTGAAGGGCATTTCGCTCGCCGTGCCGGATGGCAAATGCGTTGCGTTGCTCGGCGGCAATGGGGCCGGCAAGTCGACGACGCTGAAAGCGATTTCCGGCATCATACGCGTCGAGGACGGCCGGGTGACCTCCGGCAATATCGGTTTCGACGGCAAGAGAATCGACAAGTCGGATCCGACCGAAGTCGTTCGAAGCGGCATCATCCACGTGATGGAGGGCCGCCGCGTGTTGCGCCATCTGACCGTTGAGCAGAATCTGCTGGTCGGCGGCCACATGGAATCGTCGGGGCGTGAGGTACGCAAGCGCCTTGATCATGTCTACGATCGCATTCGCCGGCTTGCGGCGCTCAAGGATCGGATAACCGGCTATCTGTCCGGCGGCGAACAGCAAACGGTCGTGATCGGGCGCGCGATGATGGCCAATCCCAGGCTGATCATGATTGACGAGCCGTCGCTTGGCCTAGCGCCGTTGATGATCGACGAGGTGTTCGAGCTGCTGAAGGACCTCAAGGCAAGCGGGACCACGCTTCTGATCGTCGAACAGAACACGCGCGTCGCGTTGGATATCGCCGACTACGGCTACGTCATGGAGAATGGACGCATCGTCCTCGAAGGCGCCGCGGAAGAGCTGCGAAACAACGAGGACGTGCGGGAGTTCTACCTCGGGCTTGACCTTAAGGGCGAGCGCAAGAGCTACCGCGACATCAAGCATTATCGACGCCGCAAGCGGTGGCTCGGCTGAGGCGCTGCGTGCCGGTGCGGGGTCAGGCGTCCTTCCGGTCGACGACGAATGGAGCGTCGGCCGGCAGTTCGTCTGTTCCTACCACCTCGATACGGTCGGCCTTCAGACGAGACAGCGCGTTGAAGCGGGCCGGCGCCGCCGCCAGGACGGCGTCGCGGTCCGCATCCGGAAGCAGCGAAAGCCGCACCGTGATCTCTTCCCGCTGTTGCGGGCGGGTGACGATGGCCTGCGCGCGGCCGATTCCCGGAATGGCAATAGCGAGGTCTTCGAGCTGGCGCGGATAGATGAATATCTCGCGCGCCTTCACCGCCTGCCCGACGCGTCCCTGCAGCATGCCGATCCTGCGCACCGTGCCATCGGCGTTCATAGCCGTGGCGACGGCGACGTCGCCGGTACCGAACCGGATCAGCGGCCAGCCCGGCGTCAGCGTGGTAACCACGATCTCGCCGGGCTCGCCGTGCGGAAGCGGAGCCCCCGTCGTCGGGTCACAGATTTGCACGATGCGGTCCTGGTGAACCTCGTAGCCGCCGTCCTGCGCGCCATTTTCGAAGGCGATCACGCCGAAGTCCGCCGTCGCATAGACTGCGAAGGTGCGAACGCCGTACCTGGCTTCCAGGCGACGGCGCTTGCCGAGCCAGTCGCCGAGTTCGCCGCCGAGCAACGCAGTTCTGACCTTCCAGCCACCGGGCAGCGAATGACCCATCGCCTCGATGGCTTCCGCTAGCGTGATGAAGAAGGCGGTCGAGGCGCAGATGCAGGTCACGCCAAGGTCGGTCACCAGCTTCGCCTGCAACTCGCTGCCGCCGGTGCCAGCTGGAATCACCGTCGCGCCGACCGAGCGCAGGCCCTCGTCGAGCAGAAGGCCGGCAGGCACGAGATGATAGGACCAGGTGTTGAGCACGCGATCGCCGGGGCCGAGGCCGGCGGCGGCAAAGGCCGTGCCGAAGCCGCATCCGTCGCGGTCGTGCCTCAGTTGAGGTTCGTTGATGGGGCCGGGAGAGACGAAGATACGGACGATTTCTTCATCCTTTGCTGCAAGGAAACCCCCGAATGGCGGCCGCTGGCGTTGTAACTCGACCAGCGACTCCTTTTTGAATACGGGCAGCCGCGACAGGTCGTCCACGGTCTTGAGATCGGCTGGAGCGAGGCCTGCGCGATCGAACATCTCCCGAATGGCGGGTGCGAGCTGGTGGGCCGCACGCTGGATCTGTTGCAGGACCGTGAAGCGCGTCTCCTGGCTCATTACCGTCTCCTCTTGGCATTCCCGACTTGCTTTTCCTATTTGCCGGTGAAGCGTGGTTTGCGTTTTTCCTCGAATGCGGCAAGTCCCTCCTTCAGGTCGTTGCTGCGGGCGTGGACTTCGCTGGCGAGCAGTTCTTGTCGCAGTGCTATCGCACAAGGTTGCTCGAGGCCATCATCGACCAGCACCTTCATGCGCCGAAGCACGAGCGGGCTCTTGTTGACGAGCTTGGCGACCAGCGCCTCGGTCGCCGGGATCAGCATGTCGTCATCGACGACCTCGTTGACCAGTCCGGCGGCAACGAGCTGTTCGGCTGGCACGAACTCGCCGGTGTAGAGCAGATATTTTGCGCGGGTGGGGCCGATCTTACGCGGCAGCCGCACCGAGCTGCCGCCGCCGGGCAAGAGCCCAAAATTTGCATGGGCGTCGCCCAGCTTGGCCGAGCGCGCCGCGACGACGAGATCGCAGCACAGCATCAGTTCCAAGCCGCCAGCCAACGTCAATCCGTTCAGCGACGCGATCACCGGCATGGGAAACGTCTCGAGCCGGTTCATGACAAGGAGAACGGTATCGAGAAAGCGGCTCAGCGACGTTTCGTCGTTCCCGGCTTCGCCGCGTATGAATTTGAGGTCGGCGCCGGCGCAGAAGGCGCGCCCCGTTCCGGTCAGCACCACTGCGTGGATGTCCGACAGCTGAGCCTTGTCGAGCGCCGCGTTGATGCCCGAAACCACTGCGGGAGTAATGGCATTGAGTGCATCCGGCCGGTTCAGCGTGATCCACATCGCGCCGGCCCGAATTTCAGAGATAACCGATTCCACCGGACTTTCCTCGGAATTGACTTTTGAGTTAGTTGATTATTCGTAAGGTTATGTTACAGACTGTCGGGATTAATGCAAGTCAAGCCGCTGCCGGAAAGAGCGATCGAGATGAGTCTTCCCCTCGCTGGAATTCGGGTGATCAGTCTGGCTGAGCAGTATCCCGGGCCCTACGCAACCTTGTTACTAAGTGATCTTGGCGCCGACGTGATCCTGGTGGAACGTCCGGGCGCGGGAGATCCTGCACGGCAGTTTCCGGCCTTCCACGGCGCGCTCAATCGCGGCAAGCGCTCGGTGGCGCTGGATCTCAAGAGCGTTGAAGGCAAGCTGAACCTGCGCAGGCTGGTCGCTTCCGCCGACGTGCTGATGGAAGGATTTCGTCCGGGCACCATGGCGCGTCTCGGCTTCGGCCATGAGGCGATGGCGGAGCTCAACCCAAGGCTGGTCTATGTCTCGATCTCCGGCTTCGGGCAGGACGGGCCGTATCGCGATCGCCCCGCCCACGACATCTCCTATCAGGCACTTGCCGGGTTTCTCTTTCGTCACGCCGAGCAAGGCTCGGTGGAGGATCCGGGAAGCATCGCGATCGGCGACCTGTCCTCCGGCATGTTCGCTGCCGTCGGCACGTTGGCGGCGCTGTTCGAGCGCGCACGTACGGGAGAAGGAAAATATGTCGACGTCTCGATGACGGACGGCCTGGTGTCCTGGATGTCGGTGATGCTCGGTCCGGTGATGAACGGTGCGCCGCTCGCCGACATCGGCGCCGAGCCGGCCTATGGCGTCTTCAAGTGTGCCGATGGCCGTCTCCTCACGTTGTCGATTGCTCATGAAGACTGGTTCTGGCGGCCGCTGTGCGAGTTGCTCGGCATGCCTGATGCGGCCGGCTTCAATCGCAGCGAGCGGGTCGCGCGCGGCGATGCCTTGCGAGGCAAGGTCGCTGCCGTGCTGGCGACGCGCGATCGCACCGATTGGGCGCAGAAGCTGGATGCCGCCGGGATTCCATGGGGGCCGGTGAACTCGTTGAGCGAGGTGACCGCCGATCCGCATTTCCGGGCGCGCGGGCTGTTCCGCGAGGTGGCGGATGGGAACGGCGGGCGGAGCCACCATGTGGCGCAGCCGTTGATTTTTTCCGGCGAGCATCCCGGTCCGCGCTCCGGCGTGCCCGGCCTTGGCGAGCATACGGAGCAGGTGCTGCGTGCACTGCCGGAGCTCAAGGACTAGCAGGTAGAGACCAGAGAAGATTCCAATCCTCAAGGGAGGGCGCGATGAGCGACATCTATGTGGTCGGTGTTGGCATGACCCCGTTTGGGCGCATGCTCGATATCGATATGAAGACTCTGTCGCGCAGCGCGGTGGATGCCGCGCTCGGCGATGCGGGATTGCAGAAGTCTGACATCGAAGCGGCCTTCTTCGCCAACGCGTCGCAAGGCCATATGGAGCGCCAGCACATGATCCGCGGCGAGATCCTGCTACGCGAAATGGGAATCGGCGGCGTTCCCGTTGTCAATGTCGAGAACGCCTGTGCCAGCGGCAGCACGGCGTTCAACCTTGCCGTGACTTTCCTTAAGGCGGGTGAGGGGGACTTTGCGCTCGCGCTCGGCGCCGAGAAGATGTTCTCGACAGATCGCAAGCTGATGTTCGAGGCATTCGATAGTGCCTGGGACGTCAGCCGCGACGGCGAAATTCGCGACAGGCTGCTAGCGCTCGGCGAGGGTGTCGAGGTGCCGGAAGGCACGACCTCGGACAAGCCCTACAGCGTGTTCATGGATGTCTACGCCGCGTTCTCACGTCAGCACATGAAGCGCTTCGGCACCACGCAGCGCCAGCTTGCTGCGGTGGCGGCGAAGAACCATCGGCATTCCGTGGAAAATCCGCTGGCGCAGTTTCGTAATGCCTATTCGGTCGACGAAGTGCTGAATGCCCCGCCGATCACCTATCCGCTGACGCTTCCGATGTGCTCGCCGATATCGGACGGTGCGGCGGCTGCGATCCTCGCGACCGAGGCGGGCTTGAAGCGGCTTGGTCTCGACAAGTCGCGGGCCATCCGCGTGCTGGCATCGGTCATCCAGACCGGTAGCGATCGTGACCCGTCCGAAGTGGAGCGGCACTGTACCGCGCTCGCGGCGAAAAAGGCCTACAACAAGGCCGGTATCGGCCCGGACGACGTCGCTGTCGCCGAGGTGCATGACGCGACGGCCATGGGCGAGATCATCCAGATCGAGAACCTCGGATTCTGCGATTTCGGTGAAGGCGGCATCATTTCGGAGCGCGGTGACACCGCGCTCGGCGGACTTATACCGGTCAATCCGTCCGGCGGACTTGAATCCAAGGGACATCCCGTCGGCGCCACCGGCATCGGGCAGGTACATGAACTGGTGGCGCAACTGCGCGGCGAGGCGGGACCGCGGCAGGTCGAGGGGGCGCGCATCGCGCTCGCCGAAAACGGCGGCGGCCTTCAGGGCATCGAAGAGGCGGTAGCCTGCATCACCATCCTTGGCCGCTGATACAGAAGATCGAGCAAGAGGGGCTCTCATGCAGTTGAATGGAAAAGTTGCAATCGTGACCGGCGCGGCGTCGGGGCTCGGGCGGGCATCGTGCGTCACACTGGCGAAGGCGGGCGTGCGTGTCGCCGCCTTCGATCGTGACGAGTCGCGGCTCGCCGATCTTTGCCGGGAACTGGGGAGCGCGGCATTCGGGCGTGTTGTCGACGTTGCCGACGAGACCAGCGTTAGCTCCGCGATCGAGGCTGTGCTCGAAGCATTCCAGGCGGTTCATATCGCCGTCAATTGTGCGGGCGTCGCCGATGCGGCCAAGACCGTATCGAAGGGGCAGCCGTTTCCGCTGGCGACCTGGAACAAGGTCATCGGCATCAATCTCACCGGCACCTTCAACATCATCCGCTTTGCGGCGCTCGCTATGACCTGCAACCAACCGGAGGGCCCGAGCGGCGAACGTGGCGTCATCATCAACACCGCATCCGGCGCAGCCTCGCAAGGGCAGGTGGGCCAGGCGGCCTACAGCGCCAGCAAGGCCGGCGTGGTCGGCCTCACCTTGCCTGTCGCGCGTGACCTCGCTGAACATGGCATTCGCGTCGTCTCCATTGCACCGGGGTTGTTCGACACCGGGATGGTCGCCGGCATACCGCCGAAGGTTTCGCAGTCGATCGTCGACCGTATGATCCTTTATCCGAACAGGATGGGGCAACCCCACGAGTTCGCCAGTTTGGTCAAGCACATCGCCGAGAATGCCTATCTTAACGCCACAACTATCAGCATTGACGCAGGCGCGCGAATGCAGCCGCGCTAGATGATGCCGCTTCTGGCCCTCCGAAATTTCAACAGGGGT
Source organism: Bradyrhizobium sp. 22 (assembly GCF_000482425.1). Taxonomy (NCBI): domain Bacteria; kingdom Pseudomonadati; phylum Pseudomonadota; class Alphaproteobacteria; order Hyphomicrobiales; family Nitrobacteraceae; genus Bradyrhizobium; species Bradyrhizobium sp. 22. The sequence goes on from NZ_KI519401.1 coordinate 111,587, forward strand.
TCAATGACCGCCGCCGATTACTTTGGGCAGGATGTGCAGAATTCAAAGCCGCGATTTCGATAACGTAAGAGTTCGCAGTTTTATTCCGAGTGGTGCGCCATTAGTCAAGCGAAATCCAGAATTCGCAAAGGCTTGGCAGTCGCGTCTGGCTAACCGGACGAGTGGGTTAGCCATGCTTTTGTTCGCTCTTCGGTCTTGCGCATCCCTTTGCTACGATCTGGCAGGAAGCGATGACGGGGCGAACATGAACTTCAAAAACTCTACTGACCAAAGCTTGCTCGCCATGTGGCAGAGCATCCATCGGCAAGTGGCGGCCGACGAAGCCAATGGTGGCCGATACAGATTCGTGGGGCCGACCGTGCGTGCCTATGCGGCGCAGCTTGAATCCGAGCTTGAAGCCCGCAAGCTTCGGTACACGCTTATCAGGTGGCACTGAATGCGAAACCAATTGGTTGACGTGCCACGCGAGGTGCGGGAGCTTGTCCAAAAAACCATAGATCAAACTGAGAAGGCATTTTCCATTTTCTTTCAGCAAGCAAAATTGCCTGGTGACCTAGCCTTCAATTTCGCGCAACAGAACGTCGCTACGTCTTTGGAATATGCGCGCAAGCTTGCCGCCGCCCAGAATTTTCAAGAAGTCGTGTCACTTCAGGCCGAATATCTTAGGGCGCAGATCGAACACGCAAGCCAGTTCATGCGCGAGTTCTCGCCGAAGTCTTAGCGTCTTGGAAACATAGTGGGTTCGGTGCGCTCGACCATCTTCAAAATACTCTTGCAAGCGGGGCACTTGTACGAACGTACCTCGTAACGGTCTTGTACCGGTTCGCGACTGATGAACTCTCGCGGCTTATCGCAAGCCGTACAGCGCTGTTCTGAATGTTGATGCATCGGCAGGGCTTGGCAATGATCGAAGCAATGTCGATCATCTTAGCCGCCGCTGCTACCTATAAAACCACACAAAGATTGTATCACTCGATGTGAACCAACCCGAACCTTTGTCGCCCTTCGATCCGCGAAAGTGCAGCGATCACGTCGTCATTAGTCAGCGCGTCCATTAGTTTTTCGACTGTGGTGGTCGAGTTGCGCGGTCCTGGCACTAGGTAATCACTCAAGATACCGCGTGCCTCTAGGAATGCGTCAACAAGCTTTTGCACATCGGTACGGTTCGGCACGATGGACGGCGCCTGCTCCTCTTCAATGGGATATTCGACGGCGGCGCCTTCAGGATCGTTGCGATTCAGCCATTCTATCGCTGTGTCGTAAGAGGCGAACACCTTGACGGTTTCCGTAGCGACGCTGACATAGAGCCAAACTGACCCGGTCATTGCGGAGCTTCTTCGGGGCACCTGAATTCCATAACCCTAAAATGCTTGCGAATGTCGATGCGCGATAACGCTGCATCCACGTTGTCGCTATCGAGCAAATCGATCAGCCTATCAAGAGCTTCGACGGCGCCAAGAAGATCGAGCGGATTGATGTATCGGCTAAGCTCGACGCGTGCTTGTCGCACTGCATCCAAACAGATTCAACATCTGTCATCACGCAACACTCCTCATCGGCGGCCGATTCAATAAATCTCCCCGATACAAGTTCCTCGCCCGAAGGGGAAAATGTGGTAATTGACCTGCCCCTGAGTATTTCCTCCAGATGGAGTTAGAGTCCGGCCTGAAAAGGACGGACAGATGAAGCGAGCAAGGTTCACGGAAGAGCAGATTATCGCCGTGTTGAAGGAGCATGAGGCCGGGGCGAAGACGGCCGACCTGGCTCGCAAGCACGGGATTTCCGAGGCGACGATCTACAACTGGAAGGCCAAATTCGGCGGCATGGATGTCTCCGAGGCCAGGCGGTTGAAAGCGCTCGAGGAGGAGAACGCGAAGCTGAAGAAGCTGTTGGCCGAGCAGATGCTCGATGCGGCCGCGCTACGCGAGCTTCTTTCAAAAAAATGGTAGGGCCCGCCGCCAAACGCGCCGCGGTGGCGCATCTGGAGGCCGCGATGGGCCTGTCGGAGCGGCGGGCCTGTTCGATCGTCGGTGCGGATCGGAAGATGATCCGCTACCGCTCTCGCCGGCCACCGGACATCGAGCTGCGCGCCCGGCTGCGCGAGCTGGCCAATGAACGCCGCCGGTTCGGCTATCGCCGGCTGTTCGTCCTGCTGCGGCGGGAGGGCGAGCCATCCGGGATCAACCGGATCCACCGGCTTTATCGCGAGGAAGGGCTCACTGTCCGCAAGCGGCGGGCTCGCCGCAAGGCGACAGGCACCCGGGCTATCCTGGTCGAGGCGAAGCCGAACGCACGTTGGTCCCTCGACTTCGTCTACGATCAGTTCGCCAACGGACGGCGCTTCCGCGTTCTCAATATCGTCGATGACGTCACCAAGGAATGCCTGGGCGCGGTCCCGGACACGTCGATCTCCGGACGGCGGGTGGCTCGGGAACTGACGGCGATCGTTGAACGGCGCGGCAAGCCTGGCTCGATCGTCTCCGACAACGGCACCGAGTTCACGTGCAACGCCATGCTGGCCTGGTGCAAGGACACCGGCATCGACTGGCACTTCATCGCGCCGGGCAAGCCGATCCAGAATGCCTTCGTCGAGAGCTTCAACGGGCGTATGCGTGATGAACTACTCAACGAGACCCTGTTCTTCGAACTCGACGACGCCAGGGCAAAGATCGCGGCGTGGGTTGCCGACTACAACGGCGACCGCCCGCACTCATCGCTGAAATACCTCACCCCGGCGGCCTATGCTGCCACATTCACCGCAACGGGCGATCGGCTGCGCAACCCCGACCAGCTCCGCCGATCGCCCGTTGCTCCACCTGCGCCAATCGGCGTACAAACCCCCGAGACTCTAATTGCCTCTGGATGAAAACTCAGGGGCAGGTCATTGGCGCTTCACCTGGCCGATGGGTCAGCGGGTGAGCAGCAAATACCAGATTCCGGCTAGCAGAAAGACGATGGTTGGCCACGCGAAATATTCAAAAGCGCCGCCCATGCGCGGCGGTGGGGAACAGCGCACGCTGCAACCGTAGGATCTGCTCGGGCTTGGGGAAAAAGATGATCTGGAGCCAGTGGAGAAGCCCCCTCAGGCGCTGATTAATTTCGCGCAGGTCGTCTATGTAAGCCTGGAGCACCGCCGCGCCTCGTCTTGGCCAGAATCTTGAGGGGGATCCTTCCGCTGCTGTGAGCTTGTGCCTGGTCATTTGCGAAGCCTGCCGCACGCCTCGCTCAGTCCTTTGATCTAGATCAAGCCCAGGCATAGGAAAGTTGGAACCGCCAGTCCTTCCTATGGTTATCGGATGATGCCAAAACAGATTGTCATCACCCTCTGGTCACTGGCGGCGGCCTCCCTGTTCGCCTTTAGCGTGGCGGCGCTGGTTTCTCCTCACTAGCTGCCCCCCCGCTGCCGGGTATTCAGCGGGCCCCCGCAAGCTTTAACCCCGTGTCTGGATTATCATCCGGCACGATACTTATCATCCTGTCGCAAGGGGATGCATCCGTCTCGAAGTGCTGATTCCGACGAAGTCCCCAGGCGTACCGATATGAAGTCGCCCGTGGATTCCGAGACGATGTCGCCCACCTTTCCGATTTGATCTCGCCCAGCGGCGAGGCGTTCTGGCCGGCTGGTTCTCTGGCACCGGTCAAGCCGCGCGGTCAACCGGAAACCCCAACTCAAACCATTTTTCTTCTTCTGCGGTTGCTGTGGGCATGTGGACAACGCGATTGCGTTGTCCAAGCGCAGCGGCATGTCCACAGCGCTCAGGTCTTTCGGGCGGATTGCCGAGTTCGGCGCAGGCTCTCACCGGTGAGGTCGAGCCGATGGGCATTGTGGACGAGGCGATCGAGCACGGCGTCGGCATAGGTGGGATCTCCAATGAGCAGATGCCACTGGTCCACGGGGAGCTGGCTGGTGACGATGGTGGAGCGATGACCGTAGCGATCTTCGAGGATTTCCAGGAGATCGTGACGGGCGCCGGCATCGAGCGGCTCGAGCCCCCAATCATCGAGGATCAGCAGATCGACACGGCCAAGGCCACGCAACAGGCGTGGGTGACGACCGTCGCCGCGGGCGAGCGCCAGATCGTCGAACAGGCGCGGGACGCGCTGATAGAGCACGGAGCGATTGTCGCGACAGGCCTTGTGGCCGAGCGCCGAGGCGAGCCAACTCTTGCCGACGCCTGCCGGGCCGCAGATCAGGAGATTGACGTGGTCGTCGATCCAACGGCCCTCGACAAGCTTGGCGAACAGCGGGCGGTCGAGACCGCGCGGGGTGCGATAGTCGATGTCCTCGACGCATGCCTGCTGGCGCAGCTTGGCGTAGCGCAGGCGAGTGGCGAGCCGTTTGTCGTGCCGCAGCGAGGCTTCACGTTCGAGCAACAGAGCAAGCCATTCGGCGTGACCGAGGCTGCCAGCCTCACCGGCGGCTTCGATGTCGGCGAAGGCCTTGGCCATGCCGTGGAGGCCGAGGGCGTTGAGGCGGTCGAGGGTCGGATGGGTGAGCAAGGGACGGTCTCCTAATTGTAGTAGCGCGGTCCGCGGATGTTGGCATGCAGGATCGGCGCATCGTCCGCGGAGCGCTGGTGAGCGGGACGCCGATCGAGATTGTTGGCGAGGATCGACTTGACCGAGCCATAGGTGCGCGCACCGATGTCGATCGCCCGCGCAGCCGCCGCATCCAGCCGTTCGCGCCCATAGGAGGCGGCGAGCCTGAGGATGCCGAGGCAGGCGCGGAAGCCTTGTTCGGGGTGCGAGCGCTCGTCGAGAATGAGGTCGCACAATGCGCTGGTTGCCGGCCCGATCGCGGCGGCGTCCTGACGGATACGCCCGATAGTCCAGCCGGCGTAGCGCCGATGGCTGGAGGCCATGTGCTCCGGCACGGTGGAGTGCTTGTGATTGCCACTCATGCGCTGATGCGCGGCAATCCGCTCGCCCTTGTGGAAGATCTCGACGGTGCGGGCGGTGAACCGCACCTCGACCTCGGCACGCGCGAAGCGATGCGGAACGCTGTAATAATGCTTCTCCACCTCGACGTGGTAGTCGAGGCTGACGCGGCGGATCCGCCACTCGGCGAGCACGTAGGGGCTCGCCGGCAACGGCTTGAGCGCCGGCCGGTCGATCTCCTCGAGTAACCGGCGGCGCGTCACGCCGAGCCGCCGGATCGGCCGCTCCTCGTTGAGCCTGGTGAGCAACTCGCCGATCGCTGCGTTGACCTCGGCGAGGCTGTAGAAGACGCGGTGGCGCAGGCGGCCGAGCAGCCAGCGCTCGACGATGAGGACAGCCTGCTCGACCTTGGCCTTGTCGCGCGGCTTGCGTGGTCGCGCCGGCAAGATGGCCGTGCCGTAATGCGCCGCCATCTCGGCATAGGTGCGATTGATCTGCGGGTCGTAGAGGCTCGCCTTGATGACCGCGACCTTGGTGTTGTCAGGCACCAAGAGCGCCGGCACGCCGTCGATCGCCGCCAAGGTGCCGACGTGGGCGCTGATCCAGTCGGCAAGCCCCTGCGTCCACGTCGCCTGCGCATAGGTGAAGCTCGAGGCGCCGAGCACGGCGACGAAGATCTGCGCCGTCCTCCGCTCGCCGGTGAGGCGGTCGACCACCACCGGGACGCCGTCGCCCGCGTAGTCGACGAACAGCTTGTCGCCGGCCGCGTGCGCCTGGCGCATCGTCACCGACAGGCGTCCCTCCCAGGCGCGGTAAAGCTCGCAGAAGCGCGAGTACCGATATCCGCCGGGCTCGGCGCCGATGTACTCCTCCCACAGGATCGACAGCGTCACGTGCTTGCGCTTGAGCTCTCGGTGCACCGCCGCCCAATCGGGCTCGGCGATGCGGCGATGACCCTGCCGGTTACCATTGCCGGTCTTGGCGAACAGGCGGGCCTCCAGGGCCGCGTCCGTGAGTCCGTCGGGCAACGGCCAGCTCAGGCCTGCGGCCTCGAACCGCCGGATGGTCAGCCGCACTGTCGAGGGCGCCGCGCCCATCCGCCGAGCAATCTCGCGGCTCGGCAGCCCAGCCGCCTTCATCCTGATCACATCGCGCACACGGCGCATCGCAAGCCTCTCCGTCGGCATCCAGGGTCCCCCTTCGCAAAACCGAAAGGTTGACCCTATGGGAGCCAGAAGAGGTCTCGATACCCGGGCGACATCATCCCGGAATGGTGGGCGACATCATCTCGGAACGGGTGGGCGACTTCAAATCGGAATGGTGGGCGAGATCATCTCGGAATCCTGGGCGACATCGATCGGAATCCGCATCTCGAGCGATGAGGCCGCGACCGTTCGGTCTCGGCCTAACCTCTTGGCTTGGTACAGCGCGATGTCAGCCTCCCGGACAAGAGCCGCCTCGTCACAGGCGTTATTCGATTTCTCGGCAACCCCGACGCTGACGGTCACGCTTCCGCCACCCGCGGGGTGCGGTATCGCAAGCGCGCAGACCATTCCCCGAAGGGCTTCTCCCCGTGCGATAGCCTTGCTCTCGGTCGCGCCCGGCATGATGATCGCAAACTCCTCTCCGCCATATCGCGCAGCGTGGCCGCTCAGGTGACTTGCTGCGGTCGCAATTGCGACTGCGATACGTCGAAGACATTCGTCGCCAGCCAGGTGGCCAAGCGCATCGTTGAAACCCTTGAAGTTGTCGATATCGATCAGCAGGACTGCCATCGAGGCTTGCCGCTAAAAGGTTTCCCGGAGGTGGGCGTCAAAGCCGCGGCGGTTCGCAAGCTGAGTCAGGCCATCCGTAGTAGCCAGCTGGGATAGGCGCCTGTTCGCTGATGACAATTGTACTTCCAGTGCTTTGCGCTGGGTGATGTCGCGCAAAACCGCAACAGTTTCGGCGTTGCGCCCCATCCATCGACCGAAAAAATTCGCCTCGAACCACGCCGTCGAACCGTCAGCATGCATCATCTGAAACTGACAGAAGCCGAGGTATCATCGTCCCGCCATCCATGTCCGATCCGCGCCAAAATCTTCCGGTCGTCGGGGTGGACAAAATCAATATATGGACGGCCGAGAACCTGCTCTTCGCTCATGCCAAGGGCTGCGGACACCGATTGCGAGACGTATTGGCAAATGCCACGGCTATCGAGGACCACCACAACATCCGCGATCTTGTCAGCAAGCAGGCGATGCCTACGCTCCCCCTCGCTTAGCGACTGCTCAAGCCTCGCACGATAGATGAATTAGCGGGCAAGAACGACCGAGATTGCCAGAATGGCGAGCAACAGGCCGACGGCTACCGCCGCATCGATCTTGAGATCGGCCCGCCAGGAGGAGACGATCTCGTCATACGTGCGGGCGACTGCCACCACCAACCCGTACTCCTCCGCCTGCTCATACCCGAAATACTTGCTAAGACCGTCGAAGGGCGACGTAATGGCATAAAAGCCGGATCGCCCCTGATGCAGCTTCACCTTGAAGAGGTCAGTCTGCGAAAGGTCTTTGCCGCTGGTCCCGACGGAAGATGCACCGGTGCCCTGCCTTCGCCGGTGATCAAGATTACGCCGCCATGTTCAGCGATGCCGAAGGCCCGGTAGAAGTTTCCGAAATAGTCGGTAAGGATGGATGCCATCACGACGCCCACAAACTCTCCATTTGCGGCATTGGTGATGCGCCTGGAGAGCACAATGGTGGGCATGCAGGTCGTGCGCGAAGAGAAAGGCCCGCTGATCATGAGTTCCGGGCCGGCATGGCTTTCATTGTAACGGAAGTATTCGCGATCGGCATTGTTGTGGCCGCTGATCGGCAAGGCGCTGGAGTAGACTGCATCGCCGCGCGCATCGAGTACCTTGATCTCGCGCAATTGGGGCAGGGAGCGAACCGTGCTTGCCAAGTAACCGTTGAGGCGCTCTGCCCTGTCCGGTTTGCAATAGGCCAGCATTTCGGCCACGCCCGCCATCACCACATCGGCGCGCGGATGGTGTGCACCGCATGCTGCGCCAAAGAGTGGACCAGGTTTTTGATGTCCTGCTCGGCTCGCCCGATCGCCGCCTCGCGACCCGCCTCGGCCTTCCAGCCGATCAAGCCAAGCACAGAAGCCGCCATCAATAAAGGAATGGACCAGACCGCCACCATCGGATGTCATTCAATCTGACGCTGGACGCGACGCGGCATGTTCTTCCCCACATGTTATGGAGATGATAGGTGTCATCTGATCTTTGAAAAGCAGTGAACGCCGCGAGCCCTTTCATTGGCTTAATTAACGAATGGCTTTTGAAGTTATCGGAATTCAGCAGGGCAGGCCAGGGCAGGGCAGGAACACGGAAGATTACGGAGACTGCTTGACGTTGAGGACGCTAACGCCTTTTCGCCTACTCTCGTGCGAAAGGGGGGAGGTCATGACGGTCCACCTCGGAGCGCAGATAGACGCCTACCAGGTGTTAAGAAATGACCCGGGGCACTGGGACCGGCAGATCGCCGCAGATCTTGCAGCTGAGATGAAGGCGATTTCTGGGGACCGCAGCTCTGATATCCCCGAGATCAGACGTTTCCTTGCCGTGAAGGGTTACCGGGACCTTAAGGCGCATCTGGCTGATGCGGTGCAGATGGCCGGAAGCCCGCTCCTGACAGGGTACTGTTTTGATCACAACAAGCGAGCTGCGCTGTTGGTCAGTTTCGATCGAGAATGTCGCGTACCCGTGCAGCGAGCTGTTCGTATGTGAACGGCTTGGACAGTAACTCGACGCCGGCGTCGACCCGCCCATGATGGACGATGGCGTTCCGCGAGTACCCTGTCGTAAACAGCACTTTTAGTTCCGGCCGTAACTTTATCGCTTCATCGGCGAGCACCTTGCCACTGCGACCTGGCAAGACCACGTCCGTGAATAGCAGATCGACACGCTGATCGGTCTCGAGTATTGCGATGGCCGCATCCGCTGCTTCCGCCTGCAAAACCCGATAGCCCATTTCGCTGAGGATCATCACGCTGTGGGAGCGGACGTCCTCGTTGTCCTCCACCACCAGGACGGTTTCGCCGGCACTTCCCCCCGGAGCAGGCGGCTCTGAGGTTTCGACGGATATGTCTTGTCCATGATACCGCGGGAAGTACATCTTCACGGTCGTGCCTTCGCCCACCTCGCTGTAGATGGTGACGTGACCGCCTGATTGTTTCACGAATCCGTACACCATGCTGAGACCGAGGCCTGTGCCGCGCCCGACCTCCTTGGTGGTATAGAACGGCTCGAACACCCGACTAACGACATCCTTTGGAATACCGCTGCCCGTATCACTGACGCTGATGAGCACGTACTGGCCGGGCACAACCTCGGCTGTCGTCTCCACGTAACGTTGGTCCAAGAACATGTTGGCAGTTTCGATCGTGAGCTTGCCGCCACCCGGCATCGCATCGCGCGCGTTGACCGCCAGGTTGATGATGGCGCTCTCCAACTGGTTTGCATCCGCCTCGACCGTCCACAGCCGCGGCGAAAGCACGCCTTCCAGCTCGATCTGCTCTCCCAAAGTGCGGTGAAGCAGCTCCGTCATATCACGCACCAGGCCATTGAGATCGAGCGGCTTCGGCGTGAGAGGCTGCCGGCGCGAAAACGCGAGCAGCCGCGAAGTGAGGCTGGATGCACGCTGGGCACCTTGCAAAGCCATATCCGCCGCTCGTTTGATCCTTGCATGGTCCTCGGGCTTGGCGCGCCGGATGGTGTCAAGGCCGCCGACGATGATGGTCAGCAGGTTATTGAAGTCGTGGGCCACTCCGCCGGTCAGCTGACCGACCGCTTCCATCTTCTGCGCCTGCCGCAGCGCTTCTTCGGCACTCATGCGGTCGGCCACCTCCTTGGCGACCCGCAATTCCAGCTCCGCGTTCAAATTCTGCAGCTGCTGCTCGGCCTTCAGCCGGTCCTGAAAAAGGCGGGCATTGTCCATGGCGACGGCCGCTTGGGCGGCGAGTCCGACCAAACCTTCCTCAGCGAGAGGTGTAAAAACGCCAGGTTTGGAGTGTCCGAAAAAGAGTCCGCCGATCACCTCACCCGATCGCGACCGAACCGGCACCGCCAGATAGCTGCATACCGGTAAATGCCCTTTTGGCATGCCGTGATATGGCGCCGACTTGCCGTAGCGCGGGTCCTTGGTGATGTCGTCGGATCGTACGATGCCCAAACCCTCGAAGGTGGGGCCGAACACGGCGGTATTCCGCGGCATCGGAAACTTCTCGAAAGCGGATCGCGGCACCCCAGACAGGGTGTACAGGAGATAACTTTCGCCGGACTCGTCGAGGACATTGTAGAAGAAGGCGCCAAATTCGGCCCCGCAAAGCGCGACGCCGGCATCCGTCACCGTTTGGACCACGCGCTCAAGATCTAGGTCTCCGGCCACCGCCGCTGCTGACTGGTTCAGTCTGGCGAGCACCTCGGTTTGTGCCTTCAGCGCAAGCTCGGCCTCCTTGCGCTCATCGATGTCGAGGACAGAGCCGATGGAACCGAGGAGACGGCCGTCTTCAGAATGACGTGGCACGGCCGCGTTGACCACCCAGCGATATCCTCCGTCGGCCTTGCGCAGCCGGTACTCCACGCGTGTTGCGCCGTGACCTGGCTGTGTGCCCATCACGACTGCCTGAGCTGCCTGGCGATCGTCCTCGTGAACGGCGTCCAGCCAACCCGTGCCGAGAGAAGCCTCTGGGGCGCGACCGGTGAAGTCATGCCAGAGCTTGTTGAGATAAATGACAGCTCCGGTCGCGTCGGCGACCCACATCATCACGGGCGCATGGTCGGCCATATTACGGAAGCGCACCTCGCTTTCACGAACTACCGCCGTAAGTTCACGGCGCACCTCGGCCATCCGGATGTTGGCATTGACGCGGGCGAGGAGCTCGCGGGCGGCAAAAGGTTTGGCTAGGTAGTCGTCCGCCCCTGCTTCAAGGCCTTCCACCTGAGCTTCGGCGCCGGCGCGCGCCGAAAGTAGAATCACAGGCACATCGGCCAAGGCAGGCGCGGCCCTCAATCGGGAGAGCAGGCCGAACCCGTCAAGCTTCGGCATCATCACGTCACTGAGAACAAGGTCGGGCCGTGCCTGATTGATGACGGTCAAAGCCGCTTCGCCGTCGGCCACCGCCCTAACGTGATAGCCCTCGTCCTCGAGCAGCCTTTGGAGATAATCGCGCATGTCGGCGTTGTCGTCGGCAAGCACGACGCTTTTGCCCTTTCCCAAGCCTCGCGCGGTACCTGCCGGCATCGCTTCGGGAAGGATCTCGCTCACGCCCAGCTGCATCTGCTTCCCTGGTAACAAGCGCTCCGCTTCATCGACGAACTCTCGGCTTCGGCTCGATAAAGCCGAGGGCTCGACGGCATCCTGCAGCTGTTCTGCAGGAAGATGGGCGCTGCCGAAAGGCAAGGAAATACGGAATCTAGTTCCCTTGCCAAGCTCACTTTCGGCGCTGATGGTCCCGCCGTGGAGTTTCACGAGGTCCTGCACCAGCGCGAGACCGATGCCGCTTCCTTCGAAACTTCGCCCTTGCGGACCTTCGACCCTGTGAAAGCGCTCGAAGAGCTTCGGTAATTCGCCGGCGGCTACACCGATGCCTGTATCAGAGACTTCGACGACGGCCTGGCCCGTTCGGCTGCCGACGTACACCTCGACATGCCCTTGGAAGGTGAACTTGAATGCATTGGAGAGCAGGTTCAGCAGTACCTTCTCCCACATATCACGGTCCACGTAGACCGGGGAGGGGAGGGGCGCGCAGCGCAGGCGCAGCTCAAGCCCCGCCTTTTCCATCGCCGAGCGGAAACTGGAAGCAACGTCGGCACTGTACGCGGCAAGATCCGTTGGCTTATATTTGGCCGTCGCGCGGCCTGCTTCGATCCGCGAGAAGTCGAGCAGACCGTTGACCAGCCGCAACAGCCTGCCGCTGTTGCGATACGCTAGATCCAGCTGAGCCCGAACAGCGTCAGGGATGTCGCTTGCCATTGCCTCTTCAAGAGGCCCAAGCATCAACGTGAGGGGGGTCCTGAACTCGTGGCTGACGTTGGAGAAGAAAGCCGTCTTGGCGCGGTCTATTTCCGCAAGTGCTTCGGCCCGGCGGCGCTCCTGCTCAAAAGCACGGACGTTGATCAGCGCCGTGGCGATGTGGGCGGCCGCCCGCTCAATAAAGGCTCGGTATTCATCGTCCAGCGCGCGTCTCGGGCTTACACCTGCAACAAGGAAACCGGAGATCGCGCGGTCCTGCAGCGGCGCCGCGATCGGCGCAACCAGGGCGCAATCGGACGGCTCCGGCCACGGGCCGCCGGGGAGGGGCTCGCCAAACCTCGCGGTCAAGCCTTCAACAGCTATGGTACGCCCTTGTTGAGCCTCCCGGGTCGGCCATGCGGCCTGATCGTCGCCCAACTCGATGGTCGCGGGGCTCGCAATTCCGTTCTCAACAAGCTGCGAGCAGCCGACCAGCCGAGCGCAATTGCTTGCTTCGTCCAGCCTGTAAAGCAACGCGAATGGCACGTCCGCCGCTTTCGCGGCGAACATCGCGACGGCGACGTCGAACACTTCCTGTTCTGACCGGGCCATTGAGACGCGCTCGGCGAGCTCGCGCAAGGTCCGCTCGCGCCGTTCGCCGACGACCCTGAAGGTTGTCTCGACCACTGCATTGAAAATGTCTTCAACGCGGCCGTGTTCGCCCCTGATCGGGCTGAAGGTGAAATTGAAGTAGCATTCCTCCGTGTAGCCATGGCGGCGCATCGGCAGCAGCTGGTCTTCCTGCCAGACGCCTTCGCCGGTTGACTGGACCTTTTCATAAAGCGGACCGATATCGTCCCAAATTTCTGGCCAAACTTCGCGCCCCGGCCGTCCAAGGGCCCAGGGATGCTTTTCGCCAGGGATGGGGCTCCAGGCATCGTTGTAGAGCAGTGCCAGTTCGTTGCCCCAGTAGATCGCAATCGGGAAATTTGTCCCAAGACAGATACTGACGGCCGCCCGCAGGCTCTGCGGCCACTTGACTACCGGGCCGAAGGGCGTGCTCGCCCAATCGTGTCGCCGCATAAGGCGACCCATCGCGCCGCCCCCAGATAGAAATTGCGGCCCCGTATCCTCTCCAGCGGCCGCGCCGTCGCCTGCTTCCATGCTCTTGCTCGCCCCGACTTCCGGCCCTCACCGGTTTCTCTTACCTTTTAACGACACGCAACTCCAATGCGCGTGGAACTTTCGCGGTCAGAATGTTTGGTTCGGCTTGCTGAGATCTCGTGGAACTCTGGTCATCATCCGGAGTCCGATCTTTTTTGCAAGGTACGAATTCAATGACTTGGAGAACCATAAAGCCAACGAAACCGGATATCCTCATTGCGAACGCGGTGGCCCGCAATACCAATTCTTCCATCGAGCGCGTCGCCCGCGGTCTGACCTGAGGCGCTGACGAACACATCCTTTTGGCCGTTGCTTTCGCGGGGTGGGCAGCAACCCGGGGCAGGTCGGAGCGGCTTCAGCGGGCTGGCAATCATGCGCTCCTCGTAGCCGCGGCAACCGCCCTGATCCCACTTGGGTTCAAAGCCTTGATCAACCAGACGCGTCCTGACCGAAGGACCGTGCTCGGTCATTTGAACGGGTATCCCTTTCCGGTCAGCGTGAAGACGCCTTCCCTTCGGGTCATGCATTGCACATGGTGCCCTTGCTTCGGCTGCGGGCACGGTGCCACCGCTGCCGCGTAGAACGATAAGAGCCTTAGCCGTAGGCCTTTCATTATCGAGAGTCGTAATCCTTACGCATTGGGCAAGCGATGTCGTGATTGGTTTCGCACTTGGTGCCATGGTGGAGCGTATTGTGAGGTTGTGGACCGGATATCCCGTTACGGAAAACCGGTCTACCCCGTGGGTCGGTCAAAATCCCCCGGGTATGGTCACTTGAAACTCCCCCACCTGATGATCGCCGGCAGCGCCGCTGAACAGCGGTAGCCGGTCCGGCAGGACGTTTATTTTCGTCCCCTTTTATCGAGCAAGGGGACTGGGAGTTGAACGTCTTGAAGCCACACCTGCAAAGCACTGTATTTACATTACTCGATCGCAACGCCAGCCAGCGCGAGATCCACAGGCTGACGGGGATCGATCGCAAGACGATCCGGCGTTACCGAGCGCTGCGGGCTGGTGCGGAGGCAAATTCCCCCGGGG
>NZ_KI519401.1:130418-314525 GCF_000482425.1 Bradyrhizobium sp. 22
TTCGACGGACGCAGCTATCGGCTCAAAGAGGCCGCTGAAGCTCTTGCCCGCGAAACAATGTCAAACTAACAATCCACTTCTGTCCTGCCTTGGGGTGGAGGAGTTTGACTGACCGCACCCGGAGGAATTTGAAGTGACCCGCGGGGGTCTATCGATGTGTAAGCGTCGGGGCAGGGGCAGCGTCTGCCTTGGTGGCCTTACGCGAGAGTTTCTTGAGTGCGCCTGATACTTTAGACGCCGGGGCCCCGGGAGACCGCAGCCAGTCCTCGAACTGCGTAGCGGCCTCGGCCTGGCGGACACGCTTCATCAATAGCTCTCGCTCGAAGCCGGGGGGCAGTTGCTCTGCGGCGTCCCGAAATTTTGCAGCTTCTTCAAGGAGGCGCTCTTTGAAGGACTTGCTATGTTTGATGCGTCGCCGCTTCCCGACCATGCAAACTCCTTGCTGCAACGCATAATGGGGCATAGCCCGGCCTTCACTCCAGAACAGATATCATCGTGAATAGTTCCCCAAGCGGAACGAAGTAAGATGACGCTGTCCGACCGAGTAAAGTCGAACATCGAAGTTATTCTTGAGAAAGTTTGCCGGCAGCTGCCTAACGCGGCGACCACGAACTACGCAATCGGGTAGCTCAACAACTTCTTGACGCCGCCGAAGCGGGCAAGCACACCCTGACCGAATTACGGTCCGAAGGTCTGAAGGCCTTCGCAGCCAGCGTGAAATGGAAGGGCTCATAGACATCCGGCCAACGTTAGGCCAAAAGCTTAGCGCTAATAGGTTGCGGTAATCCGACCGGATGATCCTTCGGGGGATCCGGATGGCATCGGTACCGCTTGTAGAAGACGAATCCCTTATCCGGATGATGATCGCGGATATGTTGAGCGAACTCGGTCACCGTGGCCGGCGAAGCCAGCAATCTGGCGACCGGCCTGGAGCTCGCTTGCGCAGCCGGCATCGTGCTGCCATTCTAGATGTGAAACTCGGCAACGACAGTTCTGAAGCCATTGCTCAGGTACTAAGCGAGCATGGAGTGCCTTTTGCATTCGCTAGCGGGTACGGCGCGGAGGGTGTTCCGGAGGCCTTCAAGGATCACCTCTCCCTCCAAAAGCCGTCTCCGATCGATCAACTTGCTCATTGTTTATCGCGCCTTTTGGGCTAGCAAACACCTGTGGTCTTTTGCATTACCTGAGCAAGGTCATCTTGCGAAAAAGGTTTTCGCAGCAAAGGAAAGCCATCACGCCGTTTCTCACGTCCCGATAGCTGCAAGACCTTGAGAGCCGGACGCAGCCGCGTGGCCCCTTCTGCAAGCTCGTGTCCGTCCATTTCCGGCATGTTGATGTCGGTGATCGAAATTCGCTGAGTTCTGCGAAGCACATCCAGAGCTTCAGCGCCACTATGCGCACAAATGACTTCGCAGCCCAAGTCTTCCAACATGTCCGCCATTACGTCGAGGACAATTTGCATCATCATCTACAACTAAGACAGTATGTTGGGGCATTGGAGGACCTCTTTCAACAACCCACACAGTGATCGGCCGTTCCGATTCGACCATGGGCATCGCAGGGTGGAACTAGCGCAAGGCTTGGAGGTTGCCACACATCGCTGCTCTGCCGTTGGCTACTCTCGGCGGTAGGACGATGATCGCGCTCGGCCTATCCAGGAACGGAGCAGAGATGTCCGACTCCCGCAAAGAACGCCTGCTTGAAAGAAGCACGTCAACTCAGGGACAAGGCAAAGCTCCTGCCGTTTGGGCGCTTCGCCAGGCGGTACTAAAGCGCGCGCGCCAGGCAGAGATTGAAGCTCACATGAATGATGGTTGAGCTCCCCTGGATTGCAGCCGGATAGACGATATGCCGGCCCTAAACCGGGAATCCCCGATTCAGGTCGACTCCAACTAGATGCCGTAATGGGCCCGGCTCCGAGCAAGGGGTCATGATGGTGGCTGTCCCCCGATAGATGATGAAACGGGGTCAGGACTTGAGTCGGCCCCAAGCATCTGGAGACGGAGGACAGCCGTGGAAAATTATGCCGGAATCGACGTGTCATTGGAACTGTCGAGCGTGTGCGTTGTGGACGCCCAGGGCAAGGTCTTGAAGGAAGCGAAGGTCGCAAGCGAACCCGACGCCTTGGTTGAGTTTTTTGAGACGCTCGGCTTTGCAATGAAGCGTATTGGGCTCGAGGCTGGACCGCTGTCACAATGGCTGCATGCGGGCCTGAAAGGCGCAGGATTTGAGACGGTTCTGCTGGAAACGCGGCACGTGAAGGCCGCATTGTCTGCAATGACGGTCAAGACGGACCGCAAGGATGCGCGCGGGATCGCCCAGTTGATCCGGATGGGATGGTTTCGGCCGGTGCACGCAAAGTCGGTCGATGCGCAAGAAATCCGGGCACTCCTGATCGCACGCAAACAGCTTCTCGGGCGGCTGATCGATGTAGAATTAAGTATCCGAGGGATTTTGCGCGGCTTCGGTCTGAAGACTGGCCCGGTGACGAGAAGGAATTTCGAAGCGCGGATTCGAGAGTTGGTTGCGGGTCAGGCGACATTGGAGCGCATTGCCGGTGCGATGCTTTCGGCGCGGTCAGCCCTGAAGGCAGAATACGGAAGGCTACACAAGGCTGTGCTGGCAATTGTGCGCGACGATGCGGTCTGCCGCCGGCTTATGACAGTCCCAGGCGTTGGTCCCCTAGTTGCCATCACCTACAAATCGGCGATTGATGATCCTCATCGTATCGTAAAATCAAAGGCAGCAGGCGCGCTGTTCGGGCTCACGCCAAAGAAGTATCAATCGGGAGAAAAGGACGTCACGGGCGGAATCACGCTTGCTGGCGATGAGACGGTGCGGACGGTGTTGTATGAAGCCGCGAACGTTCTGCTATCGCGCATCACGCGGTTCTCAAAACTCAAGCGCTGGGGGATGGATGTCGCCAAGCGAAGAGGCTCGAAGCGCGCAAAAGTCGCCCTGGCGCGCAAGCTCGCTGTCGCGCGCCATGGAAAACTGCCCCCTCAGCGTCACAAGGGATTGCCCCCTCCTTGGATAGCTGAGGAGAGAGTGAATGAAGCGGGAACGAATCACTGAAGGCTCGCCGTGGAATGATCCACGGGGGCAGATGATGAAGACGCCGGATGACGTGGCGGAGATGATGCGCCTGAGGGCGTGCGGGTGGGGTGTGAAGCGGATTGCGCGGCAGCTGGGCTGCAGCCACCACACGGTGAAGGACTACTTGGCGGCGGGCGGGGTGAAGCCGTTCAAGTCGCCTGAGCGGCCGAAGCGTCTCGACGGCCTTGAGGGTTGGCTGCGCGAGAGGCTCATTCGGCATCGCGGCAATGCCGACGTGGTGCGACAGGACCTGCTGGCCGAGAAAGGCGTGGCCGTCAGCCGGCGGACACTGCAACGCGCCGTGCAGCCCTATCGCCAGGCGCTGAAAGCGGAGGCGCTGGCGACGACGCGGTTTGAGACGCCCCCGGGCCGGCAGCTGCAGATCGACTTCGGGGAGCGCCTGGTCGAGATCGGAGGGGCGAAAGTCAAGGCATTCGTGTTCGTGGCAACGCTTGGACACTCGCGAAGGCTCCATGTGCGTGCGTTCCGGGCCGAGAGGCAGGAGCATTGGTTCGCCGGGCTCGAGAGCACATTCACGACCTTCAGCGGTGTGCCGGAGGAAGTGCTGATGGACAATCCACGCGCGCTTGTCGTGCGGCACGACGCAGTGAGCCGGTCGGTTCAGTTCAACGACAAGCTGATAGCCTTCGCAAAACATTGGGGCTTTCGCCCTCGCGCCTGCGCGCCATATCGGGCGCGCACGAAGGGCAAGACGGAGAACGGCGTCGGCTACGTGAAGAAGAACGCGATCGCCGGTCATTCCTTCCCAAGTTGGGAAGCATTCGAGGCGCATCTCGACAGATGGGAGCGAGAGGTTGCGAACGTTCGGATCCACGGCACGACCGGCGAGACGCCGATCATCCGCTTCGCGCGTGACGAGATACATCGGTTGAAGCCGCTCGGCGGGCAGCCCTCGTTTGGATCCTTGCGTGAACTGTCCCGCGTCGTCGGCAATGATTGCGCCGTCGAGATCGACACGAACAGCTACTCGGTACCGTGGCGCCTGATTGGCGAGCGCGTGGCGGTAACGATCGCGGCCGGCGAAGTGCGGATCCGCCATGGATTGCACCAGGTCGCGGTCCACAAGCAATCGGAGGGTCGCCGGCTGCGGATTGTCGACTCCGCCCATCTCGATGGTGTTGCTGGTCGCAATGGCGCGGTCCGCCGGGCGGAGATCGCTGTGCCGGCGCCGTCCTCACCGCCGTCGTTGTTACGTCCTCTTGCCGAATACGAAGCCATGGTCGGAGGAAGCTTCTGATGGCGAGGGCAAAAAAGGCAATGGAAGCAACGAACGATCCGCTAGATGCCATGCTGGCGCGATTGCAGCTCTCCGGCATCCGCGATCAGCTCGACAGCCTGCTCGACGAAGCCGCGCGCGCGAACCTGTCGGCGCGTGAGACGCTGATCTTGCTGTGCGAGCGCGAGATCGCACGCAAGGATCATCGCCGCGTCGAGATGGCGCTGAAGCTCGCGCACTTCCCGGCTGTGAAGGAGCTTGCTGGCTTCGACTTCGAGGCGCAGCCGTCGATCGATCCAAAGCAGATCCGTGACCTTGCCGCGTCACGTTGGATCGCCAACGGCGAGAATGTGCTGTTGCTCGGGCCGCCGGGCGTCGGCAAGACGCACTTGTCGATCGCGCTGGGACGAGAGGCGATCCTGGCCGGATACACGGTGCAGTTCACCACGGCGACGACACTGGTCGCGGGCCTTGCCAAGGCGCACGGCGAGCGACGGCTGGACGAGAAACTGCTCGCCCTGTCGAAGCCAAAGCTGCTGATCGTCGACGAGCTCGGTTACCTGCCGCTGGAACCTGACGCGGCGCATCTGTTCTTCCAGTTGGTCAGCCGCCGCTACGAAACTGGCGCCATGCTGATCACCTCAAACCGCAGCGTTGCCGAATGGGGCACCGTGTTCGCGGATCCCGTGGTCGCCACCGCGATCCTCGATCGGCTCCTCCACCACAGTCACGTGCTGACGATCCGCGGCGACAGCTACCGGCTCCGCGCCAAGCGCAAGAGCGGCCTTATAAAGACGCCGACCGCCGGTGACGGCCCTCCAGTCGGCTCCGCCTCCCTCCGGCCCGTCACCGGCGGAAACAACCTTCAACCGAGATCATAATCCCGATGGTGGGGGCAGTTCTTCATGACGCAAAGGGGGCAGTTCCGGATGGCGTTTGACAAGCTCGCAGTGATCCTGCATCGGATCTGGGTCGATGGCACGACTTACCGATGGACCGAAGCGGGCCCGATCACAGCATAGAACACGTCGAGGAGATCAAGAACGCGACCGGGCTGAACTGAAGCCCGATGCCCGAAGTCCCGTCGCCGGGACGGTGGATCCGGTGAAGCCGTTACACGGCCCTCAGGTTCATGCGGTCGACGAGACCGGCAGGGTCGTCGCCCGTAAAAAGCTTCGCCGCTCCGAGGTGATCGAGTTCTTCGAGGCGTTGTCGCCCTGCTTGATCGGCATGGAGGCCTGCGGTAGCGCTCATCATTGGGGCCGGGAGCTGACCGCGCTCGGCCACGACGTTCGGCTGATGCCGGCAGGATATGTCAAACCCTACATCAAGCGGGGCAAGAACGACGCAGTCGACGCGGAGGCGATCTGCGAAGCGGTCGCTCGACCAATGGACTGAACGATCGTATGACCAGTTAAAGATCAGTGCGGAGATGTAATGCGATGGAGCGACATGCAGCGGGGCGTTCTTCGTTAAAAAAAGAAGAATGGATGGCGCAGTCAGAGTCTCCGTCCATCAGTCCCCAAGTTCGCAAATCGGCCGAAGAATCTCTTCCCGAAAAACCACCTTCCCAGGAGACGAAGCGTCCCCCTGCCCAAAAATCACGACTTCGCTCCCTGATGTTTGCTTTGCTCCCGCTCGCGCTTGTGATCGGGACGTATTACTACGTGACCGGCGGAGCGACCATGTCGACCGAGAACGCGTATGTGCAGGCCGACAAGGTGGGATTGTCGACCGATGTCGGCGGAATCGTCAGTGAAATTCTGGTGCATGACAACCAGACAGTCGCCAAGGGCGCCATTCTGTTCAAGCTCGATCCCCAGCAATTCCAGTTTGCTCTTGATCGGGCAGAAGCCCAAATTGGCAACACGAGAAACGATTTACTCGCGTTGCAGGCGAGTTACCGGAATATGCAGGCTCAAGTCGAGCAGGCCAAAAAGGATGTCGAATTCAACACGGTCAATTTCCAACGCCAGCAACAGCTCCTCGCCAGTCACTTCACGCCACAAGCGACCTTCGACGCGGCGCGCAATACATTGGAAGGGGCACAGCAAAAGCTGGCTTCATTGCAGGCGCAATTGGCTGGACTTGCCGCCAACCTGAATGGGAATCCCGATGCGCCAATCGAAGACCATCCGCGGTACAAAGATGCGATAGCCGCTCGCAACGAAGCCGCCCGCGAGCTGGCGCATGCGGTTGTAAGGGCGCCTTTCAACGGCATTGTCACCAATGTGCCATCGCTGCAGCCGGGACAATATCTCGCGGCTGCTGCAACTGGTTTCAACATCGTCTCAACCGATGATGTCTGGATTCAATCAGACCCGAAAGAGACCGAGCTTACGTACGTCAAGCCGGGCCAACACGCGGTTATCGAGGTCGACACATATCCTGGGGTCAAATGGTCGGTACGGTCGACAGTATTAGCCCCGCGTCGGCTTCGAGTTTTTCGCTTTTGCCGGCAGAAAACACCAGCGGCAACTGGGTGAAGGTCGTGCAACGCATTCCGATGCGCGTCTGGGTTAAAAACGATCCCGCAAAGCCGGCGCTCCGGGTGGGGATGAGCGTCGTGCTTAGCATTGATACAGGCCATCCGCGCGGATTTCCGAGCTTCCTGGTCGACTTGTTTGGATCATCGAGGACATCGAATGGCTAGCCCACAGTCGGGTGCACGTCCTGTCAATCGCCCAGCGATTACTGCCTGCGTCATTCTCTCGGTCATCATGCAGGCATTGGATACCACCATTGCGAACGTGGCGCTTCCGTACATCCAGGGCAGTGTGTCAGCCAGCGCGGACCAGATAAATTGGGTTCTCACCTCTTACATCGTCGCAGCGGCGATCATGACGCCTCCCTCGGGTTTCCTCGCCAGCAAGTTCGGGCGCCAACGCGTGCTGCTGGTGGCGATCGCCGGCTTCGTCGTCGCTTCGGTCCTGTGCGGCATCGCGCAATCCCTGTCTCAGATCGTTGCCTTTCGTCTGCTTCAGGGATTCTTCGGTGCCGCGCTGGTGCCGATCGCGCAGTCCATTCTCCTCGATGTTTACACGGCGAAGGAGCGGGGTTCCGCAATGGCGCTGTTCGGGGTCTCCGTCATGGTAGGGCCCGTTTTGGGACCCATCATCGGAGGCTATCTCACCGATCATTTTAGCTGGCGCTGGGTCTTCTACATCAATATTCCCATTGGGGCGCTGGCATTTGGCGGAATCTCTGCGTTTTTGCGGGAGAAGAAGGAACTGGGCAACACCAAGCTCGACTGGCTCGGCTTCGGGAGCTTAAGCGTTGCAATCGCTGCAATGCAGGTCTTCCTCGATCGGGGCGCGCAACTTGACTGGTTTTCCTCGCTGGAGATCCTGATCGAAGCGACCGTAGCAGTTTCGGCCTTCTACGTTTTTCTCGTCCACACCTTCACGGCGGCAGCAGGCAATTCGTTCGTCGATCCGCGGCTCTTCCTCGACCGCAATTTTGCGGTAGGCATGCTTTTCATCTTTATCGTTGGCATCACATATCTTGCCTCGCTCGCGTTGCTGACGCCGTTTCTGCAAACCTTGATGGGGTATCCGGTCGTGACGGCCGGAATCGTCATGGGGCCGCGCGGTATGGGAACGATGGTTTGCATGTTTCTGGTCGGTCGCCTGATCGGGCGTGTCGATACCCGATGGCTGCTGATGATCGGTCTGTTGCTGACTGCCTGGGCAATGTACGACATGACCGGCTGGAATCAAAACGTCTCGGAAGCAACTATTGCGCTGACCGGATTCATCCAAGGTGCAGGTCTGGGATTTCTCTTTGTACCTCTGACGACGGTGACCTTCTCAACCCTTCCTGAAAAGAAGCGCGGAGATGCGACGGGGCTGTACAACTTGTCGCGCAACGTGGGCTCGAGCGTTGGAATATCGATCGTATGCTATCTTTTGATCCGAAACGGACAGATCAATCATGCCACCATTTCGGCTCACGTCACGGCGACCAATCGCGCATTCGATAACTCCGCTGTCTTGCATGCATTGAGCCCATGGAGCCCGACGGGGCGAGCCGCACTCGATCAGCTTGTTCAAATGCAGGCTTCGATCATCAGCTATATTGATGATTTCAAACTGATGATGGTCCTATCCTTGGCGGCGATTCCGTTGGTTCTGCTTTTGCGGCGAGGTGGCAGCTCTTCGCCGAGTGATCATGCGATGGTCATGGAATAGTTTAGAAGCCACAGTCGCCTCAAAGGAGGTGAAACAGCGGAGGCAGCCTCCTTCCTCAACATGGGGCCTCTCCCGGAACTTACTTCGAAAGCAAGTGTTCATCATGTGGTGCAGAGGAGATTTGAATGACATGGGCTATGTTCGCTTCCGCCGCGCTTGGACAAGAGGGGAGTGCTGCGCAACGCGAGGCTTGCACACCAGACGCGCTACGTTTGTGTGGACAATACATTCCGGATGCGAACGCCATTGCCACCTGTTTGCGTCATTCCGGGCCTCGTCTCAGCCCGGAATGCCACGCCGTATTTTATCCCTCCCGAGCCGAACTTAGGAATGCACGGCGCGGTGACCTGCCGCCGGCCTCTGGTAGCGAGGACAGCGATAAGTAGGGCATATCCCACCCTCACGCAGCACATACCCCCGCCGCTTCAAGATACAAGCTTGCGATTGCCGGGGGTGCACGCTTTGTCGTCGGGCTCCTGCCGTGTGCCTTTGCGCGCTCTGCTTCATTATGGTTGGGGCTTTCTGCCGGGAAGGGATGTTCAATATGCTTCCCTCCGCAGACTGTGGCTGTAACGCCACGTATGTCCCGTAACGCGCGAGCATTGGCTGGATGGGTAGCGATGCCGGCCAACCGCGGGCACCGATTTGGCGAGCACCTGCGGGTGATCGACAGGCGTCTTTTGACGTCGCTTTTGGTGAGAAGTCGCAAAGAGGCTATTCCAAGAGAAGTGAGAACGAGTAGTATCCGCTGGAACGGTTTCGCTCGATAAAGACGAGAACATGATGGCAGGTATCGAACCTATCTCGTCGTCCGTGAAGTTCGGCTAAGCGACTGAGCCAGAATCGCATTTGTCTTTGTGGATGGTTTTGGGATTGCAGGGTTTTGATGGGTCGGGCATCGGAACCTTGCAATTTCATTTTCAGGATTCCGTCGAATCGCCAGTCATGATTCCTTCGTCGTATCGGAGGTGGCGATGCGACCGAAGAAGCACAGGACGACGGGATCGGGCGATCTGTTCCGGGCCAGGCTGGACCAGATCATCAACATGAAGCACGAGCTGGTTCAGCTCGCCGGCAAGATCGATTGGGACTGGCTCGACGGCGAGATCGCGCCGCTCTACAGCGAGAACGGTCGGCCGGGCATCGCGACCCGCTTCGTGATCGGGCTGCTGCTGCTCAAGCACATTTACGGCCTGTCCGATGAGGGGTGTGCGAGCGTTGGGTCCACGACCCGTATTTCCAGTACTTCACCGGCGAAGAGTTCTTCCAGCACGCGTTCCCGCACGAGCGCTCGGACCTGAGCCATTGGCGCAAGCGGCTCGGCGACAAGCTGGAGCTGTTGCTGGCCGAGAGCTTGCGGGTGGCGCACGAGGCCGGCGCGTTACGCAGCCAGGACCTCAAGCGTGTCACGGTCGATACCACCGTGCAGCCGAAGGCGATCACCTTCCCGACCGACGCCAAGCGTACGCATACGACGAAGGCCGCCAGATTGACGCACGCGCGTGGGCAAAGTGAGCTCTATGATCGGTTGGGTGAAGGTCAGGCGGCCTGCTGACCGGCAGGCTTATCGGCTTGGCGCAGGAGCTTCCATTCCCAGGGCAGCAGTTCGTGCAGCCGCGATGCAGGAAGATCGGCGATACGGGCCAGGACGTCGGCGAGCCAAGCCTTGGGATCGACGTCGTTGAGACGACAAGTAGTGATCATCGTCAGCATGATGGCGGCACGGTCGGCGCCACGTTGGCTGCCAGCGAAGGTCCAGTTGCGCCGCCCCAAGGCGATGCCTCTCAAAGCGCGTTCAGCGCAATTGTTGGTCAAGCAGATCCTGCCGTCGTCGAGGAAGCGGGCGAAGTCGTCCCAGCGTCTGAGCATGTAGTTCATGGGCTTCAGAACCTCGGCGGAGCGCGAGAGGGTTTCTCGCTCGCGCAGAAGCCAGGCGTGCATGTCTTCGAGCAGCGGCTTGCTCCGCTCCTGGCGCACGGCGCGCCGCTCGTCGGCACTGCAGCCGTTGATGGTGCGCTCGATCTCAAACAGGGCGTCAAGACGCCTGAGCGCCTCCAGCGCGATCGGGGAGACCGGTTTGCCCTTGCGGCCTTCCCTGGCCGTTTTCTCGATGTCGGCCAGTTCGAAGAATCCCCGCCGCGCATGGGCCAGGCAAAATGCCGGCGTGATCGGCATCGCTTTCCTTTTTGGGTCGAACAACGGCTCGAAGCCGCCATAGCAATCCGCCTGCAGGATGCCGGCGAAGGCGGCCAGATGCTTCTGGGGATGTTCGCCCCGTCGGTCGCCCGAGGCATAATAGACCGCCGCCGGCGGCGCAGGCCCGGCGAACGGCCGGTCATCCCGCACATAAGTCCAGATCCGGCCGGTCGTGCACTTGCCCTTCGCCAGGATGCGGATGGTGGTGTCGTCGCCATGAAGGCGCTCGGCCACGAGCACATGACGCTCGATCAGCTGGAACAGCGGCATGACGGCGAAGGTTCCGTGGCCGACCTGGTCGGCCAGCGTCGACAGCGGCAAATCGATCCGCTCGGCCTTGAAGCGCACGCTCTGACGGTTGAGCGGGATATGCATGCCGAACTTGTCGAACAGGATTGTCGCCAGCAATTGCGGACCGATGAAGCCGCGCGGTGTGGCATGGAACGGCGCGGGCGGCTGGCTGATCTTCTCGCAATCGCGGCAGGTGAACTTCTCACGTACTGTCTCGATCACCTTGAAGCGACGCGGAATCTCCTCCAGCGTCTTGGTCACATCCTCCCCGATCTTCGCCAGCCGAGATCCACCGCAGCAGGAGCAGCTCGTTGGAGCCTCAATGACGACACGCTCGTGTTCGATGCCGTCCGGCCATGGCTGACGAACTGGCCGCTTGCGCATGAAGGGGCGAACGCTCTGGGTTTTTGCCGCGGCAGCCTGCGCAACCAGCTTATCCTCGCTCGCCGTGGTGGCGAGTTCTTCGAGCTCCAATTCCAACTGTTCGATCAGCCGTGCCGTGCGCTCGGAGCGCTGCCCGTGCAGTTCACGTTTGAGCTTCTCAATCCGTAGCTCAAGATGAGCGATCAGCACCTCGCTGTCCGACAGCTCCGCCCGCGCGTTGGCGGCATCCGCGACTGCTACATCGCGTTCAGCCCGCAACTCCTCGCGCTCGGCCAGCAGCGCGAGGTAGGCGCTCGCAAGGTCCGATGGAAGATCGTCCGGCTTCGATGTCATGAAGCCATTGAATCAGATCAGGCCGCAAACTCAAACCCAAAACACCTATCCGACCCGCGTCGGCCGCTGGGTTTCTTGCGGATTGCGCCAATCGATCCCGGACAGCAGATAGCTCAACTGCGCCGGCGAGATCGTTACCGCTTCACCGGCAACCGATGGCCAGATAAACTTTCCTCTCTCGAGTTTTTTTGTGAACAAGCAGGCTCCCTGGCCATCGTGCCAGATCGCCTTCACGAGATCGCTGCGGCGACCCCGGAAGACGAACAGATGACCGCTGAGCGGATCCTTGCGCAGCACCTCCTGTACCTGGAGTGCCAAAGACGGAAAGCCTCGGCGCATATCCGTGTAGCCTGTCGCGAGCCACACCCGCACATTCCCCGGTATAGCAATCATCGGCGTCCAAGCACATCGAGAACCCGCGCCAACGCCTCCGGATCGACGTGCGCATCCACCCGGATGCACCGACGGTTGCCGAGATCGATCTCTATCAATCCAGTACGCGCGGCTGCCGCCGAGCGAACTCGGCCATCCACCGTAGGCAAAAGCTTCGCAGTTTCTTCAGCCGAGGCCGCTACGGCGGCGATCTGCACCGGCGTAAAAGATGGTACAACTTGTTCCGATGTCCGCGCTTGTCGACGCCAGGTAAACACCAGGCTGGTCGCTACTCCGTTGCGCCGCGCAACCTCCGTTACCTTCGCGCCCGGTGCCAGCGTCTCCTCGACAATGCGTGCCTTGTCGTCCTGCGACCAACGCCGCCGCCGCTCCAGCCCGCCCATAACCTCGACCCGCATCGCCTGATGACCTTAAAGTTAGACTTAAGGTCACACGCTTCGCGAATTGCCACCCCTCACGCAAGACGGCCCCCGTCGGAGGCGTACTGCCAAGCTGCTGCACGCAGCGATCAAGGGGCTCAACCGCCTGGCGAGGAAGCACGGGGTCAGGCTGCGGCAGTCCTATCTTCGCATTGCCAGGACCGCGGCCATGATGGCGGGGCGCTACGCCCATGCCAAGCAATTCAAGCGGCATCACCGGCAGTTGCGCATTCTGCGCAGCCGGCTGGGCCGGATCATCCGCGATATCCGCCGCAAAATCGAAGGTCAGGCTGCGCTCGAGAACGCGCTCGCCCTCCCGCTCAGCCGGGCTTCGCAGATCCGCTCGCAGCAGCAGCGCCAGCGCGGCTGGAAGCTCTATTCCTTTCACGCCCCGGAGGTGGAGTGCATCGGCAAGGGCAAAGCAGCCGCGCCTTACGAGTTCGGTGTCAAAGCCTCCATCGTCACCAACAACCGCCGTGCTCCCGGTGGCCTCTTCGTGCTGCACGCCAGGGCTCTGCCCGATAACCCGTACGACGGTCACACCTTGCGCGACGTCATCGACCGCACCGAGACGCTCACCGGCTGCGCGATCGAGCGGGCCTATGTCGACAAGGGATACCGCGGCCACGACGCGCAAAATCCCCGTCGCGTCTTCATTTCGGGTCAAAAACGCGGCGTCTTCGGTATCATCAAGCGCGAGCTGCGCCGCCGCTCCGCTATCGAACCCATCATCGGACACCTGAACACCGATGGTCACCTCGGCCGCTGCTACCTCAAAGGCCGCGCCGGCGATGCCGCCAACGTCATCCTCTCCGCCGTCGGCCACAACTTCCGCCGCATCCTCGCCTGGCTCAGGGCTCTTTGGTGCCTAATCCTGCGCGCCCTCATCGCTGCAATCAGCGACCGCTCATCGCTGCAATCGGCTTCTTAACGGACGACTATCTCGCACGGGACTTCCGCCGGCAATAAGAGAGCTAACCGCTGGAGATTGTCGCTACTTCTCGCGTTTGCCTTATTGCTGCTCTACTCGCAAAGAGCATTTTCTCATGCAATCGTCATACAGTCCTCCCCGGCGGTCGATGCCAGTGTCGCCGCTGGCGACGTGGCAATCCGCCTTCGTTTCAACAGCCGCATCGATCATGCTCGTTCGAAGCTGCGGCTCTATACAGCCGATGGCAAAGAGATCATCTTGAAAACTGATCCAGATTTACCACACAGCCTCGAAGCGGACGCCAGAATTCTTGCGATTGGCGCCTGGCACCTGCGTTGGCAAGTCTTGAGCGTGGACGGTCACATCACCCGCGGCGATATTCCCTTCAGCGTCCGCTAAAGCTCGCTGTGTCATCCTTCCCTGAGATCTTTGGCTTTCTTTCGGTGATTCTGCGCGGCTTATTTCTCATCGCGCAATCTCTCACGCTTGGCGGCATCGGTTTTACAGTTTTGCTTTGGCAGCCCTTGAGCTTACGACTTTCGACTGAAAGCTCCGAAATAGGAAGGCGATGCCGTATCATCCTTGCCAATAGTAGCATCGCTTTCGCCATCTTCACGCTCAGCACTCTGATAGTCAACGCGGCGGTGCTTGCCGGTACCTTGGATCTCCCCTGGCGAGATACGCTCGATGCTGATTTCGCTCGGGCCGATATCGCCATCGCTGGCCGCGCTTTGCATCGGCCTCTTAAGCTGTGGACGAGAAAGCGGGTGGCGAACGGCAGCGCTGATCAGCTTCGCGGTCGCGGCTTTGGCCGGACAGCTTTCCTTGACCCATGCGGTGAGCCGCCCAGGTTTGCGCTGGCCCTATCTACTCGCAGATGCGTTGCATATGACCGGCGCAGCCATCTGGATCGGCGGCCTCCCCTATTTTCTTCTCGCGTTGGGTCTCTCTCGGGACGGCACCGATTGCAGAGTTGTTGGGCGACGTTATTCGGCTATATCGCTTACCTCTGTCACAGTCATCATTGGCAGTGGGATGCTGATGGCCTTCGGTTACATCGGCGTGCCTGAGGCGATCTATGGCACGGCTTGCGGTGTCATGGTGACGACCAAGATTGCACTTCTCCTCATGTTGCTCGGGCTCGGCGGAGCGAATTACCTCATCGTGGAAAAGCTACAGCGCGATCCGTCCACCTCCATTCTTCGTTTGAAGCGTTTCGCGGAGGCCGAGATCGGCATTGGCCTAACTGTCTTGCTGGCTGCAGCCTCGCTTACGTCCTTGCCTCCGGCAATCGGCCTTGTGCAGGACAGGGTTACCTGGCCGGAAATTGTCGAGCGCTTCTCGCCGCAATGGCCGCGCCTCACCAGCCCCAGCTCGGACCAACTGACGATTAACCAGTTGCAGGCCCAAATCGCTGAAGCGGATGCGCGGCGAATCCCAGGGCCCCGGGCTTATGTGCCTGGAGAAGGCATTATATTGCCCCGCAATGCGGAAGACGTGGCCTGGTCCGAATACAACCACCATTGGGCTGGCATTTTCGTCATGCTGATCGGCGTTCTCGCGTTGATTCAGCACTCCAGATGGGGCAGATGGGCTCGGCACTGGCCGCTGCTCTTCATGGCTCTGGCAGCCTTTTTGTTTTTCCGCGCAGATGAAGAAGCGTGGCCAATCGGTCAGATCGGCTTTTTCGAATCGATGCGCGATGTGGAGGTGGCGCAGCATCGAATATTTGAGCTGCTTATCGTACTTTTTCGAATGGAGAGTGCAAACGAGTCCCAAAAAAGACCAAAGGGCGACCCTGGCCTTTCCGCTGCTGGTTGCCATCGGAGGCGCGATGCTGCTTGCACATTCCCATGCTTAGTCATATCCACCGCCACGATTGCGAGCGACGACCGAGATCGTGGGATGAGCCGCCAGCCAGGCTTGGGCGGTCGCGGGCTCACGATCCGGCAGCAAGGTAACTACCCGGCGCCTTTCCGGGTTGCAGATGATGCTGGCGTATCGGTGATTGCGCCGCCAAGCCCAATCATCATCGCAGTGGACGCCGTGATACGCCTTGCTCCAAGCATTCCGCTCGCTGATTGCCGACCTTTACGGGCAACTGCTCCTCGACCAGATAGGGGTTCTCCGGCAGCGGCAGCAGTTGCCGCTATTCCTGAGCCAGGGCCTGCCGAATGGTCATGGTCCGATCCTCGGGACAGGGCCGGTCGGCCGCCTGGCCGCGACACCAGTGCTCGGCCTGGGCGTTCAGGTCGGCCAGATCGGTAAAGCTGCGCGCGGCGAAGAAGGCGTCGCGAACGTGACGAATCGCGCGTTCAACCCGGCCCTTCTCGTTGCCGCGGGCAACCGCCACGGGCCGGGGTTCGAAGCGATAGTGGCCCGCGAATGCCAGGAGCGTCGGATGAAAACGGATTGCCTCCCCCTGGCGCTCGAGCACCGCGCTCTTCAAATTATCGTAGAGCAGGACTCTCGGCACGCCGCACCAGGTATTGAAGGCGCCGACGTGGCCGCGCAAAAAGTTCTCCATTCGCGCATCGAGGAAGAAGCGCAGGTGGATGTCGCGCGAGTACGAAAGCACCATCACAAAGGCCATCAGCGGCCGGCGGGCGCGACTGATCTGTATATGGCCAAAGTGAGCCCAGTCGACCTGGCCCTGCTCGCCAGACAGCGTGCGCAGCCGCAGGTAGGCCTCGGCTGCTGGCCTTGGCCGATACAAGCTGATCAGTGTGATCAGGGCCGCCTGGTATCCGCGTTCGCGCACCATGGCATGCAGCCGGCTGGCGGTGATGTCGGGAAATTTGGTCAAGGTCTGCCGGATGAACGGCAGATAAGGGTCGATCATGGCGGAGCGCAACTGCGGCCCATGCCGGGGCGGTCCAGCCTGCGCAGCACGCGACGCACGGTCGTGTGATGCAAGTGGAGCTGGCGCGCGATGGTGCCGCAGCGCCACTTCTCGACGTGATGCAGGCGCAGAATCCGGGCCTCCAGTTCACCGGGATAGTCACGAACACGCTCCGTGGTCAGTCGGGTGGATCGAGGGAGGGCCTGCGACGTCGCACGAAGTCGAGCCGCACGAACGGTGGCAGCCGGCTGCAGCAGCGACAGCATCGTGATGAACGCGAATCGCTGTCGCCGCTGGGCCTTCGAGACATGCCGGTTGTCCGCCGGCGACAGCGATCGAGGCCGGCGGCACTACATCATCCATGGCCGGACAGGGTGAACCCTGATGCGTCACGATTTTATTGCGGGCCCGGTAACGTCGGGCGCGAGCCGCATGCAGATGGCGGCCGCGACGGGTGCGTTGATAGCGCCGGCCGGCGTCGCGCACGCTCGCCCGTCGCATCGTCCTGGAGCACTCGGCAGTGCAATAGCGCTGGCCGCGATCGCAACGGCCACAGATCAGCACCTGGGCCCGGCAACGGGCACACAAGAACAAGCGGCCTGCGGCCTGCATCGGCGATCCCCGGCAAATGCCGAAGACGAGGCCGACGTGAGGCTCGACGGATGCGCGATGGCCGCTATACTGCGCGCCACGCAATCCGCGGTCTGCCGATCACGCAGACTGTTGGTGGATTGGGTACAGGCGCGGCTCCGCTTCACTTTGCAGGGTTACGACGGCGCCGCGCCTGTTGGTCTGTTCAGGGACCCGTTCCCTATCCGCCGAGGCGGGGCGCTGCGCAACCCGGGGACAGCTCCCCGCCTCGGCTACCAGCCCGTCGTGGGGAAACAACGTCTTCCGCCATCCGCAAGGAAATAGCTTCCCGCCCAATCTCGCCGCGCGCACGATGTCGCCAGATTTACGCGGTTCTCGAAAGCCATTGATAGTGCGTCGATGCCGCGCCGCTCGATCGCGCCGAAAATCTTGGCGTAGACATAGCCAGCATCGGCGGTGACCGTTTTGATGTCGATGCTCGCGAAATGTCCGTGGCGCTCAGCTCGAGCCTGGTTCTCTGTACCCGAGGGATCCGGAAAGTCGTCGGGCTGCATCGGCGACCACCTTGCCCAAGACTCCATCTGGGCTTGCGTCCACCCGATTTGCTCGGCCGAAGACTGTCAAGGCCATGCAAAGGCTGCCGGTCACATCGAACACCGGAGCGCTCACCGCCCCATACCCGTCGCCGCCTCCATCAGACATGCAGGCAAATCCACGCGCCCGGGTTTCCTGGATCGCTCGAGCCAAGATGGCGCCATCGTGCGGGACGTTCAGCCTTCCCGATCGCCGATTCTGTTCGAGTTCGCGCTCGATCACTGTATCGGTTCTGGCGGCATCTTCGAACGAACAGAACAGTAGCCCAGTTGCGGAATAGGTCATCGGGCAATGATGGGTGAGCGCAATCGTCGTAGCGAACTCGTGGCGGGCCTCGATGATGCGGATCATCGTAGGTCCTTTCTCCCCCCAAACTGCCAGCGCGGCAGTTTCGCCGACTTGGTCGACGATTTCGCGTAAGGTCGCCTCCGCGAACCGGAGCGGCTCGAATCTCGAGAACCCCTTTAGGCCCAACTGTAGTGCGATTGGGCCAAGGTCATAGCGCGCCGATACTCCGTCGCGGGTAGCAAGACCGATCCGGATCAGACTCACCAGGTAGCGATGTGCTTTGGCGGACGGCATCCCAGCGCGCTGCGCCAGTTCCGCCAGCTTCAAAGGTCCGTCGGCTTGGATCAAGGCGTTCAGGATGTCGCCGGCGACTTCAACCGACTGGATCCCGAGTTGAGGCGACTCCGAGGCGCTTCTCCTTGTTTGCGCGCGATTCTCTCTCAGCATGCGACCGGCCTGCCCAAACCGAAGGTAATTGTCAAAACCAAAAAAGCCTCTTGACGCGTTTCGAGAAGGAAATAAGAATTACAATATAAGAATTATGTTACACAATATAAAATCTAGCTTTCGAAATGGATCGCACTTTGGGAGGAACGTCATGGTTGGAGGAGCGGTCTCCAGGCTCTTGGAAGGAGACGTCGCTTTCGTCACAGGCGCAGCCCAAGGTAATGGAGCTGCGATAGCGCGAGGAATGGCCGCCAGCGGTGCAAGCGTGATCGTTTCCGATCTGAATGCAGCAGGAGTTGGGGCGGTGGCCGAGGCTATAGTGAGCGCTGGCGGGAGAGCTGTCGGCATCGGATTGAACGTGGCAGACCGAGAGGCCTGTCAGGCGGCGGCGGCTCGCGCGGCAGAATTTTTCGGCGACATTTCGATCCTTGTGAACAATGCCGGCATCACTAGACGGACACCTCCCGACGATCCTGCTTTTCTCGACCACTTGGACGAACAGATAGCCATAAACGTCCGGGGCTGCGCCACCATGGCGATCTCGCTGCTTCCCCAACTCTTTCGCACGAAGGGCCGGATCCTCAATATCGGCTCGATCGCATCATTCGTTGCCTACCAGAATTCAGCGGCCTACGCGGCTTCGAAGGGCGCGGTGAAGCAATTGACGACGGCCCTGGCGGTCGATCTCGCAGAGCACGGCATCAGGGTCAACGGGATCGCGCCGGGCGTCATCGCCACGCCGATGACCGAAACGACGCGCGCCAATCCCGATGCCATCAATCGCTTCCTCCGTCACACGCCCATGGGGCGAGTGGGCGAACCCGACGAGTTGGTAGGCCCGGCCATCTTTCTGACCTCGCGGCTCTCCTCCTACGTCACCGGCGTCATGCTCCCGGTCGACGGTGGATATCTGGCGAACTGAGCGCAGCGTCCCGATCAAGAGCACAACGTCGACAGCAGGGAAGTTCGATGCCCGAAAGTCTTCTGGAATACGATCTCCTCGTCGCCGGATCGGGCGCAAGCGGACTCACGGCGGCCGTAGTCGCGGCCAAACACGGACTGAAGGTCATCGTCGTCGAGAAAGAGGCAGTCTTCGGCGGAACGACAGCCCTCTCCGGTGGCTACCTGTGGATACCCAATAATCATCTGGATGCGGCCGAAGGCATCAAGGATTCCATGGATGCCGCGCGGGCATACATGCGTCACGAAGCTGGCAATCACTACGACGCGGAGCGGGTCGAAGCCTTCCTCGAAGCCGGGCCGAAAATGGTCTCCTTCATGCAAGACAAGACGGCCGTCCGTTTCGAGGCTTCCCCTCTTTTTTCGGACTATCACCCCGATGCCCCAGGCGGAACACCTGGTGGCCGGTCGATACTCACGAAACCGGTGGATGCTAAAATTCTGGGCGAAGACATCGAGCGATTGCGGCCTCCGCGCCCCGAACTCACTCTGTTTGGTCTCGCCATTGGATCCGGTAAAGAGCTTTGGCACTTCTACCGAGCTACCCAGCGTCTGGAATCCTTTGTCTATGTGGCGCGCCGCCTTACGAAGTACGGTTTCGATCGGCTCCTAAAGGGACGAAGCCAGCTTCTGACGAATGGTAATGCTCTGGCCGCCAGGCTTTTCCGCTCCGCGCGAGATCTCGGAGTCGAGTTGTGGCTGGACAGTCCGGTTAAGGCCCTTCTTCAGGACGAGAATGGGGCCGTGACGGGTGCCGAGGTTCAGACGCCGAAAGGCTCTCGTCATATCGTCGCTCGTCACGGTGTAGTCTTGGCTTGCGGCGGATTTCCTCTGGATATTGCTCGTCGGCAAACGCTCTACGGCCACCGCGCGGATCTCGACGAGCATTGGTCTGCAGCCAGCCCGGGCAATACGGGCGATGGCATTCGTCTCGGGGAGACCGTCGGCGGAAACGCGGTGAAAGGCTATCCGAATGCGGCGGCTTGGGCTCCGACGAGCTTGGTGCCGCGCGAAGACGGCACCAAAGGACCGTTCCCTCACTTCATTGATCGCGGCAAACCTGGAGTGATCGCCGTCACGCGCGCGGGACATCGTTTCGTTAACGAGTCGAACAGCTATCATGACTTCGTCCAAGGCATGAAACACGCATGTTCGTCGGACAAGCCCGTCGAGGCATTTCTGATCGCCGATCACAAGACCATCCGAAAATACGGGTTGGGCCATGTGAAGCCGGCGCCCCTGCCGCTTGGTCCGTCAATCCGTTCGGGATATCTCATCGTCGGCGAAACGCTTGCCGACCTCGCTAACAATGCCGGCATCGAGGTTGGCGAGTTCGAAAGGACCATCGCCAAATGGAACGCCGACGTTCCCACCGGAACGGATTCGGTCTTCGGAAAAGGATCGACAGCGTACAATCGCTTTCATGGAGATCCAAAAGTCAAGCCGAACCCGTGTATGGCGCCGATCGCGAACGGCCCCTTTTACGCGGTTCGCGTCGTTCCCGGTGACATCGGTACCTTCGCAGGCCTACGCACCGACGCTCACGCACGAGTCATCGACGCGAACGGACGTCCGATTCCCCGGCTCTACGCAGTCGGCAACGATATGGCGAGCGTGCTGGGAGGCAACTATTCCGGTGGTGGCATCACGCTGGGTCCCGGAATGACTTTCGGGTACATCGCGGCCCTGCATGCTGCGGGCGCAAGATCTTGAACCGGGATCAATCGATAAACAAGGGGGAAATACCATGGTGATACGCAGAGCGCTTCTTGCGGCAGGTCTCATCGCGACAGTGATCCTCCCGGCTAACGCCGAGGACAAGGAGATCCGGATCGGTGCCTTGATGGCGGCAAGCGGTCCTGCAGCGTTCCTCGGCGCTTCGCAGAAAAACGTGTTTGAGCTGCTCGTCGAACAGATCAATGCCCGCGGTGGTATGTCAGGTTATAAGGTCAAGCCCTTCTTCTATGACACTGAGGGCAACGGAACCCTCGCGGCACAGCAGTTCAGGCGCCTCGCAGATTCCGACAACGTCTCGGTCGTAATCGGTCCGTCGACCACGGGCGAAAGTCTCGCCATCCGGTCGGTTGCGAACGAGATGAAGGTGCCGCTGATTTCGATGGCCGGCGCCGAAACCGTTGTCGTGCCGCCTACACCGTTTGTGTTCAAGACGCCGCCCACCGATCGCATCGTCGCCGAGCATCTTCTGGATTTTATGAAGAGCAAGGGCATCCATTCCATCGGTCTGCTGTCTTCGAACGACGGATATGGTCAGGCGGGTGCCAGCGTGGTGAAGGAAGTCGCCAGCAAGACCGGAATGAAGATAGTCGCAGCCGAGGAATTCGGACCGCGCGATACGGACATGACACCGCAAGTTCTCAAGATTCGATCGAGCGGCGCCGACGCGCTTCTTATCTGGAGCGTGAACCCCGGCCCGACGATCATCCTCAAGAACGCCGCCGCCGTCGGCTTCAACAAACCAATCTATAATTCTTATGGAGCTGCAAGCCCTCAGTTGATCGAGCAGGCCGGTGCGGCCGCGGAGAACTCGTTCGTATCTTCCATGCGTCTCCTTGCACCGGAGAGCCTTCCCGCGGACGATCCCATGCGTGCCGTGGTCAGCAAGCTCGCGGAGGACTACAAAACCAAATACAAGTCGGACGCCACGACGTTCATCGGTCATCCAGCCGACGCGCTCAGGCTTGTAGAGGAGGCGGTGAAAAAGACCGGCAGCATTGATCGCGCGAAACTCGCCGAAGCGATGGCCGACGGCATTAGCTTCCCGGGGGCGAACGGCATATTTAAGTTCACGGCTGACAACCACAACGGCCTCGATGCGTCGTCTCAGTCAATGGTCATGCTCAAGATTCAGAACGGGAAGTTCGTCGTGGTGAAGTGATCGGCGCGGCCGACCGCACACGCGTCACCCGGCTACCCTCCGAAGGATTCGATGGATATGTTTCTCCAAGTGGTGGTCTCCGGCATCGTCGTAGGCTGCGTCTACGGCATGGCTGCGTTGGGCTTCACCATCGTCTACAATGCGACTAAAATCATCAATTTTGCCAACGGCGAATTTATGATGCTTGGTGGAGTGCTTCTGGCGGGACTCGTCGCCGCCGCGAAAGTGCCGATCCCGGTCGGAATCCTTGCCGCGATTGCCGGATGCGCGCTCGTCGGGTGGGTCCTGCAGCGCGGCGTGCTCGATGGGGCGCGAAACTCAGATCCCCTCACGCTCGTCATGTTGACGATCGGGTCGGCATTGGCATTGCGGGGCGCCGCTGCTCTCGCCTTCGGCAGGGATGTCAGCTTCGTGCCGGAATTCGGCGTGCTCCCGCTCGTGCTGCTCGGCAATGTCTACATCCCTAGCCAAGGGCTTTGGATCATTATGGTTCTCGTCGTCGTCAGCGCGGCGCTCTGGTACGTTTTTTCCCGGACGATGCTGGGAAAGGCCATGCGTGCCGCGAGCCAGGAACCTCGGGCGGCCGCGCTTTGCGGAATAGAACCCAGGCGGACGGCGGCTCTGGCCATGATCATGGCCGGCTCCATCGGGGGTCTCGCGGGGGCGATGCTCGCTCCGATGTCCGCGGCATTCTACGAAAACGGCATTTTTCTCGGACTGAAAGGCTTTGCGGCCGCTGTCGCCGGGGGATTAGGCAATCCGCTGGGCGCCGTCGTAGGTGGCCTGTTGATAGGCCTCGTCGAGAGCCTCACCTCGGGATTCGTGGCATCTGGCTTCAAGGATGCGGTAAGCTTTATGCTTCTCATACTCGTGTTGATCCTGCGGCCTCAGGGGCTCGTCGGAAAAGCCGTCGTGCGCAGGGTCTGACGATGACACTGCACAAGACTTCGAGGCTGCGTCGCGACTGGCAGATTTTGGCGTTGGTAGCCGCTTTACTCGCACTCGTCGAATTCTGCGTATCGAGCCAATTTCACCGTTCGGTCATCATCTTGTCGATGATTCATTCGGTTGCGGCCGTCGGGCTGACTTTGCTTGTCGGCTACGCCGGCCAAGTATCGCTCGGACACGGAGCCTTCGTTGGGATCGGTGCCTACACCGTAGCGTTCTGTCTACAGCGGCTGGGATTGCCTGTCGTGTTCGCGCTGGCCGCAGCGGTCGTACTACCCGGCATCCTCGGATTTTTGATCGCTCGTCCAATCCTGAGATTGTCGGGACATAACCTCGCTCTCGGTACGTTAGCGCTGGGTGCGGTCTTCTACGTGGTAGCAGCACAGGTGCGCGATGTGACCGGCGGGCTCGATCCGGGGATCGTCGATCTGCCGAGCATGGCCTTCGCGGGTCTCGCCCACGAGCGCGTGGTCTTCTGGCTGTCGATTTTCGCGCTCTGCCTTGCCGCAGCGATAGCAGCCAGTATCGTCGACGGTCGGTTCGGACGGGGATTGATGATCCTGCGATCGTCGGAGCTCGTCGCCGAATGCATAGGCATGAACACGGCGCGGGCGAAGTCCATGATTTTCGCCGTTTCCGCCTCGCTCGCTGGCTTGTCTGGAGGGCTCCTGGCGCTCTATCTCCGCTCGTTCAATGCTTCCGCCTTCGGCGTCGGTCTTTCCATTGAGCTTCTAATGATGGTGATCGTCGGCTCATTGTCCACGATCTGGGGAGCCATGTTCGGCTCCTTCGCTATCATAGTCCTGCCGAACCTCCTCGAAGGATTTGATCAAGCCAAGCAAGTGGTCTATGGGGTCGCGATGATCTTGATCATGTTGTTCGCGCCGAACGGCTTGGGCGAGACCTTATTCCGCGTTTTCACGTTCCGGCGGAAGTCGGCATGACGCTCCAAGCGACCCTTGAAATCGCTGGCGTTTCCAAAAGCTTCGGCGGTGTCCACGCCGTTGCAGACGTGTCGTTTTTCATGGCGCGCGGCGAGGTGACTGCCTTGATCGGTCCGAACGGGGCCGGAAAAACGACATTGATCAACCTCCTCACGGGTGTTCTCCCGGCCGACCGAGGAACGATACGCCTCGATGGACGCGATCTTGCGGGAACGCCCGCATATATGCGTGCTAGGGCCGGAATCGCCCGCACCTACCAAACGCCGCAGATGGCCCAGGGCATGAGCGTTCTGATGAACGTCATGGCGGGCGCCTATCGCTTCGGAAAGCATGGCCTGCTGGGTTCTCTACTCCGCCCATGGCTTGTCATGGCCGACAACGAAGAACTTGCCGAACGCGCCGGCACATGCCTCGCGCGGGTAGGGGTCTCCGAGGAATGGTGGGGGCGGCCTGCGGCCGATCTGCCGTACGGCCATCAGCGCCGGGTCGAAATCGCGCGCGCACTCGCGCAAGACCCGAAACTTCTGCTGCTCGACGAACCGGCAGCAGGGCTCAACCGGAGCGAGGCGGATGAACTCGCTTCACTCCTCGTGAGCATCGCCGCCGATGGCCGTGCCGTCCTGCTAGTGGAACACGATATGGGAATGGTGATGTCGATTTCGTCCCACATCGTCGTGCTGAACTTCGGGCGAAAGCTGGCCGAAGGAGCGCCAGAAACCATCAAGGCCGATAAGGATGTAATCGCGGCATATCTCGGGATAGTCGAGGAAGTCGCATGACGGCCCTCATGGAGGTCGACGGCCTGCGGGCGGGATATGGATCGGTCGAAGTATTGCACGGCGTTTCGCTCTCGGTGCGAGAAGGCGAAATCCTGGCGCTCGTCGGAGCGAACGGCGCAGGGAAATCGACGCTACTGAACACTATCTCCGGTTTCATCCGCCCCAGCGACGGCGACATTCTCTGCCGCGGACACTCTATTCTCGGTAGGGCGCCGGCAGTCATCGCTCGTGCCGGGATAAGACACGTGCCGGAGGGGAGAAGGATCTTCGCCGAACTCGCCGTCGAGGAAAACCTGATGCTCGGCGGGTACGGCCTAGACCGAGAGCGAGTGCTGGAGCGGATGAAATGGGTCTACGAGCTCTTTCCGAGGTTGATCGAACGACGCTCGCAGGCTGCGGGCACGATGTCGGGCGGTGAGCAGCAGATGCTCGCGATCGGTAGAGCCTTGATCGCAGATCCGAAGCTATTGATGCTGGACGAGCCCTCGATGGGCCTGGCTCCCATCGTCGTCGCGGAGATATTCAAGCTCATCGTTAAGCTGCGCGACGCCCACGGGCTAGGCATTCTTCTGGTTGAGCAGAATGCGCACGCGGCGTTACGCATTGCCGACCAGGCATGCGTTCTTTCCCTGGGTTGTGTCGTCAAGCAAGGCACGGGCGCGGCGCTGCTTTCGGATCAGACCTTCATCGAAGCGTTTCTGGGAGGACGATCGAGCGTCTGAATGTGCGTAGATTTCATAGTCGACGATGATCTGGTTTTCGGCTTCTTGCAGCTTGATCATCTTGCCGAACTCGTTGGGCTTGCCGGCCTTGCCCTTGCGGATGACCTCGGTCGACGGCTCGAACACGTTCAGAATCTTGCCCTCGACATGGGTGTCGCCATGGAAGAGGCGCGCCCGGGTCTGACGCATCACCTGCCGCACCAGCGGCACCATCTCCTCAAGCTCCGCGCGCAGGCCCTCCAGCGCGATTGCTGCAGAACATCCGCCGATCGCTTTACGCCTTGCGATATCTCCGCCGAGAACCGCTTCGCCTGTCCTGCGACCCGGCTCGTCGTATCGAGCAAGCGACGATACCGCCGCTGCAGCCGGTCCCGGTTGAGCGGGACCTTGGCGCGCGCTATTCGCGCGATCTCGAACAGACTGCAGCTTCACGCTCCGGCTGCGGTCATGCAGCTTGGTTCCGGCCGCGCCGACGATCCCCGTGATCTTCTTCATGGTCCGGGTTAACACCCCACACTCCGTCCCCCAGCAGCGTGCTGTCGGTCGGATAGTGGATGTTGGTCTCCACGACGATCGTGTCCACGCGCATCCGCCGTCTCGCGATGACGCCGTTCTCATGGGCAAGCTTCACGACCCGATCATGAACCTGCCTGAGCACTTGAGGGCCGACCGCCAGGCCCCATCGGCGCATGGTTGCGGATTCCAACGCAGCCGGCCATGCGTTCCAATTCGAAGCCGGCCAGGTATTCCGATCTGAAGCCGGCCACCCGTGGCGTCTTTTGCGCGGCGGCGATCAAGGTGAGACTTCGTATTGCCTCACCCAAGTTTGTTCCCGAGCCTATTTTCGTTTATTCCTGTCAAGTGAGGCGATGCCGCGCATCGCGCAATTGTCCTTTCCGGCATGGCAGCCCGATGGCGGCGCGCGCAGGCGCCGTCAAGGTTGGCCGTCGGATCGACCTGGAGGCTGGGGCCGAAGTCGACAGGCCACACCTTGACGGTGACGAGCACGACGCCACGCTCGGTCCATCCGGATGGACTTTAGGTTTGCAAACCTGCGGCTGATGTTGGCTCCGGACGCTGTGCGTCTGCGAGAGTAGCTTCGGAGGCTCCCAGATCTCGCCCGAACACGAGTTCATGTGCCATGGCGCTACGCCAGATCTTTAGGCGCCGTTGCACTGTGCGTACAAGCCCGTCCGGATATTCTCCGGGGTACTCGGCCTGCAATCGGTCGAGCAACTGACGACCGGACAAGGACGGATCGGCGTCGAACCAGGAATGCAGATCATTGGTCACCGCGACGAGAGGGTCGAGACGGCGCCGGCCGCGCTTTGCTTTCAGCTTCGGCTGAGATGTCGGACGAATCTCCCCACCTTGCCAGGCGGTGCGCAGCCCGGCGACGAAGCTGTCGAGCGGCACCGTCGGCTCCGACCTCGAGGCCGCGATCGACGCGTTGTCCGCCGCGTCCGCGAGCGGAGAAGTGCTCGTTGTGCGCTGCGTATCTCGGCCAATAGCCGGACCGGATCGAGATCGGCACGAAGCTCGGCGATGCGCTGGCGCGATACGGCGTCCACACGACCATCAGTCAGCAGTCGGTCGCACGGCGTCAGCGGCTTGTGATAGCGCTTCTTCACCTGGGCACCGTTGCGCGTCTTCTCAGCGAGCTTGAAGCACGGCTGGAAGGCATTCACGAACAGTCGAGCCGGCGCGTAGAGCTTCGCCAGTTGCTCGGCTGCCGCGACCCCTTCGTATCGGCGATATCCGACCATTCGCCGAACGATGTCGCCGTTCTTCTGCTCAACGTGCGCCTGATCGTTCTTACGATACGGCCGACATCGCGTGAACTCGATCTTCTCCGTCGCGCAGTAGTCACGTACTGTCTCGTTGATGAACACTGTATCGTTGTCGGTGTCGAAGCCCAGCAACGGGAATGGAAGCCTACGGCGGACCTCGCGAAGTACATCCACCAGCACGGTCTGCTCGCGAACCACGAGCGGCGCCAGCTCAGTCCAGCCCGATGCGATATCCGTGATCACCAGCGTCTGCACGAAAGACCCACGCGTCACCGGACCAGAATGTGCGAAAAGATCCGCTTCCACGTATCCAGGAGGTGGATCGCGCCAGTCCGAGAATGTGCGCACAGGGATCGAGCGGCGAATCGTTGAGATGGCACCCGCTCGCCTACGCTTTGGGCTGCACTGCTCGCGCTGGGGCCGCAGCCCTCGATCAATCGTGGCCGCGCTCATCCACAAGAGAGATGTACGTACTTCGGCGGTGAGCGCCAGATGGCCGTGGCGCTCCATCGCCTCGATCAGTGTCGGTATGATCGCCTTCAAGCGCTTGCCGCATACTCGGTCCGACGCCTCCCAAAGCACAATCAGCGCCCCGCGCTCGGCTTCTCCGTAGATACGCCGTGACGGCCGTGATGCCTACGCTTGCTTTGGGCCGGACCAGCACGCAATACGCGCATCGCGTGCTTCCGGTGATAACCTGCCGCAGCGGCAAACTCGTCGATGATCCTCTTCTTGTCAGGCCGACTGCTTCCTCTGTAGCGCTCGCTCACTGTCAGCAACTCGTCCACGGCCAAGGCGGGGTTCCCGAAAGCGAGTGCCTATCGGATCGAGGGCGACTCGCGCCTGCCATCGCAGAAGAAGACGCCGCGGGGCCGGCGCCGGTCCGATCCGCTCGCGCCTTATTGGGAGACCGAGATCGTCCCGATCCTGAAGGCTGCGCCCGGCATCCGCGTGATCGGCGTGCTGGACGAGCTGCGCCGACGGCATCCCGACCTAGCCCCCAACATCCGACGCACGCTGGAGCGGCGCATCAATGCCTGGCGGGGCTCAACGGCCCCGAACAGGACGTGATCTTCCGCCAGGAGCACGAGCCCGGCCGCCTGGGTTTGTCCGACTTCACCGGCACGAGCGCGCTCGGCATCACCATCGCGAGTGAGGCTTGGCTCTATCACTTCCGGCTGGCGTTGTCCGGCTTCGAGCATGCCCATGTCGTACTCGGCGGCGAAAGCTTCGTCGCCCTGGCCGAGGGCCTGCAGAACGCCCTGTGGGCGCTCGGCGGCGTGCCGCGGGAGCATCGCATCGACAGCCTGTCGGCGGCGTTCCGCAATCTGGCGGCCGATGCGCGGGAGGATCTGACACAGCGCTACGCCGGACTGATGGGCCATTACGGCGTGGCGCCAACGCGCAACAATGCAGGCATCTCATTTCAAGCTAGCCCTGGAGGATGCGCTGCTGCTGCGGGGCACGCGCGACTTCGCCAGTCTCGATGACTACCGGGCTTTTGTCGACGAGATTGTCGGCCGGCGCAACGCCAACCTCGCCACGCTCGTGGAGAAGACCCCTGATGCCGATCTCTTGCGCGAAATGATCGGCTTTGCCGCCCAGCGGCTGATGGAGCTGGAAGTCGAAGGCCAGGCCGGTGCAGCCTACGGCGAGAAGAACCCCGAGCGTCTGGCCCAGCGCAACGGCTACCCCGCGACCGGATCTGGGAAACCCGGGCCGGCACCGTCGAGCTTCGCATCCCCAAGCTGGGCAAGGGCTCCTACTTCCCGGGTTTCCTGGAGCCGCGCCGGATGGCAGAGAAGGCGCTCACCGCCGTGGTCCAGGAAGCCTATGTGCAAGGCGTTTCGACCCGCTCGGTCGACGATCTGGTGCAGGCGATGGGGATGAGTGGCATCTCCAAGAGCCAGGTAAGCCCGCTCTGTGCGAAGATCGACCACAAGGTGAAGGCGTTCCTCGCCCGTCCGATCGAGGGTGACTGGCCGTATCTG
The DNA here is from genome assembly GCF_000482425.1 of Bradyrhizobium sp. 22. Classification (NCBI taxonomy): domain Bacteria; kingdom Pseudomonadati; phylum Pseudomonadota; class Alphaproteobacteria; order Hyphomicrobiales; family Nitrobacteraceae; genus Bradyrhizobium; species Bradyrhizobium sp. 22. The sequence goes on from NZ_KI519401.1 coordinate 159,681, forward strand.
TGGATCGATGCTACCTACGTGAAGGTGCGCCAGAATGGCCGCATCGTGTCGGTCGCAGTCATCGTCGCGGTCGGCGTCAACAGCGACGGCCGGCGCGAAGTTCTCGGCATGGACATTGGCCCGTCCGAGGCCGAGACGTTCTGGACGGCGTTCCTGCGCAAGCTCGCCGCCGCGGCTTGAGTGGTGTCAAGTTGGTTGTCTCCGAAGCCCATGAGGGTATCAAGGCCACCGTCGCCAAGGTGCTCAATGCCAGTTGGCCAGCGGTGCCACGTCCACTTCATGCGCAACGCACTGGCCCATGCCGGCAAGAGCGGCCGGCGCGTCGTCTCCGCCTTCATCGCCACCGCGTTCGCCCAGGACGATGCCGAGGCCCGCTCGCATGCAGTGGCGCAAGGTCGCTGACCAGCTCCGTCCCAAGCTGCCCAAGCTTGCCGGCTTCCTGGACGAGGCCGAGACCGATGTGCTAGCCTACATGACCTTCCCGCTCGACCAATCCGATCGAACGCCTGAACGGCGAGATTAAGCGCCGGACCGAGGTCGTCGGCATCTTCCCCAATGAAGATGCCATCGTTCGCCTCATCGCGATCCTGCTCGAGCAAAACGATGAATGGGCCGTCCAGCGCGCCCGCTACATGACGCTGGAAACCATCGCGCCATTGAGCGATGATCCCACCGTCAGCCTTCCGGCGATCGCCAGCTGACCTGCCCCGGCTCTTGCCGGTGAACGCGGTCTCCCGCCGCCAGCTACACCACGCAACGGGGCACGATCTGTTGGAGCGGGTTGGAACCTAAAGACGTCTACCTGCGGGATTCAAGTCCCAGTGCGGGCAGATCGTTCGGGCGACTAATAATGGCCAACAAAGAAGAGCCAAAGCGAGGACATCGAGGAGCAGCGCAGACTGATCGAAAAGCTTCGACGCAAGAAAAGTTAAGGTGGCCCAAGTTGGCTGCGACCTGTTTCGGCCAGCCTCACCTTGCCGAGCAAGTCGCGAGGGTGTCCAGAAGGATGTATAAGTATGTGAGTTTACCTTTGAGGGGAGACTCACATGAGGACTGATTCGACGATCACTCCTGAACTGCTTGACCAGCTTCTGGCGAACTACAGCAAGCCAGAGGACCTGACTGGCGAGAACGGGCTGTTCAAACAGCTCAAGAAGGCCTTGATTGAGCGTGCGCTCGGCGCGGAGCTGACCGAGCAGGCAGCTTCGAGCCGCAGTTCGTCACCAAGGGGCAGACCCGGTTTGATGGCTTCGACGACAAGATCCTAAGCCTCTACGCCCGCGGCATGACGGTGCGGGAGATCCAAGGCCACCTGGCCGAGCTCTACGGCACCGAGGTCTCGCCCGATATGATCAGCCGGGTGACCGACGCCGTCCTCGATGAGGTTCGGGAATGGCAGAGCCGGCCGCTCGACGCGTCTACGCGATCGTGTTCTTCGATGCGATGCGGGTCAAAATTCGTGACTAGGGCCTGGTCAAGAACAAGGCAGTTACGCCGCGCTGGCCTACAACAGCGACGGCGAGAAGGACGTGCTCGGGCTCTGGATCGAGCAGACCGAAGGCGCCAAGTTCTGGTTGCGGGTCGTCAACGAACTCAAGACACGTGGCGTCAACGACATCCTGATCGCCGTGGTCGACGGGCTGAAGGGCTTTCCGGAAGCGATCACCTCGGTCTACCCGCAGACCCTGGTGCAGACTGCATCGTGCACCTGATCCGCAACAGCCTTGCCTTCGTCTCCTGGAAGGACCGTAAGGCGATCCTGCCCTCGATCAAGACGATCTATCGGGCCGAGAGCGCCGACGCGGCGGCGCTCAGGCTTGCGGAGTTCGAGGCCGAATGGGGCAAGCGCTATCCCGCAATCGGCCAGATCTGGCGCAATGCGTGGAGCATGTGGTGCCATTCTTCGCCTTCGCTCCAAGCATCCGCAAGATGATCTACACGACCAATGCGGTCGAGGCGCTGCATCGTTCGCTGCGCAAGATCATCAAGACCCCCGCCAGCTTCCCGACCCGACGAGGCGGCGCTCAAACTGATGTTCCTCGCCATCAGGAACGCCGGCGTTCATTGGCGGCGGCCGGTCGAGTGGACCGCCGCAATGGGCCAGTTCGCCATCCACTTTGGCGCTCGGTTTCCAGGAACCGCCCGCTGATGAGCACAATCGACATCACGGCGCCGACGATGATCGCTTGGTCCGAACCTTGGCCGTCAAGCTCCTGCGGCGCGCCGCTGCGCGGCTTGACCGCTCGGTCCGGCCAAGCAGAATTGTCCGCCATGCGGTTGATGCCAATCTTCAATGCCTTAAACACCAACTTCAACCTTCACAGAAATCGCTTACACAGAATTTCGGACATTCCCGGAGGACTTGCGCCGGCAACAATAGAGCCAACCGCTGGAGCTAGACTTGCCGGGATCGCAAGTTGTGCGAACCTGGCTCTTTCGATCCATATCCTGAGCGTGAGAGGGCTTACCGCACGCATTGGTGGGGCAACCCCGCGATATTTCCTCACCCGGCCGACAGTCTCTGAGTGTTGTCTTAGAAGACATTTGTCCTTCGCGCGGTCACTTTTCGTTAGGCTGGCCACCCCGCGACTTCAAAATCTTGGGCCTCCCGGCGCTGGCATTCTCTTTGCTAAAGGTAGGGTGGAATATCGAGCTAGAATGAGGATGGAATGAATAGACGTCGCATCTGTGTCCTGGTGACCAGTCTAGTCCTCTGTTTGGCATCGCCGGCGCACGCTCAGATTTCCGACGGTGTCGTCAAGATCGGCGTGATGGACGATATGTCGGGCCCGTACGCGGACATTCAGGGACCGGGCGACGTCGTGGCGGTCAAGATGGCGGTCGAAGACTTCGGTGGTCAGGTGAACGGAAAGCCGATTGATGTCGTGTCCGCCGACCTTCAGAACAAGGCGGATGTGGGCCTTGCGATCGCCAGACGTTGGTACGACGTGGAGAATGTAGACGTGATCATGGGGCTGGGCAATTCGGCGGTTGCCCTCGCGGTCCAAGGCATCACGCAAGAGAAAAAGAAGATTTCGATTACCACGTCGGCAGGGTCGACCGCTCTCACGGGGAAATCGTGCTCCCCGCTCGGAATGCATTGGGTTTATGACACCTATGCTTTGGCGAACGGCACGGCCAACGCGGTCATAGCGAACGGAGGCGGGGATAGCTGGTTTTTCCTCACGGCAGATTATGCCTTCGGACATGCGTTGGAGGCCGATACGGCGGCGGTCGTCAAGAAGAAAGGAGGCAAGGTGCTCGGCGCGGTGCGCGTTCCGTTGAACTCATCTGATTTTTCTTCATTTCTCCTGCAAGCTCAGTCCTCGAAGGCCCAGGTGATCGGCCTAGCCAATGCGGGATCCGATACGATCAACGCGATCAAGGGCGCGGCGGATTTCGGGATCATCGCTGGCGGGCAGAAGATGGCCGGCATGCTGGTTCTGTTGACCGACATCCACTCGCTAGGGTTGGAAGCGGCCCAGGGTCTGTTGTTCACCGAAGCTTTCTATTGGGACCAAAACGAAGAGACGCGAGCGTTCTCCAAGCGGTTCGCGGAACGTCACGGCAAGCCTCCGACATCCTTTCAGGCTGGAATTTACAGCGCTGCGCTCCATTATCTTAAGGGAGTGAGGGAGGCCGGCACTGATGACGCCAAGGCGGTTGTGGCCGCGATGAAAAAGCTCCCGGTGGAAGATTTCATGACCAAGCACGGCAGCATCCGCGACGATGGGCGGATGATGCGCGACATGTACCTGCTTCAGGCTAAGAAACCATCCGAATCCAAGAGCGAGTGGGATCTCATGAAGGTCGTAGCGACCATCCCGGCAGACGAGGCCTATCGACCGCTGTCCGAAAGCGAATGCCCGCTCATCAAGAAATAGACCGAGGAAGCGGCTGCCGACGGCTGTGTGTGCGGGCAGCATTCCGATGTGTCTTCGCCGAGGACAACGTGGATACGACGAGGACGGTTGCGGGAGTCGCAGGCCTGCGCTGGGGGTATCGCCTGAAGATCATTCCCAAGACAATCGAGAAAACATGCCCTTCGCCATCCCGGCACTAGAGGTGTCGGGATGGCACAGGTGTTGCTGATGAATTGGTCAGCCACCTCCAAATTCGTTCAACGAACGCCGCTTAGCGAGATTGGGATGAAACCGTACCTGACCCTCCATCGCCCTGCAGACGCAAAGTGCTTCTACGGCTCCGGCGCATGGCGCCAGGACACCTTTTACGACCTGCTGAGCCATCATGCAGCCGAGCGACCCAATTCTGCCGCGTTGCAGGACGCGCGCCGAACGCTGACGTGGAGCGAACTCAAGAATTGGACCGATGGGGTCGCCGTCAACCTGCGCGAATATGGCCTGGTCGGAGGCGACCGGGTGATGATCTGGCTCTCGAACCGCGCCGAGGCCATCGTCACGTTCCTGGCTTGCGCTCGCGAAGGCATTGCCTGCAATCCGTCTGTTCACAAGACCTACACTTGTGCGGAAGTAGGTGAATTGATCAGGACGCTTTCGGCGAGAGCGCTTCTGACTGAAGATGGTTGGGGGACCGATCGCGCTACGGCGGATTTCGATTCCGTTCTCGTCCGAATTAGCAGCCTGAAGGTCGTCTACACGCCCGAAACCTTTCCCGCGCCGGCGAGCAACAATACTCCGCCGTGCACCGATCCCGACAAAGTGTCGTACCTTGCGTTCACGTCCGGGACGACCGGCGCACCGAAATGCGTCATGCACTCGGACAATACCCTGCTCGCGAACGCGCGGGACCTGGTCGAGGATTGGAAACGAGGCCCCGGTACGGTGCTGCTTTCCCTCTCGCCTCTGTCGCACCACATCGCGTGGGTAGGGGTGGCGCAGTGGCTGTTGGCTGGCGGACGGTTCGTGACCGCCGATCCGCCGCCCGGCATGAGCCGCCTCGATTGGATCGAGACGACACGCGCCGATTATATCCTCGGCGTGCCCACGCACGCGATGGACATTCTCGCCGAACAGCGGGAGGCCGGCCTCGAGAGACTCGGCTCCGTCAAAACCTTCTACATGGCCGGCGCTCCCATTCCGCCGAGTGTGGCAGCCGCATTCGTTAGCCAGGGCATCACACCGCAGAATGTTTACGGCATGACCGAAAGCTCCTCGCATCAGTACACCCATCCCGGCGACTCCGCGGAGATCATCGTGAATACCTGTGGGCGTGGCGGCAAATCGTACGAGGTGAAGTTGTTCGATCCGGCCGACCCCGATAAGGAAGTGCGACCTGGCGAGCTAGGGCACATCGGCGGCCGAGGTGCCGCGCTCATGCTGGGTTATCTTGGCAACCAGACCGTGACGGAAGGTAGTTTCAACAGCAGCGGCTGGTTCTTGTCCGGCGATCTTGGCGTCATGGACGCCAGCGGCAACCTCCGGATCGAAGGGAGACTGAAGGACCTGATCATCCGGGGCGGCCACAACATCTATCCGTCGCACATAGAGGCGATTGCTCTCCGCCATCCGGCCGTGGGTCGCGTTGCCGCCTTCCCTGTTCCGGACGATCGTTTGGGCGAGCGCGTTTGCATCGCAGTATCAGGTCTGGTTGAACCGAAGGATCTGATGGATCACTTCCGTCGTGAAGGTCTCTCGAAATACGACATGCCGGAATACTTCCTGCGGGTCGAAGAGTTTCCGTTGACCGCGAGCGGAAAGATTATGAAGCGCGAGCTAATTCTCCAAGTACAGCGCAATCAACTGCAGCCCCAGCCCATCCGGGCCACGGTCGCTGCGCGCACGGCGTGATCGGTTTCAAGCAGGGAACCTTAACAACATGCGTCCCCTCGAAGGTATCCGAGTTGTCGATTTCAGCACGTTGCTTCCGGGTCCGTTCGCGAGCCTGATCTTGGCCGAGGCGGGTGCGCATGTCGTAAAGATCGAACGACCCGGTCGCGGAGACGAGATGCGGAGCTACCTGCCGAAGTTCGGCGACGACAGCGTCAACTTCGCATTGCTCAACGCGGGTAAGCGCAGCGTCGCTATCGATCTCAAGGCCCCCGACGCGCTCGAACGCTTGCGTCCGCTCGTCGCCGAGGCTGACGTCTTGATCGAGCAGTTTCGCCCCGGGGTGATGGACCGCCTGGGCTTGGGGTACGAAGCGCTCAAGACCATCAATCCGCATCTGATCTATTGCGCGATCAGCGGATGGGGGCAAACCGGTCCGAAGGCGATGATGGCGGCACACGACCTCAATTATCTCGCCGAGTCGGGTATCCTCGGCCTGAGCGCGGGCGCGAACGGCGCGCCGGTGATCCCGCCGGTGCTGATCGCCGATCTCGCCGGCGGCGCCTACCCGGCAGTAACGAACATCCTGCTGGCGCTGCACAGGCGCGAGAAGACGGGCGAGGGCGCGTATCTTGACGTTTCGATGGGAGAAAATCTGCTGAGCTTGGCGTACTGGGGCTTGGGCAATGGCTTTGCGGCCGACCAATGGCCCGCCGGTGGCGACGCGTTGGTGACCGGTGGCAGTCCTCGGTACCAAATCTATCGAACTTCGGACGATCGTTTTCTTGCGGCTGCTCCCATCGAAGACAAGTTCTGGGAAAACTTCTGTTCGGCGATCGGCCTCCCGCCCGAGATGCGCGCGTCGGATGCCAACCCACGTGAGGCGATCGACGCGGTCGGCCGCATCGTCGCGACGAAAACCGCGGCCGATTGGAGGGCCATCTTCGAGGGCAAGGACGTATGCTGCTCCATCGTCGCCAGTTTGAAGGATGCGGTGGCTGACCCTCATGTCGAAGCCCGCGGCTTGCTCGCACGAGAGATTTCGGCCGGCGGTCGATCGATTCCGGCGCTTCCGGTGCCGATAAGCCCGCAATTTCGCGGGTCGAACGTAGTGCCTTCACCGCGTCTGGGCGCGGACAATGACGAACAATTGGCTGGGTAGGCAAGCCTTATGCGAGCTTTTCAGGTATTAGAGCATGGTCCACCGTCCAGTTTACGGTGCAGCGACGTCGCGGATCTCATTCCTGGAGACGGACAGATCCGCGTGGGTATCCGCGCCGCGGGAATCAATTTTCCGGACACGCTGGTGATTGCCGGCAAATATCAGGTGCTGCCCAAGCGGCCTTTCTCGCCCGGCAAGGACTTCGCCGGCGTCGTTCTAGATGTCGGCGAAGGTGTAACTCGCTATGCTCGTGGCGATCGCGTGCTCTGTCACGTGGAGTATGGTGGCTTCGCCGAGCAGGCGCTGGCGGCCGAACAACAGGCATTCGGGCTCCCCGACGGAATGTCCTTCGTTGCGGCGGCGGCGATGGGGTTGGTCTATCAGACGGCCTATCTCGCTCTTGTCGATCGAGCTCAACTGAAGCCAGGGGAACATGTGCTCGTCGGTGGCGCGGCTGGCGGCATAGGCCTGGCGGCCGTACAACTTGCAAAGGCCATGGGAGCGACGACGGTCGCTGCGGTCCGCAGCGCGGACGAAGCGGCGCTGGTGAAGGAAAATGGCGCCGATCACGTCGTCGATCTGTCGTTGCCGAGCCAGAGGGAGCAGCTGCGCGCTCAGGTTCTCGCGGCGACCGAGAACAGAGGCGTCGACGTGGTGATCGATCCGCTCGGAGGCGATTTTCTGGGCGCGGCGCTGCGCACGATGGCCTGGTGCGGACGGCTTGTCGTCGTCGGCTTCGCCGCTGGAGACATTCCGACGGTCAAGGTCAACTACCTGCTGGTCAAGAACATCTCGATAGCTGGTCTGCAGTGGAGCGATTATCGCGATCGGGCCCCGGACCGAATAGCGGCGGTGCAACACGAGATCTTCAGATTGTGGAGGCTTGGCGCCGTGAAGCCGTACATCATGAAGGAGTTTTCGTTCGCGGAGCTGCCGAGGGCGCTCGAACTGATCGAAAAGGGCGAGATCCGCGGCAAAGCGGTCGTCGTGATGGACGGATGAAGGCAATGCACACGGTCCAAAACAATCCTTCATCGCTCGTGGGCTCATTCGCCTGACGACGGACGATTCGAATGCCGGCTCGCAATAGCCGACGCTGATCAACCCAAGAACAAACGGAAAGGAACGCAATGTCTTTCAGCACTATCCTTTACGAAGAAGACGGCCCGATCGGCACGATCACGCTCAATCGACCTCAGGACGGCAACATGTTCACGGTCGACATGTGCCACGAAATTCGCGATTGCATCAACGCGATCCGCCGCGAAACACGAACTCGGGTCATCGTCCTGACGGGAGCCGGCGACAAGTTCTTCTGCATCGGCGGTCGCAAGGAAGGCATGGAGAAGACCATGCTGTATGCCGGGGTGCTACCGACCCTGGAAATGTACGAGTCCATCGATCGGTTGCAGAAGCCGGTGGTCGCGAGCGTCAACGGCTTCGCCGTCGGCGGCGGAAACGTCCTCCAGGTCGTCTGCGATCTCACGATCGCCAAGGAAAGCGCTGTTTTCCGCCAGGTCGGCCCCATGATGGGTTCGTTCGATGCTGGTTACGGTACCTGGTATCTCGAGGATCTCGTCGGGAAAAAGAAGGCGAAGGAGATGTGGTTCCGCAATCCGAAGATCTCGGCGGCGGAGGCGCTCGAGATCGGACTGATAAACAAGGTCGTTCCGGATGACAAGCTCAAGGAAGAAACACGCAAATTCGCGATGGAGATCGCCGAGCGTGGCCCCTTTGCTCTGGCGTCGATCAAGGGCGCGTTCAACGCCCGGCACGGCGGAGTATCCGGCCTGGCACGCATCTCTCACGATCTCCTGTTGCGGCCGTACCTGGAGACCGACGAAAGCCACGAGCTGTCGGCGTCGTTTGCCGAAAAGCGAAAGCCGGATACCCGCAAGTTCGGGAATTAGCTCATGGCGGTCGAACTCGCGAAATTGGACGATTGTGCGTTGCTGCGTCTGAACCGCCCGGAGGCGCTGAACGCGCTCTCGTTCGGTGTGCTGCAGGAGATATCGGACGCTCTGAAAGAGGTGGGCACCTGGAAGGTGCGCACACTGATCGTCACCGGTGCCGGCGAAAAGGCGTTCTGCGCCGGCGCCGACATCAAGGAACTGGGCGACCGGTCGCTGATCGAGTGCAAGCGTGGGGCGGAGCTCGGCCAGGCGGCCTTCGCGAAACTTGACAGGCTGCCTTTTGCGTCCGTGGCCGCAATCAATGGCTTCGCGTTTGGCGGTGGCTTGGAGCTCGCGTTGGCCTGCACGTTCCGGATCGGGACGCCGAGTGTGAAACTGGGACTTCCGGAGATCAAACTCGGTCTCATTCCGGGATATGGAGGGACGCAGCGGCTTCCGAGACTGATCGGCGAAGCGCGAGCGATGGAGATGATCATGCTCGGTCGGACGGTCGGAGCAGAGGAGGCGTTGCGCGTCGGACTATTGCACAGGATCGTCGAGGGCGACGTGGTCGACGCCGCGCTGTCGTTCGCTCACGAATTCTCATCCTTCAGTCTATTGGCGCAGGGGTTTGCGCGAGAAGCGGTTTCCCGCGCGCTGGATGTTCCTGTCCACGAAGGACTGAAGATCGAGGCTGACCTCTCGACGCTGGCATATGCCACGGCTGATGCCAACGAGGGCATGTCTGCGTTCATCGAGAAGCGGAGGCCGGAGTTTAAGGATGCGTAAGGGGCAGATTATCGTTACCGGCGCGAGCCGAGGCATAGGCAGATCCATCGCGCTCGAACTTGATCGCAGGGGCTTTGCGGTCGCCGGTCTTTCCCGGAGTGGAGCTACCGCCGCCGGCACTGGCTATGCCTGCGACATGACGAGCGAAAGCGCGATCTCGGGAGCGATCGCGAAGATCGCGTTGGAGGGACCGGTCATCGGCCTAGTCAACAACGCCGGCGCCCATGAGGCAAAGCGGACCGTCGAGCTCTCGCTGTCGGATTTCGAAGCCACGATGCGGCTGAACGCATCGGCCGTCATGGTCGCCTGCCGAGAAAGCTATCCGCATCTGAAGCTTGCGGGCGATTCCCTGATCGTTAACATAGGTTCCTTCTTCGACAAGCTCGCGGTGATCGATAACCTCGCCTATTGCGCGTCCAAGGCCGCGGTCGGCGCCATCACCCGCTGTCTGGCTGCGGAGTGGGCGCGCGACGGCATTCGCGTGCTTGACGTCGCGCCCGGCTACATCGAGACCGATCTGAACCGTGATTTTCTCGCGAGCGACAAGGTCCGGGCGTGGCTGAAACGCCGCGTGCCGGTCGGTCGGGCCGGATCTCCCGACGAAGTCGCGCGCCTCGTCGGCGCGCTCTATGCGGAGAACATCGCGTTCCTGACGGGCGAGACAATCTACATCGACGGCTGCCAGGGAGCGAACCATTAGATGTCCATCTTCGACGAACTGGAGCGCAGCCGCAACTGGAGCGACGATGACAAGCTCATCCTGTCGCAAGTCGACCGGCTTTGTGATGAGGTGATAGCACCGAACGCGGAACATGTCGACGCGAGCGGCGAATTTCCGTGGACCAACGTCAAGGCAATCAACGGGCTCGGCCTGAACGGAGTATTCGTGCCGGAGGAATTCGGCGGAGCGCCCACCTCATTCCGTTTGTACCTTGCGATCGTCAGGCGCATCTCCGCAGCCTGTGCCGCGACCGGCATCATCTATGCTACGAACTTCCATGCGATGAAGCCGCTGATCGAGTTCGGAACGACCGAGCAGAAGGCCCGTCTGCTGCCGCGTATCGCCGAAGGCGGATTGGCGTCTCTGGCCATCACGGAAGAATCCGCCGGATCCGATGCGACGGGTATGAAGACGAGATTTACTCCAGACGGCGACCAAATCGTGATCGATGGCTCGAAGCTCTTCATCACCAACGGCGATGTCGCAGACCGCATTCTTCTGTTCGGCAAATTCGCAGGGATCGACGAACCGAAGAAAGCCATCTCGGTGTTGGTGCTCGAGAAGGGGGCTCCCGGTTTCGAAGTCCTCCGCCTGGAAGACAAGATGGGCCACCGCGGGTCGTCGACTGCCGCGCTGCGCTTCGATGACGTCCGTGTGCCGCGCGCGAACCTGATCGGAGAACCGGGCGACGGTCTTCGGATCTTGCTGGCGTCATTGAACCGCTCCCGCCCGAGCATCGCCGCGCACGCGATGGGAATCGCGATGGCTGCCTTCAACGATATGACGGCCTACATGAACGAGCGCAAGCAATCGGGTCGCCGCATCGTGGACTTCCAGGCCAACCAGTTCATGCTGGCGGATCTCGCGACCGATCTCGCGATGTCCGATTGTTGGCTGGATCATCTGGCGGGCCTCATCGATTCGGGCGCGAAGGACTTCCGCGTCCAGGCATCCATGGCCAAGATGCGCGCGTCGGACCTCGCGATGCGTGCTTCGACCGAGGCCGTGCAGATGTTCGGTGGGTACGGCTATTGCCGCGACTACCGCGTCGAACGACTGATGCGCGACGCCAAGATCACGCAGATTTGGGAGGGTACCAATCAGGTGCACCGACAGCTTATCGGCAGGAGTTTCGCAGGGAAATGACGAGAACAATAAAGACGGTGGGTGTCTGCGGCGCTGCGGGGACCATGGGGGCCGGCATCGCGCTGGTCGCGGCGCGCGCGGGCTTTCGAACCATTTCCTATGACATGAAGGAGGACGCTCTCGAAAGGAGCGCAAAGCAGTCGGCCGCGTTTCTCGATAAGTCGGTCGAACGCGGCAAGCTGGAGGCGTCGAAACGCGACGCCATAGTCGGCGCGATGTCACGGACTACAGATATTTCCGCTCTGGAAGATTGTGATCTCGTCATAGAGGCGGTGTTCGAGGACCTCGCGACGAAACAAAAGTTGCTTGATCGCCTCGACGCGGTATGCTCCGAAGACACGATATTCGCTTCCAACACCTCGACACTCTCGATCACGGAGATCGCGTCAGGATCGAAGGTGCCGACACGCGTGGTCGGGATGCATTTCTGCCTTCCTGCGCAACTGATGAAGTTGATCGAGATGTCGCCGGGCATTCTGACGTCGGAAGAGACGTTCGAATCGGCTTGGGCGTGGACGAAAGCCTGCAGCCAAATACCGGTCAGAACACAGGACAAGCCGGGCTTCATTCTGAATGCGCTCCTGGTGCCCTTCAACAACGACGCGATCCGGGCGCTGGAGGCGGGGGTGGCGAGCGCAGCGGACATCGACAAGGCGATAAAGGCCGGGCTCGGATACAAGATGGGGCCCCTCGAACTCATCGATCTCATCGGACTCGATACGCAGGTGAGGCTTTGCGAGGCTTTCTATCCGATCACGCTGGATCCGCGAGCTGCGACTCCGCCCTTGCTGCGGCGCATGGTGGCCGCGGGCCTGCTCGGGCGCAAGTCCGGAAAGGGCTTTTTCGACTACGAAGGCAACGCGATGTATGGAGCCTGAGCCCATGACCTATGCGATTATCCAGGACGGGCCGAGCAGATCTTTTGCCGAAGGCGACAAGTTCCTCGCCGGAGCGACTGATCGGGATGCCGACGTCATCGTCCACTGTGGCACGCCCTTCGTCGCCGATCCCGGAAAGGCCGCAATCCTGGTCGAACTCGGCGACGAGAGCCTCGCGGAGCACATCGGAGAGGATCCCGCCGTCACGAATGCGTTAGGTTTTGCCCGCTATCGGAACGGCGACGACGCGCCCTCGAAACTCGTCGAACTGGTGCGGCCGGCGTCCGCCTCGGATGCTGCCGTCGCCGCCGCTGCCAAAGTCTTCAAAGAGGCCGGACTGGAAGTGGTGGTGTCGTCGGATCAGATCGGGCGTATCGTCAACAGGCTGGTGATCCCGAAGTACAACGCGGCGCTGCGTTTCCTCGATGAAGGTCTCGCGACGCAGGCCGACATGGATCTGACGTGCAAGCTCGGCCTGGGTTATCCGGACGGCCCGTTGGAGCGCATCATACGCGGGGGCTTGGAGAACCACTACGACACGACGCAGGCGTTGTTTGAGACCTACGGCACGCCGGCTTATGCGCCGCCGCGGCGCGCCGTCGTCTCGAAGAACATGAGCAGGAGGCGCGATCGATGATGCCGCTCGCGCCCCCGAAAGAGCTGGACGCTAGTATGGTTCCGTCCAGGCTAAAGGACGCGATCGGCGAGATCTTCCCGGAAGGCTTCGATTTCGGAGACGTGCTCGGGATGCACCGAACGCGAACGAGCGCCGGCGAGGCATCGTTCGAAATCCAGATCGGCCCCGAGCACCTCAACCGGCACGGCGGAATTCATGGCGGCGTGCTCATGGCGATGCTCGACACCGCCGGACTCTGGGCCATTGCGGCTCCGGACGAAGACGCTCCTCCGAAAGCGGTCACCCTTTCATTGACGTGCAGCTTCGTCGGGCGTTCGGAGGCCGGTGACACCGTGATCCGCGCAACAGGCCGGATCTCGAAGCAGGGCGCAGAACGTACTTCTCATCGATCGTCGCGGAGAGCTTTCCGAGCGGGCAATTGGTCGCGACCGGGCAGGGCATCTACAACAGGATCACGTGACGCTCAACCAGCTCCACGTCGGCGCGGCGGCTCAGACCTCCGAGTCGTTCATTTCGGACAATTTTCGGTACAGGTAGGATCTCGAAATGCCGAGACTTTCGGCGGCCTTCTTCTTATTGCCCTTGTAACGGACCAGAGCGTCGCGGATTCCCTGAGTTTCCACCTTGTCCAACATCGCCCGGAGTCCGTCGGCCGCAATAGGTGGAGCGGTCTCGGCCATCATGGTCGGCCGCGATGCGGCCTGAGGCTCAATCTTCGGCTCGGTAAGATCCTCGACTTTGATGGCGGTGCCATCGCAGAACGCAAAGGCGCGTTCGATTTCGTGCTGAAGCTGCCGAATATTGCCGGGCCAAGGTCTTTCCATCAACGCAGTCAGGGCCTCGTCGTCGATCGACGGCACTGGGCGAGCATGGCGGTAGGCGATGCTCTCGAGGAACTTCGAGGAGAGCAGCGGGATATCCTCGATGCGTTCCCTAAGCGGAGGCAATTGGATCACGATGGGTGATATCCGGTAGAACAGGTCCAGCCGGAACTTGCCGGCTTCAACCAAGGACTGAAGGTCCCGGTTTGTCGCGGAGATCAATCTGAAATCGAGCTGGCGTGGCTTGTCGCCTCCGACACGCTCGACGATCCTATCCTGCAGCACGCGCAGCAGCTTCGCCTGCACCTCGAGCGGCATGTCCCCGATCTCGTCGAGAAACATGATGCCTTCGGTCGCCTGCTCGAATTTTCCTTTCCGGCCCTTCTTGTCGGCTCCTGTAAAGGCTCCCGGTTCGTATCCGAACAGCTCGGACTCGACCAGAGTTTGAGGCATCGCCGCGGCGTTGACGGCGATCATGGGTCCGTCCCTTCGCGGGCTCAGCCGATGCAGCGCGTGAGCGACCAATTCCTTGCCGGTCCCGCTCTCGCCGCGTATCAGAACGGGAATCTCCAGAGGTGCGATCTTCACGATTTCCGCGCGGAGGCGCTGGACGGCGGGACTGTTGCCGACGATGCTATCGAGCCCGTATTTCTGGGACTTCAGCGTCTCCGATTCCCGTTTGTAGAATTCGACCTGCCCCTCCAGCGCGCGTATCCTGGCGTTCAGGATGGCCAGCTGCTCGGGTCCTTTGAACATCACCCGCCCATACGCGCCGAGGATCCTGTCCTTCCGACGAATCGGGATCCTGGACACGATCCTGTCCGAGCCGCGCATGTGCTGCATCGTGCCGACCTCGGCCTTGCCGGACTGCACGACCTTATGCAGCCTGGTCCCCTCGACGACGTCCTCTATCAGACGGTCCCGCGCCTCGCACGGCTTCAATCCGAAGAACCGTTCGTGAATGGGTGACATGTAGGAAATGCGAGCCTTGTCGTCGACGATGATCATGCCTTCGAAAGGATCCGTGAGAAGCTGCTCCATCATTTCCCAGGCGAAGTCGACACTCGACAGGAAGTTGATGACGGCGTCGCCGGGTGGCTCGCCGAATATCAGGAGATCGTCTCTCGCGACAGTCATCACCAGAACGATATAGGATTGGCGATCGAGAGTGAGCCGATTGATGCGACGTATCCGAGCCTCGGCGATCCAATCCGGATCGAGCGCGAGACTTTTAAGGCGGGGGTCTTCCGCAACGCCAGTCGAAAGAACGATCTTCGTCCTGTCCGACAGCAGAAGGCCGCGATAGCCTGAAATGCTGTCAAGCGGTATCATTATCCCGCCTTGGCTCCCTGACGTGTAGTCCTTTAGGACAATTAATCACATAAAGAGAGGGCGCTACAATGATTCAGCGCGCGGTAGTGTATGCACGGAGAACATGACGCATTGCGATTTTGCCTTCTACTTTAGTCGTACCATGATCCGTTTTTCTTGAAAATCTCTATCGTCCTCGGATCGAGCCAGTCGGCTAATGCTTCGTCGGCCGTGTTAGGCGCATTCGGAGACCGCGGAGTATCCGTAACGCTGCGACTGAAACGCGGGGCGGGAGCGGGTTGAAGCACCCCTTCGATCTCTATGAACGATTTTCGTTCGACGAGATGGGGATCGGCGAAAGCCTCTTCGACGGAGTTGACGACCGTCGCGCAACAATCAGTACCGTCGAACGCGACACGCCATTCATCGGCTGTCTTTTCCGAGAACGCCGCCTCGAGGTCGAGCCGCAATGATGTCCAATCCTCGCGCTTGCGACGAAGCGCGTCCTTGGCATCGAGACCAGCCTTGGCGGCCAACTGTGAGAAGAACTTATCTTCAATGGTGCCGACGGCGAGCCAGCGGCCGTCGGCGCAGCGGTACACGTCATAGAACGGACCGCCGCTGTCGAGCATGTTGGTCCCTCGCTCTTCTTTTGCGAGCCCGGAGGCCAACATGCCAATGTGTCCGCCGAGCAGTGAAAGGACGCCGTCGACGATGGCCGCATCGACGACCTGGCCTTGGCCGGAGCGTTGCCGCTCCCATAGAGCGCTGAGTATCCCGAGGGCTAGGTAGAGCGAGCCACCTCCAAAGTCTCCCAAAAGGTTCAGGGGCGGCGTCGGCGGCTGGCCCTTCCGACCGATCGCGTTGAGAGCGCCCGTCAGCGCGATATAGTTGATGTCGTGTCCGGCGTACGGCGAAAGCGGGCCCGTCTGACCCCAGCCGGTCATCCGACCATAGATCAGGCGCGGATTGAGCCGCTGACAGACTTCCCAACCGAGCCCCAATCTCTCCATGACGCCCGGGCGAAAGCCCTCGATCAGCACGTCGCTGCGCTCGACCAAAACCTTCACCAACTCGAGCGATTGCGGTCGTTTCAGATCGAGTTTCAAGGATTTTCTGCCACGATGCGAGATCTGGAAACGTCGTGGGCGCTCAATCCCCAGACCCGCGTCTTCCGGCCGTTCTATTCGTAGAACGGTGGCGCCGAGGTCGGCGAGCAGCATCGCACAGAAGGGAACGGGCCCGATCGCGGGAAACTCCAGGACTGTCAGACCGTTCAGCGGACCCATATGACCTCGCAGGCGAAAGTATTTACGGAAACGATCAAGCCAGGACGCGCGCGGAATAGAGCGCTTGGATTTCGGTCTGGCTCTTTCCGAGCGCAGCAAGGATCTCGCGCGAATGTTCGCCAAGCCCCGGAATCGACCCGTTCTTCCCGATTTCGGGACCGGGGCAGCCGGGTATCGCGGCGACTGGGAGCGATCCCAGGCCGTCAAGGCGACGGTCTGGTAGGCCCCGACGGCGTTCACGTGTTCGTCGGCGAGCCAATCGGCGTAGGTATTGACCGGGCTTGCCATGACGCCGCGGGCGAGCAGGACCTCGACCCAGTCGGCCGTGGTACGCGTACGGAGCATCTCCTGAAGGACCTTGTTCATCGCTGCGCGGTTGGCGTTTCTGTTGTCCACGGAACCGAAACGCGGATCGCCCGAAAGTTGCGGACATCCGAGCGCATCGCACAGAGCTTCGAAATTCCGCGATCGCATCGCGCTCAAGAGAACATGGCCGTCCGCCGTTTCGTAGATGCCTGATGGGGAATATAGCGGTCCTGGAGTAGGGCCTTCCGCCTGAGCCTCCATCAGCTTGGCGGCCTGGAAGGCGGCGGCGCTTTGCATCAGGCTCATGTCGATGAACGAACCGGTACCGAACCGCACCTTGCGCATCAAAGCCGCGCTGACAGCCTGGAAACCGTAGAGACCCGTGACCGTGTCGATGACGACCATCGCCTGCCGATGCGGCTTTTCGACGGATCCGTTCATCACCATCATGCCGGAAAAGGCCTGGATGACGCCGTCGACGGTTGGACGTTCTCGGTTGGGGCCGCTTTGACCGTAACCGGACACGGACATGTAGATGATTTCGGGATTGACCTTCTTCGCTTCCGGATAGCCAAGGCCGAGGCGGGAAGCGACCCCGGCCCGAAGGCTCTCGATCACTACGTCGGCCGTAGCGACCAGATCGCCGGCGATGCGACGTCCTTCCTCTTTCGCGAGATCGATGGCTATCGATCGTTTTCCCCGATTAAACGCGGTGAAATGAATGGTGTTGTTCTCGATCGTCCTCCCCAGGATCCGCCCCCAATCGCCTTCCGGCGGTTCGATCTTGACGACGTCCGCCCCGTGCAGGGCCAAAAGCATCGCCGCGTGCGGTCCCGCGACGCCCTGACTAGCGTCGACGACCCTGAATCCTTCGAAAGCCCTTCGCATGCGCAACAATCCTTCCCGCGCTCTTCTTATGGAGAAGAAAGTTGCATTTCCCGTGCCGCGACCGAAAGACCCATCCGCGACGGACCTTCTTTCCGTTCAGATAGTTCTGGATTGCTGCGTTGGTCGCCGTTCCCAACGTGTCGAAGATGAGAAGCACATCGTCCTGCTCGATCAGCTTGCGCGTTTGCTCGACAGTCTTTGGCGGGCTGTATGCGTCGTCGAGGCTGATCAGCGTGATCTTTCGTCCGTTCACGCCTCCCTGGTCGTTTACCATCTGGAAGTAAGCTTGGTTGGCCTTCGCTATCGTGGAGTAGTGAGAACCCGGTCCGCTATAGCGCCGCGCATGTGTTCGCGTCAAAAACAGTCGGATGGGAAGTGTAGCAATCGGCGACAGGAATTCTGTTCGGCTCCCGGAATTACGAGCGCGATAAACGGTATCAGAACGACGATTTGGGCCGCGACTACATCAAAGGACTGCGCGCCAAACTGGGCGCGGAGGCTGATACTATGATTGTGAAGGAGTTGAGCTACGACATCACCGAACCGACCATCGGCTCCCAATTGATCACATTAAAAGCGAGCGGCGCCGACGTCTTTGTCAATCTTTCGACGACCAAGTTCGCGGCTCAGGCGATCCGCAAGGCTTACGAGCTGGGGTGGAAACCGACGCAACTTCTCGCCACCGTGTCGGCCTCAACCTCCGTCCTCAAGCAGATCGGCGCGGAAGCGAGCACCGGCGTGATGGCCCTGCACTACATGAAGGACCCGGCTGACCCGCGCCTGGCGGACGACCCCGGTTTCAAGGAGTGGCTGGCGTGGATGAAGAAGTACTATCCGTCCGGAGACATCACGGACGAGTTCAATGTTCTCGGCTACTCCAACGCTCAGACGCTGGTTCAGGTGCTCAAGCAGTGCGGAAACGATCTCTCGCGCGAGAACGTCATGAAGCAGGCTCAGAACCTCGACATGCAGCTACCGATGGTCCTGCCGGGTATTCGACTCAAGACGAGTGTGACCGACTTCGCCCCGATGAAGGATCTGCACATGGAGCGCTTCAACGGCGAGGGATGGGATCCGATCGGTTCGCTCATCTCGGGCGAGTGAACTTCGGAAGGGCCGCTTTCGGGGGTAAGCCCTTCCGATCTTACATAGCGTGAAGCTATTTCTGACTGGTGGGAGCCGCGAAGTTCGCGGGCCGCTTCTCGACGGCGGCCCGCAAACCCTCCTTGAACTCGCTGCTGGACATCGCAAGCGCCTGGCCGAGGCCCTCGAATGCGAACATGTCGTGCATTCCGGTTTCAAAGGTGCGTGCCATGAGCTGTTTCGCCAACCCCATGACTTCCGATGGTCCATCCGCGAGCCGACGCGCCTCGCCCAGCGCCTCCTCCTTGAGCTTGTCACTGGAGCACACCCGTGTGACAAGCCCGTTCGCGAACGCTTCCTGGGCCGTCCAGGTCTGATTTCCGAACAGGAACGTCTTGGCGCGCGCCAGGCCGATCAGTCTGGGCAGATGGTACATCATGCCGATATCGGGTACTGCGCCGAGACGGAAGAAAGCCGCCATGAACTTGGCGTCCTCGGACGCGAAGACGACGTCGCCGCATAGAGAAAGTCCCATTCCACCGCCGGCCGCATGCCCGTTCACCGCCACGACCATGGGCTTGTTGAGCGAAATGAGCGGGAAGAGCCAATCCTTCAGACCTGCGAAACGGCGGTGGACGGCCCATGGATCGGAAGCGACTTCGAGCATCTTGAAATCCCCGCCCGCGCAGAAAGAGGGACCTGCGGCCGCGAGGAGAACGGAGCGAACGGAGCGGTCGGTGGACGCCTCCCTGACCGCATGTCCGAGTTCGTCCCTGAGCTCCGACGTGAGCGAGTTTCGTGAACTCGGATTGTTGAGAGTGAGGATCATAACCGCGCCGTCGCGCTCGACCATAACCTGCTTCGGATCCACTGGCGTTTTCCCTTCGTTGAAAGACATCTGCGGTGCAAACGATGTGCCGCCGGAGCCGTGCCCCAATCCGGACCGGGCCCGCATGCGGTGTGTACGTGGCGCGGACAGGGGGTCGCGCGATGTGTCACCCGCGAACACCCTGTGCCGGCCATCGCGAGAAAAATCGTCAAACTTGCGAGCGATACGCGCATGGCATGGCTCTTGCTGACCTAGCTGTACAAGGCGGCGCGTATCTCGCACTCAAGCCGCAATTAGGAAACGCTATTGTCGTCGTCATCAGACATCGTGCAGCTTCATCGTCGCGGTCGCGTCGCCGTGATCACGCTGAATCGACCCCAGCAGCGAAACGCTCTCTCGGTAGAGATGAGGGCACAATTGGCGAGTCGATTCGACGAGATCAATGACGACGACCGGATTGTGGTCCTGCGGGGAGAGGGGGCGGCCTTTTGCGCGGGCGCAGACCTCGGCGATGTGCCCGATACGCCGATGGCCTGGCGGGATCGCATTCTCACCGCTCAGACTCAGCATCTGCGCATCATCAATATGAAGCAGGCCGTCATCGCGGCAGTCCAAGGCGCAGCCTTCGGCGGCGGTGCGTCGCTTGCGCTCGCTGCTGACATTCTCGTCATGGATGAGAACGCAAGCTTGGGCTTCCCATTCGTAAAGCTTGGTGTCGTTCCAGATGGGGGCGCCAGCTTTCTGCTGCAAGCGAAGGCCACTCCGGCGGTCGCGCTCGACGTGTTGCTTACAGGCGGTGTCATTCGGGCAGAAGAGGCGCGCGCCCTCGGGCTCACCCGTCGCGTTGCGCCAGTGGGAGAACTCGAGGGGCAGACCATGAAGCTCGCCGACGAACTCGCGGCGCTACCGGCGGAAGCTCTCCAGCTAACCAAATCCCTTTGCGCTCAAGGGTGGGCCGTTCATCTAGCCGGAGCGCTGCGGCACGAAGCGGACGCGTTCGGGCTCGCCACGGCGTCAGAATGCCACCGGTCGGCCATGGCTACCGCGAAAGCCAGAGTTGCGAAGGTGAAATGACATGTATTCTTCCGACCTTCTGAAAGGGCGCGTGGCACTCATCACCGGTGGCGGTAGCGGAATCGGGCTGAGTATAGCGGAGCAATACCTGGCGCTCGGCGCCAAGGTGGCAATCGTCAGCCGGAATGCCGAACGGCTCAAAGACGCTGTGGCCACTCTGCAGGCGCGGGACATGAAGGAAATCGCATCCTTCCAGGCGGACGTTAGAAACTACGAGCAGGTATCGGCCGCGGTCAACGCCGTCGTGAATCGCTTTGGATCGCTCGACATCCTCGTCAACAACGCGGCGGGCAACTTCTTCTGCCCGACCGCTGAGATGTCCTCGAACGCGTGGCGGACGGTGATCGACATCGATTTGAATGGGACCTTCCATGGATGCCGAGCCGCTTACGCGCATCTCCGGGAATCCAAAGGCGATGGTTGCATCATCAACATCATCACCATGCAGGCGCTGTCTGGCTGGCCGGGAGCAGCACATGCAGCTGCAGCCAAGGCCGGGATTCTGTCGCTCACCCGGACGCTCGCTGTCGAATGGGGACGGGAAGGAATCAGGGTCAACGCGATCTCGCCCGGGCCAATCGGCGACACCGAGGGCGCAAAGCGTATTTATGAAGATCGCGGTCGCGCAGATCTGGAGCGGAGCCGCGTGGCGCTTGGCCGCTTCGGAAATAAGCAGGAAGTCGCCAACGCGGCAGTCTTCCTGGCCTCGGATCTGGCGAGCTTCGTCACGGGCGAGAACCTCATCGTCGATGGGGGCCGTTGGCTGAAATACGTCTCTGAAAAATAGAAGAGGAGGGAATAAGTGGAAAAACAACTCCCGCTGCCGGTCGCTAACGCGGATTCCGCCGTCTACTGGAAGTCCGCGAATGAGGAGAAGCTCGTGATCCGGCGCTGCAATTCCTGCGGCGAAAAGCACTTCATGCCGCGATACCTGTGCCCCGTCTGCTGGTCCGACGATCTCGTATGGATCGAAGCGTCGGGTAAGGGAACGGTTCACAGCTTCACGGTCGTCCGGCGCGCGTCCTCGCCCGCGTTCGCTGGGCGCACTCCCTACGTTGTCGCGTTGATCGATCTGGCGGAGGGCCCTCGGATGATGACCAACATCGTCGGCAACGGTGCGCTGGAGGTCCGGGTCGGAGATGGCGTCAGACTCGAGTTTGAAGAGCGCGACGGCGCGAAGCTCCCGCAGTTTTCGTTGGAGAAGGTGCGGTCGTGAATTTCGAAGACAGTGACGAACAGAAACTGGTGCGCGAGACGACCGCGTCGTTCGTGAAACGCCATTGCAAACCGGCCGACGTCCGTCAATGGGACCGAACCGGACAGTTGCCCGAGCACGTCTACGCCGCCATGGCGGAAGCGGGTCTTCTGGCGATGATGGTGCCGTCGGCCTACGGCGGCGTCGGCTCCCCGATCGCCGATTGCGCCATCGCACTGGAGGAAATCGCCAGGCCGAGCGTGGATTTCGCGACGCGTCTCGCGTTGATCGGGTGGGGCGCGATGATCCTCGCCGATTTCGCGAGCGAGGAGATCAAGGCCGAAATCCTTCCGAAAGTCGTCAAAGGCGACACGAAGCTTTCCTTCAGCCTGACCGAGCCGGGTTCCGGATCGGATGCGGCGTCGCTCCAGACGCGGGCGCGCCGCGATGGCGATGATTACGTGATTACTGGCCAGAAGCTCTATTCGTCCGGAGCGCATGCGCCAAACAACATGATCGTTCTGGCCGCGCGGACGAACCCGGACGTCAAGAAGCATGCCGGCATCTCGCTTTTTCTCGTCCCTAACGATCTTCCGGGCATCACCATCAACCGGCTGGACGTCGTGGGCAGAAGGATTCTCGGGCTCTGCGAGATCTTTCTCGACGAGGTGCGACTTCCGAAACGGATGTTGATCGGCGAGGAAAACAGCGGCTGGTCCTACATCAACAAGCATCTGGAACGCGAACGCATTCTGCTCGCCGCGAACTATCTCGGCAACGCCCGGGCCGCAGTGGACGATGCGATCCGCTACGCCGGCGAGAGGAAGCAGTTTGGTAAGCCTATCGCCGAGTTTCAGGCGATCGCTCACATGCTATCCGATATGTCGACGGACGTGGAAGCGGCCAGATGGATCACGGCATCGACGGCCTGGCGGTACGACCAAGGGATGCCGTGCGTGAAGCAGGCTTGCATGGCCAAGCTGTTCGTCTCGGAGATGTTCGTGCGGGTGACCACGCAGGGCATGCAGATACTCGGCGGTGCCGGCTACACGCATGACCACGATATGCAGCGGTACTGGCGGGACGCGCGCAACGCGACGATCGGCGGAGGTACATCGCAAATCCAACGTAGCTTGATCGCTCGGGAGCTCGGACTGTGACGGAGATCAAGGGATACATCGAGAACAGGACGAAGCTCTTCGGTCGTAAGGAGCTCGAGCGCTTGATCAACCCCGCGAGCATCGCGGTCATCGGCGCTTCGGAATCGCCGGGCTCCTTCGGGGCGCGGACGATGGAGAATCTCGCGACTTTCGGCGGCAAGCTTCTTCCGATCAACCCGAAACGGGACGTGATCTTCGGCCACAAGGCCTACCCCACGATCGAGGATCTTCCGGAGGTACCGGATGCTGTCGTCATTTCGGTGCCGCAGGATCAGGTGACCGATCTTGTCAGACGGTGCGCAGCCAAGAGAATCAGCGGCGCGATCGTCTACTCGTCTGGTTTTGCGGAATTGGGCATCGCGGAGCGGACGGCTGCTCAACGCGAACTTGCGGAGATCGCGCAATCGACGGGCATCCGGATCATCGGCCCGAACTGCGTTGGCATCATCAACTTCGCCTCCAAAATCGGCATGCACTTCATGCCGAAATTCAACGAAATGCCGATCATCGCCGGCGGAATTGGTCTCGTCAGCCAGAGCGGGGGCCTCGGATACACCATTATCCAGGCCCTGCAGCGGGGTATCGGCTTCTCGCAATTTCTGTCGGCCGGAAATTCGAGCGATGTCGATATCTGCGACCTCATCAACTACCTGGTCGACGATCCGAGCACCGCAGTGATCGCATGTTTGTTCGAGGGAATTCGGGACGGTGGTCGCCTCATCGAAGCCGGCCGCCGAGCCTTCGCAGCGAGGAAACCACTCGTCATCTACAAGATGGGACATAGCGCAATCAGCAAGAAGGCGGCACTTTCCCACACCGGCACTTTGGCTGGCTCCAATGCGGCTTACGATGCGGCATTCCGCGAGATGGGGGCGATCGTCGTCGACAACTGGGAGGAGGTGCTCGAGACCGCCTGCTTCTTCGAGCGCGCAGGCGTTCCAAAGGGCCCCGGGGCGGGGGTCATGGCGAGCTCCGGAGGGGCCGCCGTCATCTCCGGAGACAAGGCCGAGGAGTTTGGTGTCGCGATGCCTGCGCCTCAGTACCATACCGTGGCGCGGCTGTCGAAGCTGGTGCCGGATTTCGGTTCGGTATCGAACCCGACGGACATGACCGCTGAGACACTCAAGAGCTTCGATCTGTACAGCGCCTGCATCAAGGCGTTCGCCGATGATCCGAGTTACGGCGTTGTGGTCGTGCCTATGCTTTCGGCGCAGAAGCCGATCACGACCGAGAGAGCTATTCATCTTGATCGGCTCGCAGCCGAACTCTCCAAACCGATCTGCCTCGTCTGGTTCAACGAATGGCTGGAGGGGCCGGGCAGCGAAATCTACGACAAGAGCCGGAAGATCTCGATGTTCAGGTCGATGGGCCGCTGCATGAAGGCAATAAGGTCGTGGTTCGATTATTACGACAAGGCGGACCGGAAGGCCAGGGCGGAGAAGAGTCTGTCCGACTCCAAAGCACGTGATGCGGCCCTTGCCGAGCTCGCGACGATCCGCGCGGGTGGCGTTCTCAGCGAAGCACAATCGAAAAGGCTGCTCACATCCTACGGTGTTTCGGTCAACCGCGAGGCCTTGTCCATGACCGCCGATGAAGCCGTCGCACATGCAGAGGCCATCGGATACCCCGTCGTCCTCAAGGCGGACTCGGCGGACATTCCGCACAAGACCGAGGCTGGCGTCGTCCGGTTGAACGTCAGCGACGCAGATGGGGTGCGGAAGGCATATCGGGAAATCGAACAGGCGGCCGGGCGGCTGGACGGTCCGGTCACCGTCAACGGCATTGTCGTTCAGGAAATGGTTGCGGGCGGCACCGAGATGATGGTCGGCGCTTCGGTCGACCCTCAGTTCGGGCCGCTGATCACGTGTGGCTTCGGCGGAACGGCCATCGAACTGCTCGCGGACGTGCAGACCCGGCGTGCTCCCGTCAACGTCTCGGAAGCGACCGACATGCTGCGTTCACTGCGAGGCAGCCGCCTGTTATTCGGCTACCGCAACCAGGCGGCCGCTGACATCAAGGGGCTCGCCGAGATCGTGAGCCGAATCTCCGTGTTGGTCAGCGATCTGCGCCAGGAGATCGTTGAATTGGACGTCAATCCCGTCAAGATTTCGGCCAATCGTGCCGTAGCCGTCGACGCTCTGATCGGGCTAGGCAGCAAGAGGAATTGAAATGAATAAATTGGCTTCTGGAAAGATCGCGATCGTCGGCGTTGGCGAATCCGACATTGGCAAGGTGCCCGGGATGACCGGGCTGGGCCTGAACGCCCAGGCGGCGAAGCGTGCGCTCGACGAAACAGGTCTCAAGGTGTCGGACATCGATGGTGTCCTGACGGCGTATTCCTTCACCGAACCCTACTTCATGTTGGGATCGGTGCTGTGCGAATATCTTGGCATCAAGCCCCGCTACAATGCGTCCATCGTCGTTGGCGGCGGATCCCCCGCCGTGATGCTGAAGCACGCGGCTGAGGCGATCCTTGCGGGCAGCGCGGAGACCATCCTGGTGTGCGCTGGCGAGAACCGCGCGACCGGTCAATCGCGCGACTCGGCGGTCTCGGCGCTCCTGGCGGTCGGACATCCCTATTTCGAGCAGCCCTACGGCGGATCGATTCCTGGATTCTACGCCATGATCGCGCAGCGCCACATGCACGTCTACGGCACGACGCGCGAACATCTCGCCAACATCGCGGTGAACACGCGCCGCCATGCCTTGCTTCACCCCAACGCGCACATGAAGAGCGCGATCACGGTCGAGGACGTGTTGTCGGCAAAGCCGATCGCCGATCCGCTCGGCATGCTCGACTGCTGCCTGATCTCCGATGCCGGCGGCGCGTTCATCGTGACCTCGGCCGAACGTGCGAAGGACCTCAAGTCGAAGCCGGCCTATCTCCTCGGCATCGGCGAGCACCACACTCATGAACATCTGATGTGCGCTCCGAGCCTTACGGAGTTTGGCGCAAAGCAGTCGGGTGAACGTGCTTACGCAATGGCCGGCGTAACACCGTCAGACATCGACGTTGCCCAACTCTACGACTGCTTCAGCATCGTGCCGCTGATCGAGCTGGAAGAGCTTGGCTTCTGCGAACCGGGAGAGGGCGGCTCCTTTTTCTCCGACGGCAGAGCATCGATCGGAGGCAAGCTGCCTATCAATACGCATGGCGGCATGTTGTCCCATGCCCACGCGGGAGCCGCTGGTGGACTTTTCGGCATCATTGAGGGTGTACGCCAGCTGCGCGGCGGACTCGGTGCCCGCCAGGTGAAAGACGCCGAACTCGCGCTGGTTCACAACGAGGGCGGCATCCTGTCCTCGCACTGCACACTCATTCTCGCGAACAAGCCGAACTAAAAAAGGAACACCCATGAGCATCCCCCGCCCGCGTGGACGCTACTTCGAGGACTTCGAGGTTGGCCAGGAATTCGAAAGCCCGGCGCGCACCGTGACGCAGACGGACATCATCAATTTCGCTTGCCTTTCGGGCGACTTCAATGAAGTTCATACGAATTTCGAATATTGCAAAACGACGCAATTCGGAGAGCCGATTGCGCATGGCCCGCTGGTCTACGCGATCATGGGCGGCCTGCAATACGCGAGCGGAATCAACGATGGTACGCTGCTGGCGTTGCTGCAAATCGACAAGTGGCGCCTTCTTGATGCCGTCAAGCACGGCGATACGATCCGTCTGCGCTCCAAGGTCGTCGACAAGAAGGAGAGTAGCAAGTCGGACCGCGGCGTCATCACCTTCAAGCGAGAATGCGTGCGGCATGACGGACGTGTCGTCCAGGAGATGCAAGCCACGCTGCTCTATCGGCGCCGGCCGAAATGACCGGTGGCAGGTCGCTCAATTCCCGCACGAAAGCATGCAGGTAGCGCAGATGCATCTGTTCGATAACAACGAAGAGTTCGACCTCACCGACGATCAGCTGCAGGTGCGCGCGAGCGTGCTCCAGCTTTTGCGGGAAAAGCTGCCGCCATGGAAGGTCGCGGAACTCGACGACAAGAGCGAATTCCCATTCGACGCTTACGCCGCTCTTGCTGAGGCCGGGTGGCTTGGGTTGCCTCATGACGAGCAGTACGGGGGGGCAGGCGGCAGTTATATGGATCTGGCCGTCCTGATCGAAGCGATCGCCTATCACAATGCCCAGATGGCTTCGGCTTACCTGACTACAGTCGTCTATGGCGGAATGCATCTGAAGTTCGGAGCCAGCGAGCAGTTGCGGGCGTCCATGTTACCGCAGCTCATCGCCGGGAAGCTGAAGTTGGCGTTCTGCCTGACGGAGCCGGACACAGGATCCGACGCCAGCAGTATCCGGACGAAGGCGGTTGCGAAGGGGGACGACTGGATCATCGATGGCCAGAAAGTCTACATCACTTGCGCTCACGTCGCCGGCTATCTGGTCGTTGCAACAAAGACGGACCCGGAGGCAAGGCACAAGGGCATGACGCTCTTTCTCGTCGACGCCAAGGCGAAAGGTGTGACCATCCGCCCGCTGCGGGGGCTCGGCAGGCGCATGATCCACACCAACGAGGTGTTCTTCGACGGCGTCAAGGTTCCCGCAACCCACGTTCTGGGCGGGGTCAATGGCGGATGGAAGAACATCATGCGCGGTTTGAATGTCGAGCGGCTGCTCCTGTCGGCCGCGGCAAGCGGGAATTGCTACAGGATACTGGAATCTGCGATCGATTTCGCCCGACGGCGCAAGCAGTTCGGCAAACCGATCACTGAATATCAGGCCATCAGCCACAAGATCTCGGACATACGCAGCATGGCCGAGATATCGCGTGTCATGACCTATCGGCTCGCTTCTCTCATGGACAGAGGCGTTGCACCGAGCACCGCGGCGGCCGTCACGAAGATTTTCGCCACGGAGAGCAATTCCAAATGCGCTGACACCGGCATCCAGATCATGGGCGGCGCGGGATTGATGATGAACTCGGAGATGCAGATGTATTTTCGGGATTCCAGGGTCGGCACAATCGGCGGAGGAACGAGCGAGATCCTTCGAAACGTCATCGCCAAATCGATGCTCTCTTAAGAGGACCGGAACAATGCGTGGATTCTCTCGACGAACCTTCTTGGCCGGGACGGGGGTACTTGCCGTCGGAGTACGCTCCGCACGTGCGCAAAGCGACCGTGTTGTTCGTGTGGGAATGATCCTTCCGATCAGCGGCAATCTGGCCCAATATGCTGCGAACATGTTCCCGCCATTCCGCTACGTGATCGACAAGGTCAACGCGGAGGGGGGCATCAAAAGCATGGGGGGGGCCAAGATCGAGCTTGTCGTCGCCGACAACGCGAGCGGCAGCGCCGGCACTGCGAGCGAGGCCCGACGTTTGATCGAGCAGGAGAAGGTGTCTTTCATTGCCGGACCGCTGGTGACGAGCGAAATGCTCGCATTGGTTCCGGTTCTCGACGAACTGAAGGTTCCTGCGCTTTCCTTCACCAGCGGCGATAGCCGATCTAAATATTTGTTCTCGATCGGGTTTACCTACGAAAAGGGATACGCCGCTCCGCCAATCGAGTTCTTGAACTATCTCATTAAAGAAAAGCGACGAAGTATCCGGTCGGTGGCCCTCGTTTACTCGAATTACGAAGCTGGCCAGCAGATCGCCAATTTCCAGGAAAAGATGGTGACAGCCGCGGGCCTCACCGTGGCGGCGCGCATCCCGGTCGACCGTA
The DNA here is from genome assembly GCF_000482425.1 of Bradyrhizobium sp. 22. NCBI lineage: Bacteria > Pseudomonadati > Pseudomonadota > Alphaproteobacteria > Hyphomicrobiales > Nitrobacteraceae > Bradyrhizobium > Bradyrhizobium sp. 22. The sequence goes on from NZ_KI519401.1 coordinate 188,283, forward strand.
CGGCTCAAGACCAGACATCCACGATACTTCGTATCAAGTCAGCGAAACCCGATGCCGTAGTTGGCCTGGTGCTGACACGGGAAGGCGTCTTGCTGCATCAGGCGCGGGCCAACTTGCGATACAACGAAGCGACGTTCGTCGGCTGCGGCGCCGGATATGCGGACGTCACGCTTTGGAACGAGCTTGGTGCAAAATTGGCCGAGCAGGTCCTCACGCGTAACCTCTTCGCCACGACGGGGTTTGTCGTGGGTATCGACCAGCCAGGGGCGAAACAGATCGTTTCCGAATTACAGCGGCAGATCAACGAAAAGAAGATGCAGGGCCCCATCGGGCACTACCAGGTCTGGGCGGCGCAAGCGGCCAGATTGGTGCAGGCAGCGTTCGAGCTTGCTGGAAATAACGACCGCGAAGCGCTCAGAGGCGCGTTCGAGAAGGTCCGGATCGGGCGCAGCGATCCTTTCTTGTATTTGCCGCGGCCTGAGCTTGCCTTCGGCGAGGACAACTGCCTTACAGACCAGACTGCGCTTGCGCTGCAGTGGCAGCCGGACGGCAGCCAACAGGCGTTGTGGCCTGCGGAGTTTTCGCGCGGGGAGCCGAGGTCGTATCAATGAGGCTGGGTCCCGGGCCTGCGGCGCCGATTGATGCTAAAAGACCGGGCGCTTTGCTGGAGGTCAGACATCTTACGAAGCGTTTCGGAGGCGTTATCGCCGTCAATGACGTCTCGTTCGTTCTGCCCCGCAACGAAATACTGGCCGTCGTTGGACCGAACGGTGCGGGAAAGACGACGTTGTTCGGACTGATCTGCGGTTTTCTGCGCAACGACCAGGGAAAGGTGCAGTTCGATGGGCGTGACGTCACTGGTCTTCCGCCGCACGTGATCGCGAAGCTTGGAATGGTTCGTAGTTTCCAGATCGTCCAAATGTTTCCGGACCTGACGGTGCACGAAACGGTCGTCGCGGCGGCGATGCTCCATCACGCTTTGCCCGCCGCGCGCCGCCTTGCCGACGAGATTCTCGAAGAGCTGGACCTGGCGGAAAAGCGAAAGGAACTCGCTTCGTCTTTACCTATTCAGAGCCGAAAGCGCCTCGAACTGGCGAAGTGCGTGGCTACCGACCCAAAGCTTATCATCCTGGACGAAGTAATGGCGGGCCTGACGCTTGTGGAGGCGGAAGTGCCGATCGCGGCCATTCGCAAGCTGCGCGACCGCGGCATCACCTTCCTCATGGTCGAGCACGTGATGCCCGTCGTGATGCGGCTTGCAGATAGAATGCTCGTCCTTAACTTCGGCGAGCTGATAATGCAAGGGACGCCGGAGGAGGTCATGTCGCATCCCGACGTGCAGGATGCTTATTTGGGAGCGGCGTTGGATGCTTGAAATCGAAGGCGCGAGTGCCGGATACGGCGACCTCGATATCTTGCGCGGGGTGTCGCTGAAGATTGCCAAGGGCGAGATCGTGGGTCTTCTCGGCGCGAACAATGCCGGAAAGTCGACCCTCGTCAATTGCATCAGCAGGATCGTTCCGTGGAGGGGCGGAAAGTGCGTTTTTGAGGGAAGCGACATCTCGCGACTGCATGCGCACGAAGTCACCGAGCGCGGCATCAGCCAGGTTCCCGAGGGTCGACAATTGTTTCCGGAAATGACCGTCTGGGAGAATCTCGCTCTCGGTGCTTACACCCGCAAGGCGCGCCTCGAACGTTCACGCAAGCTAGAATTTGTCCTCGACCTCTTTCCCAGGCTATCCGAACGGCGCGTGCAAGCCGCTGGAACTCTCTCGGGCGGCGAGCAGCAGATGCTTGCGATCGGAAGGGCGCTCATGTCCGGACCGAAGCTGCTCATCTTGGATGAGCCGTCGCTCGGTCTTTCTCCAAAGTTTGTGCTTACGATCTTCGAGGCGTTGACGGCTATGCACCGCGAAGGACTGACGATCCTGCTGGTGGAGCAAAATCTGAACCTGACGCTACAGAACGTGCAGCGCTGCTACGTCCTCGAACGCGGCGAAATCGTCATCTCCGGACGAAGCGAGGATATGCAGGATGATCCCGCCGTCAAGCGGGCTTATTTGGGGACTTGAAATGGAGATATTATACCAGGGGGTGATCCAAGGCGTGCTCATCGGTAGCACGTACGGACTGATCGCCCTCAGCATGGGGCTGATCTACGGCGTGAGCGGCATCACGAATTTCGCGCAGGGCGACCTGATGGTCCTCTGCATGTTCATGACGCTGACGCTGTCAACCCTTCTGAACTTAGACCCGTACGTCTCGATTCTGATTACGATGCCGGTCATCATCGCCGTAACGGCCGTCGTATATCGATACCTGATCCAGCCGATCAGTTCCCAGCAATTGATGGTCATCCAACTCACGCTCGGCTTGATGTTTGTCATCCAAAACGGGATCTTGATGGTCTACGGCGGTAACTTCCAAAGAGTTCCGTCCGTACTTGATGGTGACGTCTTGGTGATCGGCGATTTCGCTGTTGTACAGACGTCGCTGCTCATTTCCTTCGTTGCGACATGGGGGCTCGCCGGCGTCCTCTTCTGGACGCTCGGGTATACCGACTTCGGCCGAAGCGTACGGGCGGTGCACCAGAACGCGAAAGCCGCGGCATTGGTCGGCGTCGACGTGCGACGGACGCAACTCATCGTGGTATCGCTAAGTGCGGCGATCCTTGCTGTGTCCGCATCGCTCCTCGTCGCCGGAAGGCCGATTCATCCGGGCGAGGGTCTTCACTATACCGTGGTCGCGTTGATGCCGTTCGTGCTCGGCGGCATGAACAATCTCCTTAGCATCCTCGTCAGCGGCATCATCATCGGCGTGGCCGAGACGCTCGGGAACGTCTACTTGAACGGGCCACTGGGATTCGCCGTACCTTACGCGGTATTCATCGCCATTCTCATCTTCCGGCCCCAAGGGCTTTTCGGATCGCGATCATGAAGTTCGCCAAGGTCACGAAGGCCGCGATCACTGCGTCTACCATCGTCATCGTGGGAGCGGCAATCATGGCGCTCCCCGGCTACTACGGCGGAATCGCCACCAAAACGTTGATCTATATCGGGCTCGCTTCTGCCTGGAACATCGTTGGTGGCATTGGGGGGCAACTATCGCTGGGCCACAGCGTTTTCATTGGTCTTGGCGCGCTCCTTCCGGCCGCGATGTTGCTTAAACTGTCCGTTCCGTGGTGGATAGGTGTGCTATGCGCGGCTGCAATGTCTGGTGCGATAGGCGCGGCGATTTCCTGGATCACGTTCAGATTTCGGCTTGGGCATCTGTATTTTGCTCTGGTGACGCTTGCGATCGGCGAGTTGGGACGCATCATCGTGATTGGCACGGAGTTTCTCGGAGGCGCCTCGGGACTGCTCGTTCAATACAGGCCGATGTCCGCATCCGGACTGCAGCTTTCAGTCGCAAACCAAAATGTCCTCCTTGCGCTTTGCTTCATGGCCTTAGCTCTCGCGACAAGTTACGCGATCCTCCACTCCAAGCTAGGCTATCGCCTGCGAGCGCTAAAAGGGAACGAAAACGCTGCGCAAGCCATCGGAATAGACCTTTTCCGATCGAAGGCGACCGCGATGGTGATCAGCGCAGTTCTCAGTTCATTGGGCGGTTCGGTCCTCGCTCGCTACGACGGATTCGTTGATCCCGAAGTCGTAGCGTCACCTATATTGATTATATCCATAGCGCTATTCACGGTGGTCGGCGGCGCGGGCAGGCTGTGGGGGCCCGTACTTGGGGTCGGATTGTTGTTTCCGCTAGGAGAGATCCTCCGCGGGAACTTGGCCAACAATCTCCCTGGTTTGCATCTTGTTTTGTTCGGCGTCATTCTCGTCGCCGTCATTCGCCTCATGCCCTCAGGCATAACTGGGTGGTTCGCGAGTCGGTTCCGATCCGCGTGGGCCGTCAAATAACTTAAACAAGTTTCTGCGACCTGAATTGGTATGTCTTAGTTAGGCGAGGTCCGTTGAAAGGGTGGCTTGGCGCCTCGCGCCCCAGCCCCGTTGGATCGTGAGTGAACTAGTGGGCTTTTGTCGTGGCAATGGTGCCGTAGCAGGAGTGGTTGGAAAATGAAGGCGGCGTAATCTCCAGCTTGATCCAACAGGCGATTTCGGCGTTTCAGCGTCGGAGGAGATCACGCCATGACGAAGATTATCACGATCGCCGGCCTCCCGAAGTCCGAAATCGATAGCTACGAACAGGTAGGTGAAATTTGTATTCATCTATTGCACTGCTTAAGCGCTTCGCCAGTTTTGCTGAAGAAGTATTTCTGACGCACATCGTGTAGACCGAACTTAGAATTTAACATTCGAGGATCCGCATGACTGGACAGATCAAACCTCGTTCTGCTGCAACGCTGATGCTTGCTCGTGATAGCGCTGAAGGCATTGAGCTATTTATGGTCGTTCGGCATCATGAGATTGAATTCGCATCTGGCGCCTTAGTCTTTCCCGGTGGTTCCGTAAGTCAGTTGGACTTTGATCCGCGGTGGCGCAAGCTGGCCGAAGGTGTGACCGGGGTTGACGACGAGATGCTTGGTCTCATGGCGGCAGCGGCTCGTGAAGCTTTTGAAGAATGTGGCGTTCTTTTCGCTCGCGAGTACCGCGGTGGTCCCTTGGTTGATGGTGCGCGAGCAGAAACGTTGGGTATCGCTTATCGTCAGGCCATCGAGGCCGGGACACTTGGCTTTGCTGACATGATCGAGCGGGAATATTTGATCGCGGCCTTCGATCAGCTTGTGCACTTTGCCCACTGGATTACGCCGCCGCATATGCCAAAGCGTTTCGACACCTATTTTTTTCTCGCTCAAGCTCCGATTGATCATGTTTTACGGCACGACGGTCACGAAGCCGTCGACTCTACATGGATCACCCCAGCTCAAGCACGCAACGACGCCGACGCACAAAGGCGAACGGTACTTTTCCCGACACTATTGAATCTCGAGAAGTTGGGACGTCATGACTCGGTGATGCAGGCACTTGCAGCTGCCCGGGATGAAACCGTCGTGACAGTCAGGCCTGAAGTGCAAACATCTCCAGGAGGTAGGATACTTCGAATTCCAATTGAGGCAGGCTATGGCGCGGAAGAATTTTTGGTTGTTGGTGAGCCAGGTCAGAACGCGCGTGTCGTCAAGCTAGATGTCGCAAGTGATGCCGGAGGCGCTGGAAAACAGTCTTCTTAGCACGGCCGTTACGTCAAAAAGTGATCTTCTCACGAATTGATGACCAACAGAGGCCCAAGTGACATTCGTTGCATCTTCGAACAAGACATCTGGAATTGGGGGATGTCCCGGGTTCTGTTGAGTTTCTGAAGAGGTCGGCGTTGCCCACCTTGAGCCGGTAGGCTCGGGGCGCTGATTCGGGCAACGCCATGACAAGGGATATCACCCCGGCTGGTTCGCCGGCGCCGGGGCTGTGGACGAAGCGTTTGGGGAAGTGCGGGCGAGCGTCGATCGGTTCTGTCTTGCGGCAGGGATCGAGTGTTCGGCACGATGATGGAGGCGGAAGTGACGGCGGCCTGCAGGCCGTCGCCGCGGGCGCGATGCGGCGCGGCGGGCGCACCGTTGGGGCCGAACGTGGGACCGGATCGGTTTCCACGGCGGCAAGATCGAGGTCGAGCGCCCGCGGGTCCGGAGCATGGAGGGCCGCGAGGTCACGATCCCGAGTTGGGAAACGGCGGCGCAGGAGGACTGAGTCGGTCGCTGGGCGATGAACCTGATGCTGATCAATGTGTCGACGCGCCGGACTAGGCCGCGGAAATCCCACCGTTCACGCTCACTGCTTGTCCGGTGATTTTCGAAGCATACGGGCTCGAAAGGAGTACCGCGAGCGGAGCGACGTCTTTTGGCGTTGGGAGACCTGACAGCGAGGATGATGGTCTCCGGGCAATGCTGCTGCAACTCCACCATCAAGCCGCGAACTACGGTCCCGAACTTTCGGGTCGACAAAATGCTGGTGGCTAGGGCGAAGCTCTCGTTGCCGAGCGTGTAGCGGCCATTGGTATGGGTCAGGAAGTTGTCGGCCACCATCGGACGCAACAACGTCAACAAAATGCTCTTGGGCGAACCGAGACGGCTTGAAAGCTCGGCGAGCGACAATCCGTCGTGGGAATGTGCGACCGCGTCAAAAATCGCGAGCATGCACTTCAGCGATCTCGGTCCGGCGCTCGCCGCTTTATCACGCACAACGGTACCCCGCATTTCTGTGGCTTCCGTCGGACGTTTCAGCACCAGTGATCCTCGACTGCAGCTCGACCACTTCAATTTCTCCGAGCCGCCTGTGCGGGTGCTCGCACATAGGATGCACGCAATGGACGAAGATCGGACGGCGTGCAAGTAAAATCGCCGAAGCCGCGCGTGTCTGAGCAGTTGGTCTTGATGTCGCGCTGATATTGCGGGCCCCTGATCAAAGCAGATGTGCTCCTCAGGAGATAAGGAGCGATTACGCTCCGGTCTGCGTCGTTAATTCGTTGAGAATTTCCTCGGTGTGTTCTCCGAGGCGGGGTGGCTTGCGATGAAGCGACGCCGCGGTTCGAGAGAAGCTTGCCAGCGGAGCCATCGATACCGTTCGTCCCGCGGCCGGATGATCCAGCCGCCGGAAGAAGTGTCCCTCCGCGAGATCTCCGTTTGTGAAGATGGACTGGAAATCGTTCACCGGCCCGTTTGGAATGTCGGCGATATTTAGCTGCTCCTGCCATTCAGCCGTGGTTCGAGTCTTTATCGGCTCGACAACAATACCGTACAATTCGTCGATGTTTCGCACACGATCTTCCAGGTGAAGGAAGCGAGGATCCTTTGCGAGTTCCGGCCGCTCTATGGCCGCAAACAACCGTGACCATTGGTCGTCGGTGACAGCGAGAAGCGATATATAGCCGTCCGACGTCTTGTAGGGTCGACGGTGAGGCGTCAGCATGCGACTGTAGCCGAGGCCGAGGTCGGGCCGGTCGATCACGCCGCCCCAAAGATGTTCGATCATGTTAAAGCCGACCATGGCGTCCATCACGGCAACATGGACTTCCTGGCCGACGCCTGTGCGCTCGCGTGCAAACAACGCCACGCCGATGCTGGAGGCGAGAATGTAGCCGCAGAGCTTGTCGCAGATGATCGTCGGGAAATAGCGCGGCATGCCATCCACGACGTTCATCGCGGCGATTCCGGAGGCAGCCTGGATCACGTCGTCGAACGCCGGCCAATCTCGCCGCGAGCTGTCGTTGCGATAACCCCCGGCGGACGCATAGACCAGCCGCGGATTTTCCTTGCCAAGCTCTTGATAGCTGATGCCTAGCCGTTCCGCGGCGCTCGGACGCATCGAGTGAACGAACACGTCCGCCGTCATGACTAGGCTCATCAGGGTTGCGCGATCCGCCGACTTCTTCAGATCGAGCACGATGGACCGCTTGTTACAGTTCATGTTCAGGAAGAACCCGCCCATTCCTTCGCTCGGTACCGGGCCGACCTTCCTCATGTTCCTAGTCCGCACCAGGCCGCGGTTCGGCCGGTTCTTGCTGCGCCGAGCCTCGATCACCTCGCATTCGACGTGGATCGTGTCGCCTGCGATCACCGGACCCTTGACGTTGAATTCCATTTGCAGGAACGCAAGCCGGTGTGCTGCATCGAGGGCGACGGCGGCGCTGCGATCGTCGTCAGCGCTCCTCAATGGTGATAGGTTTCGTCATCATCGCGTTGGCATTCAGGACTGCGTTGTGGCGGTCGAGACGGCGATCTCCCCAAGTTGGCGGCTTGTCATAGAGTTCCATGTGCCGCCGAGCCATCGAGGCATAGAGCTGCGCCGGCGCGATCCCCGTGGGTCGGTCAAAATCCCCCGGGTATGGTCACTTGAAACTCCCCCACCTGATGATCGCCGGCAGCGCCGCTGAACAGCGGTAGCCGGTCCGGCAGGACGTTTATTTTCGTCCCCTTTTATCCAGCAAGGGGACTGGGAGTTGAACGTCTTGAAGCCACACCTGCAAAGCACTGTATTTACATTACTCGATCGCAACGCCAGCCAGCGCGAGATCCACAGGCTGACGGGGATCGATCGCAAGACGATCCGGCGTTACCGAGCGCTGCGGGCTGGTGCGGAGGCAAATTCCCCCGGGGAGGTGACCACCGGCTCGGCGAGCGTGGACAGCCAAATTCCCCCACCCCGACCACCGGCTTTTGGGGCATCGGAAGCGACGGTCACCAGCAGCCTGGCCCGTTCGGCTTGCGAAGCGCATCGGACATGGATCGAAGAACAGGTCCGCCTGAAGCGGAACGCGCAGGCGATTTACCAGGACCTGGTCGATCAATTTGGCTTTCTGTCCAGCTACCAGAGCGTCAAGCGGTTTGTGCGCACGTTACGGCACGCCGATCCCGAGCAGTTTGATCGGCTTGAGTTCCTCCCCGGCGAGGAAGCTCAGGTCGACTATGGCGAGGGGGCGCCGACGGTTGATCCGAAGAGCGGGCGGTACCGTCGTCCGCGCCTGTTCGTGATGACGCTGCGCTACTCGCGGCGTAGCTTCCGGCGGGTGGTCTGGAAGTCGAGCCAGCAAATCTGGGCGCAGCTCCACGAAGAGGCGTTCCGGTATTTTGGCGGGGTGCCGAGCTATGTCGTGCTCGACAATCTGAAGGAAGGCGTCCTCAAGCCGGATTTGTACGAGCCCGAGCTCAACCCGATTTACAGCGCGATGCTGGCTCATTACGCCGTGGTCGCCGATCCCGCGCGGGTAGCCGATCCCAATCGGAAAGGATGCGTCGAGAGTGCGATTCAACATACCCAGGGCACCGCGCTGGCCGGACGGCGCTTCGAGACACTGGAAGCCCAGAACGAGTTCTTGAGGCACTGGGAGGAGAATTGGGCCTCCAAGCGCATCCACGGCAGCACGCGTCGTCAGGTCGAGGCGATGTTCCAGGAGGAGAAGCCACACCTGCGGCCGTTGCCAGTGGCTGCCTTCCGCATCTTCACCGAGGTCGTTCGGACCGTCTGCGACGATACCACCGTGCGTGTTGATAGCAGCTATTACGCCGCGCGGCCTGCACCCATCGGCAGTCAAGTCGTGGTGCGGATCTACGCCTCCACGATAGAGATCCGTGATCGCCACACCCATGCGCTGCTGCGTGTTCATTCCCGGACGACGCACCCCGGTTCTGTCGTCCTGCCGACCAGCGAACGGCCGTTCAATCCGTCGCGGCAAACCGCCGTGCTGCTGGCGAGCGCCGAGCGCATCGGGCCGCAGACCAGGGCGCTGTGCCAGCAAGTGTTCGACACCGAGGGGCGCCCCGGACAACGCGCGATGTGGGGCATTGTCGGGCTGAGCCGGAAATATCCGGCATGGCTGGTCGAGCAAGCCTGCGCGCACGCCATCGGCAACCGCATCTACCGTTACAAGCATGTGCGTGCGACCGTCGAACGGTTGTTCGAACAGGCGATCGCGCAGGTTGGAGCGACGCCACAGCCGGCATCGCCGCTCACCCAGGATCATCCGCTGATCCGCGCCGCCGCCGAATACGGCGACCTCTTCAGCCACGCTGTGCGGCACGATGCCGGCAACAATGGCCGGCAGGCCGAGGCCCACGACAGCCGCGCTCGTGTCGCCTGCGCAACCCCGGCCAGCTCCGGCGCCACGAGCGCTCCCGCTGCGCCTTCTCACCTCAAACTGGAGACCCAGCCACATGATGACCATGCCGGAAATTGAGCGTTGCCTGCGACAGCTGCGCCTGTCAGGCGTCCGAGACACGCTGCAGACGCGCGTGCTGCAGGCGCAGGGCGCCAACCAGCCATTCCTCGAGACCTTCTCCCTGATCCTGCAGGACGAACTGGACCGTCGTCAGTCCCGCCTTATCGAGCGACGATACCGGCAATCCGGACTCGACGAAAAACTGACGCTCGCCGAGTTCGACTGGTCCTTCAATCCCAAATTGCCGCGCCAAACCTGCTTCCAGCTCCACACCCTGGCGTTCATTGCCGCCGGCGAGAACGCGCTGCTCGTCGGCAAACCTGGCACCGGGAAGTCCCACATCGCCAAGGCGATTGCCTATCAGGCGATCCTGCAAAGCCACAAGGTCCAGTATCTTGAGACCGACGACTTCTTCCACCGCTACGCCCTGAACTCCCCGGCGCAGCGCGAGGCCCGCCTGCGAACCATCATCGACTGCGATCTCCTCGTGCTGGACGATCTGTTCCTCGCACGCGCCATCCCTGACGACGCCGGCGCCTTGCTGCAGACCCTGATCCATCAGCGCTACAAACTGCACCGCAGCGTCATCGTCACCTCCAATCGCGTCGTGCAGGATTGGGGGACATACCTGGGGGACAACACCATGAGCACGACGATCCTCGATCGCCTGATGCATCATTGCCATCTGCTTGAGTTCGACGGACGCAGCTATCGGCTCAAAGAGGCCGCTGAAGCTCTTGCCCGCGAAACAATGTCAAACTAACAATCCACTTCTGTCCTGCCTTGGGGGTGGAGGAGTTTGACTGACCGCACCCGGAGGAATTTGAAGTGACCCGCGGGGACGCGATTGCCGTAGCGGAGCTCGACGGCAATAGGGTCAGTGGCCGTTTGACCGGAGTACTCGACGCGGGAGCGCATCTCACGTCATCGTGTTTCTACCCGACGGTCGGGCAGCTCTTGTTGATGCTGGAGAGACGGGAGTGACCGTTGATGTACGCGCAAGCCTCGATCGCACCCGGCCCATTACGAATTACGCACTCAATGAGGCCAGAGTGATCATTCTGGATGCCGCTGCCGACGCCTGCCGAGCAATGTCTGGCGTGATTGATGCGGGAAGAGTTTTCCTCGCGGCAGATTCGCTGGGAGCAGCGCAGTCCATGTTAGATCGAGCGCTCGAGTACTCGAAAGCGAGGGTTCAGTTTAATCGCGCCATCGGTTTTTTTCAGGCTGTCAAGCATACGTTCGCGGATCTGGCGACACTATGGAGCCCTGTCGAGCATTGGTTTGGTACGCGGCACATGCGCAAGATGCACAGCCCGAGGAAGCACGGATTATGGCCTTGCAGGCGAAAGCCCATGTGGGCGAGGTCTTCAGAGAGGTCGCACGCCTGACAACAGAAGTGCATGGAGGAATGGGCTTCGCTGACCTGCTTGGCTTGCATTATTGGTTCAAGCGCATAGCGTTTAACCGTCAGATACTGGGATCGCCCGAGTATTGTCGGCAGGAGGCTGCGGCCGTGCAGGGTTGGCTGATCGCGTGAATGGGAATGCGGCGACTGCTCCGGCGTCGCTCGCTAGGCCGCAAGTCATCTTTGAACGCTTGTTGGGGGGCAGAATTGAGTATCCGTCCGCCTGTCGAGGATTGGGCAACAGACTTCGATCACCTCGATCAACGATGGATCGAAGACCCCTTTCCGATCTGGGCCGAGTTGCGCAGCTCTTGTCCCGTTGCGCATACCAATCGGTTTCAGGGGGTATACTTGCCTACGCGCTACAAGGACATTCGGGAGGTCGCACATGACACGCAAGCTTTCTCCTCGCGCCGTCTGCAAGTACGCGCGACCCCGCCGCCCATAAAATCGCCGGCACCGCCCATCACCTCCGATCCCCCACACTATCGCCTGGCGCGGATTGTATTGCTGCCGCCTTTCGCTCCGGCAGCCATCGTGGTGCAACGGCGGCGATGCGCGCCATCCGAAGATCTCATCAGCTATCTTGTTGCTGCTCGTGTCGACGGGCAACCTCTTACGGACAATCACATTCTAGGAACGCTACGCCTGCTCCTCATTGCTGGCATTGACACTACAGGAGTGGGATCGGGGCTTGCTTATGGCATCTTGCCAAGACACCTGAAGACAGGCGCCGGCTGGCCGTCCCGGCAATGAGCCCACGCTCCAGTAGGGCGATCGCTTTGGTTCAGCTTTCCAGCAGTGGACCAGGGAGTGGTGCGATGAGATTTCATCGCAACACCGCATTTTCTTGGGACTATCTTGGCTTACTTGACTGCGTCCGACTTCGCGTAGTCAGCCGACTGAGTCTTCACCACGTTCCAAACGTCGTCAGTATAGGCTGCAATCCAGTCTGTCTGCGGCACCCACTTGCTGCCGTTCCACATCTCTATGCGGGTCTTGCCGCCGCCGCCATGATCCTTGGCGGTCACGGTCACCGGCGCGATCATGCCGTTCGCGTCGTAATCCTTGATACTTTCAAGGCCGTCCTTTATCTTCTCCGGCGTCAGCGGCCAGCCGTGCTTCTTAATAGCAAGACGCGCGCCTTCAACCGCGATCGACCAGAGCGCCAGGCCGGTGTTGTAGTAGACGTCGTCGAGATTTTTGCGGTCGCCGTTGCCTTTGCCCCTATCGTAGACTTCCTTAATGATCTTCTGCACCAAGGGATGGTTGGAGCCGCCGGCGACGTTGGTGCCGCGCTTAATTCCCTTAGCGGCCTCTGCGCCGATATTGTTGATGTCGACCTCGTTCATCCAGTTGACGGCGACGTACTTGTCGAGCGCAATGCCGTTACGCTTCATTTCACGCGAGGCGATCACGTGCATGTTTGACAGGCTCCAACTGACGATCCAGTCGGGTGCAAACCGGCGCATTTGGGTCCATGCTGAGGCTTGGTCATTGCCTGGCAAAGGATAGGGGAACAGTTGCAGATCGAAGCCTTCCTTAGCCGCCAGCGTCTTGATGATACCGATTGGTTCTTGTCCGAACGGATAATCGACGTAGAGGAACGCGATTTTGACTCCCTTCAGGTTGCCGCCGGATTTCTGCTTGATGTACTCGATGTCGTTGGCGGCTTGGCCCCAATAGGTCGGGCCGATCGGGAATACCCACTTGAAGACGTCGCCGTCGACGGCGTCGCCGCGCCCAACGAGCGATTGAATTAGAATGTTCCCATCCTTCATGCCGCGAGGGAGCACGGCGCGGGAGACCGGTGTCGACAGCGTATCGAACACCATCACGTCATCGCGCTTCAGCTTTTCGTAGCATTCGATGCCGCGCTGCGGCTCGTTGCCGTGGTCCTGTACCACCATCTCCACCGGGTGACCCTCGATGCCGCCTTGTGCGTTGAGGATATCCGCATAATCCTTGGCGGCCTGCGCCACCTGCGGCGTCACGAAGGTGTATGCCTTGGTAAGGTCGTAACAGAGCCCAAAACGCACGGCGTCGGCGGCTTTCGCCGATAGGATCGAGATCGCGCTCAAGGCGACACCGGCCGCAATCGATAGATATTTCATCTGGGTTCTCCCTTTGGTCGTTTGTTGTCTTATTCGCTGGTCGTAATCAGGTCAGCCAGCGTTTCCGCCGGCTGTAGTGCTTGATGGCGTGGAAACTCTTTCCCTTTGCGCCGCCGAGATAGAACTCCTGAATCCGGATTGCTCTTCAGCGCTTCCGCCGTGTCGTGCATGACGACACGACCGCTCTCGATCAAGTAGCCGTGCGAGACGATTTCGAGGGCTGCCACCGCATTCTGTTCGACCAGCAGCACCGAGAGACCTTCCTCGCGGTTGATGCGGCTGATGATTTGGAAGATTTCCGCAACCAAAAACGGCGCCAACCCGAGGCTGGGTTCGTCCAGCATCAGCAGTTTCGGCTGCGTCATCAGCGCTCGCCCGATCGCCAGCATCTGCTGCTCGCCACCCGATAGGTAACCGGCGGCGCTGGATCGCCGCTCGTGAAGCCGCGGGAAATAGCTGTAGACCATCTCCTTGTTGCGGGCCATGTCGGCCCGGCTCCGGATCGCGGAAGCCGCGATCAGGTTTTCCTCGGGTGTCAGATGCTCGAACACCCGCCGTCCCTCGAGCACGTGGGCGATGCCGAGTTGGACGCGTTGCTGCGGCGACAGCGTGCCGATATTGCGGTCGTGAAACTGGACTTCGCCGCGGCGGACCTCGCCGCGCTCGGCGACCAACAATCCGCTGATGGCCTTCAGCGTAGTGCTTTTGCCGGCGCCGTTGGCGCCGAGGAGCGCCACCATGCCGCCCTGGGGCACGTCGAGCGACACGCCCTTGATCGCCAGCGACACGTAGTCGTAGACAACCTCGATATTGTTGAGCGAAAGCACCTTCGAAGCAGTTGGGGTTGGGCTCGATGCGCTCATGGTGGCCCTATTTCTTCACGTAGCCGAACGGCCAGACCAGCAGATAGTCGCGCACGTTCTTGTAGATCTTGCCGAGGCCCAGCGGTTCGACCAGCAAGAAGCCGATGATCAGCGCGCCGTAGAGAGCCTGCGGCAGATGCGCCAGCGTCTCGATGCTGAGCGAAAAGCCGAAACGGATCGCCGCCCACGAGATCAGGCTGTTCATAGCGCCCGGCATCAGCAGAATGAAGGCAGCGCCGAAATAGCTGCCGATGATGCTGCCGAGCCCGCCGACGATCACCATGGCCAGCGCCTGGATCGAGACGTCGACAGAGAACTGTTCGGGCGTAACGGCGTGATAGAATGTGCCGATCAAGATCGCGCCGGTGACGCCGCCGATGAATGAGGACGTTGCAAAGGCGACCAGCTTGAAATAGAAGCTGTTGACGCCGATGACAGCCGCCGCGAAGTCCTTCTCCCGAACCGCGACCAACGCGCGGCCGAGCGCGGTGCGTCGCAGGTTCAGCATGAACGACGTCACCAGGATGCACCAGACGAACGCGACGTAATAGAGCCCGGCGTCCGAGGTTATGGGTTGGCCGAGCAGGCGGATGTCCGGCGCTTGCAGCGTCGCCTGCGTGCCGCCGCTGATGGCCGGAACATGCGAAATGGTCCAGTCCATCACGAACTGGAGGGCGAGGGTGCTGAGCGCCAGATACAGTCCCTTGACGCGCAGCGCGGCAAACGCAAAGCCGATGCCGATGATAGAGGCGGTCGCGCCGCCGATCAGGATCGCGATCTCCCAGGGGATGCCGGCCTTGTTGGCGTGAACCGTCGCATAGGCGCCGATGCCCATCACGGCGGCGTATCCGAGATGAAACTGCCCGGCCCAGCCGAGGATGAGATTGAGGCCGAGCGCGCCGGCAGTCCACACCAGCAAGGGCAGCAGATAGCTGCTGAGATAGAGCGAGTTCACGACGAACGGGGCGGCAAGGCCGATAATCAGCAGGATGCCGATCATCCAGCGGTCGGCCGCAATCGGAAACAGCGCGCGGTCGGCGGCATAATTGGTGTGGAAGACGCCGGCTTGCCTGAACAACATCGATTCAGATCCTCTCGATGTCGTGGCGGCCGTAGAGGCCGTGCGGGCGCAGCATGATGGTGAGGATCAGCATCGCGGCGTCGACGAGGTCGCGACTAGCGCCGCCCAGTATCGGATCGAGGAAACTGCTGGTCACGCCCTCGACGATGCCGAACAGCAGGCCTGCGAGCATCGCGCCGCCGATGCTGTCTAGTCCGCCGAGCACGCGACCGTCACGCCTTTCAGCAGCAGTTGCGCCAGCGACTGGTCGACGCCTTGCACCGAGGCCCACAGCACGCCGGCGATCGTGGCCACCACGGCGGACATCGCCCATGACAGCGCCACGCCGCGTTCGACGGAGATGCCGACCGACCAGGCAGCCGTGTAGTCGTCCGAGATCGCGCGGAGCACCACGCCCATCCGGGTCCGGAAGAACAAGGCGAACGCGCCAAACATCACGACGGCAACAGCGGCGCCGACGGCATAGGCGCGGTTGATCAGCATTGGCCCAAGGAACAGCGGATCGTCGCTGATGCCGATCGGCATCGGCCGCCCGGTGCCCCCCCAGATCGTCATCGAGCCGGCTCGGAGCAAAATCTCGAGCCCGAGCGTCATCATCAGGATCATCACGATCGGCCGGCCGGCGAGGCGCCGCAACGCGACCCGCTCGATGGCGATGCCGACGCCGAACATGGTGACGATGGCGAAAATGATCGAAAGCCAGATGGGCGCGCCGAACCGGCTCGCATAGGCGAGCACGATATAGGCGCCGAGCATCGTCATCGATCCCTGCGCCAGGTTCGGCACCGACGACGATTTGTAGATCAGCACGATGCCCATTGCGACCAGCGAATACATCAGGCCGACCAAGCTTCCGTTGACGGCCGACTCGGCCAGTAGCGCCCAATCCATCGTCAGGCCTCCTGCACCGAAAGCGTGCGCTCGATGACGCCGACTTCGCCGGACTCGTAGCTGACCTGCGCCTTCATCAGGACGCTCGTCTTTCGATCGTAGATCGCATCGATGATCGGTTTGTAACGCTCCTCGACGACGTTGCGGCGGATCTTGCGGGTGCGGGTCACTTCGCCATCATCCGGGTCGAATTCCTTATGCAGGCAGACGAACTGCTTGAGCTGCAATCCCTCCGGCAGGGTGCCGTTGACGTGCTTGACGGCAGAGCCGATCAGCTTGATCACCTCCGGCTTCTGCGAGAGATCAGCGCAAGACATATAGGAGATGCCGCGCAGTTCGGCCCACAGGCCGACCGCGTCCTTGTCGATACACACCAGCGTTGCCAGCGTATCGCGGTCGCGGCCGAGTACCGCTGCATCCTTGATGTAAGGGCTGAACTTCAGGCGGTTCTCGATGTAATTCGGAATGTATCGCTCGCCCTTGGCGGTATGCACGACATCAGACAGGCGGCCGAGCACGACGAGGTGACCGTCCGGCTCGACATAGCCGGCGTCGCCGGTATGCAGCCAGCCATCCTCGAGGCTCTCGCGTGTCGCCTGTTCCTGCTTGAAGTAGCCGCTGAACACGCTGCCGGAGCGGATCATGATCTCGCCGGACTCGCTGATCTTGACGTCGACACCGGGTAGCGGCCGCCCGACCGTGTGGAGCCGGACTTCGTCCAGTCCCTGGATCGCGTTGTACGCGCTGCTCTCGGTCTGGCCGTAGAGCTGGCGCAGCTTAATGCCGAGCGCGCGGTAGAAGATGAACGTGTCTTCGCCCATCGCTTCGCCGCCGGTGAAGGCGCCACGCAGCCGGGTGAGGCCGAACTGGTCCTTGATTGGGCCGGACACCAGCAACTCGCACAACGGGGCGAGCAGTTTCTGCTTCAGTGTCGGCTCCTTGCCCCCGAGCTTGCGTTTCTCGGCATTGATGGCGGACGTGATCAGCGCGTCGTAGATGCGACGCTTGAGCCAAGAGGAATCCTCGACGCGCACCTGAATGGTCGTTAGCAGGTTGTCCCAGCTGCGGGGAGCGGCGAGATAGAATGTCGGCGCGATCTCTCGCAGGTTCTGCAGCACGGTTTCCTGCCGCTCGGGAATATTGATGGTGAAGTGCAGCGGAATGCCGCCGCCCATCGTCATTGCGAAGTCGCCGATCCAGGCCATCGGTAGATAGGCGAGGATATCTTCACCAAAATCGAACGCCTTGCCCTGATAGGCGTTGCGGACGCCGGACAGCAGATTGCGATGCGAGAGTACCACGCCCTTCGGCTTGCCGGTGCTCCCCGACGAATGCACGAACACAGCGGGGCCATTAGGGCCCGCGCGCGCGATCAGCTCTGCCCGTGCGTCATTCGAGGCTGCAAGACGCTCTGCGCCCTTGGCCTGAACCCCATCCCATGAGATCAGCCCCGGGTTGGAATAGGAGGCGAGGCCGCGTGGGTCGTCATAGACGATGTGGTCGATCGCGGAGCCTTGCTCGCGCAGCTCCAGCGTCTTGTCGACCTGCTCCTGGTCTTCGGCGAGCACGAACCGCGCGCCGCCTTCATGGACGAAATGTTTGATCTCCTCGAGCGTGGCATCGGGATAGGCCGGCATCGCGTAGCCGCCGAGCGCGCCCGCGGCCAGCATGCCGGCGTAGAGGCGAGGGCGGTTATCGCCGAGCACCAGCATGACTTCGCCGGCCTTGAAGCCGAGTGCTTCCAGTCCCGCGGCACAGCGCAGCACGATGTCGCAAAACTCGCACCACGTCATCTCCTGCCAGATACCCCTACGTTTTTCTCGAACCGCTACGCGATCCGGAAAAACTTCGGCATTGCGAGCTAGCACGCGGATTAGCGTGGTATTTGTCTCGAAATTCCAGGCCGCGGTCTGGTCAGTGCGCGCCATGGGCGCCCCCGATATAGGCCTCGACCACCCGCGGGTCGGCGATGACGTCGGCAGGAATACCGCTGCCGATCATCGCTCCGTAATTCAGCGCCAGCATCCGGTCGCAGATGCCGGTGATGACGTCCATATGATGTTCGATCAACAGCACGGTGACGCCGCGCTCGTCGCGGGCATCGAGGATAAACCGCGCCATGTATTCCTTTTCTTCTTGGTTCATGCCGGCCATCGGCTCGTCCAGCACCAGGAAACTCGGCTCCGCGGCCAGCGCGCGCGCCAGTTCGACGCGCTTCTTGAGGCCGATCGGGATGACGTCGACGAGTTCGTCGCGCACGCCTTCAAGCTGCAGGAATTCGATGACTTCTTCCACTGCGGCGCGGTTCGCGGTCTCGTCACGGCGGCCGAGCCACCAGTACAGCGCGGTGCGCGCCACGCTCGGCTTCATGTGGATGTGACGGCCGAGCAGGATATTGTCGAGTACGCTCATGCCGTTGAACAGCGCGAGATTCTGGAAGGTGCGGGCGACACCGAGCGTTGCGATGTAATGCGGCGCAAGACCGGTGATGTCGCGGCCGTTGAGCAGGATGCGGCCGCGCTGCGGCGGATAGAAGCCCGTGATCGGCGTTGGTGAGGGTGGTCTTGCCGCACCCGTTCGGGCCGACCAGGCCGAAGATCTCGCCGCGTTCGATATGCATGTCGATACCGTTGAGCGCGACGATCCCGCCAAACCGTCGCTCGACGGATTGGCATTGCAATACCGGACCGGATGTCCCGCCAGCAAACGACAAACTGTCTCTCCAACGCGTTGTTATTTTTGGCTTAGTGGGTTCGAGACCCCGCCGATTTCTTGTCTGGCGAAGCTAACGAACGTTCGATTTCAAGGCAAGGCGGCGAGGGTACGGCAGCTTGTCGATTCCGCCCGCAAAAGCCGTCTACTACTTTTCTCTAAATCTGGGCTGACGCTTTTCCCGGAATGCGGCGATTCCTTCGCGCGCATCCTCGTGCATGAACAGGAACGGGAAACCGTCGATGACATGACGCATGTCGTCGCCGCCCAACCCGCGATTGTAGAACGACTTCGCCATCCGCACTGCGAGCCGCGGCTTGGCGGCGATCTGTTCGGCAAAGGCGAGAGCATTGGCGAGCAGTTCGGCATGCGGCGCCACGCGGAGCGCAATGCCGAGCCGGCAGGCTTCTTCGGCCGAGATCGGATCGCCGAGAACGCTCAGCTCCTTGGCCTTGGCGCGGCCGACGATCCCTTGCAGGCGAACGATCGCAAAGCCCGGCAGCAGGCCCAGCTTGATCTCTGGAACGGCGAATTTGGCGCGGTCGGAGGCGATGATGAAATCGGAGGCAATCGCGAGTTCGAAGCCGCCGCCATAGGCGATGCCGTTGACGGCAGAAATCACGATCTTGCGGGTGTTCTCCGGCGCTGCCAGCACTTCCATCGCGTCGATCAGGAAGCTGCGCGCCCTTTCCGGATCGAAGTCGAATTCGCCGATATTGGCTCCGGCGCAGAACGCCTTGTCGCCGTTGCCGGTGATGACGGCGACACGGATATTGTCATCCGCATCCGCCTGCTTCAGCCCTTCGAGGATGCCTTGGCGAATGCCTGGGCTCAGCGCGTTGAGCTTCTGCGGTTCGTCGAGCGTCAGGAGCGCGACCTTGCCTCTGGTTTCGTAATTGACCGATCCAAATCGCATGTCCCACTCCCTCGTCTTGTTGCTGGTATGTCAGGCCTGCCCGGCGGCTTCGACGACGACGACAATCGCATTGCGTTCGATGATCTCGTTGGCGCAGCAATTCACCGCTGATACCGTGCCGTCGATCTGGCTGCTGATACGCAATTCCATCTTCATCGATTCAAGGATCGCGACGACATCGCCAACCCTGACCTTGTCGCCGATGGCGACGTTGACCTTGCGGATCATGCCCATCATCGGGGCGCGCAGCTCTCCGCTCGCTTCCGTCGTTGCACTTATATAGGTCAGGTAGGGAATGGCGGTCAGCGTATGCACGCCGCGGCGATCATGCACGAACAGGGTTCGATCGTGCTGAAGAATGCGAACGGATTCGCGACGGCCGGCAATAATAGCGACGAAGGCGCCATCATCAGCGGGCAGAAGATTGACAGAAACCTTGTCGTTATTGACGCCGACGATCATGTGGCCGTCGGCTTGCTGCGGCGCAAACCGGATCTCCGCGCTGGCGCCTGCGGCTTCCAGATGCAGCACCGGAATCGGCGATAATCCGTCGCCGCCGGCCGCCATCTGCCACGCGGAGTTTCGCGCGTTTGCCACGGGTTGCTCGCCGCAAGCGGACGTTGCTGCATCAGCCAGAAGTACGCGCCGATCGCCGATGCCTTGACGTCCGGTCCGTCGGTCTTTTCGACGAGCTGATCGATCTGCTCGTCGATCAGGCGGGTATGGAAGGTGGCGTTGCGCGTTTCCGGCAGGGCGATCAGGCGCGCCAGAAAGCCCTGGTTAGTGGTGATGCCGAAGATCGAGGTGTCGCCGAGCGCATGGCTGAGCTGGTCGAGTGCCTCGTTGCGGGTCTTCGCATTCGAGATCAGCTTGGCCAGCATCGAGTCGTAATAGGGAGAGACGGACGATCCGCTTTCGACGCCGGTTTCGACCCGCACATCGGCTGAAGGGAAGCTGACATAGGCCAGGTCGCCCGTGCAGGGCATGAAATTGTCGGCAGCGTCTTCAGCACAAATCCGCGCTTCGACCGCGTGGCCGGCACAGGCGATATCGTCCTGTTCGAACGGCAGTCCTTCGCCGGCGGCGATACGGAGCATCAGTTCGACGATATCGATGCCGGTCACCATTTCGGTGACGGGATGCTCGACCTGAAGCCGCGGATTGACCTCGAGGAAGTAATAATTGTCGCCGCTGACGATGAATTCAACAGTGCCGACGCCGCGGTAGTTCAGGCGCTTGCCGAGCCGTGTCGCATCATCAGTCATGCGTTCCCGCAAGGGGACGGGGAGATTGGCGGCCGGTGCTTCCTCGATCAGCTTTTGGTGCCGCCGTTGCAGCGAACACTCGCGCTCGAACAGGTGAATGACGTTACCCTTGCCGTCGCCCGCAATCTGCACCTCGATATGGCGTCCACACTCGACCAGCTTCTCGACGATCAAGCCGGCGCTTCCGAACGAATTCTTCGCTTCGCGCATCGCGGCTTCGATTTCGCCCTCCAGGCCATCGGTTTTGGATACCGCGCGCATGCCCTTGCCGCCGCCGCCGGCCGCCGCCTTCAGCATCGCGGGCAGGCCGAGCTGCTTCACGATGCCAGCCACGGCCGCGACGTCCTCGCTCGGCATCTGGCTGCCGGGGACGGTCGGCACCCCGGCGGTCTCGGCCTCGCGCTTGGCGGAAGCCTTGTCACCGAGACGTTCGATCACTTCGGGAGTCGGTCCGATAAAGACAAGGCCCGCGGCTTCGACGGCGCGCGCGAATTCAGCGTTCTCGGCGAGGAAGCCGAAGCCGGGGTGGATGGCTTCCGCGCCAGCGGTCTTGGCCGCGGCAATGACGACGTCGATCTTGAGGTAACTGTCCGAAGCAGCGCCGCCGCCGATCAGGTAGGACTCACCGATGGTCCTGACGTGCAATGAGTCCGCATCGACCGACGAGTGAACGCCGGCCACCGCGACGCCGAGCTTGCGGCAGGTCCGCGCGATACGGCAGGCGATCTCGCCACGGTTCGCAATCAGGATTTTTTTGAACACCGGCAATCCTCCGTCGTCACATCCGGAACACGCCGAAATCGGTACGCTGTTGCGGCAGGCGGCCGGCGAGGTCGAGCAGCAGCGCCATCACGTTGCGGGTCTCGAGCGGGTCGATCACCATGTCGCACCAGATATTGCGGGCGAAGTTGTAGGCGTTGGCGAAATCCTCGAACTCCTTGCGCACCGGCGCGCGATAGGCCTCGCGTTCCTCGTCGGTCCAGCTCGTGCCCTCGCGCTTGTGGGCTTCGTCTCGGACCATCGCCAGCGTATTGGCGGCCTGGTCCGGGCCCATGATGGCGGAGCGGCCGTTCGGCCACATCATCATCGCGTTCGGACGGAAGGCGCGGCCGCACATCGACAGGTAGCCAGCGCCGTAGGCGTTGCCGATGATCAGCGTGTATTTCGGCACGTTGGCGCTCGCCATTGCCGTGATCATCTTGGCGCCGTGCTTGGAAATACCGCCTTCCTCGGCCTGGCGGCCGACCATGAAGCCGGTGACGTCGGCCATGAACAGCAGCGGAATGTTGCGCTTGCAGCAGAGGTCGATGAAGTGGGTCGCCTTCAGCGCACTCTCGGAGAACAGCACGCCGTTGTTGCAGAGGATGCCGATCTCGAAACCCATGATGCGGGCGAAACCTGTGATCAGTGTGTCGCCGTAGAGCGGCTTAAATTCGTGGAACTCGCTGTCGTCGACAAGGCGCGCGATGACGTCGCGGTTGTTGGTCGGCACCCGCGGGTCGGCGCTGATCAAGCCGTAGATGTCGGCCGGGTCCGCCAGCGGCGGGCGCGGCGGCGTCACACTCCAGCGCTGCTCTGGTATGTCGCCGAGACGAGCAACGATGTCGCGGGTGATCGCAATGGCGTGGCCGTCGCTTTCGGCCAGGTGATCGGTGACGCCACTGATGCGGCTATGCATCTCACCGCCGCCGAGTGCTTCGACGCCGACTTCTTCGTTGGTCGCGGCAAAAACGAGCTGCGGGCCGCCGAGGAACATGGCGCCCTGATTGCGCACGATCACGGTCTCATCGCACAGCGCCGGCATATAGGCGCCACCGGCCGTTGACGGACCGTGCACGACCGCGATCTGCGGAATGCCTTCGGCCGACATCCGGATCTGGTTGTAGAAGATCGAACCGAACTGGCCTTCATCCGGAAAAATATTCGGTTGGTCCGGCAGGTTGGCCCCGCCGGACTGCACGAGGGTGATGCAGGGCAGGCGATGCTGCCAGGCGAAGCGCTGCGCGCGAACATGCTTTTTGCAGGTGATGCCGTAATAAGTGCCGCCTTTCACGGTGGCATCGTTGGCGATGACCATGCAGGAGCGGCCGGACACCATGCCGACGCCGGTGATGATGCTGCCGCCGGGCGGCACGCCTTCATACATACCTTCGCCGGCCAACTGACAGAATTCCAGGAACGGCGAGCCGGGATCGAGCAAAGCCGTGATCCGCTCGCGCGGCAACAGTTGCTTGCGTTCCTTGTGCAGCTTGCGCGCCCGGTCGGGGCCGCCGACCGCGGCGGCGGCGCGACGAGCCTGGAGGTCCGCGACCCGCGCCTGATAGGCGTCGCGGTTGCGGACGAATTCCTCGCTCTCGGTCGAAACCTCTGAATTCATCGTGGCCATGGGCGTTCGACCTAATAGCTGCGCGGCAAGCCCATCACGTGCTCACCAATGTAATTGAGGATCATTTCGCGATTGAGCGGGGCGGTCTTCAGCAGCCGCACCATCGGAAAGATGTCGAAGATGCCGTATTCCTTGGTAAAACCGTTGCCGCCGTGGCACTGGATCGCCGTATCCACCGCCTTGATCGCAGCGTCGGCCGCGGCAAGTTTGGCCATGTTGGCGAACTCGCCGGCCTCGCGGCCCTGATCGAAGGCCCATGCGGCCTTCAGGGTCATCAGCGAGGCCATTTCGATATCGGTCTGCGAGCTCGCCAGCGGATGTTGCAGGCCTTGATAGGCGCCGATCGGCGTGTTGTTGAACACCTTGCGCTCGCGGACGTACTCGACGGCGCGGTTGAGCGCATAACGGCCGAGGCCGCAGCAGATCGACCCGACCAGAATCCGTTCGGGATTGAGGCTCTTGAAAAGAATGCTGAAACCCCTGTCGATCTCGCCGACGACATCTTCGGGGCCGAGATCGACGTCGAAGAACAATTGCCACTGCGTTTCCGGCGCGGTGATGCTGACCGGGATATATTGCTTTTGTAGCCCCTTGGCCTTGAGGTCCACGATGAACAGCGTGAAGCCCTCGGTCTTCTTGCCGACGTCGGTGTGCGGCTTGGTGCGGGCCACGACGAGGACGTAGTCGGCGCCGTCGGCATCGGTGATGAAGGTCTTCTGCCCGTTCAGCGCAAACCGGTTGCCGCGCCGGGTCGCCAGAGTCGTGGTGCGGATGGTGTTGGTGCCGGCATCGGGCTCGGTGATCGCGAAACAAAAGCGGGTCTTGCCGGAGCAGGCATCCGGCAGATAACGCGACTTCTGGGCGGTGGTGCCGTATTTGGCAATGAAGCCGAGGCTCATCGCCGCGCCGACGACGAGGTTGAGCAGAGGTATGCCGTTGTTCGACAGGCCTTCCAGGAACAGGTGCATCTCGGTCATGCCCTGGCCGGCGCCGCCGAATTCTTCGGGCACCATGGTGCCGACAAAACCGTCCTCGGCAATCTTTTGGTACAGCGCCTCGAGAAACACGCGCTTCTCCGCGCACTCCATCCAGTAGCGGCGGTCGAACTTCTTGGCGACGGTATTTCCATAGTCGAGGATCTGTCGCTGCTCGTGCGTGAGATCAAAGTCCATGGATCGGGCTCCGGTTGAAGAGGTCCGTCATGTTTAGGCAGAAAGAGCGCGGGATTTCAATCTAACAATTGTTAGAAATCGAACATTTGTTAGAAAATAATCGGAGAGGCAGCCGCGGGTTAACCCCGGTGTGGGGTGGGGCGAGATGGCGCAGGCGTAGTTAGATCAGGCGCGGCGGAATCGGGGCAGTGCGGTCTCGTCGTCGATGGCCTCGCAGACCAAAACGACATCCATGTCGAAGCTGACGTCCTCGGGGTTGCCGCCGGTGTAGGTGCTGATCATGCGCGGACCTTCTGCGAGGTCGACCAGCAACACCGCATAGGGCACGTCGTCCTTGAAGGCGGGACCGGGTGCGCGATGGACCACGCTGAAGGAATGCACCTTGCCGCGGCCGGATGCCGCGCGATGCGTCAGGCTCTCGCTGCCGCAGTTTCGGCACATGCCTTGCTGGTAATACTGGACGTTGCGGCAGTCATCGCAATGCTGCAACAGCAGCACGCCGTCGCGCAGGCCGCGCCACAATGCCGCGGAGTCCGCATCGGGCGAGGGCACCGGTTTCTGCTTGGCGTCTTCGCTCGAAATCACAGCGTGTTCTCCGTACCGAGGATCGTGGTCGCATTGGTCGCAAAGCCCGCGCCGAGGCTATGCACCAGGCCAAGTTCGGCGCCGACGACCTGCCGCTCGCCACACTGGCCGCGAAGTTGCGCGATCACTTCGTGGAAATGGAAGAACGAGCCGGGCATCCCCGGATGCGCAAAGGACAACAGCCCGCCATGGGTGTTGGACGGGATCTGTCCGCCATAGGTCATCTGCCCGTCAGCGACAAAGCGTCCGCCTTCGCCCTTGGGGCAGAAGCCGAGGTCTTCCAGCATCATGATCACGGTGCCGGTGAAGCAATCGTAGACCCCTGCGACGTGCATGTCCTTCGGGCCATATGCCGCCATCTCGTAGGCTTTGCGACTCGAGGTGATCGCACCGGTCGAAGTCAGCGATGGCATCAGGAAAATGTGCTCATGCGTGTAGCACTCGCCGCCGCCCAGGATGTAGATCGGTTTGGCGATGCCAAGTTCTTTGGCGTGTTCGGCAGAGGTCAGGATGAAGGCGGCGCCGCCATCCGAGATCAGCGAACAGTCGAGCTTGTGGTAGGGCGTCGTCACCCAGCCTGAATTGAGTACGTCGTCGACGGTGATCGGTTTGGTCTGCTGGGCGCCTGGCGTGCGTGACGCGTGACGCCGCGACACCACGGCGACTTCGGCCAATTGCTCGGCGGTCGTGCCGAACTCTTTCATGTGCCGGTGCGCGGTCATCGCAAAGGTGTTGGCGACGGGGATGCCGAACGGCATTTCGTATTGCTGGTCGCGGCTCTCGGTCAGCGAGCGCAGCGCCATGTCCGGCGTCAGGCCCGTCATCAGGCTGTCGCCAGCGGTGACCAGCACCACCTTGGCCAGCCCGCCCTGGATCGCGGCAGCGCCGATATTGAACATCGTCGCCGCCGTCGCGCCGGACACCTGCAGCGTGTTCGAGAAGGTCGGCTGGATGCCGAAATATTCGCTGAGGGCCACGCTGAAGCGGTGGAACGGCGAGGCAAAGGCGTGGCACGACAGCACGCCGTCGACGGCGCTCTTGTCGAGACCGGCGTCGGCCAGCGCTTTCTTGGAGGCATCCGCCGCGAGCCACAGTGGGCTTCGTCCGGGCACCTTGCCGACCGGGGACATGCCAATGCCGATGACGGCGACCTTGCCGCGCAGGGTGCTGTCGCTCATGTCGCGGTTCTCGAGTTGGTAGCCTTCAACCGGGCTTCGAGTTCGTGGCGCTGGACCTTGCCGCTGGTCGAGCGGGGAAATTCCGTGAAATCGATGAAGTTGAACTGCCGAGGCCGCTTGTAGGAAGCGAGGTCGCGGCGGCACAGTTCCAGCAGATCGTATTCGGTGATGCTGTCGTCGCGGCGGGCGATGAAGGCGATCGGAACCTCGCCCCATTTCTGGTCGGTCGCCCGGACGACCGCGGCTTCGGTGATGCGGCTGTCGCTCATCAGCACGCGCTCGATCTCGGCGGGATAGACGTTCTCGCCGCCCGACTTGATCAGGTATTTCACGCGGTCGACGAAATCGAGCGAGCCGTCTTCGTTGCGGCGGAATACGTCGCCCATGTGAAACCAGCCGCCGCGGAAATCACGGGCGTTGGTTTCGTGGGCCTGCCAGTATCCGGAGAACAACGTTGGCCCGCGCATCGCAAGCTCGCCCGGCATGCCTTGCTCGACTTCGCGGTCAGAGGGATCGACCAGCTTGATCTGGCAGAACGCGCTTTGTTGTTTTGACAGCCGTTCGGGAATTTCGCCGGGCGCGATCAGCGCACGGGTGGCCGGCGGCAGGCCGGTCTCGGTCGCGCCAAAACTGTTGAGGTAGGGCGCCTGCAACAGCTCAGTTACCTCCGCGATCGCATGCGGCGGCACCAGATCGGCCATCGCGCCGCAGACGCGCACGCCCTTCACCTTTGTCTTTTGCTGCTTCAGTCCGGCGGCAAAGGCCTCGACCATGCCGGGGATCAACACCAGCCAGCCGATCTCGTGACGTGACACGGCATCCAGTAACGGATCGACTTGAAAACCGTCGATCATCACAACTGTGGCGCCGCGCAGCAAAGTCGAGAGCGCGTGGTCTGTGGATGCCATGTGAAACATCGGCGCCCATGCAACGAAGGCATCGCGATGCGAGATGCCGAGTTCGGAACTGAACACCAGCGACCGCGCGATCATCGCGCGGTGCGAGACCACGGCGCCTTTCGGGAGCCCCGTGGTGCCGCTGGTATAGAGGATCACCAAGCCGTCTTCGGTTTGTGCAGCGGTCGGCGCCTCGTGATCCGACTGCTGTTGCATCAGACGTTCATAGGCCGGTCCGAGCTCTAGCGTCTTCCATGGTCCTGCGGCGAGATTGGCGCGCAGGTCCGGCTCGACAATCACGAGTTTCGGCGACACCAGTTCGAGGCAGTAAGTGAGTTCACGCGGCGACACTCGCCAGTTCTGACAGGCGGTGATGACGCCGAGATGGGCGGCTGCAAGTTCGATCTCGATATATTCAGGCCGATTGCGCGACAGCAGCGCGAGGCGGTCGCCGCGTTGCAGGCCGTGCGCCGAAAGCATCGCAGCCGCGCGCTCGACGCGGCCGCGCAACTCGCCGTAGCTGATGTTCCGACCCTGATACTCGATCGCGATGGCCGCCGGCTGAACCCTCGCGCGGCTGCGGAACAATTCGCCGACCGTCGGACCTGAGCCGGCTATCGCTGCACCATCGATTTCGGCAGTCATCTTCCGTTCACTCCCGGGGTATCTTCTTGCTTTATTAGCCCCTTTGTCGGATCGAAACTATACGCTTGCAGCGATATCCGATCAAACCTAAATTCTAACATCTGTTCGAAATCACCAAGACCGGTCGCACGCAGCGATCGGGGCGGCCGGGGACGGCTTGCCAGCAAAAGGAAGAGCCCATGTCGGACCGTTACGCCGCCTATACCAGCCTGAAGATCGATTATCCCTCGAAGCGGATCCTGCGGATCACGTTCGACCGCCCCGAAACCTACAACTCGGTCGATGCCGCGACCCACACGCAGCTCACCCACATCTGGCGCGACATCAACGACGATCCCGATATCAATGCCGTGATCGTCACCGGCGCTGGCAAGGCCTTCTCGGCCGGCGGCGACTTCGAGCTGATCAAGAGCATCCTCGACGATCCCAAGGCCCGCATGTCGACGTGGAAGGAGGCCAAGGACCTCGTCTACAATGTCATCAACTGCAACAAGCCGATCATTTCGGCCATCAACGGCGTCGCTGTCGGCGCCGGCCTCGTCGTCGGTATTCTCGCCGACGTCTCGATCTGCGGTAAATCCGCGCGTATCGTTGACGGCCATACCCGGCTCGGCGTGGCCGCTGGTGACGTCGCCTGTATCATCTGGCCGCTGCTGTGCGGGCTTGCGAAAGCGGAATACTACCTGCTGACCTGCAAGCCGCTGTCGGGCACCGAAGCCGAGCGCATCGGGCTGGTGTCGCTGTGCGTGGAAGACGCCGAATTGCAGAAGATCGCGCTGGAAACCGCGGAAGATCTCGCCACCGGCGCGCAAAGCGCGATCCGCTGGACCAAATACGCGCTCAACAACTGGCTCCGCGTCAACGGCCCGCTGTTCGACACCTCGACAGCACTGGAAATGCTGGGCTTCACCGGCCACGAGGCCCGCGAGGGTCTCGCGTCTCACCTCGAAAAGCGCAAGCCGGTATTCTCGCCGGATTGCCCGATCTGATCGGTGGCGAAGGGAAGGGCCGGTCTCCGGCTTTTCCCTCACATCGCCGCTAGCTTTTCGCGTAGCCGCTCGACTGCCTCGGGATTGGCCAGCGCGGAGAGATCGCCGGGGTCCTTGTTCTCGAACACCGCGCGCAGCACCCGGCGCATGATCTTCAGGTTACGCGTGCGCGGCAGGTCTTCGACGAACAGCACGGTTTCCGGCCGGTACGACGTGCCCATGCCGGTCACGATCGCCGACGACAGCAGCGTCGCGAGTTTCGAATCTCCCTTGACACCCGGCATCGGCACGCAGGCGCAGACGATCGCCGATCCCTTGACCGGATGCGAGATGCCGAACGCCGCGGCGTCGGCGAGCTTGCCGGTCGCGATCAGGATGCCCTCGAGTTCGGCAGGTCCCGTGCGCTTGCCCGAGATCTTGATGGTGTCGTCGGAACGGCCGAGAATGTAATAGAGCCCGTCGGTGCCGCGCATCGCGAAATCGCCGTGCACCCAGATTCCCGGAATCGTATTCCAGTAACTGTCGAGGTAGCGCGCGTCGGCCTTCCACAGGCTCTTGGTCAGGCCGATCGAGGAATGCCGCAGCACCAGTTCGCCGACGGTGCCGTCGGGAACCGGCGCTCCGGAGAGATCGACGATATCCGCGCCGACGCCCAGCGCAGGCCGCGAGAACGAGCCGGGGTTCATCGGGTGGTTGGGCGTGCCGGTAAAGATGCAGCCGCCGACTTCGGTCCCGCCGGAAATATTGATGATCGGAATCTTCTTCTTGCAGACGTGCTCGAAGAACCACCTCCACGGCGCCGTGGTCCAGGCTTCGCCGCCGGACGCCGTCATCCGCAGGCTGGAAAGATCGTAGTTCTCGACCTCTTCGCCATAGCGCATCAAGCTGCGCACGATCGTCGGCGATACGCCGAGATAAGTGACCTTGTGATCGGCGATCAGCCGCCAGAACCGCCCGGTATCGGGAAAGTCCGGCGTGCCTTCCGCGATCAACAAGCTGCCGCCGGTGATGCTCGGAATGCAGGCGCACATCGCGCCGACCATCCAGCCCATGTCGCTGAAGAAGAAGAACCGATCGGACGGCTTGAAGTCGCCACAGATGATCATGTCGCGGGTCACCATCGAGCCGATGAAGCCGATATGGGTCCAGACGCATCCCTTCGGCTCGCCGGTCGTGCCCGACGTGTAGAGCAGGATCGCAGGGTCTTCCGCCTGCATCTGTTCGGTCGCGAGCGTCGTCTCAGGACCGGCATCGGCATCGTCCCACCACCGGTCGCGGCCGTCGCGCATCGGCGTGTCGATCTCGAGTCCAGCGCGGCGGGCAACGATCACATGCTTGACCGACGGTGCGCCTTCGAGCGCGGTGTCCAGCACGGACTTGAGTGCACCCGGCGCGCCGCGGCGCCAGGTGCCGTTGGCGGTGATGACAGCCTTGGCTTCGCCGTGGTTGAGGCGGGACTGGATCGGAGCTGGGCCGAAGCCGGAGAACAGCGGCATCACGATCGCGCCGAGTTTCAGGATCGCGAAGAACGCCACGAATGTTTCCGGCAGGTTCGGCATGTAGATCGCAACGACGTCGCCGCGCCCGATGCCGAGATTGCGCAGGCCTTGTGCCAGCCGGGTCACTTCGGCGTCGAATTCGCGATAGCTCAGCGAGCGCCGTTCGTTCCTGTCTTCGCCCTCCCACACCAGGAAGGTCTGGTTCCAAACTGTCATGTCGCGGTGCTTATCGATGCAGTTCAGCACGATGTTGGTAGTGCCGCCAACGCACCAGCGCGCCCACGCTTCGCCCTTGGAGACGTCGAGCATCTGCTCGTAGTTCTTGTAGAACCTGACGTCGCAGAATTTGAAGACCTCCTGCATCAGCCAGGCTGGATCGGCCTCGGCCCGCGCGGCGAGGGCATCGTAATCCTTGTCGCCCGTCGCACGCAGGAAAGCGGTGAGGTTGCTCTGCGCCACGAGTTCCGCTGGCGGCGTCCAGATATAGGGCGTGGTGTCGCTCATGACGTTGTTACTTCGTGTTGTCGCGCCTGCCGGATGGCGCGGAAGCTAGCGCCTCGGCCGAGATTGCGTCAATGGCCCGCTATCTTTTGTTTCGAACATTTGTTAGAAATTCTGAAAAGACGGGAGAATGGAATGTACTCCGCTTCGGAATTGCTGGCATCGACGCCGTATGTCGATAGCGGATCGGACGAGATTCGCGCGTTCGTCGCGCGCAACCTATCCGACGCGGCCGAGCTCTCGCCGACGCAAAGGGCAATCCGCCTGTTCGACGCGGTGCGTGACCAGGTCCGCTACAACCCTTTCAACATCGGCACCACGGCCGACGAGTACCGCGCCAGCTTCATCGCGACCCAGCCGACGAATTATTGCGTGCCGAAGGCGATCATGCTGACGGCGGGCTTGCGCGCCGCCGGCGTTCCTGCCGCGGTCGGTTTCGCCGACGTCCGCAATCACCTCAATTCGCCGAAGCTTGCCGAACTGATGGAGACCGACCTTTTCATCTATCACGGATATGTCGCGCTCTGGCTTGACGGGCGGCAGATCAAGGTAACGCCGGCCTTCAACACCGAGATGTGCGGGCGCTTCGGCGTCAAGCAGCTTGTGTTCGATGGCCAGAACGATGCGCTGTTCCACGAATTCGACGTCAACAGCCAGCGCCACATGGAATATGTCAACGATCGCGGCTGGTTCATCGATCCGCCGATCAAGCAGCTATTGCAGGATTTCCACGCCACCTATCCGAAGCTGTGGCAGTCCAGCATCGACCGGGTCCAGATTCGCGACGCGAATTTCCACGGCGAGCGCTGATCTCACTTCCGCTCGGGTTGCTTGGCGTATTGAACGGCGACCCGGCCGACCTTCTCGCGCGCGATGACAAGTTTCTGGATCTGCGCAGTGCCGTCGCCGATCTGAAGGCCCATGACGTCGACATAGCGCTGATGGAACGGTAGGTCGGTTGTGTAGCCATAATGGCCGTGCGTCAGCAGGCATTGGTGGATGATCTCGCACGTCACTTTCGGCACATACCATTTGCACATCGCAGCTTCCGCCGTGTGGGGCAGGCCGCGGTCGCGCAGCGATAGCGTGTAAAAACAGAGCTGACGCATCATGGTGAGTTGCGTCTCTGCTTCGGCGAGTGGAAAACTGACGCCTTGATACTGGGCGATCGGCCGCTCGAAGGCGATGCGGCCGGTCGAGTATTGCCAGGCTTCGTCCACCGACGCCTGCGCCGGCCCGATGCATTCGAGCCCGATCAGGGCGCGGCTGTAGTCGAAGCCGGCCATGATCTTGGAAAATCCCTTGTTCTCCTCGGCCATCAGGCATTCGGCCGGAACGAACACATCGTCGAAGAAAACCGAGCCGCGGCCCACTGGTCTGGTGCCGATGTCGTCGAAATGGGTGCGGGTAATGCCGGGCTGATTGAGGTCGACGAAGAAGGCGCTGACGCCGCGCGCACCCTCATTGCCGGTGCGGGCAAAGATCACGGCTGCATCGCATTGGTCGGAAAAGCTCATCGAGGTCTTTTCGCCCTTGAGGCGGTATCCGCGTCCGGATTTCTCGGCGCGCAAGATGAGATTGGCAGCATCCGATCCGCCGCGTGGCTCGGTGAGGCCGAGCCCGATGATGGCTTCGCCTTTGACCACACGCGGGAGCCATTGCTGTGAAATACCGGGCGAGGCATGCTGCGCGATCATTCCGCCCATCAGCGACGCCAGCAATTGAACGTAGCTGGCGTTGAAGTCGCCGTAGGCGATCTGTTCGATGATAACGCCGGCGGTCGCGCTGCTTTCGCCAAGGCCGCCATAAGCTTCCGGAATATCGACGCCGATCAGGCCGAGATCGCCCATTTCCTTCAGCATCGCGGGGTCAATGCGGTCCTGTTTGGCTCGCTTCTGGTAGTGCGGCGCGAGCTTTTCTCTTGAAAACCGCTCGGCAACTTCGCGAAATGCCTGCTGCTCGGCGTTGAGCGTAGTGTCCATGACGTTTCCTTTGCCGGTCAGCCGGCTGTTGCATTCGGCCCGATTTTTATTCAGTCTAACAATCGTTAGAAAATGCGCAATCGTGCCCGGAGCCGCTCGATGACCGGAATGTATCCGAACCTGATGTCGCCGCTGAAGGTGGGCCGCACCACGTTGCGGAACCGCATCATCATGGGTTCGATGCACACTCGCCTCGACATGGAGGAGAACGGATTGCATAAGATGGCGATGTTTCTCGCCGAGCGCGCCAAGGGCGAGGTCGGCCTGATCATTACCGGTGGTTACGCACCGAATACCGCCGGCCTGATCGAGCCTGGCGGTCCAATATTGACCGAGCGTTCGCAAGCGCTGGAACTGCGGCGCCTCACGGATGAGGTGCATCGGCATGGCGGCCAGATGTGCATGCAGATCCTGCATTCCGGCCGGTACGCGAAACAGCCGGAGTGCCTCGGGGCGTCCGATATCCGCTCGCGCATCAACAAGTTCCCGCCGCGCGCGATGACCGTCGCCGAGATCGAGCAGACCATCGAAGACTACGTGCGTTGTGCGATGCTGGCGAAGGTAGCCGGTTTCGACGGTGTCGAGATCATGGGCTCCGAAGGGTACCTGATCAACGAGTTCACCGTGCTGCGCACCAACGACCGCAACGACGAGTGGGGCGGGGCCGAAGAAAATCGCCACCGGCTACCGGTCGAACTGGTCAAGCGTGTGCGCGCGGCGACAGGTCCGGAATTCCTGATCGTCTATCGCATTTCCGCCGCCGACCTGGTCGAACGCGGCGCAACCGGCGACGAAATCGACCGGCTGGCGCAGCGCGTTGAGAAAGCCGGCGCCGACATCCTCAACACGGGCATCGGCTGGCATGAGGCGCGCGTTCCCACCATCGCCTATCCGATCCCGCGCGCCGCTTGGCGTTTCGCCGCGGCGCGGCTCAAGAAAGTCGTCGGCATTCCCGTGGTCGCCTCCAATCGCGTCAACACGCCCGATGTGGCCGAGGAAATTCTCGCGGCCGGCGACAGCGACCTGATCTCGATGGCGCGTCCGATGCTGGCGGACCCGCATTTCGCCCGAAAGGTGCGCGAAGGCAACGCCGACAAGATCAACATCTGCATTGCCTGCAACCAGGCCTGCCTTGATCTGATCTTTTCAAACCGCACCGCGACGTGCCTGGTCAATCCGCGCGCATGCCGTGAGACCGAATTCGACGACGAGCCGGCGGCGAAGCCTCGCAAAGTGGCGGTGATCGGCGGCGGCGCGGCAGGGCTGGCCGCCGCAGCGGAAGCCAGCGGCCGCGGGCACAAGGTCACGCTGTTCGAGGCCAGCGATCGCGTGGGCGGCCAGATCAACCTGGCACGTGCCGTGCCGGGCAAGGTCGAGTTCGAAATGTTGCGTTACTACAGCGGCAAGATATCCGACGGCGGCGTCGATCTGCGTCTCAACACCGCACCCGATGCCGATCAGCTCAAGAAGGAATCGTTCGACGCGGTCGTGGTTGCGTCCGGCGTTCATCCGCGCAGGCCTGACATTGCTGGCATCGACCATCCAAAGGTCGTCTCGTACAGCGATCTCCTGAGCGGCAAGAAGAAGGCCGGGCGTCGGGTGGTCATCATCGGCGCCGGTGGCATTGGCTTCGATGTTGCGGAGTATCTCTGCCATTCGCAGCCCGGCGAAGCGCCGAAGGCGCGGCGGCTGGATTTGGTAGAGTTCCAGGTCGAGTGGAATATCGACGCCAGCCTCGTCGAGGCCGGTGGTTTGAAAGGCGATCCGCTGGCGCCGCGGCAGAGCCCGCGCGAGATCACCATGCTGCAGCGAAAGACCACGCGTCCGGGCGTCAATCTCGGGGTTTCCACCGGCTGGATCTTGCGCAGCAGCCTCGCCAAGCGCGACGTCAAGATCATGGCCGGCGTCACCTATGAGAAGATCGATGATCGCGGACTGCACGTCCTTGTCGATGGCAAGCCGCAACTGATCGAGGCCGACACCATCGTGCTTTGCGCCGGGCAGGAAGCCAATCGCGGGCCGTTCGATGCGTTGCAGTCGGCGGGCGTTGAGGTCCACATCATCGGCGGCGCGAAGGAGGCCGCCGAACTCGACGCCATGCGGGCGGTCGACGAGGGCGTGCGGGTCGGTTACGCGCTCTAGCAGTCTGCTGAAGAACCCCCTCGCCACGGCGAAGGCTTGATGATTCACTTATCATCCCGAATCGGCGGAGACGATCATGCGGGGCAGGTTCACGGATCAGGGCGGCCTGTTTCCGTACATTGCGCCGGATAAGCGTGTGCGAGCGAACCATCCGCTGCGGAAGGTGCGGGAACTTGTCCGGGATGTTTTGAGTGATTTGAACCGCAGCCTTGGGAAGCTCTACGCCAGCGAGGGACGCCCTTCGATCCCTCCGGAGCAATTGCTGAGTGCCCTGCTGCTGCAGGTGTTCTACGGCATCCGCTCGGAACGCCAGTTGATGGAGCAACTGGACAACAATCTTTTGTACCGCTGGTTCGTGGGCCTGTCGCCGGACGATCCAGTCTGGGACCCGACCACCTTCACCAAGAACCGGGAACGGCTTCAGAACGGCGATGTGTTCACGAAGTTCATGTGCCGGCTTCTGAACCATCCGCGGGTCAAGCCGCTGCTGTCGAGTGAGCACTTCTCGGTAGATGGAACGCTGATCGAAGCCTGGGCTTCACAGAAGAGCTTTCGTCCCAAGGACGGCAGCGGCGACGACGACGGCGCCAACTTCCATGGCCAGAAGCGCAAGAACGACACCCATGCCAGTACCAGCGACCCGGACAGCAGGCTTTATCGCAAAGCGGCCGGACGAGAGGCCAGGCTTTGCTATATGGGCCACGCCACCATGGAAAACCGTCATGGGCTGGCGGTGGCCGGCAAGGTCACGCATGCCGATGGCACCGCCGAACGCGGGGCTTCGGAGGCTATGCTGAAGGCGAGACGCAGGGCGGCAGGTCGCCGCATCACGGCCGGTGAGGACAAGGCGTACGATACCGCCGATCATGTCGCCAATCTTCGCGCCATCGGCGTGACGCCGCGTGTGACGCAGAACCAAGCCGTTACCAAAACCGGCAAGACCCGCATCAGCGCCATCGACGAACGTACCACGCGGCATCCGGGGTACGGCATGTCGCAATCACGCCGGGCGATGGTCGAGTGCATCTTCGGATGGGGCAAACAGCATGGCACGATGCGTAAGACCAAGCATCGTGGCATCGCTCGCGTCGCCGCCGACTTCCTGCTAAATCTGATCGCTTACAACCTGATCCGCATCCCCAAACTACTTGCCGCTTAGCCGTCCGTGCCGGGCAGCCCAACGCCTGGCTAAAAAATCACATCCAACTCTGCCGCGTCGTCCCAACAAAGACCGGCGAGAATATAAAATCCCGCTATCTCAAGGTTTTTCAGCAGACTGCTAGGCTACTTCAGCGGTTACTTCGATTTGGGAACCGCCGACTCGCGTTTCGAGAACTTCACCATGTCGATCATCTGGCGTGCGTCATGGGCCAGATGCAGCGTCTCGCCGCCGTCGATGTACCATTCCTCGCCGGTGACGAATTTGCCGAGCGACGAACTCAGAAAGATGATCGCAGCCGAAATGTCGCTGACGTCGCCCATGTGACCCATGATGTTGCGGTTCAGTTTCAGCCACTGCTCGGGTTCGATCGGGTAGTGGTCCATTCCCTCGGTCCGGACGGTGCCGGGCGCGACGCAATTGAGACGGATACCGAATTCCGCCCATTCGAAGGCCAGCGTCTTCATCATCGCCAGCACGCCGCCGCGGGCGGCCGCCGTATGCACGAAGCCGCTGAGGCCGGAGCGAACGCAGGCGGTCACGAATACGACCGAGCCGCCATGCTCGAACATGAAATGATCGGCGACCGCCTTGGTCATCTGCCAGGAACCGACCAGGTTGTTGCGAATGATGGTCTCGAACCCCTTGTTGTTGAGTTCGCGCGCCGGCGTGACAAATTGTCCGCCGGCGTTGTTGACGAGCATGTCGAGCCGGCCGAACTCGCTCTTGATGAGCTGCATCGCGTCCTCGATCTGCTCGGGAACGCGGATGTCGGCCGAGATCGCCACGGCCTTGCGGCCGAGCCCGCGGATCACTTCGGCGCAGTCCTCGATCGGGCCGGTACGGCGGCCGAGCAGGGCGATATCTGCGCCGCAGCGCGCCATTTCGATGGCGGTGGCGCGGCCCATGCCGGTGCCGCCTCCGGTTACCAGCGCGACCCGGCCGCTCAGAAGATCCGACGCAAAACGCATGGCGAGCATTGGCTGCATGACGACCCGATGGCTGAATATCTGTTGTGTTCGAACGCGTGATCGGTATTCTAACAGATGTTAGAAATTTGCGGAAGCGGAACACGATGTCCAAAGAGCCTGTTCTCTATTCGCGCGAAGATGGCATCGCGACCATCACTATCGACCGGCCCGAGCGCAAAAACGCGCTTTCGGTCGAGGCGATGAACGGTTTGACCGATGCGTGGGAGCGGGTTGAGCAGGACCAGCAAGCGAATGTCGTGATTCTGACCTCGACCGATTGCGGTGTGTTTTCCGCCGGCTTGGATCTCAAGCAGGCGGCCGAGATCAGGGCGCGCGACGACGTCGATGTCCTGGCCCTGATGCGCGACCCGATGCAAACAGCGATGCGCGAGGTTTCAAAGCCGATCATCGCGGCGATGACGGGGTCGCTGATGGCAGGCGGCATGCTGCTGGCGCTCAAGTCTGATCTGCGGGTCGGGCTGCGCGGGACGCGCGCCGGGATTACCGAGGTCAAGATGGGGCGTGGCTCGCCCTGGGCGGTCCCGTTGTTATGGATGCTGCCGCAGCCGCTGCTGATGGAACTGGTGATCACGGGCGAGACAATGCCGATCGAGCGGCTCGCCGCGCACGGCTTCCTCAATTATCTCGAAGACACGCCCGATGCAGTGCGCGCCCGTGCGCTGCTATTGGCGCGCGCGATCGTCGAAGGCGCGCCGCTGTCGGTGAAGGCCGCCAAGGCCAGCATTCTTGCCGCGATGGATCTTGGCTGCGCCGCGGGCTTGGTCGAGGCCAACCGGCTGCATGTCGAGGCTTATGCGAGCCAGGATGCGATCGAAGGGCCGAGGGCGTTTGCGGAAAAACGAAAGCCGGTCTGGCAAGGAAAGTAGATGTCAGGACTTCTTCACGCCGTCAAAGATCAGGAGTTCGGTGCGTCGCGCCAGCTTCAGCACGGCATCCTTGCTGTCGAGGCTGAACCATTCGATGGTCCAGTTCAGTGCGCCCAGCACGAAGATGCGCAGCGGGACGATCTCGATGTCGGCGCGGATTTCGCCGGCGCGGCGGGCGTCGAGGAAAAGTTTGTCCCAGTATTTGGCGTAGGCCCGACGCAGGGGCCGGTGCGGCTTCTTCAGCGTCTCCGGCAACTGGCCGTAAATCCGGATATTGGCCGAGGTGAAGTCGCCCGCCTCGAGCAGCGCCACCAGATGCGCCTCGATCGCGAGTCCGATCTTGCGCCGATGCGAGACTTTGCCGGCGTCACGATGCGCTTTTTTGACCGTTTCGAACACGCTCGACAATCCGATGTAGAGGACTTCGTCGAGAATCTGCTCCTTGGAGTCGAAATAGTAGTAGACGCTGCCGGCCTTGATGTCGGCGATATCGGCGATCTGGCGCAGCGTTGTAGCTGCGTATCCCTGGCGGCGGAACAGCCTTGCCGCCGCAACCAGGATCGAATCGCGTGACTTCTCCGATTTGGAAATGCGCGAGGCGGGAGGCTGTTTCAGCGAGGCAAACGACTTTGACTTTAGAATGGTTGAGGAAGCCAAGATTCGCTTGGAGATACGCTTGTGGGATTTGGAAACCAACGGAGACGGTCGCACCGGGTTCATGTCAAAGCGACTGATAAACGCGATTATTGGCGCAGGCAAGAGATTTCGTCAACCGCCGGACCGATTGTCGCCCTTTGGCAGTTGTTCTGGCCGCTAGACTCGATGAGAGACAACCGCCGGAGCTAAAGATGAACTTGACGACGCCGACGAGGAGTTTCCTCTGCGACATCGTGGACGGGCTCGCTCGCATCGTTTTCAACCGGCCGGATCGGGGCAATCCCGTTAATCGCGTTTTGCCGCGAATTCAGCCTTGCGATGGACGAACTGAGGAGTGCGAAGATGTGCGCGCTGTGCTGATCTCGGCGCGTGGCAAGATGTTCAGCGTCGGCGGCGATATCGCTGCCTTCGAACGGCAGTCCGATTCGCTGCCGTCGCTGGTCAAGCACTGGACCGAGGATCTCCGTACCGTGATCGTCCGGATGAAGCAGATGCGCGCGCCGGTCGTGGTCGCCGTGCACAGCCACGTCGCCGGCGGCAGCGTGTCGCTGGCGGCCGCGGCCGATATCGTCGTGATGGCGAAGTCGGCGCGTATCACGGCCGCGTTCACCAAGATCGGCTTCAGTCCGGATACGGCTCAAACATGACGTTGACGGCACGCATGGGCTCCGCGCGCCCAGCGCTTCTTTCTGCTGGCCGAGACGCTGAATGCCGATGCCGTCTTGTCGGCAGGGTTCGTCGATGTCGTGGTCGATGACGACAAGGTGCTTGCGGAAGTAGAGGCATCGGGTCCGGCCGAGGTCTATGGCGATATAAAGCGACTGTTCCTGGCGGCGCCAAGCGGGACTTTCGAAAGCAGTTGGAGGACGAGGCGCAGACCCTTGCGTCAATCGCGAAAACCGCGGATGCGAAGGAGGCATCAAGGCGTTTCGCGAAAAGCGCAGTCCGCGCTTTCAGGGACGATAACGATACCAACAAGAACGAAAACGGGAGGATCATATGCGTGGACTTGATGGACGAAGGGTCATTCTGACCGGCGGCGCCAGCGGCATCGGCCGGGCGACGACGCTGCGGCTCGCCGACGAGGGATGCGTCGTCGGAATATTCGACCAGAATTTGACCGGTGCCGAAGACACGGCGCGGCTCGCCGCCGGCAAGCCCGGCCGCGTGCTGGCCTATCAGGTCGACATCACCGATCGCGACGCGGTCGCAGCCGCCACCGACAAGTTTGAGGCAGCGGCAGGCCCGACCGAGCTGCTGGCCAACGTCGCCGGCTGGGATATCCCGGTGCCGTTCCTCGATACCGACCGCGCGTTCTGGGACAAGGTGAT
Organism: Bradyrhizobium sp. 22; assembly: GCF_000482425.1. Lineage (NCBI taxonomy): Bacteria > Pseudomonadati > Pseudomonadota > Alphaproteobacteria > Hyphomicrobiales > Nitrobacteraceae > Bradyrhizobium > Bradyrhizobium sp. 22. Next base: position 228,164 of record NZ_KI519401.1, read on the forward strand.
CGGCATCAACCTCTACGGCCCGCTCAACCTGCATCACGTCGTGGTCAAGCGGATGGTCGAGCGCGGCTTCGGGCGCGTGGTCAACGTTGCCTCCGACGCGGGCCGGGTCGGCTCCTCCGGCGAAGCCGTTTATTCGGCCTGCAAGGGCGGCTTGATCTCGTTCACCAAGACGGTGGCGCGCGAACTGGCGCGCAAGAACATCATCCTCAACGTGGTGTGCCCGGGTCCGACCGATACGCCGCTGTTCGACGCCTTCACCAAGAGCTCGCCGACCGGCGGCAAGATCGCCGAAGGACTCGCGCGCGCGATTCCGCTGCGGCGGCTCGGCCAGCCGGACGATTATCCCGGCATGATCGCCTTCCTGCTGAGCGACGATGCCGGTTTCATCACCGGACAAACCATCAGCGTGTCCGGCGGCTTGACGATGCATGGTTGATCCTCGTTCGGGAATGGTGCGATGAGCCTGAGAAGCGTGACGTTTGGCGATGTCTATCGCCGCAATGCCGAATGTTATCCCGGTCGAACCGCCTTCATCGTCGATGGCAGGCGGGTGACGCATGCGGAATATCTCCGCAGTATCGAGCGGTTGGCGGGGCGGTCTCGCCAGCCTTGGCGTGAAGCCGGGCGATCGCATCGGCATCCTCTCGCAGAACTGCATGGAGATGGTCGAACTGATTGGGGCGGTGGCGCTGCTCGGAGCCATCCTGCTGCCGGTCAACTTTCGCTTGCAACCGGATGAGATCGCCTATGTCCTCGCCGACGGTGCGCCTGTGGTCGTCATTGCGGGCGCCGACTATCACGAGGCGATCGTGGCCCAGCAGGGGTCGTTGCCCTCAGCACGATATTATTTCGGTATCGGTGCCGCACATCCCGCGCTGACGCCGTTCTCGCAACTCTCGGCGAGCGATACGCCGCTGCCGTCCACGTCGGTAGTCGGCGATGCGGGCTTCATGATCATTCATACGGCAGCCGTCGGTGGCCGTCCCCGCGGCGCGCTGCTGTCGCAGATGGGCATGCTGACGGCGCAGTCTTCGCTGGTCGGCGCTTGGCAACTTAATGAGCGTGACGTCAGCCTCGGCGTATTGCCGCTGTTTCACGTCGCGGGCCTTGGCTTGATGTTGACGACGCAACAGGCGGGTGGCGCCAGCGTGATCTCGGCGAAGTTCGATGCCGCGCAGGCGGCGCGCGACATCGAAGCCGAAAAGATCACCGTAATGTCCGAGTTCGCGCCGATGTTGGGCAGCATCCTGGATCAGGCAAAGCCGGGCCAACTGTCGTCGCTGCGCGCGGTGACCGGACTCGACTCACCCGAAACCATCGAACGGTTCGAACGCGAGTGTCCCCAAGCAGCGTTCTGGGTCACCTTCGGCCAGTCGGAGACCTCGGGTCTGGCGACGCTGTCGCGCTACCGCGACCGACCGAAGTCCGCGGGGCGTCCGCTGTTCTGGCGCAGCATCGCTGTCGTGGATGGCGACGATCGTCCGAAGCCGACCGGCGAAACCGGTGAGATCGTTGTGCGCGGGCCGACGGTCTTCAAGGGATACTGGAATCTCGAAGCCGATACCGCACACACGTTTCGCAACAGCTTGCACCACACCGGCGACATAGGCTATTTCGACGCCGACGGCTATCTCTGGTATGCGGGCCGCGCGCCGGAAAAGGAACTGATTAAGACCGGTGGTGAGAATGTCTATCCGGCCGAGGTCGAGAACGCGATCCGTCAGCATGCTTCCATTGCCGAAGTCGTCGTCATCGGCGTCCCCGATCCGCAATGGGGCGAAGCGGTGAAGGCGGTGTGCGTGTTGCAACCTTCGAAGACAACGACCGCGGACGAGATCGTGGATTTCGCGGGCAGTCTCATCGCGCGCTACAAGCGGCCGAAGATCGTAGTGTTCGTCGATAATCTTCTGAAGAACGACGCGGGTGAAATCGATAGAGCTGCCATCAAGACCGCGCACGCGCAGTCATAGGTCCAACTTCCGTGCGCCTGACGCGCGCTTCTTTCGGAGCCCACATTTGCTCCCCTGAAAGCGGTTGACTGATCTGTCTCGACGGCCACTATGGACTGATCGTTGTACCACGTTCCAAAGCGCTGATAGTGCCCTGCGACGTTGACTCGACAAAGGTTGAAATGAGATCTCGCGGAACCTTGTCCGGCCATGGATCGCTAAATACAAAGCAGCCGAGCTCGCCGAGGAACGCCAGCGTGTCGTCATTCCACCACTGCGTGCTCTGGCCCTGCCGTCTGCTTGCGCAGAGCGGCCTTCGTAGATCCAATCATGATGGCGAGCGGGATCGAGACGAGGATGAACAGCATGACGAGTTGATAGTCTTGTGAGAATGCGATGATCTGAGCCTGAACAGCGACCATCTTGTCCGCCATGGCGCGCCCAGCATCGGTGGACAGGTTGATGATGCCCCTGACATCAGGCATCTGCAGGGCGTGGTTGAACGGGTTGATGTGTTCGGACAGGATCGCATAAGTGCGGCGCGTTCCCTGAGTGAGTTGGGCGATCACGATCGAGATCCCGATCGAGCTTGCGACATTGCGCAACAGCGTCAGCATCGAGGTGCCGTCGGTGCGCAGGTGGTTTGGAAGCGTTAGAAACGAAACGGTCGATAGCGGCACGAAAACAAGGCCAAAACCGAAACCCTGGAAGACGCTGACGGTGACAATCTCCGGAACTTGAGTCATTTCGGTCCAGCCGGTCATCTGGAACAGCGAGCCCGCCGTCAGCGCGAGTCCCGAGATGATCAACGTACGGGCCTCGAAATAGCGCATGAGGCGACCGACCATCATCATGGCCAGGAACGTGCCGAGGCCGCGGCTCGCTAGCAACATGCCGGCGGTAATGATGGGATAGCCGATGACGTTCTGCAGGTAGGGCGAGGCCAGCGCCATGGTGGAGTACAGCACCAACCCCATCACCGTCATGAAGATGCAGCCCGTCACGAAATTGCGATCCTTGAACAGCGCGAACTGGATGAACGGCCGCGCGGTCGTGAAGGAGTGGGCGAAAAAGTAGTAGAAGCCCACGGCCGAGACGATGAACTCGCCAACGATTTCGTTGGATTCGAGCCACCCCAGCTGCTCACCGCGGTCAAGGGCTAGCTGTAAGGACCCGATGGCGACTGCAAGTGCCGCGAAGCCGAAGAAGTCGAACCGAAGCGTGAGATCCTTCTTGGTCTCGTCCATGAAAGCTATCAGACCGAGCACCGTCAGTGCGCCAAAAGGAAGATTGACGAAAAACACCCAGTGCCAGGAATAGGTCTCGGTGAGCCAGGCGCCCAGTGACGGGCCCATGATCGGGCCCATCATCACGCCCATGCCCCAGATCGCCATCGCCTTCGCCCGTTCCTGGAGCGTGTAGGAATCGAGCATCACGGTCTGCGAAAGCGGCACCAGGGCCGCGCCGAACACGCCCTGCAGCAGGCGGAACAGCACCATCTGGTTGATGTCCTGCGCGAGCCCGCACAGCACTGATGCAATGGTGAAGCCGGCCGAGCATATGATGAAGATTCGCTTGCGCCCGTAGCGGTTGGCGATCCACCCCACAGGCGCCGTCATGATGGCGGCAGCGACGATATAGGAGGTCAGCACCCAGTTGATCTGATCCTGCGACGCCGACAGCGTGCCCTGCATGTAGGGCAGGGCCACATTGGCAATCGTGGTATCCAGCGCCTGCATGATCGTTGCGGTCATGGCGCAGATGGTCACCATGTTCCGGCGTAGACCCGGAGGAAGTGGGCCCGACATCAGGTCAGTCCTTGTCCTGATTGGCGGTTGCCGACAGACCGAGCAGGCCCGCGAGCGTGCGCTTATGCCCGGTATCGATGGTGGCGTAGACGCTCATGCCGGCCTTCAGCTTGGCGACGTATTTGTCGTGCTCGTCGAAATAGATCCGCACCGGAACGCGCTGCACCACCTTAACGAAATTGCCGGTGGCGTTCTGCGGCGGGAGGATCGCGAATTGCGCGCCGGTGCCTGGCGAGAGCGAGCCGATCGTGCCCTTGAACACGTGGTTCGGGAAGGCGTCGACCTCGAGCGTGACGGACTGCCCTTCGGTGACGTGGGTGAGGTCGCTCTCCTTCGGATTGGCATCGACCCAGGGGTGCGCGACATCGATGATGGAGAAGACGGGCGTGCCGGCGGTGACATAGCGGCCGAGCTGAATCTGCTCGACCTGGGTCGCGACGCCATCCATCGGCGCGCGCAGGACCGTGTGATCGAGGTTGCGCTCGGCATCCTCCAGCTTCGCCTTAGCCTGGGCATAGGGCGGAAACTGCTCTAGTGGCAGTTCGGGGTTACCAAGCAATTGCGTCCTGGCATTGGAGAGCTGCTGCTTGATGAACTGCACCTGTGCGCTCGCGGTCACCATCGCATTGGCCGCATTGTCGAGGTCGAGCTGGGACCCGAAATTGCTTTTGACCAGTTGCTGTTTGCGTTCGACATCCCGCTGTTTCAGGTCGACGCCCTGCTGGGCAAGATCAAGCATCTGGCCATAGATCTTCACGTTCTCGACCAGATTGTCGTAGTTCGTCTTCGCCTGAGCGAGCTGCGCCTTAGCCTCGTCTACTGCGAGGCGAAACGGCACGGCGTCGATCTCGAACAGCTCGTCACCCTGCTTCACGGTCTGGCCTTCCTTAACCAGCACCTTGATGATCTTGCCGGAGATGTCGGGTGTAATCAGCACCTTCTGGGCGCCGACATAGGCATCGTCGGTGCCGACATAACGTCCGCCGTGCAGGTAAAACGCCAGTCCGCCGAGTGCGGCAGCAATGGGCAGCACCACCAACAGAAGGGGACGGCGATAACGGCGCAGACCCGCTATCATACGGCGGCGCGGTTCGGCAGCGACCTTCCTATTCGCGCCTACTTTGTTGATGGTCGTCCCATCAAGGCGATCTGCCGAGAACTTGGCGTATCGCGGAAGGTGGTTCGCAAGGTCATTCGTTCTCAAGCGACGGAGTTCCGCTACGAGCGAGACGCAGCCGCTCCCGAAGATGGATGCCTGGAGTGCCGAGCTTGATCGGTTACTGGCAAGGAATGAGAGCAAGGCGGCGCGGGAACGGCTGACGCTGATCCAGCTATTCGAGGAGCTCCGCGGCCTGGGTTATGCCGGCGGCTATGATGCGGTTCGTCGATACGCCCGACGGTGGAGCAAGGAACGCGGCACCTCGACAGCGTCGGCTTATGTGCCGCTGAGCTTTGCACCAGGCGAAGCCTACCGGTTCGACTGGAGCCACGAGGTCGTCCTGCTGAGCGGCACCACGGTGATGGTGAAGGCTGCTCATGTCCGGCTCTGTCACAGCCGCATGCTGTTCGTGCGGGCCTATCCGCGCGAGACGCAGGAGATGGTGTTCGACGCCCACGACCGGGCGTTCGCCCTGTTCAAAGGCACCTGCACCCGCGGCATCTATGACAACATGAAGACCGCCGTGGAGACGATCTTCGTCGGTAAAGGGCGTCTCTAGAATCGCCGCTTCCTGCAGATGTGCAGCCACTATCTGGTCGATCCGGTCGCCTGCACGCCAGCGTCGGGCTGGGAGAAGGGGCAGGTCGAGAACCAGGTCGGGCTGGTGCGAGAACGCTTCTTCACGCCGCGGCTGCGGTTCAAAAACCTTGCGCATTTCGCAAAAACGGGACAGTGGTTTCGCTAACTGCCGGACAGTAGTTTCGCTAAATCGCGGACAGCGTGGCGGCGCTGGTTTTTGGTTGCCTGGTTGTTGAGTCAATTGGTATTCGTTTCGCTGTTTTCAGCGTCGGTCAAGGGGCGCGTGGCTTTTTTCCTTCGCATGCTGTCGCCTTCAAGGGCGATGCGGTGGGCATTGTGGATGATGCGGTCGAGGATGGCGTCGGCGACGGTGGGCTCACCGAACACGTCAGAGTACCCCTATTCTCGAGCGGGTCGTGTCTCACGTCACGATCACTGACCCGCATCATTTTCTGTTCGGGCACCGGCTTGAGGTGCTGAAGGAGCGGTCGGGGCGCGGTCCCGCCTATGTCGTTGTCGCGCTGCCGGACGGCCGGCCGCGGGCGGTTCGCATCGCGTCGACGGATCTTGCCGAGACGATAGATTCTGGCCCGAACGCCGCCGATCTGCCGCGCATCAGCGCACGTACGCTGATCCCATTGATGCAACATTTGAGCGCGAGTCTGAGCCTTCTTGACGAGAAGGTGATTCGCGATGACCCACCCACCGCTTCCAGGTCGCGTTGCGTATCGACCCATGCCGACGTTGGCAAATCCACCCGGCCGTCCGACGGACGATATTCCTCCCCTGTGGCCGAATCTGTCGACCGCGACGCAAACCCAGATCGCTCAAATCCTCGCCACGCTGCTGCGGCGGATGCAAGCGGCTCCCGGCACGCCCGGAAGGGAACTGGGTCGTGCTGATCAACTTAAACGTCGCTGACGAGCGGCTCACGACTGCGCACAGAGCGAAGTTGGCCTATGTCTACGTGCGGCAGTCATCCGTGAACCAGGTGCGCCAGCATCAGGAGAGCACGGAGCTGCAGTACCGCCTCGTCGATCGCGCCATCGGTCTGGGCTGGCCGCCGGAGCGCGTCCAGGTCATTGACGAGGATCTGGGCAAATCCGGTGCTGGCGGTGTGGATCGTCATGGCTTCCAGAAGCTCTTTGCCGAGATCGGTCTTGGCAACGCCGGTCTTGTGGTGAGCCTCGACGCTTCTCGCTTGGCCCGCAACAACCGGGACTGGCATCAGTTGCTCGAACTGTGCTCGGTGTTTGGTGTGCTCATTGCGGGTGGCGAGCGGCTTTACGATCCGCGCGCCTACCACGACCGCCTGCTGTTGGGCTTGTCCGGCATAATGAGCGAGGCGGAGTTGCATCAGCTTCGGATGCGCCTTCACCAAGGGGAACGCCAGAAGGCGGCGCGGGGCGAACTGCGGCTGCCCCTGCCAGCCGGGCTCGCCTATGATCGCGCCGGAACGATTATTCTCAATCCTGATGAGGAGGTGCAGGCCCGCCTTCATCTCGTTTTTGCCAAATTCCAGGAACTGCAAAGCGCCCGCCGTGTGATGCGGTACTTGGACCGGAACGGATTGTCGTTGCCGGTTCGGCCGCTGCTTGGACCAGCTCCACACGAGACCGTCTGGCGTATGCCAGATAGTGCACGCGTCCTTAGTATCCTTCAAAATCCAGCTTATGCTGGGGGGTATGTTTATGGCCGCCGGCAAAAGGATCCGAGCCGATGCCAGCCGGGATCGCTGACGGGAACGGTCAAGGTGGCGATCGCCGACTCGGCGGTTTGCCTCCGCGCTGCTCACCCGGGTTATATCAACTGGGAGGAGTTCATGGCCAACCAGCGGCGACTGGCAGATAACGTCGCGCATTTTGAGGCAGGACACGCTGGCGTGCCGCGCAAGGGGGCAGCCCTGTTACAAGGAATTGCGATCTGCGGCCGTTGCGGACGGCGCATGAGCATGCGCTACACTGGCCTGAATGCCGACTATCCGGTCTATTGCTGCCGGTCGGATCGGGATCAGGAAGGCAGTGCACTGTGCCAGGAAGTCCGGGCCTTAGCGGTTGACGCCTTGGTCCAGCGGGTGGTCCTCGACGCCCTGGTGCCGGATCAGATTGAGATCGCACTCGCGGCGGCGAGCCAACTGGAGCAGGACAGCCGCCAGCTCGAGCGCCAATGGGCGCTTCGCGTAGAGCGCGCCCGCTACGAGGCCGAGCGCGCTCGACGTCAGTATGACGCCGTAGAGCCCGAGAACCGTCTCGTGGCGCGCTCACTTGAGCGGGCTTGGGAAGAGAAGCTGCGTGCCGTCGAGGCGGTCGAGCAGGAACATGCGCGTTGGCGTGGGCAAGAGCCGCTTCTGATTGGCCCGGTGGAACGCGCAGGGCTACAAGCACTCGGCGAGAACCTGCCGCAGATTTGGAACGCGGCCACCACGTCGGCAGCCGATCGCAAGCGCATTCTGCGATTTGTCATCCGCGAAGTCGTTCTTGATCAGAAGCGGATCCGAGGTCAGGTGTGGCTCAAAATCGTCTGGCAGACCGGCGCAACCAGCGAGCATCACGTGCAACGGCGCGTTCACACCTACCGCAATTACATCGACATTGATGGGTTGCGGCAGCGGATCGTCGAGTTGAATGCTGAACACAAAATGGACGCCGAGATCGCGATAATACTCAATCAAGAAGGCTTCGTCGCGGCCCGAGGCTGCGCCTTCAAAGGCGATAACGTCTGGCTGTTGCGCACCCGCTGGGGCATCCCCACCGTCAAGATCAACTGCGTGGACCAGAATCCCATGCGCTGGCCCGACGGCAGCTTCTCGATTCAGGGGGCAGCGGCTGAGCTTGGATTAACCCCGCAAACAGTGTTCGATTATCTTGCGCGCGGATTGCTGGTAGGTCGTCAGTTAGTCAAAGGTCAGCCATGGCAGATCGAGCTCTCAGACGAACAAATCAGTCAGCTGCGCAATCGGGTACGACGCACCAAGCATTCGAAGAAGGAGGCATCATGAAGTCATCGGCTCGGCAATGACGTCGTGCCATTGCGACACGGGGACCTGACTTGTGATCAACAAGGATCCCTTGTCGTAGCGATCATCGACAATCTCGAGCAGATCGCGGTGCTGGTCGGCGGTGAGCGGTTCGGGTCCCCAGTCATCAAGGATGAGGAGATTGACGCGTTCCAGGGCGGCGATCAGGCGCGCCAGACGGCCTTCGCCGCGCGCCTGGGCGAGATCGGCGAACAGGCGGGATGTTCGCTTGTAAAGGACGGAGAAGCCGTCGCGGCAGGCCTTGTTGCCGAGCGCACAGGCAAGCCAGGACTTGCCGGTGCCGGTTGGGCCGACGATGACCAGGTGGTTGGCCTCACGGACCCATTGGCAGGTGGCGAGGGTTTGGAAGAGCGAACGGTCAAGGCCGCGAGCGGTGCGATAGTCGACGTTCTCGATGGCGGCGACTTGACGGAGCTTGGCACTGGTCAAGCGGCGCGTGAGGCGGCGGTTGTCGCGGGCGGTGACCTCGCGATCGACGAGGAGGCCGAGCCAATGGGCGTGCGGCATCCCGGCCGCCTCTGGGTTGTTCTGCAGTTCGGCGAGGGTATCGGCCATGGCGGCGAGGCCGAGGGAGCGCAAGCGATCGACGGTGGGATGAATAAGCATGCTGATCTCTCCTGATCAATTGTAGTAACTGCGGCCACGGATGTTGGCGTGGAAGAGGATGGGCGCCTCCTCGGCGGGAGGCGCGGTTCTGTCGGTGCCGTTCTTGAGGATGGCGGCGACCGATTTGTACGAACGGGCGTTGAGCAGGAGGGCCCGGGCGCAGGCGGCGTCGACGCGTTCCTGGCCGTAGCGCTTGACCAGCCCGAGAATGCCGATAGCCGAGCGGAAGCCCTGTTCCGGATGCGGCCGCGACCGCAGGATGACATCGATCAGGGTGTCGGCGTCGGGGCCGACCTTGGCGGCTTCGGAACGAATACGCTCATGGGTCCAGTCGCGATAGCGGCGATGCGAGCTCGGCATATGCTCGGAAATCGTGGTCGGGCGATGCGGTAAGGTGCTGCGCAGATGCGAGGCCACGCGCTTGCCATGGAGGAATATCTCGACGGTCTTTTGGGTGATCCGAGCCTCGACCTCCTGATGTACGAGGCTGTGAGGGACGCTGTAGTAATGTTTGGCGATCTCAACGTGATAATCGAGGTTGACCCGGCAGCGCTTCCACTCGGCATACTCGTACGGTTCATCTGGCAAGGGGGTAAGCGCCGGGCGATCGAGCTCTTCGAACAGGTCGCGCCGGCTTCGTCCCCAGCTCCGGAGCGGTCGATTGTTGAGATCGACGAGCAGCGCGTGGATCGCCTCGTTGAGGGCGGCAAGCGAGAAGAAGCGGCGGTTGCGCAGGCGCGCCAGAATCCATCGCCCGACGATTTGGACCCCGACTTCGACCTTGGCTTTGTCGCGCCGCCGATACGGCCGTGCCGGTACGATAGCGGTGCGGTAATGGCGGGCGAGATCGGCATAGGTCCGGTTGACCATCGGCTCGTGAAAGCAGGCCCGGGTGACGCCGGCCTTGAGATTGTCGCTCACCGTCTGCCGGGCCACGCCGCCGAAATAGGCAAATACCCGAACGTGCGAGGCGATCCAGCCCGGCAGGCCCTGGCTGAGACTGGCCTCGGCGTAGGTGTAGTTCGAGGCGCCGAGCACGGCGACGAAGATCTGCGCGCTGCGCACCTCACCGGTGAGCCCGTCAACCACCTCCATGGTGTGGCCGGAATAGTCGACGAACAGCTTCTCGCCGGCGACATGAACCTGGCGCAGGGTTGGCTTGAGACGGCCGGCCCATTCCCTGTAGCGTTCGCAACCACGCATAGCTGAAGCTGTCGGAGTTTGCGTCGCAATACTCCTCTCACAAGAGCATCAGCGTGACGTTCGGGCGCCGCAGCTCGCGATGCACAAGCGCCCAGTCCGGATGCGGACGCTCGTCGCTGGGCCGATCGGACGGCGGCGGAAACAGGCGATTCTCGAGCCGGACGTCGTCATCGAGCTCCGGCGGCAACGGCCAGGTCAGGTCAGCGCGGCGGGCTTGGTTCACGTATTTGCTGACCGTGCCCTGGGCCAGGCCGAGGCTGCGGGCAACGGCGCGTTGCGACATGCCGACGCTGTAGTGCAGGCGTAGAACTTCGCGAATGTGGCGCATGGACAGTCTCTCGGTCGGCATCTCGATCCTCTGCGGTTAGGCAAAAGACCCAAGCTACCCGGGTTGCAGACTGTCAGCGGTGCGCGCCTCCTGATTGCCCCTGATCGCGATCGCTGGAAATAGCGATCACGATCGCCTGGAATCGGTGATCACGATCGGCTGGAACACGCACCACGGCATCGTCGCGACTGTGTGGGCGAGTTGATTCAGATCGACGGCTCTGAACACTGGTGGTTCGAGGATCGCGGCCCACATTGCACCCTGCTCGTCTTCATCGATGATGCGACCAGTCGTTTGATGCACTTGCGCTTTGCAGAGCCCCTTGCTCGCGCCCTTGGCCCGATCAATCGGGCCCCTCACATCCGATCACTGACTCGCCGACGCGCGGCGACCACAGGCGCGCCTTCTCGGCAGCCGCACTGGCTGCACTATCCCCATAGCGCCCACAACTCCGCGGCTTCGTTCAATCCGGCTTCTATGAGGTCGCAGGCTACGACAGAGCGCGCGGCTGGCCTTTGCCCGGCGACCTCACAGAACCCTCAAGAGTCCTAGCGCGTCCAATCTGTGATTCACTGCGTCGCATGGATGCCGATCGCGACGCTGCTCCGGGCGACGTTACCGCCCCGAAGGCGGCGCTGGCAGCCGAGCGCGCGAGGGGTTTGGAAGTAGCTGCCGAGCTCGCTGTCGCTCGTGCGAAAGCGTCGGAAGACGAGGCGCTGATCGCACAGCAGAAGCTGCAGATCGCCAAGCTAAAGCATCAGATCTATGGGCAACGGGCGGAGCGTTCTTCGCGCCTGATCGAGCAGTTGGCGCTGACGTTCGAAGAGCTGGAAGCAAACGCCACCGAGGACGAGCTTGCGGCCGAGCGGGCCGTGGCCAAGATGACGACGGTGCGCGGATTTACACGTAAGCGCCCCGAGCGTCAGACCTTCCCTGAGCATCTGCCACGGGAACGGGTGGTGATTGATCCGCCGACAGCTTGTGATGCTGCGGCAGCAACCGTCTGCGCAAGCTCGGGGAAGACGTCACGCGGACGCTGGAAGTGGTGCCGCGCCAGTGGAAGGTAATCGAGACGGTCTGGGAGAACTGCCGCGCCAGGCGAGCTTCCAGCTCCACACGTTGGCATTCGCCGCCGCCGGAGTTCCTTCCAGGCAAAGGCATCGTCGATGTTGTCGTGCGCAGCCAAGGGCCGGTGAAGATCCTTGTCGTTGAACGGCTCCTTGGCAAAACGGCGATTATAGTCCGCCATGAACGCCGGCAGGAACGCGTTGCCGGCCTCGATGGTCGAGATTCCGGCCAGCCGCATCTCCTTGACCAGGCGGTCCTGCAGTGTGCCGTTGGCTCGTTCCACGCGCCCCTTGGCCTGTGGGACATTGGCACAAATGATATCGATGTTGAGCTCGTGCAGCGCGCGGCCGAACTGCGTCATCCCGTCGCCGCCGGTGGCGCCGACCTTGTTGACCCGGAACGTTGCGTGCTTGTCTGAGTAGAACGCAATGGGCTGCCGTAGCGCTTCAGATAGGCGGTCGTCGCCGTAAGTAGTCAAAGGTCGACTCCGTCTCGACAAATTGCAGATGCATCAATCGGCTGGTGGCGTCGTCGATGAAGACGAGCAGGGTGCATTGCGGGCCGCGGTTCTCAAACCACCAGTGTTCGGAGCCGTCGATCTGGACCAACTCGCCAACGCAATCGCGGCGATGCCGCGGCTGGTGCACCGGCTTCAACCGCTGCCGGCGGTCCTTCTAAATCCCGTCCACCAGCATCCAGCGCCGCACCGTCTCAACGCCGAAATGCAAGCCATGCCGCTCCGCCCGCTTCTCTGCAGCAAGCGTCAGCCGGAGTGCCTGCCGCGATGTGAGCCGAAGCAGTTGCGCTGCCTCTCGCAATGTATCCGTTCCGCCACAACATCCCGCAACACATGCACCCGGTCGATCTCAGCCCGGCTCATCGACAGCACCGTCATCACTCAAAACCCCCAGGCCCATGCCTTAGACAAGTCCGATCGTGACATCTCTAGCACTACTTTGGCAGAATGTTGATTTTGTCGCGTTTTATAGGATTCCCGAATCGATTTTTCAATGATCATGGGTGGTCAGCTCTTGAAGGGCTGACCATGGCGGGATGGGAAGACGAACTCGAACGCTGGCTGATGCCGTTTCTTGGACCGGCTGGGTCATAAGACCCGGCAGCGGATGTGTCCTCTGTATGTCGCGGGATTGATTGGTCCTGGCGATCGCAAGAGCGTTCAGCCAATGGCAGAGCGCCTTGCCACGGGCAACTACGATTAGTTGCACCATTTCATTGCGGAGGTGTCTGGGAGGCGACGCCGCTGGAGACAGAGCTGCTCAATCAGGCGGACCGACTTGTCGGCGGCAGGGATGCGGTGCGGGTTATTGATGACACCTCACTGCCGAAGAAGGGTGAACGCTCGGTTGGTGTTGCTGCTCAATACGCGTCGGCTCTCGGCAAAACGGCAAATTGCCAAACGCTGGTGTCTTTGACGCTTGCGCGCGGCGAAGTGCCAGTGATGGTCGCGTTACGTCTGTTTCTGCCTGACAGTTGGACAAACGACGTGTCTCGTTTGAAACGCGCTCGCGTGCCAGTCGAACACCGAACGCCAGGAGATTGCTTTGGCCGAGATTGACCGCGCGATGGCAGCCAACGTGCGCTTTGGATGTGTGCTGGCGGATGCAGGATACGGGCTCAGCGCACCGTTTCGACAAGGGCTAACAGAGCGCGGGCTCGCGTGGGCTGTCGGTATCCCCCGGCACCTGAAAGTGTATCCGGTCGATGTGAAGCTCATTTGGCCGCTTACCAAAGTCCGCGGGAAACCACGAAAGCACCACGTACCCGATATCTTATCGATTGCGGCAGAACAAATGCTGGCCAGCGCCAAATGGAAAACCGTGAGTTGGCGCAGCGGAACGAGCTCGATTTGCAGCTCTCCGTGTCCGCGCCGCCGACGGCCCTCCTCAGCGGATTTGGGATAAGGGTCAGCAGCATCTCCCGGGCGACGAAGCCTGGCTCATTGGCGAGCAACGTGCCTCAGGGGAGAAGAAATACTATCTTGCCAATCTTCCTGCGGCGACGGATATGCGCACACTGGCCGCCACCATCAAAGGCAAGATGGATTTGTGAGCAGGCCCATCAGCAGTTGAAGGAGGAGCTTGGACTTGATCACTTCGAAGGGCGATCTTGGCAGGGTCTTCATCGCCACGCGCTGATGACAATGATTGCCTACGCCTTCCTGCAACATTGTCGCCTCGCACACGCGGAGCGGAAAAAAAGAATCAACGGTCCTCCGCCTCAACCAACCAGCCCGCCATACGTCACGCCATCGTCGATCTCATCCTATCCTTGAAAAACACTGGCGAAAACACATTCTGCCAAAGTAGTGCTAATGGGGAGGATGGTGACCTTTCTAATGAGCGTCTACATCCGTGATTCGCATAATATTGATTATGGAATACTTTTGCAACTCTTGGAATGTGGCCGCAGAGGACTTAGGATTACTTTGATATACTTGCACTAGCATTTTGTCCAGATCGGGCAGCTTGCAGCGTGTCGCATGCTGGCTCCAGGCACGGAAAGTGCCGCTGGACGTAACCACGGCGGGTTTTGCGCCTGAGCCAGGACTCAAGAGCCTCGACGGCCTGCACCTGACCATCGAATAGATCGAGCCGCCGTCGACCGCGCCCACCGAGACGGCCCCATTCACGCACCAATGCGGTATCGCCAAAGAGCGTCGGCTCGATCGTGAGCACATAGAACCGCGCCATGTTACGGGCCGGATCGCGACGCTCGAGCACGAGATATTGCACGGTGAGTTCGGACATGCGCCAGAATCGCAATTACCGAATCGAGCGTCCAATTAAATAAATGAATCGATCCGCGCCAACGATTCAGAAAATTTATGCAGGCAACGAGACAGTCGAGGTCAGGCTAGGGATAGGCGGCTGAGCTAAAGCCCGCAAGCTGGCGCACTCCCTGGAGATGTCGTCTGAACAAGTCGGCCCGCGCGCGCTCGACGGAGATCCCCTCGTCCGACCTCAGGCATTGCGCAAGACTTCCTCGAGTTGCGCGACGAGCTTCGCCCGTTGCGCGGAAGGAAGTTTGTCCAGATTGATCTGCTTCCAGCGCACCGCCGGCAGGTCCGCCGCGCCAGGGACGCCCAGCAGGCTCCAATCCGGCTCGCCGCGCTTGAATCTCATGAGGAAATCCTTGTGCGCTTGTGGCATTTTTCCGGCGATTTCGGCGATTAGCGTCTCCCGAGCTTCGAGCAACTCGTCCAAGGTTACTTCGTCGGCGGTCATGCCCTCGAAGCCGTGCGTGAATTCGTGCTGGATGTCCTTGCGACGAGGAACCACGACCTCGGAAATCGGCCTGTCATGGCTGATGAGGTAGACGATGAACGCCTTGCGGAGATCGTCTGTGATGCCTTCGTTGGCGAGCAGATCGCGGACATCGAAGAGGTCACGCGGATGCTGCCGGTCGAGCGCCGCGACGAGCTTGCCGGCGTATAGATCGGCGAACGAACGACTTTCATCTGTACGAAGCCGAACGTTTCTTCGACGCTCGGCGAGACGTCGCGCAGCTCTGGCTCGAAGACGCTGCCCCTGATCACCGGCGTGACCTCAATCTTGATCTGCGCATCACCTTTCTGGACGGTAAGCTTGGTGACGATCTTTTCACGGGCGTTGACGACTTCCGTCACCCGTGAGCCCGGCAATCCTTTCCTGATGGCCGCTGCCATGCGCTTCATCGCCGCATCGATCGCAGCAAGAGATTCGGGGCGCGGAGCCACCGGCAGATAGGTCAGGTCGATATCGACTGATAAGCGTGGCATATCGCGGTGGAAGAGATTGATGGCGGTGCCGCCCTTGAGCGCAAAATCGGGCTCCGACGCGACGAACGGGATCGTCTCGATCAACAAGACCACTTGATGCCGGTACTTTTCAGACAGGGGCATTGAGGTCGTCTGGGATGGTTATGAGGTATTTGGTGTCGAGTTTGCCGCCCTTGACGAGCATGCGCTTTCCCGTGCCGAGATTGACTTTCGACGTGTCGATCTGTTTGAGCCAGGCGTGTTGATGTCGCTCTGCGAACCAGAAGAACAGTCGTTTGACCTTGATGCTTTTGCAGTCGTTCAGAAGCGTTTGCAGCCGCCGGGGACTTAGGCTCCTCAATCCTTCCGCCAATGCATCGACTTGGTGGAAGCTTTCGTGGCGGGGCAATTCGTCGAGCAGTTCGAGGAACGCACGTTCGGGAGTCGATACCATGAGAGGCCAGTCGGATGGTCCCGGTATTTCCCGTGTCGTCCCCGACTTTGATCCGGGCGTGCTCCCGTGCGTTTTGAATAGACTTTGCGTGCGGTGAACACGGAATTTCTGTTTGAGCGGAAGTTTGCCGAGCCAGCCGGGAGCAGGCAGCGTTCCGTATAGATGTACGGTCGAAGGACCGGTTTGGCTCAGGTAGTGACTGAAGCCTTGCGCTTCGATGGCGGTACGTCCGCCGACGACGAGGTCGGAGCCGAGCAGCCGCTGGAGTGACACGACGACGCCCTGCCAGGAGAGTTCGCCGAGCGGACGCTTGAAGGTTCCCCGCGCCGGCTGAACCAGCCAGCCGGCCGATACGTATTGGCTGCGCAGGCTGGTGGAATATCCATGTCGTTCCATCCAGGCGGCATCGACCAGAAGTCCCTTGCGAGGCATGTCATTCGGCCCTTTAATTGCGGATTGTTGTCAATCACCTTTTGAACTTTCCGACGGCACGACGGTAGCGCTCGCGCTGTCGGAGCTGGTCAGGGTTGCGGAGACGGCGCGAGCGCGGCTGATGCGTACTTTGCCGGCCAAGCATTGGATCGCCCTGGCTGGTTATGTCTTCACTGGGGTCACGGTCCTTTCCGAGGTCGCGCAGCGCCTCATGATGATGTCCGGGTCGGACGCCTCAACGTTTGCAGCGGAGTACGGTCGAGCCGCCACCAGCCGAATGAACGAGGTCGCCTCAACACCGTCCCAGCGGGACATCGCCAGTCCGGCAGACCGGACCAGGAACTTGCGAGCAAATATCAGACTGGCTGCGGCTGCCCCCAGTCGAAGGATGTGCCATCGACCCAGATGCAGTGAAGGATGACTGCGATCTTTCGGGCGACGGCGACCTTTGCCTTCCTCATGCCGATCCGCTTGGCGAGCTTCATGCCCCAGGCCTTAAGGGAAGACCACTTCTTTGTCCGATAGAGAAGTACGGTGGCGGCCTCAAACAAGTAGGTTCGGAGAAGCCGGTCGCCCCATCGAGATATCTTGCCGTTGATGTCAGTTTCGCCAGATTGGTTGCGCCGAGGTGTAAGGCCGAGGTAGGCACCGACTGTCAACGCCGATCGGAAGCG
Organism: Bradyrhizobium sp. 22; assembly: GCF_000482425.1. Taxonomy (NCBI): domain Bacteria; kingdom Pseudomonadati; phylum Pseudomonadota; class Alphaproteobacteria; order Hyphomicrobiales; family Nitrobacteraceae; genus Bradyrhizobium; species Bradyrhizobium sp. 22. The sequence goes on from NZ_KI519401.1 coordinate 245,218, forward strand.
CAATGGGTCATCGATTGTATGGCGGAAAGTCAAGGCGGTCACCACGCCGACACCGGGAACGGTCATTAGGCGGCGCGTCGTCTCGTCCGCCTTCGCCAACTGGCGAACTTCGTCGTCGAACTTGTTCTGCTGATGACAGATATGCTCATGGATCAACAGGAGCGGCGAGATCACGCTAAGGAGTGGATGATTATCGCCCAATAGCTCGCTGACCAGGTTGCGGAACTGCTGGCCGATTGCGCGCGGGAACAGCAAGCCGTATTCTTTGATCAAGCTCCGGACCTGGTTCTCGATGTCTCGGCGCATGGACACAAGCCGGGATCTCGCGACGAGTATCGCGCGGATCTTCTGACTTTCCTTGCTCTTGACCTTGACTTCTCGATACCAACCAACCCGCACCAGTTCGGCCAGACCTCGAGCATCATTCTGATCGCTCTTGTTCATGCGTACGGACAAAGCCGCGTGGGCATGCCGCGCGTCGATGCAAACCACTGGGAGATCGACCCTACGAAGTTCATGCCATAGCCAGCTCGCCATCGCCCCGGTCTCAAATCCGATGCGCTCCGCTTGTGGCGCCCGCTTGCGAAGCAATGCCGCGAGCGCCCCGGGGTCGGACTTTGCCTTTCCTTCGAACAAGATCTGACCCACTTCGTCGACTACACATACTGATGTTTCTTTTTGCGAGACATCCAGCCCAACATATTGCTTCATGGCCCCCTCCGATTCGTGAGATTGCGGGAAGGCTTGAAGATAGCGGACCTTTTGAGCCGCGGGCGCCGACCGCAATTACGACATCGTCTGCAATATTGACCCCCCGTATTGCCGCATCTACGAATGTTACCCTGATGGTGCCATTGCCGATGGCGATCCGATGTCGATTGATTGACCGCGCCAAATGGGCTTTCCGGCTTGCTCGACGAGAGGGGCTGTGGGCGGGTCGGGCCCTTCATAGCCCGAGCCGTCCACAACCCCGGGCAATGGGGCAGCGGTCGTGGCGTCGTCGAGCGGGCCCTGGGCGACCAACCGTTCGGCAGCCCTCCGTCTGAGCGCCCTCAGCAGACGTTGCACAATCGAATGCTGTCTCTTTCCGAACTCCTCGGGATATTTCTCGCGCAGCCGACCGACAATTGCGAGCGCCGTCAGCTGCGGCTGCTCTGCGAGCCAGGCTTCAATCGCAGCAATATGCGGATCGAGCTTGGACGGCATGCGAACTCTGGTCTTATAGGGCCGACGAGTTCGCCGGTGCGTGGCACGCGGCTCGCCGACCGTCGCGGTCTTGCCGAGCGTCTTCGCGAACGACGCCGCGGTCGCTGGCAGGGTGCTAGTGTGAGCGGGTTGCAGGCCGCGCGCCTGTCCGGCACGACGATCGACGCGATTGCCTAGTTCCTCTTGGGTTGCGCGAATCTCCGCCAACAGCGCGACCGGATCGAGCGAGCGATACTGATCGCGCAGCCGTTTCTTCACGGCCGCGGTCACCTTGGGATGCGCCAAGGCACGCTCATAGGGCGTCGATGGGAGATGATAGCGCTTGATCACTTTAGCCCCTTCGCGACGCTTCTCCTTCAGCTTGAACGACGGCTGGAAGAAGTTGACGTAGAGCCGTGCCGCCGCGTAGAGGCGGCCCATCATACGCGCCGTCTCGACGCCATCGAAGCGGCCATAGCCCATGAGGCGGCGGACGACAGCACCATTCTTCTGCTCGACGAACGCTTGATCGTTCTTCTTGTACGCGCGCGAGCGTGTGACTTCGAGTTTCTGTTCGCGACACCATGGCACGACGACATCGTTCATGAAGGCGCTGTCGTTGTCGAAGTCCACGCCGCGCAACAGCCAGGGGAACAGGCTCTGTGCGCGGTTGATCGCCTCGACGACCAGCGAACCTTCCCGCGTCAGCAATGGCAGGCACTCCGTCCAGCCGGTGGCAACATCGACCATGGTCAAGGTCTGGATGAACGAGCCAGCCACCGACGTGCCGCCATGGGCGACCATGTCGACCTCGCAGAAGCCGGGCACCGGGCTGTTCCAGTCATTGAACGTGCGGATGGGGACCTCGCGCCGGATTGCCGAATAGAATCCGGCACGGCGCCGCCTGCCGCCGCTCGCCGCGATCTTCACATCGACGAGCAGGCGATCGATGGTGGCGGCGCTGATAGCCAGGACACGATCACGGTCCGACTGGCTAAGCTGCAATCGGCCATGTTGCTCAAGGGCAGGTAGCAAGGTCGGGATCATCACCTTGAGCCGCTTGCCGCACACCCGATCCGACGCCTCCCACAGCGCCGTCAGCGCGTCCTTGATCGTCGCGCCATATCTGCGTCTTCGCTTTCTTTTTGCCTCGACCTCGCCCGGTCCAACCGTCTCGCGTCGCCGGAGCGCGCGCACCGCATGCTTGCGATGCCAGCCCGTCGTCGCGCACAGCTCGTCGAGAATCCGCCCCTTCTCCGCTCGTTTGGCCGACCGGTAGCGCTCCGTTACCGCCGATACCACCTCGCGCCGCGCGCCCATGCTGATCTTTCCCGCCATAGACGCCACCGAACCAATTCGATGGCACCGACCCAATCATCGGCGAGAAGTTGTCCAGTAACATTCTGGATGAGGCAATGCGCTCTGACGCAATTTTGGTGCAGCTCCGATTATTCTGCGCCGATTAGTCTCGCTTGAAGCAGATCGATCTTGCCGCGGCCGTACATCTGGCGTTTGACGAGCTTGAGGCGCGTGATCTGACCTTCAGTCTGGCCGTTAGACCAGGGCAAAGTGATTGCTGCTCGGACTGCCGCTTCGTCCCTGGCGACGCCGCTGGCGAACGAGGCGACGAGACTAGCGCGGGCGCGCTCGATCCACGTCATGAGACCCACCTCGATCTTGCGGCGGATCATCATGTGGAATTCGGCAATGATCTCGCGTGCCTCGACCAAGGTTGGCACGCCCGCTTCGATCGCCACGACCGTGACGGTCTCCGCTTTCGTGAGGGAGTCCCGCCCGATTGTCATGAGGCGCGCGATCGTCCTGGCCGACGGGATCCTCTGCAAGTTTTGTGTGTCGGCCCTCTCCGCTCGTCGTCTGCGGGTGGCCCACTCGCTGATGACGCGGAGCGAGCCTCGGAAGCCACGCCCTGTTAAGCGGCGCCACAGTTCAGCTCCATTGCGGCAGCCGGACGCCCACTGCTCGTCCAGCCAAGGCAAGTGCAGATCCAACGAACTTTGCCGGGTTCGGAAGACGTCGTGACGTTCGCCGCGGACCACCTGTCGTACCAGCTTCCTGCTGTGGCCGGTCTGACGCACAATCTGCTTGATAGGTATGCCGTTCTTCGACAATGCTAAGATGGCCGCGTTAGTCTCCTCGCGGCGCAGATAGCCCTCATACTGAAGGCGTTCGGCGGCCGTGAGCAGCTTGGGGTTGATTGTGGTGGCGCCGATGACGGTGCGTATCTGGCGCATCGATTTGCGTACGGCGTCGAGGAAAGCCCGACTGGCGTTCTCCATCAGATGCCAACGATCGGCGACCTGTACTGCATGCGGTAGAGCCTTGGCTGCCGCTTCGCCATATCCGCCGCCACGATCACGGGCGACGATTGCGATCGTGGGATGAGCAGAGAGCCACGCTTGGGCAGTTGCCGGTTCACGATCCGGCAGCAGGGTGACCACCCGGCGCCTTTCCAGGTTGCAGATGATGCTGGCGTATCGGTGATTGCGCCGCCAGGCCCAATCATCAATGCCGATAACCTTGAGCGGGTCAGTTGGAGGACGGCTACGGCGCCGAACTACCCGAAGAAGCGTATCTTTGCTCACCGGCAGCATCAGCCGCTTTGCAAAGCCTGCTGCCGGTCGACCGCCAAGCGCCAGGCCGAGGTGATGGACGATGGAGTCCAGCCTTGCCGTACGTCGCGCCGATGGCGCCAGTACGCCTTCAGCGAAGCGTTCGGTGAAGATTTGGCGCCCGCATAGAACCGCGTCACAGCGAAAGCGGCGGGCGATTACCAAGAGCTGGACGATCCGCCCCGAGAGCGGCAGATCGGTCACGCGGCGTCGATAGCGGCTATGGACACGTCGGGAAACCGTTCCGCAAGATGGACACAGGCCGACGCTTCCGGACGCCCCAACCACAACAATGGCCTTATCACCCTCGTAGTAAGCACTCTCTACAACAAATCCACGCGGCACCAAACTGGAGCGGTGGAGTGCCTGCTGCATGGCGCGATTCTCCTCCTATCAAAGCGCCAGTCGTCCCTCAAACTGCATCAAAAGTGAGTCAGAGCCCAAAAATTGACCCCCTACAGGTTGGTCTGTTGCGCTGCCTGCTTCGTAACAAAGCAGGTGGTGGAGGATGCTGGTCGTGGAGACGATTGCGCGGATTCGGCGCGAGCACTTCATCAAGGGCAAGACGATCAAGGAGATCGCCCGTGACCTGAAGGTGTCACGGAACACGGTCCCGAAGGTTCTGAGGTCGGGAGAGACCTCCTTCGAGTACGAGCGGCAGGTGCAGCCGCGGCCAAAGCTCGGACGATGGGCTTGACGGATTGCTCGCGGCGAACGCGGCTAAATCGGCTCGTGAACAGCTGACGTTGATCCGGATCTTCGAAGAGCTGCGCGGCCGCGGCTACGACGGCGGTTACGATGCGGTGCGGCGTTACGCCAGGCGGTGGAGCAAAGAACGCGGGCAATCGACGGCGGCCGCTTATCTCCCGCTAAGCTTTGCCCCAGGCGAAGCCTACCAGTTCGACTGGAGCCACGAGGTCGTCCTGCTGAGCGGCACCACGGTGATGGTGAAGGCCGTCCATGTCCGGCTCTGTCACAGCCGCATGCTGTTCGTGCGGGCCTATCCGCGGGAGACGCAGGAGATGGTGTTCGACGCCCACGACCGGGCGTTCGCCCTGTTCAAAGGCACCTGCACCCGCGGCATCTACGACAACATGAAGACCGCCGTAGAGACGATCTTCGTCGGTAAAGGGCGTCTCTACAATCGCCGCCTCCTGCAGATGTGCAGCCACTATCTGGTCGATCCGGTCGCCTGCACGCCAGCGTCGGGCTGGGAGAAGGGGCAGGTCGAGAACCAGGTCGGGCTGGTCAGGGAACGCTTCTTCACGCCCCGGCTGCGGTTCAAAAACCTCGACGAGTTAAACGCCTGGCTGCTCGACAAGTGCATCGCTTACGCCAAGGCTCATCGCCATCCGGAGCTGGTCGATCAGACGATCTGGGAAGTGTTCGAAGCCGAACGCCCCAAACTCGTTCCCTATGCCGGCCGCTTCGACGGCTTCCATGCGGTAACGGCATCGGTCTCGAAGACCTGCCTGGTGCGCTTCGACAACAACAAGTACTCGCGTGCCTTTCCGAGGCCCAGCCCAACAGCTCCGGCTCCGATCACAAACGAACGACGCGATACAGTTCCCATGACCCTCCTCCCCCTTTCAGATCATTGATTTGGCAATAACGTTGCGAAGAATTTCGCTGGTGCCGCCGCCGATGATGCCGATTCGCGAATCGCGGAAATACATCTGCATCTCCGAACTCATCATCAGGCCAGCGCCGCCCATCACCTGAATACCCATATCGGCACAGCGTGAATTGCCCTCGGTCGCATAGATCTTGGTGATTGCCGCGGCCGTACCGGGAGCGATGCCCTTGTCCATCAGCGACGCCAGCCGATACGTCATCACACGAGAAATCTCGGCGCCGATACGCATGTCGGCGAGCTTGTGACTGATCGCCTGATATTCGGTGATCGGCTTGCCGAACTGGACGCGCTGCCGCGCAAATTCCAGCGCCGTGTCGATAATACGGTGCGAGTTACCGCTGGCCGCCGCCGAGAGGCAGAGCCGCTCGACGTTGAGGCCGCGCATGATGTTCTGCCAGCCGTTATTCAATCCGCCGAGAATGCGCGCCGCCGGCACTGTCACCTGATCGAAGAACACCTCATTGGTATGGATCATCTTTCGGCCGAGGCCACGCAGCGGGCGAATGGTCACCCCTTTTGCCTTGGCATCGACGAGAAAACTCGTGATGCCACGGTGCCGTTGGTCGGGCGCGGTCTTGGTTGCGACCACGAGGTGGTCCGCGACGTGTGCGCACGTGATGTAAACCTTCTGACCATCGATCACATAGTCATCACCGTCGGCAACGGCACGCGTTCGAATGGCGCTTGCATCGGAGCCGGTGTCCGGTTCCGTCAAACAGAAGGCGAGCCGCAAATCTCCTGAAATCAATTTCGGCAGCAACGCGGCCTTCAGGCTCTCACTGGCGCCGAACCTGAGCTGCATTCCGCCATAGACAACCGTGGTTAGATAGGCGGAGGCCATCTGGGCGTTGTGTTAGGCAATCGCTTCGATCAGAACAGCCAGATCCATGTAGCTGCCATTGGCGCCGCCATAAGCCTCGTCATGCGGCAATCCGAGCCAGCCGGCTTTGGCGAGCGCCGCATAGGCATCGAACGGAAATTCGCTCGCATCATCCAACTCGGCTACTTTAGTCGCGGGTAAGGTCTCGCGAAGCAGGTGCAACACGCTGTCACGCATCCGCACCTGATCCTCGCTGAGATCGAACTCAGCGTTGTTCTGAAAAGAGGTCATCAACAAATCCCTGAGTTGCGTTTACAGACGCATGGAACGCCTTATCGATGATGGACGCCTACGCCGGCCTACGGCGATAGAGCAGCGTGGCCTGCATCTCCTGAACCACCTTGCCATCGTGACGCACGCACTCACGTTTGAAAGTGACGACGCCACGATCCGGCTTGCTGCTTTCCTTTTTATCGACGACCTTGGAGCGCAAGCGAATGGTGTCGCCGTGCTTGACGGCGTCGAGCAAACGCCACTTGTCGATTTGCAACAACGCCAGCAGCGTGCCGTCGTTGATACCACTCGCGTATTGCAAGCCGCCCATGATCGCGTAGACCAGCGGACCGTGCGCGATCGACTCGCCGAACTGCGTCGTCTTGCAGTATTCGAAATTGGTGTGGACCTCGTTGAAATCGCCGGACAGACAGGCAAAATTGATGATGTCGGCCTGCGTGACGGTACGCGCCGGGCTTTCGAACTCTTGGCCCACTTCGAAATCGTCGAAATAGCGGCCGCGCGGTTTTTGATTGCTCATTGTCTTCTCTCGTCAGTTGGGTTGGTTGCCAAGAATGAGTGTGCAGTGGGATGACAGAATGCCACCCTCGTTGTGGACCAGAGCGAGTTCGGCACCCTCGACCTGGCGCGGGCCAAGCCCGCCACGAAGTTGCCGGACGCCTTCCACGATGCCGAACAAGCCGCCCGCAGCGCCTGCATGAGCGTGCGACAGCATTCCGCCATGGGTGTTGATCGGCAGCTTTCCGCCGATCGAGGCTCGGCCGTCGGCAAAGAAGCGCCGCCCTCGCCCGGCTCGCAGAACCCGCGCTCTTCCAGCTCGATCAGCGGGACGATGGAGAAGCAGTCGTAGAGTTGCGCGACGTCGATGTCGGACGGCTTGACGCCAGCCATCTCGTAGGCGCGCTTGCCGGATTCCTTTGCGCCAATTCCGTCAGGCTTGGCGCGCACATGATGTGTTCGTGCGTGTGATGTTCTCCGATGCCCAGCAGATAGGCCGGCTTGGATTTGAGATCCTTGGCGCGCTCGGCCGACGTCACGATGAACGCGCCGCCTGCATCCGAGATCAGGCAGCAATCCAGCATCCCAAACGGATCGGCGATCGGCTTCGCCGACAGCACATCCTGCAAGGTGATCGGCGTCTTCATATGCGCATTGGGATGCAGCAGCGCGTGCCGACGGGTATTCACAGCGATATGCGCGAGGTGCTCGCGGGTCGTGCCATACACATGCATATGCCGTTGCGCGATCATGGCGTAGAAGCCGGGGATCGATCCGCCATAGGGCTGCTCGAAGTACGGATGGCCCACCGCCAGCAACGCCGACACGGCGGAATCACGCGATTGACCCGTCGCCCTGTTCTCCCCGGCGCAGACCAGGATGGTGTCCGCGCTGCCGGCCAGGATCGCTTCCGTAGCGTGCTTCAGCATCACAGCGGGTGATCCGCCGCCGACGATGACCGACGCATTGTACCGCGGCTTGAGGCCAAGATATTCACACAACACCGATCCGAGCATGAAGTACGGTTCGGTGAAGGAGTACGCGGTCAGAACCCCGTCGATGTCCGACACCTTGAGACCGGCATCGTCGAGCGCGCGCTTGGCGGCCTGCGCGTTCAATCCGAGACCGGTCATGTTGGGGACCTTGCCGATGTCGGATTCGCCGACACCGACGATCGCGACCCTGCCTGAAGCTGACTTGTTCATTGCTTATCCTCTTTCTCGCGCAGCACGATCAGCGCATCGACAGCGGTTGCGCTGACGGCCGACAGTTTCACGGGGTTGATATCCAGCTCGGCGACGTGGTCTTGCAGATCGAAGCCGAAGCGCTGGAGATGATCCAGTCGCTGCGCGGCGGCAGGCTGCTGTCCGGCTATCGCAACGCGGCTCTCGCGAATGTGGATGCCCTCGCGCAGGCCGTGTGCCGTGCGTCCGAACAGCGTTCGCGTCAGCGACAGGATGCCGGCCTTGGCAGCGGCGGCATGCGCCGCGCCCGGCTATCCCGACAGCGCCTGCATGGTAATGTTGTTGATGATGCAGCCGCCGCCACTCGACGCATCGAGATGTTCATAGGCGGCGCGGCAACCGTGGAACGTGCCATTGAGATCGATATCAACGACCGTCTTCCATGCGTTCGAAGACATCGCGGCCGTTGGGCAGAAAAAATTTCCCGCCGCATTGTTCACCAGAATGTCCAGCGATCCGAACCGATGGACCACCGCGCGCACCGCCTCGGAAACCTGTTCGTAGTTTCGAACGTCGGCCTGGACGCCCATGACATTGTCAAACCCGCGCTCCTTCAGCGCGGAGGCCGCTTCGGCCGGTATGCGATGCGTGCCATTCTTTCGAAACCCGGTGGGTCGAAGCATCGGGGCAAGGTACAATTCACAGCTGGACGATCACGCATCATCCGTTTCACGACGGTTACAGGTCCGATCTGCCCTACACGCTGGTGACGGTCGATCTGGAGGAAGGTGTACGCATGCTGGCGCGGCTACATGCCCCTGCGGACACACGGCTCGATATCGGCATGTCCGTCCGCCTCGTCTTTGAGAAAGCGAAACCTGGCCTCACTCTGCCTGGATTCGTTCTGGCAGCCCCCGCGACCGACATGTCCGTACCCAGCTCGGGATAACGATGATGGCTGCCGAAATCGACATTGACGGCTTGCGCAAACACATAGGCACCAAGATCGTGGAAGAAGACGAAGCTACGCGAGCGCCCCTCTTCGGTCTAGTCGCGGCATTCGATCGAGACGATGCGGTACCTACCAAGGGTGAAGCGATTCCGCCCGGATGGCACCTCGCCTATTTCAATTCATTCGCGCGCAGGGCGACGCTGGGCGAGGATGGCCTGCCAACTTCGGGAGGCGTCATTCCCGATGTGCCGTTTCCGCGACGCATGTACGCGGGGACAAGTCTGACGTTTCATCATCCGCTCCTCGTGGGAGACGCCCTCAAACGTGAGACGGAGCTGACGGACATGACGTTGCGTTCCGGCAGTACGGCCCACTCATCTTTGCCACACAAACGCGACGCATATTCTCGCCATGCGGCCTCGCGATCGTGGAGGAGAGTTTCACCGTGTTTCGCGACGCCGTAAAGCCGGGTGAGAAAAGCGGGATACCGAAACGAGACACGCCGCCCGCCGATCTACCTTGGACGCGGCAGATCACAACGGATCCGGTATCGCTCTTCCGCTATTCTGCTGTGACCTTCAATCCGCATCGTATTCACTACGATCGGACTTACGCGATGACCGTGGAGGGCTACCCCGGGCTGGTGGTGCACGGCCCTTATTCGCAGCAATGTCTCATTGATCTCGTCCGGGACAACAATGCGAGCAGGACTATCGCCTCGTTTACGCAACGCGCACGCGCACCCTTGTTCGATACTGCGCCGTTCAACGTCGCCGGACGTCCGGTCAACGGCGGCGCCGGCGCCGAGCTGTGGGCAATGACGTCGGGCGGGACCATCGCCATGGAGGTGCAACTTCGGTTCACCTGACCGTTTGGCCGCGGGAAGCGACGGCAGACACATCGTCAACTTCCGCCCGGGCTTAGAGATCGACGTCACCTGACAGTAATCGCTGGGCAATCATTCGCGTCGGGATTTCATTCGTGCCGTCGGCAATGTTGACGATTCTCAGGTCTTGCCAGGCGTGAACAAGACCGATTTCGTTCGTCAATCCCATGCCGCCGTGTGTCTGAATTGCACGATCCACGGCGCGAAATCCGGCTTGTACCGAATAGGCCTTTGCCATCGAAAGCTCCTTCGGCGCTTTATCGCCGCGGTCGAGGAGCATCGCTGCATTCAATCCCATCAGGTGCGCAGCGTGCAATTCCGTAGCTGCTTCGGCTATCGGAAACGAGACGGCTTGATACTCCGCGATCTTTGAACCGAAGGCCTCACGTTGCTTCGAATAGTCGATGGCCATTTCCAGCGCCCATCTTCCCTGTCCGACAGCTCGGGCGGCGTTGTAGACCCGACCCAGCGAGACTCCATATAGTGCGATCTTGAATCCCTGGTCGAGCTCGCCGACCAATTGCCAAGGGTGTACCTCTACCTCCTCAAGCACAAGAGCGCCCTCGTGCCCGCCAACGTGACCAAACAAGCGCACGACGCTCTCAACATGAAATCCTCGTGCATCGGTTGGAACGAGAAATGCGCTGATGCCTCCAGCCTTTCGCACAGCTTTCTCGACGTCGGTGACGGCGAAAACAATGCACCATTCCGCAGTGGGAGCGTTGGTTGTCCAGAGCTTGCGGCCAGAGATTTTCCAGCCTGTTCCGGTCTTGTCAGCCCGCGTCTTGATCATGCTGGCGTCTGAGCCGGCCCCCGGCTCGGAAAGACCAAAGCACATCGATGTCTTCCCGGCCATCATGCCCGCCAAGCATCTCTCGCGGGCTACCTCTGTGACCTGGGTGAGCAGTCGGCTGGGCCCGAAAGCCCAGTGTGCAATGACCCAGGGAATAATGACGCCCTGCCCCCCGAGCCGGCGATATATCGCCTCCCAGGCCACGTAGTAGACAAGGTGCCCCAGCCCACCTCCCCCGATTTCCGCCGGTGCGCACATCGCATAGAAGCCGGCTTCGGCCGAAAGCATCCTAACTTGTTGGATCAACGTGCGTACTTCGGCGCTGTATCGACCATATTCGTCGTACAGCCGTCGCTGATCTTCGAGAAGCGTGCGATTCCCATCGATCAGCGGCACGACCTGCGAATCGACAAAACGCAGAACGCCATCGCGCACTTCAACGACGTACTCGGGAAGTTCAAACGCAACACTGCCCACTGCGATCGCCCCGCTAGTTTCTAAATAGGCAACGCTCGTCACGGAACCTTGCGTTCTGATCTCCCGACAGAGCCGCTAGATCACGCGCACCCTTACCTGCCCTGCCAGACCGGTTTGCGCTTTTCGGCAAACGCTCTGGGACCTTCGATTGCGTCTTGGCTGGCATAGACAACTTCGTGAAGGCGTTTACCCTCTACCAGTCCCTCGCGGCATCCGAGGTCCATCGTCGAGCGAACACTGGCTTTGGCAGCAATGACAGACAATGGCGCACCGTTGGCAATGCGCATAGCCAAATCCTTGGCACGAGAGCGCACAGCGTGTGGTGTATCTTCAAGATAATTAGTGAAACCGTAATCGTGCAGCCGTTCAATTGGCATGAGATCGCCCGTCAGAACGATCTCCATAAGGATTGCCTGAGGTAGCATATAGAGGGCCGGAGCGGCCCAGGGCGAGCCACGACCGATCTTTACCTCCGTGATGCCGGCCTTAGTCCCTTTGAGACCGACGCGCAGATCGCACATCAGCGACAGCATCATTCCGCCCGCCATCAGCGAGCCGGTCATCGCGGCAATGATTGGCTTGGAGCACGTGCGCATGCGCTCGTGGAAAGGATCGCGCATTTTGGACAGGATATCGATCTGTTCGTTGCGAGCGATCTCGGCCGCCTCCTTGAGGTCAAGCCCCGCGCTGAAGACGCCACAGTCGGCAGAGGTTAGAATTACCGCCCGGATCTTGCTGTCCGCTTCGATCCGGTCCCAGGCATCGGCCAGTCCATTAGCCGCCGCCACAGATAGCGCGTTCTTGCGGTCAGGACGATTGATAAGAACGGTAGCAATATCTTCTTCGACGCTGACTTCGATTGGACTATCGATCATGGAGTTCACTGGCTTTCGCGCTGAAGGTTGGCAGTCGGCGGCGGATGCATTATCCACCGCCCCCGGGCGGTTGCACCCGCCGACACGTAGGATTTGAGCCAACGGGATCGCCGGAACTATTCGGCCTTAAATCCGGATGAACTCGTTTTCACGATCTGCCAGATGAGGTCCTGATAGTCCGCCAGCCAGCCGGTCTGCGGCACCCACTTCTGACCGTCCCACATTTCGATTCTTGTCTTGCCTCCGCCACCATGATCTTGAGCAGTGACGGTCAAAGGGGCAAGAAGGCCATTGGCATCGAAATCCTTGAGGCTCTCATAGCCAACTTTCATCGATGCGGCGGTCACTGGCCAACCGGCTTGTTTCACCGCATTTCGTGCGGCTTGAAAGGCAACCGAGTAGTTGGCGAGACCCAAGTTGTAATACACATCTTTCAGGTTTTTTTCGGGGCCACTTCCCTTACCCTTTGCGTAAAGCTCAGCCATTATTTCCTTAATGATGGGAATATCCTGGCCGCCGACCACGTTTGTGCCACGCTTGATGCCCTTGGCAACATCGGGACCAATATTGGCAATATCCACCTCGTTAAGCCAGTTGACCGAAATGTACTTTTCGATCGGATAGCCGTTGCGCTTCATTTCTTTGGCCGCGACGACATGTCCTCCGGCCAGGAGCCAGCTGATCATGAAATCAGGCCGGTCGCGCCTTACCTGCGTCCAAGCGCTCGTCTGATCGCTGCCGGGCAACGGCACCGGGTAGAGCTTCAACTCGAAGCCTTCGCGTTCAGCGAGTGTCTTCAAGACACCGATCGGCTCCTGACCGAAGGGATAGTCGAGATAGATAAATCCGATCTTGGCCCCCTTCAAATCGCCGCTGCGCTGTTGTTTGATGTAGGCGATATCGTTGGCGGCTTGCCCCCAATAAGTCGCACCCACGGGGAAGATTTGCGTGAACACCGAGCCGTCAACGGCATCACCGCGTCCGACCGATGACTGCATCAAAATGTTCTTATCCTTCATGATCCGCGGTAGGACAGCTATCGACACCGGTGTCGACAGCATGTCGAATACGAACACGCCGTCACGTTTAAGCCTTTCGTAGCATTCAATGCCGCGTTGGGGCTCGTTGCCGTGGTCCTGAACCACGATCTCTACCTTGTGCCCTTCGATACCACCCTTAATATTCGTCAGGGCGGCAAGGTCTTGCGCAGCTTGCGCCACCTGTGGCGAGACGAACGTGTAGGATTTGCTTAGATCGAAGCACAAGCCGAACTTCAGGGTTCCTTCCTGAGCCAAAGCGTCTGTCCAGCCTGCGGCACTGAGAGCGGCAGCGACCGCCAAGCCCTTTGTCACCTTCCCGATTAACATTCTACCTCCCAATCTGTTGGTCGAATTTCAGTACGCCTTCTGCTGTCCTCGGCCTTTAAGAGCGCTGCTGAACGGAGTTGGCGTTCGTCATGTCTTCAAGTGCTAGTTGTGATAGTTGGAAGAACTTTTCCTTACCACTTCCCAGATGATATCTGTGTAGGCGGCGATCCATTCTGTTTGGGGTATCCATTTTTCTCCATCCCACATCTCGATGCGGGTCTTCCCACCACCGCCGTGATCGCTTGATGTCACAGTTACCGGCGCCATAAGTCCACCGGCATCGTAACTTGCGATATTTTGGAGACCCTCGCGCATTGTGGCGGAGGAAATTGGAGTGCCATGCAACTTGGCAGCTTGGCGAGCGCCTTCAAGGACCATCGAGTACATCGCTAGTCCGGTGTTGTAGTATACATCTTTGAGATTCTTCTCTGGCCCGCTGCCCTTACCCTTCTTGTAAAGCTCAGCAATAATCTCTTGAATCACTGGAATATCCTGACCGCCCGCGACGTTGGTGCCACGCTTCAATCCTTTTGCAGCCTCAGCGCCGATATTGGCAATGTCAACTTCGTTCAACCAATTAACCGAGATGTACTTATCCATTGGGATACCATTGCGCTTCATCTCCTTGGATGCCACGACATGCGCTCCCGCTAGCAGCCAGCTAATGATGTGATCTGGCTGGTCACGGCGCACTTGGGTCCAGACACTCGTCTGATCTTTGCCAGGGAGCGGCACCGGATAGAGCTTCAATTCAAATCCTTCCACCTTGGCGAGCGTCTGTAAAATTGGAATCGGCTCCTGTCCGAACGGATAGTCGAGATAGACAAAGCCGATTTTTACCCCGCGCAGGTTGCCAGCGTGCACCTGCTTTAAGTAGGCAACATTATTGGCAACCTGTCCCCAATAAGTAGGACCCAGCGGAAAAACCCACCCGAATACGCCGCCATCGACAGCGTCTCCGCGGCCAACTAGTGCTTGGATGAGGATGTTCTTGTCCTGCATAACTCGCGGCAACATGGCGATTGAAACGGGAGTCGACAGCGTGTCAAAGATGAACACGCCTTCCCGCTTAAGTTTCTCGTAGCATTCGATGCCGCGTTGCGGCTCATTGCCGTGGTCTTGCACGATGACTTCGATCGGAGCGCCCCCGATCCCACCCTTGAGATTGGTTAGCGCGACCAGATCCTGTGCCGCCTGCGATACCTGAGGCGTGGCGAACGTGTAGGCCTTGCTTAGGTCGTAGCAGACGCCGAGCTTCAGCGGTTGTGCGGCGCCGGCAGGCGGAGCTACCGAAAGCGCCACAATGCCAGCGATTGCCGCAGCCACTGAGTATTTGAAAAATCCCATCATGAGTCTCCTCCGTTCACAACTGACACATTGGGGCGTTCTGATCAGCTGAGCCAGCGCTTGCGTCTGCGATAGTGCTTGATGTCGTGGAAACTCTTGGCTTGACTGCCCCCGAGGTAAAACTCCTGAATATCGGAGTTTGCTTTCAGCCTCTCTGCCGTGTCGTGCATGACGACACGTCCATTCTCGATCAGATAGCCACGCGAGACGATATCGAGAGCTGCGAGCGCATTTTGCTCGACAAGCAGGACGGATAGGCCATGATCGCGATTGATCCGTTTGATGATCTCGAAAATCTCGGCGACCAGAAACGGAGCCAGACCCAGACTTGGCTCGTCCAGCATGAGCAAGCGCGGCTGCGTCATTAAGGCCCGTCCGATTGCGAGCATCTGCTGTTCACCGCCCGAAAGATATCCGGCAAGCGAAGATTTTCGCTCAGCTAGACGCGGAAAGTAGTCGTAAATGCGCGCCTTCTCCGATGCGACCCGCGTTCTCGACAATGACATCGGAGCGGCAGCCTCGAGGTTCTCATCTGGCGTAAGATGCTCGAAAACTCGGCGCCCCTCGATCACGTGGCAAATCCCCAGTCCGACACGCTGCTGAGGCGGATTGTCGCCGATCACTCTACCGTCAAAGCGGATCTCGCCCCGGCTTACCTTTCCGCGTTCTGCGCTCAGAAGGCCGCTTATGGCTTTCAATGTGGTACTCTTCCCAGCTCCATTGGATCCGAGGAGCGCGACCATTCCGCCGTAGGGCACCTCAATCGACACGCCCTTGATGGCGAGCATGACCGAATTGTAAAGCACCTCCACGCTGTTCATCGACAGGATTGGGCCATCTTGTTGAATGTCGTTTGGTTTCATGCCGATTTCTATTTCTTGAACTGGTCGAAGGGCCAGACCAGGAAATAGTCCCTGATATTCGCATAAAGCTTCCCGAGTCCCAAAGGCTCAACCAGCAGGAAAATGATGATCAAAGCGCCGTAGACGGTGGTAGGGATATGAGCAAGGGTTTCATTTCCGAGTGGAAGCCCAAGGAAAGACGTCAAATTCGCAATTATCTCATTGGCGATTCCCGGCATGAGGAGGATCAATGCCACTCCAAAATACGTACCGATGATGCTGCCGAGCCCGCCGACGATGATCATGGCAAGCACCTGAATTGAAACATTGACCGAGAATTGCTCGGGCGCAGCAAGGAAAAAGAACGTAGCAACAAGCAGGGCGCCACCAATCCCACCGATGAACGAGCACATCGAAAACGCGATTAGCTTGTAGTAGAAGCTGTTCACGCCGAGAATTGCAGCCGCATAATCCTTCTCGCGCACGGCAACCAGGGCACGTCCCAAGGCGGTTCGCTGCAGGTTCATCATGAAAACGGTCACCAACGCGCACCATCCCAGCGCCACGTAGTATAACCCTCTGCCTGAAGCGATTTCCTGCCCAAGAAGCGCAAAACGAGGGGATTGAAGCGAGGCATGTGAGCCGCCAGATATCGCTGGTGAGTGATTCAGTACCCAATCCATGACGAACTGCATCGCAAGTGTCACGATCGCGAGATAAAGCCCTTTCACCCGCAGGGCCGCGAACGCAAACAGGCTTCCTATCAGGGATGCGGCGAGGCCGCCGATCAGAAGAGCAAATTCCCAGGGTATGCCGAACCTGGCTGCGTGGACGGCCGCATAGGCGCCCACCGCCATCGTCGCAGCGTATCCCAGATGCAGCTGCCCCGCCCAGCCTGTCGCCAAATTGAGACCGAGCGCCAGCGCCGTCCAGATCAGCCAAGGCTGAACGTAGCTGTTTAGATACAACGAACTCAACAGGAACGGCGCAGCGATAGCAGCGACGGTAAGGACGATAAGCAGGTTCCGGTCCGTTGGCACCGGAAATAGCTTGCTGTCCGATACATAGCTCTGATGACGAACGCCCGCGAGAGGATAAAACATGCGTCATACTCTTTCGATGTCATGGCGTCCGAAGAGTCCGTGTGGACGCAACATGACGGTGAAGATCAGCACGGCAGCGACGATTAGGTCACGACTACCTCCTCCAACCACCAAATCGAGGTAGGAGGCGCCCACGTTCTCGATGACCCCAAGGACAATTCCGGCGAGGATCGCACCAACTATGCTGTCAAGCCCACCCAGGACGGCGACAGTCAGTCCTTTTAACAGGAGTTGCGAAAGCGATTGGTCGACGCCCTGGATCTCTCCCCAAATCACGGCTGACGCAACGGCGACCACCGAAGCCATACCCCATGACAACGCTACGCCGTGTTCAACGGAGATTCCGATCGACCAAGAAGCGACGTAGTCGTCCGAGATTGCGCGTAACCGGATTCCACGGCGCGTTCGGAAGAACAGGAGGAATGCTACAAAAAGTGCGATCGCGACGCAGGCCCCGGCCAGATTGATGCGGCTCAGCAGCAACGGTCCAAGAAACAAAGGATCGTAGCTGACGCCGAGCTCCATCGAACGGGAGGTACCGCCCCACACTGCCAAAGTCGAACCTCGTATGAAGATGTCGAGGCCGAGCGTCATCATCAGGATCATGACAATCGGACGCCCCGCCATTCGCCGCAACGTCACCTTCTCCACACCAAAGCCGGCCAAAAACATGATGATCGTTGTCACAGCGATTCCCAGCCACAATGGGAAACCCAACTGCCGGGACAAGGCCAGCACCACGTATGCGGCCAGCATCGTCAATGCGCCTTGGGCAAGATTGGGAACGGACGATGATTTGTAGATCAACACTAGTCCAAGTGCGAAAAGCGAATAGAGCAGTCCGGTCAATGCGCCATTTACAGCTAACTCGCTGACATATGCGATGTCCATTAGACCTCCCGAATTACCAGCGTGCGCTCAACCAACCCGACCTCACCGCTCTCGTACGTCACCGCAGCTTTGACGTGGATTTCTTTCGATCCATCATAAAGTGCGTCGATAGCCGATGCGTATCGTTCTTCAACAACAGAGCGGCGAAGCTTGCGGGTGCGTGTTATCTCTCCATCGTCCGGGTCGAATTCCTTGTGAAGGCTGACGAACCGATGCAGCTTCAGTGATTCTGGAAGCGCTTTATTGACCCGATGAAACGCGTCGCCAAGTAGTCCGGCAATTTCGTTCCGTTGCGACAGGTCAGCGTAGGAGACATAGGGCACCGCGTTGGTCTCTGCCCAATGCCCGGCGGCCTCCAGATCGATACAAACAATAGCCGTTAGTTCGTCCCGACCGGCTCCGAAAACGGCTGCGTCTTTTATGTATGGGCTGAACTTCAGCCGATTCTCGATGTAGTTGGGGACGTAACGCTCACCTTCCTTGGTATGGACGACCTCTGACACACGCCCCAGCACGACAAGGTGACCATCGTCTTCCAAATATCCGGCATCGCCGGTGTGCAGCCAACCGTCCTTGAGCGTTTCCGCGGTTGCCAGGGGATTGTTGTAGTACCCCCGAAACACGCTTTCTGCCTTCAGCAGTATTTCACCCCCGTCCGTGACCTTGACCTGAACGCCGGGAAGCGGTCGCCCTACGGTGTGTAGCTTGACCTCATCGGGCATCTGGATAGCGTTGAAGGCCGCATTCTCGGTCTGGCCATAGAGCTGCCGCAACTTGATCCCCAGCGCGCGGTAGAAAACAAAGGTGTCCTCCCCAATGGCCTCGCCGCCCGTGAACGCGCTTTTTAGTCTGCTAAGACCGTAGAGGTCTTTTATCGGTCCGAAGACGATGCGTTCGCCGAGCAACCGGCCCAGCCATTCCAGATGGCTACCCTCTTGACCGTCGAGCTTTCGCCTTTCCGAAGCAATCGCTCTGTCCGTGAAAAAGTGGTAGAGCCATTTCTTTAACGGAGTGGAGTTTTCGATTCCGACCTGAATAGAGGTCAGCAAATTGTCCCAGCTGCGCGGGGCAGCAAGATAAAGGCTGGGCGCAATCTCGCGCATGTCACGCAAGACCGTCTCCTGCCTTTCCGGTACATTGACGGTGAAACGAAAAGCGATTCCGGCAGCCACGGTCAGGGCAAAATCTCCGACCCATGCCATCGGCAAGTAAGCGAGAACCTCTTCACCATAATTGAATGCCCCGCCAGAATATGCATTGCGAACTGCGGCGATGACATTTCTGTGGCTGAGCACGACCCCCTTTGGTTTACCGGTCGTGCCTGACGAATGCAGGAATATTGCCGGATCATCCGGCGCCGCGCGATTGACGATGCGGTCCCGCAGTTGCGGATCGGCCTTAAGGTTCGTCTCGCCTTTATCGTTAAGTTCCTCCCACGACAGGAGCCCCGACGCGTCATAGGTATTAAGGCCTCTCTTATCCTCGTAGACGATATATTCGATCGTACTGCCGGCCTCCCGCAAATCGAGAAATTTGTCGACCTGCTCCTGGTCTTCGGCGAGCGCCGCCACAACCTTCACTTCACCGACGAAGTGGCGCAATTCGTCCAGCGTCGTCCCAGGGTAGGCTGGCATCGCGTATGCTCCCAGCATCGACGATGCAATCACGCCCGCGTAAAGGCGCGCGCGATTATCGCCAAGAATCATGACTGCATTGCCCGGTCGAACTCCGAGAGCGTCAAGGCCCGCAGCGCAAACCAGCACCTCATTGAAATATTCTGACCACGTCATCTCCTTCCAGATGCCGCGATCTTTTTCCCGCATCGCGATTTTGTTGCCATGCTGGGCGGCATTGTGGACTAGTAGGCGCGGCAGGGTATCGTCTGCAGCGCATGTAGGCATGCTCATCACTTTTTCATGCCGCATGACCGACACCAATATAGGCTTCAATGACCCGCTGATCCTTGACAACCTCCCTGGGCTTGCCCGTTGCGATCATTTCTCCGTAGTTCAATGCCAGCACGCGATCACATATGCCGGTAATCACATCCATACTGTGTTCGATCAACAAAACGCTCACGCCGCGTTCCGCGCGCGCATCGAGAATGAACCTTGCCATATACTCCTTCTCCTCCTGGTTCATTCCAGCCATCGGTTCATCGAGGATCAGAAGGCGCGGTTCCGCCACCAACGCGCGTGCAAGCTCGACACGCTTCTTCATTCCGATCGGAATGCCGTCGACGAGTTCGTGACGGACACTTTCGAGTTGCAAGAACTCGATCACTTCCTCCACGATTTCGCGGCTTCGCATTTCGTCGCGACGCGCCAACCACCAGTATAGCGCCGTACGAATGACGCCCGGGCGCATGTGAATATGTCGTCCAAGCAGAATATTGTCGAGCACACTCATGCCATTGAAGAGCGCCAGATTCTGAAACGTGCGGGCAACGCCTAAACTCGCCACCTTGTGAGGTGCTGTGCCAGTAATGTCCTTGCCGTCGAGTTTGATTGTTCCCTTGTTAGGCGGATAAAAGCCGGTTATGGCGTTTGTCAGCGTAGTTTTGCCGCTACCATTTGGGCCGACGAGCCCAAAGATTTCGCCGCGGTACACACTCAGATCGACACCGGTCACGGCAACAAGGCCGCCGAAGCGTCGTTCAATGCCAGTGCATTGCAGTACCGGTTCCGCTTGGTGAAACGATTTCGGCACACAATCTTCTGTCATACCAGCTCGCTTCGCATTCGCGGCCCGTTGAACCTGGTTAGCCTAATTTAAAATAGCCTGGACGCCCCGTCGGCCACGGATCACCCCACAGCTGCTGACCACCGTCGACCGTCAAGACTTCTCCAGTAATGAACTTGCCCGACGGCGCAGCCAGGTAAATTACAGCTTCGGCAATATCCCACTCGTCTCCAGACCGGCGCATGGGATTTGATTCCTCGAAGGTGGCCGCGCCTTCCGGCGAATAGTTGCCGAATCCGCTGCTTTCACAGCATCCGGGCGCGACGCAATTGACCCTGATTTTGTACGGCGCCCATTCCACGGCCACCGATTTGGACAGATAGATCACGCCGGCGCGCGCCGCGCAGGAATGCGCGATGCCTGGCAGGCCGCGCCAGATGTCGGCGACGATGTTTACGATGGTTCCGGGCTGTCCTGTCGCAACCCATCTCTTCGCTGTCGTCTGCATCATCCACCATGTGCCATTGAGGTTGGTGTCGACCACTGCGTTCCAGCCCTTAACTGAGTAGTCGAGTGCCGGCTGTGGGAACTGCCCTCCAGCATTGTTAACGAGAACATCCAGCCGGCCAAATCGCTCGCCTACTGCGCTGATAAAATTTGCTACCTGCTCTGGATCGCGGATGCTCAATTGACCGCTGAGGACATCGCCGCCGAATCCGCGCAAATAATCCGCAGCGCTATTCAGTTTTTCTTCATTGCGGCCGCAAATCGCCAATGATGCACCAAGCCGCGCGAAGAGCGAAGCGATTGCCCGACCCAAGCCGCTGCCAGCACCGGAAACGACGACGGCTTTTCCTTTGAAAAGATCAGGCCTGAAAACCGTCGCGCAATTGCGCAACTTGGATTCCGATAACCCGAACTGCGCTCGCGGTGAACTGTCCATTTCCTCCCTCCCCCCGATCTGTTGTTGTCGGGCTCGATCACATCTAACATGTGTTAGAAAACACCGCAAGGTGCTTCAGGGGAGGCGCTTTCGCTCTTAGCCAAAAAAAGGAACGAGCCTTTCGGGTTCAACACGCAGTCTATTGTGTCCGGCCGTGATCCGATGACCTTCACTGACGCTGCATGCCGCGCCCGGTCGCGCCGAAGGAACGACGATCGCTCCATCGGCATGTCGTTGGTCCGCATCTCGGCTGCAACGACCGCTTTCCTGAATCTGTTCAATTGGCACAATCGCCGCAATCTATACAGCCGCCAAATACTTCACGCGAGCATTCTCAGATGTCGCAGGTGTAGGCCAAACGACTACATTCGTTTGGCGACCTCTTCTAGCATGACCTCGCTGGCGCCGCCGCCAATGGCCTGAACTCGGGCATCGCGCGACATCCGCTCCACCGCCATCTCACGCATGTACCCCATGCCTCCGTGAAACTGAACACAGTCGTAGAGAACCCGGTTCACCAACTCACCGGAGTAGGCCTTGACCATCGAGACTTCACGCACACAGTCGCGGCCCTCGCAGTCGAGACGAGCAGCGTGATAAACGAGTTGACGCCCCGCTTCGACCCGGGTCTGGCAAACCGCCAGGCGTTGGCGCACAGTCTGCTTGTCCCACAATGCGCCGCCGAATGCTTTGCGTTGCTTGACGTAAGCAACGGTCAGGTTCAGTGCGGTCTGCGCTTCGGCCACTGCTAGTGCACCCAGCACAATCCGCTCATTCTGGAAATTCTTCATCACCGAGTAGAAGCCGCGATTGATTTCGCCCAGCACGTTTTCGGCAGGCACGCGAACATTCTCGAAAATCAGCTCGGCGGTGTCCGAACACAGCCATCCCGTTTTCTTCAACGCTCGGCTTACCGAAAAGCCGGGCGCACCTTTCTCGACGGCGAACATCGTGATCCCGCGGGAGCCCTTCGCTCCCGGATCGGTCTTGGCGGCGACAAAATACAAGTCGGCGTGCACGCCGTTGGTAATGAACATCTTGGTGCCGTTCAGCACCCAATCAGAACCGCTTTTCACAGCGCGCGTACGCATACCGGCGACGTCCGATCCCGCGCCCGGCTCAGTGACGGCCACTGCCGTGATCTTCTCACCGCTGGTGATGGCGGGCATCCAACGCGCCTTCTGCTCCGGCGTCCCGGCGTTTTCCAGATGCGGCGATGCCATATCGGTATGGACCAAAACCGTCGCCGAGAATCCGCCAAAGGTGGAGCGGCCCAGCTCCTCGGCCAGCATCACACTCGCCATCGTGTCGAGCCCGGCACCGGCATATTCGGGATCATAGCGCATTCCCAGGACGCCGAGCCCGCCCATTCTGCGTAGGACGTCGCGAGGTACTAAGCCTTGCTCCTCCCACGCGTGTGCCACCGGAATAACTTCGGTGTCGATGAACCGCCGCAATTGAGCGCGGATCATCTCCAACTCTTCGTTGAAGGGGAACGCGGTCGCCTCGGTTAGGACTTGACGGGTATTCATGTGTCTTCCTTTCGCTCCATTCGGACGAGCGGGGCGCCACCAGCAACGGTGTCGCCGGTCACGCAATAGATCTCCTTCACGTTGCCGCTCAAGGGGGCGACCAGGCTTTGCAGTAACTTCATTGCCTCCAGCACCACCAATGTCTGACCTCGTTCGACAAAGTCGCCCTGCCTGACGCTGAGCTCGACGATCGTGCCGGGCATCGGCGCATTCAGAGTATCCTCGTCAGCTGAACCCGCACCAGCGCCGTGGCCATGAAGATCCTCGAGCGTGAGGAAATGGACCTGCATCATGCCATCACGGCCCGAAAGATGGACACGCCAGCTCCCGTCGGTACGTTCCAAGTGCGCGATGCGGGCAAATGGCCGCCCGGCAACGCGCCCCATCAATCGTCCATCGCGGAGTGAGATGTCTTCAACCGAGACCGGTGTCATCTTTGCTCCGCGAACCTCCAGCCGCAAATCCTGCCCGACCGCCAAAAGCTCTTCCAGCTCGTCCCCTGCTTGCCAATAGCGCGCCGCACCAGGCCGTCCCGCCCGGTCGGTCACACGCCAGGCACCCAGCGTATGCCACGGGTCGGCATTCACGCTCTTGGAAAGATGCTGATGCAGCGCCAACGCAGCTAGCGCTCGACTTTCATTGTCTGCCTCTGGCGCCTTCCAGCCGCCGGGAAAAAGCTGTTCGAGCGCTGCGGTGTGGTGGCGCAGCGAGGCGAAATCTGGATGAGTGAGCAGCGCGCGCTGATAGGCGATATTCATGCCGACGCCCCCGACGGCGAATTTGTCGAGCGCAGCAACGGCCTGGCGGATTGCACCTTCACGATCGCCTGCCTTCGCAATCAGCTTAGCGAGCATCGAATCGTAGTGATGGCTCACAACGCTGCCCATCTCGACCCCTGAGTCGAGCCGAAGGTCTGGACCCTTGGGGGGTGCCCAGAGGGTGATCGTGCCAGTTTCGGGGCGAAAGCGTTCGGCGGGATTCTCAGCTGCAAGGCGAATCTCGATGGCATGACCCGCGCAGCCAATGTCCTTCTGGGTGAAGGCCAATTCCTCGCCGCGCGCGACTCGCAGTTGCCATTCCACGAGATCGATGCCGGTGATCGCCTCGGTTACGGGATGTTCAACCTGAAGGCGCGTATTCATTTCGAGGAAATAGAATTCCCGACGTTCAGAGTCGTAGAGATATTCCACCGTGCCAGCCGAGCTGTAGCCGATGGTGCGGGCGAGGCTGACGGCGGCCCCGAGCATTTTCTCGCGCAGCGGCGCCGGCAGGCCGGGAGCTGGCGCCTCTTCGATCAGCTTCTGGTGGTTGCGTTGGAGCGAGCAATCGCGGTCCCACAGGTGCACAATATGACCATAGCTGTCGCCCAAGATCTGCACTTCGACATGGCGTGCGCGTGGAGCGTAGCGTTCAAGAAACACGGTTGCATCGCCAAAGCCGGCAAGCGCTTCGGCTTTGGCGGCGCGGATCGCCTCACTTGCCGTCTTGAGTTCCATAACAAGCCGCATCCCCCGCCCACCGCCGCCGGCGCTGGCTTTGACGAGGAATGGCACGCCGAGGCTCTCGGCTTCCGCGAGCAGCCGCGCTTCGGACTGATCCGCCCCGCGATAGCCGGGCAGAACGGGCACCCCCGCCGCCTCAGCGGCCGCCTTGGCCTCGATCTTCGAACCCATCCGCGCGATCGCCTCGACAGAGGGGCCGATGAAGACGAGCCCCGCCTCCGCCACGCGGCGAGCGAATTGGGCGCTTTCCGACAAGAAGCCATAGCCAGGATGCACCGCGCCCGCGCCCGCAGCGCGCGCGGCCTCCAAGATCGCATCGATGTTCAGGTAGCTCCGCGAAGGTGCCGGCGGGCCGACGCAGATAGCGTGATTGGCCTCGGTTACGAAGGGGGCGTCGCGGTCAGACTCGGAATAAGTGGCGACACTTTCAAGCCCGAGTTTCGCGCAGGCGCGCTGAATGCGCCGTGCGATCTCGCCTCGATTGGCGATGAGGACGCGCGTGAAGCTCATTTCACGCGCCATGAGGGCGTGCCCTTGCTCAAGAAGCAGTTGATGCCTTCAACTCCCTCTTCGGTCTCCCAGGCGTCGGCCAACCGGTCGGCGGTATAGATCATGTTGGCGTGGAGATCGTGCCGGGCGACATAGGCGATGAGCCGCTTGGTTTCGGCCACTGCCCCCGGAGCGGCCTGTAGATGGGCATTGACGACGCGCTCGACTGCCTTGTCTAGCGCCTCGGCTGCCACGACCTCGGTCAAAAGCCCGAGCCGCTCGGCACGCGCACTATCGAATAACGCTCCCGACAGCATGGTCTCGCGTGCGGCAGCCGCTCCGATCTTCGCCACCACATAGGGGGAGATATTGGAGGGCAGCAGGCCCATTCGTACCTCCGTAAGACCGAACTTCGAGCCTTCGATGCCGATCGTGTAGTCGCACACCGAGATCAGGCCAACGCCGCCACCGTAGGCCGGGCCGTTGACGCGCCCGATCAACGGCTTGCGCAGGGTGTCGAGGCTGCGTAGCAGATGAGCCAGCGATGCGCTCTGTGCCACCCGCTCAATGCGCGTCTTTTCCACGTTCGAGGCAAACCAGTTGAAGTCGCCTCCCGCGCAAAAGCTCTTGCCTGCACCGGTCAGCACCACGATGCGCACGGCTGGGTCGTCCGCCAGTATCTGAGCTGCCGCACCCAGGTCAGCAATCAGTTCGCCATTGATCGCATTGTGCTTCTCCGCACGACTGAGCGTCAGCGTCGCAACCCCGCGGGCATCCACGTCGACGATGACGGTGTTGTGTACGCCGAGCTTCATGGTTGCATTGTCTCACATTCTAAAGACGGGCGTATGGCGCCCGGCCTCGGGCACCGAGGTCACGATGGCCAGGCACAGCCCGAGGACGTCGCGCGTTTGACCCGGCTCAATCAGACCGTCGTCCCACAGCCGCGAGGTTGCATAGTAAGGATCGGATTGTTCCGCATATTGCGCGCGCACTGCGAGCTCGATCTTCTCCAGCTCCGCCTGCATCTGCCTCTCGTCGCCCCCCTTTTGACGACGCAACTCCATCATCACGCTTGCTGCGATGTCCGCTGACATGGTGGCAACTTCTGCCGTCGGCCATGCAAACAGGAAGCGCGGCGCAAATCCGCGGCCGCACATTCCATAGTTACCCGCCCCATAGGAGCCGCCAACGATCATCGAAAGTTTGGGCACTTTGGCCACCGACATGGCATAAACCAGCTTGGCGCTATTCTTGGCGATGCCGCCGCGCTCGGCCTCCGTGCCGACCATGAAGCCTGTGACATTGTGCAGGAAGATAAGGGGCAGATTTCTCTGATCGCACATTGAGACGAACTGTGCACCCTTGAGCGAAGAGTCCGACAGAAGCGCGCCGTTGTTACCCAAGATGCCGACCTGATAGCCGTGAATACGTGCAGTGCCACAGACCAGCGTTGCCCCCCAATCGGGTTTGAATTCGTGGAACTCACCGGCATCGATGATACGCAACAGGAGCTCGCGCACGTCATAGGGCTCCTTACGGTCGCCGCTCACGACACCCAGAAGCTCCTCGGGATCATAAAGCGGACGGCGCGGTGGAGCTGTGGGCGCGGTTGGGCGTGTCAGCCCCAGACTAGCGACGATATCGCGCATGAGTGCGAGCGCGTGATGCTCGTTTTCGGCTAGATGATCGCTCACGCCCGAGACGCGGGTATGCATCTCGGCCCCCCCGAGGGTCTCGCCATCGACTTCCTCGCCGATCGCCACCTTGACAATCGAAGGGCCACCCAGATGAATGCGGGCATTGCCGCGCACCATGATGACCTCGTCAGAGAGCGCGGGAATATAAGCTCCACCAGCGGTGCAGCCGCCAAACACTGCCGATATCTGCGGCAGCCCCGAAGCCGACATGTTGCATTGCCGATAGAAGGCGTTGCCGAAATCGCGCCCCCCAGGAAACACTCGGTCCTGCTCGGGCAAATAGGCACCGCCGCAGTCAACGAGATAGAGACAAGGCAGCCGATTTTGGTCAGCGATCTCCTGTGCGCGAATGTGTTTCTGCACCGTCTCGTGATAGAATGATCCGCCTTTGACCGTAGCGTCGTTGGCGATCAGCATGCAGTGCAGGCCGTGGATGATTCCAATGCCAGTGACGATGCCCGCACCCGGTACCTCGCCGCCATACTGCCCCCATGCCGCCAAGCTCGAAAGCTCCAGAAATGCCGAGCCGGGATCGACCAGGACGTCGATGCGCTCGCGCACCAGCAACTTGCCACGAGCGCGGTGCCGCTCAACAATTTCAACCCGTCCACCACCTGTGGCCTCGGCCATTCGGTCGCGCAGAAGCGCTACGCGCGCCTTTTGTGTAGCGCGGTTGCGAATAAATCGTTCAGAGGCGATGTTGAGTGATGAAGAAAGGCTCCTCATTCGTTCTTCTCAGACTGTTTACCGGTGCTACTGTAGCGGATGCGTCCAGAGCAATTGCCGTTTTCTAACATCCGTTTGATTTTTGTCAACGTCTTCGGTAAGCTGCATCTGGGGAGAGTGCACGTGTGCAAGAAATGGCAATCTGACCATCATCGGCGAGTCGTTCTGGGAATAATATTGGAAAGCGGAGATGAAGAGAGAAATCGGAAGTCGCTTCGCCCCTAGTTTAATGCTCGGTCAGGTTGCACTTGTCACCGGAAGCGGCTCTGGCATGGGCCGCGCTACCGCGCTTGAAATGGCATTCTGCGGTGCAAAGCTCGTGCTTTTCGCCCGCCGCGAGGATCCGCTGCAGCAAACCGCCGAGATGATTCGTGCCCAGGGCGGCGAAGCATTGGTAATCTCAGGCGACATCCGAGATGAAGCAAGTGTTACTGCTGCGATGCGCCGGATTAAAGAGAATTACGGGCAGCTGGATGTCCTGGTCAACAACGCTGGTGGGCAATATGTTGCCGCCGCACGCGATATCACCAACAAGGGTTTTGAGGCCGTAGTGCGTAACAATCTAGTTGGATCATGGCAGATGACGCGCGCTGTCGCCGATCATTTCATGTTCGAACATGGCGGCTCCATCGTATTCGTGACGGCGGTCAGCCGCACCGCGTTGACCGGCTTTGCTCATACCGCCGCTGCACGCGCCGGCGTGACCGGACTGATGAAGACCCTCGCCGCCGAGTGGGCAAAATACGGCATTCGGCTAAATTGCGTAGCACCCGGCACTGTAAAGACGGAGGCGCTCGGTCGCTATCCGATCCCACCACAGAAATGGAATGAGTTTAACCGCTCGCCCGAGGATGTCGCTGGCGCGATTGTCTTTCTTGCGTCGAAGTTAGGTAACTTCATCACCGGCGAAGATTGGTACGTAGACGGCGGCGAAACCCTTCACCTAGCACACGATGCCCGTGACATGATCAACACCGAAATGTTTGCCAACCGTCAACGCGGAGATCGCCGACATGGCTGATTTCGTAACCGTTCCGCATCCGGAGTATTGCTTGCGCACCCTCGCATTTTGACGGCGCTCGAGCGGCCTACAGAGGAAAGCACTGAAATGGGTTGCTGTTGTCAAGACAACGCCGCTTCCCCTCGAAGAGTCAAAATCTCCATGAACTGAAAGAAACCGCGCTTATTTTTTTCAATAGTCATCAGCTAAGGTCGCACCGATGCTCCTCAAAGAACAGCAACGCTTTGAGCAAATCAGCACTCTCTGGATCACGAGAGCCAAGGGTTTCATTACCCACATGAACTTGCGGATTGAGGGGCACGGGCCTGACGGCGTAACCGTCCGGATGCCGTTCAATCCCGCTTTTTGTATCGACGAGCCACCAACTCTTCTCCATGGCGGAGTGCTGACTGCGCTGCTGGACAGTGTATTCGGGCTGGTCAATTTCATCGCGATCGACGACATCAGCACGATGGCCACGCTTGATCTGCGCGTGGATTATCTTCGACCGGCACAATCCCGCGCCGACGTGTTGGTCCGCGCCAAATGCTATCACCAGACCCGCCATATTGCCTTCAATTCCGGCGTTATCTGGTTCGATGATGACAAGGGCGACGAAGTCGCACGTGGCTGTGCTACCTTCGCTCTCACACGAGGCGAGAGAAATCTTTTCGATATCCAAACAACACCGCGGAAACCAGAATGACGCCCGAGGAAACGAACACGCTACTGATGAAGAGGCCCTTCTTCAGGTTCCTCGGCTTTACCATCGTGAACATTGAGGAGGGACACGTCGCTGCCCAAATGCCCTTTTCCGAAAGCTATATAGGTAATCCTGTCATGAACTACTATCATGGCGGCATCATTGCCAGTGTTATGGAGGCGGTGGCATCCGTCGCAGTTTGGCAAGATCTCAGGAATCGAAGTCTGAAGCCAATCAACCTTACGGTTGACTACCTGCGGCCCGCCATCGCAGAGCCGTTGAATGTGCGGGCGACGGTCTTACGAAAAGGGCGTCGGATGGCAAGCGTCGAAGCCGTGAGTTGGCAGGCGGAGCCGGAGATTTCTGTCGCCAAAGGGCTATTTCATTTTCTGCTCGCTTGAGAGCGCGATCGCTTATCGCCCGACAATAACGCAGGTGACAGACCTTGGCACTAACCGGCCTGCAAAGAACAAATACATTATCAAGTACGATACAAAGGCCTCGTAGTTCCGCCGAAAGCCTAGATCGTCATAGCAGTTCCGATCAGTCAGCGTTACGTGTTCGGCTGCCAGAAGCTTGATCCTTCAGCCGATCTTCGAGAACGTGACGCTGGACTTTGCCGCTGGTCGAACGCGGAAAATCATCGAACGCAATGAACCGGATCTCCCTTGGCCGTTTGTATCCGGCGAGGCGTTCGCTGCAGAGCCGCAAGATTTCATCGGCGGATATGTTTGCCTCGTCACAAGCGACGAACGCTACGGGCCTTTCTCCCCATTTTGGATCACTAGCCTTGACTACCGCCGCTTCCAAAACTGCTGGATGAGCCAGTAACACTCGCTCGATCTCGGCTGGGTAAACGTTTTCACCTCCGCTCTTGATCATGTATTTTACCCGGTCAACGAAATCCACACGTCCATCAGGAAGCCGCCGAAATGTATCGCCCATATGGAACATACCGCCTCTGAAATCTACAGCATTGGTTTCCGGCGCATTCCAATAGCCCGAAAAAAGCGTGGGTCCTCGGACCACCATTTCACCCGGCTCGCCATCAGGTACGTCGTTGTCAAGCGGATCGACCAGCCTGATCTCGCAGAATGAAGAAATGCGTTTGGCGAGATCGGTCGGCGTCACTCCGACCTCTATTACAGAACCGCTTGCTGGCGGAAGACCGGTCTCCGTTGCGCCGAAGGAATTCAGATAGGGAGCGTCAAGCAGGCGGGTCAATTCCGAAATTTGATGCCGCGGTACGAGATCCGCCATGGCGCCACAGATTTTGATGCCTTTGATGGGTGTTGGTCGCGCTTTTCGCTCTTCGATGAATGCGTCGACCACACCCGGCATCATCACCAGCCAACCAATCTTGTGCTGAGACAACGCCATATTGATCGCTTCCGGCTGGAAGCCGTTTATGATGACGACCGTACCACCCCGCATGAGTGTCGCCAGCATATGGTCGGTCGATGCCATATGAAACATGGGCGCCCAAGCAACGAACGCGTCACGTGGGTCCAGCATTAATTCAGCCGAAAAAGCCATCGCACGCGCCACATGTGCGCGATGGCTGACAAGTGCGCCCTTGGGCAGCCCCGTGGTTCCTGAGGTGAAAAGAATGGTCAGCCCCTCCTCATCACTTTCAAGCAACGTGCCGAGCCGAGAATCGAGGGCGGCCGACGAGCTCATTCGGCTCAACTCAGGGCCGACTTGGATTGTCGGCAGTTCCGACACGGCTGCAAACGTCGCATGTAATTCCGGCTCGACGACAGCCATCACCGGTTCCACCAGTTCGATGCAATGCTTGAGTTCAGCCGGCGAAAGTCGCCAGTTCAAGCAAGCAACGATGGCCCCGATTGCAGCTGCAGCCAGCTGCAGTTCGACGTAATCAGGACGGTTATGCGAAAGGATCGCGATACGGTCGCCAGGATTGACACCTCGGCCGAGCAGCGCGGAAGCAATCGCGTCGACCCTCTTCAGAAGGTCACCGTATGAAACGGTTAGCCCCTCATACTCGATCGCGGCACTGGATGGCTGTTTTCGTGCACAGGTTCTGAACAGGCCATAGACGTTGGCCTGACCCGCAGCCAGGAGTATTTCCGGCATCAATTCCTCCCTCGGTCACTCTAACCAAGTCGCATTCCTGCCGTTGTGATAGATCGCTCTGCGATTTGGCCGCCCTTTTCGAATTCGAACGCTAACACCGCCGTCGACGTACGGTTTGCAGCATATCTAAAATTGAGTTGCCGCAGCACCAGTTCCGTCGAGCAACTTAGCCATCTCGGTTTTTCCTCAACTAAACTTTACGGTACTTATCGAGTCCGCCGGAATGCATCACACGGCCCATTAGTGGTGAACCAATTATCTTTTCGGCATAAACGGAAGCGGCAATGAGCTTATCGAGATCGACGCCAGTCGCAATGCCCAGTTCATGGCACAAAAAAACTGCATCTTCGGTGCAGACATTCCCGGCCGCGCGCGCATGGCCGTGACCAGCAAACGGGCATCCGCCCAGTCCTGCGACGGAGCTCTCAAACATGTCAACGCCCATAGAAAGCGCCGCATAGATGTTGGCTATGCCGAGGCCCCTGGTGTCGTGCAGGTGCATGCCGATGCGCGCATCCGGCTTGATTTCCCTTATCGCCCCGATCATGCGCTTAACTGCCTCAGGATTGCCCCACCCCATCGTGTCGGCGACAACAAGGATCGGTAGCGGAATATTTTCTTCTGCGCAGAGATCCAGCACGAAACGGAAATCGTCTAAGACCCGGTCCTGCGGGATCGGTCCTTCGAAGTTGCATCCGAATGCGGTCATCACATATGCCGTGTCGACAGTGTAGCCCTCCTGCTTGTAGAGGTTGACCCATTCGCGCTGCTTCTCGCGCATCTCCATCGAGGAAGCATCGTTGTTCTTTCGCGAGAATGTGTCGGATGGATAGAACAATAGCCGCGGATCGATATCGACTTGAGGCGCTGCGAGCGCCTTGCGAAAGCCCTTGTCGTTCAGCCAGAGCGACGTGTATCTTACGCCATGCACCCGCCTAATGCGCTTGAACAGCTCGGCTGTATCGGCCATTTGGGGCACCTTTTGGGTGTTGACGAAGCTACCTACCTGAATCCGCTTCAGCCCGGTTTCGCTGAGCATATCGATCAGTTCGACCCGTTCTTCGATCGGGTAGATCTTTTTTTCGATCTGAAACCCCTCGCGGGGTCCCTCTTCTCTAAACTCGACGAATTTTGGAAAATCGCTCATGAACTCTCACTTTCTAAGGGAGTTATCTCGACGATTGGCTGCCCTCGGTCCACCATTGCGCCTCGCGAGATGGATATATTTTTCGCCACTCCCGAAACCATCGCCTTTATCGAGATCTCAAGCTTCATGGACTCCAGGATCGCCACAACCTCGCCGGCCGCTACTGAGGCCCCCTCGTCGATCAATACCTTCACAATTGTGCCGGTTAGAGGAGACACGAGAATGCGGTCCGCAGTGCTATCTACTTCAGCGAAAGCCAGCGATGTCGACGCTTGGTACAGCAGACGGCCGCCAGGCGTGTCGATTTCGATCGAATTGCCTCGGACGCGCGCTTCGATGGTAATCGTTTCGTCCTCATGCGTGATCTGCAAGCGGCCGGATCGAAGCTCAGTTGCGTTCAGCGCCAAGGGCATGCTGTCGTCGCTGTAGACAACAAAGAGGTTGTCATTTCCCACCGGGCTGACGCGCAGCTCTTTGCCGGATGTTCCCGGATGCGCGAGGATCACACGCTGGCCTGCCTCCTCCAGAGCGCCGCCAAGGCCGAGCCGCCAACCGGTAAACCTATCACGGTTGCGCCAAGGGTTGGCATCGCTGTCGGCGCGGCCACGGGTGACGAACAGAACGGCGGCCACCGCCTGCCACAGCCGCCCATCCGAGCGCTGCGGAGCGGCGGTTAGTGCATCGATGCAACTGTCGATCCAGCGGGTATGCACCTGCATTCGCGCAAAATCGGCGTCTCGGGTGAGTGCAGCAAGAAAGGTACGGTTCGTCTCGACCCCGTCCACAACCACGTGATCCAACGCTTGAGCCAGGCGCGCCAGCGCCGCATCCCGATCGGAATGATGCACGATGAGCTTTGCAATCATCGGATCATAGAAAGGGCTAACACTGTCGCCTGCCTCAACGCCACTATCAATCCTAAGACCGTCGGGCAGCGAAATCGCCGTGATCCGCCCTGTTGAAGGAGAAAACTGCATCCGCGGATCCTCGGCGTAGAGCCGAGCCTCCACAGCATGCCCCGTGCAGGTGATCTGATCTTGGGTCAGGCCCAAGCCTGCGCCCTCTGCGATGCGCAGCTGCAGCGCCACGAGGTCCAATCCGGTGACCGCTTCGGTTACCGGATGCTCGACCTGGATTCGGGGATTGACCTCCAGAAAAAAGTACTCTTCGCCTAGCACAAGAAACTCGACAGTGCCTAGCCCACGATAGTTCAGCGCCTCCGCAAGCCGGACCGCATCCTGGGCGATATGATCGAGAAGTGGCCGCGGGAGACCCCAGGCGGGAGCTTCCTCGATCACCTTCTGATGGCGGCGCTGTAGCGTGCAGTCGCGTTCGAAGAGGTGCACCACGTGGCCTGTGCCATCACCGGCGATTTGTATTTCGACATGGCGCGCCGCAGGCAGGAAGCGCTCGAGCAAAAGTCCCTCGGAGCCGAAAGCGGATTTCGCCTCGCGCTGCGCGCTCTCGATGTCGGCCTTCAGCGTAGCCTCATTGTCGATCAGCCTCTGACCGCGCCCACCGCCGCCCCCAACGGCCTTCAAAAGAGCCGGAAGCCCAACTTCTCGTACCGCCCGTGCGATTTGATCGGGGTCGGACATGACACCATGGCCTCCGGGAATGACCGGCACGCCGGCGGCTGTCGCGGCCTTTTTAGCACTGGCCTTGTCGCCGAACCGCTGTAGTGTCTCGGCGGTAGGGCCGACGAAGATCATACCGGCGGCCTCCACCGCACGAGCGAAGTCCGGATTTTCCGCGAGGAAGCCATAGCCGGGATGGATTGCGTCCGCTCCGGCTTGCCGAGCGGCCGCTATCACCGCGTCGATCCGCAGATAACTTTCGACAGCGGGTCCGCCTCCGATCCTGAGCGACCGACCGACTTCGCGCACATGCAACGCCTCGGCGTCAGCGTCAGAATGGACGCCGATCGGAACGATTCCGAGCGAGCGAGCCGTGCGTGCGATCCGGCATGCGATTTCGCCGCGGTTGGCAATGAGAAGAGACTTAATACGCATGGTGTCGCACACCTAAAACCGAAAAACGCCGAAGTGACTGTCGACCTTCGGACGTCGGGAAGCTACATCCAGAAGCAGCGCCAGCACATCGCGCGTTTCAGCGGGTTCGATAACGCCGTCGATCCAAAGATTCGAAGCGAAATTGTACGCGTCTTGAAATGACTCGTACTCCCGGCGAATTGGAGCTTTAAAGACCTCTTCCTCTTCGGCCGTCCAAATTTTACCTTCGCGGTCATTGATCTGGGCACGCACTTGGGCCAGCACGCTCGCTGCCTGCTCTGGCCCCATGATAGCCGCGCGTCCGTTCGGCCAGGCAAACATGGCGTCCGGCTGAAACGGTCGGCCCAACATCGCGAGGTAGCCCGCGCCGTAGGAGCCGCCGGTAATCACCGTAAACTTCGGCACGCGGGCCGACGACATAGCAGTGATCATCTTGGCGCCAGCCTTAGCGATGCCCGCCTGTTCCACTTCGCGACCGACCATGAACCCATTAACGTCGACGAGAAAGACCAGCGGAATGTCGCGTTGCACGCATAGATTTATAAAATGAGCCGCTTTCAGAGCTGCATCGACGAAAAGCACTCCGTTGTTGGCCAGGATGCCGACCTCATGGCCGTGAATGCGAGCCCAACCAGTTATTAATGTGTCGCCATACAGCGGCTTGAACTCGTGCAATTCGCTGCCATCGACCAGCCGCGCGACGATTTCGCGATTATCCGTCGGTACCTTGGCGTCACGACTGACGATGCCGTAAATTTCATCAACCGGATAAACGGGAGGCTTCGGAACGATGGGGATTTTCCGAGGACTGGTCTTTTCGCCCAGATGTGCCACGATTTGCCGAGTAATCGCCAGCGCATGGGCGTCATTCTCGGCCAAGTGGTCGGTCACGCCGGAGATCGCGCAATGCATCTTCCCGCCGCCCAAAGTCTCGGCGTCGACCTTCTCGCCAGTCGCGGCAAACGTTAATTCGGGCCCGCCAAGATACATAAATCCTTGCCCGCGCACGATCACGACCTCATCGCATAATGCCGGGATATAGGCACCACCCGCGGTACATGGTCCCATCACAACAGCAATCTGCGGTATGCCATCGCCCGACATGCCCACTTGGTTGTGGAAGATGGAGCCGAACTGGCCTTCGTCGGGAAAAATATTTGCTTGTTCGGGCAGAAAAGCCCCACCACTGTCGACCAGTGTGATCACTGGCAGCCGGTTGGTCCAAGCGACGCGCTGGGCGCGAACGTGTTTCTTGCTCGTCATCCCGAAATAAGTGCCGCCCTTTACGGTGGCGTCGTTTGCAATAATCATGCAATGCCGGCCCTCGATCATGCCGATGCCGGTAATGATGCCAGCGCCAGGGGGCACGCCTTCATATTTATTCAAGCCCGCAAGTTCACCCAGTTCCAAAAAGGGGGTGCCTGAATCAATCAGCCGTTCGACGCGATCACGCGGCAGGACCTTGCCCTTCTCCTCGTGTCGCTCCCGTGCCTTCAGCGGGCCGCCGGCACGTTGCTCCAGCCGCAGTTCGTGCAGCCTTTTGATTCTCGCGCGATAGTGCGTCTCATTGGCCCGGAAATTCTCCGAACCCTTATCGAGAAGTGATTTAAGGATTGTCATGACAGATCGGGGTATTTGCGAAGAGTGAGCGCAACCTTCGCCGCGCCGGGTTTCTCGAATGTGTCGGGCTTCACAATGCGGACGTCGGCCTTGAATACCAGCGCATCGCGAAGACGCGTCTCGATCTTGTTTCTTAGTTCGTCGTCCCTGTTGGGCGGACGGTGGGGTCCGCGTTCGACAATGATTTTGAGTGCCGACTGCGTCGTATGCCCCTCGAAATCGGCAACAACGCGGACAACCCCGTTGGTCTCGGGCATCATTTCGTTGATGATGCTGTGGATGGCTGAGGGGAAGACGTTGGCACCGCGGACAATCAGCATATCGTCGGCGCGACCGATACAACGGATCTTTGGCCCTGTTCGCCCGCACGAGCAGCTGGTGGCCAGGACGTCAATGTAGTCGCCGGAGCGGAAGCGCAGCAGCGGGCTCGCCTGACGGCCTATCGCCGTATAGACCATCTCACCCCGGGCCCCGTCCTGGAACGGGATAATCTTGCCAGTTTCGGGGTCGAGCAGCTCGGTAATAATGTAGTCCATACTGACCATGTGCATGCCCGACTGTTCGTCGCACTCGGCCCAATAGGTCACACCGAGGTCCGTGCCACCAAGTAACTCGGTGCATTTTGCGCCCCACAGCTCCTCAATGCGGCGGCGGACGGTGGGGATGCCACCGCCCGGCTCGCCACCCACGATGACCCGCTCGACGCCAAGCTGCGATGCGGGAATGCCAAGGATCTCAGGCGCTTTCTCACCCAAGTGCAGAACAAAGTTTGGCGCACCGACCACGCAGCGCGGGCGGATGTCGGCACAAGCTCGGATGAGACGGTCGGCACCGCCATCGGCACCAATCGGGATGTCGATGGCGCCCAAGTATTGCAAACCTTGCATGACCGGGATGCCGCCAACAAAGCCTTTGGCCAGCGAGAAGGCATGCAGCACCATGTCGCCGGGCCGCACCCCGGTTGCGAAAAAACAGCGTGCCGACATTTCATGCCACATTGCGGCGTCGGATTCGGTCAGAGCCACGTAAGATGGGCTGCCTGTAGTGCCGGAGGACGCCTGCATCTGAATTATATCTTCGGGCTTGGCCGCGAGGTGGAGGCCGAAAGGCTTGCGAGCGGCAAGACTGTCGCGGATCTCCGCTTTGAACGTGTAGGGCAGCTTCTGCAGATCATCGATAGTGCGCACGTCGTCGAACCTCGCACCGGCCGCGCCCAGCTTCTTCTGATAGAATTCCGAGTTGGCCTGCAAGTAGGCCATCTGCGCGATCAGCTTCTCTTCTTGAATGCGTCGGACTTCGCTGAGCGGCGTTGTTTCGATCGCATGCCAGCAGCGCGCGCTTGACTTTTCGTGAGCGTCCGCTCTTCGGAAACGCATCCCGAGATTCATTGCTTAACCTCCTTGCCGATCCGCAGCTCTCAGTAAGAGCGTGGCAGGCCCATGATCTTTTCGCCGATGAAACTCAGACAAAGCTCGCGGTTCACTGGGGCCGTGCGCAGCAAGCGCATCAGTGGATATAGCTCGTAAATGCCGGTATCTTCGGTAAACCCCGATCCGCCATGAGCCTGGAGCGCCGCATCCACCGCCTCGATGCCAGCCTCCGCCGCAGCATATTTGGCCATATTGGACGAGGCGCCAGCGGGTAGGCTGTTGTCGAATTCCCAAGCGGCGCGGCGGGTCATGAGGCTCGCCATTTCGACTGCGGTGTGGGCCTTGGCCATCGGATGTTGGACACCCTGATGCGCACCGATCGGCTGGCCGAAAACGTTGCGCTGCGACGCATAGGCGACGCCTTTATTTAGCGCGAATCGGCCAATTCCGCAGCATAGAGCAGCCAGGATGATGCGCTCGGGGTTAAGCGAGTCGAAAAGAATCGAAAAGCCTTCGTCCACTTGGCCTACAACATCTTCGGGACCAAGATCAACCTCGTCGAAAAATAGCGTCCATTGTTCTTCGGGTAGTGGAATCGAAATCTTCACCCGTTGTTTGTCGACGCCTTTCTTTTTCAGATCGACCGCAAAAAGCGTGAAGCCATCGGTCTTGCGCTTGACCTCTTCGTGCGGCTTGGTACGGGCTACTACCAAGCAGTAGTCCGCGACATCAGCGCCGGTAATAAAGGTCTTTTCGCCCGATAATGAAAAGCGGTTACCTCTTTGCCTTGCCAATGTTCGAGCCTTGATCGTGTTCGAACCAGCTCCGGGCTCTGTGATCGCAAAACAGAACTGGATTTCGCCACGACAAGCCCGCGGCAGGAGCTCCTTTTTCTGGAACTCGCTTCCATGGTTCGCAATATGCGCCAAGGACATGGTCGGCCCGACGACCATCATCAGAAGCGGAATACCGTGATTGGCCGTCCCCTCCATGAACAAAGCCATCTCAGTCATGCCGAGGCCGGCCCCGCCAAACTCTTGAGGCACCATAAGCCCCAGAAATCCATCATCGGCGATCTTAGAGAACATCTCTCGCGGAAAAACATGCCGACGCGCATGATCGAGCCAATAGGCGTTGTCGAAACGCTGTGCCAACTGGGCGCCGTATTCGTAGATCTGGCGCTGCTCATCGTTCAAGTTGAAATCCATATTGAACTCCGACGCGATGTTATTGTTCAAATCTCGGCTCGCGGCGATTGGCGAAGGCATCCAGCCCTTCGGCCACCTCCGCTCCCGGCAGGTGGCGCAATGCAGCGTCGCGCTCAAGACGCATGCTTTGGTCGAGCGTCAGTTCCAGACCCTCGCGACCCAGCCGTTTCATCTCAGCCATGCCCTGCCGCGAGCGCGTGCCGATCTTCTGGCAGTAAGCCAAGGCCGCGCTGTGGAGTTGATCATCGGCCACGACATAGTTTACGAGTCCAGCCTCCTTGGCCTCGTCCGCCTTCAACCAACGCGCAGAGAACATCAGATCGAGCGCTCGGCGCAGTCCCATAAGACGGACCAACCGCTGACTGCCGCCCCAACCCGGAATGAGACCGAACTGCGCATGCTGATCACCAAATTGCGCGGTCTCCGCCGCGAAGCAGACGTCGCACGACAGCATCAATTCGATGCCCCCCGCCAGGCACAGCCCCTGGACCGCCACGACCACCGGCAGGGGACTCTGCTCGAGCCGGCGCAGCACGCTCATGCCGAAGCCAATGAAGTGGTCGAGCGCCGCCGGATCGTCCATCTTGCCCTTGACTTCGACGAGGTCAGCACCGGTGCAGAAGTGTTTGCCCTGTGAGCAGATCAGAATGGCCCGAACAGAACGGTCAGCCTCGAATTTCACGCGAGCCGCGTCTATGAGTTCGTGCACCTCGAGCGAGAGACAGTTGAACTTCTCCGGCCGGCTCAGCTCGATGATCCCGGTGCTGCCTTCACTTCGGATATTGACCGGGACGCTCATTTCGCCGCCCCCTTCGCTCTCTTGTCATATTGGAGCGCCACACGCCCAACCCTCTCGCGCGCGATGACGAGCTTCTGGATTTGCGCCGTACCGTCGCCGATTTGGAGCCCGAGCACGTCGTTGTAACGCTGGTGGTGTGGTAGATCCGTCGTGTAGCCGTAATGTCCGTGCAAAATCAGGCACTGCTGCATAATCTCGCAAGCCGTCTTAGGCACATACCATTTACACATGGCCGCCTCGGCCGTATGCGGCATGTTGCGATCGCGGAGATCGAGGGTGTAATAACAAAGCTGGCGCATCATCGTTAGTTGCGTCTCGGCCTCCGCGAGCGGGAAGGTGACGCCCTGATATTGGGCCAAGGGCGCGCCGAACGCCTCGCGTTCCTGGACATAGGCCCAGGTCTCGTCGACAGAGGCCTGCGCCGGACCGAGGCACTCCAGCCCGATCAGCGCGCGGCTATAGTCGAAGCCCGCCATGATGGTCCCGAAGGCTCGGTCCTGTTCGCCCATCAAGCATTCAGCCGGCACATGGACATCATCGAAGAAAACCGAGCCACGGCCGACCGGCTTGGTGCCTATATCGTCGAAGTGAGTCCGCTTGATCCCCCTTTCCGTCAAGTTGACAAAGAAAGCGCTGACGCCACGCGACCCGCCTTTTGGATCGCCGGTGCGGGCGAAGACAACTGCAGCGTCTGCCTGCGCAGCAAAGCTCATGGAGGTCTTTTCGCCATTCAGCCGCCAGCCATTACCTGACTTCTCGGCGCGCAGCTGAAGATTTGCCGCGTCCGAACCGCCGCGCGGCTCGGTGAGGCCAAGTCCGATCACCGCGTCCCCTGCAATCACTCGCGGCACCCAATCGCGGGCGATGTCCTCCGAGGCGTGTTTTGCGACCATGCCGCCCATGAGCGATCCCAGGAGTTGCACGTAGCTGACGTTGAAATCGGCATAGGCGATCTGTTCGGTGATCAACCCGGCCGTGACGGAGCTTTCACCCATTCCGCCAAACTTCTCAGGAAGATCCGACGCAATCAAACCGAGCGAGCCCATTTCACGGATCAGTCCCCGATCGAGGACATGGCCTTTGGCGCGCTTTTGATAGCCATCTGCCAATCTTTCGCGTGCAAAGCGCCGTGCGACCTCCCGAAAGGCGAGCTGATCTTCGGTCGGCTGAAAGGGCATTGAATGATCCTCCCGCGGAGCGTCTTAAATCGACTTTCCAAGAAACCTAACAAACGTTAGAATAACCGGCAAGTGCCAAAGGGAGGATAATTATGAACACGACGGCTTCGTCGACCTACGCCAGACTGCTTTCGCCACTCAAGGTCGGGCGCCATGAAATGCGCAACCGGATCATCATGGGTTCCATGCACACCAAGCTCGAGTGCAAGCCCGACCCGATCGCCGCGCAACTTGCCTTCTATGTCGAACGTGCGCGCGGCGGCGTTGCGCTCATCGTCACTGGCGGGTTTTCGCCTAACGCCGAAGGCGTGCTTGACGCTCAAGGACCGCGGCTCGACGATCCCGAAGAGGCCCAGGCGCTTCGCCCGATCTGCGATGCAGTACATCACGAGGGCGCTCTCATCTGCGCGCAGCTCCTTCATGCAGGGCGCTACGCGAAGATTGCGTGCTGCGTGGCGCCTTCCCCAATTCGGGCACCAATCAACCGCCATATCCCGCGCGAGATGCTCGATAGCGACATCCGGCGCACAATCAGCCAATTCGCCGAGGCGGCAGCGAACGCGCAGGCTGCAGGCTTTGACGGTGTGGAGATCATGGGATCCGAGGGCTATCTCATTAACGAGTTCACGGTGACCCACACCAACAAGCGCGAAGATGCTTGGGGCGGCAGCGCGGAGAACCGCCATCGTTTTCCTGTCGAGGTCGTGCGCGCGGTGCGCCAGCGCTGCGGTCCGGATCTACTGATCATCTATCGCATTTCGGCTGCCGATCTCATCGAAGACGGCGCACCGGCAGACGAAATCGCCGCCCTTGCCCGCAAGGTCGAGGCCGCCGGCGCCGACATCATCAACACTGGCATTGGCTGGCACGAGGCCCGCGTGCCTACTATCGCCTACCCCGTGCCACGAGGAGCTTGGCGCAAGGCCGCCGCACGGGTCCGCGCTGCCGTCTCCATCCCCGTGGTCGCGTCCAACCGCATCAGCACCGCGGAGATGGCCGAGGACATCCTCGCGAGCGGCGATGCAGATCTCATCTCTATGGCGCGGCCAATGCTGGCCGATCCGTTCTTCGCCAACAAGGTCCGCGATGGACGAGTGGACGAGATCAATACCTGCATCGCCTGCAACCAGGCTTGTCTGGACTACATCTTCTCTGGCCGCGCGGTGAGTTGCCTTGTAAATCCTCGCGCTGGCCGCGAGTCCGAGCTGCGCGATACGCCCGCGGAGGTCCGGAAAAAGATCGCCGTGGTCGGCGGCGGCGCGGCGGGGATGGCTACGGCAACGGAAGCGGCGCGACGCGGTCACTTTGTTTCATTGTTCGAAGTTTCTCAAACGCTCGGAGGACAGCTTACGCTGGCGCGCGCAGTTCCTGGCAAGAATGAGTTCGACGACACTCTGCGTTACTTCCGACGCCAGGTAGACAAGCACGGGGTCAACCTGCATCTTGGCCGCCGCGCCTCCCCCGAGGATCTGAGCGGGTACGATCATGTGGTGATTGCTACCGGCGTCAGCCCCCGCATCCCCGATCTGCCGGGCGTTGACCATCCCAAGGTGGCAACCTATGCGGAAATCCTATCGGGCACACGGGTCGCGGGAAAGACCGTCGCCATCGTGGGCGCTGGCGGGATCGGCTTCGACGTGGCCGAGTTTCTCGTCACTCCCACCGCCGAGGCTAACGGCAGCGAGGCTTTTTTCGACACTTGGGGCGTGGATGGAAATTTCTCCGCGCCCGGCGCGCTCAAGGCTGATCCGCAGGCACCGGTGGACGGCACCCGCAAAGTCGTCATGCTGCAGCGTAAGACCACTAAGCCCGGTGACGGACTCGGCGTTTCCACAGGCTGGATCCTTCGCAACGCGCTACGCAAATACGGCGTCGAGATGTTGGGCGGCGTCAGCTATGAACGAATCAACGATGAGGGCCTACACATCAAGATCGCCGGCCGACGTCAGGTCATCGCAGCTGACACGATCGTGCTTTGCACCGGGCAGGAATCTGAGCGCGCGCTTCACGCCGCACTGATTGAGCGCGGCATCCCGGCCACAGTAGTCGGCGGGGCCAAGGAAGCCACCGAACTCGACGCCTTACGCGCGATTGACGAGGGCATCCGGCTGGCACAATCGCTTTAAGGGTGGATGATATCGTTTGTTGACATTGGTCTATGTAGGGCCTCAAGAGGTTGTTCCTGGCTAAACCGAGTCGGCTGATGGGAGTGTTGGCCTTCAGACTACCATGCGGCCGATGCCAATTGTAGCGATGAGCCAATGCACCAGCTCGGCTGATCGTTGATTTGAGTTCTGGTAGGCGCGGGCATATGCCCATTCGCGAAGGGAAGTTTGGATGAAGCGCTCGGCCTGGCCGTTGGTCTTCGGTGTATATGGCCTGGTGAAGATTTGGTGAAAGACCAAGGCGCCTGCAAGCTGCTCGGAACATCCTTGAGCGGTAGCACGAGCCATTATCAGTCATCACGCGCTCGACGCGGACTCCGAGCCTGGCAAAGTAAGTGACAGCGGCCTCAAGAAAAGCCACTGCACTTTCCTTGCGCTGATCGGCCATCACCTGCACGAAGGCGATGCGTGAAGCATCGTCGATGCAGACATGGACGAACTCCCAGCCGATGCCATGGTGGCGATTGATCGCGCCGGGATACCGCCCGGTGATGCGATGTCCCACAGAGCCGATCCGGCCGAGCTTCTTGATGTCGAGGTGGATAAGCTCGCCGGAGTGCTCGCGCTCATAGCGGCGGATCGGCTCGGCCGGCTCCAGCGCGGCCACCTGTTCAGGCCGAGCCGGCGCAGGATGCGGCTAACGGTTGCGGGCGATATTCCGATTTCGGCAGCGATCTGCCTGCCCGTGTGGCGCTGCCGACGCAACGCCTCGACAGTGGCACATGTAGCTGCCGGGGTTTGGCCTGGCAATGAATGGGGCCGTGAGGAACGATCCCGCAGCCCATCGACGCCTTCTGTGCGGAAGCGGGTGACCCACTTGGCGACAATCGTTGGTGATGTTGAATTGGCGCGTGGCTGCGGCCTTGCTGAGCCCTCCTTCAACAACACTGCGCACCATGGCCTCTCGACCTTTGGGCGTCAGAGGCGCATTCTTGTGAGTGTCCATTCGATCCCCCGCGAATCACTGTGTGTTTGGCGACATCAGCGTTCACGGTTGCGGTCGAATGGACAACCTCCTGAAAGCTCACAGCTAGCCCGCTCGCAGCGGGCCGTCGGCATTGCGGCCAAGCTATCGAAAAGAAACCTGTTGGGGCACCGCGCCTCGAAGGACCGACAATACCATACCAAAGCGGCGGATCCCCCTTGGCGGGGCGGTCGATGAGTTGCAGCCTGTCGCTCCCTTCCAAGACGGCGTTCAGCGGCCTTTGTTCCTCAATGCAGCGATGGGAGCAATGACCTCGGGATTCTGCAACGGCGACAGGTCGCCCGGCTTCTCGCCCAGAAACGCCGCGCGGACGACGCGGCGCATGGTCTTCATACTGCGAGTCTTTGGCAGCGCCTCGACAAAGTGTATC
Organism: Bradyrhizobium sp. 22; assembly: GCF_000482425.1. Taxonomy (NCBI): domain Bacteria; kingdom Pseudomonadati; phylum Pseudomonadota; class Alphaproteobacteria; order Hyphomicrobiales; family Nitrobacteraceae; genus Bradyrhizobium; species Bradyrhizobium sp. 22. Next base: position 289,226 of record NZ_KI519401.1, read on the forward strand.
TCGCGCGGGCGGAAAGGTTGGGAGACCGCGGCGGCTACATTGTCCTTCAGTTGCTCCACCAAGGTGTCGTCGGTTTTCACGCCGGCGGAGGGTACGCACACGCACACCACAGCGAAGCCTTTCAGATCATCCGGCGCTGCGATTGCCGCAGCATCGATCACCTTACCAGTGCAAGTCAGCGCGGCCTCGATCTCGGTCGGGCCGATACGTTTGCCGGCGATGTTGAGCGTGTCGTCCGAACGGCCGAGAATGAACCATGTTCCGTCGGAATCGCGGCGCGCCCAATCGCCATGCCGCCAAATGCCGGGATAATCCGACCAATAGGTCTCGAGATATCGCGAGTGATCCTGCCAAATCGTGGGCGTCAGGCCTAGCGGCGGTTTGGTGACCACCAGTTCGCCCACTTCGCCATCCCTCGCCTCGGACCCGTCCGGTCGTAGCACTTTGGCCCCGACGCCCAACGCCTCGCTGGAAAAACCGCAGGGCCGCAACGTGTGAAGCACGGTCGACGTCAGGATTGCGCCAAAGAGCTCAGTACCGCCGGAGATGTTGAGTGGCGCAGCCCTGCGGCGGCAGATGTGTTCTAGATGCCAAAGCCAGGCATCCTCGGTCCAGGGCTCGCCAGTGGAAGCGACGATGCGCAGCGCGGAGAGGTTGTACCGCGTCAGCAGACCGCGATCGCTTCTCATGAACTGTCGCACCAAGGTGGGCGCGACGCCAAGATGGGTAACGCCATGTTCGCTTGCGAGGCGCAGCAGGCGGAACGGGTCGTCCGGCGTGGAGGGCGCCCCTTCGGCCAGCACCAGTGTCGCGCCCGCCAGAAGCGTCGAGATCAGGGTCAGCGGGCCCATAACCCAGCCCATATCGGTCATCCACAGGTGCCGGTCCTCGCGCTTCAAGTCGAGGCACAACAAGAAATTGGTCGTTGCCGCCGCCTGCACACCGAGATGCGTGTGAACCACCCCCTTGGGCCGGCCGGTTGTCCCAGAAGTGTAGGCAATCATCAGCGGCGCATCTGATGCAACCGGAACAGGTGCAAAATCCGCCTTTGCGGCCCCGACTGTGGCAGCCCAGTCCAGATCCCGCCGTGGGTCGGCGGCGCTGCCGCCGAAGCGGCGCAGGCTGATCACCGTGTGCACGCTGGATACGTCGGCCAGAGCCTCAACCAGCACGGATTCCATGGGAACAGGCCTGCCGCGACGCCTACTCGCATCGGCCGTCAAAACCGCTTTGGCCGTGCAGTCGTTCAAGCGTGCCGCCACGGCCGGCGCCGGGTATCCGGAGAACAGGGGGACGGCGATAGCGCCGAGCCTCGCAACGCCCAGGAGGGCCGCTTCGATCTCGGGCACCATCGGCATGTAGATGCCAACCGCATCACCCGCGCCTACGCCGCGGGCGGCCAGGGCGCTGGCAACCCGGGCGCTTTCGCAGGCGAGATCGCGGTAGGTCCAGACGCGCCGTTCCCCGTCTTCGCCGATCCAGTCGATGGCGGCTTTTTCCCCGAGCCCAACTTCGATACGAGCGTCAAGGCAAGTCTCGGTGAGGTTGAGAGTGGCGTCCGCGGCCCAACGGATTCCGGCTAGCCCACCGCTCACGTCCCGCAACGTTCGGTAACGACGCGAAAAGCGCACGTTCGCAAGATCGAGAATTTGTGACCAGAACCAATCGGGTTCAGCGTCGGCCCACTCGACGAGACTTTCGTAATCTGTCAGGCCGCAGCGCGTGAGAAAAGCTCGGATCGCGCTGCAGTCCTGGATGTCTTTAGATGGCGTAAACATACCATTTCATCCGATACGGTATCTCGGCACGGTCCGGCCGTATCAATCCACAAGTTGAGGGCGCCGCCGTCGCGCGCGTCATCCATGCATCGTCAGCCCGCCGGAGACCGAAATCACTTGGCCGGTGATGAAACCAGCGTCGTCGGAGGCAAGGAAGCAGATGATCCCCGGGTAGTCGGTCGGTTGCGCGAGCCGTCGCATCGGAATGGAACGCTTGAGACCTTCCGCGATTTTCTCGCCACCTTCGCCCTTCGAGAATTCGGCGAAAAGCGGTGTGTCGGTCGGCCCTGGGGCCACGGCATTGAGCTGTATTCCCTTGCGCGCCAATTCCCGCGCCACTGTCTTGGTGAAGGCGATAATGCCGCCCTTGCAGGCCGAGTAAACAGCTTCGCCTGAGGAGCCAACGCGGCCCGCGTCGGAACTGATATTGACCACGCGCCCGCCTCCGTTTCTAACCATGCCCGGAAGTACCGCGTGATGCATGTTCAGGGGACCGTAGAGGTTAATGTCAATAACCTTTTTCCAGAGCGTTGCGTCGGATTCCAGGAAAAGTCGAGGGACGTCCCAGCCGGCATTGTTGACCAGAACATTGATGGGCCCGCCTTTCTCCACCTCGGCCACAGCCGCATCGACTGCCGCACGTTCGGTGATGTCAACGGCGTGGGCAGTCGCTTTGCCACCTGCGTCCCCTATGATCTTCACAGTTTCAGCCGCACCCGCGGCATTTGTGTCGAATACGGCGACCTCGCTGCCTTCTTCGGCGAATCGCTTGCATACTTCGCGTCCGATCCCGCTGCCGCCGCCGGTTACGATTGTCCGCTTCCCTTTTAGCCCGCGCATGGTTATCACCCCTCCCTTCCGCGGATACGCCATCGGTGTTCTACCTTAGGCGACCAAATTCTAACGTATGTTAGATTATCGCACTTGCTATTTCGATGTCTAGAGGCAAATTACACAATATGAATTCGCCCTCACCGCAGCTTGGAACTACTGGAAAAAATCATGGCAAGTCGGAGCAGACGCGCGCCCTCATCCTGAGCGCCGCCGCGAAGCTATTTCGAGATGAAGGATACGATGCCACGACGCTCCGCAAGATCGCGAAGGCTGCGCGTATGGAGGCGGGTAGCCTATATTATCACTTTGCGTCGAAGGAGGCGATCTTCGACGAAATCCTTCGATTGGGCGTACGGCACGTTTTCGACGCCGTGCAGAAGGTCCGAGAGGATTGCCGGCTCTCCGGCAGGGATTTCCGACAGACATTCGCCTTGATGATCGACGCGCACCTGACGTACTTCCTGAAAGAAAGTGATTTCACTTCGGCAAATATCCGAAATTACTCGAGGCTTCCCCAGGACATGCGTGTGGCCCATCGGCCACTGCGCCAAGCCTACACCTCCGTGTGGGACAATTTCTTGGCAGAAGCTCAAGCGGCCGGGGACATTAGGAGCGACATCAAAGTCGTACCGCTGCGGCAGTTCGTGCTGGGAGCGATGAATTGGACAGTCGAATGGTATGATGCGACGCGCTATCCCGTAAGCATGCTGTCTGAGCGCCTTTGTAAACTTCTCTTGGACGGAATGTCCACCGCACGCGGCATGCCATTGAAACAGCCAGCTCCAATCGAACTGGAAACCCTGGACCTGATTGATTCCGACGACAGCAAATCATCCCGCACCCGCGTCCAAGTGCTCTCCGCTGCAGCGCGGATTTTTCGCGACAGAGGGTACAAGGCCGCAACAATGCGAGATATCGCGCAAGAAGCCGGCATGGAAGCAGGCAGCATCTATTATCATTTTAGTTCAAAGGATGAGATACTCGACGAAGTGCTCGATATTGGATTGCGAGCGGTCCTGCGCGGAATGTCGTTGACCATTTCGAAGACACATCAGTTTCCCGATCACCGCAGCCGGATCGCCGCAGCGATCCGTACCCATATGGAGTACCTCTTTCGTTTGAGCGAATTTACGTCTGCGAATATCCGCATCTACGGGCAGCTACCCAAGAAGGTGCGAGCACGTCATCAGCCAATACGACACAAATACGCGAACCTTTGGGATGACTGCTTACGCAAAGCGCAGGAAGCGGGTGAGCTGCGCTCCGATATCAAGGTTGTGCCTTTGCGGCAGGCCATGCTGGGAGCGCTCAACTGGACTGTAGAGTGGTTCAATCCTGAAAAGGGCCAACGCGATGGATACTATTCGCTGTCTGAATTGATTGTGATGTTGCAGAGCCTGCTGTTGGATGGCCTTCAGTACGATGCCGGTCCTTCGTTTCATCATCGCGACTTGCCCTCTACGAGCAAACGAACGAGGCGGCGCGCCTTGCGCGCTGGATCTCACGCCGGCTAAGCGTCTTTCTTGTTTACAATCAGCGACGCGTTCTCCTCCAGGAGATCGATGAATTCCACGCCATCGGCCCGGATTCGTGCACTGGTGGCAAAAGCTTCGATGGCACGTGTTTGGGCCATAATACGATCGGCGCCGGGCTCGGCGACGAGCAAGAGGCGCACAGTATCACGATCGTTCTCGCATGTCACAACCGCCTGGGCGGCGCGCACGCCCGGGGTCGCGATAACCACCTCTTCGATGGCGCGGGGGTAGACGAAAATCTCACGGACTTTTACGGCCGCGCCGACTCGTCCCTGCAAGGCCGAAAGACGCGTAACGCGACCATCTCCGTCACTCTCAAGAGCGAAGCCGCTATCTCCGGTGCCGAAGCGGATCATCGGCCAGTTGGCGTCGCGTGCGGTCACCACGATCTCACCGGTTTCGCCGGCGGCCAAGGGTTCCCCACTGATGGGATCGCAGATCTGCACCACGTGATTGGGATGCGCAACATACCCTTCGCCGTCATCCTCATAAGCCACAAGACCCAGATCGGCCGTCGCATAGGCGGCCCAGGTTGTAACGCCATAGTCCGCTTCGATACGACGCCGTTTCGCCATCCAGTTGCCCATCTCGCCGCCGAGGAATGCTGATCTGACCTTCCAAGCGTTCCGCCCATACGCCTCGATTACCGTATCCGCCAATGTAAGGAAGAATGCCGTGCTGGCGCAGACCGCGGTCACGCCGGTTTCAACGATGATCTGCGCCTGCAGCTCACGGTTTCCCGTACCACCGGGAATGACCGTCGCGCCGACTGCACGCGCTGCTTCGTCGAACAAAAGACCTGCCGGGACCAGATGATAGGACCATGTGTTCAGGAGGAGATCGCCCACCGTGATCCCCGCAGCCTTGAACAGCTCCTCGAGGCCGTGCCCGCCACCTCCCGCCAATGAGGGCTCGAAGATCGGCCCGGGCGACACATAGATCCGCGACAGGCTTTCGAGATCGGCTGCGAGAAAGCCTCCAAAGGGCGGATTTTCCCTTTGGAGTGCCAGGAGCTGTTCTTTCTTCAGAACCGGCAGGCGAGAGAGATCCCTCAATGATCTGATGCTTGCCGGGTCGAAACCCGCCGCATCGAAGCGTGCCTTTAGGCCGGGCGCCTTACGTGCCGCCTGGCCATAGGCTGCAGCGATCTTCCGGTAAATCGCGTCGGGCATATGCTCTACCTCTCTCCCGCGCAAACTAAATAGGGCAGTCCTTGCGAAAATTCGGAGCGCGCTTCTCCCGATGTGACAGCACGCCTTCCTTGACGTCAGGGCCCATGAAACCCAGCATCTCGAACGCAGTGGAAGCGTCGAAGATTGGCCCGGCCTGGCGCAACCAATTATTCAGTGAATATTTCGTCCAGCGGATCGCGCTTTGCGCGCCGTTTGCCAACTCAACTGCAGTGTCGAGAGCGACTTGCTGCAGTTGATCATCGTCGACACACATGGATACCAAGCCAATGCGCTCGGCCTCTTCGCCGGAGATTGCCTTGCACGTCAGAAGATAATACTTTGCCTTGGCCATGCCGCAGAGCAGCGGCCAAATGATCGCCGCTACGTCACCTGCGGCAACCCCCAGGCGGGGGTGCCCGTCAACAATCTTGGCTCGCTTGCCTGCGATCGACACGTCAGCCAGAATTCCGACAACGAGCCCCGCACCCGCGGCTGGGCCATTGATCGCCGAGATGATAGGCTTGTTGCAATTGATGATGTTGTAAACGAGATCCTTGGCTTCCTTCCAGGTTCTCATCATCTCGTCGAAGTTGCCCGCTATCCTTTCGATCAGGCTGAAATCTCCCCCCGCCGAAAACGCCTTGCCAGCCCCCGTCACGATAACCGCGTTGATGTTGGGGTCGCGGTCGACATCAATCCACATGTCGGTCATTTGCGTGTGCGTTTCCGCATCCACGGAGTTGAAGGTTTCGGGACGATCGAACGTGATCCGAAGAACACGGTCCGCCGGATAGTCGAATTTCAGTTTGTTGTATTTGGCATAGCTGTCAGACATGGGTGCTCTTCCTCCTTCAATGTAGGGCAATTATCTATCAGCCAGGCAAGCCGAGAACAGCTTTCGACAAGATATTGCGCTGGATCTCATTCGTCCCGCCGTAGATCGTGGTCGGTCGCGCCTTGTAGAAGTTCGCCAGCACGTCAACACCGACATTGCCGAGCTGTAAGGGACCGATCAGGCCACCGTCAGGTCCGGCGGATTCGATCATGAGTTCGGTAATCTCTTGGAACGTCTCAGTGACCCAGATCTTCAGCATCGACACGTCGGGACCGAGCATTTCGCCGCGCTTGAGTTGGTCGGCGAAGCGGCTATAGAGCGCCGCGTGATCCTCAACATCCAGAGCGACTTTCGCAAAGCGATCGCGGAACACCGGATCGCTGAACATGCAGCGCCCTTGCGCAATCGTCCGTAACTGAACAAGTGCGTTTTGCGCCAGGTTGGGCGCACCGATGAAGATTCGCTCGAAGCCGAGCAGGGCCTTGGCCATCGTCCAACCCTTGTTCAGTTCGCCAACCAGGTTTTCGCGGGGCGCGCGAGCATTGTCGAAGAATACCTCGCAGAACTCGTCTTCACCCGCGAGCGTCGTGATCGTGCGAACTTCGATGCCCGGCTGGTTCATTTCGGCGAGCAAGAAGCTGATGCCCTCCTGTTTTGTTCGCGCATGAGAATCGGTGCGCACCAGCATAAAGATGTGCGTGGCGTCATGAGCCATCGTGGTCCAGATCTTCTGCCCATTGATCACGAAATAATCGCCGTCGATCACGGCACTCGTGCGCAGACTGGCGAGATCGGACCCCGAGCCCGGCTCGGAGTAGCCCTGACACCAGATGTGCTCACAAGTAAGGATACGCGGCAGCCAGTAGTGTTTCTGCGCCTGGGTGCCAAACTTGATGATAAGGGGGCCGACCATCTGTACACCCATGTCGCGGCCCCGCGTCACGCCCCAGCGCTGCTGCTCTTCATAAAAGATGAGGAGCTTCGAAGCTTCCAGACCCATGCCGCCATATTCGACCGGCCAAGCAGGCGCGACCATGCCCTTGGCGTAGAGCTTCTCGTGCCATTGGCGGATCTCGGCGAACTTCGCCCGATGCGGCAGATGGCGTAGCTCTTCGGGATACTCGGTCTCGAAGAAGGTGCGAACCTGGCGGCGGAACGCTTCGTCACTCAGTGCATTCCAGTCGGTCATCGACCTGCCTCATTTGCCTCAAGAGCGTCCATCCAACGAGCCCGGTGGTAGGCGGCATCCCCGAGCCAGGCCGAAAGCACAAGCGCACGGTTCAGAAACAAGCCGATGTCGAACTCGTCCGTATAGCCGACTGCACCGTGGAGTTGAATCGATTCCCGGGTGATCCTCTTGGCCGTGCTGCAGGCGCGAGCTTTGGCGCGGCTCGCCTCACGTATGCGCGCACCCTGATCGGCGCTCACATCCATCCGTGCCAGCGCCTCGCTCACCCCCGCCTCGGCCACCTGCTGAGCGACATACAGGTCTACGGCGCGGTGCTGGATGACCTGAAACGACCCGATTGGCTTGCCGAACTGCTCGCGCGTCTTCACATAATCGAGGGTCAGTTCGAGTGCTTTAGCGCTGACGCCGACCAGCTCGGCGGCGGCGAGCGCCGTGGCGTCGGCGACGACGGTGGACAACGCTTCCGATACCACCGAGCCTTCGGCCAGCAATTTACCTGGGGCGTCGACAAAGCCGATGTCGCAGAGCTGGCTTCCGTCGGACTGTCGCCGCAGCTCCGAGTAGATCCCCTTGCCATCAGCGTCGAGGGCAACGAGAACGGGCTTCGAATCATTTTGCGCAACCACGAGCAATTGATCCGCGCCGACGGCCCCGGCAATCCAGGCCTTTGAGCCGTTCAGCACTTTACCGTCGAAACGGCATGCCATTTGGTCAGAGTAACCTCGAAGACCACGTTCCTGCCACGCGAGGGCGCAGGCGATTTTGCCACTGATAGCCGTAGCGAGCATCGCATCGCCAGGACATACCCGTTGAATCATTCCGATCGCAAGTGCGATGGCTGACACCACCGGTTCGGGCGTGAGCGCGCGACCAACTTCTTCCACGATCACACCGGCCGCTGTAAGTCCCATGCCAAGTCCGCCGACCGCTTCTGGGGCGGCGACACCGAGCACGCCAGCATGGGCCAGTTCGTTCATCACCTGTCGGTCCCAGCCCTTGTCGCGAGCGTTACGGGCGCGTGCGATGCCGCCCGCGCGCTCAAAGAGTGTGCGCACGCTTCCGCGCAGCATCCGCAAATCGTCCTGTGAATGCGCCCTCACATTGCTCATGACGGCGGCCCTGCCTTTCGCTTAACCATCGCGGCGGTATCGACGGTCAGCACGGGCTCTCCTGCCATGTTGCGCGCTTCGACACGGTAGCTGACGACACCCCGATCGGGCTTGGTTTGGGAGGGCCTCACTGCCTGCATCTTCAATGTAACATCAAGCGGCTCATTCGCCCGCACAGGCGCGTTCCAAGATAGTCTCTCGAAACCCAAACCACCGATGTTTGCGACCCCCGTCATGAAGTCCCGCATAATCGGCCTGAATACGAGGAGGAGTGTCTGGAACCCCGATGCGATCAGACCGCCATGGATTTGCTTGGCATAGTATTCATCCGTATGCAGCCGCTGCGGATCCCATTCCCTGGCGAACGAAATTATCTCGTCCTTGCTTAAGGGAGGGGTGCGGAACGCAAAAATTTGTCCGACCTTGAAATCCTCCAAGTACTTCACGGCCGATGCCCTTCCTCCGTCGGCGCAAAACCATCGTCAAAGCCGCTCTGCCCCGCGATCCGGCAACGGTTGAATTCCTCCAACTTGGGATAGGTTGCTTTGAACGCCGCCAGGAATTCGTCGATTGGCGCATCCACGTACAAGCCCCGGTCATGAACATATTCCATGTGCCTCTGATTCTTTTCGTCGAACTCGTGAAACAGAGCGTCAGACGTCCCGTCGAAGAGAAGAGGCTTTACTCCGAAGCGCTTGCATAGCTCCATGTTGAAGGCCGGCGTAACCTTGTAGGGCCTCCCGTCGAGCCACAGCTGCACGTATCCGTGGTAAATGAAGAGATCCGTTTGCATCAGCTCGGTTAGCTTTGGCGTATTCAAATGGTTACGAACGTCGGCGAAGCCCAATGCAGCGGGAATGCCAACAGCACGTAGGCAGGCGGTCAGCAAGATCGCCTTGGGCACACAAAAAGCAGACTCCGCCCCTGCCACCACGCTAGCGCGATAAGCATCGGGGCTCAGTTCAAACGTGTAGGGATCATATCGGATGCCATCGCGCACCGCTTCGAACAGTCGGATTGCCTTTTCGGTATCGGAAGCGCTGGAGTTCAGGTTGCGCAAAGCAGACTCTACGAAAGCCCTCACCTCGGCGCTATCGCTATCGACAAAGTTTGTCGGGGAAGTGAACCACGCCGGATCTGCCGGCGGTTGATGATCCGCGCTAGACATTATCCACCCCTTGAAGCAACTTTTCTAACATACGTTAGATTTACTCCATCGTATGCAGGCCTGTCAACGGTGCACGAAATCTTGATTTCCGCTTAATGAGATGGACGTTCGATCCGCCTCGGCCGCTCCCTCAATTGTGGAGATCTATTCGCAGCGGCCCCACTGGCAGTTCCGCGTCGACCCTATTGAAATGCCGGCCCTCCGTACCGATCGACAACCTCGGCGAAGCGGTCCGGATACCTTCACCGGCATGTTTCTCGATCGAGGTAAGTGCGCGAAGCCAGGCTACCGTCCTGCTAGTTTTAGGCTTGACTGGCTGTGGCGGCGCGCCGCATCCGATCGATGAGACGGTCAGCGAGATCCTCGACCACGAGCCGGTACGGTCTAGGGTGACCAAGACAAACGCTGTGCTTATCAAATTCCGCGATGATCATCCGCTGCGCTGTGGCGGCTGCTGAGGTCTGCTCGAGCTCTGTTTTTCGGGCAACACAGCGTAGTGACGTCTTCCGAATTTTCCCCGTCGCCGTCATCCGCATCTCTTCAATGAACACGACATCATCCGGCATCCACCAACTGGCGATTCTCGGCCTTAGATAGTCGAGCAAGCCCTCCTTCGTCGGCGAAGTCCCGGGCACGGGAACAATGATCAGCAGGGGCCGCTCCTCCCATTTTGGATGGTGCACGCCGATGACAGCGGCCTGACGGACTTCGGGATGCCCGCACACCATGTTCTCGATATCGGTCGACAAAATCCACTCTCCTCCAGATTTTATGACGTCTTTTGTGCGATCCAGAATCTGAAGAAAACCGTACTCGTCCAGCGCAGCCACGTCCCCAGTGGGAAACCAGCCCTCCTTGTCCATTATTGGCAGATCTTCCTGCTTGAAATACGCCTTCGCCGTCCAAGGACCACGTACCCACAATGCACCTTGCCGGCTTCGTTCTGGAGACGCGGTCACGCTTTCATCGCTTACGAGCTTGACCTCCACTCCGAATAACACGCGCCCGGCCTTCAACATTATTTCTCGTCGAATCGCTTCCGGCAGGGCCGCCGCAGCCGGCGTTTCCGTGCAAAGCGCCCCAACGGGGCTCGTCTCCGTCATTCCCCAGAGTTGCATGATTTTGCAGCCGTACTGGGTACGCATGCGATCGATCATCGCTGCGGGCACGGAGGACCCGCCAATCACAGCACGCTTCAGACTATCAATACGCTTGCCGCTGCGATCTAGATACTCCATCAGCATCGTGACCATTGTCGGTACGCCCGTGGTGAAACTCACCCCTTTCCGACTCAATAAGAGACTGCATGATCTCACCATCAATTTTAGGCCCAACGAGAACCAAAGCCGCACCGCAAAGCGGAGCAATATAGGGAAGGCCTCCGGCGTTGACGTGAAACATCGGCGTCAACGGCATCGCGACGTCATGAACGGAAATCCCATACGCGTTGGTGTGGGCGGCATTCATGGCGTGCAGCACCGTCGGCCCGCTGTTTACGCTCTATGGCACCTCCTTTCCGATCTATCGCGGTTTAATGATGCTCGTTGCGTCGCTCATGTGCTGTCAATTTATCTCGCTCTGACAAGGACACGTGTGGGCCTCGTCGTTCAGGCCGCCTTAACACACCCTTCCATGGTCGAGGCACTGGGCCACAACGTTCCCCGCGTGTTTACGCTGGTGTTTGCAGGAGGCTGTGGTCTCGCCGCGCTCGCGGGTGTGATCGGGGGCAATGCCTTTGTCACCGAGCCCGGCATGGCCGCCACTGTCGGCAGCATCATCTTCGTTGTTGTGGTCGTTGGTGGGCTAGGCTCGCTCGCCGGCGCCCTGATTGCATCCCTCTTGATCGGAATGGTGCAGACCTTTGCGGTATCGCTGGACTATTCTGTTCTCACCCTGCTGACGGCGCTCGGAATCCAAGAGACCGCGCTGCGCGGCACCGTTCTCCGCATTACCGTTGCACAGATGGCACCGATGCTGCCATATATCCTGCTGGTCCTGGTTCTCATTCTCCGTCCCAAGGGCACCGAAATTCCTCTATTTCTCAGCTCAACCAAATACTCGCCGACAAGGTGAACAATGCGGGGGCCGAGTCCTTCCGTGGGCTCATCGATTATGATCATGTCTGGATTTCCCATAAGCGTCCTGCACAGCGTGAGCATCTGCTGCTCGCCACCTGAAAGCACCCCCGCGGGGATATATCGGCGTTCTTTCAGATGCGGGAAAAAGCGATACATGTCGTCCAAGGACCACTGGGCTTTCGATGAGGCACCTCTAGGCTTCTTCTCGCCCAAGATAAGATTCTGTTCCACGGTAAGGGCCGGAAATATGTCGCGGCCTTCTGGCTGCGTGATGGTCATCGTTGACACCCTAACAAGAACGTTCGGTCCGGGCGACCAGCATCAATCACGCGACATGGGACGATACGTACAGTCGATAGATGTTCTTAGCCGCGCGACTGGTGCTCACGTTGTCATAATTCATCATTCGCCTTGGTCTGATGATCGCGGCAAAGGGGCAATCGATTTGGACGGCGCGATAGACGTTTCGTTCGGCATAAAGGCGACGGGTAGCGGGGCTGCAAAGCAATACACGTTTGAATGCACCGGCGCTAATGATGGGCAGGACGGCGTAATCACGCATTTCAAGCTGGAAAGCGTCACGCTCGGTATAGGCCAGGACGGCGACGAAACTTCCGCGCCGATTGTCGTGCAGATCGATGGACAGAAGCCTCCAAAGGTGGCCGAAGCAGCGCTTTCTTCATTGAGCCGAGCTATCGAGGCGCGAGGTGAACCGTCCTCTGAAGCCCCGACCATGGTCGTGCATCCGAACGTCTGGCGTGAGCAGTACTACGCCGATTGCAGAACAACAGAACCGGACGCTAAGGAAGACACTCTCAGCAAGCGTTTTCGGCGTGCTGAAGCCGAACTAAAGCGCGACGGCAAGATTGTGCTATATCGCGACCTCTACGGCTTGCCGGACGCCGTTCTTCTTCACTAGCCGAGCCGGACATGTCCCATTACATAAAAATTATGTCCGACTGAACCCGAAAGCGGCTGGACGGACATGGGATATATTACATATCCCTTGTCCTGTCCGGCTGCGGTTGCCGGGCTGGGTCAGTCGCCAAGGATGCGTCGTGAAATATCGAGTCCTGATCGACGACAATTATAAATTTATGGATGAATCCGAACGCCTCAACCATGGCACGTTCGAGACCGCTGAAGAGGCGTTGGCGGCCTGCCGAGCCATCGTCGATGAATGGCTTGCCGAAGCATTTAAGCCAGGTATGTCCGCAGACGACTTGTGGCAGTCCTACGTGGCCCATGGCGATGATCCCTTCGTAATGCCGGTCAATCCTAAAGACGCACCAGCGGTCAGTTTTGACGCCTGGGAGCATGCCTGCCAGCGCTGCCAAGCGATGGGTAGGGGGGACGTTAATCCCTAGCCGAAGAACCTACCGTACCGGCCCATAGGAAACAATTCATATCCGCATAATGGGGAGTCGCGGAACGGCTGAAGCGCCTGCGTCACCGCCCATTGCTCTGGTTGCGCCTGCCCGCGCCTATCGTGAAAATACGGGGATCGTCACCAGGTTAGCAATTCCTTTACGAGGTCGGCACATCCTTACTCGATTGCTGAGTGGAAGGATTTGCCATGTTTCGCCGGAACAATAGTCCATCGAAGATGCCTTGGCTACCGCCCAAGCAGTTGATCGGTCCCAAGCCATCATCGAATTCAAGCTTGATGGGACGATCATCAAGGCGAACGACAACTTCCTCAAGGCGGTCGGCTATTCGCTTGCAGAGATTCAAGGCAAGTGACCTGCCCCTGAGTTTTCATCCAGAGGCAATTAGAGTCTCGGGGGTTTGTACGCCGATTGGCGCAGGTGGAGCAACGGGCGATCGGCGGAGCTGGTCGGGGTTGCGCAGCCGATCGCCCGTTGCGGTGAATGTGGCAGCATAGGCCGCCGGGGTGAGGTATTTCAGCGATGAGTGCGGGCGGTCGCCGTTGTAGTCGGCAACCCACGCCGCGATCTTTGCCCTGGCGTCGTCGAGGTCGAAGAACAGGGTCTCGTTGAGTAGTTCATCACGCATACGCCCGTTGAAGCTCTCGACGAAGGCATTCTGGATCGGCTTGCCCGGCGCGATGAAGTGCCAGTCGATGCCGGTGTCCTTGCACCAGGCCAGCATGGCGTTGCACGTGAACTCGGTGCCGTTGTCGGAGACGATCGAGCCAGGCTTGCCGCGCCGTTCAACGATCGCCGTCAGTTCCCGAGCCACCCGCCGTCCGGAGATCGACGTGTCCGGGACCGCGCCCAGGCATTCCTTGGTGACGTCATCGACGATATTGAGAACGCGGAAGCGCCGTCCGTTGGCGAACTGATCGTAGACGAAGTCGAGGGACCAACGTGCGTTCGGCTTCGCCTCGACCAGGATAGCCCGGGTGCCTGTCGCCTTGCGGCGAGCCCGCCGCTTGCGGACAGTGAGCCCTTCCTCGCGATAAAGCCGGTGGATCCGGTTGATCCCGGATGGCTCGCCCTCCCGCCGCAGCAGGACGAACAGCCGGCGATAGCCGAACCGGCGGCGTTCATTGGCCAGCTCGCGCAGCCGGGCGCGCAGCTCGATGTCCGGTGGCCGGCGAGAGCGGTAGCGGATCATCTTCCGATCCGCACCGACGATCGAACAGGCCCGCCGCTCCGACAGGCCCATCGCGGCCTCCAGATGCGCCACCGCGGCGCGTTTGGCGGCGGGCCCTACCATTTTTTTGAAAGAAGCTCGCGTAGCGCGGCCGCATCGAGCATCTGCTCGGCCAACAGCTTCTTCAGCTTCGCGTTCTCCTCCTCGAGCGCTTTCAACCGCCTGGCCTCGGAGACATCCATGCCGCCGAATTTGGCCTTCCAGTTGTAGATCGTCGCCTCGGAAATCCCGTGCTTGCGAGCCAGGTCGGCCGTCTTCGCCCCGGCCTCATGCTCCTTCAACACGGCGATAATCTGCTCTTCCGTGAACCTTGCTCGCTTCATCTGTCCGTCCTTTTCAGGCCGGACTCTAACTCCATCTGGAGGAAATACTCAGGGGCAGGTCACCAAGCGTAAAACGTTCAAGATGAGCTCTCAGCAGCGGCTTGGCGGGCGGAACCGCTTGCAGTCTTCAGTTTTGTAACGTCATGACCATACCCGCAGCTATACAAGTGATAACGGAGCTGGCCTTCTTGCGCGATCAGAGAGTCAGAGGGACGTCCAGTCTCCGTGACGGGTAATGGCGGCGATAGAGTCTCGCGGTGCCCGTCATGGAGATACACTATGTCGCAACCGAATGTCTTGCATAGCACTCACGGCTAACACGCCGGATCACTAAGCCCATTGTGATCTTTTGCGGTACGGCCTCGTCCATCGCACTCTGGTGCGGCAACGCATAGCCGAAGATTTGTTTCATCCGATGCGACCTGACGCAGCGCCGGCATCGAATTCGTGGAGATTGCCCACGCCGATTTCTATCACCTTGGCATCGGCAGCCCTCCCCACCTGGCAGACTTCATAGGAAACAGGCGGCCGATTGGGCCGCCTGTTTCGATTCAGGGAAAAACGGGTCGATCGTGCCCAGCGCCTCAGTACTTGGCGACAACCGTTTGGGGAGCGAAGCGATAGTTGAGGCCTACCTTGACCTGGCTGATGTTGTCCGCCTTGACTGACATGTTCGTCGTGCCGTCGGAGGCGAGCGCACGATCGCGGCCAAACGACAGGTAGTCGTACTCCGCCTTCGCCGACCAATTCCTGCCCAGATCGAACTCGGTGCCGTAGCCAACCGTCCAGCCCATGCGGGTGTTAGAGATACTGAAGCCGGTGCCGCTCGCGATGAAGGCGCCGGCGCCATTGTTACAGACGCTCGCCACTGCTACGCCCTGCGGATTGTAGCAGGTCGCGTTCGTGCGGCCATCTTCGAAGGCGCCGCCGCCCTTTACGTACCAAAGCGTGCGTCCCCAAGTGTAACCAACGCGGCCTGTCAGGCTCGCCACCCAGTTTGTCTTGTCCTCGGCAACGAAATATGCGGAGGTCATCCCGGCCCCAAAGGCCTGCGTGCCTACGGTCCGTGCGCCGTGGATGTTGGCTGCGCCGATGTCACCTTCGACACCGACGACCCAGCTGTTACCGAACTGGTAGTTGTAGCCGAGCTGACCGCCGCCGAAGACGCCGCTGCTCCAGGGCCGGGTGCTGTCCGTCGTCGGATCGCCGAACCTCACGTCGGTGCGACCGGCAGACCCGCCGAAGAAACCGCCGACGTAGAAACCTGTCCAATTGGTCGCGGTGACCGCAATTGGCCGCGCCTTGACCATGCGTACGGCTTTCGTCGGCATAATCGCGGCAGCGATCGTCTCAGGCGTAAACTGATAGCGGATGCCGGCATTGCCAGTCCAGCCATCGATGTTGGAGCCGTTGCGATAGTCGAGGCGGACAAAACCGAGCCAGCCCGTGTTGACTACCTGGCCCGCGACGCCGACAGAATACTGGCCATAGGTGCCGACACGCGAAGTCGTCGTCGATTGGTTATATGTAAATGGAGCGCCGCCGACAGGGAATACGCCGTTCAGCGACGTGTAGTTTGAGGTGACGTTGCCGGCGAATTCATGGAAAACGCTGGCGGATGCGAACGGCTGCCAGATGACGTTGGGCGTCGCGATTGTCTTGCCACCGCGCAAGCTGAGGCGACCCATCTCGCTCTCGACATCGTTGGTCTGGATGATGCCGGCAATGCCGGTGAAATTCGGGCCAGAGACGCCGGGGGCCGTGAAGTTATCGACGGACGTCCTGGAGTAGATGAATCCCGCCGACGGTTCGATGAACCAGTCATTGCCCAGATCGAAGTTGTACCCAGTCGACGCCGAGATCGAATAGCCGTGTGCGCCGACCGGCTGGTTGGCGAAGGCGAAGCCCGCATTGTCCATCTTGATGTTGTAGAACTCTTGGCGGACCATTAGGTCGGCGAAGAAACGTCCCTTGGTTGCGACAACATAGGCGCCGGAAGATCAGCAGGATTTCGAGACGATGACGCTAACATCCGATCGGCTCGGCGTCTGCTGCCGTCGCGGTCATCCCCTGACCCGTCGGCGGCGGGTCAACATGCGCGATCTCCTGCAGTATCCCTGGATCAAGCCGCCGCATTCGACGCGGGCGCACCGCAGGCTCGACTCCCTCTTTGTCTCGAACGACCTGCCGCCGCCTTCGAGTGTGCTCGAAAGCGGATCGGTCGCGCTCCAGTTCAACGTGCTCAGGCAATCGGACGCGCTGGCGACCACCGTGTCGAAGACGCTCCAGACGCCTGAAGGTGACGGCCTCGTCATGCTAAACGTTCCAGAACTCGCTTTGTCGCGCGATGCCGGCGTTATCACCCGCAAGGGCGGCTGGGTCTCGCCGGCAGCAGCCGAAATCATCGGCGAGCTCAAGATCATCTGCGCCGAAGAGGTTCGTGGTCGCAGGAGCACGGCATAGCTTTTAGCTATACCTACGGCACAATAATCTCTTTGTAAGAATACCTAAATCCTGTTTTGCTTCACCTCCGAGAGAGCCGGAATCGGCCGAACGCGGGCGGGAGGATTGGGATGCCGGGACAGAGCGGGAAGCGTGGCCTGACGCGCCGTCAGGTCGTGGGTGCAGGTGGCGCGGCCGCCCTGGGGCTCGCTGCCCCGTGGCGATACGCGGCGGCGGCCAAGGTCGCGCCGATGACCATCGTCGTCAACCAGTCGCCCTGGTTCGACAGCTTCCGCAAGACGGTGGAGCTCTACGAGAAGGAAACCGGCAACCGGGTCGAGCTCGACGTCAACCCGTTCGCGGGATCGCTGGAGAAGCAGCGTAACTCGGTGCGTGCCGCGAACGGCCAATACGACCTGCTGATCATGAACTCCGGCTGGATCGCCGAAATGTATTTCGGCGGTTTCGTCGAGCCGATCGCGGCGATCGATCCGTCCTTCAAGCTCGACCCTGATGTCTACACGCTCGATAACACGGTTTATTTCGATGCCGACAAGAAGACGATGTCAGCCTCCGGCAAGCTGATGTCGGTGCCGATCTCGCCGCTCATCCCACTGCTCTACTATCGCGGCGATCTCTACAAGGACGCGGGCCTGAAGACGCCGGAGACGTTTGCCGAGCTCGAAGCGAACGCAAGGAAGCTGCACAAGCCGCCGAGCCGCTACGGCATCGTCCAGCGCGGCGCCCGCGGGCCGGCGACCGTCAGCTACGATTTCTATCCCTATCTCTACGGCTTCGGTGGCGGCATCTTCAAGAACCAGGCCGTCGGCGATTACACGGTGACGCTCAACAACGAGGCCGGGCGCACGGCGCTCGACTATTATTTGCGGCTCGCCAAGGAAGCCGGCCATCCGCAGACCGCCTCGCTCGAACAGGCGGAGGTGATCCAGAACATGCTGACCGGCAAGGCCGCCCATATCATGGTGGTGGTCTCGGCGTGGTCGCAGATGGATGATCCCGACAAGTCCGCCGTGGTCGACAAGGTCGAGTTCGCGGTCACACCGCACGCGGAGGGCTTCTCGACCGGTCCCGGCCTCGGCCACTGGCTCGGCGGCATCGCGCGCAACGTGCCTGACGATCGCAAGCGCAGCGCGCTCGAATTCCTCCGCTGGTACCAGACCAAGGAGGCCCAGCTTGCGCACGCCAAGTTCGGCGGCATTCCCGTCAGCGCGGCGACCTATCGCGATCCCATCGCGCAGGAACGCCGCTATCGCTGGATGAAACCGCTCGGCGAAGCCTTGCCGCACGCGGTCAACATCTACCAGTTCCCGGAGGCGAGCGAGGTGATCTCGATCCTCGAGCTCGGCCTCAATCAGGCGGTCGCCGGCAACACGACATCGGTACAGGCTCTCAACAGCATGGCCGAGCAGGTCTTTGGCGTCATGACCAAGCGCAACTACAACACCGGCAAACTGCCGGCACTGCCCTGAGGCCGACCATTAAGCCGACCGCGAGCGCCACCGCGCACATCGCCGCGGTGGTAGCAGAGCCATCCGCGCTGGCGAGCCAGCCGAGCGCGTCCGATTTCCAGCGAGGCCTCGACGAGCGGCTGTGGCGCTGGCTGACGCTGTCGCCGGCATTGCTGCTGCTGCTGGCGCTCAGCGTGCTGCCGCTGGCCAATCTGTTCGCGACCAGCTTCTTCACCGTGAGCTGGAGTGGCGGCCATTCGAGCTTCGCCGCCGCAGGCCTGAACAATTACCGCGCGCTTGCCGGCGATACGCTGTTCCGCGCCGGCATTCTCAACACCATCCTGTTCGCGCTGTTTGCGGTCGGCGGTCAGATGCTGTGCGGCTTCGCGCTCGCACTGCTCTGCACCGGCGTCACCCGCGGCCGCCTGCTTTATCGCACCATCTTCATCCTGCCGATCCTGGTTCCCGGCATCGTCGTCGGCGCGATCTGGAAGCTGCTGCTCAACTTCGATTTCGGCCTGGTCAACCAGGCCATCGCGCTGGTCGGCATCGATCCCCTCAACTGGCTCGGCTCGGCCACCACGGCCCTCGCTTCAGTGATCTTCGTCGACATCTGGCACTGGACGCCGTTCTGCTTCCTGCTGTTCCTGGCCGGTCTGCAATCGCTGCCGCAGGATGTCTACGAGGCCGCGAAGATCGACGGGGCCTCTGGTTGGCAGGAGCTCACCTATGTGACGTTGCCGATGATGCTGCCCACCATCATGGTGACCTTCGCCTTCCGCCTCGTGCTGGCGTTCAAGGTCTTCGACGAGGTCTATCTGCTGACCGGCGGCGGCCCCGGGACATCGACCCAGGTCATGAGCTTCACGCTGTACCAGCGCTTCTTCCGCGAGGATCAGACCGGATATGGCTCGGCAATGTCTGTCGCGATCATCTTCATGACCTGCATTCTGCTCGCAGCCGCCTTCGCGGCGCGCGGACGGATGGGAGCCACGAAATGATGGCGTCTCCGAGGGTGCGCGCCCTGTCCATTCATGCCCTGTTGATGGCGGCGGCGCTGCTCGTGCTCATCCCAATCGTCTGGGTCGTCGCTGCGGGATTCCGCACCCAGATCTCGCTGCTATCAGGGGCGTTCTGGTTCACGCCGGTCCTGAAGAACTTAAACGAAGTGCTGTTCTCCAAGACCTCTGATTTCCTCGTCAATTATCGCAACTCGCTCGTCGTCGGCACGCTGAGCACGCTGATCTGCCTCGTCACTGCCACACTGGCCGCGTGGTCGCTCAACCGGATGTCATGGCCGCGCTGGTTCGTGCACATCTTTCTCGGCTGGGCATTGGTGTTTCACATGTTTCCGCCGCTGGCGCTCGCCAGCGCCTGGTTCACGATCATGCGCACGGTCGGCCTCGACAACACGCTGACCGCCGTGGTGCTCGCGCATACCGTACTCAACTTGCCGATGGCATTGTGGCTGATGGGCGTGTTCGTGCGCGACGTTCCGGTCGAGCTCGAGGAGGCCGCCCGGCTCGACGGCGCCACGACGCCAGTTCTGTTGTGGCGGATCGTGCTGCCGATCACTGCGCCGGGCCTTGCCGCAACCGCCATCCTGACCTTCGTGTTCAGCTGGAATGATTTCGGTGTCGCCCTGACGCTGACCATGAAGCAGACCGCAACCGTGCCGGTCGCGATCGCCAAATTCGCTCAGGAATACGAGATTCTCTACACGCAGATGGCGGCCGCCGCCGCGCTGTCGATCCTGCCAGCCCTGGTGCTGCTCATCATCGGCCAGCGCTACATCGTGGCGGGTCTCACCCAAGGCGCTGTGAAATAAGACGGCGCCGTGAAAGAAGACGCGACCAGCGAAGGAAATGCCATGAAGACGGTCTTCGTTCTCTTCGATTCCCTCAACCGCCATCTGCTCGGCGCCTATGGCGGCATCAGGATTCCGACGCCTAACTTCGACCGTCTCGCCGCCAGGACGCTGACTTTCGACCGGCATTACGTCGGCAGCCTGCCGTGCATGCCGGCACGGCGCGATCTGCTCACCGGCCGGCTCAGCTTCCTGCATCGCAGCTGGGGCCCGCTCGAGCCGTTCGACAATGCGATGCCGGAGCTGTTGCATCACACCGGTGTCTACAGCCATCTCATCACCGATCATTTTCACTATTGGGAGGACGGCGGCGCCACCTATCACAACCGCTACGACAGCTATGAGTTCGTGCGCGGCCAGGAAGGCGATCCCTGGAAGGCGATGGTGCAGCCGCATTGGGAGCGTCTGCGCGAGATGTATCACGCGCGCCAGTTCACCACCGACCGGCGCAAATATCACTCGCAGAACATCATCAACCGCGAGTTCATCAAGGAGGAGAAGGATTTCCCCTCGGTGCAGTGCTTCGCGCACGCCTTCGACTTCCTTGACCGCAACCGCGACGCCGACAACTGGCTGCTCCAGCTCGAGACCTTCGATCCGCACGAGCCATTCCACGCGCCGGCCCGTTTCAAGGCGCCGTTCGACAGCGGCTGGAACGGGCCGATCCGCGACTGGCCGCGCTATGGCCGGGTCGACGAGCTGCCGGCCGAATGCGAAGAATTGCGCTCAAACTATTATGCCGTTGTGTCGATGTGCGACTTCCTGCTCGGACAGCTGCTCGACGATTTCGACCGCCACGACATGTGGAAGGACACCGCCCTTGTCGTCACGACTGATCACGGCTTCCTGCTCGGCGAGCACGATTTCTGGGCCAAGAACCGCATGAACCTCTATGAGGAGATCGTGCACATTCCGTTGTTCGTGCACGATCCGCGGCGCCCGCAACCCGGCGCGCGAAGCACGGTTCTGACCCAGTCCATCGACCTCGCGCCGACGTTCCTCGATCTGTTCGACGTGACGCCGCCGCGTGAGATGGAGGGCCACTCGATCCTGAAGGCCGCGCGATCCCCCCAGCCGTTACGCGAAGCGGCGCTGTTCGGCTATTTCGGCGGCGCGGTGAACATCACCGACGGGCACTACACCTATCATCGCTTTCCCGCCGACCTGAAGACGCAGGAGATCTTCCAGTACACGGTGATGCCGACGCATATTCGCTCGCCGTTCCTGCCCGAGGAGCTCGCCGGCGCATCGCTGTCGGAGGGCTTCCCCTTCACCAAGGGCGCAAAGCTGCTCAAGGTCCCCGTGATCGAACGCTCGCCGATGTATCTCAATTATGGCCCGGGCGCGCTGCTTGAGAATGATACGCGGCTCTATGACCTCGCGAAGGATCCAGGCCAACAGCAGCCGGTGAAGAACGAGGAGCAGGAGGCGCGCCTGGTGGCGCTGATGGCGCGGCTGATGGCTGCCAACGAGGCGCCGCCCGAAGCGTTTGGCAGGCTCGACCTGCACGAGTCGACAGCCCAACGCGAGATTTCGTCGTGACCTACAACAATCTGCGCGCCAAGGTCGGCGATCCCAAGCAGTTTGCGAGCGTGCGGCGCATCGTGCTCGACGAGGGTGTGGAGCGCGGCGTTGCCGCGCTTGCCTTCTCCAATGGAAATGGGCTCGATTTCTGGGCACTCGGGGACCGATCGCTCGACATCGGGCCGTTGTGGTGGAAAGGCATGCCGGTCGCCTGGCAGAGCATGGCCGGTTTCCGCAGCCCGCATTTGCACCATCCGGAGGAGGACGACGGGCGCGGCTACAGCCGCACCAATTCCGGATTCCTCGTCACCTGCGGGCTGGATCATTTTCGCCAACCCGTGCCTGGCCATCCCATGCACGGCCGACTGCCGTTCACGCCGGCACGCGTGACGGCGCACGGCGAAGACTGGAATCGGAGCGACCCCGTGCTGTTCTGCGAGGGCGAGGTCATGCAGTTCCGCTTCGGCGGCGAGGCGCTGCGTCTCAGGCGCCGGCTCGAGGCGCCCATCGGCGGTAACCTGCCGTGAATCCGCGACGAGGTGACCAACCTTTCAAACGAACCCACACCGCAGGCAAGTCTTTATCACTTCAATTTCGGCTACCCGGCTCTCGCGCCGGGATCGTCCGTGACCCTTGGCTCTCGCCGGTTGCTTGATGTCAAGGGGCTGCCTGATGTTTCGCTGTTGTCTGAATCCGTCAGCTTTCCTGCCGACGGTGATGGCGCTTCCGCCGTTTGCAGGCTCGCGACACCGATGGAGCACGGCGCGACGCTGGAGATTGCCGTCAGATTCGACGTCAGCACGCTTCCGCATCTTCAGCTCTGGCACGATCTGCGTCCGCAGGCCTGCGTGCTCGCGATCGAGCCCTGCACAAGCGCAAAGATCAACGGCGTCGAGCCGGTCGCCCTGTCGGGCGAGACCCGCAGCTATTCGGTGGATATTGCTTTTACCCAAAAGCAGTCAACGCCTGCTCACCTGGCTTAGTGTTCGACTATCCAACTACGGCGCCACCGACAGTTCCTGTCGAGCTTGAGAATCACGTGGAAGGGGTGGCGCTCCGTGTTCAGGCGTTCACCGATCTTGGCATCGAAAACCTGATCGAGCTCGTCAGGTTCTACAAAGAAACCCCAAGCTGGTCACGCGCTGGCAACGGGAATGATCTAACCAGCCTGCGGTCTACGCCGGATGCGTATCAAGATGTTGGACCCTCGAGGCCCGAAAGCTTGCAATCGCAAGACTCGATCCGCTAGAGAATACGATGCCCGCTCAATGGCTTGGCAGACCCCTCCTCACAGACCGCCAATTGGATCTTCGCCGACGCCATAGACCCAGAAGGCCTCGAATTTTGCCTCGCGCATGGCGGCGGTCGCGACCGCCGCGTTTGCGCTCGGCCTGGCGTTGGGTAAGAAGTCTCCTGGCGGTACCGACGCCGATAATCGCGCGTTGCGGTTGCGCCTTCGCCTGGCGGCGCTGCGCTTCCAGCTGATTGGTACTCATGCGTGCGAGCACCTGGCACCGTGACGAAATCGCCTTCGTTGACTAAGGATTTCTTTGATGCGACCGGGTATCTAGGTAGAAATGTCGATCTCCATCGCGTCGATGCGGCCGTTACCAGCAGCGATGCCTGCGGGCAGGTCGTGATTTGCGAGCTTCTGCCAGCAGTAATAGCCGCCGCCGGCTACTATGATGGCCAGAAGAACAGAGGCCCCAGCGTTCACGGTGCTTGTCACCCCCCTTCTTCTTCGCCTGTCCACGAGACACCGTGCGGTTGGGCGGGCTCTGCAACCCTGCTCGCGGGATCGCTTATGCTCGCGGTCGTCGAACAACCCGGAAGGAGAGCGACCTATTCGTCCCAACGCCTCCTTTCATAACGTGCCGTAGAGGCTCTTCGGCACTCCATTGAGCGATTGTGCCCAATCACGAGTGGCGAACGAAAATGTCGATGCTGTGCGTCCATCTTCATAGAAGATACTTCCTCATTCATGAGTGCCAACACCTTATGGCCCCGTGGACGGTCGGAGTTAAATTTAGGTGAACAGGTATTGACGAGATCAAATGCTATGGATTCGCTCGAACGAGGATAATATCGAGGCTCCCATGCCCCCCAAGGCGAGATCGCAACCTATGGTCCGTTCGCGCGATCGTATCCTGAAAGCCGCAATCGAGCGATTTTCAAAAGATCGTACGAACAGGCCAGCTTGCGCGACATCGCAGCCGATGTGGGGTTGATGTCGCCTATGTACACCGTTGCTTCGGCTCCAAAGAGCGTCTGTCTGTCGAGACCCTTAAGGCCTCGGCGCAGATCGATGAGCAGTTCACAGGCTGGCGCACAGTCTTGCGGGCGCACTCGCAAGGCAGGTGGTTTCGGAGCGTGCCCGCGGGGGGGCATGCGCTCGATATTGTCATTCGCTCGCTTGCCAGCCGGGAAGCCGCACCGCTGCTTCGGAAATTTGTTTGGGCGCTTGTCGATCCCTCGCTCAAAAACTCGATCAATCGAATATTGTGCCAATCGCAGTGCTCGCGGCCCTGTTGGCTGGCGTGTCCATATTCAGGAACGTGCTTCGGATGGGGTCACTCCTGGACGCGCCGAGCACCGAACTTGAAGCCCTGATCGCAAATGCCTTCCAGAGCATGATGGATGCCGCCGATCCGGCGACGGCAACTTTGAAACTGGAAAGAACTTCCTGATGATCGCCACCACCTCGCTCATTGCTGTCAACGCCGGTCAGATCGGTACTGGTCAAGCCGAGTGGGGCCTCCATGAAGCTGCGATCAAAGCCTTCGTTTCGCAAGAAGCCGCATTCGTCCACCCGCTGTCGCGTTGCCAGTTCTGGGACCTGAGCGATCGTCTGCGCGCGCGAAGGGCCGGAAGGAGCGTGGTAGTCGCCACGGCCTACATGTCCGAGGGTTTCGTCTGGCTGATCGCGATGAACGACGGAAAAATCTTCGCGACCAGCGCGCCGTCGGATCTGAAAGGTCGAACCAGCACGCGGTCGATCGAAGATGCATTCATAACCCTGCTCCGGCACGATAGCATTCTCTTCAGCCGGAGAAGCCGGTCGGTCCGTCGCACGTACCCGAAGGCGAGCCCGTCATCGTCGCCAGGGACCTGACCCGGGTTCCCCGTGGGTCGGTCAAAATCCCCCGGGTATGGTCACTTGAAACTCCCCCACCTGATGATCGCCGGCAGCGCCGCTGAACAGCGGTAGCCGGTCCGGCAGGACGTTTATTTTCGTCCCCTTTTATCGAGCAGGGGACTGGGAGTTGAACGTCTTGAAGCCACACCTGCAAAGCACTGTATTTACATTACTCGATCGCAACGCCAGCCAGCGCGAGATCCACAGGCTGACGGGGATCGA
>NZ_KI519401.1:316755-373914 GCF_000482425.1 Bradyrhizobium sp. 22
TGCCCGCGAAACAATGTCAAACTAACAATCCACTTCTGTCCTGCCTTGGGGGTGGAGGAGTTTGACTGACCGCACCCGGAGGAATTTGAAGTGACCCGCGGGGCCCGAGTTCGCCGATTCCACGGCGGTCGACCGGGTGAGCTTGCGATCCGTCGGCGCGAAATCTTCGGAGTTTTCGGTTCGAACGGTCAGGCAAAACGACCACGATGAAGATGCTAACCGGGCTTCTGCCGCAACCGAGGGTGAGGCGCTCATTTTCGGTCAGCAGCTGGAAGCCGCCGACCTCGATGCGCGTCGGCTACATGTCCCAATCCTTCTCGCTCTACTGTGAGCTGGCGGTCCGCCAGAACCTCAGCCTCCCGCTCGCCTGTTTCTTCTGCCATCGGAGTTTGCGGAGCGTAGGATTGCCGAACTGGTCGACCAGAGTGACCTCGCCGAGTATTTCGACAGTCTTGCTGCCGCGCTGCCGCTGGGTATCCGGCAGCGCCTGTCAGTTGCCGTTGCCATCATCCGCAAGCCGGATCTTCTGATCTTGGACGAGCCTACGTCCGGCGTTGATCCGGCAGCGCGCGACCGGTTCTGTGAGCTTTTGAATGATCTGGCCCGCAACAGGGTCATGACCGTCTTTCGTCTCGACCCACTCCATGAACGAGGCGGCCCGCTGCAACCGACTTGCGCTGATGCATGAAGAACGCGTGCTGGCGGGCGAGGGGAGCAAAGACGCTGGAGGACGCCTTCATCAACTTCCTCGAGCAGCGGACGGCCAATTCTCAACCAGCCGCTGGCGGAAGAAGCTGGCCCGACGCAGCACAATTCCGCCGGCGCCCTGTTCAGCTATCAGCGCTTGTTCGCTTATACCATCCGAGAGGGTCTCGAATTGGTTCGCGACTCGATACGGCTGATGTTCGCCTTGTTCGGCACAACCATTCTTAAGGTGGCCTTCGGTCTCGGTATCTCGACCGACGTGAACAACCTGACTTTTGCCGTGCTCGACAACGATAAGACACCTGAGAGTCGCCCTATCTCGAGGAGCTCAGAGGTTCAGGATACTTCGTCGAGAAGCCTCAGCTTGCCAATGGCGCAGATCTTGACAAAAGGTGACCTGCCCCTGAGTTTTCATCCAGAGGCAATTAGAGTCTCGGGGGTTTGTACGCCGATTGGCGCAGGTGGAGCAACGGGCGATCGGCGGAGCTGGTCGGGGTTGCGCAGCCGATCGCCCGTTGCGGTGAATGTGGCAGCATAGGCCGCCGGGGTGAGGTATTTCAGCGATGAGTGCGGGCGGTCGCCGTTGTAGTCGGCAACCCACGCCGCGATCTTTGCCCTGGCGTCGTCGAGGTCGAAGAACAGGGTCTCGTTGAGTAGTTCATCACGCATACGCCCGTTGAAGCTCTCGACGAAGGCATTCTGGATCGGCTTGCCCGGCGCGATGAAGTGCCAGTCGATGCCGGTGTCCTTGCACCAGGCCAGCATGGCGTTGCACGTGAACTCGGTGCCGTTGTCGGAGACGATCGAGCCAGGCTTGCCGCGCCGTTCAACGATCGCCGTCAGTTCCCGAGCCACCCGCCGTCCGGAGATCGACGTGTCCGGGACCGCGCCCAGGCATTCCTTGGTGACGTCATCGACGATATTGAGAACGCGGAAGCGCCGTCCGTTGGCGAACTGATCGTAGACGAAGTCGAGGGACCAACGTGCGTTCGGCTTCGCCTCGACCAGGATAGCCCGGGTGCCTGTCGCCTTGCGGCGAGCCCGCCGCTTGCGGACAGTGAGCCCTTCCTCGCGATAAAGCCGGTGGATCCGGTTGATCCCGGATGGCTCGCCCTCCCGCCGCAGCAGGACGAACAGCCGGCGATAGCCGAACCGGCGGCGTTCATTGGCCAGCTCGCGCAGCCGGGCGCGCAGCTCGATGTCCGGTGGCCGGCGAGAGCGGTAGCGGATCATCTTCCGATCCGCACCGACGATCGAACAGGCCCGCCGCTCCGACAGGCCCATCGCGGCCTCCAGATGCGCCACCGCGGCGCGTTTGGCGGCGGGCCCTACCATTTTTTTGAAAGAAGCTCGCGTAGCGCGGCCGCATCGAGCATCTGCTCGGCCAACAGCTTCTTCAGCTTCGCGTTCTCCTCCTCGAGCGCTTTCAACCGCCTGGCCTCGGAGACATCCATGCCGCCGAATTTGGCCTTCCAGTTGTAGATCGTCGCCTCGGAAATCCCGTGCTTGCGAGCCAGGTCGGCCGTCTTCGCCCCGGCCTCATGCTCCTTCAACACGGCGATAATCTGCTCTTCCGTGAACCTTGCTCGCTTCATCTGTCCGTCCTTTTCAGGCCGGACTCTAACTCCATCTGGAGGAAATACTCAGGGGCAGGTCAAAGGGATGGGAGCATCGATCTCAGCATCGAGATCCCGGCAAAGTGTGGCCTCAGCATCAAACTCGGGTCACCTCCCTTGTGTCGGCCTGGATCGACGGCGCCACGCCGCTCCGAGCGGAAACAATCCGGGGCAATCCGCAAAGCATGCACCAGCTCTATCTGGTCGATCCGATTATCAAGACAACGCACAGCATCGCCCCGCCGCTCGCCACCATCGAGATCAGGTTCAAGTACAATCAGGACTTCGATAGCATCTATGCCATGGTCCCCTCGACCATCGCAATGATGCTGGCATTGTTTCCGGCGATCTTGATGGCGCTCGCGGTCGTCAGAGAAAGGGAGCTCGGCTCAATCACCCAACCTCTACGTCACGCCGGTCACCCGGCTTGAATTTCTGATCGGCAAGCAATTGCGTTACGTCGCGGTGACGCCGTTATGTTTGCGCTGGCAGTTTTCTTTTTCCGGGTACCGCTGACGCCGCCGCCGACCAAGATCGGCAGCGTGCCATACAGATTGCCGATCCGCGCGACCCGAATGTCCTCGAGAACCTTGGGCCCGCAGTCGCGAGCCATCGCGACAGGCGTCAGCGCGGCAGGCTATAAATTCTCTGCTGGGCCTGCATTGCGGTTCTCTCAAGCGCAGAGCCATGATCATCGTCTTGGACTTCCGTTTCGCCGATTATGTAGATCGAAGCGGTTTTGGCTTGACACGTCCGGTGCCCCCGAAGCATCCCGGCCATGTGAGATCAGACAGGCGCGTAAACCCAAATTCGCTGTTGGATTGCAATCGTCCTGTCCCGACGCTGGCACCGGACAAGGCGGCACCAGGAGGTTCGATCCGGCGATAACGTGACGAGGCGGCCCAGCCAGGGAACCTTCAATGGGTCTTCGGCGGCGCGCTCAAGTCGATGGGCCGAAGGATCGACGCAACCGGGATCATCAAAAGCGCGACCGCGGCCAGAAGCCAGAACACGTCGATGTAAGCGAGATAGTCGACCTGCTGCTGGAGCGTTTTACCAAGCCAAGCCAGCGCTTGCGATGCAGCATCCGACGCGCTTGACCCCTGGGCCTGGAAATACCGCGTCACCGCATCGATCGTCTGTTGGTACCCGAGATCGGAAGGTGCCACATGCTCGACCAGTCGAGTCTGGTGGAATTGCTGGCGCTGCGCCAGCATCGTTTGCGCGAGCGCGACCCCCATTGAGCCGCCGATATTCCGCGAAACGTTGATGAGCGCCGAGGCCTGGTTGGTTTTCTCGGGCGGCAGACCGTCATAGGACGCGGTGGTCACCGGCAGGAACAGAAACGGCACCCCGCAGCCTGGAATATGCGCACCTCGGTCGCATAGCCATAGCTGATATCGCCGGTCAGTCCTGTGAGCTGCCACATCGAAACGGCAACGATCGCCGCGCCGACCATGATCAGATATTTCGGCTGCACCAAGTTGACCAGCTTGCCGACGATGGGCATCAGAAGCATCGTAATGATGCCGCCCGGCGAGAGCACGAGACCTGCCAGCGTGGCGGTGTAGCCGAATTCGGCTTGCAGAAGCTGCGGCAGCAATTGGGTCGTCGAGATCAGAACTGCGCCGGTTGCAAACATCACGAGGAAGCAAGCGCCAAATTGCCGTTTGCCAAGCAGCCGGAGATCGATGATGGGATCGTCACGGCCAAGCTCCCAAGGTATAAGAGCAAAGAGGCAGAAGGCTGAGATAAGCGCAAAGGATAGAATCATGGACGATCCAAACCAGTCGCTGCGCTGCCCTTCGTCGAGCACGAATTCGAGCGATCCGAGACCGATGGCGACCAGAGCGAATCCGATATAGTCTACCCGCAATCCGGCCCTTAGGAGTTCAGCCCTTTCTTCCTCGGCGCCGGATGGTTCCCTCACCAATGTACCTACCAGTAATAACGAGATCAGCCCCATCGGCACGTTGATCAGAAATACCCAGTGCCAGGAGTAGGTGTCGGTGATCCACCCGCCAAGCGTCGGCCCCAACACCGGGGCGACCACCACGGCGACACCATAGATGGCGAAGGCCTGGCCGCGTTTGTGCGGCGGAAATGAATCCGCAAGAATCGCCTGCTCGCTGGTCGCCATGCCACCGCCGCCCAGCCCCTGCAGAATGCGAAACAGGACGAGAGATTCCAGGTTCCACGCGAGGCCACATAACAGGGAGGCAACCGAAAACGTTGCCACGCACAGCATGTAGAAGCGCTTGCGGCCAATGACGGTGGAAAGCCATCCCGAGATCGACAGCACGATGGCGTTGGCGACAAGATAGCTTGTGATGACATAGGTGCTCTCGTCGAGCCCGACCGCAAGGCCACCCGCAATGTGGCGGAGCGACACGTTCGCGACAGTGGTGTCGAGCACCTCCATGAAGGTCGCAATGGAAACGACAAAGGCGATCAGATAGGGATTGTGTCCGCCGGCCGCCGATCGCTCCGGGGACCAACTCGAGGACCTTCCGCCACTCTGCGCCTGATCGGTCATCTAACCTTCGTCCAAGGCACGACCGACATACCGGGCCCGACCGGCACGTCGGACGGCCAGTTGTCGACAATGATCTTCACCGGTACGCGCTGGACGACTTTGACATAGTTGCCCGTCGCATTTTCCGCCGGCAGCAGGCTGAATGCGGTCCCCGAGCCGGGCTGCACCGACTCCACGTGCCCGGTCAGCTTGCGGTCCGGATAGGCATCGATCCGGATCTCGACCGGCTGGCCAGGGCGCATGTCCTTCAGTTGTGTTTCCTTGTAATTTGCAACCAGCCAAACCTCATCGGGCACGAACATCATATGAGGCTCTGCCCCGGGGTGACGTAGGAGCCTTTTGCTCCGGACAGCTTGACAACGCGCCCGGATCGGACCGCGAACACCCTTGTGTATTGCAAATTGAGTTTTGCCTGGTCGAGTTGAGCTTGAGACTGTTGCCGCTGGGCTGTTGCACCTTCAAGCTGCGCCTGGAGCGCCTTGATTCCGAGTTCGGCGCCAACTACGGCGGTCTTGGCCCTGTCTGTATTGGCCTGCTGGGCCTGAAGATCGGAGCGAGTCTGCTGCGCGCGCTGTACAGTGCCGGCTCCCTTGTCCACCAGCTCCTGTGCGCGCGCGGCCTCCTGCTGCGCGAACTGAAGTTGTGCCTGAGCCTGTTCCAACTGGGCCCTCACCTGATCGATCTGCGCATGCTGGGTATCGATCTGCGCCTGGTAGTTGGCGATGTTGGCCTCGGCGATCGCGAGTTGCGCCTTGGCCTGGTCGACGGCGATTGTGTAGTCGCGGTCATCGATCCGCGCCAGCAGGTCGCCGGCGTCGACATGCTGATTGTCGGTAACGGGAACGTCGGTCACATAGCCGCCCACTTTCGACGCCACCGAGAAGCTTCGTGCGGCGACAAACGCATCATCGGTGGATTCGTAATGACGGATCTCGAGCCAGTAGGCTGTTCCGCCGCCCAGGCCGGCCACAAGAACACATGCGCCGGCCAGCATCAGACCCCAGTGCTCGCGAAAGCGCTCCCATGGCGATGGCTTTCTGGTCGGCTGTGTAAGCTCGGCGCCGTCGCGCTTGTTCTGCGGCATAGTCCTGGGCAATTGACCCGGATGCTGTTCTGCCGGCCCGTGCTCTTGAACTTGGCCCTTCACCAGACAGCACCTCCGGAAGAAAATGCGTGTGGGATTCCTGCCGCATCAGGACCAAACTCCTCCTTCGGAACTTGGTTCCTTTCGATCAAGCAGGCGACGGCCCAGTGGCTCGGCACCTTCGGAAACTTCCGCGGCCTTATTGACAGGCCGGTGCCGAGCACCTTGCGGAATAGGAAAACGAAACAGCGGTGGTAACGCGCCGTACAAAATCATTCCAAACACATGGGGGGTGCTTCGACCCGCCCCCTTCGCATGAACGCTTTAGTAGCGTCTTGGGCACTCTCGGTTCATTCTGCGCGTCTAAGCAATGCCAACTATTTTGAGACGTGGCTTAGTTGGCCTCAGATTTTAAGATTGATCGCGGCTGACCGGAATTCCATGTGCTCGGCAACGACTGCAGCTAATGCAGTTTATAGCCGCCAACCAGGCCAGACTCGAGATCGCGTGTCAGCGTCCGGGGCCCACACCCGCTTCCCTACCCGCTGAGGCAGTGGAGACTGCGGCCCAACTCTTGCTTCTTGACCAGGTCAATGCGATGCAAGTTTTGGTGTGGGGACCGTCCTTCAAACGATCTCGATGCCCGAGACCCAATCCGGTCCATTCGGTTTTCCGACGCATCGCTCGACAACCCCAGTGACCAGGAGCCAGACATCGGGCTGCTGACCCTGTCCGGGCATCCTGATCGGGCAAAGAAGTTTGCCAGCTTGCGCACCCTTCATCGTGACCTCACGCCAAACTTTTGCCTGGGTTGGCAACATCAACGCATGAGAACGACAACTACCAAAGTCTGGCAATACTTTACAGCGTGTCGTCATTCCACCACTGCGTGCTCTGGCCCTGCCGTCTGCTTGCGCAGAGCGGCCTTCGTAGATCCAATCATGATGGCGAGCGGGATCGAGACGAGGATGAACAGCATGACGAGTTGATAGTCTTGTGAGAATGCGATGATCTGAGCCTGAACAGCGACCATCTTGTCCGCCATGGCGCGCCCAGCATCGGTGGACAGGTTGATGATGCCCCTGACATCAGGCATCTGCAGGGCGTGGTTGAACGGGTTGATGTGTTCGGACAGGATCGCATAAGTGCGGCGCGTTCCCTGAGTGAGTTGGGCGATCACGATCGAGATCCCGATCGAGCTTGCGACATTGCGCAACAGCGTCAGCATCGAGGTGCCGTCGGTGCGCAGGTGGTTTGGAAGCGTTAGAAACGAAACGGTCGATAGCGGCACGAAAACAAGGCCAAAACCGAAACCCTGGAAGACGCTGACGGTGACAATCTCCGGAACTTGAGTCATTTCGGTCCAGCCGGTCATCTGGAACAGCGAGCCCGCCGTCAGCGCGAGTCCCGAGATGATCAACGTACGGGCCTCGAAATAGCGCATGAGGCGACCGACCATCATCATGGCCAGGAACGTGCCGAGGCCGCGGCTCGCTAGCAACATGCCGGCGGTAATGATGGGATAGCCGATGACGTTCTGCAGGTAGGGCGAGGCCAGCGCCATGGTGGAGTACAGCACCAACCCCATCACCGTCATGAAGATGCAGCCCGTCACGAAATTGCGATCCTTGAACAGCGCGAACTGGATGAACGGCCGCGCGGTCGTGAAGGAGTGGGCGAAAAAGTAGTAGAAGCCCACGGCCGAGACGATGAACTCGCCAACGATTTCGTTGGATTCGAGCCACCCCAGCTGCTCACCGCGGTCAAGGGCTAGCTGTAAGGACCCGATGGCGACTGCAAGTGCCGCGAAGCCGAAGAAGTCGAACCGAAGCGTGAGATCCTTCTTGGTCTCGTCCATGAAAGCTATCAGACCGAGCACCGTCAGTGCGCCAAAAGGAAGATTGACGAAAAACACCCAGTGCCAGGAATAGGTCTCGGTGAGCCAGGCGCCCAGTGACGGGCCCATGATCGGGCCCATCATCACGCCCATGCCCCAGATCGCCATCGCCTTCGCCCGTTCCTGGAGCGTGTAGGAATCGAGCATCACGGTCTGCGAAAGCGGCACCAGGGCCGCGCCGAACACGCCCTGCAGCAGGCGGAACAGCACCATCTGGTTGATGTCCTGCGCGAGCCCGCACAGCACTGATGCAATGGTGAAGCCGGCCGAGCATATGATGAAGATTCGCTTGCGCCCGTAGCGGTTGGCGATCCACCCCACAGGCGCCGTCATGATGGCGGCAGCGACGATATAGGAGGTCAGCACCCAGTTGATCTGATCCTGCGACGCCGACAGCGTGCCCTGCATGTAGGGCAGGGCCACATTGGCAATCGTGGTATCCAGCGCCTGCATGATCGTTGCGGTCATGGCGCAGATGGTCACCATGTTCCGGCGTAGACCCGGAGGAAGTGGGCCCGACATCAGGTCAGTCCTTGTCCTGATTGGCGGTTGCCGACAGACCGAGCAGGCCCGCGAGCGTGCGCTTATGCCCGGTATCGATGGTGGCGTAGACGCTCATGCCGGCCTTCAGCTTGGCGACGTATTTGTCGTGCTCGTCGAAATAGATCCGCACCGGAACGCGCTGCACCACCTTAACGAAATTACCGGTGGCGTTCTGCGGCGGGAGGATCGCGAACTGCGCGCCGGTGCCTGGCGAGAGCGAGCCGATCGTGCCCTTGAACACGTGGTTCGGGAAGGCGTCGACCTCAAGCGTGACGGACTGCCCTTCGGTGACGTGGGTGAGATCGCTCTCCTTCGGATTGGCATCGACCCAGGGGTGCGCGACATCGATGATGGAGAAGACGGGCGTGCCGGCTGCAACGTAGCGTCCGAGCTGGATCTGCTCGACCTGCGTCGCCACGCCTTCCATCGGAGCTCGCAGCACCGTGTGGTCGAGATTGCGCTGCGCATCGTCCAGCTTGGCCTTGGCCTGCGCGTAGGGGGGGAATTGCTCCAGCGGCAATTCGGGGTTGCCGAGCAATTGCGTCTTGGCGTTGGAGAGTTGCTGCTTGATGTATTGCGCCTGCCCGCCGGCGGTGACCAATGCCGTCGAGGCGTTGTCGAGGTCGAGCTGCGAGCCAAAATTGCTCTTCACCAGCGCCTGCTTGCGCTCGACATCGCGCTTCTTCAGATCGATGCCCTGCTGGGCCAGATCGAGCATGTCGCCATAGATCTTGATGTTGGCGACGAGGTTGTCGTAAGTGGTGCGGGCCTGCGCGAGCTGCGCCTTGGCCTCGTCCACCGCGAGGCGGAACGGAACGGGGTCGATCTCGAACAGCTCGTCGCCGCGCTTGACCGATTGGCCCTCCTTCACGATCACCTTCAAAATCTTGCCAGAGATGTCGGGCGTCACCAGCACCTTCTGGGCGCCGACATAGGCATCGTCGGTGCTGACATAACGTCCGCCGTGCAGGTAAAATGCCAGTCCGCCGAGTGTGGCAGCAATGGGCAGCACCACCAACAGAAGGGGACGGCGATAACGGCGCAGACCCGCCATCATGCGGCGGCGCGGTTCGGCAGCGACCTTCCTAGTCGGCTTGCCGTCGGGCGCGGCCTTCTGCTCAGGCGCGAATTTGACGACCTGATCAGCCATAGCGCGGCTCCTTGCGTACCTGCTCGGCTCCAGCATTTTGAATTGCGTTGCGCACGTTTTCCTTGATCGCTTCCAGTTGTGTCAAAAGACGGTGGGCGTCCGCCGGGAGAATGCCGTCGAGCGCGGTCGCCGTGAGTTCGGATCGCAGACCGCTCAATTTGCCGAGCAATTGACGTCCAGCTTTCCGAAGATGAAGCCGTTTGATGCGACGATCGTTTGCATCCCCCCGCCGCTCGATCCAATCGCTCTCGCACAGCTTGTCAACCAGCCGCGTCAACGTGATCGGCTGCATCTCCATCTGATCGGCAAGTTCCGCCTGGCTCATGCCCTCGTTGCGCTCCACCTTGGCCAGGACCGCCCACTGCGCCCGGGTGATGCCAAACCGCGCGGCTTCCTTGTCTGCATACACGCGAAGGACGCGTGTCAGCTCGGCGAGAGTAAACAGAAAATTCTGGTCTACAGAACCGCGGCTCATAAGTTCAATCTCCATAACTTTAATATATTATAAGCTAGCTCATATATAGCAGTCAAGCGCCGGCGCCATACAAAATGCCAGGATGTCCAGGCTGGATGAGAGCCAATGGAGTCAGGAGCGATAGTGCGCTGGCGGTGACAGACGTCTGCTCAGCAACAATTTTGTCGATCATTCTCGGCTCGCGATGGGCGCTCTGGCGGTGGTCAGGCGCTCGGCCAAGACCGATTGGGTCGCCGCTGCCGGACGCCGGCCTGCGGTGAAGCCCTTGGTTGCGCGCAAAGCAGGAGGATCGATACGCGATCCTACGGTGGTGTTCGGCAAAGGGAACGATGGCAGTGCAACCTCGCAAGGCGTCGCCTCGCAACGAATTGCCGCAAACCAAAGGAGGATACGCGACCGCGGGCGATCGATCCCCATCGGCCCACCTACGCAACGCCCGCCGTAGGCATAACTGACTACGTCTTTACTTTGCCTTCAAGATACTGCCTCGCGTCTGCCACGGTGACGATCGACTCTGCGACCTCGTCGGGAATCTCGCAGCCGAAGGCCTCTTCGAAGGCTATGATGAGCTCAATTGTGTCAAGGCTATCGGCACCCAGATCCTCGATAAACCGCGCCGAGTCGGTGATCTTTTCCGGCGCAACATTCAAATGCCGGCCAACTATTTCTCTGATCCGATGGCTAAGGCTATCCACGGCTGGGGTCCCCGATCCGGCACCATCGAACATTGCCGCGTATTCCAAAAACGCGTCAAGGGAGGAAGCGGTTCCCTGTAGCCGCCACAAATGAAAGCCGCGGTGAAGCCCACGGGACATTGATCGACGCTGAAGTGGGCCACGCGCCTCGGATCCGCCGTTATTGCGATGTCGACGACTAACGCCGACTGATGAGGACGTTTAGCCGCACCACGGAGCCGGATCATAGGGAAGGCAAGAGAGCGATCATGGACTCCTTGCTCCGGGCGATTCGAGAATAACCTCCTTCAAGTGGTTGCCGCTAACGATCAAGACGAGGAACTGCAGCTTACCATCGTTGTTCAGAAGACTTGCGCCAATCGCCTTTCCGTCTGCGGCCTTCTCCGCGATAAGCACGGCGTCCGACAATTTTAGCCGAACGCTCTCCAGGGCGACGAAGTTATTCCGATCCTCAGTATCCAGATTCTCGAGGGACATGACGGTTTCATGGCCCGCAACCTCTCCGGTCTTCCCGTCGATTGCATTTTCCCAGATCCGAGCTTTACGGGTCGTTCTTACCTTGTAAACGGCAGACCCCGACGAGCTATCGAAGGTGACATCCGCAGCTCTCGACCCCGCGTGCAGTTGCTGCGCGATCGCGATCGCCCGCCGCAATGACACTTTGGCTTCGCGGAAGAGTTCGAGTTCACGTCTAGCCGCATCATTGTCGGCATCCTCTTTGTCGACTTGAACTGCAGCTTGATCCTGCAAGAGAAGCGTCGTTGCGTCGGACCAAACGATCGCCTGCGACGGCGAGCACGCCACGAGCGGCAGGAGAGGAATGAGATACTGGATTGTCTTTGACATCAGCCATATCCGTAATGATCGAGCCCTTACCCATCTAGCCAACTGCTTCCGCGGGCTCGCTGCATCGCGATGTCTTGTATGCAAGACTATCATAAGCTTGCTTGTTTAAGCAAAACGCGCTATTGTTATTTGGAGACGGCTTAAAACTGTCGCGCGTTGGATGCGGCGCTCGCTTCGTCCATCGTGCAAATAAGAATAGGCGGACGGGATGCGGGACGCCCTCATGAACCAGAAAGCTGGATCAAGCTCGGCGCCAATATCCGCGCTAGTTGGCGCTGGGTTGGCCTTCGGGATAGCCCTCGCTATCCTCAGCCTTATGTATATCCTTTTTGTATGATGCTGCCCTCCACCAATCCCTGTTTTGCAGCAATTCAGCCAGGCTGGATGTTTACAATCAACGCAAAGCGCTTCCACTTGCCAGGAGGATGAGCAATCTGGGACGAAAAGATCGCGATAAGTGCGTTGCACAACGTTCGAAAGATTTGGCAGTTCGAACCAAGTCGGCATGGCTAAGGGGCGATGGAGGAAAGTGATGTTGAGGTCCTTTGCGGATCATTTAGTCGAGCAACAATTCCCTGGTACCGGGTAGTTACATGACGCCGACGATGCTTGCTGGGTACCAGGGCCACCCGATTGCGGCCTCGATCGAAGGGAGTGAGCAGGCCTTCCCAGTCGTCCTGGCGCACGGCGGAGGGCAGACGCGTCGCGCCTGGAAGGGGATTTCAAAACTTCTGGCAAGCCAAGGATTTCGCGCAGTCGCAATCGACATGCGAGGGCATGGCGACAGTTTCTGGGCTAAGGACGGAGCCTATGATATCCGCGATTTTGCAAGTGACCTTGTGGCCATCGCTAACGCGAGCACAAGAAAGCCGGCCTTGATTGGCGCCTCCCTCGGAGGGCTGGCAGGCATTATCGCCGCGGGCGAGCTTAGCCCTGAGAGCTTTGCATCGCTCACACTGGTCGACATCACCCCGCAAATGGAACCAGAAGGTGTGGCCCGGGTGGTCGGCTTTATGGCCGCGCATGCGCGCGAAGGCTTTGCCTCGCCCGAGGAGGCCGCGCAGGTCATCTCCCAATACTTGCCGCATCGGCAAAGCCGGAAGGCTTCGCCGGGGCTTCAGCGGTATCTTCGTCTGGGGGAAAACGGGAGGTACTACTGGCATTGGGATCCCGCATTCATCGAAGGCGTGATGCAGGCCCGAATAACGGACGTCGAACTCATCGATCATCGACGTGCGGCCTTTAGCGCGGCAGCTTCACGATTGCGCTTGCCGGTGCACCTGATCCGGGGAGGGTCAAGTGATCTGGTCTCGCCCGAGGCCGTGGCCCATTTCAGGAGCCTGGTTCCACACGCCCACTATAGTGACATTGCGGACGCCACACATATGGTGGTCGGAGATCAGAACGACGCCTTTGGCCAGGCCATCGTTGAATTTCTGGTTCGTACGCACGGGGCTGAGGTGGCCCGGTGAGTTCGGAGCAGACCAAGCCTTACGATCTCGAGCAATTGCGGGAGCGCCTGCAGGTCGCGCCCTTCCATCGCTGGCTGGGCATCAATCTGGTTACCCTAACCCGGGATGAGCTGATCCTCGAAATGCCTTGGCGCGACGAGATTGTGTCCAATCCTAAGATCGCTTCCGCGCATGGCGGCGTTCTTTCTGCATTGATCGACCTGACGGGGCTGTACACGATCCTCGCATTTGGAGGGACAGCGCGCGCGACCATTGATCTGCACGTGGACTTCCACCGACCTGCAACACCCGGCGCGCTGCGCGCGATTGGCCGACCTGTCAAAATTGGGCGTCAAATGAGCGTTGCCGCAACACGAATCGTCAGTGGTGACGGCGCCCTCCTGGCGAGCGGGAGAGGCGCTTATGTTGGTGGCTAGGCTGACAATGCGCCGTTGTTTGAGCTTGACCAAGATGCCATTCGCTTTGCGTCAGAGCCAACAAGCTGATCGCGGTCAGAAGCTCCGGTGCCACAGCAACTTACCCTTAGGTGCTCGGGTCGGGATCCCGGCCTCAAGTCCTACGCTCGACTCGCCCAGCGGCTTGACAAACGATATGCCTGCTACGTGCTTGGCCTCAGCGACAAGCGCCGAGGCCCCCGGAACGTTATGCGGCACCGTCGCGTCACAAGAAAAGATACTCATCGATAATAAAGGGAGATAAAAATGACTGCCGTTACCGACAAATTCGCCGCTGCTTCTATCGCGCTCACCTTGTTGGGTCTCTCGACGTGCACCGCGCTGGCGCAGAAGAGGTACGATACCGGGGCCACGGACACTGAGATCAAGGTCGGCAACATCATGCCCTATAGCGGCCCGGCATCCGCCTACGGTGTGATCGGCAAGACCGAAGAAGCTTACTTCAGGATGGTCAACGACCGCGGCGGCATCAATGGTCGGAAGATCAATTTCGTCACCTATGACGACGGCTATTCCCCGCCGAAGGCCGTCGAACAGGTTCGCAAGCTCGTCGAAAGCGACGAGGTACTCCTCGTTTTCAATCCGCTCGGCACGCCCTCGAACACTGCGATCCAAAAGTACCTCAATTCCAAGAAAATCCCGCAATTGTTCGTCGCCACCGGCGCCACCAAGTGGAACGATCCGAAGCATTTTCCCTGGACCATGGGCTGGCAACCATCCTACCAGAGCGAAGCCCAGATCTATGCGAAATGGCTGATGAGGGAGAGGCCCGATGCGAAGGTAGCAATTCTCTACCAGAACGATGACTTCGGGAAGGACTACGTGAAGGGTACCAGGGACGGCTTCGGAGCCAAGGCCTCCAGCATCATCATGGAAGAAAGCTATGAAGTTTCCGAGCCGTCGATCGACTCCCATATCGTCAAGATCAAAGCCGCCAATCCCGACGTCCTGCTGATCTACACCACGCCGAAGTTCGGCGCCCAGACCATCAAGAAAACAGGCGAACTCGGCTGGAAGCCGTTGCAGATCATGACCAACGTCTCAGCCTCAGTCGGCAGCGTTATGCAGCCCGCGGGCTTCGACAACGCTCAGGGCGTGATATCTGCGGCCTACGCCAAGGATGCAACTGATCCGCAATGGGCCAAGGACTCCGGCATGATGAAATGGTCCGAATTCATCGACAAGTACATGCCGGGAGCTGACAAGACGGACAGTGGCCACGTCTATGGCTACGGGGCCGCCCAGACCCTGGCGAAGGTGCTTGAAATGTGCGGCGACGATCTGACACGCGCCAATGTCATGAAGCAGGCAGCGAGCCTGAAGGAGTTTACCCCTGACACTCTTCTGCCCGGCATCAAAATCAACACCGGTCCGGCCGACTTCGCGCCGATCAGCTCGCTTCAGCTGATGAAGTTTCAGGGCGAGAAGTGGGAGCTGTTCGGCGACATCATCAATGGCGACGTCGCGACAGAATGATGGTCGAAAAAACGCAGCAACGAGCATGCGCTTAGACGCCAAGCGGCTCGTCAAGGGGAATGGAACGCGCTGGGACTGGGTGGGGCGCTCCAGGGCAATTCAAGCGTAAACTCAGCAAAGCCTCAGACGGCCAGGGCCCTCGGGTCTGGTGAACGGGTGACTGATCGGGTTTGGACTTGGTTGGCAGTGCCATCGTAAGTCACAGCCATCCGACTCCCGAGCAAGAACAACCGTGGGAGTCCCCCCTTTGTTCGAACCATCACCTGGATCGCCGGCATCCGCACTCGTCCGCTGGGGTGACGATTCTGCTTCTCTTGTTCTGCATTGTCGCGACGGTTGGGTTGGCTCGAGCGGAGGTACTTTCCCAAAAGCCCAGTTCGGCTCATTGATTGACCTCGTGAATTCAGCGCTCACGCTCACGCATTCTCGCGCTTTGACCAGTCTGAGCTCGGATCTCCTTATCTCCTTGCGACGGATAACGATCTCGAACCGGTTCCATGACTGTTGCCCGCGCAAACGAATGTCCGTTCTCCAGATGCTGGGCAATGCGCTCCTTGGCGAAAGCCATAATGTTGTGACGAGCATTCTCATCGTTCGGCAGAGCGCGTTCGACAAGCTTGTTGATGACGGCCATCTGGGATTGGGCCGCGAGCAGGTCGGAATCATACGCGGCCGCCGGTCGGTCTGCACGGCGTTCCTCTACCGTCACACTCCACATGTTGCGCCACATCTGGCGCTGTTCAATACGAGCGAGTCCAGTGGCGTCGTCTACTGACTTGATCGCCCTGATGACGGGTACGACGTTATCTCTTCGCAGAGAGATACGGTCGCCAGGCTTGGCGCCACTATCTGCGACGTCTGCTACAATGCCGACGCCCCACACCTGATGTCGCCGGCCATTGTCCAGTTCGATGGCTACATAGGTTGATGGCTCCGCGTCGGCGCGGTTGCGGTAGGGGCCATAACCGACCTCCAGCAGACGTCCGGAAACGCCCTTGTCGTAATCGAGCCTATCCGCCTGTAGTGACCTGTCGGAAGGCGTGCTGGCTCCGACTTCGTTGTTGTGGGCCTGGGCTCGATCCCATCGGATTCGTCGGTCAGCGAGCGCCTGGCGATCGAGCTCGCTTGGTTGATAGCCCTTCACATCCATCCCGCGCGCGCTAGCCTCGAACCAGGCCTCGCGTCGGAACTCGACAGAACCACGGACCTGAAGTGCCTCCCACTGGCGATGTTGTGCCACGCTGACCATGTCCCGGATCACTTCTGCGGCAGCTATGCGGGTGACCAGGCGATCGTCAGTGGTCTTGAACGCGAGGTACTCTTTCCGCTCGTCGGCATAGAGCCGCGCTTCGCGGTCGGATCCATCCTTGTGGAATTCACTGGCCACCACGTAATATTTCCGACGGATGCGGTCCGGAAACGCACTATCTGTGACCTCCGCGGAAGAAGGCTTGTTGGGGGCTGTAGTTGCGGCCTCGTCTTCCCCCTTTTCTCGGGCGGAAGCGTGCCCCGCGCGACGCTGCCGCTGCAGGCTGAATTCCTCGCTCGCGTCATGCCCGCCGTTCATGCTGCTCGCCCTTTTGCTTGCGGCCCGTCCGCCGCGTCGGCGGAATGACCTGAGCGTCGATGTAGTTCAGGGTCCAGGCTTTCAGGTCGTCCTCAGAGAGGCCTTCGAGATCGACATCCACGTCCCCAAAATCGAAGGAGGCGTCGGCGGGAATTGTGGAGGGATCGGCGACCTCCTCGTCGGTCATCGGCCGCGACCGCAATACCGCCTGGAGCTCCGCAACCTCGGAGCGAAGCTCGTTGATCTCGGCGTGAAGCAGTGCTGTCGAGCGACCTTTCGGCAGATTCTGGACAGGCGCGGGTAGCAGGCGTGTGAGGAACGCCTTGTCTTCGTAATAGACGATCTTGTCGGCGACGATCGGCGGAAGGCCGGTGCCCAGGATGAAGGCCTTGGACCTTGGAAGAAGCTTCAGCTCCTGGGGCAGCATCAGGGCGCGCCGATGCTCGGAGACGGTCTCGCTGGTCGACCGCGTTGCCAGCCCTTTCGGTCCGCTGCGGCTGCGCGCTTTGACCGTGTCATAGCCGATGCGCTCCGAGAGTTCATTTGCGACATCCTGTTCTTTCGGCGCGAATACCACTTCGACGGCATGGTTGGTCATGAAGTTGCGGGCCGCATCGATCCCGTAGATCGCCCGCAGCTGGGCCGGACTCTGGACCACGGTCAGCAGA
Organism: Bradyrhizobium sp. 22; assembly: GCF_000482425.1. Classification (NCBI taxonomy): domain Bacteria; kingdom Pseudomonadati; phylum Pseudomonadota; class Alphaproteobacteria; order Hyphomicrobiales; family Nitrobacteraceae; genus Bradyrhizobium; species Bradyrhizobium sp. 22. Next base: position 333,941 of record NZ_KI519401.1, read on the forward strand.
CGGATGCCGTAACCGGCGATGAACGCCACCGATTTCGCGAGCACGTTGACATTGCCCAGCGCCGGAAATTCATCGAGCAACAGCAGCACCTTGCGATTGAGTTTGAGATTTTGTTCCGGCAGCTCGCGGGTATTGAGATCGACCACCTGCTGAAAGAACAAGTTCAGAAGCGGCGCCATGCGGTCGAGATTGTCAGGGGTCACGCCGAGATAGATCGACATGAGCCGTTGCCGCAGCTCTCGCAGATCGAAATCATTGGCCGAGGTTGCGGCATCGATGCGGGGATTGAGCCAGAGACCGAGCCGTGCCGTCACGGTTTTGCGCACCGAGTTCATGGTGTTTTCGGACGCAGCGAGAAAATCGTTCAAGGCCGTGACGCAATGCCGCGACAGTGGCGAAGGGCCGGACTTGCGAGTGGCGATGAGTTTCTCAAAATGTGCCTTGAGGTCACTGGCCACGGAGAGCTGGTGCAGGATTTCGCCGATCGTCAATGGAAGACCCGGCGTCTCCGCGACATAACCGCCGATTGCTACGAACGCAGACCGCGCGGCCTCGAACCAGAAGGGATCACCGCGGCTTTCGGCCGGAAACAGCATGACGGAGATGCGTTGCAGATCGTCATAGAGGTCGGCAGGATCCCTGCGCACGTAGCCAAGAGGATTGTAACGCGCGGTGCGACCGTTCTCCTCGAGCGGGTCGAACAGATAGACCTCCTGCCCGTGGGCTGCGCGAAATCCGGCCGAGCGGTCCCAGTTCTCCTTCTTCACATCCAGAACGACGACTGAATCTGGCCAATTGAGCAGGTTCGGAATGACGTAGCCGACACCCTTCCCGGCCCGGGTCGGAGCGTAGACCAGGACGTGTTCCGACCCGCCGAAGCAGAGCAGCGCGCCGTCCTTGCGGCCGAGAAGCACGCCATCTTTGGATCGCAGGCCAGCGGCCTTGATTTCGCGTTCAGACGCGAAGCGCGCGCTGCCGTGCAGCGGGAGAGGACGGTGCCGGAAGATCGCACCGAGCAGCCCAAAGACGACGACCGCGCCGGCAAGGCTCGACAGGGTCAGCCAGCGGTCGAAACGAGGGTCGGCACCGTAGCGGGGCCAGCCGGTGGCGATCTCCGACCAGTGCAGGCCGCCATCGTGAAGCCTGAGCCCCAGCAGCAAAACGTTGGAGGCGACCAGCAGGAACAGTGCGCTGGCCGCGAGCGCGACCGCGAGGCCCTGCGCCGCCTTAACGGAGGTGGTCGCGCTTGCGAACGGGGTCATAGTAGATCTCCGAAATGCGATAGCGACCGTCCCGCTTCCGCATCTGGATGACGACGTCGACGAGAAGCAGCAGCAGCGAGCGGATGTCGTCGCGATGCAGGTCGCGGCCTTCCGCACTTTCCTTGACCAACAAGGTCAGCTGCTCGAAGGCGAGCCGGGCGCTGTCGGCATGAACCGTTGTAATCGATCCTGGATGGCCGGAGTTCACGTTCCGCAGATAAAAGAACGCCGTACCATCGCGCAGCTCCTGCAGCAGAATGCGATCCGGCCGCATCCGCAGGCAGGATTCGAGCAGTTCGCGCGGTCCTATTTTGGCAACGCCCTGCCCGTCCTTGGCGTAAAGCAGCCGCACGCAATTCTGATGAGGGATGACTAGCTCAGCGGTGTCTTCAATGGTGATGAGCCGCTCTTGTGCCGGGATCGCCGCGATCAACGCCTTGGATAGCGTCGTCTTTCCCGAACCAGTCGCCCCGGAAATGATGATGTTGCGGCGAGTTTCGACGGCAAGCTGGAGGAACTCGCGCCAGGCGCCGGCGTCTTTCAGCGCCATGAGCCGATTCTCGTCGGTTGTGAGTTCGTCATCGGCGACACGGACCTCATCGAACAGTTTTGCCTGCTCAAAGGTCTCCAATGTCATCGTCAAACCTGACGGCTTGCGGATGGTAAGACTGACGGTGCCTTCTGGCACCGCCGGCGGGACCACGATCTGGCAGCGCTCCTCGCCGATCAGGGTGGTCGACACCACGGGGTGCTCCGGACCTATGTCTTGACGGGTGTGGCCAGCGGCCGCGGTCGCCAGGTGTGAGAGATAGGCATGCGTCAAAGCTGGCGCTTCGTGCCGGGTCCAGCCGTCAGGTCCTTCCACGAAAACCTCGCCGGGACGGTTGACGATGATTTCGGTCAAGGATTTGTCCGCCAGAAATGGCGCCAACGGCTCGAGATAGCGCGTCAGCACGAGGCGGCTGCCATCGCGCTCGATGGAATGTACGGCGCTCACTTAGTCACCACGGCCGGGGCCGCGAGGCCTCCGGGAACAGTGCGGTCCAAAATCTGCGTGCGGGTCTCGACCCGCCGCAATTGATAGACCGAGGAGAAATCAACATCGCGAGCGACAAAGATGTTGACCAGTTCGCCCTGGTTCTTGTTCAGCGTCGGCGGAATGTTGATCGACTGCTCAACGGCGATTGCCGCGGCGGTATTGGTGGCGCCGGTGGTGTTGTTGATCTGGATGGAGCTGTCCTGCAGCTGCTGGCGCCCGATCGAGGAGGCATCATTGACGACCGACAGCAGCAGTGCTGAGCCAAACCGCTCAAAGAAATGGGTGTCAATGTCGCCGTCGAAGCCGGCGCGCCCCAGCGCATCGGTCGCCGGCGAGGCCAGCGCTGCAATGACGCCGGTCGGCGTTTTGGCGCGAGTCCACAGTACGAACAGGCGTTTTGATCCGCGCCGCACATTGCCGCGATATTCGCCGACCACTTGTGTGCCCTTTTCCATCAGCACCACGTTGCCGGAATCCGACATCACGTCCCGCACGACGACGCAGGAAACGAAACCGGCCACGTCCGAGGACATCGCGGTTTCCAGCACGCACGGGATCGAGGTGCCTTGTGTGACCAGCAGATTGCGGTTGGGGAGCCGCGCCGCGCGCACGCCCTCGATCGGCGTGGGCTTCAGCTTGTCGGCGAGGTCATTGCGCGGCTCGCCCCGGCCAAACCCGTAAGAGTCGGTGACGACACCTCCTGTCACGCTGTCGTGGGCCGCCCGCCCAGCAGAACTTGGCCGGTTATAGGCCAGCACGGGCGCGCGCCGGGCGCTCTCCAGAAGCTGGTCGGAGGCGGGTGCCGGAGCCGCTGGCGTGGCTGGGACCGGAGCGCCTCCAATTGAGGCCGTGGTAACAGGCACGGCCGGCGCTTCCGGGAGGGGCTCGAAGGCCGCCGCCTGGCGGATCACCAGCTTCCGGGCGGAATCGCTGACCGGCTTATCGCCTTTCCAGGTCCCCCAGATGATCAGAGCGGCAAAGGCGGTGAGCGCCAGCGCACCGAAGCCGCGTTTGAGCATTGCCGTTCGGCCATTGTCCCCTCCGCCCACTGGCGTAATGCCGCGGTCGCCGGCGATCGTCTCATCTTGATGTTCGGTCATATCGCCCTCGCCTATCGCGGCCTTGGGGTTAGTGGTGATTTCTTCGCCCGCCGCTCGATCGATGGGCTGGTGGTATTGGTGCCCGGGTTAATCCCCACCGCGTCGAATGCTTCGTTGAAAATGCAGAGAACGTTGTCGCCTTTGCGCAGCCTGAACTCCCGCGCCGTGGCATGAACCACCACGAGCTCCCCGCGGACGTCTTTTGGCACGAGGCTTTCCGAGCCGTCGGAGTTGATCAGATAGATCGCGGGGACTTCGCGGTTGCCTGCGAAGCGGAACGTGGTCTCCTTGCCGTCGTCGAAAACAGCTTCGGGCTCGAGGTCGATCGATCCCTGCGCCGAAAAACGCCAATTGCGCGCGCCATAGGCATGATGCAAGTCGAAGGTCTGGTCGATCAGCGCGCCTTCCCGCTCGGCGCCGCGCGCGGCCGCCTCAGTGCGCCGGCGCTCTATCTCGTCGCCGGGATAGGCGAAGCGGACGACGAAGTAACTCTCCGCGAGCGTCGTCTCGGCAATTGACAACTCGAATTGATACGAGCGCTTGCGTCCGTCAGGGCGCGTGGTGACGACCTGCAAATTGGTTGGTGGATGTTTCTCTCGGGGTTTAAGGAACAGGATTGAGCCCGCCGGTGCGACCTCCCATGCAATCGCGTCACCAATCGCGACATGCGCAACCTCCTCATCGTCGGCAAACAACACCTGTGTTGATGCCCGAATCACGCCGTTGACCTTGACGACGTTGGCCGGATCGTAGGTCACGGTTCTCACGCGGGCATCATGTTGACCTGGTGACGGCTGTTGCAAGGCCATTGCCGGCCCCGCGAATCCGAGGGCGAAAATCATCAAGAGAGCGAAGGATTTCATGGCACGACCTCCGGATCGGCGCGATATTCCGAGACCAGAAAGCCGAGAGGATTAATGAGACGGTCGGCGGAGGACATTGGCGCGTTGGCATAGGTGAACGTCAGGGTCGAGACCCAATGGGTGATGCGGGTTTCCTCGCCTTTGCGGCTCTCTCTCATAAAGCGCACCGAGGCGACATTGTCGGCCAGGAGCGAGATCGCCTTGATCCGCACGGTCGCAACGCCGAAACGGCCCTGAACGACTTGCGGGCTTTCGGGATTGGAGCCCCGGTACCAGACCGCGAACCGTGCCTGTTCGCCCTGCCCCGAGAGTAGCGAAATGGTGCGAAAATTGGTTTCGGCCTCCGGATAACTGTAACCTTCGCGCGCGCGGACGTAGCGACCAAGAAAATACTTGGTAACGGCTTCATCGTAACGCGCCGGCGTTGAATTGAGGGCGGAGACGGTGTCCACAATGCCGGTGGCATTATCGACCCGGATCACGAACGGCTCGACCGTCTTCAGCGGCGCAAGTGCTGCGACTGCGCCAACCGAGGCGACCGCCAACGCGCAGGCAACCGCGGCAATCACCCATGCTGTTCGACGCGAGCGATGGGCCGATAGCAGGAGATCCTGTTCCCATCGCCGCGCATTGTCGAAATAAGCTTTCAGCTCATCGTGGCCGACCATCTTAGGCCTCCTTGCCGCAGGAACGGTAAGAGGCTGCAACGTCGACTTGGTGGCCTGATGCACCCAGTTGCGAGGAGAGTGCCGCCGGGTTGGTCTCACCTTTGCGGATGACTGGTGCTGGAGCGGATGGCGCAGGTGGCGGCTCGGGTGCCGCCAACGGCGTGTTGGTCTCCCAATCCCACAGCGAACGATTGAGCGGCCGCCGAGCTTGGCCATCACATGACGGTGGTCCCTTTGACCAGATCGCGCATCCGCCAAGCTGAAACGCGATCACGCAGATGATAAATAGTCGACGCCACATCGTTCTGATGCCCCTGTTTGTCTTTGTCGTCTGATACCGACGATGATTGCCTACGCCGCCGTGGACCCCTGCGATCGCGTGCGCCGCATACTGCCGCCTTGCCGGCTCGCTCGGAGTGCGTCGAGACCGCGGCTGGCCGACCAGCGGGCACCGGCATAAGCGCCGCCGGCTGCGGTCGTGGCGTTGGCGATCATGGGGCTCGTGACGAGCCGGCTTGCCAGCGACGCACCACCTCCGGCGAGGCCGCCTGCGATGACCGGCAGTTGAAGCGAGATGTAACCGGACAGGCCGAGCACCGCGCTGATGGCGACAGCGGCCACCACCATCTCCCCAGCCGTGCCGGCGTTTGCCGCAAACCTGTCGATGAAGCCGGTAACAGTCGTTAGCATCAGTCCGACCAGAGCGACCACGAGGACCAGGAGGATCACGAAGTTCGCGACTTGCCGAAGCCAGGCTTCCGTAAACGGCCGCGTGGCCTCAAAGAGTCCAAGCGCAATGAAGATCGGGCCGAGCGCGATCACAACGCCCAAACCAACCTTGGCATAGAGCAGGATGGCAAACTGCAAGAAGGAGCCCACCGCCACAAAGACTAGGAGAATGGCGGCGACCAGCGCTGGTGCGATGTTGGTCAGTCCGGCCTGTTTGTAGATCTTATTAGCGACATCAATGCCTTTGGTCAGAAGCTGATCGAACGGAACTCCGGAATTGGTATTCAGCCCGGCACCCGCCAAGGCATTGCCAATCTCCTTCGGCAAGGAATCGAAAAACAGCCCCGTGACGTATTGCTGGAACGCGCTCGAGTTGGTCGCTAGCAGAACCACAACCACGATCCGCATCGCCCGCCAGGCAAATTCCATGATTGGTTCGGAGATTGCGCCGCGCATCACCGCAAAACCGTAGAAGATGACATAGAGCATCACGGCCGTGCGGAGGGGACCATCAATGTAGGAGGCAAGATTCGATACCGAGGTCGACACGAATGCCGTGATCGGCTGCTCGAACTCCTTCAGAAAGCTATCAAAGACGTTTATGGCCATCGCGGCGATCCTTACTTCAGGGCGTCTTCCATCTCTTGGACGGTAATCTTGTTGCGAGCCTCGTTCGCGTTGATGCAGTTCGGCGTCTTCGCGAACTCTCCGGGATTGTCGCCGCACGTAGTGAGAACCGCCGCAAGCTCGTCCCGATGGTCGAGGTACCAGCCGACCGTGTTTGTGCGCTCGCTCTTGTTGTCCTCGTTACAGCCTGCAAGAACAGCGACGAGAGTGAGTACCAAAATGGAGGTGTTCAATTTCATTGCAGCGCCGCGCTCATTTCATCGATCAGTTGCTGTTGTTTCTCGCGCTCCCGCTGGCCATCCATGTCGGTGCGGGCCTGCTGTATCATTGCAAGACCCTGCATCCGCAGCACGTCGTTCTGCAGCAACGCCTGTTCGGCTTGCAGCCGCGCGGACAGATCGAGCGTCTCCTTGACGTCGGTGGCCGAGCTGATGCGCGTTCTCAAGTCTTCGAGTGCTTCGATACGCTGCGATGCTGTGTCATAGACAGCCTGGCCCATGGAGTGCTTGGCGCCAGTCTGCCGTGCGATCCGGTCGAGCTCGCTCTGATAATACGAATTGCCGCTGTTGCCGGCATAGGCGCGGTTCTGCGAAAGATAATGGTTCATCGCGTCGGCGAAGTTGCCGCCACCCTGCCCCGCGACAAGGCGTTCGATATCGGAGAACTGTTGGGGCAGAACTTTCCGGAACTGCGGCGTGTTCAAGAGCGCGCCAATGTCGTTCGCGTTGGTCCGCTTGTTGAAACTGTCATAGAGCTGCTTGGCCTGGTTCAATTGGTCCTGCGCCACCTTGAGCTGGGACGTCAGGGTATCGACCTGCTTCTTCAGTTCCGTCAGCTGCTCGAATTGCCGCGCATAGACGCTAGGATCGAACACAATCTCGGCTCCCGCAGGTGATGTCATCACGAGGGTCAGGACTGAGACGGATGTGAGAACCATCGGGATACGCAGAGCCGTCATCGGACTGTCCTCCGTTCGGCGTGAAAGACCGGCAGCCAGCGGACCGGATCGTCGCCGACCTCCGCCCGAATGCGGTCCAGCAGTTCGACCGTCTCCGTGCGTCCGGACAGCACAGCGAGCGCATCGTCGAAACCGCTGAGATCAAGTTCCGCCACCACCGAGTTGTGGCCCTGCTTGACGAGAAACCGTCGGCTTTCGGGCGCGAGCTCCTCCTTGATCAGGCGGAATTCCGTGTCGGTCAGATGGAATCCATCGACATAGTCCGAGCGTGTTCCCCGCGCGTTTGGCAGGAAGATTTGCGTGGGACACTGTTCGACAATGGTGTGTGCGATCGGGGAAGCCAGCGCATCGCGTGGTGACTGCGTGCCGAACACCATGACGCCGTTCTGCTTGCGGATGGTTTTCAGCTTGTTGTTGGCGAGATCCCGAAACGCCTCGTCGCCAAGCGCCTTCCAGAACTCGTCGATGTCGATGATCAGGCGCCGTCCGTCGATCAGGCGCTCAACGCGATGGAACAGGTACATCATGAGCGGTGTGCGAACGGTGGGATGATCCAAGAGATCGGTCATGTCGAAGCCGATGAACCGGGCCTCTAGCCCGATCGCATCCTGCTCGCCATCCAGCACCCAGCCGAAAGGTGCGCCCCGGCACCATCGCTCCAACCGGGCGCCGATCCCTTCGCGATCCTGTTGGCCGAGAAAAGCCCGCAGCGCCCCGAACGAGCGTTCCGCCTGCCGCAGCTGCCCAAGCGCTCGCAAGCCGGAGTCGATCCGCTCCTCCTCGGTGACGGTCAGCGGACGGGTTTCCGGTGTGACAAGCTTTCGGACGAGTGCGCCCAGGAAGGAAAGATTGGCTGGCGTCAGCTCCAGCGCCTTGAGCGGCGCACAGCCGGTCCCAACGCCGTTGTGGAGCGTCAGATAGGTCCCGCCGGCGGCGCGGACGAAGATCTCGGCCCCGCGGTCCTTGTCGAAGAAGACGTAAGTCGCGCCGAGCCGCTCGGCCTGCGACAGCAGGAAGTTCTGCACGACGGTCTTGCCAGACCCGGAGGGGCCGCAGATGAAGGTATTGCCAAGATCGCCGTGATGGAACGAGAAGTAGAACGGCGAGCCGGACGCGGTCTTGAGCATCGCAACCGCCGGTCCCCAAAGGTTGCCGGCAGGCTTTCCGGTCGGATAGGTGTGGAACGGAGAGAATGCCGCGAAATTGCGCGAGCTGATCGCGCCGGTTCGCGCCCGATACTTGAACAGCCCCGGGAGCTGCGCCCAATAGGCCGCCTCAAGGCCGAGATCTTCGCGGGCCACCACGGCGCCCGCGTCGGCCAAAGCGCGCCGGGCCACGCTCATGTGATCCTGGAGCTGCGAAGGCGTCTCGGCATAGATCAGCAGCGAGAGATGATGATCTCCAAGCACGAACCTGTTGGATTCGAGATCGTCGAGCGCGTCAGAGAGCTCATCGACCTGCGAGGCCGCCGGATCCTGGGCTGAGACCAGCTGGTTCTGTTTGCGCGTCAGGACAGTCTTGGCGTCTGCTTTCGACAAAAACGCCAAGGATTGGGTGAGGATAACCTCGAAAGGCGCGGAAAGCAGCGCGTTCAACAGGCCAGGCCTTGTCGACGCCGGATATTCCTTAAGCCCAAACATGCCGCCGAAGCGCGATCCGCCCGCGCTGCGGATTTCGATGGCCTCACGGCCGAAGATGACGCGGTTTGAGTAAAGTGCCGGGCCAATCGGTCCTTGTGGCAATGGCATCGGCATCCACTCGCCGGAGACGACGGTATGGAGCAGTTCCATTGGCTCTGAGAATACGATGCCGTCGCGCTCAATCAGTCCGAGGGCACGGGCGCCGTAGCGCTCCAATGCCGCGACCATATCGCGCGTGGCATCGTTGAGCCGCTTGATGCCGGCGCTGTCGACTTCGAGGGAAGCCGCAGCGCTCCAGCCAAGCCGTTTGAAGAACGCAGCCGCGGCGTCGGTGGGGGCGCGCCCGGGATGCCACACCAGCGTCAGATAGAGATCGTTGCGAAATAGCGCCGCCTTGCGGAGCTGGTCGCGATATTGCGCGTCTAGCGAAGCTGAAAATGGCGATCGGAATGCACCGTCCGGATAGTCCGACGTCCGGCGTCGGGCCAGATGGGTCCAGAGCGCCAGCCGCGGATCTGCAACATTGCGCATGGTGAGATTGAGCTTGGCATGCAGGTCGTTCAGATCCGCCGTCTCAGCGGTCTCAAACGAGGCGCCGTCGAGCCGGATCACCGTCAGCAGAGCGCGCGTTGTAAGACTGATGACCGTATCGGTGACGTGTCGGCCGAACGGCAGGTAGACATCGGGCCCGATCTCCCGGGTTTTGAGCGCTGCGTTACGCATAGCCAAGGTCTCGTGCTCGATATCGCCGAACGAGCTTGAGCGGCGTGCAGGACGATCCGCCCCAGAATGATCCATTGCGCGTGCGTCCGCGGGTTTCGATCCAGGCGAGCAGAATCCGGAACATGTTGGGGTCATACCGACAGATGACGCGGCAAAGACCATGGATCGGGATCGCAACCAGGCCGTAGATGATGCTTCCGGCCTCCAGGAACAGGATGCAGGAAAACATCACGTTAAGCGCCATGGCTTCCATGGTGACTCCGGCAATCATGGCCGGCCGCGTGCAGGCGAGGAATAAGGTATCCTCCGTGAGACGCGTGGCCTCAATCATCAACGACCCCCGGTCAGGGTCGAGACCACTTCGGAGGCGCCGAACGTAATGGCGACGCCGAGTACGACATAGGCGGCCTTGCGCAGATCGAGATAGCCGAACATCCAGGCGATGCCGACGATGATGACCGCCAGCGTCGCCAGCAGGCGCGCGACGTTGCCGGTGAGCATGTTGACGATGTTCTGCAGCACACCCTCGATGTTCGCGGTCTGCGCGAGCGCAGGCTCGACCAAGGCGATGCTGAGAACGGCCCCCATGCACACGAGTGTAGCGGCTTGTTTAACACGAGAAGTCATGACGACTGAGCTCCGATTGCAGTGCAGCCGGACCAGCCCGGACCGCGGTTTTGAATTGAGGCAAAACAAAAGAGTTCATAATCGCCCATAGACGAAGGCTGACGTGCCAAGGCCCGAGCGATAGACGTCCCAGTTCGGACGCTCCCTGATGGCGGGAGCTGGCGCGTTGAGATTCGGGGTCTCGCCGGTGGAAATGTCGGCATCGCCGGGCGGGGTTCGGGGCTCGGGCGTTGTTCGGGAAGTGTTAGTCGCGAAGCTCGCGACGACCCTGGCAATGGCCTGATCATGGCCGGAGGCGTTCACGTTCGCTGCTTGCAATCGGGCCTGGAATAATCTGCCGAGCCCCGCGATGTGCTTGCAGGCGTCGAAGGTCGTGGTAGCTGTCAGTCCGGCCTCTTTCATGTCCGCGGCATCAAGCTGAGCGAGACCGGTCCGGACCGGCTGGCCGGTGGCGATGGCTTCGGTCGCGAACTGGATCGCTTCGTCACGGTCACTTGCCTGAATCGGAACCGGTTTGCGCGCCTGAACTGTGATCAGCAGCGGCTCGAACGAGCTCGCCTTCCGCACAATGGCCGTAAGCGGCCGAACCAGTTCTGGCGTCGGGGCGCACCGTTCGGCTAGAGCCGCGAATGCAGCTGGATCCATTTTGATAGCCTCTTGTTATTGCCAGGAGCTGCAGAGCGCTCGACGCTATGCCGCGAGCGCCGTGCTCGACGGAGCCTCAATCGCCGGCTTCGAAATCTTGCCGGCTGCCCGGATCGCCCGGAGGGCGTCATCGGTGACTGGCAACAGTCCTGCGACGGCCGTGGTGGTTCCGATTTGACGCGGCGTGCCGAGGCGATCGAGATGCCATCCCGCTCGGCGCAGGATGCGCTCCAGGCGCAGATCAGTAACCGTTGCGATGGCTTGCAGGCCGCACTGCTGGCCCCATTCAATCATTGCCGCAAAGAGCAGGAACGTCGCTTCCCGCAAGCCGTTGGCGGCTGTAGCCGCGACGTTTTTGGTATCCACGCAAAAACGCGAACTCTCCCAGATACTGGCTGCTCTGGGCGCCGCGTGGCCATCCAGCAACACTGGGAACGTGTCGGCAAGCATGTTGCGCCCGGTGGTGGGCAGCAAGCGAACACAACCGACAACCTCGCGCCGTTCGACCACCAATAGATAAGTCGGCCTGAAGGCGTCGTACTGATCAATCTCCATGCCACCTGTGACAGAGACGTCCCAGTCGAGCCGCTCCTTGAACACGCGCGCCCGCAGACGGTGCATTCCCATTGTTAGTTCAGAGTCGTGCAGGAGCGCCATACGCGTGCGCGCAATGACCTTCATTCTTAACCTCTCGCTTACGAATCACAGCTTCGAGATCAAGAGAGCAGGCGCGGTCACGGCGTTGCGCTGTCAGTTCTGACAGGGCTGTTTGGAATCGTTCTTGCCGCAAAGCTGCCGCAAGGCCGCAATACACACCCACACGCAGCGCGCGAATGTTGCGCGGCTGTCGCGTTTGGGAACCAGAGAAAGTTCTAAAAGGGGTGCAATGAAGAATGTCAAAAGAGCATGCGATGAGTTTGTCGATTGCCTTCACTCTGCCCATACGGAAGATGATTTTAGACGCGTCGCGGAGCGAACCGCGCATGCATTGGGCTTTCGCTGGTTCGCCTATTTTGGCCACCGCGCGAATGGCCCCAAGCTGATCTCTTCCTATCCGAAGAGTTGGACCAACCACTATTTTCGGGAAAGATATCACAACATCGATCCCGTTCTTCAGGATCCGCGAAACACAAGCCGGATGTTTCTGTGGGATGGACGTGAAGCGCGAAGCGCAAAGTCGGCGAAAGAACGCCGTCTGTTTGACGATGCGCTCAGCTTCAAGATCAGGACCGGTCTTACGATTCGCGTTCCGGCAAGACAGAATCAGTTCGCAGCGTTCACGTTAGCGGTAGACGACCGCAGCATTGGACTCGATCGTTTTATCGAGACCTCGCAAGATATGCTTGAAAGGATGGGTCTCACCTTTCATGCGCATGTTAACGCCGCCCGAATCGGACGCGCGCCCCCGGACTCTAAGCAGGAAAGTCCCCTCACTCAGCGCGAGCGGCAGTGTCTCGAGTGGATTTCTGATGGCAAGACGATGCAGGACATCGCGGAGCTTCTCGGAGTTTCTCCTCGTGGGGTGAAGTATCATCTTGATAATGCCAGGCGAAATCTTGCTGCACTGACCCTTCCCCACGCCGTGGCCCTCGCCTTTCGGCAGGGATTGCTGCCAATGTGCGTATAATAGCCGTCCGGGTCGGCAACCGTGGCTCAAAGATCGATGGGTTAACGACGAGCGCGAAAGGAGATATGTGACGAGTTTCTTCATAAGTTGACGCCCTGTCGCCAGCAGAACGATCAGCGAGGTCATGAGCCCGCTGGAGCATATCGCACTTGAGCCTCAAGGAGATACAACCAAGGCTGACGCGCGCGTGTCATGCCTGGCCTTTGAGGTTGCGGACATCTTTTGCGACCATGGCGCGGCATGACGTCAAGCACATGCCGGCCATGTTAGCCTCGACCAATTGAAGGTAATGTCGGCGATCGAGCGCTGCAGCGCCGCGTCACTTGGTGAACATTTCGCGTGTTGAGCGGACTGCGTGTTTAGCACGACCGCCTACAAAATCTTGCCGCAACCGGCACTGCCCGGCCAAGGCCGCCGCCGAAGACTGGCTCGCCGACCGCGATACTGAGCTGTTGGGGGTACCGTACTGTCACATGGCGTTAACGCTGCCCGGAGACCAGAGGACAGACGCGCCACCCGACCGTGTCCTTCGCGAGGACGTCGAAGCGTCCTACTTAAGAATCGGTAACCACGAGGCGGACGCTTTCGGAATCAAGCCGCAAACCATACTACTGCCTTTGATTTTAGCAGTGTTGTCGCAGACCGGTCTTACACCCTCCACACTTACACCGATGCCGCGCTGAACATGCTACGCCACATGCGGAATTCGTTTGGGCTATGAAGCTGCCTCTTTCGGCGGCCTCTTCGTTCTGGCCCACCGCCACTGCTCACCACTCCGGTTGACGGACAGTGTTCTGCGGTCTTGGCCACCAACCTTGTTCTCCGAAAAAGGCGCGAGGCACTATGTCAAGGAGCAGTCATCGGGTGCTCGTTGCCCGACCTGGCGTCGCCTCAAGATGCATGAACTCATTCTAGGCGACGAGCAATGGCCAAAGAAGCGATCTACAATCTTACGACTGCTCAGTTGGGCATCCTCCAGCGAAATTGCAGCCGGCTGATAGTCTCGTAACACAACGTTGAAACCAAGACCACGTCAAAGGCGTTTGGGCAAAGTTGGTTGCACATTATACATTAGGGGTCTGGCCATGACAAACAAAACCCGCTTCAATATCGGATACGCTCTTGTCGCCGTTTTTGCGGTCTTCTTCATTCAGTATCTTATCGCGACGGCTACGCAGATCGCTGTCATTCCTTACAGCGAATACCTACAGCTGCTACAGCAGGGCAAAGTCGACGCCGTCGGCATCTCCGACCGCACATTGCAGGGTACGTTAAAGGAGCCGCTGCCGGGTGGTCAGAAAAGATTTGTGACCACGCGCGTCGACCAGGACGTGGCGCAAGAACTCCAAAAGCACAACGTCCGGTTCACCGGGCAAATCGAGAGCACCTTTCTGCGAGACCTCCTCTCCTGGGTGATGCCCGTACTGCTTTTCTTTGGGCTATGGTGGTACATCGGCCGTCGCATGGCTGAGGGAGGTGGTCTTGGCGGCGGACTAATGGCGATCGGCAAGAGCAAGGCCAAGATCTATGTCGAATCCAACACTGGCGTGACGTTTGCCGATGTAGCGGGGGTAGACGAAGCCAAGGACGAATTGCGCGAGGTCGTCGAATTTCTAAAAAATCCTACCGACTACAGTCGTCTTGGTGGCCGCATGCCTAAGGGCGTGCTGCTGGTTGGCCCGCCGGGAACAGGCAAGACGTTGCTGGCGAAGGCGGTTGCGGGCGAAGCTCGGGTGCCTTTCTTCTCAATCTCGGGCTCTGAATTCGTAGAGATGTTCGTGGGTGTTGGCGCTGCCCGGGTGCGCGACCTATTCCAGCAAGCTCACGAGAAGGCGCCGGCGATCATCTTCATTGACGAACTCGACGCCCTTGGCCGAGCCCGCGGTATCGGCCCCTTCGCCGGCGGGCACGACGAGAAGGAACAGACGCTCAACCAGCTGCTGGTCGAACTCGACGGCTTCGATTCCCGCTCCGGGCTCGTCATCCTCGCCGCAACCAACAGGCCGGAAATCCTCGACCCTGCCCTGTTGCGCGCTGGGCGCTTTGACCGACAGGTCTTGGTCGACCGCCCCGACAAGAAGGGCCGTATCGATATACTCAACGTCCACATGAAGAAGGTGCGGCTCGCAGGTGACGTCCAGCCAGAAGCCGTTGCGGCCTTAACACCCGGATTCACCGGGGCCGACCTTGCCAACCTTGTTAATGAGGCCGCTCTTCTAGCCACACGCCGTGGGGCCGAAGCGGTTAGCATGAGCGATTTCAACAACGCGGTGGAGCGCATGGTCGCCGGTTTGGAAAAGCGCAACCGGCTGCTCAATCCCAAGGAGCGCGAGATCGTTGCTTACCACGAGATGGGCCACGCGCTCGTCGCGCTCTCACTGCCCGGTGTCGATCCTGTGCACAAGGTCTCGATCATCCCCCGCGGAGTCGGCGCACTGGGCTACACTATTCAGCGGCCCATCGAGGACCGATTCCTGATGACCAAAGAGGAGTTGGAAAACAAAATGGCCGTACTTCTCGGCGGCCGTGCGGCTGAGCTAGTTGTGTTTGACCATCTATCGACGGGAGCCGCCGACGATCTGCGGCGGGTAACCGATATCGCGCGAAGCATGGTGACTCGCTATGGCATGTCGGAGCAACTCGGCAGCGTTGCCTATGACCGCGAGCCTGGCAATTTTCTCGGAGGACCCGATCAGACCTATCGAGCTCACGAGCGAGACTATGCGGAGGAGACCGCCGCTGCGATCGATCGCGAGGTGAAAGCGATTGTAGATCAAGTCTTCCAACGCACTCAGGGCCTCCTAAATACACGGCGTCCGGTCCTCGACCGCGCGGCAAAGAAGCTACTGGAGAAGGAAACGTTGGAGCAAAGTGACATTGACGTGTTGATACGGGAAATGCCCAGGGAGGGTCTGCGTGCGATCTGATTCACTTCCCACCTGCCCCGAGGGCGCAGGACGCCGCGTCTCCGCAATCACGAGCGCCTTCAACCCCTTGCGTCTCACAGAGCTCTGGTTTCCGCGATCGGTAGGTGAACCTCCCTCGTAGACTCAGTGAAGACGCCGGTCGATATCCCGAATTTTTGATGAGCACGGGTGTGTGCCTGGATACAGTCGGACGACGCCTTGCTTTACGGCCGGGAGCACCTGACGGCTCCGGCCGGAGTCTCATGGGGCGACGTCAGAGCTGCTGGAGGACAACAAAGAACCGTCCGAGCAACTTTCAAGTGGGTGAGCACGGGACAGCAGCGGCGCTGTTCTACTTTCTGGCGAGCTCTTGAAGGCTCGCGAGCAGATACCCAACTTGATGGCCGTGACGCTGCAAAAGAAGCGGCGCGAAATCATTCATTCAGTCATCCTTTGATAGGACTGCCACGAGGCGCGGCCAAACCGTGCGGTCCACGGATATGGGAGGGACAACATGAAGGTCGTGAAAACCAGAGTCTTGGAACAATCGGTATCAGAGGCTGTGTCTGCCAATGACAATCGTCCGGCAGACCAGCTTTTCACCCCGTCCGTCTTTCCGAAGGGTGCAATAGCCATCATCTTTAGGGCGTCGCCTTCGCCGATGAGTTCGGGAAGAGCTCATTGCCAAGACTGGCGGCTCGTCTTCAAGCGCCGCACCGCCCCTTACCTGGAGCCTTTGATGGGTTGGACCTCTGATGATGATCCGCTGGCCCAGGTCGAGCTCAAGTTTCCGACCCTGAGATCAGCACTTCGCTATGCTGAGCGGCAGGGGCTAAAATACGCTGTTCAGACGCCTTGGCACGAGCGCACGGAGTCATACGAAGTGGGCCCTGGAATTACGCGCGCCTTCTCCGATGCAACGCTCGAACGTCTGGGGCTTGGTGCCCTGCAAACGAGCTATACGGAGGCCATTGCAGGCGCCGAAGCCCGCCACGACCTGCGAGGGGACGAAGGGTGGGTTTCACCCATGGCAGTGGTGAAGGATGCCTCTCTCTCACTTGAGGCGAAACGCTCGATCCTGATAAACTGGGCCTGGACCGAATACCTGTTCGGGCAAGCTGACGCCGACGAAAAACCGCAAGGACAGCGGCAATCGCGGTTGCCTGAAGTCGAGTTCGCCTTGCTCGAGCTTGAACGGGCTGCCACTCATTCCAAGAGCCCTCCGCCGGAGGGCGCTTCTGTCCAAGACAACGAGTCTAGGACAGAACTGGCAGCATGAGGGCTCGCTGCCCTGCAGTTCGTCAGCTTTCAAGAGAAACGACGATCCGGCTCAACCGAGCGTCTTCGTGTCCCTTCGACAGCTTATGGATCACTCGGTCGAGATTTTCGCTGTGCGCGGCCAGAGCCATGCCTATCAGTGTTACGCCCCCAAAAGCCAGTCCAATCGCCCACAGCGCCCCATTCGGGAAAGCCGCGAATCAGCAGGCCCATGAGGCCCGCAATCAGTCAGCGCGTACGTGCCCTGCACGGTCCCGACCAACAGGGCTACCCCGGTAGGTAATTGCGACAGGGCGGAGAGCAATGACCACCAAAAACGCCCCGCACTCCTTTCGCCCAGGCCGTTAGGACCAGGTTCAAATCAGCGATGGAATTTGCGCTGGTCCGGCCATCGTTACGCGAACTCGACTGGGCCTTGACCCGCGCCGGTTATCGCTGATCGCGGCCGATGGGAGCTGACCCGCTCGTCCACGATTTGCGCGTCCGCGGCAAGGGAGCGGTAGCATCTCCGTTGCGCTGATGTCGTACAGACAACCGCACGGCGACGGACGTTTGTCACTTGAACTTGCCCCGGACACTTCTAATTCAGTCTATAGCTGAACAGCGGTTCGGCTAAGAGGACCATGATGAGATTAGTGCGGAGAGCGCGTAGAAGCTTGAGGGAAATGATATGAGAAAGCTTGCTCTTACAATCGTCGCGGCGGCAACGCTCCTCATCGGAACGATGGCGCCGGCTTCGGCCCATTGGCGTCACCATGGTTGGGGCGGCCCGGGTATCACTTCTGGGCTTGCTCTCGGATTGTTCGCGGGAACATTGGCGGCCGCTGCCGCGCCCCCGATCTATTATGGACCGGTCTACGGTCCGCCCTACTACTACGGCCGCCCATATCGGGTAGTCCGCTACTATCCGCCGGTTGATCCCTACTGGTACGCCTGGTGACGAGAAGAAGGCCCGGTTTCCGCCGGGCCTTCTTAGTGCCCGACACGGTGCTTCCGGGAATGAAACTCGATGGCTGGACGAGGTTGGCCTTGGCGAGGTGACCGAGTGTGTTGTTGGGGCGAAGATGCCGAAGGACAGTCTGCGGTCGCTGAGCAGCAATGTTGCGCCCTCGCGCACTCAGCTCGCGCGCCGCTTGTGAGCTCGGGGCGGCTCGATCGGCCAGCCGGTAGATGACGGCGCTCGAGAGATGAGGGCTGGCTGTCCCTCCTGTTGCGATGGCTGGCTCGGACGAGTGGGGTAGTTTTCGAGGTAGATCTGGCCAGCAACCAGCATGATTCCGGCAGATAGGAGCGGAAGGCTTGCTGTTACAATGTCGCTATAGTCGTCCATTTTCTGTCATATCCCTTAAGCGAGAGAAAACGTCTGCCATCTGTGATCGAAGTTTTGCCACAGCAAAGCTCGCCTAGCAGGCGGGCATGCTGGCTCGGTGTCGTCGCGGTGGTTGGGTCTGCTCCGCAGAACCCGAAGGTGTCGCGTTAAATACGGATTGGTCCACGGTCTTACCCTCGCGTTCCCGCATCACCGGCGCGACAAGCCGAAAGGCGATCGCAGAGCCGGGAATGGGGTCTTCACCCGCGCGCCTCACTAGTCCACGGTGGATGAGATCCTTCAGCGCGAGCCTGAACTCCTTCGCGGCTGCGTGCGTTCCGACGCTAACTTCCAGACTCTGCAATGTGATAGCCCTGCCATCGCTGCCGTGGCGCTCGAACGCAGCAAGCAGTTTACGTTTAATCTGCTCAAGATCGATAGGAACTGCTCTTTCCATGGCCTTCACTGTGGCTCTCTGATCAAGTCTCGATCCGGGCCAGCCGGAGTTCCTCCCTAGCGGAGAGACGAAGCGACTATCGGCTGAAATGCGGACAATGCTCCCGTGCGCGGCGCAGGCCGCGCGACGGGAGCGATTCGGCCAAGACTTAAGCCGTCTGCTTGTGCTCGAGCTTCTGATTGTCGTTGCCGGCCTGGATGGGAATCTGGCGCGGCTTTATCGCTTCGGGAACCTCGCGCACCAGCTCGATCTTGAGCATGCCGTCCACGAAGGAAGCGCCCTTCACCTGCACATATTCGGCCAGGTTGAACTGCCGACGGAACGGGCGGGACGAGATACCCTGGTACAGGAACTGATGGGCACCCTTGTCCGCCTTACGGCCTTCGATCGTCAGTACGTTCTGCTCAGCCGTGATCGTCACCTCATCAGGCGAGAAGCCGGCCAGAGCGAGCGAGATCTGATAGTGGTCCTCATCGCTCCGCTCAATGTTGTAGGACGGGTAGTTGTCGCCGGTCCATTGGGCGGAATCTTCGAGAAGATCGAATACGCGGTCGAATCCAACTGTCGATCGCCACAGCGGACTGAAGTCAAAGGTGGTCATAGCCACATCCTCCTTTCGAGCAACATGGTTACGAGCGCACGGACACCGTAGCTGGCGCCCGATCACCGGGTCCTCAGAGGCACCCGGAGCAGCGCATCGCCGCGCGCTGCACTCTTGGAATTAGAACGGGCTTGGCCGGTTTCAAGGCCCTTCGTATCGTGAGCCACCTCGATAAGAGGCTTCGAAGGCGTTGCCGACGGTCCGCGGATGCGCATGCGGTCGCTTGCCACCACCAGCCCATGCCGTATCGGCGACAAAATGGCGGGGATGACCTGATCCCTGAGTATGCGGCTCCGCGCCCGGGTTGAGAGGCCTGGGACAAGCGGATTTGCGCTCCACCTCAATCGAGCAGGTGACCGCGGGCACGATGGCAAGCCCACCGTTTTGGGACCGTCCATTCGTCCGGGGGATGGCGGCGGTTCGACAGGTCGTCCGAATTGACCGAGATTTTCCGACCAATGGGCTAGCCAGAACATGGAACAACCCGTTGGCTTCGCAGTTCTTTCGGCGCCGCCGGCCTGAGTTTCGCTGGGCGCCTTCTGGGCCCAGCTAAGCCGGGCAACGCGGCGGCTCGTACCATCTTGCTCCATGGAGGATTTGGATATGAAAGCCACCGGTCTCTTCACTTCGCGGTCTGCCGGTCTCACTTGCCTCGGTGGGCTCGCGCGGTCGCGCCTTCCCTTCAAACTCAAGAACAGCTCTGGCGCCTGAAGGGAGGGCAAGTCATGTCAATTGCCTCAGCCCTCCCTGCCATCCATTCGGAAGCCGGGTTGTCCCGGTATCTGCAACAGATCCGTAACTTTCCGCTGCTCGATGCGTCGGAAGAAGCGATGTACGCGAGGCGTCTTCGGGATTTTGGCGATCGCGAAGCTGCCTACCGTTTGGTGACGAGCCATCTACGGCTGGCTGCCAAAATCGCGCTGAAGTACCGGCGGTACGGTTTGCCGATTGCCGACCTTATCTCGGAAGCCAATGTCGGATTGATGCTGGCGGTCAAGCGGTTCGACCCTGAAAAGGGATTTCGCCTTGCCACCTATGCCACGTGGTGGATCAAGGCATCCGTGCAGGAATTCGTCCTGCGGTCCTGGTCACTGGTGAAGCTCGGCACGACGGCCGCACAAAAAAAGCTGTTCTTCAACCTTCGAAAGTTGAAGGCGCGTTTGGGTGCTCCGGAGGACGGCGAGCTTTCGGCGGAACAGATCAAACAGATCTCTGAGCACCTTCAGGTCAAGGAAGCCGACGTCGTCGAGATGAATGGGCGGATCCGTGGCGACATGACGCTGAACGTTCAGCTCAGTGACGAAGAAGGCGAACAATGGCAGGACAGGCTCGCCGATTCGTCGCCTGATCCTGAAACCCTGCTCGTGGAGACCGGAGACCGTGAACAGCGCAAGGCCGCACTCTCGGAAGCCTTAAGCGCGCTTTCGCCGCGAGAACGCACCATCGTCGAAGCGCGCTACATGGCAGAAGAGCAAAGAACACTGGACGATCTTGCTGCCAGGTTCGGGATCTCTCGCGAGCGAGTTCGCCAGATCGAGCAGCGTGCCTTGAAGCGTATCAAGGCGATGATCTGCGCTCGTCTCCCCGATCTTCAGACTGCATCAGCAGGGGCATACTAGGAGGATCACACAACCGCTGACCGGCTGCCGATCGATAGATCAGCAGCCGGTGCAGATGTCAGGCACAATGGCTTCCGCTGAGAATTCACGGTCCTTGCGGGCATCGGCCCTTGTTCTTGCGAGCTTGCCAGGCGGCTGTGAGCTTTGATTGCTCACGATTTGCTTAACGGCGGCGCCCGAGCCTCGCAACGCTCGCAGCGATTCCGCTTCCTTCGCCTGCAGCGAAACCATCATGCCGAGTAAAGCAGCGAATACCATCAAGGTCCGCATCTCTGATCACCCTCCTTTCGACGATGCTCCATGTGCTGCGTTGCTCCGCGGCCGAGCAACATCTCGGTTTGATGATCTAAGTTTTCAACTGCGCGGCGAGCGATTCCGAGGCCGATGAAGCTTCGAGCCGCGGGCGCTATCGATGAGCAGATTTGGGGCAGAAAATTTGCTCACTTCCACTTGAAAGTAGAACCCTCGCTCCTAGGTGGATTTTCGCCGGGGGCCGCTATGGACCCGGTTCTGTGGACATCGCTGACCTAGCCAAGGAGGATGTGCATGCATTTCCGTCCCTTGCACGATCGCGTGCTCGTGCGACGTCTCGACGCCGAAGAGAAGACCGCCGGCGGCATCATCATTCCAGACACCGCGAAGGAGAAGCCGCAACAGGGCGAGATTGTCGCCACCGGGCCCGGCGCACGCAACGAACAGGGCCAGCTCGTTCAACTCGACGTCAAGCCAGGCGACCGTGTCCTGTTCGGAAAGTGGTCTGGCACCGAAGTCAAGATCAACGGCGAGGAATTCCTGATCATGAAGGAAAGCGACCTTCTGGGTGTCATCGAGAAAACAGACACGGTCAAGAAGGCAGCGTAGCGCGCTGACAGTCATAGCGGAAAGGAGACTCAAGAAATGGCTGCCAAGGACGTGAAATTTGCAACTGAGGCCCGAGAGCGCATGCTGCGGGGCGTCGATACACTGGCAAACGCGGTGAAGGTCACACTCGGTCCGAAAGGACGCAACGTCGTCATCGAAAAATCGTTTGGTGCGCCGCGCATCACCAAAGATGGCGTGACCGTCGCCAAAGAGATCGAACTGGAAGACAAGTTCGAGAACATGGGCGCACAGATGGTGCGCGAAGTCGCGTCGAAGACGAATGATCTTGCGGGCGACGGCACCACCACGGCTACCGTGCTCGCTCAGGCCATCTTCAAAGAAGGCACAAAATCAGTCGCCGCCGGCATGAATCCCATGGACCTGAAGCGTGGCATCGATCTGGCTGTCGACGCTGTCGTGTCCGATCTGAAATCACACGCCAAGAAAATCACCTCCAACGATGAGATCGCCCAGGTGGGCACAATCTCCGCCAACGGCGACACCGAAATCGGCCGCTTCCTCGCCGACGCCATGAACAAGGTCGGCAGTGAGGGCGTGATAACCGTCGAGGAGGCCAAGAGCCTGCATACGGAGCTCGAAGTGGTCGAGGGTATGCAGTTCGACCGCGGCTACATCTCGCCATATTTCGTCACGAATCCCGAGAAGATGCGCGTCGAACTCGAGGATCCCTACGTCTTGATTCACGAGAAGAAGCTGTCCGGCTTGCAGACTATGCTGCCGCTTCTGGAGCAGGTCGTTCAGTCCGGTCAGCCGCTCCTGATCATCGCGGAGGATATCGAAGGCGAAGCGCTTGCGACATTAGTCGTCAACAGGCTACGAGGCGGACTGAAGGTCGCGGCCGTCAAGGCGCCGGGCTTCGGCGACCGTCGCAAGGCCATGCTGGAGGACATCGCGATCCTGACCGGCGGCAATGTTATCAGCGAGGACCTCGGCATCAAGCTGGAAAAGGTCACAGTGAAGATGCTTGGCCGGGCCAAGAAAGTGGTCATCGACAAGGACAACACCACCATTGTCGGCGGCGCGGGCGCCAAGAAAGATATCGAGGCGCGCGCCCAGCAAATCAGGCTTCAGATCGAGGAAACCACCTCCGACTATGATCGCGAAAAACTGCAGGAGCGGCTGGCGAAACTTGCCGGAGGCGTTGCGGTGATCCGCGTGGGCGGTGCGACGGAGGTTGAAGTCAAGGAGCGCAAGGAGCGGGTCGACGACGCGATGCACGCGACTCGCGCGGCGGTGGAGGAAGGCATTCTTCCCGGCGGCGGCGTTGCCCTTCTGCGTTCGCTCAAAGCGCTCGAGGCCATCAAGACCGCGAACGCGGACCAGAAGGCCGGTATCGAGATCGTTCGCCGCGCCATCCAGGTGCCGACTCGGCAGATCGTGCAGAACGCCGGCGAGGATGGCTCACTGATTGTCGGCAAGCTTCTGGAGCACCAGAACTATAACTGGGGCTTCAACGCGGCGACCGGCGAGTACGAGGACCTGGTGAAAGCCGGTGTGATCGATCCCGCCAAGGTCGTCCGCACCGCCTTGCAGGACGCCGCGTCCGTGGCTTCGCTGCTGATCACCACCGAGGCGCTCGTGGCCGAGAAGCCGAAGAAGGCAGAACCTGCTCCGGCAGCTCCCGCCATGGACTTCTAAACGTTAGAGTCCGGCCGAGGACGGCCGGGCTCTGCCGATACGAGGAGAGAATCAAAGAGGAGTCTCGCATGAACAGGTCTGATCATCGTCGGCTCAGGATGAAACAGGACGCGACCCATTGGTTCATGTTTTCCCTGAGCTTTCTCACTCTCGCCTGGGTCTGTTGTCGAACGATTGGAGGAGTATAGATGAGCCATCATCATACGTTCTCCGCCCGAACGGAGACCAAACACAACCTGCTGCGACACCTGCCGGCGCTCGCGATTGGCAGCGCAATTTCCATGACCGCCTTTGGTGCCTACGGCATGGACAGCCCGCGCGGAGCCGAGACGACGCAGAGTGCTTTCACCGGCCTGCCACTGCCGCCGATCCCTTATCTTGATACAATGCCGTGGATGAAATGGCAGCCTGAGGCAGCAAAGATGAAGATCGACATTTTGCTGCCGCCGGCCACTGCGCCGATGGGAATCTGGCCGCAGCCGACACCCCGTCCGGCCGGAGTGGCGGCAACAAGCTGAACGTCAGGGAGCGACCCTCCGGCCGCTCCCGCTGCAATGCATCAAGAGCGAGCGACGATCATGTCCGGACTAAATTCGGCGAGGCATTCCGCCCGCGGAGGGTCCGACGCAGCCTCAAGCACAGCTATCGCGCCTGGCGTCCGCGACTTTCTCATCCGGGGCAGCCAGAAGGTGATCGGTCACTACGAGCGCCTTCTTAAGACCGCGACGAGTGAGGAAGAGCGCCAGCTTTATCAATCCCGAATTGAGCGAGAGCGGCGAGCGATAGACGATCTACGCCAGGGCGCGCTCCTGGATCGCTTCGCCGCGTAGTGGCTAAGCAGCTTCTGTCAGAAAAAGTACGTATCGCCTCTTGAACTCACGCGTGTCGGTTCTAGTTCGATTCTCGACCGCGACTGCGGTGTGTCGAGCGCCAGGCCGGGCTCGGCACGAGGCGCTGGACTGGGCGTCTTCGACTCCAGCCGAAACTCCCGTCCTGCCTTAGCTTCGTATCCATATTGCTCTTTGGAGGACTTGGCTATGAGGACACCTGATTTTACGCCACTTTGGCGCAACACCGTCGGCTTCGACCATCTGGCTGACCTTGTCGACGGCATGTCGCGCCAGCCGACCGAGGACAACTATCCTCCGTACAATATCGAGCGGTCCGGTGAAGATCACTATCGAATCACGCTGGCCGTGGCCGGCTTTGGCGTCGACGACGTCTCCGTGACGGCCGAGCAGAATGCTCTCACGATCGAAGGCAAGAAGTCCGATGGTGCTGCACGCGAGTATCTGTACCAGGGTATCCCGGCGCGACCGTTCCGGAGGGTCTTCAGCCTCGCCGACTACGTGCAGGTGAAGCAGGCGATCTTCCAGGATGGCCTCTTGATCGTGGATCTCGTTCGAGAGATTCCGGAAGCCATGAGACCACGCAAGATCCAGATCGGAAGCGGAGAGGCCTCTTCTTCTCAAATTGAACAGAAGAAGGCAGCGTAGAATGGCCCGACACGGATGCTGAGTTGTGACCTTGAGCTAAGTCACACTTTCTCGGAGTGATCTCGCGGCAGACGTGATTGCGCACGAATACGAAACGCGGGTGGCGACGCATGCCGCGCCGCCGCTCATAACGCAAGCACCATCCCTTTAGAAAGGAGTGATAGGGAGGCACTCATGACGAACGTCAACATTGGCGGTGGCATGCATCCATTCTTCCACCCCGCCGCTCACTACAGTTCGCCGGTGGAAGTCCTGAATGACAAGGATCTCTCGATCCCTGAGAAGCGAATCATCCTGTCTTCATGGGCGTCCGACATGTACGCGGTCGAGTCCTGCCCCGATTTGCGGGAGATACCCGGCACCGGCAATTCGGTACGGTTGAGCGACATACTAGCAGCGTTGCGCCAGCTCGATGGCGGCGGCGATGACGATCCGCCCCGTGGCGGCGGCGTTCCCATGCGGTTGCGGCGGCCTTGGGCCGCCGCCGCGCGGTGGAGGTCACTGTGATAGTAACGGAAGCCGTTTTGGGCATCGTTCTGCTGGGCCACGCCGCAGCGGCTTGGGCAATTCCGATTATCGCATTGCAACGAGCGATTCTGCCTCCACTTGGTCCTTTCACGAGCATGCAACGGTGATCGAAATGTCAACTGGGCGAGTGATATTGGCGAGGCTTCTTATTTTGGCCTTATCCGCATCTCCGGCTGCGGCCCAGGTACCGGACCTGAAGACGGGCAGCTCTATTCCAACGTTGGCCCCAGTGGTTCGGCAGGTGACGCCGGCCGTGGTCAACATTTCCGTGCACGGTCGTGTGCGCGAGGACAATCCGCTTTATCGCGATCCTTTCTTCCGCGAATTTTTCGACATTCCCAAGCAGGTCGAGAAGGAGGTCAATTCGACGGGTTCGGGAGTCATCGTCGATGCGAACCGCGGCTATGTGTTGACCAACAATCATGTTGTACAGGGCGCGTCTTTGGTTCAGATTACGACCAAGGACGGCCTCCAGCTTCCTGCCAAAGTAGTCGGACGCGATCCTCCTACCGACGTCGCTGTACTGCAGATCCAGAACCCTGTCGGCCTTCAAGGGCTTCCCTTCGGCGACAGTGACGCGCTTGAAGTGGGAGATTTCGTGCTTGCCATTGGCAATCCCTTTGGTCTCGGCCAGACGGTCACCTCCGGCCTCGTGAGTGCGCTGGGTCGCACAGGCTTGAGTAAAGAAGGTTACGAGGACTTCATCCAGACCGATGCTGCGATCAATCCGGGCAATTCCGGCGGCGCATTGGTCAATCTTCGTGGCGAGTTGGTCGGCATCAACTCGGCTATCATTTCACCTGGTGGCGGCAACGTCGGAATTGGCTTCGCCATTCCCGCAAACATGGCGCGGCTGGTCATGGACCAGATTGTAGACAAGGGACGCGTCGAGCGCGGACGCATCGGCGTCTCACTGCGCGACCTCCAACCATCGACCAATAAAGGTCGCCATGAAGGTGCGGTCATCGCGGAGGTGTCGCCGGATTCTCCCGCTGAGAAGGCCGGCTTGCGGAAAGGTGACATCGTCATTATGGCGGACGGTCGTCCGATCCGCACGGCCTCGCAACTTCGTAATAGGATCGGTCTTGCGCGTGTCGGCCAGGACGTGAAGCTTACGCTAGTGCGCGGCGAATCCACGAATTCGGTGATCGTCAGAGTCGCCCCGGCAGCGGAAACGAGTAGCGCGTCTACTCGCTTGCGCTAGGTGCAGGACCGCAAGGCTCACGGCAGTACAAAGCAGCTGAGCGAGATGCGCTCAGGCGGAGCAGCGCGTTTTAATCCCCAACCCCGCGAGAGCTTCCTCCCCAACCAGCGACCAAACGAGAAGGTTCTGTGGCCCCTATGGCAGCCACGTGACGTCCTCAATCCTGTAACTCTTATCTCCTCCGGGCGTCTCTACAGCCACGAGCGCGCCCTTCGACTTGCCAATCAATGCCCGCGCGATCGGTGAACTCACCGAAATCTTGCCTCTGGCAGGATCGGCTTCCGGCTCGCCAACAATCTGGCAAGTTCGTTTCTCGCCCGTATCCTGATCCCTGAGCGTGACCGTCGCGCCGAACTTGATGTTTTCGCCGGAGAGCTTGGATACATCGATGATTTCTGCACGCGCAAGCCTGGCCTCCAGCTCGACTATGCGAGCCTCGTTAAGGCCTTGCTCGGTCAGCGCCGCCTGGTATTCAGAGTTCTCGATGAGATTGGGATCGTCGGTGATCGCTTGCTGAATGCGCTCGGCAAGTTGCGGCCGCTTGGTCCTGATGCGGTCGTTTAGTTCGGCCTGAAGAGCGGCGTAGCCCGCCGCAGTCATAGGTAGGCTTGGCATGGAATTAGCTGGCTTCTTCGGACGGCACTGAGCCGAGGCCGGTCCCGGGTTGGGAAACTGCCCTGAACCATCGTTGTTCCAGAGCACCACACCTTCGGAGCCGATGTACCGAGGCCGCACCCGAGGAACTGGTCGTCCGATCGAGAGTTTAGCGGGTATTCAGAGTGGATGACGGCGCGCTCGCCAGTCGAGCGCTCAGCGTCTACTTGGTTGTATCGCGACAACGAAGAATAGGTGCCGAGCAATGTACCAGCATCCCGAACTCACGCCGCCGATGACGAGTATTGCAATGCTTCTGACGCAAAAGCAGCACCTGATCAGCCGCCTAGAGGAGGATCCTGGCCCAAGGGAGCGCGAGCAGATCGAGCGTATTCTTGAAAAGATTGATGCCGAGCTGGACGCAGTTGATAGCCCTGATCGGCTGTGAGCACTGTGGCATGACGTCCATGTCGACGCGTTCCTATTCTGACCTGGGCAGTGCCGCTCAAGAGGACGCGGCATACCTCGAATCGTTGATCCGGCAGGATTTCGAGCGATGTCATCCCGGAGAGACTCTTGACGATCTCAAACGCCGGGCAGCCTTTTCGAAAGAGGCCAGAGGATTGCTTCGAGACTGGATGGCGGTCGCGGCAAAGCGCGCCGCGGATGAGCGGTCCAGGAGAACTCAGTTCAACTCGGCGGCCTAGCTTACTAGCTTAGATGGTTCGGTTCACCAGGCCGGGCAACTCGCTTTTTATTACGGTCATGATAAAATTCACGGCGATCGCCGCAATGATGAGCGCCATCACGCGTGTCATAACGTTGATGCCGGTTCGTCCCAGGAAGCGCTCAATCGCAGCAGCCATCCACAATGTCAGGCCGATCAGTACTGTGGCGAGGACGGCCGCCGATGCCAAGAATGCCTTTCCAAGCCATCCGGGATTGTCGTTCGACAGAGTGATCATGATGCTCAGTTCGGCCGGTCCCACAAGCAAAGGAAACGCAAAAGGCGTGATGGCAAGACCATGTATGTCGACCTCGCTAAATTTCGTTTCGTCAGCGCGAGGAATGAACTTTCCATATTGAGCTTGAAACATTTCGAACGCGATCACCAAGACGAGCAGCCCGCCCGCAATACGGAAATCATTGAGGCCCACATTAAAAAACGCCAGGATTTCCTTGCCGAACATTGCAGAGCCAACAAAGAAGATGGCTACCGTTGTACAGGCCAAAACGATTATCCGATGAGTCTTCAGCGAACCGGCTCGCCCCGTCATCGCCAAAAAGACCGGGATGGCGCCGACCGGGTTCGTCAGCGCGTAGAGGAGGATCGTGGTGCCGACAAACTGATTCCAAGCCACAGTCTTCAGGTTTTCCTTTGTTCTGCCCCGCCGAGCGGCTGTTCTGCTCAACCGTCTTTGCGGGGAGCCGGGTAATGCCAACTTCCGATCCGGGTTCTAGCCCGCTGCAGCTCCAGCCGCTTGACAGAACACCGGAAATTCGTACGAAATTAGACATTAGGAAGATGTTTGCAGCCACGGTGCCTGCTCAAGGGCCTTGGCCCTGTCTTCGCGAAATCAAGATTATCACACCCGAACCATGGCGGTCAGGCGGAGCAAAGTCTGCTTGCCGTCATGCGCGTGGCCAATCGGAAGACAAATGAACATTCCTGAACGCAGCATCAAAACCCAAGCGATCTCCACCGGTATCGGCGGCTTTGACGGCATCCTCGATGGCGGATACGCGTCGCACCGCGTGCATTTGATCGAGGGCCAGCCGGGAACCGGAAAGACAACGCTCGCGCTGCAGTTTCTCCTCGACGGCGCATCCAAGGGCGAGCGCTGCCTCTACATCACCCTGTCCGAGAGCAAGGACGAGCTACGGCAAGTGGCCGAAACCCACGGCTGGAATCTTGATGGGATCGAGATCTTCGAACTCGTCCCGGCTGAACTCAGCCTCGACCCCAAGCAGCAGCAGACGGTCGTTTACGCGTCCGACCTCGAGCTCGGGGAAACCACGAAGATGACCTTCGACGAGGTCAAGCGGGTCGCGCCGGCGCGAGTGGTTTTTGACAGCCTCTCCGAAATCCGGCTCCTGGCGCAGAACCCGCTGCGCTACCGTCGGCAGGTCATCGCCCTGAAGCATTTCTTTGCCCAGGAGGGCTGCACCGCGCTGCTTCTGGACGACTTGACCGACGAGGCCGACGATCTCAATCTGCACAGCCTCGCCCACGGCGTCATCCGGCTCGAACATAATGCGCTGCAATACGGCGCCGAACGCCGCAGGCTGCGCATTTTCAAGATGCGTGGCCGCAGCTTCCGGGGCGGCTTTCATGACTTCGTCATTCGCAAGGGCGGCCTGGTGCTGTTTCCACGACTGATCGCGTCCGAGCATGTGGATGGCGCGCCGGAGGCCGAGCCGCTTCTGAGCGGCATCGGCGAGTTGGACCAGTTGCTCGGGCGCGGCCTCGACCGCGGCACCAGCACCCTGTTCATGGGGCCGTCCGGATCCGGAAAATCGTCAATCGCGATGCAGTTCGTCACGGCGGCGCTTGGCCAACGCGAACGCGCTCTCTTCGTGACATTCGACGAGACCAAGGCGATCCTGATGAAGCGCTCGGCCGGCATGGGCTGGCATTTGGATCAGCCGATCGCATCAGGACAGCTCCTGCTCGAGCAGGTCGACCCCGCCGAACTGTCGCCGGGAGAGCTCACGGGAATGGTGCGCCGACGCGTCGAGACCGACAATGTAAGGGTTGTGGTCCTGGACAGCTTGAGCGGCTATCAGAATGCCATGCCCGCGGAGCAGTTCATGCTGCTGCTGATGCATGAAATGCTGACCTATCTAAATCACCGCGGAGTCGTGACGATCTTGACGCTTGCCCAGCACGGGCTGGTCGGTTCGATGCAATCCAGTGTCGATCTCACCTATCTTAGCGACACGGTCCTGCTGTTGCGCTTCTTTGAGGCGGCCGGAAAGATCCGTCGCGCGATCTCGGTCCTGAAGAAGCGCACCGGACGCCACGAGGACGAAATCCGAGAGTACCGGCTCGATAACCGCGGCATCCGCGTGGGTCCTCCTTTGGCGGAGTTCCAAGGGGTCTTATCGGGTTCTCCCGTCTATACAGGCCAGCACGGCGCGCTCCTTGCGACGGGGAGCAATGGACAATAATAGTGCAAGCCCGGATGGGCCGGTGCTCGTATTGGCGCCATTCGGTCGTGATGCCCGCGTCGTCTGCTCCGCACTGCGTGACGTCGGCATCCGCGCGTTGCAGCAATCGAGCCTTTCGGAGTTGGTGGGCAATCTGAATGATGCCGCCGCGGCGGTTATTGCCGAGGAAGCGCTAGTTCACGATCATCGTGGCGCATTGGCTCAATGGATCGCCAATCAGCCACCTTGGTCGGATTTTCCCTTCGTATTGCTGACGCTAAGGACGGGCCAAAATGGTGCGGCTCTCACGGAGCTGATTGAGCTGCTTGGTCACGTTACAGTCCTCGAGCGACCATTGGCCGCGACCTCTCTCAGGAGCGCAGTATTGGCAGCCGCGCGTGGCCGAGGGCGCCAGCGGCAGGCCGAAAAGTACCTCGGGGAGTTGAAGCAGATGGCTGAAACGCTGGAGCGGCGCGTGGAAGAGCGGACCGCCCAGCTCTCCGAAGCGAACAAGCGGTTGAGAGAGGAGATGGTGGAACGAGAGCGAACCGAAGTGGCGCTCCGCCAGGCACAGAAAATGGAGGCAGTGGGGCAACTCACCGGTGGCATTGCTCACGATTTCAACAATCTTCTGATGGCTATCATTGGGAATCTCGAGCTGATCGCCCGGCGGGTCGAGGACGAGCGCATTCAACGATATGTCCGCAATGCGATGCACGGCGCGCAGCGCGGCGCCAAGCTGGTCGGACAGTTGCTGACATTCTCCCGCAAACAGCGTCTCGCGCCGGAGCCCGTCGACGTCAACCAGCTGGTGGACACAGTCGCAGAGATGCTGTCCAGAACCCTTGGAGCCTCCATACGGGTCGACGTCGTCACGCAAAAGGATCTTTGGCCTGCACTGGTTGATGCGACTCAACTTGAGCTGATGTTGCTCAATCTTGCGATTAATGCGCGAGACGCAATGCCGGAGGGTGGCCTTCTTACGATCGAGACAAGCGTCCTCCATGCTGTCCCGGAAGATCTGCGAGCCGACCTCAAGCCAGGTGAATATGTCTCGATTGCAGTCAAGGACACTGGCACTGGAATGCCTCCGAATGTTTTGGCACGAGCCTTCGATCCGTTCTTCACCACCAAGGAACCTGGAAAGGGAACTGGACTTGGATTGTCCCAGGTCTACGGGTTTGCCCGCCAGTCCGGCGGGACTGCCAAAATCGAAAGCGAGCTTGGTCGAGGAACGGTGGTGCGAATCCTCTTGCCACGATCAACCGACGTTGTGGTCGGAGGCGACGACCGCCGACTAGATACCCCACCCCGGGGGGAAAGAGAGCACATCCTTGTCGTGGACGACAATGCCGGCGTGCTCGAAACGACCCGGAGCATGCTTGACGATCTTGGTTACCAGGCTATCGCGGCTGGCAATTTGGACGCCGCGTTGGCGACCCTCTCAGATCAAGCCATCGATTTGGCCATCGTCGATCTCGCAATGCCTGGCGTCTCGGGACTGGACGTGGGACTCGAGCTTCAACGAAGGCAGCCCAGCCTTCCAGTGGTGTACTGCAGCGGGTACCCAGATCTCATCGAAGAGACCGGTAAGCGCATCAACGGCAGCATGCTACTAAGCAAGCCGTTCTCCTCGCGGGAGCTCTCCGCCAAACTGGAAGGGATGCTGCGCGCAAAGACCAGCCAACACTCCGCTTGAGACGGCCGTAGCGATCCAAAATCTCGTTCCATTCGGCTTCAGTCGATACCGGTCCGCACGATTGCGCGTGCCAACTCCAGCTCGCTGATCGCCTGCCGCAATGACCTGCGGGCCGCGCTCTTGTCGCCGTTCGCGCAAGCCACTTTAAGTTTCTTAATGTGCTGGACCGCGGTCTCAGCGTGCGCGACGACATCCGCAGCGCCTGCAAAACTGCCTTTCCGCTTTGTGTCCATGGCGGGCACACATCCCCGTCATTTTTGCTGTTTCAAAAGCAAAACGGGAGCGGAGACCCGCTCCCGTCGATCTGCACTCATTTGGAATTGATCGCAATCCGCTTGACCTTCGATTCAGCTTGCGGCAGCTTTGGCATGGTGACCGTCAGCACCCCGTTCTTGAACGCGGCAGAGATCTTGTCCTGATCCACGTCGTCGACCGGAATGCGCCGTTCAAACCGGCCATAGTAGCGCTCGCTGAACTTTCGATCCTTGTCTTCCGTTTCGGTTTTCTTCTCTCCCTTGATCGCGAGAACGCCGTTGACGAGTTCGACCTGGACGTCTTTCTCCTCGAGGCCCGGCAACTCTGCCGTGACCTTGACGTCCTTGTCGCTCTCATTGACCTCGATGCTCGGCCAATTCATCGACTGCTCGAAGAAGCTGCTGCCGAATGGCGCGACATCGAAGCCGCGGAAGACATCGTCGAACAGCCTGTTCATTTCCCGATGCAGGGTAAGAACCGGATTGTAGTTTTCGGAGCGACGGGTGGTCAGATCACGACCACGGCTCCAGGGGATCAGATCAGTGATAGCCATAGCGTTTCTCCTTTCGTTGTTTCCAAAGGCTCGCGACGCGGTGGGGCCATGCCGCGAACTCCGACTGCGAGCAGGCGGCGCTAGGCCGCTTGCTTGTTCTCAACTTGCTGGTGGTCGCCACCTGCGCTGATCGCAATCTGGCGGGGTTTCATGGCTTCCGGAATCTCCCGCACCAGATCGATCTTGAGCATGCCATTCTCGAACGAGGCGCCCTTCACCTGCACGTACTCGGCGAGATTGAAGACGCGCCGGAACGGTCGTGAAGAGATGCCTTGATAGAGATACTGGTGGCCGCCCTTCTCGGCCTTGCGACCTTCAATGGTCAGCAAGTTCTGCTCGGCCGTGATGGAGACCTCGTCCGGCGTGAAGCCCGCAAGCGCCAGCGAGATTTGGTAGTGATCCTCGCCGACACGTTCGATGTCATAGGGGGGATAGTTGTCCCCGCCGGTCCATCGGCCGGAGTCCTCGAGAAGGTCGAACACACGATCGAAACCAACGGTCGATCGCCATAGGGGAGCAAGATCAAGCGTGTTCATAGCCATATCCTCCATTGAGCAACATGGTTCTGGGCGCTTCGGACACCTGCCGGGCGCCCGCTAACCGGGCCCTGCGTTAGGCGCCCGGTGATGCCGCGCGATGGCTCGCGCTTTCACCCACCAAGTTAGAAGTGACCTCAATCGTTTCAAGTCCTGCCGGCATCTTGCGAAAACGGCGATGCCGCACCCATGTTTTTCGGCGAGAGTGGCCGAGGCGAAGATTGTTTCCTATCATCCTGCTGCGCCTCCGCCGCCTCTCCAGTCGTACTTGGCCGAAGAGAGAGACCATGGCAGCAGTCCTCGACGATGTCATCGAAACGGCGCTTCTGGAATCCTTTCCGGCGAGTGATCCGCCGTGCTTTGCCGCGCTCGGCGTCAACATCGGCTCTCCCGACAGGTCCGGCACTTGGCGAGCACGACCAGGGGACCGCTCCACGGCCGCGCCGCCGGAACGACGGGCTCCTTCCGAGGTTCATGGCGCCGCCAAGCGCCGCCAAGCGCCGCCAAGCGCCGCCAAGCGCCGCCAAGCGCCGCCAAGCGTCGGCTCAGCCGTCTGGCAAAGCCGGCCGACCTGATGCTTGAAAAGAAATTTACCCGACGGGATGCACGGAGGACCGAATGAAGATCGCGCAGATTGCTCCGCTATTCGAGAGCGTGCCGCCCCGGCTTTATGGCGGGACCGAACGGGTCGTGCACTACCTGACGGAGGAGCTGGTCAGCCAAGGACACAAGGTCACTCTGTTCGCGAGCGGGGACTCCATCACATCCGCCGAACTCGTCCCCTGCACGAAGCAGGCCCTCCGGCTCGATGCGGATGTCAGAAATTCGATTCCGCACCAGATGCTGCTGCTGGACAAGGTCCGCGAGCGCGCCGAGGAGTTCGACGTGCTTCACTTCCACGTCGACTACTTGCACTTCCCACTGTTCCGAACCCAGGCCGGACGGACCTTAACGACCCTGCATGGACGCCAAGACCTGCCCGATCACATGCCGTTCTACGCCCATTTCCCCGAGATGCCCCTGGTCTCGATTTCCAACTCGCAACGCGCGCCGCTGCCGCGGGCCAATTTCGTTGCAACCGTCTACCACGGACTGCCGCTCGATCTGCACAAACCAACTCTCCAGGCGGCCGGTGGCTATCTAGCTTTCCTCGGACGAATTTCGCCGGAGAAGCGACCTGACCGCGCCATGGCGATTGCGCGAGCAGCAGGACTGCCGTTGAAAATTGCCGCGAAGGTCGACAGTGCCGACGAGGCCTACTTCCGCGACACCATTGCGCCGCTGCTCGACGGTCCAGGGGTGGAATTCATCGGCGAGATCAACGAGAGCGAAAAGACCGAATTTCTGGGCAACGCGGCAGCACTGCTGTTTCCGATCGATTGGCCGGAACCCTTTGGTCTCGTCATGATCGAGGCCATGGCATGCGGCACGCCGGTCCTGGCCTTCCGCGGAGGATCGGTCGCCGAGATCGTCGAGAACGGGATCACCGGACGCATCGTCGAAAGCGTCGAAGAGGCCGTGCAGGCCATGCCGTCTCTTCTGGCGCTGGACCGCAAGGCGGTGCGCGCCCGTTTCGAGGAGCGCTTCTCCGCCACCCGTATGGCTGCCGAATACGTCAAGCTTTACCGGAAGCAGCTGCGAAAGCGCCCTGCACCCGAGCGTCACCTGCAGAGCCTCGCGGGACATTCGATCGCACGATTGCATGCTCAGGCGGAAACTGGGTTTCAAAACGAAGCCAATTGAGGAGGCCCAATACGGGACATAACCATGACGCCCATCGATGTCTCGGACGCCAGTATATCCGGCCCTGCGTCTGGTACGTTGGAAAACAGCACGGCATGGGCGCGTTGCCTGGACGGCGATCGGGACGCCTTCCAGGTTTTGATCAGCGCTCACCTGGACGAGCTGTTCGCTGCCGCTGAGCGGGACATCCGATATCAGGTTGCCCTCGGCGATCTGCGCGACGGCGATCTGTCTGCGGAGGAACTCGTTGGCGAGACCCTGCTGCGGGCATGGCGAGACCGCCGAACCCGTCCGCAAGCCCTCGGTCTTCGTGCATGGCTGCTCGGGCTCCAGTTCCGCGTGCTGATGCGCATCGTCCGGCAGGAGCAACTGCTGCGGCGTCTCGTTTCGGTTTCGTTGGAGGCGCGTGCGCCGGAGCCGCCGATCTACGACGATGACGAAGGCTTCTACGAATGGTTTCAACCAGACGAGGTGGTGCGGTAGGAGGACATTCTGTGTGCTGAGTCCGATCTGGAGCCCGCCGCGGGAGTATTCGACCAAAATATTCCGGGTCTATCCCCCATTGCTCGCCAGGTGCTGGTAATGCGTCATGTCCACCGCCTCAGCTTTACCGAAATTGCAGTTGGTTTGCGAATTTCGCGGGAAAGCCTGTCGCAGCTCTGGCGAGAGGGGCAAGCCCGCTTGGCTGAACTGATGAGGAGGACTGCAAATGAAGGCTCTCAGCCTCGCCATTGACGCGCATCACGCTCTCACTCCCGAGTTGCGGGAC
Organism: Bradyrhizobium sp. 22; assembly: GCF_000482425.1. NCBI lineage: Bacteria > Pseudomonadati > Pseudomonadota > Alphaproteobacteria > Hyphomicrobiales > Nitrobacteraceae > Bradyrhizobium > Bradyrhizobium sp. 22. The sequence continues at coordinate 369,666 of NZ_KI519401.1, forward strand.
CGGATCGTTCAGAACGTTCGCGCGCGGATGCAAGAGCACTCCTATCGCTTGCTCTCTCCCGAGCATTTCCGCGCTCTCGCTGCGCTCGACACGGCGGGCGCGCCAGTCGTCAGCCTCTATCTACAGCTGACCCCGGAACGGCGCGTCGGGCGCGCCTGGCAGTCGGCCCTGTCGGCCCTCAGCCACAGGATCTCTCAGACGTCTGATCAGGCCGCTCGGGCCAGCGTCAATGCCGACATCGAGGATATCCAGGGCGCGCTGGATCACCAATTGCCCGAGCTCGGTCGTGGCGCTGCATTCTTCGCTTGCCGCGAACGCGGGATCTGGCGGCAGATCACGCTGCCGATTCCGCTGCCGGACAGTATCCACATCGGCCCCCGGCCCTACCTGCGACCTCTGTTGCGCACCTGGGGCGGCAGCGACCGAATGCTACTTGCGGTCCTTTCGCGGGAGCAGAGCCGCTTTTTCGTCAGCCATCTCGGCACCATCGAAGAGATCTACCGCGTCAAGGGGCAGCGCATTCGGGGCATGCTGACGGATCGCGTCCCGCGCGACCGCCGCGATGCGCTGGCGATCCAACTCATGAAGGACGAAGCAAAGGCCTTGGCTTCGATGGCGGAGATCATAGGCCGGGAGTTCGAAACGTCTCATATTTTGCTCTGTGCGCCTCCCGACATGAGCGCGGCGTTCCGCGATCATCTGTCCAAGGATTCCCTTTCCCGCCTTGCGGCGTTCGAGGCCAGCGTACATGCGTCGTCCGCCGAAATCGGTGCTGTGGCCGCCGCGATACAAGATCAGCTCAAAGCCCGAGAGGAGCGCGAGCTTGTCGACCGGTTGCGCGAAGCGAATCCAGGGGCGGTCTCAACGGGAACGCAGGAGACGTTAGACTGTCTGAGCGAGGGACGAGTTCTCACCTTGGTCGTCGATGACAGCTACGCTTCTGCTGGCTCGCAATGCGGTCACTGCGGGAGTTTGTTCGAAGACGCACAGCTTTCCAAGTGTCCTGTTTGCGGCGAGGCCTCTCTCGAGGCGGTCGATGATCTCTTTGAGGCGGCGCTCCAGCAGGCGCTTGAGCGCAGAGCGCAGGTCCACTTCGTCCGCGATCCGACGTGCCGTTCAGCTCTTTGCGAGAAATCGCCGCTGCAAGCCTTGTTGCGATACTAAAGAGGCGGGCCGCGGGTCGCCTTCTTCCGCGACATCGGTTCTCGAAAAGCGGCCTCGGCCCCGCAGCTGCATTGGCATGCAAAATTGCAAGCGATAGGCAAGTCCGGTCCCGGATCGGTCTCGACCACTTGCGTCCGAAGGAGCGACAACCAGATATTTGGTGCGCGCTCGACCCAATCGCAGGCTGCCCCGGGCCGCCACGAAGGCGCCAAGGCGGTAAAGGCCGTGCCGTCCCCGACTGCCTGCGATCGGGCCGAAAATCGTCCGGCTGAAAGGGTTTCACACCTCGCCAAGGCTGTGACAGCGATTCTACCGGGCAAGCTCGTTGCAAATACTGGAATGTCGCGGGCCCAGAGTATCTCGGCCAAAGGATAGGACAAATCCACCGTGTACTAAGATGCCCAGAATCGCTGCATCCAGACGCCTCCGATGAGCCAGAGCTAAGGCGTTCGATATGGCATCGACAGGGCCAATTATCGCGGCTCCGCGAGCTGGCAGTTCCGCAAACATGCTGGCGATGAATTCTGCCGCCCTTCAGCGGCAGCCCGTACTTACCCGATCTTCCACCCCCCAGCCTTCAATGCACTCGACTACGGAAGCTGGACCCCGCCGATAGATCGTACTCTCAGACCGCCTTTCGGTTAGCCAACTCTAAGTGGCGCACGGCGAGCAACGATGGTTAGTTCTTTGAGGTGCGTCATCTCATGGCTAGCAACTTCGGCGAGCCTCTCTGCGACGTATCTGCGTGTGCTATGATCTCCACCATGAACCAGGCCACTGCACCTCTGCTCCAGAATGGCGTCCAGTCTCGCTCGGATATTCCCGCGAAGGCGCGAGGTCAAAAACTTGCACGGATGGCCCGTCGGCTCTGCGAGCTTTTCTATCGGGCGCGGCAGGCCAAGCTAACTGACAACATGACAATGATCTTTCAGCCAGTATGGGCGAATTGGGCGTAAGCGTGGGGAATGGGGATCGCCACCGTCCATCGCACCCTGCAGGAGCTGAGAGCAACCGAAAGCGCTGACTTCCGCGAAGGCGACCTCGTTATAAGGGATTGGGCCACTCTCGTAAAATCGGAGAGTCCCATCCTACACCTTCATGCCAGAGATCGTCTTGACCTTTCCTCGTGACAAGCAGTTTGTGGCAGCTTTTCATCCGCGCGGGTTAACTTTCCGTCCCCCAGCGGGTCCAGTGGGCGGGGACGCGGTTGCGCTCGGCTTCTGCTACCCGCAATTAGTCCTCGCCGCGTAGATCGCCGGAGGCTAGATCTTGCTCGCGACGAGGTCGCCATACGGGTCTTCGGGTCTCTTATAGCTGTTCCACAGGCGTCCTCATGAACGGTAGAAGGATCAGCTGCAGGCACTATCCCACAGCGTATTTACTGTTTGGTCTCCGGGTGAAGATCGGCCTTCCTTGCGAGCAGCTGTGCGATCAGCTCGGCTATGCCATCCAGTGTGGTTCGGTCAGTGACGCGGGACTGGATCGCCTTGTAATGCTCGATTTTCTTGTCCAGTTCGTTGCACTTCTCACACATCGTCGACCGCCGGGGGGTACCTCCAGGGCAATTAACAAATGATCAGTGCGTTCCAGAACGGAAATAGGATAATTCCAAATCCAACTTAGGCCGACGCGAAGATGGTGACCGTCAACCGTTGCGACGGGAACACGGTTGGGAGCAGCCGGGGGAGAAAGTATTCGGCTGGGCGGGTGGCCCATCGTCGCTGCCCGCGATCCAGCTGAGAGGATTACCATCAAGGTCGCTAGTCACACAAGCTGCGGTCCAAGGGGATCTATGATGTAGAACCATGGCCATCCTGAAGCACGCCGACGAGGTCGCGCCCGGCCGAGAAGCCCCGAAGCTAGCGGCGGCAAGCGGTGGGTGCCGTGGCTATCCGCGCGACCAAATATGCGCCTCTTGGCACACCCGACTTCCGGTGAAGGACCAACCTCACTCTCGAATGGGCTTCCTTGGTTCTGGTGCGGCCTTCCACGATCAACCCGCAAGGGGTTCGCTACGCAAGCGTGCGACCTCTTCGGCTTCGCCTCTCGACGTGACCGCGGCCGCCCCCGAACACGTCGGCGCCTGTCGAGCGGGGATGGTCCCCGCCGCAAGACGGGAGCCTTCAATGTCGCACAATCTCACTCTCGCCCAGAACCACGCCTTCGATCTGGCCCGCACGCTCATGGTGCCGGTCATTCTGTTCCAGGCTGACAACGAATTCGGCGTGATGGTCTCCAGCGAGTACGACGGCGATCAGGACGCCGTCGTTCACGAATACGACCCCTGGTGCCCGGCTCATTGAGCCGGGCGACCGGCTGCCGCTGGCGCCATGCCGGCTGCAAGGGAAGCTTCGCCGCGCCCGATGACGCGGCGACTAACGGTTGGTCAGCGCGCCCTTGCATTCGGCAGGCTTCGCGGCCGGTCGGGGATGCTCCGCAAGGCTGGGAGCAAGAGAGATCAACAGAAGAAAGGGGCGGACTCGCTTGCGCGAGACCGGTGCAGATAAATGGACAAGAGAGAAATCGAAGAGCTGCGCCAAAAGGTCGGCTGCGCGGCCCTGCTCGAGAAAGACGGCTGGAAGGTCGACGTCAGGGAAAGCACCCGACGCGCGATCAAGTATCGGCGTGACAGCAACATCATCATCGTTATCCACGAAGGCCGCGGCTGGTTCGATCCGTTGTCTCCGGCGAAGGGGGACGTGTTTTCGCTCGCCGAACATCTGGGCGCCGATGGTTTCGTCGAAGCATATGACTGTGTTGCGGATATGGTTGGTTTCTGTCCCAGCGCCCCAGCGTGGCAGCGGCCGGCAAGGCCGAAGGGGCCGAGATCCGTTACTGAGCGGTGGCAACATCGCTTTAAGCCGCGCCCGGGCTCGCCAGCCTGGCGCTATCTCACGGACGAGCGCGGGCTGCCGGCGGAGATCGTGAAGCAGGTGATCGCCTTCGATCGGTTGCGAGAAGGCCCCCGAGGCAGCATATGGGCCGCCCATTGTCGCGCGCCATGGAAAACTGCCCCCTCAGCGTCACAAGGGATTGCCCCCTCCTTGGATAGCTGAGGAGAGAGTGAATGAAGCGGGAACGAATC
>NZ_AXVG01000029.1:0-267955 GCF_000482425.1 Bradyrhizobium sp. 22
CTTATCGCAGCACCCTTATGGAGGCCGGCATGACGGCATCAATGAGCCGCAGGGCCGATTGCTACGACAACGCCCCGATGGAAAGCTTCTTCCATACCCTGAAGACCGAGCTCGTCCATCATCGCAACTACAAGACCCGAACTGAGGCCAAGCGCGATATCTTCAGATTCATCGAAGGATTCTATAACCGGACAAGGCTCCATTCCGCACTCGGATATATCCCCCCGATCGAGATGGAGCTAAAAGCCGCTTAACCCGTCCACTTTATCGGGGGAAGATCACAGACGACGAATACACGATTGCTTGGGTTGTGGCGCCAAATGGCACGATGAAAATCGGGCCGCCTTATGCAAAGCCGATAGAGCTGGGTTGGCAAGCGTTTGCACTCTCACTCGTTGCCAGCGAAGTCACCGACGACGAAAAGGAAGTGAACCTTCGCTTTCTGCACGATCCCCTCAATTACAACTTCGTGACGACCGCACAAGGCAAGCTGGGTGACCTTCTGCGGCGCGGCCGTTGCGCAATCGGCGATCCGGTAGCTGTGGACTATCTGCCGAAGGTGAGTAAGAAGCAGATCGAGAAGGGTGACCTGTGGAGAGTTCAGCTTTCGGTCAATTGCAACATTCCGGGGCCTCGTTATTTCACCCGCGATGGAATCGTCATTTTCGAGAAATGCGAAGGGCAGGATTGGGAGCCGCAATCGTTCTTCGCAAAGCGCATCGCCACGTATGCTCCCGGCTCATGGTTCGACCGTCCAGACTCGAAAGAGCAAGAGACATTCGATGCAGCCCGAAAAGCCTTTGAGGGGGCGGGCGTGCCGCTGCGATCATTACAGGCGCCTTCGAGGTGAGGCGCGATCTCTCTCGTGGTAAAGCCGCGATGGCTCGACGGAGCTTGATTTAGATGCAGCGTGCGCAAACAGCCGGTGACGGCAGATTCAGCGCGTGCAGCATGCCGAGGTCGCGAAACGCTCGGCGCGCGTTTCTCGCCGACGGGCTCGCAGCCGCCGGCGTCCGTGCTCTGCAGCATGAGGGCGAACGGCCGGCCGGCGGACTTGGGCCGCCAGGATCCGCGCCACCGCGCGGAGGCATGCGTCGCCGGCCTGATGGCCGTATTGATCGTTGAACTTCTTGAAGTGATCGACGTCCACCTGCAACAACGAGAGAGGCGTGCCGTCGCGCTTGGCCCACGTCCATTCCTCGGTCGCTCGTCGAAATGGCGCCGGTTTGCGATGCCGGTCAAACCGTCGGAGGTGCCGAGCGCGGCGAGCTTGTCCTGCAGGTCCCTCTGTTCGGTCATGTCGCGCGAGATCGCCACCACGCCGCCCGGGAAGTGTCGTCATCGGATCAAAAGCCAATACAGGTGATTTCTATAATTTGGTTCCGCGGCTGGGCTTCAGGTTTCGCCGCTGATGCGTCCCTCCTCGCCGAGCGGTACGATCCAGCCGCCTGCGCAGTCATACCGGGCTAATTCATCAGCATGCACGGCCGTCGCCAAGCGATTGCGCACAGTGTCCGGCTCTGCGTCGATGGCTGCGCGAATGAGATCGCGCTCGATCCCGACAAGGACCGGTCGGAGGTTGAGACGAGCGAGCACTTCCTGGTCGGCGGGTGCGAGATCGGCGTCGGTGACTGGTCCCGCGCGGGTAACGATGCCGCCGACAAGGCCTCCAATGGCGCTTACCTTCTCCACGTCCCTTATCGGAGCGGCATCGAGCAGCGCTCGCGCGTGTACGAGATCGTCCCGGAGCCTTCGGGCAAATGGTTGATACGTGAGACGATGGAGGGCGCCCGCCAATTCGGCATGACCGAGTGGCTTGATCAAGTTGGCGATATGCAACCGAAGAAGGCCGATGAACAGCGCGTTTTTCTCTTCGGGAGCGATTGGCTCGCCTTCATCGACGGGATCGCGGACCGAGAGATGGACATCAGCTGGACCAGCTTCAGCCATTCCCCAGCGCGTTGCGATTGCGATGCGCTTCACCGTGACTTTGCGACCTTGGGCGGTGACGTCGATCCGCCCAGCCTGCGTCCACGCTCGATCCAGCGCCTTCGCGGGTCCTCCGACATCATGGCAGCCTTTTGCCTCGGCCACCGTTAGGGAGGAAAGGTCAGAGGCGCAGGCGATCCAATCGGGCAGGTCGCCGCGAAACAGGCGCTTGACCCTGACCTGTCTGCGGCGGTCCAAGTCGATGGTTCGGCTGCCGAGATGTGCAAAGATCGAAAGATTGAGGTGTTGTTCGAGATAGGCGCGGGCGACGAAGCGTCCAAACAGACCCGAGAGCGCGACCTTGACTTCGCGCGCCTGTCCTAGGGGCTCCTTGAAGACAAAGGGCGTTCCCGCACCGGTCGGCGCCAGCAGCGCGTCGAGAATGGACCACGCGCCATAGGCGGCACCGGGTGTCTGCAGCACCTCCCTAATTCCGGCATCCTCGATATCGGAGATTTCAAGATCGACGGTCGGGCCGGCCACGGGGCTCGCGGCTGCAGGGTCGAAGCTATGAAGAAATGTCCGTGTCAAAGCGCTAGCGCTCGTTTGAGATCGTCGTGCTCGAACGCGCTGGCCATGCGGTTGATTTCGGCCGCGCGGGCGCCGACGGCTTTGGCCGTGTCGCGCCAGGTCGCGGTCGCGGTCGCGACGTCCTTGATGATCGCGCGGGCCTGCGGCAGCGTAAGCCCAAAATATTCCGACGCGGCTTCGAGCAGATCGAGCGAGCAGGTGCCTTCATCGAGGTCGATGTTCGTCGTCAGCACCCGCGCCTTCACGTCGGCGGGGACGGGATTGAGGTCGTAAGCCGGCGAGAGCGACCATCCCGTCTTTCCCAGCCAGAGGAAACCATGGTTGCGCAGATGATCATCGACATTGGAGATCAGCACGTTGAAGACGACACGCCGGTAGAGGGCGTGAGCGTCCGTCTTTCCTTGCGCACCATGTTGCGCGAGAGCGTCGACAATCTCCGGATAGCTTCCGCGCTCGCCGTCTTTGGCGCCCATCATCGCCATGGCCGACAGGAACGGGATGCGGACGGCGTCATTGCGATCGAAACGGCGTGACAGCATGACGGCCTTGCCGGCCACCTCGATCAGTTCGTGTTGCGGAGTGGCGATGCCGGCCTTGCTGGCGAGCCGCAGTGCAATCCCCTCCCAGGTCTCCATGCTGTAGTCGTCGGTCTCCTTCGGAAACTTGGCGATCGAGAGATTGCCGTGCTGGTCGACGACCGAGGCCTTCGGCCGGGCACCGCCGAGGGAAGAGCCGGGCGCGAAGATGAGCTGGAGATCTTCGTCCGTTTCCTCGTCGCGGAGAATGCGCTCGGTGATCTGGAGCAGTCGGCCGAGTTCGATCAGGGCGGGCACACCAGCGCGGGTCGGCGCCTGGAAGGTCTCTTCGCCGACCCAGCGGAAGCGGAGTGCGCCAAGTCGCGTTTCGTCGGCAACACCGAGCAGATAGTCACTTTCTGCAAGCGTGCGAACCGCGCGGCCTTCGCGGTCGGCGAGGCGGCGTTCGGCGCGCTGCATGAGACGGCGGCCCCAGGTGTCAGGCGCGGAGTCGCCGATGGAGCCGAACGTTGCCAGTCCGGCAGGAGGAGCAAAGGCGCCGCGCGTCAGGGCGAGGGCGGGTTCCAGTGAGAACCGGTCCGGATCGTCAAGCCACGCGCCATCGTATTCGAAGAGGATGGTCTCTGAGCCTCGGGCACGATTGCTCCTTGCCAGTCCGATGCGGCGCGTGCGGCCGCCGAGATCGATATGCACCTCGAAGTCAGCCATTGCTTGAGGCTCCGGTCTTGCGCTTGAGGTGGATATGCTTTGGCAGCTCGGCGCTGGCGAGCGCCTGGCCGACACTGTCGTTGCTGATGTCCGCGACCTTGATCAGGCCGTCGAGCAGGCCGAGCGCCTGAAGAACGCCGGCATAGATGCCGATACTGACGTTGGTGTCGCCGGCCTCGACTCTTTGCAGCGTCGAGCGGGACGTGAAGGCGCGCTCGGCGACGACCGCCATCGGCAGCCGCCGGCGCCGCCGGGCATCGTGGATGTCGGCGCCGAGCTTCCGCAGGGCCCGTCGAACGGCGGCGGGAGGATTGTGTGGGGTCGGCATTTGGTACCTTCATGCTACAGATTTGCCAAATATGTAGCACGAAGCTTACAAATATTCTAGCCCTCAGGACCGGTATTCCCGTAGTGAGACGGCGAGGCGTTCGCCAAAGCGTATATAATCGGCCAGGAAAAAGGCCTGTTGGTTCAGGACTTCAGAAACCGGCGTAATCTCCGAAGGTCGATATTTGCATCTCGTGACCGGGTTGAGGTGAGCCCATTACCTGTGAGCGCGAGCTGTTCGCGCTCCCTCATCCGGCCTCCCGCTCGGTGACGATGCTATCTTCCAGTAGCGGAAGGTCGAGGCTCGGAATTTCAGGCATGGCCTTGCCCGCGATGGCCTGAAGGTCTCCGACCATTCCAACCGTGGTGTCGATAACGGCCAGTATCTGCGTCTCCCGCTTGGCCCACTGGCGGCCCATGAACTTTCGTTCTTTGTCGAGATCGTCGCGCATGTCATTGAACTTCTCGACCACAGCCTCCACGCGCTGCCTGAATTTGGTCCCTGTCAGGTAGTTATAGACCTGCTCCATCTTCGTTTGCTGCCCTTGCTGGACCAGGCGCGAGCTGCTCACGTCGATCAGGCCTTGGCGCAGCGCCACAGCAACCGGCAGTGCGCAGCGCGGATGAGCCACCCATACGCCGTCAACCAGGTCAAACTGCTCGATATGCTTCGGCAGGGCGTGGGAAATGATGAGGGCGATGTCAGCGCCGGAACGGCGCTGATCGTCACGCAACTTGGCCAGCCAGCCATCGCTCCAGGCCTTCGTGCGCTTGGTTTCCCAAAGGATCATGCCGGCAGGCTGGCCGATCTGGCCATTCACCTGCTGGACAACGTCGGCGCCAAGCTCGCCCTTGCCGACCGGTTCGATGGTGTCCGTCGGAAAACGTCCGCGCAGAAGCTCCTCCAACTCAAGTTCGAGGACCTCACCCTGGGACTGCTGTGATCCTTGCTCGGCCTTGCGTTTCAGCTCCTCGATGGTCCGCGTCATCGACTCGATGGTCTGGTCTTTCTCCGCGACCCGCAGCCGCGCGGCTTCATCGGCTTCCTGCCGGGCCTTGACATGAATTTGCTCGATGGAGGCCTGCACGCGCTTTTCGACCGTGAGGTCTAGCTCGCGCTTCTCGTCATCGAGCGCCCGCTGCTTGCGCATCACTTCAGCGTGGGCCTGTTGCGCTTCCGCCAGCTTGGCATTGTTGGCATCGAGCATCTGGCGAAGCTCAGCGTTCTCGCTGGCCTTTGTCGCAAGCTCAGCTGAGGCCGCCTCGCGCGCCTTCTTGGCCTCGATGGCGACCAGCTCGCTGCGTTCTGCCGCGAGGCGTTGCTTGACCTGGTCATCGAGTGTCTCGCGCTCCTTCTGCAGTTGCTCGCGCTGCTGGCGCAGTTCATCAGACTTGCGCGCAACCTCCGCGTCCTTGCTGGCAAGCTGCTCCTGAAAACGCTGGCGAGTCTCCGCCAGAAGGGGGGCGGCGAGGGATTCCGTAAGCCGGACGTTCAAGACAAGCATCAAGCCGCCCCCGCCATTCTGCTCGACGTTGTTGTTGGCCGTGTGATGCGGGATATGGCAATGCACCAGCCATTAGGATACGCCTTCCCGTTGATCGTGAAGTAGTTTGGGAGTTCTCCTTCCATCAGCATCGCGGGATAGGTCAGCCATTCGCGCTTCAACCACTCCTGTAGCTGAATGGTGTAGTCGAGATGATCTCGTGGTTGCAATTGGGGCAGTGAATGATGGGTTCATGCGCGGCCCCAGCCACGGTTGCCTTGAATGTCATGAACCCTCCCGTTCCGTCGCCTTAAGCTGGAATAAACGTGATCCGGCCAGCCTCTCCACGCTTTCTGTGCGGCTTTACCGTTATTTCGACATCCTGATCGAACGCTGTCAGCATTCGCATCAGCTTTTCCACCGAAACCAGCTTGAAATGGCCCCGGAGCAGCTTGGACAGGTCCGGTTGCTTCATCTCGACCAGCTTGGCGGCATCGGTTTGCGTAATCTCCCGCTCTTCCATCAGCCGTTTCAACTGAACGACTAGGGCAGCCTTGAGCTGGTGCTCCTCGGCGTTTGGCAGGCCGAGGTCAGCGAAAATGTTGCCGGTGCCCCGGCTATGGGCAGGCAGCTTTTTCTTCATGCTCATCATCGGTCTCCCTTTGTTGCCTTATGGATCGCTTCGGCGTCCCGCAGACGCTGGCGCACCAGGTCAATGTGCCGCTGCGGTGTCGCAATGCCGCTGGTGGACTTTTTCTGAAACGCGTGCAGGACGTACAGGACGCCCTCCAGCCGCGTTGTGTAGACGGTTCGATAGGTATCGCCGTCAAAGTTGTCGCGAATCTCCAGAACCCCGCTCAAGCCTTTAAGGGGCTTGGCGTTGCGCGGGTGTTCACCGAGCTGCGCTTCGAAAAGTGACTGGCCGATCTCGCTTCGGACAGCCGCGGGAAAAGCCCGCAGGTCCTTCTTGCTCGAACCCACGAAAACCGTGGGCTTGACCGTGCGCAGTAGATCATTCACGGGATTATAGTAATATACCTATAAGCCGCTGTCAACGATCCAACGAAGGTGAGGGGAGAGGGCGCTTGACAACAGAAACGAGCCACCCTCCATTGCCACAATCAATGATTTTGCATTGCCCCTCATACAATTTTTCCCGGAGCCCCCATGGCCGGTGACGACGATCTGTTTGACTGGTGCGCTGCACGCCCGCTCTGGCAACAGGAAGCCATCCGTCTCCTGAGCGCAAGACCGTCGCTGGACGCCGATGAACTCAACCAGCTTGAGCAGGCCGTTCGAACCGCAGCTGGGCTTTCCAATGAAAAGCCGCCAGCGTGGCCCGCATTGACCAAGACCCACCTGAAGGCGGGTAACCGGTTCGCGCCGGTCACTGTTCTGGGCTCCATTGGTCCGCTACGCAACATCGACCGGTTGGCCGCCGAGCAGCCGCCGCTGAAGTTCGCGATCAACGGCGTGACGCTCATTTACGGGCCCAATGGTTCGGGCAAGAGCGGCTATTGCCGCATTGCCAAGAAAATCTGCCATTGCCTGCATGACGTGACGTTGCGGGGCAATGTATTCGAGCCGGAATCGGCCGATCCCCGTGAGGTGACCCTGACCTTCCGCGTCGATGGCGATAAAAAGCGCACCGTGGTTTGGGATGATCGTAGCGCGCCGCCGCCGGAACTCGGCAGAATCTCCGTCTTCGACAGCGATGCTGCCGGCCTGTATGTCGACGCCGAGCGCAATATCGAGTTTCTGCCATTCGAGCTGGCCCTGCTGACCAATCTCGCTGAGGTGCTGCGTACCCTGGACAGCCGCTTCAAGGCCGAAGAAGCGCGCCTGACCAAGGCGCACCAGGCGCCCCTGCCGCTCGGATATGACAAGCGCACCAAAATCGCGGCGCTGTTGGCGAACCTAAAGCCGGATCAGCATCTGCCCAGCGAAGAGGCTATGCGGGCTTTGGCGACCTGGAGTGACAAGGACGAGGCCGACCTTCAGGCGATCAAGCAAGAGCTCGGCCGTGACCCGGTCCTCCTGACGCGGGTGAAGGAGGCCAGCAAGTCGGCAGTCCAAGAGTTGGTAGCCAATGCCGATGCGATCTTCGATGCGATCGGCAACGCGGGCCTGGCGAGACTGAAGCAGGCGCAGCAAAAGGCGGCGTCGACACGCGAGGCCGCCAAGACCGCCGCTGCCGCCCTGGCGGCAGAATCAGCTGTTCCGCAGTTGGGTAGTGACACCTGGCGTCAGATGCTGATGTACGCGCGCGATTTCGCGGCCGAAGCATACCCGGCCGCCGAACCGCCGCAGCTGGCGACGGCCGGCACCTGCGTCCTCTGCCATCAGCCGCTCGACGGCCCGGCCAAGGCACGCTTGGCCGCGTTTGACGAGTATGTCCAGGGCCGGGCCAACGCGGATGCCGAGACCGCGAGGAACGAGTTCGCGGGAATCGCCAAAGCGATCCTCGATCTGAAGATCTCCGGCGGTCAGGACATCAAGGACAGGCTCGTCAATTTCGTTGAGGGCTCGAAGCCGCGTCAGGCCCTGGCCGACAGGATGGAGCGGTTTTATGCGGCCAGCCAGGAGCGTCACACCTTGGTCTGTGCAGCCGTCAGGGCCGTCGACTACGCGCGTCTTGGCGGTCTCGCAGATCTCGACCGGTCAGCGATTGACGAGCTGCTGGGCGAAGTGGCTGTCCTCGCCAAGGAAATCGAGGCATTGAAGCCTTCGGCAGATGACACCGCCAAGCGTCAGCGGCGCCAGCAGGAGCTGGATGAACTGGAGGCGCGGAAGAAGTTCTCCGCCGACATCGGGACGTTCGTGGCCCGGCGCAACTCGCTTGATTTGCTCGTGAAGACCAAAGCGTGCACGGCGGCCTGTGCCGTCGCCAGCGTCACATCCCACATCACGCGCATCAGGCGCAAGGTTTTGACCACGTCGCTGCAAACCAGCCTTCAGGATGAGATCGTTGCACTTGATCTGCAGCATCTGCCGCTCAAGCTCGCCGACCGTGGCGAGGTGGGCAAGAGCAAGGTTCATATCGGGCTGGAGGCCCAGCAGAAGGTCGGCAAGAACAGCGACATCCTGAGCGAAGGAGAGAAGCGGGCGCTGGCGCTCGCGGGCTTTCTCGCGGAGCTGAAGGAAGTCGGCGCCCGGCACGGGATCGTCGTCGATGACCCGGTATCGTCGCTAGACCACGCTCGCATGGAGGCCGTCGCAAGGCGACTGGTGAAGGAGGCCGCTGCCGGCAGGCAGGTGATCATCTTCACGCACAACCTGTTCTTCCACTACGCCGTCCTTGAGGCGGCCCACGAGCTGAAGGTGCGCGTGCGGGAGGAATGGATCGCCAAGCACGGTGATGGGCGGTTCGGGATCATCGACAACAACCAGCAGCCATGGATTTCCATGGGAGTGACCAAGCGGCTGTCGATCATCGACGACCTGCTCCAAAAGAAGAAGGCAACGTATTCGGAAACCGACGAAGCCAATCGTTCGTTTGTGACGGATGTCTACACCAAAATGCGCGAGACCTGGGAGCACGCGATCGAGGAAATCCTGTTCGCCGGCGTTGTCGGCCGCTTCCGGCCCAATGTCGCGACGATGAGGCTGAGGGCCGCCCACGTCGACAAGTCCGACTACGAGGCGATCTATGCCGGCATGACGCGATGCTCGAAATATTCCGGCCATGACCAAGCGGCGGGCATACCGCCTGGTCCTCCCAAGTTCGCGGATATCAAGGCAGACTTCGATAAGCTCAGCTCGTATGTCACTGCGGCGAACACCCGGCGGAAAACGCTGGAAAAAGAAGGCCAAGCCTATGAAGAGGGGCCGATGGCGGCCGACGTTCTTGATTGACCGTCAGCTGACAGCTCTGGTGCGGACATGAAGCTGCGGATCTGGCTGCCCCTGCTCTGGCTTTGTTGCGGAACAGCACCGAGCTTTGCGGATGGCGCCGGCATGTTCCTGTGCCGCTCTCCGGTCGTGGCCAACGACTTCTGGACCGACCTCAACCAGGTTGCCGGCGCTGGCGTGAAGCTCAATATGGATATTGCGCACAACATCGCGCAGAAGAATGGCTGCCCGTTCGTGTCGTCACCTAACCTCAAGCCGATTGATTTCGTTGCCGGCCAGATGGCCATCACGGATGGCAAGATCAAAGGCTGGGCCGCACCCCAGCTGTACATCATGTACGTCAACCGGCCCGCAAACTGAGCCCTGCTATCTGGCAGTGGTAGGTTTCTTTGCTGTTGGATACTTCGGCTCGACGATTGGTTTTGGCAGGTGCCCCTGCGCGACCGCCCAATCGCTGAAATCGTTGAATTCCCTGCACGAGGCTTCGTAGACCGCCACGAACTTCTGAATCGCGCGCGCGATGACGAGCACCGTTTCAAATTCGGAGATGGTCGCCTTGTCCGGGCCGGTGGGATGCTTCAGCCAGTTGATGAACAGGTTGAAGTTTTCCTGGGGTTTCAGCCGCTGCAGCAGCCGAAACAAATATTCGACGGTTGCTTCGGGCAGTTGGCCTTCGGCCGCGGCTGCCAGCGTCATGGCGCATTCAAGCTGGCCCTTATGTAGGTGCTCGATCGCGGCCTTGGTTTGCCGCAATGCTGACAGCTGCTTCGTGGTCTCCACGTCGGCCATCACTCCTCCGTTCAGCAAAAGACCCGTCTCACGCGGGTCCTGCGCTACAATCAGCCTTTCAAGAACTTCGCGTAGGCGCGGATGTCGATCATCGGTACCGTTGCCTCGGCCTGCAGGTGCGCAATCAGTTCGAGCAGGAATGCCGTTGCTGCCCTGGTGCTGGGCTCAATCGCCGTTTCGCCATCCTTTCGGTAGAAGTTGCCGTGGGCCGCAACGCAGCCCATATCCAGCGGCGCAATGGCTGCCGCCGCTTGGAGTGCGCTCTTCAGCGGATCGCCCATGGGCGGCGACCATGCGCTTTCGAACGTCAGCAGGCCGCCGATGATATGCCCCGGCGTCTTGGCCGGCTGTAGGCCGCCAGCGGAGGGAATTGGCAGGCTGGTGTGCGGATTCCGACGAAGTCGCCCAGGCGTACCGATATGAAGTCGCCCGTGGATTCCGAGACGATGTCGCCCACCTTTCCGATTTGATCTCGCCCAGCGGCGAGGCGTTCTGGCCGGCTGGTTCTCTGGCACCGGTCAAGCCGCGCGGTCAACCGGAAACCCCAACTCAAACCATTTTTCTTCTTCTGCGGTTGCTGTGGGCATGTGGACAACGCGATTGCGTTGTCCAAGCGCAGCGGCATGTCCACAGCGCTCAGGTCTTTCGGGCGGATTGCCGAGTTCGGCGCAGGCTCTCACCGGTGAGGTCGAGCCGATGGGCATTGTGGACGAGGCGATCGAGCACGGCGTCGGCATAGGTGGGATCTCCAATGAGCAGATGCCACTGGTCCACGGGGAGCTGGCTGGTGACGATGGTGGAGCGATGACCGTAGCGATCTTCGAGGATTTCCAGGAGATCGTGACGGGCGCCGGCATCGAGCGGCTCGAGCCCCCAATCATCGAGGATCAGCAGATCGACACGGCCAAGGCCACGCAACAGGCGTGGGTGACGACCGTCGCCGCGGGCGAGCGCCAGATCGTCGAACAGGCGCGGGACGCGCTGATAGAGCACGGAGCGATTGTCGCGACAGGCCTTGTGGCCGAGCGCCGAGGCGAGCCAACTCTTGCCGACGCCTGCCGGGCCGCAGATCAGGAGATTGACGTGGTCGTCGATCCAACGGCCCTCGACAAGCTTGGCGAACAGCGGGCGGTCGAGACCGCGCGGGGTGCGATAGTCGATGTCCTCGACGCATGCCTGCTGGCGCAGCTTGGCGTAGCGCAGGCGAGTGGCGAGCCGTTTGTCGTGCCGCAGCGAGGCTTCACGTTCGAGCAACAGAGCAAGCCATTCGGCGTGACCGAGGCTGCCAGCCTCACCGGCGGCTTCGATGTCGGCGAAGGCCTTGGCCATGCCGTGGAGGCCGAGGGCGTTGAGGCGGTCGAGGGTCGGATGGGTGAGCAAGGGACGGTCTCCTAATTGTAGTAGCGCGGTCCGCGGATGTTGGCATGCAGGATCGGCGCATCGTCCGCGGAGCGCTGGTGAGCGGGACGCCGATCGAGATTGTTGGCGAGGATCGACTTGACCGAGCCATAGGTGCGCGCGCCGATGTCGATCGCCCGCGCAGCCGCCGCGTCCAGCCGTTCGCGCCCATAGGAGGCGGCGAGCCTGAGGATGCCGAGGCAGGCGCGGAAGCCTTGTTCGGGGTGCGAGCGCTCGTCGAGAATGAGGTCGCACAATGCGCTGGTTGCCGGCCCGATCGCGGCGGCGTCCTGACGGATACGCCCGATAGTCCAGCCGGCGTAGCGCCGATGGCTGGAGGCCATGTGCTCCGGCACGGTGGAGTGCTTGTGATTGCCACTCATGCGCTGATGCGCGGCAATCCGCTCGCCCTTGTGGAAGATCTCGACGGTGCGGGCGGTGAACCGCACCTCGACCTCGGCACGCGCGAAGCGATGCGGAACGCTGTAATAATGCTTCTCCACCTCGACGTGGTAGTCGAGGCTGACGCGGCGGATCCGCCACTCGGCGAGCACGTAGGGGCTCGCCGGCAACGGCTTGAGCGCCGGCCGGTCGATCTCCTCGAGCAGCCGGCGGCGCGTCACGCCGAGCCGCCGGATCGGCCGCTCCTCGTTGAGCCTGGTGAGCAACTCGCCGATCGCTGCGTTGACCTCGGCGAGGCTGTAGAAGACGCGGTGGCGCAGGCGACCGAGCAGCCAGCGCTCGATGATGAGGACGGCCTGCTCGACCTTGGCCTTGTCGCGCGGCTTGCGAGGTCGCGCCGGCAAGACGGCCGTGCCGTAATGCGCGGCCATCTCCGCATAGGTGCGATTGATCTGCGGGTCGTAGAGGCTCGCCTTGATGACTGCGACTTTGGTGTTGTCAGGCACCAGGAGCGCCGGGACGCCGCCGATCGCCGCGAAGGCGCCAACATGGGCGCTGATCCAGTCGGCGAGCCCCTGCGTCCACGTCGCCTGCGCGTAGGTGAAGCTCGAGGCGCCGAGCACGGCGACGAAGATCTGCGCCGTCCTCCGCTCGCCGGTGAGGCGGTCGACCACCACCGGCACGCCGTCGCCCGCGTAGTCGACGAACAGCTTGTCACCGGCCGCGTGCGCCTGGCGCATCGTCACCGACAGGCGTCCCTCCCAGGCGCGGTAAAGCTCGCAGAAGCGCGAGTACCGGTATCCGCCGGGCTCGGCGCCGATGTACTCCTCCCACAGGATCGACAGCGTCACGTGCTTGCGCTTGAGCTCGCGGTGCACCGCCGCCCAATCGGGCTCGGCGATGCGGCGATGACCCTGCCGGTTACCGTTGCCGGTCTTGGCGAACAGGCGGGCCTCCAGGGCCGCGTCCGTGAGTTCGTCGGGCAACGGCCAGCTCAGGCCTGCGGCCTCGAACCGCCGGATGGTCAGCCGCACTGTCGAGGGCGCCGCGCCCATCCGCCGAGCAATCTCGCGGCTCGGCAGCCCAGCCGCCTTCATCCTGATCACATCGCGCACACGGCGCATCGCAAGCCTCTCCGTCGGCATCCAGGGTCCCCCTTCGCAAAGCCGAAAGGTTGACCCTATGGGAGCCAGAAGAGGTCTCGTCACCCCGGGTTCGCTCTTGCGATACCCGGGCGACATCATCCCGGAATCGTGGGCGACATCATCTCGGAACGGGTGGGCGACTTCAAATCGGAATGGTGGGCGAGATCATCTCGGAATCCTGGGCGACATCGATCGGAATCCGCATGGTGCGATGCAGGGCGCGGACGCTGGCAATCTTCTTTGCCGCATAATCGACTTGGCCGGCATCGATCGATTGCTTTGCTTCAAACACCGCGTAGACGCTTTCGGCCGGGATCACCAACGTGCCGTCCTGGTTGAAGATCAGCGGCGTGTATTGCCGGTCGTAGATGACGATGTCGAGTTGCTGGCTGGTGGTGTCGGTACTATCAATGACGAAAGCCTTGGCCACGCGGTAGCGTTGGGGCAGGTAATTCGTCAGCAGTTCGATCCAGATGCCCTCTGAGGCGTCGCCTTTGGCGACGGCGTGGCCGATGACCTCCCGGCTGCGCTGGAGCCGCATCTCGATCTCACCATGCAGGCCGGCCAGGAGTTTCTCGAGCGACCAGCCGCTCATACGACGATGTCCCGCCAGTATGGCGCCGCCAGCGCTGCGGCGGCTGCGGACTTGATCGCCTGCTTCTCCGCCACGGTCAGGTCGTCGGAAATGATGTTGTTGGTGTTTGCCGGATCGACGAACCGCGCTGTCAGGATGTTGTCGCGCAGGTAGGCGAAGATCGTCCGCATGTTATCGGCGAGCGGGGTCAGGAACTTCAGCTCCAGCGCCTTGATGACCGCCAGCTCCAGATAGAACGACGGAAACTCCAGCCCCTTCTGGGTCCGCCAGAGCTTGATCAGCCTGATCTCGGCCTGGCGCCCCGAGTTCTTGACCTTCTCGATGTGCTGGCTGACATCGGTTTTCGTCCAGGTGTCGCCGCGCCGCTTGTAGAGGCTGTGGTCGTTTACAGCCAGTTCTGGCGCTTGCCCGGGACCAGATCGACGGAATGGCCGAAAACGCTGATGCCGATCGAGACGTTCTGTAGCCGCGGCTGATATCCGGCCGCCTTCAGCGCCACCACCAGCGTCTTGTGGACGTCGGCCAAGGATTCCGGCGTGTCCGGGGACAGTGAGATGAAGAGGTCGAGGTCAGTGCCGCTGCGGTTTGCCGTACCCTTCGCATAGGAGCCGCTGGGCGAGACGTCGAGCAAGAAGCGGCCCGCCCATTGGCGCAGCACCGGCTCCATCGTTCCGGGCACGAGCAGGGCCGGGGACGCCAACCCGGTGCCAACCAGCTCGCGCGCTAAGATGGAATTCAGGTAATCCTGTTCGGACATCATGCGCCAGCCTTGAGGATTAGCCAGGCCATACAAATCGAGCGCGTTCATCGACGACACCGTGCCTATGAGAACACCCGGACGCCGGCCCGAATGGTGCCGGCGCGACCGCCCAGGTCGATCGCAACGTGCCAGTGACCCGACTGCGGGACGCGGAGTCTGATCGGGGACTGGCGCGCTTCACCACCGAAGTAGCGGTGCTGCCCGCCCTGGCGGTAACTCTGGAAATTGCTGGCGTCCATCAGTCGCACGTTGGCGGCGTGATCGAGGCTGACCTCGACCACTTCACCGCCGTTGAGATGGCCCAAATCGTTGTGAATGAAGTTCATGGCTACTTGTCCTTAACGGTCGTGTTTGGGTGCGACTGGCCGTGCTTTGTCGTGACATAGCGGCCGCTGATCGCGCTGCGGTAATGCGGCCCGCTCGACCCGTGCTTGCCGGGGGCCTCGTGGACAGTTGTGCTCGGGTGGCTGCGACCATACTTGGGAGTCACATACTGCCCGGTCGTTGCGCTGCGGTAGGAGCCGCCCCCCTTAGAAGATTTCGACATGCTTGATATCTCCAAATCGGCAATTGCCAGAACGGCATCAATTGCTAGATTGCAATTTTGGCCCGATTCGGGCCCGAGATCAAGGCAGGCGGATCCAGGGCTAATGGCTTCAGGAAAATTTGACGGGGAGGCGTTCTTTGCTGCAATCGACAGCGTGCGAATCACGCGCGATCTCACTTGGAAGAAGGTGGCTGAACAATCGGGCGTGCCGGCATCGAGCCTAACGCGCATGTCGCAAGGGCGCCGTCCGGATGTGGATAGCCTGGCCGCACTTTGCGCTTGGTCCGGGCTTAAGGCCGAGCAGTTCACCCGTGGCGTCCAGAAGCCGAAAGAGGCGCGGGAGCCCCTGGCGGAGCTGACGGCGCATTTGCGCGCCGATCCCAATCTATCGAAAGAGGGCGCCAAGGCACTGGAGGCGCTCATCAAGGCCGCGTACCAGCAGTTCAGGAAAAGGCAATAGCTGGGAAATGGCCTTACGTCGGGGGTTCAAAGCCGAAGCAAATTGGTATGCGAGCAGCCTCCGCAAGGAGCTGGACATCGCACCCCACCTTCCGCTTTGCCCCTGGCAATTGGCCGAGCATCTCGAATTCCCTGTCTTCCCGCTGAGTGACTACGCCAAGATCGCGCCCGAAGCCGTTGCCTACCTGCGAACAGTGAACGGCCAGAAGGACTTTTCAGCGGTGACTTTGGCCGCGGGGCAGGAGCGCTTCATTGTCCACAACGACGCCCATGATGAAAAGCGCCAGGCCGCCGACATCAGCCATGAGCTGGCGCACGGTCTGCTGTTGCATCCGCCAATGAGAATCCTCGACCCGTCGGGCATGCGCAATTACGACAGGGCAATGGAAGAGGAAGCCAACTGGCTCGGACCCGCGCTTCTCGTCTCGGATGAAGCCGCCATGCATATTGCGGCGCTTGGGCTGACGATCGCCAAGGCCTCAGACATGTACGGCGTAAGTGAGCCGCTGGTCCGGATGCGGCTCAACGTCACCGGTGCCTACCAGCGTGTGGCAAACCGTCGCCGTTTTGCCTGAACTTTAGAGGGCCGGTCAGGCGGGTGCTACGCAGCCGCGGACGGTGCGGCCCGGGTGAATTCATCAAGCTTGCCGTCCAGTTCGAAGAAGTTCGCCGCAGTGTCGCGGAGCTCCTTTGCGGCTTGGCCCCAAAAGGCCACCTCGACCTTGAAGCCGCGCTCGATGAGTTTTGCGACAACCGGCACATAATCCGAGTCCCCGGCAACCAGCAGGATATCGTCGTTGTCCTTGTCGATGATGTTGAACGCGTCATCCATCATGGCCGTGGCGATCGCCACGTCGACTTTCTTCTCCTTGTTGCCGGCGTTCTTGTTGTAGACGTGGGTCCTGAAGCCGGCCTTGTCGACCATCTTCCAGAATGAGTCGCCCGGAGGCGGCGAGCCCCACAGTTTGGCGACGGTGTCCTCCCCGCTGACGTATTTGTACAGCTTTCCGTAGTCGAGCACCCAACCGTGATCCACAATGCCGTTTCTCATGGCTTCGGCGATGTTCTTCGCCTTGCCCTTTTTGACGGCCGATACGCGGGAGCCTTCGATGTAGAGGTTGGAATTGTCGACATAAGTATAGGTGGTCATGCGGGCTCTTCTCCAATGAGGATCGTGAAAAAATGATCAAAATAACGATTTGGAAAAATAATGCCCCGAGCGAGCGGGGGATTCGCTGATATACGCATGCGGTGCCGACGTCGCAAGGACTCGGCCTCCAGGCGCCGCACATTTTTTAATCGCTCGACGATCGTTGGCGCGAAGCGGACTGGACCACGGCGGGTGATGCGGAGCCTTGGCCGCCATCAAGCAGCTGGAGCACCCTGTGCGAGGCAGTCACGCCGCCGACCAGCCGGATCGCCGCCTCCGGCTCGTGAGGATCACCACTCGTACGGAGACCGCCGAAAAGCTGAAATTCCCAGATCGACATCTCCGGAAAATCCACGCCTTGCGCGCCTTCATAAACAAGAGCGCCAGCGCCGATATCGCCTTTGATGCGGGCGCGGGCATTGCCGGCGAGCAGCTGCCGATGAACCACCTCGCCTTGCCGGTTGAGGAGGCCTGCCCAGACGCCGTGCTTCTGCCGGTCGAGCGTCACCCCGAAATGGTGATGGAGCAGCCCCTGGGTGATGAATTTGAACAGCTTGCCAACCCGGTCACTGTCGAAGGGCAGGGTCATCGCCGGCACGAGGATGCCGTTCTGGAGCGTCAGCTCCTGGCGGTGACCGGCGGTGAGCTGGCTCTTGAGCTTCGCATTTCTGTTCAGGCGCGGCTCCACCATATGAGACAGCACCACGAGCGCGTCCTGATGGTTGCTGGCGAACGGCAGCACAGATGTCAAATAGTGCTCGTGGCCGCTCTTGACGTTATTGCATGCCCTGCAGGCTGGGACCTTGGGCAAGTTCGCCCGGCGGTTTACCGGCAGAAATTCCCGCGCGAAGACATGATCCATCGTCTCCGCAGGCGCGGTGCCACAGTAGGCGCAGGTTTTGCCGACATGCCGTTTGGTCATCGGCGCCGTATACCACGCATCCCGGCCGTGCCGACTCACAAATAATTCGGAACGCGTCAGCGGGCCGATGTATTGGCGCAAGGTCACGAGGCGGAGCGTTGCGGTGACCTTGCCCGGCGCGATGTAGTGCCACGCGACGCGGCTCTGATCGGCCCACGTCAGAATAGCGTTGCTAGTGAGTTCGGTGAATGTCGTGAGTCGACGGAGTTATCGAATGCCCCTAAGATGTAGGGGAAGTAAGTTCGCGGAAGCCGGGTACGGGTGGGGCAGTGAACTTCCAGGTGACGGTTCTCAAGGTGCTGGTCAGCTATCCAGACGGGTTCGCCGTCATGGAGGACATCAAGCGCGATATGGCGATTCTGGCGACCAGCGGACGGGACTGGGCCGAACGGACGAAGCGATTGGCAGCCCGCGTGCCTGACCTGGACATCTTCTCCCAAGGTCTCATCGATCGGTTGAACGGCGGCTGGCGTATCACTGATAAGGGACGCGCGGTTCTCGAGATCATGGAGGCTCGGCCCGCACTGGCCCAACAAGCAACGGAGCTGCCTGATGTCCGCGCGGTCGAGGAGCCGACGCCAGCCACGACACTGTCACCGATGCTTTCGATCGCTCCAGTTCGACGCATGCGGAAACGAAGCCGACGCGACGCTATCCGGCGAAGACAAGCGGCTGCGTCGTAACAAACCCAGCTAAGTGGCGAATTTCGGCGTTCGGAAAATAGGAATATATTCCATAATCTATGTTATGCGAATACGAATTCATTAATATTTTCAATTACATGTTCATCATCGATGTCGTACACACGTGATTTTGGCACGGCCGTGTTTCGAGTTTGGCACGGGGTTCGATTGATTAGACAGAGCTTTTGGGATTCGCTGTCTTCCCTGTTGGCCTGGACACTATCTCAAAACGAGACTGAAATTTGGCACGCGGCTGGGCTGTCTAACCGATCCCTCGGGCCTAGCAGAGACGCCTCTGCAGCTGTGCGTCGCCGACGGCGCTCGGCCTTGTTGGTCGCTATCGCGCGGTCAGCTACCGTGCGATAGCGGCAAGGCTCGGACCTGTCAATCGGCTCCCAAATTTGACCCTTCATCGGCGTCCAATTTTGGCTCTGACGCAATCTTGGTGCAGCTCCTTTCATTCTGCGCCGACTAACCGGGCTTGGAGCAGATCGATCTTCCCGCGGCCATACATTTGGCGCCTGACGAGCTTGAGGCGCGTAATCTGTCCTTCGGTTTGTCCGTTCGACCAGGGCGACGTGATTGCGGCTCGGACTGCCGCTTGGTCTCTCCCGACGCCGCTCGCGAACGAGGCGACGAGACTGGCGCGGGCACGCTCGATCCAAGGAGCGAGGCCCGCCTCGGTCTTACGGCGGATCATCAGGTGGAATTCGGCGATGATCTCGCGTGCCTCGACCAGAGTTGGCACGCCAGCTTCGATCGCCGCGACCGTGACGGTCTCCGCTTTGGTGAGCAGGTCCCGTCCGATTGTCATGAGGCGAGCGATCGTTCTGGCCGACGGAATCCTCTGAAGGTTTTGTGTGTCGGTCCTTTCCGCTCGTCGTCTGCGGGTTGCCCACTCGCTGATGACACGGAGCGAGCCTCGGAAGCCACGCCCTTTCAAACGGCGCCAAAGTTCAGCACCGTTGCGGCAGCCAGACGCCCACTGCTCGTCCAGCCATGGCAAGTGCACATCCAACGAACTTTGTCGGGTTCGGAACACGTCGTGACGTTCGCCGCGGACCACCTGTCGCACCAGCTTCCTGCTGTGGCCGGTCTGACGCACGATCTGCTTGATAGGTATGCCATTCTTCGACAGAGCCAGGATGACCGCGTTGGTCTCCTCGCGGCGCAGATAGCCCTCATACTGGAGGCGCTCAGCGGCGGTGAGTAGCTTGGGATCGATCGTGGTCGCACCGAGGACGGTGCGTATCTGGCGCATCGATTTGCGGACGGCATCGAGGAAGGCGCGACTGGCGTTCTCCATCAGATGCCAACGGTCGGCGACCTGTACTGCGTGCGGCAGGGCCTTGGCCGCGGCTTCGCCATATCCGCCGCCGCGGTCACGGGCGACGATTGCGATCGAGGGATGAGCAGCGAGCCAGGCTTGGGCCGTCGCCGGCTCACGATCCGGCAACAAAGTGACGACCCTGCGCCTTTCCAGGTTGCAGACGATGCTGGCGTATCGGTGATTGCGCCGCCAGGCCCAGTCATCAATGCCGATGACCCTGAGCGGGTCAGCTGGGGGACGGCTACGGTGCCGAACCACCCGAAGAAGGGTATCTTTGCTCACCGGCAGCATCAGCCGCTTTGCGAAGACTGCTGCCGGTCTACCCCCAAGCGCCAAGCCAAGGTGGTGAACGATGGACTCCAGCCTCGCGGTGCGGCGCGCCGAAGGCGCCAGTACGCCTTCGCCGAAGCGCTCAGTGAAGATCTGACGCCCGCACAGAACCGCGTCGCAGCGAAAACGGCGGGCGATTACCAGGAGCTGGACGATCCGACCCGAGAGCGGCAGATCGGTCACGCGGCGCCGGTAGCGGCTATGGACACGCCGCGAAACCGTTCCGCACGATGGACACAGGCCGACGCTGCCGGACGCCCGAACCACAACGATCGCCTTATTACCCTCGTAGTAAGCACTCTCTACAACAAACCCACGCGGCACCAAACTGGAGCGGTGGAGTGCCTGCTGCATGGCGCTGATTCTCCTCCAATCAAAGCGCCAGACATCCTCCAAACTGCATCAAAAGTGAGTCAGAGCCAAAATTGGACGCCGATGAAGGGTCAAATTTGGGAGCCGATTGACACTCCGGCGAAGGACTTCTGAGCTCGCCGCACGTGTACGGACGTTCGACCATCGTCGTGAAAGTCTCCGTCCGCTGAACCGTAATCCGCTCCGTCTCCGGCAGATGAGGCTTGATTACGGGTTGAGGAAGCGCAGTTTCGATGCGAACCTGGATGTTGGGGTCGACGGCTTGCCCGAATGCCGGGGAGCCCGCAAACGACAATATGCCGATGACCAGAAAACGACCCGCTCTCGCACGCATGGCGCCCCTCACGCTGTTTTGGGTGGGATATCTTGCGCGTCGGTATTGGTCGCCGTTACCGATGGCCGCTGCGGCCATCCTCCTCGGATTCGAAGGCCCGGTGCTATATGCCCAGCCGTCCGGAGTAGACCCGAATATCGGAGCGAGGATCGAACAATCCCTGCCCAGTCCGGCCGATCGGCTCCTCAATACCCCGTCTCAAAATGCGCCCACCGCGTCCCCGAAATCCAAAATCAAAAGGTTCTATCCCAAAAACAGCCATCGGCATGGACGATGATCCGCCTTCGGATAACCTCCTCGGCAAAGCAAATGTAATGCCGGAACCAACGAAGATTAGCGAGGTGGGGAGCAAACACAACCCTAGCGGGCGCGTTTTCATCAATTTTTAACGCAAGCGAGCCGGCGTTGACTCTCGCCTGACCGAGGCATAGTTGCTTTGGTGGTTGTCCTTAAAATCGTTGTCAGACCATGAAGCGGCCGCTCGACCGTCCAGTCAGACTAACGCCAATTCAGCTTGCCCCCCTGGTGAGCGCGGTTCGTGCGACATTTAAACCCGCCGAAATATGGTTGTTCGGAAGTCGAGCGAGAGGGGACTCCCGTCCCGATAGCGACTGGGATCTTCTCGTCGTCCTGCCGGACAACGCGCCGGACGAACTGACCGACCCTGTAGAGACTTGGCGGATCGCGCGCAGCACCTGCCTACCGGTGACGCTGCTCGCAACGAAAGTTCGCGACTTAGAGGCGATCTGGGGGATACCGAATACGATCGGGTACGATCTTTCTCGGGAAGGTGTGCGCCTTGTCGACTGAGCTTGTGATAGCCACCAGCCTGCGCCTGGCGAAGGCCAACCTGGACGCCTTTAAGCTGTTGTTGGAAGGCTCGAACCGCAATGCGGCCTACCATGCGGAACAAGCGCTGGAACATATCATCTCAGCCATCGCCATATCCGAAAACATCCACTATCCGCGGAGTCAGCAGCACCAACTAGATACGATGGCCCGCGCGCTTCCTGAAGACAACGCGTTGCGATCCGATGTCATCGAGCTCTCTTGGCTAGAAGCCTACGCGACGGCCTATCGGTACCCGCGAACTAAGGGCACGATGGTCGATGAACCACCGCATTCTAGGCTCGAACCAACGTTGAATCAGATCGGACTTATACTCCAGAAGACCGCAGAGCATTTTGGTGTCGACCTCGATGCGAGGAACGCACCGGCTCACCGTGCCGATCCGCCTCGGACGCCGATTCCGCCGCACGGCATCAAATAGATTCTTCCCTCGCGGGCGTCTTCTTCGCGCATCCGGTCGGTAGTCAAGACGTCGGAGCCGCAGCTCCGTATAGGAATAGCACTCGCCGGACGGCCGAAATGGCGAGATGTCGACGGCGTCATCCGGAATCAGGCCGCGATCATCGGCTACTTCGACGACTTCAAGCTGATGATGATCCTGACGTTGGCCGCCGCGCCCTCCTCCTGCTTCTTCGCGGCGTTCTGCCGGCCTCTTCCGGAGAGAGGACCGCGGCGATGGAAACTTGAAACACAACAACTATAGGACGTAAGTAAAAGGTCTCGGTTGCATTTACCGATTCCGAAAACGATACCTAACAACGCTGCCGTTGCTCGCAGCGCCGATTATTCGATTTCACCCCTTTAAGCACACGCGAGATTGCCGATGTGGCCCGACAACGAGACCGAACGGGACTTCCTGAACTTCTCCGGCGTCGCCGAGACCGTGGCCGAGATCATCGTCCAGGCCAAGGGCCGCCCGATCTCGATCGGCGTGTCGGGCGCCTGGGGCATCGGTAAGTCCTCGATGATCAAGCTGACCCGCTCCGCCATCGCCGCCAGGGAGAACGAGAGCGGGAAGAAGGCGTCCGACAAGTACGTCTTCGTCGAGTTCAACGCCTGGCTCTATCAGGGGTACGACGATGCGCGCGCCGCGTTGATGGACGTGATCGCCGACAAGCTTGCGAAGGAAGCGGACAGCCGACAGACGGCCCTTGACAAGGTCGCAGCTCTCGCCAAGCGGGTGAAATGGCTCCGGGCGGCGAAGCTCGCCGCGACCTCGGCCGCCTCGATCTACCTCGGGGTGCCTCCGGTCGGGGCCTTCGGCGAGATATTCGAGCTCGGCAGGAAGGTCTGGGCCGAGGGCGTTGGGAAGGAAACCGGCGACGCCACCAAGAAGGCCGTGACGGACGCGGCGAAGGAAGCCGGCGAACTGCTGAAGCCGAAGGAGGAAACGTCCCCGCCGAAGGAGATCCAGGCGTTGCGCGACGCGTTCGAGCAGACGCTCGACGAGCTCGGGATCACGTTGGTCGTGTTGATCGACGATCTCGACCGGTGCCTGCCGGAAACCACGATCTCGACGCTGGAAGCGATCCGCCTGTTTCTCTTCCTCAAGAACACCGCCTTTGTGATCGCTGCCGACAACGACATGATCAAGCACGCCGTGCGGAAGCACTTCGTCGGCGTCAGCGACGACCTTCTGGTCACCAACTACTTCGACAAACTCATCCAGGTCCCCATCCGGGTGCCGCAGCTCGGCACCCAGGAGGTCCGCGCCTACATGATGCTGCTGTTCGTGGACAACAGCGAGTTGTCCGACGACGACAAGGAGAAGATCCGTGCCGCCATGATCGATCAGCTTAAGCGGACGTGGCAGGGAAAGAAGGTCGATCGGGCCTTCGTCCAGTCGCTCGGCGTGAAGCTGCCCGAGCATCTCGTCGGCCAGTTCGACACGGCCGAAAGGCTCGCCTCGCTCATGACGACAGCGTCGGGAATTCTGGGAAATCCGCGGCTGATCAAGCGCTTCCTGAACGCGCTCTCGATCCGCATGACGATCTCGAAAGCGCAGGGCGTCGGCGTCGACGAGGCGGTGCTCGCCAAGCTGTTGCTGTTCGAGCGAATCGGCGACACCGCGGCCTATGCGGAACTGGTCAAGCACGTCAGCGCCTCGGGCGAGGGAAAGCCCGCGTTCCTTCAGGAATGGGAAGACGCCGCGACGGCCGGCCGCGATCTCGATCTGAAGGCTCCGTGGAACGCTCCCTTCGTGAAGGAATGGCTGGCGCTATCGCCGCCACTTCACGACCACGACCTGCGCGGCGCGCTCTACGTCGGCCGCGAGCAGGCGCCGCTGATCACGCCCGAAGACCGCCTGTCCTCGGAGGCGGCCGAGTTGCTCTCCGCGCTGCTCGAGCATCCCGACATGGCCCACCAGCTCAAGGACAGGTTGACCCGGGTCTCGCGCATCGAGATCACCGTGATGATGGACCGCTTGCTCGAGCGCGCCAGAAAGGAACAGGATTGGGGCGTCCCGCCGATCCTCAACGCCTGCATCGTTCTCGCCGATGCCGACCCGCCGCAGGGAGCGCGGCTCGCCGCGTTTCTCGCGGACCGCCCTCCGCAGCAGATCCAACCGAACATCATTCCGAAGATCGGCGACCGCCCGTGGTCGGGAAGCGTGCTCGATGCTTGGAATTCATCGCCTGACGTTTCGCGCCCGGTGAAGACGGCGATTAGAAAGACGAGAGAGCATGGGAACGTCGCAGTCTAGTGACGGCCCCGGTCCTGGCGTGCCCTTGGTTCCTCCTTGGACGCCGGCTGCACCGCAGGATCCCGTACCTCCCGCGCCCCCGCCCGGAGCTCCGGACGTCCCGCCGGGCATTCCTCCGACCGATGGCGTCCCGCCCGCGCCTCCCGCAGCGCCGCCGCCAGTTCTGCAGCCGGCGCCGCTGGCACCCGAACGACGGTTCGGCGGCGTCCGAACGAGCCTGGGCAACTTCGCACGATCCGGAGACGGCCGCGACCTCAGGCGCGGACTCGGACATTACGTCCGGAACGGCTACGGAGGGTCGAATTTCGCAACGCAGCGGTTCGGCGGCACTGCCCAGACGGCGGGATCGCTCGGCCACGCCCTCTATTCCACCGCGCAGGGCAATGCGGACGCTCCCGTCGATGCGGCTGCGCTCGCCGGGCGCTCCACCGAGGAGATCGCGAGCGCGATCATCGAAGCGGTCAGACCCATCGACGGGACGCAGGACGCGGAAGCCGAACGCGCGTCGATCCACGACGCGATGTCCGAATTGCTGACCCAATACCCGGACGCCGACCTCCTCGACCTGTCCGCCCCCGAACGCGAGTTCGTCATCGAGAAGTTCACGGCGATCGACGTGGCGCGACGCTTCGAGCTGGATGTCGGCAAGACGTTGCTCGAGAGGGCGCCAACCGCGACCGTCGCGCTGGCTCGACTGAAACAAATGCGGTCATACATCGCCGAGACTGTGGCCGCCTCCTTCCGCAAGCTCAAGGAACAGGGACGCACGCTCACGGCCGGACGCGTCGCGCGCGTCGTCCAGGCCGCGCTGCGCGAGACGTTCGAGGTCTTCGAGGGGTACGAAGAGTGAAATTGCTTTGCGCACCGGCCGAGGTCCGTCGGCTCAAGGAAAGAGACACGCTCAGGGTCGTTCTCTACGGCCAGGCGGGGGCCGATGATCGCGGCAGCGCCGGTGCCGCCGTGCGCAACGAGATTCGCAGGGCGCGTCTGGCCCCGAACCGCAGGGCCTGGGATCTGCTATCCATCGCGATGTCCGTCATGGCGGCCGATGCGGCGGGGCGACGAAGCCTAAGTCCGGATGGCTGGACACGCGAGTTCGAGATGGAAGTCGCGGTCGCCGAACCGGCGTTCTGGAACGGGACGGCGGACCTCCTCGCCGACGCGCTGTCGTTTCTCACGACCGACCGATGGCAATTCCGCTTCATCGCCGGCGGCGCGGCACCGCAGCCGCCAGCCGAGGTATTTCGGCCGCCCGAAGGCTGCGTCGTACTCCTGTCGGGCGGGCTCGACAGTCTAAGCGGCGCCATCGACCTTGCAGCGTCCGGCGAGCGACCCGTCGCGATCAGCAAGACTGTCCGGGGCGATGCCGAAAAGCAGCTTGGGTTCGCTTCGTCGATCGGCGGTGGTTTGCGGCATTTTCAGTTGAACGACAACGCGGCCGTCCCGGGCACCGAAGATACTTCTCAAAGGGCGCGCTCGATCATCTTTCTTGCCTTCGGCGTCCTCGTCGCAACTGCGCTCAAGCCATACCGTCCCGGCGGCAGCTTGCCACTCTACGTCTGCGAAAACGGCTTCATCGCCATCAACCCGCCGCTGACGGGAAGCCGCATCGGCAGTTTGAGCACCCGTACGGTACATCCCTACTTCCTCGCGAGGTTTCAGGACGTTCTCGACGCCGCGAAACTGGGCGTGAGTATCCGCACTCCGTATGCCGAGAAGACGAAGGGCGAGATGCTGAAGGAGTGCGCGGACCAGGACCTGCTGCGCGCGTTGGCGTCGAGCTCGACGAGTTGCGGCCGCTTTCAGCGCTACAACTATCACCATTGCGGGCGGTGCGTCCCATGTCAGGTCCGCAGAGCGGCTTTCCTTGCGTGGGGCGAAGAGGATCCGACCGACTACGTCTATGAACATCTTGGTCGCGACGATCCGGATCACGCTGGCTTCGACGACGTCCGCTCGGTCGGCATGGCGCTGGCAGCCGCGAAGGGCGCGGGGTTCGACGACTGGCTTGGCGGAGCCCTTTCGTGGCCGGGTATCGAGGAGCGCGACGTGCTGAAGGATATGCTACGCCGGGGGCTTGGCGAACTCGGCGCCTTGCATGCAAAATACGGTGTCAAGTGATCGACCTGCACGCCCATCTCGACCTCTATCCCGATCCGGTCGCGACAACGAACGAGTGCATCGAGCGCAGCCTGTTCGTCCTGTCGGTGACGACGACGCCCTCGGCCTGGTCGGGAACGGCGGCACTGGCGAAGGACGCAGCGCGCATCCGTACGGCGATCGGGCTGCATCCTCAGATCGCGCAGGAACGCCGGGGCGAGCTCGGGCTCTTCGAGGAACTGCTCCCGCGATCGCGGTACGTCGGAGAGATCGGACTGGACGGCGGACCCGAGCTCAAGACAACGTGGGACATCCAGCTCAGCGTGTTCGCCGAGATCCTGCGCATGTGTCACGTCGCCGGCGGCCGCGTTATGACGATCCACAGCCGGCGCGCGGCCACGCCCGTTCTCGACGCCCTAGCTTCCGAGGCCGACGCCGGCGTGGCCGTCCTTCACTGGTTCTCCGGATCGCGACGCGAGCTTCAACGCGCGATCGATCAGGGATGCTGGTTCAGCGTGGGGCCCGCGATGCTCGCCGGCGAGAGAGGACGCGCGATGACCACGCTGATGCCTCGCGAACGCATACTTACGGAATCGGACGGGCCATTTGCCCAGATCGACGGCCGCCCTCTCTTCCCGTGGGACGCCGCCGCCGCCGAGACAACGCTGGCCGGCCTCTGGGGCGTCGGGGAGGAAGAGGTACGGGCCCAACTGCTGGCGAACCTGAAACGACTGACCACTCAGGATTCACAACGATCACGGTGACGGGATTGCCCGAATGAACGAGGGCTGGGTTCACCCGGCGATCGAAGCGCCGCGAAGGTCAACGAGAACTGTCAAATTCGCGATCAAGAGGTCTGGAAGGCGCCGAAGTCGGCTGTCCGTTGAGCGCCCAGACATCTTTCCCGATCGACGACCCCCGTCCCAACAACGACCCGCCGCCGTCCAGCGGCTAATGGCGTCCGTTGGAAACGGCGGCGGTGAGAGGTTCGCGGGAAACCTGAAAGTCGCCTTCGCCGCTGAATTTCTTCCGCATCATGCGCAGCAGCGAGCGCCCCTGCCGCTCGGTCACCGGATAGGCGGTCATCGGTTCCGGATCCTCCGGGAAGCTTGGGCCAACGACTTTGCGGACCGCTTGGATGCTCAAGCTGGCGCTCGCGCCCTCGAACAGAAGTTCATCGGTTGCGGGATGCCATACGCAAACGACTATTGCTAACATTGCGAGAGCTCTTTCTTGAAGGCCTGCCGTTTGTCGTACGTCTGCATGCTACTGGGGACACGGCCGTCCCTCCCCCTAGTTGGAGATTTCAAACGCGGATGAAAATGGCGCAAAAGATCGTCGTAGGCATCTAAAGATGCGTTGACAGCGTGGGGTCGGCGAGTCGCTTGGACGTGTCACTCGCCGCAGGGGCAGCGAGCCGACCAAGCCTCGGGACTGCCGGATAAGGCCTTTACAATTGGCAAGCGGCGGCAAGACCGCGACTCGACGCAACGCCGACGGACGCAACACTCGCGTCGGCTGGATTTGACATCCGGTCGGCCCTTCCGGAGCTATGTGAAGCTAAGCCGTCTTGCGTTCCCCATGGGCTCTTCAAAGACGCGTCGCGGATGTCCGGTCGTGAGCAGGCCAATAGGTTAGGGGGGTGACCCGAGAGGCCCATCCCATGGCTGCCGCCCCTGGGACCCCCGTTTCCGCCGACGACAGGGGCATCGGGCAGCGCCTCGGTATCTCCAGCCACAAATCGCTATAAGCCCGCTGGGGCAGACGGGTGGACCGGCAGGGCGGCATCCGCCCCCCGGCTCTCGCGCAGCAGGATCGTCGCGGCTGCCCCGAGGAAGGTCTACAACGAGCTCGTCGCATCCGGAGTCAGCGCCGTTTGGAGGAGGTATTAAAATACCTAATTTCGATCGGATCCAGTTTTCTGAATCCTATCCTCGGAGTTCTCTAATTAGTCCGGGGAGTAGCGGCGGATCTGCTACTTTAAGGCCATCGCTAAGGCCCTAATAAAGCAATCTTAACTAGCTTCTAGCACTAAATAAAAGAAAGCTACTTTTCTTTATTAGGAACTCTGCCGGTCCTGACCGCCAGGGCGGATCTCGAGTCCCGCGTGGAGCGCAAGCTGTACGCGGCGCTGCGCGGCGGGCGCGTATTCAAGGGCGATCTCGCGGTCTCCTACCAGCGGTTCGGCATATCGACGAAGACGCTGGACGTCTTGCGTTCCCCAGGAGCTCTTCAAAGACGCGTCGCGGTTTCCGGTCGTGAGCAGGCCAATAGGTCAGGCGGTAACCCGAGAGGCCCATCCCATGGCCGCCGACCCTAGGACCCCCGTTTCCGCCGACGACAGGGGCATCGGGCAGTGCCTCGGGTATCTCCGGCCACAAATCGCTAGAAGTCCGCTGTGGCAGACGGGTGCACCGGCAGAGCGGCATCCGCCTCCCCGGCTCCCATTTTCGAGCCAACCTAGGTCCTGCGGCGGTTGAGTGCGAAGCCGGCAGCTAGGGCGGCTATCATCGCGATCTGGGCCGCAACGGTCTGCGCGGTGGGAAAAAGACCTACCATCGACAGACGGGGTACTGCGCGCAGCGGCGCGATGCCGATGATGCCGGCCTCCTGCAGCGCGGATACACCCTTGCCGGCGAGCACGACCGTGAGAACCGCCATGAGCCAGGAGCTGTAGGTGAAGAACTTGCTGATCGGGAGCCGCCTGCTGTAGCGCAGCATCGCCCATGCGATGACCATCAGCGCGATGCAGGCGCTGAGCGCGCCAGCGAGGATCGCACCGCCGTTCCCCTGATGCCAGAGCGCGGCGTAGAACAGGATGGTCTCGAACACCTCCCGATAGACGACGACGAACGCGAGGACTAACAGAAACCAGGCCGAGCCGCCGGACAGCGCCTTCGACATCCTTTCGCGGATATACCGCTGCCACTGATCCGCCTGCGCCTTGCCGTGCATCCAGATGCCGACCGACAGCAGCACCACCGCCGCGAAGATCGACCCGAACCCTTCGGTCAATTCGCGGCTCGCGCCGCTGATCCCGATCACCCAGGTCGCGACGACCCAGGTGAGGAAGCCTGCGACGAGCGCGCCGATCCAGCCCGCGTGCACGTACGGCATGACTTCCATCCGTTCGGCTTTGCGGAGAAAGGCGATCATGGCGACCACGATGAGGAGCGCTTCGAGACCCTCGCGCAGCAGGATCGTCGCGGCCCCGAGGAAGGTCGACAACGAGCTCGTCGCATCCGGAGACAACGCCGCCTGCGCGTCGTCGAGGAGACCGTCCAGAACCCGAACGCGATCCGAGAGCAGGTCTGCGGTCTCACTCTGCACGGCCGCGCGATACTCCCCCATCAGTCCTTCGATCCGCTCCATCAGCGTGCGGTCGCTTGCGGTCAGCGCCGGCTCGATCGGCTCGAAGCCGTCCAGATAGGCGGATAATGCGAGCTCGCCAGCGCGTTTGCGATCCCCCGCCCGGACAGCCTCGACGCTCTCCGTCAAGCGTGTCCGGACAAGCGATAGCGCCCCATCCTGCTGCGCGACGGCCGCCGGATGGCGGCGCAGGTACGCGATGAGGGCGTCGGCTTTGTCCTGCCCGATCTTGGCGGCGAGCGCCGCGGGCATCGTTCCGATCAGCGTCTTCAGGTCAGGAAGAAGCCGATGAAGTGACGCATCCCTCTTCCAGAGGCGTTCGCCTTCCACCGCGGGGGCGTCCGGAAAGGCAAACTGGCCGACGTAGAACGCCAGCGCCCAGCGCTCATCGACCGGCAGTCCTTCGAAGCTCGCCATCGCCGTTCCGTCCAGCCCTTGCGTAATGACCTGATAGAGTCCGAACACGCTGCGCTGACGGGCACGGTCGGCATCCGTGAAGTCGACGGGAGGGGTATCCAGCTTGGCGGCCTCCGGGCCGTGACCGTCGCCGGCCTCTCCGTGGCAGGCTGCACAGTTCTGGACGTACAGCGTCGCAGCGCGCGCGAGATCAGGAGCTTTTGCCGGCGCAAGCGGCACGGGATAGGCCGCAAGGAGCGCGGCCGCCAAGCGGTGCGCGATCTCGGCAACCTGTTCGGGCTCGGCCTTTTCGGCGATCGCGCGCTTCAGTCTATCGGCTTCGCCGAGGAGCGTCTCCTTCTCGGGCTTCGGCGGGAGCGCCTGCAGCTTTTCGGCAACTGTAGCGGCAAACTCTTTCTGCTCCGCATATTCCGAAGGGCTGGACACCTGTCCGTGCGCCACCGCGCCTGCATAGTCGACCGCGATGTAGTCGAGCAGACGCCAGGTCGTCTCGACGTCGCCGGTTTCGGCCCTGGCCGCACCCAAGAGCACGAAAGCGACCACGGCGAAGAATGCGAAACGCAACGGTCCGGCTTTCACAACGATGCCTAATGAATCAATGGGGATAAGTTGGTACCGTCCGGGTACCGGCCGCTCAATTGGAGTTGCTCTAATCTGCTTGCAGATCACCTTTTGTTGAGAAGCCCCGACGCGTCCTCCGCGCGCCGCTGCGGCAACGAAGGGCGAGCATCATCATGGTGGTGTCGGTGGTGTCGTCGCCCACCTGTACGGCGTCGCCCCGAGGTGACCGCGAACGCCGATCGCTTAAAACCCCGCTATGCCCCGCCCGCGACAGGTTCCGGCGTTGGATCTGGTCACCCCTCTCTGCCGGAGGGTTTCAATCGCAGGGAAATTCGCGGGGAGTTCTCTCGAGGCTTGCGTTTACCTCTATCTCGGCCTGCCGGAAGAGTTCGTCCAGCGCCTTGCCTCCTTCCGCTACCGCTTGGTTCGAGGGGATACGGTCGCTTTGCGCGGCTTGAAGTGGCCCCCGCATGGAATCCCGGACCCTGTGGAGCCAAGTCACGGGACTGCTGTTTTCCAACGCGCGATCGACGAGCTGGCTGCGTATGATGCATTCGAGCGCAAGAATGCGCCCTTCCTTCAGTGCGTCCATCAAACTCCCCCGTGTCGGTAGCCGTCAGAAGAGTTCCGCCCGATGACACGACCTATACGCGGGATGAATCCGGGCACCTCGGCCGCGTACTTGTCGTAGCCTTCCCCGAACTGCGCCCTAACCGCACGCTCCTCGCTGCGGGCCAGTTTCACGTACATGGCGGCCAGCACCGGAAACATCGCAAGCGTGAGAATGGTGGGCCACTGGACGAGAAAGCCGAGCATCACAAGAATGAACCCGACGTATTGCGGGTGTCTTACGAAGCCATAGGGGCCGGTCGTGGCCATGCCACGGACCCGCTGCGCTTCGTAGAGCACTTTCCAGGCAGAGGAGATCAGCAGGAAGCCGGCGCCGATCAGGAGAAAACTCAGGATATGGAATGGTCCTGCATGCGGGTGGGCTTTCCAGCCGAACATCATCTCGAGAAGATGGCCGGCGTCGTGCGAGAACCAATCCACGTCGGGGAAGCGAGACTGCAGCCATCCCGACAGGAAGTATATGGTAAGCGGAAAGCCGTACATCTCCACGAACAGCGCGATCAAGAACGCGCTGAAGGCGCCGAACGAACTCCAGTCCTGCGGCGTCTGTGGTTTGAAGAAGGTGTATGCGAACAGGATGAAGATCGCCGAGTTGACGATGACCAGGCTCCATAGGCCGTAGGCGGGCGTCGCTTCGCTCATGACGACCTCGGTCCATCATTGGCGCCGTGTCGATCGTGGTGATGACCGCCATGCATGAAAAAATGCATCAACGGGCAAGCAAGAAGTGGCAGCCAGATCAACACGCCGAGCACGTGAGCCCGGTGCTCGGTGAACAGAAGGGCTCCGGCGACGATCAGGAATCCGAACAGCACTATGCCGGCTCGCGCCTTGACCGACATCCCTTCTCGCGCGCGCTGTTCATGTCCGGCGTAGTCTCTCGAAAGCATCTGCCTGTTCCCCTGACGATCTGAGAACATACGTCAGATGTGTTCTGTGCTTCTTGACCCACATCAACTTCACGTCGTGGTCTCGCCGGTGGGCGTTGTCGCGACATATCCGTACGCGTTTTCCTGAGGGCCTCACCGCGCCGGAAGGCTTGAGGACACGATAAAATTTGCGTCGCGCGAAGGCAAACAATCGATCCTCTTTCTTGATGTGAATCAAGATTCTCACGCGAGATCTGCGGTCTAAGAGCTTCATCTCACTTCACTTGAAAGTACACGGGAGAAGGACTCATGATCCGTCGTCAACTACTCGCCGCCACCATCGCCCTTGGCTTCGCCACGCTGCCCGCGGTCGCACAAACAACGACCTCGGACGAAAAGAACGGCCACCACTACTCCGGTGGACCCAAGACCGAGGTTCCGCATCACATGGGGGCCAAAGAGGACACGGGCCCGAAGGCCGCTTCCGATGGAGGAAGCCACCACTATACGGGTGGCCCGAACTCTCCGACGCCGCATCACATCGGACCAAAGAAGAACTAGCTAGCGCGACAACTCGGCTTCACTA
Source organism: Bradyrhizobium sp. 22 (assembly GCF_000482425.1). Lineage (NCBI taxonomy): Bacteria > Pseudomonadati > Pseudomonadota > Alphaproteobacteria > Hyphomicrobiales > Nitrobacteraceae > Bradyrhizobium > Bradyrhizobium sp. 22. Next base: position 32,729 of record NZ_AXVG01000029.1, read on the forward strand.
CCGCATCCAATTGCCTGCCCGGAAGGAGCTCGCCTTGTAGATTCTTCCGAGCAGCGGGCCGCCGGTAGGCTGGCGTCCCCTGCTCCGTCGAAGTCGTGGCTATTCGATGTGGCGATGAAGGCTCAGTTTGGCGGGATCCGCCTCTCGTCGCCGCGACCCTGCACGTCCCGTAAACTCTCTTCAGCGAGAACGTTCATGCCAGCCCTGATTGCCGACGAGCGGTGTTCCGTCCACTGCTTCGACGACTGCTCTCTCCCCTCCTCCTCGAAGAGCAGAAAATCGGCCGGCGACGAACCGATCGCGCATATGGGGAAGATCGTTCAGTACAAGCGGGGGGCCGAGATATTCGGCCAGGGCCAGCCCGCTCTCTACCTTTATCGCGTGCTGACCGGCGCCGTCAGGACCGTGTGGATATCCAACGGCGGCCGACGGCAAATTCGAGACTTCTACCTGCCAGGTGATTATTTCGGCCTTGAGATGGGAAGCGCGCACTCGCTGTCCGCCTACGCGATCGGCGATACGCAAATAAGGGTCATCAATGTACACACGATCGCCAAATTGACTGGCCGTCGAAAGGACGTCACGCACCAGCTCCTTCAGGTGAAGGACGACGAACTCGTCCGTCTTCAGGATCAGACCCTTCTGCTCAACAAGACGGCTGAAGAACGCATCGCCTGGTTTCTCGTTCGAATGACGGCCCGCAGCGAGACACAGAAATTCATCACGCTGCCGATGCCACGCAAGGACGTCGCCGAGCACCTGGGTCTCACGATCGAGACGGTCTCACGAACGATGAGACAATTGGAAAGCGCAGGCCTGATCAAGTCGCTGAGCCGACGCCGGATCCAAGTCCTGAACGACGAGGCTCTCAGGAAGCTCGTTTCCTGAATTCGGCCGCGCTGCGGCTCATCCGCACAACGACCGCGGAGTAACTGGCCGCACGGAAGTCGAATGCTGTAAGAAATTTCCTCGCACGGCGTCTATCTATCGCGCTCATTTGTTTCCGGTCGACGCACGTCATCGTCGCCCGTCCCTCACGATGGATATCGCCCTGCTTCTCCGAGCCCCGCGGTCGCACGCCGAACCCGAGAACAATCGTGCCATTCGGCAGGTCACAGTGCACAACGCTGCGATCGATCGCGTCCGTGCGTTATTGATGCTACTGGTGCTCCTGCATCACGCCGTCATTCCCTACACCTACTTTGGAGGGACCGACGCTGAGAAGTGGATCGGCTTCGATACGATCGTGCTGGCCAACGACAGTTTCTTCATGGCTATGTTCTTCTTCCTTTCGGGGCTGTTCGTGTGGCCGGGCCTGGCTCACAAGGCAGCTCCGGAGTTTCTGTCTCAACGCTTGGTCAGGCTCGGGCTACCCTTCGTAATCGCCGTCTTCACCATCATTCCCCTCGCCTACTATGCTCTCGAACTGCGGCAGACTCCGGATATCAGCTTTGGCGAATTCTGGTTAAAAACGATCACTGTTGGGCCGTGGCCAAGCGGACCGGTCTGGTTCCTCTGGGTGCTATTGGCGTGCGATGTCGTGGCGTGCGCCCTCAGCCGAGTGGCGCCCCGTTTGTTGGACCCGGTGAACCTGCTATCGGTACGCAGTTACGATCGGCCGCATGAGTTCTTTGCAATCCTGGTGGTCATCACTGGAGCGGCCTATATCCCGTTGCGCGTCTACTTCGGCGCCGGTCATTGGTTTGAGTTCGGCCCGCTTTCCGTACAGGCGAGTCGCGTCTTGCTCTATCCGAGCTACTTCTTCCTCGGTGCCGCCGTCGGCGCGGCCAATTTGGACCGCGGCCTGCTCGGCACGAATGGGCAGCTCCAGAGATCTCGCTTGAGTTGGGCGCTCGCCGCCATCGTTACATATTGCCTGCTGTGGGTCCTGATTTACGTGAAGCGGGAGCACCTCGGCAATCCCGTGTGGCTGCCCGCCTGGTATGAGGTGAGCTACGGCTTTCTGTTTGTCGTCTTTAGCGCAGCGATCATGTTCGCCTTACTCGGTCACTTTCTCAGACTGAACCGATCCGCCTTGCCTCTGCTGGATTCGATCCGACCATATGCATATGGCATGTTCCTGGTGCACTACCCGATCGTGCTCTGGATTCAGTACGGTCTGTTCGACGTGGACCTTGACGCAATTGCCAAAGCGCTCATCACGTTCGTGCTGGCCGTTTTGCTCAGCCTGGCCACGACGGCAGTCTTGCGAGCTCTCCCCGGCGCGCAGCGGGTGCTGTAACCTTCACTTCTACGCATGCAGTCGTCGCGGGATGGCTCACGTCGGCGCAAACGCGGCTGGAGGCCCTGAATCGGGTCAACCACGGCTCCGCACTTGCGATAGACCTTTGGAAGCACTCATGCCACCGTTCTCTCCGACAGGAGCGTGATGGGCTGCCGCGTGTCACCGCGGGCGACCTGCAAGCAACTCCCGATGGACGCCGCGCAATGGACGTAAAGCGCGAAGCGCGGTCCTGCGGTCGGCGCGGAGCGGGATTCAGCACGGGACCTATGGCCGGTCGCAGCGACACGCCCAAAAGCTTTCTTCACGGCAGATCACGCATCTGCTTTCGAGGCGCTCCTTCAACGCCTGACGAGCACGATAAAGGCGCACCGTAAGATTGTTCACCGTTATTCCGAGATCGGCCGCCACCGCCTCCCTCGACTCGCCGCCAAGATCCACTCGTCGGATGACCTCGGCATGTTCCGACTTCAGCGATAGCAAGTGCGCGTAGAGGCATTCGCACGCCAGTTCGACTTCGGTAACTGCCGCAAGTCGATCGCTTAGTTCGGTGGAGAGTGGTGTCTCTCTGATCTTGTGTCGCGATGTCTGCCGGTGAAAATCGGCGATGGTTGTCGCCAAGACCTTGCTGAGCCAACCGCGCACCGACTCCGCATCTCTGACGTCGGCGGACCGCTCGAGCGCCTTCAAGACGAACACCTGCAGCACCTCCTCCGCATCCGCGACCGAGTTGAAGCGCCTCTGAAGATAATTCCGCAGACGATCGTAGCTGTCCACGATCGCCGTCCGAACCGCAGTGCGCGCGGTTGCCGGCGTCCGTACCCCATGCGGGTTCGCAGCGACCAATAAGTTATCGCGCGCCGATTTCATCTCGATCGCCCGGGTGCGACACCTGCGACCGCGTTGTGATCGCCGCATGGACGAGACGCCTCTTGCGCAAGAGATAGCGCGAGCGGAATCCCGATCACGGCGGCTGCAGCCGAAAGGTCGAAGACGACGGAAGCCAGGCCTCGCGACGCGAGATGTCCCGCGGATGATAACTCCTCGGTCTGGCCGAGACCGATTTCGGCCGCCCAACAGTCAAGCGTCGTTGGCACGCGTGGTACAAGTTCGCCTTCGGAGCGTTCCGTCCCAATTCTGAATTCATGCAGTCCCATGGTCCACACCATCGGGGAGAACTTCGTTGCAGGTCCCCGGCCGATATCTCCAGGCCTGATCACACCGCGGTTGCCGTCGGGGCCGATTCACCGATCCGCCCCAACGGCCGCGGTCATTTCGCCTTCTGAAGCTTGGTGATCGTGATGCCACCGGTCTGTCGTTCGACCTCGAACTGGACCTTATCGCCGGCCTTGACCTGCTTGAGCATCGACGGATCGGAGACCCGGAAGACCATGGTCATCTCCTCGTCGTCCATATTCAGGCTCTTTATCGGGCCATGCTTCAGGGTGATCTTGCCGGCGCCCTCGTCGACCTTTTTCACTTCTCCGGTGACGAGGTTCGCTTGCGCGAACGCGGCGACGGGAGCGACCGCGATGGCGACGGCAAACAGTGCGGATCTCACGGATAACTTCAACATCCTACTCTTCCTCTTCTTCTTGCTATGGCCGACTTACTTCACGACGATCTTTCCGATCATGTTGCCCTCGCGGTGACCCGGAATGAGACAGGCGAATTCGAACTCGCCGTCCTTGCTGAATTTCCAGACCAGCTTCGGCGCGAGCCGCTTCGCGTTCGGGTCGTCATGCTCCATGTCCGGATTTTTCCTCATCGCTTCGGCGTGCTTGAGATTCTCCGCGGGGGTCGCGAGTACGAATTCGTGGTCGAGTTCTCCGCTGTTCCGCAGCATGAACTTCACTTGTTCGCCCTTCTTCACCTCGACCCTGTTCGGCACGAAAGCCATCTTGCCGCCGGGCTCGCCCATCGTGATCGGCACGATACGGGCCGGCTTTTTGGGGTCGCCAGGTTCGCCTGCGGAATACGATTGTTCATCGTGTTGATGCCCATCGTGATGACCGGGGCCGGCCAACGTTGCGGTCGAAAGGGACATCGTCATCGCGACTGCGGCGATCACATTGGTGTAGTTCTTCATCGCTTGTCTTCCTTGCTGGGGTTTCATGCTCGGTGTCTTCAGGCGTCTCATCCCTTCATTCCCTTCATCGGCATCCGATGGCCGCCGTCCGGTCGGCCGTCTTGCCGCGATGGCGCCGTAGCCGGCGTCTCGATTTCGTAGGCAACCGTTCCTTGAGGAAACTTGTACGGACCCGGATCGCTGTAGTCGTCGCGCGCCATGCCTTCACGGATCTTTACGACCGTGAACATGCCGCCCATTTCGATCGGGCCGAACTGTCCGGACCCCGTCATCATGGGCAGCGTGTTGTCGGGAAGCGGCATCTCCATTTCGCCCATGGCCATGCCGGTCGACCCCATCGCCATCGAATCCGGGGCGAGCCTCTTCACCGCTTTCGCGATATCTTTCTTCGAGACGCCGATGAGAGTTCTGAGATCGTGCCCCATCGCATTCATCGTGTGATGCGACTTGTGACAGTGGAACGCCCAGTCGCCGGGGTTGTCGGCCAGAACTTCGAAAGCCCGGATCGATCCCACCGGGACATCAATCGTGGTCTCGGGCCACTGCGCGTTCTCCGAAACCCAGCCCCCGTCCGTGCCGCTTACCGAAAAGCTGTGCCCGTGAAGGTGGATCGGATGGTTGGTCATCGTGAGATTGCCGATCCGAACGCGCACGCGATCGCCGAGCCTCACGGGCAAGGGATCGATTCCGGGAAAGACGCGCGCATTCCACGACCACATGTTGAAATTCGTCATCTCGGTGACCTTCGGCACGTAGGTCCCCGGGTCCATGTCGTAGCTGCTCATGACGAAGACGAAGTCGCGGTCGACCGGCCGGAAGCGTGGGTCCTTGGGGTGGACCACGAACATTCCCATCATGCCCATCGCCATCTGGACCATTTCGTCCGCGTGCGGGTGGTACATGAAGGTGCCGCTGTGCTTGAGCTCGAACTCGTAGACGAACGTCTTGCCCGGATTGATGTGGGGCTGTGTCAGACCGCCGACGCCGTCCATGCCGCACGGCAGGATCATGCCGTGCCAATGCACGGTCGTGTATTCCGGCAGCTTGTTCGTGACGAAGATGCGGACCTTGTCGCCTTCGACGGCCTCGATCGTCGGCCCCGGCGTCTGGCCGTTGTAGCCCCAGAGGTGAGCCTTCATGCCGGGTGCGAATTCACGAACGACAGGCTCGGCGACCAGGTGGAACTCCTTCCAATCCCCGTTCATCCGCCAAGGCAGCGACCAGCCATTGAGGGTCACGACGGGTCGGTACTCTCGTCCGCTCGTCGGATACAGTGGCGGTTGGCTCGTCACCTTGTCTGTCGTGGGCGCCTCGGGAATGCTCGCCGCCTGCACGCGTCCGGAGACCATGCTCGCGCTCGCAAGCGCCGTTGCGGTGCCGAGAAAGTTTCGTCTCGATATCATGCTCATCTCCTCATCCTCCGCTCGCCAACGAATTGGTCGATGGACGGCTCTCTGGTTGATTTTCGGAACGGCCTCCGCCGTCGACCACGCTCTGCAGGTCGGAGTGGGCCAGCCAGAAGTCGCGTCGGGCATCTATGGAAGCTCGCTGCGCGGCGATCCGCAGCTTGGCTTCCGCCAGCAACGCAAAGACGTCGATCTGCATGCTGCCGTAACGCAGTTGCGCCTCATCCGAGATGATGTTTCGCAACGGCACCACCTCTCGCTGGTAGTGGCCGGCAATATCGTAGGTGGAGCGGTAGACCCGGTATGCGTCTCGCGCTTCGGAACGCACGTTCACTGCCTTCTCGGTCAGCCGATTGAGGGCGATGTTGTAACTTTCGGCGGCCTGGCGGACGCGCACCTCGCCGCCATCGAAGATCGGGATCTGCAACTGAAGATCGAAGCCGCGTTGTCGGAACGGCGCTCCTTCGGGCTCCTTGGTCTTCCGGCTGATGCCGGCGAGATCGAGCAACGTGACGAAGCGCGTCGCCTCCGTCAGATTGAGCGCCTTCGCCAGAAGATCGAGTTCGATGCGAGCCATCTGAAGGTCGACGCGACGTCCTACAGCCTCTACTTCGATGTTCGGGAGCGACTTCGGGCTACGTGGTAGTGCAGGCAAAGCCTTGGGGAGCTTGAAATCGACCTGCCCGCCCCAGACGCCGAGCAGTCGTGCCAGCCGTTCCCGTGCGGACGTGGCTTGTTGCCGGGCGGTAGCGAGATCGGCGGTGATTTCCGCGTAGAAGACCTGTTCGCGAGCCTGATCCAACTTGTTCAGACCACCGGTTTGCCCGAGCTTCTCCGCGAGCTGGGCGATGGTCTCGGCCGTCGTCTTCGTGTCGGACAGGAGAGCTGCCAGCTCGCTGGACCCGGCTGCCTGGTAGTATGCCCGTCTCACGTCGGCAGCCAGACGCAGTGTCTCCAACGCTGCACGCAGTTGCGCTTCATGGAATCGTCGTCGGGCGATTTCCGAGCGGAACGGCAGCGTCGCCAACGCGAGGATGTCCCCGACGACTTGACGCTCGAACTCGAATCCGCCGTCCCCCGATATGCGGGAAAGGGAAAAGGTGGGATTAGGCGGCAGGCTTTGCTCGATCGCGTCGGCTTCGGCCAGGGCGAGCTCGTTGTAGGCGGCCTGGAGGCCCCGATTGTTCAGCAACGCGATCTGGACCGCGGACTCCACCGACAAGGTCCGGCGTAGGAGCTGCGTCACCAGGGCATCGGCTCGTTCGCCGTCTTCGACGGATCGAACGGCAATCACATCCTTCCTGATCGTATTGGACACGACGTCGGCGACGCCGGACATGCCCGCATCCGGAGAGAATGCGGCGCAGCCCGAAAGCAGCAGCGCGAACGACAGCGCAACGATTCCTGGCCTCGATGTGGAAATGAGCGAGGTACGGTTTGAAGTGGCAAGCTGCATGCCTTCCCCTACTTTTCGTTCTTCGGCGCAGGTGCCACGCGCTGGTTCTGCTCCCGCCATCCGACCGGCGCCGCTGGCCGGAGACTGACGTAGGGCCTGGTCGTGGGTGCATATCCGACGCGGGCCACCTTGGCCGTCGGGTCTGCTGGATCCGGATTTTTGACGGGCGTCGTGACTGCACAGCCGGCGAGAAGCGGGCAGAGCAGACCGATCAGAATCGCGCGCTTTGCGATCGCGCGCCTAGATTTCATTCGCGAGAATGCATTCGATGCGGCGGCGTCATTCGCCACCATTTGCGCCAACATAGATTTCCCCTGATAAGCACGGACGTACGACTACTCGCGCCCCGAAAAGGAGCGCGACTGCCCATCAATTGCGTGCTTTCAGGCTATTGGCGGCCGATAAAGCGGACCGAGCGCTTCGCCGGCGCAAACGGAGTCCGGCTTGAGTTCGCACCGGGATTGCAGAGGCGCGAACTGGAGGAGTGAAGGCGATTTAGGAGAGACCGCGCTAAGACACAATACGGAGCCGCAGCAATTGCCATGCTGGTCGTCAGAATCGCGATCGACGGGATCGGACGCCGGCGCAACCTCCTGGTGTGAATGGCTGGCTACCTTATCACCACCATGGCTGCGCTGCTGTCCGGACGCACCATGCTGATGGTCGCTGAGGGCATGCTGGTGATCATGACCGTGCTGGTGGCTATGGCCATGCTGATGATCGTGCGCGTGATCGGCGACCTGAGATCGCTGAACCAACAGTTGGGCGAGATCGGCGGGAAGCGGGACCGCCAGAGAGGGGGTCAGCGAGCCAAGCAGATACGTGATGGCGACAAACCACCCCCACCACCTGCGCGCTGGCCTCGTTAGTCTAATCATCCCATTTCCGTCGGTCGAACGCGCGAAATATAGCTCCTATTACGCACCGCGCCAATAGCGGAACGTCATTGCCGGCGATCGGCCAAGCGTGATGTTCCGCAGTCACCGGTTCCTCCTCGGTTTCTTACGGGGCGTGATCCGGGACCCCGCTGCGACACCGGCTTCAGGGTAGACATAGGGCTGAGGAAGAATGTCGATCAATCGTCCCGGGCTGGTCCGCGCCTCGCTGGGCCAGTAGCGTCGGTCCGAGATGGTCACACCGGCGTGAGCATCGACCGCAGCCATGGACACGATCAGCAGCAACGAAAGACACCAAAGTCGCCCCTGCCCAATCGGCATCGCTTCATTGGCGTCGGGCACACTGGCGCTCGGAGCCATGATCTCAACTTTATGATAGCGGCACATACGCCGCACAAAGTTGATCCAGATCAAGAATCGGCTTGAAAGGCGTCGGGCAACTTGAATCAATGGTGCTTGAACCATCCAACACCTTTGATGTCGTTGAACGAGTCGGTGCGGTGGCAAAGGAAGCATTGCTCGACGCTGGCATGTTCCTGTCCCGTGATCGATCGGTCCATCATGACGAAGTGATGCATGTAATGGCTTGGCGGAGCCTGATGGCATTGCGCACATTCCTTGGAGGTAGGAGACGGATGGAGAAACTGCGGAATACTCCACGAAGCCAGCGCGTGGCAGCCGCCGCATTCGCGTCCAAGCAATCCGCGGTGTGGGTCTCGGTTGCTATGGCAACTCGCACAATCGAGATCGGTCTTTTCCGCTTCGTCAGACTTCGGGACTTTCAGGAAATCCTTAAGGTCCGAGATCATCTGACCGGTGATCGAGTTCGCCGAAGCGCCGCGCTCTCGGGAAAAGCCGCCGATCCGCAGGAGCATTGCGTGATCCATCTTGGTCGGACGGGCGCCACCCGCATGTTCGAGATGACACCCTCGGCACTCTTTGCTCGTCGCGTGGAACGCCGTCGCCTGCTTTCCCAGGTCCGCAGCGGCCGTCGTATGGCAGGCGATGCAGGCGGAAGTCTCGACGCCCCTCACCGGCGTGTGACAAGTTTCGCATTTGTCGGCCAGGAACGCGTGTTTTTCCGAGAGAGGTCCGGGAACTACTGCATCCCTCCACCCCACAACGGACGACGACCCGCCTTTGTACAGCGCCGCGGATACCGCTGCCACGCCGGCGACGGCGAGCGTGATGCACACGCTGTAGACGATAGCTCTGAAGCTCACGCGAGCCACCGAAGTCCGTAGTAGACCTCTCCGGCAATATGCAGCGCCAGCATCGCGTACATCGCGATCGCAGCGATTACGTGAACACCGATCCACTGCATGAAGACCTTCTTGATGGCCTCCTGGGATCCGATCGAATATTCGATGTCCGAAATGCCCTCGACGACCTGCAGTATCGGGACCTCCTGCACAGCCGATGCGCTTGCCGGAGGCGCAACGCCGGGATCACCGATCTCACTCTCCGCAAGGGCAAGCGCGGTCCGATCGTAGGTGGCCCGTAGCGTAGCGAGGCGGGATTGTTGTTCGCGGATCTCGGCGGCAGTCTGCGGCAGGTAGTACCGCCCCACGAAGCCGGTCACGACCACGACGAGCATGCTGACGATGAGCGCGATTCCCAGCGGGCTTTGAAACTTGTGTCCCGTATGGAGGAGCGCGAGGAAGGCCGCGACTATCCCGGCGTAGACGTGAAATTCCAACAGCGTGCGCATGGAGACGATACGGCCGAGAAGAGGCTTGAAGCCGCGCACGTACTTCGCAAGGGGGTAGATGAGAAGGAGCACCATCAAGCCGGCTGCTGATGCTCCCAAAGCGAAGCCGGCCAGGCTTCCCGCAAATCTCGGATCGGAGTGGAGAAGAAACGCCGGAGCCAGCAGCAAGAGGCTCGCGAAGACGATATCGACGATCAATCGCTCCCTGCCGCCCATCTCAAGCCTCGACGACCAGATTCCCAACCGACTTCGCCTGGCAGGCCAGTATCATCCCCCCCGCCTTGTCCTCCTCGGTAAGGGCGTCCTGGACTTCCATCGTGACGCTGCCTTCGATGAGGTGGGTCTTGCAGATACCGCAGGTGCCCGCACGGCAGGAATAGTCGATCGAGACGCCGATGGACTCGGCGACTTCAAGCACGCTCTTGTCCGGAGGCAACGGAGCTGCCTTGCCGGACTTGGCAAACCGGATGGAGGCCGTCGCCGGGCCGATCGAAGGCGTCCCGCCCTTGATCTCGGACTCCCCACTTTCGATAACCGTCCGTCCCGGAGGCGGCACGGCGCCGAGCGCGGGTCCGAACGCCTCCGACTTGACTTGCTCCGGCGGTACGCCAAGTTCGACGAGCGTCTTCTTGAGTGCCTGCATCATTCCAGGAGGGCCGCATAGATGGACGCGCCGCTTGGACAGATCGGGGACCGAGCGCGCAAGAAACTCGGCCGTGATCTGGCCCTCGCTCCCCATCCAGGTCGTACCTGCCGCCCGCGCCATGGTGGCGGCAACGTGGAGGTTGTTCATCCTGCGTTGCAGATACTCCAGTTCGTCACGAAAGATGAACTGCTCGGTCGTCTGCGCGCCGTAGACCAGATAGACCTCCCCGGGCCAGGAAATATCGAAGAGATATCTAATCGCTGCCATCAATGGGGTAATACCGACCCCTCCACCGATAAGCACGACACTGTCTGCCTCCTTGCCGGTGAAAGTGAAGGCCCCGGAAGGCGCCATCACGTCCAACAGATCGCCTTCCTTGATTTCGTCGTGCATGTACTCGGAGAACACGCCTCCATCTTCGCGCTTGATTGTCGTCTCCACGTAGGCCGTCTGAGCCGCAGAGGACGCGATCGTGTAGGATCGTCTGACGGTCTTCGCGTCGATCTGTGCGGAGTAGGTCAGAAACTGGCCCGGCAGGAATTCGAAGGGAATGGCGCCGCCTTGCGGATTCTGGAGCCGAAAGGTCCTAGAACTCGGCGTCTCGTTGAAGATGGCGCAGACCTTCAATTTGCCTTTCCAGAGCCCTCTCCCCTTCGTTGGCTCGCCGCCGGCTGAAGTCGCCGCGGCCGGCGCAATGGTCTCCTGGATCCGGGCGGCGGCGCCTGCTGCGGGGGCTGCAGCGACCGTGGCCTTTGCTCTCGGCGCATCAGCCGTCGGAATCACGGGTGCCGGCATCGATCCGGATGCGGCGACCGGCGACCGAGTCAGCCGATCGACAAGCGCGTTGGCCCGACGCATGCGCACGGCATAGACGGCCAGCATGCCGAACGAGACGATCGCGAGCAGGCCCATCGTGATGACGTGGAACCACGAAACGCCCAGCACTCCGTCGGAGGAAGGGCGCTCCGATTGCGAAAGATTCATCTGGCTCTTGAACCAGTTCTGCGCGATCTGCTGCGGAGACTTTCCTTCCTCGAGCGAGCGCAACACGATCACGCCGCTCTGCACCTGGTTGAGTGCCTCCCGAATTTGGCGCGAAGCAAGATCCGCTTCGATGGCCTTGCCTGACGCGAGGGCGTGCCGCAGCGCCATTTCCGCGTTGGCCATGCCATCGATTTCGGCGCCGATCCGCGCGCGAGCCTGAGATTCGAGCTCGCGCCGGCGCTCGGCGGAAAGAGCGGGCATTTCCATCAACGACGGATAGAATTCCTTACGCGGGCGTCCCATCATCTCGCCCATCATACCCATCATGCCAGAATTCGACTCGCTCGGCACCGCTGCGGGCGCCGAGCCTCCCGACGGTGGGCTTGCCATAGGCGCACCGGCGCTTCCCGTATCGGAGCTATTCGGGTGGTGCGCGGAGTGACCATCCCCGCCTTCCGCCAAGCGCCATGCCGAACGTGTCTCGGCAGGCTCGCCATGTTGGCGTGCATCCCCCGGGACCAACCCGGGGAGTGAGGGCGACGCCGCCAGCCCGGCCGTCGCAAGAAGCGAAGCGCAAAGGATCACCGCTCGCAAAGCAGCGCTACGTCGGGAGGCAAATTTGGGCATCGATACGATCGTCGTTTTTCAAGCATGCCTTCGTCAGAACGTCGCGATCAAAGGCAGCAGGATGGAATCCGCCGTCTGCTTTTGCCCGTCACTGAGCGATCCGTAGAGCCGACTGAAGGCGGTGCGAGCCGATTTGATCGCCTCCAAACGCTCGTTCAGGTGCTGCTCATACCGAACGATGCGGTTGGGCCCCGTCATGTTGTCGTCCATGACAAGCTGCTTTCGCGCCTCCAGCAGGTGTTGCCGACTCGAACGCAACGCATCGGCCAACAGATTCCAGTCGGCCAATTGCTTGTCGTTGATCTGCAACTCGGTTTTGAGGAAAGAGATACGACCTTCCAGCCGCTCGGTGACGTCCATGGGACCGCTCGCCGAGACACCCGCTCCCATGCCGCTGCCGGACGGCAACATCCGATTGTGCATTCGCTCCATCATCTGCATCATCTGCATCATGCCGGAGTCCTGCTGCTGGCCCGGCATCTGACCTGGCCCCTGCATCTTCATCTTGTCGTCTGCCGACCCGCCGCTCGCAGCGCCGGGTTGGGACATGTTTCCCATGCTCGAAGGGTTCGACGAATCGGACTTCATCTTCATGTCGTCCATCATCGCGAGCCGCTCACGTCCATTCGCAGCGACTTCGGCCGACGCCAGCCCAACCGAAACAAGACTCATGACGATGATCGTCGCCGCAGTCCCCATGAACCTTTTCGCAGTCACCATAATCTCCTCCAACTTTCAGTCAGACAAATGTCGACCGCCTCCCTAACCAACTCGAGTGCGACTAATCTTGAGGTAGATCAACAACGCGGTTGATAGCTTCGCGTGTTACGCTGCACTGTCTAATATAGACGCGCGACCCGTCAAAAAATTACACTCGTCTCGCGACAGCGACTTCGCTATTAGCATCGAACCTTCGAAGCGATCTGATTTCAGGAACAGTCGATGCACGCCGCCACCAACTCGCAGCTCGCAACACCCAAAGACTTGCTCGGCGACGATCCAACGCGCCCAGCCCGCTCGCCGGAAGGCGGCGATGCGCTGCAAGCATACGCTCGAGATCTGCTAGAGCGCTCGATCCTGTTCTGGGACACGCTTCGGCAACGAGCGGACAACCTGATCGAACACGAACGGCAAGGATCTCCGCCCCTGCTCGACTTCCGCTTCGAGACGATCGTTGACGCTCGCCAGTTCGAACGCCCCGTCAACTACGTGCTGCTTCGCATCCTCGATGAGAATGTGGACACCGGATCGGAGGCGAAACCGCCTGTGGTGGTCTTGGATCCGAGGGCAGGACATGGACCCGGCATCGGCGGATTCAAACAGGACTCCGAGGTCGGCATCGCGCTGGCGGAGGGCCATCCGGTCTATTTCGTATCCTTCTTCCCTCAGCCGTGTCGCGGCCAGACTCTCGCCGACGTCTTGCACGCACTTCGGCGCTTCGTCGAGGCGGTGAGCACCCGGCATCCGGGGCAACCACCAATACTGTACGGAAATTGCCAGGCCGGTTGGGCGGTGACCCTGCTTTCCGCGGACTGCAGCGGTCTCGTCGGCCCCGCGGTACTCAACGGCTCCCCGCTCTCATATTGGTCGGGCGAAGCCGGCGTGAATCCGATTCGGCTCGCAGCGGGATTCAACGGCGGAGCCTGGCTCGCACACCTCGTTGCCGATCTCAGCGATGGAAGGTTCGACGGCGCGTGGCTTGCCCAGAACTTCGAGAGCCTGAAGCCCGAGGCGCAGTGGGAGAAATACGTCCAACTGTTCACGCATATCGATCGAGAAAGCGAACGCTTTCTCGAATTCGAACGCTGGTGGGGAAGCTTCTTCTTCCTGAGCAAGGAAGAGATTCTGGCGATCGTCGAAAACCTCTTCATAGGCAACCAGCTCGAGGGCGGCCGCTTCCGCATCTGCGAGCATTGCGTTGCCGATCTGCGCCGTATACGGAACCCGCTGATCGTGTTCGCGTCCTACGGCGACAACATCACGCCGCCGCATCAGGCGCTCGGCTGGATTCCCATCGTGTACCCGACGACTGGGGATTTGATCGAGGCCGGCCAACGTATCGTCTATTTGACGAATCCGCACGTGGGTCATCTTGGGATCTTCGTCTCCGGCAAAGTGGCCCAACGCGAACATCGCGCCATTCTCGCCAGCCTTCCGGACATCGAAGGCCTGGCGCCCGGTCTGTATGAAATGAAGATCGAGGATCGCGCCCCCTCGGACAGCCTGTCGAATCTACCTTTTGCAGTGCGGTTCGAATCCCGGAAGGTCGAAGATCTCAAGTTTCCTCGTCCGGATCCCGCCTTCGCGCGCATCGCGGACTTCTCCGCGATGACTGAAAGCATCTATAGCGCCTTCTTCAGCCCTCTCGTTCGGGCGAGCTCCAATCCCTTCTTGGCGGAAACCGCCAAATGGCTTCACCCGATGCGGATGAGTCGATATGTCTTTTCGGCGTCCTTTTCGCCTTGGCTTTACGGCCTGCCAAGCCTTGCGAAGGCGATCCGTGACGACCGCTCGCCCCTTTCAGACGACAATCCCTACCTCAAGAGCGAGCGCACCCTCTTCGATCTCGTCACCACGCTGATCCAGACGGCCCGATCGAATCGGGACGCCTCTTTGGAGCGCATGTTCCAGGTCCTGTATGGGATACCAACCTCCCGCGACACCGGATCGTCGCCCTAGAGCTCCGCCCCATCCGCCTCATCGGCGGCTGGCTTGCGCCGCTGCCAAGGCAGCCGACCTTCGATCTCGATCTGAAGGGAGAAGCTTAAGAACGTACGGATCGCGATGATTACCGCGAGAATTCCGAGTCGATCGAACGACGGTACGATCGCGACCATTCCGATGATATCTGCGGCGATCAGGAACTCCAACCCGAGCAAAATGCCTCGACCAAGGTTCGCCCGGTACGACCGAAATGCATCGACAAATGCTCCCTGCCCCATTTCGCGAAGCGCAAACGCCGTCGCAGTCACGACGCCGCCCACGATTACCAGCACTCCAAGCAGTTCGATTGCGGATGCGGTCCAATGAAGGCCGTGCAGGATCGCGCCCTGCGTCTGGTCGGCGAAGATTCGCTCGGAAGTTATCATGCCGACCTCAAAGCAAACCGAACGTCACGATTCGACATTGCCGCCCGATGAATTCGATCTTTGGCCGGACGACAAGCTCTTGTCGACCTGCTTTGACCAGGTTCGATAGTACGCAATCATCGTCAGGATCCACAGGCCCACGCCTCCGACCAGGAGCTGGGCCAACAAGCCTTCCGAACCGAAGTCCAGAACGAAATGGGCGATGAAGGACAGGAACAGCCCTACGCAGAACACGGGCAGAGATTGCTGCCCGCACCTGATCAGCGGCTGAAGGATGGGCCATTGAAGGCCGGGCCAATCGACGGGAATCAGCGATATGCCGGTGAATACCAGGCTGGCCAAATGCGCGACTCGGTAGGGAGCAAGATTGGTCTTGTCGTTTGGAATGAACATTCCGGCGGCGACCTCGGGAATGTAACGTTGCAGTTCCGGGATTCGCTCGGCCAGCGAGACCATCAGGGCAAACAGAAGAAACGCGACGCTCAGAGCCAGGATGAAGGGCGACCGAAGTAGGGCACTGCACGCGGCGGCTCCTCCAAGAGCAAGCCACGCACCGGCGACGAAAAGCAACTGCCATGTGAGCGGGTTGAAGTACCAGACCCCCGAGGGATAAGACGCAAAATTCCAGTCGTAGTGACGCGCAGCGAGGTACAGCGCGATCGAACCGATCATAACAGCGTTGCGCCATCTGAGCATGAACCACAGCACAATCGGGAATGCCGCCATCAGCACGATATAGAGTGGCAAGACGTCCAGGTTGAGCGGCTTGAATTTCAGCATAAAGCCTTGCGTGAGGGTTTCGACCGGGAAATCCATCAGCAGTTTGACATTGAACTGGTCCATCAAGTGCGGCGTATCGAACTTGTGCGCGAAATAGTGCACTGACGTCAGATACACGAAGAACAGCAGGAGATGAGCGACGTAGAGCTGCCACACCCGACGAAGGAGCCTGGTCGCACCTATCACGAAGCCATGCTCCATCATGATCCTCCCGAACACGAACGTCGCGGTGTAGCCGGAGATCAGCACGAACAAATCGGCGCCGTCGCTGAAGCCGTAGTTTCGCGTCGTAAACCACGCCAGGACCGAATCGGGAATGTGGCCCAGGAAGATCAACCAATTCGCGAGACCCCGAAACAGGTCCAGTCGGAGATCTCTCTGCGGTTTCGGCAGCCCGAACCTTAGGGTCGTCGCCTCCCGGAAGCGCTCCTGTATGAAGATGGCAATCTGTAGCGTCCAGCCTCCAGTCTTTTCGTCAGCCAATCCTAGCTTCCTCACTTCTTTCGCTGCCGGCCCCGCGCACCGACGGAGAGACGATCGGCGTTCTCCCTTCGCGGCTCGCCGTCAGGCTGGCAGCGATCCAGCGGTGTTCGGTGAAAAAGCGCAGCGCCAATGGGAACCGCGTAGCCAAATACGCGTAGACCAAATATTTGATAACCTTGCCGACAAGGATAGCGACGAAGACGTCCGCGATCGGCAGCCGATAGATCCCCGCTACCGCAAGCATGGGCAACTTGGGGAAAGGCAACGGCAAAGCCATCAGTCCGAATATCGCCATTAGACCGTATTTTGATAGCCAATCGGTAGCTTGTAGCCAGGCTTGCGAGCCTGCGAGGTCCGGAAAACGGGCGAGCAAGAGATTCCAGCCGAAGTGGTGAAACGCGAGATACAGGCCGAGCGAAGCGATCGCGCTTCCCATCGCGGCAATCGAAGCGATCAACATCCATCTGCGTCGGTTGGCCAATGAAGCAGCGACGACCAGCCACTCCACGGGCACGCTCATCGACAACGCGGAGATAAATGCCGTCAGCCCGACCAACGGAACGAACGACCTGCGCTCGGCTCGGGCGAGCACCATAGCGACAACCTTATGCGTCGTCGCGTGAACGATCATCTTCCCTCCGGTGAGCGAACCTTTGCGAAGCGGATTCGCTCAGGACGTTTGGAAGCGATTCCCGCCCTCGCCTCCGCTATACGGCGCGTGCTATCGGCGCGGGAGTAGATGGTCGATGAGAGGCTCATACGGATCCAGGATGTCTCGGCTGCCGGAACGTGAGCTGGTGACGCGAACCGACGATGTTGATTCGGCAGCGCCCAATATGGATCAATTTTCGACTAGCCACATCATGCACCATCTTAATGCTCGAACTCTGTCGTCGCGCGAGTGTTATCCCCGCTGCGACGACAGAGTATGCCCGACAGTCCGGGGCTTATCTTGAGCTGCCGGGCGAGCGAGTGCAGCGGTCCGGATCGTCGTCACGCTGCGGGCGTACGATGATCCAATTCAGCGTTGCGGCCATTGCGCCTTTCCTATCCTCGAAATATCGATGGCCGATCGCAATGCCGACAGACCGCTTTGTGAACGGTCTTGACCACTCTCAGATGCGCAGCCAATCGCCAAGAAAAACTTTTTGCTCAGATCGGCGTAATGAATCGACACGTCGTTCGTCGCAAACGATGCTGAGCTGAGTGAAAAAGAATTTGAACGAACTCTGTAAGAATACATCGTCTCTTGCGTCGCGTCTCCGCGCCTTCAATTTGTGCATCGACTACATCATCCACACGACGATTATTGATCTCGCTCAACTACTCCGACCGATGTTCGCGCTGCATTGTCTCCGCTTCAGACATCTGGTTTGATCGCTTGCGATCATCATCAAGACCGAACAGGAGAATCATATGAACGCGCGCAAGTTGCTCGTGGCCACCACCGTTTTGTCCTTCGCCATCGCCCCCGCCATGGCACAAACGACTCCATCGAACGATGGTGGTCACCACTATTCGGGCGGGCCGAAGACGGAATCGCATCACATGGGCAAGAAGAAAAGCACGGGGTCGAAGAGCGGATCGGGCGGCAGCCATCACTACGGCGGAGGTCCCAAGACGGATGTGCCGCATCACATGGGCCCCAAGAAGGATCAGTGATCGCAGGGCAGTGATCCTTCGGTCCGAACGCGTCGGATCACTGCCGTCGGTCGGGATTGGTTCAAGCCAACAGAGCTTCCTGACCCTGCTCCGGAACGAGACTGGTCCAACCGAGTTCGGCCGAAACTCGCGCCTGTAGCGCCTTCGAGGCTCGCAGCTCACCGTGAGTGATGAACGTCGTCTTTGGAGCGCCTCCGATGCTCTTTAGCCACGTCAGGATCTCATTGGCGTCGGCGTGCGCTGACAGAGCTTCTATGTTCCGGACCTCCGCAGCGACAGGTACATCCTCGCCATGAATACGGACTGACTTCGCTCCCGACGTCATCGCGGCCCCCCGAGTGCCCTCGGCCTGGTAGCCTACGAAGAGGATCGTATTTTTCTGATACGGCGCGAAACGCTTCAAGTGATGAAGCACCCGGCCGCCGGTAGCCATTCCGCTCGCGGAAATGATGACCTTGGGAATCGGGCTGCCGCCAAGACGCTTCGAATCCTCGACCGAGCGGATATAGGTCGCGACGGCGCATGTCCTGCGGCATTCCTCATGCGTGAGCTTGTGATCCGATTTGAACCTGCAGAAGATATCGCTGGCGTCGACCGCCATCGGACTATCCAGGAAGATCGGCACGTTGGTAAGCCCTCCGGCCGATTTGATGCGTTCGAAGTAGTGGAGGAGCACCTGGACCCGACCGACCGCGAAGGCCGGAATGACCACCGTGCCGCCTCGTTTGGTCGTCGTTGCGACGATTTCCTCAAGTTCGCGCTGCGGATCGATGGTCGGATGAGAGCGGTCTCCGTATGTCGATTCGACGATAAGGTAGTCGGACTGCGTAGGGGCTTCCGGCCGCAACATGATAGGATCGTCTTGCCGCCCCAGATCCCCCGAGAAGACGATCGACGTTAGATTCCACTCCAGCTCGACCGATGCTGCACCAAGGATGTGCCCAGCGTGTCGGAGCACTGTGTGTCCTCCGCCAGGCAGGGCATGTTCGCGGCGAAACGAGATCGGCCTCAGTAGCCGCAGCGCAGCTTCGGCATCCTTCACGCCGTAGAGAGGAAGGGCCGGCTTGTGTCTCGAGAACCCATGCTTGTTGGCAAACAGTGCGTCCTGCTCCTGGATGTGGCCCGAATCGCGCAGCAGTACCTCGCAGAGTGCGGCGGTCGCCTCCGAACAGACGATAGGACCCGCGAAGCCCTGCTTCACCAGCAGCGGCAGTGCGCCCGAATGATCCAGGTGGGCATGAGTAAGGACGACGGCCGAAATGCTCGCTGGGTGGACGGGGAAGCTTGTCCAATTCATTTCCCGGAGAGTCCGCTTTCCTTGAAAGAGGCCGCAATCGACAAGAATGCGATGCGATCCGGAGTCCAGAAGATACTTGGAGCCTGTAACGGTCCCTGCCCCACCCAAGAAAGACAATCTTAGAGTCATTCGGTCCCCCCTTCGTTTCCTTGCCCTTGGCCCATTCGCGGGCTCGACCGCAGTTTCGTTCGTGCCTTGGCGGCTCGAACACCTACGACCGCGTTTGCGGGAATATACGAACGGATTCCGCGAGTTCGTTGACGTAACTCAAGAATTGCGATTGGAGGACGGAATAGAAGGCAACGAGCAGTGGCATAGGTGCAGCGATGGAAGACAAGCCGACAAGGTCGACTGAGAACTCGTCGACTTCCAACGCGGAGCAGATCCGTTCGCCGGCCTATTCGCTGGCTGCGCTCGATCAGGATTTTCTGCTCGGCGATTCCATGCGCGGCATGCGTTTCATGCTGGAGTACGCCAAGGCTGAGGAATACCTGAGGTCGTGGGGGGTGCGCTCCACCATCGTCGTCTTTGGTTCTGCGCGGGTGCGAGAGGACGGACCTGAACCGCACTCGCGATGGTATCGAGAAGCGCGCGCCTTCGCGCGCCTGGCTTCCGAGCGTGGTGGCGCCTTGACCTCGAACGGCGGCATCCGAGACAACGTGATCGCGACCGGCGGCGGTCCCGGCGTCATGGAAGCCGCAAACCGCGGTGCATCGGATGCGGGAGCGCCTTCCATCGGGTTCAACATCACGCTTCCCAAGGAGCAGCAGCCCAATCCCTACTCCACGCCCGCCCTGACGCTCCGATTTCACTACTTCGCGATGAGAAAGATGCACCTCGCCATGCGCGCCAATGCGCTCGTCGCATTCCCCGGCGGTTTCGGCACGCTCGATGAGCTGTTCGAGATCCTTACGCTGAGACAGACGGAGAAGTCGCCCGCCATTCCCATCGTGCTGTTCGACGAGCACTACTGGCGGTCCGCCGTCAACTTCGAGGCGCTGATCGAAAGCGGCACGATCGACAGATCCGACTGCGACCTTTTCAAGTTCGCGGAAACAGCGGAGGAAGTCTGGTCGAAATTGCTTTCGTGCGGTCTCGGCGTTCCGGGTCTTACCTGTGAGAGGTCGCAATTCACTCGCGTCAGGTCATCTCTATAGGTCAAGCGGAAGGCACAGCGGCTCAGCGAAGCCGGTAATTGACTTGGATCAATGATCGATCGGGGCAGGTCCCTATGTCCCGGGACAGTAAGGGGCCGCCAATGACGGAGCAACAAGCGCAATTTCCCGGCGTTCATCTGCCTTGGTTCGTTGCTGGGGCCGAGCAGCGGGATCCGTTGATGATCGCCATGGGAATATTCCTGGTGCTGTTCGTCTTCATGTTCGGCGTCTTGATGTTACGTCTGCACCATCTACCGGAGCACATCGCTCACACGGAACAGAAGGTGCAATATCAGATTGTCGCCACCCTGGGGCTTTTAGGGATGTTCACCCACGAGAACCTGTTCTGGATTGCTGGGCTGCTACTGGCTATGGTCGATATCCCCGATTTTACGACCTCGCTCACGCAAATCTCTAAGTCCGTCGAGCGCGTTGCTCGGCGGGGACGATCGGCTCGGTAAAGGAGAGCGCGATATTTTTCCCTCCCCGGGCGGAGTCAACTGCTCGGTCTTGCCGACTGGCGCCATCCTGGGTCTTCGTAACGTACACCTGACATCGCTTTCGCATGCGATAGAAGTGAAGTCGTGGCGAGTTCATCCAGGGCGTCGCTTCGTTCGCGATCAGTCAATCACCTGCTTGCCGACGAAGCGCATGAAAGGCTTTTGGCCATCCGCCCCGAACAGTATGACCGTATAGGGTTGCGGCGGATGTCCACTTTCCATACCGGGCGATCCCACCGGCATGCCCGGCACGGCGATGCCCTTCGCATCGGGAGTCTCCGAGAGGAGGCGCCGAATGGCATCCGCCGGCACATGGCCCTCAACGAGATAGCCACCGACCTCCGCCGTGTGACACCCAGCCAACCTCGGCGGAATGCCGAGACGAGCCCGAACCGACGCAATATCCGCGGTTTCCTCGACCCGAACGGAGAATCCGGCGTCGCGCATATGCTGCACCCAAAAAGTACAGCATCCACAGTTCGGGTCCTTGTGCACCGTGATTGCGGTTCCTTGTGCGATCGCCTCGGCGGGCTTGATCAGGGCCGCCGCGGCCAACAGTGTCACAAGCGATCGCCGGGTCATAATAGAGGTTCGTTCTTTCACGTTTCGCTCCGTTTTGTTTTGCCACTCTTCTGCCAAAGCCGGTTCGGACCATGATCGTGCGCTCGGGCGAACGCATACGCCGCCGTCCGCCTCGATCGTTGCAAGCCCATTCATGTGCCCTCGCGATGCCGTTCTGTCCAAATTCCCGATTCACGCAGCCCTTGGCACATCCTGCGGGTCGTCAGTAGCAAGCCCGGTCGTTGCGTCGCCCTCCGGAAGCCCGCGTCCCTTCACCAGGCCGAAGATCGCCGGAATCACGATCAACGTCAGCAACGTGGAGGACGTCATCCCGCCGATCATCGGCACGGCAATGCGCTGCATGATCTCCGATCCCGTTCCCGTGCTCCACATGATGGGCAGTAGTCCCGCCATGATTGCCACTACGGTCATCATCTTGGGGCGGACGCGCTCGACCGCCCCCTCCATGATGGCAGCATGGACATCACGTCGGCTGAAGGCTCGGCCCTCCGCGCTGCGCCTGGCCTTCATCTCGGCCAGTGCATGATCCAGATAGATCAGCATCACCACGCCCGTCTCTGCGGCGACTCCCGCCAGTGCGATGAACCCGACGGCGACGGCGACGGAGAGATTGAAGCCGAGCCACCACATCATCCAGATTCCGCCCACCAGCGCGAACGGCAGCGAGAGCATCACGATCAGGGTTTCAGTCAATGCCTTGAAGTTCAAATATAGCAGCAGGAAGATGATCGTGAGCGTCACCGGAACCACGATCCTTAAACGGGCAGCCGCGCGCTGCATGTATTCGTATTGACCGCTCCAGACCACATAATAGCCGGCTGGGAATTGGATACTGTCGGTGACGGCGCGCTGCGCGTCCGTCACGTAGCTTCCGATGTCGCGATCCCGAATGTCCACGTAGATGTAGGTCGCAAGCTGCCCGTTCTCCGTCCGGATCGACGTCGGCCCGCGGGCCGGTTCGACTTTGGCGACTTCGCCCAGCGGCACGGCGCCGCCCGCCGGCATCGGAACCAGGATGTCATTGGCAATGGCCTTCGGATTGTCGCGGAGATCGCGCGGGTAGCGCATGTTCACCGTGAAGCGCTGCCTGCCCTCCAC
This sequence comes from Bradyrhizobium sp. 22, assembly GCF_000482425.1. Classification (NCBI taxonomy): domain Bacteria; kingdom Pseudomonadati; phylum Pseudomonadota; class Alphaproteobacteria; order Hyphomicrobiales; family Nitrobacteraceae; genus Bradyrhizobium; species Bradyrhizobium sp. 22. The sequence goes on from NZ_AXVG01000029.1 coordinate 55,434, forward strand.
CGTGGTGGTGACGGTCTGACCTCCCAACGCGGCCGCGATGGTGTCCTGCAAGTCTTGGATCAGGATCCCGTAGCGAGCCAGCGCCTCGCGATCCGGAACGATCTCCAGATAGTAACCGCCGATGCCCCGCTCGGCGTACGCCGACGAAGTGCCGGGCACGGCTTTGATCACGCGTTCGATCTGTTTGGCGAGCCGATCGATCTCGACCAGGTCGGTGCCCATCACCTTGACTCCGATCGGAGTGCGGATGCCTGTCGACAGCATGTCGATGCGCGCCTTGATCGGCATGGTCCAGGCGTTGGAGACGCCCGGGAATTGCAATGCCTTGTCCATTTCCGCAATCAGGCCGTCGACGGTCATCCCGGGCCGCCACTGTTCCTTTGGTTTGAGATTCACGACCGTTTCGAACATCTCGGTCGGCGCCGGGTCCGTCGCTGTGGCCGCCCTTCCCGCCTTGCCGTAGACGGACGCGACTTCCGGGAACGACTTTATGATCCGATCCTGCATCTGCATCAGTTCGGCGGCCTTCGTGACCGAGATTCCCGGCAGCGTGGTAGGCATGTAAAGAAGGGTCCCCTCGTTGAGCGACGGCATGAACTCGGTACCGAGCTGTCGCGCGGGCCAGACCGAAGCTGCAAGGACTCCCACCGAAGCGAGGATGACCAGCGTCTTGGCTCGCAGGACGCCCTTGATTACCGGCCGGTAGATCCAAATCAGGAAGCGGTTGATGACATTTCTGCTCTCGGGGACGATCCGGCCGCGCACGAAGATCACCATGAGAGCCGGCACCAAGGTGACGGATAGCAGAGCCGCGGCCGCCATCGAGAAGGTCTTTGTGAATGCCAGCGGACTGAACAGCCGTCCCTCCTGCGATTCCAGCGTGAAGATCGGCATGAAAGACACCGTGATGATCAGCAGGCTAAAGAACAGCGCCGGCCCGACTTCGGAGGCAGCGTCGATCAAAATCTGAACCCGTGACTGATCCGGCTTCGCACGTTCGAGGTGCTTGTGAGCGTTTTCTATCATGACGATCGCGGCGTCCACCATGGCTCCGATCGCTATCGCGATGCCGCCGAGACTCATGATGTTTGAGCCCAACCCCAGCAGCATCATGGCGCCGAACGCCATTAAAACGCCGACCGGCAGCATAAGGATCGCGACCAATGCGCTGCGGACGTGCAGCAGGAACACGATGCAGACCAGCGCGACGACGATGCTCTCCTCGAAGAGCGTGTGCTTGAGGGTATCGATAGCGGCGAAGATAAGGTTGGACCGATCGTAGACCGGCACGATCTCGACCGAATTCGGCAGGCTGCTCGCGATCTCCTTGAACCGCTTCTTGACGTTCTCGATGACGTCCAGAGCGTTGACGCCGAAGCGCTGCAGCACGATACCGCTCGCGACCTCTCCCTCGCCGTTCAGCTCGGCGATACCACGCCGCTCGTCCGGCCCAAGCTCGACGTTGGCGACGTCCCGGAGCAGCACCGGGGTGCCTCCGGAGGTCTTCAGCACGATGTTGCCGAGATCGTTGATGTTCTTGACGTAGCCCTTGCCGCGGATGACGTACTCGAACTCGGACAGTTCGACAGTGCGGCCTCCGACGTCGGCGTTACTGGCGCGGATGGCCTCTCGGACCTTTTGCATGCTGATGCCACGGTCCCGCATCCGCTGCGGATCGAGCACGACGTTGTACTGTTTGACGAACCCGCCGATGCTGGCGACCTCGGCGACGCCCTCGGCCTTGGCCAGTGCGAACTTGAGGTTCCAATCCTGGATCGTGCGGGTGTCCGCGAGATTCAATTCCTTGGACATGACGGCGTACTGGTAGACCCAGCCGACCCCCGTGGCGTCAGGACCGATGGTCGGAGTGATACCTGCGGGCAATCTCGACGTCGCGCTGTTCAGAAACTCCATCACGCGCGATCGCGCCCAGTAGATGTCGGTGCCGTCCTCGAAGATCACGTAGACGAACGATACCCCGAAGAACGAAAAGCCGCGCACGACCTTCGATTTCGGTACCGTCAGCATCGCCGTCGTCAACGGATAGGTGACCTGGTCCTCGATTACCTGCGGCGCTTGGCCGGGATACTCGGTGTAGACGATGACCTGCGTGTCAGAGAGGTCCGGAATCGCATCCAGTGGAAGGTGGACGAGCGCGTATAGTCCGGCCGCGGCCGCGAAGCCGGTGCCGAACAGTACAAGCAGCAGGTTGCGGGCGGACCAGGCGATGATGCGGGTGATCATTTGTGCTCTCCCATTGCGTGGTCGCCGGCGGCACTGGGATCTTGTGGCGCAGCTTCTGCGAACCCCTTAAGCGCCGCTTTCAGGTTGCTTTCCGCATCGATCAGGAAGTTGGCCGAGGTAACCACCGCCTCGCCGTCGGCAAGGCCGTTCCGCACCTCGATGTAGCCGCCGCCGCGGCGGCCGAGCTGCACCTCCCTCGGCTCGAAGCGCCCTTCTCCCTTGTCAACCAGAACCGCCTGCCGGCTGCCGGTGTCGAGCACCGAGCTGTCCGGCACGGCCAGAACTGGCGCGGCATCCGCGGTGTCGATCGTGGCATCGACATACATATCGGGCAGCAGCGCGAAGTCCGGGTTGGTGAGTTCGATCCGGACGCGTGCGGTCCGCGTGTCGCGGTTCACCTGCGGGTAGATGACCGAGATCTTTCCGGCGAAGCTCCGCCCGGGGAAACTCCGGGCGCGGACCTCGACCGGCTGACCGACCGCGATGTTCCCGAGATCGCGTTCGGCCACGTCGACCAGGGCCCAGACCACCGAGATGTCGGCGATCCGGAACAGCACGTCGCCTGGGTTGGCCCGCATACCCTCGATGGCGTTGCGCTCGAGCACGATGCCGTCCCGCGGAGCCAACCACTGCACGTTGACGGGCGCGACGTGAGATTTCTCTATCTCGGCGATGAATTGGTCGGGCACATCAAGGTTCGTAAGTCGCTGGCGCGACCCACGGCCATACACTTCGACGCCCCCTACCGTCTTGGAAGTGACCGTCGCAAAGTATTCCGCGGCCGCGGAAGCCACCGCCGAACTGTAGATCTGCATCAGCGGCTGGCCCGCCCGGACGCGCGTTCCGGTGGTCACGTCCGCGACCTTCTGGAGGAAGCTTTCGGCTCGCATGGCGATTACGGACACCCGACGCTCGTCCAGCTGGATCGTACCGGGCACCTTCACCGAGACTCGGATCGCGCGCCGCTCGACCGGCTCCGACTTGACGCCGGTGCGCTGAATCTTGCCGGGCGACAGCTTCACGGACCCGTCGTCGGCGTCATCGCCTTCGTAAACGGGGACGTAGTCCATCCCCATCGGATCCTTCTTCGGCACGGCCGAGGTGTCCGGGAGACCCATCGGATTACGATAGTAGAGGATCCTGCGGGAAGAATTCGCCTGCTGCCTTGGCTTTGCCGGCTCGTCGACCGTCTGGCCGTCATCGTAGACGGGCAGATAATCCCGTCCGTGGTCGTCCTTTTTCGGTCCGGCAGACCAAAACGGCTCTCCGCCCGGATCACGATAGAAGAGCGGCGTTCGGTCTGCCGCTGCGGCAACCGCAGCCATGTCGGTACGGACGGGCCAGCGCCCATCGTTCAAGTACCAGTAGGCCCCCAAGCTCAAGCCGCCGCCCACCGCGAGAGTAGTCAGAAAACGAAAGGTATTCATGGCGTGTTGTCCTCGCGCGCAGCAGCGCGCATCCGAACGACTGAAAAACGGGATGTCGGGCGCCGGCGAGCGGCACCCGATGGGTGCTACTTGATCGCCTTGACGATCAGCTTGCCGGTGACGGTCTCCGCCTCACCCTGAACCTTCGCCGAGAGCGTGACCTGGTAGCGGCCGGCCATCGGCAGATCGGTCTTGAAAGCGTAGACGCCGGGCTCCTTTGACGGCAGCGGCTCGACCGGCGATTCCATTTCGGCCATCCCGTCCGGAGCCATGTCGACCCGTGTCCTGAAGATCACGGCGTCCGATACCGGCTTGCCGGTCTGCTTGTTGGTCAAGCGAACGGCGAGCGTGACATCGTCGCCCTTCTTCATCTCCGGATTGACGGGTTCGAAGGCGTAGTCGCCGGCGCCCGCCATGGCGGCCGACGCGGCGAGCGAAATCGTGGCGGCCAAAGCCGCGGTGCTGAACTTGGAAAGCATTGTCCTGTCCTCATGATGTGATCTCGGTCGTGGCGCTAGGAGCGCGCACGTCAGTCGTCGCAGGCTGCTGCGCGACGTCGGGCTTTGTGAGATCAGATTCGAGGAGGTCGAAAAGGAGGATTGCCTGCCTGGACCGTGACGATCTGGTCCGCCGGGATGGCTGCTTTACGTTCCGCGGCAGGGTCGAAACGGAACGCGATGCTTCGCACGTCTCCAAGCGCGGTCAGGCTGCCTACGCAGCAAAATCCCGAACCGCACTTGTGGTGTTCGCTGTGGATGGGCGTGCCTGTCGTGTCGTCCGGGCAGCAATCCATCGACATGTCGGCCGACGCTTCCATTTGCATCGTGGAAGTGCTGTCCGACGCGGTCATAGCCAAGCCCGTCGCGGACGCGCCGAGCGGCGCCAGCGCCAAGGAGGCGGCAATCGCGAATGCCAGAATCGTTCGGACGAACCGCATCGTTGTTACTTGCTCGCCATCACTTCCTTAGCCGGACAACACCTTATCAGCCCGGAGGATACCATAGCCCAGGGACATGCAGAATCTTTGATCCAGCTCAATCATTGGTGATCCCATCGGCGCTACCTGTTCGCTCGGCCCACGACGTCCATCAGCTCGGCGATCTTTCGCCTTTGATCCGCCTTGTCGCCGCTGCGGATCGCATGTTCCACGCAATGGGACACGTGATCCCGCAGGATCTCTTCCTCGACGCGGCGAAGCGCCGCCCTGACCGCCGAGATCTGGGTGACGATGTCGATGCAATACCGATCCTCTCCGACCATCTTCGCCAGGCCGCGAACCTGACCTTCGATGCGGTTCAAACGTTTCTGGCACGTAGCCTTGATGTCGTTTCTCATGCCACGTATATACCCCCCTAGGGTACATTCCGCAAGATGGAGCTGACGATGGCTCGGCCAGACACGCCGAATTCCGAGAAGACCGACAAGAACTGCTGCGGACACTGCCAGTCCACCGCATCGGCTTCCGAGCACCATGCTCACCACCATCATCATGGTGGCGCGCAGGGGACCACGGTGGATCCCGTTTGCGGAATGGAGGTGGACCCGGACACGGCTCGTCACAAGGCCGAGCACGGAGGTCGGAGCTTCTACTTCTGTTCGGACCGTTGCAGGACGAAGTTCGCGGAAGATCCGGCGAAATATCTACACGGAGAGATGAAGAAAACGCAGGCTGACGTGCCCGAAGGCACGATCTACACCTGCCCGATGCATCCGCAGGTCCGCCAGGTTGGACCAGGCAATTGCCCCATCTGCGGCATGGCGCTCGAACCCGAGCTCGCCACCGCGGACGCGGGGCCCAATCCCGAGCTGGTCGATATGACCCGTCGGTTTTGGGTGGGTCTCGCCCTCTCCGTTCCGGTCGTGGTCCTCGAGATGGGCGCTCACCTCGTCGGTGCTCACGGTTGGATCGACCAGTCGCTTTCCAATTGGATCCAGTTCGTTCTCGCGACGCCGGTCGTCCTATGGGCAGGGTGGCCGTTCTTCGTCCGCGGCTGGCAGTCGGTCGTGACGCGCAATCTGAACATGTTCACGCTGATCGCGATGGGTACGGGAGTCGCCTGGGTCTACAGCGTGGTGGCGACGGTTCTTCCCGCTGCGTTTCCTTCGACGTTCCGGGGTCATGACGGCGCAGTGGCCGTGTATTTCGAAGCGGCCGCGGTCATCACGGTACTGGTGCTTCTCGGGCAGGTGCTCGAGTTGCGCGCGCGAGAAGCCACTTCCGGAGCGATCAAGGCGCTATTGGACCTCGCGCCGAAAACGGCACGCCGCATCCGGGAGAACGGCTCTGACGAGGAAGTCCAGATCGCGGAGCTCCGGCCGGGCGATCGTTTGCGCGTCCGCCCGGGGGAAAAGGTGCCAGTCGACGGCGAGATCGTCGAGGGCCGATCTTCGCTCGACGAGTCGATGGTGACTGGCGAATCCATGCCGGTCAGCAAGGAGGTCGGCGGCAAGGTGATCGCCGGCACGCTCAACCGCTCCGGCGGATTCGTCATGCGGGCCGAAAAGGTCGGCAGCGATACGATGTTGTCTCAGATCGTGCAGATGGTGGCGCAGGCGCAGCGCTCGCGCGCGCCCATCCAGCGTTTGGCGGATCAGGTCGCGGGTTGGTTCGTTCCGGCGGTCATCGTGATCGCTGTCGCGGCTTTCGCCGCTTGGGCCGTCTACGGTCCAGAGCCCCGCCTCGCCTTCGGTCTCGTCGCGGCGGTCAGTGTTCTCATCATCGCCTGCCCGTGCGCGCTCGGCCTGGCGACCCCGATGTCCATCATGGTCGGGGTCGGGCGCGGCGCACAAGCGGGCGTGCTCATCAAGAACGCCGAGGCGCTTGAGCATATGGAGAAGATAGACACTCTTGTCGTCGACAAGACCGGCACTTTGACCGAAGGCAAACCGAAGGTCGTCGCGATCGTACCGGTCAGTGGATATTCGGAGGCGGACGTGCTGCGGCTCGCCGCCAGCGTCGAACGCGCCAGCGAACATCCGCTGGCGGATGCCATCGTCAATGCGGCCAAGGATCGCGGAATTCAGACGGCCGACGTCAAGGACTTCGACTCGCCGGTCGGCAGAGGCGCCCTCGGAACGGTAGAGGGCAAGAAAATCCTCCTCGGCAACGCGACTTTCCTGCGTTCGGAGGGTGTCGATACATCTGCCCTCGAAAGCGAAGCCGAGCGTCAGCGCGGTGAAGGTGCAACCGTCATCAACATGGCCGCCGACGGCAGGCTCGCGGGCATTTTGGCCATCGCCGATCCCGTGAAGCAGTCGACGCCCGAGGCGCTGCGCGACCTGGCCGCCGAGGGCGTGAGGGTCATCATGCTGACGGGCGACAACCGGACCACGGCCGAGGCGGTCGCCCGGAGACTCGGCATTGCGGATGTCGAAGCCGAGGTACTGCCCGATCAGAAGAGTGCGGTCGTCGCAAAGCTGCAGAAGGACGGACGAAGCGTCGCCATGGCGGGCGACGGCGTCAACGACGCGCCGGCTTTGGCGGCGGCCGAAGTGGGCATCGCCATGGGCACGGGAACGGACGTGGCGATGGAGAGCGCGGGCGTCACTCTTCTCAAGGGAGATCTCAACGGCATCGTCCGTGCGCGGCGGTTGTCACGCGCCACCATGAGGAACATCAGGCAGAACCTCTTCTTTGCTTTCGCCTACAACGCCGCAGGTATCCCTATTGCGGCCGGAGTCCTGTATCCGACGCTGGGACTGCTGCTGTCGCCGATCGTCGCTGCGGCCGCGATGGCGCTGTCCTCCGTCAGCGTGGTCGGCAACGCGCTGCGACTGCGGACGACGCGGGTCTGACGGGTCAAAGAAGTCGCGCGATCGCCTGAATGCCTTTCATGCCTGTCCCGAAGCGGGCGATCGCATCCTTGTTCCGCTCCAGCTCGCCATACGGCAGGTAGCGTACCTGCAAGTCAGCGACGCGACTGAACGCCGGCCGACGAAGTTGATTACGCACCTCGTCCTCCCTGCCGTCCGGAGCGACCAGAAACAGTCCGCCCGCGGTATGCAGGTCGCCGCTTAGCGCCAGATCGAGCATGCGGACGATCCCGGAATAAATCGAGGTCGTGTGTTCGACCTCGAAAGCAGCGACCACGCGATCGCTCGCGGCATCCAACCAGAGCACATCGATGAGCCGGATCGATTCTGCGCCCGCGGCATCTTCGATTGATGAGGGCAGACGGTCGATGCAACCGGATGCCAACATGGCGCCATTGTATGAGCGTCCCCGATCGTTCGAAGCGATCCATATCCGATAACCGAGCGCCAGGCCCAGGTCGCGGAGCCAGGCTTGGACTTCCGTATGGGTAAGATCGTTCTCGCGCGCCGCCGCAATGGGAGCTTCGAGCCTTTTTGCGGTCTCGCGCGCCTTCGACAACTCGGATAGCCAAGCGTCTCTTGCTGTCTCGCCATTGCCGACAGGAGGCGCGCTGAAGCGCCCGGTACCGACATCGAACAGAAATCCCGCGATTGCGCCGAGATCGTTGGAGAGAATATCCCGATAAGCGCGGTTCAGCTCCAGGATGCCGCTTCGCATCCCAAGATATTGATCCCATCGGCCGAGCTTCACCTTGGCGCCCGTGATCGCATTGAAGCCGTTCACGATCGCGGTGTTGAATGGCGGCATCAGCGTCGGGTGCAGGAAGTACAGGAGATTGGCGACAGCGGGCCCGAGACCCTTGATCTTCAGTCGATCGATCGTGTCGATTCCTTCGACGAGCTCCTGCTCGGTACTGCAGCAAGAACAGTGATGCAGGAGTTGACCGAAAGCCCGCTGATTTCCGGCATCCTCATAGATGTCCGGGATCCGAAGCTTCGGTTTCCATAGGAAGGCGTGATCGGCTCCTTTGAAGATCTGCCTCTGCTCCGCGATCGACCCCACGATCGTTTCGAGGGAGGAGCCCCTGTACACGTTGCCGAACGTTCCGCCCCCGATCTCCTCGACCACCTGAGCGATGCCGCGCCGAATCGACCTGAAGTTCTTCAGGCGCTCATCCCACAAGAACCACGTGCGATAGGTCGACCCAGGGTCCTGTCGCCATCGCTCGATCAACACGCGCAATAGGTCCGTCGAGCCCGGATACAGCATCGTTTCAATCATGCTTGTCGATCCACATCGCGCATATCCGAGCGCCCGCGACGTTCGCGGGTCAAAAATATTACAGCAAAACCCAACATTTTCTCACTTCGAGTCAGAAAGGAACGAAGACCCTATGCGACGGTTTCGTCACGAACAACGCATTGGAGCAGCCGTGATCGCCCTTCCCTACGATTATTTTCTGCTCGGCTGGTTCGTTATAGCAGTCATCTCGACCGCCTACGTCGCGTACGACCAGTTCGCCGGAAATCCCGAGCCTGCCGTGATGAAATGGGCGTTCGTCCTCATCACGCTCTACATGGGGCCGTTCGGCCTGCTCCTCTACGTACTCGCCGACAAAGAGCCGCGGCCAGGAGAACACGAACGATTCACTTCCCCGCTGTGGAAGCAAGGGTCGGCAGCACAATCCACTGCGTGGCCGGAGACGCGACCGGCATCATCTTTGCCGCAGCGACGACGGCCTTCCTCGGATTGCCGATGTGGATCGATCTGATCGTGGAATATCTGGCGGGATTCTCGTTCGGGCTCTTCATCTTCCAGTCGCTGTTCATGAAGCGGATGATGGGCGGTTCGTACTGGCAGAACGTGAAAATGAGCTTCATGCCGGAATTCATCAGCATGAATGCGATGATGGCGGGAATGGCGCCGACGATGAGCTTCCTGATGATGGGGCGTGATATGCGCGCCATGGATCCCCTCGAACTGACGTTTTGGGGCGTGATGTCCCTTGGCGTGATCGTCGGGTTCATCACGGCCTATCCGTTCAACGTTTGGATGGTACACGCCGGCATCAAGCATGGGCTCATGACCGAACGGTCCGACGCACACGGCGGACATCACGATCGGCACGGTGATGATCATGGGCGCGCCGGGATGAGGAGCCAGGCGACCGTTCCGCAACTGGCCGCTTTGGCGGGGGTGACAGCATTGCTGCTTGTCACCGGAATGGTATGGCCGGGCTTCTACGTGAACCTCACCCTGAGCGCGCACGATGTGGACGGCCCGATCATGCCGCCCGGAATGATCAACACGTTCGACCTGCCGGCCGCTGCCATGCGGGATATGGCAGCGGTGAAGCCGCGACAGGTCGGCTACGAAGCGCCGCCGACGGCGCGCGGCGACCAGGTGCTTCAGCCAAGGCTGGAGAATGGCGTCAAGGTGTTCGATATCGAGGCTTCCGCGATCCGCTGGAATATCTTACCGGACGTTGCGGTTCAGGCTTACGCGTATAACCATCAAATTCCGGGGCCTCGGCTGGAATTGACGGAAGGCGATCACGTCCGGATCAACTTTCACAACGCGCTGCCCGAGAGCACGACGGTGCATTGGCACGGACTAATCGTACCAAATGAGATGGACGGGCCGGCAAAGATCACCCAGCCGCCCGTCCCGCCCGGCGGTTCACACAGCTACGAATACACCGTCGGACAGCACGGCACATACTTCTATCACAGCCACGATCATCCCGACCGTCAGCAGGCACTCGGTCTCTACGGTGCGCTCATTATCCAGCCGGCGGACCCCTCGTCCGAGGTCAAAGCGGACCTTGAATACACGATACAACTTCAGGAGTGGCTGAAGCGCGAATGGCTCACCTATCCCGCGATGCTGATGGAGGGCGCGCTCCCCAACTACTTCACCATCAATGGAAAGGCCTTTCCTGCGACCGACACCGTGCAGATGAGGGTTGGCCAGACGATAAAGTTGCGTTTCATCGGCACCAACAACAACTTCGTCCACCCCATGCATGTGCACGGCGGCCCTTTTGAGATCGTGGCGGTGGATGGCGTCACGCTCGCCGAAAGCGCCCGTTATCAGGCGGACACCGTGAACGTTGGTCCGGGCCAACGGTACGACGTTGTTTGGACCGCTCGCCGGCCGGGGAAGTGGTTGGTCCACTGCCATATCCCTCATCACACGGCCAACAACAACGTCGAGCAGGGCGGTGGGGGTGGGCTGATGTTGGTCTTAAACGTTCAGTGATTCCGCGTGAGGTCAGCGGCGGAAGGACGTTGCCGGTTCGCGACTCTCGTCGAACTCATCCACCACTGGCGCAGCGACCCAATCATCGCGCCATCTACCGCGATGGCAGAGGCGCTGCAGCCGATGTCGCCTGTCGGGGACGGCAGCCCACTCGGCGCGAGCAGCACTATCGGCTTCGCACCGTCCGGCCGGAGCATGATCACGCCGATATTGGCCGCCTGATGTTGGCGAAGGCTGCGACGGCTGTCTCGGCTCGCTCCCGGTCGCTATCCTCGGAAAAAACCAGGAAATAGCGGCGGAAGAAATGTGGCGGCCAGGGCAGCGCAGTTGAGGCGTTCGGCAAACGGCGCAAAGCGCATTGCGTGACGAGCAATGTTTTGCCGATCTCGATGAGATTCTCGCCCAGGCGCGACTTCCGAACGTCGCTGTCAAGGCAAGCTCGCTGCCTTGCTCTACCGACGACTCCTATCCGTTTCGCCGGCTAATGCCCTATCCGCAACGCACCTTCGACGCCTTCGGTACGGACCGCATCATGTGGGGCTCCGATCTTACCCGTCGACCGTGCACCTATCTTGAATGTCTTGATCATATGCGGTTCGGGCTTCCCTTCCTGACGCACGCCGATCGCGCTCGCGTACTCGGTGGCACCGCGGCGAGACTACTACGCTAACCGGAACGGCAGTGCTAGATATCCGTGAAAGGCCCCCTGCGGCGCATCAGATCATCGGCGCGGCGGACTATAGGTCGGATCCGGCATCCTTCTTAGGCCCTGCAGCGGCGGGCGGCGCAAGGCAATCACGACGTCCGAAGACGACCTGATACCCAGGCTCGCCCCGGAACGCCGCTGAGACCCCAGTTTCCGCCGACGAAAGAGGCCTCGCTGCGGCTGGTGGCTCCCCTACCTGACCGGTCCCTATATCTTCCAGTCAGGACGGACAAGCCGGCAGAGCCGGATTCGACGTAGCGGTCCGCATTGAAGCGAATGGGCCCGGTCATGACCGCAGGATCATTTGTTGCCATCAGCAATCTCGGCGGCCGCCCGCCTGATCTCGCTCTGGCGCTTTTCCAGCCATTCCGCAATGGCGGTCTCCGCAAGCTCGTACGCCGGCTGCCCCATCGCCAGTGCGGCGAGCTTGAGCTGACGGATGAGAGTCGGCCGGAGGTAGACAAGGAGTTGGCTCCTCTTGTCCGATCGTTTCCGAGCCTTGGACGCTCCCTTCTTCGGTGCGCGCACGATCCTCTCCTTCGACGTTAGATAGCTGACTATCTGATACACTCTCTAACATTGTGCCACTTTGGGCGAAAGCCCGGATTTTCCGCTATTTGAAGATATCCACAGGCCATCAGCATTCATAGATAGCTACCCATCCAGTTCTAGATAGCTAACTATCTTGACTCCCTGCACTACACCTGCTCTCTATCTGCCCACGCAAGGACGAAGCCTGGTGACCCCATGCGAACACGTCGCCTTTGCGAGACTTCGCCTTCCGAACAGGTCGGAGACATTGGTGGCGCATTCAAAGTCCCAAGCTCGATATCGGGCGATCGATCTCCTTTCGGCGAGCGGCCGAGCCAAGATCGGTTCCGGCCGCGCCACGAATCTTCACAGACTCGCTGTCCAGCTGACGCTCGATCCGGATGTGCTCTCATTAGAGCTTGTGGAGTCGTTGTCGGTCGCAGGCCGGGATGTCGAGATCGGGATGTTGGTCGCGCAATTCAAGCAGACAGCGGTCGCATACGACATCGTGGACGAGCGCGAGTACCGCGATCTCGATTCCGAGGGAATGCTGCTGATCGCGCTCGACCTGCATCGCATCGCTCGGGTGGAGGTCGACGCGGATACTATCCAGGCGGAGCCTCGCGCAACCAACAGCGACCGCATCTGGGGTCACCGCGGACTGGATGTCGGTCGTAGCCTGCGCGCCGATATCGAGACTGCCCTGAGCTACCAGCGCATGTCGATCAAGGAATTGGGCAGTGCGATCGGCTTGAACAATGCGTTCCCCGTCGTGTGCTCGCTGATGTGCAGGCGCGCTCTCGTCTCCGACCTTTCCATGAAATTCGGGCCCGATGCCTTGATCGCGTTGCGCGGCCAGTGCTTTGCGGCAGCAGAGAACAGGCCGACGGAATTCGTGAAGCCGCCAGTTGCAGGAGCCAAGAGATGACATGGCAAGACGACCTCATCCGGAGATATCCGAATCTGTTCGTGCGATCCTTTCGCGGCGTGCCGTTCGCACCCGGCTATCCAAGGTGTCACGATGGCTGGCAGAACGTCGTGGCGCGGCTCGCCGAGCGCGTGGCCGCCGTGTCGGGCGATGGCACCGTCTACTTCACGCACATGGTTGCTGAGCACGGAGCTCTCCGCGTCCACTGGACCAGCCGTTCGGAGCTCCCGCAGCGGTCGGCGCTCAAGGTCGAAGAAGCCGTTGCTCTCGCGGAGGCCCGATCGCTTTCGACATGCGCCGAGTGCGGCGCCCAGGGTCGCCTGTTCGCGAGCGCGTTCCGTATCTTCCCGGCCTGCAAGGGCCACCAGCAGGGTACTGCCGTTCCGGTCATTTCGGGATTCCACGATGTCTTTCTGCGCCGGGGCATCGTGAGACGGCGCTCCACTCTCGAACGCGTCCGATACGACTGGGCGTCGGACGCGTTCGTGCACGCGCCGGCGGAGAACATCGCGAAGGAGAAGCGCCATGGCTGACCGCAGTCGGGACTGGCGCGCCGATCTGGTAACGACCTACGCCGACCTCTTTCAGCCGGTCGGCGATCCCCCGCGCGCCCAGGGCTGGCCGTCGGTCGACGACGGCTGGGAAGACTTGCTGGCACGTGCGTGCGGGCGGATCCGAGCCGCGGTGCTGGCGGACGGCGGCTCTTTCCATACGATCCAAGTCAAGGAGAAGTTCGGAACGTTGCGTTTCTATTGGGAGGGCGACCTCTCTCCCGAGACCGCCGCCAAGGTCGAGGAGGCTGTCGATCTCGCCGAGGCCCGGAGCGCTGTCACCTGCGAGGTCTGCGGCGGACCCGGCAGGCTGCACGGCGGCCGCTGGGTGACGACCCGCTGCGGGGCCCACGCGGAGGGCCGTCGACCGGTCCGGGTTCAGCCTGGTGACGACACTTACGTCTTCGAGCGCGTCGTGGGAAAGCGTCGGAGTATCCTGCATGGCCGATACGACCGCGAGAGCGACACGTTCGTCGACGTCGCTCCGTTCGGCACCGAGGAGACGTGAAGATGGGAGCCATCGATTGGCAGCGCGGGTTGCGGCTTCCGCGCCTTTTCCGTGCCCTGGCGGAAGAACCCAGCCACTCATTCGGTTATCCGCACGGCGAAAGTGGGTGAACTCATGCGCATCGAAAGGATGAGTGGCGGCTTCGACCGCAAGGGTCAGTTCGTGTCGGCAAAATGCGGCCGAGCGATACCAGTGCGGCATCATCTTATGCGGGACGCGCTGGTACAGGCCTCGCTCGACCCCACTGTTAGATCGATCGAGTATCTGTCGGAGGATCAGATCGCCACCGCGCTGACGAAGATAGATGCCGTCGTCATCCAGCGCGACGACGGTCGTTATCATTTGGATGTCGTCGAAGCCAGGCCACGCCGCTCCACGGCGCAGCGCCTACTCGTCGCGCAGAGCCTTCTCGATCTGGGTCTTCGCCCTTTGGTCCGGACGGAGTCCGAGATCCTCAACGAGCCCGGCTGCACGAACGCGAGGATGGTCTGGAAACACGCAGACCACTCGGTCGAAATCGGCCTGCGCCTGCAGATCCTCGGCGCCCTGACGGACGAAGGAGCCATGCCGCTCGCGGATCTCTTGAAAAGCCTGCGGACCGACCGCGATCCGGTGCCGTCGGTGATGGCTCTCGCCTGCATCGATCTCATCGCACTGGACCTTGTATCGGCGCCGCTCGGACCGAGAACTCTGACGAGACTGCGCGAGTGAGCTTTCGGGATCTGCGTCCGATCGAAGTCGACATTCCGGAGAGTGAAATGCCCGGCGACAAAAAACGCCTGCCGACCGACGCTATCCTCGAAGTCGCATTCGAGGAAGCGTTGACGTCGGCGCTGCGGCGCTCCGTCTCCGGCAAGGCGCCGTTAGCGATCATTGTGATCGTGCCCGCTGCGACATGGGTTTCCCCCTGTGAAAGGTTCTGGAAGCGTCGGTACGGCGATCGTTGGCACATCATCGCCAGGGACGGGTCTTCCCGCTCCGAACACAAGGGGACGGTCGGAAACTCCAGCGTGTCTGGGGTTCTGGTCGACGGCCGCTCGGTCGTAGGCATCGCCACGTCGTCAGATATCCTCCCCTCGACGCTGATCGCGAGCGCGGACCACACGATCCGTTTGTCCTCGCCAACCGGCGAGGCCCTCCGGCAGGTGCTCGAAAGGCATCTAAGCCGTACCGTCACCGCGGACGTGCCTGCTCTTGTGGGCACCGGCCTGGACATCAACGATTTGGCTGCCGCCTTCCGGCCCGGATCGACCTCCCGCCAGATCGTCACCCGCATGGAGCGAGCCACAAGGCGGCGGATCGGTTCTGAAGGCGACGATCGATTGCCGTCACTCCAGACAGCCATCGAATACGGCGCGGCTCGCCGATTTTTTTTAGACTTGGCTACCGATCTGAAAGACCGTGTTCCTTTCAGCCAATTGAGCCGTTCAGTAGTGCTGTTCGGCGAAACCGGAACCGGTAAGACGACCCTGGCAAAACTGGTGGCGAAGCATATGAATCGCCCCCTCCTCGCTTATTCGGTCGCAGATCTTTTCGCTCGGTCGGATGGAGCGCTCGGCGGGGTCGTGCAGGCGACCAATGCCATGTTCGAAATGATATCTACCCATAGTTGTGTTTTTCTATTGGACGAGCTTGACGCGTTGCCAGACCGATCCACAATTTCTAGTAGAGGCCGTGACTGGTGGTTACCCGTTTTGACCAACTTCATGCTCAGGTTGGACGATGCTTTTTCGCGCGGCGGCAGCGGTCGTGGCGAGGAGACAATTTTCATCGCCTGCACAAATTATCTCGATCGCATCGACTCGGCGCTCTTGCGCCCGGGACGCTACGAAAAGGCCATCGAGGTCCGGCGTCCTGATCTCGCCGGCACGATCAACATTCTCTCCCACTATCTGCCGGAGATCGAGAGCGGCGAGCGTGCCGAGCTCGGACGGCTCCTCGAGGGATCAACGGGCGCCGAACTCATGATGGTGACGCGCGATGCGAGACGGATCGCCCGTCGCGAGGACCGGTCGCTCCGCGCCGATGACGTCCGTGCGGTCGCGCTGCCCGACGAGGCCATTCCACCCGCGCGCTTGCGCCGAATCTGCGTGCACGAGGCCGGGCACGCCGTCGGCATCCTGGTCCTGCGTTGCGCCACCCTGCGCGGCATCGTCGTCCGGACGCGGGATGGCGCCGCCGGACAGACGACGTCAGTCCAGGATGACGGCGATCTTCCGACAAGACGCGACTTCGAGGCCCGCGTCGTGGCTACCTTGTGCGGTCGGGCTGCCGAGCATTTGCTGATTGGAGAAGTTTCCGTTGGCAGCGGTCTTGATGAGGAGAGCGACATGGCGATCGCCACTCGGATGATCGCATCGCTTCATGCGACGGGTTTGGGAGACGATCTCGCTTTTACGTCGGATTACCGTCGCGTTCTCAAGGCCGTTTCGCGGGACAAGACGCTGCGCCGGCGCGTAGAAACCGATCTGGTCCGCCTGCAGAAGCGGGCCGCCCGGCTGGTCCGGGGTAATCAAGACGCCATCGTCGCCGTCGCAAATGCCCTCGCCGAGAAGCGGCACCTGTCCGGCGAGGCGATCCGAATCCTGTTCGAGGACAACCGTCGTCCCGGAACTCAAAATCCCTAGGCAAATGATGGAGGCGTATATGCTTTGCGTAACAGTGGAGATCGGCCCTGGCGGGTTCGAACCAGGCGGGCGTGTCGTAGGTTCGCTCCGGATACCGAACGTTTCCGCTTCTGCGTCGATCTCGAGCTGCGAAATCGACTTGGCGGAGGCCGCCAATCATTTGACCGGCATGCCGGCCCCGGGTCGGCGCCTGCCGCGTCGAGAGGCACGACCGCCATCATTCGGTATGGCCGCTTGCCGAACGCGCTACGGCGGTGGCTCGGGCGCCTGACTTTTGAAGTCTAACTTGGCGAGTTTCCATGGTCACGCAGGAACAGACGCTACCTTTCGTTCCAGACAGCATTTTCTGGCTCGACGCCATTGCCACGGCGGGCTCGGCCCCGTCGACGGTCGACTGTTACGCTCGAGATCTAAGGGATGTCGCCGAGGCCATCGGTAGCATCGACATCTCCGCAGTCGTCGCGATGGACCAGTCGGCAGCCGACCGTGTCGCGGAGCTTTGGAGCGCTGACGGCGCCGCCGCCTCCACCATCTACAGGCGGTTTGCAGGTCTACGAAACTTCGCACGCTTTCTTGCTCAGGAGGGGTCGCACGACTGCTCAAAGCTCTTGAGTTGCCGCCTTCCTCCTTGCGGCAGGGTGCACCGAGAACCGGTCGAGAAAGAATCCATCGAGACTATTCTCTCGACTTGGGACCACGAGGATAGCTGGACGCGCATGCGCGACTCGGCTGCGATCCACGTCGCAGCCACTTCAGCCTTGACGACGGCCGAAATCGTTGGGTTGAACCTTCGCGACTTCAGCCCGATCCTTGCCGCCGTCCTCGTCCGCCAGTCGCATCTCGAGCCTCGACCGGCCACGATCTCGCAAGAAGCGATCGATCGGCTAAACGGATATCTCGATCACGTCCCGTTCGAGCTCGGCGACGACGATCCGCTGTTCGTGACCAAGCGGCGCACCCGGCTTTCGGCGCGCTCGTTTCAACTCGCCTTCCGTCGATCGAGGAGCTTAGCCGGGGTCTCACGTTCGGCCGTCCCGACTTCGCTACGTAACACGATCGGCTTCGATCTCGCGCGATCCGGAGCGGCGCCCGAGGTCGTCGCAGCGGCGCTGGGAATCGGCATCGCGAGTGCGTGGCGATATTTTACGACGAGGGACGCTTAGCGCCTGGGGTGCCGCATACTTCGCGCGCGCGTGCAGCAAACGAAGACAAGAGTCAATAGGCGCAAAATTTGGCGACACTATCAGGACCACTCAGATGATTTTCCGCAAAACGACCGAAAAACCGCATCCGAAATCCACCAGATTCATTTCGATAGGATTCCAAAACGCGCATGTTATTCAATGCGATGCGCCATACCGGCGCGGCAAGGACAACATCATGCACCAGCTTGCGTAGACGCGCGACCGGAGCGGACTCCGATCGCGCGTAGTTAGAAAGGTCTTCGGCGCCCACAAAAGCCAGCCTTAGACCCATGTCCGCCAATATCCGGATTGTCTCCGGTCACCATTCGGCAGAACGACCAAGATATCCTCTTGGCCGACCGAGAA
This sequence comes from Bradyrhizobium sp. 22, assembly GCF_000482425.1. Lineage (NCBI taxonomy): Bacteria > Pseudomonadati > Pseudomonadota > Alphaproteobacteria > Hyphomicrobiales > Nitrobacteraceae > Bradyrhizobium > Bradyrhizobium sp. 22. The sequence continues at coordinate 73,581 of NZ_AXVG01000029.1, forward strand.
TCGCACGTCCGATTCCAAGTCGCAAGAGTCTTTCTTGGTGATCTTTTGCCGGACCGAATCCGTGCAGCGTCAAGCGGCTGCACGTTCCGACTCTCTGGCGAAAAGGTCTTCCATGCCCGTTATCCCTTCGCTCACCCGCAAGACTGAAGCCGAGCGCTTCTTCGCGAAGCTCGAACGGTTCGTAGATGGACACGACGGTCAATTCGGTAGGCCGGCTCGCATCTACACCGATGGGTCGATCGAGTTCATCAGCGTCAGGTACCTGACGGCGTTTCTCGATCATATCGAAGAAACGCGGGCCATGCGTCTTCTCGACGAAGGTCGCGATGCCACGTAATCGTCGAAAGATCGCGCCGGTCTGGGAGCATCTCTGCGACGGCGTCGAGGTCTTCCGTTTGGAAGACAACGAGGCCACGCGGCAGGTGATCACTGGCCGGCGCAATCACGTGGTCGGGGGCCATTTCAGCCGCAAGATGGGGCGTCACTTGATCCATGAAGGAGGGTTCGAGGAACGTCTGGTCAGGGCGGCCGACTGCCTCCTGCGCGTAAAGCGGGTCTGGGCTCAACCGGAGACGATCCGGATGAATCTGTTCGGCGAACATCGGAACGAGATCTACACCCCGGACTACCTGATCGAGGAAGACGGGGCGTTCGTGCGATACCCCGTCAAGGTTGCCCGTTTCGTGCGCTACGAAGTCAAGGGTTGGGAGGAGCTCAGGCCGCCAAGGCCCGCGGATTGGGACGAGGACGGAAGGGCGAGATGGGAGGACGCCAAGCTTCTGCGGGCTCGCCTACGCCGCGTCCGGCTCGCTTACCGGCTCGCTGGCGTGCCTTGGCGCGTGGTCACGGAGCGCGGGCTTGCAAAGCGCTGGGGCGATCCGGATATCGTCGATGAGATCATCGCGAACGATCGTTGGGACATCGAACCGGAGGACCTGAACCGGCTCGTCTCGGCATTGATGGAGGCAGGCGGCTCATTGCCGATGTCTCACTGCGAAACCATCCTGGCCGAGACCATCTTCCCGCGCGGCGTGGTGCTCTCGCGCATCCCGGAAAATATCGTCTCGATCGACACGTTCTCGCCGATCGACGGCGACACGATCGTCCGCAAGGGACACGTCTGATGCTGGATATCGTCACCGAACAACCGCAAACTGCGCTTCCTTATCATGCGACCGAAGGCAACGACATCGAGCCTTCATTGGATTCGATCCTGTTCGACGGTCTCGAGGCCGACCAGGTCGTCCTGATCGACAACGCTGCGCACAGATTCTTGCGCAAGATGCCCGACCAGGGCCCCCACCTCTTCCTGAATGTCGATCGCGGCGAAGTCGCCCGCTATTCGACCACCAGACTCTTCGAGCTGCTCGACGAAGAAAAATACTATCATCCGGGCCGAATGCGGCTGACGTTCGACGTCTCCAAATCATTGGACGAGGCCCGCGCGCTGATCGCGAAGGCCTACGGCACTATCAACCAAGGACCGCGAACCCTCGCGGAGACGAAATACCGGTACATCGCCGCCTTCGTGAACCGGATGCTCATCGCGCCGCCGGGGAAGCCGTTCGATCGAAGCCACCATAACGCCGACCTCATCATCGAGCAGGTCAACGCCGAGATCTTCGCGGAGAACCAGGCCCTCCCCGCCGGCAGGAAGATCTTCCAGCCGAACAATTCGAGCCGCTCCTTGCTGCGCTGGGTGAAGAAGGAGCTGGAAACGCAGATGCAGGAACGCGCCTGCGTGCACCTGAACGCGATCAAAGCCCGGAAGCGCAAGCTGCCGGACGAGATCTTCAGCATCATCGCCCTGGAAATCAGGAAGATGCTCGACATCTCGCCAAAGTTCGGGCCGACCAAGATTCTCATTCGCGTCAACCTCGAGATATCAAAACGGAATGCGCCCCTATTAGACAGGAATAGGGAGACGGAGGCGCGCAACGCCGCGAACGAGGAGCGGATTGCGAACGGAGAGGCCGAGAAGGAGCCGCTCGAAAAACCTCTTCCAGAAGCCAAACTGACGACGGTTCAAACCGAATTTCGTCGCTACAACGCTTGGATCAGGCTGGCGAAAGACAAAGGCAAACAGGCGGCCGACCTCGAGTTCGGCGGCTCGGGCAAGTTCGAGCGGCCGACGCGCATCTTGGACGTCGCCGAAATCGACCACCACAAGTTCGATTTTCTCGGCATTCTCGGACAGACGCCGTTTGGCAAAGCTTGGTCGGCTGCAGCGATTCCCCGCTTTTGGGTCTGCGTCATCTTGGACACCCACTCGGGCTATCCGCTCGGTTTGTTTCCATCCTTCGAGCCGGGCGGCCTCTACCCCGCTCTGATGGCGTTGGACAACGCCATCAGGCCGAAGCATTGGCTCGCGAAGCGATTTCCTCAAATCAGAGGTTCATGGCTCGCTTACGGTAAGCCGAGAAAGATCAGATACGACAACGCGAAAGAGTTCGTTAGCGAGCAGATGCGTAGGGCTCTCGCGCGTGTCCAGATCGGTTTCGAGCATGCCGTCCCGCACCAGCCTGACACGAAACCGTATGTGGAGCGCTGGTTTGGAACCTTGGAATCGGACTTCATCGACTGGCTGAAGGGATCGACCGGATCGAGTCCGCAACATCGGGGCGCCAGACGGCCCAAGCTGGAAGCCATCATCACCATCGACGACTTCATCATGTTGCTGCACATGTGGCTCATCGAGGTCTATGCGCGCCGCAAGCAGCGCGGAATGGACTACGATACCCCCGAGGAACGTTGGCTCGCCGGCGCGACGTCTCCTTCGCATCGACCCCAGGTCATGACCAAGGAGGAAATGGAGCGCTGGGATCTGATCCCGTCACTCGAAGTCGATGCGACTACCGACCGGCACGGCATTCAACGCGACAACATCGTGTACCAGTCCAAGCAACTACAGGCGATGAGGGCTCGATCCGGCTGCTTCGGTCCGAGAGAGCAGGTGCCGACGCCTGTTAGGATCCGCATCCCACTCCTCGACGTCGGCCGCGCTATCGTTGCCGACCCGACCGCCCTTGATCATGGGAACGAGCATCTTCCGAAAGAATTCGATGTGAAATCGACGGATGAGCGGGCTCATGGCCTGAATCGCTTTCAGTGGCAGATGCATCGGAAGTTCATTCTGGCGAAAAAGCACGCCCCGACAGGCCACGCCTCTCACCAGGAAGGATTCAACCATCTGTTCGACACTGCACTGGAGACGATGGGCATGGTGCCCCTGGACCAAGTGCCGCCGAAGACCTCCGATCTTCCGGATGCACGACTTCCGCGCCTGACTGGAGTGCTGGCCTATGGTGCCGAACAACCGGCGCTGGCGCGCACGGAAGAACTGATCGAAAAATTCGGGACTTTCAAGCCGCGCTCCGTCGAGATGACCCACAACCCCCGTGGGTCGGTCAAAATCCCCCGGGTATGGTCACTTGAAACTCCCCCACCTGATGATCGCCGGCAGCGCCGCTGAACAGCGGTAGCCGGTCCGGCAGGACGTTTATTTTCGTCCCCTTTTATCCAGCAAGGGGACTGGGAGTTGAACGTCTTGAAGCCACACCTGCAAAGCACTGTATTTACATTACTCGATCGCAACGCCAGCCAGCGCGAGATCCACAGGCTGACGGGGATCGATCGCAAGACGATCCGGCGTTACCGAGCGCTGCGGGCCGGTGCGGAGGCAAATTCCCCCGGGGAGGTGACCACCGGCTCGGCGAGCGGGGACAGCCAAATTCCCCCACCCCGACCACCGGCTTTTGGGGCATCGGAAGCGACGGTCACCAGCAGCCTAGCCCGTTCGGCTTGCGAAGCGCATCGGACGTGGATCGAAGAACAGGTCCGCCTGAAGCGGAACGCGCAGGCGATTTACCAGGACCTGGTCGATCAATTTGGCTTTCTGTCCAGCTACCAGAGCGTCAAGCGGTTTGTGCCCACGTTACGGCACGCCGATCCCGAGCAGTTTGATCGGCTTGAGTTCCTCCCCGGCGAGGAAGCTCAGGTCGACTATGGCGAGGGGGCGCCGACGGTTGATCCGAAGAGCGGGCGGTACCGTCGTCCGCGCCTGTTCGTGATGACGCTGCGCTACTCGCGGCGTAGCTTCCGGCGGGTGGTCTGGAAGTCGAGCCAGCAAATCTGGGCGCAGCTCCACGAAGAGGCGTTCCGGTATTTTGGCGGGGTGCCGAGCTATGTCGTGCTCGACAATCTGAAGGAAGGCGTCCTCAAGCCGGATTTGTACGAGCCCGAGCTCAACCCGATTTACAGCGCGATGCTGGCTCATTACGCCGTGGTCGCCGATCCCGCGCGGGTAGCCGATCCCAATCGGAAAGGATGCGTCGAGAGTGCGATTCAACATACCCAGGGCACCGCGCTGGCCGGACGGCGCTTCGAGACACTGGAAGCCCAGAACGAGTTCTTGAGGCACTGGGAGGAGAATTGGGCCTCCAAGCGCATCCACGGCAGCACGCGTCGTCAGGTCGAGGCGATGTTCCAGGAGGAGAAGCCACACCTGCGGCCGTTGCCAGTGGCTGCCTTCCGCATCTTCACCGAGGTCGTTCGGACCGTCTGCGACGATACCACCGTGCGTGTTGATAGCAGCTATTACGCCGCGCGGCCTGCACCCATCGGCAGTCAAGTCGTGGTGCGGATCTACGCCTCCACGATAGAGATCCGTGATCGCCACACCCATGCGCTGCTGCGTGTTCATTCCCGGACGACGCACCCCGGTTCTGTCGTCCTGCCGACCAGCGAACGGCCGTTCAATCCGTCGCGGCAAACCGCCGTGCTGCTGGCGAGCGCCGAGCGCATCGGGCCGCAGACCAGGGCGCTGTGCCAGCAAGTGTTCGACACCGAGGGGCGCCCCGGACAACGCGCGATGTGGGGCATTGTCGGGCTGAGCCGGAAATATCCGGCATGGCTGGTCGAGCAAGCCTGCGCGCACGCCATCGGCAACCGCATCTACCGTTACAAGCATGTGCGTGCGACCGTCGAACGGTTGTTCGAACAGGCGATCGCGCAGGTTGGAGCGACGCCACAGCCGGCATCGCCGCTCACCCAGGATCATCCGCTGATCCGCGCCGCCGCCGAATACGGCGACCTCTTCAGCCACGCTGTGCGGCACGATGCCGGCAACAATGGCCGGCAGGCCGAGGCCCACGACAGCCGCGCTCGTGTCGCCTGCGCAACCCCGGCCAGCTCCGGCGCCACGAGCGCTCCCGCTGCGCCTTCTCACCTCAAACTGGAGACCCAGCCACATGATGACCATGCCGGAAATTGAGCGTTGCCTGCGACAGCTGCGCCTGTCAGGCGTCCGAGACACGCTGCAGACGCGCGTGCTGCAGGCGCAGGGCGCCAACCAGCCATTCCTCGAGACCTTCTCCCTGATCCTGCAGGACGAACTGGACCGTCGTCAGTCCCGCCTTATCGAGCGACGATACCGGCAATCCGGACTCGACGAAAAACTGACGCTCGCCGAGTTCGACTGGTCCTTCAATCCCAAATTGCCGCGCCAAACCTGCTTCCAGCTCCACACCCTGGCGTTCATTGCCGCCGGCGAGAACGCGCTGCTCGTCGGCAAACCTGGCACCGGGAAGTCCCACATCGCCAAGGCGATTGCCTATCAGGCGATCCTGCAAAGCCACAAGGTCCAGTATCTTGAGACCGACGACTTCTTCCACCGCTACGCCCTGAACTCCCCGGCGCAGCGCGAGGCCCGCCTGCGAACCATCATCGACTGCGATCTCCTCGTGCTGGACGATCTGTTCCTCGCACGCGCCATCCCTGACGACGCCGGCGCCTTGCTGCAGACCCTGATCCATCAGCGCTACAAACTGCACCGCAGCGTCATCGTCACCTCCAATCGCGTCGTGCAGGATTGGGGGACATACCTGGGGGACAACACCATGAGCACGACGATCCTCGATCGCCTGATGCATCATTGCCATCTGCTTGAGTTCGACGGACGCAGCTATCGGCTCAAAGAGGCCGCTGAAGCTCTTGCCCGCGAAACAATGTCAAACTAACAATCCACTTCTGTCCTGCCTTGGGGGTGGAGGAGTTTGACTGACCGCACCCGGAGGAATTTGAAGTGACCCGCGGGGCAACGGCACGCCGGTTGCGCCGCTTCCGCCGTCCATCGTCAACGGAGAGACCGCTGCCGTAACGCCCTCGCCGTCGACGCAGCCGCGAAAGAAGCTGAGGTTTCCGGTCGACGAAGTGCGGAGCGACTAGGATATGGACGGCAGATATCAAAGCATCCTCTCTTCGCCGGTATTGGCCGCGAAGCGGAAATCGGTCCGGGAGATCTTCGTCGAGCACCCGCAAGCGAAAGAGACCCGCGACATGCTTCGCCTGTCGCTCGGATCGGCTCGCGACGACGGCGAGAACGCCAGTGCGTACGTCATAGGGTGGTCTCGTTGCGGCAAGAGCGAGATCGTCAAGCGCCTTTTGCGGGAACAGACCGGCAAGAAGATATCGAAAGCGAAGGTGCAATTGTTGTCCGGCAATGGAAAGCGGTTCATCTACGCTGATCTTACGGGAGGCGCCACGCCGCGCACTTTGGCACGTCTTATCAACGACAAGATCTTCAACGATCGGAGCAGCCTTCGTTTGGGTGAAGACGAGGGTGTCGGAACACTCATAGAAAACGTCAATCACAACGGCATCGATGGCGTCTTCTTGGACGAAGCTCAGAACATGGCTGACGACAGAAAAGGCATCGTGAAGCTCGGCCGCCTCATTCTTTCGTTCGAAAACCAATGCAATGCGCCTCTGTGCGTCATCGGCGCGCCCGCCCTCGAGACCATGAGAGATGAAGTCGACGCCACCCGGCAACGATCCGGGGGCTTCAAGAAGTTGGAGCCGTTCGGATTCAACACCGAGGAGCATGATGCGTTTGTAGGCACGTTCTCAGATCGGCTCCCGTACCACAAGAATTGGTTCACCGAAAACGAAGACGATCCCCTCACGATGCGCGCTACTTTCTACGCTCAGCGGGGACGGCCGGGCCGACACGCCCTTCTCGTCGACGCGGCGACTGTTCATGCTTTCATCCGTACCGACGGAACGGACCCGGAGGAACTGACGAAAGCAGACATCGCCGCCGGGTTCGATCGTGTGTTTCGCAACGAGAAGATCATGCTCGGTCTTAATCCCTTCCTGGACGAGCATCTCAACCGGCTGCCGGAAGAGGTGTTCACCGCGAAACATCACGTGGATCTGCACATATGAGAGCCAACACTCCATGGTTGCGCACGATCGAGCAATTCGAAGACGAGGCAATCGCCTCGATCGCCGTACGTCTTGCGCCAATGGGCAGAATCGATACGGACACCTTGCTATCGTTACATCTCGGGATGACCGACCAATCGGTTCCGACGATCGCTTCGAGAACTGACGCGATCGCTGAACTCGCGGCCTTGGGTTCCTTCGACCACACAAAGCTGTCGAAAGGTGCGTGGCGTATGTTCAAGGATCGCACCGAGTTCATGGGATGCGTTTTGCCGGTGGGATGGCTGGCTCCCGAACGCCGCCGTCTCGCTCCCGGGCGAATGGCCGCCGATGGCAAAAACGCCCGGATAAAGAACGCCTGGCTTCTGTCGGGGCTGATTTGCGACATCGAAACGGGTGAAACGCTGCTAGACCGGTGTCCGAAGTGTCTTAACCTGCTGGCGTGGAGAAACCTTCCGAACGTCTGGTCGTGCCAAGTCTGCAAACTTGACCTACGTTCAGTTGCCCCCAGACAAAGTCCACCGGAAACTGTCGCTGCAGTCAGGGAGCTCGCTCGTTACCTTTTCAACCACGATTTCCGACTGCCCGCCCCGGTCAGCAACCTGTCTTGCCTGGACGCACTCAAATTTGCCGCGTGGTTAAGCTACTTTAGATGGCTGCCGGAAGATCTCAGCCTTGCAATCTCTCCCAAGAACACGCCGGCGGGATTCCTCCAATTGAAGCGATGGCCGGCCTCCTTTGATGAGATCGTTCTGCAAAAGATGAAGGCATCCGCTGCGGAAGACCTGACCAGGGGCGACGTGATCTCTCGGATCAAGGCCGCGGGCACTTTGTCGGCGGCTGTCGCCCGCCTGCCCTCTGCGGCTGCCCAGGAAATCGTCAGGTCACGCATTGAGGCGCTCTTCGGCTTCGCGGACGGTTCCAGCGATGGATTGAAGGATGTGATGATGCCGATCTCCGAGCTTAATTCTCGCTCTTGATCGGATCGCCGGCGATCGAGTCGACGCGATCGAGCCAAGACTGTGCGAGGTTCAAGCCGGTCCGGTTAAGGAGATAGACGGTGGCTGTGCCCCCTCTATCCTTCCCTTCGGACACCAGACCGACCGTCTGAAGGACTTGGATGGCCGCTTTAATGCGAGCTTCCGTGCTGTCCATGACTTGCAAAAATTCGCCCAACGAGCGTGGTCCTAACGCCAGTAGTTCGACGATCTTGCGGGTGTTGGGGTTGGCGAGACACTGAAACAGCCGGGTCAGGAAGAGCTGGCTATCGGCATTCTCCGCGTCGAACATTCGAGGCTCACGATCTGGGGTGCATCAAACGAACCCAACCACCCACCCGAAAGTAGCCCCAAGTCAACGGCGCTCTCATCAGAAAGCGGGGAAAACCAGCTCAAACGCGGCGGCCATTTGTGCCACGTCATTGCGCACATGACAGGCCAGTGCCAGATTTGAGTAGCGCCTAGGCTCTCAATGCCAAATTTCGGTCTTTCGTGCCAAAATCAACCAACGGCTCGGAAAATCGGCACAGTGAAATCAATAGGTTAGGTTGCTGAAAAAGCTGGCGCCGTGCCAAAATCAGGCGCGTACTACAATCGAAATCGAAATCAGATCACGGCTGTCTTGGAGTCTGGGGTTGGAGTGGGCTGCGGGCGTCGTGACTCTGAGCGGGCTGGGTCAGTGCAGATCGCTGACGAGAGCCCGCGGCGATGACGGCGCCAGCCGCAGCGACTGCCCGATGGTCGCGGAAGGATGTCCACGCCAGCGTGTCGGTGTGAGTACGAGCACCCCGGCGGCCGCCGCCACGTGGCCATCCATCACGCGAAATACTGGGTGAGCCACGATGTCAGTCTCGGTCCGATTGACTGCAGTTCGGCCCGGTCGAGGTTCATGTACCGAATGTCCTCCGGCAGCAGCGCAGGCCGGAGGAAAGGAAGTAATGCCGACTCCGATCAACAAAACACCGATCCATGCCATTCCGGATCAGCCGTGGTGAACGCTGCTGCTGGAAGCGCCGGGTCCGAGAATTCGGCTCAGGCGCGGGATGAAGCCCGGGACTTCGGCCGCGTACTTCGCGTAGGCCTCGCCGAACTCGGTCCGAGCTTCGCGTTCCTCGTCGCGCGCGAGCTTCACGTACATGATCGTTAGCACGGGAAACATCGCTAGCGTGAGGATCGTCGGCCACTGCAGCAGGAAGCCGAACATGACCAGCACGAAGCCAACGTACTGCGGATGGCGGACGTAACTGTACGGGCCGGTGGTGGCCAGGCTGCGGGTCTGCTGCGCGTCGTACAGCACTCTCCAAGCAGCCGAGATCAGAATGAACCCTGCCCCGATAAAGATGAAGCTCAGGATGTGGAACGGACCTGCGTGCGGATTGGTCTTCCAGCCGAACATCATCTCGAGCAGGTGGCCCGCGTCATGGGAGAACCAGTCGACGCTCGGGTAGTGCGACTGCAGCCAGCCGGAAAGGAAGTAGATGGTGAGTGGGAAGCCGTACATCTCGACGAACAGCGCAACCAGGAAAGCGCTGAAGGCTCCGAACGAGCGCCAGTCCCGGGACGTCTGCGGCTTGAAGAAGCTGTAGGCGAACAGGATGAACACCGCGGAATTGACTATGACGAGGCTCCAGAGACCGTAGGCGGGTGCCGTGTCATGCATCACGCGCTCCTTGAATCGCTCGGCCGGCCGCCGCCGTGATCGTGGCCCTCTCCCCCGTGCATGAAGAAGTGCATCAGCGGACAGGCGACCAGCGGCAACCAAACCAGCAACCCGAGCACGTGGGCCCGATGCTCGGTGAACAGGAGCGCGCCGGTGATCGCCAGAAATCCCAGCAGAACCATGCCGGCCTTGACCTTGGTGGACATGCCCACCTGAGGGCGTTCTCGATACCCGGGATGATCCTGCACCGACATTTGCGCGCTCCTATGGTCTTTCGAAGCATAGAGGGAGCACCGCGTCCGTCGTTGATGCAGATCAACCGCAGTAGCCAGAGTGCCGCAGACGCTCTAGTTGACGTTCAAGACAAGCATCAAGCCGCCCCCGCCATTCTGCTCGACGTTGTTGTTGGCCGTGTGATGCGGGATATGGCAATGCACCAGCCATTTCCCTGGCTTGCGTGCCGTCCAGAGGACATCATACCGCTGGCCAGGTCCGACGTTGACAGTATCCGCCTGATAGCGGGCGCTCTCCTGCAGCGTGACCCCGTCGACCGCAACCACCTCGAAGGGACCGCCATGAATGTGCATGGGGTGCACGAAGTTGTTGTTGGTGCCGATGAAGCGGACCTTGATGGTCTCTCCGACCTTCATGTTGATGGTGTCCGTTGCCGGATACGCCTTCCCGTTAATCGTGAAGTAGTTTGGGAGTTCTCCTTCCATCAGCATCGCGGGATAGGTCAGCCATTCGCGCTTCAACCACTCCTGTAGCTGAATGGTGTAGTCGAGATCGGCCTTGACCTCGTCGGCGGCGTTCTTCGGCGCGATGATAAGCGCTCCGTACAGCCCGAGCGCCTGCTGCCGGTCCGGATGATCGTGGCTGTGGTAGAAATAGGTCCCGTGCTGGCCGACGGTGTAGTCGTACGTATACGTGCCTCCAGGAGGTATGGGCGGCTGGGCGACCTTGGCGGGACCGTCCATTTCGTTTGGCACGATCAGGCCATGCCAATGGACGGTCGTCGATTCCGGAAGGTGGTTCGTGAAATTGATCCGGATGTGATCTCCTTCCGTCACCTGCAGCCGGGGCCCGGGAATTTGACGATTGTAGGCGTAGGCATCGACCGCGACGTCCGGCAGGATGTGCCAACGGATGATGGAGGCGTCGATATGGAATACTTTTACGCCGTTTTCGATGCGTGGTTCTAGCGGCTGGTCCCCACGCGCGTCGGACGCCGCTTCGAAGCCGGCCTGCCGCGGTTTGACTGCCGCCATGTCCTTCATCGCGGCGGCCGGAAGATCGAACGTGTTGATCATGCCGGGCGGCATAATCGAGGCGTCGACGTCGCGCGCGCTCAAGCGCAAATTGACCGAGAAGCCGGGCACGATCATGCCGGTCAGCAGCAGGAAGGATGTCACGCCGGCAAGGGCAGCCAACTGTGGCGTCGTCGCCTCGCTTTTCATCTTATGGCCGCCGCCATGTGACCCATGTCCATCACCGCCGTCCTTCTGCTGACCTCCCTCCTTCTCGGGCCTCTCTGTCATCAAGCCATGCTTGATGCCCTTTTTCACCATCCAAACGTTGAACGGATAGGCGGTCGTGAAGCCGACCATCACCCCGAGCGACATCACGCCCCAGAAGATAAGCTCAAGCGGGTCCATCGCCCGCATGTCCCGGCCCATCATCAGATAGCTCATGGTCGGTGCCATGCCGGCCATCATTGCGTTCATGCTGATGAACTCGGGCATGAAGCTCATCTTCACGTTCTGCCAGTAGGTACCGCCCATCATCCGCTTCATGAAAAGCGACTGGAAGATGAAGAGCCCGAAGGAGAAGCCCGCGATATACTCGACGATCAAGTCGATCCACATCGGCAGACCGAGCGACGCAGTGATAACAGCCGCCATGATGATGCCGGTCGCATCTCCCGCCACGCAATGGATGGTGCTGCCGACACCCTGCTTCCAGAGCGGCGACGTGAATTCCTCATGCTGGCCTGGCCGCGGCTCCTTGTCGGCCAGCACGTAGAGCAGCAGTCCGAAAGGACCCATGTATAACGTGACCAGGATGAAGCCCCACTTCATCACCGTCGGCTCGGGATTGTTGCCGAACTGATCGACGGCGACGTAGGCCGTCGACGCCAGCGCGAAGGCGAACCAAGCAACGAGGAAGTAGTCGTAGGGGAAAGCGATCATGGCGTTTCTGTCGGCGACGGCTCGGCGTCACTTGTCGTGCTTGGCGAGCCATTCTCCAAGCTGCTTCTGCTCTTCCTTCTGCTCCTTGATGCCCTTCTCGGCCATCTTGCGGATCATCGGATCCTTAGTTTCCTTAAGAACCGTCTCGTTCATCTCAATGGCGCCTTGGTGGTGCGCGATCATCATCTTGGCCCAGGACCTGGTGGCGTCGGGATCGTCCATGCCCTTCTTCATCTCTGAATTCATCTTATCCATCGACTGCTTGTAGGCGCCCATCGTGTCTTGGGCGACCACCGCTGTCCCCAGTGAGGAGAGCAGGACGATGGCGGCGGCAGCCGCGGCGGATTTCTGGTACATGTTTGCTCCTTGATTTCCAATTGCGTTCGGTCGCAACGGCTCCGCAAAGCCGTTGTTCCTCGGTTGAGCGCAAGGGGTGAAGACTGCGGACCATGCTTCGGACAGCCGTCAGCGGTGCCGCAGACGACGATCGATTACCTTCGAAGGGCGGTCGCGACAAGCTAAAGCCGGTATATTGGCCTTCAACCGACCTTGTAAGATGCGCCCTGTAAGTCGCCAGGCGCTTCTTGTGACAAGCCGCTACGCGAGGTGCCAGTCGGCGTGCGTTCCCTGGAAGATCATATTGCTGCCCTCGGTGCTGATCGCCGGGTCAGGCACGAAGGCTCCGCCCTCCACCGCGTTGAACATGAAATCGTCCTGCGCCATCTGGCTCTTCTGGATGCCTTCCAGGAAGATCGATCCATCGCCCCAGCTTACGAGCACGCCCGTGTGGCCATCGCCGTGTGTCGACACGGAATCGGTGACGGTCACCTCCTTGGGCATAATATCCATGAAGGCTATATGATCGAACGCGCCCGGTCCGGGGTCGAACCCCGCCACCACGACGTCATCGCCGCTGCCGTGCGCGACCATGAAGGCATCGGCGCCATCGCCGCCGTTGTAGACATCGTTACCCGGCCCACCTTCCAGCATGTCATGGCCCGCGCCGGCGCTCAGATAGTCGTTACCGGCTCCGCCCATCAGGTTATCGGCCATGGCTCCGCCGTAGAGACTGTCGTTTCCCTCGCCGCCGCGAAGATCGTCACGTCCATTCCCGCCGCTCAAGAGGTCGTTGCCGGCGTCTCCAGCGAGGTGATCGTCTCCCTCTCCGCCATACAGGCGATCGTCGCCCCCCAGGCCAAAATAGATGTCGTTTTTGGCGGTCGCCTGGAAGACGTCGTTTTGTCCATCGCTGCCGTACTTGATAAGATTGTCGTCGACCGTGCGTTGGAATTGCGCCGGCGTCTCGCCCGGCGTCGGCAGCGCACTCTCGTTGCCCTCGTCCTTCACGAAGTGTTCCGCGGTGACGCGGTCGGAATGAGTGCTCGTCGGATCGATCAGGTGGCGGTCGTCGACGAACATGAAGTCGTCCTGCGCGAGGTCCGCCTTGAAAACGCCTTCGAGCAGCACCGATCCGTCGCCCTTGTCGGTATTCCAACTGATCAGGACGCCGTCGTGCGTGTCCCTGAAGCGGAATTGCTCGGGCTCGATGTCCATGACCGCAAGATGGTCGAACACCCCCGGACCGGCGCGGAAATCCGTGATGATGTCGTGCCCGCTATCGGGAGAGATCATGAATGCATCCGCGCCCGGACCGCCGGTGAGAACGTCGTTGCCTCGCCCGCCGTCCAAGTCGCCATGGCCCGCACCCTCGTTCAGGACGTCGTTGCCATCGCCTCCCATCAACGTATCTGCTTGATCTCCGCCGATCAGGTGGTCGTTTCCCGCACCTCCGACCAGATGATTGCTTCCCCCGCCGCCGATGAGATGATCGTTGCCCGCACCGCCGTTGAGGTCGTCGTCCATCGCTCCGCCGACCAGTCGGTCGTTTCCGTCCCGGCCGAAGGCGATGTTCATGCGATCGTCGGAACCCGTGAACCGGTCTGAGTGATGGTCGCCGATGAAGAGGAGATAGTCGTCGAAGGTCTGCGTGTTCCCGTCGTCTCCCGAGTGATGATGTCGATTTTCAAAACGCCTGCTCATTTGGTTGCTCCGGTTGAACGCGACGACGAGCATCGACCCCGCCGGGCGGCACTCCGCCGTTCGTAGGAACCTTCGCACCGGAGCTACGTTCCTAATTCCTTCCGGCCACAGAGAAAAAATGCGCGGTTGATAAATCTGAATTAAGCGAGGGTGCCGGCTTCATGCACGAGCGCCCCCAAGGCACGCCGCGAGTCATCTTCCCTTGGGCGTCAGCTTTTCAACGAGGCTCAGCGATCCAGTACCCTGTTGCGATAACCTCATCGAACCGCAGGGCTGCTGCTGGCTATGGTCGATCTTCCGGACTTCACGGGACCACTCGGCCGTATAGCGAATTCGGTCTCGCGTCTTGCAATTAGAAAAGGGGCGAAAGCTCACGAATTCAGACGTGAGGTGTTGACACGTCCGCTGCGCTCTGAGGCCCACGAAGCGACGAAGCCCTCTCCTCTTCTCGATGCACCATCTCCGCCCGCAGAATTAGGCTAACCAGTACACTGTTTTCCCCGACACACAAGAGAGCGGCGCAACCACAGCGGTCGGTCCCCAGCCCCACTTCACATTGTCTGGATCGTTCGGAGTCAGCCAGAGTCAGTTCTTTGGAGATCGCGGCGTGTTGTGCCGACAGCGAAAGAACAGCCGGAAACTTGATCTGGCTCAATATGAGATCTGTCACTCACTGGCGCCATCAACTGAAGAGATAGTTCATGGATTTCACCTATGTGGACTCAAGCAGCGTCGACCAAATCGCATACGACGAGGACCAGGGTGAGGCACACGTGATCTTCAAACGTGGAGCCTATTACATTTACAGTGGCGTTACCCGAGAGGTTTGGGAGCAATTCCGCGACTCGACGTCCAAAGGAACGTTCGTGAACGAGGAGTTCAAAGCGAAAGGCTATTTGGTTAGGCGCGCGTGAGCAAAACTTGCTCGAAGCGCTTATTTCAGCAGTTATGATAAGGTATTGATTTTATTCGCATAATTTTCATTATGGAATATCCGAAGTCGAGTTCGCATCAAGATCGTGTTGCCAAAAGCCCGTCTGGTTAGTTACTGAGCTAGAGGGATTCCACGTGTGACCTTAGCACGTCAACAGTCTCAATCAGCCCCGCAGCTTCCATCACGAGCAAGAACTCCGCCGGCGTCATTTCCGGTTTCTTGAAGCGTTCGCGCATACGCCGAATGGCTGCAACGGCGCGAGCTTCGTCGAGTGCGATAGTATCCGCAATGAAAGCGTCGGCCGATTTCGCCTCCATGTTCAGGTCGGAAAGAACTGCCGCGGGAAAGTCCTTAAGGTTTTCCGTTACGATCATTGCGGCTTGCGTCTTGGCCGCCGCAGCAACAACGTGGTGATCGCCAGGATCGGGCAGACCCGCCGCAACCGGCAAGAAGTTGTCAAAATCCGTAACCATGGCGTCTTCGAAGGCAGCTTCCATACTGGCGCGCGCCCGCTCTGCGCGCGCTGTGGCATCGGCAAAGCCTTTGCCGCTCAAGATTTCCTCGATAGCTGCTTCGGTCTCATCCAGGACGCGGCTCGACCAGCGGAGACGAAAAAACTCCGCTTCCGCCAAGGAGAGAAGCAGGTTCCTTTTGAGCGCGCTTGCAAGTGAGCACGCATCGACGAATGCGGTGAAGCGGTTTGCAAACAAGCTTACAGGTGCTCCGCGTCCTGCTCAGCGAGATTCGCAAGCGCTTTGCCCCGCTTCTCATCACGCGTGCGCTTATAGGCGAATAGGTCCTCTGCCTTAATCCTGCGATGACGCCCCACTGTCACGTGCTGAATTTCGTTCTTCTCGAGCAGCGAGACCAGAAACGGACGCGAGACATTCAGAATGTCGGCAGCTTGCTGCGTGGTCAACATCTCATGCACAGGCACAAGCGTCACCGCATCGCCGCGACCGATATGCCGCAGCAATTCCATCAAAAGACTCGATAGCGCCGGCGACAAGGTTATCTCTGCAGCCTGTTGTGCATCGTCGAGCACTCGGAGTTTGGCATCTCCCGTCGCGTGCGAAGCGAGTATCTGACGAAGCTGGTTGGCTGCCGCCTTCTCGCTCGCAGAAGGTAGGCGAGTACCTCCCAGCTCTTCAACGTAGGCTGGCATCGTCATCGTATTTTCTCCCCTGTATGGCCTCTTGTATAGGCCATATTCGAAATAAACGCAACAAGTGAAATAAACGAAACCGCCTAAGTTCCTGACTAGCTGGACCCCCTACCCTTTGTCCCAGGCCGATCTTGGGACTTTTGGCGTTTGCCGCGCCTCCTGAGCTGGTCGGCTAGGAATAGATTCCAAAATCTGTGCTATGCGAAGGGAAATCTGCAGCTCATTCAAAGTACATGTGGAACATATCGTGGCCACCGGCCTTAATTCGCCTCGAGCCCGCGGTCCGGACGCTGCGCGGCTAGGCCAATGGTCAACGACGCCGGAGCCACAGGGAATGTAGGGAGCACGGCTGGATGCAGGATCGCGGCTTTACCCTCACGCCCGGGAACGTGCGTTCGATGTCGCGCGTCGGGATGCGCGGGTCGGCGTCTCTCCCGAGGCGGCCGCGGGCGCCATCGCAGAGGTCTTTGATTCGATCGGCGATACCCGCCCGGAGTGTCGGTCGGACCAACCTGGTCTAACGGCTGCGACGACTCGACTGGTAACTCTATAATCCGTCTATGGCCCCGATCCGATCGGAGCAAGTCGTCTCGACGGCGCCCCATCGCAAGATCATCCATATCGACATGGATGCGTTCTATGCTTCCGTGGAACAGCGCGATAATCCGGTCCTGCCCGGCACGGCAAAGCCGAATGGCCAAGCTACTTGACCACGCCCGGCGAATGCGCCTCAGGCACTGCCGCAATACTGCCTGCTTGTAGCTTTCTTGATAGCATGAGTGTTCTCCTGAAAGCGAACGAAAGCCGATTTTGCGATTTGGCGAGAAGAGCGCGACTGAACTGCGCGGAAGCATACGGTGTTACGCAGGCGAACGAGAGGTGAATTTGTTCTGTTCGGCTTCGATCACACGCGCTCGAAGGTCCTCCAGTTCGGCCCATTGATAAGTCAGAGCTTCGAGACGCTTTCGAAGAAAGACAGCAACGTCATCCCTTGATCCATTGCGGGGCCCCATGTTTCAGGGTGGTTTCGTTCGCGTGCTGCGGGGTGGCCATATTATGCAAAAGGGTATTGCATTCTCTGAAGTGCTCAAGCAAAGCCGCGCTGGCCAAGTGCTCCCAGTACTCCGCCTCTGCGAGCAGCTTCCAGCTTCTATCTGGATGATACGCGGCGGCCTGTCGGCACAGTAACGCCCTGGCACGCAAGCGGCGAACGGTCTCCATCCCCTCCTCCCTTGGTTCTTTCCCACCCTATTTCTGTTTTTACGTCGGAGTCATTGATTGTTGTCTCAAAAAGCTAATTTTGCCTCTCTGAGCTACCGTCCGCGCATTTGACGCAAAGGACCCGTCGAGCTGGACGGCGCGTGATCGTCGACGGCATAGGGAGCCGAAGCCATCACGATCGCGGCGGCCGAGACCAGGGCGAATGAAATGAGGATTCTAGTCGTTGACTGCATGCTCATTCTCCTTCGTCAATCTGCTCCTATTTTTCTCTGAGGAATTATCAGGCGTTTCTCTATCAAGGATCAGTTCGGTAACAGGCGCCATGAGCCAGTCGAACGCACGCCGGAGCGGGCCGGGCGACGCTTGCAAGTTGGATCGATCGGGATCTTGCCGCTGACCGAGACGTCCGCCGGTATTGGTCATGACGGCGCGCAGCGTCGCGGCGATTTCTGGCGAATCCCATTCGGCGGGACCAATGGCGCGCCCAACTTCCTGACCAGCACGATCGATAACGAGCGTGGTCGGCAAGCCGATGGCACCCACGGCGCGCAAGGCCTGTCCGGAAGGGTCGGTGTAAATGGCAACATTGCGAAGGTTGATCTCGGAATAGAATTTGCGGACGGTTTCGAGGCCACCGCGATCGACCGAGAGAGGCACGACCTTGAGCTCGGCGCCGCCCAGGGTCCCTTGCAGCCGGTCGAGCGCGGGCATTTCCTTTCGGCAGGGCACGCACCAGGTGGCCCAGATATTGAGGACCACGACCTTTCCCCTAAGATCGTCCAGACTTCGTGCGCGGCCTTGCTGATCGGTGAACTGGACAGCAGCGACAGATCGTGGGCTGTCATGCAGGACCAGCCTTCTTACTGGTTCCTGAGCTGCGGCTAATGGAGTAGCCGTTGCGATTGCGATTGCGACAACAACCGCGAGCTGGATACCTCGGATGCAGGAGACAAGCGTCATTGCTGCTCAAACCCTCTGATCGCTGGCGACATCGTTTCACAAGCACTCGGACGATACTGGGCCAACGTGCTTGTGGGCGGTGCTGGTTGACCTCGCCGGCGCCTACCGATTACACGCTGGCGTAGATGGTCGGCGCCTTGCCTTCCTTGGTCACGACATAGATGACGAATTTCTGCGTCTTGGGGCCGGTCATACCGGGGGAGCCGGTGGGCATGCCAGGCAGCGTGATCCCCGCGATCTGCGGCCGCTCGGATAGGAGCTTGCGGACCACGTCCGCAGGAACATGCCCATCGACCACGTAGCCGCCAACGAACATGGTGTGACAGCCCTGATATTTCGCTGGTACGCCGGCGTTCTGGCTGATCTCAGCGAGATCATTGGTGGGTTTTACCTCGACGTCGAACCCGTTCTGCCGAAGATATGCGGCGTAGCCTTCACAGCAACTGCATTGCGGGTTCTTGTACAACGTCGCCTTGATCGGCTCGGCAAATACCGGCAGCGGCAGCACAAGCGTCGTTAGCGCAGTGCCAAGGCAGAATGTCCGTCTATTCATGTCGCTTCTCCTTCGCAGTATTAGAATTGGTTAGGCAACGCGCAGCATGGTCATCATTCCGGACGCTTGATGGTCTGTGACGTGACAATGCAGCATCCAGTCGCCGGGATTGTCGGCGACAAAAGCGATTTTGACCGTCTGTTTCGGTCGTACGAGAACGGTATCCGCCCATTGCCGGTGCGGCACCGCTGCGCCATTGCGACTCAGGACGCGGAAGCTGTGGCCGTGGAGATGCATAGGATGCCACCAAGCTGTTTCGTTACGCATCGACAGCACGCAGCTTCGTCCGCGCCGCAGAGTGAACAGCGGCGGCACGCCGACGTGACCGTCGCCTGTCATCGAATGACCATTGATGGCCCAGCTGGCTTCGCTGCCCATGCCCATCATTCCGCCCCTCCCCATCATGCCTCCACCACTCATCATCCCGCCCTGAAGCCGGAGTTCGTGCCGCTCGGCGGTGGTCAAGTCCGGCTCCGGCACCGGATTGCGCGGCAAACGCAGCGGTCCATCGAGTGGATGGGCGCGGAGCGGCGGCTCGTCGTTGTAGGCGAGCTGAGTGAGCCAATAAGACAGCTCATCGTAGAAGTCGTCGACCACCCGGTATCGTCGACCCGGTTCACCTTGCATATCGAGGATGAGATCGACCCGCATTGCAGGAGCGAGAAGCAGACGCCCATTGTCCGGCTCATGCGGGTCGCAAGGCTGACCGTCGGTCGCGACGACTATTGGGCGGTGGCCTTCGAAGCGCAGGGCCATGATGCGCGCGAGCGAGGCGTTGACGAGGCGGAGGCGAATGCGCTCCCCTGCCCGTACTGGCTCCTCTTCGGACACCCCACCGTTCACCGTGACCGTGTTGCCGACGCGACCGGACATGGCGGCTTCCATGCCGCTGCCGAAGCCGGGCGCGATTTGCGCATCGGATCTAAGTCGCCAGTCGCTCAATACCCAGACAACGTCGCGGTCGACCGGAACGGGTTCCGGCTCTTCAATAATCAGAGCGCCAGCCAGGCCACGCCCCAATTGCTGCAGGCTGTCGGCATGCGGGTGGTACCAGAACGTGCCGGCGTCGGGGGGCGTGAATTCGTAGGTGAAGCTCTCGCCAGGCTTGATCGGCGGCTGCGTGAGGCCGGGAACGCCGTCCATGGCATTCGGCAGACGTATGCCGTGCCAATGCACAGTCGTATCTTCCGGTAAGTTGTTTCGGACGGCCAAGCGAACGGGCTCGTCCTGACGGAGCCGGATTTCGGGACCTGGGATGCGGTCCCCGTAGCACCACACATTTGTGCGCGGGTAAGGCGAGCCAACGAGGGACGCGCGACCTGGCGCAGCGGTGAGCTCAATTGCCTTGGGTACTGCCGCTGTGGCTCGTGCTATTCGCGGGAACAGGGCAGAAGCCGCAACTGCGGTGCCGCCTACGAGCAGTGCGCGGCGATTGATCGCCGGACCTAAACTGGAGTGCATGAAAGCCAATCCTGGATATTGATCCGCTGCCCATGGCCAAAAACCACGTGCAACATCGCGACGCGTCATCGATGCGGTGGGCATCGCGCGCACCAGAGGACACATCGCGACCCGCGATGCGCCTCAGCTCAGGATGAGAGGTCTGGGAGGATATGGATCAGGCGGGATCGTATGCCCTGCGAGAGCTGGGCCGGAGAAATCTTGCGCCATCTCGACAAGAACTGGGTCAAACAGCGAAACAAAGACGGGCAAGGCCACGAAACTTCCGCAAGAGGCGGAGCATGCTGCGGCTGTCATTTCCTTCTGACTGTCGCCGC
Organism: Bradyrhizobium sp. 22; assembly: GCF_000482425.1. NCBI lineage: Bacteria > Pseudomonadati > Pseudomonadota > Alphaproteobacteria > Hyphomicrobiales > Nitrobacteraceae > Bradyrhizobium > Bradyrhizobium sp. 22. The sequence goes on from NZ_AXVG01000029.1 coordinate 94,303, forward strand.
AACCATTGTACTTGCCCTTCATTGGCATGTCGGTCGCGGCAGCCATGACCATCTTCACGTCCGCATCCGCTGCACGTATGCCATGCGGAACCAGCCCCACGATGAACGTGAGCGCCAGTGCCAGTCTCATGATGCGGCCGATCTTCTCCAACATGTGAGCTAAGATAACAACCAACCTAGCCAAAGGCTAGGCCGTTGGCAGCACGCGCAAAATGCACTGCGTCACGGCAGTTCAGTTCACGGGTTTGTGAGCCCCACGTCCCTATTGATCGCGAGTAGCGGGCTGACGCTCCATCCGAGATCTGCACCCGAGCCGCATGACGTCACGACCTCGAGAGATATTTGACGAGGGCGGCAATGCCGAGGAAGCAGGACGAGGATGAGAATCCCAACCAGGCCCATCCCCCATCCCATCCCGTCCATCATGTTCATCATGACAACCATGCGTGATCGGCTGACGCACCAGAGGCTTGTGCCGAGTTCTTAGCGTCCTCTCGGCCTTCTTCACTGCCCAGTCGACCGGCCGGTCTTCTGTGATTTTACAACCCAATTGGCGGGGTTGCCCGTCGGCGACGCGTGGTCAGTCCTGCTTGGCGCCTCGCCGAATTGCTTGCCTGGCCATAAAGCCGCGCGTCACTGGGCAATTCGGAGACCGTGAAGGAGCAAGCGGCCTGCTACTGCTGTGGAACCGACTTACCCGGCCGCCCGTGCATGAAAGCTTGCATCTCCTCCTGGGTCACTTGGCCATCCTTGTTACTGTCCATTGCCTTGAAAATTCGTTCATGGGCGGCCTGAAACTCCTGCAATGAAATTTGCCCGTCGCCGTCGTCCATCAGAGCGAACATCATGCGGAACATCATCGGGCTCCCCATCGCGCGGCTCCCCATCATGCTGCTACCCATCATCCCGCCACCCATCATCCCGCGGCCCATCATGCCGCGACCCATCATGCCGCGACCCATCATATCTCCGCACATCATACCTCCCTGCCCCGTCGTACCGCCCCCATCCTCCATGGAATGGGATTGAGCCTGTTGCTGATCTGGCTGCGGCTTCATTCGCTCCTGTGCGGTCGCATCGACCGCGCCGTATGCCAGAATGAGAGCAGATATCGTTAGTCCCAGGCCGCGCCACGTGCACATTTCGAACCTCCTCGGAAATTCGCCCGTCCGCTCAACTCCGTCCGGCCGAGATCGATCCTCCGGCGCCAGGGGATCGCCCGCGTCGGAGGATCGAGCCAGCGCCCACCTACTACCAGACTACCTCTCCCCTTAGGTCTGGAAAGAGACCGTAGCGGAAAACGCCAACTGCCACGGCCCACTTGCCAAGTTCGCAGGAGCTGAGTTGCTCGGGCGCTCAAAGACACGCTGGTCAGGAGCCTAGTCGTATTGACCTACGTCGACGTCCTCCTCCACCACCTCGACGGCTGCAGCAATGGAACTCAGCGGCATGCCGTGGTGCAGTCGGCGCTCAAGGTCAGCGATTCGGTGCAACGAGTGCAGTGAAGGAAATTCAATATGACGCGCGAAACGATCGAAGGCATCATCCAATTCGGAGCGAAGTCTTCGTAGCAAACGGTGCATTCGCGGGTGCCGGTCGGCCTCCTCCGGAGTTTCGGCCTGTCTCTCTGCACCTCAACTGTGGAACGTGCCATGACAACTGCTCTTGGCCGTTTGTTCTTCCGAGACTGCAAGCATCGAAGCAATGCTCCTGCAAAACTTTGAGCTAGAGCAAGCTCTAAGCGGCGGAGAGATTAGTTCTGCAAATACTTGATCGACATTAAAGTCTCGGCTGCGACTCTGCGAAGAGATGATCACCCACGAGAGCCCGAGGGTGATGCGAAGTTGCACTTGCCGACTTTGCAGACTAACGAGGCGTGCAATGCCCCTGCAGAGTCACACCCACGTACATCCAGCAGCGCTTCCGGCTGCGGCCGTCCATGAACTCGCCAAGGATCCCATCTGCGGGACTATGGTCGACAAGGCGACCGCCTTTACCCCGGAGCGCTGTGGCCGGACCGACTATTTTTGCCGCGCGACTGTCAGCGTACCTTCGAGGACCCTGAGCGTGAACTCAAGTCGATGCGCCGGCGCGTAACGATTGCGTTCTCCGATGAACTCGGACGGCTTGCTTTGCCGTACGACCCGATCTCTACCCTACGCTGGCGTTCTATGGGCGGATTTCGTTCCTTAAAGCCGGCATCTGCTGGGCTGACGCGATCACTACCGTCAGCCCGAACTGCAGGCGGGAGGTGCTGACGCCCGAGTATGGCTCTGGCTTTGACGGCCTGTTGCGCGAGAAACGTAATCGCTTGCGCGGGATCATGAACGGTGCCGATTATGGAATTTGGGATCCCGCCAACGACGTCCATCTCACGATGACCTTTACGCCGCGTCAAGTGTCTCTTAAGCGGGCTTGTAAGGCTGCCAGAAGGAGCTGAACCTTGTACGGTCGCCCGATACACCCCTCCTCGCCTTCAGAAGATGCCCGACATCGTCCCAGAGGCACTCCCGTCGCTGCTCGCTGAGGGGATTCAATTCGCACTTATCGCAGACGAGACGCTGGCTACGAGAGCGGTTTCCGTGAACTGGCAACACGCTATCCCGGCCAAGTCTCGGTCGGGATCGGCTACGAGGAAGGCGTCGCCCACCGCCTTTTCGCGGGCGCCGACATGCTGCCGCATCCCTCACGATTCGAACCCTGGGCTCACGCCGATTTACGCCATGCGCTACGGGACGTTGCCAATCGTGCGAGGCTGCGGAGGATTGGTCGACAGCGTGGTCGATGCCGATCAGAAGAACATCAGAAACGGGATCGCCACGGGCTTCTCCCTTAGCGAACCGACCGCCTCCGAATTGATTGCGTGCATAAGGCGCGCGCTTTCGCTTTTAGACCAGACCATAGCTTGGCGCAAAATCCAATCGAACGCCATGCGGCAGGAGTTCGGGTGGGACCGCTCGGCACACGCCTATGCGGAACTCTATCGCGGACTGGCCGGCGCCCCCGCTGAAACGGAGATGAAGGCGCAGCCGAAACGGCGGACGGTTTGATAGCCGCAATTGCGGTTATGGAGCGACTGTCCTCGGAACCTGGAAACCTCAAATGATTCCAGTTTCCATGTAACGCAATAGACGGTCGTGTGGGGCACAAAAGACGGTCACAAAGCCAGGTGGGACGTAAGCCAAAGCTCGTTGTTGACGACGCCATTCGCCAGCAGTGACACCCCCGAATCGTGATGTCTCCCCCAGATGCGGCCGAAAGGACCGGGAATGCCTTCCCGATTCATAGCGGAGCCTCCACCCGCCTTGCCGTTCTCCACCCGCGGTCCTTTTACGAACAGAGTGTTCATCGCGTCGTTGAGGCCGACATAAAGTTCAGAGAACGCCGCCGATAGATCCCGTCTACCATATGACACGAGAGGGAACCCAACGGCGACAGTTGACCTCGATCAACAAGCCACGCTCAGAGCCTTCTTATCATACTAATATGACAACGATTTCGCAAACGGCTGGGTACACCGATCTTCAGACAGCACTGAAGGTCAGAGCTCGCAACCCGGCGCTCGATCGCTTGCGCTGCTTCCTGACGCTGGTGGTGCTGCTCCACCATTCTGTTATTGCCTACACCTATTTCGGCCATACCGACCCCAAATCTTGGATCGGCTTTGACGCGATCATTCTTTCCACTGACAGCTTCTTTATGGCGACGTTCTTTTTTCTGTCGGGACTGTTCATCTGGCCAAGCCTGGCCCACAAAGAACCATGGATCTTTTTGCGCGACCGACTGCTTCGGCTCGGCCTGCCGCTTGCGATCGCCGCACTTACCATCATTCCGATCGCCTATTACGCCATTGCGCTGCGACGAGCGCCACATATAAGCTTTGCTGATTTCTGGTGGACAACGGTGACCGTCGGGCCGTGGCCAAGTGGACCGGTCTGGTTTATCTCAGTCCTGTTGGCGTTCGACCTCGCGGCCAGCACACTACATCGGCTCTCACCGAAGCTGGTCGACCCGATCAATCGCCTTTCCTTGCGCGGTTACGAGCGGCCGGCCGTGTTCTTCGTGTTCATGCTCATCGTGACCGCCATCGTCTATATACCGGCCCGGGTCTACTTCGGTGCGAGCCGCTGGTTCGAGTTCGGGCCGCTCTCTCTACAATCCAGCCGCGTGCTTCTTTATCCCGTCTACTTCTTCATCGGTGCCGGTGTGGGTGCGGCGAATTTCGATCGCGGCCTCTTGAGTGCGGACGGCCGCCTGGCGAAGAGCAATTGGGCTTGGATCATCGCCGCAATGATCCCGTATTGCCTCTTGTGGGTGCTAATCTACATGAAGCGCGAGATCTTGGGGAATCCCGTGTGGCTGCCGGACTGGTATGAGATCATCTACGGCCTGCTCTTCGCCGCCTTCAGCGCCGCCATCCTGTTCGCTATTCTTGCCTATTTCCTCCGATTCAAACGCTTGGGCTCGAGCATGCTCGATCCTATGCAGGCGGCGGCCTACGGCATGTTCCTGGTGCACTACCCGATCGTGCTCTGGCTGCAATACTGGCTGTTCGACGTCGATATGCCAGCGATCGCCAAGGCGTTGATCGTCTTCGTACTCACGGTGCTATTGAGCTGGGGTGCGACGGCTGCGTTGCTAAAGATCCCTGGCGCCACTCGGGTGCTTTAGCTTGCAGGGCTTACGGCCGGCCAGCACTCACTTACCGCCACGGGACGCCAACCGATCTATGTCTCCTCGCACTCATGTCACGCCGTCGAGGAACGGACGCGACGTGATAGCCTTGCAGAAGATGTACGTACGTATTGTCTCACTTGCAGATGTTACCCCGGTAGCGCCGTGGCCGATGACGATGCGACGTCGACTGATGGGTGGCGCCAAGTAGCTTTTCCCGCTTGCTCGGGGAGAGGGGCTGTGGGCGGGTCGGGCCCTGCATAGCCCGAGTCATCCACAGCCCCGGGCAACGGGGCCACAGTCGCGGCGTCGCCAAGCAGCTTCTCCGCGACCAACTGCTTAGCAGTCTTCCGTCCAAGCACCCTGACGCTGCACAATAGAATGCTGTCTCGGCCCGAACTCCTCAGAGCATTTATCGCTCAGCCGGCCGACAATGGCGAGCGCGGTTAGCTGCGGCTCCTCAGCGAGCCAACCCTGATCGTGGCAATGCGGGTCGAGCTTGGACGGCATGCGAACTCTGGTCTTATAGGGCCGACGAGTTCGCCGGTGTGTGACACGCGGCTCGCCGAGTTGTCGGTCTTGCCGAGCGTCTTCGCGAACGTCGCCGCGGTCGCTGGGAGGATGCTAGTGTGAGCGGGTTGCAGGCCGCGCGCCTGTCCGGCACGACGATCAACGCGATTGCCTATTTCCTCTTGGGTCGCGCGAATCTCCGCCAACAGCGCAACCGGATCGAGCGAGCGATACTGATCGCGTAGCCATTTCTTCACGGCCGCGGTCACCTTGAGATGCGCCAAGGCTCGCTCATAGGGCGTCGATGGGAGGTGATAGCGCTTGATACTTTAGTCCCTTCGCGACGCGTCTCCTTCAGCTTGAACGACGGCTGGAAGAAGTTGACGTAGAGCCGTGCCGCCGCATACAGGCGGCCCATCATACGCGCCGTCTCGACGCCATCGAAGCGGCCATAGCTCCCAGCATCCGCTTCTGCGGGATCCTCGCCTCCGGAATGGCCATCAGCGCGCGGCGAACCATGTCGTACCTGCCTCCATAGAGCTCTCAAGGCCAGGCGAGCGCCGTAGAAAACGCATTGGTCAGGATTGGCCAGTCCTTATGGATGAGGCTTACCCCAATATTCTCCGCGACGAGCCTCTCCAGACTTGGCGCGGCCGCTTTGCAGAAGCGCGCGGCGGCATGTCGGCTCTGCGCCGAAGAGTGCGAGAAGCACGGCAATGGCATTTACTCCTGCGGGACAAGCTCCTGCTTAGCGTGATCAGCACGGTCCTCGTCATCCTTTCGCTGGCGATGTTCGGGTTCTTCGAAATCCAGCTGCCGGCCGCCTTTGTCGCGCGGATGTCGGGTGCGGCCTCCGGAGGCGGTGCGCTCGGGGCACGACCGATCGTCACGGTGGTCCCCTCGTGCCTTGACGTAGCGAGGTGTGACGCAGGGACCGGCCATCAGCGCCGATCCGCGATCCGATCCTGTCTGATGGTCTGCGAGCGGGCGCCGGAAGCGCAGCCACCGCCTATCGCTAGTATTTCGGCACGCAATTCCTGATCGCGAACAGTCGATGGAGGTTCGTCTCGATGGGCATGGCGACTAGCGCGCAATGACATTGGCCTCGAGCGCGGCGGTTACGATTTGCTCGAGCGCACCACGGACGACCTGCGGATCGTCGCTGCCGCGAACGCCCCCTGACCCGCGTAGCTCTGCCGCCCACTCATTAACCTCGAGGATGGCATCCCGGTGACGGTCGAGGATGCTTACCCCCTGAAGCAGGGCGCGATCGAGGCCCGGACCTATTTCAGGTACGACCGGACTCGGGACGTGGAGGGAAAGAATCGGTACTGGACGGTGCCGCGGGTCGAGTACCGAATCTTTCCCAATGCGCAGATCAAGATGAGGCACCCTACCGGTTCGCGATGCCAGCGAAACCGCCAGGGGGACGTCCGCGTCCAGGGGCTCTACAATTTTAACAGTGAGAGCATTTGGGTTCCGGCGCTGTCCGTCGCCGCCGGAGTGACGAAGCCGTACGGCCGCGATGCGGGCGGTACCGAGACAGAACTCAAGTTCTTGGCTACGAAACCCATCGGCACCTTCGACTTGGGCGGCTATTCGCCTTTCAGCTACGTGCCACGTCGAATACATTTCAACGCGTCATGGTTCCACAATCATGACCCTCTGCCCGGGCACGATGGGCGAACGGAGCGATCGGTATCGGGTAGGCTTGGGCTACAGTCAGCCGGTGATCAATGATCTCGTCATAGTCGCAGACGTGTATGGCGAAACGGCCCGACGGCTCGGAGACGTCACCAACATGGCCGAAATTGGCGCACGATATCAATTAACTCCCCAGACCGTCGTGTCTGGAAGCTTCGGAGTTGGGTTCGCGAATTCATCAGAAACGTTCCGTGCTGTCTTGGGTATACAGCACACGTTGAGCTTTCCCTATTGATCGGTCATGGAACGGCGGTTGTGCAGCTCCCGAACAACTGTAAGCGAGGGCGTTTCGATGATGGTGGCATGACAAACTTGACGAGGCTTTAGGCAAGTCTGCAGTTTGGCTGACGCTCGCGCCGCGCTTGGTCCATGGCCCGAACCGAGCAAACCCCTACTGCGGCGCGCGCGGCGGCAGATCCTTCGCATCGTCCGGGACCGGTTTCTGCTCGAGTTCGGCGATCAAGTTCTTCATCTCGCCGATCTCCCTGACCTGCGCTTCGATGATCCCGTCCGCCAGCTTTCGGACGCGCGGATCCCTGATGTGCAACCGCTCGCTGGTCAGGATCGCGATCGAATGGTGCGGAATCATCGCTTTCCTGTAGGAGACGTCCGCGACGGTCTGCTGGCTGCGCACCAGCCACAGCGCGCCTGCGAAAAGGAGGGCGCTCGTGGTCACGTGCCCAGATTGGCCGCGCGGTTCTTGTACATGCCCCACATGAAGCCCAGCATGATGATGGCCATCACCGCGCCCATGAGGAGCGCCATCCAGGTGCGGGTCTGGCTGTACCAGACGTAATCCGTAGCGAACGTGTTCAGGTACATCAGTCCGAACATGATCACTGTGGTGGTGGCTATCATCGCGGCGAAGCGGCCTAGGACATTCACTGATCCTTCTGTGGATTGCGAGGGACGCGATCATCCACCCGTTTGATCTCGTTCGACTGGCGGCAAGACGGTGAAATCCGGTGCCTACTTCAGCGCCGTTTCGAGCGGTCGGCGCTCCTAGACCAGATGCCACTCGGTGTGGGTTCCCTGGAAGATCATTTCGCTGCCTTCGGTGCTGATCGAGGGGTCGGGTACGAAAGCCCCACCCTCGACGGCGTTGAACATGAAGTCGTCCTGGGCCAACTGGCTTTTTTGGATGCCTTCCAGAAAGATCGAGCCGTCGCTCCAGTTTACCAGGACGCCGGTGTGACCGTCGCCGTGCGGGGATAGCGAATCGGTGACACTTACCTCATTGGGGAGAATGTCCATGAACGCGATGTGGTCGAACGCGCCCGGCCCCGGGTCGAAACCCGCCACCACGACGTCGTTGCCGCTGCCGTGCGAGACCATGAAAGCGTCGGCGCCGTCGCCGCCGTTGTAGACGTCGTTTCCTGCCCCGCCTTCGAGCATGTCGTGCCCGGCGCCGGCGCTGAGATAATCGTTGCCCGCTCCGCCCATCAGGTTGTCGGCCATGGCTGCGCCGTAGAGCTGGTCGTTCCCGTCGCCGCCGCGGAGATCGTCCCGCCCGTCTCCGCCGCCCAGAACATCGTTGCCGGCATCTCCCGCAAGGTGGTCGTCGCCTCTTCCGCCGTACAGATGGTCGTCGCCTCTCAGACCGAAGTAGAAGTCGTTCTTGGCCGTGGCCTGGAAGACGTCGTTCTGTCCATCGCTGCCGTATTTGATGAGATTGCCGTCGACGGAGCGCTGGAATTGCGAGGGGGTCTCGCCTGCCGTCGTCGGCGCGCTCTCGCTGCCCTCATCCTTGACGAAGTGCTCGGCGGTGACGCGGTCCGCGTGGGCGCTCGCCGGGTCAATCAGGTGGCGGTCGTCGACGAACATGAAGTCGTCCTGCGCGAGATCCGCCTTGAACACGCCTTCGAGCAAGACCGACCCGTCGCCCTTGTTCGTGTCCCAACTGATTAGGACGCCGTCCTGCGTGTCCTTGAAGCGGAACTGCTCGGGCTCGATGTCCATGACGGCGAGATGGTCGAACATCCCGACGCCAGCGCGGAAGTCGGTGATGACGTCGTTGCCGCTGTCCGGAGAGATCATGAACGCGTCGGCGCCCGGGCCGCCGGTCAGAACGTCGTTGCCGCGCCCGCCGTCGAGATCGCCGTGGCCGCCTCCCTCATCCAGCACGTCGTTGCCGTCGCCGCCCATCAGCGTGTCGGCCTGGCCGCCACCCACCAGCTGGTCGTTGCCGGCGCCGCCGACGAGATGGTCGCTTCCTTCGCCGCCGATCAGACGGTCGTTGCCGGAACCGCCGATGAGATCGTCGTCCATCGCTCCACCGACGAGGTGGTCGTTCCCGGCGCGGCCGAAGGCTATGTTCATCTGTTCGTCGGCACCCGTCAACCGGTCCGAATGATGGTCGCCGATGAAGAGGAGGTAGTCGTCGAAGGTCTGGACGGTAATGTCGTCTCCGGAGTGATGATGCCGATCCTCGAAACGCCTGCTCATTTGGTTGCTCCCGGTTCGAACCCGACGAAAAGCGATCGGCCCGTCGGGCCACGCTCTGCCGGTCTTTCGAACCCCCGCGCCGGAGCTTTGTTCCTAGTTCTGTCCAAGCCGCACCCCGGGAAGAGCGGCCGATTAACGTAGGTTGATCGGCGATATTGTGCTTGAAGCGCGCCTGTCAAACAGGTCCGCCGATAGCCCGGTCCCTCGAGCGGCGGCGTTTGCACGATTCGATCATGCCCTCCTTGGCAGGCCTTGGCCCGCTGCGGTCGACCGCTCTGCCGGCAGGAAATCCGGCCTATGATCGGCGGGCACCGCCGCCGGACCCGACGACCGGGCCCCTGCTGGGATTCGACAAACGCCGGCAGCAGCATTAGCAAACGACGCCGGCAAATTGGACGTGGAAGCCAATTAAGTCTTCCGTCGGCCTGTTGGCTTCGAACTGCGCAGATAGAGTCCGCCATGGTCGCGTTTGTGGCGTTCGCCGCTTGGGCCGTTTACGGGCCGGAGCCACGACTCGCGTTCGGCCTGGTGGCAGCGGCAGCGTTCTCATTATCGCCTATCCGTGCGCGCTCGGCCTGGCGGCGCCAATGTCGATCATGGTGGGCGTGGGGCGCGGTGCACATGCGGGCGTCCTTATCAAGAACGCGAGGCGCTGGACCGCATGGAGAAGATTGACACGCTCGTGGTCGACAAGGTCGGTACGCTGACAGAGGGCAGGCCAAAGGTTGTCGCAGAAGTACCCACAAACGAGTACTCGGGGGCAACCGTGTTGAGGCGCGCTGCAAGCGTCGAGCGCGCGAGCGAGCATCCGTTGGCGGATGCGATCGTCAGCGCGGCCAGGGATCGCAGTATCCAGACGACCGACGTTAAGGATTTCGACTCGCCAGTCGGCAAGGGGCCCCTCGGAACCGTCGAAGGCAACGAGGTGCTTCTCGGAAACGCGACGTTCCTGTACTCGCGGGGCGTCGACACCTCCTCGCTGGAAGCGGAAGCCGAACGCCAGCGTGGCGAAGGCGCAACCGTCATCAACATGGCCATCGATGGCAGCCTCGCAGGCATCTTGGCCATTGCCGACCCGGTTAAGCAGCCAACTGCCCGAGGCGCTGCGCGAACTAGCCGTCAAAGGGGTCAGGGTCATCATGCTCACCGGCGACAATCGGACGACCGCTCAGGCGGTGGCGCGGAGGCTTGGTATCCCGCATGTGGAAGCCGAGGTTCTGCCTGACCAAAAGAGCGCGGTTGTCTCCAAGCTACAGAAGGAGGGTCGAAAAGTCGCAACGGCGGGCGCCGGCGTCAATGATGCGCCGGCATTTGCGGCCGCCGAAGATGGTATCGCGATGGGTCGGGCACGGACGTGGCAATGGAGAGCGCCGGAGACACCCTGCTCAAGGGAGCCTCACCGGCCTCGTGCGGGCGCGGAGGCTATCGCAGGCCACCATGAGGAACATAAGACAGAACCTCTTCTTTGCGTTCGCCTACAACGCGGCAGGAGTCGCGATCGCGGCCGGCGTGCTCTACCCGACGCTTGGATTGCTGCTGTCGTCGATCGTTACTGCGGCTGCGATGGCCCTCTCCACCGCCAGCGTGGTTGGCAACGCGCTGCGGCTGCGAACGGTGCGGATCTGACGTCGGAGCATGCGCGCCGTTGGCTTTGGCTTGCGTTCCGCATTCGGAGCATGACCGCAAGGCCGGCATCGCGAAATTGGCCCCGCTGGTTGCTGTCGGAATTGGTCAGGGAGACGATGTGATCGGGGAATGCGTGGCCCGCCGCACGCGTCCCTTGGGAACACCGTGCGCGAACAAACTGGACGCGGAGAGGCTGCCAAGAAGCTCTACCTTGGCATCATTCAGCGCTCCGCACGCCTCCTGTACGGCTTTCACAGCCTCGAGTTGATCGCCCTGATGCGCGTACCAGACCTCCTGCACGTGCTTCCCATCTCGTAGTTCAGGCCAAGTTACCAGGATGGCATAACCGTCCGCGGGAATCTCGAAATCGTGAAGAGTGGGCTTGGTTCGCTCGGCTGACAACGCATCTCCTTCCAAAACGACATCCGTTTCCACAAAGCGGCCAGCCAATCATGGTTCCTCAGTCTGCGACACAGGCGCCCTAAGGACGACGCGGTGAATATTTCCCAACCATTTGCCCATAAGAACCTTACCGCTCCTCGGGAATTGGTGTGCTTTGGTCCACAGCTCTTGGAGTTCCCAATGCATGTACATCAGATGATCAGCACGCACCCTCGCGTTCGCGGAGAGACGAATGACGCGCTCATCCGCTGCATCGAGGAGTGCTATTCCTGCGCGCAGGCATGTACGTCCTGCGCTGACGCGTGCCTGGGCGAGGAGAAGGTGACATCGCTGACCCAATGCATCCGGCTGAACCTGGATTGTGCCGACATTTGCAACATCACGGGACGGATCGCTACCAGACGTACCGGTTCGGACGAAGAGATGATCCGGAGGATGCTGGACGCCTGTGCTGCTGCGTGTCGGCTTTGCGCCGAGGAATGCGAAAAGCACGCCCAGATGCATGAGCACTGCCGAATCTGCGGAGAAGCGTGCCGCCGATGCATGAGCGCCTGTGAGGAGGCGGGACGAAGCATGAAGCACTAAGTGAGAATGGGGGACACCTTAAGACTTTGCTTCCCGCGCTAAGTACGGCAGATGCGGGCTGAAAGCGATGGAGGCGGACGAGGCCGACGCGCGCCGCTTAGAGCAGGCGCGCGATGCCCTGAATACCCTTCATTCCCGTTTCGAAACGGGCGATCGCGTCCTTGTTGCGCTCCCAGTTCACCGTAAAGCAAGAAACGCACCTGCAGGTCTGCCACACGACTGAAGTCAGACCGGCGAAGCTAGTTTCGCACCTCCTCCTCCCTGCCGTCAGGAGCGACCAGAAACAGTCCTCCCCGCGCATGCAGGTCTCTGCTCAGCGCAAGATCGAGCATGCGAACGATGCCGGAGTAGATGAACGTCGGCTCGACCTCGAAGGCGGCTGACACGCAGCTGCTCGCGCCGTCAATCCAGAGTGCGTCGATCAATCGAATCGACTCCGCGCTGGCGGCGTCTTCGACGAACGGCGGAAGATGATCAAGGCACCCGGCGGCCAACGTCGCACCGTCGTGGGCCCGCCCTCTATCGTCTGCGGCGATCCAGATCTTGTACCCGAGGGACAAGCCTAGGTCCCGGAGCCAAGCTTGGAATTCGGTGTGCGTGAGGGCGTTCTCGCGCGCGACCTCGATCGGACCTTCCAGCCGCTTCGCGGTCTCCCGTGCTTTCGAAAGTGCGGAGAGTCGCCTGCTCCGAGGCGAGGGGGTAAAGCGCCCGCTACCGACATCGAACAGAAATCCTGCGATTGCGCTGAGACTACTGCGCTGCTTGGACCCCCGCTGTGGGTCGATCTCCTCGTGGAATATCGGCCGCGCCAACGATTTCCTCGCGCGCAGTCATGCATGTTTCTCCGTGACAGAAGCGATGATCGCAATCAGCACTTCGCGGCTTACCGGCTTTGGCAGGAATGCCGCCGCACCAAGGGAGGCCGCTTTGTTCGCGATGGCCTTGTCGTCGGCTCCGGTCACGACAATAGTCGGAATGTTTATTCCCAGTCTCAGCAGTTCGCGCTGCAAATCGAGACCTGTCATTTCTGGCATATCTACATCGAGTATGAGGCATGCGGGCATTGCAAAGGGCAGCGCCGCTAAGAAGGCCCGAGCTGAGGAATAGGTGTGGCACTCGACACTGTCCGCCGCGAGCGCTCGCGCCAGAGCTACTCGCGTGGACGCGTCGTCGTCGACGATAGCAACATGGTCCGAAAGCTCTTGCATTGAACCGCCGCCAACTCGGTTTCTCCTGGCTTCGCGAAGCTGATGCTATTGAAGGCCGAAGGAGGTCTTTTGATCCAGATCAATGTCTCAAGAGGCTACTTCGCAGGAGTGAACGTCCTCAACAGTTCGCCTTTGCAAGAATGCAACCAAAAATGTCGCAAGTTTCTGCGCAAAAACATTTGGCTGAAATCTCCAAAAGTTGCTGTTATGAATACCGAGCATTTTGCGCCAAATTCCGCGCTTGTCCGCGTTCGGAACTACCGCCAAATCAGCTTCACACGCCATCGCGGCTGCGGACTACGGCAGTGTTCCGACGGGCAGCTAAAAGTCCTGTCAATCAAGCAGTCAACGCTCAGCCGCTCGATTCAATTGCTTGAACACAGAGTTGGAGCGGCAACATTCGAATGATCGAGAGATGGCGTGCGAGCGACACCGACCGGCCGGCACTTCTTGCGCATAGCACGCTCCATTCTTTAGCAACTGGATGCGCTTGCAAGCCTTACGCACGCCGCCGGGTTCTGCACATCACTTACAGCTGTAACCTCGGAGCTTCGTTGCTGGAGTTTCGTGGAGATACCCTGGTATTGAACTCTCAGAAGTCGAACGCTGGCGCACGCATCTGGCAACCACGTCTCGCAATGGTTTGATCGATGTTCTTATTTTGACGGGAACCTTCACAGATTTATCATCGACAATCACCTCAAGCTTAAGTTGTGCCAAATTGTTCATACTCGATAAGGTTCCAGGATCAAGTCGCGATTGACGATAAGCCGGGACGGACCGTCAGCGTTGGCTGGCGATTGAGATTGCGTCGAGCCACCTGCTGACCTGTTTGGTTTACGGATTCACCTGCGCCGCGTCGTCGTGCCTGGGCAACCGCTGTTGCCATTCTTGTTGAAGTCAGATCCGGCATTCACCTCCGTCCTTAGGGCAGCAGAGTTGACAGCGCGGCTACGGCCCTTATTTGCCAGGATCGCCGCTTGGCGGCATCGATCCGATGAGACCTGCGATCGCCGCCTTGGGCTCTAGGCTACCTTGTTTCCGCTCGCGCGTTCGCCAGCGGCTCACGCTCGCCGCCTCGCCCCAAATCGCTCGGCAGCCCTGCCGGCCGGAAATGCCCCCTGCAATACAGGCAAGGACGTTCGCGAAGGTCCATCGACAGCGGTTTCGCCATGCCCGCCGGCCTCCCGGCGAACAGCTTGAATCATCAAGAGTTCGATTCCGTAGTGCGCACCAAGCTCAACTGATTGCCGCTGCGTTTTTTGGCTCGACTCGGGACGACAGGTGCGAGTTAGATCAGCGTGTTCTGCCGCTCCTCGTATTGGGTGCAGCGATGATCGCCTCGTCGCACCCGGACAATTTCCGGAAACGGGGGATCACAACGAAGCAAACTGTGCATAGCCGCGGCGATGGCAAAGGTCCGCTAAGCGCGGCTGTCCGCGGTGTAGGTTCGCAGTCGACGCGAGCTTGATCGAGCCGGATGCTAATCGGCAGAAGGGGATCGAACTGACCGCTGTCGGAAACGTCCGTCTTTTGGAAGACCGCCTTGCCGCCGACGGCCGCTGTATCACGCGCGGTGCCTTCTACCCGCGGATCGACGTCGCCAATCACGACCGCAGCGCGCGCCGCTGGGAAGGCAAGCGCCGTCGCGCGGCCGATCACCGTGCGGCGCCGGTGATCAGCACAGTGCGGCCGTCCAAATCAATTTCGGGTCCTGGCCTGCACAAAGAGCTGGCGCGCAAAGCGATCGCGCGCCCCTCCTGACGCTAAGTGGTCGGGTCGTGATTCATAGGGCGGGAACCGACCGACGCCAAGATAGCGCGAGACCTTGGGCGCGTGCTCGCCATAACGGTACCTGTGCGCCTTCCCTTGAATATGTGATGAAGCTGCTCGCCCCAGGATTCGACGAAGAACTATTCGACCATACGTTCCGGGCCCTCCGCGTCCGCACTCACGGCCCAGCGTAGGCGCCGCCGCGTCAGCCTGGTGCGATTAGCTCGTGCAAAACCGCTATGAAGGCCGGGCCTCTCGCCGCGGACCCGGGCAGTCTACCAGCGGCGACTTGCGGGGAACTCGATT
Organism: Bradyrhizobium sp. 22; assembly: GCF_000482425.1. Classification (NCBI taxonomy): domain Bacteria; kingdom Pseudomonadati; phylum Pseudomonadota; class Alphaproteobacteria; order Hyphomicrobiales; family Nitrobacteraceae; genus Bradyrhizobium; species Bradyrhizobium sp. 22. The sequence goes on from NZ_AXVG01000029.1 coordinate 109,536, forward strand.
TATGCTCACAATAGACCGGACTGAGGTGACAAGGAACCCAGTCGCTCTGAAAACCTACTGACGGCAGACTGGGATGATAGGCGCCTGAAGCCAGGCTCCATGCCGTCATATGGTCGGGAAATGCCATCGTGAATTCAAGCAAGCATGGCCCCCACGGCGCGGAGCATCTTACGCGATCAAGGCCTGATTCGGCTGATCCGCAGCGCTCGTCCCAGAACGCGGAAATAGGCAATACTCACCGTCGCGCGCAGACCGATCATAGCGGCCACGACAAGCACGCTGGCCACAGCGTCGAGATGTTCCGCAACAGGTTTTGGGTTTGTTTTGCACTGACCATCCCGGCACTGGTCTGGGATCCGATGATCCAAGATTGGTTTGGCTTTCGGGCTCCGGCGTTCCCCGGCTCGGCTTACGTTCCTGCCATTTTCGGAACAGTTGTCTTTTTCTATGGTGGATGGATCTTCATCGAAGGTGGGGTCCGCGAATTGATGGCCCGGCTGCCAGGCATGATGACCCTGATCAGCTTGGCTATCAGCGTGGCTTTTCTCTACAGCGCCGCCGTCACACTCGGTCTCCGTGGTCACGCGCTGTGGTGGGAACTAGCGACTCTTGTGACAATCATGCTGCTCGGCCACTGGATCGAGATGCGCTCGATCTTCCAGGCACAAGGCGCGCTCAAGGAGCTTGCAAGGCTGTTGCCCGACAAGGCTCTGCGGTTCACCGACGATGACCAAACGGAGGAGGTTACAGTCGACCAATTACGCGTCGGCGATCTCGTTCTGATTCGCCCTGGCGCAAGCATTCCCGCCGACGGCATTGTCAAGTCCGGCAAGAGTTCGGTGAACGAATCGATGATTACCGGCGAATCCCGCCTGGTGTCGAAAGGCGAAGGCGACAGAGTGATTGCCGGTACCGTCAACAGCGAAGGTTCGCTGCGTGTCGAGGTGACAGGGACCGGAGAGAAGACCGCTCTCGCGGGAATCATGCGCTTGGTGGAAGAGGCGCAGACCTCGCGGTCGCGGGCGCAGGCGCTTGCCGACCGGGCAGCATTCCTCCTGACGGTTGTGGCAATTGCGGCTGGCGGAGCCACCCTAGTAGTCTGGCAAATACTTGGGGCATCGCTTGATTTCACCATCACCCGAGTGGTGACGGTGCTGGTGATTGCCTGTCCACACGCGCTCGGTCTTGCCGTTCCGCTGGTAACCGCGATCTCCACCACTATGGGAGCAAAGTCCGGCCTACTTGTCCGGGATCGGCGCGGATTGGAGGAGGCGCGCGATCTTAACGCGGTGGTATTCGACAAGACCGGCACGCTGACGCTTGGAGAGCACCGAGTAGTGGAAACCGTCACGGTGGCGGGAATTGAGGAAAACGAGGCTTTGAGACTAGCCGCAGCGGTGGAGCACGACTCGGAGCATCCCATCGCGCAAGCACTCGTCAAGAGCGCGAAGGAGCGCAATCTCCAGGTGTCCCGCGCGGAGGACTTTCAGGCCATGGCGGGTCACGGGGTCCAGGCTATGGTGGACGGCCGCGAACTAAAAATGGGCGGCCCTGCACTGCTGAAACGCCTGGGCGTGCAGCCGGCGCCCGAGCTGCGCGAAGCCGCGGAGCGTTTCGGGCAGAAGGGGCAGGCTGCCATCTATCTGATCGAGGGTGACGGTGTCGTCGCTGCCTTTGCTATCGCCGATGCGATTCGCCCGGAATCATACGAAGCGGTTGAGCGGCTGCACCGGGAGGGCATCGCGGTCGCCATGCTCACCGGCGATTCCGAAGCCGTGGCCAGAACCGTGGCCAAGGAATTGAGGATCGACACCGTCTTTGCTCAGGTGCTGCCCGAGGACAAGGCAGAGAAGATCAAGGAGCTGCAGGCGCAGGGCAAGCGTGTGGCCATGGTTGGCGATGGAGTCAATGACGCGCCGGCACTGGTGACTGCCGACATCGGAATCGCCATCGGGGCGGGAACCGATGTTGCAGTTGAGGCAGGCGACGTCGTGCTGGTTCGGAGTGACCCTCGCGACATCCCGCGCATTGTCAGGCTCAGCCGGGCGAGCTATCGCAAGATGCTGCAAAATCTTTGGTGGGCGGCGGGCTACAATATTTTCGCAATTCCTCTCGCGGCGGGTGTACTCGCCTGGGCGGGAATTCTCCTCGCGCCCGCTGTCGGCGCGATTCTCATGTCGGCGAGTACGGTAGTCGTGGCGATTAACGCGCAATTGCTGCGGCGAGCGGAGCTTTAGCTTAGAACGCACATCGAATTCGCACCCGTCGTCCCAAATCGATCCGAAAACCGCAGCGGCAATCAATTGAGCTTGGTGCGCACTATCGAATCGAAATCTACTGCCGCTCCTCGTATTGGGTGCAGCGATGGTCGCCTCGTCGCACCCGGACAATTTCCCGAAACGGGGGATCACAACGAAGCAAGGTGTACTCGTCCTTGGAAAACGGAGGTGGCACGCGCCAGCAAAGGGCCTCTCCAACAGGTACCGCGTACGAATGCCCGTCCTTTAGTTCGTAGCTGCACGAGTCAGATTTCTTGATCGCTTCTTGAGCGTGTGCATGGGCCAACGAAGCCAATACAAAAGATACCACGAGTAACACGCGCATGTTCTGTCCTCCGCGCATTTCACGAGTGGGGCCAGAGAAGGAGCGAACGACAATGCGCCCGCATTTGTCAGCTGGCATCAGAGCGACGGAGCAGCCCCGATGTCATACTCTGATCCAGAACTCGTTCAATTCAGTACGAGGTAACAAGTTAGATCAATCATCAAACGCGCTTTTGACGCAGATCAATCAGTTTTTCCAAATCCATCCCACGGCGTACCCCCCCCCCCCCCGCGGTCATGCCCACGGGTGCAAGGCCAAAGAGGTCGGGCGTCTCATGGTGAGGTCCCGGTCGTTGTCCAGCAAATGGCGGCCAAGTTTCTTGCCGGGCGGGGCCCGCCAGAGCAGATTAGAGAGACCCTTTCAGCAACCTCGCGCGGAACGACTGAGCGGAACCTCGACTCAACCTAAGCGCCCCTGAGTAGGGCAATGTGAGAGGCGCGTGGCGTAGATTCCCACCATTTGCTTATGGGAGCCGATAGCCGCCGCGTTTGTCCGGCGGTCCAAAAAGAGCACGCCTCATCTGAGGCTTTGTTGGTCGTGAAGGGGGGGCGGACCGACGAAGGGCACAATTTTCCCAATTCGCGCATCGCAAGATGAAGAAGGGCGACAGATCTCTCTCCCGCCCTTCGATCCTGTCAGAGTCGGATGCTTACTTCAGATTCGTAATTGCCGTCAGGTCAGCCGAGAGCTTGACAATGCCTGCGGCGCCGCACCAATTCGAGCCAACTCCGGTCGGATTGATCGGGGTGAAGCTGCCATCAAACTTGGCCGTGTAATCCCCAGTGAAGGCATTACAGTTGCCTTTGGACAGGTTGGTGTCGGAGTAACGCAGGTCGAGCGTAAAGACCTTGTAGGTGAAGCCAACACCTATGTTCCAGGTATTGTAGTCGGCATAGTGGATCCCCAAGGGAGAAGCTGGCACCCCGTAGAATGAATCGGTCGTTCCGAACCATTGCCGCCCGAACTCGCCGGACACATACATGCCGACGCCACTGCTGCCGAAGATCGTGCTCGGGGCGGTGTACTTGCCGATGATCGAGGTATAGTTGCCCCATGCGCCGGAGTTCAAAAAGCTAGGACTGTAATATTCGTTCAGACCGAATTGCCAGTTATCGTTAACCGTGTAGTTGACCTTGCCATAAACTTCGAAAAAGCTGACATCCTTCTTCATCACATTGCCATTAGGTACGAAGTTGGCGGCGCATTCGGCACCAAGGGGATTTCCCGCGAAATCCGCGGCAGCGCCGTAAACGCAGGTACCGCCAGGATACAGATAGCCCCAAACGCCGAAATCAAAGGCAAAGGCTCCGAACGTTGGGCGGATACCGCCATAGATGTCAATTTCCGCGGCAGGACGGTTTGTGAACGAGATGCTCTCTCCGGCCAGACCGACGTAGAGTTGCAGGTCTTTCGTGACGTTGAATCGAGGCTCGAAATAGGCGGCCACCGAGGGCTTATGGTTGGACTGCGTCACGCCACGGAAGATATAATCATTCATGATTGCGCTGCCGAACGCGATATCCCATGGGTCGAACGCAGCCGGGGGTGGCGCCTTCACGGCTTTGACCGGCATATCCGCGGCGAAAGCCGAACCTGATATCATTGCTAGCGCCGTTGCCAGCAAAGCCCCTGTTTTCATGATGTCCCCTCAACTTTAAGTTTCAGTTGCCGGAGAATCTGAGCGAGTGAGTGCGGCAACGGATAGGACACATTGTCGCTGAAGATTGACAGGCCCGTGAAGCAACAAACGTAGGCACGTGCCTAAGCATTGGGCGATTTCCGGCATTTCAGGCTGATTTCAGGCGTTCGTTGCATTTTCATCACACCTTAGGCTCCTATTCCGACGATATCATGAGCCGTGATGGGCCAACTTTCCGGTTCGGGAGACTTGCGGATGAACGGGGTTGAGTTGAAGGAGTGGCGCAGGGCCATGGGCTTCACACAGCAGCAGGCCGGAGACGAACTCGGCGTGACCAGGGCGACGATCCAAAATTGGGAGTATGTAATTACTCCCATTCCACTCACCGTGCCCTTAGCCTGCAGGCAACTCTTACGCCGAAAAAAGCGTCGCCCCGAGTTCGGACCGGTGACTTTGGTCTACTCGATCATTCCGCTCCCGAATGGGTCAAATCTTGCAAGCGAACCGGCTGCACTCACTTGCAAGGGGTGCGTCAATAACATTGAGGCCTTCCGAAGGATCAATGAACTCAGCGAAAATTCGACCTTCTTCAACGCGATGATATTAGATGACCTTGGAAGTGCCATCTGGAGCGGCAACGAGTTGACGAAGCAATGCGAAGATTTTAGGTCGGCGTCAGTGCACGCGCCTCTTGGTCTGTAGATTACGCCCGAACTGGATGACGCCGGTGGACTCGTGGGATCTGAAAAAGTGGCGAAAAAGATTTGGATATAACCAGTTTGAGGCGGCAGAGAAACTCGGAGTAAACCGCGGCGCAGTACAAAACTGGGAGCGTGAAATCAGACCAGTACCCAAGGCAGTCGAGCTCGCCTGCGAAGAACTCAGCCAGCTCGCGAACCGACATCCAAGCGTTGGTCCGGTCTTGCTTGTTTATACGGATGGCCCCCTCTTGCAGGCTTCGCAGGAGCCCTATCAAGTCTCAGTGTTGCGCTGCGAATCCTATCCAACCAACGAAGCCGCCATTCAACAGGCATGGCGTTTGACCCGAGATCCATTGTTTGTTGATCCGTTCATTCTCGCCGAAGACGGGTCTGTCATCTGGGATTCGCCGGCGCTTCTCAAAGAGTGCGACAGACGCTTCACTGACAAATCCAGATGCAGATAACCTGCAGACCAAGGGCGGTTAAGTATGGCTGATGTCTGGTCGGAACCCGCCTCCATCGCTGTCGCCGCTTCGTCCAGCAGCAGCATCAGCGGAATAGGTGAATAGGTCGGATGAATGCCAAGTGCTGGGGCGCACTCGATGATCACAGGCCTTCACTCTGGATTTTGCTTTCTTCCTTTCTACGCCAAGGCAGTCGTCCATCGACTTCGATCTGAAGCGAGAAGCTCAAAAGCGTCCGGATCATAATAATCACGGCGAGTATGCCAAGACGTTCAAACGTCGGTACGATCGCGACCATTCCGATGATATCGGCCGCGATGAAGAACTCGAGACCGAGCAGAATCCCTCGCCCCAAATTGGCTCTGTAGGAACGATAGGCTCTCGTCCACTCTCCGCTCGCAAGATCACGCGCCATCCATGTGGTAGAGACAAGCACCCCCAACAGGATGACGGCGACACCAAGTATTTCGATCCCTGTTGCAATCCAATGAAGGGTGTGGCCTAGCCCATTCCGAACTTCGCCGCTGAGCAATAGATCCGACATTCGTGAGCGTCCTTCAGGTGGCTCGACCGCGAGCCCCACCAGTGGCACCGGTCGAAAAAGACCTTCTCAGCTCAACGTTCCCAAACGTAAGATGTCGCCGCGGGCGGCTGCAGGGCCAGTGCAGCCAGCACCGGGGCCAGGTTCGATTGAGGAGAATGCTTCTCGCTCACGGGACGATCGCCGGCTGCATGGTCCCCAGTATACTTACAACGAACAGGACCAAGAGTCCCAACAGCTGCTCGCTCACGATGTGGTTCCGCAGCTGGCGAAGGTAGTCGATGGTACCCGAGCGGCATGCAACGGCAGATGATTTCTCCAGCGCAGGAATAAGCCAGAACCTGTTGGCTACGGCAAGGCCGAGCATACCTATAAAAAGCACAAGCTTCACCGCCAGAAGCTGCCCGTACCCGGACGTCAATAGGGCGTAAACCGAACCGACCAGCAGCCAACTGTTGATCAGACCCGTTCCGACGAGAGTCGCGACCGCCAAATAGCCCATACCGGAAAAGCGGACGAGGACGTCGTCGAGCGGGGACACGTCATCAGGTGTCTTGCAGTAATGAGAGACCAGGTAGGCGAGTGGCAACAATCCTCCAAGCCAGGCTCCGGCGGCAAGAAGGTGCACCCCGTCAGCCAAGACATGAACAATGCCGGCCCATCCTTCCTCGACTTGGGTATGGCCAGTACCTGCTAACGAGAAGAGAAGTACGGCCGCGAGAAGGGATATCATCACACTTCCCGCGACATACGTCACCCCACTGCTCATCAGGACCACTATGAGCAAGGCAAGCAGCATGCGCCAGGTCCAGAGAGTGCCAAAACTCGTGTGCTCCGCGAGCAAGAGAGTGTCCGGATCGAGCAGACCGGAAACATCGCCGGTCATGCTTGCGACAGAAAAAAAGAACCATGCGATTCCGCTCACTATCGCCAGAAGTGCCGCCAAAAACAGCAGCCGCCCTCTCCAACGGAAGATTCGGTCTGGCTCTCGGCCTCGGTATGCGTAGAGGGGAAATAGCGCCATGCCAAACAGGGTTGTTGCCGCTATGTACTGCAGCAGTCGCGATGCTACGAGTCCAATATCTATCATCAGCGTCCCACGCTGAATGAGTAGCTTCCCTTGACGCGATGGGTATCGTCGGAGACCGCGTGCCAATCCACCTTGTAGTCTCCGGGCGCGAGGTCCTGCTTCATTGGGACGATCAGAATCTTCTTGTTTGCGCGATCCGTATCTGACTTCCCGACTGGAATAAGCTTACCGCTTGGATCCCTGAGCTCGATGCCTGAGAATTGCGGAATGACAGCTTCGTTAAATATGATTCGGATCTGCTTCGGCGCAGGCGCGGTCGTGCCAGCAGCCGGCTCCGCAGACTGAAGCTGCGGGTGAGCTTGCGCCAGCGAGGTAAACAGGAGGACCGCAACTCCAGCCGCGGCGCCATATTGAAATGCCTTCGACATTCTTTCCTCTTCCTTGTGAGATCTGGACTGGACGGCGCCGTCTGCGCAGCGACGTCCAGGATCAGGATCACTTGCCCTTCTGGATTTTGGTTACCGCGAAACCGTTGTCTGATTTCTCCGCCTCGAACGTAACCTTGTCACCCACCTTCACCTGCTTAAGCATCGCAGGGTCCTTGACGCGGTAGACCATCGTCATCTCCTCATCCATGCCAATGCTCTTGGCAGGTCCATGCTTCAGGGTGATCTTGCCCGCGCTCTCGTCGATTTTCTTGACTTCGCCCTTGATGTCTTCCGCCGCAGCGGCTGTCACCAACATGGCCGCCACGAGCACGGCGCCTGCCGTTTGGATCAGTTTGTTCATCGCATTCTCCTTCAGATGTCTTCGTTTGTCCCAGTCATAGCTCTGCGTTACATTTTCATCCCTTTCATCGCTTTATTCCCGCCATTCTTAGTCGGTGATTTCGGAGCTCCCTGCTCTTCCCGAACTGGCTGCGCCGCCGGCGTCTCAACTTCATAGGCAACGGTGCCTTTCGGGAATTGATAAGGACCGGGATCGCGGTAGTCGTCTTGCGCAAGTTCTTCCCGGATCTTCATGACCGTAAACATGCCCCCCATCTCGATCGGACCGAACTGTCCGGAGCCGGTCATCATTGGCAAGGTGTTGTCCGGCAGTGGCATTTCCATCTCCCCCATCGCCATGCCCGTCGATCCCATGGCCATGGAATCGGGCGCGAGCTTCTTGACCGCTTTGGCAATTGCTTGCTTGGGGACCCCGATCAACGTCCTGAGATCGTGACCCATCGCATTCATAGTGTGATGCGATTTGTGGCAGTGGAAGGCCCAGTCACCAGGGTTGTCGGCGATGAGGTCGAAGGCGCGCACCGCACCGACGGGCACGTCGATCGTGGTCTCCGGCCATTGCGCACTCTCCGGCACCCAACCGCCATCCGTACAGCTTACGGAGAAGCTATGCCCGTGCAGGTGAATCGGGTGATTGGTCATGGTGAGATTGCCGATTCGCACCCTGACCCGATCGCCAAGTCTAACCGGCAGCGGGTCGATCCCCGGAAACACTCGGCTATTCCAGGCCCACATATTGAAATTGGTCATCTCGGTGACCTTAGGAAGATAGGTTCCGGGATCCATATCGTAGGCGCTCATGATGAACACGAAGTCGCGGTCGACAGGGCGGAACGCGGGATCCCGCGGATGGACGATGAACATTCCCATCATGCCCATGGCCATCTGCACCATCTCATCGGAATGCGGATGGTACATGAACGTGCCACTCTTCTTCGTCTCGAATTCGTAGACGAAGGTCTTGCCCGGTTTGATGTGCGGCTGCGTCAAACCACCGACACCATCCATTCCGCTCGGCAGAATCATGCCGTGCCAGTGCACGGTCGTCGCTTCGGGAAGCTTGTTGGTGACGAAGATGCGGACCTTGTCACCCTCGACCGCTTCGATCGTTGGTCCCGGCGACTGCCCGTTGTAGCCCCAAAGGAACGCCTTCATGCCTTCCGCAAATTCGCGCACCACGGGTTCAGCAACCAGATGGTACTCCTTCCAATCTCCGTTCATGCGCCACGGCAGCGACCAACCGTTCAGAGTCACGACAGGTCTGTAATCCGGGCCACTGCTCGGATGAAGCGGCGGCTGCATCGTGACCTTGTCCATGATTGGCGCTTCCGGGATTGCAGCAGCCTGAACGCGGCCGCTGATCGCGGTCGCACTGACGAGCGCAGCAGTACCTAAGAAACCTCTTCTCGAGATCATCGCTCACTCCATTGGTTGACTGCCAATACTTCGATTAATTGGGAGTCGATGCTACGGCAGACACTGTTGTGATTCGTCCTTCCCTGCCGGAGTCGCCGGACCCGCCGCCGTTGACGGCTGTCTGGAGATCGGCCGTTGCTAGCCAGAAGTCGCGTTTTGCTTCCGTGGCGGCGCGGAGAGAGGCAACACGCTGTCGCGCTTCAGCCAGCACCGCAAAGACGTCGACCTGCATCGCGCCGTAACGCAGCTCCGTTTCGTCGGCGATCACCTTGCGCAGCGGCAGAACCTCGCGTTGATAGTGGCCGGCGATATCGTAGAGCGAGCGATAATTGCGATAAGTTTCCCTCGCCTCCGAGCGCACATTGACCGCCCGCTCCGTCAAGCGATTGAATGCCTGGTTATAGATCTCAGTTGCTTGCCTGACCCGAACTTCCCCTCCATCAAAGATAGGGACCTGAAATTGCAGCTCAAAGCCGCGCTGTCGAAACGGGCTGCCCTCTGGCTCCTTGGTGCGACTATCAATTCCCGCCAAATCCAGGAGCGTCACAAATCGGGTTGCCTCGGTCAGATTTTGCGCCCTGGCTAACGCGCCGAGCTCGATCCGAGCGATCTGCAGATCGACGCGATGTGCAACCGCATCGACCTCTATGAACGGCAGACTCTTTGGCCGTCGCGGCAGGTCAGGCAGGCGACTGGGAAGCTTGAAGTTCAGCTTCTGGTCCCAGAGCCCCATCGCCCGCGCAAGCCGCTCTCGTGAGCTCGCGGCCTCTTGCCGCGCGGAGGCAACATCCGCAGTGATCTCTGCGTAGAACACCTGCTCGCGCGCCTGGTCGAGCTTGTTCATCGACCCGGTCTTGCCGAGTTTCTCGGCCAATTCGGCGATCGCTTCCGCAGAGGTTTTCGTATCGTTCAGCACCACGGTAAGTTCATTTGCCCCAACCGCCCGGTAGTAGGCTCGCCGCGTCTCGGCTGCAGTTCGAAGCGTTTCAAGGATGGCCCGGAATTGGGCTGCACGAAACCGTTCCCGTGCAATCTCGGCGCGAAAAGGAAGCGTCGCGAGAGCCAGAATATCCCCAACTACCTGACGGCTGGTCTCGAAGGCCGCGTCCCCACTCACTCTTGAGATCGAAAAGACCGGATTGGGCGGAAGGCTCTGCTCGACGGAGTCTGCTTCGGCCAGGGCCAGTTCATTAAATGCAGCCTGCAGACCTTTGTTGTTGAGGAGGGCGATCTGGATCGCCGTTTCGACGTCGAGAGTCCGGCCGAGCAGCCTCTTTACCACTGCTTCCGTCGTGTCGGCGTCCTCGGCCGTGCGCACCGCAACCACGTCTTTTTGGATCGTGGCGCCGACACCGTCTGCGACGAGCGTCATGCCGTGGTCCGGAGAGAAGTTTGCACAACCGGCCAGCATCAGCGTCAGCACCAGCAATGACGAGCCGGCGATGACGCGAGGGTGCATCGAGTATGAAGTTCTCATCGTTTCCACTCCTACTCGGACTTGGCGGCCGGAGGGGTCACGCCCTGATTGTGCTCCTTCCAACCGACTGGCGATGCCGGCCGCAAGCTGGTGTAGGGAGCGACAGTCGAGCGATAGGAAGCGCCGCGGACTCGCACCCCGGGGTCCGCGGGATCCGGTCCCGCCAGCGGCGGTGCAATCTGAACACAGCCAGCTAGGACGGCGGCGGGTATCAGCGCCAGCGCTGGATTCCGCAGCTGCGCCAAGCGCTGGCATGCGACCGCACGTATTCGGACGCGGACCGCTCCGAGAAAATCGAACATGGATAGGAATCCTGACCAATTGACATGAATCACCTGGCCCGCGCTGGTGCGCTGGGCCATGCGTCAGCTTAGTCCGTTTGGTCAGGAAATCGGAGGACGGTAGTGCCGAGGCGGCGCGTTATCCCTCAAGCGGAGGTACGCCTCCGGCAGGTAGGAAGAGCGCTGTGGGGTCGGCGTCAAGATCTCAGCACTTCCGGCTGGCAGCCCGGGCACTGAAATCAAGCTGCAGCAGGTCGCGCCGCGAGGAGCCTTGGCCGGCTGATCTTGGTCGACGCGCCCATTGTTATCGGCCGATGCGTCGTCGGTGACGACGCTCGCTCCTGAGGCGGCTACATGATGATAAGCGTCACCATGCTCGTGATTGTGCACCACGACGCCTTGCTCATGACTGTCGCGGGGCGAGCAGTGCGATGACGCAACAGCAAGGCTAGGGGCGAATGCGCAAAACGCATACACGAGAGCAAGGACATATCCCGCTCTTCGCCGACCCGCGTTCGTCAACCACGACAACATACAACCGTCTCTACCATCGTTCGCGCGTGCGGAAAAGCCGACAACATCGAATTGCCGCGTACTGGACCATGCGCTCCGCCCGGCTCACGGTAGCCGAGGTGTGTCGCATATATACCCGTTCGGGGTACCTGTTGCAATATATCGCAGGGATCTCTCCCGCGAATCATGCGCCCGCCCCATCGCTGCGGACGGACTGCACACATGAATATTGATGCAAATCAACAACGTAGAACCAACATATAATAGGCTTGTTCTATCATCGCCTTGAAGGAGCGGAGTCATGATGGAACCTCGAATTCAAGTCCAAGAATGGCTACCGGTCTCTATAGTCGCGCCGGATGGGGATCTGGAAATCGGAGTCATGGATTATGATGGCCTGATCGTCGCGCTTCCCTATCCATGCCACAGAAGCGGAGTGGGCTTTGTGGACGCCGCAAACAGGAGGCACGTTGATATTCAGCCGACCCATTGGCGGAAATGGAATGCCTCTCGTGAGGGAGGCGGTCCGGTGGAGCTCCCGCGAGCGGAGCAAAGCTGACGATTGTATCCGGATCGCCTTCTTAGAGAGCGCTGGCATTACCTGCTGCAGGGCCGACCTCGCGCGCACGCTTCCTGAAAGACACCCCGGCGTAAACGTAGCGCTGACCATTGGGGTTACGTCCGGAGCAATCTCTATGAAAATGGTGTTTAATTTGGGTGCGGCCGCGATCGGTTTGCTCTTCGGCGTGTTGCCGGTAATAGCTGCGAGCGTTGTGAGCGACCGGCACTGGTCGACCAATCATCTGGCGCAACTTCCCGCTGAGCTACAACGTCGCGTGTTGGTGCTGCAGAGAACCTGCGGGTCCGAAATCTCCGCGCAACACTACTTTTCGACATCGATTGAGATCGGCAAGGAAGGTTTCCGGGCCCTTCACTTCCAAGATCAAGTTGCCAAAACAGGCAATCGATTTGCACTGAAGGCGGCTGTTTGCACGAGATCTACAGGCGACGCAACGGCACCTTCGGAAAGATCTTCGGCCTATTCGCGCAGGATGTCCGAATGGAAAGCTATTCGGGAACCCTATTGATCAGAGCTACGCTCGGCAGCGAAACGCAAAGCTTTCGCTGGACCGGACGCACGTTCGTTCGAGCGCACTAATTCGTCCTCCACGTTCATCGAGCGCCGCTCCGGGCGGCTTTCCCTTTGCGACTTTTGATAGGTATATATTGTGGATGATGCGCGGGGTCTGTCCGCTGCACAGCAGCTACCTCCCGTCGCGGCGCTGTATGCATACCTCTCGGCCAAGCTCTGTAGGTCCATTGCTATTGATCAAGCTTCGCGACGATTGCATGGCTGGCCCGGCCGAAACCGCGACTCTGAAGCGCCCCTCCTCGCCTCATACGGTCTCTGCTTCAATACAATTCTGTAAGCTCTGTGCCGATTCGGGTCCGTGAACTGCAATGATCAGGTGTTCGCTCGCTCGTCACCGGTCGACACATCCGGTTCATACCAAAGCTCCTTGATCACCTTGAGAACCTTCCTGCTGACATGCAGATTGCAATAATGTCCCGGCTGGCCGGAAACCGTGCCCGACTTGCGCCTGGGATTGTAGGTACAGACCTGCTCGTTTCCGCCCTGCGTGAGCGCACGCGAGGTCGCGATGCTGATCGCGCACTTTTCGAGGTGCGCAGGTGGTATTTTCGTTAATTCAGGATTGGTGCCGTCCTTGGTGATGAGCTGCCCATAGAAATCGAGCTCTTGCTTGACGCCGGCCGCGCGTAGCCTTTCGACGAAATTAAGCGTCTTTACGCGATCCTTTACCAACCCTGTTCTGCTCACCCAGACGTACATCATCAGCAGTGGATACGGACCAAAGAAGAAACGCGATCGTTTTCGGATTGGCTCAGCCAACAGAGAGGCAAGACCTGCTCCAAATCCGATCCCAAAAATCGCAAACCCAGAATACATCCAGACTCTGTGATAATCTGCAGGCAAATGCTCTCCCAGCATCAGGGGGAACAATGCCAATATGATCCCGATCAGACACAAGGAAATGCCAATGCGATTCATGATTGTACCCGGGTGAGTCGCGAGGCCACCGAACGGATGGATGCGGCTCCTTAAAGTTCTAGCCTTCATCGGCTGGCAATTCACTCTCTTGTTGGACGTCTCCCGGTAGACTAGACCCAGCTAAGACAGTACTCAACTCCTGCTCGGGCAACGCGCGAGATCGGAAGCGTTGGTTTCAAGCAACGGGATTCCTGCTGATTACTCGTAATGGCTGCATCAGCTGCAGCTGCCCGAAGGCGCTATGTTTCAACAAGGATGGGTCCTCGTTGGTGGATCCGCGAACTGACAAGTTCGGCGTGCCTGGTTCGCCCAGATGATCTAGTACCTAGGGTCGATGGTTGTAGGGCCCGCGCCAGGGCGCTCCACAACATTTCACTCTGTAGAGGTCGAACACGGGCAGATCGAAGACTCCTCCACACGCTGCCGCCCCTTCCTGCATCGGCGTTAACTTCTGCCTGCCACCATCTGCGATCCCGGCCGTGAGAACTCGACGCTCACGACGGCGTCCGCAATTCGCACAGCATTTCGCTGCATTGAACAGCGCCGCAAGGATCTGGTATTCGTGCGGGGTGCCTAGGCACGTGGCCACGCAGCCCTTGTTCAGCGGCGCTCATGATCAGTTCCTTGATGTTCCGCAGGCACGAGACTGAAATAGGCCGTCACCCCTCTTCGGGTGTTCAGTTGCTGGGTTTGCAACTCTGTCCTCGCCGTTGATGGCTCATTCGAAATATACGCGAGGCTCCCAGTCCGACCGCGAAGGCTCCAAGGAGAAGCGCAATCGCGTAGGCTGGCTAACCATGGCGGCAGCTTTCGGACGCTACACTTAAAGACTCGCTGAGCTTCGGATTCGGAGACAAAGGCGAACCCTATGGGCGTTGACACCATCGCGTTCGATCTTCAGACTACGGAATCACCTCGATAGCACATCATTTGGCCCCGGTAACCGGCCGTAGAGCAACTCGAACCATCGCTCATAAGTCGTATCGCGCTGCCGTCGCGCTTCGGTAATGGCGCCGCCTATCGTGTCGAAAGCCTTGAGCTCTGCAGCCTTGTAGGGGTTCGTATCAGGGGCAACATGCCGGTCCTGTCGAATGGACGACGCGAGCGGCATCAAGATCGACGACAATGGATTGAAAGCGGTAGCGAACATCAACCGGCTGGTTCGCATCGGGTGGAACCATTCGAGCAGCAGGGCAGACAAGGGCGTCGAGGTGGCTCTCACCCAATTTCCGAGGGTTGCTGAGTAGAGTTCATCCAGCCGCGACGAAACCTCGGCCACGCGCCGAAACGCAGCTCGGTTCTCCGGAAAGTGCAACTCCTCAACGCGCCGCTCCTCGAAGTGGATGGTATAGGCTTCGCGTTTGCAATCGGGATTGCCGGTCGGATTGTCGATCCTCATCTCATAGAGACCGGGCGCAAGCGCGGAGATTCGATCAAGGTGCTCGAGAATCGCGCGGTGTTCGAGACGCGCAACGCTGGCAGAGACAAAAATCCCGAGATGCCCGACGTGAGGATTGATGAGATACACGATCCGCTGGCCGGCGCGCTTCAAGTCTTCGGTGCTGCCGTAGACCGTCGGGATCCACCCAAGCGCCTGGTGGGGTGGGGTGATGTTGTCGCCCTGCGAGGCAAAAATGACCATCGGATTACGGACGCGGCGCAGATCGGCAAAGCAGCATTCGCACACCCGCAACAGGCCTTGTTCGAACTTATTGCCGATGAAGAGATTTTGGACAATGGCGAGCATCTCTTCTCGGCTGAGAAAATAGAAGCCGTTCCACCACCGCTCGAATTCAAGAAAGCGGTCGCGCTCCTCATCGACGTGAGCAAGGAGATTGGCATACTTGTCCCAAACCGCCTCGGGCTTCAGGTTCTCGAAATTCTGCACGAGCCATGCTCCATCGAACCGGCCGTTGCCGAGATCGGCGGTCAGGTGCGTGAGCCATGCCCCGCCCAACAATCCGCCGGACACGCGAGCCGGGTTGATGCCCGGTTCACCACTCCAATAAGACAAGGGCGAGCCGTTCAAGACGGCTGGTCCGGCGAGCCCCTCGCAATCCGCCGCCAGGATGGCGATTGCCCATCCGGCCTGACAGTTGCCATAGAGGATCGGAGGCGTTCCATCGTGCCTCCTCGATACCTCCACGACGAACCGGCGAAGCGCATGCAGTACGTCGGCAATGGTCTGGCCCGGGGCCGGATCGGGATAGAACAACACGAAGTAGACGGGATGCCCCTCGTGCATGGCGATCCCGACTTCCGAGTCGCGTTTGAAGCCCCCGATGCCTGGACCATGCCCGGCGCGTGGGTCGACGATCACAACCGGCGGCTTTGCTGGATCGAGACAGTCGTCGACGCATTTGTCTCCATATTTTCTTATCGCTGCCAACGCGTAGTTGACGGGCCGTTCAAACTGACGCGCGTCCAACAAGATTTCGTAGTCGAAATTGAGCAACGGCGGTTTGCCGGCTCGCTCATGAGCAATCATGTTGTCAGCACGTTGCCGGAGCGCGTCCCAGAACAGGATGGTTCGCTCCCACAAATCGCGTCCATACGCGAATGCGGTGGATACGCTAGGCTCGCCTGCGCCCTGCGGGGCGCCAAAATCCGGTCTTTGCAAATATGCCGGTTGTTGAGGCTCCGAAATTGCTTGCAGGCGAGCGGCTTGCACCGTCGTCGTCGGAACGACCTGATCGACTGTTGGGTTTGCGGCGGGAGCAGTTGGCATGGGTCGCCTCGAAAGCTGTTCGACACTCAACAATCGACCGGTTTTGCCTGCCGAGATTTGCGCCAAATCAACCCCATGCTTCTTCTCATAACACACCTTGGTAGGAGGTCTCGCAACCGGCTCCCCGCAAGCATGCGGCGCATTTTGCTGAAATTTCAGGCAGCACAGAGGGTGCTAACAGAATGCGCTTTTGACATGAATCAACTGGCAGAGGTTCGATTTTGCTTTTATCTTTAGACCTAAGGTCGCAATTGTCGTTGCCAGGAGAAGGAAATCATGAACTTGACAAAGATGCTCGCCATCGCTGCCGTCGCCGCCCTCGCCGCGGGGTCTGCTCTTGCCCAGAGCACGCAAACGACTCCCGATACCGAGAAGAATGGCCACCATTATTCCGGTGGCCCGAAGACCGAGGTCCCCCATCACATGGGAAAGAAGGACATGGGCATGTCTTCCGGTAAGAAGAAAGGTGCTGGCGGAAGCCATCATTACAGTGGGGGGCCAAATTCGGATGTCCCGCATCACACGGGTGCGAAGTAAGGCTGAAACAAAGCAGCTGCAGGCGCTCAGCGCCTTTATCCGTCGCAGTCCCGCTACCCCGTGGCGGCTGGGCCTAGAGTTTGGCGCGTTTACGGGAGTGAATGGCACGGCATCAAACGGGGAGCAGGGCTCCCGCGGGACCGATTTAGGTGCGCGAGCCTGGGCGCGACCCTGTCATAGTCACGATACCGCCCAGTGTCACCAGCGCTTGCGTTAAGAGATTGTTCCAGGCCATTCGCAAGAATGGCCTGACCTGAGAACGATAGCAGCATACTTGCGCAACACACCGCGAGTGGGTGCTCGCCACACCAAAGCACCGAACGCAAGTAGTGCTGCCGTTGGATGATGTGCCATGAAGCTACAGGACTCTCGCCATTCTCAGGCACGCGCGCGCCACAGTGTAACAGCCAGCAGTACATACGCAGCGCAAGTCCACAACGATTGCCAATTGGCCGGCCCCTCGTTGAACCCTATGTAGATCGCCGCTCCAAGAAAAACGCCGGCAAAAATCGATTCCGCCAAAGGGCGGTTTCCTTTCCTCGGGGGATTGAGCGCCGTCATAGCCGCAAAAGGCACCGCCGCCATGGTCAGCGCCGCGAAAGGAAAGTCAATGAATCGTGGATCAAACACGAGGCCGAGTGCGGTCGCCGTGCCGATCACGACGATTACGATCAAGACCAATCCGTGCATGATCGCCAGCAGCGATTCAGTCCGGTAGCCCCTCGGACCCAGCACGTCCAGAAAACTCGGCGACGGGCGACCCGACATAAGGGCGTTGGCGCCAAAAACCGGCGAAGCAGTTGCCGCGGCCAGAAGCGAGCCCCACAGAAGCCAGCCTCCCGCTCCGTAACTTTCATCGAACATCTTCTGGGCGGCCACCCCAAACAGGATTCCGGCTGTGCTTGCCGATAGTCCGACCGCAAGCCATGAGATGAGCCGGGGCTCCCCCGGCTTGCGGCGCAAGGTCAGCCAGGCCGCGCCGAATACGAGGACTGCCAGCGCCATTCCGCTGTACATTTGCAGCTTCCAGAGCGGAAAATTGCTGATCGGAATGCCGGGCGGATATTTCAGCGTGCGCTGCACGGAATCGAACAGGCCCCAGGAGCCGCCGACCGTGCCCTCGATGTCTCGCTTCCACGATTCATCGTAGGCCTCGAACGGGTTGACTCGGAAATTCTCGCGCCGAGCGAGATCGAGGACCTCGGAGACCACACGAGCCTGATTGACGCGCGAGGGCAGCGCTGACTCGCGCATCCGCCCCTCGCTTGGCCAGCCAATTTCTCCGATCAGGATTTCCTTGCCCGGAAAAGCCGACGCGATCCGCCGGCGGATGGTATCGACGTGCGCGGCAGCAAATTCGGCCCGGATCGGCACATTTTCCCAGTACGGCAGGATATGAACCGTGACGAAATCGACCGCGTCGTAAAGTTCGCGGTTGCTCAGCCAGAACTCCCAGACGTCGGCATAGGTGACGGGAACGGCAACCTGCGCCTTGACCGAGCGGATCGTAGCGGCGAGATCGGACGCGGTGATGTCATGACGCAACAAGGTCTCGTTGCCGACCACGAGCGCGATGATGGTTCCCGGAAACTGTTTGGAGAGGCGTATCGCCGTTGCGATCTGCGTCGCATTCTTCTGCCGGTCCTTATCAAGAAAAATGCCCTGAATGACCTTGAGGCCGGCCTTGGCCGCAAGTTCGGGAATTTGATCGAGACCGAGATCGGTCGCATAGGTGCGGATGCAGTCGGATATTTTCGCAAGCTGGACGAGATCTTCCGCGATCTGTTCGCGCGACACTTGCGTCGCTGGCGACAATGACGTCTGACGGCTGCGGAAGGGCGCGTACGATATGCATTGTAGCTTGTTGTTCGGATCGATCGGTGCGCGCACCAAGCTGACGGGTGTGCCCAGCCACCACCACACCGCGGCGACAACGCCGAGGGATATCAGGAGAAGCGTCAGCGGCGCGCGAAGAAAAAACGGGGGCCTCCTTACAGAACTGATGCGCCAGGCTTCTTCAGTGTGCGAGTCGGCACGCCGCCCACCGTATTTCGGGAGTGCGGTCGCGGGCAGCCGCCAGGCATCAGTTCGGTTCTCAAACAGCATATTGAGATGCCCTAGAAGGTGGCGCACCTTACCGGCGACGTTCCGGACATAGTTGATCCGGATCAACCCACGATTGACCATTGTTATCGCCCATTGCCGTCGGCTAGGCCCTTCCCACTTAGAGAATGCGAAGAAATGTCGGGGCGCACTCTACACGACAGAACCCGCATTTAATGGCAGCGACATAATGCCGCCGGCCCACACCGGTATCGGCCTGCTGATCATGAGCACGACAATCTGCCGCGCCGCTCCGTCGCAGATACAATGCTCCTTTCCGCAGGATCATCGTGATGACCTGGGATGATGCGTGTGGGGCGCAAGCTTCATGGGCAACGGTCGAAACCGGCTGGAACAAACGCCGGGATGATGGCGGGATGGCTGCGACTTCGCCGTTGTGAAGACTCCCGTGGGATTGCAGATGCAGCTCCCTGATCCGGTCGCGGCCGTATTGATCGCGGACCGGCTTGCCATCCGTGAGGCGGCGGCTCCCGGTTCCCTTGGCGAAAAGCTGGCGGTCCAGGATCTCGCCCCGAGTGGTGTCGGATCATCCAGCCGAGGTTCTGCCTCAGCTTGTCATAGTTGGGGATGGAAATCTGGCAGGAGTCCGCAGCCATCAGCACTTTCGAGCCGGAAAAGGCGCGGTTCCACTGGCTCGCCGTCTCCAGATGGGCCTCTCGACCTTCGAGGGCGCGACGCGTCGCGCAATCCTTCTCGCGTACTGTTGCGGCAAGCCCGAACAGGTACTCCACACGGTTCTGCTCGCACCGCGCCATCCCTCGCGCGCAAAGCGATGCTGCCCGCACTGGGTCGATGTCCGAGGAGCGCAGCTTGGCTGCCAACAGATGCCGACTGCAGAACACGCAGAGCGGTCGATAACGCAGCAATCGGAACAGCCATGGAAGAAGCGTCCCTCCTGATGCCCGTACGGCGGGCCGTCGGTGGCGTCGAAATCGAGGATGATCCTGCGCCGGCGGTCGCGTGTGCGCTTCCAGGAACAGCGCACGGGCAGCGCCTCGATCCCCGCTGCATCATGGGCGAGCCTCTTCCTATCCAGCGCGAGAATAGCCGTTCCAGCTACAAGACGGTGCCGAGGGGACTGCTCAAGATATGGATTCGCCGCTTTTCGGCGTCCTCTTTCGCTT
The DNA here is from genome assembly GCF_000482425.1 of Bradyrhizobium sp. 22. NCBI lineage: Bacteria > Pseudomonadati > Pseudomonadota > Alphaproteobacteria > Hyphomicrobiales > Nitrobacteraceae > Bradyrhizobium > Bradyrhizobium sp. 22. Next base: position 129,574 of record NZ_AXVG01000029.1, read on the forward strand.
TTTGGCGTGAATCTCATCGTGAATGCTCCCTTTGAGAGCCGGGCCAGGCGAGGTTAGGACTTTCGCCGGCCTGCTCTGTCTCGCCGGCAAGGAGCATGCCGATGCTCCGGCTTCTGTAAGCAAACCGTTCAGGAAAAACGCCGATATGCCTTCGCAATCTCGCTCGCATTAACCATGCAACACTCGGGATGCCAGTCAATCAGGCTTGGCCCAGCATCTTGCGCTGCGACACATTGCGCTTCTGCATCATTCGCTCTGCAAGAAAGACCGCAAAGATGCTATCCGTCATAGCCATCTTTGCGGACTAGTGATGCTTCAGCCATCCGATATCTTTGATGTCATTAAACGAGTCGGTTCGGTGACAAAGATGACACTGGTTGACTTCAGCATGCTCTTGACCGGTGATCATGCGGTCCATCATTACGAAGTGCTCCATGTAGTGGCTGGGCGGAGCCTGATGGCATTGGGCGCAGTCCTTCGATGTCACAGACGGATGAACGTAGCCCGCGACCTGCCACGCGGTAGTTTCGTGGCACGCCGCGCAGTCCTTTCCGAATAATTCGCGGTGCGGATCCCGATTGCTGTGGCAGTTCATACAATCGAGGCCGGTTCTCTGCTCTGACTGCGAAGCAGGAATTCCCAAAACGCCCTTGAGGTCGTCGACCATCTCTCGGGAGATGGAGAGATGTTGCGGCTGGCCAGCCGGCGAGCGAGCGGCTATTTTTAACAGCGCGGAATGATCCATCGTGATCAGTCGGCCCGTACCCTTATGTTCGGGGTGGCAGTCGCGACATTGCTGTGCAGAAGCGTGGAAGGCGGTCGACTGCTTGCCTAAATCGCCCGCTGCGGTCGCATGACATGAGATGCAGGAGGCCGCCTCGATGCCGCGCAACGGGGTATGGCATGCTTCGCATCTTCCGCCGATAAACTCATGCTTGGCAGAGAGTGGCAGCGGCTGAACAGCGCCCGCAAAATTGGCCGTCACCATCGAACCACTTCGATATAGTGGGATGCTGATAAGCCCTGCCGCAAAAACTCCGGCCGCGATCAGCCCGACATAGAGAGGCGCGAACCTCACGATCGTTCCCTCGGTGTTCGAGAACGTCGCCTCGTGTAGAATTCTTCAACGCCATCAGCGAGAGCAAGCGCCGCCTTCTTCGCTCCAAGCTCTGTGCCTCTGAGCGTCTTCATGCCATTCTATCCCTTCGTGGCGCGCGCTTCGTGATGCGCGGACTTGTCGACGCGCTTCGACCAGGACCTATAGTACGCGATAGTGGTTAGTATCCAAAGCCCAGCGACCCCCACGATGAGCTGAGCAATCATGCCATCAGAGGTCAACTCAAGGACGACATGCGCCAAAAAGGAGAGGAATACACCAACGCAAAAGACCTCAAGCGATTGCTGACCACACTTGATCAAGGGCCGCAGCACCGGCGATGTTAACACTCGCGCGTGCGAAGGCAGGAAATGGACGACGACGAGCGCAAGGCTCAACAGATGCAGAACGCGATAGGGCGCCAGATTCGTCTTGTCATTCGGCGTGAACAGTTCGAACAGTGCGTCCGGGAAGAGCTCTCGCAGCAGAGGGATCGGCTGAGCCAGCGTCATCAGAAGACCGAAGATCAAAAAGCTCATGCTGACCGCGAGCGCAGCGCGCGACCTCACCAGAAACTGCACGGTCTGCGCCCCGCCCACAGCAAGCCAGCCGCCCAGAAAAAAGACGAGCTGCCAGGTAAACGGGTTGAAGTACCAAACACCGGCGGGATAGGACGGCAAGTTCCACTGGAAGTGGCGCGCCGCGAGGTAAAGCAACACTGAGCCGATCAGCACGCCGTTCCGGAAGCGCAGCATCAGCCACAGAATGGGTGGAAACGACGCCATCAAAACGATGTAGAGCGGCAGCACGTCGAGATTGAGGGGCTTGAACTTCAGGATCAGGCCCTCACCCAGCGTCTCCACCGGATGGTCCATCAAATTGCGGACATTGAACTGGTCCATCAGGTGCGGCACGTCAAAATTGTGCGCCAGATAGTGCACCGCAACGGTATAGACCAGGAAGATGAGCAAATGCGCTACATAGAGCTGCCAGACCCGGCGCATCAGGCGCGTGGCACCAATCAGGAATCCACGCTCCAGCATCATCCGCCCGAAAACGAGCGTGGCGGTGTAGCCCGAAATGAACACAAACAGATCCGCACCATCGCTGAAGCCGTAGTTGCGCGTCGTAAACCAGGAAAGGACGGCATCCGGGATGTGCCCGAGGAAGATCGCCCAGTTTGCGAAGCCCCGGAATAAGTCCAGCCGCAGGTCCCGCTGGCTGGTGACGAAAGCCGCCCTCACCCGCGTCCATCCTCTCAGCGCGGACTGGCTTGCGCCGGCTTCATGAACGCCATCGTGCACGGATTCACCACCGCAGCTGATAGGTTGAGAGACACGAGCGAGCAGGCTCGGGGGATGATGATGTCGCTGCCATGTCTTTCGAGAGCCCCTCAAGTTCAGGCGGCAAACTTGTAGTGTCCATTACGGATGGCCTCATTCGGCTGGCTCGGGAACAAGGCGAATACGGGCAGTTGGCTTGCTGACCGACGGACGTCCCGGCTTCTGGTCGCGATCTTCATCAGGTAATCCAACACCCCGGACTAGGCCAAAAATGGCCGGGATGACGATCAGCGTCAACAAGGTCGATGAGATCATGCCTCCGATCATCGGCACCGCAATCCGTTGCATGATCTCGGACCCCGTCCCCGTGCTCCACATGATCGGGAGCAAGCCTGCCATGATGGCGACGACGGTCATCATTTTCGGTCGCACCCGCTCGACGGCGCCTTCCATGATCGCAGCGTAAAGATCGTTGCGAGTTAATGCGCGACCTTCGAATTCCCGCTTGATCTTCATCTCGGTGAGTGCGTGATTGAGGTAGATCAGCATCACGACGCCGGTTTCAGCTGCGACCCCGGCCAGTGCAATGAAGCCGACGACGACCGCAACCGACAGGTTGAAGCTGAGCCACCACATCATCCAGAGCCCTCCGACGAGCGCGAATGGCAGGGACAGCATCACGATGGCGGTCTCAGTGAGTGAGCGGAAGTTGAGATAGAGCAGGAGAAAAATGATGGTGAGCGTGACCGGGACGACGATCTTCAGCCGCGCGGCGGCGCGCTGCAGATATTCGTATTGGCCACTCCAGACCACATAATAGCCAGGCGGAAACTGGACGCTTGCCGCTACCGCCTGCTGGGCATCGGCGACATATCCGCCGATGTCGCGGTCGCGGATGTCGACATAGATGTAGGTCGAGAGCTGTCCATTCTCGGTCCGGATCGATGTCGGACCGCGCTTTGTGTCGACCGTTGCGACCTCTCCGAGCGGCACCGCGCCACCGGCCGGCATTGGCACCAGAATATCGTTTGCGATCGCCTTCGGATTGTCCCGGAGATCCCGCGGGTAGCGCAGGTTCACCGTAAAGCGTTGCCGCCCCTCCACTGTGGTGGTGACGGCTTGGCCGCCCAGCGCACTGGCGATCGTGTCCTGGACATCCTGAACCATCAGGCCATAGCGAGACAGCGCCACCCGGTCCGGATTGATCTCCAGGTAATAGCCACCAAGGCTGCGCTCCGCGTAGGCGGAAGACGTGCCGGGCACCGCCTTCAGCACCGGCTCGATCTGCTTGGCCAGCCTGTCGATCTCGGCGAGGTCGGTGCCCATCACCTTCACACCGATCGGCGTGCGAATTCCGGTCGAGAGCATGTCGATCCGCGCCTTGATCGGCATGGTCCAGGCGTTGGAAACGCCCGGGAATTGGAGCGCCTTGTCCATTGCTGCAATCAGGCTGTCGATCGTCATGCCCGGACGCCACTCCTCCTTCGGCTTTAGATTGACGACGGTCTCGAACATCTCGGTCGGAGCAGGATCGGTGGCGGTCGACGCGCGGCCGGCCTTGCCATAGACGGAGGCGACCTCCGGAAACGATCGAATGATCCGGTCCTGCATCTGCATCAATTCGGCCGCCTTGGTCACGGAAATGCCGGGCAGGGTCGTCGGCATATACAAGAGTGTGCCTTCGTTGAGCGCAGGCATGAACTCGGTACCGAGCTGGCGGGCCGGCCATAGCGTCGCAGCGAGCACGGCCACCGCGAGCAGGATGACCAAGATCTTGGCGCGCAGCACACCTTTGATGATGGGCCGATAAATCCAGATCAGGAAACGGTTGATGAAGTTCTTGTGCTCGGGAACGATCTTGCCCCGCACAAAAATCACCATTAGAGCGGGCACGAGGGTCACTGATAACAGGGCTGCGGCTGCCATCGCGAACGTCTTGGTGAACGCAAGGGGACTGAACAGGCGCCCCTCCTGCGACTCCAGGGTGAAGATCGGCATGAACGAGACGGTGATGATCAGAAGACTGAAGAACAACGCCGGACCAACTTCGGAAGCTGCATCGATCAGGATGCTGATGCGCGACTGGTCTGGCTCGGCGCGCTCCAGGTGCTTGTGCGCGTTCTCGATCATGACGATGGCGGCATCCACCATCGCGCCGATCGCGATTGCGATGCCCCCTAGGCTCATAATATTCGAGCCCAGCCCAAGCAGCTTCATGGCTCCGAACGCCATCAGCACACCGACCGGCAGCATCAGTATCGCGACCAGCGCGCTGCGGACGTGCAGCAGGAACAGCACGCAGACGACGGCAACCACAATGCTTTCCTCAAGCAGGGTGTGCTTGAGCGTATCGATCGCGGCATAGATCAGGTTGGAGCGGTCATAGACCGGCACGATCTCCACCGATTTCGGCAGGCTGGTTGCGATCTCGCTAAAACGCTTCTTGACATTCTCGATGACGTTGAGCGCGTTCACGCCGAAGCGCTGCAGCACGATCCCGCTCGCGACCTCGTTTTCACCGTTCAGTTCGGTAATTCCGCGCCTTTCGTCAGGTCCGAGTTCGACCCGCGCGACGTCACGCAGCAGAACCGGGGTGCCGTTGCTGGTCTTAAGCACGATGTTGCCGAGGTCGTCGATGCTCTTCAGATAGCCCTTGCCCCGGATCACATATTCAAATTCCGACAACTCGACGGTGCGGCCGCCCACATCCGTGTTGCTGGCGCGGATGGCCTCTCGAATCTTTTGCATGCTGATGCCGCGATCGCGCATGCGCTGAGGATCGAGGACGACGTTGTACTGCTTGACAAAGCCGCCGACGCTTGCGACCTCGGCCACTCCTTCGGCCTTCGCCAGCGCGAATTTCAGATTCCAGTCCTGGAGTGTTCGCGTCTCGGCGAGATTCATCTCCTTCGAGATGACCGCGTACTGGTACACCCACCCCACCCCGGTCGCATCTGGCCCGATGGTCGGCGCAACTCCCACGGGCAGGCGGGAGGCGGCACTGTTGAGAAACTCGAGCACGCGCGAACGCGCCCAGTAAATGTCGGTGCCATCCTCGAAGATCACATAGACGAAAGAGACGCCGAAAAAGGAGAACCCGCGCACCACCTTGGACTTCGGCACTGTCAGCATCGCCGTGGTCAAGGGGTAAGTGACCTGGTCCTCCACCACCTGCGGCGCCTGACCGGGATATTCGGTGTAGACGATCACCTGCGTGTCGGACAGATCGGGAATTGCGTCCAGAGGCAGGTGGATCAGGGCATACAGCCCCGCAGCGGCTGCAAAGCCGGTGCCGAACAACACCAACAACAGATTTCGTGCCGACCAGGCAATCACACGGGAAATCATTTGTGGTCTCCCGTGTGCTGCGTATGCCCTGAGGTGTCGCTTGCATCCGAACTTGTCGCCGCCTGTGCAAAGCTTTTCAGAGCGGCTTTGAGGTTGCTCTCCGCATCAATTAGGAAGTTCGCCGTTGTCACGACAGCTTCGCCTTCGGCAAGGCCGTCTCTGATCTCGGCGTATCCACTGCCCCGTCGGCCTAGCTTGACCTCGCGCGGCTCGTAGCGCCCCTCCCCCTTGTCGACAAGAACGGCCTGTCGGGTGCCGGTATCCAATACCGCACTCTCGGGGACCGCGAGCGTAGGAGCTGAACTTGCGGTGTCGATTTCGGCATCGACATACATGTCCGGAAGCAGTGCAAAATCGGAGTTGGACAGTTCAATTCGCATGCGGGCTGTGCGGGTATCCCGGTTGACCTGCGGATAGATCACGCTGATGGTTCCGGTAAACGTCCGGCCAGGGAAGCTGCGAGCCCGGACATTGACGGGCTGGCCGACCGCGACGCTGCCGAGGTCGCGCTCGGCCACATCGACCAGCGCCCAGACCGACGAAATGTCGGCGATCCGAAAGAGTACGTCGCCGGGTTGCGCGCGCATTCCCTCAACCGCGTTTCGTTCAAGGACTATACCGTCTCGCGGCGCGGTCCATTCGATCGTCACCGGCGCAACGCGCGTCTTGTCCATCGACGAGATGACCCGCTCAGGAACATCCAAATTCATCAAGCGTTGTCGCGAACCCCGGCCGTACTCCTCCACACCTCCGGTGGTTTTCGAGGTGATCGTTGTGAGGTACTCCGCAGCGGCAGACGCGATTGCCGAACTGTAGATTTGCATCAGCGGCTGGCCGGCCTTCACGCGCGTGCCGGTTGTGACGTCAGCGATCTTCTGCACGAAGCTCTCGGACCGCATTGCAATGACCGAGACACGTCGCTCGTCAAGTTGGATAGTCCCGGGTGCCCGTACCGGCGTGCGCATGATCCGATGCTCGACCGGCTCGGATTTTACTCCCGTACGCTGGATTTTGCCCGGTGAGAGCTTGATCGAACCGTCGTCCGGCTCATCGCCCTCATAGACGGGCACATAGTCCATCCCCATGGGATCTTTCTTGGGTATCGGCGAAGTATCCGGTAGGCCCATGGGATTGCGATAGTAGAGAATCTTGCGCGGCCCGTTCGCGTTTTGAACCTGAGCCTTTTTCCCCGGGGGCTCGAGTGATGGCTCCTGATCGTCATAGACTGGAAGATAGTCGATCCCTCGCTGGTCTTTTTTGGAAGCGGCCGACCATAAGGGCGCTCCGCTGGGATCGCGGTAATAAAGCACCGAGCGCTCGGCGGCGGATGCCGGTGGCGCCGGATGCAAGAGTTCTTGTAATAGCGGCTGTTGGGCCGACCAGTAGCTGGCCGCGCCCAGCACGATTGCGAGCGCGAGCTTTGTCATGATGGAGTGTTTCATCGTCGTTACCTTGGAAGGAGGGCTGTGAGGCGTGTTGAGCTGCATCAAGAGGCGCAACGGCTTGACGGCATTTCGCATTCGAAATGCGCGCCTATTTGCTGGCCTTGATCACGACCTTGCCGGTCACCGTCTCCTGCTCGCCTTGGACCTTGGCGGCAACACTCAGCTGATAGCGTCCTGGCATCGGCAAATCAGCCGTGAACGGATAGATACCTGGCTCCTTTGACGGTAAGGCCGTCACTGGGGATTCCATTTCCGCCATTCCGTCCGGCGCCATATCGACCCGCGAACGAAAGATCACCGCATCAGTGACTGGGTTTCCGGTCGCCTTGTTGATCAGGCGGACCGCAATGGGGACGTCCTCCCCCTTTTTCACCTCCGCGCTTACAGGTTCGAAAACGTAATCGCTGGCCGCGGCCCAGGCGTGCTCAGCAATGGCTGTTGTCGCGGCAAGCGCCGCAACGGCTGCAATCTTCCACTGCATGGTTTTCCCTCTCTGACTGTCGCGATAGTGCGTCACGCGCGGGCGCGAACGGGCTCCCGCGGTTGCAGTGCCAACAGTCAGATGCGAGGAGGCTTGAAAGGGGGACTTCCGCGGTGGAGCGAAGCGACCTGATCCAGCGGGGTCGGCAGCCGATCGCCACTGGCTACTGGGGGATTGAACCAGAAGGGTGATGCGAAACCGATGCTAGCTGCTTGCGCCGCGCAGAAGGCCATCGGGCATTGAGCCTTCTGCTGGTCGCAAGGCTTGACGTCGATGTCATCTTGACAACATCCGTCCTCGCCCGCCGAGGACCCCGCCATCGTTTGCTGCCCCGCCAGTACGTTCATGGGTGCGGCAAACCCCACCGTCGGTAGCAGCGCCACCGAGACGGCGATGATCAGGGCAAATATCGGCCGAACAAGGCGCATCGCGTTTCAACCACCTGCGTGGCCATACTGAGAGAGGCAAGAGATTGTCAAGATCCTCCTTTTAGGAGATTAAGGATATTCCCTCGGACGTTCCTTGATCCAGCTCAAACCCCGGTGCTTTCTCTACCCTGTCCGCACTCGATCACCATAGGTGGAGCGCCCACGACTTTCCCGGACAGAAGTGATGCGCCCCGGCGTAGCGATCATCCGTGTTGGTCGAAGCCGCCATTGACACCGCGCCCGACCTCAACTCAGCTCGACGTGGCTCTGATTCGCACCGGAAGTTTTCTCGTCATGGGTGGGACGACCCTGATTCACCTGTCGCGGCTGATCTCGTTGCAGCGCAAGCTCGATGTCACCGCGCAGAACGTGGCAAACCTCGATACGGTTGGATTTCGGGCGCGGGAACTGTCGTTTCGTGAATACCTCAAGCCGGAGAGAGGTCTGAATGAAGCGGCGCAGCGAGAGCGACCGCTCTCGCTGCCCGACCCACGATTTCAATTCACCGACGATTCCCAAGGCGCCACTGAATTGACGGGCAACCCGCTCGATGTTGCCATCAATGGCCAGGGGTATTTCGTAGTACAGACCGAGCGAGGCGAGCGCTTCACGCGAAACGGCGCGTTCACGATTGATGGCAGTGGCCGTCTCGTGACGCTGGAAGGACAACCTATCCTCGGCCAAAACGGTCCACTGCAGGTCCCGCCCAACCAAGGGGGATTGGAGATCTCGCCTACTGGGATTGTCAACACGAAGCAAGGCTTCCTCGGTCAGCTCCGCGTGGTCCGCTTCGAACGGCCGCAGTTACTTCAACCCATCGGCGGGACTCTATTCAGGTCCGACGACCCGCCTTCTGACATCGCTCCGCCGGCTATCACCCTCACGAGCGGCGCCTTGGAGAAATCCAATGTGCAGAGCACGCGCGAAATGAGCCGCCTTGCGGAGATTACCCGAACCTACGAGATGGTCGGCAGATTGCTCAAGAGCTCGCAGGATGCCGACGACATCAATAAATTGGCAAATGTTCCCGAATAGCCATGGCGCCGTGAGCAGTATGGTCCATGCCGCGTCGATCGCGCGCCGGAGTAGAGCTGCGCTGATCGTCGCGCTGTCGTCGGCCAGATTGCGTGCCTGGATTGTCTCCTCGCAGAGCAATGAAGCAGCTCCCGTAGCGGCATATTGCCGCGGCTCGCGCTTGCGAGCCGCTCCAAACATCTTCAAAGTCTAGTCCTATCGCCGAAGACCTGAATTCTATGGGTTCGTGACGATAAAGCTGAGCACTAAATTAAAGTGGCATTTTCAATCATTCTGACGATGCGGATGGCGACGCGCCTGCGACAAGGCGCGGAGACAGCCGGCCTCGTCACCTACCTCGTCAGCTTTCCGCGCGCGATCCAACGCAGCCCGATCGTGGGCCGCCTCGATCTTTGCCCGCGCGTCGGCCTCGGTCGCGGACCTGATCGTGGGCTGGCGATGCATCTGCGCACGCACTGACTGGTTTGCGGACCAACCCCGCGCCGCAAGGTCGGCAACCGCGCTTTCGTAAGCCGCGATCTCCTGGGCGCACTGCCCGGCGTGCGCCGATCCAGCAACTGGAAGCGCGAGCGCAATTGCACCAAATAGATGGGCGAGTCGCATTGTCATCCGACACCTCGCATTCAGCGGTTAAGTCAAGCAAACGCTTTCTCAACGGTCCTCAGTAGCACAGCCGGTGACTTGTCGTGGCGGGTCACCGGCGGAATCGGGCGATCGATCTTCATGAGTTGATAGACCGCCATCTGCGCCGCGCGCACCGAGTACTCCACGGTGAAGACGACGTCGTCGGGAATCTCCACGAACTGGCTGACGAAGGCGAGGTTGACCGAGTTCTTCGGCACCGGCAGCGGCCGGTCGGTGAGCGCGCGCGGCATGAACATGCTGGTGATGTAGGGCATGCGGCAGGGAATGCAGATCGCATCCTCGAACACCGTGCGATCGAAGTTCAGGTGCCCGCACAGCTCGGTCAGGATCTCGGCGCCGTTGCATTCCGACATCGGCTTGGCGACGAAATTGCCGACGCGGTCGGGATGCAGCGCATAGCCCCAGAACACCTGCACGTTTTGCGGCTGGTTCACGAAATGCGGCTGATGATACAGCACCACCGACATCAGCCAGTTGGAATCCTTGAAGGTCACGAGGCCGCCGGTGCCGGCCGTGTTGCCGGAGAAGGCTTCCATCTGGTCGAAGAACCGGCTGTCACGGCAGGTGACGGTGAAGGACAACCACCAGGATTCGGGGATCGAACTGTTGAACGCGGCCGGGTTGCCGAATTCGGGATGTCCCTTCGCGATCTTCTCCCAGAGCGCCCAGCCTTGGCTGTCGGCCTTGGTCAGATGCGTCGGCGGCTCCGTCATCGAGCCAAGGCTCGAGGCATCCGTCATCGAGCCGTTCTGGAAGAACACGAGGTCGCCATCCTCGAGGCGGATCTCCGCCGTCCGGCCGTCGCGGTTGAGCACGAGCTGGCGCACGCGCAGTTTCTCGCCCTCCCGTTCTAACGCCATGTCGACCACACGCGTGTCCTGCACGAACTGCACGCCATGTCGCTTCAGCCAGTCGGTCAGCGGCCGCACGATCGCGTCGTATTGATTGTAGACGGTGCGCTTGACGCCGCCGAGCGTTTCGATGCGCGGGAACTCGTTCATGAAGCGATGCAGATAGCGCTTCAGCTCGACCGCGCTATGCCAGGGCTGGAAGGCGAAGGTGGTCTGCCACATGTACCAGAAATTGGACTCGAAGAATCCGGGTGACAGCCAGTCGGTGATCCGACTGTTGCCGAGCGTCTCCTCGGAGGTCTCGACCAGGCGCAAGAGCTCCAGCCGGTCGCGGCCGGAAAAGCCCATATGCGAGACGTCGACCTTGAAGCGATTGCGGTCGACGAGACGCGCGCGGGAATTGGCCCTGTTCTCCTCGTTGAAGGCGACTGTCTCGTCATGCACGCTCAAGCCGGGACGTTCGAGCGAGGGGATCGACGACAGGAGATCCCAGGTGCATTCGTATTGATCGGTGGTGAGCATGCGGCCGCCGCGCAACGTATAGGCGCCGTTCGGAAGTTGCGCGCCGTCCAGGCTGCCGCCGAGCGCCGGCAGCGCCTCGTAGATCGTGATGCCGCGTCCGGCAACGGCGGCATCGCGGATCAGAAATGCCGCGCCAGCAAGCGATCCGATGCCCCCGCCAATGAAATACGCCTTCACTGCTTGCCTCGATTGCCGTTCAGAGTTGTTTGATTATTGCACCCGAATGGGGTGTCGGGGCTTGCGGTGGATCAAGGTTTATCGGCTCCCCGGAATATCGGGTTGAAACCCGAAGCTACGTGGGATTCTTCTCGATCGGCCGCGCCTGGTTGCCGTTCCTATCGCCCAACCGTGCGGATGATGACGTGCCACCATAATGGTGACATGTATGCGTATTGCATGGAGAAGCATCAGTGACCAACGATGTTGGTTGAAGCCATTAAGGCTGCGATCGGGTCGGGGAGATGTCGTCCATCACCACGTCGGCTGTGCGCGGCGTGGTCGCTCTTGGTTTCGGCAAGGAAGGCAAGAACTCCTCCTAAGACGATTTGCCGTGCCCGAGGCGAGCGAGGCGCTGACCGAGGAGTGCTTCCATTCGATGTCACCTACAAGGGGAACACCGCATCTGGGTTCAACTTAAAGGGTGATGGCGACGATGAACATGTTGGAAACGACACGAGCTCAGTCGCCCGCTGTGCATGCGGGCCTATCCACGGATTCCACACAGTCCATGCGTTTCAAACGAGGGCCGATCGACTGGATCACCGCACTGCCGATTTTGCAAAGCAGCGATCACAGGAGAGCGAGCGAGGTTCGGACGTATCAAATGACCAGGCGCTCGCCGAGTCGGCCGTATCAGGAACGTTTTGCGCGGGCGGTTGCAATAGGCTTGGGTGGAGAAAGGACGGCGACCTCCATCCGCGCCGGGACTGTCGCGCTCCAGCCAAGCTCGCGCTCAATGCGAGAGCGCAATGCATCCGACGCAGCGGGCTCGCCGTGCGTGATGAATGTCATGCTAGGGGCGGACTTGGCGGTCCTCAGCCATGCCAAGATTTCCTCGGCATCCGCGTGAGCCGACAGCGCGCTGATATTCCTGACTTCGGCTCGGACTGGAATGTCCTCGCCGTGGATCCGGATGGCTCTCGCACCCGCCATCATCGCCGCCCCGCGCGTCCCTTTCGCCTGATAGCCGGCAAACAGAATCGTGCTTTTCGGATCGGACGCAAAGCGCTTGAGGTGGTGCAGGACGCGTCCGCCGGTCGCCATCCCACTCGCGGATATGATGACCTTGGGTATCGCCATGGCGCCCAATCGCTTCGAATCTTCCACGCTGCGGATGTAGGTCGCCACCGCGCACGAACTACGGCATTCGGCTTCTGACAGTTTGTGATCCCTTCGATGATGACAAAAGATCTCACTGGCATTGACCGCCATCGGGCTGTCGAGAAAAATTGGGACGTTTGCGAGCTTTTCGGCCGCCTTCAGACGTTCGAAGTAGAACAACAGGCTCTGCACCCGCCCGACCGCAAAGGCTGGTACGACGACCGTTCCGCCCCGCCGAACGGTGCGATTGACAATGTCGTCGAGTTCGCTCTGCGGGTCGGCTTGCGGATGCTGGCGATCGCCATAGGTTGATTCGACGACGACATATTGCGAATCGGGACGCGCCTCAGGGTCAACCATCAGCGGATCATTGAACCGCCCGAGATCGCCAGAGAACAGGACACTCACCCCGCCCCATTCGACTTGGAGCGATGCCGCACCCAAAATGTGTCCGGCGCGCGAGAGACGCAGCTGCGCGCCGCCGGGCAACGTTTGAGTCTGATGAAAGGGAATGGTCCACAGCTGCCGCAGCGCAGCTTCAGCATCTTCAACCGTGTAGAGGGGCAGAGCCGGCTTATGGCGAGAAAACCCGTGGCGATTGGCAAAATGCGCATCGCTGTCCTGGAGATGCCCAGCATCGCGCAACAGGATCTCGCAGAGGTCGGCTGTTGCCTCACTACACAGGATATCCCCTCGAAAGCCGCCCTTGACCAGCTTGGGAAGATAGCCGGAGTGATCGAGATGGGCGTGGGTCAGCATCACGGCCGAAATGCTTGCCGGATCGACCGGAAATCGCGACCAGTTTGCCTCGCGGAGTTCTCGTTCGCCTTGGAACAACCCACAGTCGATCAGCAGTCGTTGCGATCCGTTTTCCAAGAGATATTTGGATCCCGTGACCGTGCCAGCGGCGCCGAGAAAGCTCAATTTAATGCTCACGGAAAGGTTCCCCTCAGAACTCCAAGTCCTCTTAGATCGTGATCGAGCTGCTTTTGCCGGCGTGCCGGGTCTTGCGCTGCAATCGAACAAACACACCCTGCATTAGCGCCCATCACACAAAGTCGTCAGGCGCCCAGTTGCGCACACGGCCGAACGCGCGGAGCAGCGTCAGAACCAAACGATCAAAAATCAGGGACGCGGCGGAAGCGCGATCCCTCCTCTTCTCAAGTTTCTTTAAAATGTATCTCGGCTTGCGCTCGTGTTTGTTGAGCTGTATCAAGCGGAAGCTGATTATTGTTTTCCTTTAAGCACGGCCCCGTCACATTCAAGCTTGGCGCCAAAATGTCAGAGAAGCCGTCCGCTTCGCCCGCTCCTCAGACGACCTCCTCTCCGCGGCAGGCCGTCGTCGGGGACGCGCTATCTCGGGGCTATGATCGTCTGAGAGCTTACCTTGTCCGCCGGCTTGGAAATGCGGCCGACGCCGAGGATGTTTTGCATAGTGTCATTCTTCGCGCGATGGAGAAAGCCGAAGCGCTTCGCGATGAAGGTGCCGTCCATGGCTGGCTCAGCCGCATCGTCGCGTCTGCTATTGTTGATCACCAGCGCCGCCAGGCATTCCGCCGCCGCAATGAGAACGACCTTCTGCTGCAACAGGGTTCGCCGGAACCGATTGGCGACGAGAGCGAGGCCGCGGCGTGCGAGTGCGTTCACCTGATTTTGCCTTCGCTCAACACGGAATATGCGCAAGTGATCCGCCGGATTGACCTGGAGGCCGAGGATAGGCTTGCGGCCGCCGCCGCCCTTGGGCTGACAGTCAATGCGCTGACGGTTCGGCTGCATCGCGCACGCGGCCAGCTCAGGCAGCGATTGCTCAAGATGTGCCGGTCCTGCCGCGAGCACTCGTTCCTACGTTGCGGTTGCTAGAAGATCAGCTTTCGACAAACTCTCGAATGTGCAGGAACCTCGCTGCGACCTAACCCCACTCTCTGTGGGGCGAGCACCGGCAAGCAGCAAGCAGTAAATTCCACCGACCGCCAACAGGGCAAGTTTGGGAACACGGAACGAAGCGCCATCACGGCGAAATATCGCGACCATTCTATACTGCGAAGGACGACAGTTGGCTATCGACAAAGCTGGGGAACGCAAGGTCCGGATAGCTTGGCCTGGAGACTTGACCCGAGATGATGGAATGCAAAATAGAGGGGCGCGGCGCAGACGACAATTCCATGCGCGTCGGCAGACCAGCGTGCCCGCAGGGACTCTGCCGGCAGGCTCGTCGTTACCGTCGCGGCAAACGAGCCCATACCAAGGAGCGTTACGAATGAGCTGTGGTAAGGCCTGCTTCACGACTTAGGGTGAGGGCAAAATCATCCTTTAGATTTCGTGGCGGACCGCATTGGCCTGCAGTTCAGAGCAACTTTCGATGCTCGCATTTGAACGATGTTCGCTGGAACTCGTTACAGATGTGACCCGCTCCTTGTTGAGCTAGATCAACTTTGGCGGGCGCTCGGCGCTTTAACCTTTAGCTTAGGGCTGCGGAGCCCTCTCATCGAGAATAAGGAATTCCCATGTCAAACTCGTTCTCAAGAATCGCAATCCCAACCGCCATCGCGGCAGCGATGGCATTGTCCTTTGGTGCTGCGCTGGCTCAGTCCCAATCGGGGCAGAGTGGCAATCCGCCGACGCAAGCTCAGCCAGGCCAATCCTCGGGGGCAGCAGCCGATCAACCGAAAACTGGGACCAATTCCATGCCTATGCAAGGCATGGAGCACGGTCGCATGATGCGCGACCAGGGTCAGAAGATGATGCATAACGACCAGTCCCAGACTGGCAATCAGCCGTCGACCACGCAAGCTCAGCCGGGGCAGCCCTCGGGGACAGCGACCGATCAACAGACGACCGGAACGACTTCCGCGCCGCAAGGCATGGAGCACGGCCGTATGATGCGGGACCAGGGCCAGAAGATGATGCAGAATGATAAGAACATGGAGCATGGCCAGATGGGAACTCGCCCCTGCGGACCGGGGCAAACCCAGACACAGAACTCCGGCTGCAAGTAGGATCCCACTCCCGCCCGTCCCAGCGAAAGCCGGGACGGGCGGCGGGAGCGAAAGTGGGCGGAATGACCGAAAATAATTCCTCGCAAAAAGCGACGTCCGACGGTGTTTCGCAACCCGATTCCGGGCTTGCTTTCTCCCAACGAAACTCGTCTTCATACATTCTGCCCGCCTTGGATCAAGACTTCCTCCTAGGCGACTCGATGCGAGGCGTACGGTTTCTGCTCGAATACGCCAAGGCCGAAGAAGCGCTACGAAGCTGGGGCGTACGATCGACCATCGTGGTCTTTGGATCAGCGCGCGTGCGGCAGAACGGGCCTGGAAAACACGCCGACTGGTATGAACAAGCTCGTCAGTTCGGCTTGATAGCGTCGCAACGTGGCGGCGCGCTGACCGACAATGGTGGCGTGCGTGACAACGTCATAGCGACCGGCGGCGGGCCCGGTCTTATGGAGGCGGTCAATCGCGGCGCGCATGACGCTGGCGCTCCCTCTATCGGCTTTAACATCACGCTCCCGAGGGAGCAAAAGCCGAACCCCTACTCGACTCCCGAACTGACCTTCCAATTTCACTATTTTGCGATGCGCAAGATGCATTTGGCAATGCGCGCCAACGCCTTGGTCGCCTTTCCCGGCGGCTTTGGCACGTTCGACGAACTCTTTGAAATTCTCACGCTGCGTCAGACCGGAAAGTCGCCGCCAATCCCGATCGTCCTATTTGACGAGAAGTACTGGCGCGCGGCGGTTAACTTCGATGCGCTGATCGCCAGTGGCACGGTCGACAAGTCGGACTGCACGCTATTCCGTTTTGCCGAAGATGCCGAGGAGATTTGGAATGAGTTGCTGTCCTGCGGATTGGGCGTGCCTGGCCTCTCGTGCGCGGCGTCGCGCTATCACCACCTGCTCGACGGCCGATCGACAACTTCCGCCACGACAGTCGCCAGCCCCGCTCCCCTCGGCTCTGCAACGAGTAGGCGTTAGCCGTCCATGAGTCGCTGTCACGATTAGGACAGGAGATTTAGTCATGTGGAATCGACGTAACCTCTTGGGATCGTGCCTCGTGTTGGCCGCATCCAGCGGCATCGCCCGAGCTCAGGCGCCGGGTATGCCGGGGATGGGAATGCCGGGCATGGGACAGAGCCCAATGACCCGAGAGAGCTGCATCGATATTTGCATCAAGTCGCACCGCATGTGCCTTGAGACGGCGCGATATTGTTCCGAAAAGGGCGGCGCCCACGTCGCGCCCACGCATTTGGCGCTGCTGCTCGACTGCGCCGAGATGTGCCAGATGACGGCCAACTCGCTGATGCGCAGGTCGCCGCAGCACGGAGCGATTTGCAGCGCCTGTGCGCAACTGTGCGATGCCTGTGCCAACGATTGCGAGACCATCGCCGGAGACGAGCAAATGGCGCATTGCGCCTCGCTCTGTCGTGACTGTGCTCGTGATTGTAGAGCCATGGTGAACATGCCGATCTGATTTGGGAGACAGCGAAGCACCAGTACAGTGCATAATGGTCCCCGGCCCGGGGCCTCGCCGACCGGCCCGCCCGCGAGCGCTCGACCGGGAATAAGCTTCTGCGCATCCCGAGCCACGAAAAGTTTCATTCGTCTTCCGCAATCGAGCTCGCTTGGGATAGCTGATCAACCATTCACCCTTTGCCCCGTGTTGCTATTGAGCAACGCGTCGACGGCACCAGCAGCTCACCCTCGTTCACTGTAATAAAAAGCGACCCTTAGCGTCTTATCTTAGCGAGTTGACTCGCTCGAGTTCGCCTCACTTTCGAGACAAGTTTCGGATCGCTTTGGCTCTTGCGGGGCATTTAGCGCCAAGGTAGCATTTTCGGGGAGGCTACGCGGCAATGGAAGCACGGGACAACCATCCAACGCTGCTGGACCATCTTCGCCGTCAAGGCGTGTCGCGGCGTGATTTTTTGAACTGGTGCGCCTATACGGCTTCGATTCTTGCCCTGCCGCCGAGCGCAAGCCAAGCGATCGCACAAGCGCTTGCGACCAAGCCTCGCCCCAGCGTCATCTGGCTGTCCATCCAGGAATGCACCGGCTGCAGCGAGTCGATTCTGCGCTCGTTCGAGCCGACGCTCGAAAGCCTGATATTCGATCAGTTTTCTCTCGACTATCATCATGTGCTGCAGGCGGCCGCTGGAAACGCCGCCGAACAGGCGCGCGACAGGGCGATTGAGCAAAACTTCGGCAAATACGTGCTTGTGGTTGACGGCGGAATCCCGCTTGATCCGGATGGATATTACTCCACAACCGGCGGAAAGAGCGGACGCGATCTCGTGCGCGCTGCAGCAAAAGGAGCGGCGCTCATCATTGCGGTCGGCACTTGCGCCACTTATGGGGGCATCCCTGCAGCCTCGCCCAACCCGACTGGAGCGGGCGGAGTTCACGATGCCCTGCGCGAGCTCGTCGACAACACGGAGGTCGCGGCTCCCATCATCAACGTTCCCGGTTGTCCGCCGGTCCCGGAGGTGATGACCGGAGTTGTGGTGTATTTTCTCACTTATGGGAAACCGCCTGATCTCGACAATCTGGGACGCCCCATTCCATTTTTCGGGCGGACCGTTCATGACGATTGTCCGAGGCTGCCCTTCTTCAATCAGGGGCTGTTCGCCAAAAGCTTTGACGATGAAGGCGCCCAAAAGGGGTTTTGCCTCAAGGATCTTGGTTGCAAGGGACCCACGACGTTCAACGCATGCACGACGGTGAAGTGGAACGAGAAGACCAGCTTCCCGATGTTCTCGGGCCACGGCTGCCTAGGCTGCGCCCAACCGAAATTCTGGGATCGCGAAGGCGGCTTCTATGGCAAGGTCTTCTAAGAAGGTAGACGAAAAGCCCACCGCTGCGGCCAAGAATGCGCCCGCCGCGCAGCCTCGGCGAATTGTCGTCGACCCCGTTACTCGAATCGAGGGGCACCTCAGAATAGAAGCGGAGACGGATGCTCAGGGCGTGATCACCCGCGCATCCAGCTCGGGCACGATGGTGCGCGGCATCGAATTGATCCTGAAGGGGCGTGATCCCAGGGATGCGTGGGCGTTTACTCAGCGTTTCTGCGGCGTCTGCACGGTCGTCCATAGCATCGCCTCGATCCGGGCTGTTGAGTACGCACTCGGCTATGTGATCCCGGAGAACGCGCAAATCATCCGCAATCTGATGATTGCCGCGCAATATGTGCATGACCACGTCATGCATTTCTACCATCTGCATGCGCTCGATTGGGTCGACGTGGTTTCCGCGCTCAAGGCAGATCCCGCCGCGACTTCCAAACTGCAGATGAGTTTAAGCCCATGGCCGAACAACTCGCCGGCGTATTTCGGCGGAGTCCAGCAGAAGTTGAAGGGTTTCGTCGAGGGCGGTCAGCTTGGAATCTTTGCGAACGGGTACTGGGGTCATCCAGAGTACAAGCTTCCGCCAGAGGTCAATCTGCTCGGGGTTGCGCACTATTTGGAGGCCTTGGCCTGGCAACGCGACGTGGTCAAAATTCACGCCATCTTCGGCGGGAAGAACCCCCACCCCAATTTTGTCGTCGGCGGGTCCCCTGTGCGATTTCTGAAACCTCGCATGCAACCGCGGTGAATGCAGAAAATCTGCGTCTCGTAGGCCAGGTCATCGGCAAGATGCGGGAGTTCGTCGATCAGGTCTATTTGCCCGACACGCTTGCGATCGCCGGATTCTACAAGGACTGGACAACGCGAGGCGAAGGCGTCGGAAACTTCCTGTCCTATGGTGAATTTCCGACCGGGGTGGGTGCCGCCGAGCGAGCGACCTTGCAGTTTCCCGCCGGGGTCATCATCAACAGGGACCTTTCGAAGATACAGCCGGTCGACTTTGAGGACCCGACGGAGATTCAGGAATTCGTCGCCCATTCCTGGTACAGCTATTCGGCAGGCAAGCAAGTCGGTTTGCACCCCTACGACGGCGAAACGAAGCTCGAATATACGGGACCGAAGCCCCCTTACGAGCAGCTCGATGTTGACCAGTCCTATTCATGGATCAAGTCGCCGCGATGGAAGGGTCTGCCGGTCGAAGTCGGGCCGCTTGCGCGTGTTCTGATTCTCTATGCAAGCGGAGAGGTGCGGACGCGAGGACTCGTCGACCACAGCCTCGGACGGTTGGGACTTCCGATCTCCGCCCTGTTCTCCACGCTGGGCCGCGTCGCTGCCCGCACCATCGAGACGAAATTGATCGCCGACATGATGCCGGGCATGTACGATGCGCTGATGGCGAACATCGCGCGCAGCGATCTTCGCACCTTCGATGATGTGCTGTTCGATCCGAAGACCTGGCCGAAGAAGGCGCGTGGCGTCGGCATGATGGAGGCGCCTCGCGGCGCACTGGCTCACTGGCTCACGATCGAGGAGGGACGGATCGGCAACTATCAGGCCGTCGTCCCCAGCACTTGGAACGCCGGCCCCCGCGACGCCCAAGGGCGAGAGGGGCCCTACGAGGCGGCGTTACGCGGCCACAAGTTACAGGATGCTTCCCGTCCCTTGGAGATCTTGCGCACGATCCACAGTTTCGATCCGTGTCTGGCCTGCGCCGTTCATGTCGTCGACCCAAACGGCGAAGAACTGGTTCGCGTGAAGGTGCTCTAATGCTGAATGCGAACAAGACAGCGAGGAAAGACCGGCAGCGGCGACTGAGCGTCTTCTCATCGGTCGCCATATTCGTCCTGACTCTGCTTGGTTGGCAAATGTCCCCTGTCCTCGCCCGCCCTGGGAATGGCTATGGCGACTTGATCGACAACTATTGCATCGAACGTGGCCGCTTGCGGGTCCGCGCGCACCAGCCGCATTGCGCGATGTGCCACCACCTTGGCACCTTCGACACGTCTCCCGAACATCGAATCGAACCGAACTGGAACGAGTTCATCAGAGGACGAACAACTGGCGATTTCGGCTTCTTCTGCCCAGGGGGGACCGATAGCACCCAAACGGCGCGCGTGCCCGGAGAGAAGTTGCCTCCGGGGCCTAAAAGCGCAACGGCAGAAGCCGCTGAGAACTCGACAAGCCCAATGGGTATGCCGCCGGGCCCAAGTCCATCTCTGCCGACGCCGGAGGGCGCGCAACCCAATACTGCGTCCTCCGAGAGTCAACCGAAGGTGAATGCGCAGCCGGCGACGTCAGACGAGGAGCTGTCTCGGGAGATGGCGGCCTTACATGATGCGGTCGGGATCACGACGGCACAGGAGCCGGCGTGGCTCGACCTCCTCGACGCAGCCGCGCGCGCGCTGCAGCGTCCTTCCGGTCCTGCCGAAGCTGCCACCAAGGACCCGGTGACGTTACTCAAGGTTCATGAGCTGCAATCATCCAAACACGTGGCGAGCATGCGCGCCGTTGGGCTCGCGCTTGCGCGCCTCAATGCGAGCCTTTCGGATCAACAGCGCCAGAGGCTTGTCGAGGGGCTCAGACCGATCCTGGCCGCCATCCCACCGTAGATCGTCGGAGAACTATCATGTGCCTCGCCATCCCCATGCGGGTGGATAGAATCGAAGGATTCCTCGCGCAATGCTCCGTCAAAGGCGTCTCTCGCGAGGTGAACCTGTTCCTGCTACAGGACCAGGACGTCTCGGTCGGTGACCACGTCCTGGTTCACCTGGGCTATGCGATCCAGCTCATCGACGAGCGGGAGGCCAAGTCCACCTGGGAAGTCTTCGACGCCATGCTGGCCGCAGGGGACAACCACTCGCATGCATGAGCTTTCGGTGTGCTGGGCTCTGATTTCCGAAGTCGAGCGCCTCGCGCAGGAGGCGGGCGAGGACAGCATTGCGCATATCGCAATCCGCGTCGGTGAGCTGTCGGGTACGGACCCAGGCCTGCTTGTTCGCGCATTCGAGGTCGCGCGTTCGGGCACGAAAGCGGAACATGCGTATCTGACGATCGAGCGCTGCGATCCACGTGTCAAATGCACGGAGTGCGGCCTGGAAAACGTGACACGCCCCAATCGCTTGCTTTGCGCGTGCTGCGGTTCATTTCGAGTAAATGTCATCGGCGGCGACGAACTGTCGATCGCGGCAGTCGAATTTACCGGAACCGGCATCCCCCGCACCTCGGATCCACCAGCAGCCGGCGGATCGGCGAACCTGAACACGGAGGAGGCGCCGCATGTGTAGCCATTGCGGCTGCGCCGCCAACAACAAGCACCGGCTTCATCTTCCACATAGGGGTTCGGAAGATAGCACAATTGCGTCGGTAGACGGGCTTGCCCACGAGGAAGGCGTGATCCGCAATATTCTCGCCGCCAACGATCGGATCGCCAGCCACAACCGGCAGCATTTCGATGAGAGCGGTGTGCTTGCGATCAATTTGATGTCCTCCCCCGGATCCGGCAAAACCTCGCTTCTCGAAGCAACAATTGATGCTCTCGGCCCCGAACTCGGTTTCGCCGTCATCGAGGGCGACCTTGAAACCGAGAACGATGCTGCCCGGATCCGAGCAAAGGGGGTCCCCGCCCTCCAGATTACGACCGGCGGCGCCTGTCATCTCGATGCGACCATGGTGCATCACGGGCTCCATGAGCTCGATCTGAACGGCGTCGACGTTTTGTTCATTGAGAATGTGGGCAATCTGGTATGCCCCGCTTCATTCGATCTTGGAGCGCACTGCAATGTTACGCTCTTGTCGGCCACGGAAGGTGACGACAAGCCGGCCAAATATCCGATCATCTTCCGCAAGAGCGATCTCGTGATGCTCACGAAATCGGATCTTTTGCCGTACCTGGACAACTTTCAGGTGGATCGAGCAGCAGCAACGCTCAAGGCATCAGGTTACGACGGTCCGCTTCTGAGAACGTCGGTGGCCAAGTCGGTTGACGTGGGCGAATGGCTGGCATGGCTCCGCCAGCGTCTGGCCGATCATCGCGCCGGCCTATTCCTCAATCGCAACCACCCCGGTTGAAGCAGGAGAGGCTTGATGAGCTCGCCTGCTCGCATTTGGCTGGACCGGATCAAGGATCTCCCGCTCGATCGGCCGATTCGGATCCTCAACGTGTGCGGTGGTCATGAGCGGACGATTGCGACCTCAGGCATCAGAAGCCTGCTTCCGCCTGCGGTGCAGCTGATTCCGGGACCCGGATGCCCGGTTTGCGTCTGCCCGGAAGAGGATGTCTTCCATGCTATCCAACTGTCGCTGACAAAGTCCGTCATCCTGGCTGCGTTCGGCGATATGCTTCGCGTCCCCGTCAATGGACCGAAGGCCCAGCCGCGCTCCCTTGAACAGGCAATCGCGCTCGGCGCGGACGTTCGCCCCGTCGCGAGTCCGAGCGAAGCTGCCGCTATTGCCAGGGAGAATCCGCGCAAAACGGTGGTTTTCTTCGTCGCCGGCTTTGAAACCACTCTTGCTCCCGTCGCGGCGCTGATCGCGATGGGCCTTCCGCCGAATCTTAAGCTGCTGATTTCCGGGCGGCTGACATGGCCAGCGGTCGCCATGCTCCTTCAGTCCGAACAACCGGGATTTGACGCTTTGATCGCGCCGGGGCACGTCGCAACCGTCATGGGCCCCGAGGAATGGGAGTTCGTGGTTCGCGGTCACCACATGCCCGCCGCGATCGCGGGCTTCACGGCTGACGCCTTGCTGGCGGCCACCTATTCGACGCTTCGGCAGCGGCTCGAAGGCCGGTACTTTCTCGATAACTGCTATCCCAAGAGTGTCAGGCCCGGTGGTAATGCCGTCGCACGCCGGTATCTTACCGAAACACTGGAGGTGACGGACGCCGCCTGGCGCGGCATCGGCGTCATCCCCCGATCCGGCTTCCGCCTCCGGCCCGAATATGCCGACCACGATGCAAGGATAGATTTTCCGTTGGACGAAGCAACAGAACGCCCTCGTCGTGGCGAAATGCCCCCAGGTTGCGACTGCGCGCGGGTCATTCTCGGCAAAGTCCTGCCAACCGATTGCCGATTGTACGGTTCTGCCTGTACGCCCGAATCGCCGATAGGTCCTTGCATGGTGTCGGACGAAGGGGCCTGCCATGTGTGGTGGACTGCCGGCTACCGCAGCGGCTGCCATGCCTTTGCGGGCGGCAGCGTGGCCCGCGCAGCAAGGTGAGCGCCGATGTCCTCCGCACCGCATGCCGCTGGTCTAGCAGTCACTGTCGTGGGCATCGGCAACGTGCTCCTCGGTGATGAAGGGGTAGGCGTTCACGTGATCCGGTACCTGCGTGACTGTCCGGAACCAAGCGCAAAGCTGGCGATCGTCGACGGCGGTACCCTGAGTTTCAATCTGCTGCCGGTCATCGAAACCGCCGGAAGTCTCATCGTCATCGATGCTGCGATGATCGGAGATGAGGCTGGAGCGGTTCGCGGCCTGGTTGGTGACGAGCTCGACGCGTTCCTCGGCACCTCGAAGCATACCGCGCACGAGATCGGGCTGAAGGAACTGTTCGACATGGCTCGGATGGAGGACCTTCTGCCGCATCGTCGCGCGCTGATCGGTATTCATCCTCAATGCATCGATTGGGGCGAAGGCCTGAGCGACCGAGTCGCAACGGCGGTGCCGTTGGCCGCCGGATTGGTGCTGCGCCTGGCTCGCAAATGGGTCCGCGCCGATCGGCTCGCGGCGCTCTGATGAACAGGAATGAGACCATCGAATCGCGCGGTGAGACAAGGCTGTTCGAAATCGTGGGTCGTGTCCAGGGTGTTGGATTTCGACCGTTCGTGAAGCGTCTCGCGGACGCTCACCAGATCGTGGGCTGGGTGAAGAACGAGGCGAGCCATGTGTCCGTGCTTGCCAGTGGCGAGCCTGACGCGCTCGACCGCTTTGCGGCCGGCCTGATCGCCCAAACGCCACCGCTGGCGCGGCCGATGATTAGGTCGGTTAGCCCGCGCCCACGAGCCGATTGTTGCGAATTTTCGATCCTCGCAAGCAAATCTGGTTCGACTCGCGATGCGGAGCTACCGCCCGATTTGTTCCTCTGCGACGACTGTCTCGCCGAGATAGATGATCCATCAGAGCGCAGGTACCGCTATCCTTTCACCAATTGCACCCAATGCGGCCCGCGATACACCATTATCACCGCCCTGCCCTACGATCGCACCAACACCTCGATGGCGGGCTTCGAACTGTGCCGAAACTGCCGGCACGAGTTTGAGAACCAGCAGGACCGCCGGTTTCACGCGCAGCCTTTGGCGTGTCCCGAATGCGGTCCGAAATTGGTCTTCAGGACGGCGAATGGCGAGGAGATATCCGGCAGCGAACAAGCACTCGCCGCCTCTGTCGAGGCCTTGCGCTACGGCCTGACAGTGGCCGTTCGCGGTATCGGTGGGTACCACCTGATGTGCGATGCGACGAATGAGACTGCGGTGCTCAGGCTTCGCAACAGGAAGGGACGCCCTGACAAGCCGCTTGCCGTGATGGTGCCGGGCGGCAACGACCGGCATCGATTTGCCAGAACGATCGCTGATCTCGATGAAATCGAAGAAGCGGCCCTCTGCGACCCCGTTCGGCCCATCGTCCTGGTGCGGCGGCGCGCGGGCGCGCCGGTCGCGGCTGCCGTTGCGCCCGGACTTGGCCAGGTCGGGTTGATGTTGCCCTATAGCCCGTTGCACCACCTGATCCTGAGCGAATTTGATGGTGTGCTGGTCGCGACGAGCGGCAACATCAGCGGCGAACCTGTGATCACCGATCCGGACGAGGCCGAGGAGCGGCTCGCCCGCTGCTGCGACGCCTTCCTGCACCACGATCGTCCCATCCAGCGCCCTGCCGACGATCCGGTCTGGCGGGTGATGGGCGGGCGGACCAGATCGATCAGGCTCGGCCGCGGTTCGGCACCCATCATCCTGCACAACGCCTATGCGGCGGCTGACGCCGTGCTCGCCTGCGGAGGTCAACTCAAGGCGACGGTGGCGCTCGGGCTAGGCGACCGGGTCGTCGTGTCGCCACACATTGGGGACATGGGATCCTTGCGCTCACAAACAACGCTGAAGCAGGTAGCTAGCGATCTTCAAAGACTCTATGCGACGGATGCAACATGTATCCTCCACGATGCTCATCCGGATTTCACGACGACGCGATGGGCTCTGCGGCAAGAAGTGCCCGCAATCGGGATCCAGCACCATGTAGCGCACGCATCTGCGCTGGCCGGGGAGCATGGTTGCAAGGAGAAGATGCTGGCGTTCACCTGGGACGGTCTGGGGCTTGGGACCGATGGCACCTTGTGGGGCGGCGAGACCTTGTACGGGTCGCCCGGACAATGGCAGAGGGTCGGCAGCCTGCGTCCGTTTCGGCTCATCGGCGGCGACCGCGTTGCAGTCGAGCCGTGGCGCAGCGCGTACACGCTGTCGTTGGAAGCCGATCATAGGTGGGACTGCGTCCACACCCATGCAGCCGCCTACCGCCGTGCCTGGGCTGCCGGGGCCGGCATGATGTCCAGCTCGGTCGGTCGATTGTTCGATGCCGCCGCAGCAATGGTGGGCCTCATCGAGCACTGCAGTTACGATGGCCAGGCGCCGGCGCTGGCTGAGAGCATGTCAGGTGAAGTCATCACCGAGCCCGCTCTGCCGGTCCGCCCCCAGGGCGAGATCCGGCGGATCGACTGGACTCCCCTGGTTCCAATGCTCGTGGATTCGTCCTTGTCCGTTGGCGAGCGGCTCGGACGCTTCCACGGTTCATTGTCAGCAACCCTGGTTCGCGAGGCCCTGCATCATGGCGCGGCCAATCGCACCAGTATCATCGGACTGACGGGCGGCGTGTTCCAGAACAAGCTGCTCACCGAGCATGCGGCGGCCGCTCTGATCAGCCACGGCTTCCAGGTTCTCTTGCATGAACGCATACCGATGAATGACGGTGGACTGAGTTATGGTCAGGTCGTTGAATTTTCTGCGCGGAAAGCCCCATGAAACCTGGTGACGCCAAGCACTCCTCGCGCGACCTGAGCCGCATTTCGCTGGCGCACGGCAATGGCGGCAGAAGGATGCGTGAGCTGATTGAACAGGTCTTCCGCCGACATCTCCACAACGACCTGTTCGATACAAGTGCCGATGCAGCGATCTTACCGATGCTGCCAGCCGGCAGTTTTCCGGCCCTGACCTCGGACGGCTTTACGGTGGATCCGCTGGAGTTTCCAGGTGGCGACATCGGAAGTCTGGCGATCAACGGCACCGTCAATGACCTCGCAGTGTCGGGAGCAGAGCCGCTCTACATCGCGCTGAACTGCTTCATCGAGGAGGGCTTCGAACGGGAGCGCCTCGAGCGCCTTGTCGCATCCATGGCCGCCGCGGCGCGGGCCTCATCGGTCAAGGTGGTGACGGGCGACACCAAAGTCCTCCGCAATGGCGAGGGTGGCGGGCTTTATCTGGCGACAACCGGGCTTGGATTTCGCAGCCCTGACATCGCCCTTGGCCTCGATCAGATCCTCCCTGGCGATCGCATCATCGCCAGTGGCTCGATCGGCGATCATGGAACGGCCGTCCTGCTTGCCCGCAAGCAATTTGGTCTCACGGGAACGCTACAGTCGGACTGCGCCAGCGTTCTGCCGCTTGCTAGAAGCGCCCTAATGCAGCAGGGCATCCGATTCATGCGCGACCCGACCCGGGGCGGACTGGCAAGCGTCGCCCACGAGATCGTTCGATCAACAGCAAAAACCGTGCGCCTGTTCGAGCGTAAGATTCCGCTGCGCGATGAAGTGCAGGCCGTCTGCGATATGCTCGGCTATAATCCGCTCTATCTAGCCTGTGAGGGCAGGATCGTGGCTGTCGCCGATTCCCCGTCAGCCGAACGGCTGGTGCAGGCTTGGCGCGGCCTGCCGGGTGGAGAAGACGCAGCGGAAATCGGCGTCGTGGGCGAAGATGGGCCTTACGTCGTGTTGGAAACGGAGCTCGGCGGCGAACGGTTGGTCGAGGAGCTCGATTCCGACCCGCTACCACGAATCTGCTGAGCTTCGCGGA
Source organism: Bradyrhizobium sp. 22 (assembly GCF_000482425.1). Lineage (NCBI taxonomy): Bacteria > Pseudomonadati > Pseudomonadota > Alphaproteobacteria > Hyphomicrobiales > Nitrobacteraceae > Bradyrhizobium > Bradyrhizobium sp. 22. Next base: position 156,919 of record NZ_AXVG01000029.1, read on the forward strand.
TCTTGAGCCGAAGGTCTTTCATGGCCTGTTCGATCTCGTCGGTCTCGCACTTCAGTAGTTCAGGGACATAGGCAATTTCGATAAATTCGCCGACAAGATCACCGCCGGTGTTGTATTGCTGCCCCCACCATACGCCGGCCACGGCCGTTTCCGAAAAGATGCATGATCCCACGCCCCTAAAACTTGCCTCGACCTGCCCGTTGCCAAGAAAGTCGCGTAGCGCGGCGGTACCGCCTACAGGCAACGGAAGCCGGCGCAGATCGATGCGAAAGCTCGTCCCCGATTCGACGATCTCCGCCAACTTTGCGCTCACTTCCGAGAGCAGCGCCGCGATGATTGGATCAGAAACGAAATTGCCGTTGCCAGTCATTATCAACGTCCTCAGGGACTTGCCCCACCCGCATGGATCGGCAGCGTCCGGCTTGGGCCGCCAGCGGTGACGCATGACGTGCCCGTAGCCATTCACCGAAGGCAATGCGCGCGACCCGACAACGCCGAAAACTTCCCACGGCGCGCCCAACGCTAAGGGCGCGAGCTTTGCACATCTCCCGTCCAGACGCTATTGTCGCATTTGGGGGCTGGTTAATCTCGCATGACGACGCCGGAGGGCGGGGAGCAGACCTGGCTCGGTATCGCGATCCGGGGACTTCAATGAGCATTGCGCGTACGTCAATTCGGTTGCTGGCCATGGCGGTCGTCGCGGTTTGGTCTTGGCGCAGCGGTGCGGCGCAGACGCTCGACGGGGCACTGGCTCAAGCCTACCGCAACAACGAGACGCTCAATGCGGAACGCGCCAATCTGCGGGCGACGGACGAAGAGGTGCCCCAGGCGCTCTCCGGTTATCGCCCGCGCATCGAAGCGACCGCGGAGGCCGGTCCTCGTTACCTCAACGAGAAGGGAGCCGATGGCGCGCAGCAAAGCTCGACCACCACCCCTCGCGGCGTCGGGGTGACGGCAAGCCAGTCCATCTTCAACGGATTCCAGACGGCAAACCGGGTGCGTGCGGCCGAGAACCAGGTGCTTGCCGGCCGGGAGGCGCTCCGCGTCATGGAGCAGACCGTGCTGGTGGATGCAGCGACCGCCTATATGGATGTACTGCGCGATGCCGCGATCCTTGAACTGCAGAAGCGTAATCTCGACCTACTGGGAGAGCAACTGAACCTAGTCCGTAACCGGCAAGCGAGCGGTGACCTGACCACTGCCGATGTGGCGCAAGTGGAAGCTCGCCTTGCCGCGGCGCGGACAGCGGTGCTCGCGGCTCAGGCGACGTACAACTCGTCGCGCGCCACATTCGCTCGCGTAATCGGCAGCGAACCCGGCAAATTGACGCCCGGCCAACCGGTGGATCGCTTTGCTCCTGCGACGCTCGAGGCCGCCATCGCACTTGCGCGCACCCAGCACCCGGCCCTTCTTGCCGCCATGTACGGCGTCGATATCGCGCTTCTGCAGACCAAAATTGCCGAAGGGGCGCTGTACCCGATGGTGACGCTGGAAGGTAGCGTGAAACGCCGCTGGGACATCATGCCCGACCAGAATCTGATGTTTCCGGCGACGGGCACCGATGCGTCGATCATCAGCCGGGTGGTCATTCCTCTCTATCAGGGGGGCAGCGAGTACGCCAAGATCCGCCAATCGAAGGAAATGACCGGTCAGAAACGACTGTCGCTTGAAGCGGTGCGCAAGCTCGCACGGGCCACCGTCGTGCAGGCGTGGAGCGCGGTTGCTGCAACGAGGGCGCAGGTCGATTCGGCGCAAGCTCAGGTGAAGGCGGCCGAGTTCGCACTCGAATCCGTCCGGCGCGAGTTCGGCGCCGGCCAGCGCAGCACGCTCGAGCTGCTCACGGTTCAGCAGGAGCTGCTGAATGCGCGGATCGCCCTGGTCATGACTCAGCGGGAGCGGGTGACGTCCTCCTACGCGCTGCTCGCGGCCGTTGGCCGGCTCGCTCCTGGCGTTCTCGGATTGCCGACAGAATCCTATGATCCGTCGGTGCACTATCATCAGGTCAGGGATTCCTGGTTCGGGGTGCGCACACCCGATGGCCGCTGATGCCGCTTCCGACTGCACATCGCTACGGACTCATGGGAGAAGTTATTTGTTCCGGGAGCCAACTCGGCGCGCTCGGGCGATTCCGGCTCGGCGGAGCTCCCGATTTCTGCGGAAAACCAGCTGATCCCGTTGTTGGGCTATGCCAACCGCTTTGCCAACCACGCGGCGATGATCATCCCGGCGAGCGCCAGCGCGCTCGCGATAGCGAACATGACGTTGGACAACCCATATGCCAGCAACAGGCCGGCGGCGCCCGACCCCAGGGCCTGACCAAGGCTGGTGACCGCAATCCATCGGCCCAAATCCTCGCCCTGATGCTCGCCCGCAATCAGGGAGGTCCAGTAGGTGATAATCGGGGCAGCCACACCCGCCGCCATCGCAATCGCGCCGACGCCAAGCGCAAGTGCTGGCGCAGTTGTCGCGGCCGAGGCGAGAGCAAGAGCGATCCCAAGCATGCCCAGCGCGGGCGCGATCAACCAGCGCGTCGCCTTCGGCGGCACAACCGGCGAGAACACGAGTATTTGGGCGAGCAGCATCACAGCGCTGCACTCGGCGAGCATCAATCCGATGGTCAACCCGGAGGCGCTTGAGCCAAGATTGCCGCGCAAGGCCAGGTGAACGTCAAGAGCAGCAACAGCGCCCGCAACGATCGCGGCCAGCACAAGCAAGCTCTTGGAGGTTCGTTGGTCATCGGCTCCGCGGAGGGTATGCATTGGCATGTGAACTGGAGGGTCTCTTCGAGACGGGAACTGTGCGCGCGATCACGCAAGCGCTAACCAGCGCAAGCACGATTGGCCAAAACAGCGGGGCTCCGGCCTCAAGTTGAGCTTGCTTCGAACTCAGGATGGACAAGGTGCCGCCGAGCAGCGGACCAACCATAAAGCCGATCATGGTTGCCGCTCCAATCCAGGCGAACCGCCGCGCACGCCACCCATCGTCGGGCGACCAGTCACCAACGGTCGCGAGCGCCACGGGTGTGATTGCCGCTGCCGAAACCCCGGCCAGCGCTCGCGCCGTGTAAAGAAGCAACAAGTCGCCTGCAAGTTCGAACAGCATCAGGCTGGTGGAAAATCCTGCAAGACCCAGGATGAGCACCGGTCGACGGCCCCAGCCGTCCGAGATCCTCCCAAGGAAGGGAGCGGAAACGAAAATGGCAGCCGTGTAGGCCGCCGTCATGAGACCTGTATGCCGCGATATCGTCGCGGGATCATCGAAGCCGGACACGGCCGCAATCCGCGACGGCAGGTTTGGCAGAATGATGCTGAACGCCAGGGCGGTCGCAAAGGCGGCGAGTACCAATGCCCCCCTGGTTGTGAGCGGCAAGCCGCGGTTGGAAACACTATCTGACATCTTGCGGTCTCGTTCAACTGGAGACCTTAAACAGCTGCACAATCGATAAACAAGCCTGCGCGTGCTGGTTGGATGCAGTGACGCCTCACCGACTATAGAAGTGATCATCCCTTGAGCATCCATGATCATCTAGCGGGCATTGGTCTGTTGACGCAATTCGCTCAAAGATGACGCGCTTTCTGGTACGACGCGCAAACGCGCCCCGTCGTCTCCGTGCGATGCTCGCCGCTTCAGCTGACAAATTCGGAGGGGGCGCGGAATTCTCGCGAACTTGGCGGTGACCACAGGGGTAAGCCAACCGGAAGCTCAAGTGCTGCTGTGCAGTGGACGTACCCTCAACGAAGATGCTCAGGGCTAGAAAACTCTTGATCCGCCTCCGCCAAAAGAGCCGGCTCACGGGACCATTATCCTTCCGACCTGATCAGCCATTTAGATCGTTCGAACGCGGCTTTCCGGGGGATGACACGAACGGCAGGCGGCTCACTCACCCGCGCTCCGCAATGGGTCCACACGAAGTGAAAGCTGAATCGGGGTCGGATTCTGTAAGATGTCCAGCACGGGGCAATGACGGTCAACGATTTCTTTGAGGCGCGCCAACTCGCCTTCGGGAGCCGGACTGTCCAAAATTACCTCGGCTTCAATGACTTGATAACCCGGCCGAACGTCCGCTTCGACGTCGAACAAGCCGCGCAAGTCAATCCTGCCGGAAAGCCGAACCGAAACGCCATTGAGGGGAATGCCAAGCGCGTCGGCATAGAGGCGGTAGGTGATTTCCTGACAAGAGCCCAGGGCAGCCAAAATGTACTCCACTGGGTTCGGTCCTGTGTCCTGCCCGCCGAGGCCCGCTGGCTCGTCGACCTGGACGCTGAACTGGCGAATCGCGACGGCGCTGTCAACGCCATCTCCGAGACGGGATTGCGCTCGGAAGGTCGCTAACGCTTGGGCAGGGTCAGCGCTCAGCGCAGCCTGCGCGCTCGAGAACACCTCCTTGAACTTGAATGCCATTTATTCCTCGACGGGTTGTGACGGTCGCGAAAAGCGATGGTTGTACAGATCAAACGGCCTATCAATCGGTCCGCACAGAAAACGACGGGCGTCATCTGAACCAAGAGCTCACGGCTATTTCGTCCTATTGATGCGATGGAGGAAAGACAAATTCCGCTGTCCGGGCAACGAAGACCAAGAACTCGAATTCTCCACCACTCCCGCGCGATCAATCAGGATGGCGATCGCATTCTTCCAGGCTTGAGGCAGATCAACACACGTCACGGCTTGCACGGCAATCTCACGGACCCTGCTAGGGACCGGTGGCGAAGCCGCGACGGGAGATCGACATGGCATACCTGGAGACCGAGGTGATAGCGGCGCACCGCCACATTCGCCGCCGCACGGTGGCATATGTGCTTCTCGGCACTTTGCTCGCCAGTTATTTATCCTATCCCTATGTGACCCTGTATCGGCTTGATCGGGCCTTGGAAGCCAGCGATACCCGCGTGGTTGCAGAACTGATCGACTGGCCGAGCATTCGGACGCAGCTGAAGACGGACGTTACGACGTCGCTCGCAACGCAGGCCTATGGCGCAAGCGGGCCGGAAGCGATTGGCGCGGCTTTTGCGCTGGCGTTAAGTCCATATGTGTTCGACCCCGTAGCCGAGCGCGTTATCTCGCCGTCCGGACTCATCGCCTGGTATTCGGACGCACGAAGATCGGGCCGATCGAGCACGTTATGGGAGGCAACGAGCTACGCGTTCTTCCGGACCCCGACGCGCTTCCTAGTCACACTGAGGATGAACGAGCCGCAATATCCGAATATCGAATTCGAGATGAGATTGAAGGGTTTGAGGTGGCAGGTCGATCACCTGGTCTGGCCGCGCGCGCGCGGTATCGCCGTTCCCGGGTCCGGCGCATCCGGACCGACGACAGAATGATCAATCGCAGCCACTCATGAGCGCGCTTGCACTTGCAGCAGCCCCGCGAAGCTTGCGGATGAAGGCGTTCACAATTGATGACGGCGGAGACGAGGGGCTCATAACTCGAGCGCCACTCTTAACCGGGCCTTCTCGAGCCGCCGACTTACCGCTGCCAGGCGGGTGATGAATTGATTGAGCTCCTCACCTTCAAAGCCCGCGAAAACGATATCGGCGGCGGCTTGCTGCTGCTCGCTATCGCGGCTTAGCTGCTTGAGCGCCTTGCGTGACAATGAAAGCCGAACGACCCGCCGGTCCAACGGGCAAGGCTTGCGCCCCACCAGCCCGGCCTTTTCAAGCAGCTTGGATTGGGTTGTGACAAAGGATCCATTAACATGCAACATCCTCGCAACGGCATTGACCTGAACGCCGTCGCCGGTGTCCAGATCGGAAATGGCCATTAGGATCATCCATTGCGGCCCGCTGATGCCGAGCGCTCGGGCCAAAATCTGCCGAAGCTCCTCCAGATGGGCATTGATCGCCGTGATTGCCCAGGTCAGGCGATTGGCCGTCTCACTCTCGCGCTTCCAGTCTGTGCTCTTGGTCGCGGACATCGTTCTTTCCGTCACAGCGTAACGCATTCCGGCGGCAGCACGGCGTCAGTGCATGCCGCCGCCGGCTGCTTCTTTGCGATCCTTGAACGAGTTCGTTTTATGACATTGGTGGCATTGATTGATCTGCGTGCTTCCGTGCCCACCCATCGAACCAGCCGAAAAATGTTCGGTAAAATGGCTCGGCGGGGCCTGATGGCATTGCGCACAGATCTTTGACGCGGGAGAGGGATGCAGAAACCAAGTGATCCGCCATGTCTCGGTGTCATGGCAGCTTGCGCAATTGCGTCCCAGGAGCTCCTGATGTGGGTCCTGATTACTGTGGCAGCTCGCACAATCCAGCGCACTCCTCTCCACCCCAGGTGAGACGGAAATTCCGAGAAAATCCGCCATATCCTTGACCATCTGCCGGGTTACTCCCGGATGGCCTGCCGCTCCGATGGCGAGGTGTGAGCCAATTCGCGCGAGCGCCGCGTGATCCATTCGGGTCGGCCGGCCTGCCGCTTGATGTTCGCTATGGCAGCCGCGGCAATCCTCGACCGTGGCGTGGAAGGCAGTCGGCTGCTTGGCCAGATCCGCGGCGGCGTTGGCGTGGCATTTGATGCAGGTCTGAGCTTCAACACCGCGCGCAGGTGTATGACACGCTTCGCACTTGCCGCTCAAGAACGCATGCTCCTTGGAGAGGGGACCAGGCTGGAAGGTTTCTTGCCATCCCGGAATAGAGGCCGATCCGGTGCGATAGAGCATCGCGATGGCGGTTCCGCTGGCAAGCAGCCCGGCGACGACCAGCAGAAGGTAAAAGGCATTGAGCGGCTTCACGACAGCCACCGCAGCCCGTAGTAAATTTCTCCTGCGATGTGCAGGGCGAGCAAAGTGTACATGAGGATTGCGGCCACGACATGCGCCACGATCCAGCGCATCGACACCTTCTTCAGGATCTCGCGCGAGCCGATGGCATATTCGAGATCGGCGATGCCTTCAACGACCTGCAGCATCGAAACGTTCTGCAGGGCTGGCGCGCTGATATTAGCGGCAGCGGCGTCCTCGAGGGCCTGGCGCTCGGCAAGGGCTTCCGCTGCCTGATTGTAGGTCGCGCGAAGTGTCCCCAGGTGCGACTCCGCCTCCTTCAGCTCAAGAGACGTCTGCGGCAGGTAATATCGGCCGATGAACCCCGTCGCCACCACGATCAACATCGTGACGAGAAGCGCGATTCCGAGTTGGCTCTGGTATTTGTGGCCGGTGTGAAGAATGGCCAGAAACGCGCCGAAGACACCGGCATAGACGTGAAACGCCAGCAGCGCGCGCAGCGACACGACGCGAGTCACCCATCGCTTGAGCCAAGCCGTATATTTGACGAGCGGATAGATCAGAAGCAAGACCATCAAGGTGGCAGCGGCCACCCCGAGCACAAAGCCTGTCAGGCTTCCGGCAAAGCGCGGCGCGGTGTGAAACAGGAATGCTGGCACCAGGAAGAGGATGACAGAGAGCACGGCCTCGGTGATCTGCCGTTCGGTCTGATTCATCTCAGGCCTCGACAACCAGATTGCCGACGGATTTGGCTTGGCAGGCGAGGATGATGTTCTGGGTCTTGTCCTCGGGTGTCAGGGCGTCCTCGACCTCCATCGTCACCTGACCTTCGAGGAGTTTCGTCTTGCAGGTACCGCAAACCCCGACGCGGCAGGCGTAGTCGATCGACACTCCATTGGACTCGGCGACCTCAAGCACGGTCTTGTCGGGCGGCAGGGCTGCGATTTTGTTGGCCTTGGCAAACCGAATGGTTGCCGTCGCCGGCCCTAGAGCAGGTGCGGCAGGCGGCGCACCCGCCGCCGCGGGAGCAGCCGGCTCGGCTGAGAGCACCTGTGTCACCCCCGGTGGCGGCACGGCGCCGCGCGCTGGTCCGAACGCCTCGGTCTTCACCTGGTCAGACGGCACCCCGACTGTCGCAAGGATCTTCTTCATGGCCTCCATCATGCCGGGCGGGCCGCAGAGGTGGACGCGCCGCTTTTGGATATCTGGAACCGATTGGCTCAGGAGCTCCTTGGTCACGTGACCCTGCGGTCCCATCCAGGAGGTGCCCTCTGCGCGCGCCATGGTGGCGATCACGTGCAGGTTCGGCATGCGGCGTTGCAGATATTCAAGCTCGTCGCGAAAGATGAAGTGCTCGGTGGTCTGGACGCCGTAGACGAGAAAAATGTCGCCCCGCCAGGCGGTATCAAACAGATAGCGTATGGCAGCCATCAAAGGGGTGATTCCCACCCCGCCACCGATCAGGACGACGCTGTCGGCCTCCTTGCCTCTGAAGGTGAACGCGCCAAAGGGCGCAGTGACTTCGATCAGATCGCCTTGTTTGACCTTGTCATGCATGTAATCGGAGAAGATGCCTGGCTCCTCCCGCTTGATGGTCGTCTCCACATAGGCGGTCTGTGCGGCCGACGAGGCGATGGTGTAGGAGCGCCGCACGAGCTTGCCATCAATTTCAGCGGTATAGGTGAGAAACTGCCCCGGCAGGAAGGTAAAGGGAATGGGACCGCCGTCGGGGCTCTTGAGTCGAAAGGTTTTGACGTCGTTCGTTTCGCGAAAGATGCCGGCGACCTGTAGTTTGCCTTTCCAGGGCGAGGATGCGGCGGCAGGACTTGCCGCCGCAACTGCCGAGCTTGGCGGGGCAGCTTCACCCGCCCGGGTCGATGGAGGCGTACCCGGAGATGCGGCAGGAGGTGGTGTGGTGGGCGGCGGCGCACTTGGCGGCCCCGGAGTAGCTACTCTGCCAGATGCAGTGGCGAGAGCGGGAGCGCTCGTCAATCTTTGCACCAACAGGTTGGCACGGCGCAGACGCAGAACATACACGAGGATCATGGCCACGGTGAATGTCGCCAGCACCGCCATTGTGACGACATGAAACCACGACAATCCAAGCCCCGCATCGTTCGAAGCCGTCAGGGCAGGAAGATTCAGTTGTGTCCTGAACCAGTCCAGCGCGATCTGCTGTGGGGGCTTTCCTTCTGAAAGCGCCCGAAGCGTGGTAGCCGCGCTCTTCGCCTGGTTAAGCGCATCCCGAAGCCGCGATGTAGCCTCCTCCGCGCCCTTGGAATCAGCCCTCGCATTCGCCTGGCGAAGCGCCGCTTCAGCGCTGGCGATCTCTTCTGTGGCGGTATTGAGCGCCGCGCGCGTTTGCGACTCGATGCGCTGGCGCTGCTCGGCTGAGAGGCTCGGCATCTCCATCAGCGACGGATAAAACTCCTTGCGCGGACGGCCCCCCATCATTTCGCCCATCCCGCCCATGCCGCCGCCGTGGCCTGCGCCGCCCGGGGATGCGCCTCCCATTTCTCCCATCCCTGCGCTCGGCGGGCCCATTGGCGGCCTCGACGGGACAGGCGGAAATCCCATGCTGCCCGGCGCCGCTGGATTCGCTGGCGCAGATGCATTCGGATGATGGGATTCGTGCCCCCCTTCCGTCTGCGCATCGGCGTGGAAGACAGAAAGGCTCACGAACGTGGCTGCTGCAATCCGGGCCAACCATGAACGGCGACGTTGAGATGCGAACGGCACGAAAGAGACTCCCGAACTTCTATTATGAGAGAGCATCATCTGGCAGAGAACACAACCCGGTTGCTTTTCCCGGAGTCTCCAGACACGTCCCATCGCCAGAGAGGGCACACAGCGCGACATCATAGTCCCGGGACTCAGCGATTTCCCTTTGGAAGATGGCGGGATTTGAAGTCACCCCGCGCACCCTATCCTCCTGCACAAGCCGCCGGCTGCGTCCAGGATGTTGCGGGCCACGAATCGCCCCCTTTCCTGCAGAGGTTTCAGGAATTGGCAAAGCCCCGGCTCCTACACCTGCAATGCGTCATGGTCATAATGAACCGGATTGGGTCGCCGTGATTGACCTGCATCATACTTGACAAGCCGGATGTTCGACAAACTGTTATAAGTTCATCCGATCATCGAGCTCATGCAATGCAACATTGTGAACGGAACCTTTGCCCTCCTTTGCCAGAGTGTCAATCCAAGCATCAAGCCGTGATAACTGCTCGAGATCACCTGGACGCGCTTGCGAAGGAAGCGGCGATTTCAACAGCTCCGCGGCGCCGGACCAACCACTGGGAACCGGCCCCGTATTTCGATGCGCCGGGCGCGCCGGGGATACTTCCGACCTGGACGAGCAGCTCAAAAGACGTGGTCGGCTGCTCGCTCGGGCCCGCCCGGCTTTGGTTCACGGCAGGTTACGGCATCATCAACGAAGTCTATTGGCCGAGGATCGACATTCCGCAGATTCGGGACCTCGGCTTCATCGTAGCCGACGACCGGGGATTTTGGATCGAGGTCAAGCGGATCGGTCAATATCAGCTGCGATCGGTCGCACCAGGCGTTCCCGCCTATGAAATCACCCATTCCCATTCGCGGTTCAGCTTGCGGCTTCGAATCACGCCCGACCCGCTGCGCGATGTGCTTTTGATCGAATGTCGCCTTGAGAGTGACGATCCGGCGTTGCGAATCTATGTGCTGGTTGCCCCCCATCTCGGCGCCACCGGCTACAGCAATCGCGCTGTCATCGCCGAGCATCGCGGACGGCGTTTTCTGTCGGCGGAACGGGCGCCGTTTGCGATGGCCCTTGCCGCCGTCGACGAGCACCAGCAGGACGCCGTCACGAGGGCGAGCGCGGGTTATGTCGGCGCCAGCGACGGCTGGCAAGACTTCGCCGGCAACGGCAGGATGGCATGGGAGTACCCGGCTGCCGGTCCCGGCAACGTCGCGCTGTTGGCGGAGCTGCAGCCATTCAGCGTGCTCGCTTTGGCCTTCGCAAGCAGCCAAGGTGCGGCCGCGACACTGGCCGTGTCATCACTGATGCAGCCGTTCGATAGCGTTTTGGACGCGCAAATCGCCGATTGGAGCGCCTGGCACCGCAGCTGCGCTGAATGTTGCGCCCGACCGGCGGGCGCTCCGGCTCATTTGCAGGATCAGTTTGTTACATCCGTGATGGTTTTGCGCACACACCTCGATAAGACCTATCCGGGCGCGATGGTGGCAAGCCTGAGCGTGCCCTGGGGCGACACGGGTAACGAGCGGAGCGGTTATCATTTGGTTTGGCCTCGCGACCTCGTCGAGTGCGCCACGGCGCTGCTTGCCTTCGGAGGGGAGGCGGAAGCGCGCAACACCCTACGCTACCTGATCGCAACACAAAATGTGGAAGGACACTGGCAGCAAAACCAATGGTTGGGTGGCGAACCCTATTGGCGCGGGGTCCAACTCGACGAAGCGGCCTATCCGGTTCTTTTGGCCGCTCTGCTCGCCGACCGGGATGCCTTAGGGGGAACAGAGCCCCACGACATGATCCGTCGCGCGCTCGGCTATATCGCCCGGGTTGGCCCCTCGACCGATCAGGACCGTTGGGAAGAAAATAGCGGACTGAACGCGTTCACCCTTGCCACCTGCATCGCGGCGCTTGTCGCAGGCGGCTCGCTGCTCGAGCCTATGGCGCGCCACTGGGCCACGGCGCTCGCAGACTTCTGGAACGCCCATCTGGAAGACTGGCTCACCGCGTGCGGCACCGATCTGGCAAAACAGTTCGCCATTGCCGGCTATTATGTTCGCACGTCGCCGCCATCAGTACTTTCCGAAGGCCAGACCGCGCTCGATGAGCACGTGCCCATTCGCAACCGAAGCGATGGGATGCGAATGCGGGCGAGCGAACAAGTCAGCACGGATTTCTTGCGCCTGGTCCGCTATGGCCTCAGGGACGCATCTGATCCACTGATCCTGGATACGATCAAGGTGATGGACCGGCTCCTAAAAGTCGAAACCCCCTCCGGTTCGTTCTGGCACCGCTATAATGGCGATGGCTACGGCGAGCACGATGATGGCCGGCCGTATGATGGGGCCGGCAGGGGCCGGCCCTGGCCGCTTCTCGCAGGGGAGCGGGGCCATTATGCCTTAAGCGCCGACGAAGATCCCTTGCCGATGCTTGAGACGATGGCCGCATCAGCCAGCCCCGGCGGTATGATCCCTGAACAGGTCTGGGATGCGTCACCAATCCAGGAGCGGCGATTGCATCCCGGCCGCCCCACCGGATCGGCCATGCCGCTCGCATGGGCGCATGCCGAATTTGTCAAGCTTGCCGTCTCCCGCAACCACGGCCGGCCATTCGACCGACCGGAGGCCGTCTGGAATCGCTACGGGGGAAGGAAGAAGACATCCGCTTACGCCTTCTGGTGGCCCCACGCGCAAATCCGGTCGATCATCGCTGGCTGCCGTCTGGTCATTGCGCTGCCTCGGGCGGGTATGGTGCACTGGGGCGTCAATGGCTGGCGTGAGGTCTCGGACCTCGAAGCACTCGATAGCAGTCTCGGCTTCTGGGTGGCGGAACTCGACACTGGCCGGATGAACAAGGGTGAAAGTATCGATTTCACCATCCGTTGGCAGGAGGGTGGTTGGGAACGGATCGACCATCGCATCGAGGTGGTATCTGCTCGCGAGAATATGTGAGGGCGTTCAGCCATGCCAAACTCCCGATAGCGGGTGGGATAGCCATGGTAGAAGAATTCCTTCCCATCTCCTTCGGCTGGAGATCATCATGTATCGCTGTATTCGAACACTTTCTGTTGTTTGCGCCGCGCTTGCCTTCGCAATGACAGCAGCTGCTTCTGCGCCCGACACTTCGGAGGTCGCGCGAGCCGCCTTTGAGGCCAAAGATCGCGGTCAGTTCCTGATGGCGATCGGCCTGTTCAATCAGGCCATGAAGGACGAGCAACTTTCGAAAAAGCAACGCGGCCTGCTGCTGTTCGGCCGTGGCGCCGCCTATCAGCAACTCGGGATGACAGAGGCCGCCCTCACCGATCTGGACGGGGTGGTCGCGCTGCTACCTGATTTTCCTGGCGGCTACGTCTATCGCGCCGTGATCTGGGCCGCGGAGCGGCGATACGGAGAGGCCTTCACGGATTTGCAGCTAGCCCATCAGCTTGCCCCGAACGATGCGAGCGTGCTTCTGAATCTCGGCAACCTCTACGCTCAAACGGGCAGGCTCGAGCTCGCAATTGAGAACTACGGCCAAGCGATCGCGCTGCGTCCGGATTTCGACAAGGCCTACTTTGATCGGGCGGGCGCTTACACGGTTAAGCACGATTTCGCACGCGCAATGGCGGATTTTGACAAGGCGATCGAGCTTCGTCCCTCGTTCGCGGATGCTTTCGCCAGTCGCGGGGCGCTGTATCTGGCGAATGGGAATTTCGAAAGAGCTCTTTCCGACCTCAACGCCGCCCTCGAGCTCGCGCCGCGCAACGCGCGATATCATGACGCCCGTGCCAATGCCTATCTGGTTGAGGCCCGCTACAGCGACGCGCTTGCCGAGTTCGAGGAGGCCTTGCAGATCGATCCCGGCAATCCCGCGCTGTATTTTGGACGTGGCCGCGCCCGCCTGTTTCTGGAAAATACCGCGGACGCAATCAACGATCTCCAGGTGGCGGTGCGGCTGCGGCCGACCGATGGCAACGCTGCGATCTGGCTGCACATCGCACGGCTTCATGCAAAATCCATTGACGACGATGAGTTCGCCACCAACGCCGCAAGAGTGAAACGTGACGTGTGGCCTGGCGCGGTGCTCGACCTGTATCTGGGAGCACTGATGCCGACGGACATGCTCGCAAAGGCCCAAGAAGGTGCTGAGCATGACTCCGAGCGGCGGCTTTGCGAGGCTCAGTTTTATGTCGCCGACTATGGTATCCACCGAGGCGCTACAAACGAGGCCTTGGACATCATGAAGGGTGTTGTTTCGCGCTGCCGCTCTTTTGCCCTTGTCTACGGCTCCGCACGGGCGGAGATCCGCTTGGCGCAGCACTGAAGCGTTGGTCGTTATCTGCAACAAGCACGGTGCACACCAGGGATTCCGTGAAGAGTAGCGTACCACGGGTATCGGCGCCGTCGCACGAACTCTTGCGACATCGTTTCTGGTCGGGATCCGCAGTATCATTCTGCTGGGCAACTAACGCGATGAAATCGCGAGTGCCAACGAGTTGACGCGGGTGCGCAGATCGATGTCCTCCACGCATGCATCTTAGCGCGGCACCGAAACCGTGATCCGCATTGAGCCGACGTGAATCAAGTTCGGCGACTTCGCCGAGCACGCCATTTGCGGGCTGTCGCGCGGCTTGCCCTGCTTGGCCGGCCAGGAACCATTGGATTGCGTTAGCCGATGCGGATCCGCGCCTCGGAGAGGAACTCGTAGGGCGGCAAATACAGATTGGCAGGCGCGGGACCGCGTCGTACGCGGCCAGAGGTGTCGTAGACGGAGCCGTGGCACGGGCAGAACCAGCCGTCATATTGGCCTTGGTGGCCGAGCGGAATGCAACCAAGATGCGTGCAAATGCCGACCACAACAAGCCATTGTTCGTGGCCGCTTTTCACGCGATCGGCATCACTTTGCGGATCGGGCAGTGTTCGCGGATCGATGGCGCGCGCCTCCTCGATCTCCTTAGCGGTGCGGTGCCGCACGAATATTGGCTTGCCGCGCCAGAAGACTTTGATGATCTGGCCTTCGGCAATGGGCGCGAGATCGATTTCAATGGGAACAGCCGCCGCAATCGTTGACGCATCGGGGTTCATTTGGCTGATCAGAGGCCACATAGCGGCCGCCGCGCCTACAGCTGCAGCCGCCCCGGTCGCAACATAAAGGAAGTCGCGGCGTGTTGGCTCGGCCAGACTGTCAGTGGTCATGTTTTGACTCTCGTGTCGTTCGAGGCGCCAGTGTCTGGCCCGATGGCCTCGTTCTGCGTATCTGTCCTCGATCGGGATCTCTTTGTGTGTTGTCACATTCTCGGACGTCACGTCACTAGCTCAACGGTCAGCACGCCGTTCGCGAACTGCGCCTCGACCTTGTCGAGGTCGATGCCGACTGGCATGTCAATGAACCGTTCGAACGAGCTATATCCGCGTGGGGAGAGTCGCGCGACGATACATCGAACGCCTCCTCCAACTCGAAGGGAACTTCTCGCGGCAATTGGTGTGTCAACGTTCCGCCGGTTGTGCCGGTTTGTCTCTGACCAACGGTACGCCATCACGCGGCTCCTGCCACTTGTTGCCGGCTAGGCGAGTATGGCAATGCTTCTGCAGGAAGCTGAGGTTACGGCGCTTCAGTGTTCCGAGGAGAGACCAGATAAACATCCTCCTGAAAGACCACATCTAAACAGCGGCTCAGCCTCCTTGGATTTCATTGAACGCCTACCATTGCTGTCGATCGTCTATTTACCCATATTCATCGACTTCGGCGCCGATGCAGGTGCGGCCGCTGAGCCTGGCATCGGCGCCATTCCCAGCACCATCTTGCGCTGATCGTCGGTCAGGACTTTGGCGGCATCGCCCACGTTGCGAATGAAGTTCAGTCTTTGATCCGCCCTCAACTTTTCGATCTCGCGGATTTTGGCCTCGACCGACGTGGCATCTGGCTGGTCTGCTGCCGTTTGCAACCAGAGGGCCTGCTCTGCTTCGTCGATCTTCCGCTGCTGATTTGACTGGTCGACGAGGGCGCGCTGCTTGATTTCGTTGAGGCTGGTCCTCTGCTGGGTAGAAAGGCCGAGCTTGTCGGCATATTCGAGGTAAAATCCCGTCGCACCCACGTGATAAATATGAGATGAGCCGGGAAATCCCGGTAGGCTGGTTTGCATTAACATGCCCGATGCACTGGACGACCCAGATCCGGGCGCCTGTCCCATCGATCCCATGCAGCAACCGCCGCCCATGCCGCTGGACGAAGCGCCGGACATTCCCCCCATACCCCCTGACGGGCTTCCCGACATTCCGCCCATGCCGGACATCGAATTGTTGGATTGGCCTCCCATCGAGCCCATTTCCTTGTCGTCCATCATCGCCATGCGAACGGACGGTGATGCCGCGAGCACAGAGGTTACGACTAGCTGCGATGACAGCACGCCCATGAGGGCGACTGCGGCGACCCGGTACGACATTGTCGGGACAGATAGCAGGTTGTTTCGACGGCTAAGGCTCATGTCTGGTCCTCCTGATACTCACGTCATGTTGCTGTCTCTTGGTGAAAGACGTTTGATCTAAAACAAAGTCTGCGGTCAAATGCGTGACAACCTCCAAATAGGTGACGGCACTTCAACGACAAATGGCCGCCGAGGCTTGTAATGATTTCGCTGTTCGAGCGTCTATCGAATGGTTGGTCCTTGGCATCAAAGGGGGAAGCGGAATGGGAGACCGGCGGAAGGCGCATGATTCGGCTCGGCATAAGCGGCCGATCAAACCCGGAAGTGGGGCTGCGCTCGGCGCCGACCAGGTTCCACGCAGTTGCCCGAAAATTCTGTTCGTCACCTCCGAATTTGCCGACTACGTAAAAGTGGGCGGCCTTGGCGAAGTATCCGCCGCGCTGCCCCGCACGCTCCGAAATAAGTGCGATGTGCGCGTCTTGCTCCCAGGGTATAGCGATGTCGTGAGCCAACTTCGGGCAGTCGAAATCGTCGGTCATTTGCCTTCCCGCGGCGGCGTCCCGGCCTGCGATCTTGCGCGCAGCACCACGGACGACCATCTTGCCGTCTATGTGCTGCTCTGTCCGCAGCTTTTCGAGCGCGACGGCGGTCCCTATGGAGACGCAACGGGCATTGACTGGACGGACAATGATCTTCGTTTTGCCAGGCTCGGTCTTGCCGCTGCACAGATCGCGTCCGGCACAGGTGATCCAAATTGGATACCGGACCTGCTGCATCTCAATGACTGGACCTCGGCGCTGGCGCCCGCCTACCTGGCCTGGAGCGGCCGATCGATACCGAGCGTGCTGACCATCCACAATCTTGCGCATCGCGGCTTGTTTGCGCGGCATCGCTTAGATCGGCTCGGCATTCCCCACGCAGCATTCGACATCAATGGGGTCGAGTTCTGTGGTGACATTTCCTTCCTCAAAGCGGGGATTTTTTACGCATCGCACATTACGACCGTGAGTTCCACCTATGCGCGGGAAATCGTGACACCCGAGCATGGCTGCGGCTTGCACGGGCTGCTCAGAGGAAAGCTCGATCAGGGGCGCTTGACCGGTATCATCAACGGCATCGACGAAAGCTGGGACCCTCTGACGGATCCGCACCTGGCGCGACCGTTCAGTCCGGATGACTGGAAGGGAAAGGCCGCCAACGCGCAAGCGCTAAGGAGAACGTTCGGCTTGGCGGTGTCGCGGGGCCCGCTGTTTGCGATCGTCTCGCGATTGGTCCATCAGAAAGGCCTGGACATTGCAATCGAAGCCATTGAAACGATCGTGCGACAGGGCGGTCAGATTGTCGTCACCGGCAGAGGCGAAAGCGAACTCGAACAGTCACTTTGCCAGATGGCCAAGCAACATCCCGGCAAGGTCGGCATCAAGATCGGATACGAGGAAACGACCGCGCGTCAGATGCTGGCGGGAAGCGATTTTCTGCTGATGCCCTCGCGCTTTGAACCATGCGGATTGACCCAGATGTACGCGCAACGTTTCGGCTCATTGCCTGTTGCACATCGAACCGGCGGGCTTGCCGATACCATTCAAGACGGTGTCACCGGTCTGTTGTTCCGTGAGTTCTCGCTCGGCGGCCTCCTCGGAGCGATCTACCGCTCTCTCGACGTTTATCATTCACCTTCGCGTCTGCGCACGATGCGCAGGGCCGCGATGGCGCGCCCCACCGGCTGGAATGATGCCGCAGCGGATTATGCAAGCATCTATGATTCAACCCTGACCGCGGCGTGAAGTCGGTACGCGGGCCAAACCATAAGAGTGTGCAAGTCTGGAGAAAAAACAAGAATCGCCGCGAGTTCCAATACTATCATCAACGTTCAAGCGAACCGCCGTCTCGTCGGCGGAAACATGGGAGGGAAAATGGGGCCCGCATTGCCGCAGCTTTGCGCGCTTGGACAAGCGATCTGCGTCCTGATCGCGCCAGAGACCACGTACAAGGCCAACTGGCAGGTGTACCAGAAAGGGCGTTCGGTCGAGGTCCTCTGCGTCGAAAATCCGACCCAGAAGCCCGCCTACGTCGTCTCGCGACCGCAATCCGAGAGGCCGCCGGAAATCGAACTTGAGGACGGGCTAAAGTTCTGCTCTCAGCTCGTGTCGTAGGCTGGATGCCGTCTAGGAAGTGGCCAAAAAAGCTTGCGCCGCAGATGCTGGCGGAAAGTGATCTTCGGCCGATGCCCATGCGGGTTGACGCAGATGTGCTTGCAACGCTTCGGCACACATCTATGAATTAGCCATGACCTCAGCCTGAAGTATGGCGCGCTGGTCACAGTGTCGGAATATTAATCCGCGCAGCTTGTACAACGAACCGGGTGTGCAAGTCTGGAGAAGGATACGAACCGCTCCGAGTTTCCGGGAGACCCCCATGCAGTCGTTGCTTCATCGCTTGCCGCTTCGCCTATTCCTGCTAGGCGTCATTCTCACGATATCGGGCGTGCAGGCGAGGGCTGGGACCTACAATCTGGTCCTTGAGCGTCGCGCGGTAAACATTACCGGCCGTCCGGCCGCGGCGATGTTGATCAATGGTCAGCTGCCAGGACCGCTGCTGCGTTTCAAGGAGGGCGAGAATGTCACGATCAATGTAACGAACCAGCTCGACGAACCCGCATCCATTCATTGGCATGGCTTAATCGTTCCGCCGGAGATGGATGGCGTGCCCGGCATCTCGCCCGGTTACGGCAATGGCATCCAGCCGGGGACGACATTCACCTATCGCTTCAAGGTGAAACAATCGGGAACGTACTGGTACCATAGCCACTCCTCCGGCGAGCAGGAGCAACTCGGGATTTACGCGCCGATCATTATCGAGCCTCGGCAGCCGGACCCTTACCGGTACGACCGTGACTACATCATCATGATGTCGGATTGGACCGACGAGGCCAGTCGCGTGATCCATAACTTGAAGATCGATAGCAGCTGGTACAATTTCAACCGGCGCACTCTGGTCAGTCTGTTCCAGGAGCTTTCGCAGGCGCCGGACGAGCAGGCAAGCAAAGCTATCATCAACGACCGCATCGCCTGGTCCATGATGCGAATGGATCCGACCGACATCTCGGACGTGTCGGCCTATACTTTCCTGGTCAACGGCCGAACGCCCGAGCAGAATTTCACGGCTCTGTTCCGCCCCGGCGAACGCATCCGTTTGCGCTTCATCAATGCCTCGGCGATGACCTACTTCGACGTCCGCATTCCCGGCCTGAAGATGACAGTGGTCGCCGCCGACGGAAACAACGTCGAACCCGTGCGCGTCGATGAGTTTCGCTTCGGCAATGCCGAAACTTACGACGTGATCGTCCAGCCGACGGAAGACCGCGCTTACACCATCGTGGGCGAACCGATGGACCGCACCGGGTTCGCGCGGGCCACCCTGGCGCCGCGCCCCGGCATGATCGGCGGCCTGCCGCCGCACCGGCTTAGACCCCTGGTGTCCATGGCCGAGATGGGCATGAATTTGGGACCCAAAGGACAGGATCGCGGCACGCGGCAGCCCGAGCAGGATTTGCCAGGCCATGTCGCACCGGAAGATCCTGTCGCTATGGAAATTGGCATGGGGGGCATGTCCTCCGGTGGCGGGATGAGCGGCATGCAAGGAATGAAAGGGATGCCGAAGGGCGTCCCGACGAGCTCCGGTAGCGCCCAGCACACTGGCCACGCGGCGAGCGCCCCGCGATCCAAGCCCAGCAAGCCAGCGAAATCGCCAACCGTGCCGGGCATGGACCACGGCAAGATGCCCGGAATGAGTTCAGCGCCTACGCAAAGTACCAGCGAGGCGCTGGCACAAATGTCGGGAATGGATCATGGAGCGATGAAAGGCGGTTCGCAGGGCGCAAGCCGAAGATCTCGGATGTCGCCAGCGTCGATGCCATCTACTGGGCTTCAGACTGGGCCGCAGGCCGATGCCTTGCGCGGCGGCGAGGACATGGCCAGCGTCCCGGTCACCTCGGTCAACATGGACCCCGATCCACTGACCAACGATACCGGCGCGCCTCCAGGCACCAGAGTTCTTTCCTATCGCGATCTCAAGGCGATCGATCCCTACCCATACAAGCGCTACGACCGTATCATCGAAATCCGTCTCACCGGAAACATGCAGCGCTACTTCTGGTCGATTAACGGCCGCAAGTTTAGCGAGGCACAGCCCATCGTGCTGCGCTACGGCGAGCGTGTCCGATTCCGGTTCATCAACGAAACCATGATGAACCACCCGATGCATATTCACGGCACCTGGTTTCTGCCTGACGTCGGCAATGGCGCGCGAAGCCCAAAAAAGCACACGGTCAACATCAAGCCAGGCGCGACTGTCGACGTCGATGTTCCGGCCGATGCCGAAGGGCCTTGGGCCTTCCACTGTCATCAGCTCTACCACATGGAAACCGGCATGATGCGCAAGATCGAGGTCGTGCGCGAGACGGCCTCGGCCGCAAAATAGGAGGACGGAATGCAAAAATTGCTTTCCACCTTGGTCGCAAGCGGAGGTCTTATTCTTGCGACGCTGTCGATCGCCTCAGCGCAGTCATCAACCAACTCGCTAAAGCCGAACTATTCTGACCTGAGCGTCCCACCCGTCCCCTACTATCAGCCAATGTTCCCAGATCAGCAGCCATTCGGCAGCATGCGGTTCGAGAAGCTGGAATGGAACGGGCCCGGGTCGAACGCTCGATGGGACATGGAAGCCTTCGTCGGGGGGGACTACGACAAGTTCTTCCTGAAGTCGGAAGGCTTCTATGACGGCAAAACGAGAAAGCTCGAAGAAGGACAAGTGCAGCTACTCTATTCGCGCCTCATCAGCTATTATTTTGATGCACAATTCGGCATTCGCCAGGACTTTTCGGCCAAGTCCAACCGCACCTATGCCACCATAGGCGTCGAAGGATTGGTCCCATTCTTCATCGAGATCGACGCCGACCTCTACATCAGCCAGAAGGGCGAGGTCTCAGCCGCGCTCACCGCCTTTCACGATGTTCTGATTACCAACAGGCTTATTCTGCAGCCTCGCATAGACCTCAAGCTGCAGGCGCAGCGCGTCTCCGATCTCAATCTCGGCAGTGGATTCACCGATGTCGAGCTGGGTGCTCGGCTACGCTATGAAGTTACTCGCAACGTCGCCCCCTATATCGGCGTCGTATGGGACCGCAAGCTCGGAGAAACAGCCGGTATTGCGAGGGCCAACGGAGAGGCTGTCGGCAGCCTGTTTGTTGCGGGCGGCGTTCGCGTATTGTGGTAAAGCAAGATCGAACCAGGACAGCTTGTAGAAATCCCGAAGCTTCAACCGGCTCTCTTCGACTTGGTCACTTGAAATCGAACCTGCAGCTGGTGCCTTACATGTGATGCGACCGATATTTGATGCCGTTTGCGATCTGGAGCTCTCGAACGTATCGCACGATGGCCGCCACCTGATCCTCACGGACCTGGGGTTGCGGCGGCATGTTTCCATAGGGCCAGTGATGCTGCCTCACGCCGAACTTGGCTGCCGAAAAAAATGCGGGATCCGCATGGTGCCCGGGATTGTAGATGTCATGAACAAGGGGTGGACCCTTCTCCGTCCCCGAGGCCCTCATTCCATGACAAGTTGCACAATTGGCCTCGAATAAGGGTTTGCCCTTTGTGGCCAATGCGGACAGCTCGGGCTCGGTGACCTCCACCTTAACAGATCGCGGCGGTCCGGCGGAGGACATCATCCACAACACAGCCACTGCTGCGACGAGCATTGCCGCGCCGAGGGCAAATTTGATATTGCCATACCGGACTTGCTTCATGACTTGATCTGGCTCTCTCGGATTATTTTATCAGCCGTGGCGGAAAACCGCCAGCCGATTGGCCCAGGATGCGGCTGAGCTTCGGAATGAATCCGGGCACCTTGGCCGCATATCTTGCGTATGCCTCGCCAAATGCCGCTCTGGCATCCTGCTCTTCGGCCCACGCAAGCTTGACATACATCATTGTCAAGACCGGAAACATAGCGAGCGTGAGGATCGTCGGCCACTGCAACAGGAAGCCGCACATGACCATGATGAAGCCGACATACTGCGGGTGCCGGACATAGCTGTAGGGTCCCGTCGTTGCGAGCGACCGCGATTGCTGCACATCATAAAGGACCTTCCACGCTGCAGAAATCAGGATGAAGCCGCCGCCGATGAAGACGAAGCTTAAGATGTGAAATGGACCGGCGTGCGGATTGGCCTTCCAGCCAAACATCATTTCCAGGAGGTGACCCGCATCGTGCGAAAACCAATCCACGTCGGGAAACCGCGACTGCAGCCAGCCGGACAGGAAGTAGATGGTCAGCGGGAATCCATACATTTCCGCGAACAGTGCCACCAGAAACGCGCTGAATGCGCTGAATGAGCGACAATCCCGAGGTGTCCGTGGTTTGAAGAACGTGTAAGCAAAGAAGATGAAGATCGCCGAATTGACGATCACAAGGCTCCATAGGCCGTAGGCAGGCGTGGCCTCGTTCATGACGCTCTCCGATTGTCCTGCTGACTGTCAGTGCCGTCATGGCCGTGCCCACCGTGCACGAAAACGTGCATCAGCGGACAAGCCAGCAAGGGGAGCCAAATCAGAAGCCCGAGCACGTGTGCGCGGTGTTCGGTGAACAGCAGGACACCTGCGACGATCAAAAATCCGATCACAACCAGTCCGGCGCGCGATTGAAGTGACAAACCCTTCGGCGGCTGTGCCTGGTGATCGGAACGCTCCTGCAGCGACATCGTAAACTCCTGCTACGTAAACAGTAAACAGTATGCTGCAGCGGAAGTCTTGATCGATATCAAAGGCGCGAACCGAGAGGAACGATCCGCCCACCTACGGGCTTCCGTTGTCCCGAAAAGAGAGTTTCCGGTCGCCCGCCTCGCGTCGAACATGCAGCTACATCATCGGGAATTTCTGGCTCGTTGATATCTCCAGACCCGCCTGCTCGGAGATGGCGCGAAGGAGTAGCCCGGCGGCGCCATAGGAATTAAAGCGAACGCAGAACTCCCGCCGTCCTGCGGAACCGACAGCTCATGCGCGCTCTGCCTCGCCTCGTTTGGCCAATACCGCCTATCCGAAATGGTGACACCTGCGTAAGCACTTGCCGTTGCTGTTGCCAATGGCAGTGCCAGCAACAGAGTTCTGACTGTGTGCTTGAACATAACCCGGCTCCAACTCAACGCGCCGACCGGCAGCTTTTCGCCCAAGGAGGCGATCCACGAATGCCAAAATGGCAGGAACCAACCGAGTTGCTTGTCTAGCGGCATTCGCGGCCTGCGGATCCCACTGCGGCGGCAGGTATTTCATTAAATAACATAGTCCAGGTCCGATGGGCGTCTTTGATCCGGGATCAAGCATTCGTGACCGTCGCTCGTTTACTATCCGCCCGGCCGACGACTTCCATCAGTTCCGCGATCTTCGGCGCTGATCGGCTTGTCGCCGCTGCGGATGGCGTGTTCCACGCAGTGGGCGACGTGATCCTTCAGGATTTCTTCTTCTACACGACGAAGCGAGGAACGCACGGCTGAGATCTGGGTAACGATATCGATGCAGTATCTGTCCTCGTCGACCATCTTTCGCGAGCCCGTGAACTTGGCCTTCGATGCGGTTCAGGCGTTTCTGACAAGAAGCCTTGATGTCGTTCATCATGAGCCGTACGTACCCCCCACGGGTACATTCCGCAAGAGATGGAGTAGATGATGATGTTTGAGCAGGACGCCTCAGGTTTGGAAAAAGCGCGCGGAAGCTGCTGCGGACAGTCTCACTCCACCTCCCAGGAGTCCGCAGATCACCATCGTCACGATCCAGCGCAAGGCCCGACCGTGGATCCTGTCTGCGGGATGTTGGTCGATCCCGCCACGGCTCGTCACAAGATCGAGCACGACGGACAGACCTTCTACTTCTGTTCGGAGCGCTGCCGGGCGAAATTCGCGGAAGATCCGGCGACGTACGTTCACCGCGAGACGCAGCAAGCGACCCCTCCCGACGCGCCGGAAGGCACAATCTACACATGCCCGATGCATCCGCAGATACGCCAGTTCGGGCCGGGCAACTGCCCTATCTGCGGCATGGCGCTCGAACCCGAGCTGGCAAACGCGGAAACCGGTCCGAACCCCGAGCTGATCGACATGACCCGGCGCTTTTGGGTGGGCCTCGCCCTCTCGGTCCCTGTTGTAATCCTTGAGATGGGCGGTCACCTCATCGGCGGCCATGGCTGGATCGATCAGACGCTTTCCAACTGGATCCAGTTGGTCCTTGCAACGCCGGCGGTGCTTTGGGCGGGCTGGCCGTTCTTCGTGCGCGGCTGGCAATCGGTCCTGACACGCAATCTGAACATGTTCACGCTGATCGCGATGGGCATCGGGGTCGCGTGGGTCTACAGCGTCGCCGCCACCGTTGTCCCGGGTGTCTTTCCGGCCACGTTCAGAGGGCAGGATGGAGCGGTAGCCGTCTACTTCGAGGCGGCTGCGGTCATTACCGTGCTGGTCCTGCTTGGCCAGGTGCTCGAACTGCGGGCCCGCGAAGCGACTTCAGGCGCGATCAAGGCTCTTCTCGACCTCGCGCCGAGGACAGCCCGTCGTATTCGCTCTGACGGCATGGACGAGGAGGAGGTCCAGATTGCGGTGTTGCAGCCAGGTGATCGCCTTCGCGTGCGGCCGGGCGAGAAGGTGCCGGTCGACGGTGAGATCGTCGAAGGCAGATCCTCGCTCGACGAGTCGATGGTTACCGGCGAATCGATGCCCGTCACCAAGGAGGTCGGCGGCAAGGTGATCGCCGGCACGCTGAATCGTTCCGGCGGCTTCGTCATGCGCGCCGAAAAGGTCGGCAGCGACACCATGCTGTCTCAGATCGTTCAGATGGTTGCGCAGGCCCAGCGCTCCCGCGCTCCCATCCAGCGCTTGGCCGACCAGGTTGCAGGCTGGTTCGTCCCGGCCGTCATCGTCGTTGCTATCGCGGCCTTTGCCGCCTGGGCGGTCTACGGTCCGGAGCCCCGCTTCGCCTTCGGCCTCGTCGCCGCAGTCAGCGTCCTAATCATCGCCTGCCCCTGTGCTCTCGGTTTGGCCACTCCGATGTCGATCATGGTCGGTGTCGGGCGCGGCGCTCACATGGGCGTCCTGATCAAGAACGCCGAAGCGCTGGAGCGCATGGAGCGCATCGACACCATCGTGGTGGACAAGACAGGCACCCTCACGGAGGGCAAGCCGAAGGTCGTGGCTATCGTGCCCGCTGGCAACTACTCGGAGGCCGAAGTGCTGCAGCTCGCGGCCAGCGTGGAACGCGCGAGCGAGCACCCACTTGCGGACGCGATCGTGAACGAAGCGAAGGAGCGAGGCATCCAGATAACTGACGTCCAGGACTTCGACTCGCCCGTCGGAAAGGGCGCGCTGGGAGCTGTCAATGGCAAGAAAGTTCTGCTCGGTAACGCCAGCTTCATGCGCTCGCAGGGAGTGGATACTTCCGCCATAGAAGCCGAAGCCGAGCGTCAGCGCGGCGAAGGCGCCACCGTCATCAACATGGCCGTGGACGGCAAGCTCGCCGGCATCCTCGCCATCGCCGACCCGGTTAAGCAGTCCACGCCGGAGGCGCTGCGGGACCTTGGGGCCGAAGGCGTCAGGGTCATCATGCTCACCGGCGATAACCGCACCACGGCTCAGGCGGTCGCACGCAGGCTGGGCATCGGCGACGTCGAAGCTGAAGTCCTGCCGGATCAGAAGAGCGCAGTCGTCGCCAGGCTACAGAAGGAAGGCCGGAAGGTCGCCATGGCCGGAGACGGGGTGAACGACGCGCCGGCGCTGGCCGCCGCCGAAGTCGGAGTGGCGATGGGCACAGGGACGGACGTGGCGATGGAGAGCGCAGGAGTGACGCTCCTGAAGGGCGATCTGAACGGGATTGTGCGTGCACGGCGTCTCTCGCGCGCCACGATGCGCAACATCCGCCAGAACCTGTTCTTCGCCTTCGTCTACAACGCGGCGGGAATTCCGATCGCAGCCGGGGTGCTCTACCCGACGTTCGGTCTTCTGCTGACACCGATCGTCGCCGCGGCCGCGATGGCGCTCTCCTCGGTCAGCGTGGTGGGCAATGCGCTGCGACTACGAACTGTCCGAATCTGAAACTAGCCAGCCCTGCAAGTTTGCTCGAAGAAAGTCTCGTTCCGTGGATCTTTGTCGGCGAGGACGTACAGCAAGAACCCGAGCGGCCCATGTAGAGCGTGACCAGGATAAGCCCCACTTCATAACTGTCGGGCCGGGATTCCCCGCGAACTGGTCGTAGGCACATAGGCCGTAGATGCCAGCGCGAGCACGAACCAGACAATCAGAAAACAATCATACGGTAGGGCAATCACGGCGGCTCCGAAGCGCTGATTGACATCGTTCCCGTCGGCATTGTTCCTCTTAGAGTTGGTGAGCACCGGGCAATCAAAGAGCCAGGCAGCGGAGGCGACTTGACAAGGCCTAAGCCCACCGATGATCTTGTCTATTCGCGAATTGATTGGTGATCGACTTAGACAGGCAAGAAATGTCCAAGGGAGAGTGGGGTGGCTGATCTCCTGCGCGTATTGATTGAACGTTGGCGTGATGATCCGGAATCAACCTATCGAAGTTGGTTTCTCTGGGACGAGCGACTCAAGAATTTTCGATCGATCCGGCGGGGCATTGCGCAGGTGGTCGAGGAGATCGAGGCCGGAACTTTCGGCAACGTCTACAGGGGCTCCTCGCTGGAAACGATCGTAGGCTCCATTGCGGAGCAGCGGCAAATATTCAAAGGCGCCGATCATGCCTTCCTTTGGAAGCCTAAGCTGCGCATTCCGGATATCTATGAGGATGCGCAGAACCAGCGGGCCTTCGGTCGACTGCTCCATCACTGCTCGTGTTGCAGCACCGAACAGGAGTTGATCGAGGGAATCGAGACAATCGATCGGTTGGCCATCAAAGGGCTCGGTCCGGCGGTCGCAAATCTGCTTTACTTCCTGCACCCTACCCTGATGTCGCCGTTCAACACCGCCATCGTCAATGGCTTCAATGCTGTCACCGGTTCGAAGGTCAAGCTCGGACGCTGGGATCAGTATCTGGCGATGCGAGCCGGCATGTTGCGGCTGAACCAGACCCACCGCGATCTCCTGTCGAACGATCTCGGGGCAATCGCGGGCTTCCTCTTCGATATCGGTATGGGACGTTACTCCGCGCCGCCGGTGGCCGAAGGAGATGCGGCGCGCGATGCGTGGTTCGCAGAATTGTCGAAGGCACGGGATACAGCCAAGAGACTACAGGGATCGATCGCCGCCGCCCGAGAAGGCGATCGCACGCACACGGAAATTCAGGCGTGGCTCAGGGATTTGGGGCTAGCGCTCGGCTACAAGGTCTGGGTTGCCTCAAACGATCGTGGGCGCACCCACAATGGTGGCATGCTGGCCGCTGGCTGCCTGGAGTGCCTTTCGCCGTCGATCGAAAGCTTGCCGGGGGCGGACTCGATCCGACTCATCGACGTCCTTTGGATCAACTCGGATGGCACGCGCGTGACGGCCGCTTTCGAGGTCGAACACACGACCTCTATCTACTCGGGGATCGTTCGCATGCTGGATCTCGCCTTAAGCAGCGACCTGCACGCGACGGGCGGTCTCTTTCTGGTTGCCCCCGATGCGCGTGAAGAGGAGGTTCGGGCACAACTTCGCCGCCCCGCTTTCAGTCGCGTAGCGGATTTGCAGGTACGCTTCTTGCCTTACGGCGAGTTGGAAAGGCACAGGGAAGCAATCGCGCGGTTCGGGAGCGGAATGAAAGGCATTCAGGCGATTTCGCGCATACTTTGACCGGCACCGGCCCCAATCGCGATCCGATCGGCTCCCGGACGTCCCGGGCTAAACCACTCAAGCGATCACTATCCGGTTGACGAGCGCCAGCCTGTTCGAGAGATGGACCTTGTTAAGGGCCGGCTGAATCTCGCCCAAATGAGCTCCTCTGCCAGCTATCGCGCAATCCGCTTCAGACCCCAGCTCGCTCTCCGCCGTAACATCTCTGTCACCTCATTCGGCGCCCGACGAGCCTTCCGTGATTCGTTTCATCGTCAATTCGCTCGTCGGCTGTCCAATGAGGGGCAATTCCTCATGACTCCTGAGGGGGCAAGTTTCATGGCGCGACGGCCAGTGTAGGATTGCGAGCCGCATTCGTACCTGCCCGGGAGGATGTTGCCGACGAAAGTCGGTTAAGAGCTGCCCCGGATTTCCCGACGCAAGGCTTAAGTGTGCTCCAGTTGTGGAAAAAACCTTACCTCTGTGTCGCTAGGCAGCTATTGTGAAGGGTATCGATACTTTCAAGATCGGAAAAGAGTTTGCGCGAAAAAGAACTCCGCATAGCGCTTGTTTGCTTTGGCGGTGCCTCGCTCGCTATCTATATGCATGGGATCACCAAGGAGGTTCTGAAGCTCGCCAGGGCTTCGAGCGCTCTTCATTCCGTTGCCAACCGGAAGAAGCGCTCGAGCGTCGCATTCGCAGATGTCCGCGATGCTTCCGACCCCGAATTTGATACCGAAAGGATCTATTTCGACCTTCTGCGCGACGTCGGTCGAACGGTCGACCTGCGAGTCGTGGTTGACATAGTTGCTGGTGCCTCTGCGGGGGGAATCAACGGGGTCATGCTGGCACGTGCACTGAGCCATGACCTGCCGCTGGGGAGATTGCGCGACCTCTGGCTTGAGAATGCCGATATAACTGAACTCCTGGCATCCGAAGCAAAGGCAAGTAGATTCAGCAAATGGGTTCTTCGGCCGCTTTTCTGGGCAGCGGGTCTAATTGGAAAGGGGCTCGTTAGAGACCCGGAGGTGCGTTCCAAGCTGTCGCTGTTCATGCGGTCTCGCTGGTTCGAACCGCCGTTTGATGGTCCGAAGATGACGGCTCTGATGTACGACGCGGTGGCGGCGATGGGAAGGCCACGGGAGGAGACGTCGTCTCTGCTTCCTCCAGGTCAGGGTCTCGACTTATTCGTGACCTTGACTGATTTCAACGGTCATCAACGAAGCATGCCGATTCACAGTCCGCCGATCATCCATGAGCGCGATCACCGTCACCAGCTTCATTTCAAATATCGGCGGAGCGCAAGCGGAGCTATCAAAAGCGATTTTGACATGACGAATGCGCCCGCACTAGCTTTCGCCGCGCGCGCAACATCATCAATTCCAGGAGCCTTCCCGCCGGCGCGCATTCTGGAGGTCGATCAGCTACTCAGAGACCGCTCTATTATTTGGCCGCACCGCGCGGATTTTATGGTCAGAAACTTCGAAAATTATGCGCAGATGAATGTTGACGCTGCGTCCGTGCCCTTCATCGATGGCAGCGTCTTGAGCAGCCATCCGTTTCGCCAGGCGGTCAGCGCCATCCGAGGCCGCGCCGCTTATCGTGAGGTAGATCGACGGGTCGTTTACGTTGATCCCAATCCCACACCAACGGGCTTAGCTGCCCATCACGGCCTGCCGGGGTTTTTCTCGACATTGAAAGGCGCGATGTCCGAGATTCCGTTGTCGCAACCTGTAACCGACGAGCTTGGCTGGATAGCCGACTTCAACGAACAAGTGCGGCGGCTCAGATCGATCGTGGATAGCGCTCGTCCTCATATCCGGCGAGTTGTGGAGGAAGTCGAGGCCTTCGACTGCGAGGGGTCGGACAGCGCGGCTCAGATTCGCGGTTGGCGCGAGCAGGCAAACGTGAGGGCCGCTCGCGACGCGGGCTTCGCATACGATGCCTATGTGCGTCTGAAGCTCGCCTCGGTGCGAGATTTCATCAGCCGAATGATAATGGAGATACGCGGCGTTCGTATGGAATCGCCGTTTGCACGGTCGATCACGGAGATCATAGACGCCTGGGCGATCCGCGCTGGTGTAATATACGAGCCCGCAGACAGTTCGTCTGTGCGTGGAGTTACAGGCGGTGAGATCATCCCGAAGTGGATCGCGTTTTTGCTTACATTTGACATAAGTTATCGAAAGCGCAGGCTACGGTTTTTGATTGAAGGTCAAAATCGCCTTTCCCAAATGCTCGGTTCACAAGAGTTCGATGGGCTAGACGCCGCCAGCGTCGACCGCTTGAAACGTAAGTATTACGAGTGTGCCGAGGCGCTGGAGCGGAGAGAGACGGAAGCCAGCGTCAGCGCGACCACGCGCAATCTGGTCGAAGACATCTTTCGGGCAGGTCCATCTCCGGCTGAAGTCAAAGAGATATCCAAATTTGCGCAGTCGTTTGTGACGCGACATAAGGATCGGATTGATCTCCTCATCGAGCACTTGGGCTCGGACGTGGACCTCAAATCCACTACCTCGGACCTCGACGTTCTCCTTGCCGAAACCGAGCGGTGGCCACCGCGTGCAGCGCATGAGGTCCTGGTGAATTACCTCGGGTTTCCCTTCTGGGATATTGTGACGTTTCCGGTCATGCCGTGGCGCGAAGTTGGGGAGTTCAATGAGATCCGGATTGATCGCATCGCCGCACAGGACGCTGTCGGCATCAACAGACTTGGTACATTCCGGCTAAGGGGAACTGGCTTTAGTCAATCTGCAGCGTTCCTGTCGCGGGCTTACCGTGAGAACGATTACCTACTCGGCCGCCTGCATGCCATGGACCGTCTGATCGATATTGTTTCCGAGGCGGCCGGTCCGGACTCTCAAACTCCAGCTGCCATAGCGGCAGCCAAGAAGCGAGGATTTCTCTGTATTTTGGATGTGGAGGAACGCCACCTACCCGCGTGCGGGAAACTGATTGCTGAACTAAGGGCTGCGCTCACCTGAGACGAACCCAACGATCCAATGATGCGGGATGGTTGACTGCGATATGAGATGCTCAATGAAACTCGCACTATCAGCGTTCGCGATGCAAAAATGGACCGACTTGGACTCGACGATCTCATGTGCCGATTGGACTTGGCAATGCCAAACTTGGCCGAGCTGACCGTCGTCAACCCCCTATCCTTAAAAAAAAGTCCGCCCCGGGCGGTTAGACCGAGATGGTGAGTTGATATAACGAAAGCGGTTGCGGGAGCCGCTGTCACATGCGCTTCATCAAGCTGGTGGTATCTCGCGGTCTCGGTTATCCGTTCGACCGACAAAAGCTGTGTAGGAAAGGCACAAAGGCAAAGGGCCTGCTTGCAAAAACGGCTTTCTGGTAGTCACCCCCCCACGTCGGTCAGTTTGTATCTTACAGATCTGAATGTCATCCGCGACCTGCTTTCGCGTGATTTGTCCAAAGGCCGATGAGCATCTTGCCGTAATGACGACGCCCACGCCACAGGTGACTCTCGGCGAGGCTCGTGTGCGGCTGAGCAAAATCTCGTCTGGCTTGGCCAGGCCTATCGGCGAGCCCAATTGCCTGGGCCTCCCTGGTCAGTGCGGGTTCTCGACGGTTCGGCAATTCCCGAGGGTCAGTCGGAGTCTGCGGTGCGCGGAATCATTGCGTCCGATGAATTATCTTCGAAATGTCAGATTGTGAATCCGCGCGACGACGTGACGTGATACAAAGTCGAAAGATTGATTGCATGAACTCGCGCATTCAGCGCTCTCGCTCTTGCAGCCTCACTCGTTCGCCGCCCCGGCTTTGCCGGACCTCTTCTTTGTTGCGCCCCGATTGCTGCCGCTCTCCAACGGGCTCCATGACGGTTGCTCGCGCAAACGAGTGCCCCTGCTCGAGGCGTTGGGCGATGCGCTCCTTGGCGAAAGCCAGAATGCTCTGGCGAGCATTCTCATCGTTCGGCAGAGCGCGTTCGACAAGCTTGTTGATGACGACAATCTGGGATCGGGCCGCGAGCAGGTCGGAATCATGCGAGGCAGCCGGTCGGTCTGCACGGCGCGCCTCCACCGTTACACTCCACCTGTTGCGCCACATCTGGCGCCGTTCAATGCCAGCGTTTCCTGTGGCGGTGTCTATGGAGTTGATCGTCCTGATGATGGGTTCGACGCCATCCCTGCGCAGAGAGATGCGGTCGCCAGGCCTGGCGCCACTATCTGCGACATCAGTTACAACGCCGACGCCCCACACCTGATGTCGCCGGCCATCGCCCAGTTCGATGGCTACATAGGTTGACGGCTCCGCGTCGGGTCGGTTGCGGTAGGGGCCAATACCGACCTCCATCAGACGTCCGGAAACGCCCTTGTCGTAATCGAGCCTATCCGCCTTGGTTGACCTGTCGGAGGTCGAGCGGACCCCTACGTCGTTGGTCCGGGGGTGGGCTCGATCCCATGCGACTCGTCGGTCAGCGAGCGCCTGGCTGTCAAGCTCGTTTGGCTGATAGCCCTTCACGTCGATCCCGCGTGCGGCAGCCTCCAGCCAAGCCTCGCGTCTAAACTCGACAGAACCACGGACGTGAAGCGCCTCCCACTGGCGATGTTGTGCCACGCTGACCATATCGCGGATCACCTCAATGGCAGCTAGGCGGGTGACCAGGCGATCGTCAGTGGCCTTGAACGCGAGGTACTCTTTCCGCTCATCGGCATAGAGCCGCGCTTCCCGGGCGGATCCATCCTTTTCGGTTTGACTGGCCACCACGTAATATTTGCGGCGGATGCGATCGGGGAGAGCATTGTCGAGACCTTCCGTGGAGGAAGACTTGTCAGTGGCGGCCTTGCTTCCGGAGTCATCGCCCCTCTTGTCTCTGTTCGAAGAATCCGCGGCGCGGCGGTGCCGTTCGAGGCTGAACTCGTTGCTATCATCATGTGTGTCGCTCATGCTGCTGTTCGCTCCGCTTGCGGCCGGGCCGTCGCGCCGGCGGGATGGCCTGGGCGTCGATATAATTCAGAACCCAGGCCTTCATGTCGTCTTCGGAAAGGCCTTCGAGGTCCACATCCACGTCACCGAAATCAAAACTGGCGCCTGCAGGAATCGTGGAGGGATCGGCCACCTCCTCGTCGGTCATGGGTCGTGCTCGGAATACCGCACGCAGCTCGGCGATCTCGGAGCGCAACTCCTTGATTTCGGCGTCGAGCAGTGCATTTGAACGCGCTTTGGGCATCTTGGGGACAGGCGCCGGCAGCAATCGCTTCAGAAAAGACTTGTCCTCGTAGTAGATGATCTTATCGGCGATGATTGGCGGAATGCCGGTGCCAAGAATGAAGGCCTTGGACTTCGGAAGAAGCTTGAGTTCTTGTGGCAGCATGAGGGCGCGCCGGTGCTGGGACACTGTTTCGCTGATTGCACGCATCGCGAGCCCTTTTGGTCCGCTGCGGCTGCGGGCGTTCACGGTCTCGTAGCCGATGCGCTCCGAGAGCTCATTCGCCACGTCCTGCTCTTTCGGGGCAAACACGACCTCGACTGCGTGGTTAGTCATGAAGTTGCGGGCTGCGTCGATCCCGTAGATGGCGCGCAGCTGCGCCGGGCTCTGGACGACAGTGAGAAGGCGGATGCCGTAGCCGGCGATGAAGGCGACCGATTTTGCCAGCACATTGACATTGCCGAGCGCCGGAAATTCGTCCATCAGCAGCAGTACCTTGCGATTGAGTTTGGGGTTTTGTTCTGGCAGCTCCCGAGTATTGAGATCGACCACCTGCTGAAAGAACAGGTTTAAGAGCGGCGCCATGCGGTCGAGATTGTCAGGTGTCACCCCAAGGTAGATCGACATGGGCTCTTGGCGAAGCTTCCGCAGGTCAAAATCATTGGTCGAGGTTGCGGCATCGATGCGGGGATTGAGCCAGAGGCCGAGCCGTGCCGTCACGGTCTTGCGGACCGAGTTCAAGGTGTTCTCTGAGGCAGCAAGGAAGTCGTTCAGCGCTGTGATGCAGTACCGCGAGAGCGGTGAAAGACCCGCCTTACGGTCGGCGATGATCTTGTCGAAGTGGGCTTTCAGATCCTGGGTCGCCGACAGCTGGCGCAGGATCTCGCCGATCGTCAATGGCAAGCCCGGCGTTTCCGCGACGTACCCGCCGATCGCCACAAAGGATGAACGAGCGGCCTCAAACCAGAACGGGTCCCCGCGGCTCTCGGCCGGAAACAGCATCACCGCAATGCGCTGTAGGTCGTCATACAGGTCGGCGGGATCGCTGCGCACATATCCCAGCGGATTGTAACGCGCAGTACGACCGTTCTCGTCGAGCGGATCGAACAAATGGACCTCCTGCCCGTGGCTAGCGCGAAAGCCGGCCGAGCGATCCCAGTTCTCCTTCTTCACATCCAGCGCAACAACCGAATCCGGCCAATTGAGCAAGTTCGGAATGACATAGCCGACCCCCTTCCCCGCGCGCGTTGGGGCATAAAGGAGGACGTGCTCCGATCCGCCGAAGCAGAGCATTTTTCCATCCTTGCGGCCGAGCAGTAGACCCTCTTTGGATCGCAGGCCGGCAGCCCTGATCTCGCGCTCGGATGCGAAACGGGCTTTGCCGTGAAGGGGAACCGGACGGTGCCGGAGGATGGCGCCGAGCAGGCCAAAGACTGCAATCAAGCCAGCGAGGGTCGACAGCGTCAGCCAACGGTCGAAGCGCGGATCCGTGCCATAACGCGGCCAGCCTGTGGCGATCTCCGACCAGTGGAAGCCGCCATCGTGGAGTCTGAGCCCGAGCAGCAGAACGTTCGAGGCGACCAGCAGGAAAACGGCGCCGGCCGCGAGCGCCAGCGCCGTGCCGAGGCCGGTCTTAACGGGCGTGGTCGCGTTTGCGAACGGGGTCATAGTAGATTTCCGAGATGCGGTAGCGGCCGTTACGCTTCTGCATCTGCACCACCACGTCGACCAGATGCAGCAAAAGCGAACGGATATCGTCGCGGTGGAGGTCACGTCCCTC
Source organism: Bradyrhizobium sp. 22 (assembly GCF_000482425.1). NCBI lineage: Bacteria > Pseudomonadati > Pseudomonadota > Alphaproteobacteria > Hyphomicrobiales > Nitrobacteraceae > Bradyrhizobium > Bradyrhizobium sp. 22. The sequence continues at coordinate 191,529 of NZ_AXVG01000029.1, forward strand.
CGCACTCTCTTTGGCCAGCAAGGTCATCTGTTCGAAGGCAAGGCGAGCGCTGTCGGCGTGAACCGTCGTGATCGATCCTGGGTGCCCCGAATTCACATTCCTGAGATAAAAGAAGGCGGTGCCGTCGCGCAGCTCCTGCAGCAGAATGCGGTCAGGCCGCATGCGCAAGGACGATTCCAGGAGTTCGCGGGGGCCGATCTTGGCCACACCCTGCCCATCCTTGGCATAGAGCAGCCGGACGCAATTTTGATGTGGGATGACCAGCTCGGCGGTGTCTTCGATGGTGATGAGCCGCTCGTGCTCCGGGATCGCCGCAATCAACGCCTTGGATAAAGTAGTCTTGCCCGACCCGGTTGCTCCCGAAATCAGGATATTGCGACGGGTGCGCACCGCAAGCTCTAGGAACTCGCGCCAATGGCCGGCTTCTTTCAGGGCCAGCAGTCGATGCTCGTCGGCATCCAGGTCGTCACTCGCGGAGCGGACCGCATCAAATAGCTCTGCCCGCTCGAGCGCTTTCAGGTTCATGGTCAACGATGAGGGCTTGCGGATCGTGAGACTGATCATGCCCGCCGGGACCGCGGGTGGCACAACGATCTGACAGCGCTCGTCGCCGATCAGGCTGGTCGAGACCACCGGGTATTCCGGCCCTATATCCTGTCGGGTGTGGCTGGCGGCTGCGGTTGCAAGATGTGAGAGGTAAGTTTGCGTGAGGGCAGCTAGCTCATGCCGGGTCCAACCGTCAGTCCCCTCCACGAAAACCTCGCCCGGACGGTTGACGACGATTTCAGTGAGGGTGTCGTCGGCTAGGTATGGAGCCAGCGGCTCGAGGTACCGCGCCAGCACCAACCGTCCGCCATCGTGATTGCCCGATGTGCCTGCGCTCATTTCGTCACCACAGCCGGACCCACGATGCCTCCGGGGAGGGTACGGTCGAGAATTTGGGTGCGGCTCTCGATCCGCTTGAGTTGGTAGACAGACGAGAAATCAAGATCGCGCGCGACAAAGATATTCACGAGCTCGCCTTGGTTCTTGCTCAGCGTCGGCGGGATGTTGATGGACTGCTCGACGGCGATGCCGGCGGCGGTGTTGCTCGCACCAGCAGTGTTGTTGATCTGGATTGAGCCGTCTTGCAATTGCTGCCGCCCGATCGAGGAGGCATCGCTGACGATCGACAGCAACAGCGCCGAACCGAAGCGCTCCCAGAAATGCGTGTCGATATCGCCGTCGAACCCTGCGCGGCCCAGTCCATCCGTGGCAGGCGAGGCCAGCGCCACGATCACGCCCGTCGGCGTCTTGGCGCGCGCCCATAGCACAAACATCCGTTTGGAGCCGCGCCGGACATTGCCACGATATTCCCCGACGACTTGCGTGCCCTTTTCCATCAGCACCACGTTGCCGGAATCTGACATCACATCGCGCAATACGACGCAGGAGACGAAGCCAGCCACATCTGAGGACATCGCGGTCTCGAGTACGCAAGGGATCGACGTGCCCTGGGTGACGAGAAGATTGCGATTGGGAAGTCGGGCTGCGCGCACGCCTTCGATTGGCGTGGGTTTCAGCTTGTCCGCAAGCTCGTTCCGTGGCTCGGCCCGCCCAAAATCAAAGGGATCGACCGGGACGCTTCCGGTCAGGCCATCACGGGGCGGACGCCCCGATGCGACCGGCCGGTTATAGGCCAGTACCGGCGCGCGCCGCGCGCTTTCGAGCATCTGGTCCGCAGCGGATACGGCGGCCGCCGGTGTGACAGCAATAGGTGCGACCGGAATGGACGCGGTGGTGATGGGTGCGGCAGGTGGCTCTGCGGCGGGCTCGAAGGCGGCCGCCTGGCGGATCATGAGCTTGCGGGCGGACTCGCCGACCGGCTTGTCGCTTTTCCAGGTTCCCCAGATGACCAGAAAGGCGAATGCGGAGAGCGCTAGCGCGCCGAAGCCGCGTTTGAGCATCGCTGTTCGACCGTTGTCCCCACCTCCAACCGGGGTAATGCCGCGCTCGCCGGCAAGCGTCTCGTTCTCAAGCTCGGTCATGTTGCGCCCGCCTATCGTGCCTTAAGGATTGGAGATGGCCTCTTCGCCCGCCGCTCGATCGAGGGGCTCGTGGTGTTGGTGCCGGGATTGACGCCGACAGCATCGAACGCTTCATTGAAGATGCAGAGCACGATGTCGCCCTTGCGCAGCCGAAACTCGCGGGCAGTGGCGTGGACTACCACAAGCTCGCCGCGGACATCTTTAGGGACGAGACTTTCAGAGCCGTCCGAGTTGATCAGGTAGATCGCCGGGATCTCCCGATTGCCAGCAAAGCGGAACGTGGTCTCCTTGCCGTCGTCGAAGACGGCTTCGGGTTCGAGGTCGATCGAGCCCTGGGCCGAAAAACGCCAGTTGCGCGCGCCGTAGGCATGGTGCAGGTCAAACGTCTGATCGATCAGCGCGCCTTCCCGCTCGGCGCCCCTGGCAGCGGCCTCGATGCGCCGACGCTCGATCTCGTCGCCTGGGTAGGCGAAGCGGACGACGAAGTAGCTGTCGGCCAGCGTCGTCTCGGCGATCGACAACTCGAACTGATAGGAGCGCTTGCGTCCATCGGGCCGGGTGGTGACGACCTGCAGATTGGTCGGTGGGTGCTTTTCGCGCGGCTTGAGGAACAGGATCGAACCCGCCGGTGCAACTTCCCATGCGATGGCGTCACCAATGGCGACATGGGCGATTTCCTCGTCATCGGCAAACACGACCTGGGTCGAGGCGCGAATGACGCCATTGAGGCGGACCACGTTGGCTGGGTCATAGGTCACGGTGCGTACGCGCGCATCGTGTTGACCGGGCGCCGGCTGCTGCAGCGCCAGCACCGGTGCCGCAAATCCAAGAGCTAAAGTCATCAAAAGCGCAAAACGTTTCATGGCACGACCTCCGGATCGGCGCGATATTCTGAAACCAGAAAGCCGAGCGGATTGATCAGACGGTCGGCGGACGACATCGGTGCGTTGGCGTAAGAGAAGGTTAGGGTCGAGACCCAATGGGTCACATGGGTTTCCTCGCCCTTGCGGGTCTCTTTCATGAACCGCACAGATGCGACATTGTCGGCCAGGAGTGAGATCGCTTTGATCCGGACGGTGGCAACACCAAAACGGCCTTGGACGACCTGTGGGCTTTCGGGATTCGACCCACGGTACCAGGCTGCGAAGCGGGCTTGTTCGCCCTGCCCGGAAAGCAGCGAAATCGTCCGAAAATTGGTTTCGGCTTCCGGATAGCTGTAGCCTTCACGCGCGCGAACGTAGCGACCAAGGAAATATTTGGTCACCGCTTCGTCGTATCGCGCCGGCGTCGAATTGAGGGCGGAGACAGTGTCCACAATGCCAGTGGCATTGTCGACCCGGATCACGAACGGCTCGACTGTCTTCAGCGGCGCCAGCGCTGCGACCGCTCCGACCGAGGCGATCGCCAGTGCGCAGGCGCCCGCGGCAATGACCCAGGCTATTCGCCGCGAGCGATGGGCCGACAGCAGGAGATCTTGTTCCCATCGCCGCGAGTTCTCAAAGTAGGCTTTCAGATCATCATGCCCGACCATCTCACGCCTCCCTGCCGCAAGTGCGATACGAGGCCGCAATGTTGGTCCAGCGGCCAGACGCGGCGAGATGGGTCGAGGGTACGGAGGAATTGCCCTCGCCCTTCCGAATGATGGGTGCGGATGGCGAAGCTGGTGGCTCCGGTGTCGCCGGCGGCGCGCCGGACTCCCAATCCCACAATGAGCGGTTAAGCGGCCGCCGCGCCGTACCGTCACATGACGGCGGTCCCTTTGACCAGGTCCCGCAGCCGCCAAGCTGGCATGCGATGACGCAAATGATGGATAGTCGACGCCACATCGTTCTGATGCCCCTGTCTTGCTTGTCGCCTGGTGCCGGCGACCTTGCTTACGCAGCCGTGGTCCCCTGGGATTTCGCACGCCGGATGCTGCCGCCCTGGCGGCTCGCCCGTATCGCGGCGAGACCGCGGCTGGCCGACCAGCTGGCGCCAGCGTAGGCCCCTCCCGCCGCGGCCGTGGCATTGGCAATCAGTGGGTTTGTGACCAGCCGGCTTGCGAGCGACGCCCCACCTCCGGCGAGACCGCCTGCGATGGTCGGCAACTGAAGCGCGATATATCCGGACAGACCGAGCACGGCACTGATGGCGACCGCGGCGACCACCATCTCGCCCGCCGTTCCTGCGTTGGCTCCAAACCTGTCGATGAAGCCGCTGACGGTGGACAGCATCAACCCGACCAGTGCGACAACCAGGACCAGCAGGATCACGAAGTTCGCGAGCTGCCGAAGCCAGGCTTCTGTAAACGGGCGCGTTGCCTCAAATAGTCCCAGCGCTATGAAGATCGGGCCGAGTGCGATGACGACGCCTAGACCAACCTTGGCATAGAGCAGGATAGCGAACTGTAAGAAAGCACCGACTGCCACAAAAACGAGAAGAATGCCCGCAATCAGTGCCGGCGCCACATCGGTGATTCCCGCTTGATCGTAGATCTTATTGGCGACGTCGATTCCTTTGGAGAGAAGTTGATCGAAGGGCGCTCCCGAACTGGTATTTAGCCCTGAGCCCGCTAATGCATTGCCGATTTCTTTCGGCAACGAGTCGAAGAACAGACTCGTGACATATTGCTGAAACGCGCTGGAATTCGTCGCCAGCAACACCACGACCACGATCCGCATCGCCCGCCAGGCGAATTCCATGATCGGCTCAGAGATCGCGCCGCGCATCACGGCAAAGCCGTAGAGAATGACGTAGAGCGTCACTGCGGTACGAAGTGGACCGTCGATGTAGGTGGCGAGATTCGAGACCGACGTCGACACGAATGCCGTGATCGGTTGCTCGAACTCCTTCAGGAAACTGTCGAAGACGTTTACGGCCATCGTGGCGGTCCTTATTTCAGGGCGTCCTTCATCTCTTTGACGAAGGCTTTCTTGCGGGCTTCATTGGCGTTGATGCAGTCGGGAGTTTTCCCGCGTTCGCCCGGATTGTCGCGGCACGCCTTGAGAGCCGTGGTGAGCTCGTCCCGGTGATCCAGAAACCAGCCGACGGTCTTGGCTTGTTGACCCTTGTCGGCGTCGTTGCAGCCCACGAGAGCCGTGGCGCCGGTGAGGAGAAGAATGGCAAGTCTCGTCTTCATTGCAGGGCTGCCTTCATCTCATCGACCAGTTGCCGCCGTCTCTCCCGTTCCCGCTGCCCATCCATGTCCGCGCGGGCCTGCTGGATCATTGCCAGCCCCTGCATTCGGAGCACGTCGTTCTGCAACAGCGCCTGTTCGGCCTGCAACCGCGCTGAGAGATCGAGAATCTCCTTGGCGTCGGTCGCCGAGCTGATGCGAGCCCTGAGCTCCTCAAGCGCATCGATGCGCTGCGAGGCGGTGTCATACACTGCCTGACCCATGGAGTGCTTCGCCCCGGTCTGCCGAGCGATCCGGTCGAGCTCGCTCCGGTAATAGGAATTTCCGCTGTTGCCGGCATAGGCGCGATTCTGCGAAAGATAATGGTTGATCGCGTCGGCGAAGTTGCCGCCACCCTGCCCCGCGACGAGACGTTCGATGTCCGAGAACTGCTGGGGCAGAACTTTCCGGAACTGTGGCGTGTTCAGGAGCGCGCCGATATCATTGGCATTCGTCCGCTTGTTAAAGCTGTCATAGAGCTGCTTGGCCTGGCTCAATTGATCCTGTGCGACCTTGAGCTGCGACGTCAGGGTGTCGACCTGCTTTTTGAGTTCAGTCAGCTGTTCAAACTGACGCGCATAGACGCTTGGGTCGAACACGATCTCCGCCCCTGCGGGTGAGGCCACCAAGAGGGTGATGACGGACAGGCAGGCGAGAGCCGCCGGCATACGCTGAACCATCATTGGGCCTTCCTCCGTTCCGCGTGAAATAGCGGCAGCCATTGCGCCGGGTCATCGCCGACTTGCTTGCGAATGCCGTCGAGCAGTTCGACGGTTTCGGTGCGTCCCGACAAGACGGCGAGTGCATCGTCAAAACCGCCGAGGTCGAGTTCCGCCACCACCGAATTATGGCCTTGCTTGACCAGGAAGCGCCGGCTTTCAGGAGCGAGCTCCTCCTTGATCAGGCGGAATTCCGTGTCGGTCAGATGAAAGCCATCGACATAGTCCGATCGTGTTCCGCGCGCGTTTGGCAGGAAGATTTGTGTCGGGCATTGTTCGACAATGGTGTGCGCGATCGGCGAGGCCAGCGCGTCGCGTGGCGACTGCGTCCCGAACACCATGACGCCGTTCTGCTTGCGGATGGTTTTCAGCTTGTTGTTGGCGAGATCGCGAAATGCCTCGTCCCCAAGCGCCTTCCAGAACTCGTCAATGTCGATGATCAGGCGCCGGCCGTCGATTAAGCGCTCCACTCGATGGAACAGATACATCATCAGCGGCGTGCGCACCGTGGGATGATCCAGGAGATCGGTCATGTCGAAACCAATGAACCGAGCGTCGAGACCGATCGCATCCTGATCACCATCGAGCACCCAGCCAAAAGGAGCGCCCCGGCACCATCGCTCGAGCCGCGCGCCAATGCCCTCGCGGTCTTGCTGTCCAAGAAAAGCCCGCAACGTCCCGAACGATCGCTCTGATTGCCGCAGCTGACCGAGCGCTCGCAGTCCGGAATCGATTCGTTCCTCCTCGATCACGGTCAGCGGGCGGTCGTCCGGCGTGACGAGTTTCCTCACAAGTTCGCTCAGGAAGGAAAGATTTGCTGGCGTCAGCTCCAGCGCCTTGAGCGGCGCGCACCCGCTCGGGGCGCCGTTGTGGAGCGTCAGATAGGTGCCACCAGCGGCGCGCACGAAAATCTCGGCGCCCCGATCCTTGTCGAAGAAAACGTAGGACGCACCTAACCGCTCGGCCTGCGACAGCAGGAAGTTCTGTACGACGGTCTTGCCGGATCCCGAGGGGCCGCAGATGAAGGTATTGCCGAGGTCGCCATGATGAAAAGAAAAATAGAAGGGCGAACCGGACGCGGTCTTGAGCATTGCAACCGCCGGTCCCCAATGGTTGCCCGCAGGCTGTCCGGTCGGATAGGTGTGGAACGGTGAGAACGCCGCGAAATTCCGCGAGTTGATCGCGCCCGTGCGTGCCCGATATTTGAACAGCCCGGGAAGCTGGGCCCAATAGGCTGCTTCAAGTCCAAGATCTTCCCGGGCGACCACGGCACCCGCATCGGCCAGTGCGCGCCTCGCCACGCTCATGTGCTCCTGCAGCTGCGATGGCGTATCGGCGTAGACCAGGAGCGAGAGGTGATGGTCTCCAAGCACGAACCGATTGGATTCGAGATCGTCGAGCGCATCAGAGAGCTCGTCGATCTGCGAGGCCGCCGGATCTTGGGCCGAGACCAGCTGGTTCTGCTTGCGCGTCAGGACCGTCTTGGCGTCCGCCTTCGCCAGAAACGCGAATGATTGCGTGACGATGAGCTCAAACGGCGCGGAAAGCAGCGCGTTCAACAGGCCAGGCCGGGTCGACGCGGGATATTCCTTGAGGCCGAACATACCGGCGAACCGCGATCCGCCGGCGCTGCGGATTTCGAGGGCTTCGCGGCCGAAGATGACACGGTTTGAATAGAGTGCCGGGCCGATCGGCCCTTGCGGCAATGGCATCGCCATCCATTCCGCCGAGGCGAGCGCATGGAGCAACTCCATCGGTTCCGAGAAGGTGATGCCGTCGCGCTCAAACAATCCAACCGCACGGGCGCCGTAACGGTCGAGTGCCGCGACGATATCTCGCGTTGCATCGTCCAGCCGTTTCAGCGCCCCGCTGTCCACCTCGGTGGAATTCCCTGCGCTTCGGCCGAGCCGCCGAAAGAAGGCGGCCGCCGTATCGGTAGCCGCTCGGCCGGGATGACAAACCAGGGTTAGATAGAGATCGTTGCGAAACAGCGCTTCCTTGCAAAGTCGCTGGCGATATTGTGCGTCAAGCGCCGCTGCAAAGGTCGACCTGAAGGTACCGTCGGGATAGACCGATGTCCGGCGGCGCACCAGGTGGCTCCAGAGCGCCAGCTGCGGATCTGCAACATTGCGCAGGGTGAGATTCAGCTTGGCATGTAGATCGTTCAGGTCCGATGTTTCGGCAGTCTCGAACGAAGCGCCGTCGATCCGGATTACCGCCAGCAGGGCGCGGGTTGTCAGACTGATCACCGTGTCAGTGACATGCCGGCCGAACGGCAGATAGACATCGGGCTCGATCTCTCGGGTTTTAAGCGCCCTATTGCGCATAACCGAGCTCCCTTGTTTGATATCTTCGGACGAGTTTGAGGGGCGTGCAGGACGACCCGCCCCAGAATGCGGCATTGCGCGCGCGTCCTCGGGTTTCGATCCAGGCGAGCAGAATCCGGAACATGTTCGGGTCGTGCCGGCAGATGATGCGGCAGAGCCCATGGATCGGAATCGCGACAAGGCCGTAGACGATGCTCCCAGCCACCAGAAACAGGATGCAGGAAAACATCACGTTGAGCGCCATGGCCTCCATCGTGACGCCGGCGATCATGGCGGGACGCGTACAGGCGAGGAACAAGGTGTCCTCCGTGAGACGCGCGGCCTCAACCATCAGTGACCTCCGGTCAACGTTGAGACCACCTCGGAGGCGCCGAATGTGATGGCGACACCGAGCACGACATAGGCGGCCTTGCGCAGATCGAGATAGCCGAACATCCAGGCGATGCCGACGATGATGACCGCCAGCGTCGCCAGTAGCCGAGCGACGTTGCCGGTCAACATGTTGACGATGTTCTGCAGCACGCCTTCAATGTTCGCGGTCTGCGCCAGCGCCGGCTCGGCCAAAGCGATGCTAAGGACGGCTCCCATGCAAAGGAGGGCAGCAGAGTGTTTAAGAGGAGAAGTCATGGCACGGCTCCGATTGGCGCTGCAGCCGGACCCCAGCCCGGACCGCGGATTGAGTTGAGATGAAAAACGGCGATCTTCATCGTTCGTAAACAAAGGCTGACGTGCCTAGTCCCGAGCGATAGACGTCCCAGGGCCGGCGCTCGCTGGCAGAGGCGGCCGGTGGATTGATTGTTGTATCGCCGGTGGGACGATCACGCCCGGTGGTCGCCATCGGTTCACCGGGCTCCGAGACTTGACCGGAAGCCTTGGGCGCGAAGCTCGCGACAACCTTGGCGATTGCCTGGTCGCGATCCGCGCTTTTCATGCTCGCCGCTTGCAGGCGCGCATCGAACAGTCTGCCAAGGCCAGCAATGTGCTGGCACGCATCGAACGTCGTGGCAGCCGTCAATCCAGCCTTCTTTGTTTCCTCGGCATCAAGTTGAGCGAGACCGGCTCGGACCTGCTGGCGGGCGGCGATAGCCTCGGTCGCGAGCTGGATGGCTTCCTCACGGTCGGTGGCTTGAATTGGAATCGGCTTGCGCCCTTCGATCGTGATGAGCAACGGCTCGAACGAGCTCGCCTGCCGCACGATTGCCATTAGCGGCCGGACCATTGTCGTCGGGGAACATCGCTCGACAAGAGCCGCGAATGCAGCGGGATCCATGTTGAGAGCCTTTTTGTGAGGAGCTGAGACGTTCGATGCTAGGCTGCGATCGCTAGGTTCGACGGCGCGTCAATTGCACGCCCTGAAATCTGCCCGGCCGCTCGGATCGCGCCGAGCGCCTCCTCGCTGATCGGCAGCAATCCAGCCACGGCGTTGGTCGTCCCGATTTGACGAGGCGTGCCGAGGCGATCGAGATGCCATCCGACCCGGCGCAGGATGCGTTCCATGCGCAGATCAGTGACCGTTGCGATGGCCTGAAGATCGTGCTGCTGCCCCCATTCGATCATGGCTGCAAACAGCAGGAACGTCGCATTGCGCAGACCATTCTCTGCTGTTGCCGCCGCACTCTTGGTGTCAACGCAGAAGCGCGAGCTCTCCCAGATTCTGGCCGCCCTCGGCGCCGGGTTGCCATCCAGCAACACCGGGAACGTATCGGCCAGCATGTTGCGTCCGGTGGTGGGCAAAAGGCGAACGCAGCCAACAACGTCGCTCTTCTCGAGCGCCAGGAGATAAGTCGGCTTGAAGGTGTCGTACTGATCGATCTCTAATCCGTCGCGGACAGAGACGTCCCAGTCGAGTCGTTCCTTGAACACACGCCCTCGCAGGCGGTGCATTCCCATTGCCAGTTCAGAATCGTGCAGGAGCGCCGCACGCGTGCGAACAGTGACCTTCATTCTTAACCTCAAACTTACGAATCACAGCTTCGAGATCAAGAAAGCAGTCACGGTCACGGCGTTGCGCTGTCAGTTCTGACAGGGCCTTGTGGTTCTGCTGGGTCGCGAGCCGCATTCGCAAGGCGCAGTTATCCGCGCGCACTTTGGAAACTCTATAAGTTCGTGACGCGCGGATCTGACAGCGCAGGAAATGGAATTCCTTCACCTTTGCAAATGAAGAAAAATGGTTGCTTTGAGTGGCCGCGGTCCAGAGGTTTTTTTCTCCTTCGTCGTGGGTTCGCGTTGCTGCTGTTGTTCTGACAGGACGGTACCGAATTGTTCGTGCCGCAAAGCTGCCGCAACCTCACCATACACGGCCTGCACGTAGAGCGCGAAACGTCGAAGTGCTCACGTTCTAGGAACTTGGAATAGCTGAAGTCGCGCAATGAAAGATGTCAAAAGAACATGCAATGAATTGGTCGATTGTCTTCATTCTGCCCGTACGGAGGATGATTTTAAGCGCATCGCGGAACGAACCGCGCATGCCTTGGGATTCCGGTGGTTCGCTTATTTTGGGCAGCGCGCGAACGGCCCCAGTCTGATCTCATCCTATCCGAAGAGTTGGACCAGCCACTATTTTCGGGAAGGATATGACAACATCGACCCCGTCCTTCAGGAACCGCGAACCACAAGCCGGATGGTCCTATGGGATGGACGGTCAGCGCGAAGCGCAAAGTCGGCGAAACAGCGTCGCCTGTTTGACGATGCCCTGAGTTTCAAGATCAGGACCGGTCTGACGGTACGCATTCCCTCAAGTCAGAATCAGTTTGCGGCGTTCACGCTGGCCGTGGACGAACGCAGTCTTGGATTCGATCGCTTCATCGAGAGCTCGCAAGACATGTTGGAAATGGTGGGTCTCACCTTCCATGCGCACGTGAGTGCCAAGATCGGACGCGCCTTGGTAGGCGACGGGAGCATCAACCCGCTGACACAGCGCGAACGGCAGTGTCTCGGATGGATATCCGATGGCAAAACCATGCAGGATATCGCAGAGCTTCTTGATGTCAGCCCGCGAGGTGTGAAGTTTCATCTGGACAATGCCAGGCGAAATCTTGCTGCATTAACCCTCCCGCACGCTGTGGCGCTCGCATTTCGGCAGGGATTGCTTCCGTAATGCGCAAAACACTCGTCCGGCTTGTAGGGTGCTCCCAAGATCGACCGCTCAATCAGGTTGCGGACTGGGCGGTCGCATCCAGGGCGCGGGACTCTTTGGTACATAACCACGGCGTGTTTTGCGGACGAGCCAATCCTCGAGCGCTTCCACGGCCTGGACTCTCCCGGCAAACAGATCCATCCGCCGGCGGCCGCGTTGGCCAAGACGTCCCCATTCGCGCACCAGCGCCGTATCACCGAACAGAGTCGGTTCGATCGTGAGTACATAGAACCTCGCCATATTGCGGGCCGGATCGCAACGTTGAAGCACGAGGTATGGCACCGTGAGTTCGGACATGCGCAAGAATCGCAATTGTCGGAACTGACGTCCAATTAAGTTATCGAATCGATCAGGCCTAGCGATTCAGAAATTTAATACCTGATTAAGGCCTATCGCGGCGTTCAACGATCGATCTCGGAAAATACACTGGCTGTTGTGCGATTCTGATGGCGAAGAAAATGGGCGTCGCACTGCGGGCCGGGCTGTTGGCTGCGCTGAAGCCCCGCGAGCGGGTCTTCCCCCTTGCGGGCTGCCATCCCTGACGCAAACGGGCGGCAGGCCCGGCCTATTGTAGCGCGAATCGATTGGTTTTGCCCTTATTGGCGGTACACTTCCTCAAGCGAGGGCGATTCGTCGCCTATACCATGCATGATCCCTTGTCCTTCGTAGGTCCTGCACTTCAACATTGGGCCGGCGGACGGACGAACATGACAGAAGCAGTATTCAAGCTGAAATCGCCGCAGGCTTCGCCCTATCGCGAGCTGCCGCACAACATCGAAGCTGAACAAGCGCTGCTCGGCGCCATCTTGATCAATAACGAAGCCTTTCATCGTGTTGCCGATTTCCTGAAGGCAAATCATTTCTTCGAGCCGCTGCACGGTGAAATCTTTGAAGTGATCAGCGAGCTGATCCGCTCGAACAAAGTGGCCAATCCGATCACCCTTAAGACCTTCTTTCCCGCCACGCTCGTTGTCGCTGGAATGTCGATCGCGCAGTATGTCGCGCGCCTGGCCGCGGAGGCGACCACGATCATCAACGCGGTCGATTACGGCCGGACTATCTACGATCTTGCGGTCCGGCGTGAGTTGATCAGGGTCGCCGAGGACATGCTCAACGGCGCATTTGAAGCGCCCGTCGATTGCGCTCCAGCGGATCAGATCCAGCACGCCGAACAGCTCTTATATGAAATCGCCGAAACGGGCCGCTATGGTGGGGGCTTCGAGACGTTCGAGACTGCGCTGGACAGCGCTATCGATAGAGCCGCAGAAGCCTACCAGGCGAGGGCAGGCTTTCTGGCCTTGCAACCGGTCTCAAGGACCTCGATGCCAAAATGGGAGGTCTGCAGCCAACAGACCTCATCATCATCGCCGGTAGGCCCGGCATGGGAAAGACATCTCTAGCCACCAACATAGCGTTCAATGTGGCAAGCGCCTACGATGCCACGCAGCAAGTCGATAGCTCGGCAAGACCGACAGCTGGTGGCATCGTTGCTTTCTTCTCGCTGGAGATGTCGTCGGAGCAACTTGCCACTCGCGTCATCTCCGAGCAAACAGAGATCCCCTCCTCCGACATTAGGCGTGGCGACATCGACGCGACAGCTTTCGGCAAGCTGCTCGAATGCCGTCAGAAAATGCGCCGGCTGCCGCTCTTTATCGACCAAACCGGCGCCGTCTCCATCGCTCAACTCGCGGCCCGTGCGTGCCGCTTGAAACGACAACGAGGACTGCACCTCGTTATCGTCGACTATATTCAGCTCATGCAGGGCAAGTCGCCGCGTGCGGCGCAGAATCGGGTGCAGGAGATCACCGAGATCACGACCGGGTTGAAGGCGCTGGCCAAAGAACTCAATGTGCCAGTCATTGCGCTATCCCAGCTTTCACGGTTGGTCGGGAACCGCGATGAAAAACGTCCGCAACTTTCAGAACTTCGCGAGTCCGGCTCGATTGAGCAAGACGCCGATGTCGTATTGTTTGTGTTTCGTGAAGAATATTATCTCAAGAACAGGGAGCCCAAGCCCGGTACCGACGAACATCTCGCTTGGGAATCGGAGATGAGCGCCGCTCGTGGCAAGGCGGAGGTCATTGTCGCTAAGCAGCGGCACGGTCCGACAGGTACGGTGCCCATGACATTTTAAGGCGAGTTCACCCGCTTCTTCGACCTTGCCGAAGAGGATCACCTGCCACGCCGATCAGGTTAGGCGGCAACACCGATCTCTCATTCACACCCTTGTCGGCGGCGAGAAGAGTTCCTGCTCGCACCGTGTCAGAGCCGACTACACGTTGGTCGAGCTGACTTAGCTCGTTTGCAGGCGTCACCACGCCTTCGCCGTCTCACCCAAAAGGATCACACGTGTCCTTGCGCCGCCCGGATCAAGGCGGCATGGGCGCTCCGCGGACGAAGGATGTGCGGTTCGGCACACCATGCTTCCGGACAAGGACCAGCCCCGCTCTCAAATGGGCTTTCCTTGGTTCAGGTACGGCCTTCCGCGATCAACCCGCAAGGGGTTCGCGACGCAAGCGTGCGACCTCTTCGGCTTCGCCTCTCGAGGTGACCGCAGCCGTCCCCGAACACGTCGGGCGCCTGTCGAGCGGGGATGGTCCCCGCCGCAAGACGGGAGCCTTTCAATGTCGCACAATCTTACTCTCGCTCAGAACCACGCCTTTGATCTCGCCCGCACGCTGATGGTGCCGGTCATCCTTTTTCAGACCGATAGCGAGTTCGGCGTGATGGTCTCCAGCGAGTACGACGGCGATCAGGACGCCATCGTTCATGAGTACGACCCCTGGTGCCCGGCTCATTGAGCCGGGTGACCGGCTGCCGCTGGCGCCATGCCGGCTGCAAGGGAAGCGTTGCCGCGCCCAGGTGTCTGACAAATTCGACAGCTTGTCCGCGCGCCCTTGCGTCCGGCAGGCTTCGCGGCCGGTCGGTGATGTTCCGTGGAAACTTGGAACAGGTGAGACCAACAGACGAAAGGGTCGGACGTCGCTTGCGCGAGATCCGGAGCAGAAAAATGGACAAGAAAGAAATCGAAGAGCTGCGCGAAAAGGTCGGTTGCGCCGCCCTGCTGGAGAAGGACGGCTGGAAGGTCGACGTCAAGGAAAGCACCCGCCGCGCAATCAAATATCGCCGCGACAGCAACATCATTATCGTCATCCACGAAGGTCGCGGCTGGTTTGATCCATTGTCACCGGCGAAAGGGGACGTGTTTTCGCTCGCCGTACACCTCGGTGCCGATGGGTTCGTCGAAGCATCCGAGCGTGTTGCAGATGTTGTTGGCTTCGTCCCCGCTGCACCAGCATGGCAGCACACGGCAAGGCCCAAAGCCTTAGCGTCCATTGTAGAGCGGTGGAGACGTCGTTTCAGACCGCGCCCCGGCTCGCCAGCTTGGCGCTATCTCACCGGCGAGCGCGCCCTGCCGGCCGACATCCTGAAGCAGGCCGTCGCCTGCGATCGGTTGCGAGAGGGCCCCCAGGGCAGCATGTGGGCGGCGCACAGCGATTCTGCCGGAGCCGTCACGGGTTGGGAGGAGCGTGGGCCGGCATGGCGCGGTTTCGCCACTGACGGCACCAAGGAGCTATTCCGCTTGGGACCGGCCGAGTTCGAGCGGATCTGCATCACTGAAGCGGCCATCGACGCCATGAGCCTTGCCGCGATCGAGGACCTGCGGTCCGACACTCTTTATGTCAGCACTGGCGGCGGCTGGTCCCCGGCAACGGATGAAGCCATCCGTGGTCTGGCCAAGCGCGCCAACGTCCACCTCGTGGCAGCAACCGACAACAATCGGCAGGGCGACGTCTATGCGGCTCGTGTTCGTGCGATCGCCGCAGAAGCGAGCGTGGGGTACGCGCGATCACGACCGCGCGCCGACGACTGGAATGAGGATCTGAAGGCCCTGACGGCGACCTCTTGATGTAGTAGCGGACGCAAGCCTTGGCCGGTGGTCGCAGCGGCAAGGCCGTCATCAGTGCGGCCCTGATGCTGCCGGCGATTGGCAGGAGAAGGAGATCGAACAAATGAGAAAGGAAAAATGAAAGGGAATTGAGGCGCTGCCGCATGCCCGGCCAGCGCGTCAAGGGTGAAGCTTTCGCCCGCGTTCCGCGGCCCTTGACCCGCCGAACCGGTGAGGCGGCCGGCGAGGAGGTCTGATGAAGGGCTGAAGTGACGAAGAGATCAGACGGATCGCTCGCGCTTCAGCCCGGCCAGGCCAAGGGAGCCGCCGATGCACACCTCACCCAATATCCGCAAAGTCTTCGAAGGCGTCGCCACGCGCCAGGACATGTATCGTATGTTCAACCGTCATCGCGGCAATCCGGCCATGGCCGCGGGGGAGGCACGGCACCTCTTCGCCGGCGAATGGTTCGAGATCGCGGAGTCCGAGCACGATTACATGCTCGACATCCTGCCGCCGCTATGGATGCGCGGCGACATGTTCGCGATGCGCGAATTCGTGACCGATAGCGTGACGAGCGTCTTCTTGTCGCTCTGGATCGACGGCCGCAAGCGCTTCTTCCATGGATACTGCGACCTCTCCGATCGCAGCACCCCGGAGAGCATGAAGCGGGCCATCATCGAGCGCGAATCGCGGCCGGTCCGCGCCATGACTCGCGACGAACGCCTCGAGCACATCTGGTCGAGCACTCACGACGACTATCGCGGCTATGCCGGCGAGCGCTGGCCCGCCGCGCTGCAAGGCAAGCGCACCGTGCTGGTGTATTGCGGAGGGGCGGGCACGGTGCTGAAGCTTCTCGACGATCTCACCGACGACGAGGTCGCCGCCAAGCTGCCCGTGCAGCTGCGCCATCTTCCGCCGCTTGCGGCCTGAGGAGGGCAATATGGCAGACTATCACTCCCCGACCGTCGTCCAGCCGGATATCCCGGCTGTGGACATGACACCGTTGGAACGCCTGATCCTTGATCTCGTCTTCGACAGCGAGAATAGCGAAGGCGGCATCTACTATTATTCATGGTGTGGACCGAGCGACGTCGTCACCTTGTCCATCGACGATCTGCGGACCGCTTGGGCGGCGTCCCGCGATCACGGCCAGAGCAGCATAGGTGACCACGTCATCGGCCTGCTCTCGCGATACGACGCGGACGCCAGCGACGATCCGCCTGATGATATCGACGTCGATCTCACCGACCCCGACGCCGGCTGGGACCGGATGTTTCAAGACATCGTACGTCGCTCGGCGGCGATCGACGAAATCGTGGTCACAACGGCGTTTACCTGCACGAAGATGCGTCCGGATGGCTTCGGCGGCAGCGTGATGCTGATCACGGTGGATGCCATCCGCTACCGGTCCACGACCGACATCCTTGAGGAATTCCGGATCGAGGCGGCCAAGGCGGCGGCTGCTCGTCAAGTCCCTTCCTCGACGGACAACCGATAGTCCAAGCCCCTGACGACCTGCGACCAGCCCGGCCAAGCGCCGGGCTTCGCTTTTTCGGCGCCGGCAGACCGTCCGGGCCCTCCTCCAACCCACTGTGAACGCCGTCACCCGCCTGCTTGCGGACCGGCGACACGCGCCCTCGCCACAAGGAGAAATTTCAATGGCGCTCAACGATCCCTTCACGCTCGATCTGTTCAGCAATAGCTCACTCTCATCAGGTCTCGGCCTCGGGGTAACGGCTTTTCCTTCCGCGGCAGAGCATGATCACGTTATCTCGCCAGCAACCAATGCTCCTCCCCTTCCGGCTGCGTCTACCGCGTCGAAGCCCGCAGTGTCCTTGGGTGAGAATTTCCATCTCGTTGGCAACCGCGGGCTTGCGAAGAGCTGGCGCGGTCGCGCGCAGGACAATCTCGCCGCCATCCGCCTCGCAGCCGGGATCGAGGCTGACCATCGTCCGGCGACCTCTGAGGAGCAGGCGCAGCTCATCCGCTTCATCGGCTTCGGCGCGTCGGAGCTCGCCAATGGTGTTTTTCGGCGCTTGGGTGAGGATGAGTTCCGCAAGGGTTGGGAGGACATCGGTAAACAGCTTGAGGATCTCGTCGACGCACGCGCCTACGCCTCACTCGCGCGCTGTACCCAATACGCCCACTTCACGCCGGAATTCATAGTTCGTGCCGTCTGGGCAGGTCTTCTGCGGGTTGGCTTCCGAGGCGGCCGGATCCTTGAGCCGGGCATTGGCAGCGGGCTCTTCCCGGCCCTGATGCCGGCCCCGTTGCGCGACCTCTGCCACGTCACCGGAGTCGAGCTCGATCCCGTGACCGCGCGGATCGCGAAGCTGCTGCAGCCTCGCGCCGCGATCCTCAACGAGGACTTTGCGCGGGCGGAGTTGAAGTCCCACTTCGACCTTGCAATCGGTAACCCGCCGTTTTCTGACCGCGCCGTGCGCAGCGACCGCGCGTTCCGCGCGCTCGGCCTGCGTCTGCATGACTACTTCATCGCAAAGTCGATCGATCGCCTCAAGCCCGGCGGGCTTGCCGCGTTCGTCACCTCCTCCGGCACCATGGACAAGGCAGATGCGGCTGCACGTCGGCACATCGCCTCGATGGCGGACCTTGCCGGAGCGATCCGCCTGCCAGAGGGAAGCTTCCGGGCCGATGCCGGGACCGACGTCGTGGTCGATGTCCTTTTCTTCCGAAAGCGCCGTCATGGCGAACCTGCCGATGGCGGCGCGTGGCTCGACCTCGCCGAGGTCCGCGCGGAGACGGAGGATAGCGGAGCGATCCGAATCAACAGGTATTTTGCCGAACATCCCGAAATGGTGCTTGGTGAACATGCGCTAGTTTCGGGTCCATACGGCGAGACCTACACCTGCTTGCCGCGCTCCCGCGGCGATCTGGATGAGGCGCTTTCTGCCGCGATCCTCCATCTCCCGGGAGCCATCTACGACGGCGAGCCGGAGACGGTCAGCCCCGGTGACGCCGAGCCTGCCTTTCATGCGGGCCGGGAGGAGCTTGATCCCTCCATCCGCGAGGGCAGTTATTTCATCGGGTCGAACGGCGCCTTGATGCAGATGGTCGACGGCGCAGCCGTCACCATCAAGATCAGGAAGGGGCGCTCCACCGATGGCATCTTCGAAAAGCACGCGCGCATCATCCGCAAGCTGATCCCGATCCGCGACGCCGTGCGTGAGATCCTCAAATCCCAGGAAACGGACCAATCCTGGAAACAGCCGCAGGTCCGGCTCCGCATCGCCTGGTCGAGCTTCGTGCGGGACTTTGGACCCATCAACACCACCGTGGTGTCGTCGATCGAGGATGAAGAGACCGGCGAGGCTCGGGAAACGCACCGCCGGCCGAATCTTGCGCCGTTCGCGGACGATCCCGATTGCTGGCTCGTTGCCTCGATCGAGGACTACGACCTCGAGAGCAACACCGCGAAACCAGGGCCGATCTTCACCGAGCGTGTGATCGCGCCGCCGCCTGCGCCAGTCATCACCTCGGCCGTCGACGCCCTTGCCGTGGTGCTCAACGAGCGCGGCGCCGTCGACCCGGAGCACGTCGCTGAGCTCCTGCACGGCGATGTCGACACTGTGATCGATGAACTCGGTGATGCGATCTTCCGCGATCCGGAAAGCGGCGCGTGGCTGACAGCGGACGCCTATCTCTCTGGCGCCGTGCGCTCCAAGCTCGCCGCCGCACGTGCTGTCGTCGAGCTCGACCCGTCGTACACCCGCAACGTCGCGGCGCTCGAGCGGGTTCAGCCACCAGATCTTCGCCCCTCCGACATCACGGCCCGCCTCGGCGCACCCTGGATCCCAGCGGCCGATATCATCGCCTTCGTGAAGGAGACGATGGATGCCGATATCACCATCCACCACACGGCCGAGCTTGCTTGCTGGACGGTCAATGCGCGGCAACTATCGTGGACGGCGGCGGGCACGACCGAATGGGGCACGCACCGCCGTCACGCCGGAGAGCTCCTCTCGGACGCGCTGAACTCGTCGATCCCGCAGATCTTTGACACGGTGAAGGAGGGCGACAGCGAACGGCGCATCCTCAACACCGTCGAAACCGAAGCGGCCAAGGAGAAGCTCGCAAAAATCAAAACCGCATTCCAGACCTGGATCTGGTCCGATCCGGACCGCACGGATCGCCTCGCGCGGCTCTACAACGACACCTTCAACAACATCGTACCCCGCCACTTCAACGGGTCGCATCTCCAACTTCCGGGCGCCTCAGGCGCCTTTTCTCTTTATGGGCACCAGAAGCGTGCCATCTGGCGCATCATCTCGTCGGGAAGCACCTACGTCGCCCACGCCGTCGGCGCCGGCAAGACGCTCTCGATCGCGGCCGCGATCATGGAGCAGCGCCGGCTCGGCCTGATCAACAAGGCCATGCTCGTCGTGCCAGGCCATTGCCTGGCGCAGGCCGCGCGCGAGTTCCTAGCGCTCTATCCGAACGCCCGGATCCTCGTCGCCGACGAGACGAATTTCGTGAAGGAGAAGCGCCATCGCTTCCTCTCGCGGGCCGCAACCGCAAACTGGGACGCGATCATCATCACCCATTCCGCCTTCAAGTTCATTCCCGTTCCGTCCGCCTTCGAGCAGCAGATGCTGCAGGACGAGCTTGAGGCTTATGAAGAGCTACTCACCCGCATCGACACGCAGGACCGGCTTTCGCGCAAGCGTGTCGAGCGCATGAAGGAAGGCCACAAGGAGCGGCTGGAGGCGCTAGCGTCGCGCAAGGACGACCTGCTCACGTTGTCGGAGATCGGCGTCGACCAGATCATCGTCGACGAGGCGCAGGAGTTTCGGAAGCTCTCCTTCGCCACTAACATGACCAGCTTGCGCGGTGTCGACCCGAACGGCTCGCAGCGCGCCTGGGACCTCTATGTGAAGTCCCGTTTTGTCGACATGAAGAACCCCGGCCGCGCACTCGTGCTTGCCTCCGGCACGCCGATCACCAATACGCTCGGCGAAATGTTCACCGTGCAGCGGCTGATGGACCACGCGGCGCTGCGCGAGCGTGGCCTGCACGAGTTTGACGCCTGGGCGTCCACCTTTGGCGACACGTCGACCGAACTCGAGCTTCAGCCTTCGGGCAAATACCGGCCGGTGACGCGCTTTGCCCAGTTCGTCAACGTCCCCGAACTCATCGCCATGTTCCGCTCCTTTGCCGACGTGGTGCTGCCCGAGCACCTGCGCGACTATGTGAAGGTCCCACAGATCGCCGGCGGCAAACGCCAGATCATCACCGCGGAGCCGACCGCAGCCTTCAAGGCGTACCAGCGCCTGCTGGATGAGCGCATCACCGCCATCGAGGAACGCGACCGCCCGCCGGAGCCGGGCGATGACATTCTCCTCTCGGTCATTACCGATGGCCGGCACGCCGCGATCGACCTGCGCCTGGTCGATCGAGGCCAGGACAACGAGGCGGGCAACAAGCTCAACGCCCTCATCGCCAATGCCTTTCGCATCTGGATGGAGACTGGCGATAACATCTATCGTCGCAAAGACGGCCAGCCCTTCGAAACGCCCGGTGCCGGGCAGCTCATCTTCTCCGACCTCGGGACGATTTCCGTTGAGGCCTCGCGCGGCTTCTCGGCCTATCGCTGGATCCGGAACGAGCTCGTTCGCCTCGGCGTGCCATCCTCCGAGATCGCCTACATGCAGGAGTTTAGGAAATCCGAGGCGAAGCAGCGCCTGTTCAACGATTTCAATGCCGGCAAGGTACGCTTCATTATCGGCTCGTCCGACACGATGGGCACCGGCGTCAATGTCCAGCTTCGCCTGAAGGCCTTGCATCACCTCGACGTCCCCTGGCTGCCGTCACAGATCGAGCAGCGCGAAGGCAGAATTGTCAGGCAAGGCAACCAGCATGACGAAGTCGAAATTTTTGCTTACGCGACGCTCGGCTCGCTCGACGCTACCATGTGGCAGAACAACGAGCGCAAGGCCCGCTTCATCGCCGCCGCGCTCTCTGGCGATACCAGCGTGCGCCGACTTGAGGATCTCGGCGAGGGCCAGGCGAACCAGTTCGCGATGGCCAAGGCGATCGCGTCTGGCGATCCGCGCCTGATGCAGAAGGCGGGGCTTGAGGCCGAGATCGCTCGCCTCGAACGGCTCCGCGCCGCCCACATCGACGACCAGCATGCCATTCGCCGCCAGATTCGCGATGCCGAGCGCGAGGTCGAGCGCGCCACCCGTCGCATCAGCGAGATCGGGCAGGACATAGTACGCTTGGTGCCAACCGCGGGAGACGCCTTCGTGATGGCGGTAACGGGCACGGTCTTTAGAGAGCGCAAGCTCGCCGGCCGCGCTCTCATGCAGGAGGTCCTGACCCTCGTCCAGCGTCAGCACGAGAAGGAGATGGTCATCGCCTCGATCGGCGGCTTCGAACTCACCTTTGAAGGCCAGCGCCTGGGACGTGACGGATACCACTACACAACCGTCCTTCACCGTACCGGCGCGGAGTTCGAGATCGAGCTTCCCGTGACGGTGACGCCATTGGGCGCCGTGGCTCGGCTTGAACATGCCCTGTCCAATTTCGACGGCGAGTGCGAGGCCTACCGGTACCGCCTCGCCGACGCCCGCAAGCGCCTTGCCACCTATGGACCGCGGGTTGGCGAGGCGTTCGCGTTCGACGCCGAACTCGATCTGAAGCGCGCGGAGCTCGCGGCTATCGAAGCCGAACTCGCCGCGACGAGCGAAGGAGAAGGAAAAGGAGCAGGAGAAGCACGCCGCATCGCGGCGTGATCGGGAGAAGGAGAAAAACTTCTCGCAGAGCGGTCGGCGCGGCGCCGCTGGCGCTCAACCGACCGTCTCGCGAACCCGGCCACGGCGCGCTCGCAAGGCGCGCTACGGCGCCCCGCTCACGCCTGCCGGGCAGGGATGCTCGCCGGCAGTTGCGCCGCTCCGACCGCCCTGCGGGCCGGAGGGGGTCTTCGGGAAGAAGACGAAGAAGGCCGGCCGAGGCGGCGGGCCAAACCCCTCGATGGAGCATTGCCATGGAACTGAGATTCGTCGATCCGCGCGCGCTGAAGGAGAACCCCGACAAGGCGCGCCACTCCAAATCCAATCCTCAGGCCGACGCCTTGCTGCTCGCCACGATCAAGGCGGTTGGCATCGTCCAGCCGCCCGTGGTGGCTCCCGAGAGCGACGGCGGCAACGGTTACGTCATCGATGCCGGGCACCGGCGCGTGAAGCAGGCTATTGGCGCCGGCCTTGAGGAGATCGCGGTCCTCGTCGTTGACCGTGCTGAAGATGGCGGCGCCATGCGGTCTCTCGCCGAGACGTTGGCGCATGAGCCGCTCAATCCGGTCGACCAGTGGCGTGCCATCGAACGGCTCGTCGCGCTCGGCTGGACCGAGGAGGCGATCGGCGTCGCGCTCGCGCAGCCGGTGCGGCAGATCAAGAAGCTGCGCCTGCTCGCCAACGTGCTGCCGGCAATGCTGGACCAGATGGCGAAAGGCGACATGCCCGACGAACGCCAGCTTCGAACCATCGCCTCGGCCTCGCTCGAGGATCAGAAGGAGGTCTGGAAGAAACACAAGCCGAGCAAGGCCAATCCCCAGGTCTCATGGTGGAGCGTCGCGCAGGCGCTGACCAAGACGCGGATGTACGCGCGCGATGCAAGCTTCGGCGAGGACCTCGCCCAGGCCTATGGCATCCTTTGGCAGGAGGATCTGTTCGCGCCGGCCGACGAGGACAGTCGCTACACGACCGATGTCGAGGCCTATCTCGGCGCACAGCACGAATGGATGGCGAGCCATCTGCCCAAGCGCGGGGCCATCGTCGAGGTCAATGAGTATGGCCAGCCGAAGCTGCCGCCGAAGGCCGACCGTGTCTATGGCAAGCCCGGCAAATCCGACCACACTGCGATGTATCTTGATCGCGATGGCAAGGTGCAGTCCGTCTGCTACCGCATGCCGACGCCGAAGAAAACCGACGTGGCCACGTCCGACGACGGCGCCGCGGAAGCGCCGAAGGCGCGCCCCGACGTGACACGGCGGGGCATGGAGATGATTGGCGACCTCCGCACCGACGCCTTGCACGAGGCGCTCGGCCGGGCGCCGATCGAGGACAACACGCTGCTCGCGCTGCTCGTGCTCGCCTTCGCCGGCCAGAATGTCAGCACGACCTCCGGCAACGCCGATGGCTACGCGCGCATCGAGCGGCACGGCGCGCGCCTGATCGACAAGGACGGAAAGCTCGCCTTCGACCGCGAGACTCTCCAGCAGGTGGCCCGTGCGGTGCTGATCGACGTGTTGTCGTGCCGCGAGAACCGCTCCGACAGCGGCATCGTCGCGCGGGTCGCAGGCGAAGCGATCGGTGCCGATAGCTTCCTGCCAAATATGGGTACGGAGGAGTTCCTATCCTGCCTGTCTCGCACCGCTCTCGAAGCGGTTTGCGGCAGCACGCCCGTGCTGCCGCGCCCGCGGGTAAAGGACACGCGCGCCGAGCTCGTCAAGCACTTCGCCGATGGGCGCCTTGTGCATTCCGTGGCGTTGTTCGCCCCCGCGCCAGACAAGATCGCGGCCTGGATTGACCGCTTCTCCGCGGCTGACGCGGACGAATTCGACGATGCGCCCGACGAGTCTGACACCGGCGAAGAAGAAGACACCTTGGGCGAGGACGTCGCCGGTGACGATGCAATCTCCGAGCCGGCCGACTCCTTCGCCGTCGCGGCCGAGTAGACCCTCTCTCTTCTTTCGAACACTCGCCGCCGCCGGCCTGGTCCGGCGGCGGTTCCGTCTTCAACGCTCTGACAGGAGGACGATATGTCCGCACAAGAGATCTACGATCGCATGCCGCTAGGCTCTTTCATCCGCTATTCGGACGGTACACCGCGGCCGCCCGAGCGCTTCAAAAAGAAGCTCGCTGCCTGGGAGAATAACAACAATGGCGGTCGCCTCGTCCGCAAAAGCGAGCCGCACATCGTCGGCGCGCATATGACGCCGGCAAGCATCACGCTGCATCAGGGCGACTTCGGCAGTGCCGGCGTCATCGTCCTGAAGGTCTTCAAGACCTTCTCGGTGAATTCACCGCTGACGTTCACCGTGATCGAACGTCCGAAGCCCGGACAGGTGCGCGTTCTCAATCGCGCCGGAGCCGATGCCGAGCTTCTGCACCTCGCAGACACGCGTGTCGCCGCCGAAGCGTGGCTCGCATCCCATCGTTATTCCGACGCCGTGCTCGATGAGGTCACTGCCAATGAGTGCACGTCGGATACGGCTGAAGGGAGGGCGGCATGAACACGCCTCAAATCGCCTCTCACATCGACGATGCCACGCGTGCCTCGGTGGAGGTTTTGTTTGCCCGCACGCATGACCGTCTTCTCGTGGCCAGGGTTGGTGACAACGCCTTTGTCATGATGCCGGGGGCCAATGGGCACTATTATCTCGCATCGGCCTGGCGGCTACGTGGGCCGATGGAACAGTGGACACGCGCCGACTTTTACGGTCATAGCGGCGAGCTGGAAGACGAAACCGCCTTCCGGGCGCGTGTGCATGAGAATGCCGAACATCAGCGTCAGCGGGCCGCGCTCGGCCGGCGAGAGATTCGCTCCCGCGCAAATACGCCCTGGGGCGTATCGCAGGGCGCGACCCTCTATTCGGACGGCGTCGTGGTACATTCGACCGCGGGGCACGGCGGTTTTCATCTCGACGCCGCCCACAACGCGAAGGTCCACCCTGCCCTTCGCGCGCCCGACGGCTGGTACGAGGAAGACTGCGCCTGGGCGGCCGTCGCGCAGGCCTTCCCGGAGCTGTTCACCGACTACGAACGGCGCGGCGCTGAACGGACGATCCGGGACTGGTATCCCGACGCTTGGGAGACGATACACGGCCGGCCCCTTCGACCGGGCGAATCCCACGAGAAGGATCGGCGTGATTTCGAACGCGATTATGCCGTCCGCTGGGTCGTGATCTCTGCCATCCGCTCTGACCACCAGGCGGGCATGACGGAATGCGTCGCCACACTTGGTGGCGATCGCCGCGCGGCCGAACAGCGCCGCTATCTCGTCCCTTCGGACGAATACCGCCCGGGCCGCTTCGGCTTCGTCATCGATGAAGCGCGGCACCGTCTCTACGACGGCCCCTCGAACTTCGTAGGATGGAGGTGATCTATGCCATGGCACCTCATCGCCAAAGCCTTTGGCTGGCGCGAGGCCACCGACGAGGACGGCATCACGCCCGTCCTCGTTGTCTGGCACCCGCGGCTCAAACGGCATCTTAGCGGAGATGACGCGTGGAAGCGCGCCGTGCGGCTCTCCGTACACGCTCCGGAGTTCAGCGCGTCTTCGCTCCGGGAAAGGCTACGGAGGACGATTCCATGAACGAGGCGATGCAACAACGCATGCTGCAGGCGAGGATCGAGGCGTCCGAGGGCGACACGCGTCGCCACCTTCGCATCATCGAACGTCAGATCGTCTCCCGTGCGGAGCGCATGACGGTCACCGATTGCGTGAAGCGGCGACAGTCTCGGCGCGGCGCGTTAACCTGGACCCGCGCCGACGAGCGGCTGTTCCAGCAACATGTTGCGGAGCTCACACTGGCCCGGCGTGGCGAAATCGATGCCCTGATGCGCAAGCTCGAGTGGCAGGAGCTTGCGATCGTCGC
The DNA here is from genome assembly GCF_000482425.1 of Bradyrhizobium sp. 22. NCBI lineage: Bacteria > Pseudomonadati > Pseudomonadota > Alphaproteobacteria > Hyphomicrobiales > Nitrobacteraceae > Bradyrhizobium > Bradyrhizobium sp. 22. Next base: position 217,399 of record NZ_AXVG01000029.1, read on the forward strand.
GCTGCGATCGCGCCACAGCAGCAGGGCGGCGTCGTGATGATGCTGCGTCCGTGCGGACATCATGTCGACCAGGCCCTGGCGGCAAGGACGAAACGGCGAGCTTGGAGGAAAGCGGTCGGTCATGGCGAGCCAATCCCGGTTCGGGGTCGAGCGTAGACCCCCGGCCATCGCTCCCTCGGTTTGTGCTGCGGTCTAAACCGGCCGCGGTCCGCTTCAAGGGCAAGTCGCGAGCGATCGGCGGCCGCCGTCTCGACATGGGGGGCTGCGGCCTTCGCAGACCTAAAGGCCCGCTCGGCCGCACCCCGCCCATGCTCGCCGTGCAACCGCCGCCCCCTGAAGCGGCCCGCTCGCGCCGGTTCTGGTCGACCGCACCCGAGGGAGCGACGGCCGGGGGCCGAAGCTCCCAAGGCGAAACCGAGAAAGGATCTCACCATGACCAAAACTGCCCGTTCCTCTCGCGCCAGCGCCCGTGTCATCCCGCTCCGCAAGGGCATCACGCTCGAAATGGTCCGGCTCGCCTGTCCAGACGCCGCACAGGCACAACGCATCTCCGAAAGCTTCGGCCTGGCGATCCTCGACAGCGACGGCATCCGCGATTTGCACGAGCGGTTCATCATCGAGACCGCCGACGCGCTCAGGGACGGCCTGAGTGAACGCGCCATGCAGATCCACCTTCAACGGATCGTCGGTGCTTATGTCGGGTCCGCGCACGGAGCCGGCCAGTTCTACACCCGAGCAGTCACTGAAGCGCGAGATGCGACCGCCAAACTCGCCAACGACAGCCGCGATGAGGACCTCGATGGTCCGGTCGGCTTCGATAGCCAGGCACAGCGCAAGCGTGAATTCGCTGCCGACATGGGCGTGCAGGCTCACGCGCTTCGCATGGCCGCCGAAGGCGCCGTCGCCGCCTACGAAAAGGTCATTGGCGAGACCTGGAAGCCTTTCGAGCGGCTTGTCGACAACACGACAGATACCGTCGGCCGGAAAGCGGCCAAGGCGCAGATGTCGGCGTTCGACTGACCGACCAGCGCGGGGCTTCGGCCCCGCGCCTCTTCCTTCGGCCACCGACGGACCGGTCCCGCAAGACCGCCCCTTTTCATGTCGCCGCTGCAACGAAGGCAGCCGCCGTCCGTGCTGCTCGCCATCATCGGCCCCTCCCGGTCCGTGGTCCTGCGCCGGACCCAATGTCCGCGCAACGGCTTCGCCGTCCTTCGCGCTGCTTCGGCCCTTCGGGTGCGCGGACTTTTGGCCCGGCGGTGGCGGACCCCGTGAGGAGCCGCGATGGGCGCGGCCTCCCGAATGGAGGTTAGTAATAATGAACAGGAACGGAGAAAAGGCGCGAGGCGACCTGTACGCCCGCATCACGGACCGCATTGTCGCCGAGCTCGAACGCGGCGTGCGCCCCTGGGTTCAACCTTGGACTGCCCCGAATATGGCAGGCCGCATCACCCGACCGCTGCGACACAACGGCCAACCCTATTCGGGCATCAACGTCGTCTTGCTTTGGTCAGAGGCCGTCGCGCGCGGCTTCCGGTCTCCGATCTGGATGACGTTCAAGCAGGCCAGCGAACTCGGCGCGCATGTTCGCAAAGGCGAGACCGGCAGCACTGTGGTCTATGCGAGCCGCTTCACCAAAACCGAGACCGACGCTCACGGCGACGAAGTCGAAAAAGATATCCCCTTCCTCAAAGCCTATACGGTCTTTTGTGTCGATCAAATCGATGGCTTGCCCGAGCATTATTACGATCGGCCGGCAGCTATCGCATCAACGATCGAGCGCAACGCACACGCCGATTCTTTCTTTGCCAACACCGGCGCGATCGTTCGGCACGGCGGCTCGATGGCATTTTACGCGCCCTCGTCCGATCACATCCAGATGCCAATGATCGACAGTTTTCGCGACACGGCCTCATATGTCGCCGTCAGAGCGCATGAGACCGTCCATTGGACTGCTCCCGCTCACCGCGTCAATCGCGATCTTAGCCGTTACAGCAAGGATCGGAGCGAACGCGCGCGCGAAGAGCTGATTGCCTTATCTTGACAGTCTGCACCGACTCTCAGTGTCTTGCTGACGTCGATGCAACGGGACTGACGGAGGCGGTAGGTCGTGTTCCCACTTGTGGTGTAGCTCGGTAGAGCAAAGCCGTCCGCACGCGCGCCATCCAATAGCGCCGTAGCGGGCGGACGGCTTTGCGGTGGTCACCGTCGGCCGCAGCGCTCCCACATAGCTGGCGGCGGCCGGCCTCGATAGCGCCGGGCACGTTGAACGCCTTCGTTGATGCTGGCTCGCCGTATGGGGGGTCCGGGGGAAGATTGAACTTGTGGACAAGGTAAGGCCGGCTTCGAACATCACTATTCAGGAGCGTCGATCAGCAGACGGTCTTGATGGACACGTCCCCATGATCCTCCGGGACGGTGTGCTCTACGATCCTGATCTGGAGCGTTTCTTCCGCGATCTTCCTCTCAATGGCGTTCGCTCACGGCACTCCCTTCGTGCATACGGCTATGATGTCCTCGTCTGGGTCCGCTTTCTTTCGGAAGCCTGCGGCAAGTCCGTATGGCAAGGTGATCGTCGCGACGTCCTCGCCTACCATCGAGTTCGTCGCCGGGCCGAGGCCGGCCAACGCATCTCTGCGGCGTCCTGGAATCGAGCTGTCGCCTGTCTCGATCGCCTCTATCGCTGGGGTGTTCACGAGGGCCTGGTCTCCGAAGCGCCGTTCACGCACCGCTCCGTTTGGAGGCGAGGATACGGCGGCCGGCGAGCACAGATTACGGCACGCAACGACGCCTATGAGCCGGCTGCACGTCGAGCGGATGTCAGCTTTGTCACGCTCGATGACTACCGGGTATTTCGGGACGTCGGCCTCAGAGGCCTTATGCCTGATGGCAGAACACGCCCCGGAGCCCGTGATCGCAACGGCATTCGCAATGCGTTGTTTTCCGACTTCGTTGTGACGACAGGCCTTCGGCTGGAAGAAGCCTCCTTTCTGTTTGCGTCCGACCTCGCTGCCGTCGATCGGCGAACAGCTCGACAGGTGTGGCTCGATCTGCCGGACGCGCTGACCAAGGGTGATCGTGGTCGCCAGATTCTTCTTTCCGGTCGACTGCTTGAACAGGCGCGGGCCTACATCGCGGTTGAACGGGCTCACGCGGTCACGAAGTTCCGGCGACGCTCCGGCTGGCGCTCGTTCGAACGTCCGATCTTTGTTCATGGGGAGCGGTCAGCTTCCCGATTGCGACTGCTCGACGGGAGCAACTTCGCTCTTGACCTGCTCAGCCCTGAAGAGCGCAACAGGATCATCGTCTGCGATGACGACGGTACACCGAGCGAGCCGGCCGTGCTGTGGCTCACGGAAGTCGGATTGCCGGTTCAACCGAACTCCTGGGAAGTGATCTTCGCCCGGGCATCCGAGCGGTGCAGGTCTCTCGGCTTTTCGATCAACGTCACCCCGCACCAGCTCCGCCATACCTTTGCCGTGCATATGCTCGCGATGCTGATCCAGCACCGGCTTCGCGATGCAGCTTTGCCCGCTGGATCGATGGAAGGATATCGGCAGATCCTCGGCGATCCCTTGCAACAGGTCCAGCGCCTCCTTGGCCACGCCAGCCTCGCAACGACCTACATCTATCTCGATCATATCGCTTCGCGCGCCGATACCGTCGATGCCGCCGTCGCGGAGTTACTGGCGCTGCTGCCGTCGGAGCACTCGTTATGAGGCGGCGGCCGCGGAAGGGAACTTCAGTTCGTTTTGCGCCCGCAGATGGTGTTGTCCCGGCTCATGCCGGTCACCAAGTGCTCGGTCTGCGCTTCAACATTGAGGCGCGCTATGGTGGGATCGTCGAAGTCGATCTCACTGACCTGCGCCCGCGAGCACTCGCTATAGCCTTTGCCGGCGCTGTTCGCCGACAGGCCGAACTCGGCGGCTCGTTGGGAGCGCGCAGCACCATCAAGCAGCACATCGCGGCGTATCATCGGTTTTTCGCGTATCTGCGAGACCACTCTCATGCCACGAAGCCTGCCGATCTTCGCGCGCAGGATATTGACGGATACGAAGCCTCCCTTGAGGCCGCCGGCATGACGCCGATCCATCGGCACATGGTCCTCGCGAAGGCGGTTCTTGCGCTGCGCTCTATAGATGCCGATCAAGCCGGCCTTCTCGATGAGGGGCTCCGCCGTCGCCTAAGTTACACGAGCGCGCAATCCGCCGGGCGATCGCAGCCCCGCGACGCATATAGTCCGTTCGTCGCTCGTCAGCTACGTGACGCGGCTCGTGCCGATATCAGCAAGATGTTCAGGCGTATCGGCCGTCCGCTCGACGAGGCGGGTGACGCCAGCCTCCGCAGTGCGGTCGCCGATGTTGAAGCCACGATTGCCGCCGAAGGCAAGATCGATCACTCGGACCGCGCCTTCAAACGCCTGTACTTCATGCGCCTGCGCCGTGGCTTGCCGGTTTCCAACCTTTGCGAGGATCTCCATAGCCGCCATCATTTGCTCGCATCCGATCTGCCGCCATTGCTGACCTTCCTGTCATTGGAGACGGGGCTCGAGATCGAATGCTGCAAGACCCTGACGATCGACTGTTTGCAGAACCCCAGACCCGGTACGGTCGAGATCAGCTACATAAAGCGTCGCGCGCGCGGTGCCGAACAGAAGCGCCTGCGAGTTCATGATGGCGGCCTCGGCACACCTGGCGGATTGATCCGTAAGCTGATCGAAGTGACGGGCTTTACCAGGCGCTTCCTTTCGGTCGAGTCTCTCTGGGTCTATCACTATAGAGGGCGCGGACAGTTTCGGTCCGGCATCGACCACCCGCATCAGTTGGTGGACAACTGGGTCGCTGGACACGGCATCGTTGACGACGATCGCCGTCCTCTTCACCTCACTCTCGCCCGGCTGCGCAAGACGCATAAGGCACTCTGGTATCTCAAGACCGAAGGGCACATGGCGCGCTTTGCCGTCGGCCACACGCCGGAGATCGCCGCTCGCCACTATGCCGATATTCCTTCACTGCGCCCATTGCATGAAGCCACCGTCGCCAAGGCCCTTACGGAAGTTGTCGCGGCGGCAGGACCGATCGTTTTGTCACCCGACAGCGAATCTCTTTGGCGCCAGGGTGCTGATGTCCCCGTGCAGACCAATAGCGTGCCGGCGCTCCTGGATGGAGATCAGGACGTTTGGCTCGCGGCGTGCTCAGGTTTCCAGAACAGTCCCTTCGCCGAAGCAGGCTCGCCCTGTCCGCAGCCGTTCTGGGGGTGTCTGGAATGCCGCAATGCAGTCATCACTGCTCGCAAGCTGCCCGCGATTCTCGCTTTTCTTGACTTTATCCAGGGCGAACGGGCCGGGCTTTCTGCGGCCGAGTGGAGCATCAAGTTCGGTCGCGCGCATGCACGCATCACCCAGCAGATTCTGCCCGTCTTCTCTGAAGGTGTGATCGCCCAGGCTCGCAGCGAGGCCGCCCAACAATCTCTCTATCTTCCGCCCGAGGTTCGGCCATGAGCCAAGTGGCCTTCGCTCCATCCCGACAGGGACTAGACGATCGTCCGGTTCTTGCTTCCGCGCCGCTGAAGAAGGGCTTCGATCGGAGCTGCCTCTCGCGCTATGGCGACGCAAGCTGGGATCTCGGTCCGGCCGTATTCCGCGAGAACGCCCGTCGCTGCCACGTCACCGTACATTTCGCATCGGTCGAAGACATCGGTACCCGCGAAGCAATCCGGGAGTTCCTCTATGTCCGGCTCAACGTCGACCTTCCTGGTCATCGCAAGAAGCTCCCACCTGCCTGTGTCCGGCAGATATTCAACAGGGCGCGCCGATTCTTCGAGTTCGTCCGCGGCGAACTCGGCGCTGTCGATCTCTCGCGGGTCGATCAGCAATTGCTCGACCGCTATGCCCGCCATCTCCAGACCGATCGCAGCCGTCGGCCTGTCATTGTTGGCCAACTCCTGGAAGTGCCGATCGACCTGCATGCCTATCGTCATCATCTTCCTTCCCGAGGGCTGTCGTTCCAGCCGTGGAGCGGACAAGCTCCAGCCCGTGTCGCTGGTTATCGTCACGTCCGCGAGAACCGCACCCCACGGATGCCGGAAGAAGTCATCGCGCCACTGTTGGCCTGGTCGATCCGCTACGTCACCGAGTTTGCGCCCGATATCTTCGCCGCCCGTGAAGAGTTGGATCGATTGGAGGCCCATTGCGCCAAGCTTGTTCGATTAGACCAGGTCCTCGACCGCAAACAGCGCCGTGGCCAACAGCGCCGGCGTCTCACGGACTACTTTGAGCGGCGCCGGCGTGAAGAGCGCGGTGTGCCGATCTGGGGGACTGCTCACAATGGCACCGTTTTGCGGCATCCAGAGACGGGTGACGTATTGCCTCCTGTCAACTCGCACCTGCTTCATCTTCATATCGGGATCGATGCCCGCGCAGAGTCCAGGATGCATATTCAGCTTGCGAGCGGAGCGCCGGACCTGATCGATGCAGCCATACGCGAACTCGGCGTTGAGACCGGCGGCATGGACACCTGCATCTCTCTTCTGCCGGAGACCGGTCGACCGTGGCGACCCCGTTTCGACGCCAAGACGCTCGCCCAAGAGGAGCGGATGCTGCAATCAGCGGCCTATGTCCTGTGCGCGTATCTGAGCGGCATGCGCGACTGCGAAGTTCAAGCAATGCAGCGCGGGTGTCTCTCCATTACCCGCAGCGAAGATGGTCTGATCATGCGCCACCGCGTCCGATCGGTCGCCTACAAAGGCAAGTCGAGCCATGGCCAAGCGGCCGAATGGATCACGATCGAACCCGTCGCCAAAGCCGTCGAGGTATTGGAGCGCCTGTCGTTCCCGGCGGCAACCGCCCGCGGACTCACGACACTCTGGCCGGTCCTGGCCGCCAAATCCGTGTGCAAGGATCACCTCTCTGCCGAGATCGTGCGGCAGCTCAATCTTTACCGCGATCACCTCAATAAGCTGTTCGGCACGGTCAACGAGCCGGTTATTCCCACCAGCCCCGAAGGCAAGCCTTGGCGCATCACAACACGGCAATTTCGCCGAACGATCGCATGGCATATCGCCAACCGTCCCTTCGGCGCGATCGCCGGCATGATCCAGTATAAGCACGCCTCCGTCGCTGCCTTCGAGGGCTATGCCGGCTCCAGCAAGTCCGGCTTTCGCGCCGAGGTCGAGAGCCAGCGTGCGCTTGGGCAACTAGATGATCTGCTGGTTTACTTCGATGAGCGACAGACTGGCTCGACACTGTCCGGACCAGCGGCGCCGCGCATATCGAAGGCGCTTGATGCTGCGGGGGCAGAACTTGATCCCCTTCCAGTCATGATTGCAGATCGCGCGCGGCTTCGCACGATGCTCGCTAGTCTCGCGCGCACATTGCACGTCGGGGTGCTCGCCGATTGCTTCTTCGATCCCGGGATCGCCCTATGCCTGAAGCAGGCAACCAACGCCGACAACAAGACGCCGCTGACGGCGCTTTGCCAACCAACACGTTGTCCAAACGCCTGCATCACCGCCAGACACCGGCCAGCATGGGTGCGTTCCGCAGATGAGGCGAGAGCCGTCCTCAAAGAGAAGCGGTTGTCCTCGCTACAGCGCTCCGCCCTGCAACAGGATCTCGCGCGCATCGAGGCTGTCCTCCACGATATCGACTGCAGCAACTGACGTCAGAACTCCAGGCCTGATGTTGTAACCGCGCCGAATCGCTCTCGTCGGCGTCCGTCCCGGCATAGTCGGAGCGCGCGATGCCCCGCACGGCCGCGCAACGGCTGATCGCCGTCCTCCGCTGTCGCTTCGGCTCTGCGAGTGCGCGGTCGCGCTTTCGGGCATCGCAGGTGGCTGCTCCGCCGCCGGGGACGGACCCCGGCCGAACGGGAGCACCCATCATGATGAGACAGCGCAGAACAAAAGACGGCCGCCCTGTCGGGCGGCGGGAGAGGACGAGGAAGGCCGGAATCGGGCGGCCGGTTGAGGGAGTGAGAGAGGCTTGCTCCGCCGGCCGCGGAGATTCTCCCATGTCCCATACGTCGAGTTCGGCGGAACGCGCCGATGTCTACACCCGCATCACCGCCGAGATCGTCGCCGCCATCGAAGCTGGCGCCGGCGAATGGCGCATGCCCTGGCATCACGACGGCACCGCCATTACCCGCCCTCAGAACATCTCGTCGGGCAACCGATACCGGGGTGTCAACGTGCTCGCGCTCTGGATTGCTGCGCAAGCTCAGGGCTACGCCGACGGCCTCTGGGGAACCTATCGACAATGGCTCGCCATCGGCGCGCAGGTGCGCAAGGGCGAACGAGGAACGACGGTTGTTCTCTGGAAGCAGGCAAAGGCGGCCACCAACGACGATGCAGACGACGGTGACGATGACGTTCGTCGCCGCGTCTTCGCACGTGCCTTCACAGTGTTCAATGTCGCCCAAGTGGATGGCTACGAACCGCAGATCGTCGAGAAGCTTCCGGAGAGCGAGCGCCTCACTCACGTCGACGCGTTCATCGATGCACTGAAGATCCCGATCGTCACCGGCAATTACAATGCGCACTACCGCATCGACCTCGACACGATCTTCATGCCGGAATACGCGGTGTTCACGAGCCCAGCGGCCCAAGCCGGCACGTTAATACATGAGGCAGCGCATGCCACAGGCGCAAAGCACAGGCTCGACCGGGACTTCCAGGAACGGTTCAAGCGCGATTGGCTGCCGATCGAAGAAGCCACCGCCGAATTGGCGGCGTCATTCATCCTGGCAGATTTGGGTGTCGCCCATCATCCCAGGCCCGATCACGCCGCATACGTGGCATCCTGGTTGCGCCTCCTCAAGGACGATCCTCGGGCCATCTTCACGGCCGCCAGCAAGGCTCAGCAGGCGGCCGATTGGATGCACGCCCAACAGCCTCAAACCGAGGAGATGGCAGCATGATCAGCACCATCTCCAGCGGCGTAAACTTTCAAATAAGGGCTGGACTGTCAGGATATATTGCCGAACTCGGGAGCTGCTTCCTCTGCGCGGATCTCGGGATCTCTCCCGAACTCGAACCGCGGCCGGATCATGCGAGCTACCTCGCATCGTGGTTGGAGGTTCTGTCTAATGAGAAGCGCTTTATCTTCTCGGCTGCCGCGCATGCGCAACGCGCCGTCGCCTATCTCCACGACCTGCAGCCGAAAGCAGCAGACGTCGAGGAGGCGGCATGATGAGCGCACAGCGCGATTCGCGCCGACGCTTGCCGGCCCTTCCTTGTCCGGCGATCAGCACAGAGACCCTCGCTCCTTGTCGGCTGCTCGACGGCCAGCCCGCGCCCTTTCCTCGGGCTGGATATCGCGAACCGACAGCGGCCTTGCCGGCCTTCCTTCGAGGGAACCTAACGTTCTGGCGTTGCGCAGGTCATCGCTGTGCCGAGTAAATCGCGGTCGCAGCCTGTGCGTTCACCTTGCGGGCCCTGTGGCTCTTGTCGGCCGGGCAGCGCGCTTACCTTCCCGGTTCGGCTCTCGACCCGCAAGCTTGAGGAATTGAAAGATGTGTGCGGTGATCGGTGATCGGGTTCTTTCGTCGGTCGGGTTTCGATGAGCGCAAATCGTGTCCCTCGGCCGTTTCTTCAGGCACACCCACGTCGTCCTCGATTTGGCATGTCTGACCGAAGGCCGTCGTCGCTAAGGCGCCGCCTCGCTCTTATCCCCGCAACAGCCGGTTACGACTTTCTTCCCCTGGCCGCTCGCGCGTCCATTCCTCGCGCAAGACAAGAAAGTCGTGCCCTGGCTGCCCTCTACTGCGTGCCGGCCCCTTCGGGGTGCGGGTCGATCGCCTCCGGTCTGTCGCCAGCCATCGAGGCCGCGATGGGCGGCCCGGGAAACTGAAAGGACACGACAATGGCGACCATCGGCACCTTCACCTCGAGCGGCACCGGCTTAGGTCATGTGCTGAGAAGTGTCCTTTAGCGCCACCGTCGGAGAGCCTGGCACGCAGACGTCCGGGTCAAGCGTTCCCGCAGCGTAGCGAGGACAACGCTTGACGCGGCGGCGACACCACAAGCTATTTGATGGGGTGCAGGCGAAGTCCTGCACCCCTGCCACGTGGCGAACGGGAGAGCGCGAGGGGAACCCCTCGCATCGCAAAGAAGACTCGCGCCGAAGGCGCTCCGATTATCTTTTGTTTGTGTACCGTCATCTCTGTCATCGACGTCGTGAGTACTGGAACGGTATCGATGTCACCTTGCACCTCCGGGTGCTTTGTCACCGGAGAGCAGGATGGTTTCGATTGTACGGGCAGTGCCCGGTGTTGACGGGATTCCAGCAGGCTTTCCCATTCTGCTCGATGCGCAGATGTCGATTGTCGAGCCTGCCTTTAGCTATCTGATCGAACTCGCGACCATTCCCGGCCGCTCGCATGCGATGGAGACGTTGAGGACGTATAGCGAGCACCTGCACGACTGGTTCGACAGCCTGGAGCAAAGTGAGCTGGACTGGCACCTCGCCGATGAGGGAACGATCGCGGCCTACCGCAACCGGATGCTGGCCGCGCCGAGCCCCCATACGGGGCGCCCCTATGCTCGGTCCACCGTGAACGATCGTGTCCGGACGGTCTGCCGCTTTTATTCTTGGGCGCATCGGCGCGGTCTGATCGAGGCAGTGCCCTTCGACTATGTTGAGGTGTCGCTTCGCTCAGTGCGTCGTCAGGGCATGCTGGCGCATCTGGATCACCGGCCTGCGACCGTGATGGCGAACATTTTGACTGTTTCCGAGGTTGAACGTCTGCCGCGACCGCTGCGCGTCGATCAGCTCCAATCCCTGTTTCGGCATCTTCCGTCACCCTATGACCTGATCGCCGAGTGGGCTTTGGCCACCGGCATGCGCCGCAAGGAACTGTGCGGCTTGCAGCTACATCAGGTGCCGGATGTCGCTCACCTGGACATCGACGAAGACCCGCTTATCGGGGTGCCGCTGACCGTTACCAAGGGCGATCGGCCGCGCACTGTCTATCCGCCGCTGCGGCTGATCGACCGGACCCACTGGTATGCGGGAGAGCGGCGCGCAGCGCTGGTGAAGCACCGACGCAGAACACGCGCCGGTTATCGGCCGTCATCGGCGCTGTTCCTCAACAGCAACGGCGCCCCAGTGTCGAAAGCGAGGTTTTCCGCCGCGTTCGGCGCGGCCTTTCAGTCGGCAGGGCTGACAGGATCGGGCCATTGGTTGCGGCATACATTCGCTATGACCATGCTCGTGCGCCTGCAGAAGCAGGCGGCGACAACACCAGATCTCAATCCGCTCAAGATCGTGCAGGTCCTGCTCGGACACGCCTCGATTCAGTCGACGGCAATCTATCTGCGCTGCGTCGAGCTTCATGCCGACACGCTCGCCGAGAGCCTGGCCTATCTTTACGGTGAGTTGGTGCCTCATGGCCGGGCGTAAAAGGACGTCGATCAATCGGCGTATTACAATTGCGCCGCCGGAGAATGCGGCAACGGACCTCATCACCGATAAGGTTATCTTCACCGATGCCTGGGGTCGGCCAATCCAACGGTTCGACCCCGAGCAGCTTTCCGGTCTGCCTGCCGATCTGCGCGGGCTCATGGTCCAAGCGTTCCGGGAGCATGGCGTCGGCCAAACGCCGGCGACCCGCCGAACGACGTGGGGAGCGATCCTCCGCTTTGCCCGCTACGTCGTCGACGATGGCACGATCAAGAGAGCCGGCGATGTCGATACCGCCGCGCTCGGCCGCTACGTGCTCTGGCTCGGGACACAGGCGGCCTCCCGCGCGCCGCGCGGGGCGCATGCCACGGCCTTTAGTTTGCTTCGGCCGCTGCTGTCTTGGTGCCAGCGCAATCGACCCGGCGCGCTGCCGCGTGATCTTGAGATTCCCTGGAATCCGTTTCCCGGCAGGCGAATGCATCAGCAACCGCGCCGGCGGCTGCCACCCGATCAGATTAAGGCGATCCTGAGCGCCTGCTACGAAGAGATCGATGAGGTCTGGGCTCGGTTTCAGCATGGGCAGGATGTCATCCGGCGCACCGAGCTTCCGCCCAAGATACTGCGCGGTCAGGGACTCGATCGATGGATATGGCGGATCAGCCGCATCGAGGACGGTCGCATGCCCGACAGGGCTGTTCTCGAAGAGCACGGGATCAAGTCCGCCACGCTCGTGAAGTCTTGGGGCGGCTATCGCACCATCACGCAATATTTTCACATCACAACCGATACGCTCGTTCCGTTCTTTCTGGCGATCGCCATCCAGACCGCCGCCAATCCGGAACCTCTGCGCCATATCCGCCGCGATTGCCTCGTCCCGCATCCCCTCGACGAGCATCGCGTTATCGTCGACTGGAACAAGGCCAAGACCAGCGCCCGGCTCCAGAAGGCGCAGCGTCGGTCGTTCGATCGGCGTCGACGATACGCCGCGCCGAACCTGATCGCGATGGTGCTGGCCTTGACCGAACCGCTTGTTGCAGATGCTTCGCCCACGCAGCAGGATCGTCTGTTTCTGACGCGCAGCATCTATACGGAGTCCACCCGCCGCTCGCTTCGTAGCCGCACGGAGGTGGTCGAGCATTCTGTCCTCAGGCGCGCTATCCTCAGATTCACGACGCGCGCCAACCATCGCATCGATGAGTGGAATGCAGCACATCCCGACAGCCCGCGTTCGCGGATCGCTAGCTTCGCGCCCACTCTGTTTCGCGGCACGGTCGCAACCGAACACTATCGCGCCTCCGGCGGCGATATTCTCGTGGCCCAATCGATCCTCAATCATGCCAGCGCCGCGACGACCGAGACCTACCTCAAGAGCGAGGAGACGACTCGCTTTCAGCGCCAGATGATCGCTCGCCTGCAAGACCTGATGGTCGCATGGGTTCGCGGCTCCGAACGGATCGAACCCGCGCGAGCCGTCGCGACGATCAGCGGGAACGCTCCGTTCGGACATGATTGCCTTGCCCCCATCGTGTCAGGCGATGACAGCAATGGTCGCCTGTGCCCACATTTCGGTGGCTGCCTGTCCTGTCCCGGCCTTGTCATCCCGATCGACACGGAACATCTGGCACGCATCCTCGCCGCCATCGATCGGTTCGAGCAGGCCCGCAGCCGGCTCGATCCCCGACGCTGGAATCTCCTCTACGCGCCGTCGTGGCGAGTTCTCACGCAGGACGTTCTTCCGGACTTCCCGCCGGCGATGCACGAGGCCGCGCGTGTGCTCGCCAACGGTATGCCTGCGTTGCCGGAGCTTGAGTGATGTCAGGTACGCCAGCTATCCGGCGGACGTTCGATCGCCCACAAAAGGTTTCGGAACAGTCGCAATGGTCAGACCCACAATGGCAGTTCGATGGACTTCGGCCTGGCCTGCGCCTGTCTCAGTTGCGCTTCGACTGGGATTTTCAATTGCCCGACGGCAGCCATTTCACCGCGCCACGCTGGTCCCAATGGCTTCAGGACGCGCAAACCTTCCTGTGGTCGCTTCGGGTCGATCCGCCGCGTGGACGACGTCGGCTTCGCGCGCGTAGCCTTGTAACGGTTGGTCACAAATTGCGCGTCCTGATCTGCTGGATGGCCGACGAAGGGATGCGCGGTTTCGGCGCCCTTGATCGGGAGACTGCCCAGCGTTTTCTTAGCGTCGTTGCAGAGCGCATCACGGTCAGAGGCAATGCCGTCACCGCCAACACACGTCATGCCTACGCCAACGTCGTCGCGGCGCTTTGGCTGCAACGCCACAAGCTCGCTGATCCGCCTCCGGATGATCCGTTCGACGGCGAGCGCGCCAGCGCCTTTTCCGGATTCGGCGGACGCGCAGCCGAACGATGGCCATTCACCCCCGATGCGATCGCCGTGTCTCTCATTTCGAAGGCAATCCGCCTCATCGGCCAGCCGGCCGACGACCTGATCGCGCTTCGCGATCAGGCGGCGAGCCTCTACGAAGAACGACGTGCCCGAGGCCTTACCAGGCCATCGGTGCGGCAACCCGTATTGAAGCTGATCGCCGCTTTCAAGTTCACCTGTCTCGACGGCGAAGATGCTCCCTGGCATCCGCCGATCATCGGCACCAAGCAGGTGCGTTTCCTCGTCGACAGGATCTACGAAGCCTGTTTTGTCGTCATCTCGTATCTCGTCGGCGCCAGGGTCTCCGAGATCCTCGCTCTGGAAGCCGATTGTATCGAGCAGCATCGGTCGGCGGACGCAACTGAGACGTTTTCCTATCTTCGCGGGCGCATCTTCAAGACCGCCGCCGATGATGCGGGCCAGCCGCATCTATGGGCCGCTCCTCAAGCCGTCGTCCGAGCCATCGAGGTGCTGGAGCGACTGTCCGCCCCTTTGCGCCAACAGGCTGGCCGCTCCGAACTCTGGCTCGCCATGCGGGGACACGGCATCATCGACACGCGCGCGATTGATGTCGTTACTAGCAGCACATTGGTATCGCGTCTCAACGCCTATTTCGCGCCGTTCGTCGCGCTTCGCACCAATTCCGACGGTAGCGCCTGGCGGCTGACCACCCATCAGGGCCGCAAGACCTTCGCCCGCTTCGTCGGTAAGCGCGACCGCACCGGCCTTCACGCCTTGCAGCACCATTTCGGGCATGTGACGCGCATCATGACCGATCGCGCCTATGTCGGGACAGATTTCGATCTCGACGAACTCGTCGATGCACAAACTCTCGAGGAGACCCGATCCGCCCTCGAGGAACTGCTCACCGCGTCGCGTCTCGGTGGCAAGGCGGGGCGCATGTTGTCATCGCGGTCACGCTTCCGCGGCCGGACCCGCGACGGCGAACTCATATCTTATGTCGACTTCCTCATCGAGGAGAGCGGCATGCGGCTCGGCGTCTGCGACTGGGGGTATTGTGTCTACCGCGCCGAGTCCGCCGCTTGCATGGGTGACGAACGCGGTCCGAACTCGCTGTGGCGCACCGAGAGTACCTGCATGAGCTGCGCCAACTTCGCAGTTACCGAGCGGCATCGCTCGGTGTGGCAAGCGCGCCTTGACCGCAACCTCGCTTTGGTCGCTGACGATCGACTCGATGCATCAAGTATCGCTCTCGCCAGAACGCGCATCGCCGAGTGCGAGCGCGTCCTTTCCGATCTTTCTGCCACAGGAGAAGCCCGTGCCGAAGACGACGGCCGCAAATCCACTTGATCGACGCGTGCAGGCGACAGCCGAGAAGCTGCGCGCCGCCCTTGATCGCCTGACCCACGGCTTCGATGAGTCTTCGATGATCGAGCGGCAATTGACCGTTGCAGCCCTCGCGCGGGAAGCGCGTGTTGGGCGTAACGCCATCTACGCCAATCACCGCGATATCCTCGATGAGCTGACCCGTGTCCGTCAGCAACGGCGCGCTCCCAGTCGGATCGCCGCCATCACGGAGAAGGTCGCCGAACAACGCATCGCCGTCGACATCATGCAGGGTCAGCTTCGTCAGCTCGCGACCGAGAATGCCGGACTCATGCGGCGCGCGATCGAAGCGGAGCGCCGTGCCGACAGGGCCGAGCACCGCATCGCGCAGTTGACTAGGGAGCTTGATCGCCACCGTCGCCCCAGCTTGCTACGATCTTCGGCAGGTGAGCACGGAGAGGGTCGATGATGATGTCGTTGTATCGTCCAACCTCCTTGCCGCTCCATGCACCAATCGCTCGTTGCCGGACGATGCAGGATAATGTCGTGTCCGTCGCGGCCTCTCGGATGACGACGTCTATGCCCGATGCGCGGGAAGTGTCTCGATAAGCCGTCGCGCCGTCGTCGCTGGTGTTTCTATGCCATAAGCCAAGGGTTCTCCTTCGCAGGGCTGTCCAGAAGTGCGTCCATTGCGGCCTTTCTTGCTGGCGTATCTCACACCGCGTTCGGCTGCTGCGCAGCCCGCCCTTGATCCCGCAACAGCGCGATGCCGACCTTCTTCCCCGCCGTGCTCGGCTGACGCCTCCGCGCGGCTTCCTCGCGAGACAAGAAGCTCGTCCCTGCGCCGCCTTCCACTGCGTTTCAGCCCTTCGGGTGCGGGCCGGTCGCCCGGTGTTTTCCGATCGCCATCAAGGCCGCGATGGTCGCGACCTGATACAGCAAAGGAGAAGACCTATGGCTCAGATCGGCATGTTCACCCGCAACGAAGACGGTTCGTTCGCCGGAGTCATCAAGACCCTTAACCTCAGCGTCAAGGCTCGTCTCGTCGTCGCCGAGAAGGACAGCGAGAAGTCGCCCGACCTCCGCGCGCTCGTCGGCAACATCGAGATCGGGGCTGCCTGGAAGAAGGTCGCCAAGGAGACGGGCCGGGAGTACCACTCCCTCAAGCTCGACGATCCGAGCTTCCCCGCTCCGATCTACGCGAGCCTCGTGGAGAACGAAGACGGCTACGCTCTCATCTGGTCGCGCTGAACGGCCAACCATCGGACGCGGCGCTCCAATCGGGGCGCCGCGATCGCGCTAACAGTCTGCTGAAAAACGCAAAGAATTAGTTGTTCTTTCTATTGCGAGGTCGGTTGTTGGGATAGCGCGCTCCGGAGTTTGAGGTCTGGGGTCGGCTACGCCGCAGCCAGTTTGGGGATGCGGATCAGGTTATAGGCAATCAGATTGAGCAGGAAGTCGGCGGCGACGCGAGCGATGCCGCGATGTTTGGTCTTGCGCATGGTGCCATGCTGCTTGCCCCATCCGAAGATGCACTCGACCATCGCCCGGCGCGATTGCGACATGCCGTACCCCGGATGCCGCGTGGTTCGTTCGTCGATGGCACTGGTGCGGGTCTTGCCGGTTTTGGTGACGGCCTGGTTCTGTGTCACATGCGGCGTCACGCCGATGGCGCGAAGATTGGCGACATGATCGGCGGTATCGTACGCCTTGTCCTCACCGGCCGTGATGCGGCGGCCGGCGGCTTTGCGTCTCGCCTTCAGCATGATCTCCGAAGCCCGGCGTTCGGCGGTGCCATTGGCGTGCGTGACCATGCCGGCCACCGCCAGCCCATACCGGTTCTCCATGGTGGCGTGCCCCATATAGCAGAGCCTGGCCTCCCGTCCGGCTGCCTTGCGGTAAAGCCTGCTGTCCGGGTCGCTGGTACTCGCATGGGTGTCGTTCTTGCGCTTCTGGCCATGGAAGTTCGCGCCGTCATCATCGTCACCGCTACCGTCCTTGGGACGAAAACTCTTCTGTGAGGCCCAGGCTTCGATCAGCGTTCCATCCACCGAAAAGTGCTCGTCCGACAGCAGCGGCTTGACCTGCGGATGGTTCAGAAGCCTGGTCATGAACTTCTTGAACACCTCCCCGTTCTGCAACCGCTCCCGGTTCTTGGTGAAGGTGGTCGGATTCCAGACCGGGTCATCGGGCGAGAGCCCCACAAACCAGCGGTACAAAAGATTGTAGTCCAGTTGCTCCATCAACTGGCGTTCCGACCGGATGCCGTAGAATACCTGCAGCAGCAACGCGCTCAGTAATTGCTCTGGTGGCGTCGAGGGACGCCCTTCGCTCGCGTAAAGCTTCCCCAAGTCACGGTTCATCTCGCTCAGCACATCGCGGACAAGTTCCCGGACCTTCCTCAGCGGATGGTCCGCAGGCACTCGCGCCTCTGGCGAGATGTACGAAAATAGCCCGCCCTGATCCGCAAAAGCGCCCCGCATGCCGAGCCCCCGACGATTCATGATGTATAACTGAATCATCAATCGCAGGCCCTGACGAGGCCATTTTTCAGCAGACTGCTAAAGGACATTTGAAGTGTCCTCCAGCAAATAACGAAGCAAACGCCGATGCTTCGTTTCAAAAGGACAGTTGACGACTGACCTAAAACGGCTTCACCGGCACGGTTCGCACCCTCGCGCTCAATGCCAAGGCCAAGCTGGTTCGGGTCGAGAACCCCTCCGACAAAGGACCGCACTTCCGCATCTTCGCCGGCAGTGTCGAGCTGGGAGCGGCCTGGCAGAAGACCGCCAGGGACACCGAGCGCGACTACCTCTCGGTCAAGCTGGACGATCCGAGCTTCCCCGCTCCGATCTACGCCACCCTGATCGAGGTGGAAGGCCAGGAAGGTCTCCAGCTCATCTGGTCCCGCCCCAGCCGGGATTGATGGGCTCGACGCAGCGGCTCCGCCGAAAGGCGGGGCCGCCTGGCTGCTGTGCTCACCCCCGGTCACGGGGCCGTGACCCCTCTGGCGCATGTCATTCAAATGCATTACATTGGCCGTGAATAAAGGAGGTCGCGCTATGGCTTCGAATGCCCTGGTCCAAACCCGAATCGATGCGGACGTAAAAGAAAAGGCTACCGCGGTTCTGGAAAACATGGGTCTCACGGTATCCGACGCCGTGCGGATCCTGCTGACACGCACGGCCAACGAAGGGATGCTTCCGCTGGAGCTCGTGAGCAACAGCCAAGCTTACGATAGCTGGTTTCGTGAGAAGGTACGCCAAGCGCTGGCGGATACCCGGCCCGATCTCGATGATTCCGAGGTTGAAGCGCATTTCGCGGAACGCCGTGCCGCTGCGCTCCGAAAAGCGGCGGAGCATGAACGGTGAAACTCGTCTGGTCGCGCTTCGCGTTGTCCGATCGCGACGGCATTTTCAGCTACATCGAGGCCGAGAATCCCCGCGCCGCGGTTCATGTTGATGATCAGATTGCCGATGCCGCGCGGCGCCTGCTCGACTTTCCGGATAGCGGCCGGCCGGGGCGTGTCGCTGGGACGCGCGAGTTGGTCATTCCGCGTACATCTTATGTCGCGGCGTACCTGGTCGACGGCGATACCGTTCGCATCTTGCGCGTGCTTCACGGCGCGCAGATGTGGCCCGACGAACTTACCAATGACGATTGAGGCCGGCTCCGTACGATATCCTGCGGCCGGAGCTCCCAGATAGGCTGGTGATCAAGCGCGGCGTTAACTTGGGCTCGACACTGACTTTCAGCGCCGGCCTTAGGGCACGGTTGGTCGGGAATGCATGAGCAGTTGCAACGTCACGGGGAGCGCGTCCGCCATCGCGTTCCTCGGCCGTTTCTTCGGGCACGTCCACGTCGTCCTCGATTTGGCATGTCTGACCGAAGGCCGTCGTCGCTTAAGCGCCGCCTCGCTCTTATCCCCGCAACAGCCGGTTACGACTTTCTTCCCCTGGACCGCTGCGCGTCCATTCCTCGCGCAAGACAAGAAAGTCGCAGCCTGGCTGCCCTCTACTGCGTGCCGGCCCCTTCGGGGTGCGGGTCGATCGCCTCCGGTCTGTCGCCAGCCATCGAGGCCGCGATGGGCGGCCCGGGAAACTGAAAGGACACGACAATGGCGACCGTCGGCACCTTCACTTCGACCGGCAACGGCTTCACCGGCACGGTTCGCACCCTCGCGCTCAATGCCAAGGCCAAGCTGGTTCGGGTCGAGAACCCCTCCGACAAGGGACCGCACTTCCGCATCTTCGCCGGTAACGTCGAGCTGGGAGCGGCCTGGCAGAAGACCGCCAGGGACACCGAGCGCGACTACCTCTCGGTCAAGCTCGACGATCCGAGCTTCCCGGCTCCGATCTACGCCACCCTGATCGAGGTGGAAGGCCAGGAAGGTCTCCAGCTCATCTGGTCCCGCCCCAGCCGGGATTGACGGCCCGACGTAGCGGCCTCGCCGAAAGGCGGGGCCGTTTCTCTAGTAAAATGCCAATACCGCTTCTATGAGCCATTGGCCTAAAGCCTCCTTTCCAGCGTGGGGCTGACATGCCGCTCTCCGATGTCTTCGTTAGGCTTGCGATTGTTACACCTGCCCTTGAGCAAATGTGAGGATGTGGCCAACCAGTTTCTCAAGGCTCGCCGGCACAGCGTTCTCCTTCGCTAGACTTTCGAGATGCATTGCGATGTGGACGGGGTTCTTGGAGAAGCTGCCGGCGGGATTCCCGAGCGCCTTCGTTACCTGGCCGAACGTTTTATCCCAGATCACCCCGTCGACTTCTGACCGGAGTGTCGCGCCCAAATTGATGGGCCACTGAACAAACCGATCATGCCAGACAACGGTCGCCGGAAATGGGTCTCCTGCATTGCCGCCCATAAGCGTCAGAAGGTTACGGTTATCGGCTTCGTGCTTGGGCCGCTCGTTTGCACTGGTCTTGTCACCATCAGCGTCAAAGATTGCAAGGCTGGGAATGGCCAACTCCTCTGCGACGATAAGCGGTTCCAACAAATAGCCCTTTCCATTGACGGGAATGAAATGAGCGCCGAAACGGCGAAAATCATTCCAGCGATCGGTCAGAACGAGCCAGGACGTGAGATAGGCGACATCCTCAAGGCCTTCAACGAAAACCACGCGGGGCGCGAAGAACATCTCCGTCAGGTGGGGCTGCAGTGCCTGATGAAGACGCGCCATCCGGGCGGAGGGCTTTTCCGGCTTTTCGCCGGTAACCGCACTGATTCGGTCCGCGAGCTTTTGAAACTCGAGTGATGTGATGTTCGAGCGCTTGGCAGCGACGTCCCGTCGCACCATCCGCACGCATTCGAACTGCCTGCCAGAAACAAAGTATGGGCTGTGGCTGGAGACCACGATCTGTGCATTACCGGCACAAAGTTGATGGAGCACATCGGCCAGATAGCGCGCTTGCGGCGGATGCTGAAACAGCTCGGGCTCCTCGATGGCGAGAAGAAGGGTCGGAGCCGATGCATCGTCGGCTGTTGCCAGTTCTTGAAGGAGGGCGAGGAGATACGATCTCTGCAGCCCGTGACCAAAGCGCGCCAGTTCGCCTTCAAAATTGCCTTCACCAGCAAATAATCGCGCCATCGGCTCGTCTATCTGTACCGACTTCTTGACGTCCTCCATCCAGGCCAGTCTGGCGGTCGCCTCTGGGTGGGCGAAGTGAGCGAGCCGTTCACTAAGCGACTTGGAGATTTCCGCCAGTGCGCCCTGCTGCGCATCGAGCAGCAAGCGATACCGGTCCCGGGTTTCTTCTTTGAGCTTGCTGATTTCGTCGCCGAAATTGACTTTGGCTCGAACGGTTCTGGCAAGAATTTTTCCAAGCGCGGTGTTCTTCGCCTCCACGTTCTCCTTCGTCGCGTCTTTAATCGCCGGCAGATAAATCCATTGGACGTGGCGAGACAGACGATTGGCGCCCTTGCTGAATCCATAAAATTGATCCTCGCTCGGGATAAGCTCGCAACTCTCCGGATGAGCCTCCTCATAGGCGCGTAGCGCATCTCGCATTGCATCCTTGGCGCCTGGTTTGGGCAGGTCCGCGCCATACTTGCCGAGCAGTTGCTCATAGAGTGCCCTACATTCTCCCGCCGGCCTGCCGTCGTTGTACGCCTTAAAGAACGGCGCAAAATCGGGCATCGCACTCCTTTGTCCAAACTGGCGGACCGATGCGATTTTCGTGTCCGGGTTGAACTCCGCTCTGGCGGTGACGATCAAGACGTCATGGCGGACGTATTCTGCGAAATCAGTTTTTGCAGCTTCAGACAGATCATCAAACGTCACCGTAATTTCGATTGGGTCTCGCGTATTGCGGTTGTGAAAATCTTCTTCATCCAGGTCGATGACATTGGTGGAAGAGGCGTCCTGTTCGCGAAAGAAGATATTTAACGCGCACAAGACAGTTGATTTTCCAGAACCGTTCGCGCCGACCAAGGCGGTGTACTCCTCGAGCTCCACCGTGCACTCGTGGAATGAGCGAAAATTCTTCATATGAATGGACTTGATCTTCACTTACCCTTCTCCCGGTCCAATTATTGATGTTACCCAGCTGCGGCGGTTTGCTCGTCACCGAGCGACTCCACGATGACCGAGAGGTCGTGAACACGAACCGTTGGGCAGATCCTTTTCGCGATCTCGCACAGGTGACGATGATGCGTGAGGTAGACGACTTGTCCAACGCCGGCCATCTCGGCAAACAGCCGGAATGCTTCTTCGGCGCGGAAGTCGTCAAACGTCTCCATGATGTCGTCAGCGATGAACGGCACAGGGCTTCGCGCTCGGACGAATTCGTGGTAGCCGGCCACGCGCAAGGCCAGATAGAGTTGAAAGCGCGTACCTTTCGATAATTCGTCGGCCGACTTTGAGCCGCCGCCCGCCGACAGGGCGATCAAGGTTTCGCCGTCCTTGCTGGGCTGGGCCACGAGCCCGCTGTAGGCGCCGCGGCTGACCGTCCGAAATGCCGCGGAGGCGCGCATCATCATCGCGCTGCGATGGCGCTCGCGATAAGCGCGCAGCGCCTGCTCCATGGCGACCGTGCCAGCACGCAGTTGCAGGTAGCGTCCAGCGCCGTCCTGGATTTCAAGCAACGTTGTGCGGCGACGCTCCTCGATCTCCGCGACCTTCGAGTCCCCTCCGATCGCCTCGACCTGATCGATCGCCTGACTTCGCGTGGCGAACAGTTCGTGACAGCGCTTGTCTTGGTCGTCGAAACGTGCCTTCAGCTCGAAAAGCTCTGCCTCCAGCGCTGGTCGATCGGCAGTATCGAGGATGCGTTCGGCTTCAGTGATATCGGAGAGGCGCAATGCTTCGCGAATTTCATTCTCCGCGTCGTCGACGTCAGCCTGCAGTTCATTTCGTTTGCCGACGTCCAGGAGCTTTCCGGCGACCTCGGCCAGCGAAGTGACGCCGAAGAACGACGTCATCGTGCTCTTCTGCCCTTCGTGAATCGCCAGCGTTTCGGTAAGCAATCGTTCCCTCTTGCGCGCATCTTCGAGACTATCAGTCGCCTTGGCACGGCGGGCGCGATCTGCGACCGCGTCGCGAACACGATCGCCGACGCGTTGCGCCAGATCGAGGACCGTGTTTGCGCCAGCCGGAATCGTCATCTCGCTGCAGATGGCCGCAACTTCATCGCGAAACGCGGTTTGGTCCTTCTCCATCTTTTCGATACGGTCGACCAAACCCGCTCTTTTTTCGAGAGCAGGCCCGAGATCAGCCGCAGCCGATAGAATCTCACGCACGGTCGCAAGCGTCGGAATTTTACCCCTCTCGCCGAACCAGCACCCCTGGCACGCTGTTGTCCAGGACGCGACCCAGGTCTGCTCATCTGCGTTCGCCTGCTCCGCAGCGCGTTCCCGTTGCAGCAGCTCGCGTTTCCGCTCGCCCACCGCGGCGCGCAGAGACCGGAGCTCGCCTTCGTGGTCGAGGATCACTTGAGCCGTCGTGAGAAGACCGTCGAATCCGCACTCAGGATCATAGGATAGGCCGGCGCTATCGAGTGCTGCTCTCAAGCGGTCATTAGCGTCTTCTGCATCGGCCTTGGCGTCGCGCAGGTCGCGCTCGGCCGTAAGAACGGCCTCTCGTGCCTCCAGCGCCTTTTCGCGCCGTGCGAGCCAGCCGTCGAGGTCTGACAGCGTGATATCGTCGGAAAACGATACCGCCATCGTGCGAACAGCGGCAGCGATCTGATCGCGGATTGACTGCATGGCCGCAGAAGTTGCGTCTTTAAGTTCAATGACCCGCGTCAATTCAGCTGCAGCGATGGTGAGTGATTGTCCGTTCTGATGGAGTTTTGCCAAATCTGACATATGCGCTTGGCGGCTCGACGTAACGACGTCGTCGTATCGCAGCGCACTCTCGAACGCATCGGCGGATGTGGCCTCGAGATCACGGCGGTGCGCGGACCAGGCTTGCTCACGCTGTGTCCGGATGGCTGCCGCCTCTTGGTCGGAGACGACGCCTGTCATGCTGGCGATGGCGTCGCGTTCCGCCTCGAACCGGCGGATCTCGCTGGTCAGCCGATCGATATCGACGACATGCTGACGGAACTCCCGCTGTGCCTCGTCAAGCGCCAACTTCCACTGTTGGATGGCATCGCCACTAGGGCATCGCATACCGACGAGATCCTCGACCTCGCCCTGCCAGGGATGCAGTGTACGGAGGCGGTCGCTCAGCGTCGAGATTGCGGTCTCGCGGGCCCGCTCCGCCAATCGGCGCCGTGCGGTATGGTCGGCGTTACGCGAAGCGGCCACGGCGGCCGTCAGTCGGGCGATCGCGCCGTCCCTGCCCCGCTCGGCTTCCCGATTGGCCCCGGCGTCGCGCAGCGCAAGCTCCGCATCGGTCAGACGGCGACGGGCGTCAGCAAGTTCCGCCGCCGTGGTGCGGATGGCGCTCTCAACGCCCGAACGAGATTCGACCAATTCGCGCAAGCCGCCGACCGTCGAGGCGCCGAGTAAGAGTCGACGAGGGTCCGCTTCGCCTTCCCGTTCCATCCGTGTCAAGATGCCGGACACGGCCAATTCCGCCGCTTGCAATTGCATCCGGCGCTCCGGGATGTCCTTCTCCGCTGTCACATGACGGGCTCGCAGGTCGGCGAGCCGCTCCACTCTGCTGAACAGCCGCAACGCAGGCTCGTCAATGACGATCGATTCGGCCTCGGCGCCAAGCCGATCGATTTCGTCGGCGACCGCCCGTGTTTGTACGCTGAGCTCTATCTCCTCCTTCTGCAGCTTCGGCAGGTCCATGTTCCAGGCTGGCTGCGGAGCGGGCAACTTGGCGAGCGGTTGGAGGCGTTCGCGGAGCGTTCGGAGCGCGGCGAGACGCGGCAGAGCAGCGAGGTGTCGCTGGATTTCATCGAGCCGCGCCTGGATTCGCGTTCGTTCACCGATCGCTTCATCATATTGTGACGAAGCTCGGTCGCGGATGTCGATAAGTCGGGCATAATCAGACGCCAGCGTATCCAACCGCTCGCGTTCGGCTTTCAATTCGGCGAGGCGCGTCTTGAGATCGGTGAGAATCCCACTCCGCGCGCGGTATTTATAGAAGCCATCGGCCTCTGCCCTCAAGTCGAGCAGTCTGCGGCTGAGATCAGCAAGGCCCGCACTGGCGGAAAACAGCAGTTCTCCAAGATCGCCCTTGCTGGCGAGAATGCTCTCGCCGCCTTTCTCCAGGGTCTCATCATCAAGTGAAAACATCGTCCGATATGACTCGCGATCGATACCGCCAAGTTCTCCGCGAATGACGGTTTCGGCAATCGGTCGATCGTCGGCATCCAGCAGGCTGTTCTGCGGCCGCTTGATCCGGACGAGTTCGCGGGCTTCAGCGGCGAGTTCAATGAGGCCTCCCACCCGCATAGTTGGATAGGGATGAAGGAAGCCGAACGGACTCTGCGTTCCCATTCCGAACAACAGATCAAGGAAGGCCGCGAGAGCCGTCGACTTGCCCGCCTCATTCGGACCATAGACGATGTGCAGGTCAGGTTGGCCTTGTGGCTTCTCGCCGAAGTCGATGCTGCGGCCGGTGAAGTTCCCGTAGCGGGTGAGATCGAGGCGCTTGAGACGCATGAGCTATGCGCCTCGTTCGGATGCATGGAGCTTTGCAAGAATATCGTCAGCGCCCTCTTGCGCGATAAGCGCGAGGCCAGCCTTGAAGGCTGTTTCGTCGACGCCAAGGCTGTCGCGGCATTCCTGTGGAAGGTGCGCTCGCAGTTCTTCGGCGACCGCCACGAGCTCCGTCTGAAACGCTTCCGACTGAAGCACGTCATCCACGATGAGGCGCCGCAATTCGGCGAGCGGGTCGGCGGTGGAGTTTGCACTCTCGTCTGGGGGACGGGTAGCCACTTCGAGTTTCTCGATCCAGCATGCACCGATGAGAGAGCCACGATCATCCGCCTCGGCTTTCAGAAGATCGAGATCGCGTCGAACCCGCCAAGACAATGGCGTGGCGCCGGTCAAGCGCAGTCGGGCGACGAAATGTTCGGAAACAACGGTTCCGCGCGCGCGTTCCAGCGCGTGCGTCATAGCGGTGATCAGATCGCGCCAGTCATCGAGGCCGGTGACGTCGACAGATATCCGTTCAAATTGCGCTATGCTGGTGAAGCGCTCTTCGATGTGGATCGAACGATCGTCTCGAATGGTGACAAGCGTCACCGACTTTGCGCCGGATTCATTGATGTCGCGCCCTTGCGGCATGCCCGGCATCACGACTGCACAGGTCCCTTCCACGACCGAGCGCTTATGGACATGGCCCAGGGCCCAATACTGGAAGCCGGTGGCTTGCAGATCAGCAAGGCTGCATGGCGCATATGGGTCGTGACCGGGAGCCCCGGCAAGACTCGTGTGCATGATGCCAATGTTCACGGCGCCCGCGACAGGAGACTTGAACTTTGCGATCAGGCTTTCGGGCGCGTGCGGTTGAGCAAAACTCAGGCCATGGATTGCGACTGGAAAGTCCTCCGCCGCCCGATCGACTGCCACGGCTTCAGCGCGGCCGCCAAAGACCTTTACCGAGTCTGGAAAAATCAACTCCTTGGTGATTCGCGAGAGCGCGTCATGATTGCCGCGAATGGCGAAGACGCGAATTCCAGCCTGATGCAGTCGCCGGATCTGTTCGGCCAGGAAACGGGCCGTTTTCATCGACGTCTGGTCACCATCATAAAGATCGCCGGCCAGCAACAGCGCGTCGACACGCTCTTCCAGGCACAGATCGACGATCCGGACGAAAGCCCGCCGCGTCGCGTTCCCAACTAAATTGGCAAGATCGGGATTGCGCAGGGCAAGCGAACGCAGCGGAGAGTCCAGATGGATGTCCGCGGCGTGAACGAAGCGATACAATGCGATGATCCCCTCCCCTGGCAACTCAATCAATTAGGCTTCCGCCCAAACAGCCAACGTCGTCAAAAATGGTTCGCCTCGGGGCGGCACAATCGCGACAGACTTGGGTTGTTATTCACATTCTACCGGAGACATGCAGCTGCCATTCGGCAGCATGACCCCGTTTGTCTCCCGCCTTTTAATTTCTCCGATCGCGCGCGCCGTGGCTTGCCGCGCTTCATCGATTAGCCTCCGCGTGTGGAGGCGATCAAATTCCTTAAGTACATGAAGGCCCCGTGAATAGCTTTTGATATGCGATTCGGGATTATCATTGAGATCAGCATCTTCCGCAATAGTTGAGATGCGCTCCGAATTCAACCAAAGTCTCAGAGCGCAGCTCGATATCCAGTGAAATGATCTGTGCCTGCGGGATGCATTGGTATGTCGTCATCTCCTCCGATAATTGTTACGTGTCATATCTGCCAGTCGAAGCTCGTCAGCCCGTAGTTACCCAATCAACCGCGCGAGCGCGTCAGATTGCTCAGTGAACTTTAGGGCGTTGGCCTTCCGAAGATGTTCCAGGTTCTGTAGCTTCCAGCGCGGGCCGGGGAGCTGCTCTAGGTGCGGCACATCTAGTAGCGACCATTCGGGCGCTGCAGCGACCAGCGAAAGCAGGAAGCGGCGCTCAACCGGGCTCAGACCTTGCTGCAGTTCGCGCATCATTCGCTCGCGCGCTGCCAAGAGCGTATCGAGCTCAATGGGTTCGGCGGTCATGCCCGAAAAATTGTGGTCGAACTCCTGGCGGATATCCCGCAGCGATGGAAACAGGACCTCGTGCACCGGCCGGTTATGGCTTGCGAGATAAACAATGAAAGCGCGGCGGATACCGGCGGTGATTCCCTCGTGTGCGAAAAGCTGCATGACGTCGAACAGATCGCGGGGATGCTGGCGGTCCATCGCCGCAACCAGCTTGCCGCCATACACATCTTCGAACGACACTACCGGGATTTCGAGATCCGCCTGCAGCGTATCGCGCGCAGTCTCTGTCAGCGACGCCATGCGCGCCGGATGGACGGTGCCGCGCATGACGAAGTTAACCTCGATCTTGACCTCGAGGCCGCCTCGCCGCGCCAGCAGCTTGGTCTCGCCGGAATCCGCCGCAGCCGGCGCATGGGTTTGGAAGCCTTGCTTCTGCAGGCGCGCGGCGGACTGGCGGATGGCCTCGTTGATGCGCCGCAGCGCCTGCTCGCGCGGTAGTGTGTGGTCGGCAAACACCAGATCGAGATCGACCGAGAGCCGCGGCATGTTGCGCACGAACAGGTTGATCGCCGTGCCGCCCTTGAGTGCGAACGTATCGTCGACGAGCACCAGCGGCGCCACGCGCGTCAGCAACCGTGCGGTGTCGAGGTAGATCTGGTTCATGGCTTCAACACCAGTAGCCCGTCAGCCGAACGGGATACCCACGGCCGGTCGCTACCCTTGGGCAACTGGGACGGGTCGAGCTTGTCGGCCCAGGGCTGAGAAAGCTCGCGACCGAGCTGCAGGCAAAGGCGCACGGTCTTGACGCTGGTGCAGCGCTTGAGGAGGTCGCGCAGCACGTCGGTACGCAGACTGTAAGTGCTCTCGACCAGCTCGCGCGCTTCCTGCAGCGGCTGTCGTATCCCGACCTCGCTCAGCACCTCCAGCAGTGCGCGTTCGGGCGCCGAGACGAGGGGGCCGTCCTTGCGGTTCTCGAAAGGCCGGGCATGAAACAGCGCACCGGGCTCTTCCTTGAATAGCCGCTTGCGGTGGTACTCGGCCGGGAAGCGCAGGGTAAACCACTCAGGGAGCCGCCCCGCTTTCCAGCCGTAGAGATGGAGGGCAGGCCGTTGGGATAGGTATTGGCGTATGCCGTGCCAGTCGAGCGCGGATTTGCCACCGACATGCAATCCTTCGAAGCTCCGCTGCAGCAAGACCAGGCTTGGGTGTAACGCCGGAGGATCGTTCGGCCGGCAGTAGACGCCGCGTGCGAGCCGTTGCAGCCAGCCGGCACGGACGTAGTGGACGGCAAGGTCGGCCGATATTCCGAGGGCGACGAGGTCATCGGAGGTCAGCGGCGTTCCGGGCGCTAGGTGGGTATAGAGCCTGTTTAGCTTGTCCCTGTGAGTCGTAGCCATGCTACGATAATATGAATAATTCCAAAATTTCGCAAGCTTGGATTTGGTGCAAAAATCGTAGTCAGGCTACGATAATGCTCATTATTCTAAGGGAACCAACGAATTTTAGGTCTCGACCGCCGGACATCGTGTTGGCGATAGAGACGAGAGTTGACCGCATTCCATGCAGGAGCCTGGACGGCGCTCGCGGCATGACGCAGAGCCTGAACGACGGTGCCGGTCGGACTGCCGGGAGCGATCAAGTGCTTGGGCGAAGCGAGCCGCTACTGCTCCAAATGCCCAGGCAACCGCGTCCTTGCTCGGAATGGGGCGTCTAAAGAATCCCCCAGGCCCTGTACCTTCCTCCCGGTCGCCTCGTGCAGCCCAAGTTCGGCGACGAGATCGTGGGCGGCACGGGACGTGATCCTGGGTTCGACCGCGATCATGCCGGCCGAGACGATCGGCCGGGTCAACACGTAGTCGACCAGTGCCGGCAGCTTTGAGGTGGCGCGGCCGCCGGCGAGTTTTCGCGTGAGCAGATTTTTCGTCATCAGCCAGCGGTCGTGGTCCTTGCCGCCGGCGGCGGCAGCAGCCGTGATCGCCTCGAGCTGCACGGCGAGCCGAGCTGCGGCGTCACGCGGCCGCCGGCGTTCGCGCGGGATGGCTTTGAGCCCGTCATGCAGGCAGGGAAGATGCCAGCGGGCCTTGCCGCGGCTGCGCAGCAGTGCCGCGGCGAGCAGCCGGCCGAGCCAGAGGGTGTGCTGAAGCGGTTCGATCGTGACCCAGGCGTCAGCCGCGAGTGCCGCCGCGAGCGTCGGCGGCAGTGTGCGGGATCGGGCGTGCCGTTCGCGCCCCCAGGTCATCGCGGAATATCGCGCGCGGATCGTCGCGCAGCCCAAACTGATGAATGCGCTCGACGAGCTGCGTGGCCGCGATCTCGTCTGCTGGTGCGCGCCGCTGGCTTGCCACGGCGACGTGTTGCGGGAGCTCGCGAACAAGATCTGACGACGCGGCGCCTCAGCAGTCGGCATATCCGCGGCGGCGCTTGCTGCGCTCGAGACGGCCCATCGCGCCGTCGGCCTCCTCCGGCTTGCCGAGGGTCTCGATCATGGATTGGCCGGCAGCTCCGATCCTGCCCCAATTGCGAACCAGCGTCGCCCCGCCGAACAGCGTCGGCTGGATCGACAGCGTATAGAACCGCCGCATGTTCAGCGTGGGATTGATGCGGCGAAGATGAAGCGGCTCTGTCCCAGTTCTGCATGAACGGATTCTCGCTTCCTTCGGAAGCGCCGTCTAATTGCTTTATTGAGTCGGTCCGCTCGATTTATTGTGCTGATAGCTCGGCCGCGCTAGGCCCCGGTCTCGCGGGCCCCATGTCGTGCGAGAGCTCTCCGAACGTCGTCCGCCCATGCTGCCTGGACACGAAGGGATTTGGGCGAGCCGCCTTTGGCGGACGGCTCTATTCGCTTCGCTCACGGAGCCCGCAAGCGGTCTCCGCCCTTCGGGTGACGATCCTCTCGCGACCCGCGGCGGCCGTCGTGCCCTACCTCTTTCTCTTTCTGACTTCCTATTCTGCACCCGCCACTGCGGCGTCAAGGACATCGCGGTCCCCCCAATTTTTTGCCGTCGCCAAGTGGGCGCCGTCAAAAAATCGGTTCCCCCGCTCGCCGGCTTCGCCGGTCGCTACGCGATCCCTGACCCCTCGCGGCTACGGTGCGGCCTCCTTTCGTCAGATCGAAAGGAGACACATCATGTCTGATATCGACCACCTCACGCTGTTCACGCAGTTCTGCGGCTTCAAGATCGTGGTTCTGGCCAATCGGCTCGGATGCGACAACGGTCTCGCGCGCATCGCTCACGACCGCCTCATTGCCAGGCTCGGTGATCTGATCAATTTGATGCGCGACGCACTGGCTGCGGAGCGCAACCTGCTGCTCGATGAATCCTCTCAGCAAAACCGGAACGCTGCCGAGGACCTCTACTGGATCGCCGAGGAATACGCGCATCGCTGGCTGTCGGATCGGCCGGTTCCGCTTCTCGACGACCTTACGATTGATCTGGCGACGCGGGAGGTCTTCGACGCCCACGCGAGGCGCTGGCGTCCTCTCGAGGACGGAGGTCCGTGGCTGCGCAATGTGAGGGACGCCGAACTCTGCGGACTGCGTCGAATCATTGACGAGATCGCAGCGGAGACCGGCGTGAGCTTCTCCGCTTGCCGCATCGTCTATGACGCATCCGATGGCGTGACGCTCTGAGATGCGAACGAGAGGCAGTTCCTGCCGCCTCTCGTCTTTGCTTTACACAGGCCTGGCAGCACCGATCCGATCGACTGGCCGGACCTGCCGGCGGTCGACGCCGCGATGCAAGTGCCGCTTTCCGCTCACAGAATTCCCCATGCTCGGTACCTTCCTCTGCCGGTCGCCTCGTGCAACCCGAGTTCGGCGACGAGATCGTGGGCGGCCCGGGAGGTGATCCCGAGTTCGGCCGCAATCATGCCGGCCGAGACGATCGGTCGGGTCAACACGTAGTTGATCAGCGCCGGCAGTTTTGAGGTGGCGCGGCGGCCGGCGAGTTTTCGCGAGAGCAGGTTTTTCGTCATCAGCCAGCGGTCGTGGTCCTTGCCACCAGCGTCGGCGGCAGCCGTGATCGCCTCAAGCTGCACGGCGAGCCGCGCCGCGGCGTCGCGCGGTCGCCGGCGTTCACGCGGGATCGCTTTGAGCCCCTCATGCAGGCAGGGAAGATGCCAACGGGTCTTGCCGCGGGCGCGCAGCAGGTTAGCGGCGAGCAGCCGGCCGAGCCAAAGTGTGTGCTGCAGCGGTTCGATCGTGACCCAGGCGTCAGCCGCGAGCGCGGCCGCGAGCGTCGGCGGCAGTGTGTGACTCTGGTGGACGATGGCGCGCCAGTCGTCGAGACGCTCGTCATCGTCCCAGTCCAGATCGTACACCAGTGAGTCCCGCTCGGATCGGACTTGGCTCGCGCTGGCGAGCATCCGCTCGGTCTTGGCATTCGCGGCATCGACCGCCGCGAAGGTGGCGGCCAGATGCGGATCGATCTCGATGATGCCGAGCGCGCCATCGAGATCCTCCTCGTTCTGGCCCCCGCCCCCATCGTGGTCCATCGCTGCGTCGCCTTCCTTCCGGTTACTCTTCCCCTCCTTGGCCTGCCCACCCCGGCCGCGCAGCTCGGCGAGGCCGCCCGCAGATAGTGCCCAGTCGGGTTTTTCCGCGGCGATGCGACGGCGGGTGCGCAGGACTGTATGGGCGCGGGTGAGCTCGTGGGTGGGGGCGCGGATGTCCATGCCTTCATCGTGAAGAACGAGATCTTCGAGGTGGACGAGCTCACCTTCCAGCCATAGACTGGCGCACGCATCGGTGAAGTGCGTCCGGCTGATCCACCCCTCGCGGATCGGGCTTTTGGCGAGGCGCTCGTCGAGCCGGGCGAGTGCGTCCTCGGCGGAGGCGAGCGGACCGGCGATAGAGGCCCAGGGTAGCGGATCTGGGATTTGGTAGCCGGATGGCAAGGTCTTGATAACCTTAACGGGAATCGTCGAAACGGAAGCTATCATAGAAGTAGCTTCCGTCATAGCGATGCGTGTTCCCGCCCCTTTTCGATAGTGATAGCGCGGAATCGCAAATCAGCGATTCTGGCCGCCAGAGGTCTGGAAATCGCATTCCCAGGGAGGACTAAGATCGACGAGAGGTCGCGTCCCCGCCCCTCCCCTGCGGAGGGCGCCTGTCCCTTCCCGGACGTCGCTGTTCTTCTCGAATGCCCGCTTGGCGCCGACTTATGATAGGCTGGCGTTGCGATGCCGAGGTGATACGCATGAACGAGTTTAGCCGAATTACGCAAGATCCCGCCGTGATGGGCGGGAAACCCTGCATACGTGGCCAGCGCGTCACCGTCGGCATGATCGTCGGCCAGATCGGCGCCGGCCGCAGCATCGATGCGCTGCTTGCCGACTATCCCTATCTCGCGCGCGAGGACGTGCTCGAGGCCTTGCGCTACGCCGCCTGGCGCGCCGAGGAGCGGGAGGTCGAACTGCAGCGCGCATCCTGATGCGATTCCTGATCGACATGAACCTGTCGCCGAGCTGGGTTCCTTTCCTCCAGAACGCGGGGTTCGAAGCGGCGCATTGGTCGGCGGTGGGTGCTGCGGACGCGTCCGATCGCACGACCTCGATTTTTCGACGATCCTCGCCGCGACGCAGCGCCGCAAGCCGAGCGTCATCCAGATTCGCGCCGATCTACTGACGCCAGTGGCGATCGGCAGCGCCGTGCTCCGCGCACTAAACCGAGCGCGAGCTCGCCGAAGGCGCCTTGGTCTCCATCGATCCCGACCGCGCGCGGGTGCGTATTCTCCCGCTCGGGTCGTAAATTTCACCGTTTATCGGCAGGGTCGGAAATCAACCCGCAAATCGGCGATTCCGGCGGCTAGGCGCCTGCAAATCGGCCCGCCCGGTCCCCGGATGGACGAGAGACCATGCCAGCCCAGCCCCCCTCGCCCCTTCCGCTGTCTTTTCGGTCGGCGCCGGCCGTCTGCGCAGGCGCGATCGTGGTCAGGCGTCGTCGAACGGACCGTCGCAAAATACCTTATCGGCAGCGCGCATTGCGGCGGGCACGCAGCTTCCGGCCAAAGTCGACACCAACATCGAGCAGAGTCACCCCGGCCTCGTCGAACTCGGCGTTGCATCATCCTCGTACAGGCTGTCGCGGAACGCCTTGTCGGCAGGTTTGCCGCTCTGCGGATCGGCCTTTGTCCTCAAATCGCGACAAAATTGGACGCCTAGGTCGACCAAGGACGGCCTGCGCTGCTCGCGCTCGAGTTCATGGGCGAGCGCCGTGTGCACGGCCTCGATCAGTCGGATTTTCTTCAGCCCGGCGACCCTGCGGGCCAGCGCGTCGGTCTCCGGATTCTTGATATGGAAGGCCATGAGGCGCTCCTTTAGCGCGTATCGTGTATCCTTATACAACATTCCGGATACATCTCGTGAAGGCCAGGGATTCTCGCCAAATCTGATGGAAAAGCTCATAAGGACTCGGCGGAGGCCTAAATTTTTATGGTTAACATTCTATGAGCGCCACCCCTCTTCGCATTCCCGATGCGGCCTCGATCGAGGCCGTTCTGGCAGGGCTCGATCCCGCCTCGGCCGACACGGATCTCATGCCCGCGCTCGCCGCGGCCTTTCCGAGCTTCGATTTCAGCCTGGCCCGCGTCGACGATGATTATTGGCGCGACACCCGGTCGGTCATTCGGCCCGACTGCACCCGAGCCGGGGAGCTGCGTCAGTGGATGACGGCCGAGCTCGCCAAAGATGGCGGGGATATCAAGGCGCTCTGGACGCGCCTGAAAGACATTGATCTGCAGATCACCGAGTGGCGCGGGACCAGCGCCTTCGTGTTCGCCCCAACCGGACCCGGGGCGGCCGATTATATCCAGATCGCACTTGGCCGAGAAATGGAGTGGCGCGCTCGTCCGATCGTCAATCCGGGCTATCGACCTTGGGGGGAAGAGGATCTGCTCGATCCCAGCTGGTCCCGCCAGTCCCTGCCCGAAACGGACCGCCTCGCCGGCCCGGTCTACCGCCTGCTCGACCGCGCCGGCGGCGCAGTCGTCCATATCCGCAGTTTCCTTGATCGCTGCAGTCGCGTCGAGCGCGACAAGCGGGAGGCCAAGCGGCCCGAGATGGAGCGGCGTGTGATCCGCGAAGTCGGGCCGCAGGGAACGCGCGAAACGCCATTCCTCGAGGCGGTCCCCGACTGGTTCGACTACGTGCCGCGGGAGGTGCGCTTCTTTCAAGACTGGGAGGGATCGAGTGCCCGCGCCCATCGCGTCTTTGAGCATTGGGCGCTCGATGTTCGTGATTATACCCACAAGGGCGAGCGCGAAGTCGGTTTCATCCCCCGGCCGCTGAAGCCCCCCAAGGAGCGGCTGCTCATGGCATCGGATGTTTCGGTGCATCTGCTGATGGATCGGATTGAGGCCGTGGACAGTGAGGTCGGCCTGTCCTTCGGCTGGTTCTTCTTGATGACCCATGGCCATTGGGTTGATCCCGACATCGGCATGGCGATTGCGCAAGGCCTGAAGGCGCAGCGCGTTCGCCTGCCCGATCCCGACGCTCGCGTGCTGCTGCACTGGGCGGATCGGACCTATGGCTTTTAGAGGAACTCCGGCCATAGACGACCTCACCTCGCGCGTACTCGTCTCGGATTCGGAAGCGCGGCGGGCGGGCCCTGCAGCTCGACGCGCTCTCGGCGGTCCTGCCGATGGAACGGCGCGACAGGCTTGCGGAGCTCCTGACCGACAAACCTGATCGTGAAGCACCGCTGCACGATGGCGGGGCTCGATGCGCGGGAGTTTTCCGCTCACGAACTGCGTGCGGGGTATTTGACCGAAGCAGCGCGACGGGGCGTTGCTTTGCCCGAGGCTATGCAGCAATCCCAACATCGCTCGGTGCAACAGGCGGCCAGCTACTACAATGAGGCTGAGCGCAGTCAGGGACGCGCCGCCCGCTTGGGAGTTTAGCGCAGGGCGCCGCTGAGTTGTCAGCGTACAACTCGCCAAGTGCCGCCTCCTCGCCTCTAGTCCAAAGCTTGCACTCGCAATCGGCAGAAAGCCGAATTTGTCGCGCGGATTAGGAATTTGTTTCCGAAAAGTGTCTATGTTGATAAGCGCGGGTTGTTCACAAATCGGCCTCGTTTATGATTCGACTCTGACGTTGCGGCGTTCGTCGGTCGCAGCAGGCCGCCTCCATTAGCGAGGCCCGATTGCGAAATCCGCGAGTCGGATCAGTCGGTTGCTTGCTCGCCGGCGCAATGCTTCGGTCCACTATGCGACGAACTGATTCGGGAAATGACTCCCGCCGTCGTTAAGTTGTCAGCAGTACAACTGCATATTTCCCGGACTGATTCATGTGCGACGACGCCGATTGGTCTCGCAACACTCGTAGCCGTTAACTTCTCGTTAACTCAATAGTCCTTGCGGCGTCGAAAGAATCGGGCATTACTCGGCATCAGCGCTTTTTGAGACCAACTGCTCAATAATCCGCAGATGCAGAGATCGGGAATGCCGACGTCGACTAAGATCCTAGAACATAATGTGCGAGATCTGCGGTCGCTGATCAATGCGGACGCGGCGGAGCTATCGGCGCGGTTACGTGCGCAACAGCTTCGCGACTTTCCGCCCGCGGCCCAAAAGACCATACGCCGCTTTTCGCCGGCGGAAGCCGCTCGCTTTATAGGCATCGCCGAGGGCTATCTTCGGCAACTCGTATCGGAAGGGAAGGGGCCGCCCGCGCCACCCAACACCCGTCGGAGCTATTCGATCGAAGAAATCGACGAGCTTCGCAGTGACCTCGATAGCACCGGTAAAGGGGCCCGTCGATACGTCCCACGCCGACGCGACGCCGAGGCGCTGCAGGTCATCTCAGTAATGAATTTCAAGGGCGGTAGCGGCAAAACCACCACGGCCGCACATCTCGCCCAATATCTTGCGTTCCGCGGCTACCGGGTCCTTGCAATCGATCTCGATCCGCAAGCGAGCCTCTCGACACTTTTTGGGCATCAACCCGAACTTGATGTCGGTGAGAATGAAACGATCTACGGCGCCATTCGCTATGACGCCGACCGCCGGGAAATGCCGGAGATCGTCCGCGGCACCTACATTCCGAACCTTCACATCGTTCCAGGACAGCTCGAACTCATGGAGTTTGAGCATGAGACACCCAAGGCGTTGATAGCACGAGAGAGCAACGACTCACTGTTTTTCGCTAGGATCGGCGAAGCTCTGGCCCAAGTCAGTGATGCCTATGACGTCGTCGTAATCGATTGCCCCCCGCAACTCGGTTTCCTTACGCTCTCCGCGCTATGCGCAGCGACCGCGGTCCTGATCACAGTGCATCCCCAGATGCTCGATGTGATGTCGATGTCTCAGTTCCTCAACATGACGGGGAGCCTTCTCGACGTTGTCGCGAACGCCGGTGGCGCCACCCAATATGATTGGATGCGCTATCTGGTCACTCGCTACGAGCCTAGTGATGGGCCACAGACGACAATGGTCGGTCTGATGCGCTCAATCTTCGGCTCGCGCGTGCTGACCCACCCAATGGTGAAGAGCACCGCGATCGCCGATGCCGGCCTCACCAAGCAGACCCTCTACGAGGTTGAGCGGCAGCAGTTCACCCGGGGCACCTATGATCGGGCCATCGAAGCGCTCGATCTTGTGAACGGGGAGATCGAAGGTCTGATCAAACAGGTCTGGGCTAGGAGCTGACCATGGCGCGCAAGATCAATTTCGATCCACCCGTGGTGGACGCCTCGGCGCAGCGAGCAGAAATGCACGAAGCAGCCCCGCAGCGCTCGCGACCTCTTCTCGGGCTCGAACGCCCGATCAAACAATCGAGCGCTCTCGGGGCAATATCGCAGTCGCTGGGCGGCATCTCCGAGAAGGTCAAGCGCGCGGAAGAAATCGAGCAGAAGCTCATCGAAGGCCAGGTCATCGTCGAACTCGACCCTGCGCTGATTGATAACTCCTTCGTGCCCGACCGCATGGAGGCTACCGAGGAGCAGAACGTCGCCTTCCGCGAGCTCATCCGTGAGCACGGGCAAAACGTCCCAATCCTGGTTCGTCCGAAGCCTAATGGCGCTGAGCGCTACGAAGTCGCATTCGGCCATCGCCGTCTGCGGGCGGCCCGCGAACTGGGCATAAAAGTGAGGGCAGTGGTTCGCTCCCTCACGGATGAACAACTCGTCATCGCGCAGGGCCAAGAGAACAGCGGCCGCACCGATCTGACCTTCATCGAGCGCGCGCGCTTCGCAGCGCGGCTCGAGGATCGGAAATTCTCCCGCGAGATCATCATGGCGTCGCTCAACGTCGACAAGGCTGCGCTCTCGCGCCTCATAGCGATTGCGACCAGAGTCCCGGCCCCGGTCATCGACGCCATCGGGCCCGCGCCAGCCTTCGGCCGCGTGCGCTGGCAAGAGCTAACCGACCTCTTGGAGCGAGAGAACAATCGTACCCGCGCACTTGAGATAGTCAAAGCTCCGACATTCAGAGCGTTGGACACCGACAAGCGCTTCGAGGCGCTTGCAGATGGCCTGCGCGAAAAGACGTCGCGCGCCCGCGCCGAAACGTGGGCCGCGAAGGATGGAACGCACGCCGCGAAGGTCTCGCGCGCCGGAAAGAAGCTTACTCTGATATTTGATGATCGCGTCGCTCCGAGGTTTGGCGACTTCGTCCGAGAGCGGTTGCAAGCCCTTTACGACGAATTCAAAGCCGCCGACCCACCGGCATGAACCGAACTTGCCTGGTCGGAATGAGCCGGCCGGATCAAGACCACCGCAACTACGTCGGAGAACCATAGGCAAAAGAAAAAGGCCCCCGTCACGTCGCCGTTCCGGAAGCCCCTTCTTTGTATTGGCATTCAAAGAATCGCACTTCCGCGAATCACTGTCAAGCGTTCTGGCGCCGTTTCGGCGAGCGAATTTTCTTTGCCCAGCTGAGGCAAAGACATGCAGTCACACTCCCCAACGACGCCCTTTGGGCGGCGGTCGTTGACGCTCGCCCATGTGGCAAGCCAGATGGTCGCAACCGAACGTCCTCCCGAAAAGATCGTGCACAAATGGAAGATCTTCCACGCCATCTGCACGGCACGGCCGCGCCTTGGGGTGTCGGAGCGCTCGCTCTCGGTGTTAAACGCGCTCCTGACCTTCCATCCTGAGACGGCGCTGACAGGGGAGGATGATCTGATCGTCTTCCCGTCGAACCATCAGCTCAGTCGTCGGGCGCACGGCATGCCGGCGTCGACGCTGCGGCGCCACCTCGCCGTGCTGGTCGACGCGGGACTGATCGTTCGGCGCGACAGTCCAAATGGCAAGCGCTATGCGCGGAAGGACGATGCCGGCGAAATCGAGCTCGCCTTCGGCTTCGATCTGTCACCGCTGGTCGTGCGCTCTGAGGAGTTCGAGAGCCTGGCGGCTGATATTGAAGCTGAGGCCCGCGCCCTTAAGGTGGTGCGTGAACGGATCACGCTGTGCCGGCGCGACATCGCGAAGATGATTGCAACTGGCATCGAGGAAGGCGTCCCGACACGACGGGCAGGGCAGGGGCCCGCCGATTGGCAGGAGGTGCATGCCGCCTTCCGCGCAATGGTCGCTCAGATTCCGCGCACCGCGACGCGCCAGGAGCTCGAGCCGATCGCCGACGAGTTGTCGCAACTTGCCGACGACGTGCTCAATCTTCTGGAAGCACACATCAAATCAAAGAATCCGAGCGCCAATGAGTCCCATTCTGAGCGCCACATACAGAATTCAAATCCAGATACCCCTATTGATCTTGAACCTAGCCTTCGAGAAGGCAGGGCGGCGAGAGCTGAGCCTAAACCTCAACCATCGCGAGTCGCCGAGAGTACGTATCCGTTGGGAATGGTCCTGAGTGCATGTCCGGACATTGTCGATTATGCGAAGGGCGGAATTTCGAACTGGCGCGATTTCCTCGCCACCGCGGCCGTTGTGCGATCGATGCTGGGGATCAGCCCGAGCGCTTGGGAGGAGGCGCAAACCGTGTTGGGTGAAACGCAAGCGGCGGTCGTCGTCGCCTGCATCTTGCAGCGTAGCGGCACCATACGATCAGCGGGCGGCTACTTGCGCGGGCTAACGCGGAAAGCGGAGGTTGGGGAATTTTCTCTTGGGCCGATCCTGATGTCGCAGATCAACTCTCGGCTCCACGAAAAGCTACGAGCGTGAGCGATGGGTAAGAGCCGGCTGGATTGGATTCCGGCTTGAGCGGGCGTAGCGATGTCGTTCGGCGCAAGCAGGCGACGTTGCCGATCTTACGGGGACCGGCGGAAGCGACGATCACGGGTCTTTCTCGGCTGGAGCCGTCGCTCCGGGCTGCATGACTTTTAGCCGTCGGCGGCGCGTCGACAATGGAGAGGAATCCGCTTGCGAGATTTATCCGGTAGCGGAGACCCGACTGGGATCCGCTCGAGCCATCGGCACAAAATTCGATGCTTTCAGTCTGGGGCGCGGAGCGGCTCTTGCCCTCGTCGAGGTTTGGTGGGCGTCGGCTTTGTTCGTCTTCCCAGGCGAGGTGGCGTCGCCTCAGAACGTGTTGGTTTGAACCAACACGGCTAGGGCATGCGCTTTGCTTTTGGTGTCTTGCGTCAACACCAGTATGCGCCAGTCCAATGGAGGCGAACTCATCTCGGCTGAGCGCCTCTTTCCAGCTGTGGCTCGGCCTACCTGACTCTTCTGGCAGGGGATTTTGTGCCTGGCTTTCAGGATTCTGCGGCACGCGCTGGTCCGTACGCATACGACGAAGGCCGCCAGATTGACGCACGCGCGTGGGCAAAGTGAGCTCTATGATCGGTTGGGTGAAGGTCAGGCGGCCTGCTGACCGGCAGGCTTATCGGCTTGGCGCAGGAGCTTCCATTCCCAGGGCAGCAGTTCGTGCAGCCGCGATGCAGGAAGATCGGCGATACGGGCCAGGACGTCGGCGAGCCAAGCCTTGGGATCGACGTCGTTGAGACGACAAGTAGTGATCATCGTCAGCATGATGGCGGCACGGTCGGCGCCACGTTGGCTGCCAGCGAAGGTCCAGTTGCGCCGCCCCAAGGCGATGCCTCTCAAAGCGCGTTCAGCGCAATTGTTGGTCAAGCAGATCCTGCCGTCGTCGAGGAAGCGGGCGAAGTCGTCCCAGCGTCTGAGCATGTAGTTCATGGGCTTCAGAACCTCGGCGGAGCGCGAGAGGGTTTCTCGCTCGCGCAGAAGCCAGGCGTGCATGTCTTCGAGCAGCGGCTTGCTCCGCTCCTGGCGCACGGCGCGCCGCTCGTCGGCACTGCAGCCGTTGATGGTGCGCTCGATCTCAAACAGGGCGTCAAGACGCCTGAGCGCCTCCAGCGCGATCGGGGAGACCGGTTTGCCCTTGCGGCCTTCCCTGGCCGTTTTCTCGATGTCGGCCAGTTCGAAGAATCCCCGCCGCGCATGGGCCAGGCAAAATGCCGGCGTGATCGGCATCGCTTTCCTTTTTGGGTCGAACAACGGCTCGAAGCCGCCATAGCAATCCGCCTGCAGGATGCCGGCGAAGGCGGCCAGATGCTTCTGGGGATGTTCGCCCCGTCGGTCGCCCGAGGCATAATAGACCGCCGCCGGCGGCGCAGGCCCGGCGAACGGCCGGTCATCCCGCACATAAGTCCAGATCCGGCCGGTCGTGCACTTGCCCTTCGCCAGGATGCGGATGGTGGTGTCGTCGCCATGAAGGCGCTCGGCCACGAGCACATGACGCTCGATCAGCTGGAACAGCGGCATGACGGCGAAGGTTCCGTGGCCGACCTGGTCGGCCAGCGTCGACAGCGGCAAATCGATCCGCTCGGCCTTGAAGCGCACGCTCTGACGGTTGAGCGGGATATGCATGCCGAACTTGTCGAACAGGATTGTCGCCAGCAATTGCGGACCGATGAAGCCGCGCGGTGTGGCATGGAACGGCGCGGGCGGCTGGCTGATCTTCTCGCAATCGCGGCAGGTGAACTTCTCACGTACTGTCTCGATCACCTTGAAGCGACGCGGAATCTCCTCCAGCGTCTTGGTCACATCCTCCCCGATCTTCGCCAGCCGAGATCCACCGCAGCAGGAGCAGCTCGTTGGAGCCTCAATGACGACACGCTCGTGTTCGATGCCGTCCGGCCATGGCTGACGAACTGGCCGCTTGCGCATGAAGGGGCGAACGCTCTGGGTTTTTGCCGCGGCAGCCTGCGCAACCAGCTTATCCTCGCTCGCCGTGGTGGCGAGTTCTTCGAGCTCCAATTCCAACTGTTCGATCAGCCGTGCCGTGCGCTCGGAGCGCTGCCCGTGCAGTTCACGTTTGAGCTTCTCAATCCGTAGCTCAAGATGAGCGATCAGCACCTCGCTGTCCGACAGCTCCGCCCGCGCGTTGGCGGCATCCGCGACTGCTACATCGCGTTCAGCCCGCAACTCCTCGCGCTCGGCCAGCAGCGCGAGGTAGGCGCTCGCAAGGTCCGATGGAAGATCGTCCGGCTTCGATGTCATGAAGCCATTGAATCAGATCAGGCCGCAAACTCAAACCCAAAACACCTATCCGACCCGCGTCGGCCGCTGGGTTTCTTGCGGATTGCGCCAATCGATCCCGGACAGCAGATAGCTCAACTGCGCCGGCGAGATCGTTACCGCTTCACCGGCAACCGATGGCCAGATAAACTTTCCTCTCTCGAGTTTTTTTGTGAACAAGCAGGCTCCCTGGCCATCGTGCCAGATCGCCTTCACGAGATCGCTGCGGCGACCCCGGAAGACGAACAGATGACCGCTGAGCGGATCCTTGCGCAGCACCTCCTGTACCTGGAGTGCCAAAGACGGAAAGCCTCGGCGCATATCCGTGTAGCCTGTCGCGAGCCACACCCGCACATTCCCCGGTATAGCAATCATCGGCGTCCAAGCACATCGAGAACCCGCGCCAACGCCTCCGGATCGACGTGCGCATCCACCCGGATGCACCGACGGTTGCCGAGATCGATCTCTATCAATCCAGTACGCGCGGCTGCCGCCGAGCGAACTCGGCCATCCACCGTAGGCAAAAGCTTCGCAGTTTCTTCAGCCGAGGCCGCTACGGCGGCGATCTGCACCGGCGTAAAAGATGGTACAACTTGTTCCGATGTCCGCGCTTGTCGACGCCAGGTAAACACCAGGCTGGTCGCTACTCCGTTGCGCCGCGCAACCTCCGTTACCTTCGCGCCCGGTGCCAGCGTCTCCTCGACAATGCGTGCCTTGTCGTCCTGCGACCAACGCCGCCGCCGCTCCAGCCCGCCCATAACCTCGACCCGCATCGCCTGATGACCTTAAAGTTAGACTTAAGGTCACACGCTTCGCGAATTGCCACCCCTCACGCAAGACGGCCCCCGTCGGAGGCGTACGCTGGTCCGCAGCGGGTGTTGGTTCAAACCAACACGGAGGATGAAGAGGCCGGTCTGATCAGGACCGGGCCGGTAGGCGAAGCACAATTCGGAGGAACATGGATGAAACGGGCGCAGGTGGTTTCATCAAGGACCACCCGGTGAATACGATCGTCATCAACAATCAAAAGGGCGGCGTCGGCAAAACGACGCTTGCCGTGCATCTGGCCTGGTTCATGGCGGAAGCTGGCCGCCGGGTTCTGATGATCGACGTTGATGCGCAGGGCAACGCTACCGACACGCTCAAGCAGCACACAGGGTCGATTTCGGCGGCCGATCTCTTCAAGCCTGCGACCCGGTTTGTCGCTGGTGAAAACCACGGCATCACGCTGGCGCCGGCCGACAGTTCCTTGACGGATATCGACCGCGGTAATGCTG
This sequence comes from Bradyrhizobium sp. 22, assembly GCF_000482425.1. NCBI lineage: Bacteria > Pseudomonadati > Pseudomonadota > Alphaproteobacteria > Hyphomicrobiales > Nitrobacteraceae > Bradyrhizobium > Bradyrhizobium sp. 22. The sequence continues at coordinate 260,255 of NZ_AXVG01000029.1, forward strand.
CTGCCGTCATGACCCTGCAGCAGAATCTCGCGGACGTTGCCGACCGGTTCGATGTCTGCGTGATCGACACCCCGCCATCGCTTGGCCTTCGCAGCGTCGCCTGCCTGGTCGCCGCCTCGCATGTGTTGGCGCCGATTTACCTGGAAGATTATTCCGTAAAGGGCGTTAAAGGCCTGATGCAGACCGTGATCGGTGTGCAACGACGGTACGGTCGTCAGGACACGCGATTCCTCGGCCTGCTGCCGTCGAACTTCAACACCAAGTCGCCGCGTCAACGAGTGCATTTGGAGCAGTTGTTGCGCGAAGCCGGCAAGTACGTGTTCCCAGGCCAGATTGTTGCACGGGACGGCTATGCCGAAGCGGTTGCGGAACGGGTGCCGGTGTGGAGCTTGAAGCGTCGCTCGGCGCAAGAAGCAGGTCGGGAAATCCGCGCAGTTCTCGCCAAGATCGCAGAACGGCTCGATCAGGAGACCACGAATGGCGCTTGATCTCAGCTTCAGGGAACTCGTCGACGTCGCGGCAAACCCTGGCTCAGCAACCGGGCGGCCGCTCTTGGTCGCGATTGACTGTATTGACGAAGACCCCGATCAACCACGCCGCAACTTCAGCGAACCGGAACTGGAGGAGCTCTCCCAATCGATTGCCGGGCATGGCGTGCTGCAACCCATCGTGCTTCGCCGTTCTAATGAGGATGGACGCTACGTCATCGCCATGGGCGCGCGCCGGTACCGCGCGGCGCAGCGCGCGGGGTTGCGTGAAATGCCCGCATTCATTCAAGACGTCGCTTTACCCGACCGATACGCTCAGATGATCGAGAATATCCAGCGCGATGATTTGCGCGCGGCCGAGATCGCGAGGTTCATCGCTGACCGGTTGGACGCCGGCGATACTCAAGCGGAGATCTCGCGCAAGCTGGGCAAGCCAAGAGACTGGGTGTCGCGTTACGCGTCGGTTCAAAGCATGCCGGAATTCCTTCGGGCGCGACTTGAGGGCAGTTCGATTCGTGCTCTTTATGAACTCTACCAAGCCTGGCGCACGCACCCCGACGAGATCGAGCGGCTATGCGCGACGCAGGACAGCTTTACCGACGCACAGGCTCGGCAACTGGCCCGGGATGTGCGCGCGCACGGTGGTCGTGCCAATCCCCGGAACGAATTGCCTGCTCGACAACCTCGAGCCGAAAAATCCGATTTCCTCCCGGAAGCAGTGCTTCCACGCAACGCTGCGAAAGACCGAGAAGCAGCAACCGAGAATCAACCGCCAAAAACTCGCGTCGTTTCACAATCGAGGTCGGCAGCATCGCTGGCAATCAGGGTTCGGTATCAGAACCGAGCCGGACAGCTTGTTATCGATCGGCTCGCGACGCAGGGCTCCCGTCACGCTCTGGTGTTGGTTGATGGCGCGGACCACGAAGAAGAAGTTCCGGCGTCGGCGCTCACGATCGAGGAGATCCTGTCGAGATGAACTCGTTCGACACTTTCGCTGCCGCCGAGACAGACTATCGGCGTGTGCCGACGGAGCGACTTTCCCATCCAAAGGATGGCGCGTTAGCGCAGCAGCCGAAGGCCGAACGCGCTCCCCATAGCGCCGTAGAGAGGCCGCAGGCTGCTGGAAAGTCGCGGTCCACATCGCCGGTGTTAGTTAGTGCCTTCGTTTCCTTTGCCGGCGCATCGGTATTTGCGATACCTACTTCGCCAAGGGACCGCCGCGAGCGGAATGTGGCACAGAGGGCAGGGGCCCTCGATCGCTCCACAGCGGCGAGCGTTGAATGCAGAGAGTGTTGGTTTGAACCAACATCAAGGGGCAGATTTTTTTGCTCTCTAGTGCAGGATAGGCTTCGCGCCAGCGATGTATTACATCGTGATTGGGATTGGAGTGCATGGCTCTGATCTCGCTTCGCGTCTCGGACGAGGTCGCGGCGCAGTTCTCCGTTCTTGCAGCTACCCAGGGCGGAAAATCCGCGTTGCTGCGGCGTCTCATCGCTGATGCACTCGCTGCACCAGCGCCGCGCATCTTGGCGTTGCCGGTCGGACGGCCGGAGAAGGTGACGGTGCGATTTCGCGAGAGCGAGATGCGGCAGCTCGCTGAAGTTTCACATCAGCGCGGCATGACGCGAACCGGCTGGATTGTCGCGCTGGTGCGTTCACGGTTGGGGTCGCCTGTACAGCATTCCCCGAACGAGCATGAGGCGCTTCGTGCGATCGTGCGCGAGCTCAACCGGATCGGCGGCAACATCAACCAGATCGCGCGCGCTGCAAACACCAGCGTGCTGCAGGGCAGGGCGGTTGAGCCGGATCTATCCGCAATTCAAGAGGCTAAATTGGTCATTGAAACAGAGCTCGCGCGACTACGTAGTGCGCTGCACGGCAACGCGGATTATTGGGATGGACGGCGATGAGCCGGCGCTCGGCGCGGCCGACCGACCTCGTCTCCGAACTTCCGCCGATCTCGTATGTCTGGGAAACGCCCAATCGGCGCCCCCGGCGGGCGGAGTGGGATATCCCCGATCCGGCCGCTCCCGGCCGCCTTACGCCGGCGATGCGTGCAAAGCTCGAACGCATTGTGCGTCGAGCACCGGAGGTGATGGTCAAGATCACGGGCCGCACCAAGGGCGTGGCGCATCTCAAGTCGCACCTTGCATACATCACGCGAAACGGCGAGCTTGATGCGGAAACAGAGCAGGGGGCGACCCTAGCGGGTCGTTCCGGATTGAAAGATCTGCAGCAGCAATGGGAGGATGATGCCGGCCTCGACGATAAGCGACGCCGCGATGGGTCGCTTTCGATCAACATCATTCTGTCGATGCCGGCTGGCACAGATGCCGTGGCCGTCAAGGATTCAGCCCGGGCATTTGCCATCGAGACGTTCGGCGACAATCACGACTACGTCTTCGTCCAGCACCTCGATGACAAGCATCCCCACGTGCACTTGACGGTTCGCTCACTCGGCCACGACGGCAAGCGCCTCAACCCTCGCAAGGCGGATCTTCAGGCGTGGCGGGAGCGGTTTGCTGGCGAACTCCGGCTTCGCGGGATCGCGGCCGAGGCCACGCCGCGGCGAACCCGCGGACGGGTTCGAAAGGCCGACCGCGGGGCGGTCCTCGCTATGCGCAAGCGAAAGATCACACCCGATGTCGACCGGCTCGCCCGTAAGGAAGTGCTTTCGGAGGTCAGGGGCGGCAGGACTGCCAAACACGCTTGGGACGAACAGATTAAGTCACGTCAGGAGGCGATCCGGCGGCGTTATCTCGACTATGCCGCCGAGCTGCAGCGCTCCGGAGTGGCAGCGGATCACGAGTTAGCTCGTCAAGTTCGGCAATTCGTCAACGACATGCCTGCTGTCGAAACCCGACGTCATGAGCTGAAGAATGAGCTTGCGGAGCTCGCCAATATCCGGCGCCGAGACGCAAAGCAGGACGTTAGTGCCAAGCCGCGCGGTGAAGCGCGAGGTGATGAGCGGGCCAGATAATCGAGCCCGCGCCTGCGGCGGCTCCGGACCACCCTTCGAGGCACGCTAAGCTAACCCAAACCGAGACTCCCGAACCAGACAATCAAGCAAGGGCGCGCAGCGCTGGCGGCGTTGAAACCGACTGTCGAGAGCCTCAAGGCGAGTAAAGCAACGCCGCGATCCTGACCGTGGGTGGCTTTTTTTGTTACAGGACGCGTTGCCATTCGCTGATATCTTCTGGGATACCTAGCTTGGACGGGTCTCCGGCGGATGGCCAGAAACATGTGCCGTTAGCGAGAGCCTCTGCCGCCGATCCCGGCGAAGCGTGGTGCTCTAACTTTTCATCATCGAACACCAGATCGTAGCCCATCGAATTCGGGACAATCTGCGCCAACCCCGCGCGTGTTCTAAAGACCCACCTCGCCACTTCCGCGCTCTCCGCTTTCGAGCCCATCCCATCGCGTATTGACCGTTCGCCACGTTCTCATTACGTTCTCAGCAAGTCAAGGTTGATTTGACGCGTGTGGCGGGCGGACATTGTTGGCGATGGTTTCCTTGCTTATTGGCTTTGTTCTGAGCGTTACCGTGGCGGCATTGGTCGCAAGGTGCATCAATTCCAACGGTGGAGGTCGCGTTCGCGCCGTGATGCTTGGTGCCTTGGTTTCGACGGTGCTTTCTGTCCTTTCTGATTTTACCCTGGCTTACGCTCAGCAAGAATACGACCGTTCATTAGAAGCCGTCGTAAGCCGCGCTCTCGTCGCGGCCTTCATCGGCCTCGTGATCTCATTGTTTGTCACCTCGAAATCAGCAATTAGAGCAACGGCCGAATGAGATGGTGAATTGATTAGCTGGGAGGAGCCCTGAAGCACGGGGCCAGCGAGGGGCTGATGATATTCAGTTGGCTAAGGGGAAAGAAGAGCGAGCCGAGTCGAGGCGAGCTTTTCGCGCAGTCATTTGATTTGGACCTGCCAGTTCTGATTGATTTGATCGGAAGGCGACTTGCAAAGGAAGCCACAGCAGAACGGGCCATGCTGCTGGTCGCATTTAAGAACGCGCGGTCTGAACTGAAGATGTTCCGGCGGCTCAAGAAAGAAGAGAGGGCAGGCGTTCCGACCACTTACGCGGAATTTGGCAGGGCTACGGCTAAGTTGTTTGATAAGTATCCTCCGACGCAAGAAAGTGAGCCAGAAATCCCCAAGGCTGCGGAGTTGAAGCATCGGCGGCTATTTCATTTCTACAGAGCGAGCATGGTCGGCGCTATCTCTGAACGCGGGCACGAAACTAATCAGCAAATGCACGCAGTGGCCGAAGTGTGGGGCGAATATATAGCGAGTTCCGGACATCTGACTTCGATTGCCAAGCACTCCCGTCTCTGGTCCGAAGACGAACTTAGTTGGTGCGCCGCCGACTTCGACGACGAAATGCAAACCATAAACGTCGCTCTAACCGTCGTGCCGGGATTCCTTTGGCAACACGAAGAAATGCTCGCGATGGCTAAGAAGAGGTTTGGCCTGCACAGGACGACCTTTCTGACTCGAGGCCACGACAACGAGATATAGCGCGCAATGCTCGCCAAGCCAGCCAATGCCGTGCCCCAGACCTACTTGCAGGCGATCTCCAGTTCGTCAGTATCACGAAGGGCTTCGTCCTTTTCGTTTGCCTTGGCGCTCACAAACTTCATGCTCACCCGCGGCGGAACCGCGAAGTCTACGTCGAGATAGGCAGCACCGAGGCGCATCGTGCTTTGGATGCGTTTTGCCGTCGCGGCGCTTGTGATTAGGGCGGAGACCAACACCCCGCCGCCGGTCGCCCTCGCGGCAATAGCATTCACCTTCTGAATGTCAGTGTTTCCATTCGACTTCAGTCGAAGCCGAGCCTTTGGTGGAAGTGCCCAGGTGACCTTAAACGTCGTAACCTCATAGCCCATCTGTTCGAGTATTGGCAAAGCATCGCCGACCTGTTGCGTAAAAGTGTTGAATTCTGTCATCATCTTGCCAGTCGCGTCCGAAAAGTCTGGCAGCGAGAGATCAGGCATTGACGGCAGCGAAACGGACGGAAGTGAGGGCATGGCGGGCATCATGTCTCGCGCTGATTTAGTTATACTGTCGATCCGGCTAGGGGCCGAAGCGTCTTCCGAACTTGCGACAGTGGGAGCAACGATCAGCAGTAAAAGGGCGAATATAGCTCTCATATGATTCCCTTGGCCAAGGCATAGGGCTGATATAAATTTAGTCATACTACCTTAGGACGCGGCTATGTTCGACGCAATTACAGAAGGCATTAAGAAGTGGCTTGTGGGCCGATTTGCTTCAGCGATTAAACATACGACTCGGGCCGAGGATCGGGTGCTTGCCATTCAATGGCTAAGCGAGTCTCGCGCTGTCGTTGCTAGTGATCTTCGACCGATTGACAAATTTAGGAAGCTGAACTCGCTGATTTCCTCGCGAACCGCAATCGTGGCGATTGCGAAGAGCGTTTCTGAGGCCGTTTCAAATTACCGCAACTCGGACCTTCCGTTGCCGATGAAAATCGCTTTGCCCGCGACCTTGGCCGCCATTCCCTTGGTCGGGGGACACGCGGCGGGTATTGCGGCGTTCGGCGGTGCTCTTGGCGTTCCGGTTTTACTGCTCATCTTTCTCGGGGCGGCAGGCATCACTTCGATAATCGAGGCGGTCGTTACTAACCCAGAGGCGCGACCTCACATTGCTGAAATCATTGACGCCATAGTCGAAGATCAGCGTTTGCGGCGTACTAGCACACAAATGAAGACCGCGATGAAAGAGCAGCCGATGGACCCGACCCGCTTTTCTGTTCCGCCAGAGGAAGCGGCGTTGCGGGCTTGCCTACTCGGCATGGACCCGTTTCTATTCGAGCGCCATACGATGAGTTTCTTCGACGCTGCGGGTTTTGAGGCATGGGTAACGCGGAAGTCAAACGACTTTGGTGTTGATGGTTTTGCTATCCACCCTGAAGGGCTGATGATCGTCCAATGCAAGCGAAACGCGACCGAGAACAGGGTGGGTCGTCCGGCCATCCAACAATTCAAGGGAGTAATTGAAGAGCAGAACGCTCTGCGTGGTTATGTCGTCACGACATCCACCTTTACGGAGGAAGCTATTGAGTCCGCTCAACTGTCAGACAAGCTTATTTTAGTCGACATGCAGTCTCTCTTGGGTTGGCACGCTGAAGCTCCGACCTTCTCATGAAGGGCGCAGGACGGGCGGCTGTACGGATAAACCCGAACATCAAGCCATGAAACAGCGACGGATAGGGGTAGAATGACGGGCAAAGCAACGAAGGACAAACAGGAAAGGCGGCGAGCGTTCGGGTTCGGGATAGGCTTAACGGTGTTCGGGATAGCCGCATTAGTCTTTGAGTGGTTTAACAGAGACGCGGTTGCGATTGTTGGCGCCGTGCTACTGGGCTTTGTCATCGGGATGCTTGTTGGCTTCTTTGTGCAGGAGGCAAAGGAATGGACACGACAGGCGATGACGGCATCTGTTGCAGTAATAGCGAGTGCGGGCGTGTTGGCGCTGTTGCGGTATGCTGCCCCTGACCCGCATGACGTTTGGTTCTACCCGGCCGGTCTCGTCATCGGTTTCGGGTTCGGCACGATTTGGGACGCAGTCAATCCGGCGTAGCGGCAAGAGGCGGTTGGCTGGGGAAGGACCTTCGGTGCGATCACTAGTTCTAACGAGTCTCTTTCTCTTGCTGTCGACCATCGACCTGCATGCAGATGACAAATCCCTTGCCGACAAGGTGAAGTCTACGTGGCGCTCGCAAACGGGCGAAACGGCCGAGCAAATATTTGCCAAGACCTCGAAGGTAGCGCATTTTGTTCCGAGAGGCTGGGAGGCTGGTCAAAAGACCGACGAGGGCGACGCCGTTTTCTTCTCGTGGGCTAAGCACCGAGCAGATAAGTCAGTGAACTTCCTCCGAATGAGTGGACACCTGTAGTAGGCTCGTTGAGCCTGGAGGTGTTGAATGGAACGTGCACGTCGGTCGTTTACTGAAGAGTACAAGCGCGAGGCGGCGGGGTTGGTGGTGTCGAGCGGCCGCTCGATCGGGTCGGTAGCCAAGGAGCTCGGTCTGCGCGACTCAGTGCTGCGGCGCTGGGTCGATAAGCTCCGGCGCGAGCCGGCATCGGCGGCGTGGCGCCCCACCACGCAGGCGACGCCGATGTCGGCGGACCAGGCTTCGGAACTCGCCGTGTTGCGCCAGGAGAACGAGCGGCTGCGGATGGAACGCGACATT